>AP024096.1:4800000-8879929 GCA_015099395.1 Ktedonobacteria bacterium brp13 | reverse complement strand
ACGGTTGACAGGACAAGTACTGCGGTGTATATAGTACACATCAAAGTGCATGTATAGCCTATGTATTGCACATTAACTATGTTGTAGTGATATATAGGAGATAATGTCGTGCTTTTTGCTTGTATCTCTCTGCATTATGACCTTAATGTCACCCTTATTACTGTACATCAAGACATATGTATAACAATAGAGGTGCAAAATAGTTATACATCATGGTTGTTGTGCACTTATACACACTGCCTGACTACACAATATAATTGATGTGCATAGTATTAAACAACAACAAGCCTAGAGTGAACATTAATCTTGATGTATAGTTCCAGTGGGAACAGGATGCTCTGACTCGGGGAGATCAGGGATACGAATCATTTCACCGACAGGCACCAATTTACTCCGATTATATCTGGGCTCAATGCCAAATTGCTGGTGATGGGTCTCAATATCTTGCTGGTGCTCTTGCAGGTACGCATTGATAATGGGAAACCGAGCGTATATCAATCCATTGATCACAGCCGCATTGATATACCAGCGATCAACAGGCTGAGCACGTTGATTATGCTTCTGGAGAGCCAAAATCGCGCGACGAATGCGCTCATCAGCAACAGCCGAAGCCCGGATGTCTTTCAATTGCGAATAGGGCACCTGCGAGAAATCTTTGTGTCTGAAGTGGTCCTGACGCTTGAGTGCCCCAGCCTTCAGATTATGTTGCTTACTCACGCCTTCTTGCAAATAGGCCAAAGGGTCTTCATGGCCGGAATCATGGATCATTTGAAAAAGAGCATCGACCTCAGCAAGCGAAATCCCCCAGCGCGCTTTGAACTGCTGATCAAGCGCCTCACCAGACGCTCCACTTGCTGCATGAGGTTCAAGCAATGTATGGAGCGTCTGAATGAAACTCTCGGTGCCCAGTTGAACAGCCGCAGGTTGGAGGAGTTGCAGACCTTGGCGATAGAGCGTCGACTCATCTAATAACTGCGAGAGCAACCCATTCTGATCCTTAAAGAACCCCCGTTCGCGTTCTTCCTGCACAAAGCGTGCACGGGTCTGTGGGGTGCAACGCACAATCGAATGCCCTTTCGTGGGCTCCGTTGCTTGACCAGTTGCTTGATCATCAGCACGTTTCTTTGGCATGGGTTTCTCCTTGCTTGGCTCTTTGGGTCGAAAGATCTCCAGGATCTCCACACCAGGCTCGCCTAAACGAAGGCCCTGGCGGCGATCCACGTGTCCATGACCATCCCCAATCATATAATCATAATAGTGTAAGGTACTCTGGTAATTGCGTTGCACATCCTCCTCTTCCCCCTCTCCCCCCCCAGACCCATCAGACCAGTAATGACCATAGATGGTCGCCATATACGTGATATCTGGAACATGTGAGGGAGCAAAATAATAGACACACAAGCGGCCGTAAATACACCGATTCAAATGGGTCGTGACAAATTCTTTCGACGATCGCAGAGGAATCAGGCCACTCAAACGTTCATTCGCGAGGGCACGCACCACCGATCCATAGCGATTGTTGACCTCATCATGCTCCAGTGTGGAACAATCAACCAACGCGCGCAAGCGACTCCAGGCGGAAAGCACCAGATCAGCTGGGACAAGCGTCGGAATTTCATACGGCTTCATCAGCAGATCGCGCTTTTTGAGTTGTCCCTCAAAGGTGATCGTCGAGAGCGTTTTGGGATAAAACTTCGCCGTTTTCATGATCTCAGTACTGCGTCTGCCCGTCGCAATCGCCAGACCCAGCGCGATCTCGTACCACTGCTCACCGAGCAAAAGCGCTTCGGCCTGCTGCACCAACACATCCGGCTGCTCTAGCAGTTGCTGCTCCTCCAATCGCCGTTGAAACCGCTCCTGGCTATCGCCCATAATGCGGATCCACTCTTCCTCAGTAAAGTTCATGTAGTGCAGTGCCAGATGTTCATACTGTTGAGAGTGCGGATTGAGCCATCGATTGGCCACAGTCACCGCCAGGCGCTCTCGAATGGCATTGCGCGTGTCGGTCATGGGGTTCCGTAAGGTCGATTCTTTCTTGATGGAGGGACGAGCACGCCAGGCGGCAATCTCCTGAGCACAAATCCGCGCAATCTCCTCTTCCTGCCCTTGCCCCAGTGGTGCTAACTGCCCCAGGAGCGCATCAATCCGCTCAGCAAGCCAGCGCGTCGTCATACTTGCAGTTCCTTTCATCTCGACATCCAATTTCTTACACCTCCATATTAGTATACTTCACATATGATGTATATGTCAAGTCTACACAATAAGATTATTGCATACCAATTGAATGCTTTTTGCTCCTACTTACTAGAGCTTAATCTAACAGCCGAATAGTTCGCACGGAGAGAGCGATCCCTACCAGTATGAGTGCTCCCAATCCACCACAAACAAACGTCAGTGATGGACCAATTCGGTCGGTGAGAAGCCCCACTAAAGCGTAGCCAATAGGAAGAAGACAGAATGAGCCAAGCCCATCGATGCTAAAGACCCGTCCCTGCATGTCAATAGGCACTCGCTCTTGCAAGAGCGAAATCCAAATGACGCCAAACACTCCAATACCTGTGCCAAAACACAGACAAGCAAGAATGGCAATCATCCGTTCGAGAAATGGTGGCATGAGCCAAGCCCATCCAAGTGCTATTGTACCTAAACCGGAAAGAGCAATACTCAGATAGGCGATAAGACCACGTCGCCGGGGGGAAGGGAATTGCCCAATGACAAGGCTGCCTATCATGGCTCCACATGCACTTGCTGTTCCCAAGACTCCTAAAAACCAGATACCCACTTGATAGGTATCATGCACTAATTTCGGGAGAGAAACCTGCATCGGACTTGATAAGCAAACATTGCCCAAGGCAAAGAGGACAATTGTTATCCATATCCACGGAATTTGAGTCACGTAGAGGAGACCTGCATACAGATCTCCTCCTGCTTTTTTTAATGTACTTTGCCTTTTTATCGTTCCATGTCGTATCTCCTGGTTGCTTTGTGCCAAAAAAGAGGAAGGAGACGGAGGAGTACGTTGACGAACCAAACGCATGGCAAGAATACAACATGCAGACAAAGCAAACGAGATGCCATCAAAGGCAAATGCACTTGTAGGGCCTGCCAATGCGACTGCCCCAGCTCCTAAGAGAGGACCGATGAGGAGACCAAGTTGCCGACTAAGTGCTGTGAGCGTATTGGCAGATGTCCGCGCATCCTGGGGAACTAATTGTGGGGGAATGGCTTGATAGGCAGGGAAGAAAAAACCAGATGCCACCCCGAAAAGAAAGCTCAGTGCAATGAGATGCCAAAACTGCAGCCAATGAAAGTAACTAAAAACAGCGACCAGAAGTACCATGAGCGCCCGACTGATATCTGCGAGAAATAAGATGAGGCGACGAGGAACACGATCCGCAACGACTCCTCCGATCAGGAGGAAAATGACCTGCGGGATACTCAGTGCGGTCAAAACAAGTCCCATCGCCGTTCCAGAACCAGTTAAAGAAAGAACTTGCCATGCTAAAGCTGTTGCATATGCTCCATCTCCCAATTGTGATATCGTTTGCCCTATCCATAAAAGAGTAAAGGGAGATGAGCTGAATGCTCTCATAAAATGAAGACGCTTGATCCGGGGACGTTTCATGAAAAAACCTCTGTTTCTTTCTGCTTTTTCTGTGGCTCAGAACGTGCAATCGATGTCCACTGTTATGTCCACTGTTATGTCCACTGTTTGTTTCCATTCGTCTTAGGCATGGAGCTTAAGGTTCTCAATAGAGACAGGAAGATATGAAGAAAGCCCTCCTTGAACCGTTTCCGAGTCAATATATTTTATTCAAAATTTTCGGGATTCTATTAAAGAGGTAAAAAATCATTTAAGAGTGAATGACACAATATTACCTATATGGTTCCATGTGTGACACTCCGCACGCCCTAAAGGGACGGCGGCTTCTTCCACTCCTCCGTAGTCGGTTCTCTGAGTATTTGTCTCGTAGAGACTACTCGCTGAATAACCGTAGTTGGGTAGGAATAGAGCCGAGGTGCGCCACCATCCCTGCGCGTTCCTCGTGGGCGGTGCCATGCCCTTTACCAATTCCTCGCCTTCGTGCGCGTTTGGTGGATGGACTCTTCGCGCTGTTGGCATCATGGGAAATGGTAACACCTGATGGTTTCTCATCCCTCTCGGCTGCAAGCAGCCGAGGAGTTGAAGGCTTTTCCTGATGTTTCTTCTGGTGTTTCTGAAACCGTGCAAGCAATCGCTGACCGATGACCAGCGAGGCATTCCTATCGGCATTTCCGCGCATTCCACAGTGAGGGCAAAAGGGCAGAGGCGTCCCAGGCGTGTAGCCTTCTGTGGCGTGTTTGGCGTCGTAGCGTGCGATGAGGCCATGACAACGGGCGCATTCTTTGCTGGTATTCCTGGGGCTCACACGACTCGTGATGATCCCCTCGTGCCAGGCTTTGTACTTCGCGTATTTGAAGATGCGTCCCTTCATCCAGTATGCCCGTTTCGCGTTACTTCTCCGGCTGTATTTGCCCTTCTGTGGTGTGAGATTGCCGAGGTGCTCAAAGACGAGGATACTCGCCCCGTGTTGTGCAGCAAACTGCACGATACGCGCACTGACCAGATGAGCCACCTGCTCGTCCACGTGTCGGATCTTTGCCCACAAAGCTGTGTTATCCTGTTGGCCCTCAGCCAGAATACCGGTCTTGCTCCTGTTACGTGCAATACGTCCAAGCTGCTTCTTCCTAAAGCCGTTTACCGCTTTGCCACCACGTATGAATTTGGTGGCAAGGGTCGAACCTTCAGCATTTTGGATGGTACACACGGCGAGATGATGATCGAGATTGAGATCGACGGCGCAGATGCGCGTCTCTCTCGTTGTGAGTTGCTCCACCACCTTTGCAGGGCTGGTGAAGGTCTTTTCGATGGGCGTATGCAAGTGCCACCCAGATCCATGACGAACCAGTGAGGGGCTGCCGATCTCGTATCCATCAGGGATATCCCTGCTCAAGAGATGGACCTTCACCCAGCTCCAACAGCTTCCCGTCCAGAGTTTGAGCAGGATGTGCGTCTCGGTTCGTTCCTTCCATTGCCCTGCATACAACGTCGTCGAGCGATTCCAGGTGCGAGGTGGGACAGGTGGACGCTCGGTGAAACGCTTCTTCCTGGCCTCAGCCTTCTCTTTGCGTCCACGCCACTTTTTCAAGGTGGTGGAAAACAAGCGAGCTGAACCGAGAGCAGCATGAATGGCAGCCCTACGGAACATCGAGGGAATATTGGGGGCAATCGCGTCGAGAGGCATCACCGGATGGGTGTTCTGGTCGGTCGCATGGGTGAGCGTCTCAAGAGCGTTCAATGCTTTTTGAGAGGAGAGCGAGAGCACCTTTTCATGGGCCTGGATCACCTCGAAGTAGAAGGCAGCCACCTGGTTAAAAAGCCTCTGAGTTGCCGAGAACCAGGCCGCATACTGCTGCGGATACTGCATCGTTTGCTTGATGGTTTTGCTGGCTTTTGCCATAATGGGTGCCTCCTTTCTTCTCAGTTAGACGCCTTTTTGTGCATCAATAGAGCGTTGAATAGTTTCCGCGCTGACCGTTCCTGCCGTGCTGGCAAAGTAGGAACGGGTCCAGGTTGAAGGCAACTTCTTCAAGATGGACGTGAACTCTTTGCGCAAGAAAAACGAGGTGATGCCCTTAAGTTCTTTGACCACTTCAGCCGCACTATCAGAAGGCCAGACACGGACAAAGAGATGA
The DNA here is from genome assembly GCA_015099395.1 of Ktedonobacteria bacterium brp13. Taxonomy (GTDB): domain Bacteria; phylum Chloroflexota; class Ktedonobacteria; order Ktedonobacterales; family Ktedonobacteraceae; genus Dictyobacter. Next base: position 8,874,193 of record AP024096.1, on the reverse strand, counting down.
ATATGATCGGGCTGAATTGCCAGAGTGAGAATGTTCCAACCTTTCTCCTGACATTTCTCCTCTATGAGCTGCTGGCATCGCTCTTTGATCGCGCCCGTAAGAATGGCTTTGCGGCGACGAGGACACCAGATGAGATGGTACACAATAAGGTGTACACGGTGCTCGTCGCGTTGATATTGGAATGTACTCGTCTTTTCCATAGTTGTGTTCTACACCAAATAAGACAGTATTACAACAAGCAAGAGCTAAAACCCACGAGAAACCCGCCTATCCGCCTGGGTTAAAACCGCAACGGCTTGCGGCGGGTTCCATGTGTCAAGACAAAAATTAATAATATCTGAAAAAGAATAATAGGTTACGTCAATGTTGCCGATAGATGTGGGCGAGCGTTTTTCATCTCTGGCAAGAGAGGGGGAATAGGAGCAAGTGACGAATCGTTTGGTTCGGGCGATGAAGGAAGAAAGACAGCGAAAACACGTACCTCGCGCTTCGCCGCCCTAGCTTCTGTTGAGCTTGTTAGTCAGTTCAAGGTTGCCCACCAGTAATTCATGCGCTATCGCGCACCAGCGTCCATGAAAATGTCTTACCCTCCTCCTATTTTCAGAGGAGTCTCAAGCATGTTTTCCAACTGATGATATTGATGCAAATAGCTGATGAAGGAAACGATTGATGCGACCATGCAGGCCAGTAAGGATGAAAGAGCAAAGTAATGCTCCTCCAAGCCAGGGTAAAAGGGTCATCGGTGATGTATGGAAAGGCCAAAGATTGTTATAGACACCAGTCCCAGAAAGAAAAGCAAAATGATACCAAAGAGCAATGGCACTAATCCATAGAGCTATGTGTATGCCACAATACGCGATACCGACACGCAACGTACTCAATCCTAGCAATAACACGCCAATACCGATATATCCTAATCCAACATAAAGGATTGCAAAAAAAACAAGGCTGGAGAATGGGAGGTAAGACAATCTTGTGAAGTAGTACGCAACTGAAGGTCCGCTCGTAACGAGTGTTCCTGTTGAGATAATGGGATAACATTGATAGAGACCCCAAAGAATCACAATGATTCCTCCAAGGCAAAGCAACCATTGATAAAGAATAGATAACTTCAATGTTATAACCTCCTTTGACTCTTCAAGTTTGTTTCTATCATTGGTTCTATATAAGTAGATCTTAACTTATTATATGCGTTAAAAGCAAGACATACTTTTTTGTCAAACACATGTCGAGTGGACTTGGCCCGAAAAAAATGGAGTCTCCAAACTTGGAGATTAGCTCATCGATACATCGTTTGCCTGTTCAAATGCTACTAGGCCTAACATACCGTAATGTTGAATGTAATCGAATCGGGTTGTTAACCTAAGCGAAGGGGTCACCTTATGGGGAGTGCACAACGTTACGTAAGCGTCTTTTCATCCACGTAAGCGTTCGTAATTGTGCTTTGCCACAAAGGTATGACACAATTGTCAGAAAGGTTTGCCGCTCAGTAAGCGGGAAGTAAGATATGTACTCTGATCTCGTTGTCAGAAAGATTTGCCGTCGTATCGAGAATGGCATCATACCATTGCCATGAGTGATGCAAGCTCATTTTGCCCCCGTTTTCTCATCTTTTCTCCCATAAAAATCTTCTCGTGGCAAACCTTTCTGGCAATACGGCAAATCTTTGGGTCAATAGCTTGCTTTTTCATTTCTCATCAGGTATGCTCGCCTTAGGGAAACACTGGACAATAGTTGTCCAGTCCGAAATTTGTTGATCGTGAGGTAACGTATGCTCACAGCCACACAATTTCAAGACTGGTGTCGATCTCTTCATTTTTCTCCTCAAACGTGTCAGCTCTTAACTTCTATCCGTTCCTCTCGCCCAGTCCGACGCGTGGGATCACGAGCCAACAATGTGAGCGGAGCCTACGCTTCACGCAAAATGGGGTGTACTATTCAGTTCGAAAGCCACAAAGTGGAATTGTGGGCCATTTACAGCATGGAACATGATGCTCAGGTATTAGAGTACTACGATCAGCCTCTGCAACTTGGCATCACCTATCTGTCCAAATCTGGGCGCAAAACGACGGTGACACATACTCCCGACTTCCTTGTTTTCACACCAGATGGTGTATGGTTGGAAGAATGGAAACCGGAAGAGAAACTGCTTGAACTTGCCATTTCACAGCCCTACCGGTATCAACGGAACGACCAAGGCCAGTGGTGCTGCCCGCCTGGAGAAGAGGCAGCGGCTCCTCTTGGGTTACGCTATCGTGTCCGCTCCTCTGCGCATATCTCCCCACAAACCATTCGTAATCTCATCTTCTTGGATGACTACTGTTGGGCTCCAGAAGTAGAGAAAGGGACAGCCCAATCAATCATCGACGCGGTTCGTCGTGCGCCAGGGCTCTCTCTTGCCGTGCTCGCACGCTCTGCTCCTCAGACCTCATTAGATGTGGTGTTCACGCTCTTGACTCGCTCACTCCTCTACGTCGATCTCTCTGCGGCTCCACTCATTGAGCATGAAGCTGTTCGTCTCTATCCCAACCGAGCCACCGCAGAAGCTCATGCTCTGCTCCTTGCGAAACCACCCACTCTTGCCTCCGCTCGCGTAGGAGATCGGCTCTCACAGCAACTCGTCCTGACTGCCAATATGCGCGTTCTCTGGGACGGGCGTATCTTTACCCTGCTCAATCTGGGACAGACGACTGCCACGTTACAGCCTGAAGCGGGATCATTCGTGGAGATTCCGCTCACTACTTTTTTGCATCTCATTGATACAAGCAAAATCACCGTGCCCCGCCTACCGATTTCACCTCACTTGTCTTCCTTGCATCCCGAGGCTCAACGGGCGTTTGGTGGAGCCTCTGAGCGTGACTTAGAAATCGCAACCGAGCGCTATCTGGCGTTGAATGCTCAGAGTATTTCTACCGTCCAAACGGTATCAGCACGTACTTTACGTTTCTGGGCAGCACGTTTCCAAGAAGCTGAAACCAAATATGGAATTGGCTATGTCGGTTTGCTTCCACGAACGGCACGGAGCGGGAACCGGACCCTTAGGGCTCCCCAGGATGCTCTTGAACTGATGGATACATTCATCGTTGAGCATTTTGAACAGCCGACACAACCCCATGCGCGCGCTGTCTACCATGCGTACGCTCAAGAGTGCGAGCGCAGAAAGACGGTCGCGCTCTCAGAGCGTACGTTTTATCGTCGATTGCACCAACGCCGAGGACCGGAACAGACAAAAAGCCGCAAAGGAAAACGCGCAGCCTACCGAGAGCAACCGTGGTATTGGGAATTGACGCATACGACGCCTCGACATGGAGATAGACCCTGGGAGATCGTCCATCTGGATCACACAGAGTTGGATATCGAACTGCGTACATCTGCCAATCGTCCTCTGGGCCGGCCGTGGCTGACGTTTGCTGTTGATGCTTTCTCTCGACGCGTTCTCGCCTGCTACCTCTCATTTGATCCTCCATCATATCGTTCTTGTATGATGGCATTGCGTATCTGTGTGCGGCGACATCAGCGCCTGCCACAAACACTCGTCGTTGATGGAGGGGCGGAATTTCAAAGTATCTACTTTGAAAGCATGGTGGCACGCTATGGTTGTACGAAAAAGACCCGTCCTGGAGCTCAACCACGTTTTGGATCGGTTATCGAACGTTTGTTTGGAACCACAAACACCGAGTTCATCCACAATTTGCACGGAAACACACAGGCAACCAAACAGCCACGAATGATGACAAAGGCCGTTGATCCAAAGCGTCATGCTGTCTGGCAATTGAGCGATCTCTACCACTATCTCTGTGAATGGGCATATCAGGTGTATGATCAGACTCCTCATGAAACACTCGGGGTGACACCACGTGAAGCCTATGTGACTGGGCTGGAATTGGGAGGAGAGCGATCACATCGCCATATCTCCTATGATGAGGATTTCTTGATGGCAACATTGCCTACTCCACGCAAAAAGACTGCAAAAGTGATTCCAGGGCAAGGCATCAAGCTTCATTATCTTTTCTACTGGCATGATGCACTTCGACATCCAGAAATTGAGCGAACGCAGGTGCCCATTCGCTACGATCCTTTCAACATCGGTGTGATCTATGCCTATGTACAAGATCAGTGGGTGCCCTGCCGTAGCCAGTACTACGCCGCTTTTGTAGGACACTCAGAAAAAGAATTGACATTGGTGACTGAGGTCCTGCGTCAACAAGCTCGTATGAACCATCGGGCTGTGTCTATCACGCCAGGACGGCTCGCAGACTTTTTGGCGCATGTGCAAGAGCACGAGCGGGTTCTCGTGCAACGCTTACGTGATCAAGAAGCACAAGTCGTACTCGACAGTATCACAGCTGGCATCGAAGGAACAGCTGCCATCACTCTGGGAACACTACCCCTCGCTTCGGACCCAAACGGTGAGACAGATGCAACTTTTGAGGTCTTTGGTCCAGTGGATCTTTCGAGCTTACCAATCTTTGAGGAGTATCGGTAGATGATGGATCAAACGTTTTCATCTCGGGATGTTTTTGCATGGCTATCTCCGGAAAATCAAGCCAAACTTTCGGCCTTTAAGATGTATGCAGTGAAGCATGCCCTCTTGCATGACGTTGATACACGACTCATGCAAGCCATCGCGGAGCCAACCGGATTTTCCCACATCTTGGTGTACGGTCCAAGTGGGGTAGGGAAATCCACCATGCTTGAACAACTCAATCGTCACACGACTGAACTTTTGACTCGCTCAGCAGATACACCGGGCCGTGTGGCACCGTGGAGAGGTGCCTCACCGAACACCTTTCAGTCACCGCATCCGCTCCTCAGGTTGGAAGCCATTCCACCTGATGGTATGACCTTCAATCGAGCTGCATATTACCGAGCGGCACTCACACAGCTTGGCGAATCATCCTACAAACAATGGAGCCTCGTTGATATTAACGTCGATCAGACCTGGGAAACAAAGACACAAAACCGAAACAAAGGACGCGTCGCACAATTCAATGACTCTCCTGAACTGCGTCAAGCTCTAGAAGAAGCGTTAGTGCGGCGCGGGGTACGTGCTGTCGTTATCGATGAAGCGCAACATCTTATGAAGGTCACAAGCGGTGCCAAGCTCATCGATCAGCTTGATTGGATCAAGTCCATGACCAATATGACAGGTGTGGTTCATGTCCTGGTCGGAACCTACGAACTGCTCGATTTCCGTAACCTCAGCGGGCAGGCAGCACGTCGAGGACATGATATTCATTTTCCTCGCTATCAGTTTCAGCATGAAGCGGATCGGAAAGCTTTTCAAGGAGCCTTACTTCAACTTCTGCAGCACCAACCCTTAGAGGCGGATCTTCAAGAACTCATCGATCACTGGTACTACTTCTATGAACGCAGTATTGGGTGTGTGGGTGTCCTGAAAGATTGGCTGGTACGTGCGGTGGCGGGTGCGTTACGCGCAAACGATCTCCAACTGACCATGGCACGCGTACAAGCTCATGCTCTTTCCAATGCCCAATGTGAAATTATGGCTGCTGATGCACATGCAGCTGAACAAAAATTGCACTACACTGAGAGTAGCCGTGACCATTTGTGGAGTTTGCTTGGAATGCATGGTTCGCCTCTTCAGCCAGCACCTTCATCTGAATTGGTGTCGTCTAGTCCTGTCGAATCATCAGCCTCCTCAGCGCACACGCTTCCCCAAAGAGGATCAGTAGGGAAACGTGCACCAGAGCGCGATCACGTAGGAGAGGTTTCGCAAAAAGCGTCATCAACAAAAAAACCAAACTGCACGTTTGCCGGTGAGATTGCACTCACACCAGAACGTTTACAAGAGGTACCAGGTATTCAAGTAGAATGCCCGACGTGTGGTGCATTGCGTGGTATTCAACCGAAAAAAGGAGCCAGCCTTCTTATGTTTCCAACTCACCCTTCACGGACGACGCGTTCTTCACGAAATGAACGACGATGGAGTTTACACGGAGCTGACTGGAAATTGGTCGGCAGAACAGGAAACTAGCCTATCTGTACGAGAGAAAAAAGTCAATCCTGGTCTGTGCATTCTGATACCCCGCTATATGACGCTGAGGTCTGTGGGGAGTCCAATGAGGCAAAAACGTGCTTGTTAATCAAACATTTGAGGAGGTTTCCTGTGTAATACTCATCGGTGAAAGGACAATGAAAACAGAAATGATCAGAGCAATTATTTTTGACTGGGGCAGGACGCTCTACGATAGTGAAAGTCAAGCATTGTTTCCTCAAACAAAAAATGTCTTGCAGATTCTTTCGAGACAATACATTCTAGCAATTGTTTCACTTGCGAGCGATGGAAATATTGAGAGGAGGCAGCAAGCTTTACAAACATATGATATCAAAAAATATTTTACGTCCATTCACTTTGCCCAAAATGGCAAAGATCGTTTGTATACGATAGCATTATCGACCCTTGCACTTCCTCCACAAGAAGTTGCCATTGTTGATGATAGGGTGATCCGTGGCATTCGGTGGGGGAATATCCACGGGGCTATGACCATCTGGGTGAAGCAGGGAAAATTCATGCATGAGGAACCCAATGATGAAACAGGTATGCCAACCTATACCATTAGGAATCTGGAGGAGATATGTTCCTTTCCACTTTTGTCTGTAAGGTGAGATACAAAGAGGAGACTCACATGTTTCTACTCCATGCAGCATTATACATCTATGCTCAAATCGCTGATAGCTACCGGCGGTGCCAGACCATGGTGGATTTACACGCCGAAGGGTGGTCATCATCACGATCAGTACCTTTAGGATGCATCATGCAAGCTGATGGGCGAGCCACTGGAAGGGAGGCATAGACATGGCCTTTTCTCCGCGTAACGCTCCTCTGGCTTCGGTTGTAGAAGAAGCCTGTCAAGCTGAGAGCAATATCTTCGGGTATGGTATTTGGACTCATCATATTCTTTCGGTTGTAGCGTACGGCAAACAGTTGGCTGATATCTTAGGTGCAGATGCCAACATCGTAGAGATCGCAGCCCTTCTTCATGATTATGCAAGCATCAAGGACCAAGCTATGTATGAGGATCATCATCTGCACGGACCGTACGAAGCGGAGAAGCTCTTGCAGGAACAAAATTATCCTCGTGCAACCATCTTGGCGGTGAAAGAGTGTATTGCCTCACATCGAGGCAGCATACGAGCGGAGCAAAGGACGAACGAGGCTACCTGCCTAGCCAGTGCTGATGCTATGGCCCATATTGCACAGGTTTCTTCCCTGCTTTATCTGGCCTATGTTCAACATCATATGACAATTGATGAGGGCAGCAAGTGGGTGCAGGAAAAACTGAGACGAAGCTGGAACAAACTCTGCCCAGAAGCTCGGGAGTTAATGCAAGAGCAATACCAAGCAGCGCTCAAGATATTACGATGACTCTTGACACATGAGGGGGGTTTTTGCATAACCCCCCGAAACGGTGCACTCGGCTTCGCTTAGGTATTTCCTTCGTCGAGTATCGAGAGAAGGGGGTGTTGGGCTAAGGCTTCGACGATCTCCTCCAGATTGATGGGTTCTGGCGCTTTGGTGAACTCATACCGCCCATAGAAATTGATATGTTGCCAGGCCACCGGGGAGATATGAGTGATGTGTGTCCTGTCCTGGGTCGCCTCTTTGCGTGTCCACAACTCCGACAAGAGGGTCATATTGTAGAAGAGAATGCAGTTGGTGAGCAGGCGGCTACACTCATGCCAGAGCAGTTGGTCCTCTTCTGACGTAAAGCGCAATTTGCCAAAATTGGCATAAGAAACAGCACGACGAAGTTGATGGTAACTTTCGCCCCGATTGAGCGCAGTCTGGACGTTCTTGCGCAGGAGTGGAGAATCGACAAAATCGAGCAAATAGAGGCTGCTGATGATATTGTCGTATTCCCACAACGCCTGGCATGTCTTGTTTTTTCGTGCGTAGGAGTTGAGCTTGTGGACAATAATACTCTGCGTCGTCGTTTTGAGTGCCAACGAAACAAAAATGCGCTGCAGGTTCTCCCACTCTTCTACAATCACATCCGTATTGAGTTTGCGGACGGGTTTCAAAAGGATGTCGCCATACTGAGTAGGATGCTCAAAGCCATAGAGCGACGTGCGAAGTTTCTCCTGGATGGCTTTATAGCGCGGTGCGAACTGATACCCGAAGAGATGCAGCAACGCGAAATTGACCTGGTTGGTTCCATGGGTGTCGGTGGAATGCACCTGTGGGTGAATGTCCGTGGTATTATTGAAGAGCAAATCGAAGACAAAGTGGCTCTCATGATCGTGGGCACCGATCAGCTCGGCGTTCACCGGGACATGATTGGCAACCAGGGTATAGGCCACGATCCCCTTTGCGAGGCCAAAGTATTTCGGAGAATAGCGTGCATTGAATGTAGGAAGCGTTGTTTCGAACTTTTGCCCATCACTACTGGAATGGATCACATTGGCAATATCGTAGTGCCGAAACATGGTCAGAGCGGCAATGGCATTACTGATGCACTCATTGGCTGCCTTCAGGGTTTCAAGGCGCAGAAAGTTGTCCGAGGTGCTTGCCAGGGTGGTGAAAGGGATATCCGAAATGTCACCCATGCGTCCCAGGCCCATGTTGGTGGCCCAAGCAACGAGACAGGCGCTCAGAACACGCTCATCGTCAGTGTGTTTGCTGTAGCGTCCCAGGACATGCTCAAAGCACGTCATAAAGTGGCAGTGGTGATTGACAAAGTGGAGGACACTGCTGATGCTCACCTGAGGTACCGTCTCAAAGATCGGATGGTTGATTGATTCGGTGCTCGTCGGATACTCCCACGGGATGCGCAACGAGCGACGAACTGGTAGCAAGCAAGGCTAAATCTGTGCCTTCTTGAGGGGGAAAACCAATTCCCTACCCTCAAGGAGACACATATGACCAGTATCGCTGACGGAACAGTAGGTATCCAAACCTCAGCCGAATTCGCTCCCTCGCTCCCTTCGTGGTTTGGCGAAGTCGTCTTGATAGCAGCGCATCTTCGCAAACACGATGTTCTCACGAAGATCAATGAGCAGGTGCGCTTTGCGCGACGGCGGTTCGGACGCTATGACGTGATCGATTTTCTTGTGGTGCTCTTCGGCTATGCGATCAGCGGCGAGCGCACGCTGGAGGAGTTCTCCGAGCGACTCCAGCCGTTTGCGATCCCGTTCATGGCCCTGTTTGGGCGAGATCGGTTGCCCTCTCGTTCGGCGCTGTCTCGGTTTTTAGCAGCACTCACCGAGGCTCCCGTCGAAACGCTGCGTACTCTGTTTTTGGACGATTTGCTCAGTCGCCCGCTCACCCATGACAAGCAAACCGGAGGGCTGGTGGATCGAGCGGGAAACACCTGGATCGTCTTTGACATCGACGGGACGCGAGAAGCGGCGCGGCAACGTGCCTTGCCTCAGACCGATGAGCTTCCTCCGCCCTTTCGCCGGTTGGATGATGTCTGCGCGCCTGGCTACCGGGGACGCAAACGCGGAGAGGTTGTCAGGACACGCACAACGGTGTCACAGGCGCACAGTTATCAGTGGCTCGGCAGTTTCGGAAACCGAGGCAACGGGCGATATCGGGAAGAATTGCGCCAGGGGCTCTCCGCCATTCGCCGCTATCTGACGGCGTATCAACTCGAAGCTTCACGCACGTTAGTGCGTCTCGATGGGCAATATGGCAATGGGGCGGTGCTCTCCGATGTGGCTGGGTTCGCGTTTGTGACGCGCGGCAAAGACTATGACCTGCTCAATCACCCACTCGTTCAGGCGCGTCTGCACCTGCCTCCCGATCAGTTCCAACAACGCCCGGAAAGCCAGATGGTGCGCAGCCTCTACGACTGCCCCGAGATCCCGGTGGGACCCGAGGGAACGCTCTGCCGGGTGGTGGTGGCCACGCATCCTGTCGGCAAGAAGAAGAGTCCTGTTGGGGTGACACGCGCAGGGATCGTCTACGAACTCTTTTTCACGAACCTCCCACAACAGGCGTTCACCGCTCGCGATGTCGTCGAATTGTACCTGCATCGTGGTGCCTTTGAACCGGCTCTCTCAGATGAAGACATCGAGCAGGACCCAGACAGGTGGTGCAGCCACTCGGCTTGGGGACAGGAATGCTGGCAACTGATCGCCCAATGGGTTTGGAACCTGAGACTCGAACTGGGCCATCAGCTCAAGCCACAACCGTTACGCACGACCGAGTTTGCCCCGGCTGTCCCCCCTCCTTCACCGCACACCGCTCCTGCCCTTGGCTATGCCCCTCCACAAGTGGGTTCAGCATGGAAGGCTGGTCGCTTCGCGGGACAGGACTTTGTTCTCCAGCCCGATGGAACGCTTCGGTGCCCGGCAAACCAGACACTGACCCCACATGAGCAACGCAGAGAAGCCGATGGAAGCCTGCGTGTGGTGTACGGAGCCAGCATTCACAGTTGCCGTCCCTGTCCGCTCCGCGAGCAGTGTCAATGGAATGGCGGCGCGACGAAAAAGCCGCGCCAGGTCAGCGTGCTGCTCCATCCGCTCGCCGTTGGTTCAGCCCCGCTGCTTTGGCGCGACTAGAGACGCAGAGAGCATCGGCGCGCCTGCCTGAGGCTTTTGCGTCAGCAACGGGTCGAGGTGTGCATACCACCTCCATCTCCCCCTCCCTCCGCTGCGCCCAACCCAGTGGACGTGATCCTTTCTCGCGCGCAGCGTGCTCACGCTCGCCTCTCGTGGGAGACCCGCCTGGCTCGCAATGCCTGGAACAGAGCGGCCGGGAGGCTCACCATCAGACTGTTCGGGGTTCCAGAGAGCTTTGCCAATTCCCTCGGGTTCGCAACAGCGTAACGTGATCTTGAGCGTTGTGGGTTCTTTCTTCTCGGACCAGCTTGCTTCTCCGAATGGGTCCCTCTGGGCTTTTTTCCCAACTGCCCCCTCATTTCCACAGGATGCGCAGGAGGATAAGCTCATGAAAAGAGAACAAACGCGTCATTGTCCGGACCAATTTTCTCTTCTTGCTCAGTTATGCATCTCCTTTCGCCTTCCACCAATCTTTCCATCTGAGGCTTCTTTTGGCTTCTGCTCCTTCACGCCTGCGGTGAGCCATGCATAGAACACTCCGAATAACGACCAGCAGAAGCGTCCCGTCTCATAGGGGACCAACCACGTTGTCGTGTGTGCTGAGGAATCTCCTGCGTGCTTGTCTGCAATGCGGACGAGCAGGTAGCCACTCGCAAAGTTGATCCCACTCCAGAGGAGATTGACTTCTGGAGAAGAGTCCCGTCCGAACGGGGTGAGATTCCGTCTCCCAGTGGCGGCAATGACCAGATGGGGAACAGCATTCGTGAAGCATACTCCAGCCAGAAAGTAGCTGACACGCGATGACCATTTCATATGGAGGGTCTCCTTCCCTGGTGGAACTGCCTTGCCAGGGAAGATGGCCATTCCCTGGCAAGCATGCTTAAAACCGGTGCTTTTGCCTCGCATCTCTGGCAACCCAGACCTTCAAGCTGAAAAGGACGCCCGTGACGAGAAGCAAGAGGAGAGTAAAAGGCCAATCCCAGCGAAAGAGAACCAGATGCCACGGCGCCTGCGCCAGAGAGAGCAGAAGCAGTACACCCAGGCTGATCCCGGCATAGATCCCAAAGGTCACCAGCAGACGGTTTTCACGGCTGCGAACGCGCGGGGAGAAAAAGCCCGATAACGCCTGGAGCAGCATATATACGCTGATGAAGGCAAAAGCGACCAGGTGGATCAGCGCAAAAGAAAACGCAGGAGACCGCAAGATGAGATGCTCAAAGAGTGCGATGAACAGCAGAAAGAGGAGGGCGTAGACCAGCCAGTCAAAGACCAGGAAGCGTAGGATCACGGCTCCTCCTCGTGGAAACTGGTGAGGCATTTCCCGTGCCCAGCTTTCGGCAAACGCCAGGGCATTGGGGCCAATCACCGCTTCTAGGGATTTGCCATCACGAACTGCTTGCGCTAAGTGCTGTTCGAGTTCGAGCCGCATCTCCTTTCTCTGCGGCTCGGGGATGCTGCGTAGTTCCCAGTAGCCTCCACAGGCATTCACCAGGTCAGCAATCTGTTGTTGGGTGTGTTGATCGGCCATTGACATGAGAACCTTCTCCTTTCAGAATGCGCTCAACCGCGCCAGCAAACGTTTCCCATTCCGTTTGCCATTGCTCCAACTGTTTCGCTCCCTCTGACCGGAGGCGATAATATTTGCGACTGGGGCCTTCCGTCGAGGAAACGAGGTAGCCCTCAATATAGCCGCGTGTGAGCATCCGGCTCAAGAGCGGATAGATACTGCCCTCGCTCACCAGGTCCAGCCCGTAGCGTGCCAGGTGCTGCACGATTTCGTAGCCATAGCAAGGTTGCTCGCGAAGCAAGGCCAGCAGGCACATCTCTAAGGTGCCTTTGAGTAACTGCGTCGAGCGATTCTCCATAAGAAACTCGTCCATTCACTATCTTGTATTGCAATCTACTCAAAGCATAGCACAAAGTATCATGTTATGCAAGATAGTCAGAGGACAGCTTCTCAGAGGTCTATCTCATTGCGCATCGCGTGGGATACTGGAGCGTCCACCTCTTGCGTTTCCCCGTCGTCGTGAGGTGTACGTGACGAGACATCCTCATAAATCACTGCACGTAGTTGGGGCGAGCAAGTTGGCAAACCAGCTTGTCAAACGCAAAGCCAATTCTTACACTGTTCTGGAGAAGCGTGCTCTCGTTTAGGAGCCGCACGAAAGAATTAGTGTAGGAGACTGCCAGATGCTCATTGTGAACGATGAACACCGAATCGCGGCAGGGATTAAGAGCCTCTCGAAACGGTGCTCGTACTGCTCGAAACCCTTGGCGGAATACCCCTTGATCATGAACGATGATGCCGGGTTTGCCGTCTTTCATGCTGCCTGTGCCGCTGCGCTGGCGACCGATATCATGGTCGATTTGTATACATTTTTTCGTCCGCCAGCTCCCTACTCCCATCTGTTTACTCTCACAGCAGTCACCTCCAATGGAGAAGGAGAGAACCATGTAGTCAACGGATCTTGAAGAGATTAAGGCCGCGCTGTGGAAGCAAGCTGGTAAATGACCTACCATGTGAGCAAGTTTTGCCCTCAAACACGGGAATTTGCCCCGAATGTTGAGCAGCACAACTATTGATCGGTTGAGAAACCGCCTCTGGAGCCGTTGACGATGAATCGTTTTTGGTAATTCCAGGCGCTAGAGATGTGAGCAAAAATGGCCTGAATGTTTGGACAGTTCTTCCAGGCCGGGCTTGTGTCCAAATATTCAGCGTAAAATTGACCGGTTCTGGAAATGCGTTTGAGCATTCAGCGCAGAATTTGCGCTGAATAATGAGCACTGAATTTACAAAAACGGTACGTGGTGATTCGCTTTTAGAGCGGCTTTCCATCTGATCAATAATCCTATGGCTCAAGATTGAGGGCAATTTCCCACATTTGAGGGCCAGACCTGCTTACATGGTAGGTCATTTACCACAAGCGTCTCATCCCTGTAGACGGGTAAGAGGCTGTGTGCAAAGGTATCCCGAATTGGCTTTAGACAGGAGTTCATTAGCATTACTTGTGCTTTCTCCCTTGGCTTCTGAAGCCTTTGCACACAGCCTCTCAGCTCGACTTTGTACAAAATTGCGAAAAAAGAAAGCATGAACTCTTGATTGAGGTAAGATAGAGACTGACCAAAGCCCATCTCACTCAGGAGGATGTTCATGCCCCTTCCCGATCCCATTATAGAAGTTTTAACCGTCTTTCGTCCATTGTTTACGGCCCCAACGTGGAGGAAACTCATGACGTTATTGACAGGAACGCTGCTAGCGCAGGGTCGTCGTACCGTAACAGCGGCCCTGCGTTCCACCGGCAATGACCAAGCAGGCACGTGGAGTACCTTTCATCAGGTGCTCAATCGAGCACGCTGGTCCCCATTGGCGGTGAGCCGCCAGCTGCTCTTGCTCATTGTCGAGACCTTTGTGCCAGCCGGAGCGTGTGTCGATCTGGTGATTGACGAAACGCTCGAGCGGCGCTGGGGCAGCAAGATCAGCAAACGAGGGCATTATCGTGATAGTGCGCTCTCCAGCCGAAAACGCTCCGTGAGCAGTCCGGGCTTGCGATGGATTGTGATGGCTGTGGTGGTACCACTTCCTTGGACCAAGCAACGCTGGGCCTTGCCTTTCTTGTGCGTCCTTGCAACGACCCCAGAGGTCAGTGAACAGCTCGGCACGCGACACAAGACCGTGGGCATGTGGGCCCATCAGATGGTCAGCGTAGTCCACCGATGGCTGCCTGATTGCTCCATCAAGTTGATGGGTGATACCGCCTACACGGTGCTGGAACTGGGTCTGCATGCACAGGCGCAACAGGTCACCTTGATCACCACTGGTCGGTTGGATGCGGTGCTCCATGAGCCACCGCCAGAACGCACCCAGCACACGATTGGTCGTCCCCGTGTCGTCGGCAAACGTCTGCCGAACCTGGAAACGGTCTTACAGGAGCCACACACGCAGTGGCAGAAACTCACCTTGGACTGGTATGGTCAAGGGAAGCGAACCTTGGAGATCAGCACCGGCACCGCGCTGTGGTATCGCTATGGATCTGATCCTTTGCCTTTGCGTTGGGTCCTGACGCGTGATCCATCAGGCAAGCATTCCCCCAAAGCGATCTTTTCCACCGACCCCACCCAGACGGCAGAACAGATCGTCAAAGACTTCATGAAGCGCTGGAGTTTAGAGGTGACCTTTGAGGAAGGACGTGCCCATATGGGCATCGAGACCCAACGGCAATGGTCGGATTTGGCGATTGAGCGCACAACTCCTCTCCTCTTTGGCCTCTATAGTCTGGCGATACTCTTTGGGCATGCCTTGCATCCCGATGGGCAGATTCCGGTCACCCAAGCGGCGTGGTATCGCAAGCCAACTGCGACATTTCGCAATGTACTCGCGGCCGTCAGGCGATCTCTGTGGGGCATGGAGACTTTTCCCACATCACGTACTGATCCTGATGTGGTTTTAGTTCCCCGCTCAACACTTGAGCGGTGGTCCGTGGCTATCTGTTAGCGTGTTGGAAATGTACAAAGTCGAGCTCAGCCATTTCCCTCTTCGGTAGTAACGACGCTTGTACAGGTTCCTTCGCGGGGTTGGATTTTCCCCATTCGTCAGCATAGGTCGCAGGGGTAGCCCGATGATCCATTCGGCTCGGATCATCCGGTACATTGTCAGCGGGCTTCCCACCCTCGGTTGTGGCACGACCGGACGCAGGCCGCTCACCCCTCGTACCACTACTCAAGTACGGCTCTTTGAGCAACTCCTCGATAAACAAACAGGCGCACTCCTAGCCCTACCTCTTCATCTCCATTTTTTCAGAGGCTCGCCATCGGTATCAAAGTTGTGTCAGAGCCAGATTATGCGTCAGAAGTGGCAAGTTTATGATCTTTTTGACAAATGCTCCCGTGATATGGTAGAAATAAAGTCATAAATAAGAAAGGGTGACTGAAGAGAATTATGGACGAAATAGGGCAAAGGAAAGTTGAACATTCTTCTGATGTTACATATAATCAGAATAGGATGTCAGCTTTTGAAAAAAGTTTGTATCCCGCCCCATTATCAGATGGTCCCCTCTATAGGGGGACTAAGTCTAGGGGTGATTCCCTTTCCTCTAATTCCTCTAATAATAGTATTAAACCATATGATTCCATATCTTTCCAAGAGACTAGATATACAAGCTCTGATACAGGCTCTGGGACAAGCTCTGAGCAAGAGGGAACAATCTATATGCAAGAAGAGCGATCACCCTTAGCGGACAGCACTAAAAGACTAATAAAAAAACATCTGGATGCAATTAGAGAAGAGGCACAATCAAATTTTTCAGTTGGTTATGATTTCGAAAATGTTAAACCGGTGAAAGATGTTATAGATAAAATATATAAACCTGTAGACATAGATGTAACCCCACGGTACGAAGCCCCACTTCATAGTAGTGATCTATCATTTTCCTCAGGACAATCAGGTGAACATGATAGTTCTGAGAAACATAGTCTATCCCACCGGGGATCAGAAATTCCTGATCCCACTAATGTGGAACAATGGGCAAAGTTTCATAAGAAGAAGCAGAAACAGGTTCAAGAGTGGCAAAGACGCGGTCAACCAGCCGAGGAGCCATGGCGTCTTGCTTAGTGACGCTCATGCAGTATCAGGGTCTCACGATAAAAGGAAGCTCTGCGCATCTGGACGGCAACGGGGAATGATGGTAGACTGAGAAAAATACGTGAAAGCAAGGAAGAAGGAACCTCTGCAATGCCAGCCACTGTCACCCCGCAACAACGCCAAGTAGCCAAACGAGAGATCGTCAGAGACATTGAGCAGGGAGTATCGGCCCGCGAGGCGAGGGTTCGCAGTGCCGTCCCGATGCACCGCACGACCGTGTATCGGTTGCTTAAGCGAATAGAGCGCGAAGGAGAAAATGGCTTTGCCGATGGTCGGCATGGGCACCCGGTCAAGCTGCGCGGGGAGGTGCTCACCTTTTTGATTGAGTCCTGTCAGGCGGCACCCAGCGTCGCAAGCTCGGAACTCCAGCACGCCATCCATGAGCGTTTCGCTTCTTCCCCGAGCGTTAGCCAACTCAACCGCGTCCGCGCGCGTCTGGGACTCTCTCGTCAGCCAGCGCAGCGAGAAAAAAAAGCCTCAAGCGACCTTCTTCCTTGAGCCAGGATACCACGAGCATGCTGGTGGTTTGCTTCTGTTGGCAGCAGCCAATGAGACCGCACTGATTGCCCATTTAGCAGAAGCATTGCCAGCAGAGCAGGCGGAAGAGCGATCTCCACGTGTGGGCAGTTCGGCGGCGGTGAGAAGACGACTGCTGCTTACCTTGCTCTTTCTTGGGGCAGTTGGGCTGCATCGCACCTGGGATCTACGTGGCTACACGTCTGATGGGTTAGCCCTGCTGACCGGGCGCAGGCAAGCGTATGGCTATCGGTATACCGAAGCTTTTTTGTCGCAGGTAGCACATGGTGAGGACACGGAGCGGTTGACTGACGCACTAGCGCAGTGGACAATGCATCTGTGGTATCCTCCAGAGGGAGCGTGCGAGTCGAAGCGTGTTCTGACCTGCTATGTCGATGGACATCGCAAGCCCGTGCACAGCGATATGCTCATTCCACGTGGACTCATTGGACGTTTGGGAACGATTCTTGGCTGCCGCGCTCTGGTCTTGCTTCACGATGAACACGGACACCCTCTGCTTGCCACCACGCATCGTGGGGATCAACATTTGATGGTGGGATTGCCCTCCATCGTTGCTCGCTATGAACACAACCAGGAGTACATCCACGTCAAACGGATCATCGTGGATCGAGAAGGCATGGCCACTGAATTCCTCGCAAGCTTACACGCTGAAGGACGAACCGTGGTCACGATCTTACGTGTTGTTTGTCGAAATACTTTTCCGCATTCAGCCCATAACTTTTCATAGCATTTTGCGGATTCAACTTGAGTTTGGCCGTTCCACCAAGGTAAGTGTGGCCGCGACTGCGGATTGCCAAATACCTTGACATCGGCTTGTGAAGCCTTGCAAAGGGCAAAATACTCTTCACCTGTCCTGGCTGCACTTAACATGAGCCAAACCTGACAGAGTAGCCTGTAAAGCCAGTTGACCACTCTTTGCTATTGTGGCCATACTCAAGTTGAATCCGCACGTTTCACTGTTTCAGGTGCAGAAGAGACCACCTCATAACATCCTTTACGCCGTTGGGGAGTCCAAACTGGCTAACATTTCCTGATTCCTTGCAACCTTTTGGGGTTTGGGTACGCTTGAAGTAAGTGTCGTTGGATTGGAAGGCAGGGGGAAGATGCCTGGACCGAAACGCAATCGCCGAGAGAGCACCGAGGAGTGGACTTCGATCAAGCAATGGACGCTGTGGCCTGAGCAGGAGTTGTACGAGCAAATCAGACCCCTCGTCCTGTTCCACGAAACCCCAGGGGAGCGAGCCAAAGAAATCGATGTCCCTCAGCGTACGCTTGCCCGCAAAGCCGATGAATTTGAACGCTATGGGATGGCAAGCCTGTTCCCGTCTGGAAAGCAAGGCGGAGCGAGAGAAACCGCAAAGACGCTGCTCCCAGAGATGCGCCAACTCATTATTGATCTGTATTTTGAGCATCCTGCGATGAGTTGGAGAGAGATCGCCGAGATCTGTTACATTCGCTATGCACGTCGCCCGGATCACAAAAGTGTCAAACACATCGCCACCTCCGGACCTCCACCGACCCGTAAGGCGAGGCGTTATCAGCCCTGGCACGAGATTTCCGATCCAGCAGAACGCAAGCTGGCTGTGGTCCGGCTCCATAGCGAGGGGTGGTCAGTCACTTCTATTGCTGAGTATTTGCAATGTACACGACATACCATCTATGATACCCTGGAGCGTTGGGCAAAGGAGGGCGTAGCTGGCTTAGATGCGAAGCCGCCAGGCCGCAAGGGGCCGCGCAAAGTCACACTCAAGATACGAAACGAGATCCGCAAGCTCCAGGAAAATCCCTTGCTTGGAGAGTGGCGAATGCACACGGCGCTGCTGCGCATGGGCATCGAGGTGAGCCCGGCGACGTGTGGCCGGATCATGGCAGCGAACCGACAGCTTTACGGCCTGGAAAAGCCACAGCGCCCGCCTCGTCCGAAGCTCGAAATGCCATTCAGAGCCGTGAGGCGTCATCAGTTCTGGAGCGCCGATATACGCTACATCGAAGAACACGTACTCCCCGATCCGCGCCCGGTGTATGTCATTACCATCTTTGAGAATTTTTCGCGCGCTATCCTCTCGTCTGCCATCAGTGTCTCACAGAATCTATGGGATTATCTGGCGGTGTTAACGGATGCCATCCGCCGCTACGGTGCGCCAGAAGCCATTGTCACCGATGGCGGTGGGCAGTTCTATTCCAACGTTGCACTCCAACTCTACGATATGCTGGACATCCGCAAAGAGCGCATTGACCCCGGCGAACCCTGGGAAAATTACGCTGAGACCTTGTTCTCGATCCAGCGGAGGTTAGCCGACCACGCATTCGCCCAGGCTCGCACCTGGCCGGAGATCCAACAGGCCCATCAGACGTGGTGGCACAACTACAACGCGGAACATCATTACGCCCACCGCGCGCGCCAGGATGGGCGGCACAGCCCCACTGATGTGTTGCGCGGGATGGTGGGCCGCAGCATTCCAGAAGAGATTCTCTCGCGGGCGCTGTATGCCACCCAATTCACCCGACGCATCGACCAACATGGCTACGTCCGCTTCAAGCACTGGAAGTTCTTTGGGGAGAATGGACTCGCTGGAGAAGAGGTGTCAGTCTGGGTCTATGAGGACACGCTCAAAGTGGAGCATCAGGCAACAACTCTCTCCCTGTACTCAGTCCGCCTCTCAACGGATCAGCGGGAGATCACTGAAGTGAGAAATGCCCGCCGCCTGGAGACGCACTTTCGCAGCTCTCAAATGGATCTTTGGCAGCTTTCCGATACCGAGTGGTTGCTCGCACTGCGGCGTCCAGAGCCAGTCGCGCGGAAAAAGCCAGGTAAAATTGTTTCGCTTGTGCTCCAACTCCCGCTGCCTTTGTTTGATGCCATCGAATAACTGGGGTGGGAATCTTACCTTGATGAGTTTTTTTTGAGGAAGAGAGACCCGTTTCTGCACTGATTTTCTGCGACGGGCGTTCTCTTCTGAGAGATCCTGTCAAACCTCGTCACGGAGGGTTGGCAGAGTTTGGCCGTGACGATGACCGATGTCCACGCTATCAGGATAGAGGGGAATCTTTCTCTGAACAATAGCACCGGTTTTTCTCTGCCATGCGCGCTCTCTCAGACAATGAGATCAACCGGGTTACGCCCATTTCCGGTACAGGAAAAGACAATGAGAAAAAGGTAGTATGACCATTATCTATCTACCATCTGGAGGGATCATATGATCAATGAAACAAGGCTGACATTGGCACTTGAACAGGTCGAGAAAGAGCATCGTCTGAGTGGAGCTGTTCTCGTCTCTCAGGACGGAAACGTGCTCTTTGAGCAAGCGTATGGGTTTGCAAGCAGGCAATTGAATGTTCCCAACGTCCTTGAAACCAAATTCCATATTGCCTCAGTGACCAAAATGTTTATTGCGATGGCTGCACTGGTTCTCTCTGAACAGGGGCACATTTCGCTTCAGGAAAAGCCGGGCCACTATCTCCCTGAGCTAGCGGTACTCGACCAGAATATCACCCTTCATCATCTGTTATCCCATACGTCCGGTTTACAGGATATTTACGACGTCCCGAACGTGCGGTTGGAGATGCAAAAACGCAAACACGAAGGCGGGGATCTGCTCTCGTATCTGGTCAAGCTGCCCCAAGTGTTCCGACCCGGCGAAGGATGGAGTTACAGCTGCACTGGCTACATTTTGATGGGATACCTTCTGGAACAGGTGACGGGCCTCTCGTTCGACGAACTGATGAAACGCTATGTGCTCATGCCTCTGGGCATGACCAATACCGGCCTGGATCGGCCTCGTCGAATCAACCCCGGACGTGCGACAGGGTATACCATGGAGAATGGAGAGATCGTCCATGCAGACACGGATCGCTTGAGCATGTTTGAGGAGGCGCCTGGAGAGTTGTACTCAACGGTGCTGGATCTCAAAAAGTGGTGTGATGCCATGTTCGCGTGTCCCCTGGTTTCTCCGCAGACGTTGCAGTTGATGTTCACCCACCATGCACCCATCGATCCATCTGGAGGGAAACCATGGCAGTATGGATATGGCTGGTTTCTTGGTTCGGAATTTCGAATGATCGGCGGTGGAACGGAGGGCTTTTGCTCGGTGATCAAACAATATCCAGAGCAAAAGGCCAGCCTCATTGTGCTCTTGAATTCTGATCACATGGAAGCTGGTCCGATCGTCAGCGCGGTTGAGCCGCTCCTTCTCACGTAATCGCTCAAGTCGGCTCCAGATCTGGGCGAGAGGAGCCTCTTCGAGTCGCTCCTCTCGCCGACGAACACGGTCATCCAAGCCTCCAATGGCCGCTCGTTTCTATCTGACAGAGGCGGCAGACACCTCGCCATATGAGGGTTGACACTGGTGGTCAGTCGAAATGAGCAGAAAATCAAGGGAAGTGACTCCCTGAGCTGGCCTTACAAGCCAAAAGAAGAAATCTTTTTTGCTCAATTTGACTGCGCACCCCTTTCAAGGATCATATGACGAAGTGTCGAGGCGGCATTCCTCCGAACCCGCTTCGATGGCTTATCTGCCGATTACAGCCGAGAGAAGCTTTACAAGGCCAGCACTCCGCCTACGGATCGTCGAAAGGCTCTGGCCTTTTTGTCTCCTGATTATCAGGACGTGGCTCTGGTTGCTCGTCTGGTGATCCAACAACTGTGTGTGTTCTCTTGAGGAGCTTGCGTCTAGCGGCTCGATCATCTGGTTGGGAGAGAGTCGCCTGCGCGGCAAATGTGCGGTAGCGTTCAATGAGATCTTCAAGTTCCGCCATGTAGCGGCTGAGATTCCGGACATCGCTTCGCAGGTAGTCAAAGCTCTCTCCCACATCAGAAAGATGGTGTTGCAGGCGCTCTTTCATGCGTTTTGCTCCTTTACGAGAGCAGTTGGCGTCCTGCACCAAGCCACCGAATACTCACACTCTCAACGTTGTACCAACGCCCCCAGCCTCGGACCATCGCCAGAAGTTGCCCCTTTCGCCGCCTCACGGCGACCACCGGACCCATGGGGCACAGGACGAGGGTATTTCCCAGGAACGCCTGATTCCAAAGTGCTTGCTTGATGTGACGCATGTTGGTTGACTGCATGTACCGCTCCTTTCACGAAAGCTCTTGTGCTCACTATGTGCTTTGCTTCTCAGTGTAGGGATCGGCTTGGCCGTTGGCAAGATGGTTCGCCAGCTTGCTCTCCCCAACTACGTGCAGTCATTTATGAGGAGGTCTCGTACGTGACTATTTTCTCCGGCACTGATGCGCTGATTGACTCTGCCAAGACGCTCTTCCAATTGGCACTTTAACTCGGCAAGGTGATCTTGAATGGGCCGGGTCAGAATGGCTAAACCCGTCTGCGCCAGTAACGCCTCTTTGTTGGCCCACTGCTGATCGTCCACTAAATCCTCCTCGAAACTGCGGAAGCGGACACTGTCGCGACAAAAGAGATCACCGGCTTCGAGTCGATGGCGCACCAGACGATAGACCAGAAATTCATAGCGGTCGGGAATGATGTGTTTCTCATTGGTTTCATTGCGCTGAAAGAGGTACCGTTTCTCTCGGGCAGGAAAAAAGTCGGTGGGGAAATCCCCCGAATCGATCTGGCGGAGTGGGCGGTCTTGTTGAAAGGCCGTTTTGAGAAAGTGGATGGCTTCCTGGATGGGCGCGTTGACTCGGGTGGCAGAGAGATCGACAGCGCGAAAGAGAGGACGGAGATGTTGCTTGAAGCGCCGGGCCATGGAGTCAATATGCTCCCATTCAAAGGCGAGTTCATCGCAACTCGCCTCGTTGACCAGATACTCAGCAACGCGTGTTAAGCGTTGCCGATCGAGAAGCGCAAAGGCGTGTTCTTGCACGCTCCCAAACGGCGTGTGGTGTTCATACTCAGCAGTAAAGAGCTTGAGCACTTCCCCAGCTTTGGGCAGATCGTGATTGCTTGTCCCGCGATAGTCAGACACCGCTCTTTTGGCTGTCGCTTTCGCTTCATCTGCGTACTGCTTCACCAGATGGAGAAAACAGGTGAGGAGGTTGTCATTGAAGCGTTGATAGCAATGGAAGACAAAACACAACAGGTAGAGGTAGATGGTCCACGTGTCGAGTTGCTTGAGCCGAAACACCGAGTAGTAAGAGACCAACGAGGAATAATACGTGATGGCTTCACGAGAAATACCGAGGTTCGGCACGATCCGTCTGGAAAGCGTGTAGAGTTGGACGAGGTGCTCACCACGGGCCATTTCGCGGCGCATTTCGCCGAAGCTGAAGTCCTTTGGCTGTCGTTTCAACAAGGTGATCGTATAGCGCTCATCGGTGGAAGTTAAGAGCGCGTCAAGCTCCACACACGCTTCAGAAGACAAAAGCGTGTGGAGCATGGTCGCCAAGCGATTCACTTCCGCTGTCAACGCCTTTCCAACAAGTTCTTCTTGCAGGAATGTATAGCCGGGCTTCACCAGGCGATGTTCGGTGAGGTAGTGCAGGAGTTCACGCAAGACATACACTGGCTTGCTACTGATGCGTGCAGCGAGCTTCGCACGGAGAAACAAGTCCTGGCGATCGGTCGGCGTGCAAAGGCGATAGCCGAACAATTTCAAGATCTGTTGCCGCTGTTTGAGGATCGTGCGTTTATTGGGCATCCGCAGTTCTGGGAGTGGTGTCTCGGGAAAATATCGCTCACGCAAGTAGGTGACATCCTCGACCACATCATCAAAAGTAAAGGTGAAGAACAGTTGTTTGGCTTTGAAATAGCCCAGTTGCAGAAGAAAATAGAGCTGGAGAGGAATGTGTGTAGAGGATGTGAGGAGGTCCTTCTCTGGCTGGGTCAGGGTAAATACATTCGTGCGCTCGTCTCCACTCAAACACGGTCTGCCGTAGAACGCCTCGATTTCCTCATCATCGAGAATATGCAGTCGCTTTGGTGGTGGGGTGACATCCGGATTGGTCATAACATCCTCCTTCACATACCAGCAGGGCCTGGAAAGGATCACGGCATTGCGCGGGCTGCTCTCCAGGCCCTTCCTCCGGCGCGAGAATCATCTGGGTGAGGCCCACAGGGACACCTTGGTCTCACACTTGCTTCTCTGCGTTCACAACATATTTATAAAACGTGGTCCGGCTCCGAAACCCCGTCCGTCTCATGATTTCAGCAACACTCATCCGCTGGCTGGTGTACAATTCCCTGGCTTGCGAAAGCGCGGCCACGCTCATGTTTTTGGTGACGGCAGGCCTGCCGCCCTTGCGCCCTCTCGCTCTGGCGGCCTCCAGTCCGGCCTGGGTGCGTTCGCTGATCAGATCGCGCTCAAACTCTGTCAGCGCCGCCATGATGTGAAACATGAACTTACCAGTAGGCGTGGTGGTGTCGATATTCTCCTTCAGACTTTTCAGCTCAATGCCGCGCGCAGCCAGATCTGTCACGGTTTCGATTAACTCTTTCAGGCTTCGGCCAAGACGATCCAGCCGCCAGACCACAATCACATCGCCAGGCCGCGCAAGGTCCAACATTCTGAGGTATTCCGGGCGGTCAAACCGCTTCCCGGTCATCTTGTCCGTGAAGACCCGCTTACACTCCTCGCGCTTCATCGCGTCCTCTTGTAAGATGGTTGCCTGCTTGTCTTTGCTGACTCGGATATAGCCAATCTTCACTGCTCGCCCTCCTTGTTCCTTGGGGTCATCGTCTTGGTCGTCTGTCCCCAGTGTACAAGAACTCGTCTTTCCTGGCAAGTAGCTGGACGTTGTTTGATGGACGGATTGTTGGACAAATGAGGTGGGGAGAACGTGCTCAGCAGGTTCACGATAAGGAAGAGTCCAAGAAATGACCGTTTGCTGGATATCGTTCCATTACCCTCTTCTGTCAGGTTGGGGGTATACTCAGGAGAGAAGTCGGGATCGTGCAAGCATCCGTTCAAACATGGGCCATTTCGCTGGCAGGACCGCGCCTGCCTGGGCCAGGAGGGAAAGACCTGTTACTTGTCCATCATCCCTGAGCGCCAGGCAAAGATCGCCACCTGGGTTCGGTCGGCCAGATGAAGCTTCGAGAGGATATTGTTGATATGGCTTTTGACCGTCCGCTCAGCGATCACGAGGCGTTCCGCAATCTGGGCATTGCTGAGACCTTCGGCGATCAGGCGGAGGACTTCGCGCTCGCGCTGGCTGAGCGTCTGATAGAGCGTCGAGGTTTCCTGGGAAGCCCCTTTCAGCTCCTGCACGAGACGAGCTGCGACACGTGGGTGCAGCACTGCCTCACCTCTGGCAGCTTTGCGCACGGCGGCAGTCAATTCCTCCAAACTGGCCCCCTTGAGCAGATAGGACAGAGCACCAGCACGAATAGCGGGGAAAATATGCTCGTCCTCGTGGTAAGAGGTCAGAATGATGACCTGGGAGTTGGGACTCCGTTGTTTGATAAGCCTGGTCGCCTCCACGCCGTCCAGATCGGGCATGAGTAGATCCATCAGGACAACCTCGGGAACCAGATCGCCAACACGCAGAACAGCTTCCGCTCCTGAAGCCATCTCACCAACGACCGTAAAATCTCCCTCGGCTTCGAGCAGAGCACGCATCCCACGCCGAACAACGGCGTGGTCATCAACAATCATCACGGTAATTGCTTCACTCATCCCATCACTCCTGTTCTGGCCACAGTTTCGGGGGGAAACAGGGGTAAACTGACTTCGATGCACGTACCAGCAGTACTGCTGGCGATCATACAGGTTCCAGCCAGCGCTTCGATCCGTTCGCGCATATTGGCCAGGCCAGACCCGTTCCTGGCGGTGTTGCGCCTGAGAAAACCATGCCCATCATCCTGGATCGTCATGGTAATCTGCGCAGTTGTCCAGGTCAGGTGCAGTTCAACGTTGTCCGCTTCACTATGACGAGCCACGTTGGCCAGCGCTTCTTGAACTACGCGAAACAAGGCTTCTTCCTGATCAAGTGGCGTCGTCCGTTCCCCCTGGATATGGAAAGTAACAGGAATACCCATCCGCCTTGACCAATCCTCAGTATACTCTTGCAGCACTGCAACCAGCCCTCTATCGGCCATCGAGGCCGGGCGCAGCGCCTGTATCAAATCGATCAGCGCCTGTTGCGTTTCGACTGCGAGTTCTTCAGCCTCGGCAAGATGGGTCTGGGCTCTGGTGGGATCGTGGGTAAGTGTCTTGCGTGCCGCCCGCACCAGCAGGGCACTTGCAAAGACCTGTTGTTTCACCGAGTCGTGTAAATCACGAGCCAGGCGGTTGCGCTCTTCGACCACAGCCAGTTCCTGGCGCGTCACCAGCAATGTTCGCACCTGCTCAGCCATCCTGTTCAGGTCAAGCGCTAATTGCCCCAGTTCATCGTTCGTCGCGTCATGCACGGTCACCTGAAAATCTCCCTGGCTCCAGGCTCCGGCAGCTCTGGTGATAGTGCGTAGACGGCGGGTAAGACCCCTGGTCACCACCAGACCGGTCAGTGTGCCTACTACCATGGCCAGAAGCAGAAAGTAGAAGGTCGCTGGTTGCAGCCGGGTGAGATACGCCGCCAATTTGCTGGGTACAGTTTGCGGCGGCGCATCTCCCTGGCCACTCTGGGCCGGTGCAGTACTGCCAGCCGGTGCAGTACTGCTACGAGAAACCCCACTAGCAGACAGAGTTGCTCCGGCACTTGCCGAGCCAAAGGACAAAAAGATTGAGGCGCCTTCGATGACCACTACCGCGACCAGGGTCACCAGAAAATAGGAGAGCGTCACCCGCCAGTACAGACCTCCTGGCAGCCAGCTTCGCCTGAAATTGTTGCTCATCGTTGTCGCCTCCTTTATGTGCATAGGTGAAAGGCATGTGTTCTGAGACCATTGTATAACAGCCTCATTTACAGCAGAGTGGTCACGCTACATCGGGCCACTCTGCGTCTGCTTGTCATTCGTAGCGTAACATATCCGCAATCCGCAATTGTGACGCTCTGAAAGCCGGAATAATACTCGCCAGGGTGGCAATCAGCAGAACCGCGACAACCATCACGATGAGGGCTGAGGCGTCCAGCAGAAAATCGACCTGGAGAAACAGCTTGCCCATTAATTGCACAAATCCATAGGCCATAGGAATGCCTACCAGCGCTCCCAACAGCAAGGCGATACCTCCCAGAGACATGCCTTCCACCCAGAAAATCTGAGCTACCCGAAAGGCGCTCCCACCCATCGAGCGCACCATCCCGATCTCGCGTTTCCTCTCCAGCACCGACGCGGCCAGGGCGTTGGCCAGTCCCAGGATGCCGACACTGCCGACGATCAGCGCCACGCTATATAACAGAGCATAGAAGACGTAAAAACCCTGTTGCTGTTGCGCAACCAGCGCCTGATGTGTCATGACAGGACCAGATCCACCTATGGACTGTCCTGGGCCGTTGTTGGGATAGAACTGGTCAATCTGGTTGACCAGCGTAACAAGATCTGCTGCTGAGTTATCGCGGGCCTGCACCAGGAGTTCCGTGACAATCCCGAGATTTGTATCTGAAGTGCCCAGTAGATTGCTTACGTCATTCGTGGTATTAAGCTCGCCGACACGTTGCAAATCCTGTTGCGGTTGATGGACGATGCCAATCACCGTCAGGGTCAGATTCGACACCAGCAGGGTCTGGCCAACCTGTAAACCAGACGTCTGTGCGAACCGCTCATTGATGAGCACTGCGTTGGTATCGTTGGCTGTGAACCAGCGCCCGCTCAGCAGAGTCGGTTGATAGATCTGGGTGTCCACCTGAAAACCCTTCATATCCACCTTGCCCCACTGGGTAGTGAGCCCCTGCACTTCTGTCGCGGTCTCAACGCGCTTGACATTCGTCAGCGCCTGGATCTGTGAGCTGAGCGTTTGCGCTTGCGTCCCGTCGGGAGGGACATCTGCTTGCACGTCATAGTGGCTATTGGCCGTAATATCAGCAATCATCTGATTGGTGGAAGCACTGGTCGTCTGGACCGTCAGGAAGGTTGCCCCCGCCAGGGTCAGCGTCAGCAAGGTCAAGATCGCCCGTCCTCGCCTGCGAAAAACGCCGCGCAGGCCCAGCCAGGTTGTCTGAGAAAGCAAGCCCATCCGCTCGCCCGAGCTGCGCACCCGGCGCCGGCTCTGCCCGGAAGTGATGCCATAGCCCGCGAAGGCCTCACGCACGGTGATGCGGGTACCCACCCAGAGCGGAATGAAGGCAGCCAGCAGAGGGACGCCAAAGCCTACCCCCAGGCTGAGGATGACGATCCATGGGTCCACAGAAAATGGGCCGAGATCAATATCATTGACCAGGATAGAGCCCAGCGGATAGCCCAACACCAGTCCCAGAGCGATCCCAGGCAATGTCCCCAGAATGCTGTAGATCCACACCGAAACCAGGTAGCCGCGCAGAATGGTGCCCCGGGTTCCCCCAAGGGCTTTCATTGTTCCTATCATCGGGGTCTGTTCAGTCACGAGGGTGAGAATGGTATTGAGGATCAACATGCCACTCAAGAGAACTGCCAGCATTGCCAGCAAGCGCAACAGGGTAAAGACTCCGCCCAGAACCGTGAGGAGAGCCGTATTAAAAGGTGTTGGATATGAGATCCCTTTCACCGCCACCCCATTGGCTTTCAGCACAGCGGCAACCGCAGTCGCCGTAGAACTCTCCAGCTTTGTATTTTTCACCTTGAAAGCGACCGCGTAACGGAGTTGTGGTCCAATCTGCGATGAGACCGTTGCGCCAAATGCCTGTTGAAAGCCATCCATGCTGACATAGCCTCTGGCTGTTTGCGTGGAGACCGGACTGGCCAGGCCCTGCGTGCGGGCAAAACCCACCACCTTAAGTGTGGTCGTCGCGTCCTGACTCGTATTGACCGTGACCGTATCCCCGATAGCGATCCTCTGCAATTGCTGATCCCCATATTCCAGCACAATTTCACCCACTCCTGGATACCGTCCGCTGGTCAACTGAAACGGGGTGATTGCCACCTGGTGCAGATCAGGAAAACTGAGAATGTCCATGCCAAAACCGCCCTGGGGCGCGGATGCCACATTCCAACTGGTGTTTATCTCAGCCTGCATCTGGAGAGCCTGAACATTGTCTACTACGGAAAGTTCCGAGGTAAGCGCGGGCACCAGTTTGTCCACTGCCACATCGACATCGGGATAATTCGCCGCCGAACCCATGCTATAGGCATAAGCATTGAAGATGGTGGCCTGGGTAAAGTTGATCACAGTCAGACCAAAGACCCCGATAAAGATACCCATAACCACCATAAACGTGCGGCCTTTGCGTCTGGTGACATCAGCAAACGATTTTTTCCGTCTGGCACTCATCGTCCTACCTCCATGGAAGAGACCAGCAGCGCGTTTGCCCCCTGCTGCTCAACAATGCACCCATCGAGGAGACCGATGCGAGCCTGAGCGCGGGCTGCTAACTCACGATCATGAGTGACATAAATGACTGTCTTCCCCTGCTGCGTCAAACCAGCAAGGGTAGCAAACACTTCGTGCGCCATCCGCGAATCCAGGTTGCCCGTCGGCTCATCGGCAATCAAGACCGGCGGATTATTCGCCAGTGCCCGCGCAATGGCTACCCGCTGCTGTTGCCCACCAGAAAGCTCGCTGGGCAAGCGACGAGCAAACGCACTCAGCCCCACCGTTTCCAGGCACTCCTGAGCGCGCTTCCGCCAGTCTCGTTTTGGTAACCCACCACCTTTGCCTAACTCAAGAGCCAGCAAGACATTCTCCGCAGCCGTCAGCGTTGGCACCAGTTGGAAAAACTGAAAGATGACCCCGACGTGCTGTCCACGCCAGCGAGCGAGGGCATTCTCACTGCGTCCCCCTAGTTCCTCATTGCCAAAGATCACCCGCCCACTGGTTGGACGATCAACCCCTGTCAGCATATTGAGCAGGGTAGATTTGCCACTCCCAGAAGGGCCATTGATGGCGAACAGAGATCGCTCAGGCACGCTAAAAGTTACATCACGTAGAATAACGGTTTTCTGGCTACGCGTCGAGATCACCCGCGAAAGATGCTCTACTCGCACCAACGGATGACCCGCCGGGGCGAAAGCTGTGAGAGACGGCGAGAGGGGCTGCTGCATATAACATTTCCTTCCTTTCACGAGCCTGAGGCTGGCGCGTCAGACGCCCGCACTCCGGCTGTTGCTCATTCGGGCTGTTGCTCATTCGGGCGCACGTTGTTCTCGTTTGCCCTCACGAGCAAGTATGCCCCGTACAGCGTGAAAGGGGATCGTCCTGTGGGTGGATTCGCACCTGTACTCAAGTTGGATTTTGGTCAAGTAGAGGGAATAGAGGGACAGGAGGAAAGAAAAGAAGCTACACCGTCGAGGAACCAAAGGCTGCGAGCACATGGCCTAATTTTGTACGAATTCTTGTACTTTCCCCAATACGAGCGAGCCTCAGAAGCCAACTTGCAGCTTCGCGTCTCTTTCACCCGGAATAATCTTGTGACCCCTCCATGTCGGACGAAGGAGATGCCTAAGTGCAGCCGAGTGCACCATTTCGGGGGGTTATGCAAAAACCCCCATGAGACTAATCTTCCTTCTCACTCTCAGGATTGACGCATAGCTTTGCCACTGCCACCTATCATTGTCAAAGCGGCAAACCTTTGTGGCAAAGCACAGTAATGTTCGCTACGTAGAGCATTGAGGCGTGTACTCAAGCCATTTCAAACGTCACGTACGTTTCCTGATGGCTTTGAGGAGTGTGCGTTGCTGTGCTCGGTCGCGTAACGTTACGGACGTTGCGTACGGACGTTTCTTCCAGTTTGCATTGTTATCGTCGTTACGTGACGTTACGTGCGTACGGAAGACGTTTCTCATGTCTGTTTACAACAGACATACAACGTTCACAGTAACGTGGCGTTTCCGTCATGAAGGCAGCACACAAGTCTGTTGTAAACAGAGGGAGGAATCGGGAACGAATGGGCTCTGGAGGCGCTTTTGTTATAAACACAGTATGACTAGCACTAACTTGTCGAATCCTTTCTCCCCATAAGTCGCCCCCTCCGCTCGGCTTCAGAACCGGACAGGAAGGAAGGTGCACGGCGCCGATTTATCAAAGCGATGACACACTGCGCACAGGTGAAAGCACAATCCAGATGAGCGCTACTAATGTGCCCGCCACCGCAATGACCATCGTAAGACGGAGATTAGACCATTCAGCCAAAATACCTCCTAGCAGAGCACCAAACGAACCCACTCCCCAACTAACCACACGTATAACTGCTGTAACGCGCCCACGTATCTCTGAAGGCAGAAAAGCCTGCCGCAGACTCACACTATTCACGATATACACAGTCGCAACGCACTGGAAAAGGAATTCACCAAGCATGACAAGGCCCAGCGCAAGTAGGAAAGGTCCGCCCGCAATGGCCACAAACGCTTTTGCGATGCATGCGAAAAGGATACTGCCTATCAGTGTCGTTCCCAGACCAAGACGCTTCGTGAGCGGCTCCGTTATCATCGCGCCAAGCAACCAACCAACGCCACCAAGCACGCCAACACTCCCAACAAAAACAGCCCCGATGCCAAGGGTCCGAGTGAGATACAAGACATATTCCGCAGACCCTACATTGTCAAAGAGATTAAATAACGCCGCACTGATGGTGAGTGCACGTAGGATCGGTTGCTCCCAGACGAACCGTATGCCCTTATTTATTTCAACGAGCAGTTTTCGGGATTCCCTCTGGGTATCGGGCAACACTTCCTGTACGTGGATACCGATCAAGGAGGCTGCGGAGATGACAAACGATATGGCATCAGCCAGCATCGCAAATGGACCGGAGACAAGTTGAACAAGAATACCCGCAAGCCCTGGGCCAACGATGCTTGCCAGGGCAGTGCCGGACTCCAATTTACTATTGGCTGAAATCAACTGATTTGGCTCAACCATGGAGGGGAGAAAAGACTGGTACGTCACATCAAAAAAGACCGTGAGGATGCCCACGAAAAACGCAACGAGACAAAGCAGTGAAAACGAGAGCACATGCAGCCAGGCAGCAATGGGGATAGAGCCAATGAGCAGAGCACGTCCAATATCAGCCGTCATCAAGATACGCCGACGCGGCCACTGATCCACCCAGACTCCTGCCACTAATCCTATCAATAAAAGAGGAAGACGACCCATCAGCGCCAGTATTCCCATCTGAAAAGGGGTTGCATTCAAGAGAAGGACTGCAACCAACGGCAAGCCCCACAACGTTACTTGAGAGCCCATTTGCGAAATAGTTTGTCCTCCCCACAAAAGGAGAAAATCGCAATGCAGCCAGAGTCCATCATTGCGTTTGCCAGGTTCCGCCATACATTTCCTCATTTTTCCGAACGCAGCAGTATCTTTCGATCCCTGAACTTCCCCCTCCCTCATCTACACAAAACGCTTCCCTGAAACAATTGAGGATCATCCGGAAGA
The DNA here is from genome assembly GCA_015099395.1 of Ktedonobacteria bacterium brp13. Lineage (GTDB taxonomy): Bacteria > Chloroflexota > Ktedonobacteria > Ktedonobacterales > Ktedonobacteraceae > Dictyobacter. The sequence continues at coordinate 8,842,146 of AP024096.1, read as the reverse complement.
TGAATCACCGCTGTCACAGAAACAGGTTTCACATTCCCATCGGGGGTGAGATGAAGCCGATCATGATGCCGGTCAATTTCCGGCTGATAGGTGTTCAAACACCACCGAATATCATACCGACTTTTTTGGATGATCTGGAAAATCACGTCTTCGTTCACATACCAGCGCAGGGCTGGGTTCGAACTGCTCTGATTGTACCGCATCACCGTGATGATCGTTCTCCGCGACAATTCATACGTCGCTTGTGGATGATCACATCTCCTCAATTCAGAGGATACCATCGTCTTAAACGGTTGCTGTAGTTTCAATCCCGCCAGCATTTCCTCCCTCAAGCACACCGATACAAATTCCGCAACATCGCCACGAAGATGCTCCAAGCCAAGCCGGATGAACTCATACAACGCTGGCGAGAGTCCCTGATTATGCAGGGTAATGGACAGCTTCAGCGTGCCAGAGACTGACTCTGTTGCAGCATTCCCTTCGTCCTCTCCTTCGTCCTCGTCCTCTCCTTCGTCCTCGTCCTCTCCTTCGTCCTCGTCCTCTCCTTCGTCCTCGTCCTCTCCTTCGTCCTCGTCCTCTCCTTCGTCCTCGTCCTCTCCTTCGTCCTCGTCCTCTCCTTCGTCCTCGTCCTCTCCTTCGTCCTCGTCCTCTCCTTCGTCCTCACCTCGATCAGTCATCGTGGCCGATGTGGCCGATGCAAGGCCAAACCCCATCTGCTGCCGAATATCGTCAAGGGTAGAGATCTCCTCCTCATCGAACTCCACCTCAACCATCGCGTAATCGGCACGCATCTCCGCTGCTCTTGACCGGTTAAGCCAAATGCCTTTGCGCTCATCATCAAGCCGATACTCCAGATAGTTGCAGACAGCGGCACAGGCAAAACGCTCATCGGGTGAAGGATCAGCAAGCAACACGGGCTCATTACAAATCTTTGCGATATATTCCACGCTCTCCACAGAAGGTGGGCAGTAGTAGTGCGTCGCGAGACAGGGATAGACACAGTGATGGAGCACGTTGAAGAGATCCTTCTCGCCTGCAGGCAACCCGGCAGGCACAGGAACCAGATCACGAAAGAACTTCGCTGCGGTCGCTCCTACCCGTTGACCATACTGATGCAGCAGTTCTTGCTCATCGACCTGAGCACAATCGACGAGTTCTCTCACCCGCTCCCACGCTTCTACCACCAGATCAGCTCGCCCAAGCGTCGGAATTTCAAAAGGATCACGAAAAAAAGGATTGGAATGGACAGCATCTCGAAAGAGGAGGGAAAAAGAGGTTTTCTGAGAGAAACACCCGTTCTTCAGAATGCGCAGCAGCCCTTGACCGGTCAACACCGCAATCCCTACCACCAATTCAGGCCACGCCTCTGCATCCATCACCCCGGTAGACAGCATCCCTATCGCTCTCGCGACAATCTGCTTGGGATCAGGCAAAAGCAGACGGCGGTCCAGCCAGTCCAGCCTCATCTGCTCCCACTCAATTGCGGGACAATTGAGATATTTGAGACCAATATGCTCCCACTCTTCTGTTTCCGGGTTCCACCACTCATTCTGGGGGGCAGGAATGCTCGTACGCAACGCGATCCTCGTCTCCATCACCATCTCTTGGAAAGACAGGCTCTTCGTCTCTTCACAATAGGCTCTCCACGCATCCATCTCAGCTTCACACCTCGCCCGCATCTCTTCTTCGTCAGTCTCCACGACAGAGTCTGCCATGTCAACCACAAACCACTTCCATCGATGCGCGAGCCACTCCATTGCTCGCGCTTTCAGCCTGTTCCCTCTCTGCGCATGCTTCTTTGGCTTGGCCTCCTTCTGATGGGGACCTTCGATACGCTGCCGAGACTCTCGAGACTCTGGGGACCATTGGCTTGTCTCAACCGGTCTCTTCGTCTCTGCTCCCGTCGCAGCATTCACCTCTTCCGCTCTCCTGGGATGGGCGGTCTCCACTCCTACTTCCTCGACTTCTTGCACTTCTTGCACTTATTGCACTTCTTGCTCCTTCACACACTCGCCGGGAACACCGTCCTCCCCACTATCACGTCGCTCCTCTTCCACTTCCCACGGGATGCGCAACGAGATGAAAGCAAGGAAGCAATAAAAAAAAGCCGAGATCCATCCTTCAGGACGGGAAACAAAGGATGAGAGAAAGGCAGAGATAGACAGACGCCAATGAAGAGGCCGCGAGGAGCAGAAGAGGACCGGGAGAAGCAAGCGCGTGGGACCGGAAATCTTTAAGCAGCGGTCACCTGGTTCGCCCCCACATACGCAGCGAGAGCAACAGGAAGCCCATAGATTGTAACCTCAACTGGAGGAGCGGAAGCAGGGCGGGCATTGCGAGCCATGCGCTGCTGCCACGTGAGACGCCAATGCGCCCGCTGTGCTCGAGTTTGTACCTCCTCATGGCGAGAAGAGAGGTCTTCTTCTGGTGGACGTGCACGCAAGGTCAGCTCGACGGTTTGGGTGCGCAGCAGATGAACAAAACTCCGACGAAGCTGACAACGAGGCCAGTCTCCCCAAAGGACAGGGGCAAGAGCAGATGCCGGAGGACGAGCAGCAGGCGGTGGGGGACTTTTGCCCTCGATGGGAACATCCACTGTGGGTGGAGAGGGCTGTACTGGAACGGATGGGGTGACGTCAATAGGCCACAAAACAGCGCTGACTTGCCGCGGTTTTCGTGTCGTGAGGGATTCTTGACACTGTGCGCGAAGAGGGCAAGGGCGACAATGCGCAATGCGCGCACCATAGACCACGCGGACCAAGCCATGGCGTTCGGGTCTGCGCTCTTGTACCGTGAGAGGATGGCCAGCAGGGCAACGCACCGAGCCATCAGGTTGCGGCTCAAAATCGGAACCAGCAAACCCTCTGGTGAACGAGGGGCGAGCCCATTGGGGAGGGCCATAGTGAACCGGTTCGTTGGCAGGAACCGATGGCGACTTCCGAGGTGGTTCATGAGGTGCCACGGAGAGCGGCTCCTGAACTGCGTTGCTGGGAGGAACCGATAGCGGTTCGGCAGCCGGAGCAAATTCGGTCACACGCAGAGGAGAGGGAGAGAGGTGTTGCCCCAAATCCAGACGAAGGTTCCAAAGCCATTGGCTCAGGATTTGCCAAAATTCCTGACCACACGCGGTGTGAGAACACCAACGATCGGTGGATTGTTCCTGATCTTCATCGGAGAGGACGGTCTCAAACGACCCTCGATGCAGATAGAGATCAAGCACATCAGCGCAGGTGAAGGCAGAAGGGGACGCCGTCGTGAGAAACAATTCGTACACCATCGCATCTCGCAGAACGCCAATGGGCGGTTTGCTCGTGGAGGAAGTTGGATGGGTCGCCACGATCAAGCGCACGCAGGGTCCCGTTGGGGTCAGTGGCACGGCGGGGCAATCGAAGAGTGAGCGGCTTGCTCCACTCTCTGGGTGTGTGGTCTGTTGGTCGGCAGGAGATTGCAGGCGGGTTTGAACCGATGGCAGATCGAGGAGCCCGTAGTCCTTACTGCGCCCCGTGATTCCTACTCCAGACTGCACCAGATCTTTGAGGACCCCCCCATTGCCATAGAGGCCATCTAAGCGGATCATGATCTGGGACAAAGGCATGCAGAGCCAACCGGCATAGCTGAGGATGGCGTCATGTGCGCGTGCCAATTCGCCTCGATAGTCTCCATTCCCAGGACCGCCAAACGTGCCGAGCCAGTGGTGTGAGTGCGCTTGCAGCACGGTCGTTCGAGTCCGAGCGACCTCGCCTCGTTTGCGCCCAAGGTAGGCAGGAGCACAGACCCGGTCAAAGCGTCGATGCGCAGAGGGAAGCTCGGCAAGCGAGGGAAGCGCTCGTTGTCTGGCGGCTTGTTTGGTGCCATCGACGTCGATCACCAGCCAGTGACGACCGAGACGATCCCACAGCCCGCCTGGAGGAAAGGTCTGGGCGGTTCGCAGGACCAGATCTTCCAGAAACAGCGAACGCCATGCTTCGACCGTTGGCTGATCGAGGGACGCCAGAAAGCGGCTGAGTGTGGAGCGATGGGGCAGGTTCTGGCGACCAAAGAGAGCCATAAAAGGAGTGGCAAACGGCATGAGTCGGTCATAAAAGGCCAGCAGGGTTGGTTCTGCACTCACTGCATATCCAATGAGCACGGCGACAAAATCAATGAGCTCATAGATGCCGAATCGTGCACGTGCAAAACGAACCTGCTCCTCAATGCTTTTGAGGACACCTGAGGTGGTGAAGAGCTGTGCCACGATCGCGACCTCACCAAACCAACTGGGAACCGAAGGAACGACTTCTGAAGAAAGCTGGAGATGGACCGATGGATGTGTCATACTATGTCTGTTCTCCTTATTGGGATGTGTTATTTCTTCCTTTTAAGGAGACACATGTTTCTCTTTTTTACAAGGATTTTCCCCCTTTTGTCTGCCTACTCTTTCTCTTTGCTTGCTGATTGTGATCTCGTTGCGCATCCCGTGGGACTTCGCTTGTCCTCTGCTCATCTCGGCTTGGATCTCCCGTGAAACGAGCCGGTTGTTCCTCTTCAGCAGCCTCCTGGGGGGCAGGCGCGTCTTCCTGTTGAAACACTTCCAATACCTCAACTTCTGGTTCGTTCAGGCGGATCCCCCGACGATCGTCAACGGCTCCCTGCATATCAAGCACGACATACTCACAGTACAAGGAAGCCAGCGCCAAGGTGACACGAGCCTCTGAGGACGTCGCCTCTAGAAGCTTCCGATGATTCTGAATGGTCGCAAGATAGACGAGTTTGTCGACGGAGGCCGGACAGTAGAACCAGGCCGCCAGTTGGGGATAGACGCCATGAGCCAGGGGGGTATACACATTGCGCGCCAACGGGCGCAGAGGAACAAGCGTCAACAGTTGCTTATAGGCCGCCTCCTGGATCTGGGTCCGACACTGTTGACTGATATCACGCCGTCGCATGCCCTGAAAATGATTCCCGAAGAACTGGCGCACACGATCAATCGCCGCAAGCACCATCTCCACACGCACCAGCGTCGGGACCTCAAACGGGTCACACATCACTTCATAGACCGTCATCGGGCCAGCGAAAAGGATCGAATAGGCGCTTTTCCTCGTAAAGTGTCCCGTATGGAGAATCTCGACGATCCCTCGACCGGTCGCAAGTCCAATTCCGACGACAATCTCCGGCCACGCGTTGCTCTGCAACAACTGTTCCACTTTTCCTAGCAGTTCCCAAGGACGCACAAGTGACAACGGATGCTCTCGACGCTCCTGCAACTCCCCCTCGCTCGGCACGGCGATCTGTATCCATTCCTCAGTCGAAAAGTTCAGATATTTGAGAGCAAGATGCTCCTTTTGGCCTGATTTTGGATTGCACCACCAATTCTCCTCGGTGAGGGGAAACGTTTCCCGAATACGGTTGCGCGTCTCTGTTAACGGTTTCTGTAAAGAGATAGCCCGCTTCAGGCTCGGTCGACGCCGCCAGACCTCCAGTTCCGCTTCACAGATGCTCTTGATCTCCTCCTCCTGTGCACGGCACAGAGACGCGAGCGTCGGCAGCAACACCTCCCAGCGCTCTTGCAACCACTTGCTTGCCATGGCCCTCATGCCCCTCACACTCCTTTCATCTCCTCCCCTCCCCCCCTTCTCCACCACAAAATACACATGTCAATATCTCTATGTATTCCCGCGCAATCGCTGCACGTTTCTTTGGTTCAAGAGTCGGTCAATCGCTTCTCCCACCACGTCTTTCGTCACCGTAAACACGCCGTGACGATCGAGCAGATAGTCAAGATGACACAACACCAGGTACATCACCTGAAAATTCCCCTGCGTCTTCTGCACAAACACATCGACGGCCTCCTCCTCAACCGGCAGACGCAACCGCTGCACCTGCTGTTCGAGGAGCTTGCGGGTATCCTGTTTCCCAAGGGCTCCAAACGCATGCAACACCCCCACCCGCGAGGCCAGGGCGGACATCTTCTGCAACCGTTCTGCACTCCCTGAACGACCCAGCAAGACCAGCCCCAGATGACTTCGATCAAAGACATCCCGCAACACCTCCAGGCTCGCCTGCGAAAGACCATCAACCTCATCCACGATGAGCACGTCCACCACATCCGGACGGATAGCCACGGGCGTCGTACCAGTCTCTTGCGCCACGGTGCTCGCATGGTCTGCAATCATTTGCAGGCCCCACAGCAGCAAGGCCAGATCTTGCTCGATGCTCTTTGGCGTTGCCGTCGCTCTGGGCGTATAGAAGGCCGTTCGAGGCACCGGACTCTCGGCGGAAAAGGCCACACCATGGGCCGACAACAACGGTTCAAAGACATCCCACTGGGCATACTGACGCGCCGCCCACGTCTTTCCGACCCCCCGCTCACCAACACAGACCACCATATACCGATAGCGCCGACTCGCTTCACACACCTGAACAAAACGGCGATATTCCTTGGTGGGCACAAACGAGGAAAACGGGATCTCAAGCTGACTCCGCTCCCTCATCGATCGCTGCTCGGTTGGAGATGTGGCGTGGCTCGCCTCCAACCCTCTCTCGCTCTTACTCATCGTCATACCACCTTATCTTGGGCTGCTTCTTGGACTGCTCACTCAACTCCGTCACGCACTCCGTCACGCACTCCGTCACACTCTCATCCTCATCGACACTGCCACCCTCGTGTCTCCCCTCAGGACCAGGAGCAGCAGGCACCTTCTCCATCGCACGCATCGCCTGCTGCTCCGGCGATGCATAGCGCTCCACCACCCGTTTCCGCTCACGTAAGGCTTTCCCGACCGCTTTGCGTCGCTTTGTCCGCTCCGTCACAATCTCCTGCACACTCACCGCCTGCCCACCACGTTCCACACAGAACGCCTGACAGAGAAATCGTTCCTCTTTTTCTCCCTCGTACACCCGTATGGTGCCCAGGTCCATGGGATCATAGCGAATGATGACAGCCTCTTTCACATGTCCCGCAAGCAGCTCGTGCATATACCAGGCCCCCAGCAGCGTGATTCCTTCCTGATGCACGACTCTCCGCCGACGGGGTTGCACCAACAGCTTATCTAACTGGGCCTCATTGCGTGGCAGCACCGGAATCACTCCAGAACTCAGCCAACGCACATGGGGCGCAGCATGCGTCTCCGTATGGATTCTTGTCGCATACGTCTCCACTACCCAGGTCCGGAAGATCTCGTCAAACTCATCAAGCGTCAGGCACGCCTCTTTCCTCGCCTCCGCTTCGATTTCACGTTGCCGCCGCATATTGCCCTCCACCTTCGGGGCATAGCCTGGCAGTTTTGCTAACACCTCCTCTCTCACCGTCAGAAACAACCGTTCCATCTTTCCCCGCCCACGTGGTCGCCCAACCTGGGAAAAAATTAACGCCATCTTGAGATCAGCCGCGACGGCCTCCAGGTGCTTGGATGTAAAATCGCTCCCGTGATCGGTATAAAAACGCTCTGGCACTCCATAAATTGGCCAACGTGGATCCTCTTTCACGCTGATCGCCCCGCGCAACGTCAATGCCGTCAAGACGGCCGATGGAGCACTCCAACTCAACCGATACCCAGCAAGACTACGACTATAATCATCCTCGATCGCTGTCAACAACGGCATCTGCGCTTTCCCCTGCTCATTGAGGAAGTAGCAACGCAATTGACAGTGATCCGCTTGCCAGATGGCATTGGCACACCGCGCCTCTCGACGATACAAGAGATCAAACGCCTCTCGATACGCCGCAGCCCCCTCCCGCCCCAGGGTCACGAGATCTTTGGGCATCTGCTGGACAATCCGGTACACCTGCGCATAACTCGGTCGTGGCCAGTCTTGCTCGTCGGCCACCTGACTCACCAGCGCATGAATACTTGTCAGTGGTCGCCGCACCGCCTGCACCGCCAGACCCTCCACCAGCAGCACCAGTTCCTCCGGCAACCCGCGACAGTGACCGGCATCCGAGCGGGCCTTCGTTCCGAGTCCCGTGAAACCCTCCTCACGATACGCCTGGACCCAGCGCTGGACCGTCCGCAGTGAGATCTGATGCACCCGGGCAATCTCCGTTTGACACACGCCGTCCTCAAAATGCGGACGAATGATCGCCAAACGTTCGAGTGCCTGCACGCTCTGCATCTCTGTGAGTGGCATCCGATGGCTCCCTCCTTCCCGCTCCCACCAACACGATGTTCTCAGGAGAAAATAGCTTCCTCAAGAAAAATATAGGTATCCTCTCAATAATTGGGGGTAGCCAAGCATGAGAGAACAATTGATGGCTCATATATACTAGAAGTATGATAGAAAATTTCGATCCCAACACCATTGAAGATGAAAGTCTGCGTCACGTATTCACCACGCTGATGAATCTGGTGGAAAACCTGACGGCCAAAGTGCAAGAGCAAGCCGAAGAAATTCAACGCCTGCGAGACGAGAACAATCGGCTCAAAGGTGAACAAGGCAAGCCCAGTATCAAGCCAAAGACACCAACACCTGCCCTCTCATCGGAAAAAGAACGTCATGAGTCCAAAGCCCATCACAAAGCCAAGAAGCACGTTCAGATACGGATCGATCGGGTCGAGATGGTCACGATTGATCCGGGGCGCCTCCCGGACGATGCCCAGTTTAAGGGCTACGATGACGTCATTGTGCAAGATGTGGTGTTTCGCACGGAGAATGTTACCTTTCGCAAAGAGAAATATTACTCTCCGAGCCAAAAGCGGACCTATCTGGCAGATCTTCCCACTGGCTACCACGGTCAGTTTGGGCCGGGAGTCAGAGCCTGGGTCTTGGCTCTCTACTACGCCGCTGGCATGAGTCAGCCAAAAATCCTCAACCTCTTGCAGACGGTCGGCGTGCACATCAGTGCCGGACACCTTTCAACGCTCTTGATTGGCGACCAAGACGTGTTCCACGCCGAGCGTGCAGCCGTCTTGCAGGCAGGTCTTTCAAGTTCCCCTTGGCAGCATCTCGACAGTACGGGCACCCGCGTCAATGGCAAAAACGAACAGTGTCATATCCTCTGCAATCCCTGGTATACCGCCTATTGTACCCTCCCTTCCAAAGATCGGATGACGCTGCTTCGTGTTCTTCAAGGAGGTGTTGATCCCCTCTTTCAGGTGAATGCGCTCGCCTTGATGTTGTTGCCTCAGTTGGGCGTCTCTGAGAAGTGGTGCCGTCTGCTTCCCACGCTGTTGCCGCCCGATCAAATCTACACCGAGAGCCAACTCGACACCGTGCTGGATCGCTCTCTGCCCTCACAAGGAGTGAATCTGCGCAGGCACATCAAGGAAGCCCTGGCCATTGCGACCTATCGAACGCAGACGACATACCCGGTGGTTGAGTTACTGCTGTGTGATGATGCTCCCCAATTCGACCACTTGACGGCCCAGTTGGCCCTGTGTTGGATTCATGAATATCGCCATTACAAGAAACTGACCCCACGCTTCCTGGCTCATCTCGATCTCCTCAAGGGTTTCGCCAAGGACTTTTGGGCGCTGTACCGAAGGCTGTTGGCTTACCGTGATCATCCAAGCGCGGTCGAAGCCGAGAGCTTGCGTACGGCCTTTGATCACCTCTTTGGGCAAACCAGCGGCTACCAGCAGTTGGATGAGCGCCTCGCCCAGACGCTCGCCAAGAAAGAGCCCTTATTGATGGTGCTTTCCCATCCGGAGATTCTCTTGCACAACAATCCGGCTGAACTGGGGGCTCGACAGCGGGTCCGCAAACGAGACGTGAGTCTACAAGCATGCACCGCAGATGGCATCACGGCCTGGGATACCTTTCAGACGCTGGTCGAAACGGCCAACAAGCTTGGAGTCAATCTCTTCCAGTATTTCCATGATCGCATCTCGCACCTCAACGTGGTTCCCGCCTTGGCGACCTTAATCCAACAACGCAGTCTCGATCTTCACCTTGGCGACTCCTGGCGTCTCACCACCTGAGCCATGTTGTAGTGCATCTCCCCCTCTCAGAGACAAGATCGATCCCCATGCATTTTCCTCATCGTGTTCTTCTTCGCTCCTCCTTCCCTCCCTCTTTACATTGCTCTGCCTTTTATGCGTACATCGATTTTTCTCTCCCCCAATTATTGAGAGGATACAAATATAGACAAGAAAAAGCGAAATGTCTATAAAAATTGCATTAAAATTGCAGAACATGCCTATCTAGATAAAAAGGGTAAAACCGTACACAAGAAGAACAGCATGGAGCACAGAGACACGGAACGCGGTGACGGACGAGACGGACAGATGCTCTATGGAGGATGCACATGATGGTGAGAAATCATCACAACGCCGCACGCCGCACGGAAAGCAAGCAAAGAGGCGTCCTAGAGATGCACAAGATGCCTAGTACAGCTTGGCGGAAATATCGTAGGAGTCTAGAGGCGAGACGGTCCTTTGTAGGTCCAGTGAAAAGGACCATTGGAAAGACGATTGTAATAAGCAATGAATGCCAGGATGCCCTCGCGTAAGTGAGTCAGGGATGTCCAACTGGCGCGAGCTAAGAGGCGGCGAACAAGAATACTGAACCAAATCTCAATTTGATTGAGCCAAGAACTGTGCCTGGGCGTGTAGACGAAGCGAATGCGATGGCTCGGGTTTGAAAGAAAGGCAACTCGCGTCGGCATCGAGGCCAAATGACCACTTTTGCCTTTGATGCCCAGGTCCTCCTGGATGCCGCACTGCTCCGCGACGAGACGAACCAGCGTTTCAGACTGATGCGTGTTGAGCTGATCGGCGACAAAGACCCAGGCAGCCTCTGGATCAGTCTGAATGGTCTGGGCAATGTGAGCTGCAAAGTCGGCTTCGGTGCGTGTCGGTAAGAGGCTCGGGGCGATCACTTGACCGGTGGCTACATCCAAATTGGCGATCAGACTCAGGGTGCCATGCCGCTTGTATTCGAATTCCATCCGCTCGACATGACCTGGTAGCATCGGCAATGAAGGATGCAAACGCTCCAATGCTTGGACTCCTGTCATCTCATCGGTGCTGATCACATGCGTGCCCTGCGCCGCAAGTGCCGGAGTCGCTTCATAGACTTCGCACACCGTGCAGATCTGTTCCGTCAACTCAGCTGGATCGTCGGGAGGTGGCGTGAGCCAGTAGCGCTTGCGATGAGGCTGCAAAACGCTCGCCTTTTAAAAAACGTCCCACCGTCCGGGGAGAAATCTGCTTGACGATCCCGCGTTTCACCGCTTCATCAGCCAGTTCACGTGGGGTCCAACTGCTGACTGGTCGCTGTGATTCCCCTGGTGTTTCACACGCCAGAGCCATGATTTGCATGAACTGCTCGAACGTGAAGGTCTCTGGGGCACCGGGGCGCTTCTCATCGGTCAAGAGAACCTCGATGGCTTGACCAAGGAGTTTTGGCTTTGCGGTAGCTTCGATCGCCTCCAAATGGGCTTGCGCCATGTGCCAGCGATCCCGCCAACGCCGCACTGTTTCATACCCCATCTGCAAGTGCTGGGCTATTTTGCTATTACTGACCCCCTCGGCTGCTTCCAAAATGATGCGACCGCGTTTCACCAGTCGTTGGGCATTGGTGCTCCGATGCACCATACGCTCCAACAATTCGTGTTGTAACGAGCTCACATGAAGCTCGTTTGCTTGTGGATGAGGCATGTGGACAATCTCCTTGCTTCTTTCTCTCCTTATTCTATCACATCCTCACTCACTATTTACGCCAGTCTGTACTAGTCAATTCAATCGGTCCTTGGCGGCCTTTCTTTCACACTCGTTGACGAAGCACACAGTCTTTTTTTTGAGAGCAGATAGGTTGGGAAATGGCTTGAGGAGAGGCTTGAGGAGGAGACGCATGGGAAATGCATCAGCTTTTCCTACGACACAGAATTCGTACGACTCTGCGTCATTTATTTTCTAAATTTACAATGATCAAGTACGCTACTGCTATGCGTCTGGGTACTGCGGAGACAGAGGCAATTCTGCGCCGTTTCCTGCGCACAGGACCACAGCATCCCGCCTATTTGGCATTCTTGGAGTTGGGAAGAGCGGTCAAAACCATTTTTTTGTGTCGCTATTTAGAATCAGAGGAAGTGCGTCGTGAAGTTCATGAAGGACTCAATATCATTGAGAACTGGAATGGAGCAAATGACTTTATTTGTTATGGCAAGCATGGGGAGTTTGCCACCAACCGCCTGGATCAGCAAGAGCTAACGGCGTTATCCCTGCACTTATTGCAAAGTTGTCTGGTCTACGTGAATACGTTATTGATTCAACGGGTTTTGGCAGAACCAGAGCAGTTCCAACGCATGCAGAAAGAGGATCTGCGTGGACTGACACCTCTCATCTATAGCCATGTGACACCCTATGGGATGTTCCGCCTAGATCTCTCGGAGCGGATAGAAATTGAGGAGCCTTTGTCCGCATAGCATGCTTGGTTGAAGCCCTTTTCTTCATCGTTAAGAGAGACCGCGGCAAGTGGATGGAAACAGGTGCAAACAGCTATTTTCACCTGTTTCTCCCAAAAATCTACCCATCCCTTACGCTCAAAGCCACTGCCGTGCTATACTGCTAACGCCAGAAAAAAACAGGTGAAAAAACAGAAACAGGTGAAAAAACGTGATTACTCCGGCAACCATCCCTCCTGCTCCCGAATCGGTGTTACAGCGTTGGCTTGAGGAACTCCAGGCCAACGACCGTGCGAGAGGCACTATTCGCCGCTACAAAAGCGCTGTGGAAGGTTTCCTCGTCTGGTACAACCGGGAAGAACACCGCTCTCTCACCTTTGCTGCGCTCACACCCATCGCCTTGGTTGGTTACCGCAATTATGTCCAACGGACACAGCGACGGGCGACCAGTACCGTGAATGGACAGGTGAGTGCCTTACGAGCCTGGTGCGCCTGGCTCACTGAAGAACATTATCTGGAAGTCAATCCGGCGAAGCGTCTCAAACTGGTGGGCCGGCAGGAGGCCTCTTCACGCGAGGGACTCAACAACACCCAGACCAATGCGCTCCTTCGTCAAGCCCAGGCATCCCGTGATCCTCTGCGCAACATCGCGATTCTCCAGATGCTGTTACAAACTGGTATCCGTCTGGATGAATGCAGTCAGCTTACCCTGGATGATATCGAGTTCGGCGAACGGAGTGGACGCGTAACCATCCGGCAAGGCAAGGGCAACAAGGCACGAACAGTTCCCCTTAATGCGTCAGCACGCCAGGCCCTTGCGGAGTATCTGGCTCCTCGGTGGAAGTGTGATCTAACAGTGAAAGCGGTTGCCCGTGCCTGGCCGCGCCGTGCACCTGACAGCCCATCGACCCCACTGTGGCACAGTCAGAAAAAGGGCAGCCTCACGACCTCGGCCATGCGGCAGATGATCGATGTGCTGGTTCGCGATGCTGCGGTACGCGGGTTAGTGCCAGCCAGCGCGAGCGCACATACCTTGCGACATACTTTCGCTCGCAACTACTTGGCAGAATACCCAGGAGATGTCGTCGGGCTGGCTAGCCTGCTGGGGCATACATCCCTCGATACGACGAGGATCTATAGCCAACCCACGCTTGAACAACTCTCTACACGGGTAGAACACCTGCGACAAAATGCGTATAGCGAGTAATCCTCTGGAAGAGGCTTCTCGTGAGAGGTGACTGTAGCTACTCGGCTGACTGCACCGGCTCTTTTCCCAGCTTGCGCAGTCCCTGCTCGGCTTTCCTACAGACGTTCCCATATGGCCAGTCCAGCAGTTCAACGAGCTTGTTCACCAGCAGAGGCCCCGGATGGTACATGTTCCCAATCACCTCAGCAACATGCTCCTGAATCAGCGAACCAAGCACTCGCCCGGCCCCTTTTCCGAGCAGAATAGTGCTGGCCTCCTCTGCTACTTCGCGCAAAACTTCGGGATGGGTCTCTTGCAGGCACGTTATTGCGCTCTCATAGATTTTGCTCTCTCCGAGTAAGACCTTGAGTGGTTCCAACGGAGCACGTTCTCCCAATTTTGCTACAGCGAGAAGCGCTGCTTTCCGTACATTATCATCATTGTCGTTCAAGGCTGCGATAAATGGCTCTGCCGGCTCTATGGCTCCTAACTGGTTGAGCGCCAGGATCGCTGCTTCTCGTACGCTTGCGTCTCGATCCTGTATCATGCCCCTGATCATCTCAACCGGAAAAGCTTCTTCGTACTCAATCGTTTCTAATAAGTGGATCGCTATTCTGCGCACATGTGCCATCGGATCACCCAGCGCTTGCAAAATCAATGCATGCGGTACGCGTTTCCCCAACTTCTCCAGGACGTACCGGGCTGCCTCGCTCACGCGTCGCCGATCATGCAACGCATCCATAATGGTCAGGATTGATGTACGTCCTCCCTGTTCGCCCAGAGCGAGAAGTGCTGCTTTGCGCACACTCAGATTTCGATCGCAGAGCGCTTCGAGAAACACCTCAAGCGGAACCTGCTCACCCATCGTGCCCAACACCTTTATGGCCGCCAGACGCACGGTCCACTTCTGGTCGCGTGTTGCTGTGATGAGCCGTGCCACGGGTACACGTTGTCCTAACAGTTCAATTGCCGTTGCTCGCGCGATGTTCTCTGGACCATCGAGGAAAGGGAGGAGGAGATCAGTGGGGATGTCTTCGTTCGTTCTGCGTAATACCGAACTGGTGACCTGGCGTACTTCTCTTCGCCTGTCCTTGAGCTTGTTGATAATGGCTTCTTTGGGAATGCGCATGAGGTGACGACCCAACGCCCATATTGCCTGCTTGCATATTGCCGGGTCTTTATGATCGAGTAACCTGAGAAGCAGCTCTACTGGCGTCCTTTCTTGTAAGAGACTGAGGACGGTGATAGCTCTCAAGCGCACTTTTTCCGTTTCGCTCTCCAGAGCATTGAGCAAAGGCTCAAGGGGAACATAGGCATGGAGTTCATACAGCGCCTGAAAAATATCTTCAATATAATCATCCATAGAGGAATCATTGAGATCGGTGGTCAGGAGTTGTTCCAGGAGGTCTGGGATGGCCTGGACAACTCTACGGTGACTCAGTATGCTGGCGGCTGTATGGATTACCCCTTCATCAGCGTCGTGTAGCGCTGCAATCAACAGATTAATCGGTATAGCTTCTTCTTGTGTGCCCAAGGCTAATAGGCTTGCCCAGCGGACACGAGCATCTGGATCGCTCAGCAGATTGGCAAGTGGCTCAATGGAGAATGTGCTGCCTTGCCGACCGCGCTTTCTCAACTGTTCAAGTGCAGCCAACCTGACCGTGGCTTCACTATCATTGAGAGCTGACAGGAATGCATCTATTGGTACCTTCTCGTCTATGAGACCAAGCATTTCGAGAGCGATTACACGATTCTCAGAACTGTCCCGCTGAAGCTGTTCTCTGGAAAACTGGATGAACTGCTCCTGTTTTTCTGGCAACCACTGAGCAATTTTGAGACGGAGAATGCTCTGCGTTGAAAAACGAAGCGAGCGGTTCTTTAACACAGCAGGACTGAACAGCGACCTGAGTGGTGCGTCCTTACCCAGGGAAGCCAGAATGTTTCTCGCAGCAAAGGAGACTTGCCAGGTGTTCTCCTGAAGCGTTTCCAGCCATTGCTCGTCCGTAATCCACGGTTGAAGCGCCTCTACAGCCTCAGCAGCAGCAGCGCGCACATCAGGGCGCTGATCCTTCAGTGCTTGGAGAAGTTGGCGGCGTGGAGCCTTCTCTTTCAAAAGGATGGTTCGGTGGATGGCAGGTATTTTGACTGCCGGATCAAACTGAGAAAGCTCTCGCATGAGTTGTCTAAGAGCGTCGGTGTCATCGATCTGGTCGATGGATGTCATGTGGTAGTGCAGCGGTAAGTAAAGCATTCGCTGCGCAATGCTGTAACTATTGGAGTACCATTCAATACGGTAGCCGGATAGGTCGAATGGGCATATCTGGCCAATGAGCAAAAAGGTCTGCGAAGAAAGGTATATACTTCTCATCCTGATTGAATATCTTTCCTCTGCCTTTCAAGTGTAAGACAATTTTCTCTTCTCTGTCAACCATCAGGGAGTCTCTCCTCTTTCGTTATCTGGCAGATGTCTCAAGTTCGACCAAACTACCCCTTCAGTGCTTTCAATTTCTCCTTGACCTGTGCCCGTGTGACCTGAGTATAGCGGATAGTGGTCTGGACAGCAGGCGTGCCTCTGAACGTGACATGACCCAGGTAGTAAGCAGTCTCTTCAAGAGTCCACCCCGCCTCAAGCACTCGGTGCGCAAAATCATCACGCAAATCGTGAAAGTGGATGTCAGCGAGCAAGGCTTGTTCCTCTGGCAACGCTTGCTGTTTGAGGGAACGGAACCAGTGATGCAAACCAGCTTCGGTCAGTCGCTCGCTGCGTTGTGAAGTGAAAACAAAAGGACTCGGCTCATCACGCGCTCGTTTCTGAAGGTAGGCATGGAGAGGACGACGTGCCTCATTCACCAGGTCAATCTCTCGGCTTTTCTCAGACGGTTCCCCCATATGCAGCCAGCCACTTTTTGCCCCAACATGCGTCTGCTCCAAGAGGAGATGGGTAATATCCGTCACACGACAGCCTGCCCAGTAACCGAGTGCGAAAAGCGCTTGCCCACGTAGGTCGTCTTGCTTCACAAGATTCTGGAGCAGATCCCGCTCTTGAGGCGACAGTGTACGAGACTCCTGTTGTTGAAGTGGAACTGGCCGCACCAGTTTTACTCCACGTACAGGATTGTGGGAGAGCGTTCTTTGGTCATCCACAAGCCATTGACAAAAGTTTGTAATGACCGACTTCACGCGCTTGCAGTGAGAGAAACTGTACCCTTGGGCAGATAAGTCGAACAGATAGCGTTCGACCATCGAGGAAGTCAGAGCGTTTGGCTGAAAATCCTCTCTTGGCTTTGTTCGCTCCATGACCCATTGCGTAAATTGACGGAGAATACTGACATACACCGCCACGGTGCTGGCTGGAAGGTGCGCCAGGCATGTCTGCTGGTATGCCTCGATCCAAGGGAGTGCAGTGTTTTTGGGAAAGGAAAGGATCTTTGCTGACTCCGATTCCATGTGTTCTACGCTTTCTCTTCCTATGCAGTTCAAACATGTTCTTCAGAAGAACTCGTATTAGAATTGAGTGTCTATGACGAGATTTCTAGTACGAGCTATTCTATCAGAAAATGCCGCTCAAGGCAAGAGAGGAAAGGGCTAAGATGAATACCAGTCGTGAGGCTATCTTGCAATCTTTGAGGCTACTTTGCACCTGGTGACAGCTTCGCGCATTTCACCCCATGAAGGGGTATAGCTACGTAAGCTGTCACCAGGGGCAGAGTAGTATTACAGGTTGTGCCATTTTTCGGTATCTTTGGCGTGGTAAAGCTATGAGCGATGAATTAAAACCGGACAATTTAGAAGAGGGAACGCTCGAATATGCCATTGTGCAATCTGCTTATGAGGTTGCTAGGGCCATACAGGGAGTAAAGCAAGTCATGAGTAGTAGCGATGCCGTGAGTAGCGTTCGGTCAGGGCCAGTATACCGCCGTATCTTACGGCTCAAGGATAGCTTGACACGGATAAGAAGAGTAACACGTAGCATCGCAGAAGAGCTAAAAGCGATAGAGGGTAAGCAGGTGGTAAGACCTACAGATATTGAACCTGGCTCGTAAGCTCTCTGCCCCTGGTGACAGCTTACGTAGCTATACCCCTTGAGAGTATGGAACTCGCCTTTCTTCGTGGAGCGTGAAGACTGGAAGTTCACTTCCATGTTCGTGTGGCACACGTTGCCCCTACGCTCCGCAATGCCAGGCGACGAATTTACACGCCTGAGTGGAAGGAAACCAGATGGAGCACGGGATGAAGAGGCGACTTCACGATGATTCCCATGATTCACGTCAATTTTCCATCCTTCAATTCAACATCTGGCCACCCTTGAGTTAAATTACCACTAGCTGGCCCAGTGCTACGGAAGCTGCTACGAAGCGCAAGGTAGCAGGTACTTCCTGCGAATATGTAGAAAATCGCTGATAACGGGTATCTAAACGGCTTTCCTTGCCATGTATACATGCAGAATATAGGTATATCTGGCGGCTCTCCAAGCTTTTGAAGAAGTTTCGGAAGGCGTACAGGTCAGGATGATTCTGTACTATCACCCGAAATAGTATCTGTATGTATCTTCTACCTGCTACTTTGCGCTTCGTAGCAGCTTCCGTAGCACTGGGCCAATACAAAACTCTAAACTCCACTTATGCAGCCATTTCAGGGAAAACTTTTCTTATGGTATACTCGAGAAAGATCATGTCCAAAATTGTCATAGCGTCGTGCATTTTCACCATTGATCGAGATAAGGAAAAGTTCTATGGCTGATCACTCTCTTCAGAAACTGGCCCAGGTCATCGTCCACTATTCACTCAAACTCAAGCCGGACGACACATTTATCATTCGTGCCCCTGAGATTGCTGCTCCGCTTATTCGTGAAGTGTACCGAGAAGCAATACGAGCCGGTGCTTATGTCAACACTGAAATTGAATTGGATGGTTTACGTGAGATCTTCTTTAAGGAGAGTAATGAGAAGCAACTCACGCATGTCTCAGAGTATGACAAATTGGGGAACGAATATTTCAATGCAGCCCTCATCATCTGGGCACCGAGCAATAGCAGGGCACTGAGCCGGATCAATCCCCAACGCATCGCTCGCCATAGAGAAGCCACCTCTCCACTCTTAAATCGAACGATGGCACGCGAGGCAGAAGGAACGTATCGCTGGTGTGGCACGCTTTTTCCAACCCAGGCACTGGCCCAGGATTTCGGAATGTCGCTGAGCGAATATGAGGCATTCCTTTATGAAGCATGCTTGCTCAATGATGAAAATCCCATTACGAGCTGGCAAAAAGTGTATGAAAAACAACAGCACGTTGCCGATTTTCTGATGCAACATGATGAGATCCATATTGTGGCTCCTGACACAGATCTAACCTATCGCACGGCTGGCCGTCAATGGATAAACTGTGCGGGAATCAATATACCCGATGGCGAAGTTTTTAGTGGACCCATCGAAGATTCAGTTACTGGGAGAGTACGGTTCACCTATCCTGCTCAATACGAGGATAACGAAGTGGAAGATGTGTCTCTGACGTTCCAAGATGGGAAGGTGATCGAGAGTGCGGCCAATCGTGGCCTGGATTTTCTCAATGCGATGCTCGATACAGATAGCGGATCGCGCTATGTCGGAGAGGTTGCCTTTGGATTGAACTACCACATCAAAGAATTTACCAAACATCGACTTTTAGACGAGAAGATCGGAGGAACGATGCATATGGCACTTGGCGCATCTATTCCCATGACCGGCGGTGTAAACAGGTCAGGGCTGCATTGGGATCTGGTCTGTGATCTTCGCGAAGGTCAGGTCTATGCCGATGGACAACTTTGCTATGAGCATGGCAATTTTATTATCTAAACAAGAGCCAATCAGAAAAAATTTCCTGATTGGCTCTTGTTTGCATGCAATACCTATCACAACAGGAGGCGAACTCCATAGATCAAAATGCTCGCATCGCACACATTGCCAACACTTGAAGGTCGTCAACTTTATTTTCTGAGTCGATTTCTAGTAAAAAGGGAAGCAAGACCCAATGAGAAGCAATGAGGGCGCGCTTGTACGGGTTAGGCAAGGATTACTTCCTGGGACAGCCATATGAGCCTGTAGAGTCTGAGATAATGTTTTTATAAGCAAAATAGCCCTGATACCTTTCACGGTGAAGGAAAGGCCTTTTCTTCATAGTATGATTAGCAGAAATCAGATCCCTGATTCAGTCCGTTTTATTTCTGCTAATGCTCCTCAAAACCAGTAAATTCGATTTCTGCTAACGTTTTTGAGTCAATTGATGACCTTTAAAATGAAACGATATGCTCTCTTTCAAGATAAAAATACATTTAGTGTTCTACAAGCTCATATGGCTGTCCTGGGAAGCAATCCTTGCCAGAGACCTTTTCGGCACATGCACTCTGCTGCCATGAGCCAAATCGAGGTATCTCCCGGATAAAGAAATAGTAGGAAATAGAGCAATTTGCAATAATGACCCCGACTCTTTATCAAAACCGGGGTCATGGGGTAGCGCTGTAGGGTAGCTAGCGTGAGTTTTCTCGCTGTTGAATAAGGATAGCTGTTTCTTCCTGGATCTGCTTATGATCGCGTTGATCATACATCGTTCGGGCGTGCGCGACTTCCTGTAAATGCCCGTATGCCCAGACCCTGAGCGCATTCATTGATTCTATCAGCGTCCGTCCCAATGGCGTAAGAGAATACTCTACGACTGGAGGCACGACAGGATAGACGACGCGCAGAACCAGGCCACTGCGTTCCATCGCCCGCAAGGTCTGTGTCAACATTTTTTTCGAGATACCATCGATCCGCTTGAGCAATTGACCGAAACGCATCGTGCCCTCTTCCAATGTATAAATAACCAGGGGCGTCCACTGATCGGCGATCAATTGCAGAACTTGCCGCGACAGGCAGTCCGCCCGAAAAATATTAGGCTGTGTTTGCTGTGTAGTTACCATATAGTAACTCTATCACTTTTTGGTGCCTTCTTACAATATCCACGCTCTTCAGATAGAGTACTAAGAGTGATGTGTCACTCACACACGTGATTATCGTAGTTTCAATGAGGGAAAAAGGACATTTTCTATGCTATCGCATTCATCGCATGAATATAGTAATCTGCCAGCCACAACCGCAGGAACGTTCACCATGGCCGAGGATCTGACGGTCACGCGTATGGGGTACGGCGCAATGCAATTGGCTGGCCCGTATGTGTTTGGCCCGCCTGCCGACCGCGCCGCGGCCGTGGCGGTCCTGCGCGAGGCGGTGGCGCTGGGTATCACACACATCGACACGGCCGATGCCTATGGCCCACATGTCACCAACCAGATCATCAAAGAAGCCCTGCACCCCTACCCCGAATCGTTGCATATCGTCACCAAGGTCGGAGCGTTGCGAGACGCCGAGGGTGGCTGGCCCCCTGCGCTGGCTCCCCATCAGCTGCGCCAGGCCGTGCTTGACAATCTGGGCAACCTCGGCCTCGATGCACTCGACGTCGTCAACTTGCGCGTCGGAGGACTCGACGGCCCGACTCCTGGCTCGATCGCTGAACCGTTCACGGTGCTCGCACAACTGCAACGAGAAGGACTGATCAAGCACCTCGGTCTGAGCAACGTCAACGCTGAGCAAATCGCTGAGGTACAGTCCATCGCGCCAATTGTGTGCGTGCAGAACTTCTACAACCTCGCTCACCGGGGCGACGACAACCTGATCGACTCCCTCGCCGCGCAAGGTATCGCCTACGTGCCTTTCTTCCCGCTCGGTGGCTTCTCTCCTCTTCAGTCCGACAAACTGAGATCTGTCGCCACCCGCCTCAACACCACACCGATGGCTGTCGCGCTGGCATGGCTGCTCCAGCGCTCACCGAACATTCTGCTTATCCCGGGTACCTCATCCGTCGCGCATCTGCGCGAGAACATCTCGGGTGCTACGCTGACCCTTTCCGAGGACGATCTGACCAATCTGAACGGCGTTGTCTCATAAGCACAACTACCTGGGTGTCTTTTCCTGACGCCTCAGCGCCTGCGGTGCATCGTAAGCGGGTAAACGTGTGTTTCATGAGTCATCCCGAACTTTTTGGAGATGACGAGAAATAAGGAAACCTCTTGAGATAGACTGTGAGTAACCAAACATCACACCATCTCAGGAGGTTTCCTTGTCTTTCCGGAAAAAAGCTGTGTGCATCTGGGATGGCAGTGTCGGCCCTTGAGTATGAATGGAACGATAAACCACGCTAAGAAATTTGCCCTCTTGTGGCTACGATGAGAATGTAATGCTAGGGTTGTTCACGAAGCTTTCGTTTGTTCACGTAGGTATTGAGCGCGAAGTGGTTCGTATATCCCAGCAGGCTGGCGATCTTGCGAACAGAAAGTCCCAACGAGAGCAATTCTGTGATGCGTGGAAGGTCAGCATCAAACTTGCTTTTCTGAATCGTTCCCTTTGGCTTTCCTAGCCTGATTCCCTGACTTTTCTTCGCGCTTAACGCTTCCTTTGTTCTCATGCTAATGAGATCGCGCTCCAGTTCTGCTAGGAGAGAAAAAACCGTCACGATAATCTTTGAACTCATATCGTGCTGGCCAGCGCTGAGATCGATATGCTGTTTTAACGCAATGAGCCGGATACCACGCTTGACCAGTTCGTTCACCAGCGCTATGATTTCGGCAGTATTACGCCCAAGTCGTGAAAGCTCGGTGACGATCAGGGTATCACCTTCTTCTAATCGTCGCAGCGCTTCATCAACACGCCGTTGCTTGCTGGTCTTCCTGCTGGTCATGGTAATGGAAATAAAATCATCAATCTTGATGTCTTTGAGCCTGGATGCCTCCAGAATCTCATGTCTTTGGTTTTTGACATCTTGCTTATCATCGGATACGCGAATATAGGCGAGCGTCTTGCCCATGTTTTCTTCTGTCTCCTCTTAACCTTTTTTCATCCACAAAGAGTATACAGGTTGTTGTAGTTTTATGCGATGTATCACGTGCCATTTTGTATATGAGATAACGTCCGTTATCATGTCTACAAGCTCTGAGCGTGTTTTTCCGTACCGTTAATACTCAATGGCCGAAGACCCAATTTATACGAGAAATATCAACAACTGTCAGGATTGTCCCACACCCTACCTCTTCCACTATAATCCAAAGCGTGTCGCGACGGCTGCCGCATGCTTATTCTTCTGGCGCTGAAAGTGGCGCGCATATGTGCGGGTTGTCTTGGGATCGCTATGATTGAGTTGCTCCTGGAGGTCATCGGTCGTGGCTCCCGACTCCAGCATCGCCAGGCTGAAGGTATGGCGAGTCGTATGCACTTTACCGGTGCCCAGGAGCTGCTGACACAGATAGCGGATCGCGCCATATTTCAGCGGATCACCTTTCTGATACAGAGGCACACCATCTTTGCGTAGCGGGCTGGGAATATCGGTGAGCACCGTCCAGAGCGGGGCTGCGGCATCAATACGCTCAACTGGCTGATCGTAAAGAGTCTCCAGGTAGGTCAGCAATACGGCAGAGACGCGCGGGTCAAGCACCTGCTCACTGGCCTTATTGCCCTTCATATGACGAAAGACGACGGTCACCACCCGGGATGGCGAGAGATATAATGCTCCTCGCGTCAGTTTCTGTATCTGCCCTACACGACCACCCGTATTCAAAAGGATGAGCAACAACGTATAGTTTCGCTGACCAAGCAAGGTCGAGCGATCAATCTTGGCCAGCGCCTGCTGCACCTGTTCTTCCGAGAGCGCCACGGCTCCCGCATAGGCTTGGACTGGCGATCGTTCGATCATGGTGATCGGGTTAGAGAAAGGCACCTTGCGACGGAGATCAGCATACTGATAGAAGCTGGAGAGAATCGCCAAGCGTTGATCGCGTGTCGCCTCGGCGACCAGCGTCTTGCCCGGCTTCTTCGACTTGATGGCAAAGTCGCTGGCACAGTCCGCGAGCTTGCTGCGGATAAAGGTATACTCCGTCCAGCCTTCTTCATCCCTGCTGTACATAATGAGATCATAGCCTCGTTCTTGCAGATAGGACCGAAATGAGGTCACCGTATCAAAGTAGGCTTTCGCGGTCTTCTGGCTTTGCGACTTGGCCGCCTTGTCCTTCACAAAGTTGAGGATCAGTGCTTCAATCGGACTGCCATCCTGACAGCGAGGTGCTTCGTACGCGGTGATCGCAGTCGTTGTATGCGCATCATTTCTCGTGAGAGCTGTTTCCATCCGTTAGACTCCTTAGACTCCTTGCTCTTTGGCTGGCGAGACCACGGGGATTACGGGAACTACGGCTGCTGATTGTTCCTCAAGAATACGCTGAACATTCCAGGCGATCCGTTCATTGCCATCTGCCCGCAGCCGCTCCAGCAAGTCTTTTGCCGCGCGTCTGGCTTTCTGAGGATCCCCGGCCACGCCCGCCTGAATACAATCCAGGATTGCTGCCCAGGGAACGAGAATCTCACTCATCGGCTTTGCTCCTGTTCTACGGGAACATAGTTCACGTTCCCACTGTCTTTATAAGGAATGAGTTCATCAACATGAAAATCAACATAGGTGGGGATATTCTGACCGCTATTGTAGATAAGGTGACGTTTTGAGTCATACAGAAAGAGGACAATACGAGAGACTGTGCCTTTTTCTGGTGAGCCATGTACATGATGCGCAATCACGCCGAAGGTGAAGCCCGGCCAAACTTGATATGCCTGTGCTACACACGGACACTAGCCAACAGGATACACGCGCATACCCTTCTGAAGAATGCTAGTCTGAGCGGTCCCACAAGTAAACCGGACCACTCAAAATACATTGCTGATTTTTAGTTCTTTTTCTTAAGCATTCCCCAGATTATGAGGACTGCAACTATAGGTACGATCAGCATAAGAGGCCAAAACATGAAAAACATATTCCCATCATTAATAGCTTTGCTTGCAAAAGGGCTGTCCATAGCAATATAAGTCAAAACGATAACAGAAGCGATGGAACCTATCAATTTACCTTTTTTCTCTTTTTTTATAGAATGCCTTTTGCTTTTATTCATAGAATGCCTCCCTAAATGGAATGCAAATTTTCTATTCCCTGGATATTTCATACTCCTTTTTAGGCTTGTTGTCCTTGTTAGATGGAGGTGCACCGATTGTTATCACGCAGGTAATTTAAAATAAGGTGTAGATAGCGGTGTTGCTCTTCTGTGAGATCCATTGACGTCTCCTTGTCGCATGCTCTTGCCAGAAAGGTGTGCCTTACAACTAAGCCGCATTAGTTGTAAGGTTAGTGTACCTGAGACACATCCTTCTTGTCAAGCATATGCGTCACCTGTGCGTTACCTGTGCGTCACTGTGCGTTACCTGTAAGCCATCCATAGCAGGAATCGACAAGCAAGGTTGGAGCAAGATTGCCATGTGGAAGAGTCAATACGCAGAATGCACGCAGAATGCACACATGCACAGAAAGAGTGTCACGTGAGCCATTCTGCTCACGTCGGGGTAAGAACTGGCTCGTTGATGGTTGCCAGAAGAAAGTAAGAAGCTCAGAACATGCACAGCCAGAACTGCTTACCAGGAAGGGAAATGGCGCTGGCATACTGGCATAGACTATTGAGGCGACGGTTGCTGACAAAAGCTTTGAAATTCTGGTAGAATGGATCGAGAACCATATTACCGTGTTTAACTGGGAGGATCAGTAGGAGATGTGCATGAGACAAAAGAAAACACGTAAACTTCCACCAAAGGGAAATGGCGGCGACAAAATGACGGAAGAACAGATTATGCAGCTTATCGTAAAGCGCCATCCAAAGATCATCCAATATCTGGGCAGTCATTAACTGACGAGCGCTCTGGATAGCGAGCCGGCATCAATAAAGATGCCGGCTTTTTGCCGGACCAAAGCCGGGCGAGATCCTGGTCATGTAACCTGGTTGGGCTCAATCATTGCATCTTCAACTCCCTTCTCAATCGAGGCTCAAGCCTCCAAGGGGTGGAGTTAAGGTTGTTGTCACCAGCCGCAAGGTACCAATCAGATCCATCGAACCTCTCAGCGTTTTTTGGCAGGAGAAGACAGCATACTCCTCAAGATTTCACTCAGCGTCTCCAGGATATCCTCGAAGGGCCTTTTGATACTGTGGGGTCATTGCAGCGAGCATATACATTTCAACAGCTTGCGCAAGAGACCTTCCTTATGGTCAACGGTTGATCGACGAGAGCGAGGGAGGACACTCTGTGGATGATGAATATCTTCAGCAAGCACTGGCGCAATATCATTGAGTTTTTGAACAGGAACAAGATTTAGTTCCTTCGCCCAACCCAACTAAACGTTATAGCCAGAACGCCATCATGTTCGCCTGTAGGCCGGTTTAGGTAATGAATAAGTGGAAATATCGGGTCAATTTTTCTTCCAATACTATCTGCAACAGCTTTACCGTTTTTGATTGGCTACGTGAGAATAGTTTGTTGCGAACACTTGCAATTTGCAAGTACATTACTGCGACATTCCTTTTAAGGAGAAAAACGTGAGAAAAATAGTTGCTTCGATGCTCATGGCTATGGATGGTGTTGTTGAAAATCATCATCTGTGGACTGTTCAATTTAGGAGTGAAGAATCACAAAAATATAAATTCGATGAGCTTTTTGCCAGCGATGCACTCCTTCTGGGGCGCATAACCTATCAGGGATTGGCAGCGGCCTGGCCTGGTGCTACTGGTGCATATGGCGAAAGAATAAACAGTATGCCCAAGTATGTTCCAACCACAACTTTGCAGGAAGCTGAGTGGAATGCCACCCTTATCAAGGACAATGTTGTAGAGGAAGTTACCAGATTGAAACAGGAGTCTGGTCAGGACATATTGATCTTTGGTAGCGTTGAGCTCATTCACTCACTCATGCAAGAGGATCTCATTGATGAATACCGTCTCATGGTCTTCCCCATTGTAGTAGGAAACGGGAAGCGGCTTTTTCATGGTGAGAGCCAGCAAAAGGAATTCAAACTTGTTCAATCGCAAACATTCGGCTCTGGTGTAGTGGTACTCACATACGAGCCAAATCGAAAATAAATAGGAAGTGAGGAGGTATGAAATTCTCAAATCATACTGAGGAGAATTGTCTCCCGCTTCTCCAGATTGCTCCGCTCCTACAGCAACTGGTAGGAACACGCTTGCTTCTAGAGGAGGAACCACAGAAGAGAGAACATATCGTTGTCAAGAAGGACTACTGAATCGGGAACGTGCCCATCGTCTGCTCATAGACTGGCTGTGCCTCCCCTAAAGAGAGGCGTGAATAGATTTCAAGCGACTGCCGACTTTCATGCCCAGAATAGGGTTGGATCAGCGCATCGTCAACCCCTTGTGCCTTGAGCCAGGTAAACAGAAAATGCCTCCACTTGTGAGGGGAAAGAGATCGGGTAATCCCAGCGGCAACCGCATACCGTTCGAGCATGCGGCGGACGCCTCGATCACTGTATTTGTGTTTGCGTACGGACTCAAAGAGATAACACGCCTGCTTTTGCTGCATTTGTTGAATATGCAGTCCTAAGAGTTCGCGAAACGCATGAGGAAAAGGAACCATGCGGTCCTTTCCCCCCTTTCCGAGGCAAATACGGATCTGACAGCGCTCCAGATCGACTTCCTGCAAACGAATATTGACCAGCTCACTGACACGAACGCCTGTATAGAAGAGGGTCTTAATCAACACCATGTCCGTAAACTTGCGTGCTTGCCACACTTGTTGGTAAAAGGCGCGAATCTCCTCCTCTGTTGGCACCTCTGGAAGCCGAGCAGATGGACGTTCCACCTCGATCTCTAGTTCTTTGCGTAACTCGCGAAACACGCTTTTGAGATAGGCGTAATCAGGCCGTTCCGTTCTGAGGAATTTGGCAAGTTCTTTTGCTTTTGTGCGAGCAGGGGTTCGTGTCATCAGTTTCAAGCCTCCAGGCGAAGACGCTCGTTCATATCAAGACGAAAGGTGCCATAGGGATTGACATGGCTGTAGAAGAGGGGCGAGAGTCCTCGATAGTCGGGCACGGTCAGCTTACCTTTCCACTGCTCCGAGCTGAGAACCTGCTGAACCATCAGCGTATTAATATACACCAGACAAATCTGAAGCAGATGCAGGGACAAAACGGCGACCTCCTGATCATCGAGGCGATTGGTCGCAATCTCCCCACTTCGACCATAAAAGATAAAGCCATTGGCTGAATTCCAATTCTCGACAACATTGAGGCCCTCATGGATCTCTCGGCGTAAGTCCTCTGATTGCAGATACTCGCAGAGGAAAATGGTCTTCATAGCTTTTCCTAACTCTGCGAGCGCTCGATAGGTCGGATGCTGAACGTTGTTGCGTGTAAAACGGCGTAAGATCGATTCGGCGTCGGCGGTACCAAGACGAAGGGCTGTTGCATATTTGATCAGTTCATCATACTGATTGGTGATCAGATCCCAGTCAATGGCGCGGGTGAGCACAGGTTGCAAGTTCGCAAATTCCTCTGGGTTCCCTTTCTCCGCTCGGTAGAGTCGCTGAGAACCAATATCTTTGAGCCGTGGTAACAGGCGAAAACCCAGTAAATGGCAAAATGCAAACGCCACTTCGGACTGCCCGTGGCTATCGACATAGTTGGCTTGAATCTCAGCATCGGTGCAATGACGCAAAATGCCTTCAATCATGGCAGCCACCTCAGAGGACGAGCAACTTTTCACCTGAGAGTAAATACAGGTCGATTTCTTCTCCACGTGCCAGTACACCATAATCCCAGGCCCTCGGTAGCGAATATGCCACTCGGTGAGCAAGTTTTGGTTCCAGGCTCCAAACTTCTTCGAGTCGGACGCGCACGCCGTTGTTCCTTCCCCCCAGATCTCTGCCTTCCGCGCGGCAAAGATGGCATTGGCGATCCTTCCAATCGCATTGCGCAACTGCTCTTTGTGAATATAGCGGGATCTGGCATAGCGTAGATCCTGGTAGGTCGTTCCTGGATCGGCATTGACGAGGCGCTTGAGTCCGGTATTGGTTCCTAATCCATACAGACACAGTAACACGCGCTTCTGCAAGGTCTCATGGGGAAGGATCTCCCGTTGACTGATGCTCGTGAAGAGATCAGTAAATCCCACCTGCAAGTCGGTTTCCTTGAGCATATCCAGCAGGCTTGTCATCGGCCACTCTCTCGCTACGTCAAGCTTTAAACGGGCCAGATTGGTTGGTTCTGGCTGCGCTTCCAGGGGAGAAAGATGAATCCAGCCGTTGCGACGGGTGAGGATTTTTACCTTTGGAGAGAGGCGTGGCATCGCTGCATCAAGGGAACGGAGTGCCTCTTGCAGCGATGTACGCACCTGCTCTACAAAGGCAGAGGCTTCTGTGGGCTGTTTGAGGGCCTCGTAGTAATCGGTGCGTTGCTGTTCAAAGTCAGTGGGCAAGTCCAGATCGGGATTCTGATAGCGGTTGGCCCCAACGACCCAGATCTCCTTGCTGCGTACCTTGTCGCGCAGCGCTTGTAAGAGACAGACCTCATAATTGATTCGGTTGACCTTTTCAGTGCCATCCTCATCTTTCTCCACCACCAGATCGCGCCATTTGGCTTTGACAATATCCTTGATGGGAACTATTTCTTCTTCAGGATAATACTGCCGAGGGCTGTGAACGTAATCTTTGACCAACGTCACTGCTCGAATAATGGGCTGATAGAGCTCATTATTACAATGAAATTCGAGCACATCGAGCAGATGAGGGAGGATGCGCCGGTAGTGCGAGCGATAGGAAGAGCGCATCACGAGATGAACTTGGCGGCGAAACACAGGGCCTTTGGATTCATACTCCTTGATCAGGTCTTGCAGCAGCGTTTCAGAAGCCACAGGAAACACGACATCGCGCACCAGTCCATCAGGCTGTTTGACGGCAGCGTCGGCAATATGATAGAGAATGCTCTCCTTGCCGATCACCCGCTTGAGTTCGGCAACATAGACCTCTTCAACTTTGCGTTCTGCACGTGCACCAATGCGATGCACTAACTGAATGAGCAGATCGACCAGGCTATCGGTAATCTCCTGGTTTCGTTGCCAGCAGAGCGCAGCCAACAAGGTGTAGCGGATTGCTTCAGGGTGAGCGCGTAAGTGGCTGGGCGCTTCCGCACTCGCACGTTGCCGATAGGAGCGAAGTACTTTCGGGGAGAGATGGCTAAAGAGGTCTTTAGGCAAGCCCAATGCACGAATTTGCTGGAGCTTTGCAACCTCCTTGAGCACCGTTTCGACCCCAACCTGGCCAGGGTCCATCCGAAGGGTATGCAGAGTAACTGGCTCCTCGTTGGTGGCCTGATCTGCATCTTGCGGAGACGCCTCAATGAGTAAGACGTCGAGGGCAGCTCGTGCCTTTTCATCTAAGCTGTCTACCGTGGTCTCATACAGGCGTGTTTCAAAACTGCGATAGGCTGAGCGAATGATACGTGTGATTCGGTCTGGTTTGGGAGGTTCAAGGTGTTGAAGGCGAAAGTGTTGATAGCAGCTCTGACGGACCATATCTTCCTGATGCTCATGGGGAAGGACATGTTCGGCGAGCCACTGACTCATGATTTCGCCATCTACTACACTCGCTTCACGAAATCCCAATGCTGTACGGATCTGCGCACGGTGATACTCAATCGTGCGTCCCTGCCAGTCATACTGCAAATAGGTAGCCGCATTCACATCTACCTGTGTGGCGAGATAGGTAATTACCATCCCCGGCACCTCGTTCTTATGCTGAGGAAAGCGTCCAGTTCGCTGAAAGTACTTGAGCAGGACAGCAAAGCCAAGCCGTGTTGCCCCAGTCTTATTGCCCAGAAGTGCCCGTTCTTCTGCATGTAAGGTCCATTGTTCGATGAGATCTTCTGTTTCCCATTGTCGCCTCATAAATACTATGCTCTCTTTTTTCAAAGTCGGCCCTGCGTTAAGGAAGACCCCCTCTAGCCGCAAAGTAGATAAGTGCGGCACAGTTTTCGCTTAGAGCGCTTCAGACGGTACCCATCATACGCGCCAGGTCATCAGCAGAAGCCCGCGTGTAGATGGTTGTGGTTGCAATATCGGCATGGCCAAGCAACTGCTGAATGGCAGGAAGAGGCATAGGAGGACGGTCCAGTCCGTAGGCAGCAGGATCAAGGAGTGCTTTGGCAAAGGTATGGCGCAGATCATGAGGACCGAGAGGAGAAGCGAGCTTTGCAGCCTGACCGAGTTTGGCAATAATCTCCCGAATGCCGCGTTCGGCCAGAGGCCCACGCTGGCCAAGAAAGAGATGCCCATCAGGCCAGCGACTCCAGGAAGCAACGTTCTCTCCCCGGACGGCTGCTCGCTCGCACCACTGTTCAGCCAGATGTTCGCGATAGGTGAAATAGACATCGAGCGGTTCGCGTGCTTCCTGGACCAGCGGGATCTCGCGATGCTTGAGTCCTTTGCCTCGGCGAATAATGAGCAGCCCGTGCCGAGCGGAGATCTGCACATCAGGAATCTTGAGTGCCGCGACTTCTGAGACACGCGGGCCTGCATAGCGAAAGAGGGTTGCCAGTGCCAAGGCTAATCCGTGATCGCGTCGAGCTGCTGCTTCTGCACATCGCCGAACCGCATTCCATTCGGTTTTGGATAAGGCGACGGGAGCTGGTTCCACGATCTCAATCATGGTCAGGTTGCGAAAGGGATTGGTCCCCTCGATGGTATCGAAAAAGAGCATGAGGCTAATCAGCGCCCGATTGATCGTCGTCGGAGCATAGCGTTTGGCAAGCAAGTGGTCCCGATAGGTTTTGGCATCGGTAGATGTGACCTCGGTCGCTTTGAGGCCAGGGTGTTCCTGTTGCAACCAGGTAGCAAAGCGGCGAGCATCCTGGGTATAGAGCGCGATGGTTTTGGCAGAGAGATCCGGGCGCTCTTTCAATATTTCCTGCCAGGCCGCAATCTCATTCCACATGACTTCTCCTTGTTATCGGTCCAGTTACATTATCGGCGCAGTTTTTTGGGAGATAGCGCCAGCAACTCTGCCGATAATATACCACAAGTGGGAGAAAACTGTGCCGATAATGTAGATTATCGGTTCAGTTTGCTTTACAGCATTCCTCCCAGGCTTTTCTTCGATCTCTTTCGAGAAGCGACAGAGAGACTCTTCTTGACAACTCACGTTAGTTTCGTTATATTAGCGAAGAGGATTTGATCCTATCTCAAAGACAAGGAGGGGGCTTATGGCTCTCTTTGATAACAGACTGGCCCGGGAAATCATCATGCTGGTGCGGCAGCGGTATGGGGAGTTAGGAGGCGCGCTGGGAGAGGCATGCCAACAAGAGGGTCTGGACCAATTAAACGAGTCCAGTCCGTTGCAACGTGATCTGAAACTGTTGATCGGGGTTGCCAATGGGGAATACCACCGAACGGAAGAGGCTGTTCGTCACGCCGAACAAGCACTCACGCGCCTGCTGAAATTGCTGTTGGGGAATGCGCTGTCAAGCCGAGTGGTCATCCCGGATGCCTTTTGGAAAACAGACCCTGGCATCCTGGTCTCGCGTGTCCGGTGGTGGATCTCGGTTGATGACCTGATTACCATCAGCAATGCTGCAGCATTGGTCTTTGGGGAAAACACGCAGGCCAATCGCATGCGCATCGGACGTGCGATCGACAGTGGCTTCTTAGAATGGGTTCCTGACCCCTCTGTGGCCAACCCCCAACAAAATAAGCGCGTGCTCCGGCCTCAGGTGGAGCGTTTGCGTGATCAACGCCGACTGCCAGAATAAACGAGATGCATCTCATCTCAAGGTGCGTTGCTCTTTCACACCTAAGCGATTTTTATGAGACACATGAAAGGATAACGAGATGTCTTTCCAACGACCTCCAAAAACAGCCGATGAGCTCGGTTTAATGCACGGCTTTCCACCGTCACCAGACGCGCGTGTCACGCACGCCACACAGCTCCTGGGTCCATATAACCGCTGGAGTTTCCAGAACATCCAAAAGCTCAATCCTACTGCGGATGTGTGGCGCGGCAATGGGCCTGTCGCACATTTCGACGAAGAGCCTGGCGACATCGACGCAGTTCCCTATCAGAGACGAGATGGGACCACCTATACCTTTGGCGAGATGCCTGAACTCAGCTATACAGACGGCATCGCCGTTCTGCATCAAGGAAAAATGATTTATGAGCGCTACCTCAATGGAATGCAGGCGCATACCCGCCACGCCTGGGCCTCTGGAAGTAAGTCCATGACGGGAATGCTCGCGGCGATGCTGGCCAATGAAGGTCTCTTTGATCTCGAAGCTCCTGTGACAACGTATCTTCCAGAACTGAAGCAGAGTGGCTGGGCCTCTGCCACAGTCCACCAGGTGATGGATATGACCACCGCCATCACGTTCGCCGAGGGTGAACCAGATCCGCTGCTTGGGCAGCCGGGCATGGTGCATCCAAGCATGGTCGAGAACTGGATGTATAGTGTCACCATGGGCTGGCGCGCGAGACCTCAAGGCTATGCAGGCCCAGAGACCAGCTACGACTTGCTGGCAACCATGAAAAGAGAGGGCAGGCATGGTAACCGTTTTACCTATCTCACACCAAATACCGACATCCTCGCATGGATCATGAAGCGTTTGCTGGACAAGTCGCTTGCTGACATCATGCATGAGCGGATCTGGTCAAAACTGGGTGTCGAGCGGGATGCTTGTTGGGTGGTTGGCCCAACGACGGAAGAGACTTCCGGCTCCGGGCTGCTGACGACGCTGCGTGATATGGCACGCTTTGGCCAGATGATGCTGCAACAAGGGTGGTTTAACGGGCAGCAGATTGTCCCTACAGCTGTCGTCGAGGACATTGAGCGGAGCGCAAAGGGATCTTCGCCCTATTCTCATCAATGGTGGATGGTGAATAAGAAGCATGGTGTCTATTGTGCCTTAGGATTCGGAGGCCAAATGCTCTACATTGATCCTCATGCGCAACTCGTGGTGGCGAAGTTTAGCTCATATCCCACACCAGTCGATGGCGGTGAAGAATTCTTTCATGCCTTCGCTGCTCTCCCAGCTCTAGCAAAGGCATTGGTGAAGTAATTCCAGATGCGCTGATCCCGCGATGAGAAACAGTGGGAGGATGCCGTGTCGCAAAAACAAGGCAGCTCCCACAGATCACGAAGCAGAGGAAAAGGATACTACTCCATCTTTATTCCTCAGTGCTTCTTTGCCCTGATCGCTACCTTTCATCAACCGCTCAGAAACGTTCCCTCGTTGAGGAAACTGATTCACAGGAGAAGAAGAATGGACAGAAGAAAAAAAATCATCAATGAGTATAAAGAACGCCTGCTCCATGGTGGCGTCTACAAGATAACCAATACACAGAGCGGGAAGTACCTCATAGGTCATGCCGCAAACCTGAAGAGCGTACAAAATCGCTTTCAATTCGCGATGACAACGGGCTCCACTCTCCATCCCAAACTCAAAAAGGATTGGGAGGAGTTGGGCACTCAAGCGTTTACACTTGAAATCCTTGAGGAACTCAAACAAAGATCCGACCAAAGCCAGGCTGAATTTCTGGAAGAGCTGGAAATACTGGAACAGCTGTGGCGTGCAAACCTCGATGTGTCGAGAGAGTATTGATGTGTTAATATCAATACTCTCTCGACACACGAAAACATCACCTGGAGTCCACTCGACTATTTGGAGTTAAGGAGGCAATTCAATCAATAGGATATTCAGGCTGTCTTTCTTGTCAGAAGGCGTGCTTTCTTGCTACACTTACCTGGACCTCATCGAGACAACAACATACCTCTATGGGAATATAGATGGGACGGTATGTGATAGGGGAGCAAAGGCACAAGAGGCCAGATCAAGAAGGAAACAGGGATGAAGCGAACGTGGACATCGGAGGAGTTACTTGAACATTTTACGCTCTTGCCTGGCGAGTTAACCGCCGTCGGCAATAAATCGGGGGCGACCCGTCTGGGATTTGCCGTCTTATTTAAGTGCTTTCAATATGAAGGCCGTTTCTTGCGTTCCAGGCAGGAGGCAGCTCCTGAGGTGGTTCGCTTTCTCGCCACCCAGGTTGGCGTTGATCCCACCCTCATTGCCCAGTATGCCTGGGAAGGGCGTACTATTGAGGCCCATCGAGCGCAGATCCGCGCGATCACGAAGATACGTGAACTCCGTCGTGCCGATGAAGAAGCACTGCTCACCTGGCTCTGCACGGACATTCTTCCGCATGAACACCATCCTGAACGTCTCCGCGAGCTGATTTGTGCCGAGTGTCGGACGCGTGGAATCGACGTTCCAGATGATATTGCCGCGCTCATTGAAACGGGATTTGCTTCCTACGAAACGCAAATTTATGCGGTAATCGTGGCACGGCTCCCCCCTGAGATACAAAAGCGCCTGGATGCCCTTTTGGTGTCCGTTCCGGTGACAGAAGGAGAAGAGGAGGAAGAATTGCCTCTGAACTTGTTGCGTCTCGATCCTGGTCCAGTTGGGGTGGAAAGTGCGCTTGCGGAGATTGCCAAGTTGCATTCGCTGCGTGCCATCGGCTTGCCACCGGACTTGTTTCAAGGGTATACCCCCAAGTTGGTGGAACGCTTGCGGCGGCGCATTGCTGCTGAGTCTCCTTCCCATATTCGCCAGCATCCCCAAGCGATTCGCATGACCTTGCTAGCGGCCCTGGTTTTTCAACGCACGCAGGAAGTCACTGATGCCCTGGTCATGTTGTTGATCCAGATTGTCCACCGCATTGGCACACGAGCCGAACGTCGCGTCGAAGCTGCCTACATCAATGATCTCAAACGAGTCGCCGGAAAAACACGTATTCTGTATCGGATCGCCGATGCCGTGCTAGAACATCCGGATGAACCCGTTCGGGAGGTCGTCTTTCCGATCGCAAACGAACAAACGTTACACGACCTGGTAGCTGAATACAAGGCACAAGGAGGAGCCTATCGGCAAAAAGTGCAAGAGGTGATGCGCTCCTCCTATCGCCACCATTATCGTCAGATTCTTCCAGCCCTTCTGGAAGTGCTCGACTTTCATTCCAACAACACCGCGTATCAGCCAGTAGTTGAGGCGCTTGCAGTCGTCCGAGAGTATGTGAGTAGCCGAGTCGCATGGTATCCCCTTGAGGTCAGCCCTCCCCTTGAGGGCGTGGTTCCCGCCTCCTGGGAAAATATTGTCACCGAGAAAGATAGTACAGGAGAAACCCGTGTGAATCGCCTGACCTACGAATTGAGCGTGTTGCAAACCTTACGGGAACGCGTGCGCAGCAAGGAAATCTGGGTCTCTGGAGCCGCCCAATTTCGCAACCCGGAAGATGACCTCCCACGTGATTTTGACCAGCATCGGGCCACCTAGAGATATCTCCCGGATAACGAAATAGTAGGAATTAAAACAATTTGTTATATCGGTAGAGATAGAGAAATGAAATCAATAAGTAAAGGAGCCCCTGAAGTACATATTAGAGATGCGGAGAAGAACAAATGAAATCACAGAGGAAAAGAGATAATACCTCCAAACACGCAAGTGCATATGCATCTCTCTTGTTTCTCGTCCTATCTTTATGCGTTTTCGGGTGATAGGGGTAAACAAATCTCAAAGATCGATCCTTTACCTGAAGAGGATTGGACTTGGATCGAGCCACCGTGTTCTTGCGCAATCCAGCGGGCGATAGAGAGACCAAGCCCGCTCCCCATGGTATTACCCACGCGGTCAACTGGTTGATGATGTGTGCGAGACTGATCTACGCGATAGAAGCGTTCAAAGAGAGACGGCAAGTGAGGTATGGCTAAGATCCTAGCGAAAATGTGCATTAGCGCACCTTTGTTCTAAAACTGGTATCGACCTGATCCTTTTTAGTTCACAGTTTTTTGCTCTCATTTCTCCGATTGAGCGTGAAATCTGAGCAAAACAACCAACCGGACCCAAGCAGTTTTGTGAAGTGAAACGTATTTCAGTTCACAGCCTGAGCTCGATCTGGGCTTACTGCACAAAATTGCAAGGATCTTAGTCATACCTCTTCAACGCTCGCCTCTTTTTCCTGCAAGGCATCAGTCATACCTCGTCTTAGGAAAGTAAGGGAACCGTCAAGGATGTGCACATGCCAAATTACAGATGGGTTATAAATCTCGTTACGCAACCCGTGGGCTTAGCAAGTTGGATATGCTAAGCCCACTTTATGGATAGAGGGGAACGCGATTAATTCCAGTGGTTTCCTCAAGACCGAGCATCAGATTGATATTCTGAAGCGCTGTTCCCGCCTGACCTTTGAGCAGGTTGTCGGCGGATGAAATAATCACCAGCCGATTGTTCGCCTGATCCACAAAGAGCGAGATATCGCAAAGATTGCTGCCGCGCACAGCTTTGG
Organism: Ktedonobacteria bacterium brp13; assembly: GCA_015099395.1. Classification (GTDB taxonomy): domain Bacteria; phylum Chloroflexota; class Ktedonobacteria; order Ktedonobacterales; family Ktedonobacteraceae; genus Dictyobacter. The sequence continues at coordinate 8,805,375 of AP024096.1, read as the reverse complement.
GTCCAGGCGCAATTCCTGGCGGAAGCACGCGTACAAATGGTTCATGGGCGTATGCCTTGCGATAGATCTCCTGGATTTCTTCCGGGGAGATTTCCCCTTTCAATTGTCCAAAGCAGGCGCACTCAATGCCGCGCGATGTGGGGACCTGGTGAGGCACAAAGGTTATTCCAACCGGAGAACCACTGACGCGTGTCAAGACATCCTCCGCCTCCGCGCTGTGCTGGTGATTCGCTACACGGTAGGGCAGGACATTCTCGCTCTGTTCAGGGAAATGGCTCACGGTTGAAGGCTTCTTTCCTCCTCCGGAGGCTCCCGTTTTGCCATCAACGATGATCGATTGAGGATTGAGAATGCCAGCGCGCAGCGCCGGAGCCAGCGCAAGTTCTATCGTAATGGCGAAACATCCGGGATTGCCAACCAGGGAGGCATTTTGAAGCTTCTCACGGAATAGCTCTGGTACACCATACATGCTCTGTTTCAGCAGTTCTGGCGTTTGGTGAGGCTTCCCGCCTATTCCGGGTTTGCGGGCTGCATAGCGATTGTAGACGGCGAGATCTGAGAAACGAAAATCGCCGGAGTAGTCGATGACTTTGATACCTCGCTGGATGAGGGCGGCCGCGTAGTTCATTGCGACACGGTCGGGTGTGGCGAAGACGACGAGATCGGCATTCTCTCCTATCCGTTCATCCTGGACCTCTTCGACGATGTGATCACAGAAGCCGGTGAGATGGGGAAAGATTTTACTCAACGGCATTCCCGTATCTGTTTTAGCCAGAAGAGAGGTGAGTTCGATATTTGGATGACGCATCAACTGTTCGATAAGTCCTAGACCGCCATAGCCAGTTGCTCCAACGATTTGTACGCGATAGAGATTGTGTTGCAATGCATAGCCTCCCGTAGGAAAGAGTCTCCCTGCTGCGAATCAGCTGGATGAGCGAAGGCGTTCTCTGATTGCTGCGCAGGAGGTAATAGTCATGCATATTATATGCTCTTTTTACATAAATTGAAACCCTTGTCACCTATGCAGATAGGGCTTATGCGTTCTAGAAAAAATAAAGGAAAGGAGACAAAACGCCTCTTCTCTGGTAGGATTGCGTTCTAAACAAAAACCGATCCATCCAGAAAGAAGAGACCTATGCAGTATACAGAATCCGTCGTAGATTGTCTAAAGGGAATAGTCCAGCATAGTCCAAGAGTCCAGCAACATCCAGAGTCAATTGATTGGCAGAGCGTATGTAAGCACGTGAAAGATCCACGAAGAAAACAAGGGCAACGCTTCAGTATCACCTCAATCGTATTATTGGCCCTCGCCGCGATCCTTTCCAATCATGTCTCGGAATTGGCAATAGCAGAGTGGGGAGCAGGACAAAGTGCAGAGATGAAAAAGGCGTTAGGTTTTGAAAGAGGTGTGACGCCCCATCAAACCACGATCCAACGTCTTTTTCGAAAATTGAACGTGGAAGAGGTAGAAACCGTATTTCGCGATATTTTTCTGCCCATCTTGCACACAGACACAACGCAACGAGGAGCATGTGCGGTGTCAATTGATGAAAAAGCGCAAAAGGGAAGATTGAAGTTTGAAGAGAAGAATGGCTATCCGGTGCACGCCGTCAGTCTGGTCGTACATGGGGGATATGCAAAAACCCCCATGTACGACCATTACCCACTGGGACGACTCATCCTTTGAATAGCAGCGGAAGAGCGTTTCTTCCCCTCTTCGTACGCGTTCGCCTTGAGTACTTGGCTAATTGCCTCGAATGGGAAGAAGATGAGACATTCTTCACTTACTATGAGGTACGAGGAAAGCTCTCCACGGGCCACTATACGACAGATGAACCGTTTATTGCACCAATCCACCTTTGGATTGCCAGCGACGACAACTGCATTCGGAGTTTGTACGTGGGGGGATCATCAAGTTGGCTATGTCCAGATAGCCACTCCCTGTTCTTTGACGCAATAGACCCCGCGTTACTCCCTGAAAAACCTGACCCGAATGAATGGTGGTGTATCCAGTACGAGGTTGATATCAGGGTTATCAAGATTCTGGTGTGCCCATCCGAAGAGATCACAGCCGATTTCCCCGATGGGGTGTGAAGGGACAGCACTGCTATCCTTGCCCCCTCCCGCAAATCAAGGCTTGGCGGAATCTCCGCCGAGCTTTAAACGAAAGAGCCTACGTATCCCAAGGCCGAGTGCAACTGTACAACATGAGCGAGGGATAGGCAATGATCTTCGGAGAATAGAGATTACGTGTTTGGTGCAAGATTATCAAGGAGAACGAACCACATGAACAAAGAAGAACGTATCAAGGAAATGGCCCGGATCATGATCGAAGCCAGACGTGCACCGGTCAAAGATCTTGGTCAAGTCATCGCCAATGCGATCAACTATGCGGCAACCTACCTGGGAACCCCTGAAAAACTTATTGCAAGCCGCACCGGAAGGTGGGAAGCAGAGATTATCCGCCGCATGGCGGCAGGTGGTGACCGATTTCTTCCCCCCAACGATGAGGCTTATGCAATGCAGCTCAAGCCCTTATTCATTGCAATGGGCCAGGCGGGTGAAGACGGGGGCGATGTGCTTTCACAAGCTATGGGCATTGCCATCAATGAACTGGGTGGCATAGACGAGTTTACCGGGGAGACATGGTGGCATGATGACCTCTCCGACCTGGGAAGACAGTATTCCTAGTGCTGTGCTTCGAACTACCCTTGGCGGAAGAAGAAAAAATCTTTCGCCGTACTCTACAGGCTGGTCCAGACGATTTCCATAGTATGGGTGTCTCGACCCCTGAATACTGTTCTGTACAGAAGCGTAACATATCGAGATTCAGCAAGTCAAGAGGCAAGCAGGCCAATTTCACCCATATCAGAAAGCCCTGGCCCAACCCTGCCCGACTACTGAGACGCAGCACCAAAGACACAGATCTCATCCACTACCCACAGAGCAGTACTTTGAGTCCCTTGTTTTCCTCAGCCATTCTTATGGGTCATACGCCCCATGCGGCTCCACACGCCTCTCTGCTACCATAGCATCAATGAAGAAGTGTTTACTCAGTTGGGGAAATGAAAGGAAGAAATGCATGTCTCACCCATCATCAGATCAGCAATTATCTTCTACTCGGCCCGCTCTCCTGTTTGTTATAGGGCTGGTTTTAGGTTTCTTGCCGCTCATCCTATTCTTATCGACTTACTTTCGGATCAACCCGCTCTACCCACGACATCTTTTCTTCCAACATATGAGCTTTAATCTCTGTTCAGGTGATCCAAGTCCCGATGCAACGAAGAGAGCAGTGATAGCAGTATGCCTCTATGTCGGGGAATGGGGTGGAGGCTTGGGTGCTGGAGTCGCGGTCTGGTGGAGCAAAACGTCAGGCTGGTGGGTGTTTGGGCTTTTCACTGCGTTAGCGCTTGATTTGTTCGTCTTTGGGGGGATCATGTATTATAGCCTGCTCAGTTGTGGGCCTATAGTTCCTGTGTGATTTTAACCATATTCTGGCAATGCTTGTGAAGCATATCTTGGTAGCACCTCTGGCTTAGAAGCCGATTTACAGCAAACAAGCAATAAACCGTTGTGTAGCATATGTTGGCCGCGATTCCGATTTGTGCAGCATATCGCGGCAGTGAGTCATTTCGTTGCTCGATCATCGGCTTGAGTGCTCTTGCCTCGAATGTTCACGGCCAAAATATGCTTCACAGGCCAAAGGACAGGTTCACAGATTTGAGCGATGTGGCTCCCCGGGCGGAACACCTGTACCAACTCAACATAGCTCTGTGAAGCATATTTTGGCAGCAGGTAGGCACGCCTTTGCGCCAGAAGCATCTGGATGAGATGCGTAGCTCTCCAAAGCTGTATTTTCATTCGGTACGCTTCAGAGAAGTCTAGCACTGGCCTGAGCCTCCAATCAGATTCAAACATGGTCTGTGAAGCATATTATGCCGATACACCTGTGAAGCATATCGTAGGCAGATTTTGCCATATTATGCTTCAACGTTCACCATTGTGACTGGAAGCGATTTCTGGCGGGCCGCGACACGTCTTGCTTCACAGAGGCGGAAAAGGGAAAAGCTACATGCTCATCTCTCTCGAAAAACTTCTCAATAGCAGTGTTTTCGTGCATAAAAGGCTAGACTCGTTGGCACATTATGCTTCTTTGACAACTTTCAGACAGAATATGCTTTCTCATCGCTCTCATTGCCAGAAACACTTGAGCGTCACAAGACGACAGATTATTCTTCACAGCGTCAGGATATGCTTTTTTTCGGCGACAGATTATTCTTCTAGTCACAACCATCTTCTTCTGTAAAAAGAGGCGGATATGCTCTTAAGATATCCGCTTCTTCTTCACAAAACGCTCTATGGTCACTCAGGAAAGTGCCAATGAGATTCTCGGGGATCGCCTCACCTTATTTTTTAGCCATCGCGTTAGCAATCCCTTGCAAGAAACCAGGGAAATCCGCCAGGATATGCTCAGGCAACAATGGATAGAAAGCTCCGCGAACATACTCACGCACATGCCGCTCTTCCATCGATAACTCATCAGTAACAGCGTTAAACTGGATGGCAGGCAAGGGCAGGAGCCGCTCGTGAGAAGGCATTTTTTTTGCTCTTGCCATAATTGCCGGGCGGGCAACTGGTCCTGGGCTTAATCGCGGCTCAGGGGAGGGAGCCTGGCTTAAACAGTAGGTCGATCCATTGCTGGTAAGATCATCATATTTACTATAAATGCGCTGGACGTTCCAGGTGTTTGCACCCACTGTAATAATATCTGACTCGCCGTTACAAATGTCGCCATTTTCTCCATGGGTAGGATCGTACCAAGCATTCAATTGCGGATCAGTGGTCAACTCAGCAAATTCATGGCTGGCAACCTGCGTTCTCCGCTGTTCTTGTTGTTCGGAGAGATGAAGCGAGCAACCTGCATCATTGTTGGGACACGATTCCTTTAGGCAATCATCAGTCAGAGCAGGAATGATTGCATAGTAGAAAGGATTGCCTGCGCTTGTAATGAAAAAGTTATGGTATCCAAAAGCCGTATCACCATTCGGTTCGCAAAGAATCAGGTCAGGCGGGTTCTCCACACCAATCGTCTCATCCAGGTAAATCATGAGAGCAATATTTGAGGGATTGGTTGGCTCTGGAAGAGCACCAGCGTTGATACATGACTGAATGGTACGCTGAATGTCAGCATCAGAGAGTGTGTTGGGAACATTGGAAACGAAAGAAGGCTGAATGAAGGCTCCGCTGCCAGCCCCGAAACCAACACCATATTGGCTGAGCACATTCATGAACTCGCTCTGCAAGAGGTCCTGGTGAAACTGGTTCAGGCGTTGTGCGCTTGTTATGTGCGCCTGGTCGCCCGTCCACAGTGGTCCCCAAAAACTGGTGTAGACTAGTGGGCAAGTAACCACAGGACCACCACGATATTGAAAATCCGGGAAGATACCTGCGGCTGATGCTCTTCCAACTGGTTGGGGTGCTGGTGTTAACTCATGAATGGCTGGCTCGCCACGTTTTGCATGAACACCACCAAATGCTAGTGCTTCTCCTGGAGCATGACGAGGGGCTTTTGGCGGTATCTCTGTAGGAGTTGGCTTAATCACGACACCTTTTGTTTTTTCCTGCGTGGTCATTGACAATATCCCTTTCTTTCTCTACGGTTATTCACTCGCTCTCGTGGGCAAGTAAATGTTACACATACTGATAGGTACTCTGCTCATTCGTGTGGTCTGATATGCTCCTTCAGCAAGCAAAAGCAGAAGGTTGTAAATCAGCCTCCAGCAGGTTTTTGCTTTGGTGAAGTAACTACACAATGTGTCAGCAGTTCTCTATTACCTAGTCAGGGTGTCAGGCATTCTTTCTTCTTGCTTATCAAGACTGAGAAGTTGGAATACATTTTGAGCACAAATCATGGCTCCTTGTCTCAGTCTTCATAAGCACCATTGGAAATTGCCGGAGACCCTGCTAGTGTACACTTGGTTAATAAACTCGGCTATGTCGAAAAAGAGAGGTGGTTGAAGGCCCTTGAGTATTAACGGACCGGGAAACAAAAACATTTACACCAGCATCTACAGTGAGCTTATCAAATCCCTTTCCTGAGAAGGAGCAGGAGCTCACTATGATAGATGTGGACACATTCATAAACGGTACTCTACGTCATGATCGAGGATTTTTGCCAGCCTGACTGTGGTGCTCGTAAAAGGCTTTGATATCTTCTTTGTAATTTTCCTTGGCTTCGACCTCATAGACACTCTGTCCGGGCTTCAGTACGGGATTTACCGAGAGGCCACCGGCAACGGCATTCTCAAACGTTGCGACGACCTTTCCATCCCTATCCTTGACGACATTGATTTTCATCGTTTCTCTCCTATACACCGTTGCTTTCGAAGTTTCCTGTTATTGTCTCGGTCGACGGATTGAGAGACTGGTCTAACACGGTTAGTTTGATCTCATAGCTTGTCTGATTAGCCACAGAATTTGTATTCTGAAACACCGTAACATCGGAAATGAGCGCACCGACATTGGGAGGCGCGCCTGTCAGAGTGAATGCAAAGACTTCATGATTGGTGATGTTACCGCCCGAGTTAATCCAGAGTTGCGTACCACCACTCTGTGTAATCGTTGGAAACGTCGCCATAGTAAACCTCCTTACTTCCTTTCTGTTAAAGAAACTGGGCTAATATTGATACTGATGATAAAGAGATATAGCATGAAGACATCTAAAAAGCAACCAGGCAATGCTTGCCTTTATACAGATAGGCAAGTGAGCGCATCCGAAAATCACGCTCATCTCTAATGCTTCTTCTATTTTTATATGGAAGGAAAGATCGCATTTTTGAATAATGAATTTTTTATTATTTTCTGCTAGCTATACTTATATATAAGTCAATAACCTCTTTTACTATTGATCACTATTAGAGAGGCTATGAAGATGTTTTCCTGGTGGAGGCTCACTTGAGAAGGATAGCCCATCGATCTTCATTGTAACGATGAAGAAAGAGGAGCAAGCAGGCTTCATGCATCACTATTGATTTGGAAAAAGACAAGGTCATGCGGACAAAACGGGCGAGACGTTGGCGTAGGGTGTTATTCCAGCGCTCGACGTGGGCGGTTTCTCCGGTTTCTTTGCCCACCACTGCGTGCTGCTCTGCAGGGATTACTGCTTGGTATGCTCCCCAGAAATCCGTAAAGCAACGCCCCTCGCGGTATCCTGTGGGAATGAGTTCCCATAAACGCAGACACGTCTGTTTACTCCGGCCCCCCAACGCATAGGCAACCGCTTGCCGCGTCTTGCGGCACAGGGCAATCCAAATCCAACTCTGATTGGCTTTTTTGAGCACAAACGACCAGAGTTCATCCAGTTCGAGCGTGGTAGCGGTGGCATCTTCTGGATCAGGGGTGACGAAGGCCGTGATGAAAGGAGGGAGTTGAGCTCCTTTTTTTTGATCCAACTGGAGACGGTGAGGCGTGAGACCCCAAATGTACAGGTACAGGTTAGGCAAGGATTACTTCCTGGGACAGCCATATGAGCCTGTAGAGTCTGAGATAATGTTTTTATAAGCAAAATAGTCCTGATACCTTTCACGATGAAGGAAAGGTCTTTTCTTCATCGTATGATTAGCAGAAATCAGATCCCTGATTCAGTCCGTTTTATTTCTGCTAATGCTCCTCAAAGCCAGTAAATTCGATTTCTGCTAACGTTTTTGAGTCAATTGATGACCTTTAAAATGAAACGATATGCTCTCTTTCAAGATAAAAATACATTTAGTGTTCTACAAGCTCATATGGCTGTCCTGGGAAGCAATCCTTGCCAGAGACCTTGTTAGCAGACACATGTGAATGGTGTGGTATCCGAGGTACTCAGGTGGAAGTACACCATGTACGGAAATTAGGCAACCTGAAAGGAAAAACGCCGTGGGAACGCCAAATGATTGAGAGGCGACGAAAGACAATGGTACTCTGCGTGGAGTGCCATGATGAACTGCATGCAGGAACACTCAGCGAGAAAAAGAAAATGCTCAGGAAAACTCGGAGAGCCGGATATGTGGAAACGCATAAGTCCGGTTCGGAGGGGGTCTCAGTGAAACCTGACTCAGCAATGGGTTAAGGCGCACGGTTACTACCCTACAAAGGCAACGTGGTGGGAAGGAGATCTGAACTCGTCTCCCTCGTGGACACACAACACCATCGGCGCAGAGAGCGGACCTACCTCATCCTGTTACTTATGCGGAACACGGTAAGCCCGATGTCTTCCGTTTACGGTAGGGAGCCGTAAGGCGACCCAAGGAGATAGCGGGTAAAGGAAAGCGGAAAAAGCGAAAGCCGCTCTGTAATGGAACGGACAGAGGTTGCAACATCACCTCCCGCGAAAGCGGGCAGACTTCCGCGAGGTCTTTCACCACGAGAACCCTTGACTAAACGACACAAGAAAGGAAATGCAGATGACGGCAGCAACCCCTGCTGGTGCGTCCTTCCACGGAGTGACTGACTGGCATGCCATTGATTGGCAGAAAGTCAACCAGAACGTGCGTCGGCTTCAAGCGAGGATCGTGAAGGCAACGAAGGAAGAGAGATGGGGCAAGGTAAAAGCCTTGCAACGACTCTTAACCCACTCGTTTAGCGGCAAAGCCCTTGCCGTCAGACGAGTGACGGAAAACCAGGGCAAGAACACCCCAGGAGTAGACCAGATCACCTGGAATACTCCCCACAAAAAGATCAATGCCATCTACTCGCTACGGCAACGGGGCTACCATCCCCAACCACTGCGACGAATGTACATCCCTAAGAAAAACGGCAAAAAACGTCCATTGAGTATTCCCGTTATGAAATGCAGGGGTATGCAAGCTCTTTACTTGCTTGCTCTTGACCCAGTGGCGGAAACTTTAGCGGACCCGAATTCGTATGACTTTCGACCAGGAAGGTCGACAGCTGATGCGATAGAACAGTGCTTCAACGTGCTGGGAAAACAGGATTCGTCCCAATGGATACTCGAAGGAGACATTAAAGGCTGTTTCGACGCGATTTCTCACGAATGGCTCTTAACCCATATTCCAATGGAAAAAGCTATGCTGAAGAAATGGCTGAAAGCAGGATATATGGAGCAACACGTCCTCTATCCAACAGAAGCAGGTACACCGCAAGGAGGGATCATTTCTCCTATTATTGCGAATATGACGCTTGACGGACTGGAACGCGCGATACACGAGGCTATTCCTCCAACGACGCGGAAAAGTCGTGAGGCAAAAGTGCATCTGATACGATACGCCGATGACTTTCTCATTTCAGGGAGTTCAAAAGAGCTTCTGGAACAAGAGATGAAGCCACTTGTGGAAGCATTTCTCTGTGAACGAGGTTTACAACTCTCACCGGAAAAGACGTTCATCACCCATATTGAGGACGGGTTTGATTTCCTGGGCCAAAACGTACGCAAGTACAAAACAGGAAAGCGACACAAACTCTTGATCAAACCAGCAAAGAAGAATGTGGTGACCTTCCTGCAAAAGGTCCGAGACATCGTGAAGGCCAACAAACCTCTACCTGCCGGAAAACTGATAGCGAAACTCAATCCCGTCATCCGAGGGTGGGCGAACTATCACCGACATGTAGTCAGTAAGAAAACCTTTAGTTCCGTAGATGAGAAGATCTATCAAACACTCAAACGATGGGTCAACCGCAGACACCCTCGCAAGTCTGACGCATGGAAAGCGAAGAAATACTTCAAGACCTGCGGAAGTGATAACTGGGTGTTTTTCGGAATGGAAGGTGAGCAAACATGGCACCTCACGAGAGCCGACAGCGTGCCGATTACACGACACATCAAAATCCAGGGAGAAGCCAACCCCTACGACCCAATGTGGGAAAGCTACGTTGAGAAACGTCTTGATGTTCGCATGGAGGCAACGCTCAAAGGAAAACGCTGGTTACTTGCTCTCTGGAAAGAGCAAAGAGGACTCTGTCCGATCTGCAACCAAAAGATCACCAAGATTACAGGATGGCACAGCCATCACATTTTCTGGCGATCAAAAGGGGGATCAGACCGAACTGAAAACCGTGTTCTTCTCCATCCCACCTGCCATCAACAAGTTCACAGCCAGGGGATTTCCGTCGCAAAGCCGCGTCCCCTCGACCAAAGGAGGCGTTAGAAAGGCTTGAGCGAGCATATGGGGAAACTCATCCGTGCCGTTCTTAGGGGGCGGAACGGTGGCAACACCGTTCTGCTACCCGACCGCTACGAACAGGAGGGGCAATGGCACAAACTGTATGGGTTTACCGCCGTCCTCTGCTACTCGCGCATGCGCTTTGTCACCTTTGTCAAGCGGTGTGATGTCTCCACGCTGATTCGCTGTTTGATGGAGGCCTTCGAGTACTTTGGCGGATTGCCCAAGGCTGCACTCACCGATCAGATGAAGAGTGTGCTTCTGCGCATGGAGGACAAGCACCCCAAGTGGAATGCGGTCTTCTCTGACTTCATGGCTTCCATCGGGGTGGCACCACGGGTGTGTAAGGCGTACACGCCCCAAACGAAAGGCAAGATCGAACGGACGGTTGGGGTGGTCAAACAGAGCTTGTGGCCAGGTATTACCTTTTCCGATCTGGATGATCTCAATCATCAGGCGCGTGCCTGGTGCGAACGTATCAATGGGCGGGTGCATCGCACCACCCATCAGCGCCCCATCGACCGGTGGGCAGACGAGTCATTAGCTGCTCTTCCGCTAGCTTTCGCCTGGGAGCGTTTTGCGACCGAAGAGCGCAAGGTGAGCTGGGATGGCTATGTTTCCTACGATGGCGTCTTGTATGGCCTGCCGAGCACACCTCCGGTGGCTGGAACAGTGGTCCAGGTTTGTGAACGACATGGGATGCTTTCCGTCTGGTCACACGGTGGACTCATTGCGCAACTCGCCAAACGCCCGCGGTCGCAGGAGTGTGTCAGGAGGGTGGCAGCATCCCGACCAGTTTCGGATGGTCGCTCCCGCTTCGGCTACGCGGCATCAGGTGATTCCGCTGGGCCATCTGCGCCCGGTACCCCAGGTCAGTCAGCGTCCTCTTCATGAGTACGACCAGTTGTATGGAGTGGAGGGGTGGGAGGTGATCCCATGTGGCACCAGTTAAAACATCTGGGGTTAACGCAGCTTGAGCAGGCGCTCCCAGCACTCTTTGAGACGGCGCGGCAAGAGCGGTGGACCTATGAACACTTTCTGACCCGTGCCATTGCTGCTGAGGTGGAGGGACGAGATCGACGGGCAGCGGAGCGGCGGATCAAGGCCGCCCACTTGCCAGTGATCAAGACATTGGAGGCGTTTGACTTTTCTTTTCAGCCCAGCCTCTCCGAACGATTGTTGTGGGAGTTAGCCGATCTCTCCTTTGTCAAGACCGCCACCAACGTCGTGTTTCTCGGCCCACCGGGGGTTGGAAAGACACACCTCAGCTTGGCTCTCTCGGTAAAAGCGCTCGCGGCAGGCTATTCAGCGTTGTTTACCACCCTGTCGGGGCTCGCGGAGTCCCTGGAGACCGCGGCCTATCCGGGCCTAGCCCGCCAGCGACTGCGCCGCTACACCACGCCCAGTGTGCTGGTTATTGACGAGGTGGGATACACGAAGCTGGCGCCAGAACAAGCGCATCACTTTTTTGAGTTAGTGACCGCTCGCTATGAGCATGGATCCATCTTGCTCACCTCGAACACGGCTTTCGCCGAGTGGGGGCAACTCCTCGGTGATGAAGTCCTTGCAACGGCCCTGCTCGACAGGCTGCTGCATCATGCTGAGGTCATTACCATTAATGGGCCAAGCTATCGCATGAAAGAGCGTCGTCGGGCATTGCGTGAGACAGTGGCAGAAAGTACAAAAGGATGAGGGAGCAATTCTCCATGAGCGCTGCACATGGGGCGTTGGGGTCAACGGATATTGGCGGAGCAGCGCTGGCGTTAGGATGCTGAGCACTCGTGCGGGGAAGGGCAAGAGCTTCAGCTCTGCAGGCATTCGGAGTGAGCGAGTCGAGGCATGGGAGCGGCAGGTCAGACGACCTGGACCCCTGTGGTAAGCTTGGCAGACGAGACGAGCGGGGACGCTGTGCTCTGCAGTATATCCGTCGTTCGCTCGTCTCGGCGCCAGCCGTCCACCACAGGAGGTCCAGGTGGAGATGACGTGACGCTGAGAGGGGAAAGATCAAAGGGTTTTGTCAACGTATGGATGAAATGAGAACAGGCGGTCAAAATTATCTCGGCGCAGAATTAAGCTGACGTTGACATTGGGATCTGGCACAAAGCCAGATCTCCATTCCTTTGTAAAAAGTTTTGTTCTCTAACATCATCCTGGGGACGGATCCCCCAGATGTCGTAGTGAAGCCTACGTGCCTTTTTCCAAAGGTCACGAACATCTTCTTTGTAACAAGACGCGACAAGGGCTTCGTAACGTAAACGCGCTGCTGCGTATGCGGCCGCCTCTTGGTCCTCTTTCTGCTCTTCCTGCTCTTGGTCCTCGACAGGCATACGATCAGGCGTGAGGACAACATTTTTACGCTGAGTTGTAACGGCAAGAACTGCCGTTACAACGACCAACAAAAACAAACAAATGCAAAAAACTAGAAGATTAGACATGGAGGTGCTCCTTTTCTCTTCGCCTCGACAGGCATTCTCCACAAAGGATCTCCATGTCATGGCTTGCGCCACACACAGGAGAGCATCTGCAGCTACTTGGCCTGTGCTGGTGGCGATAACAATAAAAAATTTTTTTACGCTTCTTCAGAAGGCATCTTTACTCTACCAAAACAGGGAAGGGGAAAGCGTGGTCAAAGAAAGGAGAAACATGGGAAAAGGAGAGGCATACACCAGCAAGCAAAGATCTTCACACAGATACAGCAGCCTTCCAGTTCATTCGCTCTCCATGGCGAAACACAACACCAGTTCCAACACTGGATCCAGCAGTGCTGGATCCGCAGCCACCTTCCCACATACGTCGAGTAACAAAGAGCGACCCCGCCAATCACACGCAGAGACACCCACCAGAAAGGACCGATGGTCAGAAGCATTCCCACCACCATCTCATCCAGCGTGCACAACAGAGCAAACGTATCGCTTACCACGACACTTCTCTTCACCACACGCAAAAGGCATCCATCTGAGAGACGCCTCTATCTCAAAACAGCGTGTCTCCGTCTCGTTGTATGCTATACTTGAAAGATCAATTCGTACCGTATACCTGGGAATAGAGAGGAGGGAGACATGGGCGATGGTGCGACACACCAGGCATTGAACGCAGTACACCACCTACGAACCAGCCCCCGCGACCCCAATGGAGAACCGCAATTTCGCTCTCTTGCCGATCCACCCGGCAAATCCCTTGTACAGGCGTACCTTCAGCACGAAACAGACAGCAAGGCCGTCCTGTATGTCGAGGTTCCCTCGACCGAGCAACGTCCCAGTGGAAAGGCATGGCTGCTCAAGGTCCTCCTCCGCGCAACAGACGATCCTGAGTGGAACAAGCAGGAGGCCAGCTATACCAAAGAGATCCGCCTGAAGGATCGCCTCAAACGCGAGACGGAACTGGTCATCGTGGCGGACATCCACCACCTGGCACAGGAGCCTCAACACTTCGACCTGTTGCTCTCCGTCTTCCAAACAGACACCATGATGCCACTCCTCATCGTTGGAGAACCAACACAGATGCGCCAACTCCTCATGGCCAATGCGCGCTTCACCTGGCGCTTTCAATCGTTGCGGTATTGAGCACCACTACCACACACCAGCATGCCGGCCTGCTCATCCAGACACATCGGATAGGCAGGCCTCGTCCCTATCTCCATAGAGTCTCCCATGGCTCATTGACCTCGTCTGGCACAACCTCTTCCTAGCATGGTTGTGTCACTGCTCACAACAGGATAGCGCGGATCGTTACCACTGGTGGTATGAGAATTCCATCATAACTCCGAAATGAAATGAGCACAAGCTGTCTAAAAGTGCTCATTTCATTTCCGAAATATTCCATTGTAACTCCGAAAAAAGTAATAAATTCCAGCGTAAGTCCGAAAAAGGTAGGCGCCTGTTTTGTGTGATAGCGCATCTATATCATGAACATTGGTTTGAATTGAGGGGACTGGCATGATATGTTATGTATGTATGAGCAACGAAAGAGGCAGAGAATGGAAAAAGCACGTGCACTGGTCAATGTCAAGGATATCAACCTGCTGTGTCAGCACCACAAAACCTATGTCCAGATCGAAGGCATGATTAGAAGGCGCAAAATCACGCGAGCCAGCAGGCGAAATGGCGTTCTGGAAGCCAGAACAGCATCTCGTGACGAATGAATACAGCCTGTTGTATGGATCGAGTGGATCAAATGACCTGGGTGTGCCCATTCGATATATGGCTGAGGGTATTCGATGAGAGAGCATGCTTTTTGCTCACAGGAGAAGGAGATGACAATGGGAAAGAAAGATGAGAAGACTATCCCAAAGCTTGGAAAGCAATCTCCACACAACCGCTTTTTTCTCAATCCTTATCGGGACGTGCGATTTAGTAAGTGCCCGCAATGCTCAAACAAGATGAGACAGCGGAAATTGCCGCTATTTATCCATATTGACCCAAATCAGCCTCTACTCTTGAATAAGACCTGCCGCTACTGTTCTTATTGTGATCTGTTGATCGCTCACCGGGATGAGTTAGATCATCTCATTACGAGAGCCTTTCCTTTTCTCGACCCAGAAACGGTGAGCAATCAGTATCTAGTGATGGGAACAGTTGATCGAACTGATTGGAAACGGATAGATCAGAATAAGCTTTCTTTTCAAGCGACTATCGAGGCGCTACACGACTTCAAGGAGGTGGTCATATTCGAGCCAATGGGTGGGTGGGGAAGATAAAGAATCCTTTATTGAAGATGAGGATAAATTGAAAGATCAGTTCTCTCATTATTTATACTTTTTATGTCTCAATGCTCCGACCACTGAATAACTGCAAAATATTCCTATGTACCATAAAAAACTAGTTAGCCATATAACTGGTGATATACTCCTTATACTTGCCAAATTTAAAAATATAATTTATACTTATAAATAAATAAATAAACCGACAGAAGGAGTTACAACCATGGATGTAAAGCGTAAAGTTATCGGTGCCGAACTTGAAAATGGGGAGATGCTATACATCGAAGCTACTCCTCTGGGAGGAGAGCAACTGATTGGAACCAGTTTACCTGAATCATTTAGGCAAGTGACTGATGTGATTGAGGGATTGGCTGAATCTATCGTCACAACGTTGCAAAAGGTGAAACCAGATAAAGCGAGTGTCGAGTTCGGTTTGCAAGTGGCTGTGGAATCAGGTAAACTCACTTCGCTCTTAGTCCAAGGTTCAGGAAATGCCAATTTAAAAATTACCCTGGAGTGGGGTGGGGAAAAATGACCTTTGCGCGCACATTGTTGGGACCTCTCTATGGATTATTTACATCTTGCACTGTTCGTCTAGAGATCTTAGGGAAAAGGGGAGGAACAGGTTTTTTTGTTGCTCCTGGCCTGATCCTGACGTGTAGCCATGTGGTAGATCTCGCTTGGCAAACAAAATCAACCGTTGATGTTTATAAAAATGGCCAGAAAATCGCTGATGCACATATCGTGCAATTTCGAGAAATCCAGTATCCTGATGTAGCTTTGTTACAAATTC
Source organism: Ktedonobacteria bacterium brp13 (assembly GCA_015099395.1). GTDB lineage: Bacteria > Chloroflexota > Ktedonobacteria > Ktedonobacterales > Ktedonobacteraceae > Dictyobacter. The sequence goes on along the minus strand of AP024096.1, from coordinate 8,789,726 downwards.
CACAAATAGACCATCCATGTGTTTTTTTGGATCAGGAAATTAATCTTGGCGATGAACTCTACATTTACGGTTACACTCCAGCCCAACCCAATGGCGATTCACTTACTTTGGATTATGAAGGACCTGGTGATTCACAACATCCACTCCTGAAGCTCAAAAAAGGTCAGGCACTACCAGGAATGAGTGGTTCTCCTTTGCTTAACCTACGCACTGGCAAAGTGTGCGGCATATTGCGTAGCACACGTGATGAGGATACTGATATGGGTGGTGGGGCTGTTCCCATACTTACAGTTCTTCAGGAGTTTCCTGGCCTCTTGAAGATGCAGCAGCAATTCCATCAAACGAATACTCAATGGCTAAGCCTGTTACCCTCCCCTAACAGTTATAACCTTACGAACGTGATGGTCCGACAAATTCTAGGTCCATCTGTACAACTGGTCCAGTTTGCCAATCTTTCCTCTGCATCGAAAGATCGGAGCCAGCTCTACTATGAAGGAGCATTACTCTCTTGGGATATTCTTGCAGCCAATGCTGATGTGCTCCGAGATACATATGATGATCTGCTTCGTTATGCCTTACTTCTTCATGATCAACTGCACATGATTTGTCTCCATGGAGAACCTGGTGCAGGTAAGAGCACACTCGCTTGGCGTTTAGCAGCAGAGGTTGCTCAACGACTTCAGCGACCGTTACTTCATATCCGGAATAATGAAGATGCGGAAATTTGGTTTAAACTGGAAGACTTTTTTTCGCACTATCAAATTCCCTTCGTGGTGTTGGTGGATGATCTCTTTCGTGAGCGTCTAGTTTCTCAAAACTTGCAATCACTTAATCTGGACTTACCACTGCTTATCATCTCTACATCACGTACAAACGAACTTCCTTCTGGTCTTCGTTTACCATTTGAACCTTTTTTGCAGAAGGTAAGTTCTCCTACCACTAATGAGAAAGCTCAAGTCTTACAAAAATTAGGAATGAATGAAGCAACGCTAGGAGCAGAAGTAAGAAAGCGTCTCCAGAAAGCTAATTCCTGGTTAGTTATGATGTTAGAATTAACAACGGGCCAGGATCTGAAGAAAATCATTCATGATACTATTGATCGTTTACAGAAACACTATCCAATTCTCTACGATGCTTATGCATACCTCTGTTTTGTAGGTCAGTATGATCTGTCTTTACCTGAAACTCTACTTGATGCACTCGATAGTCAGGGACGTTTTTACCAACTATTAGAATGGCCAGAAAGCAAGGGACTTATTATAAGCGATGAAAGACAGATAAGAACTCAGCACTCTCTCATTGCTCAGCACGCGTTTCAAGTCTATCGGCGGAACCCTTTGATGGTAGCCCAAAAGCTCGTTCATGCTGTCCAAATAGACCAGAATGATCATTGTACCTTTCTGTCACGGCTTTTTTTTCAGCTTTTGAAGAATCAACAAGAGGCGCTCGTGCGTAAACTATTAGAACAGTACCATGAGAAGATACATGATATTCTATCTGTCTCTAGTAGTGAAGATTTATTTTATCGATGGAGAGGGATCTATTATGCACTTAACGAATTTGATGAAGTATTAAGTATTGAGAGGAGTATATTAAGTAGACCTCCTCAATCTTCCAATGATGTAAAGGCTCATATGATTTTTGCTGATCTTCGAGAGGAGAAAGCGCGTATTCTGAAGGTGTTAGAGGACACCAAGCAGTGGTTGGAGATCCATCCTCAGGATACGGGGGCTCGCCAGCGATATGTGTGGTTGGTGGGTCGGCATGGAAGCAAAGCACAGATCGAACAGATGCTAGAGGACACCAAGCGGTGGCTGGAGATCCATCCTCAGGACACAGCGGTTCACCCCAACTATGTAAAATTGGTGGGTCAGCATGGAAGCAAAGTGCAGATCGAACAGATGCTAGAGGACACCAAGCGGTGGCTGGAGACCCATCCTCAAGATACAGCGGTTCGCCCCAACTATGTGGGGTTGGTAGGTCAGCATGGAAGCAAAGTGCAGATCGAACAGATGCTAGAGGACACCAGGACGTGGTTGGAGACCCATCCTCGGAACACCAATGTTCGCCAACTATATGTAAAATTGGTGGGTCAGCATGGAAGCAAAGCGCAGATCGAACAGATGCTAGAGGACACCAGGACGTGGTTGGAGATCCATCCTCAGGATACAGCGGTTCGCCAGAACTATGTGGGGTTGGTGGGTCAGCATGGAAGCAAAGCGCAGATCGAGCAGATGCTAGAGGACACCAGGACGTGGTTGGAGGCCTATCCTCAGGACACCTATATTCGCCAACGGTACGTAAAATTGGTGGGTCAGCATGGAAGCAAAGCGCAGATCGAGCAGATGCTAGAGGACACCAGGACGTGGTTGGAGACCCATCCTCGGAACACCAATGTTCGCCCCAGCTATGTGGAGGTGGTGGGTCGGCATGGAAACAGAGAACAGATCGAGTTGGCCCCCACATTCCGCAGGGTAATTGACAGAAAACCCGAAATTGGATAAGGTAATCTCAGAACGAAAAGGAGCAGAACAAGCATGCAACGAGCTGAGGATTACCAGAACGACCGTTTGGATCATTTGGGCATTGTGGCCGGCGTGTGTCAGGAATTGGGCCTGGCGCAGTAGCTGGATGGCTTGGAACCCAACCAACAACGCGTGGTCAGTTATGGAACCGCCACCGTCGCCATGATTCTCAATGGACTGGGCTTTGCCAAGGTTCTGTCAGAACTCAAATGCCACCTTGGCATGAGGGTGACACTTCTGGTATGCTGATTCCATTATTTTGATGGAATGAGGAACATTGACCAATGAACTGCCCCGATTGCGCCACAACTGACACCAGGAAACGGGCAAAGAAAACCAAATGTAGCTATGCAACATTTTTCTGTCCAAATTGTCACCGTGTTTTCAATGAGCGAACTGGCACTCCCTTTCACCATCTCGAATTCCCCACCGATATCGTCCTGCTGGCTGTCTTGTGGCGCCTACGCTACACATTGAGCCTACGTGACGTGGCTGAGATGTTTTTAGCGCGTGGATTTTCGTTCACCCACGAAGCTATCCGAGACTGGGAAGCGCGGTTTGCGCCTTTGATAAAGGACCAGTTGCGCATCAAGAGACAGGGGCAGGCCGGGAAATCCTGGTACGTCGATGAGACCTATGAGAGCATTTCTTAACCATGAAAAGAGGGGAAAGCCAATTTTTATGAGTTAAAAAAAGCTCGTTTTTGTCAAACTGTCTCGCGCGCAACTTGCAAGAAATTCTGCGTGACAGGAGTGAGCTTCTCTGGGAGCCAGGCAACGGCCAGATCCATCGTTGGTGTTGTTCCCCGAAGCGAGCGGTAAACGACGCCAGTGCTACGCAAGAGTTGGGACGAAGCTGGAACCAGCGAGACACCAAAGCCTGTAGCGACCAGACTGGTGATCGACTGCATGCCCACAGCCTCCTGCCCGAGGCGCATGTTAAAGTCTGCAGCCCGGCAGAGGCTGGTGATTTGATCGAAGGTACCGGGATTCCAACTTCTGGGATACATCACGAAATCTTCCTCACCGAGTTGAGCAAGCTCAATGCTTTCCTGGGACGTAAGCGCGTGTTCCGCAGGCAGAGCAACAAGCAGCGGTTCCCTACGAATAACCTCCAGCTCGAGCGAGGCATCGAGGATGGGTGGGTGAAGCAAGCCAACGTGGATCTGACCATTGTGCAGCGCTTGGACCTGTTCGGTAGTCACCAAGGTGTGCAACTTGATCTCAACTCGCGGAAAGCGCCCGCAGAAGATTTTGAGGATGCTTGGTAGTGCTTCAGCCAGAGCAGAGCCAACGAAGCCGATCGCCAATTGCCCGAGAACGCCAGAGTGGGCTTGATGCGCTACGTCAACAGCGCGTTCGGCTTGCGCGATGACTTTTCTGGCCTCCCCAAGAAACGCTCGACCTGCAGGGGTTAAATGCACACTCCGCTTTGTGCGTACAAGCAGAGGCACACCTAACTCCTGCTCCAAACGCTGAATCTGTTGGCTCAGCGGTGGCTGTGCCATGTGCAGGCGTTCCGCGGCGCGACTGAAGTGCAGTTCCTCAGCGACTACGATAAAATAACGGAAATGACGTAGCTCCATCAGTTTCTTTATACCTCCAAAATATAAATATACCATCTTTTATGTATTGGACAGATATGCCTGCTGACTCTATACTGAGAGATGAGTTGCAACTATTTCATTGTCTTGATGCACTCTGCATAGGAAGGAGAAAGACCGATGATTCGCTTCGATGATCAGGTAGCAGTTGTGACCGGCAGTGGACGCGGGCTGGGTGAGGCGTACGCGCGTCTGCTCGCGGAGCGAGGCGCGCGTGTTGTTGTACATGACGCCGGAGTAACTCTGGAGGGCCAGGGCTTTGATGCGAGTGTGGCTGATGGTGTGGTGAGCAAGATTACCGCTACCGGTGGGAGTGCTATCGCTTGTTATGAGAATCTGGAGACGCGTGCGGGTTGCCGGCGCGTGGTTGAACGCGCGCTGGAGCATTTTGGCAGGCTGGATATTCTGGTGAGCAACGCCGGCTGGGTTGCGCGCACACCGCTGGAGGAGATGACGCCTGAGTTGCTGGCGCGTATCCTTGATATTCATATGGCCGCCCCTCTCTGGTTGGCCCAAGCTGCCCTTCCAATCATGAAGCAGCAGCAGTATGGCCGCGTGGTGTTGACCTCATCGGGGATTGGGCTGTGGACCGAGGGGGACCGGCCAGAATTGTCAGGCTATGCGATAGGCAAGTCGGCCCAGCTTGGATTGATGAACGCACTGACCGCCAATGGAGTTGGTGCGAACATTCGCGTCAACATTATTTCGCCGGTTGCAGCCACGCGCGTATTTACCAGCAATGTGACGCCCGGAACAGGTCGCGCCTGGCGTGGCCTTCCTCGCGTCGAGTTCCTGCAATGTTTCCGGGATGATTTTGCGGGCCAGTGATGGACATTTCTCGACGATGCGCTGGCAAGTGGGGCCGGAGGTTGATTTAGGCGCAGAGATGGCCACACCTGAAGCGATTGCCGAGAAATGGGAGCTGCTTTCGCTATTGCCTCGCTCATAACTCCGAACGAAGCTCATTCTCTTGTCCAGGAGATCAGTTGATGAAGCCTACGACCGTGAACGAACAGATACCTGTGCCCCCACCTGCATACCATCGTGAGCAAGCCCGACTCGGCCCAGCCTTGCATATTGATGCCTTGACCCTGGTTACGACATTGCATCTCCTCGCGCTGTGCCGTTTCGCTGTACATTTGGCTCATCACCGGTGCCCTCCTCCTTTACCAGCGGGTCCCGGCGGCGCGCCTCGAACCTACCGTGAAGAGTCCTTACTGCTCATCGCGCTCTTGCGCACACTGTGGCGACTTTCGTATCAGGATATGCGCGACTGGTTGCGTGATTGGCCTGCTCTGGCCTTGGCCTGCGGCCTGCCTCTGGGCAAGGATGGCCATCCCCGCATTCCGAGTCCATCACAACAGTGCAAGCGTGGGCAACAGGGCGGCGCACCACTACCCGAAGCGCTTTTCGTGCTCAGCGTGCTTACCGCCATCCGTTATCGGCTCATTGGTGCCCGCGATTTGATTATCGATAGTGCACCCATCCTTGCCTGGCGCCGCGCCGACCCCGATGCTGCTTTTGGGCATGCCCAGCTCAGCATCCTCGCCCGCTTTTACGCGGCTATCGCGTCCATACGCTGATGTGTCGTGGATCGGGCCTACCTCTCTTCTTTCTCCTGTCTCCTGCCAACAGCCATGATGCCCCCTTCGCTCAACCACTGTTGGCATGGGCGGTGCGTTTGTATCACATCCGTCCGAGTGTCATCCGTTTGGATGCTGCCTATTGGGGCTTGAAGCTTATTGCCTGGATTCACTCCGTTTTGGGTGCGGTGGCGGTCATTCCTTGGAACCCCAAACGGCAGAAAAATCGCTCCTGTTTGCCTCCCACCTGGACCAAAGAGGAGTTGGGCAAGCGCAGTGGTATTGAACGCTTCTTTGGCCGCGTCTTCCTCTTTTTTCGACTCCAACGTCCTCCTCTTAGCGGCTGGTCCACCATGGTTCGGCAAGTTGCCCTGACCTACACGGCCACCATCATCGTCGCTCTTGCGGCCCAACAGGCAGGTCGTCCCGATCTCATCCGCTCTCCCAAACGCGTTTTAGCTCATATGTGGGAGGGCTTATGAGTTAGGAAATGCCCTCACCTATGTCAAAGTGCATGGGAAGTGGTGCTATTTGTATCGAGCGATCGACCACGATGGCAATTTGGTCGATTCCATGTTGAGCGAGAAACGGAATATGGAGGCAGCTCAGCAGTTCTTCAAGCAGGCGGTTGCTGTGGTTGGCCATACACCACAGTCTGTCACGACAGATGGGCACCGTTCCTACCCACGAGCTATAAGCGAGACAATGGGCAAGAATGTCCAGCATCGGACCAACAAGTACCTCAACAATCGTCTGGAGCAAGACCACCGAGGCATCAAACAGCGGTACTATCCCATGCGCGGCTTTGGAACAATTGAAGCAGCGGCACGTTTTTGCTGTGCTTTCGACGAATTGCGCAACTACCTCCGTCCTCGCCGCACCATGGGAGAAGTGGTCTCTCTCCTGGAACAACGACGGGCGTTTCTCCAGCGTCTTGTGGCCCTACAGACCCACGGATTGCGCAACGAGATAACACCTAGTGGCAGTCAAGCTTAAAAATGTGCCTCATTGAGGGAAAAGAACCAATATATTCCCATCAAGGAGGCACCTATGACCAGTATCGCCGACGAATCGGTAATTATCCAGAGCACATCGGAGTCTGTTCCCTCAACTCCTTGCTGGTTTGGCGAAGTGGCGCTGATGGCAGCCTATCTTCGCAAACACGGCATCCTGACGAAGATCAGCGAGCATGTACACTTTGCACGGCGGCGTTTCGGACACTATGAGGTGATCGATTTTGTAGCCGTGCTTTTCGGGTATGCCATCAGTGGCGAGCACACACTGGAAGAGTTTTACGAGAGACTCCGGCCATTCGCAGTCGCCTTCATGGCTGTATTTGAGCGTGATCGACTCCCCTCTCGTTCGGCGCTCTCCCGTTTTTTAGCGGCACTGACACCCGAGCCAGTGGAAGCTTTACGCACACTTTTTCTCAACGATCTGCTGAAGCGGCGAGCAGACGTTGAGCCGCAGCCTTGTGGGCTGAGCGACCGCACAGGCAAACTCTGGAAAGTCTTCGATATTGACGGAACCCGTGAAGCGGCTCGGCAGCGAGCTTTACCAAAGGGTTCACCGTTGCCTCTTCCCCATCGTCGATTGGATGGGCTCTGTGCTCCAGGTTACACGGGCCGCAAACGAGGGGAAGTTGTGCGGACGCGCACGACCGTTTTGCAAGCGCATTCCTACCAGTGGCTCGGCTCGTTTGGCAATCGGGGCAACGGCGAGTACCGCAAGGAATTGCGCCGAGCGGTGGAGGCGATCCAATCGTATCTGCGGGCGCACCAGTTGAAAGATTCGTGCGCACTGCTGCGGCTTGATGGTCTCTATGGAACAGGAGCGGTTTTGGCCGACCTGCTCGGGATGCCGTTCGTTATGCGTAGCAAAGCGTATGGGCTCCTGGATCTGCCTGTCGTGCAGACCCGCTTGTACTTGCCTGCCGATCAGCAGTTCACCTTACCGGAAAGTGCTCTGGTCCGCACGCTCTATGACTGCCCTGATGTGCCAGTGGGCCCCAACGGGCAACACTACCGCCTCGTGGTAGCCACGCATCTGAAAGGCTCGAAAAAGCAAAAAATTGGCGTTGAACGCGATGGGTTGATCTACGAGCTATTTTTGACGAAGATGCCGCAAGAAGCCTTTACGGCATCTGATGTGGTCGCATTGTATCTGCATCGTGGTTCTTTTGAAACGGCACTCTCGGATGAAGAGCGCGAACAAGATCCCGATCGTTGGTGTTCTCATGCCGCCTGCGGACAAGAAGCCTGGCAGATCGTCTCGCAGTGGGTCTGGAATCTGCGCCTGGAATTGGGACACCAGCTTGAGCCTGATCCGGTGCGTACCACCGAATTTGCTCCTGCTCTCCCGCCTGTGCACAAAGAGGCGACGAACTCGCCTTCTTCCTCTCAGGGGTATGGGCCAGCAGCCGTGGCTCTGCCCTGGAAAGCAGGCCGCTTCTCGGGTCAAGACTTTGCCCTTCAACCAGATGGGACGCTGCGCTGTCCGGCTGGCCAATCGCTGGTGGCGCATGAGCGGCGCGGAGAAGCTGACGGGAGCCTACGCGTGGTCTATGCGGCCAGCATCCGCAGTTGTCGTCCCTGCCCTCTCCGTGAACAGTGTCAATGGCAGGGCAGCACCACCGCCAAGCCTCGTCAGGTGAGTGTGCTGCTGCATCCCCTCGTCGTCGGTTCCGCACCCCTGCTTTGGCGTGATTGGAGTCGTCGGCACCATCGAAGGGCGTGCAAGCAACTGCTGCGTTCCCAACGGGTGGAGGTGCAGGCAGAGCAGGGTCTCACTGCTAACCCGGAGCCCGTGCCTGTGCTCCTGTCTCGTGCCCAGCGCGCACATTCTCGTCTTGACTTTCAAGAGCGGTTTGCTCGCAACGCGCGAGCCCCAACAGCGAGCCGGGTGACAATCAGACTCTTCGGTGTCCCAGAAGGCTTTGCCACCTCTCTAGGTTTGGCGACCGCGTAACACCGTCTCGACGACCGTCGGATTCTCTCTGCTCAGACTGGCTTGCTTCTCCGAGTGGAATCTCGTGGCTTTTTTTCTGGCTGTTCCTCAATTTCTCCCATCTTCTGCCCCTTTTTACCCTCTGTTTCTACTTTCTCTCACAGGATCAACGTCCTGTCCTGCACGATTTTCGCTCATCAGATCAAGAGAAGCTCTTCAGCAATCTCATTGCGCAATTCGTGGGTCGGGCTGGGTCTGCCAGCGCGTGGAAGATGAGATCGAGCTTGATATAGTTAAGCATGTACTTAACTATAATGGACAACGGGGAATCTGTCAAGTAGGCCTAAAATGCGCGAAGCTGTCATGAAGTGCAAAGTGGACAGTCAGCTTGATGATTTCCCGTTTCTGCCTTGATGATTGCTCGTCATCACTCCTTCTAACTGTTCTACCGGACACCAACACAACAGTTTTACAGGTGTTCAACTCGTCCTAGATTTTTGTATCTAGTACCAGATTTCTCGTACGAGTTATTCTCACAGAAAAAGCCATTCAAGGCAGGATAGAAGAGGGCGAAAGAGGTATCACGATGAGACAACAAGAAGCTGTCCAGAGGCTACTTTGCACTTCATGACAGCTTCGCGCATTTTAGGCCTATCTGTGCAAGCTTTGGGAAAAGAACAATGGCGCGTCTTATCATTGCTTTACTCTTCCTCTCGTTTCTCATCAGGCTCCGTTTTTCTCAGTGCTTGTAAAAAAAGTTTGTTGGAATCTCTCAGATTTACGATGACAAGCCAGAAAGACGGAAACGATCGACGTGAGTGGCCTGGAATGACAAAGCATTAAACCACTCCAGGCCCTGCTCCCAGAAAGTAACAGCCTTTCAGCAAAAAAACCTTTAAGCCGTCACCCCATAAAAGGAGAGCGCATTCTCGTAGAGCACCTGATTGCCTCTCTGTTCACCAAGTGTTTCCACTACCAGTGCAACATCTGTATCGAGGAAAGGACGTGGTGCCCGTGGAGAGGGCAAGTCCGTGCCAAAGAGCAGAGCTGCTGGATTGCGTGCATAGATGGCGTGTAGGGCTTCTGAGACATCGAAATCAACTCGCCCAAAGCCAGTCGCTTTGACATATACTCCGCCCTCAATGAGTCTGAGGAGCGTCTTGAAACCCTCTTTCGAGAGGCCCAAGTGGTCGATACTCACCTTTGGCAAAGCAAGCACACATGACTCAAGCTCTGGTAAATCTCTGGCATCAACATACAACTCTGTATGCCATCCGGCGAGATCAAAGACACGCCGAGCCATCTCTTCAAGCTGATCCAGTGCTTCTGGGCCACCACGGCGCAGATTAAACCGGATGGCACGTACTCCTGCCGCGTTCAGCTCAAGGATTTGCTCGTCTGGAGTAGTTGCGGGGAACTGAGTCACGCCAACGAAGCCGGGGCCAAGGCGCTTGAGGGACTCAAGCAGATAGGTCTGGTCGATCCCTTGAAACGATCCTGAGACGATTGCTCCACCGATGACCTCAAAGGCTGCGGTGCGTGCATGATAATCCTCGCAGGTGAAATAATTGGGCAAATACCCCTGGTTAGGGATGAGAGGGAAGTGTGGATCGATAATATGCATATGGCTATCGAATATGCGATAGCGAGATGGTTCCATACGTATCTCCTTATCAGGCTCGCTCTTGAGAGAAACAATGTTGACTACTCCTTTTGACTTCGAGCACAGAAATGAACAATCAAGCTGTTAAGATATCAGAGATTCTAAGAGTGTTTCTGTTGTTCGGCTTGATGCTTGCGTGCGAGTCATGCAAGCATCAACCGGATCATGGCTTCGCTGTCCTCGAACGATCGCTTGTATTTGCGCCCCAAACGTTTCGGTCCAGGCAGAAGTGGTTCAATGACTCGTCACTCCAGATCGCTCAGATCAGTCGTGTACGTTTTTCTTGCTGTCATACTCATAAGTTTACCACTGGTAAGTAGCTTGCACCACTTTTTTCTACAGACTCTCAGTCTAGTTTGCGCGACTCGCTCCCACTCCCAGTCTACTATTGATAGGCTTCCTCGTCGAGATGCACAAAAATCTGACCACATCCCTCTTCCTTCTGTCTCTTCCATGCGAAATTCTGACGGGCACCCTCAACTTCCTGCTGGAGACGCGCAGCCTCTGCGAGCAGCACCTCGTGCATGGTGCGGATCTGCTGCATCTCGCCGGGAATGCTGGTCAGATAGATCTGGCCGGCCTCAGTGGTGATCGCTGCTGTCTGGTCGAGGATCGGCGTCAGCTGCGCCAGATCGCTGGCCCGCACCTGCCGGGTCCGTTTGTTGATCCCCAGATGCACCGGTCGCACCGGCAACTTCCCCTGCTGCACCCAGTCGCGGATCGTCTTGTCCTGCCGCTTCGTGACGCGTGCAGCATCGGTGAGCGTTAACCAGTAATCGCCCTCCGGATACGCTTCGGCTGACGCGAGCTCCTCCACGTAGCGAACCTTGTCCTCGCTTGCGGCTTGCTTCTGATCGTTCATCCTCGTTCGCTCCTTTCAATCGTGACGACTGGCCGCCAGCTGCACCTGGCGATCACGATTGTTTGTTTCTCTGTCAGCACATTCAGCACATTGGGGCTCAAACGCAGGAAAGATAGCTAGTGGTGACTGCTTGGAAGTGCTTGTGATCCGTGCTTCTGAGGTGTTTCAACCCGCATCCAGACATCATCTGTTCGGCACACCAAAAATTGCCGATCATAGTAGGTGGTTTGATCTTTGGTCGTGACTGAGGCGCAGTATGGGCAATGCATGAATCACTCCTTCTCCGATCGGTAATGGTTCTTAATAGTTCTCATCATACCTCGCAAACAATCTCCAGGACAAGCCTCTCTCTGAGTTCTGACAGAGCCTGTGCCCTCTAATCTTCGCCATCACCACCAGCACAGCGTCACCTTACGATCGAACGCTTTTACTCGGCGGCCTCCGCGAGAACGACGAGCAACTGGTGGGCACTCACCGTGTCCCCCACCTTGACCAGTATCTTCTCCACCACAGAGTTGGTGGCGGCTGTGATGCGATGTTCCATCTTCATAGCCTCCATCATTACCAGCGTTTGCCCTGCCTCGACGCGATCCCCTGGCGCTACCATGACAGCAGAGATAGACCCTGGCAGTCGGGAGGTCGGTCCCCCCGCTGTTGCTTCAGCCTCCGGTTCTACTAAACGAGGCTGCTCGCGCAACTCTGTTTGGCCACCGGCGCTGTTGGCATAGACTGCGTTGCCCACGCAGTTGACACTGCAGGCGTAGTGAATGCCATCAAGGACCAGGCGCGTGCTCCTTTCGTCCAGCGAAAGCACCTCAGCTTGCAGGGTGCGCTCTCCCAGTGTGGTGGTAAGCCGCATAGGCTGCTTCTCGGTGTCAAAGACGTAGTCAACCCGGATTGTTTCGCCGTCGCTTGTTTCGAAGGTAATGCGCTGGCCACTGGCGCGCACATTGCGCCAGCCGCTCGGCGCGAAGGACTGCACAGGGGCAGAGAGTCGCTGGCGATGCGCCAGCACAGCTATACAAGCCAGCAAATGTGCAGCGCGAGTAGCCTCGGTCGGCTGTGCGCGGAGCAGTTCAGGGTGTTTGCTCACAAAGTCTGTGCGCGTGTCACCTGCGAGGAAGTCGCGGTGGATGAGTATTGCAGAGAGGAAGTCACGGTTCGTGCGGATGCCATGTAAACGCATCTCATTGAGTGCCCTCGCTAGGCGGTATGCAGCCTCTGTACGGGTGGGCGCATGTGCGATGACCTTTGCCAGCATCGGATCGTAGTGCGTGGTCACCTGGGATCCGCTTATGACCCCGGCATCGTAGCGTATGCCAGGGGTAGATCCTGGCTCAAAACATTCGAGGCATCCGAAGGTTGGAAGGAAACCATCGCTCGGATCCTCAGCGTAGAGGCGCACTTCGATGGCATGCCCCTGGCAGATAACCTCATGCTGCCGCATGGGGAGGGGTTCCCCACGGGCGACCTGGATCTGTAGCCGAACTAGATCCAGGTTGGTGATGCTTTCGGTTACCGGGTGCTCCACCTGGAGGCGGGTGTTCATCTCGAGAAAATAGAACCGATCTTCATCTACGAGGTACTCGATGGTGCCCGCGCCAACATAGCCGATAGCCCGCACCAGCGCGACTGAAGCCTCGCCCATCCGTTCTCGTAGCTCAGGTGAAATGGCTGGCGAGGGCGCCTCCTCGACCACCTTCTGGTAGCGGCGCTGAATCGAACACTCTCGTTCGTAAAGGTGGATAACGTTGCTGTGCATATCGGCAAAGATTTGCATCTCGACATGCCGTGGAGAGGGCAGATAGCGCTCCAAAAACACTGTTGCATCACCAAAAGAACTCTTCGCTTCGCGGCGTGCGACGGTGATGGCATCAGCAAGCTCAGCCGAGTTTTCTACCAGCCGCATGCCTTTTCCACCGCCGCCAGCATTCGCCTTCACCAGCAGGGGATATCCTACCAAACGGGCTGCCATCTCCCAATCAGTTCTGTCGTCGGTGGTGATCACCTCATCTGGAGCGACAGGGACTCCGGCATCGCAGGCGATCCCTTTTGCAACGATTTTGAAGCCCATTTTGCGCATGGCATCTGGCGGTGGACCAATCCAGATGAGCCCGGCCTTCACACAAGCTTCGGCAAATGTGGCGTTTTCTGCCAGGAAACCATAGCCAGGGTGGATTGCGTCTGCTCCTGTCTTTCGTGCTGCTGCAAGTATCTGGCCCTGATCAAGGTACGACTCAGTAGCCGACGAGCCTGAGAGGGGTACCGCAACGTCAGCCTCAAGCACGTACGGCGCGTCGCGATCTGGCTCAGAGTAAACGGCAACGGTACGCAAGCCCATTTCGCGAGCAGTACGCATGATCCGGCGTGCGATCTCACCCCGATTGGCGATAAGAAGCCTGGTAATCTCGATCATCTTTGACTCACATTCTAAACGCGGCATAGCCGACCGCTCCCTTTACAGGCGCGGAGTGGGCAACAGAAAGAGCAATGCCCAGCACCGTTCGGGTATCGCGAGGGTCAATGATTCCGTCATCCCATATGTGCCCGGTAGCGTAGAGGGCGGTAGACTCTCGGTCGATCTGTTCCTCGACGGCACGACGCATCGCAGCGTCGGCGTCTTCATCGTATGGACGGCCCGCGCGCTCTGAAGCAGTGCGGCGTACAATAGACATAACCCCTCCAAGTTGCTTCCCACCCATAACGGCAATGCGGTGATTGGGCCAGGTAAAGACGAAGCGAGGATTATAAGCGCGTCCAGACATACCGTAATTCCCAGCCCCGTAGCTCGCCCCAACCATGAGTGTGATGTGTGGGACGGTGGAATTAGAAACTGCATTGATCAGCTTCGCACCATCCTTAATAATGCCACCTTTCTCATAGCGCGTGCCGACCATGAAGCCAGTAATGTTCTGCACAAAGATAATCGGGATATCACGGAAGTTGCACAGCTGGATGAATTGCGCACCCTTCTGCGACTCCTCGGAGAAGAGAATACCATTGTTGGCCAGCACGCCAATCGGAAAGCCGTGAATGGAGCCCCAGCCGGTCACGAGAGTCGTACCGTAGAGCGGTTTGAATTCATCGAAGGCCGAGCTATCCAGGACGCGTGCCAGAATCTCTCTCGCGTCTACTGGCGTCTGCACGTCCATTGCCGCGCATCCCAGGAGTTCCTCCCCTGTATAGAGCGGCTCGCTCGTTGGTATGGTTGGCCCAGACCCCTGCTTGTGCCAGTTGAGTCTGGCGACCACCTGCCGACCTAGCCGGATGGCATCCATCTCATCTACAGCGAGATAGTCTGCAAGCCCCGACTCTCGCGCGTGCATCTCAGCCCCGCCAAGCTCTTCCTCATCAGCATCCTCATTTATCGCCATTTTTACCAATGGTGGTCCACCCAGAAACACTTTTGCCTCACCTTTCACAAAAATAGTGTAGTCACTCATACCCGGCACATAGGCACCACCTGCCGTAGAGGACCCAAAGACAAGCGTTATCGTAGGAATTCCGGCGGCGGAGAGACTGGTGAGTTCCTGAAATACCTTGCCTCCTGGCACAAAGATACGTGCCTGGTTGGGCAGATCAGCCCCGCCCGACTCGGTAAGGTTTACCACCGGGAGACGGTTGTGGCGAGCAATCTCGAGCGCTCGCAGTTGCTTCATCACCGTACTGGGATTCGATGTGCCGCCCTTGACAGTAGGATCGTTCGCCCCGATAAGACATTCCACGCCATTCACTACACCGATACCGGTCACGAGTCCAGAGCCGAGAGCGTCCTCGGTGCCATAGCCAGCGAGCGGCGAAAGTTCCAGAAACGGCGAATCTCTGTCAAGCAGGAGTTCGATGCGCTCGCGTACCAGGAGTTTTCCCCGTTGCCGGTGACGCTTCACATACTGCTCTCCACCGCCTTGCAATACGATATCAAGCTGGCGGTTCACCTCTCGGAGCCGCTCTAGCATTGCATCCCTGCTGGCACGATACATATCGGAGGACACATCTAGTTGCGATCTTAGTATACTCATACTCTTCCTTACCTGGCCGGGTTGTCCTATTGGTCTTGCAATCATGCATCATGACCGCGCTGACCAAGCAACTCGCGGGCGATAATCAACTGACGGATTTCGGTAGTGCCAGCACCAATCTCAAAAAGCCGGGCATCACGCCAGAGCCGTTCAACATCGAATTCTGTTGTGTAGCCCCAGCCCCCAAAGATTTGCATTGCTTCATGGGTAGCACGAGTACATACTCGCCCAACATAGAGGATTGCCGTTGCAGCTTCCTTACTGATACGCTTCCCTTGCTGTGCAAGCTGGAAGCATTGCTGCGCGAGCAACCGTGAGGCTTGGAGATCGACATGCATATCCGCCAGCTTTACCTGAATCAATTGGAAGTTAGCGATAGGTTGGCCAAATTGCTCGCGTTCTTGTGCATACTTAAGGGACAGTTCCAGAGTCGTTTCAAGAAGGCCAATTCCACTCGATGCAAAAATGGCCCGTTCCATGTCGAGACCGCTCATCACGACTTTGTATCCCTCGTTGATCTTGCCAAGAATGTTTGCATCGGGAACAAAGGCGTTTTCAAAGACAAGCTCGCCAGTAGGTGAACCATGCATCCCTACTTTCGAAAGCTTTCGGGCCACGGAGTATCCAGGTGTCTGCGTCTCGAAGATAAAAGCAGTAATGCCTCGACTCTGTGCACCAGGGAGAGTTTTCGCATAGACAACGAGTATATCGGCAATGGGTCCATTTGTGATGAATACCTTTGTTCCATTCAGCAGATACCCTCCATCCGTACGCGTGGCCGTCATTTGAATTCCCATCGCATCCGAGCCAGCATTAGGTTCCGTCAGAGCTAAGCCACCGACTATTTCTGCACGTGCCAACTGGGGGAGATACATCCGCTTTTGCTGTTCTGTCCCGTTACGCAGGATATTGTGCCCACAAAGATTAAGATGCGCACCTACTGACATAGCAATGGCGGGGTTAACTCGTGTTATGCCACGCAGCATCAGTCCAGCCATATAATAATCTCCGCCACTTCCTCCATACTCTTCGGGAATTCCTACGCCGAGATATTCTTGTTCTGCCAGGCGCTTCCAGAGCCACGTGGGAAATTCGTCGGACCGTTCGATCTCCGCATTGTGGGGACGAATCTCCTTTTGAGCAAATTCATATACACTCTCATAAGCAAGTTGATATTCTTCAGGAGTGATGTGGTCCATAAAACACCTCTTAACTCTTCCTTTTATTTGGTAGCGGTACGCCCCGTACCAACGCCGCTCTCCTCCAGCAGTTGCTCCTCAATGTCGATCTCCATTCGCAGGAGATTCGCACCAAAGCACTTGCCCAGGTTGTCCATGCGTATGGACGCGGAGCCGCCACCATTGAGGGCCTCCTTGCATACGAAGTTCAACGCCCGAATGTTGGGCAGGAGGTATCGCTGAACCTCTCCTTCAACGAGCCCCTCGAAATGCTGCTTCACCTTTTCCGATGTGACTTCCTGCACGAGCGTTTCGTAGAGCGCATCGGTCGGTGCGAAGAGCCCGATATTCACCGTATTTCCCTTGTCCCCGGATCGGGCTTGCGCGAATGCGCGGAGCTTGACCGTGACCATCCTACTTGATCTCCTCAATTTGTATTTCTATCTTGCTCTCGATCTCTTCCCGAGGCACCAGACAAGACCACATACCTAGAAGCTCTCGTGGTGGTGTGATCCCCATGAATCCGCTCATCGTGGGGGGGCCATTGAGGGCCAGGGGTGGAAAGAAGCGTCCTAGCTTCTCTGCCTCCCTACGGTCGCGTGCACGGACGGCTATGCGCAGATAGATCTCGTTTGGCTCACCCACAGGCAGTTCCGAAAGAGGCCCATGCAGCGAATTATAGCCGATGAAGTCTGTGCGGATTTCGTTGTACGCAAGTCCCGCTTGTTCGATCTGCTTGCGCACAATCCTATCCGCCGCCTGTGCTTTCTCAAGTGCGTCCGGCCACGAGAAGCCAACCATTGCCTGCCCGAGCCATCCATCCTGATAGCCCATTACGACCTTCAGGGTATCTGGACGACGTTTGCCCCGTGCGCCAGTCACCTGCACCAGGTTCGGCCCTACGTCTTCAAGGCATGCACTTGTCATATCCAATACCACATCGGGCGTAATATAGCACGATGGGTCGTGGATCTCATAAACCATCTGCTCTTTGACGGTATCCACCGAGACGAGTCCACCAGTGCCCCCTGGCTTCGTGATGACGAACTCACCATTTTCCTGCACCTCTGCGATAGGGAAGCCGATGCGGTCGAGATTCTCTATGCTTCGCCAATCGCCGCTGAAGTTCCCGCCGGTGGATTGACCCGAACATTCCAGCAGATGTGCCATCAGAATGCCCTGCGCAAGGCGATCTTCGTCTTGCCAGCCGAATTCATAGATAAGAGGGGCCAGGAATTGAGCAGAGTCGGTTGTGCGCCCGGTGATCACCACGTCCGCTCCGTAACGCAGGGCGTCCACTATCGCCTCTGTCCCGAGGTAGGCGTTCGCAAAGAGCATGCGGTCGAGAACTTCCTCTATGCTTTGCCCCGTCTCCATGTGATCCAGGGAAATGCCTTTTGCGCGCAGTTCGTCCAACTGGTCGAGAAGGTCGTCCCCCGTCACACAGGCAATTTTGAGGCCGTGTAGACCGAGATCTTTGGCGATATGCATGACTTCTTTCAAAGCACCCTTCGGATTGATACCTCCTGCATTGGTGAGAATCTTGATGCCTTTCTCCCGTGCTATCGGAAGCAGGGCCTTCATTGAAGGAGTGATATCGCGAGTATAGCCCAGCGAGGAATCCTTCTGGCGATCTTTTTGGAGAATTGCCATCGTGAGCTCGGCGAGACAGTCGAAACAAAGGTAACGTATGTTGCCGTGTTGGGCGCTCTCGATAGCAGGACCGAGCGCGTCGCCATAGAAGCCTTCCGCTGCCCCCACGCGCACTGTCTTAGGAGTCTTCATAGTATCCATATTACTAACATCCCGTGAATTATGGCCGGCATTTCTCAAGAAACACGCGGGCCGCCTCTTGTATATCTTTGTTCAGGAAACGCACAACTCGTAGGGTATTGTCAACTTCATAAATTCTGTTGATGAGTTTTCCCCACCGGCCTCATTTTTAAGAGCGAAGAACGAGCTCATTGTGAAGAAAAATATGGGCTGAGTCCCCACTTTTGATTGATTCTTTTTAATTAACTCAGCAATTTATATTAAGTTGACAATACCGGGACAGTTCATAGATCTCAGCTTCTCTTTCACGTTTCATACTTGGAGAAGAATAACAGAAGCTTGACTCGATGCCAAGATATGGTTTGAGTCCTGACAGAACCCATCTTGACTTCTTTTAAATACACACGAAAGTCATCGTCATCGAGGAGAAAGTAGGTGCCTGTCCCTTTTCGGCAGCGAGCCGAGCATTTTTTGCACACCTCGGAAAAACTTCCTGTTGGCCATCATGACAATGCCCTCCATCATACCGTAGGTTAGCATACCTCCGCTGGAGATTGCGATGCTGCGCAGGGGATATTCTGGCATCATGCGTTGTAGCATCTTGCGGGTGGCAAGCTGGCGTTCGAGATCACCATCGGTGTTTGCTTTCATTGCCAGATTGATGATAATCAGGTATAGAATTCTGCCGATCAAAGTGCCTTTGATGTCGCCCAGGGTTGAGTTGGCCGTATACGGCTTGCGCGCTGTCTCGTTGCGCATCCCGTAGGACCAGCAACGAGATGTAAGCAAGCAGACTATCCCGTGCAAAGCGGCTCCTGAAGCCATATTGGTCATAGTGCTTGCTTGTTGGAGACAGAATAGAAATACCACGTCCTCATAGAAAACACAACCGTACGGAAGATGGTCTAGAGCTGCTTCGTTCGATCGTGCATCTCGTTGCGCATCCCGTGGGCTGGTTGGCAACGGCTGGCCATACAGGGCCGCGAATGCTACATCAGTGATCTCGCCCTTATTTGTCACAAGCTGGTAATAGTCTGCCAGAGCCTCCAGACGGTTCGGAACGCAATCTGCGGATTGGATGGTCACCGTCTCTTTGAGGCGGAGGTCGCGGCTTGACGCGCCTGCGATAATCTCGTATTCCCCGCTCTCTACCAGCCAGGCGGCTGTATCGACATCGTAAGAGGCGAAAGCTTGCCTGTCCAGTGTCAACTCAATTGCGGTGCTCTCACCCGGTTGGAGGAGTACCTTTTGGAAGGCTTTGAGTTCTTTTTCTGGTTTGAAAACGGTCGAGGCGACTGCGCGAACATAGACCTGAACAATCTCCGCTCCGGCACGCGACCCGCTATTGGTCACAATCACGGAAACCTGGAGTGTGTCCTTGTCGGTGAGCGTGTGCGCAGAAAGTACCATGCGGTCGTAGGTAACACTGGTGTAGCTTAAACCGTGTCCAAAGGGAAACAGGACATCCTGGCGCGCCGTATCAAAGTAGCGATAGCCGATATAAATACTTTCGCGGTATTCGACGGTCAGTGGGCCGCCGGGAAAGTTCCTGGCGGAGGCTGTGTCTGTGTAGCGCAGCGGATACGTTTCTGCCAGCTTTCCACAAGGGTTGACGTTACCGAAAAGCAGATCAACCACCGCGCTCCCGCCAGCCTGACCGGGGAGATACATATTGAGCAAGGCTTTGACCGAGCCAATCCAGGGCATTTCGACTGGAGATCCTCCCAAGAGTACCACGATCAAGTTCTCATGGACCCCGGCCAGACGCTCTATCAGGATATTCTGGTTTGCTGGCAGGCGCATATGCTCGCGATCAAAGCCTTCCGACTCGGCGAGTTCGGTCAGCCCAACAAAGACAACGACTACTTTGGCACTACTGGCGACCTGGCAGGCATCCGCGAGCAGTTGCTCATCCACATTGTCGCTGAGACGATCGTAGCCATCCGCATAGGCAATATTGAGGCTGCGCTCCCCCAACACATCCAGCGCGTGCTCCAGGCGGGTCGGGTTTATAAGTGAAGAGCCGCTTCCCTGGTAGCGGCTCTTCTTCGCCAGATTGCCGATGACCGCTAGCTTCGCGGATGTAGCAAGCGGCAGAATGTTCTCGTCGTTTTTCAGCAGTACGGCGGATTGCGTTGCTGCCATCCGCGCCAGCGCGTGGTGCTCATCAGCGTTATAGTGGTAATCCGAGCGCAGATTGTCCTGCGCACGTGCGATCAATGTCAGCAGCCGTTCAACGCTGCAATCGAGCACGCTTTCGGCCAGCAGGCCGCTTTTGACCGCCGCAACGATGCTCTGATCGTTAGAGTCCAGTCCGCCGGGCATCTCCAGATCCTGGCCAGCCGCCAGACCAGCCGTGCGATCGTTACATGCGCCCCAATCAGTCAGCAATACACCATCAAAGCCCCATTCAGCGCGCAGGATGCTCGTCAACAGCCGCTCCTGTTCTGAGCAGTAGATGCCATTCAGCCGGTTATAGGCGCTCATAACCGTCCACGGGTGGGCTTGCTTGACCGCCTTCTCAAAGCCGGGCAGGTAGATTTCGCGCAGCGCCCGCTCGTCCACAATGGCGTCGATGGTCATGCGTCTGGTTTCTTGATTATTGGCAGCAAAGTGTTTAAGCGAGGTACCAATGCCTTGCGCCTGTACGCCTACGATAAAGGCCGCAGCCAGTTCGCCGGAGAGGAAGGGATCTTCGGAGTAATATTCAAAGTTGCGCCCACACAGTGGATTGCGCTTAATATTCACGCCAGGACCGAGCAATACAGAGACCTGCTCCTGCAGACATTCTTCGCCGATCGCGGCCCCAATTTGTCGCAGCAGATCGGGATCCCAGGAACTGGCAGTTGTGCAAGCAGGAGGAAAACATGTCGCAGGAATGCTGACATTGATCCCAAAGGTATCGCTACCCTCCGGCTGTTTACGCAGGCCATGTGGACCATCGGAAACAAGAATAGCAGAAATGCCCAGGCGCTCTATCGCTTTGGTGTGCCACATATCGTGCCCGGAACACAGGCAGGCCTTTTCCTCTAATGTCATGTCGTTGATAAGCTTTTTGATATCCATGTAGACTATTTTACCCCTTTGACCTGTTTGATAATCACTGTGCCGAGCACGAAATAGAGAATGGTGATTGCAAACAGCACGCTGTACCCTAAATGATTGGGCATGCCACGGAGTGCCTGGAGAATCAGAGCGCCAACCGTGATACCGACAACCTGTGGAATGATGCCCATGGCTGACCAGATACCCAGAAATTTTCCTGCCTCATCGGTTGGCGGAAGCACATCACAGGTCAGCGCCCAGTCCACACTGGAATATGCGCCGTAGCCGATCCCAAAGAAAACACCGGCGAGCAGGATGAAGCCCTGACTGGGGAACAGAATAAAGATAATGCAGACAACCGACATCACCGCTCCAGAGAGATAGACCATCCCTTTGCGCCCATAGTGATCAGAAATCCAGCCCGCGATTAACGAGGCTGGCAACGCGGCGACCAGCAAAATAGGCTGGAAAAGCGCGCCATTAAACTCCTCACCGGAGAAGGCCGAGCCAAAGATAATGGTCTTTACACCAGGACCGCCCAGCACATCATCGAAATAATACTCCAGGAAGTAAAACACTCCCCAGATGCCCATCATCAGCAGTAAACGCGCCAGCAAGACCCACGAAAGATCAGGATAACGGGCCGGATTAAAGAGAAAACGCTTCAATACCGGCATTAGTTCAAACTTTGCCTCAGTCTGTAAGGGAGTTTCCTTGACCGTCACAATGGTATACACGACAAACACGATCTGTACCACTGCGATCAACAGAAAAATTTGCACGATCTCGTTACGGTAGATAGGCAGTCTGTCGTTTTTATTGACGATGAGACCAGCAACAAGCGCCCCCAGAGCCGTACCCAGGAGAGTGAAGAGGCCATTGAAGCCAGCAGTGACCCCGCGCTGATTCTGGGGCACATTATCCGCGATGATCGCACTCCAGGGCGCGTTGGCGACATTATTGGTCAGTTGCAACAGGATGAACAGCAGAATAAAGGCGACCAGCAGGCCAGTCGCAGAGAACCAGGTTGGTGCGAAAGCAAAAAGGACCAGGGCGATCACATTAAAAATCGTGCCCCAGATCATAAAGGGCCGCCGTCGGCCCATGCGAAAGGTCGCGTAGTCCGAGATCGCGCCAACCAGGGGATTGACGACTATCGCGACAATCGTGCCCCAGATCACTACTATGGCCAGATTGATATCCTTGTTGGCATCACCAAGGAATTTCACGATCATACTGGGAAGCACAATGGCTAACAGCGCCTGCCAGTGAAAATTCTGGGCAATCCAGAAGGCGTTGATGTTCATATGATCGAAGATTGAGACACGTCGCGCTGGTACGACTACGGCGACAGGAGCAACAACCTCGTTGGATGGTTCACTGAGATCCATGAGTGTTTACTTCTTTCTCTCAAATGTGTCATTTGTCGAATAAATTGTGTAACCCTTCAGGTTCCCCTTTACTCATCGACGCAAGCGGAGAGAGAGGGGCTCCGGCCAGGGGATTAGGATCCCCTGGCACCTCCTTGGGTCGTGTTCCGCAACCAATGCGCGTTGCTCTACAGTGTCAGGCTGCGGCTCTCACAAAGCGCCCAGGTCTGAATGTAGTCCTCCGCTGAACTGAAAAGCGGTGCCAGGTCCGTAGCGGTCAATCCAACATTCTTCAGATCCTGGAACAGATCCGGGAGCATGCCGTAGTGTGCCACGCCATCCAGATTGATATCAAAATCGCGTTGCCCGGCATAGCTACGTGTCAGGGGTGTATTGTTGCCCTGCATTGCCAGCCACTTGTTCCAGATCGCCAGCACTTTGGGATAGAGATCATACACAGCCTGCGGGTCTGATGTGCCCGGCGTCTGGCCTGTTTTCACTAAGAACGCGGCCCTCTGTTCCCATGGAGTATTGCCGTTAAAGGGGGTGGGAAGTTCCAGTTGAGCATCGTTAGTCGCGAACAACCCTTTGGCAAAGTTGGCCACCGTATCATTGATGTCAGGGATACTTGAGTTTGTCCAGGGATTGAGTCCGGCATAATAGAGTCCAACCCCTTGCCAGATATCGCGATCTGTCGCATCGTAGACGTTCCCCTCAAGTACGCCTTCAAAGCGATAATGGCGCACATCAAGAATCGGTTTGTCGTACTGTACGCCATTGCCCTGAGCCGCAATCTGACCTGCACGCAAGGGATCGCGCCCCGCGTCTACTCCCGCGCCATCGATGGCGTAGTTCAGGTAATAGCTGGAGTTGAGACCAAAGCGCGGGCTGTTGTACTTCGCGAGGCCATTGGTATCCGTCCCGATGCCAACGCCACGTCCACCCATTTTATTTACGGCGTAAAGATAGGCCTGGGCCCATGCTTTGGATGAACCGGCGGAGTCCGCCGGGACCTTGCCTGCGAGCGTCGGGATGGGATCTCCCACCGAACGAATGTCCATCTGATTCGCGATTGGCGCGATAATCCCACCTAGCTTGCGGATGCGCTCGACTTGCGCCGCCGTTTTGTTCTGTTCGCCAGAGCATTTGTGGATACTCTGGGTTTCATTCTCCCACTGCCAGGTCAGATCTTGAAAGGATGAATGCCCGGAGACCACGGGATAACTATATTGCTCCGCCAGCGTCAAGGTGTCTTCGACCGCTTTGTAAGACATGTGATCGACCTCGATGAGCATGCCCAGGTGCATCATACTGCGAATAAAAAAGCTGCCCAGGCTATTCAGGCCGGCTGCGTTCATATGGCCCTGGCTGAACTGCTGATATTCAGAGTCCGGTGGGTTATAGCCCATCGTTACCCGCGTGATGGCAACTGCCGGTCCCGGATCAACTTCGAGGCGGAACTGGAAACCCAGCGTGCTCCCGTCTTGCACCTGGAAATAGTCGTTGTGCAAGTAAAAATTATCCACATTGAACAAGTCGTTGTAGACTGCGGCGCCTCCAAACACATTGTTTGTCAGGTGAATGGGGAAAAGGTGCCGAACGCCCAGATCATTATAGAGGTGGTTGAGATAGGTCGTGATCGTGCTTTGCGTCAGCGTGCTCGGATCTTTCCAATTCCCGATAGAATCGACTTCCACGCCCAGCACAATGGCCAGCTTGTTCTGCTGGATGCTGCTGCGGGCCTCGCTGGAGGAATAAGCGATTTGCATCCAGTCCGAGTGATTGGCTACCAGGGTCTTCATGGCCGCAATCTGCGTTTCCACCGCGCTCACGTCATCATATGGCACGTTGCCATTATATTGGCTGGCCAGCAGTTCATTATTAACGGCATGAGCCACCAGGAGGCGCAGCCCGCCATCGAACGCACGGCGTATCCAGTCAATGTACATTTGCTGGTGAACTGTGGTCGTGAACTTAGGCCATCCATCGAACTGGGGGTAGCCTCCAACGAGGTGTCCTAAACCCGAACCATAGCCGGTTTCCTCAAATAAAGTCATGAGCACGTTGCCGTTTTGACCGGCGATGCCAGTACCCCCAGCGCCGTGTGCCGGTGTACACCAGGGCAGGGCCGTATCGATGGGTCCATCTGGCTTGCCCCAGAAGATCACACCGCCATAGGCCAGATGCGCCATAGGGTGTGAGTGCAGGTCGGCAAAGCCCCAGACCGGCGCAGTAGCATCTACCGCGACCGCGCTGGCCTCAAGTGGAAGTGTTTGCGGAGGCGCAGCGGAAAATTGGAAATCGTCAACATTGATATGGCCTGATGTGGCGTTGTCGGTGACACGGATACGCCCGTACTCTCCCACAAACTGGCTGGTATTGAACGAAACCCGGCGCATGATTTCATTCCCATGACCAGTTGCCTGAAAGATCTGATAGAAGTCTCCTACGTCGGCCAGACGCACGCGCGGATAGGCTCCAGCGAACTTTCTGGCGTTGGTGCGCGTGGCTTTGATAAGCAATGAGACGCCGTGTACACGCATGTCCTCGTTGCCACTAATGAGAAAGTTGAACCAGGGGGTATCTTGCTCAAGCAGAAATTCATCGGAAGTCAATGTACCTGTCAGGTGATTCTCGGTGCTGATCCAGTAGTCGCCCTTGTGACCTACGGGATGAGGGCCATCCCAATAATCACCGCCTACCGTAATCAGGCCGGGCCTGACCTGGCTGGTGGTAAATTTATGCCCGCGTATTGGTTGATTCAAAAAGGCCGCCCCTTCAGCATTCCAGAAAGATAAATCGCCTGACTCGAAGTCCAGGCGCAACGGAGCAGAGGGAGCGCTTAAAGCTGGCGCGGCATTCGTATGAAAAAAACGCCAGGGCGCGGCGAGTAGACCCGTCAGAACCCCGGCCATGATTCCTATGAAGCGGCGTCTCGGATGCTGTTGCTTCAGAAAGAACTCGTGGAGAGGCGTCTCCTGCTCTTTTTGCTTTGCCAGACACGCATTACAAATACTTGTGGCTTGAGGGTTGGGCTTGTGGCAAGACTGGCACTTTGGCACGTCCATGTTTACCTGACTTTCAGATGACCAAAAAGCACATCAATACTAAAGCATTATTTGTCAATACAAATAATACAAGCCTTCCTGTAAAGTATCCGGGGCAATTCCAAAATCTTGCTTACTTCTCTGATGAGTCTTTTTTTGTAAATGTTGGAATTCTGTGGCTCATGCCCACTCTTGATACTGGTGGCGAATACCATAAAGTATCCAAATTGGAACGATTTGAAGGCCCAATTGAGCGAGAGAATGAACGATCTTTTCTCTTCATGTTATGCAACTTGCAGTATTCGCCACCAGTATCACTCTTGGTGCATATTGTCTGCTTGCCTACTGTGGTGCATGGTTTGTACCGAGAAGTTTTTTCCAGGAGAAGCCTCTCAGGCGGTTTCGGCAAAAAGCTTTCCCACGTCTTCCTCCCCTCTTGAGGAGCAAGCAACCTATATGCACCAAGAGTGGGCATGAGCCACAGAATTCCAACATTTACAGGCAGGTTCGTGTGTTTTCATTGCAATGGAGCCATCCATTTCTCTCGATGTATCTGTAGTATAGAACAAAATCCCTGGGAAAACAACAAAAACAGCAAACAGGGATGTAGCATGTATAAAAATCGTGATAGGAGAGAGCAGTATCATGGCGGATGAATGACGGTAGGTAGACGTTTCTGCCCGATCTGAAGCGCAATCGGGATCCCTTGGCGGTTGTGTTGCAAGAATTAAACGGATCTGCTAAAGTTGAGAGAAAAAGTACCAAAGAGGATCAGACATGACCGAGCAGAATCCGTTCAAATGGCGTCATTTTCAGGCTGACATCATCCTTCTGTGCGTACGCTGGTATCTGCGCTATGCGCTCAGTTACAGAGATCTCGAAGAAATCATGTTGGAACGGGGACTGCATGTCGATCATAGCACGATTTGCCGTTGGGTCCAGCAGTATGCTCCTGAACTGGAAAAACGATGCCGTCCTCATTTGAAACCCACGACCGATTCCTGGCGCGTTGATGAGACATATATCAAAGTGAAAAAAGAATGGGTGTATCTCTATCGAGCGGTCGATTCGCAGGGAAACACGCTCGAATTCTGGTTCAGCCCAACCAGAAATGCTGAAGCTGCCAAGTGCTTCTTTCTCAAGATGCTTGCCGCCTCTCATACGAGCGAGCCGCGGGTCATCAATGTAGACAAAAACGCAGCGTATCCCAAAGCATTCAACGACCTCAAAGCAGCAGGAAAGATCCCCAAAAACTGTGAATTACGGCAAGTAAAATACCTCAATAATATTGTCGAACAAAATCATCGTTTTATCAAACGGTTGACGAAACCAGGAATGGGCTTTTTCTCATTTGAGACAGCATGGAGAACTTTGCAGGGATTTGAGGCAATGAACATGATGAGAAAAGGGCAACTGCAAGGAGTAAAAAAAGGAGACATTCGAAGCCAGATTGCATTGGTCAACAAGCTCTTTGGAATGGCCGCCTAAACTGAACAGGCAGAAAGATTCCATACACATCTTTTTCCTTCTCATTTTTTGCAACACAACCCACAGACACAGACAGACAGCACTGGCTGTCTCTGACAGGTTCCAACACCGTCTCCCACACGTCAGGGACAGCATTCTCGCGCTCGCCGTCGCTTCCCCTTCACCCCTTCGGCCCATCTGATCGCAATCCGAGCTTCATATGCCACAACCGGTCGACGTCTTCACAATCCAACCAGATGATATCCCGACCTTCCTCGTAGATCCACTTCACCCGTCCCTTCGCCATCCATTCATGCAGCGTCTGCCGCGCAATCCCAATCTCCTTGGCTGCCGCAGCCACACTCACCAACTGCTTCGCTGGCAGGTACTCGCGATAAAACTGCAACAACGCCGCATGCAACAGCTTCCCCAACTCCGTATGCTGACAGTGCTTCGGATATCTCCACCGCTTCCCTTTCTCTCGCACCTCCCCATACACAACCTCACACACCTGATACACTTCTCGGCGCATGCCTCCCTGGACGTGTTCTTCTCTCACGGGACTCCATTTGTCCTGCGTCCGCGTCGGTTCAATCTCCGCGGGATACCCCTCAACGTATTCGGCAATCCGACGCAAACGCTGCCCCAGCACACTGGCCCGCAGCCGTTCGATGAGCGCGGCGTGCGCTTCGTCCGTGTCCAGAGCACTCTGGGTACCCTGAGCACTCTGGACAGACTCCTCATCTGCTTGCTGCTGATCGCTCTGAGTGCGCAACGCGTGACTCAAGACGAGCGATCGCCTCCATACCAGCAGCATGGTTGCATCGATCACCTGTTGATGCTTCGGTGTCATGCCATCCCTCTCTCCTTCCTTCTCTCTGCTCTCTCTATGCGCCCAGACGCCCAGCACTCCGCAACACGAGAGTCGCGAGCACCACGCACGGAACCACGCACGCCACGGTCGCTCGCGGCTCTCCTGGGTGCTCTCGACCCTTTCTTTTCCCAGTATTCCCATCACGCTCCATCACCTCCCTTTGGTACCGTCGTACGATACCACCACCCACACCACCCACACCACCCACACTCTCCATGCTACCCATGCGACCCATGCTCCTCGCTCAACAGGCACGACAAGGACAAACGTTTCAGACAGCCTTAAACGCTTCAGACACCCATCAGACAACCTTCAGACAACAAAAAAAGGTCTGCGTAGAACTGCTTGTATTCTACGCAGACCCTCACCCAGATAGCGTACGAGTTCAGGAGCAATTGGTATCTCTCCTTCCAGTCTATGCCTCACTCCAAACCGTCATCGCATTCAGGTGACCTTTTTCCCTTCCAAAAACACCACTCTTCTAACCTTTTCTAAGAATGTTTGTCAAAAGAATCAGGCTTTATACAAGAGGTTGATCCGAACCTCGTTAGAGATTGTATGCAATGATGTGATAGACATGCCAGTGTTTCGTAGTGCCATCAGCCGTGATGCCGTCAACCTCCTCTTCATCGAAGGTTGCAATGTCCAGCCCCTTAAGCTCATCGAGAGCCTGCTCACGGGTAAAAAACGTCATGTGGTTGGCACTCACATTCCAGGTATCATGGACACCAAAGAACTGCCCAACAAAGATTCCACACGGTTTGAGCGATGTTTTGAGCCTAGTAAATACGGCTGAGAACAGCTCCTTCCTAATGAAAGGGAGAGTGAAATGAGCGTTGACGAGATCGTAATGTGCGAAAGGGAAATCCTCAAAAGTGGATTGCACGAAGCACAGACGCTCGGTCTGTAGTTGTGTCAGCAGAGCCAATGAAACAGCCTCTTGATCAACTGCTGTCACGTGGAAACCCTGCGCTAGCAGATAGCGCGTATCACGACCAGCACCACAACCAAAATCTAAGGCATCACCTGCATGACCTAAGAGCGAGACGGTCTTAACCAGACCTATTGAAGGAGGATTGTCTTTCGTCAGTTGATAAAAGTGATCCCAACTTTTCCGCATGATCGTTTGTGCTCCAGCTATAAGAAACTTGAACTGTTAGGAGCGCATCTTCGAGCGCCTGATCCAGCATGTTCCTCATTCTAAAATTTTTGCCATCATGTACTCGTCGCAATATTTACTATTGATCATATGGGCATGCCTCATTGTCCCCTCTACACAAAATCCTTGTTTGGAGTAGAGCGCTATTGCATGTGTGTTATTGGTATGAACTTGTAGTTCTAGCCGGGTAATGGCATTCTGGCGTGCCCATTGTTCCATGGTGATGAAAAGTTGTGTTCCTAACATCTGCCGTGTAAATGATTGGAGGATACCCACTGCCAGTGTCAGAACATGGCTATTTTTGCGTACGTGTCCTCGCATACCCATGAGATATCCAACGAGCTGCGTATTCTCTTCAACAACAAGTAAAAGGTGCCTTCTTCCAGCGAGAAAGAAGCGCTGGATTTGCTCTTGGCTTACTGTCTTGATCTCATCTGCATCATGGAGCATGAATGATGTCTCACTCGCAATTTGTCTTCTCAGATGAAGAAAAGCTTCCGCATCAGTCTCCCGAATGGTGCGAATATTCATTGGTTTCCTTTCATCAAAAAAGGGCATGGAGTAGATATTACTACTCCATGCCCCCAACCTAGAATGGCTTAGAGCAATCGGTCCGGAATTTGATTCCAGATGGCCTGATCAGGCTTAGAACCAAAGACTAATGCATAGGCATCTATGAACTCCGACGTCGCTCCTTTAATCCTTTCTTGGATTTTTTCTGGGGTTCGATCATCAGTATCAGGGCCACAGCCACCGCCATCCCCTTTGCACGTGCTTGGCACACACTTGTTTATGCAACTGGAAAGTGGAGGAGCGGAAGCCCGGACGGACGGTGGGGGCGTCAATCCAGGGGCCTCTATCCCATACAGTGGATAGAGGCTACAAGGAAAGTGATCAACAGGGCGACCAATGTACTGTAAACAAAAGGCACGATACCGGGCAGAGATGTATGTTAGGTATAATCAACGTACTTCATGGAGAGAAAGCAAGCGTCTTTAAAGGTACTTCCATCCTAAAGAGTTGCGAAATTTCTTCCATATGATGGTCACGTTGAGTATCATCTAACATATGGGAGGAATATATGGATGAGGTACGTTGGGAATTGTACCCACTTGTAGCTTCTTTAGACAGGCCAAGAACCTGGTTGCAACTTCAAGCTCACCTTCAACTTGCACCAAAAACCATCGACGCATATGGTCGTGCACTCAATGATTTCCTCGCGTTTTGCGAAAAATCGCAGATCGAACCAGAGAGGCTTACTCGCGAGCAAGTTGCCCTCTATGTTCATGATCTGGCAACGCGACCCAATCCTAAAGGCGCAAATATTCTCTCTATCGAGAATGGACAAGGATTATCCAACTCTACCATGCAGCAGCGTATCACCGTCCTGCGCTTGTTTTGTGATTCTCTTGTTGAGCAACAACTCCGCCCAGATAACCCTGTCGGGCGCGGCCATTATGTACGCGGCAAAGGCTTTGGTGGAATGCGGGATCGGGGATTATTGCCACGTTATGAGACGCTCCCCTGGATACCCTCAGATTCAGAGTGGCAGAGTTTGCTCAAAGCACTCAAGGATACTTCACTACGGAATCAAGTGATGCTCTTACTAGCAT
This sequence comes from Ktedonobacteria bacterium brp13, assembly GCA_015099395.1. Taxonomy (GTDB): domain Bacteria; phylum Chloroflexota; class Ktedonobacteria; order Ktedonobacterales; family Ktedonobacteraceae; genus Dictyobacter. The sequence continues at coordinate 8,758,999 of AP024096.1, read as the reverse complement.
ATGATGGTGCTCTCCGGCGAGAAGAACTCGTGACGTTGGAGATAAGCGATATTGATGTAGCTTACCGACAAGTGAGGATTCGTGCAGAGCATGCAAAAAACAGGCGTGAACGCGTCGTAGGGTACGGGAAAACAGTCACAAGCCGTTTACTCGAAGCCTATCTACGCCATCGGCATACCCTTTCAAGCAAAAGAGGGCCGCTTTTTTTATCTGAGTCACGTAGAAACCCTGGTTCTCCGCTTTCACTTATCATGTGGTCGAAGGTTATTGAGAGGCTTTCTCAACAAACCGATCTTCCTCGTTTCACCACCCACACTCTCCGGCATCTTCGACTTACGCACCTTGCCAGGTCACACATGGATCTCCATCAAATAGCCACCTATGCTGGTCATGTATCCATCCAAACGACGATGCGCTATATTCATCTGAGTGGAGTGGAATTGACTGAAGCAGTGACGCGCAGTCTGACCAGTTTTGAGATCTGCATTGAGAACATTTTAGGGGAGGATTACCGATGAACCAAACCGCTCTGAGTTTGTCCAAATCCTGGCAGTGGCCCATCAATATGGAAGCCTATGATCGCTCTTTCGAGTTCAGCGAGCAGGAATGGGAAACGATTGAGTCAGTGATCGCCGGCCTCTCTCCTAGTCGTCGGCGTCAGCTAGGATCTCTTCATCTTCTACACCGCCTTTTTCAGCCTATTGATACCATCATTGACTATGTTGCTATCGATTGGGCCGACGAGACACGCCGCGATGTATTTCAGCAGACGCATTTGATACTAACCTTAGAGATGTATCGACGAAAAACAACGTTCTGGGCCTGGTCTGCTCAGGAGTGGCTCGAAAGTATGGGATCAAATTGGTCTACCTTTGCCCAAAGATATGGATGGAGTAGCGGCAATTGTCGCTATTCCATAGGGCGGACTATGTTAGCTACAATCGCGTATTTCCTCTCTTCTCCCTTTCCTCTGGACCTGCTTGTAGAGACATTTGAGATCACATCGCTTGCAAAAAGAGTTTTTGGGAAAGAACATCTTCAGCAAGCCATAACTCAGATGACCGCTATCTTGCAAAGTTGGGGCTATCAGGAGAGGGATCAGCATCCATTGAAGACCTGTGTGAGTTATCTCCTCTTGCTGAATCGGAGCCCATACCTTGAAGATCTCTCAACTGAGATTCTTGAAATTGCTGGCCAGAATGGTTCTCGACACGGCGTCCAAAAATATCTTTTTCAAGCATCTCGTGCTCTATTCGCGCTTGGTATCATTCAGAAAATCATAGGTGGCGAGAAGCCATATTCGATGAGATTCCGTCCAGAGTATGTTTCTGAGGAGTGGCTCTCTTGGTGCGACAAATGGAGAAAGCAGTCCACGCTACAAAGCAACACCATTGATCATCATTACGCTCTGCTTCGCAATGTCGGGCGCTGGTTGAAAAAACATCATCCTGAAGTCACGAGCCCGGCTCACTGGACGTATGAGTTAGCAATAGAATACGTGCGCAGCGTCATCGACTTAAAGGTGGGAGAGTGGGCCGATCCTGGCAATTTAGGACATATTCCCGCTGAACGTATGGAGCAACCGCTGAGTGCTCGTGCCAAATCAGCATATCTCAGTGCTATGCGGGCCTTTTTTCGAGATTGCCAGGAGTGGAATTGGGTATCATTTCCCTTTAACCCCCTGCGTGTTTTCCGAACGCCTCGCTCAGTCAAAAGTTTGATTGGTCCCAACCCGCGAGTTGTTGATAGGGCCTATTGGGCCAAGTTGCTCTGGAGTGCCATGAATCTTCAGGAAGAGGATCTTCCGCTCGTCGGAAAAGCGTATACCTCCTATCCTCTCGAGATGGTACGAGCGATTGCTGTGGTCTGGTGTTTTGCCGCACTGCGTTCCAATGAGATTGCGCGGTTACGTCTTGGATGTATCCGCTGGCAGCAGGAAGAGGTGCTGATTCCTGAAACCGGCGAGCGTTTGGCAAAAGATGCGATCTGTTTGCTGGATATTCCAGTGAACAAAACATCAACTGCCTACACGAAGCCAGTCAGTACTACCGTTGGTAAATACATCAATGAGTGGGAGAAGATACGACCAAAGGATCAGCCACGCCATGTGGACAAGAAGACCGGAGAAACCGTTGAGTTTTTGTTCTCCTATCGCGGAAGACGAATCTCAGCCAATTATGTGAATCGCTTAATTCCGGTTCTTTGCCAGAAAGCGGGTATTCCTGAGCAAGATAGCCGTGGAACTATCACTAGCCATCGCGCCAGAGCAACTATCGCTTCAATGCTCTACAATGCTAAAGATCCGCTCGACATTTTTCAACTTCAACAGTACTTGGGGCACAAGTATCTCTCCTCAACCCAACATTACGCACAAGTTGATCCAACCAAGTTGGCACTTGATGTGGCAAAAGCTGGCTATCTGGAACAGAATCTTGCAACCATTGAGGTTCTCCTCGATCAAGATGCTGTACGAAGTGGAGCTGCTGCTGCTCAGGGCGAAGCGTGGAAGTATTACGACCTCGGGCACGGCTACTGTACCAACGATTTTTGGGCTGACTGTAAACACCGTATGGCTTGTGCACGCTGCCCATTCTACCGTCCGAAAGATTCCCTGAAAAATCAACTCGTCGAGGGAAGCGCCAACCTCGTGCGTATGCTAGAGTTTGTCACCTTGACAGAAGAAGAACGCTTGCTCATTACTGAGGGAATTGAACTTCATCGGGAACTTATCGCGAAGCTCGCTGATACGCCAACCCCAGCTGGGCCAACTCCTCGTGAATTGAATACTCAACGGCAAGCTGAAGCCGAGACAATTCCACTTCAAACAATTCAACGTGCTCCCCGAAAAGGCACGAAGTAACACAATCATTTTTTCTGATTTCAGGCTTCAGTTCTAGATCACGCATCTGCTGGAGCCTGAGAGAGCTTAAAGGAAGTTGACGTTTGACGACATCCAGAAGGGTATACTCATGATATTAGAGCTCATTTTCGTCAACCTCAGAACGAACACGCAGACCTCTCACTGTATCAACATAATAACCAGCTTCTACCTGATCCGCAAAGGTAGACAACAATTGCTGGAAGTTGGAGAAGAGTGTGCGTGATGGACCACACTCATGATCCCAGTCAATGATTTGTCCAACAGAGCCTCCTGAAGCAGGCACCAGATCGAGACAACAGAAATTGCCAGCCCGATCTATCCCAAAGGGTATCCATTGTACATGCCACCAAACAGGTTGAATCGGACCAGTTTGCCAATGTGATTGGATACAAATCGGATCAAAAAAGTAATAAGGCTTGTTATCGTCAAACACACCATCTTCCAATAAAAGCTTCAATTCTTTCCAGTATTCAATAGCTTTTTGCAAAGGTAAGATATCCATTGTTGTCACAAGGTCGATGCAAAAATGTCCATTATGCATGCGATAGGAGGTTTTGAAATCCTGAGGCAATGTCATCCCCAGAACTTCTTCAGCTTGCTGGATTTCCTCTTCAGAGGCACCTGATGGCAGCTTTTGCCATGTAAAAGGAGCATCATTACTCATCCAGTTTTCGATACGTCTCCAAAGCATTTGAACGGAGTCCATTCTCTTTCTCCGATCCATCAGTTTTTCTCAACTGATCTCTTTTCATCTTGCTGACGGCGATATCGGTCATTTTATAGCGTTGTCGAGAAGATGGCAATATATTTGTGTTTAAAAAGATCCAGTTGATTACATCCAACAACTCGATACTGATCCTGATATTCCGTGGTATCCTCTCTAGAGAACTATTATGAGTGACAGAGGAGGAGAAAGATGACGGAGAGTTCCCGCATCTACCAAGATATCTTTTACATGGATGGGAGCCTGCGCGACATCTATGTGCTCAGAACGAGTGAGCAAGACTGGCAAACCCTGCTCGACTTTTTGCGCACGAGTTCCTATCCTCTGGAATGTCTTGTTGGTGGGGAGCATCAACCACTCCCCGAACAGGTGACGGACCTTTTTAAATTGGAGAGGGAAGTAGGAGTTACCTTACGCATTGATCGAGAACATCTGGAGATTAATTGCCATTTCTTCACGCATGAAGAGATAGAGTTCGATCTCGACCCTAAGGATTTTCAGAATGATCAGCAGGTGTCCCGTCTGCTCGATTTCATACGTGCGATTGGTCAACTGCTGAATGTTTTTGATACTAAACAACCGGCTCATCCTCACATTAAGTGAGTTTGCTTGCTTCTCTTCTACTTGAGCAATTGCTTCACTCCATGTTATAGTTCTGAAAGAAAAGAGCAGGAGAAAAAAAGATCCTATGCAGGCAGAAGAGTTTGTTCGAGAGGTTCGAAACGCTCAGCAAGAGTTCCTTTCCCCGCAATTACTCCAGTTGGTCACCTACAAAGACGACGATACCGAAGAAGGGGATCAACATGCGAGGTTTCGTGTAGCGGTCCTGGGAGAATTGCAGAAGACCCTCTCTCCTGGAGATCGATCCCTCCTCCGCTTTCTTCTGGAACAAGAAATTGCCTACCATGAAAGCGCGTGGGGCATCTTTGAGAGTATCCGTTTGTGTGGTTTCCTCCTCTCTGTTCTTGCTCACGTAGATGATGTTCGCTTGTTATGGGAGGCCAAAACGACGAGCTTTGACACCATGTGTGGTTTTGATGTCCAGTTTCTCGTCGGCGCTGGTGTTGCTCCCACATTAAGCTATCTTCAAGCCATCCAGAAAGAATGGGCGCAGGACGCGATGACATACATCGAAGAGAGTCAGGCCGCAGGAGACTTCCGCAATTTGGAGCGGTATCGCGAGGAAACACAGAAGTCTTTCGTCGGATGGACTCTTGAGTGACGTCACACACGACAGAGCACCCGAAGCCGCAGTAAATCGAAGTTGGCTCGACCGAATACGATCCGTTTCTGCAGTTTCAAGCAGTTGACCTGCGCCTCTACCTGACCCTGACTCCACTCTGAAGAAAAGGCGGCTTTTACCGCTGCATAATCGAGGCGAATCCCATTCGCCATTTTTTTGAATTCGGGGAGGCCGCTGTGTGCAGCTTGGGTTAGCCAAGTATCTAGATCCGCTTCTCGACGCTCTGCGAGCATCATCACAAAATCCTGACCGAGCTGGTAAGCCCTCTCCAGATCAGGATGCCCTGCGCGAATCTGTCCGATGTGTCGTTTTTGCTTCTCATTAAGCTTCCCTAGATTGGCTGACAAAGAGCCAGGATGCGCGTGTGGAGGACATGCGCTGGGGAATCCGCGGTTTTGGGGGCAAAGAATCAGGGATTTCAATAGCCTGTGTAGAAGTATCAAGAGTCAAAACTTCTGCTGACCCTGCCTCTTGGTGCTTTTTTCTCACATCAGCGAGAAAAACCCTGAGCAAAGGGGCCGATCCAGAGTATCCACGAGTCTTGATCTCATCGTAGAGTTGCACACTGTTTCTGCACCCCTGTTGCCATCGCTGCAAAATGTAGCCTTTGTAAGGATCCAGAATACTTCTTTTTTCACCTCGTTTGAGGTGGTGCATCTCAGGGTACTCCTCCGCTTGGATAAATTTGCTCACTGTCTCCCGGGAAAGTTTCAATTGTTGTGCAATCGCTCTTTGACTCAGACCCTGTTCATACAGCGTTCGCACCGCTTCATAGCGAGCAGAGCGCTTGTCTCGTCGCACTTGCTTCTGGAACTCATCGTACTTCAGTCCGACTGGTCGTTGATAGGGGGACGGGGGAATGGTGCGGTAGTGTTTCTCCAATGCTGTTCCCGTTTGTGATTCTGTAACCTTGTGGACACTCGTGTCTTTGATGCCTTGTGCCTTTGCAGGGATCGCATCAGATGCATGTTGTTCTACTTCGGGCAAGCAGGACTGCTTACGATCCATCACCTCTTTCAATCGTTCACGTAAATTCTTCAGCAAATGGAATCTGTCGGCAATCTGCTGCGCTTGGGGAGCACCTTTCTTGGCCGCCGCTGCGTACTCACCCCCGCGATCCCGGCTTACAATGTTCACTTCAGGATGGGTGCGCAGCCAGGCTTCCACAGTTGAGGCCGTTCGATCTGGGAGGATCTCAATTGGTTTGCGAAGCTCTAAATCGACGAGTATTGTGCCATAGGTCATACCTTTTTTCCATGCCCAGTCGTCAATGCCCAAAATATGCACGGACTCAGGAGGGAGAACGGAAACAGCTCGCATACGGCGAAGGAACGTTGGGCCCGAGGCACACATTCCAAGTTTGGGCACCAACCTTTCTCCCAGTTCCCCACAGGTAGCAAAGCCAAGCGTCTGGAGAACTTCGTTCAGCCGATTGGTCATGCGGGCATAAGACTGAACTAAGGCTGGGAGCCGTTCGGTAAAAATCTTGCGTGGGCACTCTTGCGTGCCATAGACAAATTTGCGGACCATTAAAGTGAGCGTGACCCTACGGCCGCCACAGGGCACATCAGCCACGGCTCGCTCATAGCTGCCGTGAATCCGTTCTGAGAAGTGTTGACAGAGAGGACAAGCAGCGCTCTTCAGTATACATGCCGCCTGAACCGTCAGGTGTGCCGTCGTGGGGTACACAGCTTCAATAGCTATGGTATCAGGCAGCAGGAACAATGAGGATAGCAATTCAGTATCCACAGAACCCATCGATGTGGCTCTCCCCTCTTACAACGTAGTATCCAATTATATCGATGGTAATTTACCAGAAAACTGAGCCTTTGTCGAAGCAAGCAAACTCACTTAATGTGAGGATGAGCCTCTATCAGTATAGCGTTTACACCATTCATGCGGGCAAGCTGCAGGCGGCATTTCCGCACCCCAATCAGGCACGGATCACGCGTGCAGACCTGGAGGCGTATCGACAGGCGAGAGCCAGACAAAGAGTTACACCAGTGCCGTCTCGACAGGTTGGACAGGGAGAGGCCGTCGCCGAGCATGTCAGAGACTTGGAGGCACGCGTCCACCGGTTGGAACAATGCCTTGGGCTGTCTGCCCTTCCCACGCGGCAACGGCAACCGTCTGGACAGGGGTCTGGGCCCTGTGAGCATCTGGTCTCCTTAGAGGACCAGCACAATGTCGCTTGGGTCGATGTCGAACGCACGATCATGCTGTCTTTTTTGCACCCGATCGCGTCCTCCTTGGTCGAGACGGAGCGGGTGTGGTTGTTAGATGCGCACGAGCAAGGCGTGTTTTGGCAACTCTTTCATGATGCTGCAGGATCGTGGCGGCCCTGTCCCGACTGTCCTCATGGTCACGCAGTCTAGACGGCGGTCCGGGTGGGTGCGGATACGCCGGGATGGATGGGAAGAAGGTCGGACTCCGACTAACAGACATTCGTTGTAGTCGGAGTCCGAGTATGAACAGGTCGCACCGTTCCATTCATACTCACAGGCCATGTCCTATTTTTAGCGTATCTCGGCTGTGGGTGTATGAGGGGTTCCGCTGTAGGGTAGACGGATGGAAAAGGGCCAGCAATGGTACCTCGCCAGCTGTCTACCCTACAGCGCTGAGCCACGTAAGAGATTTTGCCTTCAGGGGGAGGTCCCTGGATGACACGGGCGTTCTCACTGCGGAGATACTGAGCTTCTTGAAGAGAGAGTTCGGGAGAGTCAGAGCGACCGTTGTTGTTGGTAAGTTTCTCATAGTTGGCCCAGTGCTACGTAAGCTGCTCTGAAGTGCAAAGTAGCGGGTATAAGATATAGATAGATGACATTTCGGGTGATAGATCAGACTGGTCTTGGGGGTCGAGTAGGGGGTCGAGTATTAACCGTACGGAAAACAACGATAAGGTTTTTTTGAGCTTAGCCTACCCACGTATGACTAGAGCAGAATAGACACCGCAGGGCTAAACTGGTTGGTTTTTCCCTGCCTGTACTGAAAAAGTGGGCTGTACGAAAGCTTTACGAATGGTTTTCAGCTCTTATCGTTGTTTTCCGTACGGTTAATACTCGACCCCCTAGTTCCGACTCTGTCAAAATCGGGAACAAGAGATAAGCAATAATACCGTTTTGCATGTAGTGCCCGATACCCTGCCCTTCGTAACAGCTTACGTAGCGTCGGGCCTAGTTATGGCTAGCGAATCTGGGCAGTGACAATACAGCCGTGAACCCGGGTAGAGTACTGCTTCCATTCAGCGGTAAGAGCTTGCAGCATTTGATCATAAGCCTGTGACTCAATCTGTAAATGAGAGCAAATAACGGGTTTAAAAGCACAAAAAATATTAAAAATATTCTTCTCGAGAAGCAAGCCAATGCGATCGTGCGCATTGCGTGATCCCATTGGGAGATCCAAACCTTTTTTGTCGAAATGGATGACATGTGCCCCCTCCGCATTGATCGCCTGCCGGAGCATACCATCAAGAGTCAACATAATATCTAGTTGGATACCCCTTGCCTGTAATGTCTGACGCAACCAAGAATCAGCCTTTGTCATAACCGGCCCCATCTGGTAGAATCCTTCAACATCAAGCAGTTCAATCCAACCATCTAAACGGGTAACGCGCACAAGTTCGCGCAAGACAAACGGCCATCTGGCGGCAGGTATTGCAAAAACAAGAAGGCGCTGATGAGTAAAATCAAAGGTAGAATCACGGAAAGGCAAGCCCTGAAAAATATCGGCCTGAAGAAAATGATAATTGGCAGGAGTAACAGTTGTCGTAGCAGTAAGCGAAACTGTCTGTGGAGGTTCGAGGTCCAAGCCCCAGACTTGGGCGGAGGGGAATTGGCGAGCCATCTCATGGCCCCAGAGGCCAGTACCACTGCCAACATCAAGAATCTGCTGCACCTGGGCAGGGATAGGAGCCACAAAATTACCTTTCAGAATCTGGCGCAAGGCATAGTGCTGAAAATTTAATCGATCGCCCTCCTCAATGTCTTTAGGCAGCAGATAAGGAACATCGACCCGATAGCGCCGTTCAAGGGAGAGATCGTCAAAATTGGACGTGAGTTCAGGTGGGGCAGGCTGTTTGGATGCTCGTTTAAAAAAGCGCATGGAATGATCCTCTTTTCACTAATGCTCGATTTGAAATGCCCATAATGCCAACAAAAAATGGAACAAACCTTTTTTACTGAAAACATACCTTTCAGTCGAGAACAAACAGGACCTATTACATCTACCATTCCACCAAAAAAACTGATCCTGCAACATCCTTGTTGACATTTTCTTTTCAGCAAAGCATAGGGTGTTATTCCGTTTGCTAGCTCTTCAGGAAGTATAACACCATCTAGCAACGGACTTGATGTTACATCCTTCTTCTTTCCATTTTTCACTGGCAGTCCCGTCTTTCATGCTTGGGGTAGTGCTACACACAACAGCCTGATATTCAACAGGTGGTTGCGCATGGTGTCATAACATCTGGCTGGAAGCCGCGAGACATTTCTTGGTAGAGAAAAAATAGCTTGCCAGATGTTATGAACCTTACGTTAACTGCTACCCTGCCCCTGGTAGCAGTTAATAGCTGCATAGGTTCTGGCGCAAAGTTGGTGGTAAACCCATCAATAATAAGAGAAGAGACGTTCTGCCTCCCTCTCTTTGTCAACTTTCAGTATGCCACTCTTGCAGAGGTTACCACGAACTTTGCGTCAGAACCGTTTTCCGGTCCGCTCATACTCGACCCCCACAACTATCCCCATTCCCCATCTTGCTCTGGGTTCAACGTGTGGGAGGCATATGGCACAGCCTGCCCGTGCTCATATTGCCCCCCTTCACTATCAAGCGCGGCGAACTGCGCCTCCAACTGCGCCTCCAACTGCGCCTGGAAGAAATCTCTTTGACGCCCTTCATGTGCTCCTGTACTGCTTCCGACTCCACCATCTCCACCTGTTCCCGTCTCGCCACTTCCTCCCTGCTCACGCGGCTGTTGCGCCATCCACTTCTCTATCGCTGCTCTTCCCGCTGCTCTTCCCGCCGCCGTCGCCTCTTCATTACTTCCTTTCCTCTTTAGTACCTCCCTGTACGCCGCATAATACGCCGTATTATACGCCGACTGGCGCGCTTTGGTCTCTGGCTTCGCATGGCGCCGCGCATCGACCTTCGCCTTGTGCTTTTTGTTCTTTGCATCGTATACCGCCTGGCGCGCCGCCCTAGCTGCTTTTTCTTGCACCTTGAGCGGTGCATCCGCCCGCCGCCAGCCTCCGATCTGTCTATTTGGATCCCCCAAAACCCGTCGGAGTTGATCCGTCGTAATCACCCCAGTCTGTCGCGCTGGCCCCCACTTCTGACGCAAATGATCCCACTGCTGACGCAACATCTGCTCAACCTCCGCGTCTGTTCTGTTCAGTGACGGCTCCCAAGATGTATTTCCTGGACTCTTCACATTGGCCCGCAGCGCATCCCAATACCGAGCTATTGATGAAGACGCTCCCCCTTGTTCCGGAATCTCAGCCGGAATCTCCCCCAGCTTTCCTTTTCCTTTTCCTGTATGTTGTGGCATCATGCCCTCCTTCTGTTTTTTTCCTATTCTACCGTATCTGGATGATGTCATTGCTGGTACGTGACTTTCGGTCCTGGCCGGGTGACTGCGACCAGGACCCATACGTGCTGTTCCCCTGTTTCCGGTACGGTGATCACCGTTTCTCTACCCAATGGCTTGCGGTTATAGGCCCGACGCTACGTAAGCTGTTACGAAGGGCAGGGTATCGGGCACTACATGCAAAACGGTATTATTGCTTATCTCTTGTTCCCGATTTTGACAGAGTCGGAACTAGGGGGTCGAGTATTAACCGTACGGAAAACAACGATAAGAGCTGAAAACCATTCGTAAAGCTTTCTGAACGTTGAAGCATAATATGGCAAAATCTGCCTACGATATGCTTCACAGGTGTATCGGCATAATATGCTTCACAGACCATGTTTGAATCTGATTGGAGGCTCAGGCCAGTGCTAGACTTCTCTGAAGCGTACCGAATGAAAATACAGCTTTGGAGAGCTACGCATCTCATCCAGATGCTTCTGGCGCAAAGGCGTGCCTACCTGCTGCCAAAATATGGTTCTCCCGCAGGCTCGATGATAAAAAGCTCAATAATTGCGACCTCGTAAAGAGAGGTCTGCATAGCAAGCCACATCTCCACAGGTGCATAAACGCATCTTTTGCCAAAATCATCGAGCCTGCGGGAGAAACACATTATGCTGCAAAATCACAATCATTTTCTGCACCTGTTTGAGCCGATTCACTCTTTCGTATCCTTTGATATCCAGTAGCATGGCGAGGAGATTGAGTATCTGTTAACACTTGAGCACGCCGAGCAGATTTTCCTTCATTCCAAAGCTGTTTTAGCCGTTGCGGAAGCTCTGGAATAAAGATAGCTGTTGATTGAATGTGTGATAGAGTACTCACTTTTTCATTCAGTGCCTCAAGACAATCTACAGGCCATATGGAAATAAGCTCTTAAACGTCAAATAGGAAGAAGGAGAGAGAAAAATTGGCTCTTTTGAGGAATTTCCTCCAGGTTCACGAACGAGGCCAGGGAAGCAATGAAGGACGATCCAGTCGAAAGGGCCATAGTTCTGCCGCAAGCACACCACTGGTTGCACTTTCTGCGAGCAGCTGTCCCAGCCGCAGGCCAAAAGGCATGCCATGGCCTGAAAACCCCCCAACAAAGAACACGCCTGGGAGACCGGGAGCAACATCGACAATCGGATGAGCATCGCTGACACATCCCATCAGGCCGGCCCAGCGAGCTGCAACACGTAGCTGAGGGGTCAGTGCGGGAAATAGGCGCGGCACAATCTGCTCCAGCGCCCCCTGAACCACCGCGAGCGGGCGTGGCTCCCAGACACCTACGCCCTCATCTGGGGCAAGGATGCCGCACCCACCAACCAGCAGCGAACCATCCAATGTCTGTTGCAGATATTCCCCGTCTACTGCGTCCACTCCAACACCCGCCGTAAAAAGCGGTGGGAGTGGTGCATACGCCAGCATTTGTTCGAGGACTGGCACCAGGAACGGGGCCATCTCTGGGATCAACTGGCCTGTCCAGGCATTGACAGCCATTACGACCTGATGGGCATGCAAACTGCCCTGCGTCGTCTGGACATAGAGCTCCTCTTTTTCACTGGTCACTTGAAGTACTTCCGCCTGACATAAAGATGCTCCATAACGTGTGGCAGCCTGTGCGAGCCCCTGGACCAGGAGGGCTGAATGGACCAATCCCTGTGCGGGACGAAAACGCGCGCCGACGATCTCTTCTCCCAGCGGCGTCTGGATCAGTTCCTGCGTTTGCGCCCGGTCTAACCATAGCGCGTCATAGCCATCGGCCTGAAGCTCGGCAATTTCCCTACGAAAACGTACAGCTTGTTCCTCTGAAAGTGCGAGGCGTAAAGAGCCAGGCTCGCGATACGCGCAAGCAATCGCTTCCTCAGGGAGCACCTGTCGAAGCAATGTCCGATTCTCCGTCGTGAGCGTCATCACCTGCCGCGCAGTCTCCGCGCCCAGGCGTTCTTTGGCCTCAAGGTACGAGCCGGCAGACCCAATGCGTACAAAGCCACCATTGCGCCCACTCGCGCCAGATGCTAGCCCTTCGCGCTCCAACAAAGCAACACGCACGCCTGCGCGCGCTAGCCAGTAACAGGTCGCTGTTCCAAGAAGACCTCCGCCAATCACCGCAACATCGACGGCAGAGGGAAGATGAGAAGCAAGCGCAAGCGCAGGGGCAGTGCGCTGCCAGTAAGAAGAAGGCACGGTACTCATCAAAGCAGTCCTCTCTGAGCAAGCAAAAACATGATTCAAGAGCAAGTGTACCATAAGCTTCTCCCGCTCTTTGTCATGTGCCATAGGTGGCTCCGTTCATCTCGTGCTTCTGGCTCTTGTCTGGTATGGGAAGATTCTTCGTTTGATGGGTGGCCTCCTTGTGGGAAGCTATCTTGCCTATCTCATTGCCGTTGTGCTGGCCTAGAGTGGAGATCCCAACGTGAAACAAGCCGTTCTGCTCTTCGCCATCGGTATGTCAATTTACAAGATATCGATGGAAGAAGCCAGATGAGGAGCGGTTTTTCCAGGCATCGAAGTGTCCAATTCCACCCTTCAGTTAATTTACCAATAATAGGGCAAGCCATTCTTTGAGAGATCGGTTTGCCGTTATTTTTTGCTATGAAACGCGATAGAACAGAGGAGCAACCATTGAATCTGGAAGCATTCAAGCACGTCTACCCTACAGCGAGCGATACCCCTCCATTGCTCCCTCGGTAAATGTATTTTTTTCTATTGTATGCCGCCTGATTGGCTCCCCTTTGAGGACTTTGGACCGGTGCGCCGGTGTGAAGTCCGATGAACAGGGCAGCTGCTCTGGGACTTGATCGACGAGGATTTACGCAGATGGGATCCCCCATCGCTGTGAGCAATACATTGATTCCCGAAAGCATTCAAAATCAGACACGACATACGCTCGCAAATCTGGTACTGCTGCGACTGGCGGATCAATATTTCATGCATTCATCGGTCACGTCTTAATTGCTCGGGCTCTCTGAGAGCATGCCCAAGTGTAAGAGTTCCTTCTCTAGATCCTGACGCACTCGAGTTTCTATGTTGGTTAATTCTTGCATGGATTGTCCGGGCAACGATCGTTTGTACTCATCGTTCACGCGCTGACTATTAGCGCCGATGGTATACTGAGCCGGAGTTAAATTGACCAACCCCCAAGAAGGCTGTAAGCTGGAGGATAACAAAATCAAATCCCCAGGAGAACAGCCATGCTTAGGAGCCAGACAGTGAATACCATACATGATTTACACGCACAAGGGAAGTCCATCCAGGAAATTGCTCAGCAGTTAGGCATTTCGCGGACGACCACACGCAAATATCTGAAACATCCAGAGGCAGTTATCAGGAAACCGCGCGCCAAACAGCCCTCAAAGCTCGATCCTTTTCATGCGCAGATCAAGCAATGGGTCATGGAAGATCATTGCACGAATTGTGAAGTTCTCTTTGAGCGCTTACAGAAGTTGGGCTACACAGGAGGCATCAGCATTCTCAAGGGATATGTTCATCCACTCCGACCGGCGATTGCTGGACATGCTCCCGTTCAGCGCTATGAAACGAAACCGGGAGAACAAGTCCAATTCGATTGGGGTGAATTTGTGTATGAGCAGGATGGCATTTCTCATAAATTCTATGGATTCGTCGCCATCTTAGGCTATTCGCGCATGCGTTTTGTCACGTTCGTGAAGCGCTGTGATACGCCGACGCTCATCCGTTGCTTGATGGAAGCCTTTGAATACTTTGGTGGCTTGACCAAAACCGCACTGACCGATCGCATGAAGAGTGTGCTGTTAGAAATGGAAGAGAACAAGCCACGCTGGAATCCTCGTTTTGCCGATTTCATGGTTTCCATTGCCGTCGCGGCACGCGTCTGCAAGCCTTACACACCTCAGACCAAGGGCAAAGTTGAGCGGACGGTCAGTCATGTCAAAAAAAGCTTCTGGGCAGGCGTGATCTTCACAGATCTTGATGATCTCAATCGTCAAGCCTATCGATGGTGTGAGCGCATTAACGCTCGTGTTCATCGGACCACACACGCTCGTCCGATTGATCGACTCGCTCAAGAGCACCTTCGATCATTACCAGAAGCCTTTGCCTGGGAGCGTTTCGCCACCGAAGAACGCAAGGTCACCTGGGATGGGTATGTCTCCTACGATGGCGTCCTCTATGGATTGCCAGGTGTGCTTGAACTGGCAGGCAGATTCGTTCAGGTGCGTGAGCGCAAAGGGGTGGTGTCGATCTGGTCAGTGGGTGTGCAGGTCTTTGAGATCGCCAAACGACCTCGTTCCCAAGACAGCGTGCCCCATGCCGAACAGTGGAGCACCGTCGCATCCGTCTCGGAGACGCGCCGTGTCCCGACCCCCGTCGGCCACCTGCAGCCTGCTCCTGAGGTGGAGCGTCGTTCCTTACAAGAGTACGATCAGTATTGTGGGGTCGAAGTCGTCAAGGAGGTTTCGGCATGAATGGAGCTTACAAACAGTTGAACTTGACCCAGTTGGAGGTCGTCCTCCCCACGCTTCTGGACCAGGCACGTCGCGAACAATGGACCTATGAGACGTTGCTTGAGCGTGCCCTGGCTGCAGAATTGGATGGGCGTGAACGCAAGGCGATGGCTCGACGCCTCAAGGCAGCGCGTATTCCTGGAAAAAAGACGATCGATGGATTCGATTTCTCCTTTCAGCCAACGCTCTCTGAGAGGCAACTGCGAGAACTGGCGGATCTTTCCTTTGTCAGAACGTGTACCAATGTGATTTTTCTGGGCCCTCCAGGAACCGGGAACACTCGACCAACTTACTACCCCCATTGAACTGATTATGTCTGCACCGCAAGAGACGGTGACCGTGGTTGATCCGTGTCACCCGCTCTTTGGGCGGACCTTGCCCTGTGTCGGCATTGCCAATTCGTCCCATCGAGGCCGCTGCTGTATCGTGTGGATTCGCCCCACTGTTGAGCGCCACGTACCCATTACAGCAACCAACCTGGAATATGACCCTACCGCCCAATTCCCCCTTCCCATTTCGGTTGAATCTTTGCGACAATTCCTACAGGAGTATCTGTTGGTGACTGGTGGTTGGAAAGGAGACCCCAGCGATGATTCGACCATTACCGGTTCGAGTGGCTCAGCCACAAAAACGACAGCAGCATCAGATCCCACCCATGGCGGTGTGGATGACGCTCACCCCCGTACAGCAAACCACCGTTCTCCACGTCTGCGTAACCATGTGTCACGAGTGTCTGCTCAACAATCAGGAGAAAAGTCATGACGCTGATCGCACGTTCGCCGAAAATCACCGCGACTCATCTGGAGCGCAAGGCGGTGGTCTACATTCGCCAATCGACCCTCAAACAGGTCCAGAACAACACCGAGAGCCTGCACAATCAGCGTGCCCTCGTTGAGCGTGCCCAGGCGTTTGGGTGGAACGCTACTCGTATCGAGGTACTCGACGCCGACGTAGGCCATACTGCGGCGACCACCGAGGGGCGAGATGACTTTACCCAACTTGCAGCCGAGCTGGCGTTAGGTCATGTGGGCATTGTTTTTGGCTGGGAAGTTTCGCGTCTGGCCCGCAACAATGCCGATTGGTACCAACTGTTGGACCTGGCTGCTCTGGTGGGGGCCTTGATTGCCGACATCGAAGGGGTGTATGATCCACGTAGTTACAATGATCGTCTGTTGTTGGGATTAAAAGGCACGATGTCAGAAGCAGAGCTGCATATGATGCGTCAACGCTTGAATGCAGGCCGGCTCAGCAAAGTTGAGCGTGGCGACTATGTCCAACATTTGCCCACTGGTCTGGTGCGAACCGAACAGGGGCGGGTCGAGTTTGACCCGGACGCACAGATCAGGCGTTGCATCGCCCTGGTCTTCTCCACCTTCGAGAAACTGGGGAGTGCCATGAAAACCCTCCATTCCCTCAAAACGCACCACATCTTGTTGCCACGCCACCAGACGAGCGGATTGCGCAAGGGGGAGTTGCTCTGGAAAGAGCCAACGGAGTCCATCGTGGTTGACATTCTCCATAACCCGGCGTATGCGGGAGCCTTTGTTTATGGGCGTCGCCCCGCCGATCCGTTGTTACGCAAACCCGGCCATCGCGGCTCTGGTGTGGTCCGTAAGCCGATGGAAGAATGGGTGACTCTTCAACAGGGCGTCTATCCCGCCTACATCACGTGGGAAGCTTATCTGCGCAATCAAGAGCGGCTCGCGGAGAATGCGCAAGAAGGTCTGGCCAAACGCATGAGACAACAAGGTGCGCAAGGTGCTGCTCGCGAGGGTTCAGCACTTTTGCCGGGACTGATGTGCTGTGGGATGTGTGGCTATCGCATGAGGGTTGCCTACAAACCTCAGGTCCGGTATCTCTGTGATGGACTCAAACGCCATTATCATGAGAAAATGTGCATGTCATTGGATGGCGCTTCCATCGAGGAGGTGGTGGTCAATGCCTTCTTTGACGCACTGCGCCCAGCGCAACTGGATGCTCTGCAAGCACTTTTAGCTGAGCAAGCCAAAGAAGAGGAACGCCTCCGACAATACCATCGCGATCAGGTCACTCGTGCCAGCTACGAAGCCCATCTCGCACGGCGAAGGTACGAAGCAGTCGATCCGGAGAACCGTTTAGTGGCAGCCTCGCTGGAACGGAATTGGGAGGAAAAATTGCTGGCCCAACGCCAGGCAGAAGAGGAAGCCCAACGGTTTGAGAGTCGTGTCGTGTATCCCACCCTCCCGCCGGATCTGCGAGAGTCTTTGGAACATATCGGCCCCGCTCTCCCAGAACTGTGGGCGAGCGGAAAAATCAGCAACGAGTACAAGAAGCGCCTGCTCCGCTCACTGATCAGTCGAGTGATTGCCACGCGGACGGCAGCAGACCGCATCGAGTTGAAGATCGTCTGGATCAGCGGGCACTATTCGGTGACCCAGGTGATCCCTCCCATTTATCGGCAATCGGATGTGAGCAATTACCAGAAACTGGTGTCCCGTCTCGATGAGTTGACTCGTCAGGGGATCACTGACCCGGAGATCGCGGCCCAACTCACCGCCGAAGGCTTTCATACCGCCCGTCGGCTCGCGGTCACGGTGGGCACCATCCACCGGCTGCGGAAGGACCATGGCCAGGTCAGTTCGCTTCATCGGCATCGCAAGGTCGATATGATTGATGGGTTTTGGACGCTGCCAGGCTTGACCCGTGAACTGGGTGTTGGGCAAAACTGGCTCTATCAACGCATTTATCGTGGTGAACTAACTGCACCCGATGTGGAGCGGATTCCCAACTATCGGGTGTACTTGATCCGCAATGACCCCGACCTCTTAGCGCGTCTCAAGGCCGAAACTGAAGCTTCTCGCCGCTATGATACGGCTTGTCGTCAATCTCATTCCTAGGAGGGCATTCTGATGGATGGACTAAAACGCATCTGAGCTTGGCGTTGGCCAACCAAGCACTCACGGACGGGCATTCAGTGCTCTTTACGACGTTGACAGAGCTGGCACAAGCGCTCGAAAGTGCATCGCATCCTGGCCTGATGCGGCAACGCTTGCGACGGTACATCGCGCCAAGTTTGCTGGTGATCGACGAAGTGGGCTACACCACGTTATCCCAGGAGCAGGCACACTACTTCTTCGAACTGGTGACGGCTCGCTATGAGCATGGTTCGATCATTCTCACGTCCAATACCAGCTTTGCTCAATGGGGAAAGCTGCTGGGAGATGAGGTCCTGGCCACGGCCCTTCTCGACCGACTCTTGCATCATGCAGAGGTTATTGCGATCAATGGGCGTAGCTATCGCATGAAAGAGCGACAGGTTGATCGTGTGGATCTCTCAACTCAACCGGCTCGCGCACCCATCGGCGCACCGTCAACTGGCGTTCGCTAGTCGGCGTTTATGACGGAGTATTCTTAGGAAGTTGTTTTATCAGGGTGACCAATTTTAGACCGGCTCGCAAATGCATCGGCCTTGACATATGCAACAGCATGCAGCACAATTGCCAGGGAATTGGCCGCAAGCGATCGCCCATTTTCTCAAGGTCACGCAGAGCTATGGCCCTCATCTCTTTTTCTGTTATCAGGTTCCTGATTTGCCACGCACCAACAATGATCTGGAACAAGCCTTTGGTCAGGTACGCTTCCATGAACGCAGAGCCACGGGACGAAAAGGTGCGCTCCCGGGACTGGTTGTGCATGGGGCGGTGCGTGTGCAGGCGGCTCTGGCTTCTCGCTTGCAGATCTTTACGGCTCAGCAACTCGTACCCCACGATGTTCAAGTCTGGCGGGACCTTCGCGCGCAGGTCTCGTTTCGGCAAGAGAGTCGCTGCAAGCAATCTCGCTTTCGCAGAGATCCCGCGACCTATCTTGCCGATCTTGAGGCCAAACTCATCAAGGAAAGTTTACGATCCTAGTTTTTTCTAGGATGGCAAGCCTATCTTGACGGGAGGGAGATACTAGGGGAAGAAGAACGGCGGATCGGAAAGAGAGGGGGCAGCATGACGGAAACAGACCATCCGGAGACGTATGAGCAACGGGTGCAGGCGATTCAACTAGCGAACCAACCGATTCTGGATGGTTTTGAAACCTGGCTGAGGCAGTCCGGACTGAGTGAGCAAACCATCAAAGAGCATGTCGACAACATGTGCTTTTTCTCTCGTTATCTCCTCTTGTATGCCCATTCCCTGCGCCGACTCGATGAGGCCACCGAAGGGGCGGTCTATGATTTTTTAGAGGATTGGTTCCCTCGCAAAGCCCTCTGGGCTTCCGTTACAAGCATGAAAGTGTACCTCGCCTCGTTCAAGAAATTCTTCAAATGGATGGGAGAAACCGGCCTCGTGCCTCCCGCAACTGTTGAGGATGTGCTCTCAACGCTCAAAGACGACCGAAACTTCTTTCTCAGAAAGGTTGCTGAGTAGTTTCCCCATGGAGGAGCAAGAACATGGCCCGACGAGAAGCCCGTCCCCCGGCATCACGAGAAGTGCGCCTAACCCCGAGGCGTATGCACTGCGTGAACTGTGAACAGCGGCTCTGGGTCGCGTACCACGCCCAACGCACGCTGATGACGTTTCGAGGATTAGTCCGCCTTACCCTGGTCGTGCGGCGCTGCCGTAACCGGGAGTGTGAGTTGTACCATCTACCCTATCGTGCCGAAGAAGAAGGGGCTTGGGCGCTGCCCCACGGGGAGTTTGGCTTGGATATCATCACGGTGATCGGCCAGTTGCGCTATGGGGAGCATCGCAGTATTCCCGAAATCCATCAGCGTCTGGAGAGTCGCGGGGTAACCATTGCCCAGCGCACCGTCACCGATCTGCTGGAACGCTATGAGGAATTGGTCGCACTGCATCTGGCTGATGAGGAGCGGATCAAAGCCCGACTCAAGCAACAGGGCCAGGTGATCCTGGCCATCGATGGAATGCAGCCAGATGTAGGCCACGAGGTGCTCTGGGTCATCCGCGACTGTTTATCCGGCGAGGTGTTGTTGGCGCGGACCTTGCTTAGCAGTACACAAAAAGATCTTTCGGCCTTGCTCACAGAAGTCAAGGAGGTCTTGCCCGTCCCAATCAGAGGGGTAATCTCTGACGGCCAGCAGACCATCCGCCAAGCGGTGGCCCGCTGCTTGCCCGAGGTGCCGCATCAACTGTGCCACTTCCACTATCTGGATGAAGCGGCCGAACCAATCTTCGAGGCAGACCGGCATGCCAAGGCCGAACTAAAAAAGCTGGTGCGTGGAGTTCGGCCCATTGAGCGATCGCTGGAAAAGGGGGAGAATGAACAAACCGACGCGATGCGCAGCTACTGTTTGGCTGTGCGCAGCGCGCTGACCGATGATGGCCATCCCCCGTTATGCGCCTCTGGCCTCAAACTGCATAACCGCCTGACCCAGATCTCCGACTCGCTGGCGCGGGTTGAGGAAAAAAGGGGGGCCTTCCTCCGGCCTTGAACGAGCTGTACCGTTTGCTGACGCGCGCCTTGAAAAAGGCCGAGACGCTCTGGCCTGTGCTCTCTCAAGCCTATGCCCTTGTTCATCAAGCAGCACACGTGCTCGCCAATCACGAAGATGAAAAGGGTCAGGTGGTGCGCGAACGTTATGAACAGGTATTGCGCACAATGCGCGAACAACAACCATCTCTCGGGCCGTTAGGTGAAGCTATCAGCACATTCTTGAAAGTGACCGAGAGTTATCGGCCCGGATTGTTCCACTGTTATGACGTTGCGGATCTGCCCCGGACGAACAATGAGTTAGAACACTGCTTTGGCTCCGTGCGCTACAGCGAACGGCGTGCTTCAGGTCGACGAGGAGCCATTGCCGCGCTGGTGGTACGAGGACCGGTGCGGGCGCTGACGGCGCTGGCCTTGCGACGACAATGTTTCTTACCGCGAGCATTGGTCCTGTACGATCTAGAGGCGTGGTATGCCATGCGCGAGCAGCTTACCTTTCGGCGTGAGGCGCGTCGCAAGCAGTTGCGCTTTCGCAGAGATCCCGCGACCTATCTTGCCGATCTTGAGGCCAAACTCATCAAGGAAAGTTTACGATCCTAGTTTTTTTTACACTCTTTGGCGAAGCAGACGGTGTTTTCTCGGCCGGAAAGAGCGATCAGGAAAGGGCTTGCAGAGGCACACGAGCAACAGATAGAGCAGGAATTGATCGGCGTTTCCTACGACAACGAATTCGTCTAACGATGCGTCATTTATTTCGTCAATCTACACCCACACGCCTTACTCAACAGGTCGATGACTTCTATCATGAGCAAACAGGCTATTCTTTTGTTTGAACATGACGGTTTTTTACAAGTCATCGAGGGATAAGCAAGGTATACTCCAACAAACGAGAGAAACAACATGGTTTCTCGATAGAAGGAGGAAAGAGTTCATGAGCAAAGTCATTGTCTTCACGAATCTGAGCCTCGATGGTGTCATGCAGGCACCAGGACGACCAGATGAAGATCGCCGGGGCGGCTTCGAGTACGGTGGTTGGGCAGCCCCTATGCCGCGATGGCGCAGGCTGGGGAAAGCATGCCCACCATCGGTGCATTGCTGCTGGGCCGACGAACCTATGAGGACTTCTACGCGGTCTGGCCCAAACAGAAGGAGAGTCCCTTCTCGGCGATGCTCGACAACATGCAGAAGTACGTCGCATCAACTACGCTCTCTGAGCCGCTCCCGTGGATCAACTCCACGTTGCTGAAAGGCACCGCCGCAGAGACTGTGGCCAGGCTCAAGCAGGAGTCGGGCACGGATCTTGTGATCATGGGCAGCGGAGAGTTGGTCCAGTCGCTCATGCAGGCTAACCTCGTCGATAAGTACGTGCTGTTCATCCACCCGTTGGTACTGGGATCGGGGCGCCGCCTCTTCCCGGAAGGCGGTACAGCAGCTACGCTCCAGCTTGTCGGCACCAGGACGACGAGCGCAGGCGTCGTGATCGCAACCTACCAGTTGGCCGAAGAAAACCGCTAAAGGAGCCGCTCCTTGCAAAGCTTTCCTTGATGCGGCTTCACTCCTCTCTTCTGAGAAGATGCGTGCGATCCGCTCCTTTTTCTGTAAGGAGTGGATCGCAGTGAAGTAAGCTCATCCTGCACCAAATCCGATGGAGAGCCTTTTTATCTGGCAAATGACAATTGTCGCCATCATCAGGGTCTTGCGGTAATGAAAGAACATCTGCGCATCTGGAAAGCAATCATGATCGCGTGCTCAATTGCGATCAGGCACGCCTTTGTGAACAGGTCACAATGAGGCTTCTTCTCGCTTGCCTGATGAGCGCATTCTCCATGTTACGCTCAATACTCCTCGTTGCAGTCTTCCTGCGCAGAAGCATCGCAAACTACCGTGACTCCCTGTTATGGTACACAAGCGAGATGAACGCTTGCTCTTCGTGGTGCCTGGAGGTTGCGCAATTATGTGCTGTTCAGTTGTTCCCTCCTCAGTGAGATCCGAATGATATACTGTTCTATAGCCATCCTTATATGGATCAGTAGTCATCATTGGCGTTTTCGTCTCCGCCTCTGGTAACATCACTGTCTGGGGATCAGCCATGTTTAAGTTAGTTTGCAGTTTTTGCGCCTCTTCAGTTAGTGCCTCAATAAATGCTGCAGGGGTGGGATAGCGATCAACCTCTTGTTTTGCCAGTGCTCGTTGCACTACTTGATCGAGTTCAAAAGGAATAGAGGGATTTAATGTGTTCATCGGATGCGGCTGTTCATAGAGATGTTTGCTTAGCACCACAATCGCACTCTCAGCTGTAAAAGGCGGAGCACCAGTGAGCATCTCGTAGAGCACTGCTCCGATACTGTAGACATCACTGGCTCGGCCGGGTCTACCTCGAATTTGTTCGGGCGCCATGTATTGTGGCGTCCCCATGATGCTTACATCCCCTGTCTGTGTGATTATCGAGACATCCAGTGCGTTGGTGCCATCTTCATCAATGAATTTGACCAGGCCAAAGTCACTTAACACTGGTGTAAGCTCATCTTTAAACAGAATGTTTCCTGGTTTGATGTCACGATGGATAAAATTGCGCTCATGAGCGTATTGCAGCGCTCGTAGAATCTGTACAGTAATGTTCAAGGCATCGGGAATGGACATTACTTTCTGTTGCTGTAGTCGCTCGCGCAATGAACCATGCGTGAGATGCGGCATCACAAAGTAGGCAATTCCATCTTGTTCACCGTAGTCATATACTGACAATATATTAGGATGATCAAGGCGAGCGACAACCCTGGCTTCGCGTGCAAAACGACGCAGGAATGTCTCGTTATCATGAGGACGGGGCTGGAAAACTTTGATTGCGACTTCCCGCTGTAAACGTTTATCTTTAGCCAGAAATACGGTCGCCATGCCTCCTCGGCCAATTGGCCTCAAGATGCTGTAATTACCCAGCGTCGGACCAACGATCTCTTCTGGCCACATAGATCAGCCTCCTTACTTAATATATAATATTTCATGCTAACTATGAAATATATAAAAATAGTGCTCGGGAATAAACAGTATACATAGCAGCTTTAAGGTTCTATTTTAGAATAAACCCTATTTTTGCTAATTATTATAAAGAATGTTATATATATTGTAAAGTTTAACATGAACCAGGGTACTGATGGTCTGCTCGCGTGTGTTCCTCATGGGACCTACAGCCGAGAACGGGAATTGCACCCCGCTTTTCAAGAGGTCATTGGGGGTCGAGTATTAACCGTACGGAAAACAGCGATAAGGTTTTTTTGAGCTTAGCCTACCCATGTATGACTAGAGCAGAATAGACACCGCAGGGCTAAACTGGTTGGTTTTTCCCTGCCTGTACTGAAAAAGTGGGCCGTACGAAAGCTTTAGGGGGAGAGCTGTAGGGTAGACACCTGGCGAGGTGCATGGTTGCCCTTTTCCAAGTGTCCCCCTCCGAACCGTGCTGAATAGTTTCCCATTACACGGCTCTCCAGCCATCATGGTCCGAGTGGTTTTCGTGTAGGTTTGCCTGCATGAATGGCCTGATGACACTCACGACAGACGATCAGTGTCTTTCGTCGTCGGGCGGCCATCACACGTACCCACTGTGGTTTTTCCGCTTGTCCTCGTTTCTTGAGGTCTGCCAATTTGCGAATGTGATGCACTTCTACTTGATGAGTCGACGTACACAATTCGCACGTGTTCGCAAGAAGCCGCTTAAGAAGCTCGTTGCGTGCTGGCTTTCTCTTGATGGTGACAGGCAGATCAAGAAGGGTTGCTTGAGGTTGGCGACGTAACGGGATACCCCCAAATCGAGCCACGAGCGGTTTCTTTCCCTCTCGTGGGACGATCTTTTCCAGACACTTCATGGGTCCGTATGGTGTTTCTTTGGTGGCTTGATAGGTTCGAACCATCTTCGTCACACTGCGCTTGTGTTTGTGTGCGAGCGTTTTGAGAAGCGAGCTTCTCATCACCCAATGCAACTTCCACAGCCAGGACACATTTTGTGCCAGTTGGTAGTATTGAACAAATCCGCGATATTCCGATTGGTAACGAGAGATGATCGAGAAGTCGTCATCGCTCATGAGTTCCGCTCGGTGGTGAGTCTTGTTCTTGCGCATGTAGAGAGCACACTTGTTTTCGATGATCTTTGTTGGTACTCGCAAACTGACATGTCCATTGATGCATCGTCGATCCGTCTGATCGCGCTTGTCATCACGGTATTGGACAGTGAGTTCGTATCCCAGGAAATGGGCGGGTTGAGTCGAAGCATGAGTAATCAGTGTCTTCTCCTCTGACAATTCTAGCTTGAGAGTCTCTTGCAGAAATGCTTTGAGTCGGCGCTTGATTGCTTCTGCCTCTTCTTTCGATCCGGCCAGACCCAAGCAGAAGTCGGGTAGGCCGCAGGCGAGGTACTGTGTGCGCAGCCCTTTTCCCCCGGCCCGCCGAGTAGCCGGGAGGCGTTGCCGCCTCCAAGCCCTCTAAGAACTGCACGAGCAAGTTTCCCTGCATGCTAGCTCAAGCCTTTCTGACGCCCCGTGAAGGACGCGGTTTCGAGACGGTTAAACCTTGGCGATGGAGTCGTTCGTGGCAATCAGGATGGAGGAGCACCCGGTTGCCTGCATTATCTCTGCCGCCTTTACTTCGCCAGACGATATGATGGCTATGCCATCCTGTCAGTTTGGTGATCTTTCGGTTGCAGAGCGGACAGAGTCCACCTTGTTGTTTCCAGAGGGAGATCAATTGCCGTTTCCCCCTTAGGTTGTGAACGGTTTTCACGTCGAGACGTTTTTCAAAGTACGTCTCCCATTTGGGGTCATACGGATTGGCTTCACTCTGGATTTTTGTATGCCGCTCAATAGCGATACTTTTTGCCTTAAACAGTTGAATGGGCTGGAATGCCCCTTTTTGCCCAAGGATTTCGCCATGGAAGACCCAATTTTGCCCTTCGATAGAGGTGAAGTATTTCTTCCGTATCCATCTGACGGGTTTCTTGGGGTGTCTCCTTTTGGCCCATTGCCACAAGGTGCAAAAGATTGCGTGATCTACCTTGGAAAAAGTTTCTTTGCTGACCACATGTCGGTGATAGTTCGCCCATCCTCGAATCTTCGGGTTCAATTGGGCGATGAGATTACCTGTCGTGGCCTGCTTGTTCTCTCTTACAACTTTTCGGATGCCTTCTAGAAAGGTATGAATGTTCTTTCGTGATGGTTTAATGAGCAGTTTTCCGTTGTATTTACGGAGGTGTTGCCCAAGAAAGTCGAAACCATCCTCAATATGTGTAATGAGAGTTTTTTCAGGCGATAATTCCAGTCCTCGTTCTCTCATGAACGCTTCAATGAGAGGTTTTACCTCACTTTCTAAGACCTCTTTGGATTTTCCAGTCACGATAAAGTCATCTGCGAAACGAACAAAGTTGACTTTCTCTTTACTACTTCCGCGATGAGGCTTTGGGAATTTCTCCCGTAGCTTTTCCTCTAATCCATCTAAGGTCATGTTTGCGAGGACTGGTGAACAGATTCCGCCTTGGGGAGTTCCTTCTTCGGTTGCATAGAGCACGTATTTGTCGATGTATCCCGCTTTGAGCCATTTCTGAAGAATGGCCTTTTCCATCGGGATGTGTGCTAAAAGCCAGTCATGGTTGATCCGATCAAAGCAGGCTTTAATATCTCCTTCGAGTATCCACTCCGCCGAGTTCTTACGGCTCAATGCCGTAAAAGCTTGCTCGATGGCATCTGCCGTTGATCGGTCCTTTCGGAAGCCGTAGGAGTTACGATCTCCGCGTGTTTCCGAGATGGGATCGACGGCGAGCAGGTACAGGGCTTGCATGGCTCGGTCGAGCATACAAGGGATACCCAGAGGACGCATTTTTCCTGAGCTTTTTGGGATGGAGACCCGCTTCAGCGGTTTGGGGTGATAGCCGTGTTGCTGAAGTCGAAGAATGGCTTTTGCCTTTTGACTTGGCATGGTCCAGGTTTCCCCATCCACACCCGCTGTTTTTCTGCCTTGGTTTTCCGTCACTCGTTTCACGGCAAGAGCTTTGCCGCTGAATGAGTGGGTGAGCAGGCGTTGCAAGGCTTTCACTTTGCCCCATCTGCCTTCCTTCGTTGCCTGAACGATGCGTATCTGGAGCCGACGCACGTTCTGATGAGCCGCATTCCAGTCGATGGAATCCCACTCTTCCTCTACGCGAGAAACCGCACCAGCCTCCGTTCCTGCCTGGGCAGGTGTGTTTGCTGCCATCTGCTTTGTTCCTTTCTCGGTTTGCCAAATGTTCTCGTTCTGAAAGACCAGATGGAAGTCAGCTTGCTTTCGCACGGGAGGATATTCCACTCCCTATCCACTCTATTACTGAGTGGCCTTCGCTTTTTCCATCCTCCTGTATCCACAGTCCTATCGGCTTCCCTTGCGGTCAGCTTTCCCTTGCGGGAGGGCTATGGACTTACCACGTTCCGCTCATGTACCAATGGGTGACGTAGGTCTCGCTTGTTCGCCGGTGACATTTTTGTCTGCGTTAGGGAAAGGGGGGAATTCCCCAACCTGTCTACATACCTTTTTGGTCAAGCCTAGCAGCATCTTTGGCTTGTTGTGGTTCACGACGTTTATCAGCGATTCACCTGAGTTGACCGTATCATCCGATCCTAGTTCCTAACCGCTTTGATGCTAGCAGTCGCATCCTTTCCTCACGGATTGGGTGCCACTCTTACGAGTGTGGCTACATTGTCCCAGAAGCTTCCCACCCCTAGATTGCTCTAAACGCAGGTTCTGGTAGGATACCGATGGCAGAACATCGGGTTGAGTCCAAATTGCTCTGGCTCAACAGCTACATGAGCGACTTCGTGTCGCAACCCGCCGAACCACGCATGCCCGTTTCCGTAGCACGTGGCTCTCCAGTGTTTTCATGTCCCTGTCCGGTATCCGCTAAAGCTCCCAGCATGAATGTCATCATGGCAGGAACGACAAACGATTAACGTTTTGCGTCGTCGTGCCGCCATAATATACATCCATCGTGGACGCTCCCTCTGTCCTTTCTGTTGGAGATCCTTCAAAGCTCGAATATGGTGGACTTCCACCTGTTCGTGCGATCCGCAGAGTTCGCAGGTGTCTGCGAGTAGCCGTTTTTCTAGCTCTGATCGATCTCCCCAGATCGGGGCGATGGTGTCGGCGAGAATTGCTTTCGTGTTTCGGGCAAGCGAAATGCCCCCCCAATGGGCTGTCAGTGGCCGTTTCCCTTCCCGTTCTACTGTCACCTGAAGGACCTTTCGTGGTCCATCAACTGTTTCCATCATGGTTTCGTAGCGGTCATAGATCTGAGAAACCGTGATGCGAAGTTTCTCAGCGAGCGTGGCCACTAATGAGCGCTCCATCACCCATTTGAGCCGATTGAGTTGGTAACGGTTGACTGCCAGTTGGTAATATTGCGCCAGTCCCCGGTATTCCTGTTGATATTGAGCGATGATACTGTAGCAAGTATCTTCGCTCCGTTCCTTTCGGGCCACAGGTTTGCCGTGGCGACGAAACTGCTGGCTTTTCGCTTGTATGACCTGCGCAGGCACTTTCAGTCCAATTTGTCCATTGATACTACGATGCCTATGCCGGTCATGCTTGCGATTGTTGTTGAGAACAACGATGTCGTAACCGAGAAATTTTGCCGGATTGCTCCGTGCATGAGTAATGAGCGTCTTTTCCTCGGAAAGCGTCAGATGAAGTCTTTCCTTGAGGAATACTCCTACTTGGTGTTTGATTTCTTCGGCTTCTTTACGTGGTCCACTAAAACCAAGTCGGGTAGCCAGAGGACATTGCTGTCCCCCGGCCCCCTGAGAACCGTGCGTGCGCCTCTCAACGCACACGGCTCAAGCACATCACATACCGCACTGCTCCTCTTGTCCTTTGCGCCTTGTCTGTCGAGCAGCTTTGTGCTTTATTGTCAGGAGGTCATGATTGTTAAACTCCTGGCAATCGCTCAGCGCTCGTTTTGACGCGGCGTGAATATGCTGATGGCACAGAAGATGAACCAGGACAAGATTGCTGTAGACATTCTTTCCCCCGTCGGCACGGGCGTGCAGGTGATGGACCTGGAGTTCTTCATCATTGAAGAGGGACTCTCCGCATTGTGGGCATCGACCATGTTGCCTTTTGGCGAGTTTCTGTTTGGAGAGCGTCAGGTTTTTGGCTTTTGCCGCCTCTCGCTCCCTCCAGTAGCTCTTGAGGTGGGGATCGTCGGGTGAGGATGCCCCTTTGACCAGCGTATGTCGTTCGATGGGAAACCAACTAAATTTGAGCAGATACGCTCCGGTTTGTTTGTCACCAAACGTCCAGCAGTCGTTCCGTTCCAGATTCAGTCGGCCCCAGTAGCGGTTCTGCCGCCAGTCCTTGGCCTTTTTGGGGTGCATGCGCCTGGTGTACCGATCTTCTTTGTAGAACATCCAGCTATCCAGGCTGCTAAAGATTTCTTTGGCTACCGCCGTGCGAAAGTAGTTTGCCCATCCCCGGATCACTGGGTTGAACTGTCCCAGAACAGTCTGGACATTCCTCCCGTTGGATTTTTCCCACAGGATTTTGAGCTTCGTTCGCATCTCTTGTATTGATTTTTTGCTGGGTTTAATGAGGAGTTTCCATCCCGTTCGCGAGGTTTTCGGTGCTGGATAGTGCCGAATGTTGAAGCCAAGGAAGTCGAAGCCTTCGACCAGGTGGACGATCCGTGTCTTTTCCTCAGAAAGGGTCAGACCACGTTCCTTCAACCATTCTATCAAGATGCCTTGTACCCGCTCGGCATCTTCTCTGGTTTCACAAAAGCACACGAAATCATCGGAATATCTCACGACTGCCCGTTTGCCAACGATTTGGCCTCGGTAGTCGTATTTAACCCCGATGGCCTCCTCCATACCATGCAGGGCAATGTTAGCCAACAAGGGCGACACCACTCCTCCCTGAGGCGTTCCTTCTTCCGTTGCGTGAAACACCTCTTGTTCGACATAGCCCGCTTTGAGCCATTGCTTGATGAGTTCCTTCCCCGGAACTGGACCAATGGCCTTGAGTAAGTAGTCGTGTGAGATGTGGTCAAAGGCGCCGCGTATATCCGTGTCCAAGACCCATTTCTTGGTCTTGTTTGGTCGAGCCAATCCGAAGATTTTCTCGATCGCGTCATGTCCACTGCGCCCCGGTCGGAATCCGTAGCTGGTACCCTCGAACTTAGCTTCCCAGAAGGGTTCGAGGGCGTTCTTGACCATTGCCTGAAGACAGCGATCGAAAACAACGGGGATTCCGAGCGGCCTGAGCTTGTTGTTGGCTTTAGGAATGTACACTCTTCTTGCTGGCTTGGCTTTCCAGAGGGTGTAGTGGGCGAGGGCATCGACCATTCGTCCTCTGGCGGCTGGTGTTTTAATGACCAGTTTATCCACCCCAGGCGTGTGTTTCCCAGCGTTGATCTGTGCTACTCGCCGGACACTCACCAGCCGGTTGGAGTAGCTTTTCAGCATGAGTTTTTGAAGCGAGCGCACCTTTTTCAAGTTGCCCTCTTGTGTGGCCCGAAAGATGCGGTGTCTCAGGTTGCGAACAGTCCGGTTGGTTTTCCGCCAGTCAATGGCGTTCCAGTCGGTCTGTTTCTCGGTTCCGTTTGCTAAGCGTGTGGCTTGCATCTAACTTTTCCCTTGATAACTCACCTTCACATCGTTCTTTGGGTGATGCACCAGGATCACGTCAGCCGCTTTTTGGCGTGGGTATCTCCGTTTCCGGCCCTATCTGCCCAGTTATGAATTCCTGTTGCCTTTCGGCTGGCAGCATTCGCTTTTTGATCCCTCCCTTTCCCACTGAAGAGTTCGGCTTTCCTTGCGGTTGGCTTACTCAGAGCATCGACCATCTCTGAGACTTCATTGGGGTTATCCTGTTTCGCATGTGTGAGATACAACTGGTGAGGAGTGCCTTCTTTACTGCGGGGACTGGGTATCCATTCCTGGGATGGCTTAGCCCACAGGGACCGTTGTCCCATTCATCATCGTTTTAGCCGTTTCGATGACCGCGACGTCACGCAGCCTCATCGAAGGTTCATTTGCATTCATCCTTCCAGTTTTCCCCTTGCCCGGTTGCCTCATTCGGCTCGAAGCTTCCTTGGACGTTACCCCTCGCTTTCCACCTCACCGTTGCCAGTGACGCAGAGAGGGATTGGAGACAGCCTTGGATACTAGGCTGGGAGCGCCTTTGCTCCACTCAACACAAGCGACTTCAGGTCGCACTCAGCCAGTCATCGGCATAGCGGAGGTACCGCATCCGTCTGTATCCTGGGTCAGTTGGATCGAGGGAGGGCAGACACTGCATCTGATGACGCAGTGTTTCCGCTTCTTCTCGTTTTCCTGTCTTTCGCAGATCCAACGCGCGTCTTTGGAGTGCTCCGTATGGGGGATTGACCCGTCTTCGCTCTCCGCGCGTGTAGGCTGGAGCAAGAGTCGTTTCAACAAATTTGTCCAATTTATCCAGATAGATATTGGCGAGCAGCGGGCTCAAAATGCCCCCTTGGGGGCTGCCACTGTACGTGGCATGATAGCGCCACTCTTCCAGATATCCAGCTTTGAGGAGTCCTTCGATGAGTCGAAGAAATCGACCATCGTGGATGTTCTCGCTCAAGATTGACAGCAAGACCGAATGGTCGAGCGCGTCGAAGCATTGGGCGATATCTCCCTCCACCATCCACTTTGTGCCTATCCACGTGTGGTAGATCTCCGAGAGCGCGGTGTGGCATCCTCGGCCTGGTCGAAACCCATGTGAACTGGGACTGAATTGCGGCTCGTAGTATGCAGACAAGATGAGTCGCATGACTTCTTGCAGCAATTTATTCGACCAAGAAGGCAGTCCGAGCGGGCGTTTCTTCTTCGAGTGACGTTTCTCGATGTAGATGCGTCGCACTGGTGTCCAGTGATAGCGCTCATATCGCAGTGCTTCAATGATCGCTGCGATTTTGGACATGGACATACCATCCACCGTTTCTTCCGTTGAGCCTGGTGTTAATGCACCGTTGTTTCGATAGATTTTCCCATACGCTTTGAGGTACAAAGCCGGATTGAACAGTAATCGATAGACTCGTTCCAGTGGCAATCCTCGTTTGCCGCGTTCATGGATGATACTTAACACCTGATCGGCTGTTCGCATCTCGCGTACCTTTCTTTCTGTAAGTATCGAAAACACCTACCATCCTTCGCCATGTACAAGGTTACTTGTTCCCTTGCGCGGACTACTACGATGGTTCCGTGACCTTACCGCTCGCGCGGTTTAGGCCATCCCAAGTTCCCGTGTGGCTAGACGTATCGAGCCTGACGTAGGTGCCGTGTTCGCTCCCTTGAGTGAAGTCATTCTTCACCGCTCATCCTCTGGAGGGTTCAGGTGCCGACGATTTTGACACCCTATGAGGACGATCTCGCAACAGACGCTGTAATCGAGAGATGTACGCTTTCATCGCTGGAAGCTACGATTCAGCCAGTGTAGGTTTCACCGTTCAGGCGGGTCTTGCAGAACAAGGCCTTTAGCGTCTTCTTTGCCTTTTCCGCTTTCTCAACATGCTCATTTCCCCTTCAGCTTTCACATCCAGGTAGGTTGAGTGACCCAGAAGTCTTTTCCTCCAAACTTCTCCTCTCTGTGAGAGGGATCTAACCACCGGTTAAGTGGCGCACATCATCGGCATACCGAACAAATCGAAGCCGCCGATAGTCCGGGTCAAGTGGATCACGTTCTGGGAGCTTTTGACGTTCCCTTCGCAGTTCTAGGGCTTTCTGACGATTCCCTTGTTTGCGATAGTACTGCTCTCGCACACGTAATCGATTGTAGAGAGGGTTCCGTTGTCGTTGTTCACCCCGTGTGTAGGCTGGAAGCACTTCTTGTTCGACATAGGCATCCAGTTTGTCCAGATAGATATTGCTGAGTATTGGTGAGACCACCCCACCCTGTGGGCTTCCACTTAGGGTAGGATGATATCTCCATTCCTCTACATATCCTGCTTCAAGAAGCCATTGGATGAGCTGGATAAACCTGTTGTCATGGAGCTTTTCTCGCAGAATGTTGACTAGGATGTGATGGTCCAGTCGGTCAAAACATTGCGCGATATCGCCCTCAACCCACCATTTGGTTCCTGTCCAAGTCTGCTCAATTTCCCGTAAGGCCGTGTGGCAGCCTCGGTCAGGGCGAAACCCATGAGAATGTGGGCTAAATTGAGGTTCGTAATATGCTTCGAGGATGAGCCGAATGGCCTCTTGAAGCAGTTTGTCCGTCCAGGTAGGAATTCCTAACGGACGCAATTTGCCGTTTTTCTTCTCAATGTAGGTTCGTCGCACCGGAGTCCATCGATATCGTTCATGACGGAGATCGTCAATGAGCTGCTCAATTTTCTTCAGTGCCATTCCATCTACTGTTTCGCTGGTGGTTCCTCTGGTCATGGCTCCCTCGTTGGAGTACAGACGAGCGTATGCCATGAGGTAGAGAGTCGGGTTGTACAACTGCCGATAGATGTCTTCCAGTGGCAATCCTCGTTTGCCACGTTCTCGGATGATGCCTAAGATCTGCTCGGCGCTTCGCATCTCGCGTACCTTCTTTCTCTTAGGTTCAGATGACCTGCCTCCCTTCACCGTGTGGGCGGCTTTCCCGTCCGCTGATTACTATGGAGGCTCCGTCGCCATGTGCCTCTCGGCAGGTAGGCGATCCCGTGTTTCATCCTGACTGTACGTATCGAGCGACACCGTAGGCGGCCCACTCATCCCCTTGAATGACCTCGCTGGTCATCGTCCACCTTGCAGAAGGAACGGCGATCTTACGTAGAAATCCCCGTTCAAGGTGGCATCGACCTCAGATATGGTGTCGATGGGAGGCCAGTTACTCCCCTGAGAATTGGGCTTCGGGCAGTCTAGCTCTCGCCGTAGTGCGCGGATCTTGCAGCGCATCAGTCTACATATCTTCAACTGATCGTTGCTTTCCACAACAGGCTATTTTCCCCTTTGCCTTTCGGCTCCAGGTGGGTTGGGTGATCCAAGTACCTCCTTCTGAGTACTTCCTGGTTGGACCAGGGATACAAGTCAAGTGCGACGCGGCGCACACGTAAGCTGTCACCAGGGGCAGAGTAGCGGGCAATACATGCATAAAAAGAAAATAGTATTTTCTTTATTTGAGGGGGGTATCGCTACGTAAGTCGTCATCAGCCGCAAAGTGGCTGCTTAGATTCATATTGGACATAATATTTTGTCGGACCCTAACAGGGAGCGGAGAGAGTGAGAGAGGCCAGTGCTCACATGTGCAGTTAACAACGCGTTGACTGCACATTTTGTGTTACCTCGTGCGATAGTGGTTGTTCCCTTTGTGAGAGAGGGCAGTGCCAAAGGGAGCAGATCGACCGTGCGACGTGGAGCAATGTTGTGTACATGAACGGCGAAAGAACTGGTAGGATGGCAAAAGCGACCGTGAGCCCCTGGGCAGGAAGTTAGACGGCCCGCCAGACTAGAATTTTTCCAGTGGTATCCCTGGACGCAATACACCAACCATTGCTTGCCCAAGAGATAGCCAGTACTTCGTTTGTGTGTTCATTGTAGACATAAAATGGTGTTGTGCCTTTAGATTGCGTATCCCAAATCGTCACTGTATTATCACCTGAACCAGTCGCAATAAAGCGACCTGTGGGAGACCAGGCTAGCGCATAGATGCCCTGGTTCTGTGCATTATCCTTATAATAGATGGGCGTCGCCTCAGGTTGTTGCGCATCATAGATGAGAAGGGCGCCATTCTCCCAGGTCGTTGCAATATACTTTCCATCCGGTGAATATGCTACTGCCAGTATTGTTCCTGCCTCTGTAACCTGAGAGTGTTGGGTATTTAGTACATTGACAATCTGGTGCGTTTGCATATCAAAGATGAGACCACCACTATAATTACTACAAATAACGAGCTGTTTGCCATCGGGTGACCATGAAACTGTAAAGGAAGAGGATGAAGTAAAGGACGAGTTAAGGGTCGGATCTGTAATTTTGAAAGTGAGGGCGTTATTATGGCTGGTATCCCATATACTCACGGCCTGTCCATCATATGTAGCGAGGCTTTTACCATCAGAGGACCAGGCCAGGCCATATGTAGTAACGCTATATTTATCATAGGTTAGCAAAACTTTGAGTGTATGGGATGGGGCTGGTTCTGGCTGATAGATAAGTAAAGCCTTCTGGCTGTCTACTGCCGCCAGATAGTGGCCATCGGGTGACCAGGCCAAATCGAGCGTAATAACTCTATTTAACGTACCATCCTTATTTGCATTGAAGTAATTATAATAGTTTGAAATAGTTGGTTTTTGCAAGGGATCAAAGCTCTTGATACCATATGTCCCTGTCGCTAGCAACTCCCCTCCTGGCTGCCAGGACAACATACCGATCCCCTCATCAGCGTAAATAAGTTGGCCCTGTTGATAAGGGATTAGCGTCGGTGTTGCAGCGGGGTGCGTTGGCGTTGTGGCTTTGCTGCCATGACTACTGGTTGCGCAACCGGCAAGGCCAGCCATTGTCACGAGTCCCGTGGCCAGTACTGTTCGCCTTGATAGCATCGATTGAAAAAGTGGGTGAGTGTTGTTCACTGCATACTGCTCCCTCTGTTGGTAAATGACATTCAAAGCTGGCAGGTTTTGCCCTCCGACATGAGCACTTGCCCTCCCATATGAGCACTGGCGCAAAGATTGCTGGAAAAACCGCTCCCCACCTGGGAATGTATCGGAGAAAGTTGTAAATAAACCGATCTTCTGGTGTTTTCGCAAATTTGGCTGCGGTAAAAACACCAGAAGATCGGTCAGTGATGTCAGGGAGTGTGAGGAGCTTGTCGAGCCGCTTGCAGCCTGTCTGTATTAGACACTGGCAACGCTGGCGGGGTTGCCCATAACGCGTGGGGAAGCAGAGATGAAGATGGGAGAAAACGCGTGGGTGGCGGCCACGGGCGACCCGCAGGGATCGCCCCTACCATATTCGGCGATATCCTTCCATCGTCGATGTGGGTGTTGCCAGGCCTCTTTTCTCCACCTTTCATCACTCATATTGGCTGGCTTCGTGTATGGTAGGGGCGATCCCTGCGGGTCGCCCGTGGCTGCTGAGCCTCTCTCCTTCACCCTTCATTTCCCTTGTTCTTGTATTTCGTCTATGGTAGGGTGCGACCTTGATGGTCGCCCGTGGCTACCACCCACGCAACTCTTGTCCAATACAACAATAATGCGCCCCTGCTCCCGATCCATTTTTAGAGAACGATGGGTTCGCGTAGCGACAAGGGGCGGTGGAGAGGCCTGGGAGAGGGCCTTGCGCTTGTCGCGGTTGGTGTGGATTGAGGGAATTGCATCCCAACGACGACAAGCGCAAGGCCCCCGCATCCGCTCCACACAACCCCTTGTCGCTACGCGAGCTACACTCTCAAACACAAATGCAAAGCCGAAAGCATCCCCATAAGCTGCCGACCCCTATCCTCGTCAGGAATGCTCACACGAGCCGCCACGAAGCCGTCAGGCCGGACCAGGAGCATCCCATGCTCGGGCAAGCCGGTCGCCTGTTGCCAGCTCTCCTCGCTTGCTACGAGCTCTCCTTCAGGGCCAATACTATAGGCAGCCAGTTCAATGCCAGAGTGAGCAGCGCATTCCTTCGCCGCCTTGTGCCAGCCTTCTCCATCCAGGCCTGTCAGCAGGACGAAATGATGACCAGTAATATCAAGAGTTGAGGTGCGTCGGCCCTGATACTCCACCCACACGTGAGGCACACGTGAGCCGGGCTGCCCTCTCAGCTCTGTATAGTCCGGTGTGCTTCCTTCTTCACCTGAGAGCACTGCTGACGAGGCATAGAAACCGAAGCGGGCCTGTAGCTCGTTGTCCGTCGTTTTTTCTCGGTCGGTGATCTCTTCCTGCTCGGCGGCAAAGCCAGCCACGTGATGCCTTTCCGTCTCGTAGGTCGAGAGCAAGGTGGAATCAGCGTAACCCTGGAGAACGGCGGCCAGCTTCCAGGCAAGGTTCTGTCCATCCTGGATGCCCAGATTCGCACCCACACCGCCAGTGGGCAGGATAATATGTGCCGCGTCGCCAGCCAGGAAGACTCGCCCAACCTGGTAGCGCTCAGCCAGCCTCTCCTGCGGCTCCCAGGGGAGAATACCCATGATTTCTACCGCGAGGTCAGGTATCCCGATAGCCTTGCGAACCAGCTCCTGGCAGCGTTCGACAGATGGGGCCTTCAACTCTCCATTTTCGAGATACCCGGGCATCTGAAAAAGCCAGCGATCACTATTATTGATCGCCATGAGCAGGCCCGGAGCTTCAGGGGTCTCTATCGTACAGAGTATAAACTCGTGGCTTCGTACCAGTTCGCTCAGGTCCGCATGAAAATCGATTGCGAGAGTTTGCATCCTTGACAACGTAAAGCTCTTCGCGGGGATTGCAAGAGTGCGCAGTGCAAGGCTATTAGCCCCATCCGCGGCAACCAGGTAGTCGGCACGGATACGCTGCTGCATTCCCGTCTTGCGATCCACAACGAGAGCCGTCACGCCCGTCTCATCTTGCTCAAAAGACAGTAATTCGGTCTGAAGGCGCAGATCTCCACCTCGTTCCCGCGCCGCCTCAAACAACACGGGCTCCAGAGCGGCCTGATTACACAGACAGCCTGTGGCTGGACTGATAGCCTGCTCTGCTTCTTTCATCTGGTCGAACGTCTCAATATCTTTCCCATCCAGGTTCAGACGTTTGACCTGTGCCATGTCGGCAGAGGCAAGAGTCTCGACAAAGATCTCACCCCTGCTCCTGCTGAGCGGCTCGGCGGCCTTCCTGACGCTCTCTTCAAGCCCCAGCGCACGCAATACCTCCATCGTCCGCGCTCCCAGGCCAACCGGGCGGGGATGAATCGCTGTACCTGGATGTCGCTCAATGAGTATATACGGAACCTGCTGCTGCGCCAGAAAGAGCGCGGTCGAGAGGCCGGTTGGTCCGGCACCAACAATCAAAACCGGAACAGAGACATCTGCCATTATTGTTTTTCCTTTCTGCATTCCATATATTTTTGCGTTAACTTAAAAATTTAATTTACACCAATTATAAACGGAGTGCAGAAAGAAAGTCAACCCCAATCTTGCAGTCCATTGCAAAAAGAGCTACAATGCGCCTATGACACAGACACCAGGACGACGTGAACGAAAAAAGCAGCAAACGCGAGAGAAGATTGCCAGAGTAGCGATGGAGCTCTTTATTGAGCGTGGCTTTGAGCAGGTGACAGTGACGGAAGTGGCTGAAGCGGCTGATGTGTCGGTAAATACCGTCTATAATTATTTTCCGACTAAAGAGGACCTCTTTTTTGGACTCAATCAACCTATGGAGACTTCCCTGGCAGGAATCGTTCGTCAGCGCGAGAAAGGAGAACCATTGCTCACCTTTCTGCGTCATTTGCTGCTCGGCAGTCTCGAACCGATGAAAGCGATGCCGCCTCCAGAGCAGGATTCTACGCGGCAGCAGGTCTTCCGGGTGATTCGGGAAAGCCCTACCCTGCAAGCTCGGGGCCGACAAATGACTGAGTCTGTTGAAGAGGATCTAGCCCATGCTTTTGCGGAAGATATGGGTACGCAATTAGATGATATCGTACCCCGCCTCGTTGCGCAGATGATCCTGACCCTGTACGCGAGGATCTTTGCGGAATACCAGAGGCGACGATTGAAAGGCGAATCTTCCGAGGAGATCCATGCTGGTCTCTCAGCTATGGTTATGGCTGGTCTCGCTCTATTGGAGCATGGAATCGATGCTTCCAGGGGATAAATAAGCATGAGTCATCCCGAAGCTTTGAAACGCGAGTTCGAAGCTTCGGGTGGCTTTTTCCAAAAAGCATCTTGAAAGAGGGGAGGAAAAGCACTCCAAAAACGGCTTAAGGCCCAGCGTAGTCGGTAGAGAGGAGTTTTGGCATTTTGATATCGTTTTCCTGTACGATGACAATAATGACGGAAAAGCCATGCTCTTTGGAGCGGCTCGGCAGAATCAAGCAAGGAAAGCAAATATGCATAGGCGAGCGTCACCATCAAGAGCAACTTCTCACGTTCTTCTGCTTTCTGGAGGCGTAGGCTTTCCATCGCCAGTTCGCTTTTCCAT
Source organism: Ktedonobacteria bacterium brp13 (assembly GCA_015099395.1). Lineage (GTDB taxonomy): Bacteria > Chloroflexota > Ktedonobacteria > Ktedonobacterales > Ktedonobacteraceae > Dictyobacter. The sequence continues at coordinate 8,720,559 of AP024096.1, read as the reverse complement.
AGCGAAATGTAAGTTCTATTTGCCAACGCCTCGCATACACGTAAATGATATGCCATGCCTGCTCTACTGTCTCAACGCATTCATTGGTCACCAGATACCATGGCTCTCCTTTCTTTCTCCCAATAACGACCCAAAGCTTCCCTGCATATCCTGCATGTCGGATCGGCAGTGCAAGCACGCCCATCTTGCACCAACACCGCTTCCTTTCATCCCACACATCGCGATGCCCCCACGTTCTCTTCCCACGGGCTACTTCCCACAATTTCTTCTTCTTCCCTTGCTGATCAAAAAAGAGGTGCCCCTTCTTCCAGCGGATCACGAAACGTCCTCCGAATGCTTCCAGGAGTTCGAGCCACTTTTTACTGGCATATCCACGATCAAACACATGCAACACTTTTGATCCCCAAGTCGTCGCTGCTGCCAGAAACAGCTGTTTGTAAATTTGGAAATTAAATTGTTGAAATTTCGCTGATTATCCTGGTAAAAGTATTTCCCCTTCTTTGGCCTGTAGAGCCATTCTCTAGTGAAATGGAAGAGGACGAGCGACCGATAATCAACAGGATAATTGCCGAAATCTTGACAGCTTAATTCCCAAATTTACACTATGGACCTTCTGGGGTGGGAAAATCAACGGTCATTCATCGGATTGCCTCTCGTCTACGAGCGGAAGAACCGAATCCCGCATTTACCCCAGTCGTCATTGTCCAAGCGTCACCAGAAGATGTTGGGTCCTCTGCTCGTCTCGACTTTTACCGCCAAGTGCTCCACGCGCTCCGTGGGCATGTCGCTATTCGAGACCGCATCGAGAACTTGCCGCTTGCCCGCCTGCGCGGGAAAAAGAGCGCAGACCCCGCCGAGTGGCTAGAAGTGCGGGATGCTGTCATCTATGCCCTCGAAGTTGCCAGAGTGAAGGCCATCTGTGTCGATGAGGCCCAGCACCTCATGCATTCGGATGCCGCACAACGACCAGGTGTGCAGCTGGACTGGCTGAAATCGCTGACCAATCGCGCCAATTTGCTCTACATCCTGGTGGGGAATTTTTCTCTGTACGATTTTTGCCACCTGAACGGGCAAGCCGCCAGGAGGATGCGTGATGAGCATTTTGCTCGCTATCATTTTGCCCAACAGGAAGAGTGCGAGAACTTCATTGGGGCATTAAAGGCGCTCTTGTTGCAAGTGCCTCTCCAGGTGGATATTCCTGAGATGCTCCGACAATGGCAATGGTTTGGAGAGTGGAGCATTGGCTGTGTGGGTATTTTGAGTGACTGGGTGGTCGAAACGGTGAGCAGTTCATGTCGTGCAGGAAAAACAACGCTGACGATTGACGAACTCAAGAAACATGCACTCAAGCCTGACCAGCGCTTTCGTCTTGAAACAGAAGCTCGTACTGGGGAGTTCAAAATTGAGCAAGCAAAAGCAAAAAGTGAGCAAGAACTCCTTGAGTTACTGGGGAGGCCGCAAGCTCTACCTAGTGGTAGCCCATTTTCCTCTCCAAACGCCTCCGGCGCACAGTCTCCACAGCCCACTGTACCACGCTCCCGTTCCTCCAAGTGCATCGAGCGTGCGGTTCATCGTGACCCGGTAGGTGCAAAAGAAGCCCCAACAGCACCTGTCGAGACCTCGAAATGCTCTTTTCTCGGTCCTATTGGCGTGACCATTCAGCAATTTCAAGAAAGTGGCATCTGGCATGTCGAGTGCCAGAACTGTGGCGCACGCCGTGACATGAAAAAGGTCAAGGATCGCCAAAAGGAGAAGAGCGTTGGGTTCTACGTGAGGAAGAATGGAAGTTGGTAAAAGACTGAGAAAAACAGCGTTATTCTCAACTGTAAACGAATATTTATGGCTCATCCCACGGGATGCGCAACGAGATGCTCTTCTCAACTGATGTGGCCTTCGGTCTTCCTCGGTTGCCCGCCAACATGGCGATTTACGGTCATATAGGTGATTCCTACCACAAGAAAAGCAATAACAGCTGGAAAATGGATAAAAAGTATTTGGGGTTTGAGCAATTCCCAGTTCGTCTCATTCCATGCCGGAGGAGTAATGATGAGAGTTATAATGAACAGCCCTACATGGAGCACTAGGAGCGGAATGGTCAATCCAAAGCTGATCGGACGCGTTCGCTTGAAAAACACCAACAGGAGCATCAGCAATGTCATCAGCATGAGGACAGCCTCCGTAAGATACAAGAGGCCAAACGCAGGTCCCATTGTCAGGTAAGGAGAAGGAGCCAAGACAAACACGAAGACGATGCTCCATAACAAGAGTAGTGTGCTTGTGACAAAGCCAAACCGCCACTTAGAATTATGTATCATGAGTATTTTCCTTATCTCTTTGCATTTTCTGCAAACAAATGTTCTCGCTGCTTCTCAGTATAAAGGCAATACGAGAGCATGAGATGGGGCAAATGACCCATTTCTGTCTCTCTTCAGAGGAAAAACAGAGCGGCTTCTCCCACAAGATGGGCCACATCAGTTGAGAAGAGCATCTCGTTGCGCATCCCGTGGGCTCATGTCCACTTTTGGTGAAAAGGTGAATTGATGAGTTATTCCGATCTGGTTAGCAAGCACGAAGCTTGAGGCAGATCACACCGATAAGCTCATCTATCCCCAAAAGTGGACATGAGCCTGGAATTGATTCAGACGACAATAAAACAAGTGTTCTTTTGTTCCCTTAAGGCTCGTTGCAAACTAATGCTGCAGCGGTGACGCTGATACCCATGCATCAGGAAGAGGTACGCGAAGGCAGGCGCTGTTTCTCTAGCTAGGGGAAACAAGCGCCCTGACCTCGTTGATCGTCAATGGACCGCGGCACAATCATATAACTGAGTTCCAGTGCGAGGAGCATCGGAGGAGTCGGTCACAGAAGATTGCCACAAGCTGGTCGGCACGGTCTGACAGTGCTGTATTACCCAGGTAGTGAGGGGGTTCTGTTCAGAACCCCCTGAGGGGACCTGGTTCCCGGGCGGTGGCGGCGGGGTCGGCAGCAGGAAGAAGCGCACCGTGCCCTGCTTGACCAGCGTCGCGAGCTGGCTGGTCGTTAAGGTAGAGGCGTGAGAGAAGCCGTTCATGGCCATTACCGGCTTGTTCGTCGCAAGAATGATTTCGTCTGCTTCACTCTGGGAATTGGAACTCTGCACGGCAACGAGAAATTTCGCCTTGCCCTGATTGGCTTCCAGGTAGTGAATCAACGCGGGGTCCACGTTGGCCATACCAGTGCCCCCTGTTGGTAGCGGCCCTTCCAGTGGCGGCCCCGCCAGCAGGGTATCCGCTTGCGTGCTCAGGAGAATGGGAGTGATCGTCCACACTGTCGGGGCAACCAGGAGAGCCAGAACGCCGACGCTGAGCGCCGAGATGAGCAAGCGGACATTGAGCACCCTGGCACGCAGGCGCGGAACGATGCGAATACCCACTAGCGTCCCCACTGCAACGAGGCTTAGGACGCCGATGAGTAGGATCATCCCGTGGATCCAGGCGGGCCAGCGGTCCCAGGCGGGATACGCGCTGAGCAGGTAGATCTGCTCAGCCCCGGTGGCAATCAGCGCCACAGGCAAGAGCCAGCCACGCCAATTGCCACGACGGTAGTTTTTCCACATCGTCACCAGTCCTATGCCGCAGAGCGCGGCAATGGCCGGAGCCATCTCCGTCATATAGTACTCGTGGAAGAAGCCTGCCACACTGAAAAAGATCCCCATCGTGAGCAGCCACATGCCCCAGAAGACCAGCGATTGCAGCTTGCGATCCTCTCGCACGTTCGGGCGTCGCTGCCAGGCCAACGCCAGCATACCCAGGAGCGCCAGTGGCAGGAGCCAGCCAATCTGACCGCCAAGTGCTTCCTGGAAGAGACGCAACGGACTGGCAACAGGAACGCTGACGTGTATGACCGCTCGTGAGCTTGTTGGCGGTGATTGCTGCGTCTCATTGTCTCCCGTAATGGTCGGGCCCGTAATGATCGAGCCGACTGTAGCGCCTGTACCATCGGCGGTTGTATTGTTTGAACCATCGGCGGCTGTATTGTTTGAACCACCAAGCAGGCGTTCGAGGCCATTGTAGCCGAGAGCCAAGCTGAGCTCTGAATTGTCCTGCGTCGAATCGACAAAGGGGCGTTGTAAGGCTGGAGTGAGATCGACGGCCACGACCCAGGCGAACGAGACCACCAGCAGCAGCAGCCCGGCTAAGGCCAGATGTCCGACGCGCTTCCAGATGCTGCGGGGAGCGGCAAGCAGGTAGAGAACGGCGTAGGCGGGCACGACCAAGTACGCCTCCAGCATCTTGATATTGAAGCCAAGGCCAACCATAATGGCGGAGAGCAGCAACCAGCGGAGCCGCCCGGTCTCAGACGCCTGCAGCACGGCCCACGCTCCGATGAGCAGGGTCAGGGCCAACGTGCTATCGATGGTATCATTGCGATTGGTGACGACGCTAATTGGAGTGAGCGCCAGCACCAGCGCGGCCAGCAGGCCGGCCACGACTCCGAAGTGGCGTCGGACCAGATAGTAGAGCAGGAGCACCGAGAGCACGCCGGCCAGCGCCTGCGGCAGCAGGATGCTGATAGGGTTGAAGCCGAAGATCTTGGCGCTGACGACCTGTAGCCAGAAGCCCAGGGGTGGCTTGTCAATCGTCACAAAGCCCCCTGGATCATACGAGGCGAAAAAGAAATTCTGCCAGCTATCCATCATGCTTCTCACGGCAGAAGGATAATAACTGCCGAAGCCGTTCTTCCCCAACTGGAAGAAGTCCATGAAAACTGCGATAAGGACGACCCCTCCCAGCGACAGTCGATGCCAGGACGGAAATTGCTGCCATCTCCGTTGTGCTTTCGGATGTTCAGGCTCAGCCTGAGTGAGTGTTGTGGCTATCTCAGCCATCTCTTTTTTCTCCTTGCACTTTTATCTTCGCCATACAGGAACGAATGAAGCGAGCCTGTTCTATCATTCCAGTGAGCAGTCCCGCTCGTTGCGCAATCTGTTGGTTCTTCGTGTTTAGCGTTTGCGTCCCTTTTTCTTCAGGACTAGCGGCTTCTGGTTAGCTGGAGGCTGGTAGTTCTCCATGACCGTGATGCGGCCATCCTCCATCTTCATGCGCACGTCCGCAATGCTCGCGATACTGCAGTCATGCGTGACGACGATGACGGTTCGCCCCTGCTCGGCAAGCTGTTTGAACAACTGGACGATGCGCTTGCCGGTGTTCGAGTCCACATTGCCAGTCGGCTCGTCAGCCAGGATGACGCGGGGGTTGTTGGCGAGTGCCCTGGCGATAGCCACGCGCTGCTTTTGCCCACCGGAGAGCTTGCCCGGCTTGTGGTTGTGGCGACTGTCATCGATGCCGACCTGCCCGAGCAGGGTGCGCGCCCGTTCGCGCAGGGCAGCGTTGGTCATGCCGCCTTTGAGCTCCATCGGCAGCATGACGTTTTCCAGCGCGGTCAGGCTGGGGATGAGGTGAAACGATTGAAAGACAAACCCCAGCTTCTGCCGCCGAAAACGGTACTCCTGCCTGCCTGAGAGGCGTTTCACATCCACGCCATCGATCATCAACTCTCCTGATGTCGGCTTATCCAGCCCGGCCAGCAGGTAGAGCAGCGTGGACTTGCCACACCCGCTGGGGCCGAGGATTGCGACAAACTGCCCCTCGGTAAAGGCAAAGCTGACCTCATCGACCGCCTGGATCACCTCGCCCTGCAAGCGGAAGGTCTTGCTCAAACCCGAGGCCTCGACGGTGATGGTCGACTTTGGGAGCTCTTGCTGCGCGTCTGTGGACCAGTGCACGCTCCCCGGCTCCTCTGTCTGGTCTGCAGACCAGACCTGTTCTGGCATCTCTTGCTCATCTTCAATGGAAAGGAACTCGTTGTCCATCATGCAATATCCTCTCTTTGCTTGATTTAATACGTGACTTTTCTCAGGACGCTGGCGGGCTTGGTATAGGCAACGGACCAGGTTGGGATGATGCTGGTGAGCAGAGCCAGGCCAATGCCTATCATGACGATCATCAGCAGCGTCTGCGTCGTAAGCGTGGCCGCCGCCAGGTGCACACCGCTGAGGGGGTTGGTCGCTGTTGGCCCTGTCGTAGTGAGGGAGCCTGCCATACTGCCGTTGACGACCATGCCAGGTCCGCTCGCACCTGGGCCACTCGCCTTCACCAGCGCGGATGCGTCGATATCGAATTTCTGAGAAATGAACGGCCCCAACGCCAGGAGCAGGAGCACAGCCAGCGCCGCCGCCGTGACGCTCAAGGCCGCGATCTCCGTCCAGAACTGCCTGAGGACCTGCAAATGGGAGGCACCGATGGTCTTGAGGATGGCGATCTCCGCCGTCCGCTCGCGCACCAGCATCAGGACCGCGAAGACGGTCACGGCTGCCGCGATGAGAAACGAGACGAACAGGGCGACCTGGATGCTGTTTTGCGCCACCTGGAGCGCGTTAAACACGTTGCTATACTGGGCACTCTGAGTGACAACATCGTACGCCTTCCCCAGCGCGCTGTGCAGCTTGGCCGCGACGGCTTCAACCTGCTCGTAACTGGTCGTGTTGAGCGTCACGCTGTCCACGCCATCGATGCCAAATACCCTCTGCATAGTCGCCAGCGGCAGGATCACGCTGCTGCCCGAGAATTGATTTGTCGTGGTATAGAGCCCGATGAGTGTGAAGATGGTCCCGTGTAATTTGAAAGTTGAGCCAACATGCAGGTGATTGGCCTTCGCCACATCCTCATCCATCAAAGCCACATTGGCGTTGGCATCGCTGGATCGGAAGCCGCGTCCAGCCACGAGCGTCGGGGTATCCCCACCCATCAGGGTAAAATTGGTGGCGTCACTGGGAATGCCGTTCACGAAGAGAGGTGCGTTCACCGCCTGTCCACTGGGATCGGTCAGCTGACTGCCTTTGACCTCTCCATCCATGTCGGGACGCGCCAGGCTCTCCTGCACATTCGCGACCCCTTGGGTCTTCCTGATCTTCTCGACTGCGCTATTTGGAATGGGTGTGGGACCCTTCCCGGCAAAGGAAGGCCCGTTCCCATTCCCGGTGGATGAACCGCTTATGACTGGTCCGCCGTTTTGCTGCGCGTTTCTGGCATCGTTGGACGCGTAACTCACCGTAATACCCGTCCCTACCTTCTTATGCACCGCGGCGATTTCCTGTTGCGAGTTCGCGCTCAGGCTCATCATCGCCGCGACAAACATCAGGCTGGTGCTCAGCAACGCGATCACCAGAACCATCCTGAGCGGATTGCGCCACACATTTCTCACACTCCGTACAACGAGTTTCATACGATAGAACTCCTTCTGCTTATTTCATACACATCATTTTCGCTGGGGTCGGTCGGAGAGTTCTTCCCCGCACTCAGAGCATAGTCAATGAGCATGAGGAACTCTTGAGGGAAATGTGAGAAAAGAATGAGGATCAGGTATTAATCACAAATACCTGATCCTCTTTGGAAACACGTACAAACGTTATAGAGAGGATACGAGCGCTTTCTGGGGAATAGTGAGACGAGCGCGCGAGGGAGCAATAGGGAGCGTAAACGTAAAACAACTGCCCTGTCCAGGCTGACTTTCGACGGTAATCTGGCCACCATGCGCCTGCACAACCTGTCTGGCGACCGCCAGGCCTAGCCCGCTGCCGCCGGTCGCGCGGGAACGCGAGGCATCGGCGCGATAAAAGCGCTCAAAGAGATAGGGCAGGTGTTCGGGCGCGATGCCCACCCCGCTATCTCGCACGCTGATTCGGAGCATCGACTCATCGCGGCTGGCGGTGAGCCTGATCTTCCCCTGTTCGGGCGTGTGTCTGATCGCGTTACTCAGCAGATTGCGCAACACCTGCGCGATCCGCTCCTGGTCGGCTGCGACGTGAGGCAGATTAGAGGGCAGATGCACATGAAGCGTCAGGTTCTTCTGAACCAGGTGCGGCTGGACGATCTGGACTGCCTGGCGCGCGACCGCCGCCAGGTTGACCGGCTTCTGGACCAGGTGCAACTGCCCTGCCTCGGCCAGCGAGAGGTCCTGAAGATCAGCCACCAGCCGATTCAGCAGCGACGTCTCTTCATAGAGCGAGGCCAGCGTTTCCGGCGTCGGCTCCAGCACCTGGTCCTGCAACAGCTCCAGGTAGCCGCGAATGTTCATCAGTGGGTTGCGCAGTTCGTGGGCCACATCGCTCACCAGGTTGCGGCGCAAACGCTCCGAACGGCTCAGACTGTCGGCCATCGCGTTAAACGCGTGAGCCAGCGCGCCCACTTCTCCCTTGCTTTTGATGAACACGCGTTGACTCAAATCGCCCTGCTCCATCTTCCTGGCCACCACTTTCAACGTGTGCAGTGGCCTGAGGATCGTATGAGCAAAGATCAGCGCCAGCAGCAGCGCCACCAGTCCAGCCAGGAGTACGGCCAGCCAGAGCGAGCGGTTCACCGAATCGATAAAGGTGGTCTCCGGTGAGTGAGCCGTCGCGGCAAATCTTCCCTGCATAAAGGTGATAGACTCCTGACCTGGCCCTGTCACGGAGGGTTGGGACACGGAGTCTGTGGAGATATACAGCGGTATAGAGCCCGGTGTAGAGCCCGGAGAAGATGGATCAACAGGAGAGTTGATCGTGGTTATGGCGCTCCCAGTTTGGGACGGGGTCGAGGTCGCGGGAGGATGAGGATTGATCGAGAGAGCGCCAGAGGGAAGCGAAGTCGAGGTAATTAGCCCATCAGGTCCGGGAGGAAGCACCTGCCCGATCAGTTTGCCCTCGGAATCGGCGAGAACGCGCCGTTGATGATCAACGAGCACAATGCGCCGGTGCGAACTGCGCGCCAACTGCTCTGCCAGCTTTTGCAGCGCCGCCTGGCTCTCGTGCTGCGTATAGGCATTCAGCATGGTCGAGATAAGTTGCTGGTCGCCCTCGGCCTGTGTGTAGATATGCAGATCGTTCACGGTCGCCTGGCTGGCCAGCAGTGCCACGGTCCCGACAGCGACCAGGACCACCAGCATAAACATCACCACCAGGCGGAATCGTAAGCTATGCCACATGATTGGTCCTCCTCAATTTATAGCCCACGCCGTGGACCGTCTGGATATACGAGGGCTGCTCAGGGTGAATATCAATTTTCTTGCGCAGATTCCCCATGTGGAAATCGATAGAGCGATCAAAGCCATCGTAGTCCGGGCCGCAGATCTTCTCTACTAGCTCCTCGCGGCGAAACGTCCGGCCAGGAGCGCGCACAAATGTCTCCAGCAGCTTAAACTCTTTGGGTGTAAGGGAGATCGCCTGGTCGCCAAGCCGGACCTCGTGTCCCTCCACATTGATCTCCAGTTCGCGAAACCGCAGCAGCGTGGGACGTTCCTCGGCGTGATGGGTTCTGCGCAGCACCACGCGCACCCGCGCCACCAGCTCACGCAGACTGAAGGGCTTGGTCAAATAATCGTCCACGCCCAGGTTCAGACCACGCAGCTTGTCTTCCTCCGTCGCCTTCGCCGTCAGCATAATCATCGGCACGTTCGATTCCGCCCGCACCATACGGCAGAGATCGATGCCGCTGATGTTGGGTAGCATCCAATCGAGAATCATCAGATCAGGGGATGCGTAACGCGCCAGGTTGAGTGCCTCGATCCCCTCGTACGCGATGAGCGCCTCGAATTCCTCTTGTTCCAGAGCAAGGCGGATTAAATCAACGGTCTTGGTATCGTCATCCACCACTAAAATTTTATGGGGCATGGGCTCCTCCTCGTGCGAGCGTCCGTTCAAGAAGCACTCCAGGTGCAGAGAATCTCAGTATTGAGCTTCATTGTACCAGACAGTTGTCAGATTTTTGTGAGATCCACGCCGCAGGTCATGGAGGATCTCCTCTCGTGGAGGATACACAAACTGGAAAAGCTCTCCGCATTCACAGCCCGTCACATCTTGCTGTAGACAGGGGTTTGCCCACGGTAGGAACCAAAACTTGGAATAGCCAGCTGAACTAGCCTGTAGAGAGCCTTAATGAAGCTCCTGTGTAGAGAGAGAAAAGCAGTTTTTACAAGGAGTATTCCGTTAAAAAGTCGTTTTTGCCGCTTTTCTCTCTCAATTCATGCACATGGAGCTGTCTTTTCTTTCCTATTCCAAGTTTTGGTTCCTACCGTGGGCAAACCCCTTTTTAGGCGCGTGAAAGAAGAAAAAGGGTAAGCTCATCCTCAGTTATATGGTACATAATGCTTTTCCGTCAGGATCGCACCGACAGGCCATCTCTTCAGGGAAAAAAACCATAGAAGTTCCTTTGTTGTTCTTGTGCCCTTTTCGAAAAAGAAGCATTTGTCGGTTTTGTGAGAGGTGAAGAGGGGCAATCTATCCACCTGTTTCCAAAGGGGGCCAACCTGTTTCCCTGGCTTCTCCTTACCGGGATCTTGGCAAGGAAACAGGTTGCCTCCCCGACGCGATGCGCCACCGGAGGAGTTCGGCGGTTTGATCCGCCGAGCCTCCTAGCGATGGGCGTTCCTTTCTGTCAGACCCGAACGGCTGGCCCGCCCACAGCCCGCAGATCGGCGTCTTCCAGGCTGGGGAAACTTCGACGGCAGCCTCATGCGTCCCTGTGGCGCGGCACGAAGACGGCTAGGCCGAGAGCGAGCACGGTGTAGCCGCAGAGCACAGCGAAGCCGACCCACGGTGCCAGCGGGTAGTACCCGGCCTGGAGCGTGTAGAGGCCGATCACCTGTGGGTACTCTGGAATGCTCTGCTGGATCGCAAAGCCGGCGGCCGGTGTGAGCCGCAGCAACCACTGAGATACGGCAAGGGGCGCGAGGTTGGCGAGGATGAAGGGCAAGACCGTGAGCGCGAGGCCAACGATCACGGCCACGACGCGATACCGGAACAGGACGCCGAGGGCAAGGGCGAAGACGGCCACGACTCCGACGAGTGCGGCGGTACCGAACATGACGCGCAGTTCAGTGAGAGGATCCACTGGCAGGATGATGGTGTGGTTCGAGAGCATGATGCGCTTGCCAAGCTGGACTGCGACGACAGCAGCCACCAGTTGGGTGGTGAAAGCGACCAGGCCGATCACGAGGGCCTGCGCGGCCAACACCCGTCCTAGTTTCGGACTTGCGCTCTTGCGGTCAGACAGGCGACCAGAGGCACCGAAGAGCACCGCCAGAATAATCACCACAATCAGGCCAGCCACTGCGCCGATGAGGGGGCGCTCGATGGGAGAGCCTTCACTAGAGCCGAGCGGGGCGATGTCGCCGTTTCCGGTCACGATGAACGTATCGCCAGACCGGTTGAGGCTTCCCACCGTTATGGGCGGTGCGCCACGCTCACTTCCTATACTGATACTGGTCCACGCGTCCAAGCTTATGTTGCCTTGCAGACTGATCTGATCGAAGGTGGCAGTGGCCTGGGTGGTGCGGCAGGCACCCTCGTCCACAGTCAGGTCGCATGGGGAGGTAACGAAGAACCCGATCTGTACCGTGGCAGGCAGTCCGGTCAGGTGAGCTGTGCCGACCCGGGTCCACTGCGCACCGTCGGTCGACTCGTAGCCAGTGAGCGTGGAACCTTCGCGGGTCAATCGGAGCCAGCGCGGCGATTGCCCTGAGACGCCGCCCGGGAGGCCGGCGATGTCCTGAGTGAAGTTGTACTGCATCCGCGCCCCGTGGCTGCCGGTGACCATCACAGCTGCATAGGCCGATCCCTGTTTGGTGCTCGCCTTGATCATAACCCCTACCTTCGCCCACGGCACAACGCCTCTGACAATCTGGTCGTGTTTGGGCGGTGGGTAGGTGATCAGGCCGGAGAGCGAGGTGATGCGCACCGTTATACTGCCATCTCCGGCTAGCGGCTGGTGTACGAAATAGAATTTGTCAATCACCGCTTCGCCGTCTGGCCCTAGCGGGACAGCAGGGCAGACCTTGCCGTTAGGACCTTCGCAAGTCATGTGCCCCCCCACCACAAGCCCTAAAAGCATCGTCACCAACGCTGCGACCACCATACCGATCAAAAGGATGCGAACTTTACGGAATGCGGCCCACTCCCCGCGCAACTGTTGCGCGAAGCCAAAGCTATCGGCTCTATTTGCCTCCATAATTTCTCCTTCGTATAATGAGATATCTGTACCCATGTCAGGCACGAATTGCCTGCCTGCCTGTGGCCAGCAGATAGGCCTCTTCCAGGCTGGGGTCAATGACGACGGCAGCCTCGTGCGGGCGCGTCGCGCTGACGATGCGCAGCGTGATGCCATGCACCTGGTTGACCATCGTGCTGACCTGATAGCTCGCCTGCAACTGCAAGGCCGTGGCCTGATCGGTGGTTACACTCCAGACCGATCCCGCCGCGCTTGCCAGCAACGCCTCCGGCGTCGTATCGGCCAGCACGCGCCCCTCCCGCAAAATCAGTAAGCGGTTCGCCACGGCCTCCACATCGCTGATGATATGGGTGCTCAGCATGATGATCCGGTTGCTGGTCAGGCTGGCGAGCAGCGTACGAAAACGCACGCGCTCGGCAGGGTCAAGTCCCGCGGTTGGCTCATCGACAATCAAGAGTTCGGGGTCGTTCAAGAGAGCCTGCGCTATACCGATGCGCTGCTTCATGCCGCCAGAATAGGCGGGCAGTTTGCGGTCGGCCACCTGCTCCAGATTCACAATCTCCAGCACTTCATCAACACGCCGGTGGGCGAGCGAGGAGGGCAGCCCTTTCATCGAAGCCAGGTAGCGCAAGAACTGTCGTCCGGTGAACTCTGGATAGACGCCAAAATCCTGGGGCAAATAGCCCAACACCTGCCGGAGCGTCTCGCCATGGGTGCGGATGTCCTGCCCATTCCAGCGGATGGTCCCCTCGGTCGGTTCCAGCAGAGTCGCGATCATGCGCATCAAGCTCGTCTTGCCCGCGCCGTTGGGTCCAACCAGCCCCAGCATGCCCGGCTCGCAGCGCAGCGACAGCTCACGCAGCGCCCAGTGCTGCCCATAGCGCTTGCTCAAGTGTTCAATCGTCAATTCCATTCCTGTTCTCTCTTTCTGTTAAGCGTGCTCTCTATGGAAGAGAGTGCTCCTTTCATGGCCGTTGAAGCCGTGCACAAGCATCTTAATTGAGAACATCGCGGGAGCGCTTGAAAGCGAGAGCCGCGACCAGCACCAGCACCAGGCTGACCCCGGCCAGCAGCAGGTGTGGCGCGAACCAGCCCGCGAGGTCAGGCATCTTGTTCTCAACACTAAGAATGAACTGCTGAAACTGCGCCTCGCTCGTGATCGTCGGGCCGAGGTGAATGGCATACACAGGAAGGAGCCCAAGCGCGGTGATCCCACTGGTCGGGTCCCAATTGACATACCAGGCAGGAGGAGTGGTACCGCCTAGCCCGAGGGGGATCACCAGTCCCCCCACGATCCATGCGACCATGATCACCACCTTGACCAGTGTGGACAGGCGCGGGAGCAGGGTGCTCAGGGCAAAACCGAAGCTGCTGACCAGGATCGTTGCCGACAGCACCATGCCAACCCAGAGAAGCAGCACGGCGCCGATTTCCGGCGCTGGATAGTCGGTGGTGGTCAGATGCAGCAACCAGCCCATCCCCAGGATGGAGGCCAGCAACAGGAGCGCCAGCCCCAGGCTCATCACCAGGCCCGCCAGGTAGCGTCCCCAGACATACGCCCAGGTTGGCAGAGCGGTGGTCATCAACAGTTCGTGAGTGCGCCGGTTCAGGTCCCGCGTCACGCCATCAGCCGTGACAAAGGGCAGGAGGAGAGCCAGCACCACCAGAACGATTGGCAGGATATGAAGAAGTCCCCCTGCGCTGGTTCCGGCAACGAAGCCGCTGAGCGGTTCGCCACCACCACCGCCAACCGCCACGCCTGCACCGATTTGCTCTGGTGCGTGCAGGGCCCACGTCATGAGGAGCAAGAAACCGAAGAGGCCGAGAGCCTGAAACCAGAAGAGGCGGGAAGCTCGGAAGCGACGGAACTCCCAGGTCATCACGCTCAGAAACAGGCGAGGGCTCTTGTCGATAGACCGGTTTTGCTGGCTGGTACTGGCCAGCGCAGTAATACTCATGGTAATCTCCTTTTGTGTATTCGAGTTTGCAGGTGCAGCACGAGCTGCACGTCCCCTCTTACGAGCCAGCCCCCAAAAAGGTTCGCGAACCCTATGATTGAGGGAGCAGGCGATGCATGTCGGTATGGATGCGCGGCAGCGCGATGACCAGGAGCACCAGGCCGATGCAGCCCGGCAGCACCGCAAGCGCAGGCGAGAGCAGGAACACCTGGAGAGGGGAGGTGCTGCCGAGAGTCAGGATGGCCAGCCAGCTCCCATAGGCCAGGGAGGCTGCTGCCCGCACCGGGAGGCGCAACGAGAGCAGCAAGGCCAGTCCCGCCACCAGCAGCAGTGGCATGAACCAGGAGAGCGCCAGTGCCAGCACATCCCCGCTGCCACCCACCCAGAGCAACAGACTCAACGCGAAGCTCAGGCCAAGATCATAGCCCAGGACAATCACCAGCCGGGCTATGGCCAGTTGTAGCGGGGAGGGAATGCAGACCAGTTCCAATTCCAGCACCCGCGCTCCTCTGCCTCGAAAGGCGACGATGGTTCCCAGGTAGGCCAGCAGTGGCCCGCTGGCGCGCAATATCACTTCCTGGACGAGCAGCACATTGCTCGATGCCACTCCTGCATCGGCCAGCACATTGCTCGATACAATTCCCGCACCTAACAGGGTCACGAGCGCGCTCACCAGCCAGAAGCCCTGGCCAAAGAGGCTGACCTGCGCGCGGGCCGTGGCCAGCAGCCAGGATATGCGATGCTGCCGATGCTCGCGGATGGCCTGGCGCACGGGCGAGAGCGCGGGCAGCTCTCGCGTCAGCCGGGCGAGCAGGTGCCGGGTGTCTGCGGGTGACGGCTGGGGTGCCTGCCACTCGGAGAGGCGACGCACGGCGGGAAGCAGATCAGCACACTCTTCTGGCGTGGCCCCCTGCTCGCGCAGCATGTCTGCCAACTGCTCTGGTCGTTCAAATGGCCAGGATGATTGAGGATGGGACATCTAGTCCACTCCTTTCGGTACTGGGGCCAGCACGCTGCGCAAGCGGTGAACGCCCACCGAGAGCCGCGATTTGACCGTCCCCAGCGGAATGTGCAGCGTCTCAGCGATTTCTTGTAAGCTGAACCCTTGATAAAAGCGGAGCACTAACACGACGCGATATTCGTCACGAAGCTGAGCGAGTGCCGCCCGCACCTCGCTGCCTTGCTCTGCCGCCAGGGCGTGTTCTTCCGGGGAAGGCTCGCTGTCGGACAGGTGGAGCAACGCTTCCTCAGCGTCACCTGATCGCCAGCGTTGGCGCACCGCGGCTGACTTGAAATAGTCGCGTGCCAGATTGGTGGCAATCATGTAGAGCCAGGGCTTGAATGGGCGAGCAGCTTGGTACGTGCCCTGCCGCAGCACATGCAGCAGGGTTTCCTGAACCAGATCTTCGGCCAGCTGCCGATCACCACCGAGACGATAGAGATAGCCGAGCAGTGGGGCATGGTGGCGGGTCACCAGCGCGGCTAATGCCACCTGATCGCCTGCCATCACGGCTGCCATCAATTGTTCGTCGCTTTTCTCTTGCATAGGACGCGGCTTTGCGGGCTCCTTCGGTCGTGTGCTGTTTCCTGTTACGAGCGAGGGCTACAAAAGGTTCGCGAGTGCGAGACGCGTTTCGCTGGGGGAAGTTCATCGGTGACGGTCCTCGTTTCCGCGTCATCACCCCGAAGCTCTGGTTGTCCGCCGCGCAGCGCGCATGGCCCATGACACCTTACGTAGCTCTGGGCCTGTATAGAGTAGGGGTCTGTGGCGCAATGGAACAGAAAAGTGGTTTAAGCAAAAGCAGTAAAATATGAAAAAAAGAAGCAGATATCCTTGTGGACATCTGCACCAGGATGTAAATTTGGGAATTCCATGGGTCTTCCGCCGCTTTGGTGAAATAGGCTCATCCACAAGACAACGGAGAGAGGGTCTTCCACACCAGAGGCTGGTTCCCAACTCGGTGGAATCCCTCTGCAATTTCCGAATCACCAAAGTGGGCGGAAGACCCATTTAATTCCGTGATTTACTGGTAAATGCCCGACGAAGTGAGCAAGTTTTGCCCTCTCACATGAGCATTTGCCCCCAATGTTGAGCACTGGTGACTCATCAGTTGAAAGAAGGGGCTCCACAGGCCAATCACAACCCTCAAGAAGTGTAAATGCGCGATGGAATGGATGCAACACTGCGCTGGTGTGAGTTCAAGAGAGGACGAAAAATTGACTTTCATCAATTGAAGGGCTACGCTGTAAATCCCAACACTATTCGGCTCATACGCAGGTTTGACACTGCTGGCAAACCTGCTAAGCAGCAGTGCAGAGCCTTTGGAAGGCAGAGACCCGCGTTGGAGCAGGAAGGTCGCCCTCCAGCCACGCCACAATACGAACCACATTGATGGCAGCAGCAATACTCACATGCTGTAAATGAGTCTTGTCGAAGCCAATATAACGTGAACGGCGCATGTCAAAGGCACGAACACCTTGCGAGATGGTGGCTTCGATCCCTTCTCGTCGAGCATACAGCTTCGCGAATGCTGGGGTCTGTTCTCGCCGACGGGCAGCTTGCAATGCTTCATGTTGTTCGCGAGGATGCACCGTGATCAATCGGCGAGGAGTGGGTGATTGCGAAGTGGTACAGGAAGTCAGACGCGGGCAACTGCGGCAATCCGTCGTGGAGAAGCGGATCTTGATCACCTCATTTGTCCGATTGTCAATGGCAGGTGTCCAACTGCTACTCGTATGCCCTTCAGGGCACGTCGCCTGTTGATGCTCCCAGTCAATGCGAAACTGACTCACATCGATCCCATGCTCGCTATTCGCTTGCCATTTGACATCTGGACGTCTCGGTCCAATCATTTCAATGCCATACTGCTGCTGGCTCGAGACGAGAATGGGTGCGGTGATATATCCTGTATCCACAAAATGTTGACGAGGCGAGAGGTGAGCCTGCTCTAGCTCTTCATGGATTGTTTCTGTCATCTGCTCGTCAGTTGTAGGTGCAGATGTGGTGGCTACGTGGGTGATGAGATGAGGACGGTCCTCCTCACACGTTTCGGTGAGATGCACTTTGTAGCCGGTCCATCTCGTCTCCCGCTTTTTGCCATAGCGGGCTTCATGATCGTAAGGCGAATTGATGAACAGCGTTGCGGGAGGAACATTGTCATTGCTTCGCCAACGAAGTTGTCCCTCTTCCCAGCCGTAGTTTTGGATCCAGACCCGACGCAGAATCTCGATAGCGGGAATCTCGCGGAGCACAGCGGGAGCATCTGAAGCGAAGAGCTCGGTCAGCAAGGTTGCCCCATCGCGTCCAATGACTTCTGCAAGGACTTGACGTTCAGCCTGCTGGTGAGGGAGATGAGCTTCCTCAATGCGATGCCCATAGCGATCAAGCCACTCCGGGTCGCAGTGCTCCAGCAGCCAGTCACTAGCAATGACAGCCAAGCTGTTGAGCGCAAAACGCATGGTTTCTCCCACGCACATGAGTCGATTGATCGCTCGCACTTTGGCTAGCACGTGGGTCGAGTCCGTTCGTTGCTGTTGGCGTTCTTTGAGCCAACCACGCTCTTTGAAGGTGGTAAGCATGACCTCTAGTAGCAGCGCTTCGGCTCCTCCTTGCACGAGGCGTGTGCGAAATTCACAGAGGACCGTTGCGTCAAAGCCAGGATCAGTCAAGTCCAACCCCAGAGCATATTTCCAGTCGATGTGACCTCGCACCGCATCTGCGGCTTGCCGATCCGGAAGCTCCTCAATGAACTGCATGACGGTAATCAAGGCCAATCGCCATGGTGCCTCCACAGGGCGGCCATTGTGAGGAAACAGATGGGTGAAGGATTGGTCCTGGTAGATGGTTCCCAGGGCGTCGCGCATCTTCATATACCTCGTGCCTTTGGGATAGGCGGCACGAGCGACACGAATGGTCTCTTCCGGGATAGAAAACTCGTTTTGAGGCTGCAATGTCATCTTTCTACTCCTCTCCTCGATGCTCTGCTCCAACAACTCCTTCGACTGCTCTATCCTAGCAAGCTGGTGCAATTCGAGCCCCGAGAGTTTACCAGCAGTGTCAAAAGTGGACATGAGCCATATTTTATTTGTCAATCAACACTGGCGAGGTTTGCTCTGCATATTTAGAATGGGATTCAGATCATCTTCATGCTCAAGAGGAAGAGACTCATCTCACTCTAGATGTGCAAAAGAGGAAGTGGCTCAAGACCCTGATATCGCACTCCCACGCAAGGTAGAAGTGCGATATATGTTGGAACAGCGCGAGGCGTTTAGCAGTGCATGCCGTTGGCAAGGGCATCTGCTTGTTTTAACAGGTTTGTCGCCTGAGCATCATAGTTCTGGGCACTCGCTGATGCTGTGTTCCAATTCCCCAATGCCGTTGATTCTGCATTCTGTGCGTTAGCTATCGCTTGATTAATCTGGTCAGCAGTATATGCCAGGGCGGGGGTGTGGGTAGTATTCTTTGCTGCATCCGTTTGTAGTTGCGACCACCACCCTTTGACATTTGCGATATCCGTTCCTACCGCAGACAAATCACTACCATAATACCCTTTATCCGTTTGTAAATACCCATCATCGGTCTGGATGTAGCCGTTATCGGTCTGAACATAGCCGTCATCGGTCTGAACATAGCCCAAATTCGTCCCTCCGTTGCCACACCCTTTGGCTGCATCAGTTTGCTCCGTTGCATAGTCTTTTTGCATGCTTGCCCAACTGTTGGCATAACTCGTGAGTGTACTGGAATAGGAGAGTTGAGAGAGAGCAGTGCTGTCAGCTTCAAGTGCGTTCAGGTTGCCTGCCAGATTATTATTATCTGTCTGGACCGCATACTGTCGGTTCGCCTGGACCGTTGCCTGGGCCTGGACCGTTGCCTGGGTATCCATCATATTGGTATATGCCTGGTTCTGATTCTGTACCTTCTGTTGGATAGTTGCGATGGCCTTATTATATTCATCGATAGAGGCAGCATGGTAGGGAATATTGCGAATGCTTCCATCTTGCTGGGTAACCGCGAGCATCAACGTGTTATCCTTCAGTGTCCCAGTATCGGTCTTTCCCCCGAATTGAAAAGAAAAGGTGAGCGTTACTGTGTCCCCGACAAGGTTACCCAAAAGCGTAAAGGTCTGGGGAGTCACACTTGCCACGCCCTGCGTGTAGGTAATATACGCCTGGGTCCCCGTCCCGGTGATGGTTCCATTTTGCTCGGTAAACTGAAGGAATGTCGTAGCATTGCCAGCAGGGTCAACATAGAGATAACCACTTTTGTCAGATGAGTTGGGGCTCGTTGCGATAGGAGCAACGGTAGCATTCGCCCTGGCAGAGGAGGCGCTCCCTGTATTTCCACCACAGCTCGCGAGAATGAGCGTTGTACAGAATATGCTCAGAACGAGAAGGTGCCCCCGAAAAGTAATGTGTGTTTTCATAAGTTCTTGATTTTCTTTCCCATCAGCATTTTGTATGATCACTAGTGAAACGGTTGATTGTCATTTAACTTAACTCTGCAATATATTTTGGGGAATGCGGCATAGACGGTATATCAGGGAATATATTCAGGGAAGGAAGAACTCATGCATATTTTGATGGATACCCTTATTGGGTAGAGCCCCGCTAAGTGGTGAAATTGGGGGAAAGGATTGAAAAAAATGACGCATCTTGGCATGATGTGTTTATGCAAAAAAATACAACAATGCCGATGGACGCGTCCTCTCAATTTTGCCCCAATTTGACGTGTCCCGCAAGAGGCAAAATGGGTGAGGGCAACATTCGTATTCATGATCGTAAGTGTATGCAGTTGAGACCGCGTCCCCCAAGGAGTTTCACCACCTCGTACCCCTGGAAATGCCAAGCAAAGAGCGATACACTCTGTTCAAACCGTCATTTTCTATGCTGAAAGCAGGGAGTATCGCCATGCATGAATCGTACCCCAAACGCTTTTTGTTGTATACCTTGTTGCAACGTCATCCTGAGTGGAAGCAAGCGCAACTGGCCAAAGAGACGGGCATGTCTGAGAGTTGGGTCAAAGACTGGCGCCGTCGCCTTCGCCCCTATCTGGACGCTCCTTTTGACGACGTGTATCTCATCTTACAAGGGCACTCCTGTGCCCGCAAAACGCCACCTCCCCATCTCTCGCTTGACGAGATTTTCCAGATTGCGACCCTGCGCGACCAGCTTCCCGAGCAACTGCATCGGGTGGCTGGTCCACGCACCATTCGCAGCTATTTGCAACGGCAGGTCCATGCCGAAGAGGAAAGCTATGTGCCTCCGGCAAGTAGCACCATCTATCACTATTTACGCCTGCTTCAGTATATCGTTCCTCGACATCCTTCCCACCATGAGCCCCTGGACCCCGTTGAGCCGTTGCGTCAGTGGCAAGTGGATTTCAAGGATGTCAGCAGTGCCGAGATCGATCCCCTGGGCAAACAGCAGCATCGCCTGGAAATCTTCAACGTCGTCGATCAAGGGTCTTCGTTCTGGCTGCACGCCGAAGTGCGCAGTGACTTTACCGCGGAAACCGTGATTGAAGCCCTGGTCCATGCCATGGAGCGCTGGGGCGTGCCACGCCAGATCACCTTGGACCGCGACACACGCTTTGTCGGCAGTCCTCAAAACAGTGATTTTCGTTCCGCGCTGCTGCGTTTTGGCGCTTGTCTGGGCGTCCAGATGGACGTCTGTGATCCGCATCATCCTCAGCAAAATGCCTATGTCGAACGTTTCCATCGCACGCTCAATCAAGAGTGTCTGCAGTTTGAACGTCCACCACGCAATTGCAGACCCAGGAAGCCCTCAGCACGTTTGGGGCCTTTTACAACCACGAGCGACCACATCAAGGACGGGCGCTCGTGGATCGGCCTCCAGCCGACAGGCTCGCCCAGGCGACCCCGTTACCACCACTGCCCACCCAGGTCGATCCGTTGGCGTGGTTGCGCCATGAACCACAACAGGTCTTTATGCGTCGCGTCGATGCCGCCGGTCGCATCACATTGGATCTCAAGCATTACTACGTGGGCAAGGCCTGGCGTGGACAGGTCATCACCGTGCACCTGAACGCAGCGGAAGCGCACCTGGTGCTGCTGGCAGAAGGACAGATCATCAAAGTGCTTCCCGTGGTGTCCTGGTCAACCACGCCTCTTTCGTTTGCGGCCTACGTACAACAGATCCAAGAACAGGCACGATCTGAACATCGTCTTCGCTCCTTGCAAGAGCGACAGCAACGCGTGCGCGCCCTGAGCTCTTTCTCATGAGAGGGGCACGAGGTGGTGAAACTCTCTGGGGGACGCGGTCTCAACTGCATACAACCAGTCTCCAAACTGTTCCAGGCTCCACGGTTACCGGCGCTGCCGGCTGAGGTCGATCCGTTGGTCTGGCTGCGTCATGAACCCCAACAAGTGTTTCGCCGTCGGGTCGATGCCGCAGGACGCATCAAGCTCGATCTCAAGCGCTATTATGTGGGGAAAGCGTTCCGAGGACAATACATCACGGTCCATCTCAATGCGTCAGAAGCCAAACTCGTGCTCCTGCTGGAGGGACAGATCATCAAAGACATCCCGGTGCGTTCCTGGTCAACGGAACCCATGCCGTTCTCGGCCTATGTGCAACAGATCAAAGAACAGGCACGGGCGGAGCATCGCCTTCGTACCTTGCAGGAACGGCAGCAACGCGTTCGCGCGCTGAGTTCCCCCTAAGAAAAGGGACACGAGGTGGCCGACCTCTGGGGGAGTCGAGGGACCAAATGTATACACGATCTACCGCTGGGTGCAGCAGTATGTCCCCGAACTGGAGAAGTGTTGCCGACCGCATCTCAAAGCCTGCAACGACTCCTGGAAAGTGGATGAGACGTATATCAAAATCAAGAAAGTCTGGTTTTACCTCTACCGGGCTGTGGATTCTGAGGGGAACACACTCGAGTTTCTCTTGAGTCCGACGCGCGATGCCGAGGCGGCCACACGTTTCTTCCTGAAAGCGTTGCATTCCACCGCTGATCTAGCTCTTCAAGCTCCTCCAGCCGAGGAACAGATAGCCCAGCCCGCGACTGTGGCCAACCCCGCCACATCTACTCCCCGAGTCATCAACGTCGATAAGAATGCGGCTTATCCCAAGGCCGTTGCCGATCTGAAAGCCGCTGAAGCCCTGCCTGAACAGGTGGAATTGCGACAGGTGAAATACCTCAATAATCTGATCGAACAAGACCATCGCTTTATCCAACCTTTCCTCAACGCTTGACGAAGCCGGGGATGGGTTTCTTCTCGTTCGAGACGGCCTGGCGAACACTACAAGGATTCGAGATCATGAACATGATTCGGAAAGGGCAGATACGTCGTGTTGAAAAGGGAAACTTCATGAGTCAGATTATGTTCATCTCTTCCCTCTTTGGAGTGGTCGCCTAAGCCGAATAAGAAGTGAGCCTTCCTACCCTCGTCTTACTCTGAAATTTCTTGCAACACAGCCCGTTTGTTTGGCTGATAAATGATTACATCTCCACCGTTCAAATTCTGTATCATCTGGTACAGAAGCATACGTTCAATTACCACGCCGACGTCGGGTGATAGCAGGTAAAGAAAGCTCCTTGTCTGCGGCTTTCACTTTCGCGATCCTATCAGCAAATTGGGCAATAGTGGGCTCCATGAATAGCATGTGTACGGGCACATCTACCTGAAGGCTCGGGCGTACACGTGCAACTACCTGTATAGCAACCAGAGAGTGTCCTCCTAATGCGAAAAAATTATCATGGATACCAATCTGTTCAAGCCCAAGCACCTCGCACCAGATGCTGATGAGCATCTCTTCGATAGGATTACGAGGAGCAACAAACTCCTTCTCTGCTTGCGGACGAAACGTTTCTGGTGCGGGAAGAGCCAGGCGATCAATCTTCCCATTCGCATTGATTGGAAAACTATCCAGGAGGACAAAAGCGGATGGGATCATATATGCTGGAAGTCTGTCTTCAAGGAAACTCCGCACATCAGCAACTGTTGCATAGTAACCCTGCTGGAGGAGGATATAGGCCACCAGACGTTTCTCTCCTGGACGATCTTCACGCGCTATCACAACTGCTGTTTGCACACCGGGATGCTGTAACAAGACTGTTTCAATCTCCCCCAGCTCAATACGAAATCCTCTGATCTTGACTTGCTGATCAACACGTCCCAGGCATTCCACTGCTCCATTCGGCAGATAGCGTCCAAGATCACCTGTTCTGTACAGGCGAGAGCCAGGCACAGAACTAAAGGGGTCCGGGACAAAACGCTCCGCAGTCAGATCGGGTCTGTTGAGATAGCCTCTGGCCAGGAGTGGACCACCGATGTAGATTTCTCCCACCTCGTCCCTCGTAACCAGTTCTCCAGTGGCATCCAGGAGATAGACGTCTCTATAAGGAAGAGGTTGACCGATGGGCACAGTAGCACTTCCCTCATCAGGGTAGAACTGCTCAGGAACCTCGAAGGTGAGCGCGGTAACGACAGCCTCGGTGGGACCATAGGCGTTGATTAGGGACCGTGTTGTCAGCGGCGTTTGCCGCCAGGCACGCAGAGCTTCCACAGTCATGGCCTCTGCACCAATAATGACCAGTCTCAACTGAGCATCATATAGTATTTCAGGCTCTACCTGCAATTCCAGAGCCCACTGTTGCCACAAGACCGGTGTCAGGTTAACTACAGTTAGCTTCTGCTCTATCACAGCTGCATTGAGATCAGCGATACTCCATGCAGTTGGGCCCCGCATCACAATGGTCGCTCCGCAGAAGAGACCAGGGAAAAATTGTTCAAGCGAACCGTCGAAGGCAAGCGAATAAAATTGCAGGATTCGATCCTGCTCAGTCAGGTGAAATTCTTCGCACATTGCGAGAAAGTGATTGAGGGCTGCCCGATGAGAGACACCAACACCTTTAGGTTGCCCAGTTGATCCAGAGGTATACATGACATAGGCTAATTGCTCTGGTATGATCCTACTGATCGGATTCCCATCTTCCTGCAAAGTGCTTACTGTTTCCAGGTCCACCACCTCCAACAGTTGATACTCGCTGAACTCACTCACCAATCGTTGTTGTGTAACGATGATCCTGGGTTGACTATCTTTCAGGATAAACGTCCATCGATCCTTTGGATATGCCGGGTCCAGGGAGACACAGATGCCACCCGCCTTGAGGATGCCGAAAAATCCGATAATAGCTTCTAATGACCGCTCCATACACAGAACGACCATCGTTTCTGGTTGCACTCCCAACCGCTTCAGATGGTGCGCCAGCTTATTCGCTTCTGCGTTGAGTTGCGCGTACGACATTTCACGACCTTGCATTATCAGAGCAAGTGCGTGCGGTGTCCGCGCCACCTGCTCTTCAAACGCGCTCGCAAGGGATCCATTTTTGAGTGTAGCTTCTCTCTCTCGCACAGCATCAAACAGGGGTGGAGGAAACCGTACTTGTCGCTGCTGACGCTCTATCTCGGTAAGCATGGCATTAAATGCTGAGAGCTTCTGGGATGGCGCATCGACAAAAGCCTGAAGGAGTGCAGCGAAACGCAGACTCATATTCCTGATCGAGCTGACATCAAAGAGGTCAGTGTTGTAGTGCCAGAAGGCTTGTAGACCTGATGCCGTTTCTGTCAGATCCAGAACTAGATCAAGCTGGGCAGTTCCAGCGTCGATCGGCGAATGATCAATGGTAATGGAAGATGATATCGTAGATACAGGAATATTTTGTAAGACAATCTTTGCCTGGAACACTGGAGCACGATTGGGGAAACGTACAGGATTGAGTTTTTGCACAAGTTGATCGAAAGGAATGTGCTGATGCTCATAAGCCCCAAGCACCACCTCCCGTACGCGTTGCAGAAGTTCTCTGAGCGATGGATCACCAGAGAGATCGGTGCGTAAAGCCAGTTGATTGACGAAGAATCCGATGAGATCTTCAACGTCAAGCTGATTACGGTTGGCAACATCGGTCCCGACGACGATATCATCTTGCCTGCTAGCGTGCGCCAATAACACCTGGAATGCGGTCAGTAGCGTCATAAAGATCGTTACTTGCTCCTGCTGGCTGAACTCCTGTAGCGCATCGACCAGTTGGGAAGAGAGCACGCACGATTCAAATGCCCCACGAAACGTCTCTAAGGCTGGTCTGGGATAGTCCGTAGGGAGAGTAAGAGCGGGAGGAGCACCTGCCAACCGCTGCTTCCAATAAGCCAGGCTGGCCTCGTAGTCCTTACTCTGGGACCACTGGCGCTCCCAGGCAGTATAATCCATATACTGAATTGGTAATACAGGGAACGAAGGCTGTTTTCCTTGTAGAAAGATATCGTACAGCGTTGCAAATTCCCGATAGAAAACGCCCATTGACCAGCCATCAAAGATAATATGATGGACACTAAAAAGCAAGGTATGCCTGTGAGCGCTCAGATGGAGCAGTCTAACACGCAGGAGCGGGCCCTGCGCCAGATTGAATGATTTTTTCACCTCTTCTTGTGCCAGGCGCATTATCTCCGTCTCCTGCTGTTCCACAAGAATGTGCTCAAGATCCTCTTGTACTAGCTCTACATTGAGATAGGGAACGATGAGCTGCATAGGTTGCCCATCGATGGCTGGAAACGTTGTCCGTAATGTTTCATGACGCTGCACAATTTCGTGAAAGCTTTTCTCCAGCGCTTCAATGTGCATGATTCCGTTGAGGTGAAACACCATCGTGAGATTATAAACGGGCGAACCGTTTTGCAACTGGTCCAGAAACCAGAGCCGCTGCTGCGCAAACGAGAGCGGAAACATTTTATGGCCGCTGATTTTCGTCTGGAGGAAGCGAGCCAGTGCCTCTCTATTACCGGTCAACGCATGAATTTCTTTATTCGTAAGCTGATTGACAATTGCCAGCAGTTGTTCTTCATACTGCTGCCCTCCTTGCTGATTTACACGGCCACCGGCAGATTGAGCAGAGGAGCCAGTGCTCCTGACCATTTTTTCAGCGAGATACATCGCCAATGATTGAATAGTTGGATATGTGAACAGTTCTCGTATCGTAATTTTGATGCGATAGCCTTTCTCGAATGCACGCATGAGTTTCATCATCTTGATGGAATTGACACCAAGGCTGTGGATATTCGTATCTGGCTCAATCGAATCATGGACAATATTGAGATCGTCAACAAAAAACTGGATTAAGGAGTGCTGTATGTCCTCCTCCGTCAAAGAAACTGCGTTCTTCTCCGATACCAGGCTCTTCTGAGAAGTTCCACCGCTACTGACACGCTCCAGATGTTTGAGCAAATCAGCAAACCCACCCTTTTCAAACACTTGCTTTAATTGAGGACGCTGAATTTTTCCAATAGCAGTTTTGGGAATCATGTCCTGTTCGACCGGCAGTAGATATTCAGGAGTAATACCAATAGCCTTTGTGACATAATAGCGAATCTTTCTCAGAAGTTGTGTCAAATGATGATCATCGAGAGGAGAAGAGAGAACAAAAAAGATGGCTAACTGATCTGTGGTATCACTGCTTTTACGAACTGCGCAGGCAGCTGTATATGAGGTTTCTATCTCTGACAACTCTTCGACAGCCGCTTCAATAGAATGGCTATAGTAGTTAACGCCATTTATGATAATGGTATCTTTTGTACGTCCTGTAATGGTAAGACGTCCCTTTTGTATAAAACCGAGGTCCCCAGTCGCAAACCAACCATCATCCGTAAAAACACTCTGATTGAGTTCCGGCCGATGATAATATCCGCTGGTGACAGAAAGGCCCTTGACTTGAAAATGACCGATAGAACCTTCAACCAGAAGTTGATTCGTATCATCCACAATCCGCATCGAAAGGCCAGGAATAGGAGTCCCGACCTCAACAAAAGCGTCTTCATCCTTGACAGTTTCACGTAAAAAAGTGCGCGAAAAAATGACACCCGAGGATGTTTCAGACATGCCCCAGGCGGGGCGTATGGCATCAGCAGGCAAACCGTGCGGCTCCAATAATGCTAAAAATCTACGCCCCACTTTAGCCACAACCGCCTCACCACCATTGAACATAGAATGCATCGAGGAGAGGTCCCAGTTCCGGCTACGTATCTCTTCAGCGTAGTCCGCAATCAGACCAAAAGCGAAATTAGGGGCCCAGGTAACAGTGGCGCGATAGTGATCAATTCCATCTAACCATTGTAGAGGATCAAACAAAATCGTCTGATTGGAGACGTTGATCTCTTGACTCCCCAGATAGATATCGCGCATATGCATCATAATAAGGCCACCGACATGATCAAATGGCATCCAGTTAAACGTCACATCCTGCACTGAAAAACCAAACATCTGAATCATGCCCGTCACCATACTCAGCACATGACAGTGATTGAGCATAACTGCTTTGGGAGCGCCCGTACTTCCGGAGGTTAAGAGTAACAGTGCCAGGTCGTCAGGACTAGCATGGTACCACTCGGTATCACCCTCGTGCACAAAAAGATCTTCAATGGCCAGAGCTCGAAATTGCTCTAAACCCAGTTCCTTCGCCCAATTAAGCAACTCTGGTAGCATCTCATGATTTGTAATCACGACTGCATGATCCAACAAGACCCAGGCATCGTGCACTTTATGTGTTGCACTGCTCAGCTGCTGATAGGTTGGAGGAACTGCCAGAGGTGCCGGGACAACACCAGCTAACTGACACCCCCAAAACATAGGAATACACTGCTCGTTATTGGCTAATTGCAGAATCACGGTGTCTTGTGGTTGCACTCCTGCATGATGAAGGCCCTGCATAAGGCTCAGAGCATCTTCCCATAAATGAACGTATGATCGGTGGAGCTCAGAACCATCTGATTGCAGATAAATAATCTCTCTGGTCGCGCCTGGAACCAGAGCAGTTTTGTGTAAAGCTTCGGGAAGCGTCGTTGGCGAATCTTCACCTCTCAGGAGTTGTTCCCCATGACAGATAGAAAGGTTTTCTGAATCAACAACATTCAAAGAATTTCGCACATGTTCCCTCCATTTATTCCGCTATTCACCAAGAGTGTATCCGACTACCATGCTTTGCACGTGCGCCTGACATGCGCTTTCGCACCTTAATACCACTCCTCCGAAGCAAGATTTGTAAGAAGCTGCAGACAAAACAGCGGGAGTTGAGATATAGGTGCTGGCACTCGTATCTTCATTCATTCTGAGGCAAGTATAGGCAATGCCCTCTTTGCAATCACTCTGCACTTCACTTTGCAATATCCTCCGCCTGCGCCCCGCTTGACGTTTCGCACCTTCGGTGCTCAACTCGGTTTTAAGTGTTATTGTGATTTGTGCGCAAAGCGCACAAATCACAATAACACTTAAAAGAGGAATCTCACCTTTCCCTGAAATGAAAGCTTCCTTCATAAAGATCGCTTATGTGGTGAGCCACAATCTGAATATGTGGTTGGTTGATCATTGTGAAATGATTCCCATCTACAACTCTTTCTTGTACCCTACCTCTGGTATAGCTCTGCCAATCTGTCAATGCTTGCGTCTGATGCGCATTGAGAGGCTCACGGGCCCACCAAACTGCCAGAGAAGCCTCGATAATTGGTGCAGTATAAGCTGTAAAGAGTGCCCGGTGAGTATTTGCCAGCGCTGCCTGCGACAGAAGAACCTCCAATGAGAGACTATCCGGCAGTATTTTGTGCTTTTTCCCCCAGTTTAGTACATAAGGTGCCTGTTCCTGGTTGGAGAGGGCCTGCAGACTTGTCTGCAATGCTTGCCGTTCCTTCTGGTTAGGAGGCTCAGGCATTCGAGCTATAGCCGCCTCGATAACCAGTCCTAATCCATGCAGAGGATCCACCTGTTGTGTACGCCTATCTTCCGGTGAGCTTAGATAGGTGTCGAGAAGCGCAACAAGTGCCACCCGTTGACCCGCTCGTTCAAGCTCAGAGGCGACAGCTACGGCGATAGCACCGCCCATAGACCAACCAAGCAGAGAATAAGGACCCTCAGGTTGCTGATTGCGAATAGCGATGGCATATTCACGGGCCATAGCCTCGATTGACGTATGTTCGGGGAGCATGCCCTCTACTGCCTGCGATTGCAATCCATACATTGGAATGTCCTTAGCTACAGCATCGGCAAGTGCCCGATACGGCAAGACGTCTCCTCCAGCAGCGTGGAAGCAAAACAGAGGAGGACGTGTACCAGTTGTCTTGATTGGGACCAGGTAACGCGATACTTGTAGCTCACCTTCTCCAATCAAATGAGCCATTGTAGCAACGTTTTGTGCTTTAAAGAAGCTACTCAATGGAAGGCTCTTCTGCAATTCTGCACGCATCCGAGCCAATACCTGTACTGCCAAAAGCGAATGTCCGCCAATCTCAAAAAAGTTATCCTGCACTCCAACTCGTTCCAGCCCCAACACCTGCGCCCAGATCTGGGCCAGTTGCTCCTCCAACGGAGTACACGGAGCCAGATACTCCACCTGAGACCTGCCCTGCTCTGGAATGGGCAAGGCCCGTCGATCTACCTTGCCATTGCTATTCAACGGCAGGGCATCGAGCTGCATAAAGGTCGACGGGATCATATACGCTGGCAGCCGTTGGCCCAGATACGCACGCCAGGTGCTCTCTGCTACCTCCTCTTTGGTGATCAGATACGCCACGAGCCGTTTGTCTCCAGGCACATCCTCACGCGCCAGCACGACGACGCTCTGCACCTGCGGATGCTGGCTCAGCACCGCCTCGATCTCTCCCAACTCAATACGCATACCACGGATCTTCACCTGATAATCGATACGTCCGAGAAACTCGATGGCCCCATCGGCACGATAGCGCGCCAGATCCGCCGTCTTGAAGAGCCGTGCCCCCTCTTCGGCACCAAAGGGATCAGCGATGAACTTCTCCCGCGTCAACGCTACGCGACGATGGTAGCCTCGCGCCAATCCTACACCACCAATGTACAGCTCCCCTGGCACCCCGATCGGGGTCGGCTGGAGGGCTGCATCCAGAATGTAGATCTGCGTATTGGCGATGGGATACCCAATCGGCACACTGGCCTGCTCCCCCTCACGTTGACACTCCCACACGGTCACATCAATGGCCGCCTCCGTTGGTCCATAGAGATTATGTAAACCCACTCGCTCGTCCGGGAAGCTGGCAAAAAAGCGGGTTTGCAGGTCAAGCGAGAGCGCCTCGCCACTGGTCACCACATGTCTGAGGCTGCGACACTGCTCCACAAGCTGCGGTTCCAGCAAGAAGGCCTGTAACATCGAGGGCACAAAGTGCAGAGTGTTAATCTGTTCACTGGCAATCAGCTCCGCCAGATACACGGTATCCTGATGGCCCCCAGGGCGCGCCACCACCAGTCTTGCCCCGCTGATCAGCGGCCAGAAAAACTCCCAGACCGAGACATCAAAGCTGAAGGGCGTCTTCTGCAAGACCCGATCCTCCTCAGTCAACTGATAGGCTTGTTGCATCCAGTGCAGCCGGTTACTGAGGGCGCGGTGAATATTGATCACGCCTTTGGGCTGACCCGTGGATCCCGAGGTATAGATCATATACACCATATTGTCAGGGCCAACCGTGCTGCTGAGATTCTGCTCATTGCCCTGCCGATGCACATGCCAATCGGGGTCAAGACAGATGAGCTTGACGCCCTCATGGACCAGTTGTTGGGTGAAGCGGCTCTGGGTCAGCACCAGCGCGACGCCGGCATCCTCCAACAGATAGCGCAAGCGCTCTGTGGGATAGCTTGGATCAAGTGGTACATACGCGCCCCCCGCCTTGAGGATTGCCAACAGCGCCACCACCAGTTCCAGCGAGCGTTCCATGCTCACGCCCACCAGCGTCTCTGGACCAACGCCTTCCGCCTGTAACAGATGCGCCAACTGGTTGGCCCGGCTATTGAGTTGACGATAGGTCAGTGGCTGTCCCTCAAAGATGACAGCCACTGCATCGGGAGTGCGTTCTACCTGTGCCTCAATCAACTGCTGCACGCAGGTATCAGCCGGGAAAGTGCTCTGGGTGTCGTTCCACTGCGCAAGGATCTGTGCGCGCTCAGCTGCATTCAACAGGGATATTTCAGAGACCCGATGATCGGGATGAGCAATCATGGCCTCTAACACTCTCTGGAAATGGGTAGTCAGACGTACAAGGGTTATCTCATCAAACAAATCTGTATTATACTCAAAACTGCCACCGATGCCCTCTGCTGTTTTCCACATGTATAGGGTAAGATCAAACTTGGCCGAAACTTGTGTGGGCATTGGTAAACCACTGATGCTTAAATCTCGCAAGCCGAGAGAAGATTGTGGTGCATTCTGAAAGACAAACATCACTTGGAAGAGTGGAGTGCGACTCAGATCACGTTCCGGTTGCAGTTCTTCAACCACCTTCTCAAAGGGTAGATCCTGGTGAGCATAGGCATCCAGAGCCACCTGCTGGACACGCTTGAGCAGTGTGCTCAAACTCGGATTATCTGACAGGTCGGTACGTAGGACAATAGTGTTAATAAAGCAGCCAATCAAGTCCTCTACTTCCGCGTGGGTCCGATTAGCGATGGGCGTACCAACCAGCACATCTGTTTGTCCACTGTAGCGAGACAAAAGAGCGGTAAACGCAGCAAGTAACGTCATGAACAGCGTTGTCCCTTCCTGTTGACTCAGGGTCATCAGCCCCTGAGCCGCTGTAAGGGAAAGAGCAAATGGGTATCGCGCACCAGCTGCTGTTTGCATGGGCGGTCTGGGCCGATCAGTCGGCAATTCTAGCACTGGCAACGCACCGCTCAATTGCTTGCGCCAGAAAGTGAGCTGTTCTTGCATTACAGCTCCTTGCAACCACTCCCGTTGCCATTGGGTATAGTCGGTATATTGCAGTGATAGGGTAGGTAGAGGTGACGGCTGGTCAACAGAGAAGGCATCATAAAGCTGCGCAAACTCTTGCAGTAAAACGCCCTGTGACCAGCCATCAAAGACGATATGA
This sequence comes from Ktedonobacteria bacterium brp13, assembly GCA_015099395.1. Classification (GTDB taxonomy): domain Bacteria; phylum Chloroflexota; class Ktedonobacteria; order Ktedonobacterales; family Ktedonobacteraceae; genus Dictyobacter. Next base: position 8,688,687 of record AP024096.1, on the reverse strand, counting down.
TGGATGGTCAGCACGAGCATATGATCATCCTCCGCCAGTTGCAAGAGCAACACACGGAAGAGATGTCCGGTCGCTAGATCGAAAGGACGCTGTGCTTCCTCAGTAATGAGGCGTTGAGCTTCTGCTTCTCGCTCATTTTTGCTCAGGTGACGCAGATCGTGCGGACACAATTGACTGAAAGAAGGCGATTGCACCACCTGAACCGGACGACCTCCAATGGCGCTAAACACGGTACGTAGCACAGCATGGCGCTTGACAATCTCTGCCAACGCCCGTTCGAGCGCTCTCTGATGCAGCTTACCAACCATGCGCAATCCGCTAAGGATCGTGTTGGTTGCCATACCAGGGGCAATCTGATCAAGAACCCACATACGCTGCTGGGCAAACGAGACAGGAAAAACACTGGACAGGGTGGCTGGTTCAGAGCTCGTACTGATTGTAGCAAGAAAGGTCTGGACTTCCCTGTCAGGTATATCAGTTAGATACAACTGCAAACGCTCCTGATGTAATTCACGAGACAGCGGTTGTATAGCCAATATAGTGCCGGTGCCAGTCTCCTTCTGTTGCTGCATTGCACGCTCAAAAGTGCCTGCCAGGCCTGCGACTGTTGGATCCTCAAAGAAGTTACGCAGCGAGACTTTGACGCCCAGTAACTGGCGTGCGCGCGAGATAATCTGCGTAGCCTTCAGCGAGTGGCCGCCAATCTCAAAAAAGTTATCAAGCACACCAATGGGACCTACAGCCAGTACTTCGGCCCAGATCTGGGCCAGTTGCTCCTCCAGCGGGCTACGCGGGGCCACGTACTCTAGTCTGGATAAACCCTGCTCGGGAACTGGTAACGCTTGCCGGTCCACTTTACCACTCGCAGTCAGTGGTAATGCGTCAAGACGCATAAAGATTGCTGGAAGCATGTACTCTGGCAAACGTTGGCTCAAGTACACCTTCCATTCACTCTCGGCGACCTGCTCTGAAGCTACCACATAAGCCACCAATCGCTTGTCCCCAGGCACATCCTCACGAGCCAGTACAACTGCAGACTTAACACTGGGATGCTGGATCAGACAGGACTCAATCTCTCCCAGTTCGATGCGGAAACCACGGATCTTGACCTGGTGATCCATACGTCCCAGATATTCAAGCACACCATCGGCACGATACAAGACCAGATCGCCGGTTTTATAGAGACGATCACCGGCTAGACTAAAAGGATCGGGGATAAATTTTTCCCTGCTCAGTTCGGCCTGATTATGATAGCCACGTGCCAGGGCCACGCCTCCAATATGCAATTCTCCAGGTACACCGACTGGCACTGGCTGCATCCGCGCATCCAATACATGAAGACGTACATTGTCAATAGGTCGCCCAATCGGCACTTTTCCGCGTTTTCGCTCCTGCTCACCCTGACGGATACATGTCCAGGCGCTAACCTCAATCGCAGCTTCAGTTGGTCCATACAAGTTATGTAACTGCACCTGCGGGTCTGGGAAGCAAGCAAAGAATTGCTCTTGCAACTCTAGAGAAAGGGCCTCGCCACTGGTAAAGACTTGACGCAAACTGCTACATCGACTCGCGATGTTGGGCTCTAATAAGAAAGCCTGTAACATTGAAGGGACAAAATGAATCGAGGTAATCCTTTCCTGCTCAATGAGATCGACCAGGTAATCCGCTTCCTGATGTCCTCCAGGGCGGGCGATAGAGAGCGTAGCACCAGCTAACAATGGCCAAAAAAATTCTGGCACGGAAACATCAAAATTGAAGGGAGTCTTTTGTAAGACACGATCCTGAACTGTGAGAGGATAGAGACGCTGACCCCAGATGAGTCGATTGCACACTGCCCGATGCACGTTCAGTACACCCTTTGGCCTCCCAGTAGAACCCGAGGTATAGATCATATACATCAGGTTATCTGGAGCAACCGCACTACTGGGGTTATGCTCGTTCCCTGTTAGCGCGGCGTTCCAGCCAGGATCAAGGCAGATCAGCTTGACGCCCTCATGGACCAGTCGTTGGGTGAAGCGGCTCTGGGTCAGCACCAGCGAGACGCCGGAATCCTCCAACAGATAGCGCAAGCGCTCTGTGGGATAGCTTGGATCAATGGGCACATACGCACCTCCCGCCTTGAGGATTGCCAGTAACGCCACCACCAGTTCCAGCGAGCGTTCCATGCTCACTCCGACTAGTGTCTCTGGACCAACGCCTTCCGCTTGTAACAGATGCGCCAGCTGATTGGCCTCACAGTTGAGTTCTTGGTACGTACGGCTCTGGCCTGCAAACTTTACAGCCAGTGCATCGGGAGTGCGTTCCACCTGCGCTTCGATCAGCTGATGTACACAGACGTCAGACGGGAAAGTGCTCTGGGTGTCGTTCCACTGCTCAAGGATCTGCTTGCGCTCAGGCGCACTCAACAACGCAACTTCCGAGACGAGCTGATCGGGGCGAGCAAGCATATCCTCCAGCACTTTCTGGAAGTGGGTAGTCAGACGCGCAAATGTAGCCTCCTCATACAAATCAGTGTTGTACTCAAAGCAGCCTTCAAGTCTCCCTGCCTCTTCCCACATATATAAAGTAAGATTAAAACCAGCGACAGAATGGTCGGGTGTGGGCAAGAAACTGATAGCCAGATCGTTCAGTACAAATGGAGGTTGCGGCGCATTCTGGAACACAAACATCACCTGAAAGAGCGGGCTATGGTTTTTCAGATCGCGTTCCGGCTGCACCTCTTCGACTACCTTCTCAAAGGGCAGATCCTGATGGGCATAGGCATCCAGGGAGGCCTGTTGGGCTCGCTTAAGCAAAGTCCGTAAACTAGGGTTATCTGAAATATCTAGACGAATAACGACTGTATTGATAAAACAACCAATCATGCTCTCTAATTCAGAGCGTGTCCGGTTAGCAATCGGCGTACCAATCAGCAGATCCGTCTGCCCGCTGTAACGCGATAGAAGGACATTAAATGCTGCCAACAGGATCATAAAGAGCGTCACCCTTTCCTGCTGACCTAAGGCTGCCAGCCTGGTCGAGGTAGCTTGAGGAAGAGTGAAGGCATATCTCGCACCAACAGAGCTCTGCACAAGCGATAGGGGCCGATCCGCAGGCAGCTCCAGTTTTGGCAACGGGCCTCGTAGTTGCTGCCGCCAGAAGGCGAGATGCTCTTGCATACGGGCTCCTTGAAACCACCTGCGTTGCCATTGTGTATAGTCGGTATACTGGAAAGCTAAAGGGGATAAAGGCGATGGCTGGTTGTTCACAAAAGCTTCATACAGCTGTACAAGCTCGTTAACCATAACCCCACGCGACCAGCCATCAAAGACAATATGATGGATAGTTAGCAGGAGCACATGTTCTTCGTCAGCCAATTGTACAAGCGTTGGGCAGAAGAGAGGTCCAGTCGAGAGGTCAAAAGAACGATGCATCTCAGCATTCAAAAGCTGCTGCATCTGCTCTTCCCGCTCCACTTCGCTGAGATGCCGTAGATCCTGATAAGACAACTGAAAGGGGGAAGAAGATTGCACTACCTGAACCGGACGTCCTCCAACCGACAGAAACACGGTGCGGAATGCGTTATGACGCGAGATAATCTCTGCAAGCGTCTGTTCAAGCGCTCTACGGCTCAACTTACCCAATAGACGAATCCCACCAGGAATGGTATAGGCTGCCGGGTCAGGTATAATCTGGTCAAGCACCCACATACGTTGTTGTACAAAGGAAACTGGGAACACCTCACGCTCCACCTCACTGCTTGATTTCATTGCTGCAAAAAACGCCTGAATCTCTTCAGTTGGCAGACCTTCGAGATACGCCTGAAGCAATTGCTGGTGCTTTTCGCGCGAGATTGGTTGCGGGGCCATCGTCAGGTTATTATCCTCTTGCTGCTCTCGGGTGTGTTCAAGGAGCTTCGCCTGACCGGCTATGGTTGGGTCTTCAAAGAAGTGGCGGAGGGGAATCATGATGCCCGATGCTTGTCGTACACGCGACATAATCTGTGTGGCCTTGAGCGAGTGCCCACCGAGATCAAAAAAGTTATCAAGTACGCCGACGCGCTCCGTATCCAACACCTGTGCCCAGATCTGGGCCAGTTGCTCCTCCAACGGAGTACGCGGAGCCAGATACTCCACCTGAGACTTGCCCTGCTCTGGAATGGGCAAGGCCCGTCGATCTACCTTGCCATTGCTATTCAACGGCAGGGCATCGAGCTGCATAAAGATCGACGGGATCATATACGCTGGCAGACGTTGGCCCAGATACGCATGCCAGGTGCTCTCTGCTACCTCCTCTTTGGTAACCAGATACGCCACGAGCCGTTTGTCTCCAGGCACATCCTCACGCGCCAGCACGACGACGCTCTGCACCTGCGGATGCTGGCTCAGCGCCGCCTCGATCTCTCCCAGCTCAATACGCATACCACGGATCTTCACCTGATAATCGATGCGTCCGAGAAACTCGATGGCCCCATCGGCACGATAACGCGCCAGATCCGCCGTCTTGAAGAGCCGTGCCCCATCTTCGGCACCAAAGGGATCAGCGATGAACTTCTCCCGCGTCAACGCTACGCGACGATGGTAGCCTCGCGCCAATCCTACACCACCAATGTACAGCTCCCCTGGCACCCCGATCGGGGTCGGCTGGAGGGCTGCATCCAGAATGTAGATCTGCGTATTGGCGATAGGATATCCAATCGGCACACCGGCCTGCTCCCCCTCACGTTGACACTCCCACACGGTCACATCAATGGCCGCCTCCGTTGGTCCATAGAGATTATGTAAACCCACTTGCTCGTCCGGGAAGCTGGCAAAAAAGCGGGTTTGCAGGTCAAGCGAGAGCGCCTCGCCACTGGTCACCACATGTCTGAGGCTGCGACACTGCTCCGCAAGCTGCGGTTCCAGCAAGAAGGCCTGTAACATCGAGGGCACAAAGTGCAGGGTGCTAATCTGTTCACTGGCAATCAGCTCCGCCAGATACACGGTATCCTGATGGCCCCCAGGGCGCGCCACCACCAGTCTTGCCCCGCTGATCAGCGGCCAGAAAAACTCCCAGACCGAGACATCAAAGCTGAAGGGCGTCTTCTGCAAGACCCGATCCTTCTCAGTCAACTGATAGGCTTGTTGCATCCAGTGCAGCCGGTTACTGAGGGCGCGGTGAATATTGATCACACCTTTGGGCTGACCCGTGGATCCTGAGGTATAGATCATATACACCATATTGTCAGGGCCAACCGTACTACTGGGATTCTGCTCATTGCCCTGCCGATGCACATGCCAATCGGGGTCAAGACAGATGAGCTTGACGCCCTCATGGACCAGTTGTTGGGTGAAGCGGCTCTGGGTCAGCACCAGCGCGACGCCGGCATCCTCCAACAGATAGCGCAAGCGCTCTGTGGGATAGCTTGGATCAAGTGGTACATACGCGCCCCCCGCCTTGAGGATTGCCAGCAGCGCCACCACCAGTTCCAGCGAGCGTTCCATGCTCACGCCCACCAGCATCTCTGGACCAACGCCTTCCGCCTGTAACAGATGCGCCAACTGGTTGGCCCGGCTATTGAGTTGACGATAGGTCAGTGGCTGCCCCTCAAAGATGACAGCCACTGCATCGGGAGTGCGTTCTACCTGTGCCTCAATCAACTGCTGCACGCAGGTATCAGCCGGGAAAGTGCTCTGGGTGTCGTTCCACTGCGCAAGGATCTGTGCGCGCTCAGCTGCATTCAACAGGGATATTTCAGAGACCCGATGATCGGGATGACTCCCCATATCCTCTAATAGGCGCTGGAAGTGGGTGGTCACGCGAGCAATGGTAGACGTATCAAACAGATCGGTATTATATTTAAAAGTGCCAGCAAGTCCTTCTGCTGTCTCCCACATATACAAAGAAAGATCAAAATCAGCAACCTGTACTGGTATAGGCAGACCGCTCATAGTCAGATCGCTCAAGGTGAGCGAAGGTTGTGGCGCATTCTGGAAAGCGAACAGTGTCTGAAAAATGGGACTATGGCTCAGGTCGCGTTCTGGATGCAACTCCTCAACTATCTTTTCAAAGGGCAGTTCCTGATGAGCATAGGCATCCAGAGCCACCTGCTGGACACGCTTGAGCAGCGTCCGTAGACTGGGATTATCCGAAAGATCGGTGCGCAAAACGATGGTATTGATAAAACAGCCAATCAGGTTCTCTACTTCGGCACGTGTACGATTGGCGATAGGAGTGCCAACCAGCACATCTGTTTGTCCACTGTAGCGAGACAAAAGAGCGGTAAACGCTGCAAGTAATGTCATGAACAGCGTCACCCCTTCCTGCTGGCTCAAGATTATCAGCGCTTTTGCAGTTGCCTGGGGAAGCACGAATGCATATTCAGAACCAGCAAATGTCCGCACTGGCGGTCTGGGCCGATCTGCCGGCAATTCCAGTGTTGGCAACATACCACCCAGCTGCTTGCGCCAGAAAGCGAGCTGCTCTTGCATAAAAAAACCCTGCAACCACTCCCGTTGCCACTGGGTATAGTCAGTATATTGGAGCGCTAATGGTGGCAGAGGAGAGGGAAGATTTAACGCAAAAGCTTCATACAGCTGCATCATTTCCTGAACTAAGATACCTTGCGACCAGCCATCAAAGACAATATGATGGGCGGTGAGCAACAGAATATGCTCTTCTTCTGCCAGTTGCAAGAGAGACGAACGGAAAAGTGGCCCGGTAGCCAGATCAAAGGGCTGATACGTTTCCTCGTCGAGGAGACGCTGCACTTTTTCTGCACGATCTGCGTCACTTAAGTGACGCAGATCGTAATAAACCAACGGCAGATGTGAAAAAGGCTTCACCATCTGGACCGGTCGACCTCCTACCGCAGGAAACACCGTACGCAGCACAGCATGGCGAGAGACGATCTCATTTAGCGCCTGCTCAAACACCTGCCGCTTTAACTTCCCTTCCAGGCGTAGCCCGGAGGGGATGGTATAGGTTGCAGCAGAGGTGGCAATCTGGTCAAGGAGCCACATGCGCTGCTGAGCAAACGAAGCAGGAAAAATGTTTAGCTGCTTGCCTTTACGCTGCAGAAGCTTACCCAGTAATGCTTGCTTGTCAGGAGAAACTTTCTCTGGCCGCTCTAACGAATCTTTCATATGTCGTTTCCTCTCTATTCATCTTCGCTCTCAAACTCTGAGTCAGAAGCTGCGAGCAACGCCTGAAGCTCCTCAACAGGGAGATCTTCTAGATAAGTCAGAAGCTGCTCCTGATGCTTTTCACTTGATATTGATTGCAGAGCAGAGACAGAGCTAATATCCTCTTGTTGCCACAACAACTCTTCAAGAACGCTGGCTTGGGCCGCCACTGTCGAGTCCTCAAACAAGCTGCGCAGTGGGATAATGACGCCAAATATCTGGCGGATACGTGAAATGATCTGTGTGGCCTTGAGCGAGTGCCCACCGAGATCAAAAAAGTTATCAAGTACGCCGACGCGCTCCGTATCCAACACCTGTGCCCAGATCTGGGCCAGTTGCTCCTCCAACGGAGTACGCGGAGCCAGATACTCCACCTGAGACCTGCCCTGCTCTGGAATGGGCAAGGCCCGTCGATCTACCTTGCCATTGCTATTCAACGGCAGGGCATCGAGCTGCATAAAGGTCGATGGGATCATATACGCTGGCAGCCGTTGGCCCAGATACGCACGCCAGGTGCTCTCTGCTACCTCCTCTTTGGTAACCAGATACGCCACGAGCCGTTTGTCTCCAGGCACATCCTCACGCGCCAGCACGACGACGCTCTGCACCTGCGGATGCTGGCTCAGCGCCGCCTCGATCTCTCCCAGCTCAATACGAATACCATGGATCTTCACCTGATAATCGATGCGTCCGAGAAACTCGATGGCCCCATCGGCACGATAACGCGCCAGATCCGCCGTCTTGAAGAGCCGTGCCCCCTCTTCGGCACCAAAGGGATCAGCGATGAACTTCTCCCGCGTCAACGCTGCGCGACGATGGTAGCCTCGCGCCAATCCTACGCCGCCAATGTACAACTCCCCTGGCACCCCGATCGGGGTCGGCTGGAGGGCTGCATCCAGAATGTAGATCTGCGTATTGGCGATGGGATATCCAATCGGCACACTGGCCTGCTCCCCCTCACGTTGACACTCCCACACGGTCACATCAATGGCCGCCTCCGTTGGTCCATAGAGATTATGTAAACCCACTCGCTCGTCCGGGAAGCTGGCAAAAAAGCGGGTTTGCAGGTCAAGCGAGAGTGCCTCGCCGCTGGTCACCACATGTCTGAGGCTGCGACACTGCTCCACAAGCTGCGGTTCCAGCAAGAAGGCCTGTAACATCGAGGGCACAAAGTGTAGAGTGTTAATCTGTTCACTGGCAATCAGCTCCGCCAGATACACGGTATCCTGATGGCCCCCAGGGCGCGCCACCACCAGTCTTGCCCCGCTGATCAGCGGCCAGAAAAACTCCCAGACCGAGACATCAAAGCTGAAGGGCGTCTTCTGCAAGACCCGATCCTCCTCAGTCAACTGATAGGCTTGTTGCATCCAGTGCAGCCGGTTACTGAGGGCGCGGTGAATATTGATCACACCTTTGGGCTGACCCGTGGATCCTGAGGTATAGATCATATACACCATATTGTCAGGGCCAACCGTACTACTGGGATTCTGCTCATTGCCCTGCCGATGCACATGCCAATCGGGGTCAAGACAGATGAGCTTGACGCCCTCATGGACCAGTTGTTGGGTGAAGCGGCTCTGGGTCAGCACCAGCGCGACGCCGGCATCCTCCAACAGATAGCGCAAGCGCTCTGTGGGATAGCTTGGATCAAGTGGTACATACGCGCCCCCCGCCTTGAGGATTGCCAGCAGCGCCACCACCAGTTCCAGCGAGCGTTCCATGCTCACGCCCACCAGCGTCTCTGGACCAACGCCTTCCGCCTGTAACAGATGCGCCAACTGGTTGGCCCGGCTATTGAGTTGACGATAGGTCAGTGGCTGTCCCTCAAAGATGACAGCCACTGCATCGGGAGTGCGTTCTACCTGTGCCTCAATCAACTGCTGCACGCAGGTATCAGCCGGGAAAGTGCTCTGGGTGTCGTTCCACTGCGCAAGGATCTGTGCGCGCTCAGCTGCATTCAACAGGGATATTTCAGAGACCCGATGATCGGGATGAGCAATCATGGCCTCTAACACTCTCTGGAAATGGGTAGTCAGACGTGCAAGGGTCACCTCATCAAACAAATCCGTGTTGTATTTGAAGCTACCCGCAAGCCCCTCTGCCGTCTCCCACATGTACAGCGTGAAATCAAATTCAGCAACCTGCATAGTCGTCGGTAAGATATTTACGGTCAGATCTTGCAGTGTAAATGGCGGCTGCGGCGCATTCTGGAACACGAACACCACCTGGAAGAGTGGACTATGGCTCAGATCACGCTCCGGCTGCACTTCTTCAACCACCTTCTCAAAGGGTAGATCCTGGTGAGCATAAGCATCCAGAGCCATCTGCTGGACACGCTTGAGCAGCGTCCGTAGACTGGGATTATCCGAAAGATCGGTGCGCAAGACGATGGTATTGATAAAACAGCCAATCAGATTTTCTATCTCGGACTGCGTTCGGTTGGCGATGGGAGTACCAATCAGCAGATCAGTCTGGCCAGTGTAGCGGGACAGGACAATATTCAACGCCGTCAGGAGGGTCATGAAAAGCGTGACTTCTTCCTGCTGACTCAGGGCAGTCAGCGCCTTCGTCGTAGCGAGAGGAAGCGTGAATAGATATTCAGCCCCCACAAATGTACGCACGGGCGGTCTGGGTCGATCTGTCGGCAATTCCAATGTTGGCAACGGGCCATTTAGTTGCTGCTTCCAGAAGGCAAGTTGCTCTTGCATAACAGTGCCCTGCAACCATTCCCGCTGCCATTGTGAATAATCAGGATACTGAAGAGGCAAGGGAACCAAAGGCGAGGGCTGGTTGTTCACAAAAGCTGCATACAGCTGCACCATTTCCTGGATCAAAACACCTTGCGACCAGCCATCAAAGACGATATGATGGACGGTGAGCAACAGAACATGCTCTTCTTCTGCCAGTTGCAAAAGAGATGGACGGAAGAGGGGTCCGCTGGCTAGATTAAAGGGGCGATGCGCGTCCTCCATGACAATGCGTTGAATCTCCTCTTCACGCTCAGCTTCATTCAGGTCACGCAAGTCGCGGTAAGGCAACGGCGCGTATGCAAAAGGCTGCACGACCTGAACAGGACGGCCTCCGACTGTGGGAAACGCCGCGCGCAACATAGCATGGCGAGCAACAATCTCATTGAGTACCTGTTCCAGAGCCTGCCGCTGCAGCTTGCCAATCAGACGCAGACCGCCAGGAATGGTATAGATGGCAGTGTCAGGGGTAATCTGGTCAAGGAGCCAGATACGCTGTTGGGCAAACGAGACAGGGAAAATGCTGCTGTACACACTCTCTGGTTCATTGCTCATTACAACTGTAGCCAACAATGCCTGAAATTCTTCATCAGGCACGCCTTCAAGATATGCCTGCAGGCGCGCCTGATGCATTTCGTACGACAGTGGTTGCAGAGCCAGGGTAGAGCCTGTATCCTCTTCTTGCTGTTCTGCAGCCTGCTCAAAAGCACGAGCCAGCGTGGCAACCGTAGAATGCTCAAACAAGCTGCGCAATGGGATCATAATACCCAATGTCCGGCGTGCCCGCGAGATGATCTGCGTAGCCTTCAGCGAGTGTCCACCAAGCTCAAAAAAGTTATCCAATACCCCGACGCGCTCCAGGCCAAGCACCTCTGCCCAGATACGGGTAAGCTGCACTTCCAGCGCAGTGCGTGGAGCTACATACTCCACTCCTGAGCGACTCTGCTCAGGGACAGGTAAGGCCCGGCGCTCTATCTTGCCATTCGCGTTCAGTGGGAATGCATCGAGCTGCATAAAGACCGAGGGCAGTAGATACTCTGGCAAGCGTTGGCTCAGATACGCCTTCCATTCGCTCTCGGCTACCTGCTCTGAAGCTACCACATAGGCCACCAACCGCTTCTCCCCAGGCACATCCTCACGCACCAACGCGACTGCGTTCTGGATCAACGGATGACTTTTCAGCGCCGCCTCGATCTCCCCCAGTTCGATCCGGAAGCCCCGCACCTTCACCTGCTGATCCACCCGTCCCACATATTCCAACTGCCCATCGGCTCGATAGCGCGCCACATCTCCCGTCCGATAGAACCGCGCTCCCGGCTCACTACTGAACGGATGGGGGAGAAAACGCTCGGCCGTCAGTTCCGCTCGGTGCAGATAGCCCCGTGCCAGTCCCGCACCCGCAATGTAGACCTCTCCCGGCACCCCAATCGGCACCAGTTGATAACACTGATCCAATACATAGACCTGTACATTGCCAAGCGGCCGGCCAATAGAGACGGCCTGCTCTCCCTTGTCCCGCTCGCCCGTCCAACACGTGCTATCAATGGTCGCTTCGGTGGGACCATACACATTATGGAAGTGGGCATCCATGCGCTCGTTGAAGCGTTGCCACAGATCCCATGGCAGGGGCTCAGCACCCCCATAGACATGCCGCACGCTCTGGCACTGCTCCACCCCTGGTTGCTCCAGAAAGACCTGTAAGAGCGATGGGATCAGATGCAGCACCGTGATCTGCTGCTGGATGATCAGCGAGAGCAGGTAATCAATATCGCGCTGCCCCCCGGGACGGGCCAGGATCACCTGCGCGCCCACCGACAAGGGACCGAACAGCTCCCAGATGGCAAAGTCAAAGCTAAAGGAGGCCTCCTGCAAGACCCGATCCGCCACCGTGAGCGGATACTCCTGCTGTCCCCAATGGATGCGATTACACAATGAGCCATGGCGCAGGAGCACCCCTTTGGGCACGCCCGTTGAACCGGACGTATAGATCACATACGCCACCTGTTCCGCGCTCAGAACACCGGTCGGATTGCTGGTCGGCCAATCGGTCAGCCACGCTGCCTCGGCATCCAGGCAGACCACCGTTCCTGGGTATGCGGGCAAGCGCTCGCACAGGTGGGTCTGGGTCAGGAGCAGGTCAACCTGGGCATCGCGCAGCATAAAGGCCAGTCGTTGCTGCGGGTACTCCGGATCAAGGGGCACGCAGGTTCCTCCCGCTTTGAGGATCCCCAACAGGCCCACCACCATCTCCAGCGAACGCTCCATGCAGATACCCACCATGGTCTCTGGCCCCACCCCCTGCTGCTGCAGCCAGTGCGCCAGACGATTGGCACGCGCATTGAGCTCACGATAGCTCAACGATACCTCTTCAAAGACGACCGCAGGGGCCTCGGGCGTGCGCTCTACCTGTGCTTCAACCAGCTGGGGCAGCTGCCGACTCCCCTCATAATGGGCCTGCGTCGCATTCCACTCTGTCAACATCCTGGTCGTCTCAGCGGTTGAAAGTACGTTTGTCGTATGGTAATGATCCAGCGGATTTTTGATCATTGCCTTCATCACAGCCAAATAATACTCGCCAACACGTTGCGCATCACTCTCGCTTATCAGCGCTGTCTCATAGGCCAGGTAAAAGAAGATCTCGCCAGTTCTGAGCTCAGAACTTGAAGCAAAGAAGAGGGCATTTAGTGCAAACCCCACGTTATTTGAAGTAACTCTCCAACCCAGATCTTCAATTGGCCCCTCAGCAAAAATGTCGTTAAAGACATGGAAATCAAAGTAGCTACATACAGTATTCAGCAAAGGAGTTCGTCCGCCCCATCTGCGCTGCATCTCTGCCAGTGGATAGCGACGGAATGGCAATAGTTCGCATTCTGTCTCAAAGGCTTGCCTGGCTAAATCCAGCCAGGTGCCTCCGGTAAGGGTCAGGCGTAACGGAAGAATGTTCAGAAACAGACCGGCAACACGTTCACCACCCTCAACTTCGAGGCGTCCATGGCTAAGCTGGCCAGTAAGAATATCTGTTTGTCCGCTCAAAAGGTTCATTACTTTCACATGAGCAGCAAACAACACCGTCTTGAGGGAGAGATTAGCCTCACGAGCAAATTTGTGTAGGCCATCAGAGACTTCAATGGGCATAGAAATTTCAATTTTTCCATACCTTGGATCTTCAGGCCTGACAGCAGGTCGATTCCACTCTGGCAGCTTGAGTCGGTGATAGTCAGCGAGTTTGTGCTCCCAATAGTGCTGACATGACTCCGACTGTAACGCCGCTCTCTCTAAGGCGACAAAGTCCCGGTAAGAAGTTGTTACAGGCTCTTCTTCCACTGGAACACTACCATTCAGCAGGGCAAAGTAGTGATGGAAGATCTCGGCCAGAATGCCATGTAAACTCCAGCCATCAATAATGGGATGAAATTCGGTCAATGAGAACTGGAATGAGTCATCAGTTCTCCGGTGGATATGAAACCTGAGGAGTGGTGGCCGCGACATATCAAAGCGGGTGTTACCCTCACACTCAAGAAATTGCCTGATAATTTTTTCCTGCTCGCCTGGCGTGTATTGACGAATATCGTCTGCTTCGACAGGAAACTCTGCAGTCTGATGCACAAGTTGGAGCGGCTCGCTATAACTGGTCAAATCAAATGATGTGCGCAACATTGGATGACGCTTAACGGCGCTGTCTACCGCCTCCTGAAAAGCTGCCAGGTCAAAAGGGCTACGGTAGTAATAACTCTCGGGATTGTGGTAATCAGGAGCACCCGGCAGATCCATGGTTAATTCCATATGGTAGATCATACCCGCTTGCAATGCGCTGAGGGGATAAGCATCCTCGACATCTACAGGCAGCTTCTCCCGATCTGCAAGGGAGATAAGCTCGAAAGGCTTTGTATGGGGTATAACTGCTGTATCGTCTACCGAGAGCTGAAAAGATGCGGCGAGATCGGCAATTGTTTGATGGCGGAACAGCTGCTGAACCGAGAAATGCAGGCCCGCCGCTTTGGCGCGCGCCACGATCTGGATGCTGCGAATCGAGTCTCCACCCAGCTCAAAGAAATTGTCGTGTCTCCCTACCCGTTGTAGTCCTAATACCTGTGCCCAGATGCCCGCCAGCACCTCCTCAACCGGCGTTCCTGGCGCAACATAGCGCTTCTCCAGATCGGGCCGCTCTCCATCCGGCACCGGCAAATTGGTGCGATCCAGCTTCCCCTGCGCCGTCAGCGGCACCCGCTCCAGTGACAGAAAACGCGTCGGCACCATGTAATCTGGCACCCTCTCCTGCAGGAAAGCTCGCAGTTCCCCCAGCAACACAATCTGCTCATGCGCTGGCACCACATAGGCCACCAACCGCTTCTCCCCAGGCACATCCTCACGCACCAACGCGACTGCATCCTGGATCAACGGATGACTTTTCAGCGCCGCCTCGATCTCTCCCAGTTCGATCCGGAAGCCCCGCACCTTCACCTGCTGATCCACCCGTCCCACATATTCCAACTGCCCATTCGCCCGATAGCGCGCCACATCTCCCGTCCGATAGAGCCGCGCTCCTGGCTCACTACTGAACGGATGGGGGAGAAAACGCTCGGCCGTCAGTTCCGCTCGGTGCAGATAGCCCCGTGCCAGTCCTGCACCCGCAATGTAGACCTCTCCCGGCACCCCAATCGGCACCGGTTGATAGCACTGATCCAATACATAGACCTGTACATTGCCAAGCGGCCGGCCAATAGAGACGGCCTGCTCTCCCTTGTCCCGCTCGCCCGTCCAACACGTGCTATCAATGGTCGCTTCGGTGGGACCATACACATTATGGAAGTGGGCATCCATGCGCTCGTTGAAGCGTTGCCACAGATCCCATGGCAGGGGCTCAGCACCCCCATAGACATGCCGCACGCTCTGGCACTGCTCCACCCCTGGTTGCTCCAGAAAGACCTGTAAAAGCGATGGGATCAGATGCAACACCGTGATCTGCTGCTGGATGATCAGCGAGAGCAGGTAATCAATATCGCGCTGCCCCCCGGGACGGGCCAGGATCACCTGCGCGCCCACCGACAAGGGACCGAACAGCTCCCAGATGGCAAAGTCAAAGCTAAAGGAGGCCTCCTGCAAGACCCGATCCGCCACCGTGAGCGGATACTCCTGCTGTCCCCAATGGATGCGATTACACAATGAGCCATGGCGCAGAAGCACCCCTTTGGGCACGCCCGTTGAACCGGACGTATAGATCACATACGCCACCTGCTCCGCGCTCAGAACACCGGTCGGATTGCTGGTCGGCCAATCGGTCAGCCACGCTGCCTCGGCATCCAGGCAGACCACCGTTCCTGGGTAGGCGGGCAGGCGCTCGCGCAGGTTGGTCTGGGTCAGGAGCAGGTCGACCTGGGCATCGCGCAGCATAAAGGCCAGTCGTTGCTGCGGGTACTCCGGATCAAGGGGCACGCAGGTTCCTCCCGCTTTGAGGATCCCCAACAGGCCCACCACCATCTCCAGCGAACGCTCCATGCAGATGCCCACCATGGTCTCTGGCCCCACCCCCTGCTGCTGCAGCCAGTGCGCCAGACGATTGGCACGCGCATTGAGCTCACGATAGCTCAACGATACCTCTTCAAAGACGACCGCAGGGGCCTCGGGCGTGCGCTCTACCTGTGCTTCAACCAGCTGGGGCAGCTGCTGACTTCCCGCATACCGGGTCTGCGTCGCATTCCACTCCCTCCTCTGCTGCTGTTCTGTTTCCGTCAGCAAGGCACAAGTCGTGATGGGAGCGTCAGGGGTCTGCACGAACGCCGTCAGCAGCGTCTGAAAGTGGCCCGCCAGCCGAGTGATGGTCTGCGCATCAAAGAGATCGACACTATACTGGATGCACCCACTCAGACCCGCCGCGCTCTCCTGCACCTCCAGCGCCAGATCAAACTTGGTCGTTCCGGTGGTGACCGGCAGAGGACTGACCTGCAGACCGGTCAAGGTGAGATCGGCCTCGGCCAGATTGTGCAAGGAGAAAAGCACCTGCACCAGCGGTGTGTAGCTCAGGTCTCGCTGCAGGTGCAGTTCATCGACCAGCTTCTCAAAGGGCAGCTCCTGATGGCTATAAGCATCAACGGTCATGGCGCGCACCTGCTCGAGCAGGTCACGGAATGTGGGCTGGCCCGACAGGTCGCTCCGCAAGACCAGCGTGTTGGCAAACAGGCCCAGTAACGGCTCAAGCTCAAGCTGGCTGCGATTGGCCACCGGCGTCCCGATCACCAGGTCGCCCTGACCCGTGTAACGATACAACAAGACCTCAAAGGCCGCCAACAGTGTCTGAAAGAGCGTGCAGCCCTGCTGACGGCTCAGCGCTTTCACGCGCTGGGACAGTTCCTGGGGCAGGCGGAAAGTATACTCCTCCCCGACAAAGGTCTGGACCGCAGGACGAGGACGATCAGTGGGCAGCTCCAACACCGGTGGTGCGCCCGCCAGTCGCTGTTTCCAGTACTCCAGTTCGCTGGCGAGAACCTCTCCCTGCAACCATTCCCGCTGCCAGCAGGCAAAATCGGCGTATTGGACCGCCAACGCCGGCAACGATGCGTGCTGACCCGCGACCAGGGCGTTATAGAGCAGGGAAAGCTCGTGCGCAAACAGGTGCAGCGACCAGCCATCGAGGATACTATGATGAGCGCAACACAGCAGGACCTGTTCGGTGTTGCTCGGGCGGAACAGCGTGAGGCGCAGTAGAGGACCCTCCACCAGACTGAAAGGCGTACGCGCCTCCGCTGCCATTCGACGTTGCAGCTCTTGCTCACGTTGAGCCGGGGCAACGGCGACCAGATCCACGATCTCCAATGGGGGAGGGCTGGCCGGAGCGATCACCTGAATGGGCTGTCCATCTCTGGTCGCAAAGGTCGTACGCAACACCTCATGGCGCGTGAAGAGCTCATTGAAGCTCTGGTGCAGCGCAGCCAGGTCAAGCTCGCCAATGAGACGATACGCCATCGGGATAGTATAGGCCGCCGAGCCGCGCTGCAGTTGATCGAGAAACCAGAGTCGTTGCTGAGCAAACGAGAGAGGAACAGACCCAGAGAAGGCGTCACGCGCTCCTGGCTGGATCGCTGGTCGCTGGCCATCTTCCTCTTCCATATATGCGGCAAGGCGAGCTAACTGTTCTGCGGAAAATGTTCCCTTGCTCATATCTTTTTCTTTGACCTTTCGTTTGACTGAATGACATTAAAGCATCTCATGCCTGAGCCATAACTTTTGTAGGCCTTTCCATCTTCCGCAAGGCTGGGTTGATTAACAGCGAGAGGGTCGTTGTTAGATAGATCGCTCCCATAATGAAAAGAGTTGTTGATAAGCCAAACCAGGACACCATAAACCCACTTAGAAATGTCCCAAAGGGAATACCCACAAGGATACTAGCACTGACCGTTCCAAAGGCACGCGCACGCATTTCGGCTGGCAGGCGTTCTTGCATCACTGTTAATGCGATCGGGGTAACAGGCGAGATAGCAAATCCAGCGATGATCTGCCAGATGATCAGGAGCGGGAAGAATGGGAAGAACAAGTAGATCCAGAAATTGAGCGCTCCACCGATGGTATATCCTATCGCATAGGTGAGACGACGTGGCATACGCGGCCCGATGGCGCTGAAAAAGAGGGTTCCAACAAAGGCGGCACCGCCCGAGGCTGCGATAAGAAAACCTAAAGGGAGTGCGCTATTAAAGAAATGTTTGACGTATGCTGGTTCGATCACAGAAACGAAAGAGCTATCAATGGTGTTGGTAATCAAGATTACCCCCACAAGAGAGAGAAGCACAGGCTCGCCCCGGATAAAGCGGACACCCTCCCACAGTGAAGCAAAATAGCGCTGTTGGCCCTGTTGTCCCTCCGCCGTTTTCTTCTTTGCTGCCATAGCCGGGACCGCAAGACCAATCAATAGGGCCGAGATACCGAAAGAAGCTGCATCCAGCCAGAGGAGATTGCTCGTCCCAATTAGCACAATCAGCAAACCGCCCAACGGTGCCCCGATGAGACCAGCCATGCGTCCAAAGCCTTCAGTGAAGGCATTGATCCGCTCTAAAGGCATCGACGCCAGTTCTGCCAGATCTGGAACCAGAGACATACGAGCAGTACTTCCTGGCGATTTGAGGAGCCCACCCAGAAACACCAGCACCAACAACTGCCATAACACCAGCCCCATAAAGTGATAGAGTAAGGGAATAAGCAGCACGGTTATACTACTCACTGTATCACTAATCACGCTGGTTCGTTTAAAACCCAGGCGATCCACCAGGGCACTGCCAAAGAAATTCGAGAAAATCATGGGTAATGTTGCAAAGAATGCTGTAATGCCTGTCTGGGCCACACTACCAGTCGCCTGTAGCACAAACCATGGAAGGGCAATCAGTGAACATACGTTGCCAATATCTGAGATTACATTGCCGACAAAGAACATAATAATTGGCAGCACTCTAGCTTGCTTTACTGGCTGTACAAGCTCTACATTTTCGTCCAGGCTATGCATAAATTACCTCTGCTGTACATATAAATTACCTCTCTAGTGCAAAACCACTTGACATGTTCGGCATCGTTCCGGTAATAGAGCCTCTATGCGGCTGCGTGAGAGGTGGCTTCCCGTTTTCATTATTGCTTCGATCCGTCTCAGGATACTGCACTAGAGAGGATAGAATGGCCAAATCATTCTGGGCCGCCCATCCCCATCGTCTCCTACTTGTATTGTCATTACACATGTATGATTATCAATATGGGAGATCAGCGAAATGCAGTAGATTACTGCTAGCAGGTAGAGAGCGCGTCATTCTGGTGTAACGCTCTGGTATGACAAAGCGCTCCCCATTCGTTCCTTCAGGCAAAAGAGTTCTCACGAAGGCTTTTGCCTGAAGGCGATATTCTTTGTTATCGGCAATGTACTCAAATGCCTCAATTTTCTCTGCCAGAATCTTCATACCAACCATGCAGGCATCAATATCCAGCCTGGCTCCATTCTCTAGCTCATAGAGTCCGTAGCCCTCCTGCAACAACCACTCACTCAGAAAGAGACCACAACCGGCATCAAAATTGTTTGGTGCATCGGGTTGATGCGGGTAGCGCAAAAGTCGCTCTAAAAGAATAAACTCGACAATCTCGCGACCAAAGGGAACCTTATCGTTGTAAGCTGCTATGGCTGCTTGACAGTCGACTTTAGTCTCCTCCAACAGGCCGACAAAGAAATTCATCTTGACCTGCAAGTTACTATCAAACGGCCTGGGACCACATTGGTGAAAGTAATCATGCACATAACACCAGATAGCGCGAGCACTGTAGCATTGCTCAGGCGTAAGTTTCTCTGATGACCAGCACTGCTCAGCAAATAGGGACCTGGCCCGGACTAAGGTTTCTGATAGGAAGATACGTTGAAACTTATTTAAAAAGAAAAATGAGAAGGATTGTGACTCTACCTTCCTGGCAGTGGCCACGTTTTCAGGGAAGAAAACAACGCAATTTCCGCTCATAAGTCCCTGCGAACCAGCCAGAATGCGCCCGGCACTACAGACGCTTTTACTATCGGGATGGGACATGCATGCAGTTACCTGAGCTAATTCTGCTGGCTCCTCGTGCAATGCGAGAAAACATTCGAGAAAAGCTCCCCGAGGCGCAGGCCCATTGGTCGCCAGAAACGGTGCGATAAAAAACGTTAGCTCGCCCTGGCCTGGCGTCACAAAGCTTGCTAAACTCTGGTCAAATTGAGGTGCTGAATCGAGCCCTCTCTCAAGCCATGCCTCAACATCAGCTTCAAAGGCATCAGCACAGGCAGGAGCGATACCCGCCAGACTATAGGCCTTACGAACAGGGTGACGTAAACGATTGAGTACTGTCTGAGCGGTTCTCAAATCACTGACAACCTTACCACTGACATCTTGCAGTTCACGAAAGGCATGGACAAGAGGGACGACGGTCTCATTGACACAGGCTACCGTTTCTCTTGTATCATATGAACTCATGTGTTTTCTCCCGTTCAATGTTCATTCTCCACTGTTTGTTTACCTGGCCTGTGCTTCCATCTGTTTACGCAGGCTTAAAGGTCGCATGTCTGTCCATACCTCTTTAATAAAAGCCAGACATTCGCTTTTTGTACCTTGCTTGCCACCATCACACCAGCCCAGAGCATTCTCTCGCTCCGCAGGCCAGATAGAATATTGCTCTTCATGGTTGACAACAACTTTATAGATAGTGGTGTCTTCTTGCTCATCTCTAAACATGGGATCTACCTCCTGTTGCTAGGCAATTCATTCTGTTAACATTAAATGGAAAAGCGATTGCACACTGATGACTCAATCAGCCTGCTCTTTATCCAGATCTCTGTGCGAAAACTCGATAGGTAACGGTGTACAAATATGACTGTTGCGGGGGCGACTGGCCCGGGAACTGCGGAAATCATGAACAACAAACAAGCGCTGTAACCAGCGATCCTGTCCATCATGCCTTGGTTGAAAGGCAGTTCTTGCGTGAGCGGCGACACGATTATCCACAATCATGAGATCTCCCTGCATCAACCTGTATTCAGCTGCTACCTGCAAAAGAGCATCTTCCAGCATTTTAAGCGCCAATTGCCCCGAAAGTGTCTGCGCCTCCATGCCATAAAAGTCAACACTCATTTCCGGCTCAAGTACATCGCCAGTGAGTACTGGCATGTTATCAGAGTAGGCTGCCTGCATACTGTCAGGCAGGAAAGATGATGAAAGCCGGATGCGATACAGTGGTTGTCGTAAGATATCCTGGGCTTTACTGGGTATGAGAGAGAGCGCTCGCCTAATAGATGCTGCTGCAGTTATTGCACTATGGTCATGATCTGGCTTGAGGCAGAGCAGGCCAACAAAATCAGGTTTGTGTGGATGAAATGCATCCTCAGTATGAAATTCAAGATAGGTCGAGCCACAATTTTCTTGCGCCTCTTCCTTCCCGCGTACAGGGCAAATGTTCTGGATGAGCGCTCCACCTTTCTCGTCCGCATACCCTATTGGCTCGCCCAGGTGGAACATCTGAGCTAATAGCACGTACTCACTCAGATACGAGGTCTTCTCGCGTGCAACTCCTCCATCGTCTGGCGTTGGAGAAAGACACTGATCAATCGGCAGATTACGAATCAGGAGCATGCCATACTCATTCGATTTCTTGCGAAAATCGATGAGTTGCCGGACCAGACGATCAGGAAGATGTCTTGAGCGAAGTTCAACCTCTGTGAGCAGGTTTTCATCTGGAACGCAGACATCGATAGATGGCAGCCCTTCAAGGGCCACTTCAACCAGCGAGCGTTCTTCATCGGTCAGTTCTAGAACATGATCTGGATGGGGATCATATTCACTCGCACTCAAGATGGTGCGTGTATCTGTGAGCATTGGGATTTCCTCTCTTCATATCAATGATCAAACTTCAGATCTGCTGCTGCAAGCAGTGCCTGAAGCTCCTCTGCTGCCAGGTCTTCTAGATATGCCACCAGTTGCTCCTGGTGCTTTTCATGGGAAACAGGCTGAAAAACGATCTGACTAACCTCCTTTTGTTGTGTCAACATCTGTTCAATTGCACGAGCCAGTCCGGCGACTGTCGGATCTTCAAACAGGCTACGCAGGGGCAGCGTCACCCCTGTTGCCTGCTGAACGCGAGAGATAATCTGGGTAGCATTGAGCGAGTGCCCACCAAGATCGAAAAAGTTATTCTGCACCCCGACGCGCTCCAGACCTAGCACCGCTGCCCAGATCTGGGTGAGTTGCGCCTCTAGAGGTGTGCGCGGAGCTACATACTCAACCTCTACCTCTACCTGACCCCTCTCGGGTACAGGTAAGGCCCGTCGCTCTACCTTGCCATTCGCGGTCAGCGGGAACGCATCAAGCTGCACAAAGACCGAGGGCAGCATATAGGGCGGTAAGTGTTTGCTCAGATAAGCTCTCCACTTACGCTCCTCCATCTTCTTTTGCGCAGCATTTTGCACGGCACTTTGCGCTACAATATATGCCACCAACTGCTTCTCACCTGGCTGATCCTCACGAGCCAACACCACCACAGCCTGCACACCTGGATACTGACTCAGATACGCCTCGATCTCTCCTGGCTCAACGCGGAAGCCACGAATCTTCACCTGCTGATCTGCTCTTCCAAGAAACTCAAGGCTGCCATCAGGGAGATAGCGGGCAAGATCACCTGTACGGTAGAGCCGCGCTCCCGGCTCACTACTGAACGGATGCGGCAAAAAGCGCTGCACAGTTAGCTCTGGATGATGCAGATAACCCTGCGCCAGTCCCGCGCCACCAATATAGATCTCGCCTGCTACCCCGCAGGGAACAAGCTGCAGATGCGCATCCAGCAGATAGACTTGTGTATTAGCAAGCGGACGACCAATGGGAACTGTTGACTGCACGGCGCTCAGGCTGCTCGGCTGATCGACTTCATGCAGAGTGGCAATCACTGTTGCCTCAGTCGGACCATATGTATTGATCAGGCGTACCTGATCCTGTGTGAAACGCAGCCAGAGTGCAAGATGCTGTGGGTTGGCAGCCTCCCCACCAATGACGAGCAGGCGCAAACTAGTTGGCAGAAACACAGCACTGTTATTCAACTGAGTGGCAAGCTCATGCCAGTACGCGGTAGGCAGACTCAGACAGGTGATGCCCTGCCGCTGACAGATCTGCATAAAGGTCTGGGCTGATCCTAACATCGCTTCCGGGCGCAGAATCAGGGTGCCTCCCCGTGTCAGACAAGGATAGATCTCTTCAACACTGGCATCAAAATTGATGGATGCAAACTGGAGAACGCGATCATTTGAGGTGATCTCATAGGCCTGGGCAGCAGCCTCGGCATAACTGGCTAGCGACTGGTGAGAGGTCAACACCCCTTTGGGTCTGCCAGTTGATCCAGAGGTATAAATGACGTAGGCCAGGTTCTGAGGCTGCACCACATTGGGGAGATTGGCAGTACTCTGCTGAGCGATCTTCGGCCAATCACGATCCAGGCAGAGCACACTGGTCTGGTGCGCGCCAAAGCGCTTCAGAAGACTTTGTTGCGTCAGCAGTATGGGCACCTGTGTCTCTGCAAGCAGATAGGCGAGACGCTCACTGGGATATGCCGGATCCAGAGGCACATAGGCCCCTCCCGCTTTGAGAATGCCCAACAATCCAACAACCATATCTAATGAGCGCTCCAGACTCAAGCCGATCAGGATGTTAGGTCTCACCATGTGGAGTTGGAGATAACGTGCCAGTTGATTAGCACGCATATTCAACTGCTGATATGTCAGGCGCTGCTCTCCAAAGATGACAGCTACAGCATCTGGTGTGCGCTCAACCTGCGCTTCAAAACGCTGGTGAACAAGTATGCTCTCCAATAAAGGAGGCGCAGCAGTATTCCATTCCCTTAACAGTCGACTTGTTTCTGCCAGAGGGAGCAAGCTGCTCTGACGATAATGCATCTGCGGATGGCTCACCATTGCCTGCATAGCCGAGACATAGTAATCGCCTACACGATGCGCATCATGCTCACCTAAACGTGCCGTCTCATACACGAGTTCGAAGGTTAACGGCTCCCCTGGGTGTCGCGGGGCAAAAAAGAGCGTATCCAACACATAACCTGAGTTGGGCGAGGTAATGCGAAACTCTAAGTCCTCAATCTGCCCTGAAGAGAAGAGATCGTTGAAGACGTGAAAATCAAAATAACTAAATGCTGTATTAAACACTGGAGTTCTTCCACCCCAGCGGCGTTGCATCTCCGCCAACGGATAACGACGGAAGGGGAGCATGGCACATTCTGCGTCAAATATGCATTGAATCAGATCTTGCCAGGAACCTTCAGGTATGTTTAGACGCAATGGAACTACATTGAGAAAGAGACCGGCCACACTCTCTCCATCAATAATCTCAGGGCGACCATGGGTGAGCATACCAGTCACTATATCCGTTTGCCCGCTCAACATATTGAGCACTCGTACGTGAGCTGCTAGCAAGACATGTTTGAGTGAGACATTCAGTGAACGCGCCAGACTCTGAAGAGCGAGAGATACATGAAGGGGCACGGGAAACCCGATCTTATTGTAACGCGGACGCCCAACCTGGTCGTCAGAGGGTACCCATACCGGCAATGAGAGCCGTTCATAATCTCCTAAGATGCTTCCCCAATATTGCCTGCAGGCCTCTGATTGCAGTATCCTTTTCTCTAGCGCAACAAAGTCGCGGAATGTAGTTGTCAGAGGAGCGTCTTCGTCCAATTCCTCATTTGTGAGCAAGGCCAGGTAACGCTTGAAGATCTGTGCGAGAATGCTATGTATGCTCCAGCCGTCAAGAATGGGATGAAATTCAGTAATTGTAAATTGAAATGTGTCATCAGTTCTCTGGTGGATAGTGAATCTGAGCAAAGATGGCTGGGAGATAGTGAAATACTCTTTGCGCTCTCTTTCAACAAATTGCTTGATGATCCGCACCTGTTCTGTAAAAGAATACTGGCGAATATCCTCTGTCTGTACCACAAGTGCAGCACTTCTATGCACAAGCTGAAGCGGTTCGCTATAACTGGTTAGATCAAACGATGTGCGCAGGACAGGATGGCGCTGCACGGTGTGATCTACCGCCGCCTGAAAAGCTGCCATATTAAAGGGCAGACGATAGTAATAGCTGTCAACATTATGGTAATCAGGCGCACCAGCAAGATCCTTCGTCAGTTCCATATGATAGAGCATCCCTGCCTGCAGGGCAGTTAGAGGATAGGCATCCTCAACATCTACAGGCAACTTCTCCCGATCTGCAAGGGAGATAAGCTCGAAAGGCTTTGTATGGGGTATAACTGCTGTATCGTCTACCGAGAGCTGAAAAGATGCGGCGAGATCGGCAATTGTTTGATGGCGGAACAGCTGCTGAACCGAGAAATGCAGGCCCGCCGCTTTGGCGCGCGCCACGATCTGGATGCTGCGAATCGAGTCTCCACCCAGCTCAAAGAAATTGTCGTGTCTCCCTACCCGTTGTAGTCCTAATACCTGTGCCCAGATGCCCGCCAGCATCTCCTCAACCGGCGTTCCTGGCGCAACATAGCGCTTCTCCAGATCGGGCCGCTCTCCATCCGGCACCGGCAAATTGGTGCGATCCAGCTTCCCCTGCGCCATCAGCGGCACCCGCTCCAGTGACAGAAAACGCGTCGGCACCATGTAATCTGGCACCCTCTCCTGCAGGAAAGCTCGCAGTTCCCCCAGCAACACAATCTGCTCATGCGCTGGCACCACATAGGCCACCAACCGCTTCTCCCCAGGCACATCCTCACGCACCAGCGCTATTGCATCCTGGATCAACGGATGACTTTTCAGCGCCGCCTCAATCTCCCCCAGTTCGATCCGGAAGCCCCGCACCTTCACCTGCTGATCCACCCGTCCCACATATTCCAACTGCCCATCGGCTCGATAGCGCGCCACATCTCCCGTCCGATAGAGCCGCGCTCCTGGCTCACTACTGAACGGATGGGGGAGAAAACGCTCGGCCGTCAGTTCCGCTCGGTGCAGATAGCCCCGTGCCAGTCCCACACCCGCAATGTAGACCTCTCCCGGCACCCCAATCGGCACCAGTTGATAACACTGATCCAATACATAGACCTGTACATTGCCAAGCGGCCGGCCAATAGAGACGGCCTGCTCTCCCTTGTCCCGCTCGCCCGTCCAACACGTGCTATCAATGGTCGCTTCGGTGGGACCATACACATTATGGAAGTGGGCATCCATGCGCTCGTTGAAGCGTTGCCACAGATCCCATGGCAGGGGCTCAGCACCCCCATAGACATGCCGCACGCTCTGGCACTGCTCCACCCCTGGTTGCTCCAGAAAGACCTGTAAAAGCGATGGGATCAGATGCAGCACCGTGATCTGCTGCTGGATGATCAGCGAGAGCAGGTAATCAATATCGCGCTGCCCCCCGGGACGGGCCAGGATCACCTGCGCGCCCACCGACAAGGGACCGAACAGCTCCCAGATGGCAAAGTCAAAGCTAAAGGAGGCCTCCTGCAAGACCCGATCCGCCACCGTGAGCGGATACGCCTGCTGTCCCCAATGGATGCGATTACACAATGAGCCATGGCGCAGGAGCACCCCTTTGGGCACGCCCGTTGAACCGGACGTATAGATCACATACGCCACCTGCTCCGCGCTCAGAACACCGGTCGGATTGCTGGTCGGCCAATCGGTCAGCCACGCCGCCTCGGCATCCAGGCAGACCACCGTTCCAGGGTATGCGGGCAAGCGCTCGCACAGGTGGGTCTGGGTCAGGAGCAGGTCAACCTGGGCATCGCGCAGCATAAAGGCCAGTCGTTGCTGCGGGTACTCCGGATCAAGGGGCACGCAGGTTCCTCCCGCTTTGAGGATCCCCAACAGGCCCACCACCATCTCCAGCGAACGCTCCATGCAGATACCCACCATGGTCTCTGGCCCCACCCCCTGCTGCTGCAGCCAGTGCGCCAGACGATTGGCACGCGCATTGAGCTCACGATAGCTCAACGATACCTCTTCAAAGACGACCGCAGGGGCCTCGGGCGTGCGCTCTACCTGTGCTTCAACCAGCTGGGGCAGTTGCTGACTTCCCGCATACCGGGTCTGCGTCGCATTCCACTCCCTCCTCTGCTGCTGTTCTGCCTCCGTCAGCAAGGCGCAAGTCGTGATGGAAGCGTCAGGGGTCTGCACGAACGCCGTCAGCAGTGTCTGAAAGTGGCCCGCCAGCCGGGTGATGGTCTGCGCATCAAAGAGATCGACGCTATACTGGATGCACCCACTCAGACCCGCCGCGCTCTCCTGCACCTCCAGCGCCAGATCAAACTTGGTCGTTCCGGTGGTGACCGGCAGAGGACTGACCTGCAGACCGGTCAAGGTGAGATCGGCTTCGGCGAGATTGTGCAAGGAGAAAAGCACCTGCACCAGTGGCATATAGCTCAGGTCTCGCTGCAGGTGCAGTTCATCGACCAGCTTCTCAAAGGGCAGCTCCTGATGGCTATAGGCATCAACGGTCATGGCACGCACCTGCTCGAGCAGTTCCCGAAAGGTGGGCTGGCCCGACAGGTCGCTCCGCAAGACCAGCGTGTTGGCAAACAGGCCCAGTAACGGCTCAAGCTCAAGCTGGCTGCGATTGGCCACCGGCGTCCCGATCACCAGGTCGCCCTGACCCGTGTAACGATACAGCAAGACCTCAAAGGCGGCCAGCAGCGTCTGAAAGAGCGTGCAGCCCTGCTGGCGGCTCAGCGCTTTCACGCGCTGAGACAGTTCCTGGGGCAGGCGGAAAGAATACATCTCCCCGACAAAGGTCTGGACCGCGGGACGAGGACGATCAGTGGGCAGCTCCAGCACCGGTGGTGCGCCCGCCAGTCGCTGTTTCCAGTACGCCAGTTCGTTGGCCAGCACCTCTCCCTGCAACCATTCCCGCTGCCAGCAGGCAAAATCGGCGTATTGCACCGCCAACGCCGGCAACGATGCGGGCTGACCCGCGACCAGGGCGTTATAGAGCAGGGAAAGCTCGTGCGCAAACAGGCGCAGTGACCAGCCATCGAGGATACTATGATGAGCGCAACACAGCAGGACCTGTTCGGTGTTGCTCAGGCGGAACAGCGTGAGGCGCAGCAGAGGACCATCCACCAGACTGAAAGGCGTGCGCGCCTCCGCTGCCATTCGACGTTGCAGCTCTTGCTCACGTTGAGCCGGGGCAACGGATACCAGGTCCACGATCTCCAGTGGGGGAGGGCTAGCCGGAGCGATCACCTGAATGGGCTGTCCATCTCTGGTCGCAAAGGTCGTACGCAACACCTCATGGCGCTGGAAAAGCTCATTGAAGCTCTGGTGCAGCGCAGCCAGGTCAAGCTCGCCAATGAGACGATACGCCATCGGGATGGTATAGGCCGCCGAGCCGCGCTGCAGTTGATCGAGAAACCAGAGTCGTTGCTGAGCAAACGAGAGAGGAACAGACCCAGAGAAGGCGTCGCGCACTCCTGGCTGGATCGCTGGTCGCTGGCCATCTTCCTCTTCCATATATGCGGCAAGGTGAGCTAACTGCTCTGCGGAAAATGTTCCCTTGCTCATATTCTTTTCTCTGCCTTTCATCACACACTTCAAATCTTCTCTTCGACCTTAGCAAGCTTCTGCAAAAAACGCTCGATCTTTTTTATTTGTTCAGCGCTCTTCGGCTGCTCCATAAGATGAGTAACCAGACTATCAATGCTCTGATAACGGAGCAGTTGCTTAGGTGTAATCATCAGCCCTACCTGTTGGGCCCTTACCGTAACCTGCACACTATGAAGCGAATCGCCACCTAGATCAAATAAATTGTCATACATACCGATCTGCTCAACCTTTAAGACAGCAGCCCAGATGTCCGCCAGGAGCGCTTCTATGGGCCTACGAGGTGCTATATAGATATTCTTCGATTCATCGAAGGTGGGTATTGGAAAACTCTTGCGATCAACTTTCCCATTGGGCGTCAATGGGAATGCAGCAAGAAAGACCAGCGCAGATGGGAGCATATGGCCTGGCAAACGTACGCTGAGATAATCGCGCAGGCTAGTGGCGGCAAGGGCTGTTTCCTGATGAGCAATCACATACGCCACCAGACGCTTATTGTCTGGTGTATCCTCGCGCACCATAGCCATGGCATCTTTCACAGCCGGATGCTGACGCAGGGTAGCTTCAATTTCGCCAAGTTCAATACGGAAACCGCGCACCTTGACCTGATGATCGAGACGTCCCAGGAATTCAATTTTGCCTGAAGAACGGTAACGGACAAGATCGCCCGTTCTGTAGAGGCGCGCTCCAGGCTCCTGGCTAAAGGGGTCAGGAAGGAACCGCTCAGCACTTAAGGCCGGCTGATTGAGATAACCACGAGCCAGACCTGCACCTCCTATATACAGTTCACCCTCCATACCGATAGCGACCGGCCGCATAGTGGTATCCAGAACATACAGTTGTGTATTAGCCAGGGGTTGCCCCAGAGGGATGGAGTTATCAGCATGCTCTACCTCGTGAAGTGCAGACCAGATAGTTGTCTCGGTTGGGCCGTAGAGATTTATCAAGCACATACCTTTCGTAAGGAGTGTGCGCGCCAGATCTTGTGAAAGGGCTTCACCACCACACAGGATGCGTAACCGCTGATTGCCTTGCCATCCTGTCCCCACTAACATACGCCAGGCTGCAGGCGTCATTTGCAGCATGGTGCATTCAGAGTCAGTTACCATTGCGGCCAACTGCTGTCCATCGGCTGCGACCTCACGCGCTGCCACAACCACCTGAGCGCCCGTGATGAGCGGAAGATAGCATTCCAGACCAGCAATATCGAAAGAGAGCGAAGTCGTCGCCAACATGATATCGTGAGCAGTCATAGCCAGCCGCTCACGCATAAAACAGAGAAAGTTCACCAGAGCCTGCTGCGGGATAGTCACACCCTTTGGTCGACCAGTTGAGCCCGAAGTATAAATCACATAGGCGCTGTTTTGTGCTGTCGCTCCACTATGGAGATTGGCCACGCTCTCCCGCGCAATGGTCTGCCAATCGCTATCCAGGCAGATGACATGAGTATCCTGAGCATCCTGTAGGGCTAACTCCTGTAGAAGCTGCTGCTGGGTAAGTAAGACTGGTGCCTGAGTATCTGCGAGGATAAAAGCCAGACGCTCCTTTGGATAGGCTGGATCAAGTGGCACATAGGCCCCTCCAGCCTTGAGAATACCCATTAACCCGATCACCATCTCTAATGAACGCTCTACGCAGAGCCCGACCAGCACCTCGGGCCCGACACCCAGGCGTTGCAGATAGTGTGCAAGCTGGTTAGAGCGCTCATTCAATTCTCTATAGGTAAGCGTCTGCTTCTCAAAAGTCACAGCAGGTGCAGCAGGCCCCTTCTCTACCTGATCTTCAAACAATTGCTGAAAACAGACAGTCTCTGGATAGTCAGTTGCAGTCGTATTCCATTCCACAAGGAGCTGCTGACGCTCTCTGGCTGTGAGCAAGGGGAGATTAGAGAGAGACAGATCTGGCGAGGAAACGATTCCTTCTAGCAAGATCTGGAAATGTTCTACAAAGCGCTCAATCGTGGCTGCATCGAACAAATCAGTACTATACTCAATTATACCAGTCAATTCTTTGCCGGATGCCATGATCATTGACAGGTCATACTTGGCAGTTCGACTGATTTTATTGAAGGGAGTAACACTCAGTTCACTCAGTTGTAGAGTAGAGGACGTGATGTTCTGTAAGGCAAACATGACCTGAAAGAGGGGAGCATAACTCGCATCGCGCCGTATCTGCAACCCATCAATCAGCTTTTCAAAAGGTAAATCAACATGTGCATAAGCGTCAAGCACTGTCTTGCGCACCCGTTTCAGAATGTCTCTAAAAGAGGGATCTCCCCCCAGATCTACACGAAGCGCAAGCATGTTCACAAAAAAACCTATGACCGATTCAATTTCAACCCTATTGCGGTTCACTATGGGAGAACCAACAACAATATCATCCTGTCCCGTATAGCGAGCAAGCAGTACCTGAAAAGCCGCAAGCAAGGTCATAAAAAGCGTTGCGTCTTCCTGGCGGCTCAATGCGCTGATAGCTTGAGATAATGGTTCGGGCAAGGTAAAGTAATAAAGCGCCCCCTGGTAACTTTGCGCTGGAGGGTGCGGATGATCGCCTGGCAACGATAAAATAGCGGGAGCACCTTTAAGTTGTTGCTTCCAATAAGTGAGCTGGGTCTCAAAGGTTTTCTCCTGCCACTCACGCTGCCAGAGCGCGTAATCAGCATACTGAATTGGCAATTCAGCAAGCTGAAGATCTTCTACATTTTTATAAGAAGCATAAAGTTCTTGCAATTCGTTGTAGAAAATACCTATTGACCAATCATCAAAGACAATATGGTGCACTGTAAGCAAAAAGAGGTACTCTTCTGGTCCCAGCTGTACAAGTTGGGCGCGCAGTATCGGACCTGTCTCTAGATCAAAGGGGATCAGAGCCTCTGTCTCAACCCGTCGTGTAATCTCTGCCTCTAGCTCGCTCGCTGGCAGAGCCTGTATATCCGTCACTGGTAATTTCACATGCAGCGTGGGATGAATCACCTGTACTGGTTGTCCATCAACCATGGCAAATGTGGTGCGGAGAGCTTCGTGGCGCTCCACAATTGCATTTAAACTACGCTCCAGTGCAGTGATATCCACCACACCTGTAAGGCGGTGGGAGATAGGCACATTATATAAAGAGAGGTGCGGCTCCAACTGTTGGAAGAACCATAACCTCTGCTGTTCAAATGAGAGCGGAAAAGTCTCAGCCTGCTCCTCTATCATCATGTCGGCTCCCCTCCAGTCGTCTCCTGGTTTGACATAGCATATTTGCTTACCATTGCGTCAACTTCCATCCTGTACAAATTACACGTCACTTCGTTTCAGGAAAGCAGTCATACAGTGAATACCCCCTCCGCCTTTGATTAGTTCGCTGAGCTCAACTTCAATGCAGGTCACACCAGCCTCTTCATAGCGTTCCCGTAAGCGTCGATCTCCTCTGGGCATCAGGATCTTGCCTGGTTCAAGGGCGACAAAGTTAAGCGATTGGTAGTAGTCAGCGCTCTCTGCGTCTTCGATCTCGATAAACCTGAAACCCTGATCTCGCAGTGTACGCCACACAGCATAGGGGGTACGCTGCGGCCAGATCACAGCCAGATCCCGATCAAGAAAGTTCAGCACACAGTCCAGGTGCAGCACTCCATAGGGCAGTTGCACCCGCACCACGTTTTTTGTACCAATTTCGCGCAATACATGCTCAACCTGATCAGCCCCATCTCGATTGGTGCGCAACCCTTCAGCGAGAAAACACAGATCTTTGTTCACCCAGGAGACATCTGCCGCTTCAAAAGTCCCTGCACCATGCACCGTCATCAGGATCGGGACACCCAGACAGCCTAGCGTTTCAGCTACGTAGCGCTCTTCTCCTGCTCGGGCCCGAGAGGCGGGGCGCGCAATGATTGCACCTTCAGGCGTCATCAGCATCAAGTCACGACAAAAATAGGCGTTCGGTTTGTCGAGACGGCTGCTTTCAACATAATAGACTGCTACATTATTCTCCATATAGGTCCGGCCCAGAGCCGCATGTTGAGCTTGCATCAGGTCGAGATCGAGGCCTGTTTCGTGTATCAGCATCGTATCAAAATCCTCGATTAGGCTGAGCTCACGACCCGGGCGCTTGAGCAAGACAGAGTGCAGTTGACTGCACTCTGAGGAAGATCCCCAATCACCCCAGGTATCCACAAAATTTTCACGACTAACCTCACGTGGCAACCACTTGTATCCTCCCTGGGCAGCTGTGAGCAGCGTCTGTTGCAGTGATGACATGTTTCCCTCCCTCTTTTCATTTCTGTCAGTTTGTTCAAATTTCTCTTCCATTGGTCAGTACAAACGGTTTCTGACGAAGCCTTGCCTTAAGCTGATTGATAGCTATCGCTCAGCGCATCGACGCCGGGTAATGGCTGGCAAAGCCTGCTCCTGGCTCGCACCTTGCACCTCTACGATTTTTATAGCGAACTGGGCAACGGTCGGCTCCAGGAACAGCAGATGCACTGGCAAATCCACCTGAAAGGAGGACCTCCAATATACAGTTCCCCTGCAGCCCCACCAATGACCCGTTTGCCGTGGGTATTCAGGATATAGACTTCTCTATAAGGAAGGGGTTGGCCAATAGGAATGGTGTGGCTACCTTCCTGCGGGCTGAACTGTTCTGGCACCCAGAACTGCTGCTTCACTCACTGCCACTTTTGAGAGGGAAATATCAAGCACTGCGCGCTGTTGAGCGCAATACTTACGCCAGTCGAAAAATGGGGTCGACAAAGCGCGCTGCATCGCCGATCAGAATGAAATTATCGCCACAAATCTGTTTCA
The DNA here is from genome assembly GCA_015099395.1 of Ktedonobacteria bacterium brp13. Classification (GTDB taxonomy): domain Bacteria; phylum Chloroflexota; class Ktedonobacteria; order Ktedonobacterales; family Ktedonobacteraceae; genus Dictyobacter. The sequence continues at coordinate 8,655,935 of AP024096.1, read as the reverse complement.
TCGCATAGCTATAATCGCCTTCATTCTCAAAAGGGCGCAGTTGTTTGGCAGCTTTCAGGAAAGCCCTGCCTTCGCCAGATAGGCTGCGAAAGACGCCCCGGCAGGGCCACCACCAATAATACCAATGTCAAAGTCAAACTGGGCCATAACCGTGTCCTTTACTGTCTGTCAACTATGGAGACGCGTTTCAACACGGAGGAAATATAGCACCAGTGTACTTTGCAATGTCTTTGCACATTGCTTTGCAAAGACGAGATGAGACAGCTACATACTAGCAATAAGTGTGGCTTTTGCTCTGAGACTGAGATGGAGATTTTCTATTGCTGAGCCTGGTTCGATCCCCAATTCCTCCTGCAGAATTTTTTTGCATGTTTGATACTGCCGAAGAGCCGCACTACGCTTGGACTGGCGCAGATAGCAGCGCATAATGTTGTAGTGAGCCTCTTCCTGGCAGTTATCTATGACAAGAATATGACGCCAGTGACGTATGCTTTCGTTATATTCCTGCTCATTCCAGGCAAGCTGAGCCAGTTGACGCTGAGCCTCCAGATAGGTCGTACATAATTCGTCGCGTCGAAAAATACACCAATCATTGGAGAATTGCCGTCCATAGTCACCTTGATAGAGTTCAACCATGCTGCGAAACGCTTTTTTTGCCGCCACAGTATCTTCTCTAGCCAACGCCTGCTCAGCTTCAGAGTGACATACGTGAAATTCGTGCACGTCATACCACACATGTTCTCCATAGCACGCGGCAAGGTCGAGGCTATAGCCATGAGGATTGAAGACAAAGCAGGCTTCGCCTAATAACTTGCGCAACTGATGAAGTGTCGAGTGGAATGTCTGATTGATGTGATCGTCGAATTCCTGCCAGAGCGCAGTGATGATACGTTCTTTACTGACAGGAGCATTGGCATCAAGCAAAAAGAAGAAGAGCTCCATAGCCCGCGCCATACGCCAGCGTTTGATTGGCTGATCATTGAGTAAAACAGTTGGCTCACCAAAGGCCCGAATAGTAAGCTTGCGCGGTGTAGTCTGTAACAAAGGAAGATTAGCACTGATTTTTGGCTCTTGAACCTGCCGCTCATCTCCTGCTAACCCCAGGATCTCCCGCAAATCGGCAAGCTGTGGCAGGCTTTTGACAACGTATAGCAGAGTCGGTAGCCACTTGAGTTCTATCTGTGCAAGTTGTTTATAACTCTCATGGCTTATCAGGAGAAAGGTTACTTCGCTCAATAACTTCAGAGCTTCTAGCTGCTGATCGCGTGCCAACTGGCAGCTAGCTAGACGTAGCTTGGCCTTCAGTTGTGCCCGCTTCAAGCTAGTAGCACTGAGCGCTGCTTCAATTTTCGTCAGGCAAGCATAGGCTTCATCATAACGCCTCTGATAAAGAAGGATGAGACCACAGGTAAGCTCATACTCAGCCTGTTCATAACCAACCGTTTGCTCAGATGTTATTTGTACCTCTACTTTTTCGGTGAAGAGGAGAGCACTGGTGATATCTCCCATCAAAAGATAGATCGTAGCGATATTTGAGAGCGTAATATTAATTAAACTGCGGTTACCATACTGCTGCGCAAGAACCAGGCCATCTTCGCAAAAAGCCAGAGCTTGTGTATACATCTCCTGCTCCAGATAGAGAGAACCCAGATTTGCCAGAGCATAAGCTTCGCCACGTTGATCGTGCAATGACGTTCGCGCCAGAGCAAGCGCTTGCAATAAAGCTGTTTCAGCTTCTGTATACAAGCCCTGATTCAGACGCAACAGGCCTTTACGGATCAGATTATCAATTTTGCTTTGTTCATCATGCAGTTGCTCACAATAGTCAAAGGCATGGATGAGGTGGTATTCAGCCAGCGCGAAATTTCCAATCATAAAATAGGTATTTGCCAATGCACCATGAATATCGACTGCCTGGTGAACGGGGGGCTGATTTTTCCAGATATGATAGGCTCGTTGCAGGTGGATGAGACCAGAGGTGAAATCCCCCTGCAAGTTGGCACAAATACCCAGGCGCATTTGACCTGCCGCTCGCAATTCTATCTGGTTGTTTGATAAACGCGCCAGCGCTTGTTGACAGAGAGCCTGGGCCTGAGAATAATCCCCCACCTGGAATAATGCTTTGCTGCGCAGAATGTTCGTTTCAGCTTGCAGGATCTGCATCTCAGTCGAATCATTCTCTGCCGATGGCAGTGACATAAGAGTCGCTGCTTTATCAAGAATCTGGAGCGCTTCATCGCGCAGGCCATGGGTGAGAGCGATGGTCGCCTGGATCAGCTGAAGACGAGGATGGCTCTCCAACATAGCATGAGGAAGCAGTTCTAGCCAGCGCGTCACCGTATGCAGGTATCCTTGTTGCAGAAGCCGCTTGTAAGCTATCAGGATAATTTGCTCTTCCAGGTCATGGGCGTTGGCTGCAATAGCATGATACATAGCCTGATCATAGTTATGATGAAGATACCAGAGTTGAGTTGCCTGACGCTGGAGAATAATGAAACGTTCTGGCTCCTTTTCACAAAAATCAGAGATCAGCAGGTCGCGGATAAGTGGATGACAGATATAGATGGTTTGCTCATCATTTCTATGTGAGGTGACAAAAAGGCTTTGTTGTTCCAGATAATCCAGATACTCGTCAGCATTGGTAATATTCAACAATGCATTACAGATGGCTGGCTCCATCTGTTGGAAGATTGAAGCTGCCTGTAAAAAGGTGTATGCAGCGACATTATGCCGAAAAACTTCACTGACCACATACGCAAAAAGATTCTTCCGCTTTTGCGCTGAAACCGACTTTTCATGAGCCTGGAACATGGGCTGATTCTCTGATCCATCAGGAGCAGAAAAGAAAATAACATCGCCCAGATAAGTGCTAAGCAAGATACCTGCGATCCAACCATTACAAGATGCAGCCAGTTGCTCAGCATTGGCAGCAGTAAAAGTAGCCAAGCCTTGCAACATAGCCAATTCACTAATCTCCTGAGGGGAGAAGCGCAGAGCATCACTATTCAATGCAAATATTTCACTACGTATAAAAAGAGGAACAAATGAAATATCAGGCATAATACGACTCTCAATAATCAGCGTCACCTGGGAAGGAAGCTTCTTTAGTAAGTAGGTGAGCAGAGCGTTCATCGTCTCGTTTTCGTTGATCTCTTCATAATTGCCAAGGTGCATAGCAAAGTGCTCGTCAATCTCCAGCTCAACACTGGCACACAGGGCATCAATGGCTTGCTGGTAAATACTAGTCACAGAAAGAGTGCTTTTAGTAACGAGGTTCGTAAATAAGGCAGTCAGAGAATTGCCGAAGGAAGGAAAAACGCTCCGTAAACTGATGAGGAGATTGTTAAGGAAAACAGCGTAGTCAATATCAGTGCTATCCAGAAAATACCAGCAACAGCGCAGAGAGGTAGAGCGTGCAAAATCGACCAGCAACGTGGTCTTGCCAAAACCTGCAGGTGCACAGAGCATCACCACTTTATAGTAGGCTATCGTACCATCTTTCTGTGATTGACGTGCAATCGCTTCTTGTAGACGCGTTATCAGCGCTTTGCGATGAAGAATGACTCGCGGCAGTAGAGGACTTGTGAACTTCCGTAATGGATATGCAACGTTCAATGCCTTCTCCTTATTATTCTCGGCAGTAGTGGACTCCAGCGATCATCTGTAAATCCACTTGTTACGACCCAACTAACCCGCTCTCCATGCATACTCAATTGCTGGTGCCCTTAAAACACCTTGTATACATATTCCAACAGACATGTGAGATTGAATCAATTTTCCACCATCTATGGGCTAATGACCATAGGCTGAGATAGAACAATTTTGTCGATCATTTCCCTTACTTTCTCTATATACTATTTTTACATTGAATATATTATAACATATTATTATTCTTTTAGTAACTGTTCAGGTCAGCTAGAAAAAGACTTGTAGAAAACAGAAAAATCAAGTAAAGTAACGGTATGACATCAGAAGAAGAGTTAATCTCCCTGCGACAAGAAAATGCAGGCTTGAGAGAGCAATTGGCGCAACGAGACGAACAACTGATCCAGATGCAACAGCAGTTGGTGGAGTTGACGAAGCAAATGCAGGCATTGCAAGCACGCGTCTCCAAAGATAGCCACAATAGTAGTTTGCCACCCTCATCTGATCGCTTTCAACGCCAGCCGAAAAGTCTGCGCAAGAAAAGCGAGAAGAAAGCCGGAGGTCAACCGGGCCATACAGGCAATACCCTCTCTCTGAGTTCTCATCCTGATCAGATCTTTCTTGCTCGGGTGGAGCGGTGTGAGCACTGTGACGCGGATCTTCGCACCATCGAGCGCCTCAACCTGGAGCGCCGGCAAGTGGTGGATCTTCCTCCCAAACGGCTGGTGATTGTAGAACACCAGACGGAGCAAAAGTGGTGCCCAGACTGCCAGCACATCTCCACGAGTACCTTTCCTGACGAAGTGAAGGCTCCGGTGCAGTATGGTCCTGCGTTTGGAGCCCTGGCAGTCTATCTGGTTCAGCAGCAACTGCTGCCCTACGAACGTGCTTGCGAAACGATCCAGGATCTCATCGGTCCTGCGATGTCGGTCGGTACCCTCAAGGCCTTGGTGCAGCGGTGTGCTGAGAATTTGAAACCAGTAGAAGAACAGATCAAAGTCCATTTGCGCACCGCCAAGGTGTTGCACCAAGATGAAACAGGGCTCTATGTCATGGGCAAACGTGTGTGGATGCATGTAGCCGCTACCTCCACGATGACCCATTACGCCATCCATGCCAAACGAGGCCAGACGGCAGTGGATGCCATCGGGATCCTGGATGGCTTTGAGGGGATCAGTGTGCACGATGGCTGGGCGACCTATTGGAAGTACCCCTGCACGCATGCTCTCTGCAATGCCCACCACCTGCGAGAACTGACCTTCGTCCCTGTCCACACTGCGTAAGCAAGGCGCACATCTGTTGACTGCCCTGGAATTGGCGCTGGCTGGACATCCTGTTTCCCCTACTTTCTAGCTCGTACGTTCTAGCTGACCTGAACAGTTACATCTTTTATCTTCTATTGTTTAGAATATCGATTAATAGCTAAGAGTATGTCTTAAGAGCTCCCGCGACGGGTCGAGACACTATCCGTGCTAAAATTTTGAAGAGGCATTGTTAGATTTCCAGCTTGAGAGAAAGGCTATTTCTTTTATCTAATGGTAACAAAACGCTTTTTTACTCAAGCTGGAAAGGTTGCCGAATGGCCTCCCAGGCTCTTAAGACACACTCTAAAAATCATCAAGAATTTCTGCAAAATGCGTCAAAAAGATAAAAAAGCAAATACCTCAAGCTCACAGACATGCCTGTAATGCTACACTGCAAAGTGAAATGCCAAGTAGATGCAAAGCATGTATCTGCTATTCTTCTGCATGAAAGAAAAAACACAAGGCGCTTACCTACAACTCAAAGCAGTGTTTTAGCAAAGGCGAGCACGTTCCCTACTCTTTTTCGCAGCAGGAGGAATTTAACGATGCCAATCCTGATCGGATTACCGCCCATCAACAGCCTACAAACCAGCAGGGTCGAAAATGATCCTCCCTGGCCTGTGCTACAAATCTCTCCATTAGAGTATTCTTCAGATAACCTGACGAACAGCTATGTCCTGGAAAACAATTAACCGCATACTGAATAGAGCTGCCATAGATCCAGAGTTCTGGCAAGCTTTACAACAAAACCCACTGGAAACGCTTAAGGCAGATGACTATGAACTCACATCTGAAGAACTGACGGTCTTCGCAGAACTCCGGCAGCTGCCGTTCTCGGCATTTTGTCAGAGCCTGCTTGAGAAACTCGCGCCAGAGGAATGGTATTAAGAAGGAGACGGCTATGACCCAGTTTGACTTTGATATCGGTATTATTGGTGGTGGTCCTGCAGGTGCATCTATGGCATCCTATCTGGCGAAAGCAGGGCTTTCCTGTGTTGTATTAGAGCGTGAGTTATTTCCGCGTCCACACGTAGGAGAATCTTTCGTTCCTGCTTCAACACGAGTTTTTAAAGAGATCGGTTTTCTTGAAAAGATTGACCAGGCCGGATTCCCCAAAAAATATGGAGGTGCTTGGACAACAAATGGGAAAGGCGCTGTATATACCGACAGTTGGGAAGGGCTAACCGCTGATTGCAATGTAAACGTCCGCTTTGAGGAACGAGAGCAGCCTGGGGTCGACCGGAACTATACTTTTCATGTGGATCGAGCCAAGTTTGACTTGATGCTCTTGCAGCATGCTCACGAACTGGGTGCAACTGTGTATGAAGGTATCCGTGTGCAAAATGTCGATTTTTCAGAGCCAGGGCAACCACGGATTCATTTCGGTATGGGGTCCAAAGATTTCCACTTGAATGTGCGCATGATCGTTGACGCAAGCGGACGACGCACGCTGCTAGGTAATCAGCTTAAATTACGTATTCATGATACGATCTTTGATCAGTACGCAATCCATACCTGGTTTGAAGGTTACGATCGGAGAGTGCTAGCAAAGAATGCCTCCCTGGATGACTACATCTTTGTACATCACCTTCCTCTGCCAAACTCCTGGGTGTGGCAAATTCCTATAACTGAGACAATCACGAGCATTGGTGTCGTTACCCAGAATAAATATTTTGCCAAATCAAAACAGGAACGCGAGAATTTTTTCTGGCAATGCTTAGAGAGTCGCCCAGAACTGGCAGCGGAGTTAAGAATAGCCAAACAGCTTCGCCCTTTAGCGGATGAAGGAAATTATAGTTATGCGATGAAACAGATCTGCGGTGATAATTTCATATTAGTTGGAGATGCCGCTCGTTTTGTCGATCCCATATTTTCAACCGGGGTCAGCATTGCACTCAACAGTTCTCGCTTTGCCAGCGCTGATATTATCCGCGCCGCGCAGACTGGAGATTTCAGTAAGCAAAGCTTCAATACGTTTGAGTCTACATTACGGCGTGGTACTAAAAATTGGTATGACTTTATTACTGTGTACTATCGGCTGAATGCTCTATTTACCGCATTCGTACAAGATGAACGTTACCGCTTAGATGTAATCAAATTGCTACAGGGAGATGTCTACGACGATGATGATCCGCCAGTGCTCAGGAAGATGCAGAATATTGTCAGCCAGGTAGAGCAAAATAAGGATCATGTCTGGCATCACTACCTCGGCGAATTGACCGGCAATGCCTTCGCTCCAGCTTACTAACATGTCACGGCAGAAAGAATGCTACGGAGTAAAACACATGGATTTTTTGTGGTCACGGGAACAGGACGAATGCTATGCACAGGTGTTAGAGCAAACACGAAATATGTTCGCTACTCGTCCCGACCGGTTTTGGACACGAGCACAATGGCAGCAGTGTGGAGATATGCATCTCCCTGGATTAAGTGTGCCGGAGCGCTATGGAGGCAAAGGATATGACGCGCTGACAACTGCGCGGATCATTGAGGCGTTTGGCCGCGGTTGCGAGGATATGGGCCTGGTCTTTTCTCTGGCTGCTCATCTTTTTGCTTGTGTTATGCCAATTGTAGAATATGCGGACGAAGCGTTAAAAAACCGGTTATTACCAGATCTCTGTAATGGCACACTCATCGGAGCAAACGCGATTACGGAGGAGGACGCTGGCTCTGATGTCTTCGCATTAACAACTCGTGCAACGCGTGATGGAGAGGCATATATTCTGAATGGACAGAAAAGCTATGTCAGTAATGGCCCGGTCGCCGATCTCTTTATCGTGTATGCATGCACAAATCCGTCATATGGATACTTTGGCATTACAGGATTTGTGGTGGAAAGGGATACGCCGGGGCTGATCATTGGAGATCCCTTTCAGAAAATCAGTTTAACCAGTACCCCAGCTTGCCGCGTCTCCTTTGAGTCTTGCCGTGTGCCTATTGCCAATAGACTTGCTCAAGAAGGCCAGGGAGCACAGGTATTCACACGGTCTATGCAGTGGGAACGCTCCTGTTTGTTCGCGGCATACCTGGGGCAAATGGAGCGCCAGCTTGAGCGAAGTATCACATATACGAAAGAGCGCCGCCAGTTTGGCAAACCTTTAGGGAGACATCAGGCAGTAGCGCATCGCCTGGCCGCGATGAAGCTACGGTTAGAGTCAGCCCGCCTCTTGCTCTATCGTGCCTGCTGGAGCTTTGCCCAGGGAAAACATGCGGAGCTAGATATTGCTCTCTCAAAACTGGCCGTGAGTGAGGCCGCTATCATGGGAGGTCTGGATGCCATTCATATTCACGGTTCTCTTGGTATAAATAGCGCATATGGCATTGAAACTATGCTACGCGACGCACTTCCCTCTACCATTTTTTCAGGAACATCCGAAATGCAGTACGATATTATTGCTCGTGAGTTAGAACTATGAGTCTGCAAAATTTGGTAACAAATAGCGCTAAAAGATTTCCAGAAGCGCTTGCTGTGAAATGCTACGATGCGAGTTTAACATACGAGGAACTTGATCAACTGGCGAATCGTTTGGCCCATGCGCTGGCTGCGCACGGTGTGGGCCCTGGAGACCGTGTCGGTATCTGGTTAGGCAAATCTGTATACGCTATTGCTGCGATGCAAGGGATATTACGCTTAAATGCGATCTATGTTCCTCTGGATACTCTTAGCCCGGCAGTACGTATTCGCACGATAATAGGCGATTGTTCTATGCGCGCTCTGGTGACAGTCCAGCAACGGGCAGATGTTGTGCTGACAGATACGTTGCAGAAAACCACCTGCCTCTGTATTGATCAAGTTGACCTCGATGCCTTTCCTACTACCCCAGGGGATTGGCCTGCGCCAGCAGACAATGATATCGCGTACATTCTTTATACTTCCGGGTCAACAGGCAAACCCAAAGGGGTTAGCATTAGCAATCGCAATGCTCTGGCATTTATTGAATGGGCATCTGCAATGCTTGGTGCAACAAGACTTGATCGTTTTGCCAATCATGCTCCATTCCATTTTGATATCTCTGTACTCGACCTCTATGTTGCCTTTCATGTGGGCGCTTCAACTCATCTTATTCCTGATGGTCTCTCTTATGTGTCAAAGCAGTTGGTGAACTTTCTGGTGCAAGAGAGAATAACCATCTGGTATTCGGTACCATCAGTGCTTACTCTTATGATGGAGCAGGGAGGGATGTTAGATATCTCTACGCCGCCACTACGCGCTATCCTTTTTGCTGGGGAACCATTCCCCATCAAACATTTGCGCAAACTGTATACCCGTTGGCCTGATGTGCGCTTTTTCAATCTCTATGGCCCAACGGAGACAAATGTTTGCACTTTTTACGAGGTAATACAACTTCCAGAAGATTGGCATAAGCCGGTACCAATTGGGAAAGCTTGCTCTGGGGATACCGTATGGGCGCAGAAAGCGGATGGTACTCCTGCTCAACCAGGAGAAGAAGGCGAACTCATGGTAGCTGGTCCAACTGTGATGATTGGATATTGGGGACAGGCGGCGCATGGAGACAGGCCATATGCAACAGGTGATCTGGTACGTGTGCTCAGCGATGGCAGTTATGACTATATTGGTCGCCTAGACCAGTTGGTCAAAGTACGCGGTTATCGGATCGAGCCTGGCGATATAGAAGCAGCCCTGGCAGAACATCCTGCGATTCATGAAGCCGCTATAGTTGTCGCAGGTGAGGGACTGGAAGCTCGCTTAATTGCTTTCATTGTCCCTACTGGCGACGAGGTTCCCTCTCTTTTAGAAATGAAGCATCATTGCGCCATACATTTGCCACGATACATGATCATAGATGAAATCAGGATAACTCGCACGCTTCCACGCACAAGGAATGGCAAGCTAGATCGCCAAATGTTATCAATGCAGGAATTTTCAGTACAAACAGAAGGAGAAAAGAAATGCAGCGCATCGAAGTGATTGAACGAGTACAAAAGTACTTTGTCCACCAGGTATTAGATGGCAGAAGTGCTGGTCTGGATGAAACAACACCAATCCTGGAATGGGGGTTAATTAATTCTATAGAAATTGTACGATTGCTGAATTTTATACATAAGGAGCTCAATGTCGAAATTCCAGCATACCAGATTACTAATGATAATTTCATGAATATAGGAACGATTGCAGACATGGTTTTGCGCAATCAAATAACCATACCAACGCTGGGCCCAGACACCATTCATTGATATCTTGAGCGTTTTGTAAGGATTTTAGGATTCCCATGCGCAAACAGGGAAGAGTAGTTATGCAAAATATTCAACAGGACCCCGTCGCAATTGTAGGTATAGGATGCCGATTTCCTCAGGCTGACGACCCACGAGCATTCTGGAAACTTCTCAGTGAAGGTGGGAACGCGATTCATGAGGTTCCTGCCAGCCGCTGGAATGTAGATGCTGTCTATGACCCAGACTCGACGCTGCCAGGAAAAACTACCAATCGCTGGGGGGGGTTCCTTGACCAGATTGACCAGTTTGATTGGCGCGCTTTGCATATGCATCCTCGTGAAGTGAAACATATGGATCCACAACAGCGCCTATTACTTGAAGTAGCCTGGGAGGCGCTAGAAGATGCAGGTCTCCCATTTGAGCAGATTGCTGGCACCAATACAAGCGTCACCATAGGGATAAACTGGAGTGATTATTTTCATTTATTGACGAGGAATTGGTCCCAGCTCGATGCCTATGCTATTTTTGGTAACGGGATGTGCTTTGCTGCAAATCGCCTTTCGTATCTCTTTGATCTTACAGGCCCGAGCTTGTCAGTGGATACCGGTTGCACTTCATCATTGATGAGTGTCTATCAAGCCTGCCAGAGCCTGTGGAACGGCGAGGCGAGCCTGGCACTTGCTGGTGGGGTGAATCTTATCCTCTCCCCTGAGTTCGATATTATGCTCTCACAGGCGGGTCTTCTCTCGCGCGATGGACAATGCAAAACGTTTGATGCACGCGCAGATGGCTTTGTTCGTGGAGAAGGGGCTGGTATTGTGGTGCTGAAACTCTTATCTCAGGTGCAACCATCCGACAGAATATATGCACTTATCCGTGGCGTTACTGCAAATCACAATGGCCATAATGAGTGGATGATCGCTGCCAGGCGTAGCGCCCAGGAAGCCTTACTGCGAACAGCCTACCATAAGGCAGGTGTCGATCCCGCTGACGTAGATTATGTTGAGTTGAACGGAACTGGTTTTCTGCAAGGTGACGCGATAGAAGCTCAGGCGCTGGGTTCGGTACTGAGTAAAGATGGGCAGCGTGCTCACCCTTGCCTGGTTGGATCTGTCAAAACGAACATTGGCCATCTAGAATCTGCAGCGGGCATTGCAGGCCTTATTAAAGTGGCCCTGGCTTTGCATCACCAGAAAATTCCACCTACCTTACACATCCAAACGATAAATCCTGACATTCTCTTGCAGAACCTGCATCTGGCTCCGCAACAAGAAATGAGTCCCTGGCCCGAGAAAGATGGTGTCCCTCTCGCAGGCGTCACAGCGCTCTCAATGTCTGGCGCAAATGTACACACAGTGCTTGCAGCTCATCCTGTCCCCAACAAGGGGGCTGACCACGATCAGCAGGTCAGGCTTCTTCCTTTATCCGCACAAAGTGTAGAAGCTCTCTACGCTCAGGCTACTGCTATGCGGGATTTTCTCGCCATAACAGTCTCTGGCCAGTGCCCTGCGTGGCAGGATATTTGCTACACTGCAAGTGTACGTAGAACACATCATGAATATCGTCTGGCCGTTGCCGCATCCTCTGCTCAGGAAGCAGCAGATGCCCTGAGCGCATTTTTACAGAAACCACAGTATGAAATAGCTGCTTTTCGCTCACAACTTTCAGCGCGCACAGCAGCGCTAGAAGAATCGGTATTACGGAGTCAGAATAATACAGCCCAGGCTTCCTTAGGGAGCCTGGGAACTCTCTATATGCAGGGAGAGAATATTGACTGGCCCACGATGTATAGTGGAGCATATATGTGTGTCAGTTTGCCAACCTATCAGTGGCAGCGAGAGAGATTTTGGCCTGAGTGGCTGGATACTGAGAGAATCAGCACTCCTCCGGAAAAATGGGGGGTACATGACCTGCCTGAACCCACTATTACAAGCGCTAGAGATCAATACAAAGAGCAAAGTACGCGCTCAGATTTCACTAACCTCTCGGTCGAAGATGAGCTCGCACAGCGTATCGTTTCTACATGGCAGGAACTGCTTGGCAGAGATCAGATTGAGCCACATGCGAATTTCTTTAAACTTGGTGGCGACTCTCTGTTGGCTCGTCAACTGCTGGCACGGCTCCGCCAGACATGTCAAGTGGAGTTAACTATAACAGCAATTTTTGAAAACCCTACCCTTGCCGAGTTTACTGAAATCGCTATACGTAGCAGAACATCGACAAACTATCAACAGATTCAACCCCTTGAGAATGGAGATCAGCAATCTGCTGAACAACTGCTGGCAACTATACATCAGCTTACGAACGAGGAAGTTGCAGTGTTGCTCAAAAATATCATAGGGAAGGAGAACTAACCTATGGCTATTGAAACGACCGATTCCGATGAAAAGCGAACAGTGCTCATGCGCTTGTTACAGGCGAAGCATCAGGGCTATAGGATCCTTCCTCTCTCGTTTGCTCAGCAACGGCTCTGGTTCCTGGATCAATTGCAGCATGGCTCTCCGGTCTACCACGTTGCATTTGCCTATCGCCTCAAGGGAATACTCGATATCGCGGCCCTGGAAAAAAGCTTGAATGAGATTATCAAGCGTCATGAAACCTTACGCACAACTTTCCCTTCCGTCGATGGGCAACCCATACAATTTATCGCGCCCACCCTTTCGATAAAAATAACGCTTGAGAATCTTCGCACGCTCGAACAACAGGATGCCGAGGTGCTGCATCGTGCGACACAAGAGGTGAAGAAACCGTTTGATCTGGCTGAGGGACCGCTCCTGCGTGCGAGATTGCTCCAGCTGAGTGAGGATGAATATGTCCTGGTTCTGGCGATCCATCATATTATTTTCGATGGCTGGTCCATGGGGATTTTCTCACGTGAGCTGATAACGTGCTATGACGCTTATTGCCAGGACAGGCTCCCCTTACTTCCCACACTCCCGATTCAATACGCCGATTATGCTGTGTGGGAACACACCTGGCTCCAGGGCGAGGCTTTGACAACCGAACTAGTTTACTGGAAACAACGGTTGGCTGATGCTCCGCCCGTCCTTGAACTCCCGACCGACTATCCACGGCCCACAGTGGAGACGTTCCGCGGCGCATATACGGCGTTTACGCTCCCCGCCAGTCTTGTTGCTGCGGTCAAGGAGTTGAGCCAACATGAAGGAGTGACTCCGTTCATGACGCTACTCACTGCTTTCCAGGTCTTGCTGGCACGCTATAGTCAGCAAGACGATATCGTGGTGGGTACTGATGTAGCAAATCGCCAGCGAGCTGAGGTTGAAAATCTCATTGGATTTTTCGTCAATCAGCTGATACTCCGGATCGATCTCTCCGGGAATCCATCGTTGCATGAACTGTTACTACGGGTACGGCGTGTTGTACTGGGTGCCTATGAGCATCAACATATACCTTTTGATCAACTTGTGCGCGCACTCAATCCAATACGCCTTCCCAATCGTGCCCCTATTTTCCAGGTCAAACTTGTCTTACAAAATACGCCAGCCATCTCTAGCACTGCCGATCTCACTATCGATCCGCTCCTGGTAGATGCCGGGGCTGCCCAGGTCGATCTGCTCCTTGATCTGACGGAGACCGCCTCTGGTTTTAGGGTGCTCTGGCAATACAATACCGACCTGTTTCACAAAAGCACTATTCAACGCATGCATCATCAATTTTCAGCTCTCCTGGAAGCTTTTGTTGCCTCTCCTTCTTCTACCCTTCGGGAGCTCAATTCAGTGCTGGATCAGCAGGAAATGCCTGCAGGAGATGAACCGCCTCCGAATCTGAACAATGGGATGCAGTATGATCTTATACGGGGAAACATTCCTCAGAAGTTTGAAGAGCAGGTACAGAGAACACCGCATCAGATTGCCTGTAGAATACAGGACGATACACTGACCTATGCCCAGTTGAATGCACAGGCCAATATCTTGGCGCACCGGTTGCACCAGTTAAATATGCAACCAGAAATGAACGTCGCACTCTGCACGGAGCGTTCACTCGACACCATCATTGGGTTTCTTGGCATCTGCAAAGCTGGTGGCGTGTGTGTGTCCATCGACCCAGCATATCCACAAGATCGACGGGAATTTCTCCTGCACGATAGCCAGGCCACCATCGTAGTCACCCAGCACAAGCTGCTTCCGCTGTTCCAGGGCCATGCAATTACATGCATCCCCCTTGAAACTGTCGCCGCTCCTCCCCTCCAGGAAGAGAATCCACGCTATGAGATCGATCCTGAACAGCTGGCATATATCATGTATACCTCAGGGTCAACTGGCCAACCAAAAGGGGTTGGTGTTTCCCATCTGGTCGCCCTCAATCACTTTCTTGTGTGGCAACGCATATGTGACCTGAGCGAACAGGATCGGGTACTCCAATTTGCCTCCTTCTCCTTCGATGCCGCGCTAGAACAGACCTTCCCTGCTCTGCTCTGTGGAGCCACGGTGGTCATGCGTGGCGCGACTTCATGGGGCGCAGTAGAACTCACTACCGCTCTGAGAGAGCAGCAGCTCACTTTTATCAATTTGCCCTACGCTTTCTGGCAGCAATGGACCCAGGAACTGGCAGCAGACCCGGATGCGGTGCGTGATCACCAACTCAGGATGGTTGTGGTTGGCGGCGAAGCCATGACGCTGGAATCTCTACGCAGGTGGCACACATCCCCCTTAGCGGCAGTGCGCCTGCTCAATGCCTATGGTCCGACGGAGGCAACTATTACCGCCACGACGTTCGAGATTTCCGAACAGTTTTGCACGCAAGGGGAGAGCAGCACAGTTCCTATTGGTCGTCCGCTTGCCCATCGAGAGGTGTATGTGCTGGACAAACATGGACAGCGAACCCCACGAGGGGCAATCGGAGAGATATCTATCGGTGGCCCACTTCTGGCCCGGGGGTATCTCCATCGACCGGATCTGACGGCAGAGTGCTTTGTCCCCAATCCCTGGAGCACGCTTCCAGGAGAACGCCTCTACAAGACAGGTGATCTTGGGCGATACCTGCCAGATAGAACAATTGAGTATCTCGGCCGCAGTGATCAGCAGGTCAAAATCCGAGGCTTTCGGATCGAACCAGGAGAAATCGAGGCCATTTTACAACAGCATCCCGATGTGCGAATGACGGTGATTCTCGCCAGAGAAGATACGCCAGGCGAGAAGCGCCTGGTAGCATATGTACTCCCAGAACCAGAGCATGCTGTCACCGTCGCGGATCTGCGCGATTTTCTGGCCAACCGACTCCCAGCACATATGCTTCCCGCTGCGTTTGTGTTCCTGGCCTCTTTGCCACTTACGGTTCATGGTAAGGTGGACCGCCGTGCACTTCCGGCCCCGGATGCCTCCCATTTGGAGATCCCCGAGCCATTTGCTGCGCCGACATCGCCGTTCGAAAAAAGGTTGGCCCACATCTGGAGTGAGGTCCTTACAATCACGCAGGTGGGGATTCACGATAACTTTTTCGCCTTGGGAGGACACTCGCTCGTTGCAATCCAGGTGGTCTCTCGCATTCGAGCGGATTTCCATGTGGATCTACCCGTTCATGAGCTTTTCCTGCAGCCGACCATTGCCGGACTTGCCGCGAAGATTTCGGAAATCTCCAGTACCCATAACGGGGTACTTCTGCCTGCTATCACCAGACGGCAGCGGAATAGGGAAGTGGATCACTAACGTTTCAGTGTGCGATAGGGAGCCTGAGGGAGTAAAAAATGCACGCAATGAGAAAGGGTTCGTCTTCTGGGTATTTTTAACTCTACTTAACTCGACAGGTAATGGTACACTAGTGGGTCAACCTGCAATTGAGCAGCCATGAGCCAAAGCCGCAGCCGACCCGCCTAAACGGCGTGAGCGAGCACGCTCATGCCGTCGACGCCGTTTGCCATTCCACACAAACGGTGTTGGATTATGGTTCCAGCCCGCTACCGTTTGTTCCAGCCAGTCAATCACCTCTTGAGCATTCTGAGGATACTGTCCGCTGAGTGCACGCCGGACAATGATGCGCTGTACCGACTCTGCCATGTTTAACCATGAGCCACCAATCGGTGTGTAGAGCGGCATTACCCCATGGTCAAAGAACCAACGCACCAGATCAGAGGAGAGATGTCCTGCCAGATTGTCCAACACCAGCACGATGCGTAAGGGCGGGAGCGGTCGGCCAGGAGGATGACCCAGCCAGGTTTCCCAACGGGCATAGAGCGGTCGCTCTTCTTCGGGAGGCAAGGTCTCTGGAGGCTGTTGCTGCTCGATCAGAGCAAGCACCTCTGAGAGTTGTTCTTGAAGCCAGGGATGCAGTACGGAGTTGGGAGCTTCGGTCACTCCTTTGGCGCGCACTTGGCCCGTGGACGGACGGAAGAGGGTAAGCAGTTTGGCGGTACCTCCGCGCTCATACTCATGTGGTTGCGTGGCTGGATGGCCTTCTGGCTGCCAGGAGGCTCCCGACTGCGGGATCGCCTGGTATGGCCCAGCTTCATCTTCGTTGAGTTGCACGATCCCAGCAGCCTCTGCATGCTCACACGCTAACTCGATGACTCTTTTTTTTCCAGCGTTTCGGGATCATACACGGTCACCGTCCCGCTTTTACGTTTGCGCTGTGCGTAGCCGGTGTGGCACCAGGTGCGTGTCTGCTGAAAGCGGTAGCCTGACTCATGGAGGACTTGACGAATGGTTTCAGCGCCAACATGAGGGAGATCACTTTTGCGCAACGCCCGGCGTAGGGTCATCAGAGACCAGGTGCCCGTCTGATCCTCTTTGTGATCAGGTTTGCGCTGCACTTCGACGAGAATGCGGCTTTGCTGCGAGCTCGTGTAGGTGGGCTTGCGACCACGACCAGCAGCAATAGCGAGAGCGAGGAGGCCGCGCTGGTTAAAGCGACGTACCAATTGACTGATAGTATCATTGCTTTTGTATCCGGCAACTTTCGCCGCCTCAGTGTAGGAGTTTCCTGCACGAACAGATAACAACGCGTTCGCTCGCTTGACGACATCTATGCGCTCACTGGTGGATTTCGCCAGCTTTTGTAAGGCCCGTTCTTCCTGTTGAGTTAGCTCACGTAAGGGATCTTTTTGCATCATGCTCATATCTTGTTTCTCCTCTTCTTGAATCTATCACCTTTTTCACCCTTTGGCAAATGTATTGCACTGCAAGAGAGAGAAGTGCTACACTCAAAGAAACGGGATGCACAACTCCAAGGAGGGGTGAAGTATGGGAACTCCGCAAAAATTTCCCTTGCGTGAGCTAACTCAACACGAACGAGAAGAACTCTCCCAAAAAGCTGCTGGCGAAGAGGTGAGTGTTGGAAAAAGAGCAAAAGCGCTCTTAGCTCTTGCCAATGGATGTTCATTCGCCCAAGCTGGCAAGCAAGTCGGAATGAGCTGCGATGGGATCTCGCAATTGGCGGCGCGATTTTTCCGGAGCGGATTGGACGCCCTATTCATTGCTCCGGGTCGTGGTCGCAAGCCCTCCTACACCACCCAGGATCACGAACTGATCCTTCGAGAAATGCAGCGCCGTCCTACTTGGGATGTCGATCAATGCACCGTCTGGTCACTTTCCCTTTTGCAAAAGTCCTTGCAGGCGAGAGGATTTTTAGACATCTGCCCAAAAACGATCCGTTTGGTCTTGCAGGCACATGGATGGAAGTACCAGCAGACAACACGCACTTGGCACCTCATTGATCAGGTAGAATAAGCGTACCCTACTCTGTTGTCTGGTCGGGTCGGCTGCGGCTTTGGCTCATGGCTGCTCAATTGCAGGTTGACCCACTAGTGATCCCATCATGGATTGGGGACGGGCAGGGCTGCTTCCCACGTATCAAGTCAATGATCGTGGGATAGTGGTCTTCCCGCCACCCAATGAGCATGCTCCTCAGAAGTATGCTCACAAATATCAAACAACACCCTCAGTGTCCGAAAGGAGTGCAGTATGCAACTAAAGCGTTGTCTTGTGGGTGACGCGGTGGGCAGACGTGCATCTCAATGTCGAGGCAGGCACCAAAGCGCAAGAGGGCCGAGGGAAAATCACTGCCTTGCGGAGCGCCCACCGAGCGGGGATCACGATCCAGGGTGATGCGCTGTGGCACCCCGTAGCGCTCGATCGCTTGGGCCAGGGAAGCAAGCAAGGTCTCGGCCGTGAAATCGGTACGAACCTCGCTCCACAAGAGGATGGAGGTGCCCTCATCCACACTATTGAAGGCTTCAGCCACATGTTGCCGCTTGCCCGTTGGCTCCATGGGATCATCCTCGACGGTACTGACATCTTTCAAATCGATCTGCCAGCACGAGAGCGGGGCTGGACGTGGTAAGTCCAAGGGTTCTGGACGCCTTGGACGCGGGGCGATGCGCTGATTCCGTTTGAGAATCTCATAGACGGTACGGGTGGAGGTGGGCAGACGCAAATGGCTTTGCCACAAGGTGAGACGCCGAGGCAGATAGTAGAGGATCGCTTTGGGCCCAGGCGTCCGGCGCAACCCTTCGGGGGGCTCATCGCGGATGGCCAGGATCTCGGCTTCGATTTCGGGCGCAATGCGCTCCGGGGGCTGTTTGCGGGCGCGGGACTGGCCCAGTGCTACCTGGTGCAGCGCTTGCAGATCCCCGTTCGGAACGCGCTGCAAGCGGATGTGCCACTTGCCGACCCAACTTTTCGAACGGTGTAGCGCATCGGCGTACTCCTGCTGGTTCCAGTCCGGATGCTGTTGGAGCAAAAAATACAAATTGATGCGATCGGCGTAATACGAGGTACTCATCGGGTGACTCCTTCTGTGAGTTCAGACCAACCATCTCCCTCTGAGTTTACTCCCTCTCGCCTCCCTCCTCGCTAGCTCCGCTGTCTCACACTACTTGAGCTTGCCCACGATGTTCGTACCTTCTCCCACTGACGATGTGAGAGCGTTATTAACGACAGCGTATAATTGACCGGGAATCGGTAAGATAAAGTTGACCGCCCACCAACTAAGCTGTAATCTGTGTGAATGATAGTTCCCAATTCACACAGGAGACGGCCATGATCAGGAGCGGTACAGTGAATATGATAAATGAAATGGCAGCACAAGGCAAATCCATCCAACAGATAGCGATCACGCTGGGACTGGCAAGGAATACGGTGCGCAAGTACTTACGCAATCCTTCCGCCGTCATCCCACAGCCGCGGCGCAAGCGCGGTTCCAAGCTTGATCCATTCAAAGAACAGGTTCTGCGGTGGATCAAGGAGGACCACTGCTACAACTGTGAGAGCATGTTGCCTCGCTTGCAGGCACTGGGCTACACAGGGAGTCTCTCGACCCTCAAAGTGTTTGTGCATCCCTTGCGTCCCCCGGCACCTGGACACTACCCCGTGATCCGGTATGAGACACAACCTGGCGAGCAAGTCCAGTTCGATTGGGGAGAGTTTGTGCGACGTGAGGCTGCGTAAGTAATTGCTTCATATGGGCAACCATGCTGGGGCCTGTTGTTCCACCAACAGTATCCTTGAGCGGCAAAGCGGAGAGGTAACGACCCGTCAGAAGCCCGCTGACAACGACCCTAGATCGATAGATCGACAGGAAATCCGTAAGGCAATCCTGATGTCTCCTAGCATCAAAGGGGACAGGGGGCTAGGATGGATGACATTGGTTAACACATGTGAACGCTCACTAAAGTGCCGTTACCCAAAACAAGCCTAAGATGCTGACAGGCTTGAGCCAGCACGCCCGTAAAAGGGCATCATATCAGCGGGGAGACCCCTACTTTCTATGGGAATGAAAGTATGCTCAACGTCTCACTTGCCCCCGAAAGGCAGGCAAGGACCAGAGTATGACGCCTAGATAGGGAGATCGAAGGTTCCAGCAAACCAGAGAGTCTCCCAGAGCAATCTCGACATGGTGAAAGCTAGACTGCTTTAAACCTAGAACCTAGCGGGAGAAAGCTAGCCTGGTGGGAAGCTGGTGACACCCACTATCTCCTAAACACTTCCCTCTTTGGTTCGGGGAATTGTACCCATGAAGGAGACGCAGCCCCAATAAGGGGTAAATGGTTCAAACGGGGCACCTACATCGGGAGCATCTGAATGATGTCTAAACGGGGATCATCCGAGTCTGAATGCGGAAAGCCAATGGGGACGAAACGCTATGGCAAAAGTGCCTGAAAATCAGACCAGATGGGAGCGTCCGTAGTAGTCGGCAGGAGAGCAACGACCTGTCCACGGAGTGTGGGAAAACCGCATGCAGGGCCAAGGGACGCAGAGTTTCAGTTGTAAGTAGGAAAGAGGAGCACACAGTGCAACATCCAAACGCCATCCTTGCAACACTGAGCAAAATGACCCTGAAACCAGAAGTGAAGTTCGACAAGCTCTTTCAAAAGTTGTACAACGTCGAACTGTGGCTCCTGGCTTACCAACGTATCGCGCCAGAGCCGGGTAATATGACGCCGGGGGTAGATGGGAAAACCGTTGACGGAGCAGGAATGAAGCTCATTCAGGATGCCATCGCAGATCTGAAAGCCTCAAGGTACAAGCCGGTCCCTGTCCGTCGAGTTTACGTGCCAAAACCCAACGGTAAACAACGCCCGCTAGGGATACCCGCGTTTCAAGATAAGCTGCTGGGGACGGTCCTCAAGCTCACCTTGGAAGCCATCTATGAACCAACCTTCTCAGAAAACTCTCATGGGTTTCGGCCTGGAAGGAGTTGCCATACTGCTCTTGAAGCGGTCAAACGAGAGATGCAAGGAGTACGATGGTGGGTAGAGGGAGATATTAAAGGCTATTTCGATAATGTCAACCACAATACGCTACTGAGGATATTGAGCAAGCGTATCACCGATAAACGGTTTTTGCATCTGATAGGACAATTCCTGAAAGCTGGGTATGTCGAGGATTGGAAATTCAACCAAACGCTTTCAGGAGTTCCTCAAGGCGGGACACTGAGTCCTGTGCTCTCAAATATCTACCTCGACGAGCTTGATCGGGCAATGGTCGCCATCAGCGCCGAGTTCAGTCAAGGGAAGAGAAGGAAAGCAACGAGAGAACACCGCTCACTCACGAACGCCATCTACCAAGCCAAGAAAAAGGCCAAGGAAACAGGGAACTGGAGCGTCTACAAAGCTCTGAAACAAAAGCAGTTGAAGACGGAGGCAACTGACCCCCTGGACCCTGGCTACAGGCGGCTCTACTACCTACGATACGCCGATGACTTTCTCGTCGGCATACATGGAAGTAAAGCTGATGCAGAAAAGATAAGGAGCAAACTGGAAGTCTTTCTGAGAAATGACCTACAATTAGAACTATCACCGGAAAAAACATTGATTACTAACGCAAAGAAGCGTGTGCGTTTCTTAGGATATGACATCAAACGATGGGATGGCATTCGCAAACGCCGCCTTCACACACGACAGGGCGTAAAAACGCAGAGGACAGGATCATATCACCTCAATCTGCTCCTACCAGCGGATAAAACCATCAAATTTGCGCAAGAATACGGGGAAACCAACACGTGGCAAGGGAAACATCGAAGTAAACTGCTCAACCTCAGCGAACTGGAAATTCTCATGACCTACAATGCGGAAGTGAGAGGTTTTTTAGGGTATTACGCGCTTGCAGACAACCTGAAAGATGCAGCAGGAAGAGTCCTCTGGATAACCCAGACGAGCTTCTTCCACACACTGGCAGCAAAACGGCAATGCTCAATCAAAAAGGTCATCAAAAACCTGAAAAAAGGACCAAGCCGATATGTCATCTCACTGGAGAAAGAAGGGAAAGGGATCAAAGAGTACGAACTCATCGCCTCAACCAGACAGTTGAAGACAGAAAAGGTGACATATGGGCAAGTTGATCTGATCCCCAAGACGTGGATGTACCAAAGCCGGAACGAGTTAGGGAAACGCTTGTTAGCAGACACATGTGAATGGTGTGGTATCCGAGGTACTCAGGTGGAAGTACACCATGTACGGAAATTAGGCAACCTGAAAGGAAAAACGCCGTGGGAACGCCAAATGATTGAGAGGCGACGAAAGACAATGGTACTCTGCGTGGAGTGCCATGATGAACTGCATGCAGGAACACTCAGCGAGAAAAAGAAAATGCTCAGGAAAACTCGGAGAGCCGGATATGTGGAAACGCATAAGTCCGGTTCGGAGGGGGTCTCAGTGAAACCTGACTCAGCAATGGGTTAAGGCGCACGGTTACTACCCTACAAAGGCAATATGGTGGGAAGGAGATCTGAATTCGTCTCCCTCGTGGACACCCAACACCATCGGTGCAGAGAGCGAACCTACCTCATTCTGTTACTTACGCGGAACACGGTAAGCCCGATATCTTCCGTTTGCGGTAGGGAGCCGTAAGGCAACCCAATGAGATAGCGGGTAAAGGAATGCGGAGAAAGCAAAAGCCGCTCTGTAATGGAGCGGATAGAGGGACTCCCTCACGCGAAAGCGGGCAGACTTCCGCGAGGTCTTTCACCACGAGAACCCTTGACTAAACGACAGAAGAAAGGAAAAGCAGATGACAGCAGCAACCCCTGCTGGTGCGTCCTTCCACGGAATAACTGACTGGCACGCCATTGATTGGCAGAAAGTCAACCAGAACGTGCGTCGGCTTCAAGCGAGGATCGTGAAGGCAACGAAGGAAAAGAGATGGAACAAGGTCAAAGCCTTGCAACGACTCTTAACCCACTCGTTTAGCGGCAAGGCCCTTGCCGTCAGGCGAGTGACGGAAAACCAGGGCAAAAATACCCCAGGAGTGGACCGGATCATCTGGAACACTCCACACAAGAAGATCAATGCCATCTACTCGTTGCGACAACGGGACTATCATCCCCAACCGTTGCGACGAATTTACATCCCGAAAAAGAACGGCAAAAAGCGCCCTTTGGGTATTCCCATCATGAAATGCAGAGCTATGCAGGCTCTTTACCTGCTCGCTCTCGACCCGGTGGCGGAAACCACAGCGGACCCGAACTCGTACGGCTTCCGACCGGGAAGATCTACTGCTGATGCGATAGAACAGTGCTTCAACGTGCTGGGAAAACAGGCTTCGCCTCAGTGGATACTCGAAGGGGACATCAAAGGTTGTTTCGATGCGATTTCTCATGAGTGGCTCTTAACCCATATCCCCATGGAAAAGGCTATACTCAAGAAATGGCTCAAAGCGGGATACATGGAACAATGCATTCTCTATCCAACAGATGCAGGAACACCGCAAGGTGGGGTGATTTCACCTGTTCTTGCGAACATGACGCTTGACAGGCTAGAACGCGTGATACACGAGGTCATTCCTCCAACCACACGAAAAAGTCGTGAGGCGAAAGTGCATCTGATACGATACGCCGATGACTTTCTCATTTCAGGGAGTTCAAAAGAGCTTCTGGAACAAGAGATGAAGCCACTTGTGGAAGCATTTCTCTGTGAACGAGGTTTACAACTCTCACCGGAAAAGACGTTCATCACCCATATTGAGGACGGGTTTGATTTCCTGGGCCAAAACGTACGCAAGTACAAAACAGGAAAGCGACACAAACTCTTGATCAAACCAGCAAAGAAGAATGTGGTGACCTTCCTGCAAAAGGTCCGAGACATCGTGAAGGCAAACAAACCTCTACCTGCCGGAAAACTGATAGCGAAACTCAACCCCGTCATCCGAGGGTGGGCGAACTATCACCGACATGTAGTCAGTAAGAAAACCTTTAGTTCCGTAGATGAGAAGATCTATCAAACACTCAAACGATGGGTCAACCGCAGACACCCTCGCAAGTCTGACGCATGGAAAGCGAAGAAATACTTCAAGACCTGCGGAAGTGATAACTGGGTGTTTTTCGGAATGGAAGGTGAGCAAACATGGCACCTCACGAGAGCCGACAGCGTGCCGATTACACGACACATCAAAATCCAGGGAGAAGCCAACCCCTACGACCCAATGTGGGAAAGCTACGTTGAGAAACGTCTTGATGTTCGCATGGAGGCAACGCTCAAAGGAAAACGCTGGTTACTTGCTCTCTGGAAAGAGCAAAGAGGACTCTGTCCGATCTGCAACCAAAAGATCACCAAGATTACAGGATGGCACAGCCATCACATTTTCTGGCGATCAAAAGGGGGATCAGACCGAACTGAAAACCGTGTTCTTCTCCATCCCACCTGCCATCAACAAGTTCACAGCCAGGGGATTTCCGTCGCAAAGCCGCGTCCCCTCGACCAAAGGAGGCGTTAGAAAGGCTTGAGCGAGCATATGGGGAAACTCATCCGTGCCGTTCTTAGGGGGCGGAACGGTGGCAACACCGTTCTGCTACCCGACCGCTACGAACAGGAGGGGCAATGGCACAAACTGTATGGGTTTACCGCCGTCCTCTGCTACTCGCGCATGCGCTTTGTCACCTTTGTCAAGCGGTGTGATGTCTCCACGCTGATTCGCTGTTTGATGGAGGCCTTCGAGTACTTTGGCGGATTGCCCAAGGCTGCACTCACCGATCAGATGAAGAGTGTGCTTCTGCGCATGGAGGACAAGCACCCCAAGTGGAATGCGGTCTTCTCTGACTTCATGGCTTCCATCGGGGTGGCACCACGGGTGTGTAAGGCGTACACGCCCCAAACGAAAGGCAAGATCGAACGGACGGTTGGGGTGGTCAAACAGAGCTTGTGGCCAGGTATTACCTTTTCCGATCTGGATGATCTCAATCATCAGGCGCGTGCCTGGTGCGAACGTATCAATGGGCGGGTGCATCGCACCACCCATCAGCGCCCCATCGACCGGTGGGCAGACGAGTCATTAGCTGCTCTTCCGCTAGCTTTCGCCTGGGAGCGTTTTGCGACCGAAGAGCGCAAGGTGAGCTGGGATGGCTATGTTTCCTACGATGGCGTCTTGTATGGCCTGCCGAGCACACCTCCGGTGGCTGGAACAGTGGTCCAGGTTTGTGAACGACATGGGATGCTTTCCGTCTGGTCACACGGTGGACTCATTGCGCAACTCGCCAAACGCCCGCGGTCGCAGGAGTGTGTCAGGAGGGTGGCAGCATCCCGACCAGTTTCGGATGGTCGCTCCCGCTTCGGCTACGCGGCATCAGGTGATTCCGCTGGGCCATCTGCGCCCGGTACCCCAGGTCAGTCAGCGTCCTCTTCATGAGTACGACCAGTTGTATGGAGTGGAGGGGTGGGAGGTGATCCCATGTGGCACCAGTTAAAACATCTGGGGTTAACGCAGCTTGAGCAGGCGCTCCCAGCACTCTTTGAGACGGCGCGGCAAGAGCGGTGGACCTATGAACACTTTCTGACCCGTGCCATTGCTGCTGAGGTGGAGGGACGAGATCGACGGGCAGCGGAGCGGCGGATCAAGGCCGCCCACTTGCCAGTGATCAAGACATTGGAGGCGTTTGACTTTTCTTTTCAGCCCAGCCTCTCCGAACGATTGTTGTGGGAGTTAGCCGATCTCTCCTTTGTCAAGACCGCCACCAACGTCGTGTTTCTCGGCCCACCGGGGGTTGGAAAGACACACCTCAGCTTGGCTCTCTCGGTAAAAGCGCTCGCGGCAGGCTATTCAGCGTTGTTTACCACCCTGTCGGGGCTCGCGGAGTCCCTGGAGACCGCGGCCTATCCGGGCCTAGCCCGCCAGCGACTGCGCCGCTACACCACGCCCAGTGTGCTGGTTATTGACGAGGTGGGATACACGAAGCTGGCGCCAGAACAAGCGCATCACTTTTTTGAGTTAGTGACCGCTCGCTATGAGCATGGATCCATCTTGCTCACCTCGAACACGGCTTTCGCCGAGTGGGGGCAACTCCTCGGTGATGAAGTCCTTGCAACGGCCCTGCTCGACAGGCTGCTGCATCATGCTGAGGTCATTACCATTAATGGGCCAAGCTATCGCATGAAAGAGCGTCGTCGGGCATTGCGTGAGACAGTGGCAGAAAGTACAAAAGGATGAGGGAGCAATTCTCCATGAGCGCTGCACATGGGGCGTTGGGGTCAACGGATATTGGCGGAGCAGCGCTGGAGTTAGGATGCTGAGCACTCGTGCGGGGAAGGGCAAGAGCTTCAGCTCTGCAGGCATTCGGAGTGAGCGAGTCGAGGCATGGGGGCGGCAGGTCAGACGACCTGGACCCCTGTGGTAAGCTTGGCAGACGAGACGAGCGGGGACGCTGTGCTCTGCAGTATATCCGTCGTTCGCTCGTCTCGGCGCCAGCCGTCCACCACAGGAGGTCCAGGTGGAGATGACGTGACGCTGAGAGGGGAAAGATCAAAGGGTTTTGTCAACGTATGGATGAAATGAGAACAGGCGGTCAAAATTATCTCGGCGCAGAATTAAGCTGACGTTGACAGCGTTCTTCGAGCTGGCTACAGAAAGGCTGTTTGACAGGGGCAGCCGTGCTCATCTTGAAGCTGGGGACCCACCCCAAAATGGAACGACCCGCAATTTTGAACAGATCGATGCCGTCGACAACTGGTGTAACCATCAGTATCCTTCCGACAAGAGTGGTCTACAGGACGCAATTTACAGTCTTCAAGAGAAGAATACCAGATGAGAAGCGGTTTTTCCAGGGGCATCTGTACGATTGTTCACTCTTCGCGCCGATTGTTCACTCTTCACCCAAAAATCTGTCAACTCGTCGCACTTACTACCACCAAGCAAGCGATGGTAAATAGGCTGAAGGATCCTTCGAAAATGGAATCCTAACTCTCTCAAAGACAGAATCACCCCCCTGTCTCACCAACAAAGCTGAGCAACGAAGTGGGTGAGCTTGCGTGGGTGAGCTTGCGAGTGAAAAACAAGAATTAAGAGGTCACCTCCTCCTGTGGGGCCAGCTCGACACGATAGCCCAGAGCTTCTAACTGGCGGGTAAAGCGCCGTGCTTGCTGTTCCTTGTCTTGCCTGCGAAAGTAATCTGACCCAAGATCTTGATAAGGTTCTCCTTTGGCTAACACATGATAGATGATAACCAGCACACTATGAGCAACTGCCACTACAGCTTTCTTCTTACCCAGTCGGGGCTTGAGATGACGGTACTGAGCTGAAAGGTAATTGTTCCTCATACGTGTGAGAACCCAAGCAATTTGGGTCAGGACAGAACGCAGGTAGCGGTTGCCTTTGGTCGGCTTGCCATTCCGACGTTTGCCTGCACTCAGATGGCTGCCAGGGCAGAGCCCCACCCACGAAGCCAGGTGTGCCGCACTCGGAAACGCTGCCATATCTGTCCCGAGCTCCGAAAGAATAATGGTGGCGGAGCGTCGAGAAATGCCAGGGATGGTCATGAGAAGCGCGAGGCTTTTCTCAAAAGGGGACAGGCGCTCTGCCACTTCCTGCTCCAGTTGCCCAACCCGCTGCTGGAGGAAATCGAGATGAGCAAGGGTCTCGCTGAGCAGAAAGCGATGATGGGGCTCTAAGTGTCCCTGCAAAGCCTGTTGGAGCTGAGCGATCTTCGGACGCATCCGACCACGAGCCAGTTTGGCCAGCAATGTGGGGTCGCTTTCTCCTGCAATGAGGGTTTCCAGCATCTGCCTGGCACTTTTCCCGAGGATATCGGTAACGACCGAACTCAACTTGATATTGGCCGTTTCCAGAATCTTGTGGATGCGATTAATGTGTCGATTGCGCTCTTGCACCAACTGAGTCTGGGTACGCACCAAGTCACGCAATTCCCGAATCGGCTTTGGGGGAATGAAGCTGGCTTTGAGCAAACCATGGCGCAAGAGATCCGCAATCCACTCGCTATCTTTAATATCTGTTTTGTGCCCAGGAATGGCGTGCATATGCTGCGCATTGACCAAGAAGATCTCATACCGGCCTTCCAGCCGATTGAAGATAGGACGCCAATAGATGCCCGTGCTTTCGAGGGCCACTTGCTGCACGTGCCCCTCCGCGAGCCAATGGTCAAGCGCATCGAGCCCATTGGTCGTCGTCGCAAAGGTACAGATCGATTTCTCGATGGTCCCTTTCGGCTGGGTCAGTAGCCGACAGCCTACCACTGTTTTCTGATGCACATCCAAACCACAACAGCGTTCATACACGACCTGCATTGGCTCTCTCCTTTCAAGAATAGCTTCTGCTTGTCAGACAGAGTCATCAAGTGGAGCGGAGAGAGGTGCGGGAGAAAAACAAACAAGTTCCTTCACGTGCTCACCTGAATCACAGGGGCGACACTTATCTCTTCGGAACGCACCAGGATCAGCTTCGAACTCGGGTTCTTTGACACCAACATTCAACGATCTCGTCTCACCGCCCTGCTGGATTCTACCCCATTTTCATCCTCATCTCTGACGGCGACGTCATAGTGCTTCGAACGAAAATGCTGGATCGAGGGCCCCTCGTTCGATCCTTCAGCCCGAAACATTGGGGGTGAAGGTTCGAACACATACACGAAGGTTCGAACGCATTTCGAGAGACGGAACCAAGATCTCCCACGCTCTTAAGGGGCTTCTCGTCTCCTGCGCTCGCATCAATGACCTCAATCGCGGTGGAGCGCAAACCTCTCTGCAGCAGCTTCCTGCATCTTCGGACTCCTCTCTCTGCCTCATCGTGCTGACGACCGCTCCGAGGTCGTGGCAACCAGATTCATCAGATGGTCTATTCGGGGCGCAGAACCTCATCCGGCGCATTTCCATCTCTTCTTGAAAAGAAGATCAGAAGATAAGCCCGTTGAGAAGGCGACCACCGGTTCCTGTTCGAACTTTGAGCCCAATTTTCGATCATTCAGCCCGATTCGGTCGAACCTTCAGTCTATTTACCAAGCGAGCTGGTAATTGGGCTGAATGTTCGACGGAATTTGAGCGTGGATTGCCTCTGTGTCGAACATTCAGCCCAATATTTTGAGGGGCGAAAGTTCGACACAACTTCCACACGCCTACCTTATTTCGTAACAACAGAGCGCTTTCCAATAGAAAAGAAGCAATACAGGTCTCCATTCGTTCTCTGATATCTTCCGCTCTAGGAGTGGTGTGAGCCACGGAGGTTTTGGCTTGACCGAAGATTGAGCCCAAAATTCGATGATTGGGGCTGATTCCGTCGAACATTCAGCCCAATTACCATTACTACAATTATCTCCACTTTTGGTAATTGGGCTGAAACTTCGACGGAATCAGCCTCAATGGTCGAATTTTGGGCTCAATCTTCGATCAAGAAGAGATGATCAGCTTTCAAATGAGCTTGCCCGCTGATATACTTTCCCTAAGAGATGGAAATTCGTCTGGAGGGTTTGCGCGCAGCCGAAAAGGGAGGTCATCTCATGGCAGAGATCGCAATTCATGGCATCGACTTGTTCAAAATTGCTGGAGAGAGCATCTCAGGGTGGATTCCAAGCTGGAAAACAGGCGGGACTCGTCCCACACGGCAACCCTTCTGTAGCCAGATGGAAGAGCAACTCCTGTTGTACCTCGAATATCATCCCCAGGTGGCCTGGTATGGGCGCGGCGATATCAGCTCCACATTCGCTTCGACCTACAAGATCGTCACCCCTTTGCCGACTCCATACACCATTGACTACCTGTTTGAGGGCAATGCCCATGTCTACCTTCCCGACGCCATAGGCCAACTGCTCGACGGAAGGCTACTGATTGCGGAGGCAGGGCTGGAGCAAGACAAACGCCGAGAACGCAATCGAGCCAAAGCCGATGCGGCGCGAAAAGTAGCAGAACAACAGGGAGGGGTCTACTGGATTGGCACGGAGACCACTCTGTCCAAAACGCGGCACGCCAATCTGGTCTTTTTGCATGCTCGGCGTCAAGCATTTCCTACCTGGCAAGAATTTTCTGAGGCGCTGCAGGTCATTTGGCCCTGTGGGGAAGCCGCCTGTGTGCAGGAAGTGGTCGAACGTCTCGGAGAGCGCTGGCCGCAGGCCGAACGGGAAGCTGCCGTCTGGAAGCGATGTGCCGGTGCGGCTGCCCGTGGGCATCTCCTGGTGGATCTCACTTCTGTTTCCCTTACTCGGCTCACACCCTTGATTTGTCTTTCCGCAGATAGTCCCCCCATCCTGCCCGATCCCCTTCCCTCCGAAGTGAGTGAGAGCGTGACGGTTTTGGAGGATTTGGTTGAGCAAGAGAGCAGCAAACCAGTGAACCTGCTTGCCACCTTTGATGACTCCACCCTTGAAGCGCTTGTACGAGAGCGCTTTCTGCGCAATCTCCGAGCTGTCGAACAGGTCTTGTCCGGGACAACCGTTGTTGATGCAGCCAGAGAACACCAGATCGCTCGCTCAACCCTCTCACGCCTGGTGCAGCGGACCTGCAAACACGGCGTGCTCGCCTGTGTGCCTCATGGGACCTACCATCGAGGACGGGAACTGCATCCGGCTTTTCAAGAAGTCATCCGTCGGCTCTATCTCTTGCCCACCAAGTTATCAATGACCGCGATTGCCGAGCACGCCGACATCCGCCGTGTCGCCAAACGCCTCCAAGAGGACACCGGAACAGCCATCCCCTTGCCAACCTACGAGCAAATTCGTAGCTACGTGGATGTCCTCAAACAGGAACCCCAGGTGCGCCGATCACGCGAACAGCTGAGAGGACCTGAACGTTCCCGGCAATCCCCCCGCTCTTTTGCTCTCTCCATTCCTGCCCCAGCCCAACTCGCTCAGGTGGATGAACACAGCATGGAACTCTACGTGATCACTCCAGACGGGATTCCTGTCACTCGTCGGGTTCACGCTGCGGTCCTCATTTGTGTGAAAACAGCCGCCATCATGAGCGCCGTGCTGGCGCTGGGTCCTCTCAAGGAGGAGGACTACATGCGCCTCGTGAAGATGGCACTGGAGCCCAAAGATCGTCTGGTTCTGCAAGCTGGGTGCCAGCACTCTTGGCCGTGTTCTGGCAAACCCGCCATCATTTTCCATGACCGGGGCAAGATTTTCACCTCTGAGCGCGCACGGCAGGTGCTGGTAGATCGGCTTGGCATCATCACTGAGCAAGCCCCTCCGTATTGTCCTTCGGCCAAAGGAACCGTCGAAGCCCTCTTTCGCTGGATGACCCAACGCTTTGAGCACCGCTTGCCCAATACCAGTTATGGTATTCATGATGCCGAAACAGCGGCCCAGGCAGGAGCCATGACCCTTGAGGAATTAGAGCGGTATTTTTACCGTGCGATTGTGGATGATTACCAGCAAAGCTGGGATGGGTTGCGTCGACAAATCCGTTCGGTCCTCTGGGAGGAAGCCGTTCGTCAGACGGGTGTCCCTCAATACTTGGGAGCCCCCGATGACCTCAAGCTGCTTTTGATGAAGGCGCGGAATCGCAAAGCTGGCAGCCACGCCTATCGAGTGCATGATCGATCCCGCCTCTCCTTTCAAGGGCACTGGTACGTGTGCCCAGGGCTTCTCAATCGCCTGCAAGGCAAAGACCTGGAACTGTATTACGATCGGCGCGATATCTCGGTCATTTATCTGTTCGTGGAAGGCAGCTACGTGGGGGAAGCTTACTGCCAAGCATTTATGGGGCAACGGGTCAGCGAGTGGGAAGCGGCGGCCATGCGTAAGCATGATCGGGCAAAAGCGAAGGTGGCCGCAACCGCTTCAGCCGAAGTCCGAGCACACATGCAAGAAGAGATCGAGGAAACCAAAAAGCAGCGCAAACGGGCGAGCCGTGAGCGAGAGCTGGCGCGGCAGTTGGATCGGCAACGGGAGGAGATCCACCCTCCTCATGTGTTGGAAGCGCTTGAAAGCCTCGTTCCAGACACTCGTGAGCGTCTGAGACTGCCGAAGGCGACCCCTGATCCTCTCAAAGAGTATCCTGTACAGCATCTCGCCATCCGCTATCGCGACAGGGAGATAGAGCCATGACGAAGCGTTTGCTCCCGCTCTTCGACGGCTTTATCGATTATGTGGACACTTTAGCCCATCACCAAGATCTGAACTTTGTTGTCAGATCGCTCGTGCTCAGAATACCATACAGCGTCGTATCTTAACAACTTCATCAATCACACTTTCAAGCCACTCTCATTCCACGTTTCTGCAAGCCAGTCGCGTGGGCGATGCCGCCCTTGATGGCTGTGGCAGAGCGACTCTCGCCGAGAGCGAGCGGAGTTCTGCAGTGCGCCGCATCAGCGGCAGTTTCTGAGTGTACCAATTGGTATTGGAACTGATGGAAGGTTCCATGCACACCTCGCTTACCCCAACCCTCGAAAGAGGAAGGCGACCATAGCATGCGAGGACGGCCACGTAGGAGGAAGTCACCGATCCTGTGAGTGGTCAGTGCAAGACGTGTATGGTGAATGCTAGACTGCGTCAATCCTAGTCCTGCTGGTTTATCCCGCGACCCCAACGGAAGGTGGCTATGAACGTTGGGACCAGCATCTAAGCCCGTACAATGCAGATGCGGCCTTATCCATCGATGTTGGCAGACCCTTACTACGAGGGCAATACAGGACGAACGGGAAGCCTGGAGCACGTCCGATCTCACTTCTGCTGAAAATGCGGGATGCCCTAAACAGGGAGCAATCCCTGCATGGGTACGGAATTTCTGTAATACCCGAGGTGGGCCTGTAATGGGTTCCGCAGATCGCAGCACGGATATCCGTGGATACGATACGGGCAAGAGGATAAGTGAATAGTAATAGTCACGAAACCTTCACTGCCTGGGGGAAGAGAAAAAGTTTACGTTGCTGATAATCAACCGAAAGCGAGGATGTGCTGATGCTATCCGCTACAGTGATTAGGAGATTGGAAGCGCTTGAAGACATCTCGAAACAGGAAAAGCGCTTGAATGGATTGTTTCGTCTCATGGAAGACCAAATACTGTGGCATGAAGCCTACGCGAACATTTACGCCAATAAAGGTGCCATCACCCCAGGAGTAGATGAAGTCACATTGGATGGTTTTTCAGAAGAACGAGTTGCGTCCATCATCACACAACTCAAAGACGGAACATACCGGTTCCAGCCCGTCAGAAGAGTTTTCATTCCGAAAAAGAATGGCAAGAAACGACCACTGGGCATCTCTTCTGGAAACGATAAATTGGTCCAGGAAGTGGTAAGGATCATCTTGGAACACATCTATGAGCCAATCTTTGAGGACAGCTCACATGGATTCCGGCCAAAGAGATCCCCTCATACGGCCCTGGAACAAATCGGCGAGCATTGGGGGTCGATCAAATGGATCGTAGACATGGACATACGAGACTACTTCAATACGATCAATCACGAACTTCTGGTTGAACTGCTCAAGAAGAAAATCGACGATACCCGCTTTTTACGCCTCATAAAGGCCATGCTTGATGCTGGCTACCTAGAGGACTGGACGTACCATACGACCTACAGCGGTGTACCGCAGGGCTCCATTGTCTCTCCCATCCTTGCGAATGTGTACCTGCACGAACTGGATCTCTTCATGAAAGGGTTGAAACAACGGTTTGATCGGGGAAAGAAACGCAAGAAAAACTTGCTGTACCATCGCTATTCAGACAGAATTAAACGGCTCAGGGCAAAATGGGATAGCCTGAAAGGAAAGGAGGGAACAGAGAAAGAACTTCAGGCCATTCAAGATGAAATTCGGCGAATAGATCAACTGAGAAAACAGATCCCAAGTGGGGACCCGTTCGATGCGGATTACAAACGATTGTTCTACTGTCGTTACGCAGACGACTTCTGCATCGGCATTATCGGTTCACATGCGGACGCAGAACGAGTCAGACAAGAGGTAAAAGCCTTCATTGAAGAAACCCTCAAACTGGCCATTGCGGAGGAAAAATCCCACATCCGCCGCAGTAAACAAGGAACAATCTTTGTGGGCTATGAAGTAAAAACTTACTCAGGAGATCGCGTTATCAAGGTGAAGCGTGGTTCGCGCCACACGACCTACAAATCGATGTCAGAGCAGCTACAACTTCATATTCCTGCCGGAAAACTTCAGAAGTTCTGTTCCTCAAAAGGGTATGGAAACTATGAAAGGATAAAAGCGACCCATAAGGCTAAATGGATAGCACTCAGCGACGCCGAGATTCTTCTTGCCTACAATGGAGAGCTCCGGGGATTGGCAAATTACTATGCACTGGCTTGCAATGTCAAACAAGAGATGCATAGACTCGCCCTGATCTGGAGAGCAAGCCTCTTCAAGACACTGGCTTGCAAACATAAATCAAGGAGAAGTAAAATTGCCAAGCAACTCAAAACGGAGGATGGCTATGTCCTCATCGTTCCTGGAGAAAAGAAAACTCGCACCATCAAAGTGTTTCGTCTCAAGGATCTCAAGGTTCCAATCCCCAACGATCCGCAACTTGATGTGTCACCCAATATTTTCACGTGGACGCTCAGCCGTTCGGAGATCATCAAACGACTGAACAAAAAGCAGTGTGAATATTGTGAAACCACAGCAGGGCCATTCGAGATCCATCACATACGAAAGATGAAAGATGTTGCGAAAGGAAAAGCCTTCTGGCAGCAAATGATGGCAGCCCGCAACAGGAAAACGTTCGTCTTGTGCCGTACATGCCACCATCAACTTCATAATGGAACACTCCCGGATAGAGAATTTTTCAAGAAACACGTAAAGGGCGAGCCGGATGCTTGAAAACGAGCACGTCCGGTTCTGAGAGAGGGGTACGGGTGATCCAGGAATGGACGACCGGCCCCTACTCTACTTGATGAGCGTCACCATCCCCGCTCGCTCTCGCGCTTCGAGTCTAGCCACAGCCATCAAGGGTCTGGCCTGGCGGCATCGCTTGCTCCGCGCTCCTGGCATGAGCACGCTGGTCACACCGCCACGAAGCCTCAAGCGCACAGAGATGCTTGATGAGCCTTCGGCTCTCTCATCCCTTTAATCCGCCGTCTCCAGTCCATCAATCGGCTCACCAAGATCTTTGAGAAGCCGCTCCAGACGCCGGATCGTACACCGATGTCGCTCCGCCTCGCGTTGCCAACCATGAGCAGCAGCATCCTCAACGAGTTCTTGTTCGATGCGGCGGCGGCGACGTAAGCGTGGGGCATACGCAGGCGTCGTCACAAACTTGGCACAGGAGAGGTACAAATCACACTCACACGGACCTTCTTGCGGCAGGCGGAGACACCTCCCCAATTCGAGCTCCGTCTGGAAGTAATGGTCCTTTAACCAGGTGACTTCTGATTGAGTGAAATGGCCAGAGCGAATCATCTCCGCTCCAGGGCCAGCGAGAGTTGCTTGCTCGCCCAGCACGGCCTGGTAATCTTGCCGCACATCTTCGTCCGAGATGCCAAGATATGCCAGCGACATGGCTGCACTCTCATGCCCTAAAATCTTCTGGATGGTCCGCAAGCGTGCTCCACGCTGTGCAAGCTGCGTTCCGACCGTGTGCCGAAAACGATGGGGGGTAATTGTCGGCTTTCCATCTGGTGTGACGAGCCCAGCAGCCTGGCAAGTTTTCTCAATCGCACTCTCGAACAGGTAGCGTACTCCAAAGAGCCTGCCTCGATGCATGAAGAGGTAGCGGGTGATGATGCCGGTTTTGCGGTCAATCAATCCGCGTTCCCCTTTGTAGAGAGCTTGAAGGGTTCTGATAGCCGCAGCGGCCTCCTCATGGATGGGGATCACTCTCTCCTGGTACGTTTTTCCCGCAGGGATGCGAAGTCGTGGTGTGCCATCTGGATAGCTGTCGAGACAGTCAACTTCGAGCCGACGGATTTCTCCTCGTCGTGCTCCGCTCCAGCGAGCAACGAGCAGGGCCGCTTGCAGATACGGACAGTCAAGCGCTCGAATCGCGCCCATGAGCCGTTCCAGCTCAGGCTCAGGAATATAGCGAGGAACCCGCAGTGGGCGCTTGGGAAGATCTCCAGGGAGAAGAAGTGGTCGTATGGGAACATCCTCCCATCCCCAGCTGGAGACCTCACGAAAGAACTGAGCCACTTTTGTCAGAGTCTGACATTTGCTCGATGAAGCCAGTGGCTGTGACGTGAGCACGCCCAGTCGGGTGTTGAGCATCTCGGCATATTCCAGGATATGCTCTCGCGT
Organism: Ktedonobacteria bacterium brp13; assembly: GCA_015099395.1. Taxonomy (GTDB): domain Bacteria; phylum Chloroflexota; class Ktedonobacteria; order Ktedonobacterales; family Ktedonobacteraceae; genus Dictyobacter. The sequence continues at coordinate 8,619,966 of AP024096.1, read as the reverse complement.
CACTTCTGCAAAGGTCTCAATCTCAGGATAGGTTTGCTCGATCCAGTCAACGAACTGGCGCATGGCCAGATCCAGCTTCTTGACGGTTGCGGGTTGATCAGTCAAACTCCGCGCAGTCAGGTAACGAGCAAGGATCTCCTGCATGCTTGGTTTGTGGATCACAAACACGCGTCGAGAGGGGGCATTCACCACTCGTTGTGGCTCGCGGTTCACTTGCCCTCGATGATACAGGACCACCTGCAGTTGGTGCAGAGAGATCTTGCGCTGTTTGAGCCGCTTGCGGTACTCATCGACTGATCCATAAAGCACATCGATGTCTGGCCGTTCGGCAAAACGATCAAGAGCCTGCTCGAACTCCTGAAGTTCGGCATCGGTAATCTGTTCAACATCTGGCACGCCGATATGCATCAGGATGCGATGGACGAGCCAGTGAAAGGCATTCGTCGTGTGTGGCTTGGCGAAGCCCAGGTGAAAAGCGTCATCGAGCAGAGAGGTCATTCCCATATCTCCGGCTGCACAGGTAAAGAGGGAGGATGGCCGAAATTGGCGAACAGCAATGAGCCATTCCCAATCAAAGCGGGCATACCCGCGTAAAGCAAGGAAAGCCAGATAGTGACGCGCATGGTAGCAGACTTTGTACAGGACATCGTTGTGTCCCACGCTCTGCCGGCACTCTTCATCTGACCGTCCAACACGCTCAACCAGAGGGGCTGCAAACCACGCCTCAAGACTTGGATAGCGCTCGACGAACTGGCGACGAGACAAGAGAAGCGCTCCCTGGTACTTTTTGCTCGTTGCGTATTGTTGGACGAATGTTTCCCATTCCTGCGCACTCGCGTGATGGAAAGGCAAGGGCGCAACAGGAGAAAGATCAGCAGTATTTCTCACTTCCGCTCCTCCTTCCCAAGAGCCTGACGATATTCGGCAACGACCGTGGCATCTGAGACATCCGTGTAGATCCGAGTGGATTCCGGTGAGGCATGGCCTAGGCGCTTCTGGAGCGTGAGATCCCGCATCCCCCCCTCGAACATGCGAGTCGCATGCGTGTGCCTGAGGGAGTGAGGCGTGATCCAGGGGGTGCGAATACCGAGGCGTTCGCAGTGCCGCTCAAAGAGTTTCACCAAAGCAGCGTAACCCAGAGGTTCAAGGCGACGTTTTCCTCGTCCCCCAACGAGAAACACATAGGGAGAGGTGGTGTCCGATGGGCGTTCGTACATCACGTAGTCGCTGACGGCCTGTAAGGTCTCGACCTGGAGGAGGTCCACTACCCGCTCTGTTCGTGATTTGGTCCTGGCTCCTTTCGGGTGTTCTGTTCGATAGCGGATGATCACTCGTCTTCGCGCGTAAGAGATATCTTCGAGCTGAAGGTTGAGCACTTCGCCTGGGCGTAACCCGCCGTGGAGCATCAGCAGAAGCATGGCCTTGTCTCGTTTGAGCGAGAGCGAGGCCAGCAGCTTGTCAATCTGCTCGTCATCCATCGGACGAGGAACACGTCGAACCGTTTTGACGTGGACTGACCGTCGGATGGGTTGCTGACGGCTGGCGCGCCCCATGAACGGACGGTGACGGGCATCGACTCTGGCCAGCGCAGGATCATTGACCTGGTGAATGGGATTCTCTCCCTGCGAGAACTCTCCAGAGAGAATCAGGTATTCGTAGAAAGAGGAGACGGAAGCAAACGTCCGATTGATCGTCGCAGGCGAGAGGCGGGTCGCAGAAGTTCCCTCATCGGTCGTTGTCGAGAGCACCAGGCTCAGGCGCTGCGCGCTCTTGTAGCTAGGGAGCATACTGAGATATTCTAGAAAACGGAAAGCATGCCGTGGAGAAAAGTCGAGATAGGTGAGCTGCTGTTCTTTGAGAAAGGTCATGAAATGCAGCAGATCATAGGCGTAGGCCGACAATGTGTTGGGAGAACACCCCCGAGCACGTAGATGCCGCAGGAAGCCAGCGACAACGGGAATGGCCTGGCCGTTATCATCGAGCAGTTCAAAGGTTTCGTCATGGTCATTGTCCCTACGGATATGGTGGACTCGCATGGTTCACTTACTCCTTCTCTGGCGAGCAAACATCCGTTCTTGTCACGGACACATGCTCTCCAGGGTTTCAAGTGTCCACATAACCTTGAGACCCCCTTTGAGCGTCGTTTTCAAGGGCTCTTACGCCAGGCATGGCACAAGCGGAGCTGGCATGTCATTGTGGCGGAGCCAGGGAGCGGCAAAACGATGGGGATTTGCGATCTCAGGGATGCAGCCAGCCGCCAGGCAGGAACGATTGGTGGGAGGCGCTACCCCGTGCTGGCCGTGACCGCCCCGAAAAATGATCCCAAGGAAGCAGCTCTGGGCAATTTCCTGTTGACCGCACTGGGCCTGGGAGGACGGGGACATTGGAGCGAACGCAAATACCTACTGTTTGATTTACTCATCCAGTACGGGGTTGAGTGCCTGGTCGTCGATGATGCCCATGATTTATCCATGCCTCACCTGATTTTCTTGAAAGAACTGACGGATCACCTCCAATTATCCTTTTCCCAAACCGCTCTGGGACTGTGCTTAGTCGCAGCAGGGCGTGGGGCCAGCATCCCTCTGAAGGATGTCTTTGATCAACCAGAAACCATGTGGATGCAATTTCGGCGACGATTGGATCGCGTTCACCCCTATTGTCGGATTGCCAGTCATACCGAGGGAGAAGTGCGTCCAGGGTTTCACGCCACCTCTTTTTCTTGCGCATCTAGATGTAGAATCCTTGTCTCTCGCAGGCGAAAGAGGAGACGGCGTCCATCAGGTAAACGCGGCTGTTCTTGGGCTACCTTCATACACAGCATCTCCAAATCTCGATTGAGGGCACGGTCGTTAAATGGCTTGAGTTCGACCTCGACTCGATCCCGTCCCCAGAAGATCCGTCCTGGTAACTGAAAGAAAACCTGTAAGCGTTGCCAACTGGCATGAGCGTACGAAGCCGGAAAATAGTGATCACGCACCCACATGCCCAGATTCGCCAGGGCCACCTTGCAAACGGTCATCACCTGATCCTTGTGGTTATCCAATTCATACATGTCCCGCTCTTGTTGTGCCAGATCCTCTATGGCTCGGAGTAACTCCCGCTGCTCTCGGCAGTACTTTTCACATTTAGCGAACTCTTTGTTACTGGTGTGATAGGCTTTCCATTGCCGTTGTCGATACTCCTCAATTTCGGCGTCCGCCACCGCTTTCTCCTCTTTGATCGTTTTGCGCAGGAGCCAGTGCTCGACTTCTTGCCTCTCCATCTCCATTTGATGATGGTTGAGATCGCAATAGAGCGCATCCGCGCGTTCTTTCGTCTGTTGACTGCGTTTTCGGTGGAGCTTGCTCGCATTGTGCATGCGCTTGCGGGCACCAGCCGTCCAACGCTGCACGTTCTCCAGCCGCTTTTGCAACGCTTCTCGCTTTTTCGCCACTTCGGAGTTGGCGACGGGTATTTTGGCATAACCATGATTGACATCGATGCCAAGGGGAATAAGCCAGTCTCGAATGGCATTCTCTTGTGCAGGCCAGCGCCTGGTGTAGGTTTGTACTAGTTCTACCGCATCTACCTCTGCTGCTGTCGTCACAATGGGGATCAGCTTCGGTTCCATCGGTGGGGCAGGCAAAGGTGTTGCCTGCCAGTTCTCATCTAACCAGTACTCATGGGTCCTATCGGGTTTCTCGTCCCACCGCTGGGGCCGATCTTCCTCCTCTGAGGACGGTTCTTTGGGAACCAGACGGCGCCAGTCCCGGATCAGCGCCACCCGCACTTCTAGCTCTTGCCCAGGGTGTTCAGGCAGCGGCAGACCGAAGCGCGCCAGCGCCACCTCCCGAATGACCTTGCCCTGTTGATCTACGTGCAACGGGACAAACTCCCCGACCTGCCGGAATGACTCTAACCCAGCGTATTGATCGGTTCGCAGCACCGTTACCACGGTCCGCCCTTCGCTTGCCAACACAGCCAGGAATTCAGCCGACATGCCCTCCCGATCCACGACGATGCGCTTGAGGCTTTCCAGGTCAGCCGCCTGCTCATAGTGCCGGAGAATTGCTGGGAGCCCGATCGTCAGATGCTGATCTCCCCGATGAGTAGTCGCGAGCAAGGGATGACCTTCCTGATCATGCAAGACCACCAGTGCGCGACATCCCAGGATTTTTCCGGTGCGCCCTATCAACCCGCGTGGAATCAGCGAATCGGCGTAGACAGGCTTGCGGTGTCCATCAACGTAGAAAACGGGAACAGGCTTCTCTCTCCTCGGTAGCCTTGGCTCCCACAGCGAAGCGGTCCAGCGTGCGAGCACTTCTGTGAGGGGAGCATCGGCTCCTACGCGAGCCAATTCCGCTAAAAAACGCTCGATGTGGCGATAACCGTAGGCGAGTCGACGACCCGTGAGCAGTGCCAGAGCCTGGCCAGTGTAGCCACGTAAATCCCAGGTTCGTCGCAGCCCTACGGCTTCCAGAAAGAGGAGAGTCAATAACTGGCAGCGCAGCGTTGCTTGTTGACTGTGTGCGAGGCGCTGCGACAGCACAGGAGTGAGGCTGCTTGGCGAGAACGCGATCTCCAGGTGAGACAGCAGCTTCGTCTCTTGAACAGCAGCGAGCAAGAGGAAACTGCTAGCACCTTCTTGCCACTCGGTTTGAGGAGAGGCTTCTTCTCCTTCCGTTTTTTTTCCTGTTTCTGGTGTGGAGGATGGTTGCTCAGATGAAGTGCTGCTCGCACACGGTTGATCTGGCTGATACTCACGCTGAGATGAAAACCTTCTCGCAATTCCACCTGGATGATGGATGAAGGCATATGAGGAGCTTGTTGACACTGTTCTTCGAGAAAGGCTCGTGCTGCTCCGCGCAGTTTGCTGGGATGGCCGTGCCGTCCATCAGAGAGTACCGTTTCATCGCCCTTTCGCCAAGCCTGCCACAGCCGATAGGCATTCGACTGACTGATCTGTAATCCAGCTTGCACTGAGGCTTGTCGCCACGAGTAGCCTGCTTGCATCCCGGTGACGAGTTGGGTTTTGGCTCTGCATCGTTGCTCTTTGTTCATGGCTTGCCTTTCGTCTGAGAGAGCGGGATCGGCCTGTCAGGGCCATCCGGACTACCAGGGTTGAACCCCGTTTTCATCAAAAAATCCTCCCGTCGGGCCATCATCAGGTAGGGTGGCTAAATGAACCGCCACCTTCGCTCCCTGCTGCGGGGTACGTGAAGCTGTCGGGTTCATCTCTGTAGCAACAGCGCCTGGGTCAGCCGCGTTGACCTTGATACCTGTTTGCTGCAATTCTTTCGCAAAGAAGATAGTCATCGCATTGACCATCGTCTTCGAGGAACAATAGGCCAGATTAAATGCCATCAGGATCTCAGGGGCGGCACCGCTGATGATCCCCAGCGATGCCAGCCCGCTTGACATATTCACAATACGCCCTGCCTCTGAGCGTTGGAGGAGTGGCACCATGGCCTGGGTCATGGCAAAAGTTCCAAACACATTGGTTTCATAGGTAGTGCGTAAAGCAGCAAGAGAAAGACTGCTCGGAAGCGCCTTTTCTGGAGAAATAATAGCGGCATTGTTCACGAGAACATCGAGCTTTGCATAGGTTTCTTCAAGCATATGTGCAACTGCTTCGACCGTGCTTTGGTTGACAACATCAAGCTGAACGGCGAATGCCTCAATCCCTTCTGACTCCAGCCTCCTGGCAGCCTCATCGCCTTGCGTTTGCTTTCGTGCGCCGACGAGGATATGCATTCCTTGCTCTCCCAGTTGACGAGCAATTTCAAAACCGATTCCTTTGTTTGCTCCCGTAATGAGGGCAATCTTTTTCCCCTGAGGCATGGTTGCAACTCCTTTTCCTCTGGATGGATACACGATGACAGAGAGACAGCCCAAAGAAATAGCCTGTTCCACCTCTCTCTCTCGAATTTCAGAATGGCATAATATTGAATAGAGTTAACTTTATTCACAGGGTTTCACGCCAGTCAATGCCCTGCGCATCTAGAAAGCTCCTGGCGGGATATCCTGCCAGGAGCTTCGCTTATTATTGTTTAAAACGGTTGTCTACAGGCCAGTGGGGATATTAAGGGTGGCGAGTTGCCAGGGCGAGTTATCAGCCAGAGGCGCATTGAAGGCGCCAGGCTTCTTGTCACCAACATAGGTGTAGAGGGGATAGCCCTGGTAGAAGACGACCTTGTGACCCTGAGCATCGGTCCCAACACTCAGCTTACCAGGCAGTGTGGTGGTAGAGGTAGGCGTGCCCGTCCCATTGTAGACCAGGGGTTTCCAGGTCTTGGCACATGAGCCATCACAGGTAAAGCCGCTTGCCCCCTGCCACTCATGGACATATAATGTGAAGCCTTTGATGGTCGTCAGAACGGTGATCGTGCTCCCCACCGCTTGATGGGAAGGAACCTTGCCTACGGACACCACAACTGAAGATGAGATTTTTCGTGATACATTGGCAGTTGTCGATGTTTTGAGCGTCGTGGCGAGCGTATGAGCGCTAGCCGTCGAATAGGTGGAACCGAAGGCCGTCAGGATTCCAGCGAGCAGGAGGGCCAGGCCCAGGCTACAAACGAGGTTTTTCAAACGCATAGTGTTTTTTCTCCTGTGTTCATAGATGTTTTTTAATATAGTTTTTCATTGGGCACATAAGCATTCCAGCGTTTATGGCTTGAACAAAAGATACCATACAAACAAGCTAACGCATGTGAAATAGTTCACAAACAGGGAGTTTGCCTATTAGGAGAACGTGCGCATCTGAAATGAAACAGGGAAACAAAGTCCTAGCTCACCATTCTCATTCTAGATGCGCAGATAATTGACTGGCGTGAAACCCTGGCGTGATATTTTGCTGGCCCTGGAACGGATTTATCGTCCCTCTTTTCCAGCACTGAACTTGCAGCAGTGGACCGGTAGCATCTACACCTGGCTGACCCACCCACTGCTCGATCCACAAAAAAGTGGCCGGGTGATCATGGACCATCTGATGAAGCTGATCACCATAGCGCTAGAGTGGTCGTATGCCCAAGGGGAGAAAGATGTCAGCCCCAAGCATCTTGAAGCTGCCGCCGAACAGCTCACGCTGCGCCGTGATGTGATGTATCTCATTGATGCCATCGAAAGAAATGAAGAAGACAAAGATTAGAATGGGGGATCGCCGAAGGCCCCCAATCCGAAATGAGTTCGAAGTTTCACCCCAAATTTTTTGGGCTCAATGTTCGACACTATGGCCCTCAGCCCAGTATTTGCGTTCGATCATTCAGCCCAATTACCAACTTTGAGCGTAAAAACGTTTACGTACGTACGCTACGTAACACGTAAAGTCGCATTGCAAGCCGACATAGACGTTGTAGACGCCACGAAACGTAAGCGTAAAAGACGTATGGAAACATTACGTTCTATACGTTATGAACAGGACTAAAAGTGGGTCGAGATAACGTTAAAAATACACCGATAGGCCTGTATCTTGCCGGGGTGCTTGACCTGTTTTCTCGGCCATAGTGGGCTGGGCGCTGGCGTCTGTTCAAGATGAAGCGCTCGTCCAGAACGCGAGGCTCGATGGCTCTGCTTCGCCGTCATCCAGATCCAGGCCTGCTACATCATTCGGATCGAGGTTCTCAAGACACTAGCTCAGGCTACCGCTGTACACTGGCTCAAGCAGGCATGGTCGTGAGTAGGGGCCGAAAAGGAAATTGGTACGATAATACTCCCATGGAGTCATTTTGGAGCACAATGGAATGGAAAGGTGTTTATCGGACAATATTCCCAACACGAGCACTGGCGAAACAAACTATTTTTGAATACATAGAATGTTTTGACAATCGTCAACGCCGTCATGCTTCTTTAGGCTATCTGAGCCCTGCTCGGTATGAAGAAGTGATGACGTAATCCCCTATTTGTCCTGTCCAAAAAAGTGGGTCAAGCTCAACTTGCTCGTGATTATGAAGGGCTTCCTTCGAGCAGTGAGGCACTCATCCAGATCGCTTCCATCCGTCTCTTTTTGACGCGTTTGGCTCCTTTCTAGGACTCATTATTCTTTTTTAAGACACTCTCTAAAATTGTTATGCCGCAGCCGTCAGGTATTAAGGAACGAGTTGACTCCAAGGGTATAGCATGCTATATGGGTTTCTCCTACAGCAAAAAATAATTTTTTGCTATCTTTATTGCCTCTGCGGGATAATCTGCAAGAGCATCGGGAACATGACCATTGTCTCTAGTGTAGCAGAAAACAGCCGGCATTGGAAATTTCCTTTTCTTTATGCTAGGATGGATTAGAGAGTAAGCGTAGGTCGGCTGTGCACGTTCTGGTTATCTTGTTCTGGTTATCTTATGAGTACCGATACTGACAAAGAGACCGTTGATCTCCGTCCTTGGTGGGTGCAACTCTGTGGTCGGCTAGGGCCGGGGTTAGGGTATATATGGGGACCAGTGCTTCTAGGCGGTGTTGTCGTCACTTTCCTCAGTGCCCTGTTGAATCATGGTCCAAGCAGTTTTGCCTGGGTCACGCTGAAGCAATACCGTCCAATTGTGCTGATCATCGTCATCGTAGCGTCTGTGCTGATTGTGCTGACAGTAGTGGTAGGTGTAGGGAACCTTGTTGGAAGGCTGCGGTACACGACAGTTCCAGGCACACTCGAGCAGCGCTATGGAGCGCGCTTCCGTGCCTATCTCAAGACACGGTATACTGACTCCTTGAAGCGATCGCTTCAGGGAGCCGCATGTATGGCTCTTGAGTTAGCAAACCAGACTGATGCTATTCTGCAGACTCCATGTTTGCGCACCTGGTCTCCTTCTACCTCGGGATGTCCATCGCCAGTTAGCACATCCATTGTCGAGGCGTATCAGGACGCTAATGGGGAACTTCTCATCCTGGGAGAGCCTGGAGCGGGCAAAACGACGCTCCTGCTTAATCTGGCGCAGGAATTACTTGCGAGTACCGAACAAGATGAGCAGCAGATATTTCCTGTGATCTTCGATCTCTCCTCGTGGGCGGTAAATAAACCAAAACTTTCCGATTGGTTGATCCAAGAACTCAAACGCAGCTATGGCTGGTCACGCCTCTTGAGCCAGAAGTGGATCCAGAACGAGCAGATCCTTCCTTTGCTTGACGGATTCGACGAGGTGGCCTTCTCTGCTCGTGAAGCCTGTATCAAGGCCATCAATGACTATCTCAATGACTATCACAGGTCACCACTGGTTGTCTGTAGTCGAAAGAGTGAATACCGCGCTTTACAGGAGCATCTCTCCTTGGAACATGCCGTCGTCGTGCAGCCGCTAAGTCAGCAACAGGTGAAAGACTACCTGCTGGCTGCTGGAAAGCCACTCGCGGCCCTGCGCTCTGTTCTACACAAAAATCCTGTACTTTACGAGCTAGCGATGACCCCACTTATGCTTAATGTTATGACACTTGCCTATCGTGACATGCCAGCTCGATCTTTGCCGCGGATGGGCACTCTCCAGCAACAGCAGCGGCAGGTGTTTACCAGTTATGTTCAGCGCATGGTGGAGCCGCGGGAGAGAATTCCATCCCGCTATACTCCGCAGCAGATAAAAAAGGGACTTGTCTGGCTCGCCACCAAGTTGCGCCAGCAGAATCAGACGGTGTTCTACCTGGAGCAGTTGCAACCTTCCTGGCTGACCAATCGTCAACTTCAATCTTATTTATGGCTGGGCGTGCGATTGCCCGGTATCCTCCTAGGAGTGTTCCTCTGCTTTATCATGGTGCTTTTTTTCTATCCAGATCCAGTGAGTGTTGGTCTGACTATTCCGACAATCTCTCTACTTGGCGGCGTCATTGGAGGACTTCTGACTTTAGAGAGCACCTCACAGCCATCTACCAAAGGCAACAACACCGCAACGCATCGGGTTTGGCACCGGCTTGTGGGTACATTGACAACTGGAGGAATTCTTGGTCTCGGTTTCGGGCTGGGTTACAATCATCTGAAGCTTGGGCTGATCTTTGGGCTATGTGGTTGTGTATTATACGTATTGCTTCCCCTCTTCAGCAATGTGTCCCGGTCTCCTCCGGATTCGAAAAATAGCACTCGGAGACGTGGATGGCAATATCTGATATACAATAAATCCGTTCAGCGTGGTATGCTGATTGGGTTGCTGATTGGATTGAGCTATGGACTGGCCTTCATGCTGGTGCTGGAAGGTGATCAGACCAAAGGACTTACTCCCGGACTGACTACCAGCCTCTGCTTCGGGCTTGTAGGAGGACTCCTGAGCAGATTTCTTGCAGGAAGACCAATCAGTATTCAGCCGACTGACCGCATTGTTTGGTCATGGAAATCCCTCCGAGGTAGCCTCTTCTCGAAGGAACACCTGAACCAGTCCTTCTCTATCGCGATCCTCATCAGCGTATTAGCTGGGCTAAGCGATTGGCCGCGCACTGGGTCGCTCTATGGTCCGATCGTGGGGCTATTTCTCGCATTGATTATCGGGCTGTTTCTCGGGCTGCTTCTCGGGGTAATATACTGGATCCTCCTGGGATTATTTCAGAGCGTGTCGAGAGAAACCATAAGCGATCAGGATCGTAGTACCCCCAATCAGGGCATCCACAGTTCTGCTCGCAATGGCTTTCAGTTTGGACTCGTAGGAGGTGTGATCTGCGTAGTGATAAGCATTATGTATTACACCACTCTAGATTACCGAGAGCCAATCATGGCGCTGCAGAGAGGGCTACAGATCGGGTTAATTAGCTTCATTGAGCTTGCTCTACTTGCTGGCGGACTCGCCTGGCTACGGCATTGGATCCTGCGCCTCATCCTCTGGCAGGCTAGATCGATTCCCTTAAATTATCCAAGGTTTCTCCGTGAAGCCGATCGTCGCATTTTGCTACGCGAAGAAGGGTCAGGGTATAGGTTTATCCATCGTCTCTTCCTCGACTACTTCGCCGATTTGGATACGACAGGGTCTTCCACCCCATCTCCGCAAGTATCAGAATAACCAGCGAGCTGAAATGGTCTTAAAATGGAGAGAGCATCGTCGTGCCTCAGCTTGATCACGATGAAGTGAATTGGCTGTGGCACATAAGGCAGGTCTGGATGAGACAGGGAGGATGGAGCAGTTGGTAGTGATGTATGAGGCATGCGTGCTCCTACGCGATAATGTAGATCGGGCTAATCTTTTCAGACGAGCCCACTGCCGAGAAGAGAAAACTCTTGAGGTAGTATGGCCTATCGGTGTATTTTTAACGTTATCTCGACCCACTTTTCGCTCTGTTCAGAACGTATAGAACGTAACGTTTCCATACGGCTTTTACGCTTACGTTTCGTGGCGTCTACAACGTCTCTGTCGGCTTGCAATGCGACCTTACGTGTTACGTAGCATACGTACATACACGTTTTTACGCTCAAAGTAGAGATAACGCCATCGGAGATGATGCCCTTGACCGGCACCGCCAGCTCGTTGAGCAATTGCTTGACTTCGGTGAGTAAGGCGGTGAGATCACCTTGGGTACTGCGAAGCCTCGGGCGCGCCAGCAGAATCTCCTCGGAGAGACAGTCGCGGATGATCCAGAGGACCTCATGTCCCACATCTGGCTGCAAGCCATCCAGCGCCAAGATGACGTGTCCTTGTTTCTGTAATCGTGCTTTGATCCGCTCCTGATCTGTGATGCGTAAGGCCACCAGTTCTTCATAGCATTGCATCAAATGCGTCACACTCCGTTCGGTGATCTTCACTCCACGAGCGAGGAGCGCCTGATGCATCTCTGGCACACTGCGGTGCTCGCGAAAACGCCACTGACCAATCAGCGCAATCACTTCCAAGCCAAATTCGCCGTGCGGCAGTGCCCAGCGTCCCTCTTCTTCGGGACGATACGCGACATGGTAGCGCGGACACTCTGGCTGCACACAACGACGAACCACTATGGTTAGCTTCCAGAGGCCATCCAGTCTGGTCACGGTACGATGGGTATGGTAGCCAACCCACAGGAGTTGATCACAAGCTTCTCTCGATGGAGTCAATATCGTGCTCTGCGTTGCTTCTAGACGCGGCGTTCGTCCACGCATCACTTTCCTCCTGTTCAACTACTGCTGTACTTTTCCCTCCTCTTTCTGCTGGTAGGCTACACCCCGTGTCAAGGTCTCTTTTCCGTTCAGCCCAAAAAAACCATGTAGCAACATGTAAATCTGTACGGTGACGACTCCCTACGCATGAATGCGAGGGCAGGGTCTTCGATGGTGATCCAGGGGTTAAAGCTACCAGCCTCTCTAAGGTCGGCCGCTTTATAGAATAACCCTTTACCAAGTACCCAGAACGGATGTTATCCGTTAGCACTCATGTGTGGATAGATGAGCCCATCCCACGCCATGTGGTCCATCGCATGGAATGAAGCGGCCCACGTGTCAAGGATGTTTCCAGCGACGTTTATAGTCAGCGGGGGGGACACTGTCTGCATCGATATAGTCAACGAGCCAATGAGAAACACAACTCTCAATCGGGATATCGAACAGTCAATGGCAAAATTGGGTTGCGAGTTCCTGCCGATGTTGTCCAAAAGCGATGTGCCAAATATATGCAGAAGGAAATATATGCAGAAGGAAATATATGCAGAAGGAAATATATGCAGAAGAAACTGTCCCTATTTTCAACTAGTACAGAACCACTGGCCCAGCTAGACTAACAGAAATGAACAATAGCAGATCGGTGCGAACGCTGCATCTAATCCCATCGGCAGCTTGTGAAGGATGTCGTTACCCACAATCATATGCGAGAAGGAAATTGGTGATGGCTCTAGAGAAAAAAAACCCGAAGGTAGCGGAAACGGGTGATAGTCGATCCTCCCTGGAAATAGACGTACTCCGCCAACTCCAGAGTGAGCGTGATAGATTAGACAAATTGCTACAAGACAAGAATCCTTATAGGGTTGAGGTTCTTAATGAGCTCGATCAAAAAATTCTGAATAAACAGTTGGAGAAGGTACTCTCAAAGCACAAAGACAAGGGCAATGAACGTGCAATGACGCTTGACTCAATTCGGACGAAGCTGAACGAAATCCATGGTGAATTAGACGCGAAGAGATCCCGACATAGAGATAATTCTGTTTTCCAGGCTATAGATAGCGATACACGACTCGATATGGAAAGAGCGTCAGTAATAATTCAAGACCTCGACGTGTCTCCAAAACAACGTCGTCAGGAGAGGGAAATATGGCAACACCAGGAGAAAGCTGATGAACTAGTATTCAACGATCTTACGCAGTCTGGAGCCAAGGTTGAGGGTCGCATAGGGCTAATTCCGGTTGTGAATTATATTTCAATGGCTAGCTCTATTTCCCATTACGTTACAGGAAAAAGTTTAGGATCATGGGATAATAGACGAAGACATATAAAAGGGCATGAGCTTCAGAAAAAATATGGTTCAGCAGAGTTAGAAACACGTATAGAAAAACAAGAATTTCGAGAGCGAGATTGGAATATCTCACAGTTACAGGGATGGTTAGGAGACATATACAAACGTAAGAGCGCTCTAGATCGTTTAGAGAACGATCCTGAAACGAAGTATATCTCACGATATCAAGCCCTTGAAGGCAAGCAACGATTAGCTCCAGAGGATAAGGAAGCTCTTCGTGAGGTGAAACAAGAACTTCGTGGAAGCGAGGATACACAACGTATCAGAGAACTTTATTCGAGCTTACCAGATAGAGAATTAGCGAAATGGCAACATCTTCTCGAAAAAGAAAATCAATGGAGAAAAGGCACACGGAAGGAGAATCGTACGACCACATTTGAGAAATTGGACGATATCCACCTGATACAGCTTCTTGAAGGAGCGAATGAGCAAATAGATGTCAGGAGACATGCATCGAAATTGAGCAATTTCATCAAAGATATTTCAGGAGAGACAAATCGTATCCTATTAGCCGCGAAAAGCAACGACGTGCTACGCCAGATGGCAGGTAAAAGGTCAAAGAATATGGATATATCAAAGGCCATTGGGAAGATTCCAGAACGCCTTCGTGGGCAAGTCTATCAAGAACTTACAGCGTCGCAGCGAGAAAACGTGCGGCAAGCATTAGCCCAAAAAGCATTAGCCCAAAATGGAGACCCTAATGCGACAAATATCATCGAGAACATGAGAGCATCTCTCGGCCATGAAGACAACTAACAAATTTAAGGAATCGATTGCTTTTCAGGAACTTGTCGTACGGTCTAACCATTGCAGTCTCCTCCATACTGGAATTGGCCCAGAAAAATGTAGATATCAAAGTTTGAAGGGGGAAAAATGTTGATGGTCGAATAACTGGTAGAGCCGCATTAACCGGTGAAATTGGGAAAAGAAAAACAGTAAATGCTCGAATAATTATGTAATAATGCTAATACCTGTCATCCTCTTTGATGCGCACCGGGATAGGCCAAAAAACCTATCCCGGTGCGCCTCCGGGTAGAGCCGCATTAACCGGTGAAATTGGGAAAAGAAAACGGTAAATGCCCGAAAAATCATGTAACGTTGCCAATACCTGCCTCCCTCTTTGAGGGGGGAAAGCCGCCTTAGCGGCAGGGGGGAGTAGAAAGCTAGCAATTATCTGTAATCGAGGATTACAGACTGCAAATGCTAAAGAGATAATCCGCGTAGAGTGATGGTTAACAGCGTAATTCGAGGATTTACTCCCCCCTGTCGCTGCGGCGACATCCCCCCTCAAAGAGGGCAATGCCATTCAAATAAGAAGAAGAAGATCTCCATGTGCGATACTGAGAGTAGAAAATGTAACTCATTTAGTCGAAGCAAGGAGACCTTCTTTATGCCTTTTAGGTTACAGCAGATTGACCCAGATAGCAAGTTTTGCCAGCACCTGCAGCTGCCATTTCTGGAACGGTGCTACCCGCGTGAACTGGTCGGTGAGGTGTTGAGTCAGTGTCAAGCCTGGGAGAAGCGCGAACGCAAGCTCAGTCAACTGGTCATGGTCTACTATGTGATGGCCTTGTCGTTGTTCCGTCAGTACAATGTCACCGACGTGTTTGCCCATCTGTGCCGTGGCCTGGAGTGGCTCTGGCCCGATTCCCATCTTGCGTTGCCGACTGGGGGGGCCTTGACCGCACGCCGAGCGAGCCTGGGCAGCATCGTCATGCGTCGGCTCTTCCGCCAGTGTTGCCGGCCGCTGGCCACTGAACGCACCAAAGGAGCCTTCGCCTTTGGCTTGCGACTGATGGCCATTGATAGTACATTGGATGAGGTTCCTGACTCGCCGACCAATGCCTTGCATTTTGGTCGCCTCACTTCTGGCAAAAGTCAGTCTCCCTATCCCCAGGTGCGCTGTATGTATCTGGCCGAAGTGGGCACCCATGCCATCGTCGATGCGCTCTTTGCCCGCTGTAAAGCCAGCGAACAAAGCATGGCCTGGGCTCTGCTGCGCTCGCTCCATGAGGGGATGCTGCTGCTGGCCGATCGCAATTTTCCCTCGATCAACTGGTTGACGGCCGTCGAGCACCAGGGGGCACATCTGCTCTGCCGACTGAAGGCAGGCATCTTCACCCAACGCAGTTGCACCCTGGCTGACGGCAGTTACCTGGTCAATCTGCGACCCAAAGGCAAAAACCAACCACCTTTGACGGTCCGTATCATTGAGTACCGTCTTGAGCCCTCGGTGGCGCGTGAGCTGGCCGACTTGCCCACCTCACGGACCTCGGACCGGGCCAATCCCTCGAAGGTGCATCGACTGGTGACCACGTTGCTTGATCCCCAGCAGGCTCCGGCCCTGGACCTGATCTGCCTGTACCATGAGCGTTGGGAGATTGAACTGGCTATTAAGGAAATGAAAATTCATCAACGACTCAGCCCGCAGCCCTTACGCAGCAAAACGCCGGAGTTCATCTATCAGGAGCTCTACGGCCTGGTGATGGCACATTATGCCATCCGAGCCTGGATGCATGAAGCGGCCCTGCAAGGGGATCTGGATCCTGATCGTCTCAGCTTTACGCATGCGCTGCAGACCCTGGATACGGCGTTCTATGAGTTCTCGGTGGCGACCAAGGAAGAGCTGCCTCGCCAGCAAGAACGCTTGCTTGCCGATCTGCGGAACCCCAAGAAATTGCTGTCTCCTCGCCGCTTGCGTTTCTGTCCGCGTGTGGTCAAAGGCGTCTCTTCCGCCTTCTATCGTCAGCAAGACAAATATCACTCCGTATGCTTCAAAAATACCACCTTTCGCGACATTATTCTTATTTGAATGGCATTGCCCTCAAAGAGGGAGGCAGAGGTATTACCATCTTTTACTGTGAATTCCTACTTTTTGGTGCCAGAGATTTTATTGTGAAGGTTGTTAAAAAAACTTCACCGGTTAGTGTTGTTCTACCGAATAACTGGATCTGGCTCACTTTTGGTGATAATCTCTGTTTATCAGAATATGATACTTTCATGCGAAGAAGACCTTCAAATAAACTTAGAGGGCATGAAGCACGCGCTGACGCAACAAGGGAAATTCTGCTCTGCCGTACCCCACAAGTTAATACCAGTTGGAGAATGGAATAGAGTACCTTTTCCTCTTTTGTTTACAACATCCCTCTCCAAGTGTATTCTTCTCTGAAGAATCAGGCGTGAATATGTGGAAAGTGGAAGGGATAGATAATGTCAACAACAACTCCTCAAGAAAAATCTTTAACAAATCTCTCACAGATTCGTCGTGTCCGTGGCCAGCCAGGAGAGCCGTACGAACTCATCTTTCTTGATCAGCACGATCGTATTGTTGTCCCGCTTACAGAGTGGTATCGCTTACGCATCGCGCAAGGGCCAGCGAGCACGAGAAGTACGTATCTTGCTTGTCTGATGCCCTGGTTTACTTTTCTCGCAAATGATGGATGTCCCTGGAACTCACCTCCAGAGCGGCTACGCAAGGCTTTACTTGCCTTTCATCGAGATTGCCTGAACTGCAAGCTCCATCCAAATAGAGAAATGGACACTGTTACAATTGACCTAACACGTGAGACACCGCTGCGAGAAAGTACACTCAAAGTCATGCGTGCAGCCCTGCGCGATTTTTATCTGGTCATGAGGGAAGCTGGATTGTATGCCTTTGCCAATCCACTCTCCTCTGAGATACTGATCGCGTTTAAACGAGAACAGGAACGCACACTGGCGAACAAAGGAGCACCCGATCACGCAGGAGTACGAGGGGAAACTCATGAACAATCCAGGCGACGACCCACCGCCTTTCTTCGTCAGCGCCAGCCTCAGCAGTGGAAGCCAGAGGTTCGGAAAGAGCTGGCTGATGTGCGCGAGGGTATCTGCAAGGTGATCGACTCCATGCTCGATAGCACGAAGGTTTCTGTGCGAGAGAAAGCGGTGCTGCACCTGTTGCAATCAACCGGGGCTAGACTCCACGAAATTGTTCTCATGACGGTAGGCGGATACCAAAACGAAGGGATCGTTGGTCAGGCACAGGTCATCAACAAAGGCAGCTATGGCCGCGAGGTCAAAACGATCTACTTCGCTGGCAATCCGCATGTTCAAGAGGCGCTCAACGCGTATCTTGAACAGGTACGCCCCCTGCATGATCCTCAGAAACGAAGACGCTTGGCAGACGTTGACCCAAAGGCTCCGTTGTTTCTAACGGAGCGCGGGACGCCGTACTCGCCCAAGGCATTTTACTGGCATTGGTATCGGCACTATGCATCCTTACAGAACAAATGCCCCGTCCGCTTTTCCCCACACGATCTACGGCATTTGTTCGTGACAGAATACCTCATCAGGCTCAAAATGAAGTGTGGACTAGGCACAGAACATTTTGACGCCGAGACGTATCTCAGTGAACGGGAAGCCTTTGGTAGCCAGATCATGAACTGGCGTAGCGCCTGGACCATTGACATCTACGACCAGAGCCGCAATGCAGAGGCGATCTTTTCGACACTTGCTGAATACCAACGGGACCTCTCCCAGCGGCACCATGTGGTGCAACCGGATCTAGCGATGAATCACTCCCAAGTCCAGTGCATACCGTCTGTGATCCCTCAAGCGGGACCGGAGCTAGGCCCTGAAACAACCGTTGTGTGGGCGCTTGATGCCGAGACTCTTGACTGGATCAAGAGCATGGAACAACAGGCACAAAAGTCAATGGAAAGGTGAGAAAAGTGGAGACTCAATCAACCCAGGAATGGGACACAGGGGTGGTTTCAATAGAGAGCCCGAGTCGCCCTGTTCGTTTGGTCTTTACGAACCCCCAGCAACGGGAAGACCATATTCAATCCTTTTTCGTATGGCTTCCCAATATTCTGCATGACGCGCCAAATATTCACTGGGAGCAGTTACCCAGCGTGGTCATGGGCTATCTCATTCGGACTGTTGCTGATCATCCTGATGCCATCGCTATTACTCTTGCAGTTGGCTCTGCGATGGGCGGAATGAAAGTAAAGGCTCTCTACACGACCTGCAAAGATATCACGCGGCTCTTGCGGCTCTTACGAAAGGAATGCGGGATAACCACCCTCGCTCAGCTTTCGGGGCGCACCATCTGGGACCGTTTTGTTGAGAGGAAATCCCTCTCTGGTGGAGATCTCAACATGCTCAAATGCTACGACGCTCTCGCTTCTACCTATCGGCGGGCATTTGAGTCAGAACTCACAGAACGGCAAAAGATGATCTGGCAACCCTATTTGCTGCCGCCTCTTCCCGTCAGATTTCTTACCAAAAAGGCTCAGAAATATGCGGTGGCAACAGCAGGGAAGAACAGACGGAAGGAACAGACGGAAGTTCTCCTTCCTCTGTTCCCGTTACTCGTCGAAATCGCGCAGCTCCGCAAACAAGCTGCCGAACGGCTTGTTAGGGAATTCCGCAAGCAACGGAATCGTGTCCTCGCCGGAGAAATCGACTTGCCCTATCAGTTCGAGTATCAGGACCGGCAGTTCTCTGTTTCTGAACACGCTGCTGCGCTTTCAGACGTTCGACTGATTGAACGACCTCTCACTCTTTTGTTCACGCTCTGGGATCGTATCCACTGGGTCAAAAACCATTCAGAACTGTACAATCCCTGGGTTCACAAGGATGTCGAACGGCAACAGAGAGCCTATGCACCTGAGCATACTACCTACTTTTTGCAGTACGAGGGGCCATCGGAAGATCTCCTGTGGTGTGGGGATCTCATTGAGCAGCAACTTCTTGAACAGGACACGCGTCAAGGATTTTTCATCTCACGCTCAGCGCTTTTGACTCCTGCCGATAGCGATGCCAAATGGTTAAGATCGGCCAGAAAACTTTCTGACGCCGTGCTTTTTGAACCTGAGTCGCTCTATCGAGGAGCCTTATTTGCTACAGCTCTAGCAACGCTTTCTCTGACCAATGGAAGCCGGGTCAGCGAATTGTTGCAGGTGAGCGCTAGCCGTTTTGAAACCATGGTGGTAGATGAACTTAAAAAAGGACAACCGACGGGGCGTAAAATTGGTCTTTGCGTGCAGAAGCTTTTGCCTAAGGGGTACACACACGAAAGCGAACGCCAGTTTTTTCTCATCAGTGAGATGGCCGTGCGCCATCTCAAAGAAATTGGCGAGCTTCTTCGGGCTGAGTATGGTGGTATCATCCCCGTAGTCCATCCTCAGCCGCAGATCGGCAAGGCAGAAGACCTCTTGCCTGAACCCTACTTTTTTCAATGGGCTGTCTCTCAGGATGGACGACTCGGACATCTTTCTTCGAGAGATGTTGCTCGTCTATTGCGCTTCCTTTTTCATGGTTTGACTCTAACAACAAAAAATGGCGAACCCATTCGCATTGCTCCTCATCTGCTCCGGCACGTTCTTGCTACCCATGCCCGAACGGTCCAGAATATGCCAGCGGAAGCGCTAGCCTACTTGTTGCATCATCGAGTGACACTCTCCGGCTCTCCCTACGCACTCACGCTTCCAGAGGCCACTGCCTACTACAGTCGTCTGCCGGTGGCAAAGCTTCTTGCCTTGCTCTTTGAGGCCCAATCTCAGCTTTCTTCAGGCCAAAATCATTCTTACCTGCCAGCGCCCTCTCCGCAGACATTGGAGCAGATGGACGAGACGCAGCGCACACAATTTGAGCGCTGCGGTATGGTCGGACCAACGGTGCTCGGATTTTGCAGCGCTGGCACCTGTGTCCGTCCCAACAACCGAGGAATCTGTGCCAATTGTCCGTATCTGGTTCCCCATTACAGCAATCTAACCAAGGCAAAAATCTGGCGAAGACTGTATGGGTTGCAGGTAAAACTGCATGACGACCAGGGCCATGCCGTCGATGCGGCGCAGGCGAGGTCGGTCGTCCAATACCTCGACGACATGATTCGGCTGATGGAGATCCAGATATGCACGCGCCAGGATGGGGGCTATTTGCCATTTGCGGATACGTTGCTGCCACATGCTCAGGATGAGGAAGGAGATGGGCTATGACACTTGCACCTGACGATCAGTACGCCCATCTACGGGCCAACGCAGCAACGCAAAAGCAGGCGACGATTGATCGCCTTAAAGAGGCCATTACGCTACTTGAGATCAAGGGTCGCCCGGTGAATACCTTCACCATTAAAGAGGTGAGCGGCTTGGACTACATGGCCTACTACCGGAATCGAGAAGCCTTCCAGCTCTTCCAGGAGCACAGCACCCATCTGCGCAAGAAACGCGAACAGGCACAGGCCAAGCGTCAGGTGACCAGCCGAAGCGGCTCACGAAAAACGAAAAAAAGTCAGGCTATGGACCACGCAGTTAAAGTGTCACCGCGTGACCCCTTGCTCGATTACAAGCGTCCTCGCCTAGTTGAACTTTTGCACGAGGCGCACGCTGAACGCGACTTGGCAAAGCGGCAGCTACAAGCGGAGCGCGTTGAGATGGAACAACGTGCGCAAGCACAACGTATTGAACTCGAACAGCACTACCACAAACTCCTGCAAGAACATATGAGTTGTGGGATCACCATTGCAAAGCTTGAAGCACAAGTTGCAGAGTATCTTGCCTTTATGGAACGCTTCCGATCCTCGTTGCAACGAGAGGAGCATAGCTAAAAGTTGCAATGAACATCCAAAAGCAAGCTCTGTTTATGAATGTTTAAAACAGACATTCTCCAAGCGTAGGTTCTGTTCTTATGAGGAAAATGAACAAAGACTAGAAGAAACTGGAGGGCCCAGAAAAATCACATTGGTACACGTTCTGACAAAGGAAAGATCCGCCAGTTCTCGCAGTTGCCTCTCAGAGAGCGTTGGCTGAAAGGAGAAATCGAATCCATCGATCGTCTTTTTTCCAGGAATACGCGCTGCCTTGAGGCGTCGAGCCATCGCCTTGCGTTCACGCCCATCCAATTCTGCAGCCAGGGCACGCTCAAGCAACGTCTCATAGGTCCATTGTTCGCGACGTGCCTGGTCCAGAAGCGTGGGGAGGACGACCTCCAACTGGGTCAAGTTCAACTGTTTGTAAGCTCCATTCATGCCGAAACCTCCTTGACGACTTCGACCCCACAATACTGATCGTACTCTTGTAAGGAACGACGCTCCACCTCAGGAGCAGGCTGCAGGTGGCCGACGGGGGTCGGGACACGGCGCGTCTCCGAGACGGATGCGACGGTGCTCCACTGTTCGGCATGGGGCACGCTGTCTTGGGAACGAGGTCGTTTGGCGATCTCAAAGACCTGCACACCCACTGACCAGATCGACACCACCCCTTTGCGCTCACGCACCTGAACGAATCTGCCTGCCAGTTCAAGCACACCTGGCAATCCATAGAGGACGCCATCGTAGGAGACATACCCATCCCAGGTGACCTTGCGTTCTTCGGTGGCGAAACGCTCCCAGGCAAAGGCTTCTGGTAATGATCGAAGGTGCTCTTGAGCGAGTCGATCAATCGGACGAGCGTGTGTGGTCCGATGAACACGAGCGTTAATGCGCTCACACCATCGATAGGCTTGACGATTGAGATCATCAAGATCTGTGAAGATCACGCCTGCCCAGAAGCTTTTTTTGACATGACTGACCGTCCGCTCAACTTTGCCCTTGGTCTGAGGTGTGTAAGGCTTGCAGACGCGTGCCGCGACGGCAATGGAAACCATGAAATCGGCAAAACGAGGATTCCAGCGTGGCTTGTTCTCTTCCATTTCTAACAGCACACTCTTCATGCGATCGGTCAGTGCGGTTTTGGTCAAGCCACCAAAGTATTCAAAGGCTTCCATCAAGCAACGGATGAGCGTCGGCGTATCACAGCGCTTCACGAACGTGACAAAACGCATGCGCGAATAGCCTAAGATGGCGACGAATCCATAGAATTTATGAGAAATGCCATCCTGCTCATACACAAATTCACCCCAATCGAATTGGACTTGTTCTCCCGGTTTCGTTTCATAGCGCTGAACGGGAGCATGTCCAGCAATCGCCGGTCGGAGTGGATGAACATATCCCTTGAGAATGCTGATGCCTCCTGTGTAGCCCAACTTCTGTAAGCGCTCAAAGAGAACTTCACAATTCGTGCAATGATCTTCCATGACCCATTGCTTGATCTGCGCATGAAAAGGATCGAGCTTTGAGGGCTGTTTGGCGCGCGGTTTCCTGATAACTGCCTCTGGATGTTTCAGATATTTGCGTGTGGTCGTCCGCGAAATGCCTAACTGCTGAGCAATTTCCTGGATGGACTTCCCTTGTGCGTGTAAATCATGTATGGTATTCACTGTCTGGCTCCTAAGCATGGCTGTTCTCCTGGGGATTTGATTTTGTTATCCTCCAGCTTACAGCCTTCTTGGGGGTTGGTCAATTTAACTCCGGCTCAGTATACCATCGGCGCTAATACCAATACTGTTTAGATAAGAAGAGTTACATAATCGAGGAAGTGGGCATCTGGTTCGAATGCCTCAAGTGGTGGTTCGCCTCGCTTCTTCTGTTTGTGTTTTCGATACAACTTTTTGAGGACGCGGGGATTGACTCGCAAACGTCGTGGTGGAACCAGAATTTCCCTCATCCGCCACAACAGGTCTTGCCACAGTCGCTCCCGCTGCTCAGGATCATCAAACAAAGTGAACATGCACACGCTCTCCTCCAAGATGCTTGCTGCTTGCGTAAAGCTTAAGCGATCAGGATCGAGATCCACTTCACATGCCGACTCATGCATCATCCAACGGATCGCATAATGCGCCAGCAGGATGGCGTAGAGTTCCTGACGCACTCCTTCTGGCGTGAGCGAACGCATGACGGATTTCTGCAAACATTGATGGGTCTTGATTTCATCCAAGATGGATTCAATTTCCCATCGTTCGTGATAGAAATCGATCAAATCCTGCGCTGGAGCGGTGCGCGGGTTGAGCCACGTCGTGCCCAAGCAATACACCTCGCCTGGTTCTCCTCATCGTTCATCCGTGATCCGATACTCAATAACCCGTATGAGTAAAGGATGTTTTGATCGTTGATCGTCGCCTTTCGCTGGGAGATATGCGGCTAGATAACTCCCATCTTCGAGCAGATGGCAATAGGTGGGCAGGTGATGTACCGGTAAAGGACCCATCCCATGAGCTCCTTTTTCTCGCAGTTTTCGCCACCACACGGCTCCAGAAAATCCACTATCATTGAGCACAAACATCTCGGATGTGACCGAACGCAGCAAGGCATAGGAGCTGGTTCGCTCCCCTTGAGCTAGCCCACTCATTTCCACATCCACGATCGCATGACTGCCACACTCACTTAAGGAGACCCAGCGGATTTGGGGAAAAGGTCCTTCACCCTTTTGATTCCTCGATCGACCAAAAGCTTCGCGATTGGCGAGGGTATCTGGAACATCTTGAACGGTGCCATCAATCGCCATGATCCGTCGCCCGAAACGAAAAGCGCCCTTGGTCTGTGGATTCGTCATCGGGAGGCACGCGCGTTCAAAAAGGCATTGGAAAAGATCCGGCCCTAACTGTTTGCGCCGTTGGCTGATGGCTGAAGCACTAGGCATCTTGTGATGGACATCATACCCTAGGACATGCAAGGGCTGATTTAAGCGGCGCAGCACACTGGGATAGGAAAGCCGCGTCCAGATGCCCGCAGCAAGCATGACCAAGAAAATGTTCATCATGTTGAGGAGACGTTCCCGATCCTCCCAGGCGTTCAATTCGGTCAACAGATCCAAGATGTGCTCACGTGGATACACCTTTTCGAAGATATCAAGCTGATTTTGTTGACAAATCTTGTCATCCAAAGCCATTTGGCGTAAGCTATAGGTCATCAGGAGTTCCTTTCGGCATGGCTGGTTTGATGAGATTTCTAGTATGCCAGAAAGGAACTTCTTTGTCTTGTCTTTTTTTCTTTCTTCTTATCTAAACAGTATTGCGCCTTGCCCCTCGCTTGTTCGCCGAAATCGGAGATGACCCCTCTCACTATGAGAGTGCTGCCAGTTTGCAAGCTCTGGGAGGCACCTCGCCCGTCTTGTTTCAAAGCGGCAACTACTCTAAACCTCATCGACGCCTGGGCTGTATCAAGCCCCTGCGTAACGCCTTGCATCAATTTGCCTGGCAAAGTACACTGACCGAGCCCTGGGCTGCCGCCTACTATGAGCGCAAACGTGCAGAAGGGAAAAGTCATAGTGTTGCAGTCCGTGCCCTGTCTAACGTGTGGGTGCGGATCATCTTCGCCATGCTGAGCGCGCATAAGCCCTATGTTTCGGCCATCTTTGAGACGGCTAGGACGCTCCACGCCGTCAAAACCGCTTAGAGGCCCTTTGTTCTGAGAGGCAAAACCGCCTGTTTTTTTGCCTTCAATTGAGCATACTCTTTTCAGACCATGCAAGCGGCGTGGTGTCAAGGAAAGCGCAGCGGCTTGACACCGGGACGCGGCATGGTACACTGCTTCATGCTCACTTGAAGCCACCCCTTGTCTCTCTTGCTTCACGGCTTTCCTTTCAGCTTTTTATTGATGGGCTTTTAGACCTTGACATAGAAAGTCTTTCTCGAACAACACCTGGTCAATTTACTCTTCTCAGCGAGTCACATTTCTGCCAGTTTTGCGAGTTTCTCGACGATTTACCCTCTCTCGATACCCGTTATACAACCTCATTGCGTATCCCGTGGGAGGAGACATTCCAAGACTGCTGTGCTCATTCTGGTCATAGATCACATAGAGATATTCAACCAGATAGGTGTAGAGATCCGGCAGCGTCCAGAGAGCGTGTTTGCGTGGGTCAACTGCCTTCGTCATGAGGCGGGCGCGTTTGGCCGCTTGTGTATTGCCAAGCAGCATGTAGAGGAATTGTTCGTTGGTGGTGTTGAATAGCCTTTCAATCACGGATCCAAAGTGCGGTTGCGCCCAGGGGCGGTACCTCTTGGTACAACTACGCTGCGCCAGCAAGCTCTCAAAGTAGACGCTGTGGAATTCCTTCCCCCCGTCAACGATGATCGACTGAGGAAAGCGCTCAAAGCGCTGTACACAAATGCGCAACACCATCATCACAGAGCGATAGGAGGGAGGATCGAACGTCAGATAGGCCGCTAGCACCCGTCGGGAGTAGGCATCCATCATGAATGTGACCCAGGGCTTGCCCAGAAGCTGGCCGGTGGAGGAAGAACGTACTTCAATATCGAGTTCAGTATGATCGATATGGACAATCTCGAACGGGCGACGGCCATGCCGGGGCATATCGTGCTGGAGTTCCCAATACCAAGGTTGCTCGCGATACGCAGCTCGCGCTCCCTCTCTGGCCTCTGTCTGGTTTGGACCTGAGCGCTCTTTGATCCGCTCGTAGAAGACACGAGCGGAGAGCGCCGTGAGGTTGCACTTTTTGCACTCCTGCTCGTAGGCACGATACACAGTGGCAGCGGGAGCCTTCCGAGGTGTCTCAAAGAGCTGGGTAATAAAAGTTTCCATGAGATCCCTTGGAGCCTGGGGAGCTTTGGGAGTTCGATTGCCCTGGGCAGCCTTGCGCGAGAGCAAGCCGACATACCCACACCCCAGCGTTGCTTCTGCCTCTCGAAAGCGTGCCACCCAACGGTGTAAGGTGCGAGGCGGCGTCGAGGCAGTGATCTCCTTCTCCCTTTGCCCACGGGTTGCGCAACGAGATGTAACCAGTAGCAAACCAGCATGAAAATGTGTCTCCTTGAAGAGGGAAAAGACTATCGCTCTTAACAAGGAGACAGATATGCATAGTATCACCAATTTTGGAGTCACGATCCAGACAACTCCTCAATCCGTGTCTGCACCGCCCTGCTGGTTGGGCGAAGTCGCGCTTCTCGTCCGTCATCTGCACACGCAGGGAGTGCTCTGCGCCATCGCCGAGCAGGTTCACTTCGCCCGGCGTCGCTTCGGCCACTATGATGTGATCGATTTTCTGGGAGTTCTCATTGGGTATGCCATCAGTTCCGAGCCCACGCTGGAAGCCTTCTATGAGCACGTGCATCCCTTTGCTTCCATCTTCATGGCGCTCTTCGGACGCGAGCGCTTGCCCGCACGCTCCACCCTTTCGCGCTTTTTAGCGGCGCTGATCCCTGAACCAGTCGAAGCTCTGCGCACCCTCATGCTTTCTGACCTGTTGGCTCGCTCACTCGCCGCCGAGGAGCAGATGGCTGGGCTATGGGATCGCACCGGCACCCAGTGGCACGTCTTCGATATCGATGGAACGCGTGAGGCCGCCCGTCAACGTGCCTTGCCAGTCGGCTCAGATCAGCCTGCTCCCCAGCGTCGGCTGCGTCCCCTCTGTGCCCCTGGCTACACGGGGCGCAAACGAGGAGAAGTCGTGCGCAGCCGCACCACCGTCTTACATGCCCATACCCATCAGTGGCTTGCCACGTTTGGAAACCCGGGCAATGGGCAGTATCGAGCCGAACTGGGTCGAGGGATCGCTGCCATTGAGCGGTATTGCCATGCCCATACCCTTGCCGTGGAACGGGTCCTCCTGCGGCTCGATGGTCAATATGGCACGGGGGCCGTCCTTGCTGACCTGGGTGGCTTCTCGTATGTGATGCGGGGCAAAGATTACCATCTGTTGGATCGAGCCGAGGTGCAGGCCCGCTTGCATTTGCCTGCCGATCAGCAGTACTCGCGCCCCGAAAGTCATCTGGTGCGCACCCTCTACGATTGTCCCAACGTCGCGGTGGGACCAACGGGGCAGACGTGCCGGATCGTGGTGGCCACCCATCCGGCCACTACTGATGCTCCTCGGGTCGGCATTGAACGCGATGGCATGGTCTACGAACTCTTCTTGACCAATCTGCCACAAACGGCGTTCACCGCCGCCGATGTGATCACCCTCTACTTGCATCGCGGGGCGTTTGAGAATGCTCTGGCTGATGAAGATGCCGAGCAAGATCCTGATCGCTGGTGTTCTCACTCCGCCTGCGGTCAGGAGTGCTGGCAGATCCTTTCGCAATGGGTGTGGAACCTGCGTCTGGAATTGGGCCATCAGCTGGAGCCAGATCCGGTGCGCATCACCGAGTTTGCTCCCGCTCTTGCTCCCGCTTCAGCCTCCACGGCCGCCCCTTCGGGCTATGCTGCTCCCCAAGTTGGTTCAGGGTGGAAGGCCGGTCGCTTTTGCGGGCCAGACTTTCTCCTGCAGCCAGATGGGACGCTTCGTTGCCCTGCCAACCAGTCGCTTCGCGCCCAGGAGCGACGCCGAGAAGTCGATGGCAGCCTACGCATCGTGTATGCAGCCAGCATCCGCAGTTGTCGTCCCTGCCCTCTGCGCGAACAGTGTCAATGGCTGGGGAGTGCTACCGCGAAACCGCGCCAGGTGAGTGTGGTGTTGCATCCGCTCGTCGTTGGCTCTCATCCCATCCTCTGGCGAGATTGGAGCCGGAGACAGCATCGGCGAGCGTACAAAAATCTGCTGCGTCATCAACGGGTAGAGGTGCAGGTGGACATGGCTCGATCGCCTGGCTCGGCCTTGTCAGAGCCGATCCTTTCTCGGGCGCAGCGGGCCCATGCTCGGCTCTCGTGGAAAGACAGACTAGCACGCAATGAGAGGGCCTTGACCTCTGGTCACGTGTGCCTCACCTTCTTTGGTGTTCCCGCGTCCTTTGCGACCTGGTTGGGTCTGGCGACGCTGTAACACCGCTTCCATTCTGTCACGTGTGGCTTTCTTCTCGGAACAGCTGTTACTCCGAGCACTTCTTGCTGCTTGCTTTCTCTCTCTGGTCCCTTGTTGTGTTCCTCTTTGACCCATGTTCCTCGGGAAACGACCGGTTCTCTTGTGCATACGGTCCAGTTTCAAATGATTGGGTATCCCTTCCTCAACGGATAACGCTTCCACAAGCTCGTTGCGCAATTCGTGGGCTTTGCAAGTAGGCAACAACCCGCGCGTATCGTTCGTTGGCCTGGCGTAGATCTTCAGGGGTTGCTCTCGACAAGCGACGATCTACTTCGGGAGACGTGGTAGGAAGCTCAGAGGTAGCACCCAAGGGCCTGATCTCTCCAGCATCAAGCGCATGGAAAAAGAGGGTAGAAGGAATCTGGACTGGCTGCTCTTTTTCTGACAACAGGGTCGTGGTGGTTTCGCCTGGATTGATGAGTGTCCAGCAGCGTCCATCCCACAAGAGCGGGGTGTTCGGGGTCAGGGGGACTGTCACTTCTGGCAAGGGATTGCCTACACGGGAAGTCAGCCTGGTGGGTAATCGATGAGCGTAGGCGCGTGCCTGATCAACCGAGAGAACGTAGATAGATACACCACAAGCATAGCGCAATTTGGAGAGAAACACAACCCTATGAAGGATATTGTGGCATTGTGAGGCATGTCTTGGCGAAAAAATGAGGATCATGATGATGGGTTTGCGAGAAAAGGAGCATGAAAGACTCACTGCCACAATATTCCGCCCAAATCAGAATCGCTGCCACAATATTCCGCAAATCGTTGACAGACCATACATAGGATGCTTGCTTTCAACTGGCCTCTGGTCTAGAGCTGCTGCCACGATATGCCTCACAGGCAGTGCCTAATGAGGGGTAAAATCGCAACTCTATATACCGAGAGGGCATTTCCTAACTCATAAGCCCTCCCATGTATGAGCTAAAACGCGTTTGGGAGAGCGGATAAGGTCAGGACGGCCTGCCTGCTGTGCAGCTAAAGCCACGATGATGGTGGCCGTGTAGGTCAAAGCGACTTGCCGAGCGATGGTGGACCAACCAGCGAGGGGAGGTCGTTGCAGGTGAAAGAAGAGGAAGACGCGGCCAAAGAAGCGTTCGATGCCACTGCGTTTGCCCAGTTCTTCTTTGGTCCAGGTGGGAGGCAAGCAGGAGCGATTCTTTTGCCGCTTGGGATTCCACGGGATGACCGCGACAGCGCCTAGCAGTTTGTCGGAGAGAACGGAGCCGCAGTCATGCCAGCCGATCCGACACACACAAGTTCTTCCTGATAGGGGCAGAAGCGACTGAACGGAGCCTCCTCAGAGACAGAATATGGCCGATCATGTGGTGGTCGGATGGTGTTTGCGCCCGTATTCCCTGCCTTACGCCCAGGAGAGGGTGTGAAAGCGTTTGAGATTGAAGGCCAAACAGACCAGACACCACTCACCAGCCGCCTCGTGGTCCCGCGCAAGGAGAACTGGCGGAAGCCGAGTACCTCTTTGATGATCCCGATGACAGGTTCTACGGTGCATTTGCGTGCCCCGTAGATTGCTTTGCCCAGGACGGTTTTCAGCTTGTACGCCATTTTGACTTGGGCGCTCGCGTCCTCGGGTGGAGGATCAGGTAATGGAGCAAAACGCTGCTGCCAACTCGGATGATGGGGATCACGGCCCGTGGCGATGTATGGCTCAATCCCGCGCTTGGCACAGGCAGCCAGGGTTGCGGGGCCAAAGTAGCCAGCATCCAGCGCCGCTGCCTCAGGCGTGCCCAACTTCGAGGGAATGGCCGCCAGCGTGGGTTCGGCTTCCTGGCTATCGTTGGGGTGATTGGAAAGCGTACATCCCACAATGAGCAGACTCTGCTGATCTACCGCAACTTGCGCGTTGTAATCCTGCTCGAAGCCTGCATGGGTCGAGCTTTTCATGATGCGCGACTGCGGGTCGGATTGGGTAAGGACACGGCGCGTTGCATCCCTTTCGGAGTACACGTTTCCGCATCCTCCCCGCCGAACCCGGCGTGCAAGATTTCCCTGCACCGGGCTCTCCATCATCCTTCACCCGATGAGCTTGTCAGCTTTTCGGGCTAAACCTTGTTGAGTCTTGATAATATCGGACATACATATCCAGCCCTCTCATACTCTTCTTGGTTTATGAGGTAACTGCCATCCTTCCTCGCAGTCCAGTTGCTAACTGGCATTCATGAGTACTATGGTGGCTCTGACTGCTTCTCTGCCCATCGAGTGCAAGCAACTCTAGCCCCTTCAGGCGAGCAAAGAAGCTCTCACAAGTTTACCAATCGACACGCTACAATCACCTTCGGGCCGCTCCTCTAGGCCGAATACAGATGCGTCTCATCTGCTGTATCGGTAGGCTAAGTTTCTACCCCTGTAACATCGCCATTCGCTCAACGCGGTGGAGCTTTCGGACGTAAACTTCATGTACGCCCTAACCGATACTCACGGTTTTTCCTTACGGATTGGCTATCATCGGGCTGTGTTCCACTTAACGACCCATCAAACAGAGCTTTCTTTCGTGACCCTGGTGATCTTTGGCTAGCAGACCACTTCAGAGGAGATAGCTTTCCTCTGGCGTCCACATTGTCCGAGCAGCTTTTTCACCACCAGTTGCTCCTTGCAGCTTTTTCACCACCAGTTGCTCCTTCTGGTAGCTACGCCCGTAGCCATCAGCCTTTGGGGGAAGACTGAACCTTACCAACAAACCTCTTTGTGTGTTGCTTCAGATAGTGTCTAAAGGTAAGTGCTTGTCGCACTAAAGTTGTACTGGTCACCATCCCGTGGTCCGGGGGTTGGCGGAGTTGGTGGACGACCACCGGGTCGGCGTCCTGTCGTGCGCTCTCGTTCCTTGCGCTGCGCCAGCTTGGCCTCATACTCCACCTGCTCAGCTGCCTCCCGCTCTTTCGCGCGGGTTTCCAGTACGGCTTTCGCCTCCGCAAGCCGCACCAGGCGATCCTGCCGCCGCGCAATCTCCTAGCTCACTACTAGCCCATCGGGCACCACTGGCTGCTCGCTTTGTTCGCTCAAAACAAACAGTTCCTCCACCTCGGCTTGTAATTGGGTCTCCATCTCCTGTAACCGTTTGTAGCTGACCGCTTTGCGTTTCGAGGCATCGGCATGCACTTTCGTTCCGTCCAGGCTGATCGTGCCCAATTTCAGCACACCTGCCTCCTGTGCAAGCAAGAGTACCTGGACGAACAGATCTTTCAGTTCTGGCAAGAATGTGCGTCGAAACGCTGCGAGCGTATCGTGATCGGGATGCAGATTGCCAGCGATGAAACGGAATGGCACCGCCTCATAGGTGGCACGCTCAATCTTCCGTGAGCTGAACACCCCGGTGGCATATCCGTAGAGCAGCAAACTCAGCAACATCTCAGGGGCGTAGGGTTCTCCTCCGCGCGACCCGTACCGGGTATACAGCTCCGAAAGGTTAAGCTGGGCCACACTGTCTACCACGAAGCGGGCCAGATGGTTGGGTGGTAGGCAGTCACCCAGCCGCACCGTCAGATCGAGCGCTCGGTCGTAGTCTACCTTTTTGAATGTTCTACTCATGCTGAAAACGTACCCATACGTTGGCCCTCTTGACTGGTCAGAGGCTTCACACACCCTTTGACGTTCCGTTTGTCTCGTCAATGCGCGACTCAGGCCAGGAATTTGGCCATGACATGTTCATCGATATAGTCCTCATCGATGAACATGGTCTGCCTCATGGTGCCCTCGATTTCAAAGCCACACTTTCGGTATAAGGCGACTGCGGCTTGATTGTGGGCTGCCACGGTCAACTCTAAACGGAGAATACCTTGGTTGCGAGCCCAGTCCTCCATGGCCAGAAAGAGGTGTGTCCCGATGCCTTGGGAGGTCCAAGCTTGCAAAATGCCAATCATCAGGCCCAAGCGGTGCCTGTTGCGGCTTCGTACACCTCGCTCTCCTATCAGAAACCCAACAAGTCGCTCCTGGTCTTCGGCCACCAGGATAAGGATATTTCCTTGTGAGGAATCGTGCAGAAACTGGTCGAGCTGGTGCTGGGCTAGCATCGCGTTTTCATCAGGTTCACGCAACATAAAGGACGTTTCTTCATTGACCTGTTTTCTCAGATGAAGAAATGCCTCGGCATCACGCTCACAGGGCCTACGGATCTGCAGAGAAATATTTTTCTTCATTTTGTTCACACAACCATCTTTGTCGATACTCGTCTCGTCTCCACTATTCATGCGCGTGCAACCACACGGAGATTGAACCACCATTCATCGTATCAGCGAGCCTGTGAGGGAATCCTCTATGCGATAGACATTTTGCTAGAACACAGGTAAAGCCGCACACGCTCTCCAGTATACCATCACAGACCAGGGGCACTTGCTTCTCTCCGACAAACTGCTAGGCTGGGTATTCTTGGGGCTCATCATCTCGTGGCTAGTATTTCTCGCTATCGGCATTACAACTTTTCAACGACGTGTGAAGAATTAACCAGCTCCTCACAAAAAAGTGCACAGAAGACGAATAGCTTTCTTCATTGTTAGATGGATAAGTTCTATTGTACCTCTCGACACTATTGCCTATGTATTTCATGCGCACCAGCAATCAACGCATGTTCCAAAAAGCTATCATGGCGAGCTAGAATATGCTGAATCCATTCAGGATGCTCACGGTACCATGTCACAGTTTGCAGTATCCCTTCAGAAAATCGTCTATGCGGTTGCCACCCTAACCTTTTTTCTAGTTTCTCGGCATTTACTGCGTGTCGTAATACATGACCTGGCCTGTCTGTAACAAACGATAGAAGGCTATCTGGCTGCCCTGTAATCTTCAATACAGCCAATGCATTCTCCAGAATACTGCGCTCCTCGTTCCCACTGATATTGAATACCTCGCCCGCTACTTGCTCAAGCGGGGCACGCAATAACAGAGAAAGTGCAGCACAATGATCCTCCACATGAATCCAATCGCGTGTACTTTTACCATCTCCATATACCGGCAATTCACGATTGGATAATGCATTACAAATATAAAGGGGCAATTGCTTCTCTGGATATTGATATGGACCATAATTATTTGAGCAGCGGGTGATGATAACAGGTAATCCAAATGTTGCCCAATATGAGAAAGCAAGCCGATCTGCTCCGGCTTTACTAGCCGCATATGGAGAAAGTGGCTTAAGAGCATCACTCTCTAATGATGGACGACTCATTCCACCTGGGGCTTCTGCGTTTCCATAGACTTCATCGGTGCTAATTTGCATGAAGCGCTTAATTTTATATTCGCGTGCCACCTCTAATAGCGTAAAAGCACCCATAATATCTGTAGCAATAAACGCCTCAGGTTCGGCTATTGATCGGTCTACATGCGTCTCTGCGGCAAAATTAACCACCCAATCACATGCACTCATCACTTCAGTTACTATCTGGCGATTACAGATGTCCCCTTGTATAAAGGTCACTCTCTTATCCTTTATGATATCAGCCAGGTTCTCCAAATTACCGGCATATGTCAATTTATCGAAAACGATAACACGAGCACCAGTCATTTCATACAAGATGTGATGCACAAAATTACTACCAATAAATCCTGCTCCTCCAGTCACCATGATAGTAGGATGTTCCATGTATTTTCCGCCTTTCTAAGCATGCTACTCTGCATTATACAGGAAATCATAACCAGATGCTTATACATATCACCAGTACAGGTCTCTATACTATCTAAACTCTCAATCCTCTGCTTTCTCAAAAGCATTCGGTCACTAACATATGCAAGACTGGTATTTTACGCAATCTATTTACTCGTCAGATAAAAAACAAATAGTAACTATTCTTCTTGCTAAGCGTACCAATTAATAGGAGGAATCATGAGTCTATTTATTACCATAGGAGTTGGCATATGGAGGAAGACACCCGTATTGATCGCATCTACTATCAAAAGTTAGTCCGTGATCGTATTCCTGAACTTATTCGTTTACAGGGAGATGCTTGCCATGTTGAAGAGCTCAATTATTCTGACTATAAAAGGGAGTTGCGTGTAAAACTGGTTGAAGAGGCCAACGAGGCCCTCACTGCAACGTCGACAGCTGACCTGCTTACAGAAATCGCTGATGTCTATGAAGTTCTCTATGCATTCATACTTGCCTACGATATCTCTCCCGAAGACGTGAAGAGGCGACAAGAGCAACGCCACATCGAGCGTGGTGGCTTTACTAGACGCCTGAAGCTTTGTTGGACTGAACCATGCTAGTCACGTTACAGAATATTTACATATTTAGCTGCCCGGCTATTGCTAGTTCTACGTATACATTCTATGGGGGCTTCTTTTCCTCGAACTCACGCAGGTCAGTAATCTCCCATACCTTTTTCTTTCAGACATGTTGCCCACGCTAGTTAATAGCAAAGGAGTGCTCCTGGTGATCCATAAAAAAGTTGATCTTAATTCACTTGATGAGGATAAGTTAGCCCTCTCCACTACTTACGCTAGCATCTCAGAAGAACAGCCTATCCCACGTTTTCAAATGCCCAAGCAAGAAATGGAGCCACAAACAGCTTATCAGGTTGTTCATGATGAGCTCATGCTTGACGGCAACGCTCGTCTTAATCTAGCGACCTTTGTAACTACCTGGATGGAGCCAACTGCTCGCCAACTCCTTGCTGAAACCTTCGATAAGAATATGATTGATAAGGATGAATATCCACAAACTGCTGAGCTTGAAAAGCGCTGTGTTAATATGCTCGCTCATCTCTGGCATTCTCCTTCTCAAGAAAACGCTATGGGTTGCTCGACTATCGGCTCTAGCGAAGCATGTATGCTTGCAGGAATGGCACTGAAGTGGAAGTGGCGCGAGCGTATGCGTTCGGCAGGCAAGGCGTATGATCGTCCTAACCTGGTAATGGGCTCTAATGTGCAGATCTGCTGGGAAAAGTTCTGCCGCTATTGGGAGGTTGAGCCACGCTACGTTCCTATGGAAGGAGAGCGTTACCATTTAACCGCTTCTGAGGCTGTCAAGTACTGCGATGAACAAACTATCGGTGTGGTCGCTATTCTCGGTAGTACGATGGATGGGAGCTATGAGCCTGTCTTGGAAATTAGCCAGGCGCTAGATCAGTTACAGAAGGAGAGTGGTCTAGATATTCCTATTCACGTTGATGCTGCCAGTGGAGGCTTTGTAGCACCTTTCATACAGCAGGATCTCATCTGGGATTTCCGCGTCCCACGAGTACGCTCCATTAATGTTTCTGGCCATAAATATGGACTTGTCTATCCAGGTGTCGGATGGATAGTCTGGCGCGAGCCCAGCGATCTTTCGCAAGATTTAATCTTTAATGTGAATTACCTGGGTGGTGAGATGCCAACCTTTGCACTCAGTTTCTCTCGTCCAGGTGGTCAGATCATTGCTCAGTATTATAACTTTTTGCGGCTCGGTATGGATGGCTACCGCCGTATTCAACAATCGTGCCAGGATACTGCTCGCTACCTTGCATCGACCATCGCTCAACTTGGTCCCTTCCGTTTGATCAGTGACGGCAACGATCTTCCTGTCTTTGCTTTTACGCTCAAACAACCCACCAACTTTACCGTCTTTGATCTCTCTGAGCGTCTACGCGATCGTGGTTGGCAAATCCCTGCCTATACATTTCCTAAGAACCGTGAAGATCTCGCTGTTATGCGCATTGTAGTCAAACATGGCTTCAGTCGCGATATGGCCGATATGTTACTTAACGATATACGTCGCCACCTCGCATATTATGCGGCACATGCACAACAACAATATGATAGCGGCGCACCTGGATTTAGCCATGGAGCTAGCCTGGAAGACAAGATCAGTAGCCCGAGACATCCAAGGGGTTCTCGTTAATAAGAAGTGGAAGCATCGAACAGCGTCATCCATGCTTCCGCTTCTCTCTCTTCATACAAATTTCAATACTACATAAAAAATCGCCATGGCTTTAAAATATGCTCACTTGCTTTTATGTACCAGGGTCGAGTGTGCCAATTATCAGCGGTTAACTCAGAAATCTGCTTTGAATCACTCTCAAATAGTTTTTGCATTTGCTGGGCAAAACTCCTGTTAAAAATTTCCAGGTTTATTTCATAGTTTCCAACCAAACTTAAACGATCCATGTTAGCAGTTCCTACGGTTGACCATTGATCATCAATCGTGCAAGTCTTCGCATGCAACATTGTATCTTTATAACCTAGAATATGTATTCCAGCCTCTAAACATTCCATAAAATAGCTATGTGAAATCCAATCAACCAATACATGATTCGAAGACCATGGAAGAAGGATACGTACATCTACGCCTCGCTGTGCAGCTGCTTTTAATGCTCTTAACAAGATATGGTCAGGAATAAAGTAGGCAGTCGTCAATAATATGTGTTCTTCGGCTTTGTTAATAGCGGAGATATACATATCTCGAATTGGGAAAGTCAGATCCAAAGACTCGTTCTCGTTAATGGTGATAAGTGGATCAAAATGATGGCGGTGCCTTTGCGTAATTTGCTGCTCTTTATCATGCGAACGATTCCAGAAATCAGCGAACGATTGGCCAAGATCGCTCGCTACGGGCCCTCTCAACCGTAGATGAGTATCACGCCACTGTGTCGCGTACAATGCGCCAATATTATACCCTCCTACGAACCCAACTTCACTGTCGACAATCAGTAATTTACGATGATCTAAGGCATATCTCCTGAGATCGAATACATACCAGGGTCGACGAAAAGCTTGAAACGCCAGTAGATGAATAGCCGGATCAAATCCTTCTTTAAATGATCGTGGGACTACCATATTCCCAAAACTATCGAAAATGGCATAAACGTCTACTCCGTCATGTGCTTTTTGCGCTAGCAAGTCGCGAAATTTATAGCCAATCTCATCATTCTTCCAAATGAAGGACTCTAGATAGATATATTTCTGTGCGCCTTCAATCGCTTCAAACATTGCATTGTAGAGATCTTGTCCGTATGTAAACAGTTGCAAGTGATTGTTTCCAACCCTTACTTCTTGAAAATCATGATGTGGGAATTTCATCTCGCGCTTCTTGCGCTTCATCACAGCATCTACACCTATCAAAACCAGTGCAGTCAACATTTGTATCCCTACTATAGTTAAGCATCCTCGCTGAGCTATTTTTTTAGGATGTATCCGCTGCATACTACATTTCAAATACTTTCTCTGCCTGTGTAATATACTCATATGTCTACTCTTCACGCTTTCTTACTAGTTCATTCTCCGCTACTCTCTCTATTGTATACACGCCCTCCCTCAATGATTCACAGACTACATGTGAAATACGCTCCTACTATTCAAACAATTATATAAATTATCAGCTTATCGAAACAGACAATTTATTCTTACTGTATTGATTTATATTACCGATCCCATAGTCAAACTATATCATCGGTATATACCAACTATAAGATCTCCAAATGATTACTGCGCGACAGCTAATCATCTGACGATACATTGACGTAGTACGCATCTTCTTACAAAAGGAGGTGTGCTAAAATAGTTAGAGGCAAGCTGCTCACATGTGTACCTGCTCACGGTACAATTTCAGCATTCCTTATACAATTCTAATACATGTAGATTTACCGTCTATTTGGTAAATGCTACAATAGTCGGTACGATACTGATTATTGTGTTGAGCAGAAAGGTTCTGTCTTTATGGTCTGGCGCTTCTCTCGTCTCTATGCCAAAGGCCGCACACAGCAATCTGAGACATTTATCGGGGCTACTAATAGCATCAGCAATACAGCGATTCCTGTAACTCACGCTGATCAAGCGAATGATGCGTATGCCCTGCCTGAAAATATTCAACAATTGCAACGCGACGCGGTTCTACACTATCTTCTGCGCGCCCTCCTAAAGGGCAATTACCGCATTCCTATCCAGGCCCCACAGCATATCCTTGATATTGGCTGTGGCTCTGGAATATGGTGTCGTAACCTGGCACACCAATTCTCACAGGCACATGTCTATGGTATAGATCTTACCAATAGTCGACCGGTAAGCTCTGCTAATGTACATTTTATTGCCGGACAGACACCACAAGAACTCCCTTTTCAGGAAAACAGTTTTGACTTTATTCATCAAAGATTTCTCGCCTATTCCCTGCAACCTCGCCAATGGCCGGGACTCCTCAACCATATACATAGGGTCGCTCGTCACGGTGCATGGATTGAGTTTGTTGAAGGGGCCAGCGAGTATTGTACTCCTTCAGGTCCTGCCAATACTCAGTTAGCCGATGGCTTGTCTCAACTTGCTGGTCAGCGTGGACTTGATATTGATTTGATCAATCGGCTCGATACCTTGATCAACCCGGCCCTTTTTGTGAATATGAAGAAAGAGCAATTCTCTCTTCCTCTTGGCAACTGGGCAGGTTTAATGGGTACCTTGATGGCTCGTGAGTGTCTGACATATATCGCAGATCAAAAAACTGCTTTTCTTGAAGATCTGGGCTATACAGCACGCCAATTTGATAGTATTGCACAGACAGTCACCGCAGAGTGGGAAACACTTCATTCAACCATTACGATCAATGTTATCTATGCGCAGGTAAAAAAAGAGAGTCGCTACTAACGAGATATTACCTCGCTCATATCGACTCTAGAGCTAGCTTAGTCATGCGGAGCCGGGATCCTTTTCCGGCTCTGTCCTTATCTATTCCTGCTTGCTAGCCCTCCTGAGCAGTTACAAATCCGACAAAAAAGATTGCTCCCAATGATCCCCTTTTTGAAAGTGCTCTGCATCGCATTATCTACGAAGAGTGTTGATGATCATAAACACACTCTTGTGGATTATTTAATGCAGTTATTAAGCTTCTCTCCTGAAGGGTTTATAAATAGCAGACTCTCTTTCTTTGTAAGGGTCGAGAGTCTGCTATTTTCAAATACTCAAAACGACTATATATACTTAAAACTTTTTTCCTATACTCTTTTAAATAATGGGTAATTTATACCACAATAAAATATAATGAGTTCTCTACTAATATTGTGATGTTTGCTTTGTAATGTTCCCATTCTTAATAGACACTATTTTGACATCACACGAAAGGCTATTTTTATTATGCTTTCTGTAGCGCAACACGATTTGCAACAAACAAATCACGAGCTTGTAGCACGACCAGTATGGCTGCGGGTTCTCCGTTCTCCATTACTACTCTGCCTTTTCATTGGTATCGCCGTACGTATCTTCCTTATTGTACATTCATCACCTACAATCCCTGGCGATGAAGCCTTGACCGGCATTCAAGCCGAAAATATTTTACGTGGTCTACATCCTATCTATTACTATAACCAACCGTATATGGGTAGCCTGGAAGCCTACATTCTCGCTGTATTCTTTGCTATCGCTGGTCCGTCAGTGACGGTATTACGCGTCGCTATAATGTGTATCTCACTTCTGATGATCGTTCTTACCTGGTTCCTTGGTTCGGCTCTCGCTGATCAAGCCCATTTAAAAGGGAGCATAAAACGTCTATTTGTGTTCATTGCAACACTGGTCTCAGCATTCCCTCCCCTCTATGATACCGTTCTTGAGATGCGCGCGTGGGGTGGCTATATCGAAGCAATGATTATTATGCTTTGGATACTGCTCTGCGCCCTTCGTCTAACCCAACGCTGGCAGACGGGTGCATCACACCGCGAGCTCGCTCTACGCTGGCTTGGACTCGGTTTCGTGGTAGGACTGGGCTTCTGGATCGATCCGCTTGTTGTGTATGCAGTAGCGATTGCGGTGCTCTGGCTGGTCGGAACGTTTATTGCTGGATTGATACATCCCAGCCAATGTCCCAATGCTCGCCAGACTTTACTTGCAGAAGCACTTTTTGCTCTGGTCGCTATCCCTGGTGCATTAGTCGGTTTTATGCCAGGTATCATCTATTGTATAAAAAATCAGAGCCTGACGAACATTAAATTTATGCTGAATAGCGGCTTAAGCCATGCATCAACCTTTCCCAAAAAGCTCCAAATGCTCAGCTTATATGCGCGCTGCACAGCGCCGCGCGTTATTGGTGGCGCACTACCCACCGAACCATATGTCAGGCTGGGTCATTCAGCCGTCGTAACTCCCGGTCTCGTCATCAGTGGCGTCGCTATCGCGCTAGCTATCATCGCTATCGGGCTCTCTTTTTTCTGGCATCATCCTGCGGTAGTGCGCACCCGTCAATTAACACTCATACCCATTGTATTTATGATTGTTATTACAGTGGTTTTCTGCAACTCTTCTGTTGTGGCCGTAGAAAATAGAACAACTACTTGTACGCAATTAGATGCTTCGGGACGCTATGCAGCTCCTCTTAGTATTGTGCTCCCATTTATCCTGGCTGCCATCATAGCACTCTGCTGGCAGTTTCTAGCAGTACGCACTAAC
Organism: Ktedonobacteria bacterium brp13; assembly: GCA_015099395.1. Taxonomy (GTDB): domain Bacteria; phylum Chloroflexota; class Ktedonobacteria; order Ktedonobacterales; family Ktedonobacteraceae; genus Dictyobacter. Next base: position 8,579,668 of record AP024096.1, on the reverse strand, counting down.
CAGCAGACACCATCCCAGAATACTCAAGAGTCTATACCATCTGGTACACTATCCAACACATACTCTGGGAATCATTCAAATAGCTTATTGGGTCGGCCAATCAAAATTGTCCTTTTACTCGTCCTGATTGCGTATTTTGCCACTCAGGCCTACGCCTATGCTGCATCTTATCCCGAGGCAGTGTTTAAATCTACCGGCTGCTTGCAAATGGTACGGGATGAAACAGCAATCGATCAGTATATGCAGCAAAATAATATCCATTATGCCTTTGGTAATAGCTGGATTGCTGATCCAATCACGTTTACAACCAATGCCTCCATTCTTGTCTCACCCCTACCTGCTGCCGAACGTATCAAGGTTAACGAGCAAAAAGTAGAAAATGCAAACCGTTATGCCTTCTTATTCTTCGTCACCTCATCGGTAACAAAACCGCCTTTTGTGGCTTTGCTTGATAAAGAGCATTATACGTATAGTATTGCACGTTTCCAATCACAGCCTGGCTGGGATGTGATGATTGTCTATCCAGACCGCAAAATTTCAATCCACGACAAGACTTTTAGCGGGATGATCAATATGACTATCTTTAAAAGTTGTTGATAATCAACGGGTAAAAAATCTCTTTATGGAGACCACTCTCTGTCAAAAAGCAGAGCCGAGAAGACAGATCCTTTGTCGATACTATTGGATGAGGATCTGTCTCCTACTACGGCACACCGACTACGTCATTACGGTGATGCCTTTTTACGATGAATAAACAGAAAGGATCTCTCCCCATGCACAACTTTCGTACGCTTACCCCACTATTCACAGAACTTTCTAGCGAACGCATTCTCCTGCGCCCCATCAATATAGATGACGCACAACTACTCTATGACGCGGTTGAAGAGGATCCTCAGCATGTTGGTATCTGGATACCAGCAGCCTTACATTCACATGCTAGCATCGATGCCACACGGAACCTTCTTATCAATTGGCAAGCAGAATGGCTCTTGCGTACAAATATGATCTCTAGTATTAAAGATCGTACCAGTGGGCGTTTCCTTGGTACGATCGGGTTACATACACGAGATTGGGACAACGGTTTCTTCGAGATTGGTTACTGGCTTCGTAAATCAGGAACCGGTCAGGGCTTTATGACAGAAGCAACACGCTTACTTACCGATTTCACATTTACACAGCTTAAAGCTAATCGCGTTCAGATCCGCTGTGATGCCCGCAATACAGCCAGTGGTAATGTTGCACGTCGCCTCGGTTATGTATTCGAAGGGACTCACCGTAACGACTCCGTCGATGGGGATGGCAATCTCCGTAGTACGCTATTTTTCTCTCTTATCTCTTCTGAATGGCAAGTGATTAAAACTCCAACACATATTGATCATTAAAATAGTTAAAAATAGCTATTTACGTTTCCTGAAAGATCACTGTCTGTTAGGAAAGATTCTCAGCAGATAATAAGAAGCGACCTTTACCTCTTATTCTTCTCCCCTTATTATCTGCTTCAAACACTTTCTTTATTGTTTCAATATCCTCCTACGACATACAATAAATGATCCAACCTCACTATCCATCCTTTGGTGGAGGATTTCTTTCGTTGCGGTTCGCTATTCTACAAGAGTGTACGCGGTCTTCTCAGTACAATTGAGCAAAACAAAACAATCCAGAGGCACTCTTCATATCACATGATGGAACTATCGCGAGGGACAGAACTGTTATCGATTGTAGATGCAGATACCATCAGGTAGATTATCAGGCGTTGCCAACTTCATTTTGCTCTTGTTTTGTGTGACACACTCAACACGTTGACACATTTCAATAGAGATTCTACCGGAGGATTTTATGGCACAGCTTGATCAGAGTCGGACAAGTCAGTTACAGGTACTTGACCAGGCCCGACTCAATCGAATGCATAAATATTGGATGGCCGCCAACTATCTGACTATTGGTCAGATCTACCTACAAGACAATCCCCTTCTGCGCGAACCGTTACGCCCTGAACATATTAAACCAAGATTACTTGGTCACTGGGGCACTTCACCTGGTCTGAGTTTTATCTATACTCATGTGAACCGGTTGATTCAGGATCAAGATGTCGATGCTATCTATTTGACAGGCCCTGGTCATGGTGGTCCTGCCATTATTGCGGAAGATTACCTGGAAGGTAGCTATACCGAGATCTATCCTGATATCACTCAAGATGTTAGCGGAATGAAAAAACTCTTCCGCCAGTTCTCTTCTCCTGGTGGGGTACCCAGTCATGTTAGTGTAACCACACCAGGCTCTATTCATGAGGGTGGCGAACTCGGCTACGTACTTTCTCATGCCTTTGGCGCTGCTTTCGATAATCCTGATCTGCTCGTTGTAGCTGTGGTTGGTGATGGCGAGGCTGAGGCTGCTCCTCTCGAAGGCGCATGGAAAAGTGTCAGTTTCCTTAATCCGATCCGTGATGGTGCGGTCCTTCCGATCTTACATCTGAATGGCTACAAAATTTCTGGTCCGACCGTTATGGGTCGCCAAGATGATGATACTATCCGTAAAATACTTGAGGGTCATGGATATGAGGTCTTCTTCATCGAGGGCGATGATCCTATGACGATGCATCAACAATTTGCGGGGCTGCTTGATACCTGCTATGCAACGATACGTACCTATCAAGAAGATGCTCGCGCCAACGGCTTCAAGAAACGTCCCAATTGGCCTGTAATCGTTTTGCGCACACCTAAAGGCTGGACCGGGCCAAAGTTTGTTGATGGTGTACCCATCGAGGGCACATTCCGCGCTCACCAGGTCCCTGTCGCTAATGTAAAAAACAATGAAGAACATAGGCAGATCCTCGAAAACTGGATGAAGAGCTACAAGCCAGAGGAGTGCTTCGATGAGAATGGCAAATTGCGACCCGAATTAGCAAAGGCCGCCCCCACGGGTGATCGCCGTATGGGCGCAAACCCTCATGCCAATGGTGGTAAACTGCTCCAGAAGTTAGATATACCTTCCTATTATGACTATGCGCTTAAGCTTGAAAAACCTGCCACACAATACGTGGAGTCAACACGTCCTTTTGGTATGATGATGCGCGACATCTTTGCACGCAACCAGAGCAATCAGAATTTTCGACTCTTCTGCCCTGACGAGACAAACTCAAACCGCCTTGGCGATGTCTTTGAGGTCGAGAACCGCTGCTCTGTTGAGAAGGTTATTGATATCGATGATCATGTCTCACCCGATGGACGTGTCATGGAGGTGCTTAGTGAACATCTCTGTCAAGGATGGCTGGAGGGTTACCTGCTCACTGGTCGCTATGGTGTCTTCGCTACCTATGAAGCCTTTTCCATGGTCTCTGCCTCAATGACCGTTCAGCATGCGAAGTGGTTGCAAGAAGGTATCAAACTACCATGGCGCGTACCTGTCTCGTCGCTCAATATTCTGCTCACCTCTACCACCTGGCGTAACGACCATAACGGTTTTAGCCATCAGGGCCCTGGCTTGATTGATACAGTTCTTTCCAAGAAAGGGACTGTCGCCCGCATCTACCTACCACCAGACTCGAATTGCCTGCTCTCTATTGCTAATCACTGTCTCCTCAGTAAGGATTATGTCAACCTGATCGTCATCGATAAACAGAACCATCTACAATACCTGAACATGGATGAAGCCGTTGATCACTGTAATCGCGGCATGTCTATCTGGCGTTGGGCCAGTAACGACGATAATGTGGAACCAGATGTTGTGCTTGCCTGCGCTGGCGACGTACCAACAGCTGAAGTTATCGCCGCCGCCTGGTGGTTACGCCACCACATTCCAGAAATGAAGGTGCGTGTCGTCAATGTGGTCGATTTAATGACGCTCTATCCTTCATACTTCCATCCACATGGTGTCAATGAAAAAAACTTTGTAGATATGTTTACGGCTGATAAGCCTGTTGTCTTTGCTTTCCATGGCTACCAGCGCGCTATCCATGAGATTATTCACGGTCGCACGAATACACAGCGCTTCCATGTTCGCGGCTTTGTGGAAGAGGGTACGACAACAACCCCGTTCGATATGGTTGTCCTTAATGGCATGAGTCGCTACGACATTTGCATTGAGGCGATGAAACGTGCCGACCGTGTTCAAAACCTTGTACCACCCTTGATTGAGGAATGTAACGATATACTTACAAAACACCATTCCTATGTTCGTGAACATCTGGAAGATATGCCAGAGGTACGCGACTGGGTCTGGACAGACTAACAATCACTACAAGTACGTTGGCTATTCCACAAACAGAGAGGGAGCAGTTGAGTACATAACTCAACTGTTCCCTCTCTGTCTTTTATAAGTATCAACTATAAAAGGGATATATTATAGCTCGATAATATATCCTTCATTCGCCGGTAGCTGCAAGGCACTCAGTTCCACTTTCCCTTCACGATCCAGACTGGTAGCAAGAAGTATATGCCCCTGACCCAGACGAGGCAAAGTAAGCTCCAGGTCAGGTCCACTACAATTCAACACAACCAGGAGACGCTGCTCTTCATGTTCGCGTAGAAAAGCAAAACAACCCTCTGGTACATCAAGCACTGCTGTATACGTGCCAATGCTCAACGCAGGTATGTCATGTCGCAATGAGAGGAGGGCTCGTACCAGGGCAAGATATGAGTGTGGATCTTGCTGCTCGACTTCGATATTCTGTTGTTGATAGTCCTGCGCAATCGGCAGCCATGGCTGTATGCCAGCAGCACTGAAGCCTGCATTAGGACTTGCATCCCACTGCATTGGAGTCCGCTCGGGATCGCGACTAAAAAGAGGGTTTTTCTTACCCGGAGGATCATTGATCATTTCTACAGGGACGACAACATTCTCCATCCCCAGTTCATCTCCATAATAACAGGTTGGTGTTCCTCGCAATGTAAGCAGCAACATCTGTGCAATACGTATCTGGTCACATCCGATACGTGTGGCAATACGTGGACGATCATGGTTGCCTAGTACCCAGTTTGGCCATGCACCTGTGGGTAGCATTGCCTCATAAGCATCAACACAAGAACGTATTGTCTCGGCACTCCAACTCTCCATCGTGATAAACTGGAAGTTAAATGGCATATGAACCTCATCCAATTGAGGACCATAGTACGTGACTAGTTTTTCAGCCTCCAGATAGATCTCACCAATCAAAACTCGATCGCCTGCATACCCATCCACGAGTGCGCGCATACCACGAATGATCTCATGCACTTCTGGCTGATCTTCTGTGTAGACACCTATCTGAATGCTCTCATTACTATCGCCAGGTTTCCAGTCAAGCCTTAATGGATTATCCCGGAATTGCATGTCTTTCACCATCATCCAGATAACATCGACCCGGAAACCATCTACACCTCGTTCTAACCAGAAACGCATCGCATCAAGCATTGCGTTGCGCACTTCGGGGTTACGCCAGTTCAAATCTGGTTGTCTGGCATCGAACATATGTAAATAATACTGCTGCGTCTGCTCGTCATATTGCCAGGCAGTACCCCCAAAGTTACTTAACCAGTTATTTGGTACGCCTCCATCAGGAGCAGGATCTCGCCATATATACCAGTCACGCTTCGGATTATCTTGACTCGAGCGCGCTTCACGAAACCAGGGATGCTGATCTGATGAATGACAGGGCACGAAGTCCAGGATGCATTTCATACCACGCTGATGCGCCTGCTCCAATAAACGATCGAAATCTTCCAGATTTCCAAATAACGGTTCAATATCCGTATAGTTTGATATATCATAGCCAAAATCCGCCATTGGCGACGGATAGATTGGAGATAACCAGATCGCATCGACACCTAACCATTGTAAATAATCCAGACGCTGAGTGATACCATTCAGATCACCCACACCATCATTATTCCCATCCATAAAACTACGAGGATAGATCTGATAGATTACGCCCGTTTGCCACCATGCATATTGCGTCATAACATTCCGTCCTTCACAAGCAATGGTATCGCTGTATTCATTGCCTCTATTATGCTCTTCTTTAAATTAACACATCAGGCACGTATGTTATTCCTTCTATATTCTTGGCAAGGCATCGCCAGAGAATAATATACATCCATATTGTTAAATACATTTTTATATCTTTTTATCTCTTGTATAATGAGTGCCATTTTATCCTAGTTTATCCATCTTCTATAGTAATATGATATACAATAGAGTCATACTGATAGCTCTCTTCTCTTTCTTGTTATCAGAGCTTGTTTTTATCCAGTACCTGACACTTCATACCTATTGATCTACCTACCAGCAAACGGAGCATCGATTGTTACAGGTAAAACATATTTTAAAGCATCAGAAAATAGGTCCTGGTTTTCTGGCTGCTACGAGCATTATCGCTTTCGCCATGATGGTACGCCTCATCCTGGTGCTTATGCATTGGCCGCCTACCAATAGCGATGAGGGGACGATGTATATTATGGCCTATAATATTGCGTATCATGGCGCGTGGCCGCTGAACTTTTACCATCAGGCATATATGGGTCCGATTGAGGCATATCTTGGTGCACTCCTCTTCCATCTCACTGGTGGTCCGTCATATACAGCCTTACGTTTCGGAGTGCTCTTTCTGGTAACCCTCTTCTTTATCAGTATCTATCATCTCTCACGCCTGGTCTATTCTAGAAGCCTGGCGCTCGTGACTATCGCGGCTCTTAGTATCGGCTCTATTCCCTATCTCACCCGGCAGACCATTGCAACTGGAGGATCAACACAGACCCTCCTTTTCGGGACGCTAGCCTTTCTGCTCGCATTCTGGCTTTCATCTACTAGCCAGGATGAACAGACACCACATACGAGTCGACAACACCTGCTAGGATATGCTGCCTTTGGCCTGGATGTAGGAGTTGGCCTTTGGAGCGATATGATTATTCTACCCTCTGTACTGCTGGCATCTCTGCTGCTTATTATCTTCTGTTGGCGTGATCTTCTGCACAGGGGAAAATGGCTGGTAATGCTCTTCTTTATCTTACTTGGCTTCTTACCCTGTCTGGTCTATAATGCAATGCAGGGGACAAATCCAATCATTACACTTTTTAACCTCATCCACGGGACTGGTTCGCAAGCACCAATAGCCCTTCCAGGCCTCTGGCACAATCTCGTGTCGACAGTACAGATCAGTCTACCAACGGCTACCGGTCTACCCTTTTGTCCTGTCCTGGAATACCCATTTTTAGGTGATAATACTCCGCCCTCTCTCCATTGTGATATCATCCACACGACCTGGGGTCTCGGCTATCTTGCCCTCGCTTTCTCTGCTCTTATTAGCACTGGTATAATTCTCCGACTATTACGTCCTTATAAGAATAAAAAACTTTTATCAATAATGCAAACTTTACAGAACAAGAATAGTGAACAAGTGCAGCAAGCACAGTCGGCAACGATCATCTCTTCCGAGAGCCATCGGGATCACGTGCGACAAATGACACGCTTTCTGCTGACTTGCATGGTCTTTGGCACGCTCTTCATCTATATTCCTAGCTCCGGTCCCGTGGATGAACCCGGTTATCACGCTCGTTACTTGATTGGACTCCTCATTGCGACGCCTGCCATTATCTCTCCACTCTGGCATACCGCTGCTCTGCTTTTTCCGCTGACACGAAGGCAACGACTTCGCATTTATGCCAGTCGATTGCTGCTCACTTTTCTCGCGGCAACCCTGATCGTTGGAACGTACCAAGCCTTTAAAGAGGTCCCGGCGGCACACACTCAGAAGAAACAGTATGAAGCTGTCGCACACCATCTGGAAGAGCTTGGGGTTACACGCTTCTATGCAGACTACTGGGTCTGTTACAATGTGATGATTATCACCCACTTCAAACTGATCTGTTCTGTTATTGATAGCGGTCTGACGCCTAATCATGAACGCGATCAAGCTGGCCGCTTAATAGTCAATAATACCGGTCATTCCTCATGGATGTGTGCGAAGGACCTCCAGCTGACGATGCCTGAATACGATTGCTTGCCTGCACTTGAAGAGCTTATGAGAAAGATCCCGCCATATCAGTTTCACCGTTACGAGTTCGATGGCTATGTCCTTTATAAAAGCACACGCTCTCAGATACAGCGGAAACCAATGCAGCCCTTACTTCCTTGAAGAGACCGTCTATGCATCTCTGGGAAGTCCAAACCAGTGCAAAAGCGATTTTAGACTTATCAATATGACAAATCTTCTTGATATACGCGCTATTCTTGTCTTGCGCAGAAGACAAGAATAGCGCGTAACAGTTTATTCATAACTATAAAATAGTATTATACTTATTCGATATGAGTGCTAATATTTCCATGACATTGTACAGATTGTATACGTGTTAAACAATTACAACGTTACTATAATAGATGACAAAGTACGCTGTCACGGAATTGGTAGAGAAAGTGGAAAGAGGTCTGCAATGAAAACTATCGTTACCTATATAGCTGGCACTCGGCGTATCATTTTATTCGCTGTATCGCTCCTGCTTTTATCGCCTCTATTCATGGCATGTGGAGAGCAAGTTCATGCTATCTCTCCTACGACACCGACAGCAGGACATACCAATGTATTCATCAACCATTCTCATACAACTACTGACAGTTCCCTGGCTGGCTTCACTGGTACGTGGTATAACCATGGAGGGGCTCTGAAGATAGCACCTGACGGAACCGCGACGTTCGATGCACGAGCGTATCGATGGTGTGGTCCTGGCGTCCCAACACCTTGCGATACGATGAAGAACAACTTGATTATCGATGGCATACATATGAATATTTTGTTTAATCATGCACAAGGGTCTACTATCTACGGACGTATTATGAGTGCTACCACCCATGATAGTGGTTTCCTGGTCACACTTACGCTTAATCATAACAATACAGCAACCCTCAATGAGGAGAAAAGTAGCCCATCACACCTCAATGAAATCGTCTGCAATCTCCAGGCGCAACCTGGCACCTGTGGCGCATAACCGCTCTATTTTCATATTGCCCGAGACGCGTAAAAAGTTTCTTTCCGATTTGCATTCGAAGAGAAGTTTTTTTACGCCTCTCGTTATCATCAGCGAGTGCAGGGAGCGTAACAACAGACTATGCGCTAGTGTAAGACCAGCACAAGCAAACCCATCAGTACAATGACAGCCAGAACAAGCATAAAAGCAACAATCTCGATTGCTAATCTACGACGCATGGAATGGACAGCTATTATAGAGCAGCCAAGCAGATAGATACTATAGATATGCGGTAACCAGGGCAACCAGGCACTGGTCTGGGGAATGAGTTGAAGTACTGAACTGAGTAACACCATTGGCACACCAAAGAGAACCAGAGTATACATCTGGCGCAGATAGGTTCCCTGACCATGGACTATTCTACACAACCCATAAATAATGCCACCTACCGCAAAAAATGAGATCGGTGTCCCTACAAAGATAAAAAGCATCGTAGCGATAGTAACGACACTTCGTTCGGTTGCGACATCCATTCCAGGTACAGCTGCTAGAGGTGTTGGAGTAATCATGGTATTAAGTATTGCAAACAACGCACATACGAAACCAAGCATAATTAATTGTGCCCAGACACTTTTCCAGCGTGCTTGTTCTTGTTCAATACTAAAGGTAACAGCATGCGGATGTATTATTACATTCTTATATTGCACAATAAGCGTATGCCTCGGTGCATGCTCTTGATGCGTTTCATTGGACATGAAAACCTCCCTGTAAGTCATGCATAAAGATAACGGAAAGGGATTGCCGGTAAATATTCATCTCGGCCCTCTCTAATCATAACAAAAAAACATGCAGAAGAACATCGCTATGTGCAGAAAAGAAAGCGTAATGTACAGGATTAGATCATCGAAAAACAGACCATTAACCGTTATTATGACGATTAATGGTCTGTTTTTCGATGATTCTTTGTCTGTACAACTTATCTCAAATCATCATGTGTTTCTGCAAATGTCTGCTATGCTAATACTAGCGCCCACTCTTACTGCGAGCCTGCGAACGGCGGATCAAGGCGTCGGCAGTTACAGCCAGGATTAAGACAGCACCCTCTACCATCTGTTTTACATCCGAGGTCTGTCCTAGTAGCGAAAGTCCGTTATCCAATGCTTCTACAATCAGCATACCAAGGACAACAGCCCAGACAGAGCCTTTACCACCGAAGAGACTGACACCACCAATGACAGCCGCAGCAATGATATCCAACTGTAACATCGAAGGGAGGTTCGAGCTAATTGCGTTCTCACGTGATGTCTCAACAATCTGAGCCAGTGCTGCAATAAGCGAACAAAGCGCAAAGACGGAGAGACGTATCGCAGTAATATTAATACCAGCGCGGCGCGCAGCCTCTAAGTTACCACCAACGGCATAAATGTGACGTCCATATGAGGTACGTGTCAACATCAACCAAACAAGCAAAATGACACCAAACAGAATACCGGTTGAATACGGTACACCGTCATAATTTTGCAAGAGGGCAATAACACCCATCACGACAACAATCGCCACTACTGATTGAATAATCAAGCGCGCTGGAGGCATCGTGCTCAGCCCGGCTTTCCGGCGCCGTTGATAAGTATAGAAAGTGCTGAATACATAGAGCAGGACCGCGATTAGCGGTAAGCCAACACCAAGCACATTAGTGAAGTAGCTTACTGCAGTTCCGGAGATACTCAGAATGGTTGGATTGGTGATCAACTGTGTGGTCTGAGTACCCAGGAAGAACAATGAGGCACCAGAGGCAATAATAAACGTCGCCAGGGTAACGATAAAAGATGGGATATTCAAAATCGATACAAAAAAGCCGTTGACTAGACCACAAATAAGGCCGGCTAGCAGGCTTAAAAGTATTGCAGGCAGCGCTGGCATGCCATGACGCTCGGCCAATACTGCCATTACGACTGAACTGAGCATGCCAACCGCTGCCGCGGACAGATCGATCTCACCCAATAACAAAACCAGGACAATGCCAACGCTAAAAATACCCAACGATGCTACCTGCTGAATCAGGTTGGACACGTTCTGCGGGCTCAAGAAGAGACCACCCGTTACAAATTCAAAGAAAACTAAGACGAGAATCAACGTCAGTAAAATCGGGAGGAAACCAAGGTCGTTACGCAACAGTTGACCGATTGTCTGCTTCGGACGATAACTGGGAACCTCAACGCTACTGGTTGCGACCTGTATCTCGGCAGGATCGTTGGTCACTCCATGCTTTTCAACAATATCGCTCATCTTACGCTTCTCCTCCAACGATGCTATTGACGTTACTGCCTGGTGCATCCTCACTCACCGAAGCACCGGTGATTGCTGCTATAACCTGTGATGAGTTCGTTTCCTTCACATTAAAGTTTGCAACTTTATGGCCCAATCGCATAACGATGACGCGATCAGCAACCTCAAAAACGTCTACCATGTTGTGGGAGATTACGAGGATAGCTATTCCTTGCTCACGTAACCGTTTGATCAGGTTGAGCACCTGCTTCGTTTGTGCTACACCGAGAGCTGCGGTTGGTTCGTCCAGCATGACGACCTTAGCCTGTCGCAGGATTGTTTTCGCGACAGCAATCGATTGACGCTGTCCACCAGAGAGAGCAGAGACCAGAGCACGTGCGGAAGGTAACTTGACGTCCAGAGTTCGTAGCACAGCAAGGGCACGTTTCTCCATCTCAATATCATTGAGTGTACCTAATTTGGTTCGTATCTCATGACCCAGGAAGAGATTTGAGGTGACATCCAGATTATCACAAAGGGCCAGATCCTGGTACACTGTCTCGATACCCAGGTGCGTGGCGGTCGTCGGGGTGCTTATATCGACACGCTCACCATCTACATAGAATTCGCCTTCAGAGGCAGGGCCGACACCTGAAATAGTCTTAACGAGTGTTGACTTTCCAGCGCCATTGTCTCCTACAAGTCCTACTACTTCACCAGGATAGAGTTCCAGGTCGACTCCCTCTAATGCGCGAACCGCGCCATAGGTCTTCCCAACTCCAACCAACCTGAGTAGTGGCTTTTGGTTGCCAGCAGTGGCAACATTCGACTGCACGCTCTCCGGCAGTCGTTCTCTATTTTCAGCCATTTCAATTCCTTCAAGAACAGAAAAATTTTGCCATACAAGAGAAGAGGCTTTGAATACCTACATACCTTTCCGACAAGACAAGATCAAGGGAATGTGTGAGAGTCTACAAGAGTATGTGAGAGTCCAGAGAGTCTATGACAGTCCTTGTTACGATTTCTTGTGGGGAAGGCAGCAAGCGTAACACGTTAGTACGCCTGCTGCCAGGAAAGTCTATACCAGTGTATTAGCAGATACCATCGGTACCGGCCGGGATACCCTTACAGATCTGAGCCTTCGTGTAGAAGTTGTCTGCCAGAATTGTGGACTGCAGATTGGTTTTATCGACAGCAACTGGTGATAATAGAATCGCAGGAACGTTAGCTCCCTGAGCTGTCTGAGCCTGCTGTGTTGCAACCGTAGTGATATCTTTACCACTCCTGATTGCATCAACCAATTTAGCGGTGTTTGTAGCCTCTAATTTGTAGTTCTTGTAGATTGTCATAGCCTGCTCGCCAGTCAGAATATTCGTCATCGCTACTAACGATGCATCCTGGCCAGTAACCAGCACTTTTTTGTCCAGGTGAACCTGTTTCAGTGCGGCGATGACTGAGTTTGCCATGTCGTCGTTCGCAACATATGCAACTGCGACTTTGTTCGAGGATTTAGCAAGAGCCGCATCCATATCCTGCTGGGCAACCCTGGATGTCCAGTCAGTGAACTGCTCATAGACATTCTTCAACTTGCCACTGTTGATCAAGGGATCAATCGAGGTATGCAGACCTTGCTTGAAGAGAAGTGCGTTATTGTCTGTCTGGGCACCGTTGATAATGATGATGTTATTGTTGCCATTCTGCGTAACATACTGCTGGTAGTGATCCGCAATATACTGTCCCTGCAATTGACCAACAGTAGCACCCTGGAAGGAGACGTAAGCGGCAACGTCTTTGTTATTGATCATACGATCATAAGCAATAACAGGAATATGCTGGTTAGTCGCTTCTGTAACAATTGCGGATGCAGCTGTGCTGTCAGCTGGTGAAACAACCAGGATACAAGCACCCTTGGAAATCATCGCTTCAACCTGCGTCTGCTGCGTTTGTGCACTACCCTGAGCATTGTCCACAATGATATTGGCTGCCGGGATTCCTAGTGCTGTAAGGCTGCTTAGCAACTGTGGGCGATCATAGGTATCCCAACGGAATGAGGTATTGGTCTCTGGCAGTGAAACGCCAATTGTGTTACAGTTTTTACCTTTGCTCGCCACTGCAGCAGGAGTAGAACCGCCATTGTTGGTTGTTCCTGTATTTGAACTGCCACAAGCGGAAACGAAAATACTGAGCAGCACCAGGCAACCAATAATGCTTAAAGTGCTGCGTTTGCCCCTTAAAAGTTTCATCCTGAAACCTTCCTTTGTTCTTTTAAATCACCATCGAAAACTCTGATCAACAATCAGTTCGAGACAGATAGATAATCAGTCAATCTATGCTCTCTCCGCTTGCCATTCAGTGGGGAATCTCCCTCGTCATTGAGGCTTGTTATGAATGCTTATGCATGCGCTCAACATTCATACTCATTTAATGTACAACACTACGTCCTTGCGTAGCACAATCTTCCAGTTCTTTCGCTCTAAGACTATCGATAAATCTAGAACGAGAAATACGACACACCCTCGCTCAGAGCTACCTCTTCCGAGAGCAGTGTTGTACACTAGCCTTATTTAATTATGTTCGCTACTCCATTGTTTTATGCTCTCTCCAAACGCTCTTTATAATGCTCCAATTCACCATGGAATACCGCTAGAGCGAATGCTGGAGATGCGCGCATTAAAACTGATGTACACCTTAATACATGTCTATATGATTATATGACTATATATCAGGCATATTCAAGATAGTAAGCACTTTATCAATGGCTACACGAAATCATAATGACGATAGAAAAATATCCGCTGGTAATGCACAAGCATGAAAAAACATTCTCAATAGCTTCGATGCTACGAGTAAACCTGAACAAGTTATCCAGTAACAGAAATGTAACACAGTAGCTGACGTTTGTCAACAATGCGGACTTACTAATTTTGTCGTCTTACTGCATTTTCTAATATACACACATACCATCCATTTGCCTTAAATAATAGCCAGCAAACTAGTACCGAAGTCACTCTCAGAGACGTTTTAAGCCTCTGTTCGCTCTATTATTGAAAGGCATAATGCATATACATAGGAGTAGTATGCGTTTGCAACTATGCACTCAAAATGTGTGCGTTTCCTTGTAGGTTTTTTAAAATTTGACTCAAAAATAAGACTATTCTTATGCACACGTTTATAAGCGCAAAGATGGATCCACAGGCAGAAAGGATTGAGGCATAACCTTATGTGTCACAATTACCATGTATCCAATGATGTGTATAACCGCCCTGATTCTGTCTCTGCATTCGATGCTAATGCAACGAACGAACAGATCGTGGAGGGGGCGCATCTTTCTCCCACAGGCCAGCATGACTATGCCACAGATAAAGTGCTACGCGTTTCTGGCAAGGTGCCTACTACTTTTATGCAATCGTTGATCGGCTCGCTACATTCAATGGGTTGCTCAGTAACCATTATAGATGATAAAGATGAGTGCGGATCAAGAGAGAGCATCCGCCTCTCTTGATCCGCACAGTGAGCGTTCTTGGACAAGATCATGGATCAGCACACGAGAACGCTCATCGCCGTCTCATCGCTTCTACTACACATTACAGCACAGGCTATTTCTACTACTTCTTCTGAACTGTTACCTGGGGTGTCACATCACTACTATCAGGGCCGCTTAAAATGATCTGAAAGTAGATTTCTTTCCCATAGCTACCATAAACCCCGTCAATAGTATCTGTAAGCGCATTCCCACTACGTGGCACGATAAAGGTTGGCGAATGACAGAAATCATAGTCGTCACAAGAAGCGTACTGCGATATATCGAAACGTACGGGCTCCGTGAACTGCGTTCCATCAGTATCTCCTGTCGCCGCCGGATAGACGTTCAGGCTCTTCCCATCACTGCTCGTCGCAATAATATAGAAGCGACCGGTCATACTATCTTGCGTTATACGCATCTTACGCCCACTATCTATCTGCGGTAGCGCAACTGTTTTAATCTCTCCCCCTGCTACAATTGCCTCATACGGCCCTTTATATTGATCTTCATATAAGATATGCGTACGCCCCTGCGTATCGATATAACTATCGGTCAGATACGTTATATCGGCATCAGCCGCCGACTTCGGCTTTTCATTCGCAATAGTGAACTGCTGCGTTATAGTCGCATCAGGACTGGACGCATCCTTGATATAGAAGTACTTAATCTCGTTAAAGATATAGTCAAAACTAGTAGTAGAAGGCGAATACCCTAGTTCTTCTCTTTTGACATCACGCATTGCCACAATCGTAAGATCATGCTGATTACCCGGCATAACAAATGCATAGGTATATCGACAATCTAACGAGACTTTGTGAAACGACCATACGCCGCTGCTAACATCGTAGTACGCCCAGAGAAATTCTCCCGGCACATCCGCTCCGGTCTCCAGTAATACCATATCTCCTTGCGCATTGATGCCAGCTCCACTATACCCCTGACTCACATCCCAATCACCTGCTATAGTTTCGTCGACGATCGTTTTACCAAGATCGGTTGATTTCAGGTGATGTAATACTCCTTTCGTACCTGGCCACGTGAAGAGATGGATCTCATCATGGATACCAAGCAGGATATTGACAGGCTCAGTACCCGCATCACCCGTTTGCATCCCCGTCCATGTGCCACCGCTTTCCATACGCATGAGATGCCATTCACGATCACTCACTCCACTACCAGCGGAGATATAGACAGTGAATAGATCGCCATTTGATGTTCGAACGATACGGCTCTTCTGAACGCCCCAGCTGTTAGGTACATAAACATTATTTGTACCAAATGCTTGATCTGTAACCTGGCTTAAACGCGTAAGCACTGGCGGCATAGAACTAATTCCTGTCACTGTCGGCACTGGTTCTGGTGTTTCTGTCGGAGACACAGATGACACTATCGGCTCCTGTGTTATAGGCAACACTGGTGTTAGCGCCGGTGATGTTGCTGTCGCGATACTTGTAGGTGCTGGGCAAGTAGCAGGCACAGGAGTGGGATCTGCCAGCGGCGTTGGACCTACCGTTGGCATTGATACAGGTACTGTAGGTGTGGCAGGTACTGGTGTCACTGGAACCCTGGTTAGGGTGCTCTTGCCTCCAGGAGGCGTTGACGTTGGCGGTGGATCAGTCGGATAGTTACCATACGTAGACTGAACAGTGGGGGTAGCAGATACCGGTGGTGTATACCCATTCCCTGGTCCACCACTATTAACTGTTCCACTCGTTGGCGTGCTGCTCGGAGGTTGATAACCACCCGCGTTCGCGACTCCTGTTGGAGTCGCATATACACGCGTCGATACAATATAGGGAGATCCCGTTGAGAATGCAGTCAACCCCTTTCCTGCAGTTGCATAGTGCGCGTGCGCCGGTTGAAGCTGAAGATAAAGCGAGACGCAACATATACTGAACAATACGATGGCCAGACCACCGGCCATAACACGCTCACGATTGCGTTTCAACGCTTGCCAGCTAAATATGGACAAGATACGTAACCATGTAGCTCGACTAAATAAAGTCGCCACGCGTGCACGTATCTGGGAATGCGCCAACGAGTGTACGAGTGCCCCTACGTTTTTACGTAGCAACTTCCTCCATGTATCCCAAAGTGTTTGACAACGCCGAGTAAATCCTTGTAAATCATCAATAAAAAACATTTTCAACGCAAATAATCCCTTCATGCGTTACGAGACGTAGCTTCATGCATATCTATATAGTAATACGACAATACCTATTTTACCGTTACAAAATAGGTAGGTGCAATGTCAAATACCCCTGGATAAATCCGAGGGGCTTGTGTCTAGACTCCACCGCAACTCTGCATACCTTCGCAGGCGTGCAGCTTTGGCTTCTTTGTCTGACACATCAGGGCATTCTGACAATATGCCCGTACTCGTCCAGTCTTGCCGAACGAGCAACATTCGCATCGTGATATTCTTGGCACCGAGAAGATCGGCGTGTAACGTATAATGGCAGTTTTGACAGATGAACATCAAACCTTTTTGAGGACGATTCTCAGGGCAGGTATGTCCGCACATCGGACACGCTTGGCTTGTGTAGTTAGCATCTACCTTGATTGCCATCGAACTCTGCATGAGAGCCTTATATGCTATCATGCCTTGCAACTCAGCAAAGGACCACTTGGCGTAGACAGCATTGGCTTTCCTCTGCTTCTTGCTCGCATGTTTGCCATGCTTGTGTTTGGTGCGATCTCTGATGTCTGTCAAACGTTCCAATCCGATCAGACTATTGGGGTGTCGTGTGGCAATGCGCTTAGAGACCACATGATTTGCGTCAGCTTTCAACCGTCTCTCTCGTCCACTAATCACCACCAGACGGCGGGTAGCAGAGCGAGTGCCTTTTCTTTGCAGACGCTTTCTCAGTCTCGCATAATGATTGGCTTTGGGAACTATCTTCTTGCCAGAATGAAAGGCGCGATCTCCCCGTGTCGTGCTGGTTACTGCCAAGTAGCGAACACCCACATCAACACCGACAATACCCGTATGGGTTGCTGGTGTTGGGTCCGCTATCTCAATCTCAAGAGAAACCAGCAGATAGAACTGTTTCTTGGGTTTGTCGTACCACAGTTTGGCAGCACCGATTTCAGCCTCCCTTTGGATCAAGGCAACATGTTGATTGTATCCAGTATAAGGAACAACGACACGCCCTTCCAGACTCAGAATACTCACATGATTGTCAGTCTTAAAACTGTAGTCTTTCTTGTATTGATAGGTCAGGGTAGGAGATACATACGTTGGAGCATGATCAAGTCCCTTGTATCGCTTCTTCGTACGACCTGCCTTGCGATCCTCTGCATTCTTTTTGACCTTTGTCCACAACCCCTTGTAGGTTGCACCGACTTGTCTGGGAACGCTACAAGCCATTTGAGAGGGCAGATGAAAACGAGCGCGGAGATCATGATAGGTTCCATCTTGCAAAGCAATCTTATTGCTCATCTTATCATGTTCAAATGCATAGTGACTCACAAAATTGAGAGAGTCTCGATATGCCAATTGAGTAGCACGCAATTGATGAAACTGCTCTGGAGTTGTATTCAGTTTAAGCTTTGCAGATATCACTGTTTTCATACGTTGTATTCTATCACACATTCACAGGATTGTAAAAAAATAAAAAGTGTTGAATGCGGTAGGCATATAATAAACGCAATTAATAAACACACTACCGCTACACCATGTTTCGTAATCTAGTTGAGCCCCAACAGAACTGCTACACGAATGACTCTGTAGCAGTTCCGCGACAACATCCAAAGTTAACAACGAGACACTTCAGGAGAGATGTAGCACATCACGCGGGTTGCGTTCGTTGAGGATGTCATCGGCACGCACCTGTGCACCAAATTTAGTTGTCGGATGCGTAAAAATATAGAACTTTTCTTGTTGTATAGCATCAAAAACTGCCTCTGCAACCTCTGAAGGTGGCATCCCTTGTGCTGCTGCCTGACGCAGAAAAGCTACTGCTGCAGCAGACTCTGGTGATTGTGGCTCTTCATTGCGCAACTCAGCCGGGCGATTACGGTCCGAGTCCACGATGCGCGTATTCACCCACTCTGGACAAAGCATAGACACTTTTATCTTTGCAGCACGTTCTGCTAACTCTACGGCTAATGTCTCCGTTAACGCCACTACTCCAAATTTGGAGACGCGATAGACGCCCAACCCTGAATGCAGTGTAACCCCTTCCGAAGAGGCCGTATTCACGATATGACACTCTTCATTTTGAGCAAGCATCCGCGGTACGAAATAGCGAACCCCATGGATTACACCCCATAGATTCACCCCCAGCACCCACTCCCAATCGGTCAGGCTACTATCCCAAACGGTCGTTCCAGCGCCCACTCCTGCGTTATTAAACAGCAGATGCACACCACCAAAGGTTGAAAAGGCTTGCTCAGCCAGGCCTTCAACTTCGCTGGCCTGAGAAACGTCTACATGCACTGGCAGCACGCGGGCACCTTGAGCGCTCAATGCCTCTGCCACTTGCTGCAACGGAGCCTTTTCTACATCTGCCAGTACCACCCGCATCCCCTCATGTACACACTTTTCAGCAAGCCCACGCCCGATCCCGCTAGCCGCCCCAGTAATGACTGCTACCTTCGATTGAAAGTCTCGCATATACTACCAACTCCCATAGTATTGAACAAGCAGCATGACTTATTACACCAGACAACACTGTACACATTTATAGTATAGCATCTATACATGCTTTTCGATATCCATATATACGGCAAATGTTAATGCATTTAAATCGTTTATTATTGTTGTATCGCAATCATTATAAAGCGTTATAAGTGCTATAATGCGCATATAAGCACGTACCACCACGGAAAGGGAAGCAGATGGAGCGAATACAAGAGCAGTCACCAGATGATAGACAAACTGCATACAATTTATTCAGACTGAGACAGCAACCGCCAGTTGCGCCTTCGCATGAGATTACGCGCCCACAATTAGTAACAATGCTCAATCGCGGGCTTGAACGTAAACTTACATTGGTCGCTGCGCTCCCTGGGGCAGGCAAGAGCACACTCTTAAGTTCCTGGTATACCTCATTGCAACAAAGAGCGATTGCGGTCTCCTGGATATCCCTGGAAGAGCAGGACAACGATCCGTCGAACTTCTGGTCACTGTTCATGTCTGCATTCCAGCATCTTCTCAATGTCACTGCTGCTGCATTCGATACAAAGCCTACGAGTACACTATCCGCTTCCTCATCTCATCAGTCCAACAACATTGCAGCGACAGTATCATCGTACGCACTGGCTACTCTAACGCCAGAAACATTGCTTAGTACCATCCTACAAGCACTTCATGCTCTACCTACTCCACCTACTCTACCTACACAGAACCGACCACTGGTACTTATCCTGGATGACTATCATGTAATTACAACGCAAGCGATCCATCAAGCCATCTCTCTCCTTATTGAGCATCTACCACCGCAGCTACATCTAGTTATTAGTACGCATCATGATCCACCCTTTATACGGCCTCGCCTCCGTATGCAAGGTCAACTCATGGAACTGCGTACCGATCATCTTCGCTTCACACCTGAAGAAGCCGGCACCTTTTTTCAGCAAAGTATGCATCTTCAACTCACACCTAACGATATTGAGATGCTGATGACCCGTACAATCGGTCTGGTTGCTGTCTTGCAGTTAGTCGCACTTGGTTTGCAAGATCAACCTGATAGGACACAATTTATTGCATCGCTCGACCAGAATCACGATACCATCATGGAATATCTTGCAACAGAGATTTTGAGCCGGCAAACAATACAGGTTCAGCACTTTCTCCTCACGACCTCGCAACTTGACCATTTCAGTGCCTCACTCTGTGATGCGATCCTGCAACACCATGAGAGTCAGGCGATCCTCACCTATCTCAAACAGGCACGTCTCTTCCTCATCCCACTCGATGAGCACCAGCAGTGGTATCGCTATCACCCCCTGTTCGCCGATTTCCTACGTGAGCAATATGCACATCCTCAACATCCTCAGACCGACCAACCATACGAGCCATACGCACACACAAACACAACAATAATCCATCAACGTGCTGGCGAATGGTTTGAGCAGCAGAATAATACCGACGAAGCGATCAACCACTTTCTGCTTGCACAAAATTTCACACAGGCGGCACAGCTAATCCGGCAATATAGTACAGCAATGATTAGGAGAGGCGAAATCACGTTACTCTTACGTTGGTTGGGAGCACTTCCTGAAGAATTTATCTCGATACACCCTGACATCATTTTGTATTATACCGTGGCTCTTATTGCCTCTGAGCAACTCGCAGAAGCCGATTTACGAATGCATATGCTAGAGCAGCTACAGACAGCGGAACAACTCCAGGTCTCCTTTTCTACACTTCCTCAGTCCTTCAGCACAATTCTCTCAGTTGTTCGCGTCACACTTGCTGGCTTTCATGGCGATATTGAAAAAACCATAGCACTCGCCAAACAGGCAAATGAGAATATGGCAGGTACTGATACCTCTTTACAAAGCACAATCGCGGCTAGCCTTGCCACAGCCTACTTTTTCAATGGCTGCCTGAACGAAGCTAATACGTACTTTCACGAGGCCGAGATTCTCGGGCGCGTCAGTAAACATCCCCACGAGATGATCACTGGCATCTGTGGGCAAGGCTATATCCTACTTGATACCGGTCATCTCTTTCAGGCCGCTGCACGTTTTCAGCCCGTGCTCCAGGCCCACTACGATCGCGTCTATGCAAGTCTCGGCATGGCGTATCTTGGTATAGGTGAAATCTACTATTATTGGAATGAGATCGATAAAGCAGAGACAGCGCTCCAACAAGGTATCGAGCTCGGGCTGCAATGGGGATTTCCACTGCCTGTTATCCGAGGGGCGCTCTTCCTCATACGCGTTAAAATAGCCAGAGGCAACGTTCAACAGGCGGAAGCACTCATCCAACGCCTGGAGCAACGCCTACTACACGAAACATACCAGGAGCGTTCTCATCTACTCCTGGGAGCACTGCGTGCTGAACTCTTTCTTGCCCACAACGATATTGAACAGGCACTCCATTGGGCTCAGAGCACTGGAGTTACTCATGTGCAAAAACCTATGTACATCGAGGAATTTCTTTATCTTGCGCTCATAGATGTCTATATTGCGGCGAATAAAGTGCAGCCTGCGCTAGCATGGCTCGAGCAAATCCAGGAAAATGCTCTTGATAAAACACGCTGCGGCATCGATATGCAAACCCGCCAGGCCATCATCTACTACAAGCAGGGACGACTTAACCAGGCTCAACACCTCTTAATGCAGACGCTATTGCTAGCTCAGCCAGAACATATTATACGCATCTTCACCGATCGTGGCGAGCCAATCAAAGCGCTCTTGCTGCGGCTGCTCTCTACCTATTCAGGTGAATCAGAAGATTATCGGATATACTTACATACGCTGCTCAACGTGCTAGACCAACAAACAGCAACAGTTCCCACTCAGTTAACACCAACAGTTATACTCAGTGAACGCGAACAAAAGGTGCTGGCCTTACTTGCACATGGACTCTCCAACCAACAGATCGCCACAACCCTCGTCATCGCACCCAGCACAGTCAAGTGGTATCTCAAGCAGATCTACACCAAACTCAATGCACACAACCGCGTACAGGCCCTCGCCAATGCACAGAAACTTCATCTCATCTCATAGCAAAAACAGATACAGACGACACTACTCCAATTCACTACAGTTTTCCCTACCCATCTCCCCCCCATTCAGGTAGGGACAATGTCCACCTGCCGCGCTACGGTAGAGAAGAGAAAGATCTCACTCACTATTCATATGCTTTCTTACTAGCGCACAGAACTCTCAGGAGATTTGCTCTATGATGATTATAATCGCTAACACTATTTGGGAACAGTTGTACCAGGGAATCTTTTCGCTTCAGTTTGTCCAATTTATCATTACCCTCATCTTCGCTATCCTCTTCCCTATCACTAGCGCCGCCGTCATTAACTTTTTAGAACGTAAAGTGATAGCCTGGATGCAGGATCGTGTGGGTCCCTACCATACTGGTCCGTGGGGAACATTACAGCTTGTAGCCGATATTATCAAAATGCTTACCAAAGAAGATGTGCATTCTGCCAGGAGTGACAAAGCGCTCTTTTTGCTCGCTCCGGCGACCTTTGTCGCACCAATGATCGCCGCATTTGCAGTCTTGCCCTTCTCTCCTTTCATAGGCTTACCTGGATCAGGACTGGCGACTGGTATTATCTATCTGGTTGCCGTCAGTTCGATAGATATCATCGGCATCATTATGGCTGGCTGGGGTTCAAATAGTAAATACGCATTGATCGGAGGCATGCGCGGGGCGGCGCAGATGATCTCATATGAGCTACCACTCGTGCTCTCATTGATCGGTATTATCATGCTAACCAGCATCCTCGCTGGTCTACCCGGCTATCCAGGGAACAACGGCATCGGTACCATCTCTATTCGAGAGATTATCTCTTTCCAAAACCTCGCCAACTGGCCCGGCAAGGGTATCCCTTTCTTTGACTTCATCTTTGAGGGCAATACGCCCTGGGGCTGGTTCTTCCTGATCCAACCACTGATGCTACTCATCTACTATATCTGTGGTTTAGCCGAAACCAATCGCTCACCATTCGATCTCCCAGAAGCAGAATCAGAACTCGTGGCAGGTCATATGACCGAATATAGCGGTCTACGCTGGGGCTTCTTCTTTCTGGGTGAATATGGCAATATGACTGTGGTAGCAGGGGTTATCACGACACTATTTCTAGGAGGTTGGGCCGGTCCTGGCGTTGGCTATCTGACAGCTACACATATGTCACTTCCCTGGCAGATCGTTGGCAACATACTAGGAACTATCTACTTTATCACCAAGATCTATCTGCTTAGCCTCGTCTTCATCTGGATCCGTGGCACACTCCCACGGCTGCGCGCAGACCAACTCATGCAATTCTCCTGGCTGATCCTTATACCGGTCACCCTGGGCAATATTCTTTTACTCGGGCTACTCTACTTGATCACAAGCAGCCTGGGTCTACCTATTCTGGCCTTCCTCGGCATTGCAGCACTCATGAACTGGACAATGTTAATCGGTTTCATCTTTATGGTTAGTAGTATCACTCATACCGCTACACGCCGTGCGCAAGCACCTGCTCTGCGCGCATTACTCCGTCGTACAGGTACGATACAGGCAAAAAAAGCAGAAAAACAACTCACGATCCAATAAAATATATCGTATACCTTGACAACTCTGGTATTTTTGATTACTCTTTTATATAAGAATAAAAAAATGAGAGTTGTCTTCAGGGCAGGGTGAGGGAGTGAGTGCATCGTCTGCATTGCTGTAACAACAGGCAAACAATAACAGCGCTATGCATTCGTCCCAATTCCCGATCGGCGGTATAGTCCGCGACCCATGACATATCTTTAATAAAGGCATGTTATGGCTGATCCGGTGAAACTCCGGGGCCGACGGTATAGTCCGGATGGGAGAAGACACGAACAGACAACAGCAGGCAATTCTATGCTTGAGTTTAAGTATAGCGCTGATTGCGATGTTGTTTGCTACAGGCAATTGTGAAGAGACACGTAACATAGAATATTTGTGCGTAACATGCACTTATGTACATGATATTCGATATAGTCTCTACCTCCGGTTATGCTAAATCGGCAG
Organism: Ktedonobacteria bacterium brp13; assembly: GCA_015099395.1. Classification (GTDB taxonomy): domain Bacteria; phylum Chloroflexota; class Ktedonobacteria; order Ktedonobacterales; family Ktedonobacteraceae; genus Dictyobacter. The sequence continues at coordinate 8,555,268 of AP024096.1, read as the reverse complement.
GAAGACTATCATACGCTTGTATCAACATTATTGCTCATGTAAATGCTGTAACAAAGGTCAGCATTTATATGTCCTTCTCCCCATCTTCCTATTCCACATTTCACCTGAAGCACATCTTACCATCCTGGCAACACGGATACCGCCGATACAGCATATATCCTGGCATGTATATCAGGCCTCCGCTCGCCAGCTTGAAAGGGTAGAAAACAGGTGGATGCTTCAGAGGCAATGCAACAAGCTATCATCCAGGCCTATCGGGTCGAGGGTCGTACCAGTCCACGTCCCCCTGTGGGAGCAGTCGTGGTACGCGACGGTCACATCGTTGGTGCAGGCGCAACTGCCCCACCATATGGTCCACATGCTGAAATCGTAGCGCTGACAATGGCTGGCACGCAGGCACAGAACGCCGATCTCTATGTGACATTGGAACCGTGCTGCGTGACTATTCATACACCTCCCTGCACACAGGCAATCATCGCAGCCGGTATTCAACGCGTCTTCGTAGCCCAGACTGATCCAAATCCTCTGGTCGCTGGTCGCGGCATCACACAACTTGAAGCAGCCGGGATCAGCGTGCACATGCAACCTACCATAGAGGCCAGTCAACTGATACGACCATTCACTACTTATATCACAACACAACGTCCCCATGTGACAGCCAAATGGGCAATGACCCTCGATGGCAAGATAGCCAGCATTGCAGGGGACGCGCGCTGGATCAGTGGACCTGAGTCCCGAACCTGGGTACACGACCTACGAGACCGTGTCGATGCGATCTTGATCGGTGCCAATACCGCGCGCATCGACAATGCTCAACTGACGGTCCGCCTCACACCTGAGCAACAAGCAATCTCACAGCGTACGACACGCCCAGCGCCATGGCGTGTCGTCATTGCTAGTAATGGTGATCTACCTGAACCTCTAGCCCTGCTGCAACCAGCGCTGGCTGAGCGCACAATAATCATCGTTGGCGAAAGCTGTACACAGCAACAACAACAACGCCTGCTCGCCTTTGGAGTACGAGTCTTGCCCGTTGCTAATGATGCCACCGGTCGTGCCGATCTGCTAGCAGCACTGCAAGCCCTCGCAGGTGAAGGGATCATGCACGTCTTACTCGAAGGTGGGGCGCAACTACTCGGTAGCGCATTTGAGCAGATGTGCATCGATGACGCTGTTACCTTTATCGCTCCCATTGTAATCGGTGGCGCGCAAGCTCCGACAGCAATCGCTGGCAGAGGTGTCGCACAAATTCAACATGGATGGTCGCTTGATCACCTTCGTGTACAACAATCCGGTGCTGATGTCATGGTTACAGGCACAATCAACTATCAAGCTTATTTGCAAAGCACAACACGTGCGTAAGCGGATCGCTACTCTGGTTATTTCCAGTCCTACACCTTTAAGGAGGCAAACACGATGTCAGAGATAAAGACGACACAGGCAACCGCCGAAACAGTCTCACTTACACTTCAGGAGGCTATTCAAGCGGTGCAGGCAGGACGCATGGTCCTGATCACCGATGATGAGAGCCGTGAGAACGAGGCTGATCTTTGTGTGGCGGCACAGTTCGCGACAGCAGAGGTCGTGAACTTTATGGCCCATAAGGCTTGTGGCATGCTCTGTGTCGCACTGTCCGGCGAACTACTTGATCGCCTGAGTATTCCGCTCCTCGATAGCAAAGATTCTCCTCTCCAGGGTACTGCGTTTACGATGACAGTCGATGCACGCCGTGGCACGACTACAGGAATCTCAGCGCATGATCGCTCTCTGACGATCAGAACGCTCGTCGATCCAACCACCGTACGTGAGGATCTAGCACGCCCAGGCCATATCGCCCCACTCCGCGCCCATCCCAATGGCACACTCGAACGACGAGGACATACCGAGGCTGCTGTCGATCTTATGCGTCTCGCCGGGCTCACTCCTGGTGCGGCTATCTGTGAGGTGCTCGACGAACAGGGTCAACCTGCGCATGGTAAGACCCTTCATTCAATGGCACAAAGCTGGGGTATTGGCATTATCAGTGTCGACGAGATTGCTCGTTACCGTCGTCATCACTCTATTAGCCTGGTCGCGCACACACAATTGCCGATCGAGGAGACACGCTTCGAGTTGCTGGACTATCAGGAGATACATACGGGACAACAGTATCTCGCTTTAATGCTCGGCGATCTGACGGATGAGCAGTTGGGTCCACCATTGCTACGCCTGCACTCAGCCTGTGCTACTGGCGATATCTTCGGTTCACAACGCTGTGATTGTCAGGCTCAGATGCATGCCGCATTACGTGCCATTGCTCAAGAAGAACGTGGTATATTGCTCTACCTGCCACAGGAAGGGCGCAATATAGGTCTTGTTGGCAAGCTACAGGCTTATGCACTACAAGATCAGGGGCTCGATACGATCGAGGCTAATGAGAAGCTTGGCTATCCAGTCGATGCTCGCGATTATACCACAGCTATCGAGATCCTCCATGAACTACGCTTGCATCATGTGCGCCTCCTTACGAATAGCCCACGCAAATTGCAAGCACTCACGAATGGAGGCATCAAAGTTGAGCGTGTTCCACTTGAGATTACACCTAATATGAATAATGAGCTTTATCTCAAAACGAAACACCAACGTATGGGCCATCTGCTTTCATCCTTAGCAACTAATGCATAAAGTTCAAGGTTTTCGCAAAGCACGAAAGAAAAGAGGAATAAGAAATGCAAGAACTTTTATCATCCTATAATTCGACACTTACCATTGACGGAACCGGACTACGTATAGGCATTATTGTCGCTCGTTTTAACAGTCATATCACCAGTCCGATGCTCGATCTGGCGTACAGTGAACTTACACGCCTGGGTGTCGACACTGACAATATCCGTATTGTCAGTGTGCCCGGCTCTTACGAACTGGCAAGTACTGCACAGGCAATGCTCGCTAGTGGGTACTACGATGCGCTAATCTGCTTCGGCTGCGTGATGAAAGGTGAAACCCGTCATGATATCCTGGTTGGTGATGCAGCCGCACACGGTCTCCAGCGCGTCGCACTCGATACTCACGTCCCTATTATCTTCGGTGTTATCTGTGCGGAGACGTTACAGCAGGCTGAAGAGCGTATCTATCGAGGTACCGAGTGTGCACATTCTGCGGTTGAGCTTGCCTGTACATTTCAACGTCTTAAAGTTGAATCACAGCTCACCACGAGCCAGCAGCAGAGTTCACTTGCTGCACGCTAAATAAGGCTTAGAACATCAAACAAAGGAGCCTACTATGTTTTCAGGAATCGTTGAAGAACAGGGTATCTTACGTCAAAGTGAAGCTACTGGTATCGTCATAGTGGCAAAACAGATTCTTTCAGATGTAGCTATCAAAGATAGCGTCGCTGTTGATGGCACCTGTCTGACCGTTACAGAGATTGGTGATGATTGGTTCCGCGTCGATACAATGCCCGAAACGCTACGTCGCACCCGCCTTGGTGCTTTACAACCCGGAGCAACACTTAATCTGGAACGTTCAATCCTTGCCAATGGGCGTATCGGGGGTCACATGGTCCAGGGCCATATCGAAGCCAACGTTGCGGTTCTGGCAACCCACAACGATGGCATTGGTCTTGATGTAGAAATCGAACTTCCTGAGCAGATTCGGCCCTATGTCGTAGCAAAAGGCTTCATTGCACTCAATGGCGTGAGCCTCACAGTTGTCAACGTATGGCCCGATCGCTTCTCTATCTCGCTCATCCCTTATACTCGCGAACACACCAACCTGGGCGAGATTCAGCCCGGTATGCGTCTCAACGTTGAGACCGACATCCTGGGTCGCTACGTCGCACAGTTTCTCAAATTCTCACAAGAACAAGAGAGGCAGGCAACACTGCCATAAAAAAAGCAACAGCTATCACAGAGTAGTGCGGACAGGAAGCCACGGGCTTTGAAGCCGTGGAGGAATGGCCGCTTTTTCTCGTCATTCCCCTCTTGCATTTTATGAGAAATCATGTATACTGAGTGAAACCGTGTATCAATATACTAGGACTGCAGCAAGAAGGTCTTTCGGAATGAAGCGCAGCAACACCAACACCTTCCTTTTGGAGTTGCCTCTCCGCACCGACGCCGGACAGGCCAAGCGCATTGCTGCCCACCTGGAGGTCGGGCGCGGCTTCTACAACAACATGCTCGGGGAGGCCCGCCGCCGTCTCGCTCGCATGCGCAACGATCCCGCCTGGCTACTGGCCCGCACCATCCGCAGCAAGTCCGAGCGCCACGCCGCCTACAACGCCCTGCGCACCCGCTACGGCTTCTCCGAGTTTTCCCTGCATCGCTATGCCACCACCCAACGCGTCCATTGGCTGGCTGAGCATCTGGATAGTAATACCGCTCAGAAGCTGGCGAGCCGGGCCTATCAGGCCGTCAATCGGGTCTGTCTTGGTCAGGCCAAACACGTCCGTTTCAAGAGTCGTGGCCGAGGCCTCGATAGTGTCGAGGGCAAGAGTAATACGAGCGGTCTGCGCTTCACGCTCCAGGACCCCACTGACGGCAATGCTGGCTTTCTGCAGTGGCAGGGCGACCGCATTGAGGCTCGCATTGACTGGCATGATCCCGTGGTGGCTCACAGCTTGCGTCATCGCGTCAAGTACTGCCGCCTGATCCGACGTCGCGCCAGCAGTGAACGCTGCCAGGGAGCAGATGCCCATGGCTACCGTTACTCCGTCCAGCTCATCCTGGAAGGTGAGCCTTACCAGAAGCCGAAGCATGCCCCCGGTTCTGACATCATCGGGCTGGATATCGGGCCGCAAACTCTGGCGATCGTCTCCCAAGAGCAGGAGGCACGTCTCATCACCTTCTGCGACGAGCTGCGCCCCAATGCCCGGGAGCGCCGCCGCCTCCAGCGTCGACTTGACCACCAACGTCGTGCCAACAACCCCGAGCACTACGACGAGCAAAGACGCTGCAAGCCAGGGCGCAAGCGCTGGAAGGAGAGCCGCAACTCCCAAAAGACACGCCAGCGTCTGGCGGCTCAGGAGCGCCGTCTGGCGGCACTCCGCAAGAGCCTGCATGGACGACTGGCGCACGAGATCGTGCAGATAGGCACGACCATTACCATCGAAAAGACCTCCTACAAAGGCTGGCAACGCCGCTTTGGCAGAAGTATCGGACTCCGAGCTCCGGGTATGTTTGTAGAGCATCTCAAACGCACAGTTGCGAAAACTGGCGGCATGCTCAGAGAAGTCTCGGCCTTCGATACGTGCCTCTCCCAATACTGTCATGGGTGCGGGTGCTACGTCAAAAAGCTCCTCTCGCAGCGCTGGCATCACTGTCCGTGCGGGATCGGCCCGGTACAGAGAGATCTCTACTCGGCGACGTTGCTGGCCTTCCTTCCGCAGACCTCCTTGATCCCTTTCATGGCCCCTGAAAGATGGGCAGGTGTGGAAACGCGCCTGACGCTGGCGATGGAAGGTGTGCAACAACGTGCGAGTGGTCGCGTCTCTGTGCCGACCAGCATGGGCATTTCCCGTGAGAGAGCACGTCAGCGAAAAAGTCTTGCGCCGACCCGACAAGAGCCCTCCCTTCTTTGCTATCGCAGGAACCGAGTGGAAGCGTTGGTACCGGCCTAAGAACCCGCTCGTCTTCAGACGACGCGGAGTTTCAGTTCATATTCATGTATAGCATGAAACGTTGGGATGGAACGTTGCTGCTATGGCCCCGCTGTCCCTGTTTCTGTAGCCCACGATATGCGCAACGAGATGACAACAAGCGAGCAGCATAGAGCATAGTAACAGAGAGAAATGAGAAAAATATTGTAAAAAAGACAAAAATGTGTCTCCTTATAAGAAAGAAAAACAAGTATTTCCAATAAGGAGGACACACAACCAGTATGACGCATTCTTCTGTAAAAATCCAGATTGCGCCTTCGTCTGTTCCCACTACGCCCTCATGGTTTGGTGAGGTGACCGTTCTTGCTCATGTGCTTACTCAGTTGGGCGTTCTGGATGCCATCCAGCAACGGGTGCAGTTTGCCCGCGCTCGGTTTGGCCACTACGACACGATTGACTTTGTCGTCGTCCTCATCGGCTATGCGGTGAGTGGAGAACCCACCTTAAAAGCGTTTTATGAGCGCCTTTGTCCCTTTGCTTCCACCTTTATGGCCCTCTTTGGCCGCAACGACCTTCCCTGTCATTCCACCCTCAGCCGTTTTCTCGCGGCTTTTGATCAGCCGAGTGTCGAAGCCCTCCGGCTCCTCTTTCAAGAGGACCTGGTGACACGATCCACGTTCGGTTCTCCACCGGGTGGGCTGTGGGACCGCCTGGGACATCATTGGCTCCTGGTCGATATCGATGGGACCAAGCAGACAGCACGGCAGCGGGCACTTCCCCAGACACAAGACCTTCCTGCCCCTCACCGCCGTTTTGATCACGTCTGCGCCAAAGGCTATTTCGGGCGCAAAAGAGGGCAAGTAGGACGCACCAGGACGACGGTGTTGCAGCCGTACACCCATCAATGGCTTGGCACCTTTTCTGGTCCAGGAAACGGCAAGTACCGAGAAGAATTGCGACAAGCCCTGAGGGCCATCACGGCGTATGCGGCGGCAGTTGAACTTCCCCTCTCTCACGTCATCGTGAGAGTCGATGGATTGTATGGAAACACGGTTCCGTTACAGGAGATTCTTTCGAGCCAATGTGGAGTGATTGGACGGAGCAAACAGTATGCCTGGCTTGATCTACCAGAAGTCCAAACCCGACTCCAATCAACTCCTGATGGGCAGATCACTCATCCTGAAAGCGGAACCATTCGCGATCTCTACGATTGCCTTGCCGTGCCACTCACCCCAGAAGGGCCTATGATTCGCCTCCTTGTTGCCACTCATCCCGCTGGTGATCACAAACCGGCCATTGGAGTGGTCCGCAACGAGACGGTCTACGAACTGTTCTACACGACGTTGCCACCATATGCCTTTCTTGCCTCAGATGTACTGCATTTGTATCTGCATCGTGGCTCGTTTGAGACAGTCCTCTCAGACGAAGATCAAGAGCAAGACGCAGATCGTTGGGTGTCTCGCACGCCCTGCGGTCAGGATTGCTGGCAAGTCATCTCGCAGTGGGTGTGGAATCTCCGCTTAGAACTTGGGCAACAGCTCACACCTACCGCCATGCGTGTGACAGAATTTTCCCCAGCTCAATCAGTTGAGCCTGCTGCGGTGGTTGAACCTGCTGCGGTGGTTGAACCCATAGCGTATGGTCCTCCTCAATGGGCCCATCGATCATTCACCAAAGGATTTGCTGGCTCCGATTTTGTGCTCCAACCCGATGGCACCTTACGCTGTCCGGCTGATCACCCCTTAACGCTGCAAGAGCGCAGACCTGAGCGCAACGGCTCTGTACGCATGGTCTATGGTGCTCGTGCGTGTCATTGCCGTCCCTGTTCTCTTCGCGATCAGTGTCAAGAATCCACAACAACGAGGAAGCCTCGGCAAGTCAGCGCCGTTGTTTGGCCCACCACCTCCGACCCGTTTGCTTCGACAGCGCCTCCACCTCCCCCCATTGAAACTTCACCGATGTTGCGTAAGCCTCTCCCTGCTCCACCTCCTCCGGAACCCGCTCCGTTCCCAGTCCTGTGGGGTGATTGGCCACGCTGTTCCATCCGGCGTCGCTGGTTTCAGTTGCTTCGCTCACAAACCGTTCTTCTTTCTCCTGAGACAGTTCCGTTGGAGAAGAAACCAGCCAGCAAACCGTCAGACAGACACACCAGAGCACAACGTGCGCATTGGCGTTTGAACTGGAATGAGCGTCTTGCTTGTAACGCTCGTTCCTCTAGCGCTCCACCGCTTTCTATTACGCTTCATGGCCTTCCCGCCACCTTTGCCCAGTTCTTTGACTTTGCTCTCGTGACGGCTGACTAAAACACGGCCTGTTTATTCTTTCTGGATACACTCAGCTTGCTCCTCTTTCTACCATCCACTTTCTTCTATGTAGCTCGTCTTTTCGCTCCATTTTCCTTTTTTGACGCTTGATAGGCCCTCCTCTATTTCTTTACTGCTTGCTTGTTTTGTTTTATCTCATTGCGCATATCGTGGGTGTAGGAGAGGGAGTCGACTCTGGTGGAGGAGTAATCGACGGTGTGGGTGTCGGCATCGGCATCGGATCTGGGATCGAGTCGATTTCAAGACTACTGAAGCGTGCGGTTACAGCTACTGGCGAGGATTTACTATTTATAACAAATAAAGCAATCTGACCATGACTATAATCAGCATCATAGAGCGATGAGATGACCGGCGTCCCATTCATGGCAACAGAGATAGTCGGTCCATTCAACTGGACGGTCAATGTGTTCAACTGGCCCTTCGCACGGATTGCTGTCACATTCGTCTTACGCGCCAGTTCGACACTTTGCGGTTGGCTGTTACCGTCCAGATACTCTTTACTGATCGTTACGGTGTTGTTCCCAAAGATATCAATGCGGTAATCATAGTCCAGATTGCTATCACCGCGTACATAGAGACCGACGCTATCGTCTTTAGTAGCTGCAGTTAATGTATAGGTTGTAACCAGGGTAAAGTTGCTAAATGACGTTGTCGAGGGAACGCTCTCTGTCAAAATACGACGATTCGCTACGGAGAGCACTAATTGGTCTGCATCCATATAACGCATCAGATCGGGGACATTAGTTATCGCCCATTGCTTACTATTATTGATAAAATCATCATAAAAGATTTGCGTCGGAGTCGCTGTCACCGAAGGAGATGCAGTTACAGATATAGTAGGTGTCGAAGTAGCAGTGGCATGCGTTGACGTAGTAGTCGTGGTTAATCCGCTGCGAAGAGCAGTACTTGAGACGTTATCAACCTTCGCCATCACAACCATACTACAGCAGAGTAGTGCTAGTACTATGACAGCCAGCCAGACAAGGAGCTTTTTCTGTTTTCTCCGGCGTGTCTCATGTAATCCCATAATTATAAACTGCTCCTCATAAGGGACAGCCAATGCTATCCCAGATATAATAGTATACCGCGCGGCTGCCTGAACATTGCTGTTCTTGTGGGCTACCATCAAGCAGCATTAACAGTGGCGTTGCATAACAAGTTGAGTTTCATATCAGATCTGCTGCGCGATCTCACCTTGCTGAGGTTCTATAGCCTGGGAGAGTAACAGTCCTTCGGCGATAAGTTGGCGATACATCAAAATCACCTGCTCAACACTCAAACGTCCCTCTGGGCGGAACCAGGTTGCGACTTCGGTACACATAGCAATCATAGCATAAGAAGCGACTTTTACATCGCACAAACGGAAGACACCACGCTCCATGCCATCGCGTAGCAAATCCTGCATAAGCGCCTCATACGTATCACGCAATGAAAGAATATAAGCCCGATTTTCACCTTCAAGCGCTCGTATCTCAGTATCAACAATGAAGAACTCATCTTTGTAGGTTGTGTGAAGGCGAATATGATTAGCTATCGCTTCGTTCAAGCGCTGTAATGGATCCTGGCTTGAGTGCACTATGTATTCCAGGCTTACATTGAGGCGACGCATGTGCGTCTCCATAATCTCTACCAACAATGCCTGTTTATTCGGATAATGATGGTAGATGCTGGCAGCCTGGATTCCCGCGATCTGTGCAATATCGCGTAATGGCGCGGCATGGTATCCATACGCAGCAAATAGATGCACAGCTGCAGCTAATATGTTTTCACGCATGGAACGGCTATCGGGCCGCATAAGCTTTCCCTCATTTCTTCGATCTGTACCCATTGTAACAGAAATCAGAAGGCATGAAAACGTATAGAACAGTATCAAAATTTGTTGTTATTGAATCGTACTATGTCATGAACCAAATTTGTACTACAAATCTGGAATAGAGCCCAAGAAGATTCCCATTTATACCTGGCAGAGGGCTGAATACCTCATAGAGTATCGACAATTTGCATCATCAAAGCGATAACCTGGAGTTCCACACGCAGAAAAACAGTATATAGCCGCATATATGCTGCATACTCACAATAAGTACGATAAAACAATAGAAAGGGCATATCCTCCTCTTACAGAAATGATATGCCCTTCTTCATTTAAAAACAAGAGTACCCATGTGCTATACGAAAACACAATAATTACAAATCTTCAGCCTCTCCCTCCTCATCCTCCTCTTCCTCATCATCAATCTCCAATCCCAAATATACACACATCCACCCTACAATAAAATACGACCGCCAGAGACCCTGATCAAAAGGGCTGAGATCTGATGGTAAGAGATGCTTGATTACCATTGTAAACTGCTTATCATCCAGAGGGATGGGAGTCATATTCTCGTGATCAGCGAGAAAAGCCAGGTGAGCGCGAATCCCTGTACGATATCCTTTTTCGACTGCACTCTCATAAATCATCTGTTCAGACAAACCAATACGTATTTTTTTCCCAAAAGGAAGATCCGTACCTGGCGAGAAAACCAGATCTCCAATTTTCTCTAATGGAGGAGGAGCAACTTCTTTCGATCTTGATTTAGACGACATTACTATTCCTGCTTTCTGCTATGACCCTCATTATCTAACGTAGCGTGGTCAGCATCAGCCATTTCTATCTGGCGCTACAAGAGATTCAATTTTTTGCAAAAGCATTGTACGTTCTACTCCCACTCTCTTTTTACGCACGAACCACATATTTTTATTCCATGCATATTCAGAACATATGTATTGATTAGTCTTCCCCCTTCCTTTTTGGAGAGCCATTGACAATGCTTTCATAAATCCCTATTCTATAGAATACCCATCTATGACGTCCAAAATCCATGAAAAAACACGGCATTTCCATTACTTTTTGGTCATCTTCCTCAATTACTACTCGACAAAATTCGCATTAAAATCGATCAGCAAACAAAATCACACTACAACAATATTTTTAAGCATAACATATTCAACATATTTTGTTTTGTAAGACGTTTATAATCTTATGATCAGGTATACTTTAATAGTTCATAGCATAAAGTGCTATTCGCTTATATATAAATAAATATAAATCAAGTGATCAGCCTGGCTCTCAGGTTGATCTCGCCTGTTATGATGAGAGGAGTCAACACGAGGAGAGACAAAACAAGCTCTCAAAGCAAGTTTCTTGTGAGAGAATGCGTACGAAACGGATCAGTAAAGTTTCGCGTATTAGTAAGAAAAAGCAGAGTAGGTTCAGGTCAAATTATGGATGAAGAAAGATACAATTCACCAATCCTAATTGTCGATGATGATGCCGCATTACTCCAGGCACTCCCCCAGGTAGTTGATTTGCGCATGAAAAATGTGCATGTCGAGACCTGCGATTCAGCAAATCATGCGCTAGAACTTATTAAGGAAAACGATTACGATGCCATTGTCAGCGACGTGAAGATGCCGGGGATGGATGGTATCGAACTACTATCCCATGTGCACGAGATCCGCCCGGATACTCCTGTACTCTTGATTACCGGTCACGGCGACCATGGGTTAGCAATCCAGGCAATACGCGGTGGTGCTTATGATTACATACTCAAGCCTATTGATCGCGATACCTTTGTCGCTGCGTTGCAACGAGCGATTCAGACACGCCAACTTAGCCGCAAAGTTGTCGAGCAACAACTGGCGCTTTCTCTGCATGCCAAGTCCCTTGGACGTCTGGTAGAGAAACGCACTCATGAACTGGTAGTAGCCAACGCCACCAAAGATAAATTTCTTACAATCGTTTCTCATGAACTCAGATCACCTTTGACCAATCTCAAAGGGATGACTCAACTTATGCGCCGCCAGTTAGAGAAGGGTGATGCAGTGAATGCCGTTCACCAGGGTCTGGTCGATATGGAACGCTCAATTTCGCGTACAGAGGTCTTAGTGCAGGATCTACTGGATACGTCGCTCATGGAGACCAATCTCTTTGAGCTGAATCGCCATCCCTGTGACCTGGTCGAACTCTGCCGCAACCTGCTCAGTGACTATACCCGGCGCTCGATTCTTCAGCTCAATTGTGAACTCCTTGGCGATCCAATTGAGGTAGATATCGACCGTGAGCGCATCTCTCAAGTCGTGATTAACTTGCTTTCGAACGCACGCAAATATTCTACCAGGGGGACACCTATCACTATTACGTTACAACAATCTGGCTATGAAGTCATTTTATCGGTACGCGATGTCGGTGTAGGCATTCCCCAGGAAGAGTTGCCCCATATCTTTGAGCAATTCTATCGCGTCCCTGGCATTGAGGTACAGACAGGCAACCGTAGCGGCTTAGGGCTGGGACTCTTTATCGCACGTAAAATTGTCGAACGCCACGGAGGTCATATCGAGGTGCAGAGCGCACCAGGTCAGGGTAGCAATTTCAGTGTCATCCTCCCACGTTATATCGATCCTACACGCACTAACGAGACGGAGATCCAACCAATCACTCATACCCAGGCCGTCTGGACGATTACACATTAATAGCGACTGGTAATAGCTCACAAAAAGAGAGCCTTACTATGCTAGAGATTGATGAAAACTCAATCTCTAGCATAGTAAGGCTCTCTTTCGCATGCTTGCGCCTATCACTGCTATTTGTTACAGTACAACACGAAGACACAGGGTTTACGTTGTGGGTTGCATATGACTATTCTATTTTATGTCCTGGGCAAAAGAGAGGATACTACGAGTCTTGTTAAATAATGATAGAATCGCTGCTTTCTTTTTACATAGACAAGAGCGGGTACAGAAGCAACCCGGATTACGTGGTCATCTTGTGGTGGTACTGCTTACATTTCTGATGTTCTGTGGCGCTGCCGCCCAGAGCTTCTATCCGGCCACCGATCCTGCTCGTTACCAATGTTACGCGAGTACCTTCTGGCTAGGCAGCAATGCGGTCAAACAACTCCCTCAAGTACAATGTGCGTTCTTGCAGATTACGCACGTACAGACACCATTTCATATGCTTCCGAAAGAGTATCCACCATTCACGCTACTCCCATTCTCGCTCCCCCTCTTGATCCCTTTTGTCAACTACCAAATTATCTTCTCGCTATTCATGTCTCTCACCATCCTGCTGATCTACTGGTTGCTACTACGCTTTGGCCCTCATGGCTCTGCATCAGCTTCTATTCTCTATATGGTCCTGGGCGCGTGTGCAATTGCGCCAATGCGCTATGACCTGTTACCAGCGACTGCAACACTCCTCTGCCTGATTGCAGCCAGTCGACAACGCTGGACGCTCGCCTATCTCGCACTGGCAGTCGGTGTGTTACTTAAAATCTATCCGATCTTGCTTCTCCCTGCCCTCTTTATCTCTGAGCAACAAACAAAAAAGCGCTTGTTAGCTCCTGCTACAACTAGTCTCAAAAAGCTCCCACGTGAACTCTGGCAAGCATTACAGGGTATGTTTCGCTGGTCATGGCGCAACACCCTGTTCTTTTTCATAAGTCTCATCGCTGTTACAGGGCTCTTTGCACTTAGTGATTTCAACAACGCCGTTGTAAGCCAGTTCTCGTACTTTCTCAAACGACCTGTACAGATCGAGTCTCTGAACGCTACATATATCTGGCTTGCACATCTGGGAGGGGCGAACTGGAAGATTGCCTACGACTTCGGTTCGATCAACATACATACCCCACTCAACAACAATACATCACCTATCTTTACATTCTTACTCATCATTGGCGTTATCTACACCCTCTGGCTCCAGTGGCAGCAAAGATGCAGTTTGCCACAAGCAGCAGTTGCCTTGCTATTACTCTTTGTAACAACTGGCAAGGTTTTTAGTCCACAATACCTCATCTGGCTTATTCCACTCCTTGCCTTTGCTGGTTGCTATACGCGTCTCTGGACGTACCTCTGGGGAGCTGTATCACTCCTTACCACATTTATATATGTCTTTTTCTATTCTCAGCTCTTGGACCCCAACCATATCACTATTCCGATCGGCTTCTTTGAAACCGCCGCCATCCGCAATATACTCCTTGCATACCTCACTCTCGCATACCTCTTTGACTGGCATCAGATGCGCACAGCTACTACTGTGCATAATATACAGGAACGGTTGTAAAACAAAGAGGGTTTCGAAAACCATTAGATCCTCTCTCTTTACGAAGAAACAATGCCTTACGAGGAGCGCTTTTTATCAAAAATATGTGTAATATGCACATATGGATAGTAATTTTGTCTATTTCAAACAAAACTATTGCGATAAGAGCCTTGAAAAAAAAGAGAAAAATATGTACGATACCATCTAAAGCATCAGACAAAATCACAACGCAGTGCGTCTGGCAGATTTCTCTCGGCCTGCAATATCCTTGTGATAGCGCCCTCCCCTCACTGAGGCGGAGGGCGCTTCTACTTACAGTAGATCAACTTGTTATGCTATCTATTTACTGCATGTTTGCTATGAGAGTGAATAAACTCCAGTACTTGCTTCCAGGCGTCGGCAGAAGCATTCGCGAAGTCTGTAGACCGACGATCAAAGAAGCTATGCGGGGCACCCGGGTAGATAATAATCTTGTTTTCTACTCCGGTCGTCTGCAAGTGCTGTTCTAACTCGTGTATCTGATCAACAGGGATACTCTGATCTGCTCCACCGAATAAGCCTAGTACAGGATACTTGACTTCAGTTGCGTGATCAAGCGCGGTTCCATAGCCACCAAAGTCACGTGTCAGGCCGGAGTAAAAGGCGATTGCTCCTGCAAAGTTGAAGTCAGGGTTCGTCGCACTGATCAACGAGAGCGAGCCACCCAGGCAAAAGCCGATAGGGAAGATTGCTCCTGCTTCACTATTATTTGTACGCAGATAGGTCAGGGCTGCGTTTACATCCTGGAAAATGGTAGGGATGCGTAGCTGTTGGACATGCGGCATAAACTCAAACGAGTCGTCACGCGCTGTCAGGTCCGCTGTCCTTCCAAAGTAGTCCAATGAAATGGCGCGAATACCAGCTTCGGCAAAGCGCAACGCTAGCTCCTTGTAGAACTGATGTAATCCACGAATGTCGGGATAGATCACGACTTGTGAATCCGTCTGCTTATCAGGATCTGCCACATATGCAGCAAAGCGATTTCCATCAGCTGCTGTCAAAACAAGATCAGTTCCATGTGCCATTCCCTTCTCGCCTGGTGGCTCAGGCGGACGAGCATTATCGTCATAGCACATAATTGTTCCTCCTTCCTTCTACGTTTTGCAGCGGAACAGCTATAATCATCTGTTTCTTCACCATCGCATTAAAGCAACCAAACGTACAGGCTTAGAAAAATACACAACCGTATACAGCGACACTCTCATGCATTGAATATATTTACATCCTACAAGAAGTTCCAATGGCTATAGCATAATATCATACGCATGATGTCAGCAAGTTCATGCTTACCAATTCTTTGTTGGTGATATACAAAAGCTATAGACAAAAGATCTACTTTTGTAAAATTACGTTTTTCTCTTCTTGTACCACAGGTAAACGATGGTGAAGTTGCTCCTTTTACTTTTACTTCTATTGATAGTTCCATATGGACACTTCGACAGGAGTACACGGGATATGTTATGATAGCACATAAAATTAATGGCACAGCAATGTAGTTCTTGCCGTTAAAGAAGGCATGCCGTTCGCATAGCACTGTGCGAACGGGTCAATTATAAAATCAAATTATTCAGACATGTACGCCAGGAGAAGGAGAGGTAGTTAACAATAGGTCACTCTCTTTTCTGATCCTTGCGTTGGAGGTGGTATGCAAAAAGGAAAGATTACCAAATACAAACCTTTCCCCTCTATTGATTTGCCGGACCGCCAATGGCCTTCACGCACAATAAATCAGGCACCAGCATGGTGCAGTGTAGACCTTCGAGATGGCAACCAGGCACTTCCTATCCCTATGAGCGTCGAGGAAAAGCTGACGCTCTTTGATCTGCTTGTGCAGATTGGCTTTAAAGAGATTGAAGTTGGTTTCCCATCGGCCTCACAGACAGAATACGACTTTATGCGCCGTCTCATTGAGGAGGATCGCATCCCCGATGATGTGACTATCCAGGTTCTGGTGCAGTCGAAAGAAGACCTTATCCGCAAAACATTCGAATCGTTACAGGGGGCGAAACGTGCCATCGTTCATCTCTATAACTCGACCTCTGAGCAGCAGCGTCGTATCGTTTTCGGACTTGATAAGCCTGCGATTATTGATATAGCGGTACGTGGTACGCAATTAATCAAGAGCCTGGTTCCTACCCTTCCTGAAACAGCTATCAGATTCGAGTACTCACCAGAAAGCTTTACGCTCACGGAGACCGATTTCGCTCTTGAGATCTGTGAGGCTGTGGTTGAGGTCTGGCAACCAGGCGTTGAGAATAAGATTATTTTGAACCTGCCGGCAACGGTTGAGGTCTCAACACCCAATATCCATGCTGATCAGATTGAGTGGTTCTGCCGCCACCTGAAGAACCGTGAGACGGCTATCATCAGCTTGCACACCCATAACGATCGCGGCACTGGTATCGCTGCTACCGAACTGGGTTTGCTCGCGGGTGCGGACCGCGTCGAAGGAACACTCTTTGGCAATGGCGAACGCACCGGCAATGTGGATATTGTAACAGTCGCCCTCAATATGTATTCACAGGGTATTGAGCCGAATCTAGACTTTAGCGATATCAGCACAATTCGGAAGGTCTATGAACAAAATACGCGTATGGAGGTGCCTGTCCGCCAACCGTACGCTGGTGACCTGGTCTTCACAGCATTCTCCGGTTCCCATCAGGATGCCATCAATAAGGGAATGACTCGACTCGTGAAGAGTGAGGGTGAACTATGGGATGTGCCCTACCTGCCCATCGATCCAAAAGATCTGGGGCGCTCCTATGAAGCAATTATCCGTATTAACTCGCAATCAGGTAAAGGTGGCGTCGCCTACCTCATGGAGAGCGAGTTCGGACTGCAACTGCCCAAAGCCATGCATATCGACTTTGGAAAGGTCATCAAAGATCTTGCTGACGAGCGTGGTGCGGAGATTCTTACCACGGAACTTTTCTACGCCTTTGAGCACGCGTATCTTAAGAGCAGTACTCCATTTGCATTGGAAAGCTTCAATAGCACTATCCATGTCAACCAGGATGGACAAGAGCAGGCAGAGTGTGTAACAACACTCCTCTACAAAGGTGAACGTCACGAATTTAAAGCCACAGGCAACGGGCCCATTTCTGCATTTGCACGTGGCATTAACCAGCTGGGGCTTGCTAGTTTTACACTCGTCTCCTATACAGAACATGCGCTTGGTGGAGGCGCAGAGACACAGGCCGTCGCCTATATCCAGATTAAGACGGACAAAGGAACGAACGGCTTTGGAGCGGCTATCGATACAAATATTGAGACCGCCTCTATCAAGGCTGTTCTCAGTGCCCTCAACCGTGCTCTCGCAATCGAACTAACAAGCCAAATAGAACCTGAGGCAGTAAGCACCGCACGATAATGCTATAGATTACCACCTCGGCGCATCTAGTACATCCACGTATCAAAAGACGAACACGGCTCTGTTTATATGAGAGCCGTGTTCGTCTTTCTTTTAGGACCAGGGAAAGCAACGAGCGTATACCGCTTAATGCACCATCTTCTCTATAAGCTCCAGTAAATCGTCAAGATCAAAGGGCTTCTCCAACCCTATAAGTCGACGCTTCCTCAGTTCAGGCCAGGGAAGATTAGCGCTTATCATGACAGCCGGAATATTTCGTAGATGCTCCTGGGCAGAGATTTCATCGTAAAGCTGAAGACCATTCATACCAGGTAACTGGTAATCGATAAGCAAGAGAACAGGGCGCACTTCATTTACTATACTCAATGCCTCACACGGAGTCGTAACAAAGCGCGAACGGAACGTCGTCTCCTCATCAATTGTTAATGTGATAATCTGTGCAATTGCTACATCATCTTCAACTACAAGGATGTTATTGCTTGTAACGTTCTCAGCCTGGTAATTGGTTGCCGAATGTTCTTGCATAACTAGACTCAACTATCTACCTGGTAATCAATGTTCGCCCATGCATTCCTACATAAAGAATATTGCCAATATAGCAACATTTAAACACTGCTATCCATCAATATGCATAGAAAAGAAGAACTCTACATAAATCCGATTGGTACAGTTGTATTCACGTAAGTAATAGAATGGAATGACAATATTTTTAGTTGATAAGATATATATTCAGTATGACTTACACCAGGAGTAATATTCAAAACTGTTACATGATATCACACCGAGACACAGATGCCTAGTGTACAGTAATTGACCATCTATCTATTCCTAGTGGATGACTTGTAGTGGAGTTATGAAGAGCCCTGTAGTTTGTCGCAATTCAGCATTCTCAGGTACCTGGCGCGCCTCACATCTGGTGGGAGAATCTGCTAAACCTGCAAAAAGGTCCTGTTCGATCTGCCGTCCAGAATTCACAAGGCTAAAGACGCGATAAAACTCCTGTTGACCCCAAAAGCAATGATGATCACGCTCGGCTATTCTTACAAGACGATCTTTGTGCTGGAGTTGTGTTTGATGGCAGAGTACAGCTTGCCAGGCTCGCTGCCAATGCGCACTAGCATCCAGGTATACCGAACCAGCCACGCTCACCACGTGTAGCTACCACCAGCGAGATCTCCACTCCCTCTTCTGCATATTTTGCGAGGGTGCCACCTAACACAATCGACTCGTCATCAGGATGTGCGAGTATACACATAAGCTTGTATGGCGAATGCATGAACTTGCGTTCCTTCCCTACTACTATCAATCAGACACGATCAATGCCAGATCTCTACGTTGCTCTTATAAATGTCTGTTACCGTTCAATAATAACTATTTTCAGGTTAGTATATCTGGAGGAGATAAATGTAACATACACGTACCTCCTCCACCATTCCGAATTATCATCAGGATATCTGAGCAGTCACTGGCGTCATCCCCACAATATGCTGCTCAGATGCATTGTAAGCACTATCTAGCAATTCACGCTGATTACGGAGATTCTTATAATAAATATTACTGACAAAAATAAACTTATCAATAATATTTTCTCGCAAGCGTGGTGCGCATAGAGAATCCTTATGAATCATTAAGAACGCCTCCTGAATCTTCGTCCGCACTTCCAGGCTGACATGCCGGGATACAACTACTAGAGGTCCAGGCGATGGGCAGTACGTACTTACCACTCGTAAATTTGCAGCTAATGAGGGACTATTGCGTAACACCAGATTCAAACGCCGCGTATCAATTGCGGTCGCATCCGCAGCTCCATCAACCACTAATCGCAATGCCTGAGCCTGGGTTGCGGCTTCTATGCTGGCACGAAAGTCGGTAAGCGAAGATCCCTGTACAAGCATCGATGGTTCCTCAACATGCGCAGTTTCTGAATGGAAGGCCCATACACATTCAGGAAGATCGTCAAGCGAAGTAAACGTACTATCACGACGTACAACGATATCGTATAACAACGGCGGCAGCTGTGGATCGCTAGCACCAACAGCAACTGGTGCCGCGACCAACTCAACTGGACAGGTTTGCTGATCTAATAGCTGCAGATAGGCCAGTGGACTTATAAATCCCGCATCAACGTACTCAGATGAAAAGTCATCTAACGATTCTCCATTGAGCAGAAACGTTGGGGTACGCACATATCGTTCTACATACTCGGTTACGTATTGATAGGTTTTATACCATGACGGGGCCAGGAAGGTTGCGAAAATAATAGGGCTTACCATGTTTGCTATGTCCACAATGTCTCCTTTATAAGCACCTGAGAGTTCATCCTCTCAACGGAACGCTACTGCGCTCTAGCTCAGTAGCTCTACACTGTTCCATTTGATCTTGCAAGTCAGGAAAAGTCTTGTTACAGCCATTACATCCACTACATACAATATGCAAAAGTGCTCTACATCTCCCATCACCATACCATCTACAGGTAAAAGTATCAAATGCAAAACACATGTGCATCCATAATAGGTTATACCACAGGAGTAGGGATCTTTGGGCAACACAGACATAGCATTAAAACGCAATAGCTCATTTTTGTCGTCTTCCTCTGCCTATTGTTTATTAAATCGATCAACTATGTTAAATATAGGGAGATTACCAAAAAAAGTCAAGCAGAATAGCCGTTTCATCTTACCTTTTGCTTGTTATATCGGAAAATGCAGGAGAAGATGCCGGGGGAGAAAGAACAGCAGAGATAGGAAGAGAAAAGGTGAGGAGAGATTGTTAGCCACAAAAAAGGGATGGCAACACATTTTTTCAATATTGCCATCCCCCAGGGTATCGATAATACGACTAAGATTCTAGTGTGATAAACTTGCGCAGCATTGGCATAACGACACGTGCATGAGTATAAAAAGAGGAGTGATCTCCTTTTTCAAGTGCTAACAAGGTTACACGAGGAAGTTTACCTGCGAGCATCAATGCATCTTCAAAAGGCACGTCCTCGTCTTCAGTACCATGCACAATAAGTGTCGGTATCGTTATCTGCTCCCAGGGAGCGTGGGTGATAGCAGCAAAGGTCTCACGATCATTATCATACCCATCTTTACGCAAGTGATATGCCGCTCCAGAACGGAGCATGCCAGCCACAGCCTTCCCTTTAGGGATCAGACGAGCAATAGGCATCGCAATATAAAGGAAAGGCTCACAAACCATCAGGTACTCGATAAAGCGCATTAAAAACTGCTTCCATCGAGGAAGGATGCTCAGCCGTTCCTCATAACTATGACGCTGCACAATGCCGCCAATCATCACCAGACTACGACAACGTTCCGGGTAATGCAAAGCGAAGCTCAATGCAGAAGGACCACCACCAGAGAAACCGATAATGCTTGCTTTCTCAATACCGAGAGCATCCAGCAAAGCCACATAAAGATCTGCCTGCTCCGCTGGAGAAGAACCAGATGAACGAGGAGTTCGCAAGTAGCCAGGACGAGAAGGAGAGATCATCGTACAACATTTGGGATCCAGAAAATCGGAGAAAGCTATCCCCTGATCATAGCCACCAGGCGTTCCATGTGCATAGATGGCAGCCGGACCTTGCCCTGTCACTTGATACTCCACCGGGCCCAATGGAGTATCAAGCACTACTCCATTTTCTTGAATACGCAGAGTCTCTTTACGTTGCCATACACGATACGAAGAGATCACTCCTACTACAGCCGTCGTCATCAACCAGAACAAACTACTGGAAAGTACTGTGCCGATCGCTCCAACGTTCCATCCACTCCATAGCCTATGTTTCTCATGCAATCGGGAAGCAGAGGTTTGCCGTATCAGTTCCACTCGCGCTGCTTGCCTCTGACCATTCGAATCACCCACCTTCGATGAGCGATGAGAAAAAAAATGCGTTAGCAAGGTAGTGGTTCCCTCCCATCATTCGATAGAATTGATAATATTATTGCGACATTTGTAGAATACTAGTACATGTGTAACCGGGTTGTGCATCTACAGACCACTAACAAAGCCAATCTACACATTAAAACGCAGCTATCTATAAAAATAAGGATATTGATTTACCTATCCTTACTTTGAAGAATATTTTTTAAATGTAACAGAACTTTAACTCTACAGCAATAACTACACCATAGGTCATTATGAGCACAGATAAATTTCCTATTGATAGAAATAAGGCAACAATTATCAGCTATACACAATCAATGCTAATAGGTGCAGTCAGCTCATCGGTTCTCAATTCAGTTATGAAATAGCATGAAGCCAGGAGAGGGCAACGTTTTCACACGTTTGCGCTCTCTCCCCCATTACGCATTACTGAACAGAACGACATATCCAGTGTGAGTCGGCACGCACAACGGTGCGCCCATTATGTGTAATCTGCTGAACACGGCTAAATTCCTCACCAATTGCTGGAAATGGCTCAAACCACGTCTCGATCTCAACAGGTTCACTAAACGGTGTACTGGCAATATACTCAATATCGTAGGAAAGAGCACTCATCGCTACAGTTGCAGGTGTAATGCCAGCAGCAGTATAACTTTCCCAGGCAGCGTTATCCAGGAGTTCAACTGCTGCGGCATTATTCAGATGCTGCATATGGTCGGTATCCGAGAAGCGAACTATAGCCATGGTTCGCGCAGAGAGACGCTCAGGCACAGGAGCAAAGACAGTCTCAGCCAGTTGTGCTCCAGGGCCATCAGGAAGCCAGAGCGACGCAGTATTCTCAGGCATGCGTATAGGTCGCCCACGCCTATCAACGTAGACCCATAATGTACGGGCCTTAATAACAGGCTCTCCTGATGGATCACTTGCCAGACGCGCATCATAGCCACGCTGGGCCGTAATACGTGTAAAGCCCATACCATAGGTCGTCACCTCTAGCCTGGTATGTAAAGGAATCGAAGCAGCAAAAGAGATTACCGTTCGTTTAACGATCCAAAAACCACCATTAGAGAAGTGAATATCTTCAGCATCCAGCCCTGCGATATCTTGCATGTAACGCAAGAAAGCTGCCGGAGTAAGAAACCCATAGGAGTCACACTCATCGTAGCGAACAGTATAGGTATGACGAAATTGTCGTTGCATATGTCGTCGTAATCCTTTCTATGACGTCTAGATTATACGGCATAGTTTCTCTGCTCGCTATCCTTTTGTAACCGGCCTTCTTTTTATCACCGGCATAGTTTCTCTGCTCGCTATCCTTTTGTAACCGGCCTTCTTTTTATCACCGGCATAGTTTCTCTGCTCGCTATCCTTTTGTAACCGGCCTTCTTTATCTATTTAGGGCGCTGTCCAACCGCAATATACATAGGGCCCATAGCAGAGCCTTTGGGATTGGCGAGTTCAGATTTGGTACGTTCAAACATATGATCAAACTGAGCGGCTGTCGCGATCTTTAAAGCAATAACCGGTTCACGCAGCCCACCAAGTAGGGATATGATATTTTTTGCTGACATCTCGCCTACCTGACCCCCATGCATACCACACGGAATAGTTACCGTCTTTAACGCAACGTTTGTTAGCCCAGCATTCTCAAGGAATCTTGGAAGATGCTCACCTGCTGTCATATCAATACTGCGGCGCTTTCCCAACACGATTAACCAGTTCCATAACGTATCAAGGCCTGTATCAGCATTTATCATCAAACCTGGCTCTGCAATCTCTACCCAGCCACCTGGACGCACCACGCGTACCATTGCATTCACGACATCCTGATACTTATTCTGGGGTAGTGCAGCAATCAAAAAGCGCATATGTGTGTAGTCGAAAAGAGATGAACTAAAAGGAATTCCCTTAAGCACATCCCGTTGCATAAACAAAACGTTCTTTGGACGACCTTCGATAGCTACTTTTGGTTCGATAATATCTAGACCAACGACCTCCGTTTTAGGCAGGCTTTCCGCCATCTCGATCGCCCAGCGCCCCGTTCCACAACCAATATCGAGTATGCGCCCAGGATTATGTATAGGAGCAAAGTAATTGCGTTGGAGCATATAACGTAATAGATAATGCTGAAGATCCAGACGATCGATCTCCTGCTTGTCTTTCGGTAACAGATAGGGAACATCCTCGATATAACTTCGGTCCCCCTGTTTCACCAACTTGCGCTTGGACGTTTCATTGGAAGGCTGCTGTCGCTCTTTCCATAACCATTGAAATAATCCCATAAAAAGCTTCTCCTGCCATGCTGTATACCCCATATGCACACAGCACTATGCATTAAACAGGCAAATGAGGCTGCAAACACAAGTATATTATAGAAGTTTTTTAAACTCTATTCTCTACTCACCCGTTATTTTAAATGATCGCTCGCATAAATGCAATACGCACAATTACATATAATTGATTGTTGCAACAAATAGAGTGCATTAGCAAAAAAATAATCATCGGATGAAGAAGTAGATTTGAAGATGAAGCCAGATGGATAATAAATCCCTTCCAAAAAGAGTGTTACAGATCAACAATAGATATGCGTAGCGAACACGCTCACAACTCTCCAGGCGTAGTTTATGCACACTACGCCTGGGGATTGTTCGCAATGTAGAGCTAATCATTTAAAGCAGGCAAAATAAAATTGGAGATCAAAGCCTTGATGCTGCTATGCTGATTGTGATCTATCTTGCCCTGCTCTGTTGATGCTGTAGTAACCACAATCAGATCGAGTTCGGGAACAACATAGATATACTTGCCACCAAAGCCAGAAGCAAAAAAAGCATGATAGCCTTGAGACTCTTCGATCCACCAGAGATAACCATAGCTCGCATAAACCGGTGCACCACCATCACTCTGCTTACGCGTCGACTTCGTAATGAAGCCTTGCGGTACCAGCTGCGTACCATTCCATTGGCCATGATTGAGATAGAGAAAACCAAGTTTCGCCATATCACGGGTAGTAAAATGTGCACCGAAGCTTCCTGTGTTTGTGCCTACACACGTCATACGCCAGGGATAGTCATCCTGCTCATCCCACAATCCATCCTCATGCCAGGTATGTGGACCAGTCTTGTTATATTGCCAGGCAAAACGGGTCTCTTCATCGCGCCAGATACCCAGCGTCTTAAAAAGCGTATCCATAGCGAAGGCTGCCGCTTTCACACCGGTTACTTTTGTGAGAATTCCTGAAAGAATATCAACACTGAGGTTGTCATAGAAGAAATGTGTACCAGGCTCCTCTACCATCGGGCGTAGTACCGAAGTGAGTACAGGATCCAGCCAGAACTGATAGGGATATTCCTCTGTAAAACCACTTTGGAAACTCATCAGATGCCGTAAGGTAACAGCCTTCTTACGTGAATCCTGCTCTTTCTCAGCAATATGTGGAAAAAAGTCCAACATATGTTGATTCAGGTCGGTCAACAATCCCTGTTGTAGTGCGACACCCATCAACATAGAGATGACACTCTTTGTAGCCGAGCTAATAGAGTTCAAGCTATGTTGATGGAACCCTTGATAATAATGCTCAAAAGCCAGATATCCATGGCGAACAATGAGTAAGCTATGCAAGCCTGGTAATTGCTCTTGTATATGTTCTTGCATGCGCATAAGCATAGCTTGTTGGAAGCCGACAGCCTGAGGCTCGCAGGTCAACCAATCATTCGTCGGCCAATACTCACGTTGTAAAAATGTAGACATCCGATGACACTCCAATACTATTCTTTTTAAGTACCATTATAAATCTTAAAGACATACATAACACCACCAGTATTGAGATATCAACATTATACATTTATGATACCCTACTGCGTTTTAAAGTAATAAGAGAAGATCATTCTTGCAACAATGCCTTGAGTAGTTGCGCTGAGATAGTTTTATAAAGATCATCTGGGAGTGCAACAGGCTCTAAATATGCCTGCAATGCCAGACCGAGACCGAGAGCAATGAGAGACCACGACATATACTCTATAGGAAATCCAGCCTGACCACCATGCTCATTAAGTAGCGTTTGCAACACCTTAGTAATCTCCTGGCGACCACCTCGATAACGTTCAGCTAACTGTTGCTGGGCCTCTGGATGACGCATTGCATATAAGAAAAACTCAAGCGTTAAAATGTTTTCAGTACGTTTCTTTTGCAATGCTTCTTTAAACGTCTGTGGGTGCGGGCTCTCCTCTCTCTGCTCGCTCTCTTTCGCATCTACTGTAATCTTTTCAACGTCTGGTGCGGCTTCTTTAGGAACTGTAAATTGCATCATCATACTTTGTAATTCATTCCAGAGGTGCCGATCTAATAATGTTAAAAAAAGTTCCTCTTTACTGGCAAAGTTAGAATAGACAGCCCCTTTAGAAAAACCAGCCTCGTCAGCGATCTCATCAACTGATGCCGCCTCAAAGCCGCGACGACTAAAGACTTCCGTTGCGGCTTCTAGTAGACGTTCACGTGTATGGAGGCGACTTTCGTCTCTCGTTAAACGTTTCCGTGCCATATCTTTCCTCTCATCATTGACATACTGTATGGTATCATGATACCATACAGTATAAATACTGTATGGTATCTGAATTCTATCGAGTATTTCATCATAGGTGATTTATTTCTTTCTAGTTTATGCCTGCTCGGTTAAATATCGTATTATCAGTTAACGATCAGTTAACGACAAAGGTTTTTATACTCTTCAGGGAGGTAGAGATGTCCTCAGTTCGTGAATTGCAACGCCGTATCCAATCCACCAGGAATATCGCGAAAATGACAAAAGCCTTACAGATGGTAGCCAGCAGCAAAATATATAGAGCTCAATTGCGCATGAAGCAATCTCGTTTATACGCTGAACGTCTGAAGACACTCGTAACATGCCTTGAAATAGGACAATACAAAGACACCTATAGAGATATAGCACTCTTGCAACAGCGTCCAATACAGAACATAGGCATTATCGTAATGTCACCTGATCGAACACTCTGTGGTGCCCTACCAGGTATGCTCAATCGTATGACGCTGGATGTTGCACGAGCAGAGCAAAAGCGCTATACACAACATGGACATATACCAGAACTCCACTTTATTGCTGTCGGCAAACGTGGTCGTGATATGCTTGTCCGCACAAATCAACACATAGTGGCCGAATTTACAAATTATGGCAGCCAACCCTCCATAGACGATGCCATAGGTATAGCAAAGGTTGCGCTGGACGCTTTCTTACACGGCAACCTTGATCTTATTCTCCTCGTCTATCCACATTTTGTTAGTATGGTAAATCAAACACCAGTCACCATACAACTCCTTCCCATTCAAGCGCCAGCACATAACGAGCAGGTACACCAGAAAAAAGAGTATATCTATGAGCCAGATGCAGAACAGCTCCTCGAAGCTTTACTACCACGCTACATCAACATAAAGCTCTATCAATCGCTGCTCGAAACTGTAGCAAGCGAGCTAGCCGCTCAGATGCTTGCAATGAAGAGCGCAACAGATAATGCCAACGATTTATTAAAAGATCTCACGCTTGCAATGAACAAGGCCCGTCAGACAACTATCACGACACAGATCCTCGAAGTGGTTGCCGGAGCAAACTCGCTGGATGAATAAAGATATGAAAAGGAGCCAGGAGAGAGATCCAGGCACATGAACTTAAAGAACCATTACATTAATGCCAATATCAGGTTTGACTCCTGATCGCCTCTCTCATCGCTCCTTCTTCCTATATTAACCATCACTTATAAGCAGTTCCAAATTTGTATCAATAGACTCTTCTTTAAAAATACAGCATCTGCTTGTTGACAAAGATTTTTCACTGTATTATAGTGAATTACATCAGTTTCACTGATCAATGCAGATGTGGTTTATAAGAAAGATACAATATGATCAATGAAGAGTTTCCTTTATCTTTTATCCATGAAGCGACTGATATAAATACAAGCCCGGATCGACTAACTGAACTTGCTCAATATTACCAACTCACACCCCTGGTGGTCGCTAACCCTGCGACATCAGCACCTATACTTACCCAGCTCAGCCAGAACACCGATTTCGCTGTCAGGCAAGCCATCGCAAAAAATTCCAATACCCCGATAGACACTTTATTCATTCTGGCACAAGAGTTTCCGGCAGAATTTCTAGATAACCCGATTATCTCTCTTGTTATCATGCAACCAGGTAGCATCAAAAAAATTCCGCCGGATTCTTTGATGAGTTTGCTACGTTTTGAAGAAATTCCTCTCGCCTGGTTACAACAGATCAAAAACCAATCATTGTATTCATGGAATCCACGATTAAGAGATGCAGCCGCAATGCATGTTATATTGTATGGTGAAGTTAATCATGGTTGGCAGCAGCAGGTTGCACAGGCTTTCGAGCAGCATCTCAGAAGGATACCTCACTCGAAGCTGATCGATACACCATGTGAGAACTCACTTTTTATCCTTTTTCTCTTACTGTTTCCACAAACTGTTCCGATGCTCCAAATACAATGGGACCGCTTCATTGCTACTGCAACACCACAAGAGCAGCAACTTGTAATCTCTTCCTACAACCCAATTGCTAGAAGGGTGCTCAACAAATTTGCAATTACACCAGATGCACACATTCATGCCGAGGCCGCGCATCATTTGTGGATGCCTTTAACTATCTTGTCGCAATTTTCAAGGCAGCAACAAAGAAAGGTACGTCGTTCGATTGCCACTAACCCTCAGCTACCATCGGAGAAACTTCAGCTCTTGCCAGAAGACGTCATTGAGACATTACTTAAGGACGATTCAGAGCGCGTAAGAGCAGGTTTAAGCAGTAATGCCAGTCTACCAGCGTATACAGCTACACACCTGGCGAGTGACGCAACTAACGTACGGAAAGCCCTGGCAGCAAACCCACGCACGCCACCAGCCCTACTTGCAACGCTACTCCAAACAGGGAGTATGGAGGTGTGGTATGGCATCGCACATAATCCTCGAGCGACAACAGAACAACTGGCTTATCTAGCACACCATGGAGACGAACAGGTACGTAGCGCCGTTGCTGCCCACAAACGTACAGCAGTCGATATTCTACGCACCCTCTCTCAGGAGAAGTGCAAAGGGATATGGTTAGGACTCACCGCAAATCCGCACACACCAATAGATGTTTTAGCAAAAGCAGTTGAGATGCAAGACCATGCACTCTGGTTCCGTATTTACAAGCATCCGGTGATGTTACAGCATAAGCATCAGCCATTGATCGACCTGATGCAGCAAAGGATACGCTCGCTGGTTAGAACAAATAGCCTGCCAGCCTGGTATCGCAAAGCATTCAATCAATACTATCTTACATTTCCAGCAGCTATTGTGGAAGAGTTTACGAACTCACCGTTTTGGGAAGATCGCTATCTGGTAACCAGACATCCAAAAACTTCACAAAAGACGTTACAATCGCTCACTCAGGATGGACACTGCTATATAAGAGCAGCGGCACGGACTGCGCTCAATTAT
Source organism: Ktedonobacteria bacterium brp13 (assembly GCA_015099395.1). GTDB lineage: Bacteria > Chloroflexota > Ktedonobacteria > Ktedonobacterales > Ktedonobacteraceae > Dictyobacter. The sequence goes on along the minus strand of AP024096.1, from coordinate 8,526,485 downwards.
TATGAGCAATCAAATAAGAAGGGTAGCATTGTAACAACTCGCACAAAATGGTCTCAGCGACTCCGAGCCGCTGCACAGAGAGTATTTGGTTCCCAGCAAGATATGTAAGTAAAGAGACTAATAGTCTTGAAACACACACACAAAATACTATGATGCGTCCAATATATGTTGTATCGTTAATATACTATTGAAATATCATAAGCCAGGTAAGTAACAGAAAGGTTCTCTACTCTTTCAATGATTACATGTATTCGACTCAAGGATTTAAATACGATACAACAGCTACGGGATGACTATCTACGTACGCTGGTCGCGCCAGCAGATGGATGGTGGGAGGGTGCGATAATTGCACATTCGACTTTTTGGATGATACAAGATGAGGAGCAATTTGCAGGATATTACTGCGTAGACGCTGACAATTATCTACTACGCTTTTACCTTCTAGAAAGGTATCAACATAGGGCACAAGATATTTTTCGTTGGGTTATCGCAACCAATGATATTCAGTATGCTATTGCAGGCACAATAGAACCCCTGTATCTCTCTTTATGTCTTGATCTTCAGGTAAGCAGTACACCTCATGTGTATCTCTTCCACGATCACAAACATATCGAACCGCCATCTAACCTCGGCATTAGCAGCTTCAGAAAAGCTGAAGAGAGAGAGCTGAATGAGATTATGCGCTTTTATCAGGCGAACATAGAAGGAGCAGGAGAGGAGCTTGAGGCGTTTCTACGCAAACGCCTTAAGCGTGCGGAGCTCTTTGTAGGATATGCTCAACAGACATTGATAACCACAGGAGAATGCATTCCCAGCCAGAAACAAACACCCTACACCGATCTGGGCATGGTAGTGGCTCGATCATATCGAGGAAGAGGTGTGGGTAGCTTTACACTCATGCAACTAAAGAAACACTGTTATGCAGCAGGCTGGAAACCTATCTGTTCGTGTAGCGTTGATAATCATGCTTCAAAGAAAGCCATAGAAAAAGCAGGCTTTATCAGTGAGCACAAAATGGTAAAGATAACGTTCTCCAGTTCAACAACTATTGAAACTATACAGTAGCGTTATACATAGTATAAGCGTAAGGGTCTATGCCTTATCATTAGTTGCTCAAGAGGGAATCTTATTTATGACACAACAAGCTAAAACCTGGCAGCATCACGATATCCTTACAAATGGTGTACGCCTGCATTATGTGACACAAGGAAAAGGCCCATTGATCATGCTTTTGCATGGATTCCCCGAGTTCTGGTATTCCTGGCGCTATCAGATACCCTTCCTGGCTGATGCCGGTTACCAGGTTGTTGCACCTGATCTGAGAGGTTATAACGATTCAGATAAACCACGCGGAGGGTATGATATCCCTACACTCTTACGTGATATTGTGGGTCTCATCAAAGGATTGGGACAGGAGAAGGCTATCATTGTCGGTCATGACTGGGGAGGAGTGCTCGCATGGGCATTCGCAATCAGCTATCCATCTCTGACCGAGCGGCTCATCGTACTTAATGCTCCTCATCCCGCCGCCTTCCAACGTGAATTGCGAACATGGAAGCAGTTACGTAAGAGTTGGTATGCCTTTGCGTTTCAGATACCCTGGTTACCAGAATATATGCTTGGACGTAACCACGCCGCACTGATCACCTCTATGATCTCTACTGCTGCGGTGCAAAAAACAGCCTTTCCGCCTGAAGTCCTGGAGCACTTTAGAGTGGCGATGAGCAAACCTGGTGCACTTCATGCAAGCATTAACTATTATCGCTCTATCTTCCATCATCCATTCAAGATGTTTGGTGAAAAGAATATTAAACAGAAGATCATGATCCCGACATTGCTTATCTGGGGTGAACAAGATATCGCATTAGACATTGCACTTACGCAAGGACTTGAGCGCTGGGTGCCAGCGATCTCGGTCAAACGTATCTCGACTAGCGGTCACTGGGTACAACAAGAACAACCAGAACAGGTTAATCGCTATATACAAGATTTCTTACACAATTAAAGGAATGCTAACTGTTGGAGAAGGATAGAGACAGCTAATAATTATTATCTCTTATCCATCGTCTCTAAAATAGAAAAGATAATTCTCTAAAATAGAGATATCCCTATTCTTCGTACTACTATTAGCTCACACATATATGTGATAAGAAGAAGAGCGAAGTCGTATAATAAGAAAGAGAAAAAATCGCACATTTGCACACCAATATTTAAAATTTATTATATTGAAAAAGGGACTTTTCGATGCACAACCTTGCAAAGCCTCCTCGACACACAACTAACATCCCATCATTATTTACATTAGCTTTCTGGCTTTTGAAGCAAAACGCACGCATACTACTCGTATTGGGTGTAAGTTTGACCATCACAACTATTGTTGTTTCAGCTGCACCGATATATGCAAACATTGCCAATACCGCTAGCCTGCAAGATTTTCTCCAATCTTCCACTTCCCATTCACAGTGGCGAACAACAACGAGTAGCCCTGGCACGTGCCCTCGTACACAAACCACGTTTCCTCGTCGCAGACGAGCCTACAGGCAACCTTGATCCGCTTACCGGACAGACCATTATCAAACTGTTGAGCAGCATTGCGCATGACACCCAGGCTGGTCTGCTGATTGCGACACACGATCCTCATATCGTCGAGATCGCAGATCGTGTACTGCGGATACAAGATGGGCAGATACAACAGGTTGAGCCTGGCTCGTAGACCAGGCGACCAACAATATGATAGACAGACAAACATAGATCTAATTCTTGCTTCATGCTTATTCCAGGGATTGCGGCAAGCTCGCTCACTATGTTATCCTCATGATGCATCTCAGTAGCAACAGCAATATTTAAATGAGTAAGAAGGGTGCAACAGGAATGGCAGATCAATTTGAGCTGGGGAGATTCTCGGAATCCGGTAAGCCTGAAGAGCAAACACCATTTGATAAGCAGGAGCAACAAGACAAACTGGTGGAGTTGCGTAACGACGAAACACGTGTGGTACGCAGGCTAGCAGCATGCCGACGCTTTGCAGTCAGTGTTGGCGGTTCAGCAGGCAACTATGCGACATTCGGACAAAACGAGGAGGTACTACTACGCTCATTTGCTGAGATCGTGACAGCTCATAGCAGCGCTGATGGGCGCTATGATCAGTTGCTAGCACAACGTTACCATAAAGCGGGCCTGACCAACGCCGACGTGCAAGTACTTCATGAGCGATTACAACATCTGGAGATAGAAGAAGATGATGACTATGATGAAGGAAATAATTGACCCATTCATAACCCTTTTTAGCTCAGTAATAGAGACAGCTGAGGGAAGAGCTATTTACATCCACACAGCTGCCTCTGTTTTACGACTACCCTTTGACAACAATTAATGGCTTGAGTCGTACAACTAGAGTTGCAAGGCCGGCATTATGTACCACATTGACCACTTGCTGCGCATCCTTATATGCTTGCGGAGCCTCTTCAGCCAATAGGTTTTTGCTGTGGACACGTACGGTAATGCCTTTCTTGGCTAACTGCTCCAGCAGTTCATGACTCTCCACGGACTTCTTAGCAGCGGTACGGCTCATGCGGCGACCCGCACCATGGCAACACGAACCAAAGCTTTGTTCCATGGATCCCGGAGCACCAACCAGCATAAAGGAATAGCGTCCCATATCACCTGGGATAAAGACAGGTTGTCCAATCTCACGATATTTCTCTGGCAGTGCAGGATGTCCTGCCGGAAACGCGCGTGTGGCTCCTTTACGATGCACACAGACACGCTTCATTTGGCCATCGATCTCGTACTCTTCCATCTTGGCAATATTATGGCAAACGTCATAGACCAGTGGCAGATCTTTGACACGTGCTTTGCGGCCAAAGATCTCAGCAAAAGACTTTCGGACACCATCCATCAGCAATTGGCGATTAGCCCAGGCGAAATTGGCTGCACACTTCATAGCTCCCAGGTACGCCTGTCCCTCCTGGGATTGTAACGGTAAACACGCCAACTGGCGATCAGCCAATTCAAAACCGTATTCCTTCTGCTTCGATTCTGCCAATTTCGTAAAATCCTCGGCTATCTGATGTCCAAATCCTCGCGAACCACAATGGAGAGAAGCAACCACCTGCCCCTTGCGCCCGATACCCATCGCATCTGCAGCGCGTTGGTCGTAGATATGATCGACTACCTGGATCTCACAAAAATGATTGCCCGAACCCAGACTGCCCAGTTGTTTGAGACCTCGCGTCCAGGCCTGCTGGCTTACCGCCTCTGGCATCGCTCCTGCCAGACAACCTCGCTCTTCTGTCACATCCAGATCTTCGGGTAATCCATACCCCTCTTCGACCGCCCAGGCCGCTCCTTGCAGCGTGACAGCGCGCATCTCATCGCGACTCAGCAGGCGCATACCATCCCCACCAACACCCGACGGTAAACGCTTAAAGAGTACATCGGCCAGATTATCAGCACGACCTTTCACCTGATCATACAGTAAATCTGTGGCCATTAACCGCACACCACAGTTAATATCAAAGCCGATACCCCCAGGAGAAATCACACCAGTCTCGGCATCGGTGGCAGCCACACCACCAACTGGGAAACCATAGCCCCAATGAATATCAGGCATCCCTAATACATAACCGACTATTCCTGGTAACGCTGCTACGTTGACGACCTGCTGTAATGCATTATCACCAAGCATAAGTTGGATCAATTCATCATCACCATAAACAATGCCAGGAACACGCATGGCAGGGTCGAAACGCTGAGGGATACGCCAGCGTGTGGAGTCTATACGCTCTAAAGGTATCTTCTGACTCAAAACAGTTTTTCCTCTTTCTCTATTTTTTAACCAGGTAGGCAACGGGGGGAAGTATTGTGTTTGTAGGTGTAGATGTGTAGCAAGGAAAAAGGACTGCCTCCGCAGCACGCGCCCTTTTACTATAGGTCGAAGATGAGACTGGCATGATACCCATTATCTGCCGTGCGTGTAACATCCGCCTCGTGCCAGGTAACCGCCTTAATAGCACAACCCAAGGCATGACGTTGCGAGTCGTAAACTTCGCCAGTCGCTCGACCACTAACCTTGCTCTCCGTAAGAGTGTCGATCGTGAAGTCGCGAAAGAGGAGATATTCAGTATCGAAGAGGAAAATCAGTGCATTGAGCCAGGCAATAAGTAGCGATAGTTGATCGTGCCCCTCAACGCTGATCTCGCGACTGATGATTGCCTGTACATCGGTAGGTTCTACCAACAAGCTCTCCATACCCTGTGCAGCATGGATAAACAGTTCAGGTAGCGTCTCGCCTTCCACATGCAGACCAATATCAGCCGTGTGCTCGAATACTTCATAAGGCTTTCGCGCCATCAGTGTGTGCCGCAGGTACAATGCATACTTGCAGATGCATATCCCGCTGACATGACATAATGGATGGAATCATCATATTTGGATTGCATATGTACCCTTCCTTTCCTTAGCTGAAGCTCAAACACGTTTATATAGTTATATATACTCAAATAGTTGCGATTTGTCAATATATTTTATAGCTAATTCAGACAAAGTACGAAAATTGGGGTAGCGAAGACGCTATAGTACTACTTGCATGGGACAGAGGAATGCTGCACCTTGCGCTAAAAATACGAGAGGCTGTGGGCGACATTGCGCACAACCAGCACTGCAACACTGCATCGATACGAACGGAATTGGCGTATACAACAAAGCTACAATGTATGGATAAAACCCGAACTTCCGAGATAGATACCACCATCCACATTGAGACAACGTCCATTGGCATAGGTATAGGGTTCCGTAACCTTCCTGGCAGGACCTCCGATCATCGTACTGATGGGAGTATGTCCATGAATGATGCGACGCCCGCCCAGAATAGTCAAGAAACGATCGATGAATTCTTCTCCGGCATAGGTGTTGATAAAGACGCCGCGCATTGAGAACGCTTCAATCAGTTCTTCCCAGGCCAGAGCATCGCTATGCTTGAAGAGATTTCGAAAGGTATCATTGACAGAGGTCAACGAATTACCATAGCGTGTATAGAAAGTAGCATCGGCATGGACAAGCAGGTCATTCCCGATACGCGCAAGTGGAGGGCGTTCCGCGAACCAGGCCAGGTGCTCTTTCGTAAGCTTGCCCAGATCGCTTTTCATACCACCATTGCGTCGCCAGCGAATGATAAAGTTACTACTCAGGCCAGTTGAACGACGCCCAAAACGATATGCCGCGAGCATTAACAGCTCATGATTTCCCAGCAGACTATCTACAGACCCTCCTACCAACACCGCCTCTGCTTGCAAACGCATTACGAAATCAACCACGGCAATACTATCAGGACCACGGTCAACCAGGTCTCCAATAAACCAGAGCACGGCCTCACCGCCGGACCAGTGCAGCGTGTCATCAATGAGATGTGCCTGCTGTAACAGGCGCTCAAGGACACGTAGATGACCATGAATATCCCCAACTACATAGGTGGAACCAGCCATAAGCAAGATTGCCCTCCCTGCTCGTTACCCTACACCATACTCATCATGTGCAATCTCCTGCGCTCGACAAACTATGCCTGTAGCCGTAAGGCAACATGTATAGTTCTCTTTTTATAGTATGGAAGTAGGCTAACTCATGAATAAAAAACACGTTCTGCTTGTGATTATCGCTATAACAATGAGAAGGTATGCAAGCAAGTATAACGAAAACAGCAAGTCTTGACAATAATGATTTTAAATGATGCTGTGTGCGGCCCCTTGCTCACAAGTAAAACAACACAGAGTTACATAGACACATGTGAAGTCATGTGATACAATGCCTGCGATAATTTAACGACTTGGGGATAAGGAATATGGGAGAGTATTTAACCGTTCAGGATATTGCGCTACGACTTGAGGTTACCGTAGACACGGTACGCCGCTGGTTGCGCTTAGGGAAGCTAAAAGGGACATCGCTAGGTCGTGCTGGTTATCGCATCGACGAAAAAGACTTTCATTTATTTATGCATAAACACGATGCGGGTATACATTTTGTGCAACAGTCGTCTGACAGTCAGACTGCAGATACAACAGGTGCAAAAAAGGTAAAGCTACCTGATCTACCGACTATCAACTACGAACAGCTCATTCAATCAGCTATCGATCCTATCATCGTCCGCGATCCGATGAGCGTCATTATCTCCTGGAACGAGGGTGCAAGGCAACTCTATGGGTGGTCAGAAGATGAGGCACAGGGCCAGGTTACCCATACCCTGTTACAGACGCGTTTCCCTACCTCACGCGAAGATATCGACTTCCAGTTAATTCAACATGGACGTTGGGAAGGCGTACTCTACCACACAACTAAAAATGGTCGTCAGATTGTTGTAGAGACACGCCAACAGCTCATCCGTGATGAGCACAACCGACCCCAAGCAATCCTGGAAATCAACCATGATATCACGATGATGAAACGTCATGAAGAGTCATTACAGTTTCTCGCTCGCGCCAGCCATGTACTGAATACATCACTCGATTATGAAGAGACACTTACAGCTCTTATCAACCTTACCACTTCGATCATGGCCGATATTTGCTTTGTAGACTTCCTCCTGCCCGATGATACCCTGCGACGTCTGACGCAGTCTGTATCATCCACATCTCAAACTTCTTCTACCTATATACAAACACAGTCAGCCGGGCAGATATCGTCTATACTTCCCTCCTTCACGGATATTCAGCATCCGATCATTCAAGCATTGAAAACAGGCCAGCCTATCGTCACTGAATACGTCGATGATACAATTCTTCGCTCTATGTCACTCTCCGATGAGCATTATCAGCAGATACTTTCGTTGGGCATCACCTCGTCGCTAGCGATTCCGATTATCGCGTACGGCAAAACACTGGGCGTCCTGAGTTGCTGCTATACTAGCGCTTCTGGTCGCATCTATACACCACAGGATGTTGAGTTGGGGCGCGAAATTGCTAGCCGTGCCGCAATCGCTGTAACAAATGCACAGCTCTATACCGAACAGGTACAGGCTCGCGCGGCAGAGGAGTCAACACAACAATTTGTAGCGCTGGTTGAAAATAGTACCGATTTTATTGGGATGGCAACTCTTGACGGCATTACTACCTATATTAATCCTGCTGGACGCGCGCTGGTAGGACTCGATACACCAGAAGATGTACTTAATCGACCAATGACGGATTTTTTGCCAGAGCAACTCCATTATTATTTCACTGACGTTATTTACAAACATATTCAGGAACATAAACGTTGGGAGGGTGATCTACAGATCAGGCATAGCAAAACGGGCGAACTGATCGATGTCCACCAGACGTTCTTCTTCATCATGAACGACCAGAAAGAGACTCCTCTCTGTATGGCAACGCTGGCTCGTGATATCCGCGAACAGAAAGAGTTGGATCAACGCAAAGATACCTTCATTAGTATGGCAAGCCACGAGCTACGTAATCCGCTTACGACGATTCATGCCAATCTGCAACTGGCGGAACGCAGAGTGAAAAGCATTCTGAATCCCACGCTCCATCATGAGCTACCAAAAGATGTTGAGCACGCAACCTCTGATGCACAGTTGATGCTCGGACGGGCACTACGCCAGACAAAGGTGATGAACCGGCTGATTGGCAATCTCCTGGATGGTACACGTATTCAGGCCAATAAGCTCAATCTCTCGCTGGCAGAACATGATATCGTAGCAATACTGAAAGATACAATACAGGATCAACGTGAAGTCACCAATCTCCGTACTATTCAGCTTGACCTCGCTGAAAGTGGACCAATTCTGGTGCTGGTCGATAAAGATCGCATCGGTCAGGTCATTAGCAATTATTTGACCAATGCACTAAAATATTCTGCCGCTAGCGAAGAGGTTACGGTGGGTATCCAACGTAAGGCGGAAGAAGTATACGTCTGGGTGAAAGATCATGGACCTGGATTAACGCCAGAACAACAGTTACGTATCTGGGAACGCTACTATCAAGCCAAAGGTATTACGGTGCAGAGCGGTACTGGCATTGGTCTGGGGCTAGGCTTACATATCTGTAAAACCCTGATTACACGTCAGGGTGGACAGGTAGGCGTCGATAGTGCACCTGGTCGGGGCTCGACCTTCTGGTTCACACTCCCTCTTGCTGAAAGCCTGGATGTAAACAATCTCTAATTATAGAGGCAGCCTATGCAAAACTATAGGCATAGGCTGCCCAACAGAGTAACATCAAGAAAGCGTTTTACACGGCTGAGTAAAACGCTTTCTTGGTGCCTGTAAGCTGTAACTAGTATCAGACGTGGCGCTGATGAGCCCAATATTCGAGCAGGTCGCTCTTGGTCACGATCCCCTCTAAGTGCTCACCATCCATAATAGCAACCGCTGAAGTGCAATCGTTGAAGAAGGCATAGGCATCTTTCATCGGTGTATTAGCACTCAGCATCGCAAAGGGCGGACCCTGAATCTCACCGACTGCACTGGTCTCCAGAGGCTCACCGCTGGCGAGGCGACGCAACAGGAGATCCTCAGTCAGGCTACCAATCATACGCTTGTTCTCCATCACCGGCGTCTGGCTGATACCATAGCGACGCAGCAACTCAACGGCATCTGCAACGGAATCAGTCGGATGCACGCTGACGACCAGAGGCATACTAAGCGAATGTGTACGGCGGAAGATGAGTACGTCGGAGAGCGTAGGCTGTTCGCTATCGGCCTGCGTGAGCATGTCGTTTTCGCGCATCCAGGTCTCGTCAAATTGCTTGGTCAGATATCCACGGCCGGTATCAGGTAGCAAGATGACAACAACGTCTTTCTCGGTCAGGCGTTTGGCATAGGTCAGGCCAGCAGCCAGTGCAGTACCGGACGAACCACCGACGAGGATCCCTTCTTCACGAGCCAGACGACGCGCATAGTAGAAGGATGTACGATCATCGACACGAATAACATCGTCAACAAGGTTGGCCGCATAGTTTTTTGGGAACATATCCATGCCGATGCCCTCAATCTTGTAAGGCTTGGGGGTATCACCGGAGTAGACTGAACCAGCAGGATCGGCACCTATGATCTGGATATCTGGGTTCACTTCTTTTAAATAGCGAGCAGTTCCAGAGATTGTGCCACCAGTGCCGATGCCAGCAACAAAAGCAGTGACCCGTCCCGCCGTATCCTTCCAGATCTCAGGACCTGTTGAACGATAGTGCGAGGCTGGATTAGCAGGATTTGAGTACTGATCAGGACAACAGGCACCTGGAATATCTTCGGCGAGTCGGTAGGCAACGTTTTTATAATACTCAGGATCATCATGCGTAGCACTACTTGGACAGATTACGACCTCTGCCCCATAAGCACGTAGCAGGCTGCGCTTCTCTTCGCTTGCCTTCTCGGTCATTACAAAAATACAATGATATCCTTTGATCGCTGCTGCAATTGCCAGACCATGTCCCGTATTGCCGCTGGTGGGTTCAACAATAGTGCCACCAGGACGCAAGAGACCCTGCTTCTCACAGTATTCGATCAAGTTGGGGCCAATACGATCCTTGACACTGCCACCAGGGTTCATCATCTCAAGTTTCACTAAAACGAGTGGTGGCACATCACTAGCGATACGGTTTAAGCGCACAAGTGGCGTATTACCGATTGTTTCAAGTATAGAGGAGGAATAACGCATCTCTCCTCCCATCGCAGGTTCTGTTGTTTCTTTCACGATAAGTTTCTCTTATCCTTTTTGCTTAAAATTGATGAGCAAAACACAGCTATCTTACATCATCTCTAGCTCATCTATGCCAGCTATATGTAATCTGCCAACCTAGTATAGCACATGCGTCCCTTTTCGTCGTCTGTCAATGGTATTCCAGTGCTTCCTGGTGCTTCTGATTGCATACAGGGATTTGTATAGATGTGCTATGATGCAGATTATATTTTACAAGCTACATATTTTTGAAATCAAACATGGAAGATGAATTATATTGCAAGGGAGACGCTGGCTTGCTAGCAGCATTTTACTGCTTGTTACCGCTATCTGGGGGGCTACGTTCGTACTGGTACAGGATGCCATTGCGACGATGCCACCTTTTACGTTTATCGCTATTCGATTTGCATTTGCTACGCTTATCTTGTTACTACCAATGCTACTCCGCCACAAAGGGCGCAACGAACTGAGCAAAATGCTCCGACGCGCTAATCTGCTCAGTGGATTCGTATTAGGAGCCTTGCTCTTTGCAGGCTATGCGCTACAGACTTTTAGCCTGCTCTATACGACCTCCGGTAAGTCCGGTTTTCTGACCGGGCTCAGTGTAACACTGGTCCCGTTGCTGGCCTGGCTAATTCTGGGTACACGTCCAACCCGGGCCGCTTTATTGGGTGTCAGCGTGGCCACAATCGGGCTCTATCTGCTGGCCTTTGTGAGTTTGGATGCGCTTAATCCAGGTGATCTACTCGCCTTCCTGTGCGCTATTGGCTTTGCGCTTCAGGTTGTCTATACAGGCAAATATAGCGCTCAGGCCACGATACAACATATCGTTATCGTACAGCTTGCTACGGTGGCACTACTCAGTGGCATTGCAGCCCTGTTCTTTGAGCCATGGCTGCACGTCATTCTAAGTGCACAAACCTGGCAGCCACAGATCTTGCTCGCTCTGTTCATTACAGCTGTCTTCGCCACTGCATTCGCTTTTTTAGCACAGACGCATATGCAACGCTTTATGACTACCACCAGCGTTGCACTCATCTTTGTTTGCGAACCGATCTTTGCAGCTATAACTGACTACCTCTGGAATGGGACGATACTCAGTCCACGCGCCCTGTTAGGCTGCGTACTGATCCTCAGTGGAACACTCCTAACAGAGTTGCGTATCCCCGGGTTAAGCAGACGTTAGTTAGTACTGTATTTGCTAAATAGAGTTGCGTGACGAGCGGGCCAATCTGAGCTGTTCGGCCTGCACGCGAGCATCGAGCAAGTTTGCGTCAGTCAGGTCAGTACGGCTCAGCTTTGCTCCGCTCAGATTAGCCTCGCTGAGATTCGCTCCACGCGCATCTGCATCACTGAGGTCGACTCCACTCAGATCGGCATTGCTGAGATCGGCACGTACAAGGCTAGCATTACGCATATCCGCCCCATGTAACACGGCAGCACTAAGATTCGCGTCGGTCAGGTCACACGCATTCAGATTTGCTCCGGATAGATCTGCATGATAGAAGTGAACGTTCTCTAGTGTACGACCACTCAAGTCAATGTTCTTGAGATCTATCTGTTCATCAGAGTGTTCTCGACGCCAAAAATTCCATGCGTCGATGCCATGCTGCTCAATGTAGCTGATACATTGCTCTCCGTCCATAAAAACACTCGTCCTTTAGAAATAGAAGCATACATACGCTTGTACACTCCCACTTCGTTCGTGTAACGTTTCTCAAATATACACTGCAAAAGGCTAAGGCTCTTCTACAACTTACTTATCAAATCACTACATACCATAACATATTTCGCCAGTCCATTGAACACATTGATGTGAATTTTCCTCTGCAACAATTAGGCTATAAGAATTACTTCGAGCATTCAGACGCTAGATATCATAACATCCCTACATCTTCCCATCTTTGCAATGCATCAATTGATCATCTCTACCCATTGGAAATAAATAACCTTTTTCATGTGTTTATTAATGAAGTGAATAGATCAACAAAATCAAGATTATAGTCAGGTGCTGAAGAGACGTTCGCACTACTGCTAAGAATCTATTTCACTGGCTTGCGCTTATAGCTAACAGCGTTTTATTTTTGTTTCGCAACACACAAGGGCAGTAAAAATATGGAAAATGTAGAGAATAGGGCAACCATATTGACACAGACAAAAGGTCGCCAGCGTCGTGCACTGGGAGTACGTGACCTGGTATTCTATACCATCGCTGGCTCACTGGGACTGGATACGTTAGGGGCAGCGGCCTCATATGGAGGACAGGCACTCTTCTGGGTCTTGCTGGTTGGTCTGACCTTTTATATTCCTTATCAGATGTTGACTGCAGAGTTGGGCAGCACATTTCCTCGCGCAGGTAGCATCTACGAGTGGGGCAAGATGAGTGGTGGGCGCTTCTATGCGGCGATTGCGGCAATGCTATACTGGATAGCAAACCCGCTCTGGATCGGTGGTACGATGTTTGTGACGGTCATTACCGCAATCAAAGTACTCTGGTTCGGCAATCCCAATATGCTCTTCGGGGGTAATAAAGTCAATGATGCCCTGATTACAATTGTAATTGCACTGGTCTTTATCTGGAGCATCATGGGCTCCGCAATGACACCGATCTCAATCAATAAACGCCTCTCGGCACTGGGTGCAGGTGCGAAGTTGGGACTGATCGCCATCTTTGTATTGCTCGCGCTGGCTTTCTTTATCAGCGGACATGCAACAGGGACGCATATGACGGTACATGATCTGCTGCCGAGCAGTACACTCGCTATTATTGTCAGTGGCATCTTACCGGTCATGATCTTTAAGTGGCAGGGCTTTGAGGTACAGGTCAACGTCGGTGATGAGGTAGGCGATCCACAGCATGATGTACCGCGCTCAATGCTGCTAACAGGTGGTCTGGCCTTCCTGGCTTATGTTATCCCCATTACTGTCACTATCTTCGCGCTTTCGAAAACGCAAGTGGTTGGGAGCAGTGGACTGATGCAAGCTATCAGCAATGTAACGATAGTATTGCCGGCTCCGATCGCTCTATTCTTACGTTTTGTACTGGTACCGGTATTCGTCGTAGCGCTGGGAGCCAGCGGCGCGACCTGGATGATTAGCGCGAACCGCGCCTATGCTGTAACCGCTCGTGACTACGCGGCACCACGTATGCTGGCACGTTTTGATCAGCGCACCGAGGCTCCCCGTAACGCAATCATCGCCAGTGGTGTTATTGCAACGATCGTTATGATACTTGCGGTGACCATCAATAGCTTTACAGCAGGAACACTTCAATCGCTATTCACATTAGTGCTGGGCTTTACCGTCTCGGTGAATACGCTCGCTTACCTGTTCATCTTCCCTGACCTGATTCTTTTGCGTTTCAAACAACCAGACGCACCACGGCCCTATCGCGTCCCTGGAGGTTTGGCAGGTGCATGGATTGTGACAATCCTCTCGATGTTCTATACTATCCTGGTCAGTTACTTTTTACTTTTCCCGACCAGCAATGTCATTAAAGCAGCCAATGTCTCACGTGCAGTCTACGAGTCAACGCAGTTGATTACGCTGGGTATTATCCTGTTATTAACGGTAGGTTTCTACCTCTGGGGTCGACGCGAACGCCAGCAAGACGAGCGGAATGGCATCACTACTGGAAGTGATCAGCCGCACGAAGATACCTCGACAAGACGTCAGTGCTAGTTCAGAAATATTTGAGTGCATGTCTACACAACATTCTTTCTTCCCTGCATTGAAGAAGCCTTATGCATTTGCCCATCAGGGTGGTGAACTACTCGCACCGACGAATACGCTGGTCGCCTTTGAAAATGCACTGGCTATCGGTTGTAGTGATTTTCTAGATATCGATGTCCATATGACGAAAGATGGTCACCTGGTCAGTATCCACGATACAACGGTTGATCGCACTACGAATGGACAGGGACGCGTCGATTCCTTTACGCTCTCCGAGTTACAAAAACTCGATGCGGGCTATACCTTTTGTGATCTGGAAGGCAACTATCGCTATCGTGGTCAGGGTATCTATATCCCGACGCTGGAAGAGGTCTTTAGCAACTATTCGTCTCAGATCTATCTGCACTTTGAGATTAAGGATATATACCCCAAAGGCGGACCCTCGCAGATCGAGGAAAAGCTATGGACGCTGATTCAAAAATATCATATGGAGAGGAAGACGATCGTTGCTTCTTTCAACCAGGAGATCGTCGATCGTTTCAAAAAACTCTCTCAGGGCCTGGTTGCTACAGGTGCGGGTCGCGCTGAGATCGCACAATTCACTCTAGCACATAAACTCGGACTGCCAAAGTTCTACCGTCACCGCTCAACGGCGCTAGAGATTCCGACAACAAGCACTGGCTTTAATCTCAAAGATCGCAAGCTTATCAATGGTGCGCATCGCCTGGGTATCGATGTCCACTACTGGACAATTGATGCTAAAGCTGAGATGCGTGAGCTCATTGAACTAGGGGCCGATGGCATCTTTACCAATCGACCGGATCTGCTCAAAGAGCTCCTCTTAGAGATGCATCTGCGCTAAACATAACAGCTATGCCCGAATACCACGAATAAAACGGACAGTGACGGTGCCTATCACACAGTATAAAATTGCCATACTGAAGAGGACCTGATAACCGAGTACGGGATGACCTGCGTGCGCGAAGGCATCCAGTAATGGTCCTCCTAAGATAGGTGCCATCACCTGCGACAACGAGAGAGCAACGTTCCAGACACCCATATCGCGCGCATAGTTCTTGCTTGAAGGTAGGACATCTGCCACCAGAGCCCAGTCAACGCTCTGATACGCTCCATAACCTAAGCCGAAGATCGCGCCAGCGGCAATGACTATCGGCAATGAATGTGTCAGGACAAAGACCACACCAACGACCGCCATAAAGCTACCACAAATATAAACCAATCGCTTACGACCAAAACGATCTGAGAGCCAACCGGCAGCAAAGGCACTGACCAGGCTGGTCAGTGAGACAACGATCAGGAAGTTGGTCGTCTCTTGCTCGGGATGTGCCACACGTACAACGTCGCGCATATAGTATTGTAGAAAGTTCTGGATGGTGTAGATACCAAGCATCATGACGAGACGCGTGACCAGCACCCAGGCGAAATCGGGATCGCGGCGCGGACGAAAATCGAAGAGACGCAAGATCCCGAGTGTCGCCAGGATTTCGATCAATACCTGTTCCACGTCGCTACTAATCGTAATATTCGTAAGATGCCATGCATTCCAGAGCGTAATCAAGCCCCAGAGCAGTACACAAGCTGCAATAGTACTCACAATCGTCTGCACCACTGAACGTGAAAGCTTCCAGCGCTGAACAGCAGGTGTCGCGTCAACAGCAGGCTCACGGAGGGAGAAGAGCGTGACCACCATAAACACAAGCAGGACACCAATCAGGATGCCATAGACAATCCAGAGTTCCTGACGATACAGCGAGAAAGACGCGGACGAGTCGAGCAACCTACCTGCTGCCAGGACACCGCCAATATTACCGGCAATAACAAGCAGACCGAGCACACCAGAGGCAAGTCCACGTTGCTTAGGTGGAACGATGTCTGGCAGGAGCGCATGAAAGGGTGCCTGCGCTGCGTTGCTGACAAATTGTGTAAATGCATACGCCAGGGCCAGCGAGATAACACTTGGAGCCGTTGCCATCCAGGCAAGTCCGATCACACTTGCTAGCGTCCCCACCATAATGTATGGACGCCGCTTCCCCCATCTGGCCAAACGACCATGTGTCCGATCACTCAGCCAGCCAAAGAGAGGATTAGCAAAGAGGGAGACAAAGGCTCCTGGAATAAGTACATAGGCCAGAGCAGTCCCTTTATTCAAATCTCCGACCATTTTAAAGACCTGGCTGGGCAGAATAATAGTGCCTAACGCTGCCCATTGAAAATTGAGAGCCAGCGCAAAAATACTGATTGAAAGAATAGAGAACCAGTGTAGTTCAGGTAACTCACTTACGCTACGAACATCAGGACTACTTTCTGTAGTTATATCCATGCTATCCTTTCCCTGCTTAATTGCTCCGTTCTAGCATAACTTCGATGTTGCCGACAGCGTCGGGTAGATGATCAGTGCCTAAGGGTAGATGAATATCGACGCTAGCGACACCAGGTTGAGCTTTGAGATAGGCAAGCGCGACATCGCGGGTAGCACCACGGATAGGATCACGGAGATTTTGTGCCTGGCTATCGGTGAAGTTGTAAGCCCAGGTCCCACTGACAGAGACTTTGAGATAGGCAATGTTGTTTTTACCGCTCTCAGCGTCAAATGAGGCGACGGTCTGCCGTCCCTGCAATTGATAGTTATTACCCAGACCACCGATAGCCTGCTGATTGAGTAAGACCATAGCGGTCTGCACTGCCACGTCTTTTTTGTAGAGGGTAGCGCTCCCAGTAACCTTGACGCTCACAGTGACAGTATCCGTCTGGGTATTCACTGGATTGTCAGTGCTTGTTGTTATCTGATAATCAGGTGCGCCGACCATACTCTCGCCTGCGCCCACTCGCTGCTGCAACTGCGGAGAGATCTGTTGCTCTAACTTTGTAGCGAGCGCTTTCTGGGCATTATCAATATCGCTTTGAGCAACAAAATGCGAGGACTGCGGATCTGTGCCACCAGTGAAAGGGGCCGGATTACGAATGAAGAGAGCCGCATTACAGCAGGTACCGCTCACCTGGTTCGTGGCAATATTACCTGCCTGCCCGGGTTGGATAGTAATGGCAGGGGCATCAGCCTTGCCAAACTGATCGCCTTGCTTGGGTTGGACAGTGATACTCTGTGTGATCAGGACCTGTATGCCAACTGGTCCATTTAAGACGAGACCCTGCTGGACCTGAACGGGGTTGGCGGTACGATTGAGGAACTCTATCATCCCATGTGCAGAGGTCCCTTTGCTGGTATTGTTACCGGTAGTAGCCACGGTGCTGCTCCCCTGAGCGCTCTCCTGGATCACACGGTCAGGGATACTATGGGTGGTCAAGTCTGGCGAACTGAACTGTGGAGAGGCGGTAAGCAAGAAGGTATTCTGGAGTGTCTGCTGCTTGACAGAGATACGCACGGTGGCAACTGGTGATGCTCCGATGATGGGGACACTGGTTGGGAAAAGCTCCATCCCGAAGAGACGCGTGACCAGGACAAAGATCAGCGTGAGCACAACCACTACGGCCAATGCCGCTAAGATGGGGCGGCGCTGGCGACGCATTACCGGAGGAAATGGATCGTCGGTATTACGTGGACGCCGAAAAGTGTCGGAGGTGGCATAGACACGATTTCCACGCTCATTACGTCCGTTATGTTCTCCCGTCTCGATGGTCTCCATACGCGCCTGGCGATCGTTGCGATCACGTCGCTCACGTATAATTGTGGCAGGCGCATCATTGAGCGGAGCACCTGGATTGAGTGGACGATCACGTTCTGGTAGACGTTCCCGCTCCATAGGCCGATCGCCGGTAATACGGGGGCGCTGCTGCATAATGATTGGGCGTGGAGACTCAGCACCAGCATATTCTCCAGTGCGCTTGAGTGCCTTCGTAAGGCGTTGCCGTCCAGCAGCATCGACCTCCAGAGGATCAGAGATTCGGCGCTGATTGGGGCCAGGCAGGGGGCGTCTGGGCTCTGCCTCGGCTGGCATATACGGCTCGGAGGGTGGTAGTTTGATGGTCAGTGGGACTTGCTGCTTGCGGAGCTCCGCGCTGGGCAGGATCTCTAAATCGACGGGGGCAGCATCGACAGACTCGATCGGGGGCATCTCTTCTTCGCTATCATTGACAGCAGGCGTTACACCAGGCTCAGCAAGGGCGGAGAGAAAGGCCTGGCGCAGTTGGGCGACGCTCTGATAACGATCTGCTGGATTTTTCGCCATGGCGATACGGACCACTTCACCCAATTCTTGTGGGATCGAGCCATCGTAATCACAGGGCGAAGGAATCGGGTCATACAGATGCATCTTGATGACCCGCACCTCGTCGGGATCGTTATACGGCAGGTTACCGGTTAAGACCTGATAGAGCAGGACGCCCAATGCATAGATATCGGTCAACGGTGTGACTATGCCCCGTGTCTGTTCAGGAGCCATGTAGTGCGGAGTGCCGGGCACCTGCTCTAAGGGGATCGGCTTGCCAACTTGCGATGAATCGTTCTGGCGCATAGTACGCACAAGACCAAAGTCAGCCAGATAGACATACGGAGCTGCGTTGCGCCGCATCTCTAACAGCACATTCGAGGACTTGATATCTCTATGGATCAGGTTATGCTCGTGCGCGTACTCGACAGCATCCAGCAACTGTTGATAGAGCGCCATCACCTCGCCTAAATCAGGCAGGTGATGGCGCAGATAGCTGGTGAGCGTGCCACCATCGATAAAAGGCATGACCAGATAGAGGATGCCCTGCTCATCCCCAAACTCAATCAACGGTAGGATATGCGGATGATGCAGGCCCGCAATCGTTCTAGCCTCACGCGCAAAACGACGCCGCATATCTCTATCCGTTGCGAAATCGCCTAGAATGACCTTAATCGCAACACGCCGACCAAAGGCCGTGCGTTGCCGCCCTTCATAGACGGCCCCCATGCCACCAACACGTATACGCCGCATGACATCATAATTACCGAGCTGCGTGCCCTCCAAAGACAGCATTACGTGCGCTTATCCTTTCAAAAACTTCTCAACCTGAGCGAAGAAGGGGAGAAGCATCCCATTGCCGGCCTCCGGCGTTGAGCCGGGCGCGGCTGGCTGGCTCACAGGTGGAGTTCCACCGTTGCCAGCACCACTCGAAAGGCCCGCGACACTCTTGATATCGATAGTGATCTGCGAGGGATCGGTCGGAAAGGTATCACCACTATTCAGCTTGATATCAGAGGCCTGGACACCGGTCTGTTGTGCGAGCAGGCTCTTCGCATCCGCCAGTTTCTTGCCAGCCAGCAGCTTAGCCAGATGCTGTTTCTGACTGTCACTGAACTGATAGACCCAGACACCATCAGCATCTGTCAGCATAGTTACACTATTGCCCTGCTGGGTGACATTCTTGACTGCAGGCAAGACATTCCCGATCAGCTTATAGTTTGCACCCAGATCCTTGGTTGCCTGCGCCTGCAAACGTTGCTGCGTGACACTCTGCGCCCCCTGATAATCATAGACGACACCAGTGCACGAAGCCGAGACGGTTACCTGTACCGATGAGATACCACTCCCTTGCGGACCAATCTGGTTCTTCGGTACATCCGTATTCTGCGTACATACTGGATTGCCGGCCAGTCGCTCGTTTGCATGCAACTGTCGGTTAAAAGAGGTTTTGGCCTGCTGTGCAAGCATGTTTACTAACGGATTGACTACGCCGTCGACATCACTCTGCTGCACATAGGTGTACGCCACCGGGTCCTGACCACCCCTAAATGCATTGCTGACAGCTCTAATACTTGCAGCACAACATGGCGTGTTGATTGCACCTGCAGCAAGATTTCCTACAGCACCAGCAGTTGTTACATGAGCATTTACAGTTTGAAAACTAGCCTGAGGAAATGCAGCTTGAAGCGTTATAGACGAATCAGTTACTACGTGTATACCATTTACAACAAAGCTAGTACCTGCATCAATAGGTTGGGCAGTCGGATTCAGCGAAGAGAACGTAATCGAGCCATGCGCTTCAGTCGCAGGTGTGTGTGCGGTACCTGTACCGCGTACTGTCTTTGTTTGCGCAGGCGGATTGGCTGTCAGGTTACGCATACTGACCTCAAGGTTGGCTGGATCAGGGTTCGTCGTCACAGCATGCACAACGAAGCTATTCGCCTCCGTCTTACTAGCAGGCATGATCGTGACGGTGGCCGGTGTGGCTGGGGCGACTGCGGCAAACATACGACCGAGTGGACTGGTAACGTTCGCCTGAAATGATACAGGGCTCAAGCCAGCCCAGGCAACAGTGGCGACGATAGCAGTCAACAGCAATAACAGCAATAATAACAGCAGCACTCGGCCGCGCGAAGGTCGGCGACGACGAAGAGGCGGCTGCGTACGTCGCGAAGGTAATGCACCAGGCACAGGTCGACCAGCAATACCTGGAGCGCTACCAGCCGAAGCAGCTCCAGGCGTATGCGTATTGGCAGTCCCGGCGGCACTACCAGCCAATGCGCCAGCAGCCAGCGCACCACCAGCCGCGGCGGTTGCCATGCTCCCTGTGCGCCTTCTCCGTGTCGGAGGGTCCGATGGCTGCACCGCATCACCAGGAAAAGTACCAGCTATCCCGCCAGCGCTGGGCGTAGCACCTTCGTTCAACTTTAACGTGCTACGCGGTCCATTACCATGACCACGTGCCACCGGCTGCAGATCAATAATGTCAGACGTATCCTCACCCGCATTGGCAGCCGGAGCCGCATTAGGATGGTTGAAAAATGGGGTAGAAGGAACACCGGACCGCGAAGCCCGCGCAGCGGCAGCACCAGCGATAGCGCCACCTGCTGTCCCTGCGGCTGCCGAGGGACCTATTGGCTCCCATGACTCATCCTCATCATCCTCGTCTACCGGTACACCGGCCAGAGGAGCAGAGCGCCCACGTGGACGCTGCTTATCGGCAGGGATGTAGCCACGCCGACCCGTGGAGGAGGCGGGGCCCGGCGCATCAAACGCATCATCATCGTCCAGCATATTACGCTTTGGTGTGGCTGGAATGATAGGTTGACGAGCGGCTGGCGCACTACTCGAACCGTGTTGAGGTAATGGAGTATTGATATCAGAAGAGGATTCCTGCTCATCTGGTGCCGCAGACTGATCATAGGCTACGCCAGGATTTGTACGCACATTGCGCCGTGCCTCTGCCGCGCCCAAAGCTGCACCACCAAGCGCCGCCGCACCGGCAGCATCAGCCGCCGCCGAGCGGCGATTATTCCCAAAGAGGCGACCTCGCTTCTCAGGTGTCGTCTTCACCGCATCAGGATTCCCGCTACCCGCAGCAGCATCTGCGCCATCTTCACGCAAGGACTCGATATAATCTTCCAGCGTAGCATATACAGGGAACTGACGCTGGCGTGCTATATCAGCCGCCTTAGCATCTGGTACGACAAAAATAAGATCACCTTTGAGCTTGCGCTTTACCGTCTTAAGATCATCAAAATCTTGCGCTCGCTCGAACGCCTTGTTCTTGTTGGGTAGAACGATCAACGTATGTTCGCGGTTCAACTTTTCTTGCGTCAGAATTGCCGCCAGCACGTTCATCCGATCGTCATTGGGAGAAACATAGATGACACCAATTGTTGCACTGCGAGGGTCGTTCATTCCCAGCAAATCCGTGCCATTGCCCTGTCTCATAAAATTTATCCCTCTATGCCATAAATTTGCGTTCCTCGCCTATGGCGTTTATTTTACACGAAACTAATCAAATCCGAAAGAGAAGCTATAAAATCTGGCAAAACTTGATTGTAAAGTATTCACAGTTGAAAGAAAAACTATTAGAACGTATTACCCTGAGCATTATACCTGATAACAACTTCAAACAGTATATACCGTATGCACAACAGCAGCCGCACCAGTCCTATCTGGCTGTAGCGGCACTCTGCACCTGGATCGCAATCTGACCAGCGTCTGCTGGCAACTGCCCTTTATTCCCACTCCCTATAGTAATGAACACGTTTTGGACACCTATTTGGTCTGCAAGTATAGCCCTGGCCTGATCAATAGTTTGTCCGGCAATCTTTTGTACTAGTGTATGCTTCTGCGCAGGACTTAACTGATAGACCCATATCCCGCTAGCATGCACCACCAACACCAGCGCGCCATTCGTCTGACTCGTCTGTAGTGCCACCCCTGGCTGGAGCTTTCCCGCCAAAATATAACCAGGTCCAGCCTCCTGCGCTGCGAGTGTCTGCATGCGAGCACTTACTGCTTGCTGTAGAGTCCCCTGGTCGTATGACGTACCATGGCAGCTACTTGTCACTGT
The DNA here is from genome assembly GCA_015099395.1 of Ktedonobacteria bacterium brp13. Taxonomy (GTDB): domain Bacteria; phylum Chloroflexota; class Ktedonobacteria; order Ktedonobacterales; family Ktedonobacteraceae; genus Dictyobacter. The sequence goes on along the minus strand of AP024096.1, from coordinate 8,503,881 downwards.
TACCTGTGTCGCAGCAATATTTTGACCTTTATCTCCTACCGGTTGGCTTGCATCCGCCTTTGATGAGCATTGCACACTCTGCCCCAGCAATTGCTGTCCGGCCACCACCTGACCATTCATAGCATTCCTGGCCTGCTGCCCCTGCCCTACCTTATTCGCACTCAGTACAGCATCCACATCGCTCTGCTGCACAAACATATAATCCTTCGGATCCACGCCACCTGTGAAAGGAGCTGTATTTTTGACAAAAATGGTATCTGTACTACAGCAAGTCTGGTTAATATCTAAAGCTACAATATCACCTTTAACACCAGGGTTTACAACATGTGCAGTTACAGTGCCGGTACCGAGCTTACCATTATTATCAACGGGAGGAAGATTAATAGTCATGTCACTTACTGCTTGAACACCATCTTTACCAGACAAAACAGTTCCTTGCAGTATTGTCTGAGTTACAAACTTCCCATTAAAAAACGTCAATATTCCTTGTGCTGAAGCTCCTTGCGTATGGGTATGGCCTGTGCCCTGCACGGTCTGCGTCTGGGATCGACTTTGTGCGGTGACAGTATGGATGGCGATCTGATTCTGATTAATGTTGGAGGGCTGATCGTTGAGTGTGGCAAAGGTATAGTCATTACTTATGGTCTTGCTGGCAAGGGTCAGGGTAACAGTAGCCTGTGCGGCTTGCGCTGAAGTATCGTGATGGAAGAGGGTACCGAGTGGCGTCCACACACCAACGATAGTCACTCCAAGAACAGCAAACGCTAGCGCGATCAGTAAAATGATAGGTAATCGTTTCAGTCCACTACTACTACTACTATGTGTACGTACACGTCCATGCTGGCTGGTGGAGGGCACTGGAGCAGGCGGAACCCTGGAGGCGATACGAGATGAGGTATGAGGTGCCGTATGAGTTGGCAAGCCAGTAGATACACGACTCCTGCTCTGCTGGCTCGCTGGCGCTACGAAGGAACCCCGGCCTGACGTCGCAAGATGCGGATTGCGACGTCTGGCAACCAGCACATCTGGCTGCTCATCGCTTTGTGCGAGCGGAGCGACAGATGAAGTGTACCTGGAAGGACGATTGGTATGGGAGCGCAGAGATTGCTGCAGAGATTCATGCTGCGATATATATGCGATGGTCTCGGCATCGACCACTGCGTTGATCTCATCCCAGAAAGCCCACGCATCCGGATAGCGCAGTTCAGGATCTTCAGCCAGAGCAGTCAGGATCACGTTATCCAGTTCAGGTGGCAAGACCTTATACAGCGCACTCGGTAATGGTGGTGACTGCTGCGGACCTCGACGCCGTAGATCCTGTAGTGTACGCTTAAAGGGTAGCTGTCCTGTACAGAGCTGATAAAGGATCACGCCCAGTGCGAAGATATCACTGGACATCTGCGCACGGCCCTGTAACTGCTCGGGTGCCATATACGGCAGAGTACCACCAGCCGCAAAAGTAAAATGCGTCGCATGGATCTCTACCGCCAGCCCAAAATCGCTCAAAGCCACCTGCTCCGCACCATCGGGCAGCGTACGAAAAAGAATATTATGCGGCTTCAGATCACGATGAATCACCCCTTGCCCATGTGCATAGGCCACAGCATCACAGAGCTGAGCAAAAAGCGCCAGCGTCTCAGCAAACGGGAATGGCTCACCCGGTCGTAAACGGTGTTGTAGATCGCCATTGGGTGCATACTCCATGACGATATAAGGCACGATCGAGCCTTGCAGCGTATCCACCAGTTCCAGGCGAGCATCGCCATAGATCCGTAGGATATGCGGATGCCGCCAGCGCGCCACCTGAGAAGCCTCTTTCAGAAACCGATTCAGTGAGCGTTGATCCAGTTCATTCGACTTGATCACCTTTACCGCCACCTCATGCTGCTCACGCTCATCCCATGCGAGACAGACATCCGCCATGCCACCACTCCCCAACACACCATCCAACCGATAGCGATCCCCCAAACGCTCAAGCGCCAGCCCATAACGCCACAATTTCATGCCTACTCCCCATGCTGAAAAGGAGAGGAATCAAGTGCTCCTCAACCTTAAGAACACTGACTTTACGCTAAAAACAATACAGCGGATTACTTTTCACCAGACGATTGTATAGCTTGTAGCATTACAGTATAGCTAACATCAGCAATTATTTCATGCTAGCAGGCAAAATGCAAGGAAAAATACTATATGCACCTGCAAAGAACATCCCAGATTTTGACGACGTATATACACCGCAAGGGTTCTCCACATGCACAAAAACACCACGCGTAAAAATAGTCAGAGGAGGAAGGAAGCATCCTGTATATTCCCTTCCTTAAACTCGGCACGAGGCACCAGATAACCAGAGCCTTTGATAGATGGAGCAGCAGCGACAAGTAATGCTAAACTGACAAAACATGCATTTTCTGCTTACTGTATTGCATGGTTTCGCCAGCCGTTTGCCAATAGTGACCCATCCATGGTACGATGGCGACCAACGATACAATTATTCACCCGGGTGTAAGGAGTTCGAAGCACATGAAGTGGGAGCAGTTCGCGGCAAAACAGCCAGTATTGAGTACGGGACTCAAATATGGCGCAGGACTTGGAGTCATTCTGTTGCTACTAGCCATTATTGCAGGCCTGCTAGGCGGCTCTAGCATTGTTAATACAGGTCTGCTCTGGATCAATGTAGCAGTAGTCGGGCTCTGTTATCTACGTGTAGGGTACCTTGCAGCCCGACGAACTGATCGCCTGAGTTCAGGTACAATGACAGGACTGGTAACAGGGCTGGTAGCCTACCTTATTAATCTCGTTGGCCACCTGATTATGCTCCCTATCTATATTTCGCTAGCACACACGGAACAGACCACCCATCTTACTGCCTCAGCACAGATCGCAGCAGCCACGCAGACACTCATTTACTGGATGGTTATTTACGGTATACTGGCCGGGATCGTACTGGGCTTTATGGGTAGCAATATTGGCATTCATCGTGCCGAGCGCCCAAGCTCAAAACCATCAGCCCCTCAAGCCCCTTCATCCAACACAACAACCAGTGAGCAATAACCACAGAAGTGAGTTGCCAATAGCAGATAGCAGTAAACTGATCAGAAACCGCTAATGCTGTCAGGAGAGCCCAGACCGCCCTGGTAAGAGAATACAGTCGTTGAGTTACTAGGAATATTGAACAGCATACCGGCTTTAGCATAGCGATTGATCCAGAGGTATTCAGATGGTGTCACAAGACTACGCGCATTCCCAGCCAGGCCATAGATACCTGCAATCAACGGAGCAGATGCGCTTGTTCCACCAGCTTCATAAAAACCGTTGTATTGATAGGTATCATATGCATAGAACCCGGTATTCGGATCACCCAGCGCAGAGACGTCAGCAACAGCACGTCTATCACAACCGGAAGCTACGTAGTACTGCCAGGAGGGTTTGCTGATATATTGGCTGCAACCGCCACCAGAGTTACTCCAGGCGGTCTCAATTCCGCTACTCGATAGGGTGGTACCACTCACAGCAATCACACCAGGACAGACCGATGGAAGCTGAACGCCAGGTCCCTGATCACCCGTACTGGCTACAATAGCTACACCAGGATGGGTATAATAGGTATCGCAAATAGACGACTCTGAGGAAAACTCGGTACTCGTACCATAACTATTCGAGACAACCGTTGCGCCCTTATTCACTGCTGTATTCACCGCCGTCCCCAGATCACTGACATTTGACGATTGCGCCTCCACCAGCAGAATCTGACAGTTCCGGCAGACCGCACTCACCATATCCAGATCTAGCGATGTCTCCTGCGCCCAACGTACACTGGGAACGGGATAAGGATCGCTCTCACCAAACTGGTTGATCTTCGTAAAACAACCATTCGCCGTCGTGCAGGCCCCCAATCCAAAGGTAGTACGATAGTAAGCGAGATCGCTCTCAGCATTTGGATCATCATAGGCAGTGATAATTGCTATCGTTGAAGGATTCGTACTGCTCTGCGGTAGATTATACGCCGCATCTATATTGGCAGGACCATAAGGGGGACCTCCACCAGGCGGGTAAGACCTCGGGTATTCACCACCCTCGGTCGAACGCAGAGCGTGATACCCATAAATCTTCTCCCACGACGGAAGAGTGACAGGCTTTAAGTAGATTGAATCACACCGTACAGTTCCTCGTACAGCAAAGCCACAGACAACGCCCAGATGAGCAACAGGACTTGCCAGCGAGACCGCATCCACACTATCAGCACGCACTAAATGTACCATCATTACCATCCACACAGCCAACCAGACGGTTATACATTTCCGTAACATCGCCTTTTATACCTCATACACTCTCTGCAAAAAGACCTCACCAGAGACAGAAGATGTCTTTAGGTCAATCTTTTACCATTATTTAAGTATGTATTCGGCATGTCCATCGACTGAAATAAATAGATTAACCAATATATATAGCCTTGTACGCATACATATATGAAAAGAGGGGCGTGATTTCAATAGTTTCCGTGATATATCTTTTTGTATCATTTATGCCATTTTAACGAGAGTATGCCAAACACAACCATTGGCAATTCTACTATACCCATAAAGATAAACCAGCCAGTATTACCCAGTGGCATCGATGCGTTCGTAATCTGCATAGCGCACACAATCATACCCGCCAGACCTAGCAAGAGACAGTACATGCCTCTCGTAAGATTGAAGTGCTTATACCACACAATACGTTGCTGATCTTGCATGGCTTGCGCGAGTAGAGTTAAACCTCTATAGAACCAGTAAAGCGTGATCACTGAGAATATAATTTCTGCGAATTGATATCTATTCATAATAACTCTTTACAATCTCTGTAACCCTATAGATTCAATTCATCCTACCACATGCGCGGCAAACAATGCGATCTTCATATGACAAGCTGTGGAATAACACGATGGAGTGCATGAAAAAGGAGAGCCATCTATTGTTTACGACTCTCCCCTATCTGAAGGAAGTATGAAAGCAGTATCGACTAGCGCGGACCAGCCTGGATGACGTCTGCTCCAACGTTTGAAAATTGCTCAAAGTTCTTTTTGAAGCGTGCCGCCAGCTCTGTGGCCTGCCGATCATAAGCTGCTTTGTCTATCCATGTCTCACGAGGGATCAAAACAGAGGCCGGTACATCAGGGCAGAACGTGGGAACATGCAGGCCAAAGACAGAATCAACCACGGTATCCGCTTTCTCGATCTCGCCACTGATTGCAGCTCGTACCATAGCACGTGTATAACCAATCTTCATACGCGATCCGACGCCATAGGGACCGCCCGTCCAGCCAGTATTCAGCAGGTAACAACGCACGTTATGGCGATCAATCCGCTCACGCAGCAGGCTGGCATACTCTTCTGGGCGGCGGGGCAGAAATGCAGCGCCGAAACAAGAGCTAAAGGTCGCCTGTGGTGTCGTCACACCCGTCTCGGTACCGGCGAGCTTGCTGGTATAGCCCGACAGGAAATAGTACATCGCCTGCTCTGTCGTTAGCTTCGAGATCGGAGGGAGCACCCCAAACGAGTCAGCCGACAGAAATATTAACGCATCCGGCTGCTGGCCCATACCAGATGTAATCACATTATCAATAAAATCAACAGGATAGGCTACACGCGTATTCTCAGTGCGCGACGCATCCGTATAATCAGGGATACGCGTCTGCTCATCTAAGACCACATTCTCAGCGACCGAGCCGAAGCGTATCGCGTTCCAGATCTGTGGCTCATGTTTCTCAGAGAGGTTGATGCACTTGGCATAACAGCCACCTTCAAAGTTAAAGACACCATTATCGCCCCAGCCATGCTCATCATCCCCGATCAGCCGACGTTCAGGATCAGCTGACAAACTCGTTTTACCGGTACCTGAGAGACCAAAGAAGAGCGCCACCTTGTCATCGGATCCTACATTCGCCGAGCAGTGCATGGGTAGCACACCTTCAGCAGGCAGAATATAGTTGAGTACCGTAAAGATCGACTTCTTCATCTCACCAGCATATTCGGTACCAGCGATCAAGACCAGACGCTCTTCAAAATCAATGATCACAGCAGCGTCTGAACGCGTCCCATGGACACGTGGATTGGTCCGAAAATGGGGGACACACAGGATCGTAAAACCCGGACGATCGCTGGTCTGGTCACTCTCGGTCGGACGTAAAAAGAGCTGATGTGCAAAGAGGTCATGCCAGGCCAACTCCGTAATAATCTGAATCGGCATACGATAGCGTGGATCTGCCCCTGCAGCGGCATCATGCACGAATACATCTCGTCCCTGCAAATAATCGGCCAGGCTACGGCGTACAGTATCAAACGCCTCCTGCGCCATCGGCTGGTTGATATCACCCCACCAGATCTCATCCACATGTTCTTCGTTCGAAACAATAAACTTATCTTTAGGAGAACGTCCAGTATGAGAACCTGTCATCGCACAAAAAGCTCCATTCGCAGCCAATTGGCCCTCATTACGCGCTAGAGCCTGCTCAATCAACGTAGCAGGCGACAGATTCCAATGGATCTTCCCCAAATTTACCAGGCCATACTCTTCCAGTGCCTTCCGGCTCATCATCATCGTCATCGCAAGTAACTCCTTTAAGGGCGTACACGCTACTTGTACTCACAGCATCATTGCTGTATAAAATCGTACTATGACTTTCATCTCCGCATGTGAGTCCCTAACAACCTTTAAGTTTAGCAAAATAGATCTATAAGTGCAAGCAGCACAAGCTGTTCGGCAGGCTACTGTCATAATAAAATAGAATGCGGCAACACAATCACAAAAAAATCGCGTTACCTCGTATTATCTATTATAATCCACCACCTGCTTGCTAAAATACCCCCCAGGAAACCAGCATGAACTCAGCAAATCTGTTGTTATTCAAGACAATCCATTATTATACGTTACGACAAGCTACTGTCACCAGATCTTAAGACTGAACAATTGGAAAACACAGCACCAGAAGGTATAGCTTTCCTCTCCCCCAAAAGAGGGAGAGGAATAGCATTGTGGAGGCGTGTAGGGGTCTGGTTTTAAGCCAGGGCCTGTATATATGCAACGAACTTGTCGCCACGATCAAACTCGTTGAGAAACATGCCAAAGCTGGTGAAGCCAGGCGAGAAGAGGAGAATATCGCCAGACTGTGCCAGATCAACCGCAATAGCCAGCGCCTGCTTATAATCAGCGTAGACACCATGCACGGGATCGGGACGTCCCTGACGCTCAACCTCGGCACGAATAGCGGGTAACAATTCATCGGTACCGCTACCAGCCAGCAAGACAACAGCACGACAACGCTCCACAATACGCTCGGGCCAACGCTCTAGTGGAAGATGCTTGGTATTGCCACCAGTAACCAGGACAATAGGTGCGTCGAAGGCCTCCAACGCAACTTGCCCGGCCACAGGACTCGTACTGGCACTATCATTAATTACACGCACACCGTTGAGTTCACAGACATCGGCGAGACGATGGGGGACGCCCCGAAAACTACGCACAGCCTTAGCAATAATCTCGTCAGGGATACCAAGCAAACGAGCAGTTGTTGTAGCTAGCAAGATATTCTCTTGATTGTGCTGACCGGCTAGTGGGGTATCTGCGAAGATGAATGGGTCAACATGCTCTGAGCCACGCTCAAAGCTGCCACCGCGCTGAAGGCTGGTAAAATAAGTATGACTGGGAGCCTGCTCTCCAAAGCGTCTGGTCCAGGGATTATCATAGTTGAAGACTGCGATATCATCTGCGTGCTGATGCCGGAAAATGTTGGCCTTGGCCTCAGCGTAGTCCTCCATTCCATTATAGGTATTGAGGTGATCGGGCGAAATATTCGTCATGACGGCCACCTGCGGGCTTATCTTGTGTGGTGCCAGCCCTTCTAATTGCCAGCTTGATAGCTCAAGCACAACCAGGGTATCAGCATGAATCTGTGGAAGCAAAGATAGCGTTTCGACGCCTGCAACATTACCACCCAGTAGCGTAGGCTGCCCACTCGCCTGGATGATCGCATAGAGCAGGCTACTGGTCGTCGTCTTACCACGTGTACCGGTCACACCGATAATGCGACCCTCACAGGCCAGAAAGAAGAGCGCAATCTCCATTTCGATACGAGCTCCATGCTCACGTGCAACCTGAAGATAGTGCGACGACCAGGGGACACCAGGATTGCGAATCACAATCTCAGCCCAGATAAAATCTTCGTCACGGTGCTGTCCAAGAATAAACTCGATCGGCAGTCCGGCCAGCGCTTCAACACTAGGAGCCAGGATCTCAGGCGATTTCATATCAGTAACGCGCACCTGTGCACCTTGCTGAGCCGCATAACGCGCCGACGCCATGCCGGACCCCTGTAAGCCCAGCCCCATGACAAGTACACGCTTTCCACGCAAATCTATAGACATGTAGACCTCTTTCGGCAGCAATAATAGTCGTATCCATGATAGCAGAATTGCTGATAGGAGACAAACGTCATCCTGAGTAGACCTCTACGCCCATCGATAAACATACCACTCTAGCGGAAAAGCAATCTGTGCAGAAACACTGTATAATATTTATGTACATGCACCAGACCACAAATCTTGGAAGAGGGTTCACACAAAACGATGAAGACTGATTACGTTACACAAATTGAAGATATACTTGGAAACGTTGCTGTCGGAGTCGTTGTACTAAGCGCCTCTGACCTACGCATTTTCTATGCAAATAGATACATACTCGAGCGTATCGCTGATCTACAGGATATGCAACATATTCTGCCGATCCCAACGAGCATAGGTGCTCATGAAGAGAACAGTTCCGAGATCAAAGTACCTGGTGAGCAACAATGGCAGCACCGTTCTATCGCTGATATGCTACCAGAAAAGATACATCGCCAGATACAACCAATCCTCGAGCAGGTAGTCAGGAATGGAAGGCAGGCACAGCGCGAACCGGACGCATCCAATAGTGCTGAACAGCATAAGCACACGACTGCTCATTACGCGGAGCTCCCTTTTGAAGGTTTTCTTGAAAGCCGGGGTCGTACTTACTGGAATATCCAGATAGAGTATCGAGCATCTGTACATATGACAGCTATGACGGAGAGAGAAGAGCAGCAAGCAGCCACACTACTGCTGACCATAGAAGATGTTACTGAACAGGTCCGTTCACGTCTACAGATCGCAGCAATCCATGCTATCTCGTCAGCCAGCGTGGGGCCTACCTCGCTGCATGTTGTACTTGATCGTATCCTACAGGTATTGCAAGATATGTTTGGCTCACAGCGCTGTGCCATCTTCCTACTTGAGCACTCCCTCGCTACCTCCGATGAAAACAGTGCAGAGACAATGAGTCAGAGCAGTACTCATCCAATAGCCGAACAGAAAAGAAGTATAGTGACAACTCGCATTGTCGCGCAAAAAGGGCTCCATCCAGTCTCGCACAACTGGCAGACACTGGTCGACGAGCACGTATTGCTGGCAGCACTGATCCAGCAACCAGGTACCCGTGTAATAACTGATACCCGGACAGAGCCGCAACTTAATTTCCCCTATCTGAACATCGAAGGTTCACCTTGCCGTCCAGGCTCAGTACTAAGTGTCCCTATCTTTGAGCCAACCAGCACAATCGAGCAGAAGGTACATGAAGAGGGCCACCAGGAGGTAGGTAGCACAGTCTTTGGAACAATTGAGGTTTATCACTTACGTGCACGAGGTTTCCCGAAAGAAGAGGTGCTCCTCCTCGAACAATTTGCACGACAGGCAGGTCTCGCAATCCACAACGCCCGCCTGCTGGGAAGTATCGACCACCTGGCCCGCAGTTCAGCACGTAATGCACGTCAGAAAGAGAAGATCATGCAGGCGATCCCTGATGGCGTCGTAATCTTCGATCCACGCTGGCGTGTCGCCGACTTTAATCAAGCAGCCCGTGATTTACTGGGTTGGTCCGACGAGATCCTCTCATTAACGATTGAACAAGCATTTGCCAGGAGCAAAGCAACCTTTTTCAATGATTTCTATCGCAGACCCAATCTCGTAGCACGCATTGAGCAACGTGCCCTCGCACAGAGCGAAGATAACGAGAAGATACATGCGGCCAACGGTCAGCACTACCATATACACACGACCTATACGCCAATCCGTGACGAACTCGGCAATATCTTCGCATTTATCGTCATCTACCACGATGTCAGCGACGCCGTAGCCGCTCGCGAAAGAATAGAGGCTGAGGTCGTCGCACGTACAGCAGAGATCGAGCAGCGCAATACCACATTGCAAATAATTCAGCAGGAACAGGAGCTCCTTAATGCTCGTATGTCAACATTGCTGGAAAGTCTACCCGTTGGTGTCATCCTGGTCTCAGCCACCAATAATAGTATAGTCATGAGCAATCGTCAGGCAATACAGCTACTCCTGGAGATCGGCTACACAATAGAACCAGCCAGTAACAGTGAGGAGGCACAACAGAGAGTGATCGGCATGGATTGTGAGCAACTTCTGCGCTCAATCACCATGTACGATACCACTAACACACCCTATCCCTACGAGGATTGGCCGCTCTACACAGCGCTACACGAAGGTCAGAGCAATACCACAGAGATGCATGCTCTCCGTAAAGATGGACAGATCATCTACCTCTTTGTCAGTGCCGCTCCTTTACGCGACGCCCAAAACAATATCAGCAGTGCCGTCCTGGTCTATCAAGAGACGACACGTATCAAGATGCTAGAGCGCTCTCGTGAAGATTTCTTTACGACGATGGCTCATGAATTAAAGACGCCACTCGCCAACATCCGCGCGCATCTCAGTGCCCTGCTCGCACGAGATATGGAATGGACTCGTGAACAGCAATATACATTTCTACAGACAGCCGATCAGCAAGTCGATCGGCTCGTAGGCATGATCAACCACTTCCTTGATGCATCGCGCGTCGAAGCGGGAGCACTGCGCTTAGAGATCGAACCACTCCTACTCCCAGAGCTTCTAGAAGATCTGGAAGAACGACTCCAGGCACTGATTACCTCCTCACAACGCCGACTCATCATTCAACAACCCGAGCAGGTCCCAGCGGTCCGTGGCGACTATGAGCTCATAATAAGTGTATTGACCAACCTGCTCAGCAACGCCTTCCGCTACACACCGGAAGGTGACACTGTAGAACTCAAGATTGAGCTCGTCAATGAGACACAACGACAGCGAACAGGCGGTGTCAGGATTAGCGTAAGTGACCATGGTCCTGGCATCAGCAAGGAACAGCAGAGCATGCTCTTTACTCGTTTCAGTACGTTCGCAGCCCTCAATCGTCCCTCCAGCGAGAGTCCAGGACAGCCCGAGATCACACGCCGTTTACAGGCCAGACGCTGGAGTCCAGCCACCGGACTGGGACTCTATATCAGTCGTGGGATCGTCGAGGCCCATGGCAGTCAACTTCAACTGATCAGTACACTCGGTCAGGGCGCAACCTTTCTATTCAGCTTGCCTATCTACCGCGAGAAACGCCGTAAAGCAAGAGAGAATACCGCTAAAGAAGGGATGACAAAAGCAGGTATACTACAGGATAAAGCTGCCAGGAATGATGTACATAGAAATGACGTAAAAATACAGAAGTCAGCCTCTCACAGTACTAGTAAGGGAGTAAAGGATGTCAACCAGCAGTGAGAAAAAAATACGTATCCTGTGCGTAGAAGATGATCCACAGATGCGCACATTTCTGCTTGCTCAATTGAAAGCCCGTGGCTACCATGCACAGATTGTTCGAGACGGAGCACAGGCAGTGGATATTGCTGCGATCTTCCAACCGCAACTCGTCCTGCTAGACCTCTCACTCCCTTCACTCGACGGACTGACCTTCTTACGACGCTTTCGCGAATGGAGTAATGCCCCCGTTATCATCCTCTCTGCCCACGACGAAGAGCCTGTCAAGATCAAGGCACTGGACGTAGGAGCCGATGACTATCTCACCAAACCCTTTAGCCTCAACGAGTTGCTAGCTCGCGTCCGCGTCGCTCTCCGTAGAGCGGATGAGACCGAACGCCTCCGCACCAGTCTCACAGGCAGCGAAGGCCAACGGCCCCATTATCGCTACGGTGGAGAGAACGGCTTACGCGTTGATTTCGTGCACCGCAGCGTGCAGGCCAACGGCACCGAGGTCCATCTTACGCCCACTGAATACGATCTGCTCTGTGAACTGACACACAACGCAGGTAAAGTTCTCACACATCGTGAACTTTTACAGCGGGTCTGGGGTCCAGATTATAGCGGAGAGAACACTTATCTGCGCACCTTTGTACGTCATCTGCGACGCAAACTAGAACCGGACCCGGCACAACCACGTTTTCTACGTAATGAACTGGGTGTCGGCTACTACGTTCCACCACCCGACCTTGAACCAGAAAGTGATCTGCCAGGCATATAAGCATAGTTACAAAAAAGAGATATTTCACGCAAAATACGTATAACGCAGCTAAAATATGCCATTTTCTAGCAAGCGTCCAGGTTTCACACAGATTTCACACAAAAAAATGAATATTCACGTCGTACTCACGACCAATCAGGTAAGCTATAGACAGAGAAAAGGGCACGTAGAAGAGTCAGACAAAAAGGCATACGCCGTTCTACCGGCTTCGGTCAGCGCAGAAAGAAGAGTACGTTGGAAGAAAGTGAGATCGATAACCACAGAACCTGCATGTTCAAGTCTGTAATACTGTCTACGTATAACCCGGCACTGCTATTCACAGACAACGATACCAACCATGTATTAAACTTACGCTCAATCACTGCTAACACTAAAGAAACGATAGCCAGCAGAGCCATGCCCTGGAAGAATGGAGAGCAAGACGCCATTCAACACATTCTTGTTATTGAAGACGACCTCACTCTGGCCCGGCTAGAGACTGAAGTCCTAAGCGCACATGGCTATACCGTTATTTTTGAGCCACATGGAGAGAGAGCGATCTCATTGTTGCAACAAGCGCTGCCAGACCTTGTAGTGCTTGATCTTGAACTTGTAGGAGACGTCCACGGCTGGGAGGTGTTAAGTGCACTGCGCTCACACGCCAACATACCCGTACTCATCACATCAAGCTCAGCTACCACCGCACGCCACTATCGCCGCATGAGCGGTGAGACACGCGCTACACTGGACCACTTAGCGAAGCCCTATCCAATAGAGACACTTCTAAAGCGTGTGAAACGCATGCTACCGACATCCCCCACTCAATGATTGTTCTTATGCCAGAAGGAGAACTAGAATGGATCGTCACGAAGATCGCGAGCTTTTGCTGAAGGGTGGATTCGCCGAACATGAAGTCGTTCAATTAAGTAAGCTTCGCAAGGACTATGCCGAGCACGAGCGGCGGTTGGCACAGGCCACCCATCGTCGCATGGAATTCGTGCGCTGGCTAGTCTCAACGGGCAAGCTCTCCGAACAGATCGCTTGATACCATGGTTTCCCTCCGCGAGACACAATAATGCGGCAGCAAATACATCAGTATACGCTGCCGCACTTTTATTTCCATTGCCGAGATCAAAGAAATCTTATGCCTGGTGTGCAATAAAATATGGCTATAGCTATTTTTGATGATGTCGCCAGTCACCACTGTGACTTACGACGGATCCAGATCATCTTTATGCGCAATCAGGCCGCCCATAGCAAGAAATGATCGTTGCTGCTGACGCTGCATCTCCAGTGGCGAAGGCATCTGAGAGACTGCATTCATAATACGAGCAACCATATCGACCGGCGGCTGAAATGTCTCTAATTTATTGAAGAGCTGATCAACATCATCATAATTGTCATCATTAGCGTCATTATCGTCGTCGAAAAAGATTGGTGTAATATCTTGCATGGGCGTTCCCTCGTTTGTTAGTCGTATCCGTTGCTAGTATTACGAATAACCTTAGAGAGAGGTTTCACTTTTACCAAGGTTTCTTATCTTTTTCTTAGCTCGCAATACTCACCACTCAGGATATTCTAAGGAAAGCGGCGGGCCACCTTCATTCAAAGGGCGGCTCGCCGCTACAATGCTTACCATTCATCCAAAAACCTGAATGCGTCGCGTATGCAACGCCACTCACATGGTTTTCAGAGTAATATCTTATTATTGACGAACTTCGTGAATGAACTACATTCTCACACTACGACACACTACGACACACTACGCACATAGACAAGTACTACAGTGACCGCACTATGATAGAGAACGCGCGACGCCATATAATCCACACGTTCGCTAGATTACTAATCGGCTAGCAAGACGCCTGCACAGATAGCAATCTATTACTCTCTCTTTATACTCTATTGCACTACGCCTTACAAGTACAAAATAGTATCTTAAACGGCTCCCAGATTGCCTTTACTGTAATTCTGGTAATGACAAAGGTACTAGAGCAAGTACAACAGAGCTTCTTTCATAGTTAAATCTACATACCAGTCAGTGCAGTTGAACGAATCAGACGATTAAGAAACTGATCGGCAATATGTTTATCGACACGATTACCAACACGAGCAACGAGCACATTCGTTGGCTCCATACTTACGTTTGGCTCGGTTGTCGAGTACTCCCTAAAGTCCTGCGTCCCAAATAGATGCTTGATCAGTTCACGATACTTATACATCGAGATACCCAGGTTCTCAGCATCCCAGTGCCAGTAGCAGGCGGAGTGCCACTATCCCCAAAACCGTAACGCGACGCCAACTCGGAGCGCTGCTGCTGTCGCGCCTGCATATTCACGCCATCAGCCAGCGGTTGACTTAACTCACGGACAGCGGCAACATAGGCAGGCGAATGAATCAGTGTGAGTTGTTCCTCAGTCGCCGCAGCAGTAAGCGCAAGGGCAGTATGAGGATCATCAGGGTTCCAGAGATTACTACACTGCAAGAGATCCATCAAAGCACGAATACGGTTCGGATTCAAGGGATGGGTGGGACCAAAATCATAGTGCAAGGCACCGGCATCAAATAATAAGCGTGCGCGATGGTGTGGCTGAACGGAATGTGTATCTGTCATAACCTTATCTGCTGCCTTTCTTAGCGCTGTGGCATCTCATCTTCTTTAAGAGATTCACCATAAGAATACTGGATACCTTCTTTGCGCAAACGCACCAGCAAGGGAGACGGATTAATCGTCCCCAGTCGCAACGACGCTACCTTCAGATTCCCCTGCTCGTCGGGAGTCGCCAGCACACTATGCACCTGCACATGCATCTCATGAGCCAGGAGCAATGTATTTGCCAGTGAACTAATATCCCCAAGTGGGAGCAGGACATCCAGTTGCATCCCCGGTTCAGCGCTTCCCATAGCACGAGAAAGTGCCTGTAAAAGATCACTCCTGGTAATCAAACCCACCAGGACTGCCTGTGTCTCACCTTCAATCAATTCATACTCTACAACCGGTAGACAATTCAGTCCACGCTCCACCAGAATCTGTGCCGCAGCAGAGACACTCGTAGTCGGCGTCACACGCAGAGAGGCATGGTGCATCACTTCAACGATTCGCCGCTCTTGCCAGAACGCTTGCTCATTCTGCCGACCAGGAGCCCCGGCCGCAGCAATATCGATATCCTGAGTCGATACCATCCCTTCGCAGAGCAACAGGGTTGTCAGTACCCCTTCAGGTGTTTTCCGATGCAGCTTGCATGTCACCGGCAGGTGGTGGAAATGATACTGACGCAGCAAAGTTATGGCATGAGCCAGAGTATCATCAGGCTCTACAGCAATTAACCTGGTTGTCATGATATCGCGTACAATCATCGATTCCTCCCCGTCAAAAACGAGACACAAGCATTCCTATATATGATAGATGCAGATATTCATATGATATCATATTTACTTTCTGATGCTCGTAGATAAAACAAGACGCGACAGTCATAGTAGGCGACAACTACCCGGTGGCGCAGCGCTGAGAAATAACCTCTATCAGCTATAGAGCGTATACAGTGTTATAAGCCATTCGGATCACAACAGAAGAGAGCACACATGTCCACACACGTCCACACAGCGTTATACGCACGCTAATACACGAAAGTACATACGGACCAGCTAAATGCTAACCTGAGTATATTATCGCCAACAGAGCAAATCGAAGGGATGTTGTATGAGTACCTTAGAGAATGAAGAACCAACGACCCAACGCGCTCCCGTACAGACGAATACGGGATCAACAGTGCAACCAGATCTGGACAACCATGCACCAGGCACACCAATAGCAAACATAACCCCACCCGACACCAATCCGCAAAATCAACCGACAATTACCATCCAACCTCCACCAGAGGCAGCATCGCCATCATTACAACCAGTCCTTCCTCCCATGGACATCGATAATCTCCTCACCCTCAAAATTGTCAGCGATCCACAGATATCACCGGATGGTCGCTACATCACCTACACGCTCCTGACAAGCTCAGCCGAAAGCAATACTACCACCAGCGCAATCTGGTTGGTAGATATCTGTGAAGGCAAGACTATCATGCCTCGCCAATTAAGCTCAGGTATGCAACGTGACACACAACCACGTTGGTCGCCTGATGGACAGACGCTCGCCTTTCTTAGTGACCGCACAGGCGAACCACAGATCTATCTGCTCTCCCTGCTCGGTGGCGAAGCACGCCGGATCAGCAACCTGACGCACGGGGTCAGCGAGTATAGCTGGCATCCGGCGGGACAGATGCTCCTGGCCCACAGCGCCTGGAAGCCTCAGGATGATCAACCCGACCAGCCCGGTACCGCAGCATCCACAACTATCTATACACGCCTGGATGCACGCCATGATGGTAGCGGTGAGCGTAATGGACGTCATCAGCAACTCTGGCTCGTACCGTTGACAGGAGAGACACTACGATTGACCTCTGAACCGGTCGATCTCGTACAATCCTGCTGGTCACCGGATGGGCAGGAGGTTGTTTTCAGTGCAAACCGTCGCGCTGATCCAGATCTCAGTGTCAGCATGGCCCTCTGGGTATTGACTCTGGCTACCGGCAAGCTCCGACGTCTCACGCCGGAAGAAGGGCTGGCTCAGATGCCTGCCTGGTCACCAGATGGTCAACACATTGCATATCTCTATTCACCCGATCAGACCGAGGCAAGTCACATCACGCCCTGGATCGTCAATGCACAAGGAGAGAGCACTCCCCACCTGGCTGTACCTGGCGCAGAGGCCTACACCAGTCAGGCCTGGATCATCGATGAACTACGTGATGAATATCTTGCACGCCCGCTATGGTATCCACACAGCCAGGCTCTTCTACTCCCATTCCAACAGCGTGGTCAACTCCACCTGTACCGTCTCGATCTCACACAACAAAACCTGCAACGTCTCACCACGGGCAATGGTCGCTACATCAGTCCACAGTTGAGCCAGAACGGAAAAATGATCGCTATGGTACGCGCCGATTGGTTTACACCTGGCGATATCTGGTGTATGGACAGTCAAAGTCTGCAGCCACGCAAGCTCACCAGGATCAACGATCCTATCCTGCAAAGCCATCGCCTCACACGCCCGCGCAGGATCAACTGGCAGAGCTTCGATGGCAAGCAGATTGAAGGCGTCCTCTATCTACCCATTCTGACTACCGGCCAGAAAGCACCATTAGTCCTCGCAATCCATGGTGGCCCCTCACTGGCCTGGGGCGATAGCTACGTACACGAATTCCAGGTATTGACAGGACGAGGGATAGCAGTACTGGCCCCCAACCCACGTGGCAGCGCAGGCTACGGCGAAGATTTTAGCCGTAGCGTCCTGAACGATTGGGGGGGAGCTGACCTCAAAGATCTACTGACCGGCATCGATTACGTTATCGCAAATGAGCCAATTGATCCGCAACGCCTCGGTATCGGTGGGATGAGCTATGGTGGCTATATGACAAACTGGGCCATCAGCCAGGATCCACGCTTTAAGGCTGCCGTCAGTCGCAACGGTATTAGTTCGATCGAGAGCGCCACGTTGCTCACTGATCAGACAGTCTGGTTTGCACTCTCTATGGATGAGACCACCAACCCGCAGCAGCGTTCTGCACTCAACTTTGTTGATAAGGTCCAGACACCACTGCTCTTGCTGCACGGCGAAAAAGATCTGCGCTGTCCCTTCAGCGAGTCCTATCAGTTCTTCATTGCTTTACGCAAACGAAAAAAGCCTGTCGAACTGGTAAACTATCTGGGAGCCAGTCACCTGATGGATTGGCCTGGTATCAACGAACCGCAACAGCGCGTTGACCGTCTACGTCGTACAGTCCAATGGTTTGAACGCTTCCTTATTCACGAGATTAGTTCACAGGATTGACCATTAAGATCCATCAACGGACAAGAGGAGAGAGGTTGCACAACATCTATTTCAAGATAGACGCTGCGTAGCCTCTCTCCTCTTGCTCAACAAAATTTATGCTATAGCTACAGCTAGACTAGGCTTTGATCATCTGCACCATATAATAAACTGAAGAGATTACCAGGCAGATACAGTAGATGCCGGTTATGATACGTGAAACCTTATTGGTACCTGCAACATACCGTGGCCGCAGGCTAAAAAGCGCCAACCGACCAGTAATCAAGAGCACGCCAAGCAGTAGAATAACGCTAATCACCTTCACCAAAGTGCTCCCATTGAAGGCCTCGAAGATCACAACGATACCACCAAAGGCAAGAATAGCACCCAGGATATCGCCAGCAGCGATCGCCATAAACAAACCCTCATCGTAGGAACGAGCCAGCAACATCGGCGTGGTGCGCAGCATAAGGTAAAGACCACCAATGTATGCAACAATACTGAATAAGACCCAGACGATATTTGACATGATATGTTATCTACCTCGTATGCATAGTAATGGGTAACGAACGACCTATACTTAATGACCCATATCACTGCCTATATAGCGAGGCTTCACCAACAGTAATAGGGCAGAGTCATCGAAAGACCTCGATCCCCAGTCTATTGTATGCTGTCCAGGGTTAATTGTACAGAACGATCACCAATTAGTATAGAAGGCAAAACAACGCTACGTAGCATTCCCGAGCAAGCAAAGGGGTGGATAATTTATTATAGATATGCTACATTGGCTGAAAACGTCATACGGAACAGGAAATAGGTAATGGCAGAACTGACCTGGCAAGGGAAAGCAGTGCCCAATAGTGACGATAGCGGCCTCCAGCATAGACTCGTTGATCAACAAAACTATCCGCTCTCTCCTCCTCAGTCACAACCACTTGCGATAGACGCACTCGTAGTATCTTCAAAGCAAAAAGATACCGGCAGCCAATGGCAGAATCGCCTGATTCAGGCCGACCGTATACAGGCCTTACGCACACTCCTCCCAGAGTTCGCAGGACAGGTCAACGTAATCTACATCGATCCTCCCTTTATGACAGGACGCACCTTTAACAACGGGTCACAGCTCTCAGCCGCAACGCGCATCTCCTATCACGATATCTGGAACAATAGTCTGGATACGTATCTACAATGGCTCTATGAAACCTTCTACTATCTCTATTATCT
Organism: Ktedonobacteria bacterium brp13; assembly: GCA_015099395.1. Classification (GTDB taxonomy): domain Bacteria; phylum Chloroflexota; class Ktedonobacteria; order Ktedonobacterales; family Ktedonobacteraceae; genus Dictyobacter. Next base: position 8,484,422 of record AP024096.1, on the reverse strand, counting down.
GCTCGATACAAATGGCAGTCTCTATGTACATCTCGATTGGCGTGCCGCGCACTATGCGAAGTTACTCCTCGATGAGATCTTCTCAGGACCAACTGCCATACGTGGAGCTGGTTTTAAAAACGAAATTATCTGGCATTATCAGTCCGGCGGTCGTGCCAGGAAAACTTTTGCCCGCAAACACGACACCATCCTGCTCTACACCAAGTCAGCCCAATACAACTTTCATAGCGAACGCGTCAGTATACGCCGAGGTGCAGACAGGCGCAACCATATGCGCCGCGACGTCGATGATAACGGCCAGACATCCTGGACGATACGCTCTAATGGTCACATCTACACGTATACGGAAGACTCCACCATGTCACTAGCCGATGTCTGGAGCGATATCAGCCATCTCCATCAACGCAATCCTGAACGGACAGGCTACGCAACACAGAAGCCCGAAGCACTTCTCGAACGCATCCTGCTCGCCTCCTCCGAAGAGGGTGACCTTGTCCTGGACTGCTTTTGCGGTAGCGGTGTTACACCAGTTGTCGCAGAACGACTAAAACGCCGCTGGCTCGCCATCGACCAGAACGAAATGGCTATAGCAGTCACCAGCAAACGCCTCCTCAAAGGTACACGTTTGTATCCTTTTGTTATACAGTACGTAACAAATATAGAATAGATACAGAGGTCTAGCTAACAGTGCCACACACTATACACAAGTCATACCCTGAGTAGAACTGGGAAGGTGAGTATTTGCATGTTTCACACGGTTTTGGGTACAATGAGCTTTGGGCATAATCTAGATCTGAGGATCTAATATCCGCAGGAGATAGGCAAGTTTTCAACTATGTTAGAATTATTAGAACAACTCTTTCGGCAAGTACGCGCATATACGCAAGCCGAACGCTACGACCGTAAACAGATCTATTCAAAGTCAGATATACATACAACGATGCAGTTCGACCGGGATGCAGAGGATCTCATCATCAATGGCCTGACAGAGAGCGGAATAGGATTTGAGATCATTACGGAAGAGCGTCCCACCTTCTCAACCAGCGAGAATCCTCCTTATCGTATCGTTATTGACCCTATCGACGGTTCTACCAATGTTGAACGGGGAATCATGACGGCAGCGGTAGCACTGGCGGTCTTGCCAATTGATGCTCCAGTCACCCCTGAAAATGTACATTGGGCCCTGGTTGGCGAGCTCTTTAGCGGCACTGTCTACGAGGCTCAAAAAGGTGGTGGTGCATTCCGCAATGGGCGACGTTGTCAGATCAGCAATGTCTCCAATATACGTGATTGTGTCGCCGGGCTCAATCTGGATGGTCGTCAGAAAGAGTCGCTGCGCAACCTGCTCACCGATTCACCACGCCTGGGTTTCGTCCGCCGCTGCGGGAGCTCCGCCATCGACAGCGTCTATGTCGCCAGTGGCACCTATGATGCCTACATCGACATTGCGGATGACATAACTGGTGAATCCTTCCTGGCCTCAGCGAGTATCGTGTTAGAAGCTGGTGGCATCGTCACCGATCAACATGGAGCTCCATTGCGCCCAATCACCAGTCTATCCGACAAGTTTTCCTTGATTATAGCGGGCCACAAAAAGCTCCATCAAGATCTTATTAACCGAATTAATAAATGAGGCGCAACAACTACAACAAAACTTGCAGCAGTTGGGAGCAACAGCATCTCTACCACGATAACTACAACAATGTCACCTATCATATGGGCTTTGAATACGATACTAATACGGGGATTGGCTCCTGGGTTGAAGAGGATCTCACTAGCGCAACAACCGTTGCCAACTACCAGCAGATCATCGAAAGCTTGAACATTTATCTCACGAATATCCGGACCATGCAGACCAACGCGGCCGATATTACCCCATACAACTATGCCATGCAGTACCATAGCGACGGCTACTTTGTTCATGACAGTTGGTGGCGCGTCGAATATGGACCCAACACACAGTTTCCGCACCAGGACACTGCAGGCGATACAGCAGCCGATCTGGGCTCACATGGCTGCGTAAACATGTCGAAAGCTGATGCGGAATGGGTCTACAATTTCGTCTCGCTCTTCACTGGCATCATCATCTATTAGTTTACGCATTATGGCTGGAGGACGCGGCGATAATATCTACACAGAGCTCAAGACACTCGCTACAAATATTCACACCGTGTTCCCCTGACCAGATATTCGCTATCTGTTGCTGTTGCTTGCCACAGAACGAACACACTAATTGCTGATTATGCTCTGGTAGCACCTCACTATCAACAAAATGCATCACACATTCATTACAAATGTAGATACGATTAGGACCAGCAATCAAACGCGTAATCTGTTGATGATTTTTCAAACAAAAGGAGCAAGCATACACATACGGCTTTGTACGCTTTAACATTGAAGCACACTTATCCTTCTTCATACATCTCAGTAAAACGCCAATAATAGAATATATTACCATAAAGAGTATGATATTACTCGTTCTTCTATCTCTTTTTTAAACACGCTACACAAATACATCACATTACGTACGACCTTGTTCAATAGCAGTGATCTGTAGTGATATAATTGGGTATAGATTGCAGCACGATCTCCCGATCGAGGCAGTCTTCATCGATACTGCAAAGGAGGAAGATATGCTGTCATACTCTTACATGACGGCTTTAAAAGATTTATCATGGGATTAGCTACCTGGTGGCAAGGCGATCTATTACCGGAGATTGCACATTTATCGGTTTTTTCTGCACGTGTCACATACGATAAAATACTCCTCTCACAACTGGTCGGTATTCCAGTGGGTGAGGTTGAACGCCGCATAGAGACTAATAATCGGCCTTATATTGCATATATTGGAGATGAGCCTACAGGTTATGGCTGGGTAGCCGACACGGAGGGTGTAGTTATTGAAGTCGGTCTACGCTTTGCGTTACCGGAACGTGACTGCTATCTCTGGGATTTTGCAACGCTACCTGCATGGCGTGGGCATGGCGTCTACCCCCACCTGCTACAAAGCATTGTGAGACAAGAACTATCACAGATCGATCGCTTCTGGATTCTCTATGCGCCTAATAATCATGCATCAGAGTCGGGTATTCATAAGGCAGGCTTCCGTTCCGTGCTCGATTTTGTCCCCGGCACTCATCCCGATGTACCATTCCTGGGTCGTCCAGTAAACGATACGTCGAGAGGAATTACCGGTGGACAAGTGCTAGGTATACCTCTGGAAACGCTGCAGCGCTGTACTAATAGTGAACACTGAGCAATTTTTTAGGATACTGAATAGTTTAAAACAATCTCTGACCGGGTGCAGCGAACGAGAGAACTGAAGGGATATTTTCAGGCATGGCAAGGCGTAACAACTCGTAGCCGATACCCGCGAGACCAAACAGTAAACCAGGCGTTTCGACGCCCTGAGGGGCCGCTGTAATCCATCCCTGTTCATGTATACTCTGCAATAAACACTGCGCACGTTGCTGGACATACGCATGATAGACGCCTGACTCAGCCCCTTCTAGCACCAGACTTGATTTCTTAAAGAAGTCTTTTATGCGTTCACCACGACTGGTCACGAGATCCCTTGAATGAACATACGCGGTAAACAAAGGAATGTCACAACCTCGCATATCCGCGCACTCTGCCGCGATACAGCGGCTAAGATAAGGGCGTGCTACTACTTCAGACCACAGGTTATCAAAGAAGCGGTCGCGCTCCAGAGCATTACGTAAGTTATCTGGATGATAGCTATTATTCAGTAAGAGCTCATAGGTCCGTGTCGGACGTAACAAACAACGTACCTCGTCCTGACCAAAAAGCGTGAGAGCCTCCTGAAGAAATGCGACGCGATGTTGGAGTAGTAATGAGTAAACAAGCTCAAACCCTTGCACAATAACATCCCGATAGGTTAACGTATCGACATGCTTACCTTGTAATGTCGCCCGATTATGACCTAGATTTAACACGACACGCTCGCGGCGCATCTGCATCTGGTCAGTTCCTACAGCACCCCATGTTGGAAGCGCAACAGACGACAATTGACCCGGCTGTGCACCCAATCCGCTAATATCAATGCCCCCCGTCGCATCCAATGCGTAGAGCAACGCGAGATAACCACCCTGACGCAGGTAAAAACGCTCGACAGCAGCTAACGTCTCACAGTGGCTGTTTGAGATAGACTCATTCCAACCATAGTGCTCTTTATCCAGCACACGATACGTTTTGAAATCAAAATACTCATTGTACTGGTTTACCCATTGCAACAGTGTTTGAAATTGCTGGTCAACAGCCAATGAGCGTGGCTTATAGAGCAGTCGAAAACCTGAATGCCAGACCAGTACGGACACACTCCTACCACCACGATGCGTATCACCTTGCAGCGCTTGAATCGCAAGCAAGGCACCAGGATCTTCATCAGGCGTGAATAACGCACGAATCTCCAGCCAGTCCTGGCAAAGATAAAAGGTAAGCTCTTATATTGCTTTGCCAGGGCCTGCACATCTACTAAGAGTTGCTCTATAGTCACACAGAGCAGAGGACGTAAGGGTTGCAAAAAGGCCACTCCAGGCGTATCTGGTCTACGCAAGAAAGCATCGACCAGGCTGGAAGCGGCGATGTTTTGATTCTCAGTATCAGTAGTGTTTGCGCTGTCACGTCCAAATGCATCAATCAAACGATCAAGCTAGGGGGAGCGGCATGATCAAAGCCATTATAAAAAGAGGAGAGATAGAGTTCGCATTTGAACCCTATCTCTCCTTTTAAAGACTAAGCCAGAGCTTGTCTTTCAGCAATCAAAGCGAAGACGCCAGGATTACTAGAAACAGCATGGATCGCAGCCGCCCTCGAAGCCAAGGCCGATGCCAAGGCCGAAGCCCCCATGATGGTGGAACCAACCGCCGTACTCACCGCAACCACCACCATTATAGCCGTAGCCACCGCAACCACCATCATAACCGTAGCTGCCGTAGCCTCCAAATTCGCCGCCACAGAGACCTTCGCCACCACAAGCGCCCTGAACCATCTCCAGGTCTGTATCACTCAGCTCAACTGGACTTGCTGGCAACTGAGCGAGCTCCTCCTGGCTCAGGCTGTTACGGTACTGCTCATCTTTCCATGCTCGTGCAATATTCATTAGAGTGTCCTTTCATCTTCAAGTGATGCTAAGCATCAAAATTATTCATACATTGTGTCGATGCATTATTTCAAACAGTTGAAACAACTTCCGGTGATATATCTTTAGATCATGTGATCCTTTGACTATCAATGACCAGACGCCCTATCCGCAAGACATTCGTTTTGCCTCTTGGCTCGACACCTAAATGCATTATATTTAGCCTGTCAAATCAAAAATCATATCAAAATACCTAAAACTTAAAAAGCATTCACTCTATTATTTTACTTGTGCAGAGGCACTTGCCAGCCATTTTCATTCTTAGTCATAAACAACAAAGAGCATAATGGAAAAGATCTTCATGAAAAAGGGATCATGGTGTTTCAAAACATATCAAAGATACTTATTATTACCCAATTTTGAGAAATTCAAACAAATTCGTAAAAATTAACAAAAGTTTACTGAAATTGACAAAAATTTAGTGAAATTGACCTATCTGGCCAGGCTAGAAAAACAACACCCTGGCAGAGAAATAGTAACATCGTTGCACTTCAATAGAGGCTTTATGAGTCACATAGCATAAAACATGCAGCGGAACCTAACAGAGCATTCCCTGTCCATTCCCCATCCACTCCCTATCAACATACAAAGGTCATGCCCTATCTTTTGCACTTTAGTTTTTTGTGCTCAAATTGCAAAAACTCATTTGGATACAAATTTATACTGAAAAAAGAAGGATAGATAAGCATATATATCGAGTTTGGAAGTTTCAACATATGTATATGTCACCAAATAGAATTTTCCGTAAGGAAGCGTTACAACACTCATTACGGCAACGGGAACGACAGAATCTATCACGTTTTTTGCCTTTCCCGGTGCTCATCTGCCTATGGATAGTAATAGCGGCGCTCCTCATGACAGGATATGTAGCCTGGAACACACAACTACCTACATATACAAGCGGGGTTGGAATCATTGTAAGCCAGCAGGTGTTATCGCCATCTCATGGCACGAACATACATATGAACCCAACAGCTGAAGCGGTCATCTTCTTGCCAGCCGAACAAGCAGCAAATATACATAAAGGACAACATATCACGCTCACGATAGGCGGAGGACAACTTGCAATCTCCAGTACAGTGCAACAAATCTCAGAGCAGGTCATGAGTCCTCAGGTACTGAATCAGCGCTATGGTCAGGGAAATATGGTGGTTACACAGCCATCATGTGTTGTACTTACAATGGTACCTACTATAGATCTGAAGACGTACACAGGAAGCATGGTTACAGCACAGATTGAGACCGGTTCGCAGAAGATACTTACCATGCTCATTGGTGGTGGTAGTTAGATAGAAGGGTTAGTTATGCATACATTTGGGCAATCAACACATGAGCAGATCACACAACGCATGCCGAGTGCATCGCCAATACCATCTCAGAACACACGTAACAATCAAAAAAAGAGTGCTACGCAACGCGCACAAGGGACACAGAATACCACAGAGTCACAATTGTCAAAGCTGAAGGTTCTTCGATCGTTATTGAAGAGGCAGGTTCCCGTCATATTACAGATGAATGAGGTTGAATGCGGATTAGCATGTCTTGCGATGATCTTTAGTTACCATGGACGTAAAACATCGATCTCAGAGCTGCGTACTACGTATGGAGTCAGCCGCGATGGACTCTCCGCGAGCAATCTCGTTAAAGCAGCACGACGCACAGGGATGATCGCACGTGCAATCTCACTACAAAAAAATGACTTTAAACATGTGACATTCCCTGCTATTATCCATTGGCAATTTAACCACTTTCTGGTCGTCGAGCGCTGGACACAGAGCAAAGTTACCGTCGTTGATCCAGCAATCGGTAGACGGCAGCTAACAGAAGAGGAGTTCAACAGGGGCTTTACAGGTATAGTAATGATGTTCGAGCCAGGTTTGGACTTCCAACGTCGTCACACACAATCGTCGCTTACATTAGGAACCTATGCCAAACAAGCAATGCGTCAGGCACCCGGAGCAATCATCCAGGTTGTTATCGCCTCGCTCATCTTTCAAGCCTTTGGCTTAATACCCGCATTCCTGACAAAAATGGTTATCGACCAGATCGTGCCACTCAGGCTCAATAGCGCCATGACATTGCTCGGGGCTGGCATGATTATGCTAGTCATCTCACAAGGCTTTATTTCGCTGTTACGCGAATGGCTCTTAATTTACGTACGTGCACGCATAGATACACACATGATGCTGGGCTTCTTTCAGCATCTGCTGACACTCCCCTATAGCTTTTTTCAGCAACGCTCCAGCGGAGATCTGCTCACGCGTATGGGTAGCAATACCGTTATCCGCGATACATTAAGTAGTCAGGTCGTCTCTACTCTTTTAGATAGCAGTACGGTCGTTGTCTACCTGTGCATTCTGCTCGTACAATCACTCCCTTTTGCCATTATAACCCTCGTGCTAGGATTACTGCAGGTCATACTTCTGCTCTGCGTCTATCGCACTATCGCTGATCTCGCAGCGCAGGAGCTTGCTGCCCAGGGCAAATCGCAGGGCTATATGGCCGAGGCAATGACAGGTATTGCAACACTCAAGGCAGCCGGTGCGGAGCATAGTGCACACGAACGTTGGGCTAATCTCTTTTTCGACCAACTCAACATCTCTGTCCGTCGTAGTTATGTAAGCAATATCATGAGCACATTGATGCTGATACTCAAGCTTGCTGCTCCATTCACTCTCCTCTGGGTCGGTGCTTCTGAGGTACTGAGTGGCACCATCTCTATCGGTACCATGCTTGCCTTGACCTCCCTCTCCAGTGCCTTCCTGAGTCCACTCTCTAGCCTGGTCTCCAGCGGGCAGCAGTTGCAGATAGTGCAGGCCCACCTTGACAGACTCTCTGACATTATGACTGCACCAGCGGAACAGAACGAGGAGGAGGTACAGATACCGCCAAAGTTGAGTGGCACCATCTTATTAGAGAACGTTAGTTTTCGCTATTCAGCAGAGACACCCAATATCTTGCAGTCAATCACGCTGAAGATCCATACAGGTCAAAAGGTTGCCATCGTCGGACGCACTGGCTCAGGCAAGAGTACATTGGGTCGCTTGCTGCTTGGCCTCTATATCCCTACTGAGGGGGCTATCTACTACGACGGCATCCCATTGAGCAGTTTGCATTATCAAGAGGTACGCCGTCAGTTCGGTGTAGTATTGCAGGAGTCGGCGATCTTTAGCGGTTCAATAATGCATAATATCATCTTAAACAATCCAGAGATGCCAAAGGAGGATGCAGTTCAAGCTGCACAGATGGCAGATATTCATGATGATATTCTGAAGATGCCGTTGGCTTATGAGACGTTAGTTGCCGAAGGTGGAGGTGCCCTCTCAGGTGGACAGCGTCAACGCCTCTCGCTGGCACGTGCAATAGCGCACCACCCATCTATCCTATTATTGGATGAAGCGACCAGCAATCTCGATGTTGTTACTGAGCAACGTGTTGCACAGAACCTGGAACAGCTGCCCTGTACGCAGATTATCATTGCCCATCGTCTCAGCACAATCCGCCATGCGGACCTCATCCTGGTTATGGATCAGGGTCGCATCGTTGAAAGTGGCAGCCATCAGGAACTCCTGCTTATCAACGGTTACTATACTAACCTGGTGAAACAGCAGATGGAACGTAAATCTGCTCGCCCTGGCCTGCGAAGATTTTAGGGAGAAAGAAAAGATAGGCCAGCAAGTGTGAACTTGCTGGCCCAGCCATATCTATGGCGCTAGCAACATCCAAAACTCTTCTTTACAACTCTTCAATCCACATCACAACTCTTCAATCCACATCACAACTCTTCAATCCACATCGTTTTCATTATTATCCCCTGGATTCAGGTAAAAGCGTACATATTTGCACATATCTCACCACTGATGCTATGATGATAATCTCTCTTTTTTACAGCAAGATCAGGCAGGAGGATATACGTCGTGGGCGGTCAATTTTATATTGGGGCTCCAATGTGGGGATATAAAGACTGGGTGGGCAGCTTCTTTGCTCCCCGTACGCCTCAAAGCGATTTTCTGAAGTTCTATAGCCGACGATTAACGACGGTTGAAGGAAATACTATCTTTTATGCACTGCCTTCGGCAGAGACGATCCAACACTGGGTTCAACAAACACCAGCAAACTTTCGGTTCTGTCCCAAAGTCTCACGCACTATCAGTCATACACTTGATATTACCAAACAGATCAGTGAGACAGAGCTGTTTATTGAGCGTATGCGTGGCTTTGGCGAACGCCTGGGACCCATCTTCCTTCAACTTCCACCGGCGTTTAGCCCCGCACAAAGTGAGCAACTGCACACATTTCTAGAGCAATGGCCATCAGATCTGCGTCTCGCCGTTGAGGTTCGCCATCTGGATTTCTTTAAAGAGCCATATTCCGCCAGGTTGAATACGCTACTTACACATTACAATGTTGGACGTGTTTTAATGGATACTCGTCCGATCAGGATTGGCACACCACAGGAACAACAGATACTTCAGACACGTGAGCGCAAGCCACTACTACCACTACAACTGCATGTCACTAGCGACCTCATCTTTCTGCGCTATATTGGTCATCCAAGGATGGAAGTCAATGAACCATTACTCAAACAATGGGCAACGCAATTAGCAAAGTGGTATCAGGAGGGTTATACATTGTTTGTCTTCTGTCACTGTCCATTTGAGGAGCACTCACCACACATCTGCCATACACTTTATGATTACTTGCGTGAACAATCTTCCGCTCCCACGTTACCTCCCCTCTCCTGGCAACCAGAAGAGCATACGAATGGCCCAGAACAGATGCACCTTTTCTAAAGGCAAAAAGTGTAGATACTGTTCAAAAGGCTTACGTAAGCAAAGCTACAGTAGTATTTCAGGGTCCGGCTCTAGAGTGAGCGAAGAGGCTAATGAACCTTGAAATGCATTAGAACGATCATTATCACTTTTGTATGATGACGATGCAAAGGCAAATGGAAAAGCAGGGGCACTCAATGGATCAGAGAGCGTTATAGCTGCTAATGCGGGCCCTGTAAGTGCGGAATTACGCACACGTCGGTACACACGCAGATACTTTTCAGCCATTACACGCACGGAAAATTTCTGCTCGACGTAAGAACGTACACTTTGACGATCCAGGCTCTCTAGCTGATCAACGCACTTGACCATCTCATGAATTGTGTTAATCAGGAAACCACTCCGCTGATCATCAATAACTTCGGAGGCGGCTCCGCGATTAAACGAGATGACTGGACAGCCCACAGCCATAGCCTCGATCATAACCATACCGAATGGCTCCTCCCAATCGATAGGATTAAGAAAACCACGCGCTCTACTCAAAAGATCGACCTTGGCATGCAAATCTACAGGACCAATATATTTAATCAACTCGCCATCGATCTGGGGCTTGATCTGATCTTCAAAGTAATTGACAGACTCCACTACATGGCGATCAATCGTTCCAGCCATCACTAACGGCGTCTTTGTCGCGCGCGCAACTTGAATAGCCAGATGCGCTCCCTTCTCAGGAACAAAACGCCCCAGCCAGGCCAGATAGTTGTCAGGTCGCACTACTGTTGGCATGAAATCTTTCATCGGCAGGCCATGATATACCACATCCTTCACAAGCAACTGCGTTGGCAAATGAGCACACGACTGTTTACTGATTGCAATCATTGGCATCGACTTCATCCACTCCATATAATAGGTGTCTGCATCACCAATCCACGATTGCACTCGATCAAAGGGAAAATGGCTATGAATCGTCATCACACAAGGCGTCTTAAGCTGAACTGATAAAGGGAAAAGGTACATGTCCGCACTTGATGAGAGATGCAGATGAACAATGTCAAAATGATGGCATTGAATATATTCAATGGTTTTATAAAAATGATAGAACGCTTTGAGATGCGCCTGCCATGGCACACCGGAGTCAATAAGCGCATGGGGAAAGAATGAAACCAGGCGGGCAGAGGTTCTGGCATCGCCGGGGGCGAACAGCGTGACATCATGGCCTTGAGCCACCTGCTCTTCTACAAGATTATAGATGACATTCTCAGTGCCACCGTAATTTTTTGGCGGAATTGCAATCCACGGAGGAGCAATCTGTGCTATTTTCATCCTTCACCCTCGACTTACATCTTCAACATTGGCGTGCTTTTTACTATTAAGCTGCACATGACACACGACTCGTATGCCTGAGACTCAATTAGTACACGTCTTGCCAAACGAAAAAGTAACATACTGCGAAACTACTTTCTCTACAGTAAATATATCATGTAAAACTATTAAAGTCCAATTATGTTCATTGTATTTATTCCATATAAGCGGCTTGTAGTGCAAATACCACTTATTATTATATATATAATATATTATTTTATTTCCCGCAGATATGCTGGTCAATAATTCTGTAGCACGCTCTTTAACCTATATCGTTCAATATGCATCAATACTATTCTTATCAATATCTACTACTCTTATCCAATTTTCATTTTATAGTCCTTACATTCCAGCATAGTTTTTCCTACATATCAATAAAGCTATTCCATGCCTTCGTGAAAGCGCACCTGGAATAGCTTATATAGGAATAGTGTATGAAATGGCACTCCATCTACCAGCTAAATGCACGAGTATTTTCAGCTTGTATGGCTTTTACTGCCTCAGTTTCCTTGTACAAACCGCACAAACTAGATACGGTTAAACTGGACAACACGCCATGCTCCATCGATCATACGTAGATCTAAAGAGACGTGATAATAGTAGTTACCACGGTTGACTCCCAGTACGGCACGAGCATAATTACTATCGACTGTGTATATATGATAGACAGAATAGCTGGTCACTACTCCTGCGTCATTATCTACATAGCCAGCTTGCTGCGCAAAGAGGTCCTGACTCGCAGGTTGGTCATAGCTCCAGTGTGAAGCAAGCGTATTCACGTGTAAGTATTTGTATGCCTGTGCGTAGTTTTGCTGTTCAATTGCATTGTAATAACCACTTACAACATCGGTAAGTGCTGTTGCTGACGTTCCGGCATTCTGCGAAGAGGAGGCAGCGATATGCTGTCTGTCTAGTGCGGGCAATAAATGGATCCCTTCAGCATTAAGCGCGGCAAAACCGAGGCCAGCCAGGAGTAAAATGCCACTTAATGCGCCTACGGCGATCAATAACCATGGCAAGAAGGGGCGCTGACGATAAACAGGCGGATACACACTGGCAGGATAGCCCATACTACTATTATCTCCATTATGGCCCGAGGTTACCTGTGCTTGTGAGTTACTCGTCAACACAGGATTAGTAGGTGATAATGGCCTGCCCTGAGGTCTGGCAGCAGGAAATGTCTGCTCGTTGTGGAACGCCGGATAGTGCTCTGGCAAAGTCTCGTCATCATGCAACGATAACGGCTGTGGCTCATATTCGTATGAGCGTGACTGGCGATCTCCAGCCTGCTGAGCGGCCTGTTGTGAACGATCAGGATGATAAGTCATAGGGGAGACTCCTCCGTTAAAAACACAACAACACACCAGACATCCCTGTCTCCACACTCACAATAAACATCCTATTGCACATACGAGCGATAGACAATAGAGGTTACAACATATTACTTATGGTTGTGTTCTATGCAAGACACACATTATGCATCAATAAAGAAATAATGGGAGACAAGCTAATAGTAATTTTGCTGTACATAGAGCGAAGCAAGCCTGATTCTTCTTCGGCAACAAAATAGGTACTCCACCTGATAGACGTAGAGATTAAACTATTGTATTCTTTCTCTTTAGAAGGATAATGCGAGCAAAGATAGCAACGTTGCGTAAGCACAGTATTACTCAGCAATTAGAGACAAAGGATTGATGCATATGCGAGTTCGGCCTTTCTTCTGGTGCCTGTTATTTATAGTAAGCATCAGTGTGATCATGCTGGCGATAACGTATCAACCACATTCACTCATTTATATTCAGGTACACTTAGAAAATCAGTCTTTACCAGTACACCAATCTGATCTCCTACTCAATATCACTGATTCAGAGGGCCGCCCTATCGATAAGGTGGAGGTAACCCCTCAGGCACATATGACGAATATGGATATGGTGATCCCTGGTGGATCTGTCATAGCGTTAGGGCATGGGCAATATAAGGTTGATATGCATTTCTCAATGGCTGGTCCATGGGCGATTACGATACGGACCAACGCGAGTGGCTTTGTGTCACAGGAACATACGTTACTGGTCAATGTGGTTTGAAAAGTCAAGAACAAAGAAAGCAGATCTGATACGGAGACAACTACCGCTTGACCCGCAAAGGTTTTTTTTCTATAGTTAATGCAGAAACACAGAAAGCACAACGTCGTAGCAACATTGAACAGATGTACAGAGAAAAGGTGGAAATTTTGTCGGTCAATAGTGTTATCGTGCATATCAGAAAATGGCTTCTAAGCTGGCACCTTTCACTATTTGAGAAGGTCATCCTGGTCAACAGTATCATGCTGGTGATTGAGGCGATTACCGGACTATGGGTTACTAGCCATCATATTGAGTCACAACACTATCTGATCGATACCATCTTTATTATTGCCGCCGCTCTCTTTATTTTGTTCGCAACTATTTTGCTACTACAGGCAAGTTTCCGTCCGCTTTTTCAACTTCTGACGACTATTCGGGCGATTAGTACCGGCAATCATCAGGCACGCGCTGAGGTCTCGGAGGCCAGTTGGGAGGTGAGTGAATTAGCGCAGGCGTTTAACAAGATGGTAGATCGCTTAGAGACAACACGACGAGAACAAACAATGTTAATCCTTCAGGCACAAGAAAACGAACGACGGCGTATTGGGATAGAGTTACATGATGAGGCCGGTCAGAATCTGACGGCACTTCTCATCCATACTGAGGTACTCCATCAACGTTTCCAGCAACTAACACCCACGGAACAGAATATGGCACTCCATCGACAGCTAGAGAGCGAACTGGCACAGATGACCAGGCTTACACAGTCTACGTTAGAGAGCATCCATGTTCTGGCACAACAGCTACGCCCCAGCGTACTAGAAAATCTGGGATTGCTGGCCGCCTTTCGCTGGCTCATTGAAGATGGTGGGCAACGCCTGCATCTACCGATCACGTTGGAGACGCACAGTATTGAAGAGCTTCTCTCACACATTCCTCCCGACTATGAGACTGCATTATATCGTATCGCTCAAGAAAGTCTCACCAATATCGCACGCCACGCGCTAGCACAACAGGTCTCGCTCAGTTTATACAGCAATACACAACATGATATTATACTCAAGATACAGGATGACGGACGAGGCTTTGATACGAGCAGGCCCTACGCTGGCACAGGCGTGGCTGGCATGCTCGAACGAGCAACGACACTTGGTGGCACACTCACTATCAATTCACACGATGGCGAGGGTACGACGATTCTGGTTACCCTTCCATTACCCGATCAACAAAAGATCCCGACAGAACACAAAAGGCCACAACCGATCAGTGCACCTGGAGCACACAGCATAAAATAAGGATGGTAGCAATATGACGGGTGAGCAAATAATAACCGATGAATACAATGCAGCAGTCCCAGCGCAACCTATTCGTGTGCTCCTGGCTGATGATCATGACATCTTACGACAGGGACTCAAACTCCTTTTTGAGGTCCAGGCGGATATGCTCGTTGTTGGAGAGGCACGCACCGGTATTGGAGCTATAGAGCAAACTGCGGAGCTACAACCACATGTTGTCATTATGGATATCAGTATGGCTGAGATGGATGGACTGGAAGCATGCCAGCATATCCGCAAACAGTTTCCTACAACGCAGGTACTAATTCTGACGATGCATGAGAGCGAAGAGTTTTTCTTACAAGCATTGCGTGTTGGCGCTGCAGGCTATCTCGTGAAAAAGGCAGCCCCATCGGAACTGAGTGCAGCAGTACGGACGGTCGCTAGCGGAGGGGCCTATCTTTATCCTGGATTGGCCAAAGCACTCATTCGCGCATTTGTTACAACCAATCCTAACTCCTCATCCCAGGCCAATCTCACGAACATGGAGAAGCCACAGTCAATAACTCTGGCACGGACACTCGACATACTGACACCACGTGAGGCCGAGGTTCTCAAATTCGTCGCAGAAGGGCTCACAAATCAAGAGATCGCAGATCGACTGGTCTTGAGCATCAAAACTGTCCAGGCCCACCGCGCAAATGTCATGGAGAAACTAGGCTTGCACGATATCACACACCTCGTACGCTTCGCTATCCATCACGGACTCATTCAAGCTGAACTCTAGCATCTATCTCTAGACGCGAAGACACGTAAAAAGAGATCAAAAGATGAGTGATGCTGTCATGCTCACAAACACAATTAAAAGAACAAGATAATCTATACGACCCAGATGTGTCTCGTGTAATAGTGTACGCTGCCCATCACTCTGATACCCACGAGCCTCTAGCGCCGTTGCCAACTCAGAGGCACGCCGTAACGAGCCTTGTAATAAAGGTTGAAAGAACATGACCAGGCTCTGTAGGCGCTCGGTCAAAGTCCCATGCAATACGTCACCACCTCGCGCCATCTGCGCCTTCATCAATTGACCAGCCTCCTCGATCAACGTCGGAATAAAGCGGAACCCCAGCAACGTCATCAGGGCAAAATCGTCAACGGGCAACTTGAGGCGTCTTAACGGCTTCAATAACAGTGTTAGACCTTCTATCAAAGCTACTGGCATCGTGGTTAGTGTCAACAACAATGAAGAGAGGTAGAGCGTCACAAACATCGAGAAGACGGTTACGAAGACCCACACACCACGCTGTGTCACCTGCAACGGACCCACTATCAACGTTTGTTGTTCCGGCGTACCTGTCCCTAACCAGAGTACAAGCAATGCCACCAGCAGCAGTAATAACGTTATAACACGCAGTATCTTGAAGGTCATCTTGCGCCCGAGGAATTGTAAGCGTGCTACTGACAGACGGGAAATAACCTGTACAATGAGGCAGCAACCACTAACTATCAGTGCCAACCTGTATATCTGTCCATATGTTGGCATCAGAGGTCCAAATTGTAGCAGGATACGGCTTCCCTGTTCAGCTGCGAAGATAGAAAAAAGTGCACTGGTAAAGGTAATTCCTAGCAATAACCAGATCCGTCGCCAAAGGTTACGGAAGCCTGCCCCAGACAGCAATAAAGCGATCACAATCAGCGTAAAAGCTACAAGATAGGGAGCAAAATGCCATTCACGACGATTAGCGATCACCAATACTACAACCAGAGTGATAATCACCAATAACTTGGTCCTCGCCTGAAGACGATGAAGAAAGCTCGAACCAGGATTATAAATCCCCAAAGGGATGCTACGCAGCATTATGACCTCTTTCCATCAATCAACTCATCACCCTCTCAAGCTACCAGATGAGAATACAGGAGTGAATGGGATCTCCACAACACACAGGTAGACTAAATTTAATACTTTATTCATGATCTGTTATTGTAAATGGCAGCTATCTGTGAAAAAATTTGTATAATATAACCTGTAAGCATAATAAATACGTTGCGCACAGATATACAGGAGAAAGATAGATGTCAGATGCATGCACACAACGGGAAGAGCGTGTCTGTCAGCACCTCGCCGCAGCACGAGCAAGCATTGAACAAGATATACTGTTCACCACTGATCCAACGCTCAAACGTATTGAAGCCGATGCAGCTGCTATCGTCACTCTGAACATCGTCGCAGAACTGCTACCAGTCTCCGTCCAGGAACACGTACACGCCATCATCAAGCTGCACGAAAGTACATGGAACAACGATGAAGTCCCCGCAGAATATAGCGGCACACCACGCAAACCACTGGGAGAGCGCCTATTCAATCGCATTGCCTGTCGCTTTCGAATGCAACAAGAAAAAGATCCACACAAGCAACATAATACTCAGACACCATAACTCTCCCTTAATGAAACTGACTCAGCCAGGACGGCAGATCAGCAAGCGAAGGAAGAATCGCCGTGGGTTGTACGTGCGTCAGCATAGGCGAGTCAACCCTATATTTCCCTGTACATACCAGCACTCCACGTAGACCAGCGCGTTGAGCACCACCGACATCATTCTCAATGTCATCACCAACCATGATTGTTTCCTCTGCGCTCCTATCCAGAGCCTGCAATGCCTGCAAAAAGAACGTTCGCTCAGGCTTCCCAATAATGATCGCAGGACGCTCGGTCGCAATCTCTAACGCTCGTACATAGGGTCCGCTATCCAGTTGTAAACCATCAGCCGTACGCCAGTAGCGATTTGTATGCATTGCCAGCAATGTCGCACCATCCATGATCATCCGAAACGCAGCATTCATCACCTCATACGAAAGAAGTTCCTCTGCGCCACCAATAACGACCACATCAGCACGCTCCTCCACCAACTCAATATCAGTAAAATCACGCGCCGTATCACCCTTCGTAATCAGCCAGCAACGCTTTCCAGCAAAGTGCTCACGTAGATAAGCCGCAGTTGCTACTGGAGCCGTAATCAATTGCGGCTCCTTGATTGGCAAACCAATTGACTGCAAGCGCTGAGCAAGCGTCACACGAGCAAGCGTCGTCGTATTGGTAACACATCTATACGCGTAACCATGCTCCTCTAACCACGTAAGAGTCTCGGCTGCTCCTGAGATCGGCTGCATACTGACGTGCAATACACCATCAACGTCGAGCAAGATACCACGCACTGTTTGCATACGGTCCTCTTTTTTCTGCGACTATCTATCACTATCACATGGACAGGCTATAATGCTTATATATAAACACCACCGGTCAGGAACGCAAATGTCTCATCAAGCGTCAAGATGTCAGAGGGGATAGTTATCCCCTGCTGGCGCAATGTATGTAAAAGTTCGTGTAGTGGAGGTACCGCCAGATTCCAGGAACGAAGCCCCTCCGTCTGTGCAAAAACCGTTCGTGGGCTTCCCTGCAAGACAAGTTGTCCACGGTGCAACACAAAGAGCCACTCAGCTAGCATTGCAACCTCTGTCATATCATGAGAGACCAGAATAATAGTCACATGCTGCTCACGCTGAACACGGCGCAAGTGCATATAAAACTCCGCTCGCCCTTCCGCATCAAGTCCCACAGATGGTTCGTCCAGAATCAGAACCGAAGGTGACATTGAAAGTATTCCAGCCAGAGCTACGCGCCTGCGCTGTCCACCACTCAAAGTAAATGGTGCACGCCAACCATACTCGCCATGCGGCAAGCCAACCAGATCAAGCGCTGCCTGTACACGCGTACGTACCTCATGTCGTCCCAGGTGCATACGCCGCGGACCAAAGGCGACATCAGCAAAGACCGTAGACTCAAAAAGTTGTGACTCTGGAAACTGAAAAAGTAGCCCAACCCGCTGCCGCAGAGCTCGCAGGTCAGTACCACGTCTCCCTACATCGATACCATCAACCACTACCTGCCCCTCTGTTGGACGCAGCAAACCATTGAAATGCTGGATCAGCGTTGACTTACCAGAACCGTTGAAGCCAATCAACGCGCAACAGCTACCTCGTTCAATCGTTAAATTTATATCACGCAAGGCCCATTGCGGTTGGATACCTATATCGTAGCGATGAGAGAGGTGCTCAACTTTAATAATCGCATCCCGCACGCTATGCGCCTCACCCCCACTAGTATGTACGTCTTGCATTCACCACCCCCTGTATCTCACGCGCAATCTCAGATAACGTCAGCGCACTTCGCGCTATTGGCCAACCCGCAAGACGCAAGCGTTCAGCCAGTGCCAGCGACTCAGGAATAATCAGCTTGAGCTCACGTAGACGCTCAAGGTCAGCAAAAACAACCTCTGGTGTATCTGATTGCACAATACGGCCCTGCTCCATCACCACGACACGCTGAGCATGCAAAACCTCTTCTAAGAGATGCGTTACATGCAGAATTGAGAGCTGTTGTTCATGGTGTAACTGAGTGAGGACAGAGACCATCTCTTGACGGGAAAGGGGATCGAGCATTGAAGTAGATTCATCAGCAATAATACACGCTGGACGAAGCGCCAGCAGACCAGCAATCGCCACACGCTGCCTCTGTCCACCTGAGAGACTATGCGGCGCGAGATAGCGTAGATGCTCAATGCCAACAGCAGCCAACGCCTGATCGACACGCGCACGAATAGTAGGTGCAGCATAACCGGCTAGAGTCAAGCTCCAGGCCACATCATCTTCAACGAGTGTCGCGATCAATTGGTTATCAGGATTTTGAAAGATAATACCTACACACTCACGAATCTGGCGCTGTTTTACCTGATCACGTGTATCCATTCCCTGCACACGCACGACTCCTTGATCGGGCAAGAGAAGCGCATTACAGAGTCGGGCTAACGTTGACTTACCACTCCCATTATGACCCAACAACGCCACGTATTCGCCTTGCTCAATAGAAAGAGAGATATCTTGCAAAGCAGGAACGATAGCCACATCATTCGGATGATGCGCTGGCAAGGGATAGCTATACGAGACATGCTGTATGTCGATCAACGGCAACGCTGTCCTGGATAGGCTGCTTGTATTCCTTACGCGACCTTGCGCCATCGCCCCTCCCTTTTATGCAACCGTCGTGTCCTTCCTGTCTGTGCACGCTGCACCTGCCTGCGCCGCGCTATCGCCCTGAGCACAGAGTGTCGCCACCGACGAATGAGTCGGTTGACATTCGCACCAGGGAACGGACGCACGTCGCAACCTAAAATGCGCACCATCGAGCTTACAAAGGCATAGATCATTAAGACAACCGGACAAAGCACCACTACAAATCCCAGATATAATGTGATATACCAGTAACTGAGCATCCATGTCAGCGCAGCAAGTACCTGCGGTTGCATCTGCTGCCAGAAGATACTCAAGCCTACTTTCGCTGTGACGAGGCCGATAATGTTCAACCCTAAATGAATGGAGCGCTGCAAACTCGGCAGGTAGTCATTGATCGAGACACCTGTTAGCAAGCTAAGGAGTATGATCGCGCAATAGAGATAGAGCGAGCCCATAACTGCACCGATCAGTGCCACCATCCAGGGCGACCAACGACGACGCATCGTCTCACCCAGAAAAATTCCGCCCAGACACTCGGCCGACAACGTGAATAATCCATTTGGACCAGTAAGGACACAGACCAAAAAAGCAGTTACGCACATTCCCATCAGTGAGGCGTAGAGACCACGGCGTAACACGAGCAGCGTAAATATAGTACAAATAAGCAACGACAAAAAGCTAGCGCTGCCTGGCAGGAAGCGCGCTACAAAATGAAACACGACCGCAACATCGGCCAGTAACGCCCCTTCCGCAATTTCAATTGCAGTGAGTCTGCGAAACATGTATTTCCTTAAAAGCATCTCAGCATAAAATTTGACGTGCAGCGAGAGGACAGGGACTATTCTCTATGGACTATCCCCTATTTTATCGTCCGAAGTGGAGAATAAACAACCTCCAGCCATTATGGCCCATCACAAAATCATAAAAATCCTTTCTGGATACCCACCAGCCTTCAGGCGGTGGAAGGAAAGAAAGGCGTCCGCAGACGTACTCTCAGTTCGCGTACATCCCCTTGCGGGGGAAGAACAGAAGTGCGGTCTGCCCTTCGTTGCCAGAGATGGCTGGCACCCTTTTCCGCACAAAGTAATGGTTGCCTCGACAATAATATCGGGCCGCACGCCCTTCAAGCACTGCATCGAACCCCGTCTTGCTGGTTAACTTGAAAGTTGTAGAGCTTGGGACTGGCACGCATCCCAAGGTACGTTCTGAAACCTTCCCGATATTGGAGTTTCAGCTTGGCTGATTCTATCCAGACAAAACGCTGAAACTGAGTCTGGTCAGGTCCGGGCTTGCAACAGCCTCGTGTAAAGCCACGAACAATTTACAAGCCCATCCCCTGAAGGGGATAGGGTACCTGACACGTACCAGTGAACTCAAAGTTTAGGGCTCACTTCCATTTTACCTCAATTACCTAATTTTGGCCGTATTACATAAAGCGAAAAGAGGGCTCCTCTCCTCGATGACAGAGAGAAACCCTCGATAATGTCAGTAAAGTTGAAAACGAGAACTTAGCCTTTGACAGCTCCAGAAGTCAGGCCGGAAACGATACGACGCTGGAAAACCAATACAAGGATGACCAGTGGCACCGTCACAATCATCGCGGCGGCAGCTAATTGCCCATAGTTGACGCTGTACTGCCCATTAAAGAGCGAGATAGCAACCGTCACTGGTTGTGCACTCGAGTCAGTCGCCAGGTTCAGACCAAAGATAAAGTCGTTCCAGACGGCAATAAAGGAAAGGATCGCAGCAGCAAACACGCCCGGTGCAGTCAGCGGCACTATCACGTGCCAGAGGGCTCCAAGCCGTGAATCACCATCGATACGCGCTGCCTCCTCCAGATCTAGTGGGAGGTCCTTAAAGAATGACGTCAGCAACCAGATAGTGAGCGGAAGGCTCAACACAATATCAGGAATGATCAACGCCGCATAGGTATTGTAAATGTAGAATGACCCGGTAAAAAGCACAAATAATGGTCCAACTATCGCAATAAAAGGGAAAGTGTTTACCGAGAGTACCGTCGCCTGCACAAGAGTACGACCACGAAACTTAATACGAGCCAGAGCATAAGCACACAGCACGCCAAAGAGCAGGCAAAGAACCGTCGTAATGACCGAAATGATAAAACTGTTGCGCAGATCAAGTAGAAAATAGGGTGAGCTCGTAAAATCTTGAATATAATTATCGAGCGTAAAACTATGAGGGAAGAGCGTCGGTGGAGACGCCGTCGCTTCTGCAGGACTCTTGATCGACGTAATAAATGTCCAGTACAAAGGAGCCAGCGAGATCAAAACAATGATGATAATCGCGATAATACGCCCCACCTGTATCAGGCGTTGTCGTCGCTCAATCGCCGCTCGACGGGCACGCACAGCCTCTTTGGTGCTCACTTTAGTTGTCGTAGCCGTGATAGTTGCTTCTTCATTGACAGCCATAGCTTCACTCCTTCCCTAGTCGTTATCCTTGAAAACGCCACGCATCATCGATACAAAGATGATACTAATGACGAGTCCCAACGCGAACACAATTACAGCCTCAGCAATACCAGGAGCAAAGTCGGCGTTGGTCCCAGCAAACATATTGAAGTCTGCCTGTGAAGCCATCGAGGGTACCGAGCGTTTCCCGAACGCATAAAAGAGATCAAACACACGGATAGCATCTAACGAACGGAAAAGGAGTGCGATCAGCAATGTATTACGCAACATCGGCATGGTCATACGCCAGAACTGTTGCCAGCGACTACAGCCATCTACATGTGCCGCCTCATAGAGCTCTCCAGGGATCACCTGCAAGCCCGCAAGGATCAGCAAGGTCATGAAAGGGGTTGTCTTCCATACGTCGGTGATAATCGAAGCAATGATAACACCCGAAGTGCTCTGGATCAACGAACTACCAGGGGCGAGCAAATGCAGACCTTGCAAAATATACGAGACGATGCCGGTCTGATCGTTATACATCAATAGCCACATATAGGCCGAAACGATCGTTGGGAAGGCCCAGGGGACTAATATAGCTGCACGAACCAGACCACGCCCGGGAAACGCCTGATTGATTAAGAGTGCGATCAACATGCCAAAGAACGTTTCCAGAATGACGCTGATAATGCCAAACACAATTGTCGTACCAAATGACGTGCGAAACGCGGAATCGTTCCATGCTGCAACATAATTAGCGAAACCAGCAAAGGCTCCCCCCGTCGCTCCAAGCGGATCCGAGATAAAGCTAAGATAGACCGAATTGAGGATTGGATAGACCGCAACCACCAGAATAAGTAAGATAGTTGGCAATACCAGAATATAAGGCAAGAAGCCACTTTCTGTCCTGATGCGCGCTAATAACGTCGGTGGCTTTTCATTTTCGGGAACCGTTTCAACTACTTGTGATGCCATAGCACAAATCTCCCTTCTTTATCTGTTGCCAGATAACTAGCACAGCATTGCTCATCGATAGCTAACAAGGAGGAGCAAAAAAATGCGTCACTACGACCTGATGAAGAAGAGAGATACTCATGTCGTGGCAGCACATCTTACTATGAGCATCTCTCCGGGATATTTCCCCCAACTTACACCATCAATGACGACTATGACACCAGAGTTTGCAGACCCGATGAGATTGCGCTTAATGCAGCGGAAGGAGTTTCTTGCTTTTTCAACGCAGCATAGAGATGCTGCTGCAACACATTGGAAAGGTCAGGGTAACGCGGCGATACGGGACGTGGCCTGGCATTTTGCAGAATCGGTTTCAGCTTACCAAAGAGCGGTTGTTTCGCCAGCACATCGCTATCATCATAGACACTCTGCAAGGTAACTGTCTGCGAAGCATCAATTGCAAGCTTCTTCTGTGCAGCAGGGCCAAGCAGATAATTAATGAACTCCCAGGATGCATCACTATTCGGAGTATATGCGTTGATCGCTAGATTCCAACCACCAGTGCAAGAATGTCCACCATCTGTGTTACTACCACCCGTGAGGAGACCATGAATATCAAACTTGCCTGCGACCGCTGATCCTGAAGCATTACCCAATGAGTATGCATACGGCCAGTTACGCATAAAAGCAGAATTACCATTCTGCCAGACAAGGCGTGCATCATCCTCTTGATATGTCGTCACAGCGGCAGGTGAGATCGTACCGACCCAACTTACCATCGCAGCCAGCGCCTGCTGCGCCGCTGGACTGTTGATCGTAACTTTCTTCGAATCATTAGGATCGAGGATTGTTCCCCCAAAGCCATAGAGAACCTCAACAAAGTCACAGACGATACCTTCATACTGGGCACCTTGCCAGACATAGCCGTACTTGGTCTTCCCTTTGGCTACGGCGTCCTTCGACATAGAAACAAGGTCATCCCAGGTCTCTGGCGGTGTAGTGATGATGTCTTTTCGATAGTACATCAAGCCAAGGTCGGTACGCAGAGGGGCTGCGACCAGATTCCCCTGAAAAGTACAGCTCTGAATCGGACCGGGCAAATAGTTGGAGCGTGCACTTGATGGCCATTGCGTATTGGTAATTGGCTTCGACCAGCCATTAGCAGCGAACTCAGCCGGATAGACAACGTCAATTGACATGACATCAATGGAATGACTACGGGCGCGCAGCATATCATCGTATTTGGTCAGAAGATCATTGGTGCTCGCTGGTCCCTGCTGCCAGGTGACATGAATGCCTTTCTGGTGACCAACAGACTTATTAAAATCATCGGTTACAGACTGATAGACTGAGGGCGTCGTCGAGTCCTTCTCACTCTGCCAGACGATATTCACCGTGCTTCCATTGCCGCCAGTACTACCGGATGTACCACCACAAGCTTCAAGGAGTGAGACTGCCGCAGTACTGGAAAGGCCAATTGCAGTAGCTCGTTCGAGGAACGAACGTCGTGTCAAGCGACCCGAGCGGATCTTCACGATCATTTCATCCATTGCATCACGTCGTTCGGGGGTCATCATAGAGGGTCCTCCTTTAGACTGAACCTTCAACCAACATCGGTGGAAAAGTTTTAATAATTACATACTTCAATGTAGCATAAACACTTGCAATACTTGTTATCCTGGAAACGTTTCTATGCTAGAAACAACAGTAACATATCGAATTTTGCTTGTAAAGGGGAAAAGAGCCTCTCCACCCAGTATTTAAGAAGTAGACCCCCTGTAGCCCCCTTGTCACATAGTAAAGAGCAGGTAGTTATTACAGCACAACTATTTTCACACAAGTTATGTGCGCTATAACCCTGGCACCACAAAATCACGTATGAGTGGAAGTATCAGGAGCTGCTGATGTATTAGCCATTGTTGTTCGACGCTCAACCAACCGGGTTGGCAGGCGGATCAGTTCTGAAGATTGGTAAGGATGCTCAATGAGTTCGATAAGCTTTTTGATACCAAGCACTCCTAACTCATGAATAGGTTGCTGTACTGTACTAAGACCAAAAAGCTCTCCCAACTCTATGCCATCAAAACCCATGACCGAAAGCTCTGCTGGGACTGTGATATGGAGTATACGTGCAGCTTCAAGTACACCCAGAGCCTGCATATCTGAGGCAGTAAAAATAGCTGAAGGACGAGGCTCACGAGTAAGCAAACGTAGCGCCGCGTCTTGTGCTGCATGGCGGTTCCACTCACTGGCAATCACAAGCTCAGGATCGAAGAGCAATTGAGCCTCCCCAAGCGCGCGATGAAAGCCGATTAAGCGATCATTGGCCTGGTTAAACTTAAAATCACCATCTTTAATGCCATTAATAAAACCAATACGCTGGTGTCCTTGTGCGATCAAGCACCGAACAGCCTGGTACGCACCATCCATATTCTCCACAACCAGTGAGGTAAGATGTGGACTATATGCATCGATGAGCACCGCTGGAAAGCCCAATTCGCAAAATTTCAGCGCATACGGTTCCTCGATAATCAAGGAGATAATCAGCAAACCGTCGACCTTGCGATGCATAGGCATCTCAGAAAAATAGTAGTCGCGTTGGGACAAACTCTCGACATTGTAGATAATCAACTCTTTATGCAAAAGCGCTAATTCATGCTGAATAGTACGAAGCATCTCATTTTGAAAAGGACGTGTAAAATATGGGATCATTACTCCGATAAAGTCTGTGCGCTTCGAGATCATACTGCGCGCAATCGGGTTGGGCGTAAAATGCAATTGCTCTATTGCATCCAGGACACGCTTACGTGTTTCAGACCGCACGCCAGGATGATGATTGAGAACGC
Organism: Ktedonobacteria bacterium brp13; assembly: GCA_015099395.1. Lineage (GTDB taxonomy): Bacteria > Chloroflexota > Ktedonobacteria > Ktedonobacterales > Ktedonobacteraceae > Dictyobacter. The sequence goes on along the minus strand of AP024096.1, from coordinate 8,458,511 downwards.
GCGAGACCGTTCCCACTCCCACACCAGCGACTCGTGCAACATCTTGGATAGTCACCATCACGCACCTATTATCTCTTTGTTGGAGACTCTTACCGAGCCACGTTCATTTAGCACATGGAAACGTTTCATTCATCAGGTGACAAAAAATATTGCATAATGAGCATAGCACAACCAAATATCTCTGTAAAGAAAAATCTCCCGCTGTTCTATATACCATCTATTGCAAAAGCAAAGTAGGTAGGTCACCTGTATATAAACCGCAACATTGATACTCTTCACCTCACACAGTCTCATACGTCATATCTATTGAAGTGCTCCACTTGCATAGCCGTACCATTTTGTAACTATCATACTGTTAACTCGTATATACAACCAGATATATTTACAGTTATATGTATTGAGAGAGAAAGAAACCATTCATGAACAAGCTAAGAGAACCTTTTTGGAAGTTGGGTATTGCGCTAAATTGGACAACATTTGGACTCACCGTATGTATCCTTGTAGCATGTGTCTCTGTATGTATCTTCGGTTTTTTCCCAGCCTGGGCACAGAATAGGATTGTTCGTATATTACTCGTCCTTCTCATGATTCCTGCTATGGTCGTCGTATTTGGCAGTCTTTATCGCACTATGATGTGGGGCTTCTCCGATAAAAAGGGGCGTGCTCAGATCGAGAAAGAGATGGCAGTCAAAATATTGCAAGATCACTACAAAGAAGAGGAGGCCATAGAGGCTAAGAAAAGAAAACGTTCACAACAAGACTTGTAGTGATTTACGTAGAGCAAACATTCCAGGCACAAAATCCCATGTTGATAATACGAGCAAAAGTTCTAAGCAAGAGGGTTACAACTTGTTCTATTTTGCTGAACCTGCTATAGTACATAGCCGTAGCTGAACAAATTTTCGGAACAGCAGTATCCTCACAGCGGATCGTTAAATATCAGTGCGAGCCGCATCACAACTGCATTCAGAGGCAGCATTGTTATATGCGGTATGGTCGACGAACAAAGCAATCGAAGTTATCATCAGGGATAGTATAGGGAAGTTTGTTAAATTATGACCTCTCAGGGAACACGACAAAAACCAGGGACACGTACTGCCGCATCAGCAGCACCACAATTTCAAGCAAATCCTCAGCAAGCGGCGGCTATCGCTCATAAAGATGGACCCGCCGCTTTTATTGCGGCCGCAGGAACCGGGAAGACCTCGATTCTGGTACAACGCCTTGTACGCCTGGTAGCAGACGAGGGTGTTGCGCCGGAGTCCATCCTGTGCGTTACCTTTACACGTGCAGCTGCCGATGAGATGGAGAAGCGTGCTGGTAAAGCTTTGCGCGCACGCGGAATGAGCGTAAAAGAGATTAAACCGCTCCGTGTCGTGACCTTCCATGGTCTTGGTCACCAGATGCTACGCGAGAAACTTGAGTGGGCACCCCAAGAACTCAATAAGAAGCTCATCAGTGGAGATCCACGCCAATGGCTCGCTGAGGATATTATCCGTCCCTGGCGCAGCAATCGTACTCGTGGCATGAACTGGGATGTCGAGATTGGTGATGCATTGGGAGCGGTCGATCATGCGAAAGAGGCAATGATCAAGCCTGAAGGTTCGGTCGATTTCTTCCGCGAAGATCTGAGTATCGATATTGAACTGGCCGCCCGCTATCAGGAGTTCTATCAGCGCTATGAGGAAACCAAACATAAAGAGAAACTCTATGACCTCTCAGATCTGATCTATGTTCCACTCTCACTGCTGGAGAGTAGCCCAAAATATCGCAAGTCATGGCAGGGCCGCTATGCATATCTCCAGGTTGATGAGACCCAGGATACGAATCCGTCGCAATATAAGCTTATTCAATATCTGGCCGCACCCAAACAAAATGTCGTCGTCGTCGGGGATCCTGATCAAGCTATCTATCAATTTCGCGGTGCCAGTCCGGAAGCATCCATCCTCTCATTCAAGGCCATGTATCCGCAAGGCCAGATCTACCAGATCGAGCATAACTATCGCTCAACACCCCAAATCCTCGAAGCCGCCAATAAGCTAATCAGCCATAACGATATCACCCCTGGCTTTGAGAAGGTCTTGCGTGCAACACGCCCTGATGGTGCTCCTATCCTGGTAACAGCTTATGATGATCAGGAACAAGAGGCTGAGGGCATCGCAAATCGTATTGAGACACTGACGCGCGCCTGGAAAGAACATCTGGAGAGTCTCTCATACAAGGACATCTTTATCCTGGCAAGGACCAATCATCATCTCGCCTCGATGGAGATCGCACTAGCCCGTAAGCATATCCCCTATCGTTCCGTAGGCGGATCTTCGTTTTTCAAACGCAAGACAACGCGTGATATCCTCTCATACCTCGCCCTCGTCGATGGCCAACGTGTCAATCAAGACTATCTGAACTCACGCCAGACGATGGAACCGCTTAGATATGATGATGTCTACACGCCCGTCCACTGTGGTGAGCAGAATACAGCGTTCCGTGTCATCGCGAATATCCCTTCACGCGATTTTTTTACCAGTACAGGGAAGACCTCACACCGCTTCAACGCGTCGTTCTACGGCTCACTTACAGCACACGCCAGTGGCAAACCACTGCTACAATACTGTGAAGAGCATCCTTATGTTATCGCTAAAGAGCATCAGTTGGGTGTCAAAGACCTTGTCTCACTCATCAAACGTATCTGGTCCAATTGCAATAATAATCCGGCACAAGCTATCAAGCTCATTCGACAATATGCCTATGATGTACACCTGCGTCACTACGATAGCAAACATAAAGAGAATCAAGAGGACGAGGCTGAGTCTCCCACCCATCATGAAGAGGTGAAACTAGAGGCACGCTACGACGAGTTAGAGGAGATTATTCAGATTGCGCAGCGTCACCGTACCATTCGCCATTTCCTGGATGCCATGGTACGTCTTAAAGAGCAGGCTGAAGATAATAATAAAAATAAACGCGACTGCATCAATCTGATGACAATTCACAAATCCAAAGGCCTTGAGAGTCCCATTGTCTTTGTTATGGGTCTGACCGAAGGAATCTTCCCCCATCGGCGCTCATATACAATGGTCGCCGATGACGCTCCTATCATACTCTCGGGCCTAGCAGAAGAGCGTCGCCTTGCCTATGTCGCCATCACACGTGCGCAGCAACAGCTCTACCTCTCATCACTCCTGCGCTATCGCGGTACCGATGCGATCCCGTCACGCTTTATCGAGGAGGCAGGTCTCTCACCTACCAACGAAGATGGACAACTCAATCCATTTCTCTTTAAAAGCGATGGAACCCCACGCAAGCTCAGCCCACTGGTAGAGACACCTACCCTGTTTTAATAATCCAAATCAATAAAGAGACCACCAACTAAAGTTATGCTTGAGGCACAACTCTCAGCTAGTGGTCTCTTTATACTCAATTCACATTATTTTCGACAAGTTATTCATAGAATACAAATAGATAATTTCAAATATAAAATGCGCTACATATGGCAAAAGAAGATAGGAAGAACCCCTTTTCGCATTGCGAGAAAAGCTCGCCAGACGGTACTAGCTGCTCGACTGGCAGACAAACGATGTGATATACTAACCCGCGATTGCAAGGAGCATGCTTACGCAGAAAAGCGCACAGAAAACATGCAGTATAATCATTGATGAATATAGGATGCTCTGCTGTGTTGGCCCCTGCGCACAAATAGAAAATTGTCAATATATTCAGCTCCCTCTGCACACCACAACTATCTGAGGGAAATATGGACACCAGTCTAGATACAACACCTGAACATAGCACGTCACCAGCGCAAGCAGATACGCTCAAGCACTCCAAAGCCTGGTCGTATCAACATATCGATCTGCTATGCGTACTGGGCGCAATTATTGCCGCATTGATTCCACGTATCGTGCTCGCACTCCAATTGGACGTGGTTACCGATGAGGTTGTCTATCTCTATGAAGGCAAGGTCTATCTACCACTCCTTAAACATCTGAATTTTGGCTCATCACTCTGGCAGAAGTCTCAATATAATTATGAACATCCACCGCTAGTAAAGATCCTAATGGGGATCTCAATGGCGCTCAATAGTCTGGTAGGGCATCCATTCAACGAGTTGTTCGCAGGCCGTATACCCAGTATTATTATGGGGACAGTGCTCGTTGTCGCCGTCTACTTGCTAGGACGTTCCCCTTTTGGACGCCCGGTAGCGTTCATTGCCGCACTAGCCCTGGCATTGAGCCCATGGATGAGCTATTTCAGCGCCATTGCCTATCTGGATATGACGATGACGGCCTTTATCACCATCGCCTTTCTGCTCACCTGGCATGCTGCCCGACGTCCAAAGCTTTACATTCTGGTAGCTATCTTTGTTGCTCTTGGGGCAGCGAGCAAATATACGGGCGTCCTGATTGTACCAGGCATCGTGCTCTATACTGCCTACTATTTCTTTGCACTGCGCCCATACATGCCCAAAGAAGAGCGCCCCACTATCCCCTGGGCCATCTGGGGTGTAACAATCATCGCCGCATTACTCGCCTTCTATATCGTCGATCCTGCTATATGGGTGAGTCCGTTTGGTCGTTTGAAACATAGCTTCCTCTTTGAATGGAATCATTCCGTCGGTGGACACTCATTCTTTATCGCTGGCAGCTATGTATTACATGTACAAAAATGGGCCATCGCTTATATCGTCTTTACCAAAATGAGCGCGTTCTTGACCATCCCGGCAATCTTCTTTGTCATTTTCACGCTCGTACAACTCATACGCTTTCATCTACGCAAAGGGAAGACCAACCTTCGCACGGCCAACGCGAATGCCTACATCATCATCTGGCTGCTAAGTACGCTGGCAATGTTTAGTCTACTCAACATTGTTGTCGGCACACATTACCATCTACCACTCGCCGCCCCCGTTGCTGTAGCTGGTGTGGCTGGCTGGTTTGTTCTGTTCAACTGGCTCTACCGCATATTGAGCAATAAAGTACAGGTTGAGCAAAAAGCTGAACCAGAGACAGTGGTTGCGCAGACTCCCAGCACTATCTATGCGCCACAGCAAACACGCAAGCGTGCCAGATTAGCGGCTGTATTGCTCATTGTACTGATAGGACTGCTCTCAGCCGGTCCACACCTGCTTGGGCTGGTCACTGTCTACGGAGCCGAGGGTTATACGACTGAGTTCTTCGGAGACAATGAGAATAATGTATTGCAGGTTGCATATATTGGGTATCGCGAAGCAGTGCAATGGATAGGGAGTAATCAACCAGGGGCGACTCAAGTCGGATTGATCGCGACAACTGGTACACTGACTGGTTCGGGCTATGGTCCACAGGCGAATTGGTTCCACTACAACGCTGCTATCACAACACGCTATCATCTGGCTGAGGTTCATCCCGATGACCCAAAAACAATTCAGCAGTATCACTATCTGGTCTGGCCTAAGCATCTGGTACAGCGAGGGTATGCACTCCCTACCAATTTCCATGTGATTCATGAGATAATGGGAGGAAATACCATTTATTGCTACATCCTGGAGGCTAACTCGTAGGCATATGAATTTTGTGGGGCGTTTCAGACCTTTACACAATCTCGCACACCGCGCTGAACTGAATGAAGATAGTTCAGCGCGCGAGATCTACTGGCTCTTTTTTAGCACACGCCTGCTGCTCATCATCATCACGTATATCGCGTATATACTGCTAACAGCACCCAAATATTCTGATACTCCAGTCGACGCTGCCGCACTATTCAGTAGCTGGAATCATTGGGACGCGGCAAACTATACATCGATCGCACAGTATGGCTATCAAAACGTGACTGATCTTGCCTTCTTCCCGCTTCTGCCACTACTGATCTCCATCGGTGCGCATCTACTAGGTGGTGCCAATTGGACCTATCTCTTTATGGGTTGGCTGATCAGTAATGCCGCCCTGCTCGGTGTGCTCTTTCTCCTTTATTATCTTGCACGAGAGATAGTGGAGAAAGAGATCGCCCAACGTACACTGCTCTACTACTGTCTCTTTCCAACAGCCTTCTTTTTCTTTGCGGCATATAACGAATCTCTCTACCTCGTCTGTGCTATTGGAGCATTCCTTGCGCTACGCAAAGAGAAATGGTGGTTAGCGGGTCTACTAGGGCTCTTTGCTGCACTGGCACGCTCGGCCGGTATCTTGCTGATTGTACCTTATCTCTATGAATTGTGGGAACGCCGAACGACCTACAATTGGCGTAGCGCACAATTTCTCTTCACGACCCTGGCACCTGTTGTATTGATCCCACTAGGAACGCTCCTCTATGCACTCTACAACTGGCATCTCGTAGGAAATCCACTCGCCTTCGTAGCGGTTCAGTCAGATCCAAGCTGGTCTCGCCATACCACGTGGCCATGGATGGGTATTGTTCAGGCGATTCTGGCACTCTTCATTATTCCGCAGGGCTTTGGCTCGGCGAATGAGGCTCATCTCTTACTCGATCTTACGGCAACATTAAGCTTTATTGCTTTAATTATCGTTGGCTGGCGCAAGCTACCCAAGAGCTATAGTATCTGGATGATTGTCTTCATGATCTATATTCTGCTTAACCCTGCTACAAGCAAACCAGATATACTGCTCTCTAATCAGCGTTTTGTACTGGAGATGTTCCCGGCCTTCATTACTCTAGCGCTTCTCTGCAAGCGCTCTGAGAAATGGCATTATACACTGCTCCTTCTCTTTCCTGCACTCCAGGCTATACTGAGCATCGCCTTTATTATGAACCGTTGGGTTGTGTAGAAGGGAAGGAAACGTCAATGAAACGCGCCCCCATATGGGACATCGGCTGGATATTCCTTGTGACACGTATACTACTCATCATTGTTACTTATTTTGGCTATATTTTGCTCACACAGGAAAAATATTCAGGCACAGCGATTAGCATCCCAACCTTTATCGATACCTGGCAACAGTGGGACGCAAAGATTTATGTACAGATCGCACGCTCAGGCTATCAGCCTCCGTATTACAATCTGGCATTCTTCCCGCTCTTTCCGCTTCTAATTGCCCTGCCAGCACGCCTATTGGGCAACAATAGCTATTTTATTATTGGAATGTTGCTTAGCAACGCAGCGCTGCTCGGTTCGCTCTTTCTACTCTATCAACTTGCTGTTGAGGCAGCTGGTGAACAGGTCGCGCGTCGCACTGTACTCTACCTGTGTATCTTTCCAACGGCCTTTTTCTTCTTTACGGCCTATAATGAATCGCTCTTTCTGCTGTTAACCCTCGGTGTCTTCCTGAGTTTCCGCCGTCAACGCTGGTGGCTCGCAGGTCTACTGGGAATGTTAGCCGCTCTGACCCGTAACACTGGAGTCATGCTCTGCGCACCTTTTCTCTACGAACTGTGGTTGGCGCGTGAGAGCGTCCTGGCGTCCAAGAAGCGCCTCTGCGCAGGAATCCTACCCATCTTACTTATCCCACTGGGGACGCTGCTCTATTGCCTCTATAACTGGCAGATCACGGGCAATCCATTAACGTTTGCCACCGTACAAGCCCACTGGTCGCGTCAATTGAGTGCTCCCTGGCAGGCCTTTGTGCAAACCTTTTTCGAGCTCTTCCTTCATCAACCATTTGGCTCATTTAACCAGGTCCATATTCTCATCGATATCACTGCCACGATAACCTTTATCATCCTGGTCATTCTCGGTCGCAAGCAGCTACGGACCAGCTATACGATCTGGGGTGCACTCCTCTTACTCAGTTTTTTAATTAGCCCAAGTACAGGGCAGCGCGACGCCTTGATCTCCAGCCGCCGCTTTGTGCTAGAGGTCTTCCCCGCCTTTATCACACTGGCGATACTTAGCATCAAACACCCACGTTTACATCAGACATTGCTCTGGGCCTTTCCTGCGTTGCTCGCCACACTCAGTCTACTCTTCGTAATGGGCAAATGGATGGTCTAATCCTTCAAAATATGTGACAGGAAAAAATGCATTCTTCATAAAAGTGAAGGATACATTTTTTCCTGTACGAGGAATGCTATTTCTGTACGGAGTCAGTACGCTGAGAGAAACATTACTCTTCTAAACGTTCAACTGAGCTCGAACCTTCTACTGGAATTGAGCTCTCCACTGGAGTCGGGTATTCTATTATGCTTGAGTTCTCCACCGGAGTTGCATATTCCACAGGGATCAAGCTATCTTCTAGAACAACTTTTGTAAGAGTATAGCGAGTTGCTCTATAGAGCAGGTAGACGGTAAAACCTGCCAATAGAAAGTTACGTAAGGTTACTAATGGGAAAAAACTCCATATAGTCGGTATCACTACTATATTATGGATACGAGTATACAAAAACGGATAGATTATCATGGTACAAGTGCCAATAATGAACCAGAGGGCAACCCAACTACGTTTATTAGCACCAACATAAGCGACCAATGGAATGACCCAGATCAAGTACTGTGGACTAAACACCTTGCCAGTCACAATAATGAGGAGCAAGATGAGCAAACAACATGCAGCCAAATCTAGTTTGCGCCGCCAAAGCAGCCAGAAGACATAAAGGACACCCACTAATTCCAGCAGCGTTGTCACCGTCGAAAAAATACTAGCGCCTGGAGCCTCTATATTTAGCGAACCAAATGTGTATGCATATTGAGCCGTGTGTGAGAACAGTGTAGTATTAAGCCACGCGAAAACAGCAGCTAATGACTCAACTTGAATAGGACGATTTCCTAGATAGAGGAACGGAGAGATCGTTCCCTGCACACTCAACAATAGCGAGATACCCATTACAACTACAGAGAACAGCACAAAGATTCCCAGTGGCTGCCAGCGCTTCCATGACTTCCAGGCGAATTCTGAATCACGCAACTGCACTACCAGGAATGGAATGAGCAAGACTACTGGATAATATTTATAGAGTACAGCCAGAGCCAAAAAAGCAAACGCCCAGTTCCAACGTTTACGGTCGCCCAGAATAACAGCAATCAGCGTCAGTGCAGAAGGAATCAGATCAAAACGCCCGGCCACGGTTCCCCAACCACCAGCTACCAGCAAGATAGCATAAGCTACCGCTGTCCCTCTTGATCTCCAACGAAGCAAGACAAAATAGACCACCGCAGCCAACAATACCATTAAAAGAGCAAATGAGATCTGGAAAAGAGAGGCAGGCACAACAAGCATTGCAAGAGTAAAGGGAATAAGCGTAAGCATTGGGTACTCATATGGCAACGCATGAAAACGTTGATCACGAGACTGCGTATTCACATAGTTCACAATAAATGCTGGCACGTGTGCTGACTTTAAAGAGTTCACCAATTCTGTCTGCGTCATCGGTACAATACTGGGATCGGGATTGATCAAGAAATGACAGTTGCTGGAACCAAGAGAACCTAGAGAATTCCGGCCATGCAAGAACTCCTGCGTATAACACTGATAACGTGCAACGTCATCGTTCCCAGAAAAGAACTGCCACGAGGCACCATAATAGAGAATACCTGCCATCATCAGGACAAAAACAATGTCAATCCACGATATACGTTTCGATTTCAAACGATATGCGATCATCAGCAAATCCTACTTTACTGCGATATTTCTTGAGAGATCACCACTACTCAACACACCAATAAAAAGCTCGAGCATTTTTCACCCTAGATTAGGGACGTTTCAGTAGAGAAAGCGTCACAACGATACCAGGAGGTACCATGGCGTCTACAAGTACGTTTGTGTCGCCAGTATAGGCAGGAACTTTGTGATCTGTCAACGTATGGGTACCTATCTACCTTATCCTAAAGCATGTGCACCCGACACTTCAATACGGTATTCCCATTTCTGGAAATGAGTCTGGTGAACGTATGCTTCTTGCGAAGCCACTGAGTCTTCAACTCAGTGGTCGTTCACTGGATCGAGTTAACCATAGTAGACGTGTTAAAAAGAAGAAAGAGAGGTAAAGAAGGATGTTGTTCCCAGGCAAGCTCTTTGTTTTCGCTCAGGTGCTCTCTATGGCACCCAAACAGGTGGTGTCTTTTCAGCTTCTACCATTTCTGCAAACCGCACTTCATACCTTCGGCTATCCTGCCGTTGTTCTCTTCGTCATGTTGGAAAGCACCGGGATCCCATTTCCTGGTGAGACGATGCTGTTGCTCGCTGCCTTTTACGCCGCAATTGATAATCAATTGAATATAACTATCGTGATCGCTTGCGCAGCCGTTGGTGCCATTGTAGGTGACAATCTCGGCTTTACGATAGGCCGGACAAGTGGAAAAGCATTGGTAGAAAAATATCGTGATCGTATCTTTTTTCTGCGCAATGGCCGCATGGAGAAATCAGAACAGTTTTTTAAAAATCACGGAGATAAAACGGTCTTCCTTGGGCGTTTTGTCGCCATTTTGCGTGCCTGGGCCGCATTCCTGGCCGGAGTCAACCAGATGCCCTGGCAACGATTCCTGCTGTATAACGCCGCAGGAGGTATTATCTGGGCAACCCTCTTCGGGCTTATTGGATATTATGCAGGGCTCTTCTTTCACAGTAACTTTACTCAAGTTGAACACCTGGCCAGTAATTTCACCTACGTCCTATCTGCTATCATTGTATTGGGTGCAATTATCGGCTTTATAGTCTATAAGAAACGTCATCAGCATAAGGTCAGATAATAATGTAGCACACTCTTCCCGCACACCCAAAAGTCACGTCTAAACACAAAGCAAGTCCGAATCTACAGTCATAAAAATATATCCATTTTTCTATGGTTTTTCACTATCAAATAAATAGATCTATATGTTACAATAGCACGCGACAGAAGCATGTTTTGATACAGAACGAGGTTAGCGCATGTACACGCTAGAGCAAGGTCAGAAATTTGAAAGATATCGAATTCTGCGCACTCTCGGTAGCGGTGTCGCAGGTATAAGTTATCAGGCCGAAGACAGTCGACAAAAGCACCCGGTCATGCTTAAGCTTATTCATCCATGGGCACCATTACCTGACCAGGCACGCCGACAATTTTTTCGCGATACACAGGTCATAAGCGGACTCTCACATCCTCTGCTCTCACCACTGCTTAATTATGGAGAGGTACATGGGCAACTCTTTGTTGTCCGTCCATTTACCACTTATGGATCACTCTTAAGCTCAGAAGGCCGTCGCTGGTTTCAAACGCCGTTGCCCATTCCTACAGCATTCACTTACGCTCTGCAGATTGCACGCGTTCTCGCATATATCCATAGCAACGGCTACATACACGGCTCACTCACATTATCAAATATTCTCATTACACATGCACCATGTACTGAGGAGATCGCTGCTCTTGTGCTCACCGATATCAAGCTTGCTTCTTTCGTCCGCCAATATGGGCAACCGATAAACACACTTCTTCCAACAACCGCTGCACCTGAACAATTTCAGCAGCAACAGGGCCCTGCCAGTGATCAATACGCACTGGCAGTCCTACTTTACTTCTGGATCACCGGGCACCTCCCATTTCAAGGTTCCGTCGAAAAGATTCAGCAGAGCAAGCAACAGGAAGATTTTCCCGCCCTCCATATGTTCAATCCTAAAATCAATCCTGAACAAGAGCAACTTATACTGAAAGGGCTGCACCCGACCCCTGGAGAACGCTATCCATCAATGGACAATTTTGCGCACGAGTTAGCACTGATGCTCACACACATGCCACCTATCACGCTTCAGCCTCAACCATCGCAACGTCCTGACCCAATACAGGAGACGCTACAAAGCCGGACACAGGCTATCACGCCTGACCAACGTTCTTCGACAGCTACACACCCCGCAGAAACGCTCTCTGACACACTCATAGCACCTCAAGAGCATCAACCAGAGATGCTTTCCTCAGAACGGATATCAGATGCACTACCCACAGAGACCATCCTCAGCAGTGAAGCAGTCACCGATACACAACAAAAGACAACAGAACCTCTTGCTGTCGTATCGTCAGCGCCTCTGCAGGCAATGGATGCATATCTGGTCATCACCTCACCGTACCAACATGAATCTGCAATTTATCACCTCACACAGATAACCACCACAGTGGGACATTCAGGTGATAGCAATGTGCTCCTCGATCATGACGAGCTTATCTCACGTCATCATGCACTCATTCTCCGCCAGCAGCAACACTATCTCATCTATGATCAGCGCAGCACACATGGTGTCAAAGTCAATACAACGCAACTCACCGAAGGAGAAGGGCATCAACTTGCTAACGGTGATCAGATCTACATTGGCGTCTATACAATTACGTTCTATTATGCTCATTATGCTCAGCCACACGCGCAGGCCAGCATGGCCAGACAACAGATCCTCTCTTAAAAGCTCGCAAAGTTTTATACGCAGATACAAAAAGGCGGGCAGGAGGAGCTAGCTCCTCTCACCCTCCTTGCATCGCAATAGCCACCCAGGACAACCAGGTTTATCTACAAAGGGGACTATTACGTAACATGCAAAATTTTTAATGATGTTATTCGACGTCAGCATGGCCTGGACCACCAGCAGCCCGACAAATATCGATAATCGCATTGAGACCCGTACGCTCAAAGTATTGCTGTTCGACAGCTTCACGTAGAGCATCGACGGCATCAGTACGTACCAGATTGATGGTACAACCACCAAAGCCGCCACCTAACATACGTGCCCCCAGCACACCGGGCACCTTATGAGCGATATCCACCAGGGTATCAAGTTCAACGCAACTGACCTCGTACTCATGGCAGAGGCCAGCATGGCCCTGCCAGAGAATTTGTCCAATTGCCTCAATATCATTAGCCTTCAACAGCTCAACAGTCTTCAGTACACGCTCATTCTCAGCAATTATATAACCAGCGCGTTGCTGTAAAACCTGCGGCAACTGAGCCTTATAACGGGCATAAAGCTCAGGCATAATATCGCGCAGGGATTTAATATCACGCGCCTCTTTATTCTCTGGCTCATCTTTCAAAAACAATTCTCGAATACGGGCAGTCGCCTCTTCGCATTGAGAACGGCGCTCATTGTATGCAGAAGCCGCTAGCTCACGGCGAACACCAGTATCGATGACCACCACTGAGACATCAGGAAAAGCAAAGGGGAAGTAGTGATACTCCATGGAACGGCAGTCCAGCAAGACAGCTTTGCCAGGTTGTCCTAATACAGATGCAGCCTGATCCAGGATACCTGAGTGCAAACCCGAAGCTTTATGCTCTGCTTCCTGACAGAGAGCAGCAACTTTCAACGGTGTAAATGTTGCGTTCTCAGCACCGATAGTAAAACCGCATTGCGAGAAGTATGCGAACGCCTCCGCTGTCGCAACCTCAAGTGCTGCAGAAGAGCTCATACCACCACCCAGGGGTACATCACCGCTCACAACGGCATCGAAACCCTTCAATTTTACACCCGTGCGCACCAGTTCAGCCGCCACACCAAGGACGTAACGTGCCCAACCTGGCAGGCTCTCACGCTGCTTATCAAAGTTCTCAGGAAGTCCTTCAAGTGTGAACTGTTCGTACTCGGTGAAGTGTGTTGACCAGAGACGTATGGTGTTATCAGCACGTGTACGACCAGCGAACGCAGAGACACGATCAACAGCGAGCGGTAGTACGTAGCCATCGTTGTAGTCTGTATGCTCGCCAATGATGTTTACACGCCCGGGTGCCCAGGCAGCGCCAAGCGGACCAGCATACGTGGTCTTTCCGTCATTTTGAAATACCTGAGGAAACTTCTCCAAAGCCTCTTGCACAGGGGGCAAAAACTTCGTAGTCATTCTACTGTCCCTTTTTCATTTTTTCTATGGCTGAGTGTAACTCTTGAGCCTTCTGTACAGGTGAGGAGTCGTTCGTCCACTGTCCCCAGATTGATTCTGAAGATGCGGCATACTTCAACTTGCCTGGAGCACGGCCAATCGCCAGGATCTCAACATGGAAATGAAAACGCTCATCAGCCAGTTGGTGCAGACCCAAAAGGTATGGCATCGGTGCCATCTCACCATCGGACAGAGCATTATAGCCACGAATGACATTAAGCAGTAATGCTGCAAGGTCGCGCAGTTCCTCATCACTCATATCACCAATATTGGCAACATGACGACGGGGATACAGGTGTGTCTCATATGGATAACGTACATATGGTGGCAGAAACGCCTGCCAGTGCTCATTCTGATCGACCTCTTGCTCACTCCCACTCAATTCACACTGAACCTGACAGAATGGACAACCATTGCCAGCCTCATCTTCCAGGATCACTGTCTCTAACTCACGCTCCAGGTAGGACGGAATTATTGAAATACCGTATGTCTGACCATGTGGATGGAACTGAGTCTGACCAATAGAGGTACCACTATTTTCAAAGGTCATCACCGTGCTATAGCGCGTTGATAGATCGTTGTAAAGGCTGCGCCATAACCTGGTCACCTCAAAAACTTCATCCACTGTCAACTGCGTAAAGGTCTTATTATGATCACGATTATAAATAACTACATAGGCTTCACCAACAGGAGGTTGCAAGGGGGGGAAATCATTAGGATGCAACCAGACCTGCTTCCCCTCTTCAACAAGACCGTTTTTAACGTCAGCACAGAACGGACACTCGGTCGTGCCTTCGCGTCGATTCATACGATGCGCCGCATTCACCAGGTGTTGCCTCAGAATAGGATTCCACACCAACGGTGTTGTATATTCTTCTTGCATAGTCTTCGTTCTTACCTCTTTATATCTAAGCGTGATGATGTGGATGCTTTGCTGTTTGGCTGCCCATCAAAACACAACGTCCTTGATGAGCCAGCTCTGCAAGCAGTTCACCTTTATCGATTGCATGTCCATCTGCCCCTTCAGCAAACAGCCATTCATCCCAGGTTCTCTTATCTGTAAATAAAGCCCAGGCGACAGGAGCTGCTTGCCTCCTGACTACACGCATGATATCCAATGCGTGCTGGTACCCGGGTTCTAATTGTTCTACTGGAGGTAAGGTGCCATCATCAAGAGCGGCAAACGTGCGTAGAGAACACACTTCACCATCCTTAACTTCACAGACACACCCCAACTTCACCGTCTCTGACTGAGCCTGTCCTTCTTCTTGCCAGACACCCACTAACAAAGAACAGTGTGTTGGTAAACGCTGCAAAAATGCAACGATCTGTCTTTTCGTCCATCCATGCCATACATGCGAGTCATCTTGCTGCTCTAGCAGCAATGCGGCATCTAATAATGGTCGAGCAGTAGCCCATAAAGGCGATGCGCCATCCACTACAACGAACTCTTCCGCTAACACATTACACTCCTCTGTAACGCAAATTGGATGCAATTTCTATGAAGAACAGATCACAATTACACAGCGAAAAGTGCCTTCTCCTCACCTATTAAGCCAGTGCAATTACGCAGACCACGTTCTCATCCGTTTACAAAGTATACATCACTTGCGCCCCATCATGTTATAATTTCTTAGAACAAGTTTGCCACAGTTTGCTGTACAGTTTTTTATAAAAGGTGCAGTCCATGAGTAGGCACATATTCACTCTCTGGTTCACGATCTTTGGTATGGTCGGTCTGGCTGTGCTTGCATTACTCGCGATCAGCGTTTTCTGGTACTTCCGGGGCTGCCGCGAAAGAAGTTTTCGCTGGCAGACTCGTAATCACTATATCAAGCAGATCTCAGCACTTGTCTGCATGTTCTGTCTGGCAATGGCAGCCAGCTATGGCCTATTAGCCGAAGCCTGGGCACTATTCTACCTAGTGCTCGCCTGTAAGGCCGGTACATGGTGGCTACGCATGCGTATTGATCAGCAGGCTTGAAGACGTATACAATCGAATCTATACATCATCCAGACTTTCCTTTCTCAACGACACAGTGCCAGCATCCTGAAAAGCCAGCGACACTCGTTTATTCTCATAGGAAGCAGATGTCTATGCGAAATATGTAAAGGCTGGTGATGGCATGAGCGCACAAGAATCACAACAGGGATCCCCCTGGTACGTAGATTTTTTTAATAATGATTACATTCGTATCTACGCACCCTTTCTCCCACAGGACCACACTGAGCAAGAGATCAAACATATACTTCAGTTACTTCAACTCCCACCCGAGAGCAGACTCCTTGATCTGTGCTGTGGCTACGGTCGCCATACGATCCCACTCGCACGTCAGGGCTACGCTATGACTGGCTTTGATCTCAGCGAAATCTTACTACAAAAAGCTCGTCAGCAGGCTGAGAGTGAGCAGGTACAGGTACGCTGGCAACGAGGAGACATGCAACAGCTCCCTTTTACGCAGGAGTTTGATGCAGTCATCAACATATTTACCTCGTTTGGTTACCTACCCAATGACGAAGCCGATCAAAAAGTACTAGGTCAAGTCTACCAAACACTGAAACCAGGCGGCCTCTTTCTCATCGAAACCGTTTATCAACCGCGTGTCCTACGGCATACCTCACCACACGGTATTATCCGCTATGATGATGGGTTAATCGTTCTTGAAGAACGCCATATTGATCTGCTCCATAGTCGCAACGAAGTCCATATTAGCCTGATCACACCTGATGGACAACGCACGGAGTACCAGCAATCAATACGCATCTATACGCTTACTGAGATGGTACAGATGCTTACACAGGCTGGCTTTGTAATCCAAGAGTACTATGGAGACCTTAATGGAGCTCCATTAACCCTCGACAGCCGCCTGGTCATTGTTAGTAAGAAAGCATAAGCATAAGCACTGTCACCAAAAGCAGGCAGAACAATACCAATCACACCTGAAATGAAGACCCTCCAATTCTATAGACTCATGATGACAGAATGCGCTATAATTGAGCAGAGCAAGGAGATAGACGCCAGGTCATGCATGGATACCACAACACGGAAACAGGCCTGGCCTTCAATCAACTCAATCAAGATCTTCGTAGGGAGGCGTGCTCCTCCCTCTGCATGCATGCAGGGGTATCCGCACGATTGCAAAAAGATGATCATAAACTGAGAAAGGGGCGATAGGGACCGCACCGCCACAATAATTAACAGACCACGAAAATAACCCGAGCCAAGCACATGCATGCATTTTCCAGATGGTCTCGTTGTAGGGGTGGATTTGACGTCGTCCAATAAAAACCACATAGTATTAAATAAGTGGTAATCATAAAAGCTTGGATTTATTATTAATAAACAAGGAAGGTACACAACCGTGCCCTGGTGTAGATTCTTTATTCCTAAAATCGCCTCACCCGGTGTGCGACCGGGTGACCCAGATTTAAATGAGCATATCGCTTATGCGAAATGTGTTAAGGGCCACGTGCTACGCGATGCCGCAGGCTGGATACAATGTGAAAATTTGCCGGCCTCGGATGCTCAATGCTGGCAAGAAGGTGGCGAGACGCTCTTTACGTTATCCGTACGTCAACGCAATACACTGAAGGAGCTGCCAAAGACCGCACCGGTTAAGACAACTTCAGAAACAGTGCAGCAGGAGACCGCTAGCGAGAACCCTGAGAGCGCTACGCCGACCACACAGGCCAGTAAGTCTTGAGGTACCATGGCTAAACGCACAGTATCCTCAACTTTCTCTTTCCAACTCGCGCCAGAGCAGATTGAGCAAGCCCATACAGCCCTACTTACCTGGTACGCCCAGGAGCAACGCGATCTGCCATGGCGCACGACGGACGATCCCTACGCAATCCTGGTCTCTGAAGTTATGTTACAACAGACACAGGTTGATCGTGTGCTGCCTAAATTTCACCAGTTTCTGACCGCCTTTCCTACTCTGGCTGATCTTGCAACAGCATCCACTGCTGATGTCATCTCTGTCTGGGTGCCACTTGGCTACAATCGACGCGCTGTCAGCTTACAATCGATTGCACAACAGGTCATAGCTGAATATGAAGGACGCATACCGGATACGATCGATGCTCTGCTTACATTAAAAGGAATCGGTCGCTATACCGCAGGTGCTATCGCTTGCTTTGCCTACCATAAGCAGGTCGCAACCGTCGATACGAATATCCGTCGCGTCCTGCATCGCGTCTTTTTGGGTCTGGAACATCCTGATCCGAAGGCCAATGACGCTCAGATGCTCACGCTGGCGGAACAGGTTCTCCCTGTCGGGCACGCCTATAATTGGAATCAAGCCTTGATGGACATGGGTGCTACTGTATGCAACAGCACTAATCCTCTCTGCGGAAACTGTCCGCTCCAGCAATGCTGTGCGGCTTATACTGAGATGAGTCAGTACAGCCTTTTTCCATCAGGTGTTGTACTCCGGCAACTCCGGAAAGTTGCGGAAAAGAAAACGAACTATCAGTCGCAACCCTTTACCAGCACCAATCGCTATTTCCGAGGTCGCATCGTTGATCTCTTACGTACATTGCCAACCCCGCAATGTATGGCATTGAACGAACTAGGACCACAGATCAAAGCAGATTTTATGGGCAGCGAGAGCGACCAGGCCTGGCTTGTAAAGATCGTTGAAGGGCTGAATAGGGATGGACTGATCAAGATCACCGAGGAAGGTGTGCGGTTACCATAACTGAACACGATGGGGAATCCGCGAAAAAGAAAGAAGACAATCCATCTCGCAAAGCGGGGCTGCGGTCTACCCATCCTGTGTTACGATGACAAAGTAGTCCCAGGCAGCATCCGGCTAGAGACATTATTTTCCCGGCTGCCAAATACCTATATTGGAGGAAAAAGCGTTGCAACTTACAAGTTTGAACGATATAACGAAGAATTATCGGCATATCTTTCTCTCACCCCACTTCGATGATGTAGTCTATTCCTGTGGTGGCACGTTGAGTGTGCAAGTTAGTTCTGGATTGCGTCCCCTCGTCATCACTGTCTTTGGCGGCACTCCCAGTGCAGATCAGAACTTAACTCCTCTGGCAACCCAGGTCATTCGTGAAATGGGCTATGATAATGCAGTACGCCTGGCAGAGACACGACGCAAAGAAGATCAGGCAGCGCTTGACCTGTTACAGGTCGACTACCTCTGGCTCGAGTATCAGGAATGCATCTATCGCGGCTCGAACTATACAACAAAAGAACAGTTTATGGGCGGAGAAGTAAATCCAGCCGATGCGCAGATCGAGCACGATCTCACTCGGGCTCTCCTCAAAATTCAGGAAGCTCTACCCGATGTTGCATGGTACGCCCCACTGGGCGCTGGTCGCCATGTCGACCATCAGATCGTCTGTTCAGCCGCTGATCACCTGGCTCGCAGCGGTTCAAAAGTCTATTTCTACGAAGATTTCCCCTATGTCTATCGCGAACCAACTGCTCTGGACAAACGTATTCAAGAACTGGGTGGCGACTATGAAACAGCATTGGTAGAGGTCTCTGAGATGCTGCCCCTCAAGATTGAAGCCGCCGATATCTATCAGAGTCAGATTAACAATAACTTCGCCAATAAGGAAGCGATGCATAAAGCCATTGAGGGTTACGCTCAGAACATTCGACCGGTCTCTACGATCAGGCTCGAACGCTACTGGACCACACGCTAAGTCGCTCCGTCCACTTGATAGTTTTACTTTACTACGAAGTGAATTAAGCGGGGTGCTACTTACGAGCAGAGAATCTCTGTTCGCCTGTGCGTGTATCTGCGTATCAGTTATTTTAGGAGAGACGTGAGCACACACCCCGTTTAGTCCCAGATACCCCGGCCCATATGGATGAGGAAATGTAGGAGAGGATGAGATGAAAGGGTTAGAAGGGTCAAAGTTAGGTCGCTATGAGTTACGCTTCCGCGTAGCTCAAGGTGGGATGTCGGAGGTCTATCTCGGCTACGATCGGCGCGTCCGGCGCTACGTCGCAGTCAAGGTCCTCTATGGCAGCAATGAACCATTTGTGCGCCGATTTGAACGTGAGGCGTTAGCGATTGGTGCGCTTTCACACGAACATATTCTTCCGCTCTACGAATTTGGTGAACAGCGCCCCTGGTATTATCTTGCTATGCCCTTTGTTGAGGGCGGAACGTTACGCGACTATCTGACCAGACGCGAGCAATTGACACTTGAGGAGACAGGGAGTTTTCTAGAACAGATTGCTTCAGCGCTCCAACATGCGCACGATCATGGTGTCCTACATCGAGATGTCAAGCCATCTAATATCTTGTTGCGTCCCGATGGTCATGCCTACCTGGCCGACTTTGGTCTCGCTAAGGCAAAGATAGAGTCCGAGTCGCTGACTCACTCAGGCGCTATGATCGGCACTCCTGAGTATATGGCACCAGAACAGTCAAATGGACAAAACGATCAACGCAGCGACATTTACTCGCTCGGTATTATCCTGTATCAGATGCTGACTGGTCGCGTTCCCTTCACCTCCGATTCGCCAGTTGGTGTCACACTCAAACATCTGCAAACGCCACCACCACCACCACACCAGTACAATAGTATGATCCCATCGGCAATTGAAGAGGTCATGTTGATTGCGCTGGCAAAATCACCGGAGGAACGGTATCAGGAGGCCAGTGAACTAGCAGCGGCATATAACAAAGCACTTTTAAAAAAACGTACGCATGATCTAGGCGAGGAGGCCTATGCGCTGGTCTCGGCAACCGATGATGCATCGTCATCAATTGAGACACTTACGGATAAGACACGAGCAATTATTGAACAGATCACGACACAACTTCCCCTGACCAGACCACAACTCTTCCCATTAGAAGGAGAGACGACGTCGTTTATCCCTTATGTTACTGAAATATATAAGAAAAAACAGCGCAGTACACCTTTTATTATCATCCTACTCTGCCTGAGTCTCAGTATCAGTGTGGCTCTCATGCTACTCTTCTTCTTGCGTCCACACCCATCCCCACGCCTTACACATCTACATGCTGTGACCAGGCACCACACGATTGATGTCCAGACCTGGGCCGCTGCAACCGCGATTGCTATAGCCCATCAGCACCTTCAGGCCACACTGGCAGCACAAGCGCGAGAGCAAGCGACAGACGGGATTACAAATGCGATCGGTGCTGGCACTATCCTTTATGCCAATACGATGACCCAAAAGAGTATTGGATGGATCAATGACGGCAAGCAATGTTATTTTAGCCCCCAGGGCTACCATGTCCATACTGGTCTTGCCCATGCGGTCGCCTGGTGCTACTCAAATCAACAAAATTATAGCAATAGTATTTTTTCAGTCCAGGCACAATTGCTCCATGGTGGCTTTTGTGCTCTGATTTTTCGTCTCAGTTCTTATAACAAAACTTTCTATGCCCTCGAATTAGACGGCTACGGTGATTACCGTTTTCAACGTGCACGTGGCAGCAATCCAGCACGTTGGCTTACTCTGATCGATTGGACACAGAGCAACACACTACAATCTGGCTATGGAGCGAACAATGCCTTACTCGTCATCGCCAATGGATCAGACTTTAGCTTCTATATGAACCGGCAACTCGTCCTTTCTACATATATTGACCCCACATATAGAACCGGTCTTGTTGGTCTAATGGTCGGTGGCGATAGTAGAGAAGGAACTGAAGCAGTCTTCAGAAATCTGGTCGTTTTCCAGAAGCAGTCATGAGCTCTCGCTGATGAAAACTCGAACTGAAAGACAACAGTGTATCCACAAAGCTGAAAACTTCGTGGATACATTGCCAAATTTCTATAAAAATAGTATAAAAAATCATCTTATTGGTCTATACTGGCAACATATTGCGGTCAAGCTTCGTATATATCTTGTAGAACAATAATCTCTTAAGAGAGGATCCACAATCATGCCCGGCTATGAGCAACAAGGCATATCACAGACAAGCACTGAAGAGCATCAAGTCTATCTGGCTCTTGGCTCTAACCTGGGAGATCGGCAGGCAAACCTGTCCGCTGCACTCCAGCGCTTACGCGAAAGCATCGAACTCCAGCGGGTCTCCTCACTTTATGAGACTGAACCGGTAGGCTACCAGGATCAACCACTCTTCTACAACATTGCCTGCTCAGGCACTACTGCGCTATCAGCACAGGAGCTACTCGACAGGGCCAAGACAATCGAGCAAGAGATGGGACGACAGCCAAATTTTCGCAATGGACCACGTCCAATAGATATCGATATCCTGCTGTTTGATCATCTAATTACAACTCAGGAGCGACTAAATATACCACACCCAAGAATGAGAGAACGTGCATTTGTACTGGCACCATTAGTAGAGATTGCCCCAGAGATCATAGACCCGGTAACTGGTCTGACGATCCAGGCACTCGCTCAAAGACTCTCTTTCGAAGGGGTCACCAAATTGTGACTCACTGATGACATAGCACATGCACCAGGAGAGAAAGGAGATCACACCAGCGCGCGTAGCGCTTAACAATTTTCCCTCTTAACAAGATTAGTCTCGTCATGCTATAATGCGGGTACAACAATTGAAACTCATTAGGAGATATACTATTCAGTGCGCCACCTGGACGCACAACTATTAGGGAGCACTCGTGGAGGGAGTTCTGTTAGATATAGACCAACAAGCTAAAGCTGTCGTAGATATCGCATCAGACAAAAAGGCCTCTGATATTGTTTTACTCGATATCCAGAGCGTCAGTTATATTGCTGACTATTTTGTCATCTGTACAGGTAGCAATAGCCGTCAAGTTCAGGCTATCGCTAGCGCTATTGATGATGAGATGGGCAAACGGGGAGTTGATATGCTCCATCGTGAGGGCATCGCCGACACCGGTTGGGTGTTGCTAGATTTTGGCAGTATCATAGTGCATATCTTTGGACCGCAAGAGCGCGAGTATTACCGACTTGAAAACCTCTGGAGTGAGGCAAAGACAGTTGTGTATCTGCAATAAGCTAGCGTAGAAAAGGTGACGACGATGACATTTTTTCGTAACCGTCTCTTCCTGGAAGGGATTGCACTCGGTGGGATCTGTGGCATTGTAATCGGCTCTATCATTGCCTTCACTATTGGGGCAAGTAGTGTACAGGCCGTACGCCGCGCTATGGAAGATCGCTTCCCAGGCAACCAGGAAGTCCCCTTTAAATATCTCTCGCAGTAAACTATCACTGAGCGAAAGACTCAGTGGCTGCGAGAGAAGCTTGACAGTGTCGAGGTGAGGAGGGTTCCCACGATCTAGTGGGACTTCGGATTCCGTGCATGATCATAGTGCATGGATACACACCACTTGTGCAAGCAGAGTTTTTTTGAGTCAACGGGTTTGCTCTGTTCCTTCTGGGTAAGAGGAGACCCGGCGATTCATCTATGAGGCTGAAGGCTTCGTGGTTTTCTCGCCACATTCAATAAATACTCGCCTGGGAGAGAGAACACGAGGTGTGGTACCCCATGTATACATACAGGGATCTACAATTGGAAAGACACATGATAGTGGGATGAAGTTGGGAGGGTCAGTGAAATCATCAATGGTATTGTATGTTCTCTTCCTCGTCTTGAGCGTGACCATTTTTTTTACTACACAAGCCAATGCCAGTACGTTAGTGACTCAGCCTTCGCATTCATGCTTGACCGCCAATACCCCTACCCCAACCGGGAATCCAATCACACTTTCCGCTAATGTATCCGGCCAGATTCTCATTAACGAGGTCTTACTTCGCCCTGGCAAAGCTTCTTATCAATGCAATAGTAACGCTATACATGCATGGATTGAACTATACAATCCCCAGAATCAGCCAGTTACCTTCACTAAGGGTTCCATTACATTTTCCGACAACACACAGAGCCAGCAGACGAATATACAACTCGCAAATGCTATCCCAGCACATGGCTTCTACGTCTTATTCTTTTCTATGGTCGAAAAGGGTAATGTACTCGAAGATGCTAGCACTATCAACCTGGAAATACAGGGCCAGCAGACAGAATCTGTTACGCTCCCTCCGCTCGCAGTCGATCAATCATACATACGTATCCCTGATGGCAGTAATCATTGGCAGATCACCAATAATCCAACCATTGGCAGTAAGAACAGTACAGTACCCTTTGTATCACCTACAAAAAAACAACCTGGCACTCATATAGGCATGGTAACGGTGACACAGCAAGCTAGCAAACAGACATCAACACGAACTAGAACATCAATAGGTGGCGGCAGCGCCATCAATACTACAGCAACGACACGTAAGCAGCCGCAATGGCAAGCTCTGCGCTTCCCCACTCAGACTATTACAAAACCATCCTCACAATATCCGCTACCACCCACGGCACCACAACCTACAAATAGAGCAGAGACAGCATCCGATATGCCAAAAAAGCTTGCACAATCTCTATTCATCTGTACACTCTTTCTGTTGCTACACTGGTCCCATCGACTCTTCTCAAGACCTTAAATAACAGTCTCTAGTCGACATACAGCTCTTCACAATTCAATTATTGCATGTTATCATCTGCATAAAGAAATGTTCATCAACGTTGATTGTTATCTACTACATCAGCCCATAGGAGGGCCTCAAGATGAGCATCCTGGAGTCTCCACGCACGACCCAACCCATCTATCAACGCCTGTCTGACCAACGCAAAGGTGTGCTGGTCAATGAACTGCAGGCACTCCTTGGCACAACACATGTGCTCCACACGCCCTATGATGTCGCACTCTACGAGTATGATGCCTCGATCGATCATGCCCGACCTGATATCGTCGTATTTCCAGCAGACAGTCAGGATGTCGCAAAGATTGTCAAGCTTGCCAACCGTTACCAGGTACCAGTCGTACCTCGTGGAGCGGGTACAGGACTAAGTGGCGGGGCTATTCCTCTCTATGGTGGTATCGTCATCGTCTTTGCTCGCATGAACCGAATCCTGGAGATTGACTATGAGAATATGCGCGCTGTCGTACAACCAGGGCTGGTAAACCTGCACCTCAGCAACGCACTCTCCCCCCATGGTTTCTACTATGTACCTGATCCGAGTAGTCAGCGCGCCTGTACGATTGGCGGAAATGTAGGCGAAAACGCTGGCGGTCCACATACGCTGATCTATGGTGTCACGACCAATCATGTACTCGGCCTGGAGATTGTCACAGCAGAAGGCAACCTGGTCGAGATCGGTGGTCAAACCTGTGATACACCTGGCTACGATCTTACAGGTTTGCTTATTGGCTCAGAGGGAACTCTCTGCATCGTCACAAAAATCATCGTCCGTATTGTACCAGTAGCTGAGGCCGTTAAGACCCTGGTAGCAGTCTTCGATTCTATCGAGGATGCGTCTAATACTGTTTCAGAGATCATTGCCTCTGGCATCATTCCTGCAGCAATTGAGATGATGGATAAGATGATTCTGCAAGCAGTCGAGGCTGACACACATGCGGGCTATCCAATGGATGCAGCAGCGGTCCTTTTAATGGAGACGGAAGGACTGAGAGAGTACGTTGCTGATGAACTGGAGAAGATCGTCAACGTCTGCCACCACAACCACGCTCGTATTGTTCGCATTGCAAAAGACGAGACAGAACGCCAACTCTTATGGGCAGGACGCAAAAACGCCTTCGGGGCGGTCGGACGGATCAGTCCTGAGTTCTATGTACAAGATGGCGTCGTTCCACGCACGCAACTTCCACATGTACTGCGGCGTGTCAGCGAGATCTGCGAGCATTATGGCTTGCGTGTTGGCAATGTCTTCCACGCTGGCGACGGCAATCTACATCCTCTACTCCTCTTTGATTCACAGATACCAGGCGAGATTGAACGCGTAAGGCAAGCAGGGCACGAGATCCTGCAGGTCTGCGCTGAGGTGGGTGGTACTATTACTGGAGAACATGGAGTCGGTCTGGAGAAACAGGAGGAGATGGCACTGATCTTCAGTCCAATCGACCTTCACGTCATGCAGTCTGTGCGTAATGTCTTTAATCCACAGCAGCTTTTTAATCCTGGCAAGCTCTTTCCACAGCCCGGAAGATGCGCAGAAGTCAAGCAACTATAAATTTTTGGAACAGCAAGGAGCAAAGATAGCCGTCTGGGGAGAGAAGAATGGAAGATTTTGAGGCAATTGCCAGCATAATACAGCAAGAGAGACCAACGACCACTATTACAACCGATACAACACTCTTACATACGCAGGCGGTCGATGGTGTCGAACCACGCTTAATTGTGACACCAGACACCAGCGATGATATGGCTGGTGTTGTACAGGTACTCAGCAACTATCCATTAACGATGCTAGTTAGCGGCGGTGGCACACAAATCAACGAAGGTGGACTCCCCGAACACATCGATGTGTTACTCAAAACCACAGCATTGAAGCAGGTCTTAGAACACGAAGCGCCAGATCTAACATGTCAGTGTGAGGCTGGTATCACGCTAGAGGCCTTACAGCAAAATCTGGCACTTCATGGACAGCATCTCGCCATCGATGCCCCTTATCCTGAGCTCAGTACGATAGGAGGCATTCTGGCAGCCAATAGTAGCGGACCAAAACGATTTCGCTATGGAATAGCACGCGACCTGGTTATTGGCATGCGTGTCATACAGGCAAACGGAGAAATAGCGCGCAGTGGTGGTCGAGTGGTAAAAAACGTCGCAGGCTACGATCTCAATAAATTGTACATCGGATCACGTGGTACACTTGGCATCATTATTGAAGCTAATTTTAAGCTCCACCCATTGCCCGAAAAAGAGCAGACACTATTGCTCACCGCAGACAGACTTGAAGATCTTATTCAGACAATCATCGAGCTCACTCAATCGCAACTCACACCTAGCGCAATCGAGTTGCTCACGAGCGATATAGCCACAGATACTATTGGCAGGCAGATCACCAGCGACGGCAATCGTTACACGTTGGCAGTCGACTACGAAGGTAGTACAATAACAATCGTACGTCAAATTGACGAGACACGCAAGATAGCCAATCAACACCACACCCAAATCAAGCATGATCTTACTGGCACAGAGCAAGACACGTTCTGGCGTATGGTACGCAATCATATGCGGGGCATTCTTACTTGTAAGGTGAGTATCCTGGTCTCCCAACTGGGCACCTACATCCAGGATGTCGAGCGCATCTGCCACGAGCACAACCTGAATGCTAGTATCGTCGCACATGCGGGCAACGGTATCCTGTTTATTGAGTTACCTATAGCGGAAGCTCTGTACACCCATCAGGATGTATCACACGTGCTGGAGACTGTTACCTTGCTCCGCCAGCGAGCATCCGAGATGGCAGGTTTTCTGATTATTGAACGCTGCCCAACTCAGTTGAAGCCGTATCTTGATATATGGGGGGAGACGGGAGGAAACTTCTATCTCATGCAGCGTTTGAAACAACAATTTGATCCACAGGGGTTATTTGTGAGAGGGAGATTTTTAGGCGGACTGTGAATAACGAAATAGAAAATATGTGCATAGTGACTGCACAAGCAGAGTTCACTACAGCGGCACTCACTGAACTGAAAACAATTGAAAAAGAGTTCCTGCTTCTCGAAGAAATGGCACCAGGGATTTCCCTGTGCAGCGTACCAAATACGGCCCGCTTTATGCGTATCGTGGGTAGCAGGCGTCCAACCTTTGTGCGGCATATCGCTCCCGTTCAGACAATAGTAAAACTCCAGAATACAGAACAGGACGTTGGTGCACTTGCCCTGGCTGCCATTGATCTATCGGGCTTTAAACAACTTACACGTGGCATACACTTTGCGGTCCAGACACGACTAGTGCAGACCGATAAAACCTATGGAGAGCGCGCCTATAGCGGTGGTAAGGTCAATCAAATGCTCGCTGAGGCGATTGCCGAGGAGACCGGTGCAATCGAGTCAATCAAAAAGCCTGAGGTGGTCATCTCGCTCCTCTGTACAATGCAGAAAGGCTATATCGGTATCTCTACCGCTGAGGAGAATCTGAGCAGCTGGCCAGGTGGTACCCGTCATTTTGCCCAGACAGAGCAGCAGTTGAGTCGTGCTGAGTTCAAATTGCTAGAGGCGTTAGAGGTCTTCAACGTCGAGCTACCTGTCAGCGGACGTGCACTAGACCTGGGAGCAGCACCTGGTGGCTGGACTCGTCTCTTACTAGAGAATGGACTTGATGTCATCGCTGTCGATCCAGCCAAACTTGATCCACGGCTGGCTGGGAATAAACATCTGTGGCACTATCGAGGTTATGCTGAAGACTACCTCGAGGATGCACTACAAAGGCGTGAACGCTACGAGATTATTGTGAACGATATGCGTATGGATGCCCGAGATGCTGCGCGTCTTCTTATACAGGCAGCAAGTTGCCTGCGCAACGATGGCATCATGGTGAGCGTACTTAAACTACCGCATGCAACACCTGAGATTAATCCACTTTCAACGTTGAAAGAAGCCTTGAATATTCTGAAGCGAAGCTATGGTATCGTCCAGGCACACCAACTCTTCCATAATCGCCAGGAAGTCACGGTCGTTGCAGCACAACCGCTAACTGGCAAATAGAGAGTCACCAGGGAGGTCGGCAGACATGAACACAAAGAATATAGGTACTCCAATTCGAACAACGCCGTTCACACCACCATCAAAAGGGCCATTGCAGCGCCATACACACACGTATGACTTGCTACGTCAATGTATTCACTGCGGCTTCTGTCTACCTACCTGCCCTACCTATGCGGTACTAGGCGTCGAAATGGACTCACCACGAGGACGTATCTACCAGATGCAAGCAGTGGCTGATGGTAAGCTTGAAGTCTCTGATGACTTTATCGAACACATGTATTGCTGTGTTGGCTGCCGCGCTTGTGAGACGGCTTGCCCTTCAGGTGTGCAATTCGGTAAATTGATTGAAGCAGCACGTGAACAGATCCAACTAGATACTTCCAATGCCGCACTACAAGAGCGTCCAGACGCTCATGCATTGCCTGAATACGAGCAAAGCATCACACCTACGACAACAAAAAATCATAACAGTGTAGCAGCCAGACTATTACGCCACTTTTTCTTTGATACAATGCTTCCTTCACGTAAGGCACTCTCACTTGTTTTTGGTGGCCTGAAAGTGTATCAACGCAGCGGAGCACAAAAGCTCGTTCACAGTCTGGGACTGCTCACACTTGCCAACAACCTACCAACCTCCTTTAAGCATCAGCTTGCACTGCCTGAAGAGCTGATGGACAACGCCAAAGGCCCAATTATTCAAGCACCCTTACCGGAGATTACACCAGCACAAGGCACTCAACGTTATCGAGTTGGCTTTATCAGCGGCTGTATTATGGATCAGGTATTTCGTGATATCAACACAGCAACGATCCGTGTATTAGCGGTCAATGGCTGTGAAGTCATCACACCAGCACAACAAAACTGTTGTGGAGCGCTCCATATCCACGGAGGCGAAGCGGAAACGGGACGTACGCTCGCACGTCATAATATTGACGTCTTCGAGCAATACAACCTCGACGCTATAGTTATCAACTCAGCAGGCTGCGGCTCAACGTTAAAAGAGTACGATCACCTACTCCGCGATGATCCCGCCTACGCTGAACGAGCTAAAGCTTTTACCGAAAAGGTTAAGGATATCAGTGAGTTTCTGGTTACAATCGATCTAAATACCAGGATGGCAGCCTTGCCGCAGAAGGTTGCGTATCACGACGCCTGCCATCTCCTGCACGGACAGAAAATCAAGCAACCACCACGTCAACTACTCCAATCTATCCCCGGCCTTACCATGGTCACGCTAAAAGAATCAGATTGGTGTTGTGGCAGCGCAGGTATCTACAACCTCACGAATCAGGAGATGGGACAGGAGCTTCTCAACCGCAAGATGTACAACGTTGAAGCTACTCATGCTGACACGATTGCAACCGGCAACCCTGGCTGTATTATGCAGATAGCTATGGGCGTACGCAGGCGCGAACTTCCGATGAGAGTAATCCATCCAGTCCAACTACTGGACGAGGCCTACAAGGCTGCTGGATCCTATGAACGTACAAGCACTCATAGTAATGATACAGTCACGCGAAGTGCCACCGGTGTGATCGCTCTAAGCGCAGGGATCAGTGCAGCAGTATTAACAACAGTATGGCTACTACGCAGACATAGCCACAAATAATCTTATCAAGGGCCAGGAACATAGGTATAGCAGAACCAGCCATCAGCACGCAAAAAGAGGCCTTGCTCATGCAAAACGAGCAAGGCCTCTTGTTATTGCCTTTTGACCAATTTACGATACAGATCCTCAATTTTGCCGAGCGCGTTGCGGCGAGCGACGTTCCTCACACAAGAGGAAACAGTCTTCTCACAATGCTCTTCGACGATCGTCCTGTTCACATCCATGGGATCACCACTGTGAAACAAGCCGTACGATCATAAGTCCAACTTCGCTTCATCCGTTACCGGACTTCCACGTGTCGTCTTCCTACCAGGTTCTCTTCCTGGGATCTTGATCCTCTCCGAAGAAAGGATGGGAGAACTCGTCTTGGGTGCGGCTTCGCGCTTAGATGCTTTCAGCGCTTATCCCTTCTCAACGTAGCTATCCAGCTCTGGCCCGGGCAGGCCAACTGGCTCACCAGCGGTTGAGCCATCTCGGTCCTCTCGTACTGGAGATGACGCCCCTCAATTCTCCTACGCCCACGACGGATAGAGACCGAACTGTCTCGCGACGTTCTGAACCCAGCTCGCGTGCCGCTTTCATGGGCGAACAGCCCAACCCTTGGGACCTACTCCAGCCCCAGGATGCGACGAGCCGACATCGAGGTGCCAAACCTTGCCGTCGATATGAACTCTTGGGCAAGATCAGCCTGTTATCCCCGGGGTAGCTTTTATCCGTTGAGCCACACTCCTTCCACTCGGGAATGTGGGATCACTAAGTCCGACTTTCGTCCCTGCTCGACCTGTCCGTCTTGCAGTCAAGCTCCCTTCTGCCTTTGCACTCTTTGCGGGTGATGTCCATCCACCCTGAGGGAACCTTTGAGCGCCTCCGTTACTCTTTGGGAGGCGACCGCCCCAGTCAAACTACCCGCCTGGTCCTGTCTCCTGACCAGCTTCATGGTTCAGGATGAGAAACAACATACAGTGAGAGTGGTATTTCACTTTTGCCTCCATCACCCCCACAAGGATGATTTCTCCGGCTCCCACCTATCCTACGCACACTCCACCTCGTTTCCAGGCCAGGGTGTAGTAAAGCTCCACGGGGTCTTTTTGTCCTGTCGTGGGTAACCCGTATCTTCACGGGTACTTCAATTTCGCCGAGTCCTCTGTCGAGACAGCGCTCAACTCGTTACTCCTTTCGTGCGGGTCGGAACTTACCCGACAAGGAATTTCGCTACCTTAGGACCGTTATAGTTACGGCCGCCGTTCACCGGGGCTTAGATTCGCAGCTACGTGCACCGCTCCTCGTAACCTTCCGGCACTGGGCAGGAGTCAGCCCCTATACTTCCACTTTCGTGTTCGCAGAGACCTGTGTTTTTGGTAAACAGTCGGTTGAGCCTATTTCTTGCAGCCTGCTCACCCCCTCACTTACGCGAGAAAGCTACTCAGGCACCCCTTCTTCCGAAGGTACGGGGTTAATTTGCCGAGTTCCTTAACAGAGGGTCGCTCGTACACCTGGGGAGATTTCCCCCTGCCTACCAGTGTCGGTTTGCGGTACGGGCGGAGTATACATCTTCCTAGAGGCTTTTCTTGGCGGCGTAGGGTTCAATGACTTCCGCACTCTTGCGAGCGCTCGGTGCACGTGTCATGCACTGGAAACCGGGATTTGCCTCGGTTTCGCACTTCAACGCACACGCCCATCCTGTCCATTCGATGGGTTCACCTTCCTTACCGCGTCCCCCCTTCGGTCAAACAATGTACTCCGGTGCAGGAATATCTGGCCTGCTTGCCATCGCCTACGACTATAACGTCCTCGGCTTAGGACCCGACTGACCCTGGGACGATTGACGGTGCCCAGGAACCCTCAGGCTTTCGGTGTATCTGGTTCACACAGATATGGCGCTACTCATTCCGGCATTCTCACTTCTGTTCGCTCCACCAGTTCTTCCGATCTGGCTTCTCCGCTCACAGAACGCTCCCCTACCAACCCATCTCAAAAAGAGACGGATTTCACAGCTTCGGTACAGGACTTAAGCCTCGATACGTTGTCGGTGCCACTACACTCGACCAGTGAGCTATTACGCACTCTTTCAATGATGGCTGCTTCTAAGCCAACATCCTGGCTGTTTGGGCGTACTGACTCCCTTGTACACTCAGTCCTGATTTGGAGACCTTAGCTGGTGATCTGGGCTGTTTCCCTCTCGACGACGAAGCTTAGCCCCCGCCGTCTCACTTGCGTGCTCTCTCTAGTGGCATTCGGAGTTTGGTTGGGTTTGGTAACCAGCACTTGGCCCCTAGCCCATTCAGTGCTCTACCTCCACCAGAGCCACTACGCAGCTGTACCTCAATACATTTCGGGGAGAACCAGCTATCTCCACGTTCGATTGGAATTTCTCCTCTATCCACAAGTCATCCCCCAGTTTTGCAACACTGGTGGGTGCGAGCCTCGACGGACTGTCACATCCGCTTCACTCTGCTCATGGATAGCTCACGTGGTTTCGGGTCGCATCGCCGCAACTTTTGCCGTGTTTCAGACTCGGTTGCCCTCTGGCTCCCCAACGTTAGCGTTGGTTAACCTGCTACGACGATGCACTCGCCGGATCATTCTACAAAAGGCACGCCATCAGCCCTTGGTTCCTCCTGGAACAGTGGCCTCTGACTGCTGGTGAGTACGTGGTTTCAGGATCTCTTTCATCCCCCTCGCGGGGTGCTTTTCACCTTTCCCTCACGGTACTTGTTCGCTATCGGTCGCATATGGTCTTTAGCCTTGGAGGGTGGTCCCCCCTGCTTCCCACAAGATTTCACGTGTCTCGTGGTACTCAGGATCCCAGCCCGATCGGCAGCAGTGTCTTCTACGGGACTCTCACCCGCTCTGGTCACGCTTTCCAACGTGTTCGAATACCGCTGCGTCTCTTTGCGCTGGTCCTACAACCCCAACGGTCCCGAGGGATCGCTGGTTTGGGCTGTTCCCGGTTCGCTCGCCACTACTACGGGAATCTCGGTTGATTTCTTTTAGTCGGGCTACTGAGATGTTTCAGTTCACCCACGTCCCCCCGTCACCACCTATGTGTTCAGTGGGCGGTCTCCAGACATCACTCTGGAGGAGTTGCCTCATTCGGAATCTCGGGGTTCTTCGCTTGTATGCAGCTCCCCCCGAACGTTTCGCCGGTCTCCGCGTCCTTCTTCGGTCATATGCGCCAAGGCATCCACCTCGTACTCTGTGTAGCTTGTTCTTCTTCAGTTCTCGGAAGTGCTTGGAAGTTTCCTTCCAGCCGCTTCCTGCTGTGTCCCCTGTGTGAACAGGTCTTCTCATTCTTACGAGAATGTGATCCTCTGTTTCAACTCCTGCAAAGAACCGTCGTTTCGCAACAACAGTCGCTCAGCAAAATTGAAGATCTGTATCTTAAATTGTTCAAAGTGCGTGTTCTCAGCAGCGACATCGAAACGTCGCGTCTGACAACTGGAGAGTGGAAAACAGCACCGAGACTGGATAGAGCTGACACGCAGGAAGTGTACTAATGCTTCAGGTTCCTGTTCGACCTGAGAGTCGATAACAGCGACGTCTGTTACCAGACGCGGTTATCACATACTCCCTAGAAAGGAGGTGATCCAGCCGCACCTTCCGGTACGGCTACCTTGTTACGACTTCACCCCAATCACCGACCCCACCCTCGACGCTTGCCTCCCTTGCGGGTTAGCCTGGCGGCTTCAGGTGTTGCCGACTTTCGTGGTGTGACGGGCGGTGTGTACAAGACCCGGGAACGTATTCACCGCAATGTGCTGACTTGCGGTTACTAGCAACTCCAACTTCATGGAGGCGGGTTGCAGCCTCCAATCCGAACTGAGATCAGGTTTGCTCAGATTTGCTCCCCCTCGCGGGTTCGCTTCCCATTGTCCTGACCATTGTAGCGTGTGTGTCGCCCAGAACGTAAGGGCCGTGCTGACTTGACGTCATCCCCTCCTTCCTCCGTTTGACCGGCAGTCTCGCTAGAAAAGTACAACTAACGATAGGGGTTGCGCTCGTTGCGGGACTTAACCCAACATCTCACGACACGAGCTGACGACAGCCATGCAGCACCTGTGCAAACGCTCCCGAAGGAGACAGCGCGTTACCGCTGGTGCATTTGCATGTCAAGTCCTGGTAAGGTTCTTCGCGTTGCATCGAATTAAACCACACGCTCCGCTGCTTGTGCGGGTCCCCGTCAATTCCTTTGAGTTTTAATCTTGCGACCGTACTCCCCAGGCGGACCACTTATTGTGTTAACTGCGACACTGGAGGGGTCGATACCCCCAACGTCTAGTGGTCATCGTTTACGGCTAGGACTACCGGGGTATCTAATCCCGTTCGCTCCCCTAGCTTTCGCACCCGAGCGTCAGTGACTCCCCAGGATGTTGCCTTCGCCTTTGGTGTTCTTCCAGATCTCTACGCATTTCACCACTCCACCTGGAATTCCACATCCCTCTGAAGCCCTCAAGTCGTGCCGTCTCCAGAGTCCTTTTCCGGTTAAGCCGGAAACTGTCACCCTGGACTGATACGACCGCCTGCGTGCGCTTTACGCCCAATAAATCCGGACAACGCTTGCCTCCTACGTATTACCGCGGCTGCTGGCACGTAGTTAGCCGAGGCTGATTCCTCTGGTACCGTCCGTTCTCGTCCCAGAGAAAAGCAGTTTACGATCCGAAAACCTTCTTCCTGCACGCGGCGTTGCTCGTTCAGGGTTGCCCCCATTGACGAAAATTCCTCACTGCTGCCCCCCGTAGGAGTCTGGGCCGTTCTCAATCCCAGTGTGGCTGATCGTCCTCTCAGACCAGCTACCGATCGACGCCTTGGTAGGCCATTACCCCACCAACTAACTAATCGGCCGCAGGCTCATCTTCCGGCGCTCTTGCGAACTTTGCTCTTGCGAGCGTATGCGGTATTGTCGGCGATTTCTCGCCGGTATTCCTCACCGAAAGGTAGATGACCCACGTGTTCCTCACCCGTCCGCCACTCCCTTATTGCTAAGGGCGTTCGACTTGCATGTGTTAGGCACGCCGCCAGCGTTTATCCTGAGCCAGGATCAAACTCGCCAAACAATTTTATTTATCTCACCCTCGCTCAAACAAGCCAGGGAAAAATGCATGGTAAGTTGCAATCATGGCGCATGTTATAAAAACATGGCTATAAATCGCAGATTATGATTGTGGACAGTGTCCCGAAGGACTCCGTCCGAATTGACAGGAACTGGTAGCTTGTACATATACGTGTTTGCTGTGTGTTTCTTCTGAAAGAAACACGTTCCAGTTACTGTGTTCTTCTGCTTTCCACTCTTCAGTTGTCAAAGTGCATCGAGGAAGCATTTTTGCTTCAGTACCAGCAAGCAGTGTTTTTCGTTCGCTTGCTTCGGTAGCTGTAGTATCGCACATCCCTTGGGGTTTGTCAAGTACCAGTTTCGCAGGTCCGCGAAGCTCGGTACTTTTGTTCTTTCGGCGTCACCCCGCTTGCAAACAGGGCTGACACTCCCACGGCAACACAAATTGTTGAAGCAATGAGAGAAAGAACGATCATTCCTAGAAGAGGCCACGTTAGCGTGGCACAGGTGCGTGAAAGCGGACAGGAGCTTGATCCGTAGAGATCAGAGATTGTCTTGCGTTCGACAGCTCACGTAGTATGCCACAAATTTCCGGTCCTGTCAAGACTTTTAAGAGGCAAATTCCTATATATTCAAAAAGGTGCAACAGATTGCTTGTCAATTGCACCTTTTCACTGGTCATTGTAGTGTCTTCCGGTAGAAAACAGCTATTATTTCTCATTCTGATTAGACTGCCACTCCTGGCGCAGTTGCTGAACTCGAGCAAAATCTTCGCTCAAACTCTTGTCATGCATAGCGATGCGATCGCGCAATGCGCTAAGATTGTCGACATACTGATCTAGCCAGCGCACGATGGATGCTCCATTCGTCAAACAGATATCACGGTACATCTCTGGACTGCCAGCAGCCAGGCGCGTAGTATCGCGAAAACCAGTTGATGCGAGCAATGCTGCGTCGCCCCAGGTAGGATCATTAGCAGCTGTGTCCATAAGTGCTATGGAAGCAAGGAATGGTAAGTGGCTTACCCCTGCGACCTCGCCATCATGCTCAGACGGGTCAAGGAAGCGCAGACGCGCCCCTATCGCTTCTACAAGCGCAACGACTTTACTGATGGAGTCAGGCCGTGTCTTTGCGGTAGGAGTAAGACAGTAAATGCAATTGCAAAATAGATCAGCATCAGCCGCCTCGACACCACTTAGCTCTTTTCCTGCCATAGGATGCCCACCGACAAAGGCTACATTAGCAGGCAAAAACTCTTCGGCCCAACTTATTACCTGTGATTTCGTACTGGCAACGTCCGTTACAATCGTGCCAGGAGTCAAAACAGTCGCGAGATTTTGTAATAGAGTGCGCATCGGTCCAACAGGCGTTGCAAGGATAACCAGATCTGCACCGCGTACGGCATCAGCAAGACTATCGAAGGACTCGTCGATCGCGCCACTCTTGCGTGCACGATCACTGACACCACGACCAAGA
Organism: Ktedonobacteria bacterium brp13; assembly: GCA_015099395.1. GTDB lineage: Bacteria > Chloroflexota > Ktedonobacteria > Ktedonobacterales > Ktedonobacteraceae > Dictyobacter. The sequence continues at coordinate 8,422,104 of AP024096.1, read as the reverse complement.
TCATGACCAACAATCCGTTTGGCTGCCTTTGCCTTATGCAAAGCCAGGCCCATCGAACCGCCAATCAATCCCAAACCAACGATTGCCACCTGATTAAACATACGATTCTACTCCTTCATCCACTTTTATTGTACTATAATAGCAGATAGCAGCAACGATATTAGCTGCCATTATAACGCTTACCATTCTCTCATTACAGTGAACTCTCACTGAACTGAAGACTCAGTGGCTTCGTGAGAAGCCCAAGTTCACCAGACTCAACCGCAGAAATGCGAGCTACGTTAGAGGGGTCATGACACCTGCAGTTGACGCATCAGACCGCTGCTCTGTCGCCTGAAGCTAAGTAGACCTGGGGCAAGGGTCGATGCTTCAGGCGTAAAAAGCCTTTCTAACAGTGTCGAGATGAGGAGGGTTCCCACGATCTAATGGGACTTCGGATTCCCTGCATGGTCACAGTGCATGGATACGCATCACCTGCGAAAGCAGAGTTTTTTGGATCAACGGATCTGTTTTTTTCTTTCAGGGCAAGAACAGGCCCGGCGATTCATCCACGAAGCTGAAGACATCGTGGTTTTCTCGCCACTTTTTTATAAAAATTGCTGAAGAAGCAGATGGATGGTACAGCACAAAGGGAAGACTAGAAATAGACCAGTTCCTCCAGCCATGCATCAGAACCTGGCCCTAATGCACGCACTAACAGGGCTGTTACCTCGTCACTCAAAAATTCGTCGCGCTCAACACGATATTCAGTCAGGAAACGCGGCAATACGGAGATATCATAACGCGCTAATAAATCGGCGGCAAACTGTTCAAGCAGCAATTCGTAGGTCAAGAAATCTTCTGCATTAGTATCTTCAAACCAGTCAAACCCACGAACAGTTATTGGAGTCTTACCGTCAGCTTCAGGCTCAAAGGCATCTGCATACTGCTCATGCACATCTTTATTCACTACGCCTTGTACATGATCCAGAGTCTGCGAAAGCCAGAGTGCTGCAAACTTAAATTGCCACTCATCCGCCCATAACGGGCTCTCTTCAGGCCAGGGCCGAGCATCTTCTTCTAAAAACGCAACGACAAGCTCATGATAGAGCATAAAAGCGAACTTCTCTGGAGTTGCCTCACCGAAGATTGGATCAATCTCAAGTGGAATCACCAGCGTCGGAGGCGTGGTAATATCGGTCATATAAGGGTGAGGTGTATCTAATTCTTCAGCACCACTATGTGGAGCAAGCTCCCAATCAGGAGTCGAAACTACCAATACCTCAAAATCGGGTAAGGTAACCTTCAATAAGCCTGTTAACTGTTCAGCGGCACGATCTATCCTCTCCTGCACCCAACGAGCAAGCGGCTCCTCACTCGCTGGGTAGTAGATAGTATAGCGCTCATTTAACGACTCATAACGATCATATGGAAAGAGTGCCTGCACGAGATCAAGCCTGCCCTTCTTCTAGCGATGCTGATGTTGGCTCTTCTAGCAATGCCACAGGCTGATAACCATTGAGCTCTTTAACCGCATCTTCACGCAAGGTCTTCACATCATTCTCACGACGGAAGCGCCGATAAAAATTTTTATAGAGGTCCTGTAATCGTTTGGGGCTGATCTGCTTATCGCCTTCGTAATACTCAAGCGCGACCTGGCCAATCGACCATGTCGCTGCTGCTGCAATAGCACCCGCCACAAAGTCACCGCCGAAAGGGACAGCTTTCGCTGCTTGCTGAGCCAGATAACGCAAACCAAGCCCACCAGCTATCGTGGCAATCAACTCACGCGCATGCTTTCGCGATTCCTCTGCGTCCATCGACTCTCCGTAGAGTGCAGCCAATCGCAAAACCAGACGAATCTGCGTTCCCAATAGAATAGGGATGTCGACGAATGGGATGGGCTCCAAACCTGCCGCAAGACTCATTAATGAGGCGTTGCGAATAACACGCTGCGCGGCAGCACGCCTATATTGTGGTAGTTCACGACCAATCGCTAACGCAGCCTCCGGGCTAGAGTCGATCATCACCGGAATCAGCTCTTCTGCAATATTCAAACCCGTCTTTGCGGAGATGGGAATCACACCCGGTGCATTCAATGAGACCGCAATCTCTGTTGCTAACTGATCCCCACTCTCACCACCTTTCAGGTCATCTACCTTATTCACCGCGATAATCGTTGGTTTGCCCAGGCGTTGAATAACCTGATAGAGCTCACGATCACTGTCTTGCAAGCCACGAGACGCATCAATCAGGAACACAATTACACTGGCCTGATCCATCCCGCTCTCCATCACATTCGGTAGATGTCCGGGAGTATCCACAAGAGTAAAGGGACCAAAATCGGTACGCACAAGTGTACGTGTTGTTCCCGCTTGAGAAGAGGCAGGAGATAGCTTCTGGCCTTTTAATAGATTAAAAAGTGTGCTCTTACCAGTATTCGGCTGCCCGACAATCACCACTGTATTATTCAGGCCCGCTAGCACTTCCTGTTGGGCCATATTCCAGTTGACTGCCTTCATTAATCCCTGCACCATCGTTATATTTGCAGGTAGGTTGCGCAGCGTATTGACACCGAGTTCACGAAAAGTCTTTGGCTGCTTTCGCTCACGCAGCAAGCTAGCAACAAGATCACCCTTCAACCTTTGCCCCTGCTCATCATTCGCGAGGCTAAAAGCCTTCTTTTTATTCGCCATACTCAACTTCCTTCCCTGACGTCGTTCTATGCGACTTGCTTTGTTCACGAGCTTACGTATACTAATTTGATTATAATAGCTTACAGATAGCTAAAGAGCAGACATTACAACAATAGTACGAGCGCATCCAGGAGCACGTTTCACAAATCTTGACGCAGCACCAGAATGCATCAACCAAACGCTACAATTCATATACAACACAAGCCAGAAAACATCTGTGCGCACTGATTCTAACATAGATTGGCTCTCTACTTCTTCTCTATAGGCTAATAGGCTGAACAGCACGCTCTAGCCGGTTTCAATTTCGTAGCCACAGTGCATTTCTTGACATCGACATATATCTTCTGCCATAATCGACCATAGGAACAAACCGTTCAGCTATTTTTATAGGACCCAGGGAGCACGATATACGTCTCCCTTACAGAGGCACGAATATGTCGGACATACCCATGCGCGACGAGACCTTCGAGCGCGATTATGAAGCAGGCTTCGCACGTGTATTGTGGTTTGACAAGCAGGCGAAGATCCGCGGCTGGCGACTCAGTGAGCGCCAACTGATTCGCGAGATCGTACAACGCGAGCGAGCAGCCCACATCCGCGAGAAAAGCTCATTACCCATCATCGGCACTGAAGTTCGGTCAGCAGCCTGGAACCGTGGTCAGGCCGATGCACTCCGCCATCTCTTACGCGCTCAGAACGAACGCGAAATCCAATGATCTACGGCTCTATCTGCCCTTGTCGCGGCCCTTTACGGGTCGCGTCATATACCTACAACATATGCCACATCGCCTTCTTAATGCAAATTGAAATACAAATACAAATTTTAAAATACCTTGTTTCTTTTCTATCTGGCAGGTACAATAGCTCACACAGCTAAACATCAACTTGTTGTGTTCGCTCATAGATAAAGAAGACAGATTGCTATGAATGTTGCAGAACCTATTTATACAGGACCGACACCCGGATCGCCCGAGCAAGTTATCCCTATTATTGCAGAACTACGACGCCTCTACCCACAGGCCGCTTGCTCGCTAGATTTCACGAATCCATTGGAGTTGCTGGTTGCTACACAACTTTCGGCACAATGCACCGATGAACGTGTCAATATAGTAACCAAACAGCTTTTTAAGAAATATACCAGTGCCGCAGACTATGCGACAGTGAGTCAAGAAGAGTTGGAGCAAGATATTAAGCCAACTGGCTTCTATCGCAATAAGGCGAAAAATCTACGTGCTACTGGACAACGTATTGTAGATATCTACGATGGTGAGGTACCACACACCATGACCGATCTCTTGACGCTGTCGGGGGTCGCACGCAAAACTGCAAATGTGGTGCTGGGGAACGCTTTCGGGATCGTCGAGGGGTTTGTCGTCGATACACACGTCGGTCGTCTTGTACGACGCTTCCAATGGACTCAGCAGGAGGACCCTGTGAAGGTTGAGCAAGAGCTCATGAAAATTGTGCCACAAAAAGATTGGCTCGATCTCTCTCACCTCCTTATCTTTCATGGTCGCGCCATCTGCGACGCTCGTAGGCCGCTCTGCGAGCAATGTACACTCACGCATCTCTGTCCTTCTGCCTTCAAGGCACAACCGAAGGCAGTCACGAAGAAGCCGCGCGCCACGCGAGCAGCCTCTTCTTAACGCTAGCATGGCAACGTCTTATACACGCACCCAGAGAGCAGCCGGTAAGATCTGCGCATCAACTATTGTGACTATGGTTACCTCTCCGTCCGCCTGTAGCATAACTGGACGACGGCTCTTGATATGAATAGAGTGCGCTCGATAGAATTTCACTTCTGGCGCACTTACATGCTTGCCCTTTTTTACGCCAGGTAATAGTTTTAGTGTACGTAAAACCGGCGTATAGTCAACGGCACAGATATCTAAGAGACCATCGCAACAGTCGGCATTGGGGTTGATATGGAAACCGGCTCCATATGCTGGACCATTTGTTACAGCAAGCAGAACATACCGCTGTTCACTATGCAGATTCTCTCCATTAAGCGCAAATTCTAGCCAGGGGCAGCGATGGTAGCCAAAAAGTAGCTGCCGAACCGCAGCTAAAGTATAAAGCAGAGAGCCTCGTAATAACGGCCAACGCCGCATGGTATTGGTTGCAGCAGAGATGTCAGCATCCAGACCTACGCTGAAACCATTTGCGAAAAAATGTCCATTGACTTTGCCTGCATCAACGTCCAGGAGACGTCCATTGAAGGCCCGCTCTACTGCACCACGTGGGTCGCGTGGTAACTTTAACGTGTTCCAGGCAAAGTCATTACCAGAGCCGGCTGCGATAATCCCCAATGGGACCCGCTTCTCAGCCGTCAATATGCCGTTTACTATCTCGTTCAGCGTCCCATCGCCACCAACCATAATGATCGAGCGACCCTCTTGAGCGGCCTGCTGGGCCAACTCTTTCGCATCTCCAGCCCAACGTGTCTCAACATAATGAGCTCCGTGGACGAGAGCTTCTCTCTGTACTAGCTCTCGATAGAACCCCATGTCACCGCGATTAGCAGCAGGATTTAGAATCACCAGGGGAGCCCCACTGGGCAACGCTATCTCCATCATTATATGAATATTTCCTTATATAAAGCAGAGCAGTGAGGTTACAATTGTAACATGTTACTATTCATTTCTACAATTGCCTGCGGCGGCTCTCTCTACACAATGCATATAATAGAACGTTACTCCAGGCGATAGAAGCTCCGTGCATTCTCGGCCCATAACTTACGACGTGCCGCATCTGAGAGATGCGCGGTCAATGCATCGAGCGTCTCAACCCATCTGCTCAATATTGGAACATCTGAAGTAAGATTGCCAGCGACGCTGCACGACCAATCTTACCGTTTTTGCACCTACCTTTGCTACTATGACTACAAGATAGTACTGCTCTATACATTAAACATTGAGACGGGGCCGATATTGAATAGCCTCTGCGATATGGTTCGCGCCAATAGCATCACTTGCTGCTAAATCGGCAATCGTACGCGAGAGCTTCAGAATACGATGATAGGCACGAGCCGATAGATGCAGTTGCTGCATCGCAGCCTTAAGTAACTTTTCAGCCACCGGTTCCATCTCGCAAAATTTATAGACCTGATCGGGGGTCATATCAGCATTGCAGTTCAAACCAGATTCATGCAGACGCGCCAGTTGCTTCTCACGAGCAACTTGAACACGCTCACGAACATGCATAGAAGACTCAACATGGCGCTTATCCGCCAGTTTCTCATAATCAACACGCGGTACCTCGATATGGATATCGATGCGATCTAGCAATGGTCCGCTAAGCCGCTTTTGATAGCGTGCAATTGTGATCGCTGAACAGGTACAGTCACGTACCGGATCTCCATAAAAGCCACAGGGACAGGGATTCATCGCAGCAATAAGCATGAAGTTGGCTGGGAATGTAACGGTCCCCTGCGCTCTAGAAATCGTGACGATCTTGTCTTCTAATGGTTGACGCAATACCTCTAACACATTCTGCCCGAACTCTGGCATCTCATCCAGAAAAAGCACACCACGATGGGAGAGTGTGATCTCACCAGGACGCGGCATACGACCACCACCCACTAAGCCTGCATGACTGATTGTATGATGAGGCGCGCGAAAAGGGCGTTGACGCATCAAAGGAGTATCCGAAGGCAACATTCCTGAGACACTATACACCTTCGTCACTTCCAGCGCCTCTGCTATCTGCATGCGTGGCAGAATGGAAGGCAAGGCACGCGCCAGCAACGTCTTACCAGAGCCAGGAGGGCCACTAAGTAATACATTGTGTCCACCACTGGCTGCAACTTCCAAAGCCCGTTTCACATGCTCCTGACCCCGTACAGCTGCCATATCGACACCATACATGAACTCGTCTGTCTCATCCGACAAGATAAGGTCCTCACGACAAGGTGGGATAAGTTCACCTCCGTTACAATGCTCAACCAATTGACGCAGATTCGTAACCGGATAGACAGTTACTCCCTCGACAAGACGTGCTTCTAGTGCGTCTATGGCGGGCACAAAGACCGTACGCACCTGCCGCTCACGCGCCAGAGCTACCATCGGTAGCACACCATTTGCATGACGTACTGTCCCATCCAACGAAAGTTCACCCAAAAAGAGCGCCTCTGCTATCTGCTCACTATTGGTAATCTGCTCTGAAGCCAGCAGAATACCAACTGCAATGGGGAGATCGTAGACCGGACCCTCTTTGCGAATATCAGCAGGAGCAAGGTTGACGGTAATCCGCTTGAAGGGAAACGAACAACCGCTATTTTTAATCGCTGAACGCACACGCTCTCTGGCTTCGTTTACTGCCGCATCTGGCAATCCTACAATCGTAAACGTCCCCATTCCGCCAGCTAGATCAACTTCAACCTCAAGCAATGCACCATCCAAACCAACTACAGCACAGCTTCGAGCCATCGCAAGCATACACAACACACCTCCATTTCACTAGATTATTCCACTACAAACCGGATGGTTTATAAGAATAGCCCTCACTATAGTATGTGCATGATAGTAGGAAAAAGCGGAAAAAATAAAGCTATCTGGTCTATTCTACCTATACAGAGAAACACTAAAGGCTGTGTTCGTCAGTTCCGAGAGCACTTAGATTTTCCACCAGCGCATATACGTCTCTCTAGCAGCGTGTAGAGCATCCTGGGTCGCCGGACTATAGATCTCCTGACAGCGCACCAGTTCCGATGAGGTAGCATAGAGATCCACAATACCAAGATCAATACCTGACAGAGCCTCGATGGTAGCAGCGGTACAATATGGAGCATAAGGTACACTGTAGCCACCCTCATGTAACAGGACAATACGCCCACTACAGAGCTCTTCTGCCAACGCGACCACACGCAGCGTTAATTGACGATAGCCATCCATCGTCATCATCATCTGCGCTAATGGATCTAACCAACAGGCATCAACTCCGTTGGAGACCAGGATCAATTCAGGACGATACAGCTGGCCCAACGGCGCGATAAGCTGGTCAAAAGCTGCCAGATACCCTCGATCCCCTGTTCCCGGCGGCAAAGGCACATTCACGTTATAACCAATCCCTTTATCACTACCACTCTCTTCTAATGTACCCGAATGACCTGGAAACCAGTTTTCCTGATGCAATGAGACAAACAGCACTCCAGGATCACTGTAAAATGCATTCTGTGTTCCATTACCGTGATGCACATCCCAGTCAATTATCATGATGCGCTCCACTCCAAAGGTTCGCCGTGCATAGTGAGCAGCAAGGGCAACATTATTAAACATGCAAAAACCTAATGCCTGATTACTCATCGCATGATGTCCCGGTGGACGCAGGAGTGCATAGGCATTATGCACCTCGCCGTTCAGTGTCGCCTGCACAGCATTAAGAGCACCTCCAACGGAGTATAACGCCGCTTCATAAGAACCAGGACTGATAACAGTATCTTCATCTACAAAGCCCCAGGAGCGGGTAAAAGGTCCTATCATTGGTCCGTTTACAGCACATTCATGCATCCCAGCTACATATTCTTGCGTATGATAAGTAGTGATCTCATCAAGTGTAGCGGCCCTGCTAGATAATGCGTGTAGGTGCGCACTCAAACCAGAACCATCCAAAAATTCCTTCGTACGCTGAATAAGAAATGAAGAGGATGGGTGTGGCGCAGGCGATAAATGAAACATTTTTTCGCGAGTAATAACGGCCGATTCATCACCAGTCATATGTGTGAGGAAGCGTTGATCATAGAGTAGGCCAGTACGATTGATAGCCATACACAGGTTTCCCTCCACGTACTAAAGATTTTATGTCAAAAATTTTTATACCAAAAATTTTACTTTGCCGCGTTTATCAGTCGCACACCATATCATACACTATAGGTTGAATTATCAGCAGACGAAAGAGCAGGAAGTCAGGAATAGCGGGAATGCACAAGAACGCGCAAGATAGTCATAGGTATCTCCTATGACGTGTACATGTCCATTTAACTAGTGTATAATGCGGATGCAGGCAAGAAAGCGACCTGGAATGCACGAGATCATTATTTGCGATCAATAAATCATCTGTAGCGCACCAATTATAAGATAGTACTGTAATATCTTGTGTCTAAAAAATTACACATGCGTGCCAGATGCGTTTATCCTCGTGCCAATCTGTTTTTACACGACAGTACTATTGCATGCACTAAAAAGCATTAGTGACGTATTAAGAGATAGAGAGTTCATTCTATTCTAGATAAACCGTTCTTGCATCCACTCCCATTTTCATATAACTGCTGATCCGAAGACTTGAGTGTGCAGGGTGTATAAGCGTGCAAAAAACGCGCGACGTCAGTCGCATTGGTTTTCGGAAGAAGATCTACGTACAATAGATAGAAGGAAAAGTGCGGCGTGTCGTCGCTGTCCAGGGTGGTCGATAAGAGGCAGGGGTTGTAGGCTTATTTTGCCCTTTGCCAGCTATTCAGTCACTCAATCGCTCAATCACTGAACCCTTACTGAAAAAGCGGGGTATCGGAGGGAATAATGATAGAGACTGTCCCATCAGGTACGATACTACATGGGAATTATCGTATCGAGCGTGTCTTAGGAAGTGGAGGCTTTGGACACGTCTATCTGGCACTTAATCTGGCAAATAATCAACCATGTGCGCTCAAAGAATATTTAGTAACAGGTGCTAGCGGACAAGAACAGCTTCAACACGAGGCACGGGTACTGAGCCAGTTACATCATCCTAACTTACCAGCCTTCTCAGATGCCTTTATTGAGCGTGGACGCTATTATATCGCATTGAGTTATATTGAAGGGAACGATCTGACCGACCTGATACGCGTCATACGTCAGCGTAATGATGTCATTCCGATTTCCCAGATACTTAACTGGGTGCTGGCTGTCTGTGATGCAGTCATGTTCCTGCATAGTCAACATCCAACTGTCATTCACCGCGATATCAAGCCAGATAATATTCGTATCACTTCGAACGGTACTACTGTACTGGTGGATCTGGGGAATGCGAAAGCTACCGCTGATGGGTCGCGTACACTCTTCTTTATCCGTCACCAGGGCACTCCTGGCTACGCGCCACCCGAGCAGTATCCTGGCGGAACAGGAACCGACGCTCGCTCAGATATCTATGCAATTGGCGGTACACTTTATTTTACACTGACTGCCACTGAACCACCGAGTGTCTCTACCCGCAATCAGTCGATTCAGCAAGGGCGTCCCAATCTCCCAACCTTACAGGATCATGTGGCAAATAATCCACCTGAAGAGTCCGCAGAGGCAAATGCACGCCAATTCCGGCTCGGTGTAACCAAACCAACTAAGCCCGCTCCACGTCATTCACGTCATCTGGCGCAGCTTGGGCAACTTCCACCAGAGGTGCTCAAAGCGCTTAATATGATTATTCAACGCTCAATGGCCATGCGTCCACGTGACCGCTATCAATATGTCGCAGATCTCGCAAACGATCTCAAGAGTGTACTGGCTCTCCTACCACCACCTTCTTCACCCGATCCATTACAACCAAAGGATAACAACAGTACACAGCCCAACCTTGATGAAGTATATGAGGCAATTCAACACGACAGAAACAGCGCAGGCAAGCAGGAACCAGGTACCCAACCAATGAACGAAAAAAGTGGTGGTATCACTTGCCCACGTTGCCAGGCACCACTCCCAAATGGCTCTACTTTCTGCCCACGCTGTGGCACACAACTGATGAGAGGATCTTCTGGACAGGCAGCATCGGCTCAACAAGCCAGTCGGATGAATGCGGATCAACACCAACAAGCAATTGCGCTGGCACGTCCGCTGCAACAGGATCAAGCCAATGGCATAGATAGATCCAGTCAACACTCTCAACCTATGAGCCGTATACAACAAAACGGGGTTGCACAACAGCAATACGCACCATATAGCTCTGGACAGTCGTATGAGAGACATACTAGTGGGGTCAATGCTCCCACTAGTAGCCCTACAACCAGTAGCAGCAGGGGTAGAGGCGACAATCTTGATCTACACAAGTTTATGCCCATCATCATTGTGCTAGTAGTGCTGATACTGATCATCTTCTTTATGATCATCCGCTGAGTAGCTACCTACTGATCTACTCAATACCAGGCAGCATCAAAACCACATCTCGACAACCGAACGGCGGATACGGCTCAGCCATGCAGGCAGGGCCGTCGCCCACGCCAGGCTCTCGAGCAAGGCATCCAACTCAATATCTTCCTGCTCCCTCTCGACATAAAAAAGATCCTCAAGCGGCCCATTCAAAATTACTAATGGAGAGATGAGCATAAGTGCGTCTACCAGCAATTCAGCCTCACCTCGAACAGGTGGACAGCACTCACCGTACGCTTGTAGGAAGGCACGCATACGTTCTGGATCAAAACCACGCTTCAGCAAGGGAGGGGTCACACTACTGCCAGGCAGCCAGGCCAAACCACTAAAGTAGAAGAGAGCATACGCTACCTCAAAAATACGTTTCTCCCAGCGTGCCGCTTCCAGTCCGGTAACAGCGCTCACTCCAAAAGGGCCAAAGCGCAGATTCAGTGCATGGTAGTCACCATGAATATGGTATTCAGGGAGATGATGATTTGCCCCTAATGCCAGCATTGCAGACGGTAGCGCCGCTTCCCAGCGCTCTGTCCATTCAGTGAGAGCAGAGGTCAGAGCGGGCATCTGGCTCTCATCCGCACGAGTGTGCGCCATAGTGAGATAGCGCTGCACCAGAGCACCAATATGTGCTTCAGACGGCCAGCGATATTGAGTACCCTGGTACTTTTGCGATGCCTGATGAATACGCCCGAGCATAGTTCCAGCAGAAGCAACCCACTCCAGACTGCGTGGACCTGATGTACTAAACAGCTCTCCACCCACCTGCTGCTGTAACTCGAAATAATCCTCACCAATCTTTACTGCCGGCTCACCTGCGGGCGTCAAATGGTAAAACGGGAGAGGGATGCCAGCTTGCTGAAGGTAGCGCTGAAAATCATAGCGAAAATGGATATCGGCTTCAGCCGGTCCTTGTGGACGTTCACGTAAAACATATGGTTGCCCATCAACAGAGATCAAGATCCCCTGATTATCTGTATGCAATCCTTCAATGGGCCCGCGGTCTTCCCAGTGTGAGATACCGAAAGCTTGCATGACTTCACCGAGATCAAGCAAGTTCTCAGTATTCGACAGCTCAGATAGCTGTCCAGGTTCAAATTCGTTCATAATGGTTGGTCTCGTTTGTTCTTGTTTGTGCTCGTACTAGTATTGGGCGCAGAAAGAGCCAGACTACAATTCTACTGGCAGATCGTGCCGCTCTCCCCATTCGTTCCACGAACCATCATAGTTTGTGAGCTGTGGATAGCCTAGCATCGCCAGGCTAAAAAGTACTGTTGTTGCGGCAACACCACCGTTACAGTAAGCGATGACCTGTGAATCTGGCGTAATCTGCGACGCTGAAAAGATCTGTTGCAGCTCGTCATTGCTACGAAACGTTCCATCGGTTGCATTGATCAATGCTTCACGTGGCAGACTTAGCGCACCGGGGATATGTCCACGCCGTCCGTTACCGCGTGCAACCGCACCTGTGTATTGACCATTATCGCGTGCATCAACTAATGTCACACCGGATTGGTGCAAATTTGCCAGCACATCTTGAGCCGTAGCGCGTAATGCCGGCTGCACATGTGGAGTAAAGATCGCTGGAGAATAAGTTGGAACCTTCGACTCAAGCGGGCGCTGCTCACCCACCCACTTACGCAATCCTCCATTAAGGACAACAACATTCTTATGCCCATAGTACCGCAGAGCCCACCAGAGCCGTGTGGCAAATTGAGAAGCTGGATGGTTATCATATGCTACCACCAGCTGCTGATCCCCGATACCTGCACGCTGCATCGCCTCGGCAAAGCGTTCAGGAGTCGCAATCTGGGCTTCAACCGGATCATCTACGTTGACGATATCTTGCGTCCAGTCCAGATACACAGCGCCTGGAATATGGCCCTGCTGATACTCTTCAAGCGCACCAATATAGTGGGCAACCTGATGGCCCGTCTTCTCATCATCCGTAATAGTACGCACGTAGCCACGCATATCGACAATCCGCATATTTGGGTCATGCAAATGCTCAGCGACCCAATCTGTCTCTACCAAGAAATCCTCACGAGCCTGTTGCATACGATGTCCTACCTTTTCCTTCGCTTATATACACATTACATTCTATATGCTGCAGATAGACAATAACCATGCATGCCACAGAACCATCTTAAAATGATCCTGTTCTGGCACGCTCTGATCAGAGCATAGAGCGACACACACTAACCACCTATTAGGAGAATAGCCCTGCCGCTTCAGGATTGTCGGTGCTTACGAAATGGCCCGGATTGCCAAACAGATTAACAGGCCTGACATCAAGAATACGCATTGAGGAGTTAGGCGTCTGGGTCGTTATATACTGCTGAACTTTGAGGCCCAGTGGACGTGCGATAATCATGGCAGCGGTCGAGGCTAAAATGACGTTGTTTGCAGTACTAAAAGGACGCTTCATCCTGGCCACGGCCATCGCCGCCAGGCCAGTTAACATACCGGAGATTGCCAGGTTGGTACCACAACGCTCATGTACAGCTAACTCGGGCTGAGTGGTACGCAAAAGGTTCAACGCCTCCTGGGCGGTGGGTAGGATCGCAGCAATCGGAACCTCTCCAAAGACAAAAAAACCAGCTGCAAACGAGATACCTGAGAAACGCACATCTGGAAACTTGCGTGATAATAGAACAATAGTCGCATGCTCCAACGCGTGATTTTGCTTTACAGCTCCGCCAAGCAACATCTGTTGCGCAACCTGGACAACAGGATTAATTGAACTCATCGTCTTTTCCTTCCACTGGAAACTATGCTCGCTACACAATATGAGGTCTTTCCCCTACTGCTACAGCATAGATGATAGTGTGTACTTTCAGTATACGAATCAGCTACGGTCCATAGACGATATTAAATACGACTACCTCATCCCCAAAGTTGATAACATCTCCGTCGTTGAGCACAACCGACTGAAAAATACGCACGTTATTTACCAGTGTTCCGTTTGAGCTACTCAGATTCTCCAGGTACCAATATCCGTCGGTAAACCAGAGACGGGCATGACGACGCGAGACAGATTGGTCTGCAAGAATAAGATCGTTCCCATTCGTACGGCCAACGGTTGAGACATCCTGGTGGAAACGATAAGAACGACCATCCAATAACCCGGTCTTCACGGTCATACGCGCCAGAATAGGTCGACCATTGATGGTATATGTATCCTTGCTTGCCCGCGAGTTCGCCAGTTCATCACCACAGGAAGTGCAGAAACGCCGCGTGGTCGGATTGAGCGAACCACAGCGGAAACAGGCTATGCCGCCTGCCTGTGACATACCTTGTTGTGGGTAACCAGGATAGCCGGGGTGGCTTGATTGTAGGAGAGAGCTACTCACCGCAGGAGTCGGTGCGCCGCGACCCTGCAGTTGTCCAGAGGGTCCACGATTGCCTTCACCAAATTGTGATGCAGGGGAAATGCCTGCGCGGTACGCACGCGGCATCGATAGGTTGGCTGCCGATAATGCGCTGGTAAGTGCCGCGACAACCTCTTCTGCGGATTGATAACGATCGCCTGCCTGCTTGGCTGACATTTTAAGCAATACTTGAATCAGCGGATCTGGAACACCGGCGGAGGTCAATCGTCCAACTGGCAGTGGCTCGTTGATATGCTTCACGGTAACTGTTAACGGGTTCTCTGCTGCAAACGGGACACTGCCGCATAAACAATGGAACAGGACAATACCGAGCGAGTAGATATCACTACGGCGATCAACAGGCTGCCCCATACCCTGCTCAGGAGCCATATACTGCGGAGTTCCGATACCCGTCCCAACACGGGTCAGGCTCGTCGACTCCTCAAGGATTTTCGCAATACCGAAATCCGAAAGCAGGAGATGATTGCCTTTGCGCAATAACATATTCGCAGGCTTGACGTCACGATGAATGATGCCGTTGCGATGCGCACAGTCTAGCCCCTCTGCAGCCTGAATAATAAAATCCACGGCCTCTGTTGCTAGCATAGGACCATTCAAACGATCTTTGAGCGTGCCACCGTCAACATACTCCATGACAATATACGTCACATTGTTATTTGGATCGGTACCAAAATCATGTATCTGTACAATATTGGGATGAGCCAGTTTCGCGACTGAACGCGCTTCCTGCACAAAACGTTTCACAAAGACAGGGTCCTGTGATTGCGAAGCAGGCAATATTTTAATCGCTACATGGCGGTCAAGGGTCGGCTGATAGGCTTTATAGACCATGGCCATCCCGCCCACCCCGATACGCTCAACGATGCGAAATTGGCCCAACTGTTGATTGATGAGTGAATCCAAAACGTCGCTCTTCCCTGTCTGGCTCAGAAGATAACACCTGGTCTGTTCGGACTCTAAAGCAATTTCTGCTTCGTATGAAACCGAAACAGACCAGGTAATATTTACTATATCGCGTCTATGTTCCTTTGATTATACAGATATAAACGTAACCTGTCGAGAGAAAACAATTCCCTATCCGTCGCTACCTGCTACATATTGAGATGCTCACTCACTGCTAGCCCTCCAACAGTAGCGACTCAGGGTCTTCTAGCAGCCCTTTGATGGTCACCAGGAAACGGACCGCCTCACTCCCGTCGACGATACGATGGTCATAGGAGAGTGCAAGATACATCATTGGACGGATGACTACCTGTCCATTGAGTGCGATCGGGCGCTCTTCTATCTTGTGCATACCCAGGATACCTACCTGAGGACCATTCAAGATCGGTGTAGAGAGCAGAGAACCAAAGACGCCACCATTGGTAATCGTGAACGTACCACCCTGCAATTCTGGGAGCGTCAAGCTATTCGAGCGCGCCCGCTTCGCAAGGTCTGCTACCTCGCGCTCGATCTGCGCAAAGCTCTTACGATCCGCATCACGCACGACAGGGACGATCAGGCCCTCATCGGTAGAGACAGCGATCCCAATATCGTAATAGTGCTTCAAGACAAGTTCGGCCCCTTGAATCTCGGCATTCAGACGCGGGAAGGCTTTAAGCGCTCCGATAACCGCTCTGGTAAAGAAGGACATGAAACCGAGCGAGACTCCATATTTCTCTTTAAAGGCATCCTTGCGTCGCTTACGTATATCCAGGATGGCGCTCATGTCGATCTCATTAAACGTTGTAAGCATCGCAGCCGTATGCTGGGCCTCAACAAGCCGCTGTGCTATCGTCTGACGACGGCGTGACATACGCACCCGCTCTTCACGCAAATTATCGCTGACCACTGCTGCAGGTGCTACTGGTCGCTGACTCTGCGTTGGAGGTATCTGAGACGCTGCTGCTGCAGGCGCTACTGGCGCTACGGGCGCTACAGCCTGTAACACAGGTGCTATCGCCTCAGGCTGCTGCGTTAGATATTGAATAACATCATCTTTGGTGACTCGACCATGAGGACTACTCCCCCGCACTTGCGCGATATCGACGTTATGCTCAGAGGCAATCCGACGTGCAAGTGGAGAAGGTGGTCGCTGGGCATCGGAAGATAAGCCATTGTTCCGTTGTCCATTGGCATACGTCTGTTGTACAGCTGGCACTGAAACCTTCTCCGCAGAAGGTGATGCTACAGTCTTCTCGGCTTCTGTAACTGTACTGCTGCTAGCAATACCAACACTCTCACTACTCTCCCCGCTCACACCGATGACACAGAGCACTTCACCCACAGCTACAATATCCCCAACCTTTTTGATAACCTTCTGAAGTACACCATCTTGATCTGCATTCACTTCAACGTTTACTTTGTCAGTCTCTAGTTCGGCCAGCGTCTCTCCCTGACGAACAGTGTCACCTTCTTTTTTTAACCATGATGCAATGGTTGCATCCACAATTGATTCCCCCAGTGAGGGAACACGAACATCAATGGGCATAATTTCCTCCGGGTTGCTTCAGCGGCTGGCTGCAGGCTTCTGCAATAATTTGCTCCTGCTCAGCAATGTAGAGATCCCAAAAACCGGCTGCAGGGCTTGAGCGCTCGGGACGTGAGATAACGCGTAGAGCGATATGTTGGTCAATGATGTCACGCAACCGTGGCTGCATATATGTCCAGGCCCCCATATTACGCGGTTCTTCCTGCACCCAGACAACCTCCTGGGCTCGTGGATAGCGCGCGAATATTTTCTGCAGTTCGTTCTCTGGGAACGGGTACAACATCTCTACGCGTACAATTGCGTTCTCTTCATTATGAACGCGGCTCTCATGTCCAAGCAAGTCGATAGCAATCTTTCCAGTGCATACGATGATACGCCTGATCTGCTTGGCATTCTTTTGTGCCTTCTCATCATCCAAAACCGGCTGAAAGCTTCCTTGTACAAGGTCCTCCAGATGAGATGCGGCAAGTGGATGGCGCAGTAGTCCCTTTGGCGACATAAGGATCAGAGGACGCGGGTAATCTTTCAGATTATGGGCCTGTAAGCGCAGGAGATGATAATACTGGGCTGCAGTTGTGCAATTGGCTACACGCCAGTTATCTTCCGCTGCAAGCTCCAGATAACGCTCTAGACGCGCGCTGG
Organism: Ktedonobacteria bacterium brp13; assembly: GCA_015099395.1. Classification (GTDB taxonomy): domain Bacteria; phylum Chloroflexota; class Ktedonobacteria; order Ktedonobacterales; family Ktedonobacteraceae; genus Dictyobacter. The sequence continues at coordinate 8,404,820 of AP024096.1, read as the reverse complement.
AGTGATCTGGACCCTGGCCTTCATAGCCATGTGGTAACAAAAGCACCAACGAGGCGTCCTGTTTCCATTTGGTGCGACCCGAGGCAATAAATTGATCAATGATAATCTGAGCGACGTTGGCAAAATCACCAAACTGCGCCTCCCAGAGCACTAACGCACCCGGAGCATGGACACTATATCCATATTCATAGCCCAATACGCCAACTTCACTCAATGCACTGTTATAGAGAGAGAAAGATGCCTGTGCATCTGCGATATGCTGTAGTGGGATAAACATATCGTCGTTCTCAATGCTATGCAAGACAGCATTGCGATGTCCGAAGGTACCACGCTCCACGTCTTGTCCGGTCAGACGAATCGCTATCCCTTCTATAAGAAGGCTGGCAAAAGCCAGTGCCTCTGCTTGCCCCCAGTCGATGCCACCCCCGGGTCCCAGGGTAGTTGCACGGCGTTGCAGGATACGCGCCAGCTTGGGATGCGGCGTAAAGCTCTTGGGCCAGGCCAACATCTCTGCATTCAGTTCCATCAACTGTTCACGAGAGAGCACAGGTGGTACATGGAGATCTGTTACCTGATGGTAGCCATCATCAGCCTGCTCCTGTGTACTATATGCACCGCTATCAGCCTCTAACTTGGCCTGAGCTAACTTTGCTGACACCTCCTGCGTCATGTCGTCGATATCATCTTGCGCAAGCAACTGCTTCTCAATCAAGACACGGGCATAGATCTCACGGACAGTAGGATGGTCGCGAATAATATCATACATATGTGGCTGGGTAAAGCCTGGCTCATCACCTTCATTATGTCCCCAGCGTCGATATCCAACCAGATCAATCACGATATCTTTATGAAATTGGTCTCGATATGCATGGGCTATACGGACAGCGATCAGACAGGCATAGGGTGCATCAGCATTTACATGAATAATAGGCAGGCTAAACCCCTTCGCTAGATCACTGGCAAAGGTAGTTGAGCGAGAATCTTCAGGATCAGTCGTAAAACCTAATTGATTATTAGCAATAATATGAATAGTGCCACCAATCCAATAGCCACGTAACTGCCATAAATTCATTGTTTCAGCGACTACTCCTTCTCCGGAGAAGGAGGCATCACCATGGATGAGAATCGGGAGTGTCTTATCAACGTCTTGCAATGGTGCGCCTGCGACGCTACGAATTTCCTGCGCGGCACGTGCCATACCTCCGTTAACGGCATTGACGAACTCCAGATGACTGGGATTTGGAGCCAGCACAACCTTCAGATCTATTGAATTTGCCTCGCCGAAGATATGCTCTGCACCCAGGTGGTATTTCACGTCGCCGGTAAAACCAAAACCGAAGCTATCGGTCAATGGTGTTCCCTCTTCATGTCTGGCGTGTGAAAACTCGGCCAGGATCGCAGCATACGGCTTTTCCAGAATATGCGCCAGTACATTCAAGCGTCCACGATGCGCCATACCGATGACCATCTCGCGCGTCTCAGAGTCGACTGCCCCTACAATGATCTCATCCATCATGGGGATCAGCATGTCCAGGCCTTCGATCGAGAAACGCTTCTGCCCCACAAAGGTCTGATGCAGATATTTTTCAAACATCTCCACTTCAGTGAGCCGTTTGAGCAATCTCCTGGCCTCTACGGGACTGGGATCGCGATGATAGAGATTGAGTCCGACTGCGTCACGTAACCAATCTCGCTCATCAGGACTCTTGACCTGGTCAAATTCATAACTGATAGGCCCTGAGTACATCGCGCGAAGTTTACGAATCGCATCCTGAGCATTCGCCGCTCCTTCAGCGGAATGGCCGCCTACGACACGCGGCGATAACTGCGCAAGATCATCATCGGTAATCCCATAATATCCCGGACGTAAGGCTGGATCGCCTATTGGCTCGCTACCTAACGGATCGAGGTGTGCACCCAGGTGCCCGCGTTCACGAATCGCGTGAGCCAATGTTGAGGCCGCGACTATCTTCATGACCTGGGTCCTTGAATATGCAGGTGTATCCTCATGCTCCGTCATCAATGACGCTGAGACAGACAATTGGGAAGAATGAACAGGTTGAGCAGGTCGCACGGATTGAGTCTTTTGTGTCTGCTGGGCCACCTGACCCGCTGACACTACCGGGCTCTCAGCATCCGGTCTCGCTGCTCCCTCTGGGTTCCAACGTTCAAATATCGCACGTGTAGCGATATCTACCATCGCAGGATCTTGCCGGTATCGTTCATACATCTCCAGCACGTATCCTGCATTTGGACCATAGTAGTTTTCCAGATTTTGCATGGGTCTTCCTTAGGATAAATCAACGTGTAAACGTTTGATTACTCGTAACACGATTGATGAGGAATGAGCCTCGTTGCTCGTGTCTGTGATTCCGCTATTGTATTCTACCATTTCCTATGGTATCATAGCTTTACCATACTCCGAAACATACACGGCAATTTGGACTATAGGGTTACAGTTAAAAAACACATGTTCTTTAGCTGCCTTTGTTTATGTTGCCAACATTGCGGAGTATTTCAGCTAACAGTTCTATTTGCAGACTGAACATATATAAAGGCTATGATGGAGCCAGTACGCTGCTTTCCTCGCTTCAGAGAGTCCGTGGACGGTGCAAACGGATGTAAGGTGCAAGCGGAAAATCACTCCAGAGCTACACTCCGAACCGGGAACGTATTATGTGTATCCATTCTTTTTATCAGAGATGGCATGCACCTCAACCGGATGTAGGTGGTGTCGGAACCTTTCCGTTATCATGAAGGTTTGTAATCCAGCGTTTTCGTGTATCTTCTTCTACCAGGGAGAGACCGATGGCTGTAATACGTTTCCCCTAGTGGAAGCTTTAATTACTACCCATCGTTATAGATATGATGTGCAGTGGGAACTCTTGCGTGGCAACAATTGGAGACGTAATGGAATACAATACAGATAGAGTGAGTTCTGATCGATGTCTCTGTTTTTAACGAGGCACATCAGACTAAACAGGGTGGTACCACGGGAGTTCCTCTCGTCCCTTTGGGGGCGAGGGGATTTTTTTGTGAGCGCTTAAAGGATTTTAAACAATGAAAACGAAACTCCTTTATCATACAAATAGCTTCACATACGAGTGTACGGCTAAGGTCGTTGCTGTCGATGGCGACGATATAGCGCTGGACGCCACCGTATTCTATCCAGGCGGCGGTGGACAGATGGCGGATCGCGGTACGATTACCTGGCCCAACCAGGATTATCCTGCGAGTGTGATTGCTCTTCACAAGCGCGATAATATTGTCTGGCATGCACTCGACTGCCCTCCTCCTCCATTAGGGACGGAGGTCGTCGGCACAATCGATTGGGATTTCCGCTATCAGATGATGCGTACCCATACTGCGTTGCATCTTCTCTGTGGCATTATCTGGAAAGAGTTTGGCGTTCAAGTTACTGGCGGTCAGATGTATCCTGATCGCGCTCGTATGGACTTTGCGATGGAGAATCTGGATAGAGAACGTATTACTGTCATCGAGGATAAGGTAAATGAAGCGATCGGCGCGGATTATCCAATTCATGTCTATACGCTGCCTCGTGAAAAGGCGTTCGCGATACCAGACCTGGTGCGTACCAAGGTCAATCTCTTGCCACCTGAGATAGAAGAGATTCGTATCGTTGAAATTGTCGGATTGGATCTGCAAGCCGATGGTGGCACCCATGTCAATCACACACGTGAGGTAGGCGGCATTCGTATTACGAAGACTGAGAATAAGGGCCGCATTAATAAACGCCTGGAGATTGCCCTGGACCCGTTGACATAACGTATACATTTACATTTCATCTCTCTGTATTCTGGCATCTTTCTTTTATCCTGATCCGTGAAACGATCCCGTAAGGAGCGGCTTGATACTGCTCCTGGCCTGGTATTTTTGCCAGCCCAGGCGGGACGTAGAGGAGGCTTTTGTGTCAATAAAATCGAGTGTTTTTAAGCCCGTCGTTGCGGCTGATCGAGTCGATTATCCCCACCTGGAAAATAGTATCCAGCAGTGGTGGGATGACAACGGCGTTCGCCAGCAATATCTGCAACGCAATGAGAACAGCGAAAAGCGGTTTTCATTCCTGGACGGTCCGATCACTGCAAACAATCCGATGGGCGTCCACCATGCCTGGGGCCGTACTTACAAAGATCTTTACCAACGCTTCAAGACGATGCAGGGGTACAAGCAGCGCTATCAGAATGGTTTCGACTGCCAGGGACTCTGGGTTGAGGTGAACGTTGAGCAGGAGCTAGGTCTTAAGACCAAACGCGATATCGAAGAACTTGGTATCGCTAAGTTTGTTGAGCGCTGTAAAGAGCGCGTCTTCACCTACTCACGCCGCCAGACTGAGCAGTCGATCCGCCTGGGCTACTGGATGGATTGGGATAATAGTTACTTTACACTCTCCGATGAGAACAACTACACCATCTGGCACTTCCTGAAGAAGTGTAAAGAGCGCGGTCTGATCTACAAGGGTCGCGATGTGATGCCATGGTGCCCACGTTGTGCTACAGGCCTCTCGAACATGGAGATAGAGGCCGAAGGTTACAAAGAGCTCACACATATGAGTCTCTATGTCCGCTTCCCATTGGTTGATCGCCCCAATGAATACCTGTTGGCCTGGACTACGACACCATGGACGCTGGCTGCAAATGTGGCTGCAGCGGTTAATCCTGATCTCACTTATGTAAAAGTTGAGCAGGATGGTAACTTCTACTACCTGGTGGAACAGCTACTCCCGGTCCTCAAGGGTCTGAAGGGACGAGATAAAGGCGACTATAAAGTTGTGGAGACACTTAAAGGTAGCGATATGGTCGGCTGGACATACAATGGTCCTTTCGATGAACTCCCTGCTGCGAAGGGTGTCCATCATACGGTGGTGCCGTGGAAAGAGGCGAATGCAACCGAGGGTACAGGCATCGTGCATATCGCTCCTGGCTGTGGCCGTGAAGACTTCGGTCTGTCGAAAGAGTTTGGCCTGGATGTGATCGCTCCTGTCGACGAGTTCGGTGCCTATAAAGAAGGCTACGATTGGCTGACCGGTAAGAGAACCAGTGAAGTTGCCCAACTTGTTGCTGATAATCTTACGCAAAAGGGTCTGCTTTATCGCCCGCAAAACTACAAACACCGCTACCCAACCTGTTGGCGCTGCCAGACCGAGCTGATCTTCCGTCTTGTCGATGAGTGGTTCATCTCGATGGAGACGCTGCGCTACGAAATCATGGAGACCGTACGCAACATAAAATGGATCCCACAGTTCGGCTTCGATCGGGAGATGGACTGGCTGCGCAATATGGACGATTGGATGATCTCCAAGAAACGCTACTGGGGCCTGGCTCTGCCGATCTTTGACTGTCAGCAGTGCGGTCACTTCGAGGTCATTGGCAGTCGTGAAGAGCTACAGGCGCGTGCTGTAGCCGGTTGGGATGAGTTTGATGGTCATACACCTCATCGTCCATATATCGATGAGGTGAAGATCAGTTGTGCTCAGTGCGGCGCAGAGGTCTCTCGTATCAAAGATGTCGGTAATCCCTGGCTGGATGCTGGTATTGTTCCATACTCAACGCTACACTACCTGACCGATCATGAGCATTGGCAGCAGTGGTTCCCTGCGGATTTTGTGACTGAGTCATTCCCAGGCCAGTTCCGTAACTGGTTCTATTCGATGCTGGTCATGAGCACGGTTCTAGAGAATACGAATCCGTTCCGTACACTCTTCGGGTATGCAACCTTGATGGCGGAAGATGGCTCTCCCATGCACAAGTCTCGTGGCAATATGGTGGTCTTTGACGAGGCTGCTGAACGTGTCGGCTCTGATACGATGCGCTGGCTCTACTCTAACCATGTACCGGAGCAGAATCTGAACTTCCCAGCAATCCCTACACCCGACGAGATGCAGAAGTCAGTCGTGAGCGGTATGCCGGTTCGTCTGAGCGAGAAATGGATGCTTACACGCCGTACGCTCGACAAGATCTGGAACGTCTACTGGTTCTTCGTGACCTATGCTAATATCGATCAGTTCGATCCGACACAGCATCAGTTGCCGTTGGCACGCCGTAGCGAATTAGATCGCTGGATCCTCTCTGAGCTTCAGTTAACTATCCGTACGGTTACTGAGGGTCTGGAGCAGTACGATACGGTGAAACCTGCCGATGCGCTACAGAACTTCCTGGAGGATCTCTCCAACTGGTATCTGCGCCGCAGTCGTGAGCGTATCTGGAAGTCTCAGCTTGACGATGACAAGTTGGGTGCGTATCTGACACTCTACGAGTGTTTGACGACTATGATCACGTTGCTTGCACCATTTATGCCATTTATGACCGAGGAGCTCTATCAGAACCTCGTACGTAATGTCGATGACACGGCCCCTTTCAGTGTTCATCTACAGGATTGGCCGCAGGTACAGGAGAACGTTATCGATGAGCAACTGACCAACGAGACACATCTGGTAATGCGTATCGTTGGTCTGGGCCGGGCTGCACGCGAAAAAGCTCAGATCCGTGTCCGTCAACCACTCAATTCGCTCTATGTCCACGTACCAAGCAGCGAGGAAGAGGAGGCACTCCAACGCCTATCTGATCAGGTACTTGAAGAGCTCAATATCAAAGATCTGGAACTGATCGGGGCCAATAGCGATATGCTGGCGTATACGCTTAAACCGCAGGTGAAGATCATCGGTCCAAAGTTCGGTCCGCTCGTGCAAAAGATCATCGGCCACTTCAAGGCTCTCTCCGCACAAGAGGCGCAGGAGGCCGCTAATCAACTCAACACCAACGGTTCTCTGACCACGACGATCGCAGGGCAAGAGGTCACATTGACTTCATCTGAGATTGAGGTCGTTGCTACCGCTCGTCCGGGCTTCGTCACTGCCGAGGAACGTGGCTACATCGTTGCCCTGGAGACGACAATCACGCCACAGCTACGCGAAGAGGGTCTTGTTCGCGACCTGATCCACTTCATACAGGATATGCGTAAGAAGGCTGGCTTTAATATTGAGGATCATATCGGACTGGCAATCTATACCGATGTCGAGTTGGCACAGATCTTGCAGCCTTATCAGCAAGAGATCATGCAAGAGACGCTCGCTATCAATATGCTGCTCTCGATCAGTGAGCGCGACTTCCCGTCCTTCGAGATCACATATCGTGAGCGTATCTCGCCCGAAGCGGCAAAAAAGCTTGATACCTACAATATCGAGGTCGTGCTGGGCACAAATGTTCGCGATAACTCAATACTCTCATAGTACGATAATAAGTGTATAGTATCCACAATCAGGAGGAGGCACCAGATCGCTGGCAACCTCCTCTTTTTTCATCTGGTCGACACAATCATCTTCTTACATAAGAATTATTCATTATGATCATAGACGTCGTCTTGATATACGACATATACGCGCATTTAAAGAAGAGCGTACAATACAAATCAGCATTTATATACTCCCTGGTTACCTGGTATATAATGCGAATATATTTTTACCAGTCGAGGTATTACTATGCAATTGCAAGAGGCAACTATTGCCGAGCTACAGCACGCAATGGAAGAGGGAGAGCTCTCTTCACGTCAACTGACAGAATGGTATATTAAGCGCATTCAGCAACTCGACAAAGAGGGGCCATCACTTCATGCGATCATTGAGATAAATCCTGAAGCACTGGAGATCGCAACCGCACTGGACCAGGAGCGTGCATTGAAGGGGAAACGTGGTCCACTCCATGGCATCCCTGTCCTCCTGAAAGACAATATAGCGACAGCTGATCGCATGGAAACTACAGCCGGTTCGTTAGCGCTACTTGGTGCACGTCCCATACGTGATGCGTATGTCGCCCAACAATTACGTGCAGCCGGTGCGATTATCCTGGGGAAAACCAATCTAAGCGAATGGGCCAATATTCGTTCAAGCGACTCATCTAGTGGTTGGAGCGCACGCGGTGGTCAGTGCCGCAATCCGTATATACTTGATCGCACTCCCAGTGGCTCCAGTTCGGGTTCCGCAGTGGCAGTGTCAGCTAACCTGGTCACCGTCTCTCTTGGGACAGAGACCGACGGTTCAATTCTTAGCCCGGCTTCCACCAATGGCGTCGTTGGCATCAAGCCAACGGTAGGCCTCACCAGCCGTGCTGGCGTCATACCCATCTCACACAGCCAGGATACCGTTGGTCCTTTCGCTCGTACTGTCACCGACGCTGCTATCGTTCTGGGTGCAATCACTGGTATTGATGAACACGATACGGCTACATACAGTAACAGTGGTCAATCCCATAAAGACTATACGCAGTTTCTTGTTGCCGATGGCTTGCGCGGTGCCCGCATTGGCGTTGCACGACAGACCTATTTCGGCCGCAATGAGAAGGTCCAAAAGCTCATCAATCTCGCGATTCAGTACATGCAAGAGCAAGGCGCAATTATTATTGATCCAGCCAATATCTTTACATCAGAACAGATGGCGGCATCAGAATCTGAGATGACTGTTATGCTCTACGAGCTTAAAGCTGATATGCATACATATCTCAGTGAGCTTGAGCAAGCGCCAGTGCACGGTCTGCAAGACATTATCGACTTCAATAGAGAGCACTCAGATGAAGAGATGCCTTTCTTTGGACAGGATATCTTTGAGCAGGCGCAGCAGACACCTGGACTCGACGCCCCCAGGTATCAGAACGCGCTCGCTGAAAATCACCGCCTGTCACGCGAGGAAGGGATTGATAAGATTATGGATACATATCAACTCGACGCGCTTGTAGCACCCACATGCGGCCCGGCCTGGTGTATCGACCATGCTAATGGCGATCTCTTTACCGGCGTGAATACGCAGGCTACGGCCCTCTCTGGCTATCCCGCAGTTAGCGTTCCTGCTGGATACATCTTTGATCTGCCGGTTGGCATTACATTTATGGGTCGTGCCTATAGCGAACCAACACTGCTCAAACTAGCCTACGCCTTTGAGCAAGCAACCCATCAGCGCAAAGAACCACAGTACCTGCCCACTGCTAAATAGATCAAAGTTGCCTGGCGAAAGGAGTACTATGCTTCCGTCAGGCAACATTTTGTCTTCTGGCACAGTTCAGATACGGTTGGCTTTACAGAATAAAGATCTTTACGTCTATCTGATTAGCGATATACCGTTCTATCCAGATCAAGGAAGAAGAGAGAAAACGTATGAATTCACAGGAAATGTTCCATCAGGAGGAACAACCACCATCTGAACAGTTATATAACTACGATCCACGTGAACAGCAAGGATACCATGACGCCTACGAGCAGCCTCCGCTCGCCGCCGAGCCATATGTTGCGGCGCCTCAGTATACAGAGGGGCAACCATATGAAAGTGGTTATCAAGCATATAATACTATCTCAGATGCACCTCGCTTCAATGAAAAAATACAACCGAAAGCACCTGTTATTCCAACAAACCCGATGCATAAGTGGCTTTTTATCTGCGTGCTCGGCCTGCTCTTGATTGGGGCGCTCGTTCTTCATAGCACACATCTGGTTACTATCTCTCTTATCTTCGCTGTGCTTGCCGCTTTATTTTTTGCGTCCAGACAGCTCTCACCTCGACTTTACAAAAATGCTACTGTGCTTCCGACAAAAACATTTCTGATCGCTGAGAAGGCGCGTCTCATCGTACGCAACGAGGTTGGCAACATTCATATCTGGCGCGGTGAAGGTCAGCAGGTAACAGTACAGGCAACTAGATACGATAGAATGTCTGTCCAGGCATATCAGCGCGATCCTATCAGCTACCAGCAGAACGGTGATAACCTTTTTGTTTCAGTGGCAAGGCCCGGAGGAATTACCTTCTTCCAACATGCTTCAACTGTATTAGATATCTTTGTACCTGATGGCAGCGAAGTGCAGCTTACCAATAATGCCGGTTCTATCGAAATCACGGGCCTACATGGTCGTGTCAATGCGACAACGAATGCTGGCTCGGTTCGCCTCACACAGGTCAACCTGACGCAAAGCTCAAACATTACATCCAATGCAGGCAGTATCCGCGTCGAACAAAGCACGCTGGACGATAACACCAACCTGAGTACTAATGCTGGCACATTCCATATCGCTCAAAGTACACTGCATAATACACATGTCCATACAAATGCAGGAACGATCCATATCGATCAGGGGCAGATCGATGGCAACAATATCTTTAAAACGAATATGGGTACAATCTATTTCTCAGGGAATGTAGGACAACAGGGAACGACACAGTTCAAAACGGATATGGGCACTATCCATGTGGCACTCCCAGCACAGACGAACTGCACAATCAGAGCAAAAACCAATATGGGCTCGGTCAGAAATGATTTCGGCAGCGATAGCATCGGCAGAGAACCGGGAGCGCACCTCGATCTCAAGAGTAGCATGGGTTCAATTCATATCGAGCGTGATTAGCAACCAGGCATCCCAATCATCAAGCATCCCACTGCTCGATCAAAGGCAGCAGCTCTTCAAGGTCCGTGATAATGGCGTCGGGCATAGCTTCAGCCGGCGCAGGCCATAGATAAGAGGTCTTCTTCCAGATAGAGCGCATACCGATACCCTGTGCTCCGATGATATCAGCATCCAGACGATCACCAACCATTACACATTCAGAGGCATCAACGCCTAAACGGCGTGTGACAGTATAGAAGGCTTCGGCGTGTGGTTTAGAATAGGGGATATCTGAGGTATAGACGACGACGTCTAGCAGGCTGGTCAAACCGTGAGTCGCGAGATCGGCATCGTGCCAGGCAGCTGCCCACCAGGTATTAGAAAGCAATCCTAACCGTAGTCCACGCTTCCGTAAGATCAGCAGTGTCTGGACAGCATCGGGGAAGACAAATGCCCACCCGATAACTGCATTGGCATAGCCATCCAGGGCAAACAATAACTCTTGCGACCCAACCTCGCACTGTAGCTTCGTAAAGCCATCGCACAGGACCTCAGCAGGGCTGTTGCTGGTATGCAGCGTGTTTACACGTTGCCAATGTTCGGCCTCTGCCTCACGCATACAGCGTACATATTCGCCTCGTTCAGGCCAGGAACGCAAAGGAGCATGCTCAACAAGATAGTCGTACGAGAGAGCCCAGCGCCGTTGGATATCTTCATCCCAATCGGGCCAATCGATTAATGTCCCCCCAAGATCAAAAATTACTGCCCGCAATGCCATAGCAAACACTATCCCTTCTTTGTCCGAATAACCTGTATTGTGACTATTTCCAGTATAGCATAAAAACTATCATCTTACAGCAGCTTTTAGTTCGAGCACGACTAATGTCGCCAGCGTACATACCCAGGGAGAGCAAGATAGTACTGCCAAAAAAGAGAGAGCTGGCGCTATACGCTATACTCCAGCTCTCTCCTCTACGCAATGCTACTGTAGCAAACCTTTACTCTGCATCTGTGCCAAATCATATTCTGGAGGCGCAACTGGACTGATTCCTGCCGAGACGCAAGCCCAGCCTACCAGCGAAAAACCAAGCATAAGCGCGCGCTTAAACTGCACCAGATCATTGGAACTAATTAATTGCAGACATTCATCGCGCAGCGTTGCCACCTTCTCATCGCTGTAGTTCCCAGTGTAACCATGTAATACCGATGCATGCGGCATGAAATCATTGTAGGGGACATTTTTCAGGGCCGCCAGCAAAAAGAGCCAATAACTAACCTGACTCCCTTCTAGCACTGTATCCGCCTGTCTACCAGAGTGAACATGTGATCCATGCTGGACTCCTTCCAGTTCATCCAGTTCGTCCTGCAAGCGTCCTGCAAAAAATGCTTGATCTTTGGTGTGCAGCATACGCGATGTGTTCGAGTGTTCACTGCGATCCTCTTTGCGTAACGTCAGATAGATCGTATAAAGTTGCCGCAGGGCAGCTTCCAGGCGCTGCGGTGGATATTGTTCTTGTTCAGCTGAATTATTCTGCATGCTTATCTGCTCGTTCTATTGGATGCGATCCACAGAAGACCCGGGGGTCGCTGCGGTCGCAGGAACTTCAGTCTGCGTCGATGCTCTATGGTAGACCATTGCAGGATCAAAGATGCGCTCGGCTATAATCTCCAGACTATCGTCTGGCAGCAAACGACGGTAATAACAACTATGATACCCTTCGTGACAGGCTGCTCCGTTGCGCTGTATAATACGTAATAGCACGCTGTTCTCTTCGCAGTTTACATAGATAGAGCGTACAGACTGGGTGTTGCCCGACTCTTCGCCTTTGCGCCAGAGCTTCTGCCTTGAACGACTATAGAGATGGGTCTCCCCCGTCTCGCGCGTAAGTTGCAGCGCTTCCTGGTTCATCGACGCCACCATCAACACGTCGTTTGTCTCATCATCGACGATAACAACGGGGAGCAAACCCTGACTATCAAACTTTAACATGGTCGTACAATCACCCCTTTTGCTTGTAGATACTCCTTGGCGTTCCGTATACTAAACTCGCCAAAATGGAAGATAGATGCGGCTAAGACGGCGTCCGCCCCCCCTTCAGTAAGCCCTTCATACATATGCTCCAGGGTTCCCACACCACCCGAGGCGATAACCGGCACTGTGACGGCCGTTGAGATCATGGCGTTGAGTATCAGGTCGTATCCACGCCTGGTTCCATCACGATCCATGCTGGTCAGCAAGATTTCGCCTGCACCAAGCTCTATTCCACGCTGGGCCCACTCTAATACATCCCGCCCTGTGGGGGTTCGTCCACCATGAATATAGACTTCGTAGCCGCTTGGCATTTCAGGATTAGAGCGTGCATCGATCGCCAGCACAATACACTGTGCCCCAAATTGCTCTGAACCAGCGGTAATCAACTCCGGATTCTGTACCGCTGCGGTATTGAGTGAGGTCTTATCTGCTCCTGCCCCCAATGTTGCACGAATATCCTCCACTGAACGGATACCGCCACCAACGGTTACTGGTATAAAGACGCGCTCTGCTGTACGCCGTACAACATCTAGCATCGTTGCTCGCCCCTCGTAGGATGCAGTGATATCAAGAAAGGTGACCTCGTCGGCTCCTTCTTGATTATAGAAGGCAGCCAGTTCAACCGGGTCCCCTGCATCACGAAGATTCACAAAGCTCACACCTTTGACAACACGACCATTTTTGACATCCAGGCAAGGAATGATTCGTTTGGTTAGCATGGTTGCTCCACCCTCTTATTGCTCGATCTCTTTGATCGCACGCGCCAGGTCTACATCACCAGTATAAATTGCCTTTCCAACAATCGCACCCTCGACTCCGCTCAGTGCCAGCGCATGCAGATCCGCTAGCGAACTGACACCGCCAGATGCGATCAGAGCCGCATGGGACGCCTTTTGCATCTCGGCCAGAGCCCGCAGATTAGGTCCACTCAACGCACCATCACGAGCAATATCAGTATAAATAAAACGCTGTACACCCAGGTCTGCTAGCTCTTGCGCCAGCTTCTCCGCTCGCTGGTTTGAGGTCTCCAACCAGCCACCAATCGCGACCATACCATCACGTGCATCCAATCCGACAGCGATTCGCTCACCCCAACGCTCAATTGCCTGCTTCACAAGCTCGCGGTTAGTAATCGCAACGGTCCCTAGTATGACGCGATCAACACCTTGTTGTAAAACTTGCTCGATATGCTCAAGCTTGCGCATTCCCCCACCAACCTCGACATGCATATGCGTCGCTTCCCGAATCTGTCCTATCACGCTGGTGTTTACGGGATAACCGGCCTTCGCGCCATCAAGATCAACGACATGCAGCCAGCTTGCCCCTGCCTGCTGCCAGCGTCGAGCAACCGCTACCGGATCAGTATCAAAGGTCGTCACCTGCTCATAATCGCCTTGAAAGAGGCGCACACATTGCCCATCTTTAATATCAATGGCTGGTAGTATGATCATTGCTTGTGCACCCACTTTACAAAATTTTTGAGTAACTGCATACCAACATCACCACTCTTCTCTGGATGAAACTGAGTCCCCCAGACTTGCTCTGTCGCAATAACGCTACAATAGGAAGAGCCATAATCGGTGACAGCAGCCACTCCGTGCTGATCCTGCGGCTCTACATAGTACGAATGTGCGAAATAGAAGTAGGCATCGGATGGGATATTAGTGAAGATGGGTAGCTCCGCGTGCAATGGACGTATCTGATTCCATCCCATATGCGGGATCTTTGGCCCCTGTGGAATACGCCGTACAGCACCACGGAACAGTCGTAATCCATCGACCTCGCCCTCTTCGTGATGATCGGCTAACAACTGCATCCCCAGGCAGATCCCTAAAAACGGCTTCCCCTGTTCTGTTGCTTTACGAATCGCCTCATCCAGTCCACGTGCTACCATCCGTGCCATTGCCGAGCCACCAGAGCCAACCCCTGGTAAGACTACAGCAGATGCACGTTCAACTACAGCTGGCTCGTCGGTGACCTGTACCTGTGCTCCTACATGCTCGAGCGCCTTCTCGATACTACGGATATTCCCCGCTCCGTAATCGATCACTGCGATCATCAAGATTCCTCCTGACTAAATGCTGATCCGAACACCTGCGTGCACAGGGCCTCTACAGTGCAAAGCACGAGCAACACCAGTCACGTTGGTGTTCGGCATACGGTCTTAAGAGATTGGAAGGGAAAGATTGCCCATCTGCATAACCTGCGAGAGCCCTAACCAGCAGATGCTCGCAGGCCGCTTTGTGATGTCCAACAGGTTGACTGTCAACAACGGACAGCACATTAATGCCAACCGGAACAGTTCCCTCCAGTTAGCGGGCAGTGCATCACGCTCGCGTAATAATGCAATCAATGGCTTGAGCAACTGCATATACTTTGTCTGCATGATCGCTTGCCTTACCGGTGTCAGTTCGTAGTTATGCTCTAAAATGATCCGCTCATCTCGCAGAGACACCGAGATCTGTAAATCACGTGCCACATCCTGCGGAAAATACATCCAGGTTGCAAAGACGTTATGAAAGAAGGGCTTTACACTATCTAATACAGGTGAATGCCGACCAGCAAATGCGGGATCGAAGTAGCGATAGCTTGCTTGCTCTTCCAGGAAAACGTTGCCGAAGTGGGCATCTCCATGTCCTACAACAGTATACAACGCCTGCTCTGGTTGTAAGACTATCCGGGCTTGCTCAATCAGCGCTCCCAACGTTGCATATTCGTCATCACCCGTCCCAATATCTTCACCATTGATGGTCCAGCGATACTTCAAGAGCTCTTCAAAGGCAAGGCCCTTACCTTCCTGTGTCGCTGTCTCAGGCAACGGGAAAAACTGCTCGCTATAGAAGCTTTTGAGTCGCCCTCCCGTAAGACGGTGCCAGAACAACTGATGGATCGGTGCCTGTGCATGCTCCTCAGCACTACTGGAAGCCAACGTGGCCGCATAGATATCAAGCAAGTGGGCACACTCGCGCTCTTCAGCAGCCACAAGCATCTCATGATTGGCCTGTGCCCTATTCCCTGTCTCTACCTCACGCATCAAGTCAAACATCACAGGCTCATGAATTACGGGATACACTACCATCTGCTGGCCCTGCTCGTGTAACGTACGCAAAGGGAGCACTACATTATAGCCCGCGTTATATAAAAGCTCCGCGTGATAGTATTCTTGCAACACCCCTTGATCTTCAACATGGGTCTTGAAGAAGTATTCGTTCCCATCCACGCGATAGATGCCATTAAACGAGTTGAGCGAGACGGGTCTGGGCGTTAACGTGACACTCTCTACTAAAAGATCCATATGCTGAGCAAACCAACGCCGTAATAAGAGTTCAGCATTAGCACGTTCACGAAACTGCATCTGCTGAATCGTCGTCAGTTCATCAATCTTTGCCAGTACCACGGGAACCTGTGTGACATCAGTTACCAGAAAATCCGGTTCGCTGTGCTCTAACATCTCACGAGCCAGAGGGGTCTTCGCTCCGGTCAGGACTGCAATTACCAGCGCATTGGCAGCATGTCCACCACGTACATCGCTGGTCGTATCACCAACCACGATAAAACTACCCACGGCAGGGAGAGGATCACCAGGTTGATAGTGTGGATTGGCTGCTCTCAAAAACTGGTAGGGGTGTGGTTTGATCAGCGAGATCTCCTCACCGCTGGTCTGCTTTAGCAGTGCTTCAGCCTCAGCTACCTCGGCATGCGTCATAACATGCGCGGGATCAAAATAGTCATAGAGACCATAGTTCTTCAGAGGAATGATCGCTTCCTGACCTGGCCGCCCTGTCGCCACACCAAGTGTATAGCCACGTTCGCGCAAAGTCCGTAATGTCGTATGCAACAGCTCGATTGGTAACTGCGGCTCTTCTAACTTGATACAACCCATCTTGCCCGACTGCGCAGGTGCATGCCCATACTCGCTGGTATAGAGTGCATCACCCAGATACCAGGATTGAAAAAGATCCTCACACTGATACCAGGAACGACTATAGCGTGCAAACACATCCTCTACTGGCTGACCAAACAATTGCGTGGCATACACATTGTAGCGCTCAAATAGCTCCAGTCCGACATAGCCCTGCAATGCAGGCTCCTCTAAGCGCTGGTAGACATGTTCAGCATCCAGTGTATGGGCAACAGGATGCTCCTCGATCAGCGCACGCAAACTCGCCATCCAGGTAGTATCCCAGGGACACAACGGAAAAAGAGAGGTAATATCAGGCAATTGTGCTAAAACATCCAGGAGACAGAGACAGACAGCCGCATAGCAGGTATCCCAGTTCGAGTTGATCGAATGCGCCTTAAAACCCAACATAGCAGAGCGTGGCAACACCTCCTGACTCATATGACGACACTCATCCACACTCTGTGGCGGCAGATACTCTTGCACACAATGTATATTCCAATAACGCGGACTGTATAAGAGTTCATGCAGTACCAGTCCAGCCGTTACCCAGTATGCCTCTTCACTGGTAATCACACCATCCAGGTCAAAAACAATTACGTTGCTCAAAATATCCCCTTCAATTGCGCTGGAGTACGTATGCGTCGGTCTTCCCACCACACTACGATCCTATTCCGAAAACCAACGCGACTGGCGTCGCTCGTGCTACGCACGCACGTTTTCGGATCAGTAGTACACTTCGTATTCGATAATCGAACGCTGAAAGCGAAGAGACAACACCTACATTGACAGCGAGACCGTTGCCTCTCCGAAGATTGCACGTAAAACTATTACTCGTGTATGCTACACAGAGGAAACACAAAGGCCATGCATGCTCCAGGTTATGAACGCAAAATCATCGTGCCTGCACCCTTATCGGTAAACAATTCACGCAACAGGACGTGCTGCTCACGACCATCAACAATATGCACGCGCGGTACAGCAGCCAATGCATCCAGGCAGGCCGTCACTTTAGGGATCATGCCCCCACGGATCACGCCTTCATCGATCAAGCGCCTGGCATCCTGCTCCCGTAACTGCTGAATCAATGTGCCATCTCGCTGACAGATACCAGTGACGTTGCTCAGAAAGATGAGCTTTTCAGCATTCATCGAGCCCGCAATATGTGCAGCAACCAGATCAGCATTGATATTCAAGCACGTGCCACCAGTATCCTCACCCAACGGCGCAATAATGGGGATATACCCCTCTTTGATCACCGCCTCAATCGGTGTAGGATCGATACTATCGATCTCACCAACAAAACCCAGACTCGCATCCGCAATATGCGCATGAACCATGCCGCCATCCGTACCACACAGACCAATCGCTTTACCGCCAAGCTGGGAGGCCATCAATACCAGACCCTGGTTCACCTGTCCCAACAAGACCATGCGCACAATCTCTAACGTCGCAGCATCTGTTACGCGCAGTCCTTTCTCAAAGTGTGTGGGAATATTCATACGCGTCAGCCACTCATTGATATAAGGGCCACCACCATGCACCAGGACCGGGTATGCCCCCAATGCGCGCAGCCAGATGATATCTTGCAACACGCTCTTTTGATGCTCAAGCGTACTGCCGCCTAGCTTGATTACTAATGTTTTACCCTTTAAAAAATCAATATACGGTAAGGCCTCACCTAGCACGCTGGCAATTAAATGATGGTCCTGAACAATATCGCCTTCCGCTGTTCGCGAGAATGAAATCGCCATCAGAGCTACTCCTCAAAAAATGCAAGGGATAATACCAGATTTACTATAAAAACGTCAAATGATAGAAAACTGTAACCGTTTAGGGATGCACACCGAGTACCGCTAAACCAGCCGTCTCAGGTAATCCACAAAGCAGGTTTGCATTCTGAATCGCCTGACCCGAAGCTCCTTTTACCAGATTATCCAGGCAGGAGACAACGATTAAGCGTTGGGCACGTTGATCAATAATTGGATAGATAAAGCAATGATTACTACCATACGCCCACTTGGTATGCGGCGGCTGATCTACGACATGTACAAATGGCTCATCTACATAGTACTGTTCGTAGAGAGCACGTACCTCTTCAGTTGTAGGCAACGGTTGGCCGGACACCACTTTTAAATCGACATAATTAGTTGATAGGATACCGCGCGTCATTGGCACGAGATGCGGAATAAATGTGATACGTAGTTCACGCTCCAGTGGGTGTCCACCATCGCTTGCAGCACGGACCACTTCTTGAGCAATCTCTGGCATATGGCGATGCCCCGTGACACTATATGCACTTGCATCATCATTCTGCTCAGGAAAATGGTAACCCAGTGAGGGCTTCCGTCCACCACCGCTGATCCCTGTCTTAGAGTCAACAATCACATTCGGCTCAACAATACCGGCAGCAAAGGCCGGGCTCAACGCCAGAATCGAGGTCGTTGTATGACAACCCGGGTTCGCCACAAGGGTCGCATTACGTACGTCTTCGCGATAGCGCTCGCAGAGTCCATAGACCGCCTGCTCCAATAGGTCCGGAGCCGGATGAATATGCTTGTACCACTCTTCATACACTGCCACATCATGCAACCGGAAGTCGGCTGAAAGATCGACAACCTTTGTGCCCGCTGCCACTAATTTCACAACTGCCTCCGCCGCCGCTGCATGCGGCAAGCAGACAAAGGCGAGATCACTCGGCGCTGGCTCCTCGACAATAACCATCTCAGGATCAACGGGACGCCGCTCTCTACGCTCGCTGCTTACCGGTGTCAGTGCTCGGAGAAATGGAAACACTTCGACCAGCCGCTTGCCAGCCTCACTACGCCCCGTGACTGATATAACTTCAAATGCAGGATGCTGCACGATTAGACGGAGCAATTCCGAACCAGTATAGCTCGTTACGTTGACAATTGAAACTGTTGTCATTTAGCGTCCCTTCGCTGTAAAAGATAATAAAAAAAGCCTTCATCCTGCATGCCATCCAGGCAAGGGACGAAAGCTATCTACGCTCCCGTGGTACCACCCCGATTGTCTTTCCGTCTAAGAGAAGAAAGACCACTCGTTCATAGCTATTCGCTGCGTGGGTGCTATCCACTTGTCTTACTTGTATAGCACACAACAGTATCAGTAGTATGCCGTATTATACTGTATGTTGTGCATAACTTTCTTCAGACAACCGCTCACGAAAGGGTTCTGAGGAGGGAGATGACCATTCCGAACTCTCACTCACTTCGGATCGCTGTTGGATCCCAACCTCATACTTGGTTCGCTCGACGCGGGTCAGACTCTTTATTCAGTTCATGTCATCTTAGAATAACAGCACGACACGAGAATGTCAATTCATATTCCTACTGCTAGAAGATGATTGTTATAGAAAAAATGCCTATAACACGCTCATTTGTTGAGATATGAAGAACGTTGATGACTGTTAATTTCTTACACAAACTGTTTGTTAACAATACTTTTTTCAAACTCGCCAGGCTCAGTTTCTACAGTACTTTTAGAGATAGCAAGCTGGCTACATCAATATAAGTGAAGTGGCCGGTGACAAACTATCTCTCATTTGTGGCTCCGCTCTGACGTTTGAACGGTATGCTGTTCTTGCTGTATGCCATCACATCGGGTAAAATGATAACGGTGCTCAACGACACTGGGGGCACCAAAGATGAGAACATCTCTTCAGATGCATTTGTAAACGTGATTACAACTGCGATTGCAGACGTACACTCGATCTCTATCTGAAGGCGCAATAGAATTTACAGGAGACCACGAACCGCCATGCCATTGTCAAAAGATGCTCAGCGCGAAAAAACTCTTGTCGCTCTCTCTTCAGTGTTCGCGGCCATCGGACTTACGAGCCTTAAGATCGTCGTCGCCATCCTCACAGGAAGTCTGGGTATCATGGCCGAGGCCGCTCATTCGGGCCTAGATCTGGTCGCGGCTCTCATGACATTCTTTGCGGTACGTGTCGCAGATCGCCCAGCAGATACATCGCACAACTATGGTCACAGTAAGATCGAGAATCTCTCCGCTTTTATGGAAGCTCTCCTGCTTCTGGTGACGGCTGCCTGGGTAAGCTATGAGGCTATCATGCGCTTGTCGCACCATACAGGCCTTATCAAGATGAATGTATGGGCCTTCGCTGTGATGGCGATCTCTATTCTCGTCGATCTTATACGTTCACGTGTCCTGTTACGCGTGGCCAAAAAACTGAACAGTCAGGCGTTAGAGGCTGATGCGTTACATTTTGGCACTGACATCTGGAGTTCGGCCGTCGTTATCTTTGGACTGCTGATTGTCTATCTTACCGATATCTTTCATCTACCGGACTGGTTACGGCAGGCCGATGCGATCGCCGCTCTCGGGGTCTCCTGCATCGTCATCTGGGTCAGTATCCGGCTAGCACGTGAGACAATCGATGCATTGCTGGATAGAGCCCCTAGCGCAATCGTTGCACAACTACAACAGCGCCTGACTTTACTCAATCATGTGAGTGAGGTGCGCCGTATACGTATGCGCCGTGCTGGTAATAAATGCTTTGCGGATATTATCATCGCAGCGCCACGTACCCTCTCGTTTGATCAGATTCATGCTTTGAGTGATGGCGTCGAAGAGGTTGTACGCGAAGAGGTAGCAATCGTCCACCCAGATGAGGAGGTCGATGTCGTGGTGCATGTCGAACCGATAACTTCTTCCGGTGAGACAATCGCTGAACAGATCTACTATCTGGCAGAGCATCAAGGCGTCCATGCCCATGACATCCATGTGCGCGAGGTCTCCGGAAAGTTAGAGGCTGACTTCGATCTAGAGGTGCAGGCTGATATGGATCTGCAGGAGGCCCACACGATCGCAACACGTCTGGAAGAGGCAGTGTTACAAAACAACGAGCGCCTCCGGCGTGTTACTACGCACCTTGAGGCGCTCAGCGACTGCATTGTACAGCGCCAGGACGTTACCAGACAATATCACGAAATCGCACATGAGATCTGCCAGATTAGCAACGGTATTGCAGGCGTCAACAGCGCCCATGAGATCCATCTCTATCTGCCCAGTAAGGTAACCGCTGAGGTCTATGTGAGCGAACATCGCAAAGCACCGGAACTTGATCTCGTGCTGCATACCACATTTGCAGCCCATGCCCCACTTAGCGAGGTGCATATTGGGGCGGAAAAAATCAAACGTGCTCTGCGTCGTGCCTACCCGAATCTCAATAACGTCACTATCCATACCGAGCCCCCCGAGTCCTCTACACCCTGAGAGATAGGTAAACACTCACAGAAAAATGGAGATAGCGACCAATAGGAAAAAAGGCTAAAAAATATAGCACATTCGTTATAAATTCGGAAATGGACAGCATTTTTGCTATGATGAAGGGCAATTCTCGCGATTGGATATTCCAGTCAACGCAACAGGACCGCAAATAAGAGAAATGTAGATTATATAAGTCAAAAATATCAATATCTCAGTATATATGCTCAAGATGCAACTGTTGACGTTCCAGAAACGTCTATTATAATTGATTGGGGATATAATTGATTGAGGAAACATCGCAAACATCAGTATCTCTGTTTCCAACCAGGACGTATTCCCCTTTGTTTCTATGGACTCTTACAGAGAGATGCTTCGGAAGCATTGTTCTGACAATGTCAGATGGAACAGCGGGCCGTTGAGTGGTGCGAGAGAGAGAACGAGACTCCACTAATAAGATGGGTATCCAGTATACAGTATCCAGTTACAGATCTCTCTCTGCGCGGTACAATATATTGAAAAGAGAAAACCAGGAGAAATTAAGGACAATCGCTTGAAACTATCTTGCCAGCACGTAAATAGCAAAAAACTGCACTCAACAGGCAGGATAAAGGGATTTATCCTTAGTGAACATATTTGACATGCAGAGTATTAACAAGTCAATATATTTTAGTGAGAGGAAACACGAGCGTGGTAACTGATAGCAATGAGTTACTTGGGCAAGCGCTCGGAACATGTACACTCCAAAGTCTTCTTGGACGTGGGGGTATGGGTGCAGTGTACCTGGCGCGACAATCACGTCCTCGGCGGACCGTGGCCGTTAAAGTACTTCTACCCAGTCTTGTTCTTGAGCTACGACCACGAAACGAGTTCCTGGCACGCTTTCGCCGCGAGGCTGATGCTATCGCTGCCCTGGACCATATTAATATCATGCCAATCTACGAATATGGAGAGCAAGGCGATATAGCTTACCTGGTAATGCCTTACGTTACCGGGGGGACGTTGCGCGAGTTGCTGGAGGAACATAATATTCTTCCCCTCGACGAGGTTGTTACTATTATTGAACAGGCTGCTGCTGCCCTGGATACGGCGCATGCTCAGAGTATCGTCCATCGTGACCTTAAACCTGGCAATATCCTCTTCCACGCCGATGGTCGTATTCTTCTGGCCGATTTCGGTCTGGCAAAAGTGTTGAAAGATGTTACCGATCAGGAGAGCAGCAATGGTCATCTGACCAGTATCGGTACGATTATCGGCACACCCGAATATCTATCACCTGAGCAAGGCACCGGCGATGCAATTGACTACCGTACCGATGTCTATTCACTGGGTGTCGTGCTCTATCAAATGCTTGCTGGTCGCGTCCCTTTCACTGGTACATCACCAGTAGCGGTCGCCATTAAACATGCCCTGGAGCAGCCACCACTACCGACACAGTTTAATCCCTCAGTCCCCAAAAAAGTTGAGGCTGTGGTGATGAAGGCAATGTCGAAAAAACCTTACCAGCGTTATGATAGCGCTGGTGAGTTTGCGTTGGCTCTGCGCCAGGCTGTCATTGAGGAGATGGGCGAGCAGTTTCTACGCGTCGAGCCAACGCCCCGCATCGATCATCATGCCACACCTGCACCTCCTCCGCTCGATGATAAACAAACGACGATGGCAACGCCAGAGACGTCTGCTACACAGAAAAGCGATGACGAAGAGAAGGCGACAGAACAAGCCAGAACGCTTCAGAACGACAATGCCAAAGAGGATGAACGTCTGCCTTCGATGTCGACGATGCTCATGGAGCCTGGACAGGAAAAGGCTATCGATAGTGCTCCGGTAAAAGAACCCCGTCTCTCTGAACACACAAAAAATCGCATTCCCGCACTTCCTACGGTCATCACAGATGCCGGTGCCAGTGATATGACGATTGCCGACTATCCACGCACCACACAACCGCCAGGGCCGCAACAACAGGTACAGCAACCGGTAGTGCTTCGTCAAGAAACACCACTTGCTCCGCTGCCCATACGCCATCCACAACGTCCGACGCAACCAGCAAAATCAAAACTGGTACCAGTGGTTAGTGTTTGTCTGGCATTGCTCGTCGTTATAATCGGTGCCATCGCCGTTTACACACATAGTAATAGCCAGTCCGCAAAAACAGGGGGGACATCGGCAGCGACAACAAAGACAGCCGTTAGTAAGACGCCCACTGCCCAACAGACACAACAAGCCACTCTGGGTAGCGGAAATAGTAATCAGAGCGGAAAAGCATATCCACTACCAACTCCCATGGCCAGCGTCGGTAACTTACTTTACGATACGAACTACCCGGCAAACTGCGATGGGAAAGGCAATAACTGGACAACCCAGGGTGTGCAAGTAACCTGCAAAAACGACTCGGTGCAACTCACTAATACGAGCTCAAACACCAGGGCAGGCACATTTATTAAGACACCGATTAATGGTAATTACTATGTCCAGCTACAGGCCATGTCAAATACTTCGGGTACCTTTAATCTTTATGTTTACAACGAAACCGGCAGTGCCTATAAATTCGTTGTTGATATGAATGCAGGCACATGGACATCCTACTACGTCACACAGTCCAGCAGTCAACAACTTACGAAGCCCCCGGTAAGTTTACAGCTTCACGCACCGACGACCACGCTCACCTTTGGTGTGATGGTCGAGGGGCCCGACTTCGTTGTTTATGCCAATGGCCAAACTGTGGGCACCTCCAATACCCAGTATGGCGGTACTTCTAACGGTGACACTGCTGGCGTTGGCGTCGATCCAGGTTCAAGTATCTCAATCAAAAACTTTGCTGTGTACTCTGAATAAACTCGCGTATCAAGTAACCTTGTTCCTATTCATCGATAGCTACAAAGAAAGACGGCAACCAGTGTTTTATCACCAGTTGCCGTCTTTCTTTGTAGCTATCTGTTATCTTATGGCGGGCAGCCGTCTATTCGACGGTCTTATTGGTATAGAATTGTGTGACGTCCGAGACAGGAGCGATCATCTTCTGTGAAGCCAGAAACTTCGCTGTATCCAGCCATGTTGTGCTATCGTTGTAGCCCAGCTTACCATTTCCTTTATAAATAGGGATGGTTGCGGCAAGTACAGCCCTGGCCTGATCTACATTCATCCCCGGCACATATGTCTGACTTACCGAGACAGCATCATCAGGGTGAGCGATCACATCACGCAACCCCTTGAGCGTAGCCTGTACAAAGCTGCGTACCATCGCTGGATTATTATTGTAGGTATCAGCAGTCGCCACAATACCGTTCGAGACCAACGGTTGATAATCAGAGACATCAAATGTACGCACTTTAAAACCATTGCGATTCAATTGTAACGGTTCATTATTGGAATAGCCAACCACTGCGTCAACCTTGTGCGTACTCAGGGCCGCAACCTGATTAAAACCAACTGACTGTAGTTTGACATCGTTTGTTGTTAAGCCAGCCGACTTTAATAAAGCTAGCACACCCGTATACGTTGCACCATACGGTCCCGGCTCTCCAATTGAATGCCCCTTGAGGTCCGCAAGGCTCTTGATCGAAGAGTCAGCAGGAACGATGATACTCACCGGGTAGCGCTGAAAGATAGTTGCGACATCGAGGGCTCGCAGACCTGGATTCTTGTCATGCGCTTCCAGCAGTTCATCACCGCTGGCAAAGACAAAGGTGCTCTTTCCAGCAAACATCGTCCCAATCAGGTCGGTTACGATGCCATGGTTAAAGGTGACATCCAGTCCAGCATCACGGTAGTAGCCCTTACTTTGTGCCACGTAAAAAGGGGAAAATTGAATATCAGGATTATACCCCAGGCCAATCGAAACCTTCGTCAATGGTTTTGAACCTACCGTTGTAGCAGATCCGCTTGAGGCGGCTCCTCCACAAGCAGACAACAATAAGGCGCATACTGCGCATAAGGCCACCAGACTTCCAAAAGTCCGGGCCACACCATTCTTGTGGTGAGATATAGACATAAAAATGATAGACTCCGTTCTTACAGCAAGAAGATTTTGATGTTTGCTTACTACTTATCCGAAAACCTGCGTGTGCGAGCGTGTGCGAGCACGAGCGACGCCAGACGCGTTGGGTTTCGGAATAAGATCTTAGTATACCATCTCAACAAGCTTTACCAGCAACCATGTCATGGTATAGTAGACAGCCGCTAATGCCGCCAGGATGATGACAGTAGCAAACATAAACGCCATGTTATATTGATTCATGGCAATCAATACCAACGCACCCAGGCCTTTGTCTGGACTACAGAAAAACTCACCCACCATGGCACCAGTAATCGAGAGCGTCAAACTCGTACGTACGGCAGCGATAATGGAGGGTAACGCTAGCGGAAACTCAATATGCGCTAACAGCGACCAGCCATGAGCACCTTCTAAACGTGCTGCCTCTAGCAATTCACGCTCAATTATCCGCAAACCTAAAATCGTGTTGACCACCATTGGGAAGAGCACGACCAGTGTACAGACCACAACCACCGATCGCAATCCAGAACCTACCCAGATAAACAAAAATGGGGCAAGAATAATTGCAGGGATAGCCTGTCCAGCTGCTAGATACGGTTGAAAGGTATGCGCTATAAAACGTGACTTGGCGATGCCATAGCCCATTGGTAGCGCGATAACAACCGCTAGCAAGAAGCCCAGCAGGCTCTCTTCCACTGTCGCAAGAATATGCACCCAATACAGACCAGAAACGAACCCCTGTAGCAGACTGGCGAACACAACACCAGGCCCGGGTAAGATCAGAGCATTTATACGCCCGTTGAGTGTTACTGTATACCAGGCCAGCAAGAACAATGCGCCCAGCACAAGCGGTGGGATGGCTGAGAGGACGTGGTTAAAAGAACTCCATGCAGCTCCTGGCGTACGTCTCGTACGTGCCACAGTAGTAGGATTTGTGGTGATAGAAGTGTCAGGAGTATCCAATACAAATGGCAGTGTATCGCCCTGCTTATGCTCATCAACCTGAGCGTTCTCAAATTGTGAAGATGTCGTAGTCATTTGACTATCCCTCGGTCATAGCTAACACTGAACACGTCTTTGCGCAAACATCGAACGTGATCAATTCAACTAACCCAGGGGACATGTAAGGGAGGCACGAGGAAACCATCCTTGCGAATAGGGACTGCTAGCATCCTTCCATTGGCGCTATTGGCTCGCCTATCCTATGTGTAGAGTACGCAAATGGAAAGTCATAGTACTCTTCTGCTGCATAGCACGTACGACCATTTACGACCACACATGGTCCACTGTGTAACCTTCTCCCATCCGGACTATACCGTCGGCTTCGGAATCACACCGAATCTGCCATCTCGACTCCATACGTCGTCGGAGAGCTCGCGGGCTAGGTACAGCTCATACCCATTGTCGCTATCTTCAGCGTGCGATAGCATAGGCATGTCTCAATGTACTTTACCGCCGGTCGGGAATTGCACCCTGCCCCGAAGGTTTTCTGCTCCAAATTATGTCATAAAAAAGCTGATAGACGCAAGCATACTGATCACACGTTACCTGCATATATACTCGTATGCTCACTACACAGCTATTTCAACACTGCTGGCTAGCGATTTTCAGTCAGGTGGAACTCTTCCCCATGCTCAAAACCATACTTCTTGCCAATCCCGGTGCTCCACTCCTGCAAGAACTGCTGCATCTCGGCAGATGGCTCGCCAAGCTGGCTTTTATGCGCCAGTAAGGCATTCCACTTCTGCTCAATAGTGGAAGAGATATTTACACCATGATTGAGAACGGGAGCCATCATGATGTAGATCTCGGAGACTTTGTGTGGCCGTAGTCCTTCATCATTTAAGAGTTCGACAAAATCCCACGGATTCTGAGAGGCCGGATAGATGGCGGACAGCGCAGCCTGACCTGCGGCTAGATGATCTGGGTGGTACGCGGGAATGCGCAACTGCCCTTCCCAATTGCGATCAGGTGACTGACAGATGACTCGCGTTGGACGATACGTACGTAACAGGCGCACAAGATCACGGCGCAGTGCCAGGTTCGGCTGCAATTCACCATCGGGATAGCCTAAGAAGATCACATCTTTTACACCCAGGATTTCAGCCGCCGCTCGCTGCTCCTGCTCACGCAGCGTAATCCCCCGCTGACGAGCCTCCGGCGTTATCTCGGTAGCCTCGTCAGGTCCACCACTTCCGCCATCCGTACAGAGCACATAATAGACATCCCATCCCTCATTGGCCCATTTCGCAACAGTGCCAGCACAACCAAATTCGGCATCATCGGGGTGTGCGACGATCACCATCGCAACCTTCTTTTCCACTTGTTCCTGTTCGCTTTCGCTCACTTTTCTATGCGTCCTTTCAATACTTGCTATAGAAAAAAGATGCCCACTTCTCCGCTCTCTATTCCTAGCCGAACGAATACGGCATCTCTTGATTGCAATGTGCTTCCCTATTGTAGCAGTGTATAGCCAGTTTAATCTGCACATCTGTATCTACGAGCATTCTACCAACCAGCGTTACTCTTCCGCAACAGCTCGCCGTCTAGCACTCACGAGAGTTTCCCATTTTCTCCTTCTATACACCTGCCAATATGGCAGTATATTTTTTGAAAGGATATAATGAAAGTCGCGAGGAGGATATTTAGCGATCAATGAGTACAGAATTACGCATTATTCCGATCACTGGCATCGGTGAGATAGCCCCAGGTACCGACCTGGGCACACTTATTTATGAGGCTATACAACACCAGGGCCTGGCCCTGGAGCAGGGCGATATTCTGGTTATCACGCAGAAGATCGTCTCAAAAGCAGAGGGGAAGACGGTCGATCTTAAAGATGTTGAACCATCACCCTTTGCACAGATGATTGCAGACAATGCGAATAAAGATGCACGTCATGTCGAGGTCGTGTTGCGTGAAAGCAAGCGTATCGTGCGCATGGACCATGGTGTGCTGATCAGCGAAACTCACCACGGTTTTATCTGCGCGAATGCTGGTGTCGATGAGTCTAACGTGAATGGAGCCGAGCAACTTACACTGTTACCGGTCGACTCCGATCACTCTGCACGCGAGATACGCACACGCTTGCAACAACTCACTGGACAGGAGACACTCAATATCGCACTCATCATCTCAGATACCTGGGGCCGTCCATGGCGCAACGGACAGATCAATATGGCAATTGGACTTGCTGGTATGGAAGCCCTGGCTGACTATCGCGGTCAGAACGATCCTTACGGCTATGAGCTGCATGCCAGCATTATCGCTGTCGCGGACGAATTATCCTCCGCGGCTGAACTGGTAATGGGAAAAATCGACCGCGTGCCCGTCGCTCTGATCCGTGGCTATGCGTTCACACCTGGCAATGGCGATATCCATACCCTGGCGCGTGATAGTTCTACCGATATGTTCAGATAACACAATCCACTGGTGGGAATGGCTCATGCTATTCTCATCAGTTCATGAATAAAGCAACCGGATATTACACAGATAAATAAACTCTATGAAAAACAATAGCGAAGACAGAGCTGACGATCTCGCAGCACTCATGCGTAGTCGCCGGAGCGTACGCCAATACCAACCTCGTCCCGTAGCTCGCGAGCATTTGATGCAGATGCTTGAGTCTGCTCGCTGGGCACCTTCTCCACATGGTCGCCAGCCCTGGCGCTTTGCGGTTCTGACACGCCAGGAGATCAAAGAGCAACTTGCGGAACGGATGGGCGAGACCTGGCAGCGCAATCTAGAGATGGATGGACAAGCGGCTGAAATTGTAACGTTGCGCAAGGATAAATCCCGGCAGCGTATCCTGCAGGCACCAGCTTTAATCATGCCCTGTCTCTACCTTGAAGATCTCGATCAGTATCCAGATGCGCAGCGCCAGGAAGACGAGAAATTAATGGCAATTCAGAGTATCGGAGCCGCTATCCAGAATATGTTGCTGACAGCCTACGATCTTGGTCTGGACACCGGCTGGATGTGTGCGCCACTCTTCTGCCCGGAAATCGCCTGTGCGGCACTGGACCTTGATCCACGGTTGATCCCCCAGGCATTGATTACTGTTGGCTATGCGGCGGCAGATCCCAAACGCAGGGGACGCCTCCCATTAGAAGATCTACTAGTTCGTTTTGATTGAGGGTAAAAAATAATGATTGTTGTGCTGGCTGGCGGCGTGGGTGCTGCACGCTTTCTCGAGGGCGTTGTACAGGTTGTCCCACAAGAAGAGATTACAGTTATCGCCAATACCGGCGATGATCGCGAGTTCTACGGCTTGAAGGTCTCTCCTGATATCGATATTGTGCAGTATACATTAGCAGGTATCGTCGATGAGAAAAATGGCTGGGGCATTCGCGATGATACCTCCTACACAATGCAGCAGTTGACCAACTATGGCAATGAAGATTGGTTCCAACTCGGAGATCGCGATCTCGCGACACATATTCACCGTACGAACCTGCTCAAACAAGGGAAGACGTTGAGTGAGGTGACTAACGAGATGAGCAAGCACTTCGGCCTGAAGCTACGTATCCTTCCAATGAGTGATCAGCCCATCGCCACACATATCCAGACACCGGCCGGTCTCTTTCACTTTGAGGAATATATGATCCAGCGCCACTGTTCTGATGAAGTACAGGATGTCGTCTTTATCGGAGCCCAGGCAGCCCACCCGGCTCCTGGTGTCATAGAGGCTATCAAGCAAGCAGATGCGATCCTACTGGCTCCTAGCAATCCCGTGGTGAGTATTGGTAGTATCCTGGCGGTCCGGGGTATCCATGACGCACTCCATGAGGTCAGTGGACAGATTATAGCAGTCAGTCCAATTGTAGGTGGTGCCCCCATTAAGGGTCCGGCCGATAAGCTGATGCGTGGCTTACATATGGATGTCTCTGCTGTAGGTGTAGCGCGCAAATATCGCGACTTTCTGGATGAAATGGTCATCGATACGCAAGATGCACAGCTCGCGAATGCTATTGAGGATCTCGGTATCCCGGTTTCTGTCACGAACACTATCATGCGTGATAGCACGGCAAAGGCAGAACTGGCACGTCATATGCTACGGGCTGCTGGCCTGAATTATTCGTAGGGGAATAGTACAAAAATATATGAAATACAGTGCATTGATTCCAGTCAAATCACTGAGCGAGGCAAAGAGCCGGCTCGCTGCTCATCTTACCCCTGAGCAGCGAGCAAATCTTATGCTTGATATGCTCCATCATGTTGTGAGCACACTCAAAGAGAGTCGTGAATTTACACATATATCTGTGGTCAGCGCTGACATGCGCGTCCTGGTCCAGGCACAAACCTGGGGTGCCCGTGTGCTACCAGAAGAGCAAGCCGGTCATAATCCGGCGCTGACAGCGGCTGCACAGTATGAGATGCAAAGCTACCCTTATCTCAATGCACTCTTAACAATCTCCGCTGACCTACCATATATCACTGTCAACGATATCCACGAACTCATCGATCTTTCACACGAAAACTCGCTGGTGCTAGCACCTTCCCAGGAAGGAACAGGCACAAACGCAATCCTTAGCCGTCCACCTCTGATAGTTCCTTATGTCTTTGGACTGAATAGCCTCATGCATTTTCGCGCCGCCGCCGAGCGTCGACATCTGCGCTACGCCCTCTGCTCACGTCCCGGCATCGCCCTGGATATCGATACCATCCATGATGTCACCCAGCTACGTCAACAACCAGTCCCATTGAGTCTGCAATTCAGCCACAGTTCCGCACCATGCCTATAGCACACTATAACTATCTACTCATATATCTATATCGTTTATGTTTAGACTGTACAACTATATTTTCTAATACTGGTCTATTTAGCCATGTGTTGTTAATAAATCGCTAGATTGTACACTGTTTTTTTTGTTCATGCGCAGCTCAATTTGTGCAATGTGCACAAATTGAGTCCCATAACTTTCGGATAAACTGACTGTAGTATACTCCACCACGAACGTCATATCATTAAGGCAAGCAAGAACAACCTCAACAGGAGGTTGCAACAATATACATAATCCACTTGCGATGGTACTGCAAGGCAACGCAAGCCATCACTCCTGCAATGACGCGAGGATATCATGTTAAGAGGAGAAGATAACAGATGACCCCAGAGGAAGTCCTGAAGTTAGCTAAAGAGAGTGGAGTCAAAATAGTAGACTTCAAATTCTGTGATCTACCTGGAACCTGGCAACACTTTAGCGCACCGGTACATATTCTATCTGAAGATTTATTTAGCGAAGGTGTGCCATTCGACGGCTCTAGCATTCGTGGTTTCCAGCAGATTAACGAGAGCGACATGCTGGTCATCCCCGATGCTGAGACTGCGTTCCTGGATCCATTCACCAAAGTGCCAACCCTAAGCCTCACATGTGATATCACTCATCCAGG
This sequence comes from Ktedonobacteria bacterium brp13, assembly GCA_015099395.1. Taxonomy (GTDB): domain Bacteria; phylum Chloroflexota; class Ktedonobacteria; order Ktedonobacterales; family Ktedonobacteraceae; genus Dictyobacter. The sequence goes on along the minus strand of AP024096.1, from coordinate 8,372,879 downwards.
CCCCGCTGGCAAGCAGAAACCATATTCTCGTGACCCTCGTTATGTGGCACGTAAAGCCGAACAGTATTTACGCAATAGTGGTATTGCTGATACCGCTTTCTTTGGTCCAGAAGCTGAGTTCTACCTCTTCGACAACGTTCGTTATGCCTCACGTGACAACCTGCAGTATGCAGAGGTCGATTCGAGCGAAGCCCATTGGAATAGCGCTGGTAAAGATGAAGAGAGTAACCTGGGCCATCTAATGCCGGTCAAGGGGGGTTATTTCCCGGTCGCACCAAGTGATACCCACCAGGATCTACGCTCCGAGATGGTACTTAACCTTGAGTCTCTCGGCATTCAGGTTGAAGCTCACCACCACGAAGTCGGTGCCGCTGGTCAGAATGAGATTGACTATCGCTTTGGTACACTGGTCAATACCGCTGACAAGATGCTCCTCTTCAAATACGTGATCAAAAACACGGCCCGTAAGTATGGCAAGTCAGCAACATTTATGCCGAAGCCAATCTACGGTGACAACGGTTCTGGTATGCATACGCACTCCAGTCTGTGGAAGGATGAGAAGCCACTGTTTTACGATGCCGATGGCTATGCCGGTATCTCTCAGATGGCTCAATTCTACATCGGTGGTATCTTAACTCATGCTCCAGCTTTGCTGGCAATCGCAGCCTCTTCGACAAATAGCTACAAGCGTCTGGTTCCTGGCTTCGAAGCTCCAGTCAATCTGGTCTTCTCTTCCGGCAACCGTAGCGCTGCTATTCGTATTCCACTTGTGGAAAGCCCGAAAGCAAAGCGTGTGGAGTTCCGCCCGCCCGACCCTACAGCGAACCCTTATCTGCTCTTCTCGGCCCTGCTCATGGCTGGTCTGGACGGCATCCGCCGCGAGATCGATCCTGGCAAGTATGGCTACGGTCCAGTCGATAAGAACCTCTACAGTCTGTCGCCCGAAGAACTGAGCGAGATTAGCTCGGTCCCTGGCTCGCTGGACGAGGCACTCAAAGCTCTTGAGAATGACCACGAGTTCTTGCTGGAAGGCGATGTCTTCACAGCTGACCTCCTGGAGAAGTACATCGAGCTGAAGCGTGAACAGGCCGATCAGGTCCGCCTCCGTCCGGTGCCAATCGAGTTCGCAATGTATTACGACGCATAAAACACATACAGCAGCAATTTTATACAAGTGAAGACGCTACGTTATCTCTAACGTAGCGTCTTCACTTGTATTTCTACATGCTACAGCAAATGCAGCTCATATGTAAGTGAGAGAAAAAGCGCTGACTATGATGCTGCTACAACAAGAATACTCGACTTTTTTGTAGAATTACTACAGTAAAGTTACTATCTACTTTCTGTGCAGCAAGCAGCAAGAAAAATCTTGTATTTCATTACTCTTTTCTCAAGGTTACATATACCAATCTTTCCCAAAGACCATCCTATATCGACAAACAACTTAATACTTAGCTATAGTGGCACGTCATAAAAGTAGGTCTGAGGCAGCAAGAAAAATTTGTGCTATAGTATGTGTACGAAATACAGGCTGCTTATATATTCTTCAGAAGAGGCGATATTTATGGAACCATTGGTCGATAGTTACGGACGGCATATTAAGAGCCTACGGATCTCAGTAACGGATAAATGCAATTTCCGCTGCACGTATTGCATGCCAGCCGAAGGTTTACCATGGCTGAAAAAAGATCAGATCCTCTCTTATGAGGAGATCGTTCGGTTCACTCGTGTCGCGGTCAACATGGGGATCGAACAGATTCGCCTGACAGGTGGAGAACCGCTGGTACGACGTGATCTTCCTGATCTCGTGCGCCAACTCGGCGAGATCCCAGGCCTACGCAGCCTGAGCCTGACTACTAACGGTATCTTACTGAAACAGCAAGCCGGCGCTCTGGCCGCTGCGGGCCTGACACGTATCAATGTCAGCCTCGATTCACTGATCCCTGAGAAGTTTGCAGAGATGACACGTCGGGATCAGCTCGCAGCGGTCTTAGAAGGTCTGGCCGAGCTTGAACGTTACCCTTCAATCCATCCAATCAAGATCAATGCGGTCGCAATGCGTGGCTTTACGGAAGAAGAGGTCCTACCTTTTGCTGAGTTGGCACGCCAAAAAGCCTATTCTGTACGTTGGATCGAATTTATGCCGCTGGATGCAGATCAGATCTGGCGCAAAGAAGATATTCTGTCAGGTGCAGAGATTAAAGCTATCATTGAGGAGGCCTATGGACCCCTTCAACAGATTCCTCTCGATCATCCAGCTGAGACTGCACGCCGCTATACATTTAGCGATGGTATCGGCGAGGTTGGCTTTATCAACCCGGTCAGCGAACCCTTCTGCTCTTCCTGTGATCGTATCCGCCTGACCGCCGATGGACAGCTTCGTACCTGCCTCTTTGCCACCGAAGAGACCGATATACGTTCGGTCTTACGCTCAGGCGTGGATGACGAGGCACTGACACAGACTATTCGTCAGGCTGTCTGGCATAAAGAGTTGAAACATTACATTGGCGATAAAAGCTTTAAACGTGCCAATCGCAGTATGTCAATGATTGGTGGTTAAAGCATTCTTAGAGGTTAGAGGTAGCTCTACTTTTTCAAATACAGCAGGAGAAATACCTTGACGCATACATATAATGTATGCACAATGTCAAACAACGTTACAAAAATAGGACGTACTCGTTATTACATTTAAATAGACAAAGCATACGTTGTCTGGTTTATACTCCTGTTGTATTCGATGAGAGTCTTACTAGAGATCAGCGTAGGGTTCGAACTAGAAATCGAACCAGAAAGAGGAGCCAGTGGCAAACGATGACGCGGATTTACTGACAGTCAGCGAGGTCGCAAAACAGTTGCGAGTCGATGATACAACTGTTCGTCGGTGGATTAAGAGCGGCGTGCTGGAGGCTATCTCACTTCCACACAGTGGCATTCGCCAGGCGTATCGTATTCGCCGCTCTACCCTGGAAGCTTTGCTTGCCGCCCCCTCGGTACTCATAGAATTAGAAGAGACGTCGACAGAAGGAGACGAGCAAGAATAGCAGTGGAGCTTCCGCGCTGCTAGTTCGTTATCATTGTATTTCATCGCTAGCAGTTCGGGGGCTTCCTACCGCAACACATGTCCTGGCTCACTAGAGCACCCTCCTATACAGATCTACCCCTGACGTCCCTCCCCTCTCTTTCACAGTGGCATCCTCAACACGCTTGAGTTCACATTTAGTAGCCAGGCGCGATGCAGCGTTAGCACGCGCAGGGAAAAGTACCTCAAAATAGATCGGTACATCAGCCGACTCAGCCTCAAACTCAAAATCTTCTGCCAGATAGCGTGCCCTATTCAATACGCTCACCAGCAATGCACGCCCTGCGTTTCTCCCACGCTCAACGGGCAGCACAGCCCCCTCACAGAGCAGATGATAGCCATCAACCTCACATAACATATGTATCCATGTATAGCCAATAATCAGGCCCTCAATCCCTTCTAGCGTACCTGCCTGCCCCCAGGTCTGTAGCTCATCATCATCGTCAGTAATCACAAAAATATTTTCGGAGGCCGCGATCTGGGGATCCTGCAACCATGCGAGGTTTTCAGCCTCAGTAGGAACTGGTAATCCATCATACGTGTTAGCTATCTGCCGCACAGCTAAAAGCGCAGGTGCATCTTCTTCACGAAAATTTCGTACACGCATATCTTTATAATCATCCTTATCTCTTATTTTTGTGAGAACGCTACGTGTATTATAAACCGAAATAGCATTACTGACAGCGCACAGCAACACGCACTGCCGGTAATGGCTTGCTCACCATCCACTATCTCCCACAAGACCAATCTCTCCCCTGACACACCTTCAATGATGAGATATACTGTAAGCATCTTGCCACTATCTGGCCCACTAGAGGAGTATTGTTATCATGCCTACATCGGCACATATACATCTTATCCGTCAACATCTACCTGCCGTCACCGCTCATATTTTTCTGAATAGCGGTTCGTTTGGCCCTATCCCTGACTGCGTCGTGCAGGCCATGCATGAACGTATGCTCACCGAATATCAACAAGGGCGTGTAGGCAAAGAGGCATTCGATGACATCGCAGATATCTCAAGTCTGGCACGAGGACACGTAGCACGCTTGCTCAATGCAGACACGAACGAGATTACGCTGACAGACAATACAGGCGAAGGCATGAATATTGTCTATTATGGGATCAGTTGGCAGCCCGGTGACGAGGTGATCACAACCAATCACGAGCATATAAGTGGACTCGCTCCTCTCTATCAGTTATTTGAACGTCAGGGTGTTACGACGTGCGTTGCGAACCTCGGAGAGCAGGCAGATGCTCCTCTCGTTGCGCGCATCGAGGAGCTGATCACCCCACGTACACGTCTAATCTCACTCTCGCATGTTACATGGAGTACCGGAACAGTATTAGATATCCAGGCCGTTGCGCGCTTAGGGCGAGAATGTGGTATTCCGGTGTTGATCGATGGTGCACAATCAATCGGCAACATCCCCGTCGATGTAAAAGCACTCGATGTCGATTTCTACGCTATCCCAATGCAGAAATGGCTCTGTGGACCAGACGGTACAGGTGCACTCTACATACGGAGTGCGTCACAAAATCTACTCGTCCCGACCTATGTAGGTTACAATTCGGCCAATCACGAAACAGTCAATGATTGGGAGCTCTTCAATAACGCCCAACGCTTTGAGCTTGGAGGACGTCAGACAGCTGCGATCCTTGGTCAATGCGCCGTTCTACGCTGGTTGGAGGAGACCGTTGGACATCAGTGGCTCTTCCAGCGTATTGCTCAGCTCAACAGCTATGCCTTCCACAATCTGCAAAAGATCCCTGGCATCACAATTCTCACTCCGCAACCGGGCGTCAATGGCATCCTCGCCTTTAAAGTAGACGGACACGATGATCTGGCAATAGTGCAATATCTACAGCATACCCATAATATCTACATCCGTAATATCCCCGATAATCATGCCCTGCGCATCTCAACCGGCTTCTTTAATACCGAAGAAGAGATCGATAGCCTGATCAATGCAATCAAGACTCTTGCATAGATTGGCTACGATTGATCATTTTATCTGCTTTAACATCCCATTTAGCCTTGAGAAAAAAGCTTCACGAGTTTACAATAGAAAGGTTATATTGATACACAATTCGGTATAGCGCACTATCTTTCATATGCTATAAGCATATGAGAATAAAGAAAGGCGACAGTAAAACAGCAAAGAATAGACACAACCACAGTATAAAACATCACTGATGCGAAAGATATCTGTAGTGCCACTCCTGTATGTGATGTCAGCTAAAACTGACGATTGAACAAAGTAGATGTCATCCAAGCAGACAAGCAGACACAAGGAGACACAACCGTGGCAAAAAATATTCAGGAGTATCCCGCACAGACACGACCCTCGCCACGTCAGAGATTACTTGAACAGTTTCATAACGTACGCACCTTTTCAGAACACCTCTGTGAACCATTGGAGATTGAGGACTACGTCGTACAATCTATGCCTGATGTCAGCCCAACAAAGTGGCACCTTGCCCATACAAGCTGGTTCTTCGAGACCTTTATCCTGGAACCAAATCTGAAAGACTACAGGTCACCGCATCCCCAATACACCTACCTCTTTAATTCGTACTACAATTCGGTCGGAGAACGTCATTGCCGTGCCAATCGCGGTCTCATTTCGCGACCAACAGTACAAGAGATTTACGTCTATCGGCACTATATCGATGAGTGTATGCACAACCTGTTAGAACAATGCGACGATGCTACGCTTGAACGGCTGACACCGCTGGTAACCCTCGGGATCAATCACGAACAGCAGCACCAGGAATTGATCGTCACCGATATAAAACATGTGCTCTCATGTAATCCGCTCTATCCAGCTTATCATACGCATAAGCTAACACCAGTCGCAGCTACACCTGCGCTCAATTGGATTAGCTATCCTGAAGGGATCGCCCGGATCGGCTTTGAGGGCGATGGCTTTTTCTATGACAATGAGGGGCCACGCCATCGGCAGTTTTTAGAATCCTACCAACTGGCCTCGCGTCTCGTCACGAACGGTGAGTATCTCGCCTTCATGAACGATGGTGGTTACAAAAATCCACTGCTCTGGCTCTCAATGGGCTGGAGTACGGTGCAGAGTACGGAGTGGGAGGCACCACTGTATTGGGAACACCTGGACGGACGCTGGCATATGATGACGCTGAGCGGACTCCAAGAAGTTGATCTTAATGCACCCGTTTGCCATGTCAGCTACTTTGAGGCCGATGCCTATGCACGTTGGGCGAATGCACGACTGGCTACTGAGGCTGAATGGGAGGTCGCAGCACAAGGACTGCCGTTGCAGGGTAACTTTGTAGAGAGTGGAGCACTACAGCCTCTACCATTACAGGCTCACACCCATACACCACAGGCAGCCCAGCCTGAACAGATGTATGGCGATGTCTGGGAGTGGACACAGAGCGCATACCTGGCCTATCCAGGCTACAAGCCTGCGCCAGGTGCCATCGGTGAGTACAATGGCAAGTTTATGTGTAATCAATTTGTGTTACGTGGTGGCTCGTGCGCAACATCGGTGACGCATATTCGCCCAACCTATCGTAACTTCTTTCCACCGGATGCACGCTGGCAATTTATGGGTATCCGTTTAGCAAGAGAGGTATAACAACTGTGCAAGGAACCCCACAACCGCCGAAGCTTTATGATTTTGCGCCAAGGCTTAATACGTTCCGCACGGATGTCATACAAGGACTACAACGACCGCTTAAAGAGTTACCTAGCAAGTACTTCTACGATGAGGTCGGCTCGCAGCTCTTCGACCAGATCTGCGAACTACCCGAATACTATCCAACACGTACCGAGATTTCGATCATGCAACGCAATATCCAGCATATCGCCAGAGCACTGGGTCCACGGTGCATGCTCATTGAATACGGCAGTGGTAGTAGCTTAAAGACGCGTCAGTTACTTGAGCAACTACAGCCCGCCGCCTATGTGCCGATTGACATCTCACGGCAGCACTTGCTCAATACAGCCACCGAACTGGCACAGGCCTATCCTGACATCGAGATGCTACCGGTCTGCGCCGACTATACCAGCAACTTTACGCTGCCGCAGCCGTCCGTACAGGTCGCTCGCCGCGTCGCTTACTATCCAGGATCGACTATTGGTAACTTCGATCCCAATGCGGCGATCCGCTTCCTGGCTTCGATTGCGCAGACCTGTGGCCAGGGAGGAGGTCTGCTGATCGGTGTGGATCTCAAGAAAGAATGCAACATCTTGCACCGTGCCTACAATGATAGTGAAGGCGTTACGGCACAATTTAATCTTCATCTGCTTGAGCGGATTAATCTGGAACTATCCGGCAATTTTCAGCTTGATCAATTCTCACACTACGCCTTCTACAATCCCATCATTGGACGTATCGAGATGCATCTGGAGAGTTTACGTCGTCAGCAAGTACATCTCGACGGCCAGATGGTAGCATTTAAGCTAGGTGAGACCATCTGGACCGAGAGTTCGTACAAGTTTACCCTGGAGGAGTTCGCTCAACTTGCCAGTGAGGCAGGCTTTCGCATTGAACAGGTCTGGCTTGATACCCAGCAACTATTCAGCGTTCAATACCTTTCAGTAGAATAGCAGCTAGCAATAACAGGGAGAAGAGCAGGTCCAGTGTGTTGCTACATCTAACATACTGGACCTGCTTTTTATCGCTCACGCTTTACGTTTGCGACAAAAGATTGTACATAGTGGTCACGCGGAAATGCACGCAACAGCACATCCTGATATTCATGAAAGCGCCGATCAAGCATCGACGATGCTGCCTCTGGTAGAATGTCAACAATACGCTGTGCCGTCGCAATACTGGCATCGCGCTCGCGCTTGCGTGCGTATGTTTCGGCCAATGGGATAAGAGTGAGGATACGTCGTGCTACCCATTGAGCAGGTAACTGTGTTAGCGAATACTCCAGATGTTCAATCGCTATTCCATAATGCTTCAGTATAAGCATACAGTTCCCTTTCATCTGGTACCAACGTGCCAGGTCAAACTCTTCGTTAGAGCCTAGATGTTCAACCAAGCGAAAAGATGCGTCCAGCTTTTCCTCAACACAGAAATGTTCTTGCAACAATGATGCGTTATAAGCCCAGTCAGCCAGTAGATGTGCACGCAAACGCACGAATTGCTCACCACTCCGGCTCATTGCCAGGCGTAGAGCAGCCTCAATATAAGAAATGGCTTCGGCATATTCCCCACAGGCACTTGCTGCAACTGCCTGCCAGTTCAGGCTTTGCGCCATATTCCAGGTATCAGCACCCTCTAATGCCGCCAGATGCGCCTTTCGGTAGGCTTTTTTGGCTGCATCATAAGCACCACGGTAAAACTCAGTCGCACCGATAAGATCGTAAAGTGAAGCATACAGTTTATAGCGCGGTTCAGGAGAGATCAGATCATGCAAATGCTGCAGCAAGGAGAGCTGCGCCTGGGCAACAATGAACACTTCTAATGGACGTGCAGTGTGGAAACGCGACCAGGCAGCATCCACACTCTGATGCAGCATATCGTCTAGATATGCACGCTCATCCATGGAAACGTGCATTCCGGGCATCCCTATTAGCACACCATTCGGATCAGTTGAGTGCCGTATTCTGTGCGGTATACCCTGAACGCTTTGCAGCACTATGCGTAACGCACTCAGCATCTCATTAATATTCAAACCAGTATCAAGTATTTCAGCCAGATCAATTGCGCTAGAGGTTAACCATGATCCTACTAACTGCTCAGAGAGCTTCTCACCGTAACCACTGTGGCGTTCTCTCTGTTGCGATACATTGAAAACGATATGTTCTTCATTATTCATGTCGGTGTATGTTTGCTGTCTACACCCCTCGGGATCTGTGAGCAATATCTCCTGATCGTTATGGATCAGTCCTAACACCTGGGCGGTCTGCCCAAAGTAAAGACACAAACGCTGGCGCGATTCCGCGTTAATAGGATAATTCTGTTCGGCGCGCCAAACGGTAGAGGCTCCAATGCCCGCTTCCTGGGCGAGTCGTTTGATTGTCAGGTTGCGCAGACAACGAGCAACCCGTAATGGATGGGTGGTACTCATGAGTTCCCCCTTGATTCTCTTGAGTATATGGGGCATATTTGGAAGGGTACAATTTTCTTACCGTTAAAGTGCAATCAGGCACATGAAATAGTTGGATAGTATGATACATTTATAATTTTATATTGCTAAAAATACGCTGTCAAGTATTCTATTACCAACATATCTCCACATATGAATAATAAGTGATGACACAATATTCAGTTTTTGTTGCCTTACAGACACTGTATTGACCACATCACCATATTTATAGTATCAGATATATAGATATAGCGATTCTATATCTTCAACGATGGAGATATAATGCTGAAAGGAATCAGAATGAGCGCAACGATGGATAAGTGGAAGAATAGGCGCAGGCATAGTGCTCTGTTGCTTATGATTGGAGTACTGGTAATGACTTTAAGTACGTCACTGGTTGGTTTAAAAACTCAGAGTGCGAAAGCAGCTGGCACCGGCTACTGGCACACCAGCGGCTCTCAGATCCTGGATTCGAACAATCAACCGGTACGGATCGCAGGCATCAACTGGTTTGGCTTTGAAACATCAAACTACGTTGTGCATGGACTTTGGACGCGTAATTATAAGGATATGCTCGATCAGATCAGTAGCCTGGGCTACAATACTATTCGTCTCCCTTATTCAAATCAGCTCTTTGATCCTGGCAGCACACCAAATGGGATCGACGTTAACAAAAATCCAGACCTCCAGGGGCTTACAGGCCTTCAGATCATGGATAAAATCGTTGACTACGCAGGTCAAAAAGGGCTACGTATTATTCTGGACCAGCACCGACCAGACTCAGGTGCGCAATCTGCACTCTGGTATACATCAGCGTATCCAGAGACACGTTGGCTCTCTGACTGGGAGATGTTGGCTCAGCATTACAAAGGAAATCCCACGATAGTTGGTGCCGATCTGCATAATGAGCCGCACGCGCCTGCTTGCTGGGGCTGTGGTGATCCAAGTGTCGACTGGCAGCTTGCGGCGCAAAAAGGTGGCAATGCCATCCTGAATATCAATCCTAACTGGCTCATCTTTGTTGAAGGCGTCGATTGTTACGGTCCTGGCGGCGCAACAACAGGTGACTGCTATTGGTGGGGCGGCAACCTGGAGGGTGTCGCAAGTAAGCCAGTGCAATTAAATGTACCCAACCAACTGGTCTATTCCGCACACGATTATCCAGCAAGTGTTTACAATCAGACCTGGTTTAGCGATCCTAGCTATCCAAACAATCTACCCGCTATCTGGGATAAACATTGGGGCTATATTGCGAAGCAAGGTATTGCGCCTGTCTGGTTAGGCGAATTCGGCACTGAACTTGTAACACAATCGGATCAACAATGGCTTAACGCGCTCACAAACTATCTGGGCAAAGGGGCCAATGGTTTCAACTGGACCTATTGGTGCTGGAATCCTGACTCCGGCGATACAGGAGGTATTCTCAATAACGATTGGACAACGGTGAATCAGGCTAAACAGGCATACTTAACACCTATCGTGTTTCCGTTGACCACCGGCACTAACCCGACGCCGACACCGCCTAATCCAACACCTACACCACCTAATCCGACGCCGACACCACCTAATCCAACACCTACGCCGTCACCATCCAACGTTTCCTTACAAGTAAGCTATAAAGTTGGTGATCCCGGCGCACCTAACGATAACCAGATCAAACCGTTCTTACAGATTACCAACACAAGCAATACCACGATCAATCTAAGCGATGTCACGATCCGTTATTGGTACACTATTGATAGCAACCAGCCTGAAACATACAACTGTGACTATGCTGTCGTGAGTTGCGGCAATATTCAGGGCACGTTCCATTCAACGTCTGGTCGTACCAACGCGGATACCTATCTGGAGCTGGCCTTTACAGCAGGTGCTGGCACGCTGGCACCTAATGCAAGTAGCGGCGAGATTCAAAATCGCATCAATAAGAACGATTGGTCAAACTACAATGAGGGGAACGATTACTCTTATAATGGATCACAGACCAGCTATGGCTCCTGGACCAGGGTTACTGCTTACTACAAGGGTCAACTTGCCTGGGGAACAGAACCGTAACCAGTCTCTGATCTAGCATATCAGTATTCATCTCGACAAAAAGAGAGGATGCAGCGCATCACGTTATTTGATGTGCTGCATCCTCTCTTTAAAATAAAGCTGAAACTATAGGTACCAGTACCATATAAGTAAAAGCAACAAAAAAGCCGCTTGTAAATGGGCAGGTGAGACGGCGACGTCCTATTTTCCCATGCAGTCGCCCACATAGTATCATCGGGGCTGAAGAGCTTAACTTCCGTGTTCGGGATGGGAACGGGTGTGCCCTCTTCGCTATCGTCACCAGCTCACCTGCACATACAGGCGGCCTTTCTTCTTGACGTGACTAATACTACTACAATTGCTCAGGTCTGTCAAGAGGCACATCCCGGCTATCCTGGCTCTCAGCTTTCAATACTTCACCAGGAAATACACCTCAGCGTACACTTGATACAGGTACTTCATCCAAACGTAGTGAGAGCAAGCGCGAGATACTGTCACGCATTGAGACGCCGTAGATGGCCTGTGCGGCGGTCATGGTGACACGGTTATGCGTAATAACAATAAATTGAGTGCGCTGTGAGAGCTTCTTCAAAATGTCGCAGAAACGGGTGACGTTTGATTCGTCAAGAGCAGCATCGACTTCATCGAGCAGGCAGAAGGGCGGTGGATTGATCTCCAGCAGTGCAAAGAGCAGGGCCGCAGAGACCAGGGCACGTTCACCACCTGACAGCAATGAAAGGTCCTGAACCTTCTTTCCTGGTGGCTGTACAATGACATCTACTCCACCTGGCATGCCTGATGCTCTGGTCGCTGGTGTTGTGCCGTTAGCATCCTCCTCGTCATCTACATTCCTGGCAGTAATCAATTCAAGGCGCGCTGTGCCACCATTGAAGAGCGTGGTAAAGTGCTCACGAAAGCGAGCGTTAACAGCTTGAAAGGTTGTTTCAAACTGCTTTGCCATTGTGACGTCTAGCTGATCAATAATGGTGCGAAGTTGCAAGGCAGCCTGAGTTAGATCGTCGATCTGCGTGGTGAGGAATTCATAGCGAGTACGTGTCTCTTCGTAAAGTTGCGGCGCATTACTATCACAACCACCAATACTCTTGAGACGACTACGTAAGGCTTCAACGCGCCGGCGATACTTACGTAGCTGCGTCTCTTCTTCACTTGATAGCTCTGCCTCTATAGCGACAATAGTTTCCGCTGGCTCCTGCTGCTCAGATGGCTCATCGTCAATAGCAAGGTGCTGCTCGTGCTTTGCGAGTTCTTCGGGACTACTTATACCCAGATCCTCTTGCAGTTGGGTGAGCAACGTCTCTACTGCATCACGCGCCTTCTGGCTATCGAGCAATGAACGTCGATAGTTGGCCTCTTGTTCTCTGGAGCCTTGTTGGAGTATTGTACGCCGCTGTTCGAGGGCAGCCACCTGCTGATCAGTCTCGCCTGATTGTGCTTCGACGCTCTGAAGATGAGCAACAAGCTGCTGCGCTTGTTGCTGAGCCTGCGCGAGATGGGTATGTTGTTGCGCAATTGTCTCAACCAACGCTTGACGTCGTTGCACTGCCTCTTGCAGACGTACTACCTGTTGCTGTACCTGATTTTTGAGATCCTGAGATTGTGTCTGCTGTTGCGCAAGCTGGTGGCGCAATGATTTGGCCTCCTGTCGCTTGACGGCAAATGCTGTGCGGGCACGTCCCAGTTCGTCTTGTAAACGTCGATAGCTGGTGGCGCGCTCTTCCATTTCAAACTGGAGTTCATCAACCAGGCCTGATAGCTCACGTTGGGATTTCTCATGTGCGCTGACCTGCTCTAATATGGTTACAACTTCACGCTCCAGAACCGCAACCTCCTGTGCGAGTTGTTGCTCAACAGAGGCAGCTAAGCGAATTTCTGTCTGCACACGCTCCAGGTCACGCTGGAGTGTATTCACGTTCTTCTGATGCTCATTACTACGAGCCGTAACTTTGTGTAGCTCTTTCTCAACACCGCTCTGCTCGCTACGACGTGCCTCTTGCTTGCGTTGTGCCTCACTCATCAATGTATGTATTTGCTCGATGATGTCGTTAATATCATTCAGATGCTGCGGGAGTTCACGCAGTTCACGTTCATGGGCAAGCAATCCTTGCGCTGCTCCATCTTTCCCTACTTTTCCGCTACCACCGATGAGCCAGCCATCCACATGCAGAACTTCGCCCTCTAACGTCACGACTTTTGTAAAGGGGAGATCGGTTCCTGATGAAACACTCAGATGAAGCGCCCAACGCAATAGTTCGTATGCAGCCTCTGTAGTACGAGTCAGGACAATACCCTGCAACAGGCGACGAAAAAGCTCGATATACTGTTTTTCACATGTTACAAATTTCCATGCAAAACCGATCGACTCTTCCCGCACATCTGGCAATGTCTCCAAATAACGCGTCAGGACCATCTCCTCTTCCTGCTCCTGCAACTCCCGTACTTCGCTGGACTCATCGTCTTCGTCCGAGCGCTCAAGCCAGACAACCATGGCCTTGCCTGCATTGCTTTGTTGGAGATACGTCATACTCTGCGCGGCATCTGCTAAAGTTTCAACAACTACTGCTTGCATATATGAACCAAGAGCGGCCTCTAGCGCTTGTTCCAGTCCTTCTGGAACAACGCCTAATTGAGGCACGGGACCAATCAGCCCGGAGATCTTGTCTGCCGGAGCCCGTAAGATTGCCCGCACACCATCGCTATAGCCACTTAAACTCTGCCGCCAATTATTGAGCATATTCAGCCGATCGACGGTCGTCCGCTTACGCCGCTCCGCCTCGGCGAGGGTTGACTTCATACGTTCTAATTCTTGCGCGCTTTCAGCTATTAGCTGTGCGATGCTTTGTTTTCGCTGCATGAGCTGTTGCTCTTCGTTACGAATGGCCTCTAGCAGTGCACGCCCTTCATGCATGCGCGTTTCATAGGTTGTAAGCTTCTGCTGAGATTGTGCGATGGTTTCACGACGAGCGATTAAGCTTTGATTGCGCTCACGCAACTGCTTTTGCTGTCGCCCAACCTCATTACGAGCCGAGCTTAAACGCGCCTGCACTTGAGCCAGATCATTCTGAGACCCGCGCAGACGATGCTCATCTAATGTATATTCTTTCTGCGCGCTGGTGACTTCGCTCTCCATTTTTGCGAGCTTTGCAGAGCCATTGTCAAGAGCTTCGTCTGCTAGATCACACTGCTCTTCCAGATCAATCGTCTGCTTCTGTAAAGTGATCAAGCGTTCACGCTGGCGACGTTCTTCATGCTGCAACTCTTCTTGCTGGTGTGCCAGATTGGTCACTCGCTCTTCATTGACCGCCAGTTCACGTTCATACTGCTGAACCGTTGCACTGGCTTCAATGCTAGCCTGACGCGCCTCTCGGATACGCGACTGTATCTGCTGACGCTGTGTACGCAACTCCTGAACATGCTCATTTAATACCTGGAGCTCCTGCTCACCCTGGCGAACTCGCTGCGCTTGCTCATGCTCTATCTCTGCAGTTCGATCTCGCGTGGTGCGTAGACGACGCCACTGCAAGAGATGCCAGGAGACAAGCACATCCTGTAGCTCCTGGTTACGCTGCTCGTATTCAATCGCTCGTTGCGACTGCTCTTTTAACGGTGCGAGTCGCGGCTCTATCTCATTGACAATATCACGTAGACGTTCTACGTTCTGCTCGGTTTGCCTGAGACGCAACTCTGCATCGGTACGTTGCACTTGAAAAGGGCGAATACCAGCGGCATCTTCAAAGAGAGCACGACGCTCCTCCGCCCGTAAACTTAACGCAGCATCAATCAGCCCCTGTCCAACAACGGTATATGAATCGTGCCCTATGCGAGCTTGTGCCAGTAGGAGCAGAACATCTTTGAGGCGTACCTTCTGCTTATTAATAAGGTATTCGTTTTCACCTGAACGGTACGAACGGCGCGTTACAGTGATCTCACCATATTCAGAGGGAACCCAGCCAGTGCTGTTGTCCAGGGTCAGCGAGACCTCTGCCATGCCCAGCGGGGCACGACTCTGACCACCAATAAAAATAATGTCATCGCTCTTCTTCCCACGCAACTGGCGCATGCTCTGCTCACCCAGCACCCAACGCATCGAGTCGGCGACATTCGACTTGCCCGCGCCATTTGGCCCTACCACCGCTGTAATGCCAGGGCTAAACTCTAGCAGAGTACGCGTAGCAAAGCTCTTAAAGCCAAGCATCTCTAAACGTTTAAGATACACGTCTCGCTCGATTCTCTTGAGAAAATCTTTTACACATCAATAAACACTATACACTACCTGATTCGCGTACACGTACCCAGCCCTGCCGACAGGCAACGATCCATTCATCACTCGCCTCACCACGCATAATAGTCGCCGGGTCATTCCCCTCTAGTGGCAATAAGGCTGCGTTGTCATACTCCAGTGCCTCGCTCACCAAGAGATAGCGCTCAACGCCAGCCCCATCAGCATCTAGTATGTGCACTCTCAGGATAACTGGCAGAGTGTCGTCAGCAACGCCACAAATAAAATTGTAGAGGTGGCGCGCCTCCCACTCCTGCGCTGTAACCATGTAATCCTCGGCCTGCGGATAGGACTGATAACTGCTCTGTGTTTCATCCTGAAAATACGGATGAGCATGGCCGTGCATTAATGCAAAAACAACCTGCGCCAGAAGTTTCCCGCCCAGGTGGGCACAATGCTCCTCCAACACCGTCGCACTGATGCCATCAGGGATCGCAATAACTTCTTGTGCCAGTATAGCGCCACTATCCAATTTTGGAACCATAAAGTGAACAGTAGTACCAGTTATCATACAACCTTTGTGAAAAGCCCAAAATATTGGCTCGGGACCCCGTAAAGCTGGCAGCAACGATGGATGCACATTGACACAACCCAGTCGGGGCAGAGACAGAATACCAGATGGGATTACTTGCGAAAAGCAGGCCACACAGATCAGATCCGGTTGGTAGGACGCTAACGTCTCTCGCGTCTCCTGAGCCGCTAGATTACGTACACACCAGACAGGGATATGCTCTCTCTGAGCCAGGCGCACAATCGACCCTCTCTCTTCTGTATAGCCAGTCTGCATCATTGGTAGCAAGCCACCAGGTATGTGGGTAGCAGGCAAGCGAAAAATAGCAGTATTGGTAGACGAGATCGATGATCCCAGCATAAACAGATCCTTCGCTGCAGGCATCACGATCGCGCATACCTCTATCCCACTCCCCAGTAAGGTAGTTAACACCGGCAATGAAAAGCTACATTCCATGCCAAAGAAGACCACACGTGGCGCATCTTCCAGCGCAGCAAGCTCCGTAAGATCAGCAACCATAACCTACAAGCGACCTTTCTTTACTCTTCACATCTCTTACACGACGCACTTGTATTCACTATAATCGCAGTGGTATTCAGAAGAAAATCGTCCGCCGTATACAACCAGAATAGTCGCATAAAACAAAATGGAAAGTGCCATGCATCGTAGCAAAAGAACGATGAACCTGTCAAATCGTATAAGAAATTTGTAGTCCAAAGATGCAAGACACGTGGAAGGACGGGTTAACAAAACACTATACGATACTATGAGAAACCTGACCATGAGAGATTCTCGGCATACTTTCATCTCTGGTTTTGATATAATGAAAACACGGCCCAAATACCATAGTGCCAACTATTTTAACAGTCAACTTCGTAAGAACATAGTACAATAGCCATATCTATACGACAACGCGATACGCAGAAATATTCAGCGCTTGTGCATTGAGACGTATGCGTATCACTATCGGGCACTGCACTTTTCATATCGCTGTTAATGCAGTCCCTGGGAGAGATATATGCCACGCACAGTCTTCTGTCAAAAATTACAACGCCAACTGCCAGGGTTGGAAACACCACCAATGCCCGGCAGCCTGGGCCAGCGCATCTACGAGCACATCTCGCAGCAAGCCTACGATATGTGGCCTGCTCAACAAGTACTCATCATCAATCATTATGGGCTGAATATGGGTGATCCTGAATCACGCAAAATTCTCCGTGAGCAGATGGAAGAGTTCTTCTTTGGTAAGGATGCAGCCATGCCAGAGGGTTGGACACCAGCGGGTGCAGGCGCTTCTCAGAGTAAAGGTGGCGGTGGAGCGCCCCAGAGTAAAGGTGGCGGCGGCGGGGCTCCACGCAGAAAATGAGGAATCAAGGAGAGATTTTACTCGTCTCGTGTTATGAACTAGGGCACCAACCTTTCCATCTTGCTTCGCTATCGGCACTATTGCGACAGGAAGGCTATCAGCCGGACTGCGTTGATATTGCCGTGGAAATGCTATCCGATGAGCAGATCCGTCGCGCAGAGTTCATAGGGATAGCGGTCCCTATGCATACTGCACTGCGGCTAGGGGAACAGGTCATCCAGCGAGTGCGCGCCATCCAACCTGGCGCGCATATCTGTCTCTATGGCCTCTATGCACTGCTCAATGCGGACCATTTCTTGCAGCAAGGTCTGATAGACGCAGCTATCGGTGGTGAGTATGAGGTTCCGCTCTGCCAGCTTGTACAGGCACTTGAGCACGAAAAACAACCGCTTATAGAGGGTGTCTACTCACGTCAGCATACGAGCGGACCTAACCTGCAGCGTACGCCTTTCATTGTGCCACAACGTGAACACCTGCCAGAGCTCACAAACTATGCACGCTTGCAATGGGGAGATACACTCAGCGTCGTTGGTGCCACAGAGGCGACCCGTGGTTGTAAGCATACATGTATGCACTGTCCCATCACGCCAATCTACGGCGGTCGCTTCTTCGCAATACCACGCGATATTGTGCTCGATGACATTCGTCAGCAAGTTGCTAACGGAGCACAACACATTACCTTCAACGATCCAGATTTCTGGAATGGACCGACACATGCTATGCGCATTCTGCATACCATGCATCAAGAGTTTCCAGAGCTCACCTTTGACGCCACTATTAAAATCGAGCATATACTCAAGCACAGAGAACTACTGCCAGAAATGAAGACGCTCGGTTGTGCTTTTGTTGTCTCCGCTGTTGAATCGCTCAATGATGATGTATTGATGCATCTCGACAAAGGACATACGGCGGAAGACGTCGCGATTGCCTTTACACTCATGGAAGAGGCAGGCATTGCGCTCCGGCCATCACTACTCCCTTTCACGCCCTGGGAGACGCTGGAGAGCTACGTAGCTCTGCTCAACTTCTTCGAGGAACACCACCTGATCGAACATATCGACCCTGTGCACCTCTCGATCCGCCTGCTCATACCACCCGGATCAGCTCACCTCTCTGATCCCGCCAGTCAACGCTGGATTGCAGACTTTGATCCAGACGCCTTTAGCTATCGCTGGTCACATGCCGATCCGCGCATGGACGAGTTACAGGCTAAAGTTGCCGCTCTTGTCACGCAAGGTGAACAGTGTCAGAACGATGCATTAATGACCTTCTTCCAGGTTAAGGCTCTCGCCATAAGTATGCAGGGTCAACGCTACTCAACCTTCCGCGCCTTGCGTCAATACGGAGAACGGAAAATATTACCCCATCTCACAGAATCCTGGTTCTGCTGAGCAGAGCCAACCAGGGACCAGTTAGGTCTCAAGTAGCATTTATCATCAAGTGCAGATAGAAAAGGAAGGGTATTGTATGGATACTGCTGCAAAAAAACAGGCTCTACGCTCGTTTACCTACGGCCTCTATGCCGTTTTGTGCGAGGATGAGGGGAATGTCAATGGCTTTACGGCCAACTGGCTCTCCCAGGTCTCATTTGAACCACCACTAATCATGGTCTCCGTCGAGAATGACGCAAAATCACTCCCGATGATACAACACAGTCGTACCTTCACGATTAATGTTCTGCGCACCGGGCAGCGTGAACTTGCAGGAGCACTGGGCAAATCTGCATTTAAACACCCACAGAAGATGGAGAATATTACCTACACCCGTACCGAGGGCCAATACCCCATCTTACCGGAGGCGCTCGCCTGGGTCGCCTGCGAGGTTCACAATACAACACCGGCTGGCGACTCAACGCTATTCATCGCAGAGGTCATTGATGCCGGTATCATTGCCGAAGGCGATGCACTGACGATGAAAGAAGCCGGCTTTAAACACGCAGGCTAGCATTTTACTGCCAGGATCTTGACCACACAAATCCATAGCAGCGCTAGCGTTACAGTTTTATAGGTCTGTAACGCTAGCGCTGCTCGCGAAGGACGTTGCTACCTACTGTCCCGCTCTATGCTGTCGCCCATACGCCCATAACACAACACAAAGATATTTCTTGCACGATTCCCTTGTATGATGTGAGCAGTGTACGTTATAGTAAAGTAGGTACGGACAAATAGTGCGTCTAGCAAGCAAGGAGTAAAAAGCATGCAACGTAGAAGCGATGCCTCTACGAGTGCTCGGGTCAATTATGCTGATTGTCCCTTCTGCCAGTTCGATACTGTTACCGATTATATATTACAAGAAAGTCCACACTTCCTTATCGTGGCTGATCATGCGCCCATACTTGAGGGGCACCTATTGATCATACCCAGAGAACACTATGCATGCTATGGCGATGTCCCGGCAGCGTTGGATGAGGAGTTGCGTCTATTAAAAGCGCAGGTGCAACACTTCTTCGAGCTACAGTATGCCAGCCCGCTCTATTGGGAGCATGGCGTCTTTCACCAGACTGTTTTCCATGCCCATCTGCACTGCTTCCCTTTCGGACACATTCGCTATCAACCAGGCGAGCTCTATCCAGGCCAACTCATTCACAACCAGAATGATATCCGCACCTGGTATCAGGAACGTGGGCATTACTTTTTCATGGATGATACTGAGCACGGCTACATCTTCCCACCCGATGCTCAATACTATTTCCATATCATGAAAGAGGTTCTGGCTCCTGGCATCGCAGCGAACGGCAAATCTTTCCCCTGGAGTCCTTCGGAGCTACGGCAATTGGAGGGGCGACCGCTCGTTGCGACATTAATCGCGCGTTGGCAACAATTCCAAGAGCTTTTGTAAAAAACGTATTTTGTAAAACGCAACTTGAAAGGACGAGATCAATGAAGATTCAAAAAGTTGGCGTCATCGGCTGTGGTCTTATGGGCAGCGGGATCGCTCAAACGTGTGCTCAGGCTGGCTATACAACTATTGTACGTGAGATCAGCCAGCCATTACTGGACAAAGGCACCACACGCATCTACGGAGCGTGGGAGAAAATGGCGAGCAAAGAAAAAATCACAAAGGCTCAGCTCACAGAGAACCGTGACCGTCTACATGGCACACTAAACATTGAGGATCTGGCAGACTGCGATATCGTTATTGAGGCAGTGCTGGAGAATATGGAGGAGAAACTACGCCTCTTCCCAGCGTTAGATCATATTTTAAAACCCGAGGCTCTCCTGCTCACCAATACCTCATCCCTTAATATTACGCAGATGGGCGCAGTCACCAGGCGGGCAGATAAGATCTGCGGTCTCCACTTCTTCAATCCTGCACCAGTCATGAAGCTTGTAGAGGTAGTCAAAACGATCTCAACCTCTGAAGAGACCATTGAGACCGTGAAACAGTTTGCAGTGTCGCTAGGGAAAACACCAGTACTGGCAAAGGATACGGCTGGCTTTATCGTAAACTTCTTGCTGATCCCGTATCTGTTAGCAGCAATTCGCATGTTGGAGAATGGAGCCGCCACTCGTGAGGATATCGATACTGCGATGAAGCTTGGCTGTGGCTATCCGATGGGACCATTCACCCTCCTCGACTACGTCGGCCTGGATACGACCCTCTGGGCGGCAGAAGCAATCTACGAGGAGTACAAAGATCCTCTGTATGCTCCATCCCCATTGCTACGCCGTATGGTACAGTCGGGCCAGTATGGCCGCAAGAGCGGTAAAGGCTTCTACGACTACAAATAAGCCCTACGTTACATTCAAAGCAAGATAAACACCAGGAGCAGTGAGTTGAGACCACTGCTCCTGGTGTTTATCTTGCTCATCCTTATTCGTTAGTATAAGGATCTCTTATTCAGCATGCGCAACGCGAGCTGCAGCTGCGCGACGAGCATTATACCCTGCCACGCTGCGGCGATCGCCAACGTAGCGTTGAGGTAGTGGACGAACTTCTTCCGGTCGGTAAGAACCCGCGGCATCAGTATTGATACCGGGGAAGTTTGGACCGTAGTTGTAGTGTCCCGTTTCGGCTGGCGATAACGGACCACGTGCGAACATCGGCACACCTTTCACCTGAGGCTGGGGTATACCAGGCTCAGGTGTTTCGTCATAAAGGTCGTCCGGCACACGATCGAGACCCCGCTTTAACAGGTCGGTCATGGAAACATTGAGACGCACGACATTATTCTGAATGGCATTCTCAATAAATTGAGGTGGCACATAGAAGACCTTCAGCGAGAGACCACCATGTCCAACCAGCACATAGCGTCCGACACGAGCCTCTATGGTACCTAACTCCTCACCATCTCTATCGAGAACCTCCTGGCCGATTTGAAACTTCGCTAGTTCACCCACAATCTCAGGGGAGGTCACATATTCCACCTTACGGTGGGCAGAAGGGTCTTCGAGTGCCCATCCCATTATACCAACGATAATGAGGGGAACGCTGACAATCGTCAACCAGGGGGCGTCGGGAATAAATAATATCCCTACCACTGCCATGAGAATAGCCACACATAAAAGTACTGGCCATGCGCTCGGATTGGGCAAGTGGATGTGATGCTCTTCTTCTTCGACTCTGGCTTCTCTAGCGTCTACCTCGTCTGCCGCAGGGGCAATATTCTTAATATCGTCTGCGGTGAGATTAGCACTATGAAGAGAACTATCCATAGCAATTTTCCTCTAAGAATGGTTTATGATCTGCGAGGACGAGTATTCCTAAGCAGTGTCCTGTTACTACTAGTATAACGTAAATCACCATCCTTGACCAGAGTATAACCTGAAGCGCTACTCCCCCTCCATACCTTTTCCCTTACGCATATTGCGGTGGTAACCAGACATGAACGTTGGTGCGGCAGACCTCACGGAAACCTAACCGCTCGTAAAACCGATAACCATCACCTTGAGGTGCCATCAATGTCGCTATCTGGCAACCAGCCTCACGAGCGGCAAAGAGCGGTAGTAGCGAGAGGATGCTCCCAAGCCCTGCCGAGCGTGCCTCTGGAATAACGCTGACTGAGTAGAGCCCGACACCACCCTGATCGATAAAGATGGACGAGGTCCCTACAGGCGACCCGTTCAGACGTCCCAGATAACGACGTAGAGGAGCATGTTCTTCAAAACCCAGTTGCTCCTGGAATGCAATATAGTCTGCCTGTAAGCGGCCATCCTGACTACTATCACTGCTATAAGCAGCCGCCTGCGTCTGTAACCATTCATGGAGCGTGGCCCGGTCCTGTACTTGTTCTATCGTGAAATTAACAGGTAGCGCAATATCTCCGGGCAAAGAGGTAAGTTTGAGTGCCATCCATAGATAAATTTCGGGGGTGGTACTAAAGCCATACTCACTCAGCATCTGTGCAAGCCCATGGGGCCTGGTAGTGGGCCAGATCCACCAACCAGCAGGTACTGCATTATGCCGTATGGTCTGCACTACCTCTTCAATGCGTGCCTGACATTTCTCGACACTCAAATGGGTACGCACGACGGAGTTAAAGACACCACTGGAGATACCAGTAAAGACGCCCACCAGTTCTGCATCGTTATAGACAACAGTACCGAGGCTCTGTCCACAATAGCACAGATAGGCAACGAAATTATTCTCACTCTCTTCCGCAAATGTTGAGAGATACTGTGCAGGTTTTGCGGGCTGCGTTCCTTTGTTCATCATCATAGACGTACTCCCCCCAATTACACACTGCTAGGACCGCCTCAGTGCTCTTATTCTCAGCGATCTGGTACCTGCCTTTTGCGCCTATACCTCTACCGTATAGTATAACCGTCCATACAGACTAATGGACACCAAGTTTATCACGCGCAAAAAATGTCTGTCAAGAGCGATGCTATACGCTGAGCATGGCTCTATCTTCCTCCTCTGATCTTTATACATATTTACATATTGCGCATCTTTTGCGTACAAACTATCTACTCACAGCACACCATTATTCAGCGGTAAAGGCGCTCACTTCATCAGTGGTTGTGGCTTCAGACTTCTGCAGTGAGGATTCAGAGAGAGGACGCGGAGGATGGACACGTTCTAATGGCAGGTTCTGATGATGATAGAGCCGATTTGAGAGTAGTGCACTATTAGCAGTCATTGCTACTTGCATTGCTTCAATCAAGTGCTCAAGCTGCTCAATACTGCTAAAGACATCTTGTATATTTGTCAACTTGCCACTCTCATCTACTGCTGTCCGCTGGAACGCATGCCCCTGCATAAGAGCATCACGTAACATATGAATCTGTAAGACAAGATAACGCTCAACCTCTTTCTGGGCCGACAGTAGTGATGTTTTCAAGACAGCAAAGCGTTCATCCAGACGATTATCGATCATCTCAACCAGTTCATCCCACGGAATCTCTGTCTGCACCTCGATGGCATCAAAATCAGGTGTCCCGGACATCGCAATATAATTTGCAATATTGTCGTTACCAGACCGCGCCAGACCCTGGTTAAGTAGTTGCTCAACTGCTAATAAATGCGCTGCTAAAGACTGCTCAACAGCAGCATCTGAACTCAGTTCGTGCTGTTTAAGCTCTTGCAGCACTGCTTGCATTGTCGCTGTATTTTGTTGCACAAATTCCTGGTGAAGCGTCTTCTGTGTCTGGAGTTGCTGTTCCTGTATGTCATGCGCTATTGCTTGCAAGAACTGCTGCTGGCGATTGTAACAATCCGCCATGTGCTGTTCAAAGTCAGCTGAAAGAGCTTGCATACGTTGCTCAAAACCCTGCTCAAGCTCTTGTCGCTGAGCGGCCAATTTTTGCTCCATAATGGTATTGAGCGATTGCAGTTCATCTTGAGTGAACGCCATCCGATAGACCCATTCCCTTCCGCTGACAGATAGCTTTTACAAACTATTCTTCTTCATTTTACTGTCTCTAAGATCTTATTCCGAAAACCAACGCGACTGGCGTCGCTAGTGCTCTGCACACGCAAGTTTTCGGATCAGTAGTAAGTATAAAAATAGGAATAAAGTATGTCAACGTCTCATCTAAATTAAACCCAAGTTGGCTAGTATAACGCGTCATATTCGCATAAATAGTAACACTACATCTACTTACAACAGAAGAAAAGAACATATTCGTGTACCTATTCATCAGCATATATAACTACATATGTCAAGTATCAGGACCATCCGCGTAACCCAACTGTATACTGAAAGCTACATTTCTGTACGGATAACAGGCCTCACATAAGGAGTGATGTGCATCTAGAAACATGAGTTACGCATCAATAGTCATAATCATCAATATTTAGAAGAAAAGAACGTGAGTGATGTACATTTCCATTTGAAAAAGATATCGGTATACTGCTCATTAGCAGGAAGGACACCTCACCAGGAAGGATACCTCTTCTTGGGCAGGGATGCCTTCCCAATGGGAATTACGCCAGGCCAGTTTAGCCCCATATGCCAGTTCGTCCGAGGTTTGCCAATAGGAACCACACTCTTTAATTTCATCTTGTATTTGCACAAGACGTTCCTCAACATGGGAGATGGCAATCTCCTCTTGTAACTGGTTTAACAGCTGGCTAGCCTCAGCCAGCCTCATCCTACGCTCATACAGAGCGATCAACGCAGAACGCCGGTTACAGTTTAAAAGCAAGGAGTGATGAATTGAACGAGGCGGTTTTACTGCACACACATCCACATCTTCCACCTGACACTACCGTTTTCACCTACAAACAACAATAAATAATGACAAACATTGAACTATATTATAAAGACGGTATTACATGGATTTCGTAACAATTCATGAGGACAAATACAGTCACATTCCTATATATAGAAATATTCATATTTTATTGACATGCTTGAATTGGAAGAATAGCATCACCCATTAAAACAGTAGCCAACTCCACGTATCGTCTGAAGGAGACGAGGGTGGGCAGGATCTTCTTCTAGCTTTTCACGCAACCAACGCATATGTACATCGACTGTTCGCGAATCGTAGCCCTGTTCATAACCCCAGACAGCTTGCAGGAGTTGAGAGCGCGAGAATACGCTACCACGATGCAATACGAGGTAGAGCAAGAGGTCAAAGAGCAAGGGCTGCCGCAATTCGACAGGTAAGCCGTTCCGTATCACTTTGTAGTGGTCAGCGTCAATCTGCAAATTACCGACTTCTAACACCTGACCCGCTGGATAGGCAATCTTTCGTCGTAACATGTTGCGCTGTGCTACCTCATGACGACTTCTACGCTTTCCGCTCCGCAACAGAGTATGCACACAAGCGAGTAGCTCTTCATAACGTGGTGGCAACTGAACAAAGTCATTGATACGCAGATTTGAGTGAAGCAGATGGGCAATCTCACTATCACTTGCCACTAGCATTAAGATAGGAGATGCAACAGTCTCTTCATATGAGCGCAGCTGACTACAAAGCTCTAATATGGAGGGGTAGAGTTGCGCAGAATCAAGCAAGATCAATGCAGGAAGTTGCTCGCGCGCGACTGTTACGATCTTATCGTGAGTAGGATCAGCACAGTCTAATTGCAGTGCACAGACAGCGTAACCCTCTCCCTTTAGCAGATTAACAATCGCCTCTCTCAGTTCGGTCATCTGTACGACAACCAGTATCGTTCGTAACATCGCCCATTTCCTTGCAGTCTTCATTACACTTGTATCTCGAAAACCAACGCTACTGTCTTAGTCAGGGCAGGGCGTTATTAGCTACGTACGAAATACATAACCAACACCACGCACCGTTTGAATTAATCGAGGGTTGGCTGGTTCCTCTTCCAATTTCTCACGTAGCCAGCGAATATGGACATCCACGGTTCGTGTATCGCCAGCATAATCATAGCCCCAGACATTATGCAATAGTTGATCGCGTGTGAGCACAGTCCCCCGGTTGCGTACAAGATAGGTCAGCAGATCAAACTGCTTCGGTTGCAACTCAAGATCCTGACCCCGGCAATGGACACGCCGACCAGCCTGATCAATGCGTAGAGGTCCTGCCGATAATTCACTGCGCTGCACTACACGCTCAGGTTTGACTTCAACCGGTCCATACTCATCACCTGCAGTGGGATATTCAGCACGTCGGAGATGCGCGCGGATACGTGCTAATAACTCATGACGACCAAACGGTTTCGTCACATAATCGTCCGCACCCACCTCTAAGCCGACGACCTTATCAATCTCATCACCCTTGGCAGTCAACATGATTATAGGCAGAGTCGCTGTACGATCATCCTTGCGCAATTGCCGACACACCTCTAATCCATCCATGCGCGGCAACATAATATCCAGCACAACCAGATCAGGTATCTCTTGATGGACTATCTCCAGCGCACTAATCCCATCAGCAGCGGTCAAGACCTGGTAGCCTGATTGTTCCAGGTTATACACAATCGCTTCTAACAACACCACCTCATCATCAACAACCAGTATCTTCCTTCCCACGAAGCACTCCTATCTGCTCGTGAACACAAGTATTACATTATCCTGGTCGCAGCCCTGGCGCGTATACGTAACTACGCACCAGGGTAACCAGGTATCAACCGAAGCGACCACTGATATAATCTTCAGTCTCTTTGCGTTGTGGATGCTCAAAGAGGGTCGCTGTAGGAGCCGTCTCTATCAATTTGCCACTCAAGAAGAAACCGGTGAAGTGCGAGACGCGTGAGGCTTGCTGCATATTATGCGTCACAATCACAATCGTGTAATCTTTCACCAACTCGGTGATTAATTCCTCAATCTTGAGCGTAGCAATCGGGTCGAGTGCTGATGCGGGCTCATCCATCAGTAATACTTCTGGCTCAACGGCGATGGCACGTGCAATACATAGTCGTTGCTGCTGACCACCGGAAAGACCCAACGCAGAGGCATTTAAGCGATCCTTAACTTCTTCCCAAAGGGCCGCACCCCGTAAGCTGATCTCAACGCGCTCTTTAATATCTTTTGCTGAGCGTCCCTGAATACGCAAGCCATATGCGACATTCTCAAAAATCGACTTCGGAAAGGGATTAGGACGCTGAAATACCATACCAATACGCTGGCGCAATAGTACAACATCTGTCTTCTTATCGAAGATATTGATGCCATCGAACTGCGCCTGACCTTCTACCCGCGTGCCGGGAATCAAGTCGTTCATACGGTTCAGGGTACGCAAGAAAGTCGACTTACCACAGCCAGAAGGTCCAATCAGGGCCGTCACCTGTCGATCACGAATAGGCAGCGTTACATCAAATAATGCCTGCTTACTGCCATAATAAAAGTTAGTATTCTTAACATCAATACTCAAGCCCGCCTCTGCATTCAGCGTTCTCGACGGGTCAAAGCTGCCCATATGAGCTTCTACCGGTGCTTCATTCGCTGAAGGCGGCGATGACAGTGGCTGCACAGAAACTCCCTCCTGAAGCTGAGTTTGCGCTTGCTGGCGCGCGTATCCATCCTGCTCGTGAGATTCCATTAGCTCTCCTTTTCGTCTCTCTACACGCAATACGTACGTTATTGCCTAGAGCAACGGATATTCTTTATGCAGTGGAATAGAGGCATCAACGATTAAACGATCTCCCAGCACGATTAAGCGAATATAGCGTCCGGCCAGCGCCTTACTAATAAAATACGGGCGACCCTCATACGAGATATGACCACTACGCGCAACCTTACGTGAGTAGATACTGGCCCCCTCCGGTAGTGCCATGTGCTCAATGGGGCTATTCATTGGCAGGTTCACCATGGATATATCCTCTTTTTTTTGCATCGATCTGCTCACCATATACAAATGCAACAGAGATGACGATGCAGCAGGTACATTGTAACGAGCTTATGCAGCCATCACTCTACGCTGTATAGCACGACCGATAGTACGAGCCGAAATGTTTAAGACTAACAGGATCACGATAAGAATTGTTGCTGATGCAGCAGCGATAGATGACGCTTGATCACCTGTCAGATAACTCGGCAGATCCTGGGTCTTTAACGACCATAAGTGGATCGTCAAATTGTCGCTGGTAATCAACGGATTTAAGGTAAAGACATTCCCACCGATAGGATTAGTAACGCCCATCGTAAAGATCAGAGCAGCCGTCTCACCTACAATTTTACCGGCCGTCAAGATCAAGCCAGTAATGATACCTGGCAGAGCCGAAGGTAAGACCACCGTACGAATCATGTACCACTTGGAACAACCCAGCGCCAGGCTTCCTTCACGTGCCTCTTTCGGTACCGATGCAAGGGCATCCTCAAAGAGACGCAAGCCCTGTGGAAAGTTCAGACAAAGCAGTGTTAATGCACCACTCAAGCGACTGATACCAAGATGAAAAACCTGTGAGAAGATCAGAAAACCAAAAAGACCTAGCACGATTGATGGCACACCGGCCAGCGTCTCAGCAGCGAAGCGAATAAAGCTGATTAAAAGACCCTGAGGGGCATACTCAACCGTAAAGATAGCTGCACCCAGTGCGATAGGAAATAGGAAAATCTCGGAGAGGATCAGGATGTAGATGGTATTAAAGAGCTCTCCCCCAATACCTACTGAAGGATCTCCAGAATAGAAAGCAGGCTGCAGAAGCAGAGGCATACCGCCCTTGGCATGTTGAAAGCCCTGGATCAACAGATTTATGATGATCGCAATAAACATTGCAAAGACAAGGATACTGACGGCCCAAATAATCGCCAGGGCGATTCCATTGCCGGAGTGCAGCCGCTTCATTAACTTGTTGCGATCACCCTCTTTACCCGTGTTGGCCGGGGGTGTTTGCTGTAGAGAGACACTCATTATTTATACACACTCCTACTGGCAAAGTAACGGCTGACACAGATGAACAGGAAGGAGATTACCAGCAAGGTAAAGGCCAACAGCCAGATAGCATCACGCGCAGGCGAACCCGCACTCTCCTGGAAGTCCTGTACAATTTCACGTGTGATACTGGTCGTTGGAGTAAAAAATCCTTGTAAGGAGAACAGGTTATCCGGCAGTGAACTACCACCAAGAACCATAGAAACTGCTAATGTTTCACCAATCGCACGTGAGAGACCAAGGATCACTGCTGTTACCAGGGCTGGAGCTGCTGCAGGTAAGATCGCTTTCCACATCGTTTGCCAGCGCGTCGATCCAAGTGCATAGCTTGCCTCACGCACGCTACTGGGTACGGCGCGTAACGCGTCGATAGAGACACTGGTAATCGTCGGCAGGATCATGATAATTAAGACGATAATCGCGATTGCAAAACCATATCCACCGGTCGCCGAATGCGTAATCGGAGCCACCAGATTCCCGATAAAAGGGCCGATAACGACCAGTCCCAGGAAACCAATAACCACCGAAGGAATACCAACAAAGATCTCTAACAGTGGCTGGCAAAAGCGTATCAGACCCTTTGGAGCCAACTCATTAAAGAAGAGGGCAACACAAAATGCGAGCGGTGCCGCAATAATGGTTGAGAAGAAGGTGGTAATCGCCGAGCCAATAATAAAGTCGCGAGCACCAAAGGTAGGCAGACCACTATCAGGGAAGGCATTCCAATTATTCGACGTAAAGAATGTTGGAAACTGTGAACCACCATAATCAGAGAATGATTGTATCCCATTCATACCAACATATACAAAGACTGCGATGATTGTGATAACCAGTAGAAGAGCACACGCAAAGAGAATGACACGTACAATATGATCCGTGGTCTGCATTGCTCGTGTTCTCTTACTCGTTGCTCTTCCTAAGGATTGCTCGGATAGCTCAGTTTGCACAACAACCTCCTTGCCAACATTTCGAACAAGATACCGGGCGCTCTTACAATGACTCAGTAAGAGCGCCCCGCGTAGATGTCTCGTTACACTACTATGCGTTATTGTGAGCTGTCAAGGCACTGGGGTTGATGTCAGAAACATTCATGAACTTGTAGCTGTTTTTAACTGTCTGGGCAGCAGGATCACTGACGATGAAGTTGATGAAGTCCTGCGCAAGGCCGGTGGACGCACCCTTCGTGTACATGTGCTCTACATTCCAGAATTTGTAGGCATTGGTTTTAACATTGGCTGCATTCGGTGCCTGACCATCGATGCTGAGAATGTTAACAGTGCCCTTCTTGGTGGAGTCACCAAGTGTAGCATAACCGATAGCACCTTTGGTTGTAGAAACACTCTGCAGGACCAGGGATGTGCTATCCTGGCTCAGGGCATTAGCCTGTGCAGGCTTCTCAGTAGCACCACCAAGGATGTACTTTTTGAAAGTCGCACGAGTACCAGATGAAGCCGGGCGGCTGACAACAACGATCGGCAGGTTATTACCGCCAACCTGACTCCAGTTGGTGGTCTTACCTGTGTAGATGCTTATCAGCTGCTCTGAGGTAAGGTTGGTCACGCCAGTGACTTGCTTATTGACAACAACGGTGAAGATAACAACAGCAACCTGATGATCAACCAGGGCTGACTGGGTTGCCAGCGCAGGGACATCGGAATCACCAATAGTCCAGGTACCGCTGTTGGCATTGGCCAGACCTGTTTTACTACCACCGCCCTGAACATCCAGGGTTGCACTCGAGCATTTGGCTTTGTAAGCAGTAGCGGCATCGGTCACCATGTTCTGTAGAGCAGTTGAACCACCAGCGGTGACTGATCCACTATCACATTTGAACGCATACGCGCTGGCCATGCTGCTTGTGGGGGTCGCGGTAGCAGGGGTTTTCGGGGCACTCGTATTACCACCACTGGTATCTGTTCCACAAGCAGAAATAAGAACACTCAGCATTGCAAGAGCACATAACACGAAAGCAATGCTCGATTTCTTCAACATAAAGTCTCCTATCGCTCTTTTATTGAGCTTTGTAGAAAATAAATTATTCTGGATGCCTGTACGTTTAGTTTATCTATGCCGATTTATCCATATTTACATGAACATCAAGCACCTCTTGAACTCACATCCATAAATTATCACTCTACAATTAACCTGTCTTTATGGATATGTTAACCCTTTGTTAAATTCGTGCTTTTGTTTATTTACATACGTTTACAGTAAAACATCATGAAACATGATACATCAATTATCTCTTAAATTTCTTCTCTTTTAGCACCTGAATAGGCTATCTTACCGCCATCAGACTAACGTATATGGAATGGCTCTGCTAAACTCTTCAATGAAAATAGTAAAATAGCGTGTTAAGTTAAAGCAGAATGTTAACAAGAAGGTCATTGTATCCTTTCGCTCTTCTTTAGAGTGCCAGTAGGTAGAGAATGCTACGAAGGAAGGTATGCAAATGGGAACCGTTCTTTTTGTCCATGGGGCTGGTATACGTTTTCCCGATGATCGTGAGATGTTTGAGCAGATTAAAATTGCGCTCGCTCATTATCGTCCCGATCTTGCAGTCAGTTTCTGTACCTGGGGCGAACATCTGGGTACCCGTTTGCACGCCGGAGGTGCGGCCATTCCACACTATACGCACAAAGAGGATACAACGCAGACTACTGCTGATGTGGCACTATGGTCACATTTGCAACAGGACCCCTGGTATGAGTTAAGGGCGCTCGTCAACAAACAGCAGAGGCAACAGATTCTGAATCTGGAACCTGTATCCTATCATGAAAGGCTAGGATCGCTACGGCCTTTCATGAAGAGGCCGCATGTAAATAAGAGTATGGAGGAGCACTGGGAGATACGCGATAGCCGATTACGCGCACTGGAGTTTCCTTTAACATTGCAGATCAAACTTACAGCAGCCAATCTCGATCAGGCATTCGCGACCGCAAAACAGATGCTCTTCGCCTCATCAATGTATCAAGATGCGTTACGGAACGTGCAGATGGCAACTGATGTTGAGATGCTGGCACCGATACTGGCGCGCGCCGTGATCGCACTGATGCAACAGAACCCATCCAGGAATACAGAAAACCAACTGCAAGAAAATCGTCGTCTACGTGATGACATTATTATGCTACTCACCGTTGAGTTTGCTCGTGCATTACATACTGATAATGTGAAATCAGGGGGGCAGTGGCAGCAGTTGAGACGCTCAGTCTTCGCACGTAGTCAGCAAGAACGTCAACGCCGGATCTTACTCGATATGTTCACACCTTTTATTGGTGATGTCATTTTTTACCAGGCACGTGGTGAGCAGTTACGTGATCTCATACTGGCCCATATCCAGCATGTTACACCACCGATCACCTTGCTAGGGCATAGCCTGGGAGGTGTCGCATGCGTTGACATCCTCGCCCAGCACCAACTACCACAAGTACACTCCCTGATCACAGCAGGCACACAAGCTCCGTTACTCTATGAGATGGATGCTCTTCAGAGCTTGTTCTATGGTCAAGCCCTACCATCCCACTTCCCTCCATGGCTCAACATTTACGATATGCGTGATATCCTCAGCTATGTTGGCGAAGAACTGTTCCCAGATAAGATACAAGACATACGTGTCAATAACCGGCATGCCTATCCCCAGGCACATAATACCTATTGGACCAATCCAGAGACCTGGCAAGCAGTTCTTCCCCTCTTGCCACCAGTTTAATAGAGGAGAGAGAGAAAAGATCAGAAGGAGAGAAAAAAATAATTGTTACTCATAGATTAAAAGTTGTTGGCAATACAATAACTTCTTGACCCGGCTCTAGAATAGTTTGTAGTTCATCTTCATCAGTAATCAACTGATTGTTCACAAATATTCTCACATGTCCACGTATTTTCCCCCGCTCCGTGCAAAGCTTCTCCCACAAAAGAGGATGCACTTCTTGTAGAGCAACGAGCATCTCGCCTACGGTCCCCGCTTCCAGGGTGATCTGACTTTTTCCACCACTATATGCGCTCAACGTCGAAGGCACGCGCAGGGTTACAGTTACTTTCTCAACCTCGCTCATACTAATCCTTTATCATTGCTCCAATAAACTATCCCAGATATTTATATAAAAAAAGAACAGGTCAACGTACACATTTGTTGTATGGCTTGTTGCACAGTATAAAAGCAATGTTCTTAGATTGCAAGCATGGTTCTGATTGTGTACGTACTAGGTCATACATTGTATTGACTTGTCAACACAATTCTGCTATGATGAGTAGTAAATAGAAGAAGAAGTACTTTTAATAGATAAACCGTGAGGTACTGATCTTGACCATCTCATGCCAATTACGCCTCCTCCTTGCCCGTGCAAACGTTGAGCGAGCAAAGCAGGGTCAAGCGGCCGTGAGCCTGCGACGGCTCGCGGAAGAGAGTGGCGTCTCGCTGAGCGTGCTCGCTGCATTACATACAGGGAAGAGCCAACGTATCGACTATACAACGGTCGATCATCTCCTCACCTATTTCAACCGCTACTTCCAGGTCACAACCGATGATCTGCTTACATGGCAGGACGCACAAGAGCACACAGTGCCATTAGCGAAACAGCACTACACGCAGGCTGCTACGCAGAAAACATCGTTTGCTTGATCATTCCATACGAAGAAGGTATATCCATGGCTGTTTTATTGAAATCACGTAAAGAAATTGATATGCTCCGTGACGCAGGCCGCCTGGTCGCACAGACTTTCGAGGTGCTACGTCCCTATGTGAAACCTGGTGTCTCAACTGGCGAACTGGACAAGATTGCTGAAGACTACATTCGTAGTAAAGATGCAATCCCAGCCTATGTCGGCTATGGTGCGCACCCCGGTGGGCATGGTCGACCGGCGACTCCTCCCTTCCCTGGTACCATCTGTGCTTCGGTCAACGAGGTCGTCTGCCATGGTATCCCCAGCGATAAGAGGATATTACAGGATGGTGATATCATCGGCGTAGATATCGGTGTTATCCTCAAAGGCTGGTATGGTGACTCCTGCATGAGCTATCCAGTTGGCAATATCGATGACGAATCACAGAGTCTACTGGATGTTGCCAAACATGCAATGGATCTCGGCATTGAGCAGGCCCGGCACGGTAATCGTCTAGGAGACATCGGCAACGCTATACAGAGTTATACAGAGGCCCATGGCTTCTCAGTTGTACGTGACCTTGTTGGACATGGTGTCGGTCGCTCTCTGCACGAAGATCCCAATGTCCTGCACTTTGGTCACCCACACACCGGTCTGCGCATCCAGCGCAATATGGTCTTCACCATTGAGCCAATGATCAACGTTGGCACCTATGAAGTGAAAACACTCCCTGATCGCTGGACCGTAGTCACAGCAGACGGCAAACGTACTGCTCAGTATGAACATACTCTAGCTGTCACAGACGGCGAACCAGAGATCCTATCTGCTCTCTAAGCAGTGCGCATAGTATAGCACGATAAGTTCGCTACAGAAGAAGCAGGCTAGCCACACATAGACGAATTGTGGCTAGCCTGCTTCTTCTGTAAAACATGCATTTATCAATCACAAAAGGCTGGCATCTGCTGTGGTAGATCCTTCAAGATCTCGCGAACCTATATGCTGCCGTACGACCTCCAGTACATCCGCAACGCTGGCTGCTAGCGTCGCTCCACTCTGCACTATCTGCTGTAAGCATCGTGTCCCCTCACCACCAATATAATCACGTGCCGCGAGCATATCCGCAAGCGTCTCACCTGGCGCTGTCTCGGTAGGTATACACGAGCTAGCAGCAGGCATCGTAAATAGAACGATTGGGATACCCTTTTGCGCAGCCTCAATGGCTATGTGCAATAAAGCCAGGTTCCCTGCTCCAATAGCGGTAGGACAGATTACCAGCATGGCAATAGTGCGTAACCGTGCGCGTAACTGCTCTAATGAGGCTGGCGAGACTGGCGCAAAGGGTTGTTCTGAGAGGACATCTTCTGCAAGCCGTAATGCTAACGTATGATCGCTGTCACCAATATTGAGAACTCCGGCGCTAAAAGGAATATGTGCATCTGCCAACGCACGCATGAGTAGTTCACCCGAACCACCACCTGCGATGAGATGGACAACCGGCGTTACAGGGACAACATCATCGTGCTGTCCGCTCTGATCCTGTAATTCGACACGCTCATTGGCTTTGGGAGGTGGTAGCACGCTCAGGTGCTCGGCACCACGTAGGATACCGACCTGCACGTCGATGCCGTAGACACGATGCAACAGACCTGCCTCTAGCACTTCTGCAGGACTACCATCAGCTACGATACCCCGCTGAAACAAAAGCAGACGAGGAAAGTAGCGAGCAGCCAGGTTCAGATCGTGCATCGCTGCAATAACGGTCACCCCATGCTCTTGATTGAGCTGACGAGTCAGTTCCAGTACTTCGATCTGATATTTGATATCCAGGTGTGATGTCGGTTCATCTAAGAGTAGAGCCGCCGGCTGCTGTGCTAGCGCCATGGCAACTGTGACACGCTGTCGCTCCCCACCGCTCAACTCATTGAAGACCCGTTGTGCCAGTGGCTCAACACCAGCCGAAACCATCGCACTCTGTACAATCGTGCGGTCATCCCTGCTACGGTCACCCCAAAAGGAGGTTACAAAAGGGGTGCGTCCCATATCTACCATCTGCTCAACAGTATAGGCAAAGGGCATATGCAATTCCTGTGGTACCACCGCAATCCGCCGCGCCACCTGCCTGCGTCCCCATTTGCGTATATCACGCCCTTGCAGTAAAATACGCCCCTGTTTCGGTTGTAGCGCACCACTCAACAGACGTAACAGTGTCGTCTTACCAGAACCATTGGGACCCAGTAGGCCAACCATCTCACCTTGCTTCACATGCGTCGAAACATCATACAGCAGCGGAAGCTGTCCATACCCAAAGCTAACCTGCTCTACGGCTAATAAAAAGGGCTCACCCGGCTGGTTGTTCCCAGTTCTCACATCTACAGCTACCATCGATAGTCTCGCTTCCTACTACGCAAAAGAATTAAGAAGAAGGGAGCACCGATCAGAGCGGTAAAGATACCTACCGGCAACACTGCAGGAGCAAGCAATGTACGTGCCAGCAGGTCCGCTAAAACCAGGAAGGTAGCTCCAACCAGGGCAGAAGCCGGGATCAATTTACGGTGACCCGGCCCCAATAAGAGGCGCACAAAGTGTGGCGTGACCAGACCAACAAAACCGATCAGCCCACTGATCGAGACGGCTGCGGCAGTGAGCAACGAGGCTACAATAACGATAATAAAACGTGCTCGCTCAACATGGAGACCTAGATAGGTCGCGCCCTCTTCGCCTAAGGCGAAGAGGTCTAGCGTTCGCGCTAGCCAGCATGCCGCCAGTACTCCACACGCCACGATACCGCCTACGATCAACAGCTGCGACCAGTTCACCACTGAGATACCACCGGCAAGCCAGTTAAATAAACCCAGGATACGACCAAAATCGTCGGAAGGCCAGAGATTTAAGATCAGTGTCTGAATAGCCACCAGTATCGAATTCACCACGACACCAGCGAGAATCAGCGTCACGACCTGTGTCTGTCCTCCACTCCGCGCCATTGTATAGACGAGAATAACCGTTGTCAGCGCTCCTACAAAGGCTAGCACAGGTGTGAGAGAAAAATAAGAGCCAAATACTGTATCAAAAGGCAACACAAAAGCAATAGTCGCGCCCAATGCCGCTCCAGACGAAGTCCCCAACAGATAAGGATCGGCCAGCGGATTGCGTAACATCCCTTGAAAGAGGACACCTGCAACTGCCAACCCTGCACCGACAAGTGCTGCACCGACAACCATGGGGAGACGCACTTCCACCAGGATAATCTCCAGTGCGGGATCCCAGTGTTGAGGAAAATGAAAGATGCCAGTCATATTGAGAAAGATCTTCATAATCGTTGCAAATGGGATCGAGACCGAACCGAAACCCACGGCCAGCAATATTGAGCCGAACAATGCGCCCACCAAAAGCAGAAAGAGGAACGACATCGCCAGTTTTGAACGTTGTAACGCACGCAGACGTGCTGCTGGCACGGTTTGCGCTAGTTGTGATGGCACAGATGGTCGAGTAGCTAGCTTCATAAAAAAAATCTTGCGAGACCAGCGGATAGCAATGCAACAATCAAGGACGCGAGCGAGGAGTCAATGTGGGAACGTGAGCAGAAAGAAGCCAGCGCTGGTCATATACAGCAACCATCTGTCCAGGTTCACTCCTTTGGCGCGAAGGAATGTGAGCCATTCGTCTGGCAGGTCTCCTGGCTCCTGGTTCAAACGTTGTGCAAGCAGTCTTCCCATCCTGCTCCGTTGAAGCGAACACAGGACAGTGACATACAACAATGGAGAAAAGCTGCAACAACTCACCAGTTACAGTAGCGCGGACTGCGTCGGATTCCCACCGACTTCCCTATTCTGCCTTCACTCCCCAACACACCAGCGAACAACTGATCTCAGGAGAATGTAGGGCCACCTGACGATGACAATACGTATCGATACGCAGATAAGTATAGACAGTAGAGTAGCGAAAGTCAAGTTATATTTATAGTGCTCTACTGCGGCAACGCTGAGACTTATCAACGCCAACTGAAGAGCTCAGTGCATCAGTTTACGCCCACAATCCTGTACAGAAGTTCAGTTGACAAGAGACCTTGTGGGGATGATACTTAAAAGCAAGAGTAGTCACCCAGGCATCCAACAGTATATGCTCAACCATTTTTCATACACAGGCTGAAAAATCGATTTATTACATTCATCGGAATTCCTGGATGAGGCTACCGTTCTTTTTTCTCTTTTTCCAATTGAAGGATTAATAAATGGCTATTGAAAAAGCTTTTTTCCGCCAGGTGATGGGTCGCTTCGCAACTGGAGTAACTGTCGTTACCACCAGGAGCCAGCAGGTACTTGGAGGACTTACCGTAAACTCTTTTTGTTCGGTCTCATTGAATCCACCACTTGTCCTCATCTGCATCGATAATAATAGCAATACGCTTGCACTCCTACGTGAGAGCAAAATATTCGCTGTCAATATGCTGACTAATGAGCAGAAAGAGTATTCTCGCTGCTTCGCAACCAATTCACAAGGGCGATTCGACAGATTTTGTAATGCGGCCTATCATACGGCTGTAACTGGCGCACCTGTGCTCGACGATGTGCTGGCTTTTATTGATGCGCGTATCATCGCGGAATATCCCGGTGGCGATCATGCTATCTTTATAGGGCAGGTCGAAGCTATGGGCACGGCCGGAGAGATCAGCTACGTCAATAATGAGGGTCAGGAACTGCCCACAGAAGATGAGAGCCAACAAACAGGCTCTGTACAGACAGCACTTGAGGGTGAACCATTACTCTACTTCGAGGGTCAGTATCGTCATATGGCAACATTCTACCGAGAACCAAGTATCATTGGCGCTCGTACAGATAACGTTGAAGAGGCCACGGGTGGTCGCTAACGGTGAACAGGGCACAAACGACAGAGCGGCCAACGAACTATCCATTCTACAGCAGCAGATCCGCCAGTGCCGCCTCTGCCAACAGCAAGGATATATCCCTGTCGCACATCCAATCGTAAGTGGACGTAGTACTGATCGTATCCTTGTGATTGGACAGGCTCCTGGTCATCGCTCAATAGAAAAAGATCAGCCATTTAGTGGGCCTGGTGGTATGGTGCTACAGCACTGGCTGGAGGCGGCAGGCTTCCCACCTGGTTATCTACACGAGCACACATATCTTAGCTCACTAACTCGCTGCGATCCCGGCAAGCATCCGAACGGTAACGGGGACCGTAAACCTGGCAAGCCCGAGTTGCTACTCTGCCGTCCCTATTTAGAAGCCGAGCTCCGTATAGTACAACCCAAAGTTGTGCTCCTGCTTGGCACCATGGCCATCGAGACATTCTTTGGCCCGGTTAAGCTTGCTCAGATTATTGGTAAGTATCAGGAACGCGATGGACTACTGTTATTACCACTCCCCCATCCTTCAGGTGTCAGTCGCTGGCTCAACGATCCAGAACACAAAGAACTGCACCAGCAAGCACTTATGATACTTGCACGCTGGCGCAGTCTGTATTCTTTATAACATTCAAGAAGTATAGTACCCCTTGTCTAAATGCTCCCCTGCTATGGCTAAGCCTGATTAGCACGCTTGTGCATATGATACTCGTGAACGCCTTTTTTAAGTGTTCCCAGTGCCAGAGTCGCACAGGTCGGACGAGTCATTACAATCTCACGACCCAGCTGTTCCATCAGATCCTCAAAACTTACGTTCTCGATCTCTTCAACCGTCATCCCCTCTACAAGCTCGGTTACA
The DNA here is from genome assembly GCA_015099395.1 of Ktedonobacteria bacterium brp13. Lineage (GTDB taxonomy): Bacteria > Chloroflexota > Ktedonobacteria > Ktedonobacterales > Ktedonobacteraceae > Dictyobacter. The sequence goes on along the minus strand of AP024096.1, from coordinate 8,333,463 downwards.
TAGGAGGCAGCGGCACGGCTGATTGTACAACCTTCACCATCCCAACTGATCGCTTCAACTTTTCCAGCATCGTTGAAACGGGCCTGCATGGTAATGACATCAGAGCAACCAGGGTTGCCTCCGTTCAGGTTGACATCGGGGTGCTCAATATCCCCTTTATTGCGGGGATTCTCATAATGATCCATCAAAAACTCAATAGCCTCTTGGCGATCCATAATCGGTACTCCTCTTGTGCTGAGGGGATAATAGCTCGTGCGTGATTGTGTATACCATCGAGGCTCACAACCAGACACCCCCACTTCCCAGCGTATAACCTCTATATCCTATAACAACATTTATATCAGGACAAATATTTCTTAGCACGGCTTTACTCAGTACTATTGAGCCTGGCACCGCTATATGGCTGGCATCCCTTGCTCACTGCGACTCATAGTAAGTAGACGTTCAGCCAACCCGGTATTGCGCAAGGCCACTCGATCGTTGCGCACTGCATGCTCTAGCGCTGAGGGCTGCCCAACCAGAACACAGAAGCGTTTGGCACGCGTAATAGCCGTATAAAGCAAGTTGCGTTGGAGCAACATACGATGCTCATGGACCAGTGGTACGATGATCACTGGATACTCGCTACCCTGACTCTTATGGACGGTGATGGCGTAGGCCAGCACCAGCTCATCTAACTCATGAAACTCATATTCGACAAGGAGTGGCCCAGCCTCTTCAGAGAACTCGACACGCACCTCGGCATTCTCGCGATCAATACGACGAATAAAGCCCACATCCCCATTATAAACACCTTTATCGTAGTTGTTCCTGGTCTGCATTACTTTATCGCCGATGCGAAAAATCCGATCTCCCCATTCAACCTGGGCCCGATCAGCACTATTTAACTCGGCCTGCAAACGCTCATTTAATAGAGTCACCCCCACTGCACCTTTGTACATAGGAGCAAGCACCTGGATATCGGTAATCGGATCAAAGTGGTAGCGCGCCGGGAGACGGCGTTTTACCAGATCCACGATCAATTGCTGCGCACGCATAGGATCATCTTCACGCATAAAGAAGAAGTCGCTATCCGTCTCAACCTTGAGTACGGGCATCTCACCACGATTGATCTGGTGTGCATTGACGATAATCTTACTCTGCTCCGCCTGACGAAACAGTTCAAGCAAGCGTACAGTTGGGAGCGCCTCACTACGGAGTAGATCGCGCAAAACATTACCGGGTCCAACCGAAGGGAGTTGATCTGCATCCCCAACCAGCAACAGGTGGCATGTGCGAGGAAGCGCCTTGAGTAGATTATAGAACAATAAGATGTCGACCATCGAGAACTCATCAACGATCACAAACTGATAGGGCAATGGATAATCTTCGTTACGCTGATAGCTATTATCATGAGGAGCATATTCTAGCAGGCGGTGCAGTGTTTTTGCTTGCACACCTGTAGCCTCAGTCATACGCTTGGCCGCACGCCCGGTCGGCGCGGCCAGGGCAAATTGGATTTTCCTGGTCCGCAAAAGCATCAGCAACGCCCGTAAAGAGGTTGATTTACCGGTACCCGGTCCGCCAGTCAGAATAGAGACCTTGCGTTGATACGCCAGTTGTACTGCTGCACTTTGTCGTTCTGTCAGTACCATCTTATAGCGTTCCTGGAGCCGTTCAAAGACCAATTGCCATTGGCGCTCCGATGTGGGAGGCAAGCTGGTTGCAGAGTTTTGTAAGATACGTAACAGCCGTACAGATCCGCTCTCCGCATACCAGAACGGGGCAAAATAGACGCGCTCTTGCTCTTCTTCTGGTTCATGCGCGAGTGCCTGCTCTTCAAACCAGAGCGCCTCGGCATCAGGTAGCTGCTCACGCTGTGAAGATTGGGCGAGTTCGGCAGTGAGATGGGCAGGTTGCTCGATAAAAATATCGTGCTCGGTACGTAACTGTTCCATCGCTACTTCTAGCAATGCAGGATTCGCCTGTAGAATAGCGGTGGCGCGGCGCTTAAGATCACCTTCATACAGGAAGCAATGTCCATCATCGTTGGCTGCTTGTGTGAGAATATACTTGAGCCCGCTCGCCAGACGAGGAATACTATCTTGTGGCAGGCCAAGCTTGATGGCAATCTCATCTGCTGTGCGGAAACCAATCCCCTGGACCTCTTCAGCCAGTTGATACGGATTCTCGCGCACAACGTGAATGGCATCCTTCCCGTACTGCTTATAGATACGTGTCGCCATATTGATCGACACCTCATGCGCCTGCAAGAACAGATGCAGTTCTTTAATCTCTGTCTGCTCCAACCAGGCTTTCTCGATGCGTTCACAATCCTTCTGGCTAATCCCCTTCACCTGATGCAATAGGTCCGGCTGCTGCTCGATAATCGCTAGTGTCTGCGCTCCAAAATGATCGACAATCGCTTGAGCTTTGCGCGGGCCAATGCCTTTAATCAGTCCCGAACTCAGATAGCGAATCATCCCTTCGCTCGATGTCGGCAGGCGCTGCACAAAACTCTCTACACGAAGTTGCCGTCCATAACGGGCATCGGTCTCCCATTCACCTTCAACGGTCAGGACCTCGCCCGGACGCACGCCTGGTAGCGCACCAACGATCGTCGTCAGACCATTGCGAAAGAGCCGATTACGCTCGTCCGGGCGAAAACGCGCAACAGTATAGTGGTTGTCGGCGTTCTGAAAGACAATATTTTCAATGGAACCTTCGAGCTTTTGCATATTTCCCTATTCTACAACAGCAAAAGAAAACCGGAGAACACTACCAATATGTACCATCATAACATAGCGCACCGGAAGGCGTCGAGCAGGGATGGACGCGCATAGGACGCGCGTACGCCCTCCCTCTATATCTGTAAAGCCAGCACACCCGCTACAATTCCAATTGACATCTCTAGAATATATACTTTATAATCACGCTCATAGAATGAAGCCTGTAGTAACTCTAAACAAATCTTTTTTTGTGTCTTCCCATTGTTTTCACCTTATCCTCGAAGGCGGATCATGAACGGAAAAATCACCTATCGCCAACAATTCACACGCTGCGGAAAACAACGTTGTCGCAAGTGCAGGGAAGGCGCTGGTCACGGGCCTTACTGGTACGCCTACTGGAGCGAGAACGGACGCACCGTCAGCAAATACATTGGCAGCACGTTACCACAAGATGTCGATATTGATCGTGTCCAACAGGTAACACTGAATCATGATGCCCGACCAGCCTCTTTACCTACACAGGGCTCCGATGTATCGGCATCCACCTATATACTCAAAATCTACGTGCTAGGTCAGTTTCGCATCGAACGGAAAGAGGGAAACGAGTGGAAGGCCGTAGATGGCCGGCTCTGGCATCGCCGGCGCGCACGTGCGCTGCTCGGTTGCCTGCTCAGTTCAGCCGGTAGACGCCTGGGACGTGAACAGATTATGGATATGCTCTGGCCCAATACAGAGATAGAGGTAGCAGCCAATCGCTTGAATGGCGCTGTACACGAACTACGTCAGCTCTTAGAGCCAGAGCTAGAGCGGCCTGCGAGCTCTCGTCTCTTGCGCCTGGAGCATGACATCCTTGAACTGGGCGATAGTCGCCAGATCTGGGTCGATGCAGAGGCCTTTGAGCAGCTATTGCGCGAGGCGGATACTGCTACCAATACAATACAAGAGAGACGCTATCTTGAGCAGGCAGCATCTCTTTATCAAGGCAACTATCTCTTAGAAGAGCTTTATTCTGAATGGGCCATTTTACGCCGTGATGTACTACAACGCGCCTGGGTCGGTCTACTCCTTAATCTAGCAGAACTACAGAATGCAGATGAAGAGTTTGCCAGCGCAATCGAGACACTGGATCGCCTGCGCAGTGCCGATCCGACCAACGAGACCGCCCTGCAACGCCTCATGACGTTACTGACCCGGCGCGATCGACGTGGTGAAGCGCTTAAGATCTATCAACAGCATGTTACGATGTTGCAAAGAGATTACGAAGGCGATCCGTTACCAGAGACCGTTACCCTCTATGAGGCACTGCGCCACGGCCTCCTCCCACCGACAACACCGTCGCCCAATGAACAAAAAGCCGAACAAGTGCCAACGACACAGGCACTCGGAGCGACAAATGAGCATGCGCACACTCAAGGACCCGCTACCCAGCCACTGCAAGCACCATTACCATCGCAAGATACACGCACCTCTCAAACGCCTCAACCTACACTACAACAAACCAGACTACAATTCAAACGACCGGTATTCCAGCTCGGACGCCACAATCAAAGCCCACTGATCGGTCGCGAACGAGAACTCGATAAGATAAAGCAAGTATTATTCAATCTCGATGCAGGTCAACCACAAACACCACATGGGAACGCAGCACAACAAGACCAGCAGATGGACTTACTACCACTCCGAGCTCAACATGCCCCACACAGACCCCATAGTACGACCCATTTTATTTTGTTACATGGCGAATCAGGTATCGGCAAGACACGCCTCGCAGAAGAATTGAGCATACAGGCAGACCAGCGTGGCTGGGTCACTGCCTGGAGTCGCTCCTATGAACAGGAAAGCTCGATCCCATATCATCCCTGGGCCGAGTTACTACGCATCTTTTTCCAAAATCTGTCTACCATCACCGAAACGATCAACAATACCAATCCAGCAGATAGCAGTTGGACACAGGGGATCGATACCATTCCTATTAAGCTCGAACGCTTGAGCGCATTGCTGCCTGACCAACTACCCAAAGTCGGGGAGTCAGAAGATGCGACGCTCACGCCCATGATCTATGAGCAGGAACGCCTCCATCTTTGGGAAGCTGCCCTGGGGTTAATCGAGGCTATTAGCCAACTTTATCCACTCCTCTTCATCCTGGATGACCTGCATTGGGCCGATGATAGTAGCATCGAACTGCTGACCTATTTAATCCATCATCTACAACATCAAAAGGTGCTCTTTGTTGGAACCAGTCGTGAAGGTGAACTAGCACCGCAACATAAACTACGTGCATTGATCAATGATATGCAACGGGAACAGGCGATCACACTGGTACCTGTACTCCCTCTCACAAATACTGAAATCGGAGCGCTCGTCTCACATCTTCCACAAAAAGTTGTAAACACGATTCAAGCGCAGGCAGCAGGCAACCCCTTCTTCGCTGAAGAGCTTGCACGTGAGGCAGATACAGCAGGATCAGAAGAGGTGCACACAGCAAACACGGCTGGCACGAATAGCACAGTCACGCGTCCGCTCGATCTAGCACAGGGCACCAGTGGTAGTACAAAGAATAATACACACTCATTACCAGAGACCATTTCAGCAATGCTTGAGCGCCGTCTCAGCCGCCTCACGAACAGTTGCCAGCTGTTACTAGGAAAAGCAGCCGTGCTCGGAGGGTCCTTTGAACTACGCCAACTCTTGCCGATGGCGTCTGATATCAATGAAGATACCATCCTCGATCTCATCGAGGAGGCGCTCGATGCCGGTCTTATCAGTGAAGAGGGAACAGGCGCACATATTGTCTATCATTTCTGGCACCCACTCATCATTAGTCATCTCTACAGTTGCCTCTCAGCCGCACGGCGGGCTCAATTACATCGCAAAGCCGCAGAGGCATTACAACATACAACGGTACAACCAGAACAGGTAGCTGCTACCATTGTCTACCATCTTAGTAAAGGTGGTGGAGACATTGCCACTCTCGTCTATTACGCTGAACTTGCAAGTAAGCAAGCCTATACACTGGGAGCATATGCTGAGGCACAGCAACATTATCTACATGTTCTACAAGCCCAAAGCAATAACGCTCTTTATGACAACAATGCAGGCAACGTGCACAAACATATACAACAGGTCCTTACACGTTCCGTTACAAGCCTCCCCCTCAACGATCCTCCTCACACCTCTCGCATGCTTGAACGCGTCGCCGAATGTAGCATCATCATGGGTGACTTCGATGAGGGACGTCGTCTCTACGAATATATTCTGACACTACGCACCAGCAAACCATTTCAGCGTTATCAACGAGCACAAACCAGTAAGCCAGAAGAGCTACAACGCACCGAGGCCCAGGTTCAAGCGCTGCTGTGGCGTGAAATAAGCAACGCCTGGCTCGCAACCAGTGATTATGAGGCAGCTTACACGAGTTTTCAACATGGGAAAGAGGTGATGCAGCAAGCAGGCGTTGATAGCGGAGCGGCCTGGGCCTGTCTGCATATCCACTATGGAGCGATGCTCCGTCTCGATGGTCATTATCATGAAGCCCGCCGTTATCTACAAGAGGGGCTTGCAATGCTTGAGAACTATGTGCAAGAATTTCCATCCACTGAGATAGCACATGCCATTGAAGACGATCCATCACCCACACGCATCGAGCGAGCACTCAATGGTGATCCTCTAGAGATCGGCTATGCACATGAACGCCTGGGTATTGTCGCAGCCAGCCTGGGAGAGATCAATAGTGCCCTTGAGCATATGCATACAACACTCAGTATTTATGAGCAGAACGAACTGATCACGGAGATGGCCCGCGTCTGTGGCAATCTCGGTGCAGTCTATATCTTAAAAGGTGAACATGCTGCCGGGCGCACATATATGCAAAGAGCATTAACGCTAGCCGAGCGCGGAGGCGAACTCCCAATACAGACCTTTGTCATGCTGAATCTAGGCGATGTAACACAGCGCTCAGGCGAGCTACAAGTATCAGAGTCCTGGTACAAACAGAGCCTTGCAGTCGCCGAACGCATCAACGATAGAGAACGCATCTGCTGGGCTAATATAGCACTGGCGACTGTGCAAAAAGATCTGGGAGATCTGGATGAGGCGGCCCAGAGCATTCGCCGAGCCTTCACGACAGCGCGCGCAATTAAGAGCACCCGCTGCCTGCACTATGCGCAGGTTGTACTGGCAGATCTCCGCATTACGCAGGCCGTTGCCTTACCCGAACAAACGCAATACATACAGAACGAGCAGACAACACCGGGCACCATCAGAAGAAGCGATCAGCACAAGAACCGTACGCTGCTATTACGGCGTGCCTACATTCTCTTGCAACGTGCCAATACAATGACCGGTGTCGAGATTGAAACTGTGATTGAGGGGCAACATCAACTGGCGCTAGCACAATATTTATTACACGATAACGAAAACGCGTACCAGACTGCATGCCACGCGCTACAGGATGCCCTGGCTCACGAGACAAGACAGATTATTGGACGGGTTTATCTGTTACTAGGACGGATTCAGGCAGCACGTGGTGTACAACAGGATGCAGAAGAATACTTTCAACAAGCTATCACTATCTGCCAGCAACACGGCCTACGCCTTGATTATGCGCGCACCCTTCATCATTACGGACGTTATCTGCTTCAGCACACACTCACGCAGGAAGGGATAAGCAAACTCCAGGAGGCACAATGCATGTTCGAGCAAAGTCATGCCGAACTCGATCTTCTACACAATACACAGGCTCAACAGGCGTTTCAGCACTCAGGACACAGCCAATTTATCCCAACCAATTAATTGCACCGGGTCTCCATCTGATTGGAATAAGTTGCTCATTACTGACGAGACCAGGCCAAAGATTTGTACACGATACGCTCCGCCATAACGCGCACCGATAATCAATGCCTGATTATCTGGCAATGGCGAGAGCGCAACACTATCACTGCAGATAGCTCCAGTTGGTGCAGTAGCATTCTGACACAGCGCCTGCGCGCCCAATGCAATCTGAGAGATCACCGTGGATGCTCCCGATGCTTTATCAACACTCAACACGTCAAATTGGCCAGTACCCTGTTTGTATTGTAATACGATCAGGTTCTTCACATCACCATAGCCAATCAACGTTGCCGAAGAAACAAGCAGACGCCCATTCGTCGAGTCACCCACCGGGGCGGTATACAGATCAAAGCTTCCAGCGCTACCTTTGCGGTAATAGTAGAGATCATTGGTGTAGGGGTCCAGCCAGAAGCTAGCCAGGTCTGCATTCGAGACCATCAGTTGGACTGGCCCAGCGATATCACCCTGTACACTGGCTCGATAAAGTATATTCCCATGTGTAAAATACAGATAGCTACCACGTACCATCAACAGTTGATCGATCGGAGTGTTGAGCGCCATATACGATAATTTACCAGAACTCAGGTCTACTCGCGACACCTCACCTGTAGGGGTTGCCACAAATATACTGCTGTCATCCGCTGACCAGATCGCATTAGAAGTCTTACCACCAAAGGAGTAGTTACCACCACGTAGTAGATAATAACTCGTGCTCTGAGCACTCGCATCATACTGCCGAAAAATCATATTATCGCCTTGATACGAGATAGCATCCAGCGATGCATTCAAAGGAAGAATACTCAACACAGTGCTCTTATCAGTGACAGGATCGTAGTTTTTAACCATCTGCGACATTCCATCGGGCGAACGTTGTACAAGCGCGACAGCGGACCACTCTTTTGTCACGGTATACGCTGATGAAGGTATTAACATACTCGAATGAGTATGAACAGGAACACCAGTGCTTGAAGCAGGAAGCTTCTGATGGACAGAAGATGCTGAATTAGTAGTACCTGCAGTACTTGCAATACCTGCGGTACTTGTATGATTAAATACACCGATCAAGGTAAAGAGAATGATAGCCGCTATCGAACCCGCTACCACTACGATAGAGGCCAGGCCCTTCCTCTTATTCTTAGCATGCTGCCTGTACCGTGTCTTAACGAGTGCAAATTGTAATGACATATCGCTCGCATCCGGCATAGTATCACTATGCCGTTGTATAGATGGAACGGCAATCTGTGCAGCATCTTGATCATCTTCAGGTGCCTCAGGTGCCAGTAGTGACAATGGCTGGAAGATATGTTCACGCGACTCATGAAGCCCCTGAGACTCCTGGTATTCATGACGTAAAGCAAGCAAGATGCTAGCCGTCGTCGCAGGAACAAGAGCTTCACCTTCATCCATAACATCACGCAGTGCGCTACGTTGTTGCTCACGTAGTTTGCGTGCATCGGTTATAGCAACCTGACAGGTCTCACAGGATTTGATATGCGCTGCCAGTTGTGTCGCCCGCAGATGCTCCTGGGTATCATCATTATCGAAAGAAACCCCTTGTGATAAGCGGGAACTATGCTCATCGATACTATCTAGCATACGCACGCACTCAGCACTGAGAGGACATGACAAAAGATGAGAACTACGAGACTCAGGATTGCTATCCTTCATTATTTTCCTTCCTGATCGAGACGGCTATAGATGCGTTGAAATGCCTGTCGCGCGCGAGAAAGTCTACTGCGTACAGCTGAGAGCGTATCTTGCATAGCATCGGCTATCTCATTATACGAGAACCCATCAGCATCCATCAGTAAACAGGTCACAGAGGCTTCTGGTAACTGAGACAGGGTCCGGCGTACCAACTCACGCTGCATGACGCCCTCCTCAAATTGCTCATGGCTCACCAGAAAATCCTCACCTTGTTCATCAAAGGTATGATCATCTCCCAGCTGCGGCGTTGTGAATGGAACGATCTTAACGTTCTTGTGGCGTCTCCATTCGCTACGTACCTGATTTGTGGCGATACGATATAACCAGGGAGCAAACTTTAGATCCTTATCTTGCATACGTGGTAATGCACGATATGCGGCTATAAATGCATCTTGACAGAGATCCTGCGTAAGTTGCACATCCTGTGTCATACCATAAATTAAGCGCCTGATACGCGGCTCATAAAGTTGTACGAGAGCTTCAAACGCGGGTAAAGATCCCTGGCAGGCCTCACTCACCAATTGAGCTTCGTTATCCACTACATTCATTGCATTCCATTATCCAGCAGATCCGCACTGAATTCAGGCATCTCTACAAAGAGTAATACCAAACACACCTATTTTGTCTCGCTAGAAAGTATACTTTCCATGTAAACTCTCTGTGAAAAGTGATATCCATCAATAAGTATGAGGTTTCTTTAACAGAAAAACAATGAAACAGTTCACAAAATAAAGGTTTCTTTGCTCTCCTATAGGAAGAAAAACACGGCGATTACTCTTACTTCTACTCTTCATCTGTAGGCAATGTTGCCAACGATGATTTAACCTCTATATAGCGCGCAAGGATAAAGATAAGGTCGGAGAGGCGGTTCAGATAGCGTACAACCTCGACATTCTGAATAACCTTGTCATGTAAAAGCTTCACAGTCATGCGCTCCGCCCGGCGAATAATCGTACGTGCTAGATCCAGAGCGGCTCCATCCAGCGTATCGCCAGGAATAATAAACTTATTGGGGATCTCTACCTCTTGCTGAAGCTGCGCTTCGGTCTGCTCTAACCACTGCACATGTGCACCGGTCATCTGCAAACCCATCTTTTCATAGTTCTCTGGTGTTGTCGCCAACTCTCCCATAAGCAGATACAGTTCTTGCTGCACATGAAAGATAATCTCCCTGACACGCGGCTCTTTGGTCATAGCGCGCGCCAGGCCCAATGCCGAGGTTGCCTCATCAATCGTACCAAAGGTATCCGGGCGTACATCATATTTGGGCACCCGTTCTGCACCCAATAGGCCTGTATATCCAGTATCACCGGTACCTGTTGTCACCTTAGCCATAATTCTTCCCTTTCATTCCTCCTGGTTCCCCTGCGCTCCCTTTCTGTGGCATCGCCTTTCAGTATTAACCATTATAGCGATAAACAGGACTCACTTCCTGCTGACCCGCCCAATCACGCAAAGGACGCTCCTCGTTGAGGACCTCGACAACACCAGAGAGCAGTAAGCGACGTTGCATCTCTTCACTATCATATGGTTCGTCAGCCGCCAAAAGTGCCCGATAGAGCGCATGCGCCTCAGCCATGGTAAAGGTACCATCCCCCGTTGCGGGTGGCTTCAACAAGCCCAGAGGCATCGTATTGCGTGAATTGGCGCTGGCAGGTACACGTCCCTGCTGTCCCTGTTGCTTAGCTGCCGACGAAGGAGTAGCTTGCTCTTCAGAGTGAGCCGCCTGAGCCTTCCGCCAACGCTCCTTCTCAACTTCAGGTGAGCTCATGCGATCCATATCAGCTAAATAGCGTGCGACAACAGCAGGATCATGGATGATATGCGAGCGTAGTGCTTGCAACGCAGAGAGCACACCTGGCCGGGCATCAGGATCTATCTCCCACTCGCCCACCTCAATAGCCGCGACAGGTACCCATTGCACATGCAGACTGGGCACAGGTTGTCGTAACAGATGCGGCTGTAGCTCATCTCGATTTGCACGCAAAAGAATACTATGCATCAAAGAGACAGCCGATCCCTGCTCAGAACTTCCCCAGACATGCACCTGCTGTTCCAACCAACCCGACTTCATTTGCACTAACGTCGCCGCATCAGGCCACATGAGTAACGCATCTAGAATACGCTCAACCGCCTCCGATACTGACTCCCGGCCTAACACCAGTCGCATTGGTGGTCCCCACGGCCCTACACGCAATAAGGCCCATAACGACCACTCACGCAACGCAAACGCCACAACTCCTGCCGTCACAATCATCCTACGTGGCGTAGCATCTCGTGCCGGACGCGACGTAATCGAACTGTGTGAACGCGTTCCCTGAGAAGCTCCAGGCGTATACTGTCTAGGTAGCAATGAACTCATCCTTCTACCGATCTACACTACTTTTTAAAGAGATGTATGATTCCAAGTTATAGACAAATTGTAATCATTTTGCGAATTACATGCAAGTAGGGAGACGCTTGCATAAAAGAAAAGCATCGACAGACAAACTGTCGATGCTCATCAATGTTGCTCTTCTTTTGTATGCTCATGCGACGCTTTATCACTTGCAACCATGCACTAATGCACGCACCATACCTCTTCTCTACCTGTCCGCCCCAGATCCGTGATATTCGTTGCACCTTGTATGGCCGCTAAAATCCGCAGATAATACGGAGGCCAAGAGCGAATGCAGCAGAGAGGATAAGAGTAATCATTAAGATAAGACGATAACGTGCCAGCATGACTGTTGGATCAATCGCTATTGCTTTCGCACCGCTTGACGGTCGGTTTGTCATTGCATTCTTCTGCATTGATCTTCCCCCTGGTTCTATTGAGTAGGAGGGTGGCCTACTACTTAACAACTTCTCAACTATATTATATACGATTCGTAGCAAGAAAACGTTGTATTTAGCCATTAGTTTAAAGGATTTCTGGATATTGTGGTCAGATCTCAACTCTCAGAGTACTCACATTGACCAAAAGTGCATACAAAGATGCCTTTTTATAGCGGCAGTTCACTACTCTCCTGGCTACTCATAGCAACCAGTTCTTCACGTAATCGGCTCCCCTCTTCCGCATCAGATGGTCGCTGTATCCATTCATAATTAAGATCGAGCAGACGACGTGCACGCGTAAAATCACGATCCTGCAGGATGCGAAAAACTTGCTCACAAACAGCAATAGCTTCGGCTGCCGAGGCCCGAGCGATGGCCGTATACGATCCTAATACATCATGACGACGCGCCGTGCGAAAAAGCACATGAACCTTCTCCAATACCTCGGCACACTCTTCCTGGATCTGCACGCTCCAGGACTGCTGCTCAACCAGAATGACAGCTCGACTCAGGAAGTGCGCACACACCTTCACAGTCTTGTGGTAGTCGGCATTACGCGTCTCTAACAGTGCATGCAAAATACGTTGCTCATCCTCGATCTCCAGCGCGACCACTGAAAAGATACTGGCCTCACCACCCATCGCACGTATATCCTGGACCATTTGACGGAAATGCTTCTCGACCTCCTCAGAATACGGTAAGAGATAGACCGAGTTCTGTAAGGCGTACGCACCCAGATGCTGAAGTCGTCGCCAGACCCAGACGCGCTTCTGCGAAGGTTCACTCGGAACCTTGTATGTTAATTGTAGCCAGCGCAATACCCCACGCTCTTGCATACGTACGCCTCCGCTTTACTACACGCTCGTGTTAGCATAATTTATGGATGTCGGCGTGTTCCTTGACCGAGAATCATCGTACTCTATAGCTCAAGGTAACGTCAAGCTTGAAGAATGTGTATGTACCTATACATCAGTATCGCCGACATCAGTATCAACGTACTCATTCACAAAATTGCCTTACGTAAGCACTTCTTGCTGCACCTGGATAGCTCTTCTTTATTAAGCATAGCGCAGCTAACAGTAACTACTTCACCGGCAAACAGATAACAAGAAAATCACGCAAGTTCTGGCTTCTTATTGCAATGACTCGACAAATACCTCAATATCAATGTATTATAGAGTATCGGCATCTAGGTTGCCAGAAGCGTACCCGGTCAGGTCGTCTACAACCGGCATCAAAGTATGTTCGACACTACTATTGAAACACGTACAGTTTCTCACCTGCAAGGAAGTAGCTTTTAGCACCTGCTGTACACAGTTGTGGCACAAGTCCTTTCGTATTGAGGAGGATACATCGGCATGGGTAACAATCTTTTTGAGGATACCGACTCTATTCTATCAGAAGAGCGTATTTTCTATCCATCTCCTGCTGAAGTCGCTAACGCAAATATTACTGCTTATATGAAGTCAAAGGGCTTCGATAATTATGAAGATTTCTATAAGTGGTCGATCGCCAACCGTTTCGAGTATTGGGACGATATGGCTCGTGAACTGCATTGGTTTGAGCCATGGCAGAAGACTTTTGAATGGACAACCAAACCATTCTTTCAATGGTTCGTTGGTGGAAAGTTCAACATTGTCTATAATTGCCTGGATCGCCATATGGACACGCCCATACGCCATAAAGTTGCCTTCCATTGGGAAGCTGATAATGGCGAGACGCGCTCCATTACCTACGAACAACTGTATGTTGAGACGAATCGCTTTGCGAAGGGCCTGCAGAACCTGGGATTAAAGAAGGGCGATCGTGTTGCGATCTATATGCCTGCTATCCTTGAACAGATCATTGCAGTGCTGGCGGTAGCACGTTTGGGAGCAGTGCATTCTGTGGTATTTGGCGGTTTTGCTGCCAGTGCACTACGCGACCGCATTATTGATGCTGAAGCTACAATGGTGATTACCGCTGACGGTAACCATCGCGGTGGTAAACTGATTCAGCTCAAACAGATTGCAGACGAGGCAGTCGCCGAGACGCCGAGCATCCAGAAGGTCATAGTCTTCCAGCGTGAAGGTCTGAAGGTCGAGATGAAAGAGGGACGCGACATCTTCTGGCACACTCTGATCGCAGATATCCCAGAGGAGACCGTAGTCCCCTGCGAGCCAATGGATAGCGAAGATCTGCTCTATATTCTCTATACCAGTGGTAGCACCGGCAAGCCTAAAGGTATCGTCCACGTACAGGGTGGCTATGCCGTTGGTGCCTATGCTACAACAAAGTATGTCTTTGATATCAAAGATGATGATGTTTACTGGTGTACCGCCGATGTAGGTTGGGTCACTGGTCATAGCTATATTATCTATGGACCATTAATGAATGGTGTGACCAGCGTCCTCTTTGAAGGTACACCACAGTATCCCACTCCTGACCGCTGGTGGAGCGTTGCTGAGCGTTTCAAAGTAAGTATCCTTTACACGTCACCGACAGGTATACGTGGTCTGATGCGCTTTGGTGAGGAATGGCCGGCCAAACACGATCTCTCACAGCTGCGGCTACTAGGCTCGGTCGGTGAGCCAATCAATCCGGAAGCCTGGATGTGGTATCGACATAACATCGGACGTGACCAGTTACCAATCATGGATACATGGTGGCAAACAGAGACCGGTTCGATCCTGATCAGTCCAACAATCATTCAACCGCTCAAGCCAGGTAGCGCGACACGCCCGCTGCCCACCATTGAAGCTGATATTGTGGATAAGAATAGCAACTCGGTTGGGCTGGGTAAAGGGGGTTTCCTGATCGTTCGTCATCCATGGCCCAGTCAGATGCGTACAGTCTATGGTGATCCGGCTCGTTACAAGACCTACTGGGAGACGCTGCCAGATGTCTACTTTGCGGGTGATGCCGCAACGATGGACCATGATGGCTTCATCCGTGTTCAGGGGCGTGTTGACGATGTCATTAAGGTGAGTGGACACCGCCTGGGTTCGATGGAGATTGAGTCTAGCCTTGTTAGCCATCCGTCTGTTGCGGAGGCTGCTGCGATCGGTAAGCCTGATCCGGTGAAGGGCGAGCACGTTAAGGTCTTTGTCATTCTTAAAAATGGTATCGAAGGCACTGACGAACTGGCACGCGAACTCAAGCTGCATGTACGCACGACGGTCGGTGCACTCGCGGTACCAGAAGAGATCGAATTCTCAGCAGGCCTGCCCAAGACGCGCTCGGGTAAGATTATGCGCCGTGTTATTCGCGCTAAAGAGCTTGGTGAACCGATCGGTGATATCAGCACGCTCGACGGCTAAACGCTAGAGAAGACAGAGCTTTTCTATAGCTCTTCTTCAATCTGCTGCTGCATATTCGGGCTGCTGAATCAACAGTTCATCACAAACGTCGACGATGATGGAGACAGTCGTTTCCTCATCGTCGATTTGCTTACCTGCTAGATTTCCAGCCTTTGTAAATTGCTCACTATACATTGTGAGTAGGCCTCAACGTGCAATAATGCTTGACCATAATGCCAACCTACGCTATAGTAATTGGCAAAATGGGTTGAAGAGATGGTTGAAAGATACCAAAGAGTGAGGCACAAGTTATGACGGACGACGCGACACCGCAGGATATCTTTGCATATCTGACCGGTTTATTGCAACAAACAAGAGCGACATTCATCGAGCAAGAGCAACTTGATATCGATGCCGCGCAACTTCCCATAGATATACGCCCTTCGGCACAGGCGAGCTTTGGCGATTACTCTATTCCCTTGATGGCCTGGTCAGGCAAGCTCAAGCGCCCGCCACTGAAGATTGCAGAAACGGTCCAGGCTATTCTACTAGCTCATCCCCAGCCTGAGATCCAAGAGGTTACTGCCACCAGGCCAGGCTATGTCAACATTCGCATGAGCCGCGCTCGCACGGGGCAAGAGATCATCGAGCGCATCATTGAGCAGGGTCCTGACTATGGACAGAGTACTGTAGGTGCGAATGTCAAGGTTATTGTTGAACATACAAATATCAATAGTAACAAGGCTGCTCACGTAGGTCACCTGCGCAACTCCTGCATCGGCGATACCGTTGTACGCATGTTGCGCTCACAAGGCTACCATGTTGAGGCAGATAACTATATCGACGACTCCGGCGTTCAAGTCGCTGATGTGGTCGTTGGTTTTACGCTGTTGGAAGAGGGTTTGATGAACGTACCAGGTGGCAATGACCAACTGCCTGGTGAGTCGTTCGACTACTTCTGCTCACGTGTCTATGTATGCGTGTGCAAGGTATATGATGATAAAGAGTCCGAGCTTGGTAAACGAGCGGCACAGTTACGTAAAGAGGTACTGCAAGCGATTGAGCATGGCAATGAGGTAGGTCCTAACTATCCACAGGTAGCAGCGGACCTTTCGCATCGCATTGTACAGGCTCATCTGAAGACAATGGCTCGCTTAAACATCTCTTATGATGTGCTGACCTGGGAGTCTGCGATCCTCGGGGCTGATCTCTGGAAGCATACGTTTGCTCTCCTCAAAAAAAGTGGTCTGTTAGAAAATCCTCAGACCGGACCTTCGGCAGGTTGCTGGATTCTGCCGTTTGGGGATGGTGATGCTCAGACCAGTGAGGGCGACCGCTCTAGCGATAAGATCCTTGTGCGTAGCGATGGTACCGCAACCTATACGGCAAAGGATATTGCCTACCAGATGTGGAAGTTTGGACTTGCTGACACGTTGGGCGTTGAGTTCCACTTCGTGCCGTGGGGCATTCAGCATGACGGGCGCAAGCTCTGGACAATGCGGGCACCAAATGATAAACGTCTGCAAAAGATACAGGAAGAGGCTCCCGCTAACAGATTCGGGCACGCCCAGCGCGTTATTAATGTGATAGATGTACGCCAATCCTATCTTCAGCAGGTCGTCTATGAGAGTCTGCGCCGCCTGGGTTATGCCGGACAGGCCGATAACTCAAAGCATCTAGCATATGAGGTTGTCACACTCTCCGCACCAACCGCAGCCAGTCTGGGTATCGATACGTCCGATGGTCATGAGTATTATGCGATGTCTGGTCGTAAAGGTATCGAGATTAAAGCTGACGAACTGATCGACGCTGCTATGGCGCGCATGCAAGAGGCACGCAAACAAGATAATCGCGCAGATCTATCGGACGATACCGCCGCTATTCTCGCAGCCTCGGCAATTCGCTACTTTATGATCCGCTTCAATCTTCAGCAGATTATCGCGCTCGATATAGATGAGGTGCTGCGACCAAACGGCGATACCGGTGTCTATCTGCAATATGCATATGCACGTGCGAATAGCATTCTGCGCCGCCTGGATGATGCTGGCTATGTGATCCCCGAGAAGCTTGATGCCGTACCTGAACAGCTAGAACAGAGTGAGTGGGATCTTCTGCGCCATATCGATCTCTATCCACGCCGCCTCGCCGAAGTAGCCGAGCAATTGTCTCCGCCGATGCTCGCAACCTATACCTATGATCTGGCTGCTTACTTTAGCGGCTTCTATGAGCACACAACTCCGATCCTTAAAGAGGAGAATGAGCATGTGAAAGCCTTCCGGGCGTACCTGGTAAAAGCCACCGTTCAGACGATGAACAATGCGTTGCGCGTTCTAGGCCTCGAGCCTTTAGAACGCATCTAAGTACTCATACGCAAGCAAATAAGAAGAGAGCTGTAGGGCGATCATATATCCTGCCTACAACTCTCTTCTTGTTTAGCCATATGTGTGATTTGACAATCGCTTTGTCCTCGCCAGTGACACATATGCTGTCCACCACCTGGCTCTAATCCTTGCTTGACGTCCCTCACAAAATCAGGCCAGTCCTCGTTTTGACGCATATCTGTGCGTGTAGCGCTTTCTTTGACCCATGAGGTGTTCTGTGGTCCATTTCTCGAACATATGGCTCATTTTCACAGAAAATGACGGACTACTGGTCGTGGATATGGGTCAAAACGGACAGGATATGGGTCAAAACTCGTTTTTTGGCCTTTCTTGTGGTACCCTTTGTGCAAGAATTTCCACGAGGGAGATGTGACCCATGAAAACGCGCATGGACCAGGCCCAATTTCAGCACTACTGCCGCGAACAGCATTTCACTGCCCAGACCCAGGATCTCCTCTTCGTCCCTGAACACGGCGTCATTCTCCACCAGCACGCCGTGTTCAGGGACGAAGAGGGAACGTGTCCGGCTTCTTTCCCAGCCGAAAAATGGGCGTGGCGATCCAGTTTGAAAGCTCGCTTGAGTTAAGCGCCATCTATCTGATGGAGCGACCAGGATGATGCGGTCCTCGAATTTTACGACCAGCCGGTGATCCCTGAAAGACTCACCACCCTCGTGCGCGAGCGTGTGCAAGCAGAGCCAGGCATCACCATCGGGTTGTTGATCGGCGAAATAGTTACCGACAGATCAAACGGCGCGCTGGCCACGAGCAGCCAGAAAGGCGACGATTCGGGGAGAACTCGTCATCTATCCCCCTCACACGCCGCTGCGCATTGCACGTGCGAACAAAGGCCCTCTGTGAATCAGGCAAGGGGCAACCTGGACCAAGCGTTAGCGAGGAACGTCAGTGTGCGCGCACCGCCCGCCCTTTGTTCACCCTCGTGCTTGCGCGCACTGTCAGGCAGATGCTATGGGGTCAATGTCGATCAGAGATTGAGGGAGGCTTCATCGTTGCGCACCCGGATCGGCGCTCATGCCAGCCACCCTGGGAAGACTCAACAGTGCGTAAAGTAGTGCCCAGCTTCATGTAAAACTCTCAAGTACATAGTTGAGACTTTTTGCGATGCACTCCTCGTTCTCTCACAGAACTCCAAGCATATTGAGCGGGCTCAGATCCATTCCTGTCCATATGCACGCGCCTTTCTCTCTTTCTACCCTCTAATATTGCATCTGTGTTGTACAGTAGAGACGTGATCCAGAAAAAGCCCGGCCAGCTTGGATCGGAGATGCATGCATGCAGCCTCCTGCGATATCTGCCGAAGCCTGGAGAGTGTTCTCACTTGCCCAGGCTCCCATGCTCCCAGATGGTAGAAGAGAGCATGGGAGTAAGATTCAGCAGAAGGAGAAGATTTCTCATTAGATGAATAGTACAGTGAAAATAACGGAGGGTAGACTCATGACGCACGCAGCAGGAGTATATGCGACACTCGACGACTGGATTGCACACGAGGCAATTCCATTCTCGCTCGATTCTCGCCCGGACTTCAACGCCGCCGTTGATACGGTGATCGACTCACTTGACGATTCGGTAGCATTGCTTGGTTTTGGAGAAGCACTCCATGGTGGGAAAGAGCTGCTTGTCCTTCGCAACCAGCTCTTCCAACGCCTTGTCGAAGCCTATGGCTACAGCGCCATTGCGATTGAGAGCAGTTTTCCTCGGGGACCCATCGTCAACGAATACGTGCTTGGCTACGGTCCGGCATCTTACGCAGCGGTGCAGGATACTGGATTTAGCCACGGTTTCGGAAAATTCGAAGCGAATCGAGAACTTGTCGAGTGGATGAGACACTACAATGCTGATCCAGCGCACCAGAGGAAACTCCAGTTCTATGGTTTCGATAGCCCGACCGACGTACCCAGCACAGATAGTCCCCGCCAGACACTGCACTTTGTGCTCGATTACCTCAGCTCAGTTGACGATGCCAGCGCCCAGGAGTACCGAAGCCGTATCGACCCGCTGCTAGGACAGGACTCTGCCTGGGAGAATCCAGCTGCCATGCTCGACCCGACGCAATCGATAGGTCGATCACCGGAGGCAACCGCACTGCGGATCGAGACAGAGGACCTGATTTCAGAACTGCGCGTGCGTCGTCCTGAACTGGTCGCAAAGAGCGACGAGAGCTGCTATTTGGAAGCCGTACACTATGCTGTGGTGGCACGACAGCTCCTACACTATCATGCAGCATCAGCACAAACGTCCGATAAACGCCAGGCCATCCTGCTCGGCATACGTGCCGCAATGATGGCAGAGAATCTGGCGTACATCGTCTCCCGTGAACAGGGTCGAGGCAACGTCTTGGTTTTTGCCCACAATAGCCATCTTAAGCGTGGAAAGGTGCAATGGCAATGGGGGAATGAGACGGTGATCTGGTGGCCCGTTGGATCTCATCTTCATGAACTGTTCGGTCGCCGCTATGCCGTCATCGGCTCAGCCGTAGGCTCCTCGCCTGCCAACGGGATCGGCCAGCCAGAAGTCGGGACGCTTGAGGCGCGGCTCACATCCGCTCCCGGGCCGGTGCGGTTCATTCCCACCCATCAAGGGCAAGGGCTTCCTGCAGAGGAAATTGCGGCACTACCTATTCGCTCTGGCAGTCAGAAGAACAGGAGCTATACGGAACCACTGGGCGCCCAAAGCTTCACCGATTTCGATTGGTTCGCTGTCCTGGATACGACGGCATACACCCGAGAGGGTTGGCCATATCTCGAAGGCTCGAGCGCACATTCCGAGCAATAACATCCTCGCCTTTGAGATGCTTCTAAAGAGACCATTCCAATTTGAAGGCAAACAAAGAAGTGGAGAGCCTCCGTTTTGGAGGGGTCGCTCGCGTCCGGGAGGCCCAGAATACGTCTGAAAACCACTCAAAGTGAGAGATTTTTTCACGTATTCTGGGCCTCCCTCAATCTCTCAATGAGGGAAAGGCAGTTTTCTCTCAGTCTGGACCACTTATGAAATTGACCCATATCATGTCCAACTTTTTTTGAACCATATTGTGTCCGAGGTGGCTAAAACGTTTGGCAAATCACAATATGTGTACTTACCCGAAAAGTTGCTCTCCTTTTCTACTGGTTTCCACCACCTGCATTGGTGCCGTTGGTCGTGGTGGTGTTAGTTGTAGGAGTGCCGTTGGTTGGAGTGGTGTTAGTTGGAGTGGTGTTAGTTGGGGTACCGTTGGTCGTGATACCGTTGGCCGTGGCGTCATTGGTCGTGTCACCATGTTTACCATGTTTACCGTGTTTGCCATTACCATTGCCTTGATTGCCATTGCCTTGATTACCATTACCATTGTTTCCATTCCCAAAGGTTGCACCAATGGCTACACCATTGCCATCGGTCTGAACGGTGACGGGATTTGGCTGATGCAACAACTTCTGACAATTCAAGTTGGTATATGAGGCGTTGAAACGCTGTGCCAGGAAAGTAAAGAGTGAGTTCGCTGCTGCAGGCATTGGAGAAGCCGCGTTCTGCATGAGTGTCTGATCCAATTTGAGGCGCGCCAAACCGGTGGTAGCAAAGTTCTGACAGTATGTGGTTCCACTTGCCTGATTGGTGCTGGACGCTTGAGTCTGGTCTACGCCAAGTCGATAGAGGTTTGTTTTACGCAAACTCTGATTAGCATTATGCAAGACCATAGGGTCCGTCAATGGAACCAATGCAATCGGTGCTTTCTGATCTGCGGCTGCCTGTATCTCGTCCAATGGCAGTGCAGAGACCATTGCGCCATTGTTCGCGAGATCGGGAGCTTGCCACGGGGTACAACCTAACACAGGGTCAACGAAATGAGTCAGCAATGCGTTATCACTCGGATTCGAGATAGCTGTAGCATTCGCAAACTGCTGCTGGTTCGCAGCAGAGAATTGTGCAATCTGCCCTTGTCCGTTGGCAAGATACTGGGTCTGCACATTATCGCTCTGGTCCTGGTCGATCAGACCAAAATCGCGCGAGGTCATGCAAGACATTCCATCGTTGGCTATCCCTATTGGGGGAATGGTAAATTTGCCCTGTGCCTGACCATTGTTCGCAGCGGTAAAAAACGCGGAAGCATTACAGTACGCAAACTGACCAAAGACAGAGCCGGACGTCCCATTGACACAATTCCCCTGTGCTAGCACGTTGCGCTGCGTACCTTTGAGTGTCAGGTTTGTTCCGTTAAAACCAAACCAGAGACCAACTACAGCATTAGCAGGCAGTGTCGGTACGGTCGGCTGCACAGCCGGTTGTGTCCCTTTATCGATCACCAGTGGACTGTACACACTAAACGTACCATTGGCCGGATCATAGATCACCCCTTGTACAAAGGCGCTCTGATTCGCATTCGCCTCATTGCAGGGGCCATTGTTGTCCACAGCCGCAAGTTGATATGGAGTTGCTAATCCCTGTGCTGAAAGCGGATTAGCTGGAACAATGAGAGTGCAATTGGGGTTTGCTGCTGCTGCGTGCGACTTCGCACGTGATAGCACAAACACTGCTGTACCGCTCACAATGAGTAGTACCGTGATGCAGAGACTAATCAATGGTAATGGTGAAAAATGTCGCTTTCGGCGTGAATACAAGGACATTGTCTGTGATGCTCTATCCTTGCGCGTCTGTGTAAGCATAGATACTTTACCGTCCCTTTAATACTAAACACATCATTTTAGCAACTGGCTTCATACTACCTTCAGGTTAAGTAACCACAACCAGCATATTCAGTGAATGTCTATGAAAATAACATTCATTTTAGCTTCGAGAGCGGAATACTGAAATACGCTGATACAATATGAGTGCAGCTAACCTGTTACTGATGCTACCATAGATTTATATAGACTTCCGGTATTGTGCCACCTTATTGGTAAATAGTACTAAGGGGCGGTTAAGATATCTCAATGCAGAAACCTATTTATTAGCTATTTTGTACCACTTTGGAGGTTTTTTGTAAAAAACACACACATGTGTAGTATGCTGCTAACGCTCTACGAACAAGACTCACCTTTGTACAAAGGTGAGTCTTGTTCGTAGAGCGTTTCACTCCAGCGGCATCTCTTTTAGTGGAGGTACTACTTATCGCGATGGAAGATAATATCGCTACGAAGCTGAGCAGTAGCCTTGCCAGCCGCCTCAGCAAAGTCTGCTCCGTTAGATGCGTAGATGATGCCACGTGATGAATTGATGATCATGCCTGAACCTCGGCTGTTACGTGCGGCTCTGACGGTTGCAGCCAGATCGCCACCTTGCGCACCAATACCAGGAATTAAGAGCGGCAGATCATCTACAACAGCGCGTACACGCGCTATATCCGAGGGATACGTAGCACCAACTACCAGAGCGCAGTTGCCATTGCTGTTCCACTTTTGTGCTACATTCCGCGCGACAACGAGGTAGAGAGGTTCACCAGCAGGACCAACTGGCAGATCTTGCAGTTCACCAGAACCAGGATTGGAGGTCTTGACCAGAACAATAATCCCTTTATCACGGCGCTGTAAGAATGGAGCGAGTGCCTCTCTACCCAGATAGGGATGAACGGTGATCGCATCCGCTTGTAGATGCTCAAAGGCGGCGCTGACATAACCCTGATTGGTATTGCCAATATCCGCACGCTTGGCATCCAGGATCACAGGAATAGTGGGATAGTGCTTTTTGCAGTAGGCGATGATACGAGCAAGCGCACGCATTCCAGCATCACCCTGTGCTTCATAGAATGCGCTATTGGGTTTGTAGGCACAAACCAGTTCGTGTGTCGCAGCAATGATCTCGCGACCAAAGATGTAGAATGCTTCCTCGATAGAATGGCCTTCTTTGAGTACAGCTGGGAGACGCGCGTACTCTGGATCCAGACCCACGCAGACAAAGTGGTTTGCAAGCCAGCGCTTTTCAAGCAGCGAGATAAACGAAGCAGTATCTTCTTGCGAATGATCTATCATTAGTGGATATCTTCTCCAATTATTGCCTGGCAACTTTTTGGCGCGCCAGAAATGCGCGGCCCTTGCCTAGCAATGTATTGACTGACACACCTTGCGCACAGAAAGGACACTCATCCTCAGGATAGGTCTGCAAGGAAAGTGCGACCAGAGAATGGATAGCAATGCCATCAACGTCCTTTGGCTGTACATTGCCACGATTGCAGAGTGCACTCAAGCCAACAATATTACCGCCATGAGCACGAACCAGTTCGATTACCTGCCGCGCTGAGCCGCCCGTCGTTAAGACATCCTCAACGACTAACACGTTTTTGTCTGCTATATACTTGTCGAAACCGCGATTAAAGGCAAACTGCTTATTAACACTATCACTCCCTTTTTCCGCAAAGAGCGCCAGCACTTCACCATCCTTGCGCCGTTGTGTCAGTGCGCTCGCAACCCATTGTGATAAAATAACGCCACCAATCACTGGTCCAACTACTACATCGATGCGCTCCGCATCATAAGGGGCAGCCATCCGTTGACAGAGTTCTGAAATCACCTGAGGATGCATATAGAGCGCATCTTTATTCACATAGACCGAGCTATGTCGGCCAGAGCTATAGACAAAATGGCTGTTACTTACAATAGCCCCTACGTCAGCAAACATTTGCATTACTTTTGGGTCGTTCATACCTGGACCTTCCTTGTAATAATGAATGTATTCGATGGTCTCTATAGTCTCTATAGTCTCTATAGTCTCTATAGCGACCACAATGTTTAATCTACCAGAATAATGCCTGAGAACAACAGCTCTGAGAGCCACCCTGCTCTATTCAGAGCAACCGGTGCAATTTTACTCCATTTTCCCTCTCTGGGACAATTTTTAGAGGGCAAATGCCGTACAATCCGCTCACAAAGCCGCTGTTCTTTCGTAGAATGACTACTGGTAGGCATCCCAGGACTTGATAGGAATGGTTTTCAGGTCCTTTGTTACAATAGCCTGTATAAACAGACGAGCCTGCTTTAACTTGGTAAAGAGAGGAATATTATGATCAACAGCATAACGACGCATGGCATAGTCATCGTCAATCTCTTTCTTAATATGACCCTCGACAATGTTAATTGCTAAATCAATCTTGTTCTCTGCGAAGTAAGTCAGGACATTCGGCGACTTCTGCTCATGAATTTTATAGAGCATGGTAGTCGCGATGCCATGTGTACGTAGGAACGCGCTGGTCTTCTCAGTGGCAAACAGCGGCACTCCCAACGTTGCAAGCAGGCGCGCACTTTCGACAAAGCGCTCTTTCTTCTCATCACCCCCCAAACTGATAAAGATACCCTTCTGTGGTACATTACCACCGGTAGCAATGATCGCTTTAAGGTACGCCTCTTCTAGATCGTCACCAAAGCAAGCGACTTCGCCAGTTGAAGCCATCTCAACGCTCAATACAGGGTCAGCCCCGGTCAGGCGTGAGAAGGAGAACTGCGGTGCCTTGACAGCGGTAAAGTGTAGCGCTGGTAAGCTCACTGCCGGAATATCATCCTGGAAGAGGGCATCGATAAAGAGTTCGATGAAGTTGACGCCGGTGACTTTTGAGATAAATGGAAAAGTACGCGAGGCACGCAGGTTCATCTCGATCACGTAGACTTCATTATCCTTCGCAAGGAACTGCATATTGAAGGGTCCAGTGATCTTTAAAGCTGCAGCGACGGCGCGTCCAACCTGCTCTATGCGGGACTGTGTCTGCGCGTTGAGTGTCTGCGGCGGCAATACAATCGTGGCATCTCCTGAATGTACACCTGCGTTCTCAATATGCTCAGAGATGATCAGTGCCTTCACATCACCACGTTGCGCCACGCCATCTAGCTCGATCTCTTTCACTTTGCGCATGAACTTGGAGACAGTAACAGGATGCTCTGGCGAGACGGCAGCAGCCTCCTGCACATACTGCAGCAGTTCCTCCTGATTGTAGCAAACATTCATCGCACTACCAGAGAGCACATAAGAAGGGCGAACCAGCACGGGAAAGCCGACACGCTCAGCGAAGCGTGTAAGCTCATCTATTTCGTTGAAGCTATTCCATTCCGGTTGACGGATAGCTAATGTGTCCAGCAGAGCCGAGAACTTATTGCGATCCTCGGCACGATCGATATCGTTGGCATTCGTGCCAAGCAGGCGGAAGCCGTATTGCTGCAAGGCTCGTGCTCTGTTGTTCGGGGTCTGACCACCGACCGAGACGATAAGTCCCATGGGAGCCTCAAATTCAGTGATATCCGCGATCCGCTCAAAGGTCAACTCATCAAAGTAGAGTCGATCGGACATATCATAATCGGTCGAGACGGTCTCGGGGTTGCAGTTGATAACAATCGAGCGTTTCTGATACTTTCTAAGCATCTGTACTGCGCTAACCGAGGTCCAGTCAAATTCGACAGAAGATCCGATACGATAGGGACCGGAACCGAGAACAACGACGCCATCGGCACCAGTCGGCAAAATATCATGATGTTGACCATTATATGTGGTATAGAGATAGTTGGTCTCAGAAGGAAACTCAGCGCCGAGAGTATCAATCTGGAAGACAAAAGGCGTAATCCCTTGCTGTTTACGTAACGTGCGAACCTCTAATTCAGACCTGTTCACCAGTTCTCCGATGCGCTTGTCAGAGAGACCTTGCTGCTTTAAGTTGCGCATCCGCGCGGGCGAGAGGTCAGTGTCCAGACGTAGGATCTCTTCACTGTTGACAATATGCTGGATACGCAGCAGAAACCAGAGATCGATGCCGGTCACGCCATGAATCTGCTCAACCGTGTAGCCATTGCGCATGGCCAGTGGGAGCGCAAACATGCGCTTCGGTGTCGGGGTATAAAGGTATTTGCGGATCACATCTTCAGTAGGCTCTGGCGAGGAAGAGAAGACCTTCTCAGAGGTCGCGCCCTCAAAGTCCAGGTCGAGCATGCGGATCGCCTTCTGGTACGCCTCCTCAAAGGTACGACCAATCCCCATGACCTCACCAACCGATTTCATACCAGTCCCGATCGTCTCATCGACACCCTTGAACTTCTCTAAATCCCAGCGCGGAATCTTCACGACGACGTAATCCAGACTGGGCTCAAAGCAGGCGCGTGTGACACCAGTGACTTTGTTGGTCAGTTCAGTCAGACCATAACCCAAAGCCAGTTTAGCGGCTACGTAGGCTAATGGATAGCCGGTTGCTTTACTGGCAAGTGCCGAGCTACGCGAGAGACGAGCATTTACTTCGATCACATAATATTGCGAACTGACAGGATCGAGCGCATACTGTACGTTACATTCACCGACGATACCCAGACTACGTACTATGGTGACAGCGGCAGAACGGAGCATATGATATTCGCTATTACTCAGCGTTTGGCTGGGTGCGATGACAATAGACTCTCCGGTATGGATACCCAGAGGATCCATATTCTCCATGTTACAGACGGTGATACAGTTGTCGTAGCAGTCGCGTACGACTTCGTATTCAACCTCTTTAAAGTGATGGAGATATTGCTCGATCAAGACCTGTGGAGTAAAGGCCAGTGCTCCGTTCACGATATGCTCTAGTTCAGCCTGTGTATGGGCGATACCAGAGCCCTGACCACCCAGGGCGAAACCGGCACGAATCATGACAGGGAAGCCGATCTCTTGCGCAATCTGGATCGCGCCCTCAAGATTCTCTGCTGTATGACTTCCAGGTGTAGGGATATCGAGACCACTGAGGTGTTGCGCGAACGCCTGCCGATCCTCGGTGAGGATAATCGAAGCGACAGGAGTACCCAGGACCTGGACACTATAACGCTCTAGAACACCGCTACGCTGCAACGCTATCCCGCAATTGAGCGCCGTCTGGCCCCCAAAGGCTAACAAAATACTATCTGGACGCTCCTGCTCAATGATCTTCTCGACAAAAAATGGCGTTATCGGCAGAAAATAAACCTTATCGGCCATATCTTGCGAGGTCTGGATCGTCGCAATATTAGGATTCACCAGAACGGTTGAGATCCCCTCTTCTTTCAGAGCCTTGAGTGCCTGTGAACCAGAGTAATCGAACTCGCCAGATTGACCAATCTTTAAAGCACCCGCTCCCAACACCAACACTTTATTCGGCTGATTCATCATATTAACCACGTATACCCTTCACGTCCTTCACGTTCTTTACCTTTTCCAGGAAGTAGTCAAAAACCCAATCGGTATCTTCTGGTCCTGGTGCCGCCTCAGGATGGAACTGGACCGAGAAGATTGGTAGCTCCCGATGGCGTATGCCTTCGTTACTACCATCATTCGCATTGATAAACCATGGTTCAAAGTCGGTCGGTATCGTCCCGACCGCAAAACCGTGATTCTGCGTCGTGATATAACAACGTTGTGTGCCAACCTGCACACAAGGCTGATTCTGGCTGCGATGCCCAAACTTCAGCTTGTAGGTATCGCCACCTGCCGCAAGTGAGAGGAGTTGATGTCCAAGACAGATCCCCAGCGTCGGTATCTTGCGCTCCAGCGCCGTCCGCAACGTCTGGATGGTCTTTTGTGCCATCTTGGGATTACCGGGTCCATTCGAAACCAGGATACCATCAAATTCAAAGGGACAGGTAGGCGAGAAGAGATCATAATCCCAGGGGACAGTGATCACGCGTACGCCTCTGCTCACCAGACTGCGCACGATATTACGCTTCGCACCACAATCAATCAGGACGATCCTCATCTCACCTGTACCAGCAGACTGCACCACCGGAGTCGAGACCCGTGCCACCAGATTCTCGGTGTTAGGATCGTAGAAAGGAAGGTCCTGCTCAAACACGATCTTGCCTAACATCGCACCATGATTGCGAATGTGCTGAGTTAGCAGGCGTGTATCCTTAATTTCAAGGGCAGGGATATGCTCACGCTGCAACCATGTCCCAAGGTTCATCACGCTCTGGGCATGCGATGGTGTTTCAACATATTCAGAGACGATCAAAGCAGCAACATGGATATGATCATCCTCCCATAGAGCCTGCTTCGGCACTCCATAATTACCCATCAACGGAAATGTCATCGTCAGGATCTGGCCCGCAAAAGAGGCATCAGTTAGCGCCTCGGGATAGCCAACCATGCCCGTACAAAAGACGACCTCACCCGCCGTCGCACTCTCATAGCCGAATGAACGACCCTCAAAACGTGTGCCATCCGCCAGGATCAGCGTCGCATGGGTTGAACGCTCTACACGCTCAGCTACGAGTGTAGCGGCACTCGCCTTTTGAGTCGCCAACTCATGCTGCGACGGATAGCTCGGTACATTCTCATAATTCATCTGTGCTTTGCTCCAAATATGCTTTTTTATATACTCTGCTTAAAAATTGCCAAGAAAGTCCGCTCCACATGCACTGCAATACTGCTTTACCGGGAGCGGCTTGCAAACCATTCTAACAATACGGCTACAGACTCGCTATATCCTTCTAGTTTGAGTCTGACATCTTATGCTGCACGACCAAAGACCAGGGCCAGAAGAGCCATGCGTGTATAGAGACCGTTACGAATCTGTGAACGCAGATAGACCGCTCGCTCGTCAGCATCTACGGCTGGATCGACCGAGTCAACGCGTGGCAAGGGATCCATCAAGATCATGTCTTTCTTCGCGTATGTATTCAGAAGTTGCGGGGTCGCGACCACAATCTCCTGCTGTGCTTTCTGGTACTCTGCGGGTGAGCCAAAGCGCTCACGCTGGACACGTGTCCAATACCAGAAGTCGCAATGGGTAGGAATATCTTCCGCACGCTGGATCTCGATCAAACGTATACCGCGATCCGAGAAGTTCACGACATCATCGCGCGTCAGGCGCAGGCACTCAGGTGAGAGCACATAAATGGTATTGTTCTTGTACAGCGAGAGACCTTTGATCAGGGAGTGGATAGTGCGACTGTTGAGAGCATCGCCAGCGAGCATACCAACCAGGTTATCCAGACGCCCAAAGCGATCGTAGAGTGTGTACATATCCAGCAGCGTCTGTGTCGGATGCTCATTATTCCCATCACCGGCATTGATGATTGGCATAGACTCAGCCACTAACGCGGCCTCACGCGCCGCACCTGGGATACGGTGACGCATTACAAGCGCATCACTATAGGCCTCCAACGTGCGAATAGTGTCTGCAAATGACTCACCTTTACTGAGCGAGGATGCTTGTTCAGGATTCTGCATCTCAATAGTCTGCCCACCCAGACGCTTAACCGCTGCAGCGAAAGAGCTAAAGGTGCGACTAGAGGGCTCAAAGAAGAGTAAGGAGACCAGCAAACCATCCAGCAATCGCGACGGCATTTTGCGCTCCGCAATATATTTCATGCGCTGGGTTACATCAAACAAGATCGCCAAATCTTCTGTTGTAAACTGATCGAACGAGACAATGTCTTTCCCAGTAAAATTTTGCTGGATCATCTCGATAGCTGACTGCACACGAACTGGAACCTGGACCATAATGCCTCCTCGATAGTTAAATAAAGTCAACATCTTGACAGGTCATCCTTTTCTTCTTCACCATTGAGAGATATGCCTTGATAAATCCATTTGTTTAAAAAACTGTCACTGCACGTTTCAACGAAGTATCAATAAGCATACTGAAGAAGAACCTGCATGTTAAAAAAAATCCTCATCCTCTTTAAAAAAAAGAGGATGAGGAAAAAGCAATTTCTCTAGAAACGGAACCCGGATCTTCTTGAAAATGAATGGAACGAAAATCCTTATACAGCGCAACGGGTAATGAATATTTTTTTGTAATCGTTGCAACTAATTTTCGCCACACATTTTTTCCCATGAAGATTCCATGACCTCGCTTAGTTTTGTTTGTTGGGAACATTCAAATTATGAAGAGTATACTCGATGCATTCGACCTTTGTCAAGTGTAGCGCGCAACGAATTTTTGGGAAGACAGGGAAACCATCCTGATCATACACGTTACGAACCTGCATCTGATCATCCCCTCCAGTATGTATCACTCTCCCTTACTGGCTTTGCTACTAGCATTAGCTCTCATGCAAAGACGAATGAGAGAGATCAGAGGGAGCCGTAGGTGAGACTGCGGCATCAGCTACTGCACTCTCTTCAGGCACCGACTCACCTTCGCGTAAGATCTGATAGAGTACGATCGCCGTAAAAGTTGCGACACCGATACCGTCAAAGGTCACGTTCCCAAACTTAACAGCAAGTCCACCAACCATGCCCGAACCCAGGATCAATGACACACCCGCTGTTATCAGATTACGGCTCTTCGAGAAGTCAACCCTGTTCTCAACCCATATGCGTGCACCAGAGATGGCGATCAGACCAAAGAGTACAATCGAGAGACCACCAAAGACACCCTCCGGTATTGTGCTGATGATCGCACCAAACTTGGGACAGAAGCCCAACAGGATAGCAGCTACCGAGGCAACAATAAAGATCAGCGTCGAATAGATCCGCGTTACAGCCATTACGCCAATATTCTCAGCATACGTTGTAACACCAACACTACCACCAAAACCAGCAATCGTTGTAGCGACCGCATCACCCATAAAGGCACGTCCAAGATACTTATCGAGGTTACGATGTGTCATCGCCGAGACTGCTCGCACGTGGCCGATATTTTCAGCAATCAAGATGATTACCACAGGAGCGATTAAGCTGATCGCATTCCCGGAAAATTGTGGAGTCTGAAAATGCGGTAGCCCGATCCAGGCCGCTTTTGCCACGCTTGAGAAGTCAAGGCGTGGACCGACTCCGATTAATCCTAAAACCAAAGTGATCAGGTATGCAATTACTCCACCCACAAGAATCGAGAGCCGACGTATCGAACCAGGCGCATAGACTGCTATAAGAGCTACAGCCAGCACCGTCACACTCGCCATCCAGGCATCAAATGCATGCCTGGATATATTCCCAATAGTAGAACTTGCCAGGTTCAACCCTATTGTCGCTACGACCGAACCGGTAACAACTGGCGGCATAATCACTTCAACCCAGCGCGAACCTACCAGCATGACGATCAACGCAACCGCCATGTATATCAATCCAACTGCGACAACACCACCAAGTGCAATTGAAATATGAGCGTTCAGTCCGGTTCCCGGTTGATAACCGGTGGCAGCAATAATGACACCGATAAAGGCAAAGCTCGAACCTAGATAGCTCGGTACACGACCACCTACAATCAAGAAAAAAATAAGAGTGCCGATACCAGAAAAGAAGATAGCTGTGTTCGGGTCAAAGCCCATGGCCAGTGGGGCAAAAACGGTCGATCCAAACATAGCTAACACGTGCTGCAGGCCAACCATGATCGTAGGTCCTACGGGCAAACGCTCATCCGGCGCAATAATCCCGGATGTCTTCAGCTTCCATTGCGGAAAATATCTGTGCATAAATCGATTTTTCTGCTTATCAGGCCGCTGATCTAAACGTGCTACTCCCATATATCCCCTCTCTCCAGACTAGTGAATCAATGCAATACAGACCAATTTGGCAAAAAAAAACTCATCCATAAAAAGATGAGAAATAAAGAGATAAAAATGAGAGGCAACAAACATACCAGGAGCATGAGGCAGCCATTTTTGCCAATGAACCATAACTGTATAGCTGCATGTTCGTTACATTCTTATTTATGAATAGTAGAACCATCATGGAAAGAGCTAACCTCTCTTCTCTTTTGTAAAGCGATAGGAAGATTTTAAAACTTGTTGCAGTATACGTACTAACCTGGTAAATGTCAAGCTTCAAACGTCGATAAAATAGCCTGAGCGAGGCAATCCATTACTATGGATGGAGGAGGATAGACAAGAATCGATTGTGGCTTGATTTTAGTGAAGAAAAGGATAAAAAAAGAGGCAGACGCAACTCTTCTCTCTTTAATTGCGCCTGTTTTCTCTCCTTCATGTGTCAAATGAGCTCTTTATGTATTCTTGACAAAAGCGCGGATGTCAGACCTATGATCCGGTGCTACCGGTGCTCGACTGTGGCTGGGCATAACCAACGGGGGTCACGTCAAAGATCAGTGTCGAGTTCGCTGGGATAATAACTTTTCCAGAATTATCCTTTACGGCTTGCGTACCGTAGCCCAGAGCTGGCGGAATAATCAGACGACGCGTCTCGCCTATTTTCATGCCAACAACGCCGACAACCCAACCCTGGATCATCTGTCCCTGCGTGAGAGTTGCAGCGATTGGTTGAGCACCGTTATCAAAGCTACTATCAAATTTCTTACCACTTGCCTGTATCCAACCGGTATACTCCACGGCAACCGTATCGCCAGCATTGATAGTAGGGCCTGTGCCCGCTTTAACAACGATATACTTCAGACCATTGCTACCATTCTGCACTGGCTGAGTGAGCGGCGGTGGCGTTGCTGGCCCTTTGGGATACTCTTTTTGTAAAGCACTGACCATTGCTGCACCCTGTGCATTAACGGAGGTCGCCGTTGCGGTTGCAGCGACAGGGGTTGCAGTTGCGTCTGCATTCGCCTTCTTCAGCGCAGCTGCGGCTGAAGCTGTCGCCTGGGCATCCATTTGAGCGGTAACAGCGTCGTTATGGCGAGCGTCTACAATTAAAAGGGCTATTGCGCCAATGATAATCACTGCTGCCAATATGGAGCTAGCAATAATACGGAAACGGCGTCTTCGCCGTGCTTCACGCATTTTGCGTTCTTGCTGACGCTGACCAGGTCGGCCAGACCGTGATGGAGGCACATTTGAGTTCTTCATCGTTTGCGTCACGAGATTTCTTCTCCTTCTTGCAGAAAATTATTAATTGCGGGCTTCTCAAAGCGGATCCGATTACTGCTTATCCGTGAACCTGGGTGTGCTGAGTGCAAAGCACTCAAGTTTTCGGATCAGTAGTAAGCAAATAGAGAATAAGCAAGCATACAGAATAAATTCAATAAACTGAAATGCCTAAATTGTTAGGTCAAGGTTACCATTATTTGATCAGTCTGACAAGAGGAAGTAGATAAGGAGAAGGGATGATCCCCCACGCAACTTGACATTCTTGCTACAATAAAAGCATATACAAGAATGCTCGCTAAAGGAGTACATATTTGATTGAATCTTCTCCAACAGCTTTTTCAAGTTCTCAGGTAGAAAGATGGAGCAAGCAATTCTATCATTACTTTAAAGCTGAACGCGCTGCGTTTTTACAACATCTGACTCCTCTATCCCAGAGTGCAAAAACTCAAGAGTACGGAGCACTCCTTCTCCAGCGCATTCTGGTACTTTACTTCTTACAGTCGCAAGGGCTCCTTGATCATGACCACGGCTACCTCTCTCACCATCTCAATCTTCAAGCAAAAGCTTCCACTCAGAATGCTTGTAGCTTTTATCATCAATGGTTGCTTCCTCTCTGTACTTTATTATATACAGGACAGCTGCCAGACGTACATACACACGAACATTTTGGCTACATTCCTCATCTTATTCATCCGCTCTTTCGCCTTCATCCCGAGGAAACAGGACCACAACTCCCTCAGATCCCTGATCACGCCTTTGTCCGTCTGTTCGCTTTTCTAGATACCTACAACTGGCAGATGAGCAAGCCAGTGCAAGAGCAGCTACTCCATACAAAACAACTCACAACTCATGCTCTGGCCTACATCTATGAGCAGCATAGCGATCAGAAAAAGACTGGAACGTACTACACACACACCGATATTGCACTCTACATTGCAGGCCAAACGATCATTCCAGGACTACTTACCCGCGTAGCTAGAGATCATCCCACTGCATTTGTCGCCACTGCTCCAGTCTGGCAACTACTACAAAGAAGACCAGAACGTTATCTTCCACCAGCACTGTGTACTGTGGACCTGCTCCCCAAAGAGGATAAACGCGAATATCAGTTGCGGCGTATACGCTATCAGCAACGTATTACGCAGATGCAGGCAGGGGCATTCAATAACCTCTCCGCTCTGACTACCGAGAATCTCGATCTTCAACGCTTCACACTTGACATGTTAGCAACCTGCGAAGATCCAGCTCTCCTCATAAGCATCGCAACACACCTGGAGCAGCTAAGTATTCTTGATCCGACCTGCGGCTCGGGAGCCTTTCTCTGCGCGAGTATCACCGTACTACAACCCCTTTATACACTCTGCTTTCAGCGTCTCTTTGAGAACACCACTTTCCAGCGAGCAGCGCAAGAGCACGCTACACAGGTATGGAGCCAACACTACCGACGCTTACAGCAACGCATTGAGCAAGCTCCTTCACAAGCATATTTTATCCTCCAGCTCATTCTCAGTCAGAATCTCTACGGAGTTGATCTCCAAACAGAAGCTGTTGAGCTCTGTACCTTACGGCTGTATCTCATGCTGCTCGGTGAGATACAGCAGATAGCAGACGTGCCTGCGTTTACTACAATCCCTCTCCATATTCATGTTGGCAACGCGTTAACACAGCACTCCACTGACGCCCTGGATACTGGCTCACAGGCACAAGCACAAAATTTTCAGTGGAATACTGCCTTTCCCGAGGTGTATGCACATGGTGGCTTTGCTATTATCCTTGGAAACCCGCCTTACCTTGAGTACAACAAGGTCAAAGATACCTATGTGATCAATGGGTATGAAGAGAAGAGTTGTGGCAATATCTATGCAGCAATCATTGAACGCTCACTGGAACTCTGTCATCCAGAGCAAAGCTATCTGGGACTGATTGTTCCGATTAGTCTCTGCGGGAGCGCACGCTTCCAGGGAGTACGTACACGATTGCTCCATACCACAGATGCTCTCTGGCTGGCTAACTTCGAGATATTCCCCTGCCGTCTCTTTGAAGATGCCTTCCAGCGTCTCTCGATTTTGATCGCACGCTCAGCCCGTCAGCAACCATCAGATCAGCATCAGCTCTTTGTTACACGTATTCATCGCTGGTACGCAGATGAACGCCCACACTTACTCCAACTCTTGTCCTATACACCGGTAACACGTCTGAATGCTCAACCTACCAGCCGTACGGCACAAGTTATCTTCCCTAAACTCGCCTCACCACTCCAGGAAAGACTGCTCAATAAACTTCAGCAGTGCACTGGAGACGCAAGGATCGCTGATCTATTGCACAGAGAACCAGGTCCATTTTTCATCTATTATCAAGAAGCTACGAACTACTGGACCAAGGCAGTCTGTCATATACCTTTCTATAAGAAAAATGGTATGGTGACACGTCCAGCTCATGGTCGTTTCCTCTATTTTGCTCAGGAGCAGCATGCCCATGCCATTATGGCACTTCTGAACAGTTCACTCTTCTATCTCTGGTTCGCTACCTACTCTGACGGCTTCCACCTCTCACATGCACTTGTACAAAACTTTCCTCTGGCTCCCGAGCTAGTCTCATCACCGCAGATCTCTGCACTCGCGCTGCGGCTAGAAGATGATATAGCCCGTAACGTCCATATCAGCACACGCAATACACATACGACACCACCTGGTCTGGGGCACCATATCGAGCTAGCTGAGTACCATATGCGCTACTCTAAACCCATTCTTGATGAGATTGATCACTTGCTGGCTAACCTCTACGGTCTTTCTACCACTGAGGAGAATTTTATTGTCAATTATGATCTTAAACATCGCATAGCAAAAAATCGAAGTAATAGCCTCTAAATTACTCCCTAGAATTGCTACTTTACAAATTGCATAGAAAGCATATATTATATGCATAAAGTCATATTGTTAGAGTGTAGGATGTTCTATTATGTCTGCGAAGCAACAGGCGAACAGCCATCAGGTTGAACTGACATTCAAGCGCTTCTATGAACGCTTCAAAACAGAGCACAGCACACTTCAGCAACACCTTCAATTCGCAGAGCCATTCATGACGCCTGCTGAACAAGAGCAACTTACAACATTGCTGCTGAACCGCTTAATGGTGCTCTATTTTATGCAGCATCAACGACTGTTAGACAACGATCCCGACTATCTCACACACCACTTATACCAATCCCAACAATACGATGACCCTACGTTGTTTTATAGACAGGTACTACAGACAACCTCGACAACTCTCATTCAGGACTCGATGCATCCAATCCTTATGCTGAGTAAGAAGATTTTTACACAGCATGCTATCGAGGCTCGTTACCCACAACTCGCTATACCCAATAGTGCATTCAGTCGCCTGTTCGCCTTCTTCGATTGCTATACGTGGTACCTTGAAAAGCCACCTGGCAGGATCGATGGAGTCTTAACACCCGATATTCTTGGGTATATCTTTGAACAATCAGCCAACCAGCAACAGATGGGTGCATACTATACGCGGGAAGACGTCACTGACTACATTGTCAGCAATACCATTCTCCCTTTTTATCTAGAGATGCTCAACCGACAGTGTCCAGAACTCTTCATGTCTAACAGCGCTTGCTGGCAATTACTCCAGGATCAGCCAGAACGTTATATTCAAGCATCCGTACGCACGCAGGAGTACTTGCCAGGGGAGACTATGTATGATTATGCTCAGCGTCAACAGCGCTATCAGAAACTCTATGCAGCATTACGTGCGGGCAGTATTCACTCCATTGACGATCTGATCACTGAGAACCTGAATCTTTGTCATCTTACATGCGACCTGCTCACCAGTCTCACCGAACAAACAACGCTTCAGTGCTGCTATGAACAGCTTACACACCTGACTATTCTCGATCCGACCTGCGGCACAGGTGCATTCCTGCTAGCAGCACTCAATATACTTCTCCCTCTGTATGAGACCTGCCTTGCTCGGCAATACTATCTCTCTTGTAATGCACAGACATGCACGGTACCGGAGGAAGGAGTAGCGTCCACGGCTACACAGATCAATGCCAGACGCATCAATCAGCGCTATCATAGCCTCAAGACAATCCTTACCAACAATCTTTATGGCGTTGATATCATGCAAGAGGCAATAGAGATCTGTCAGTTGCGCCTCCTACTCAAGTTGATCGCTCAGGTACAAGAGATCGGTGCACTAGAGACGCTGCCGGAACTTGAGCAAACGATCCAGACCGGGAATGCCCTTCTTCCACTGCTGTTTATCCCAACGTCCACAGCGACGAAAGCGACAAAAACAGAAGTACTAGCCAACGAAGAGCTGTTCGACTGGCATACGGCTTTCCCAAAGGTATTCGCACAAGGAGGCTTTAGCGTCATTATCGGCAACCCACCCTATGTTGAACACACACACCAGAGCTGGATCTATTCGTTGCAGCACTTTACGACCTACCGCTGCGCAAACCTCTACACGTGCGTCGTTGAGCGCAGTAGACAGCTCCTCGCACCCTACGGACGTAGTGGTATGATCCTACCACTCGCAGCCTTCGCCACCAAAAATATGCATACATTTCTCACTGCTTTTCGGCACTGGTTTCCCGTCAGTTGGATCTCGTTCTATCACTTCCGCCCCTCCATGCTCTTTTCTGGAGGAAAGACCGCCAGCATTCCAACAGCCGTCTTCCTGGGCAAGATTGAAGGTCGGGAGCAACGTTTTAGCACACACCTGCTCAAATGGAGCAGCGAGCAGCGCCCGCACCTGTTCAAACTTCTAAACTACAGCAAAGTAACAGCTCCGCTCGATCCTGCGAATACACACTACTATCCAAAGTTTGGCGATCCCTGTGAAAATAGCATTCTTACGAAAGTGCTCGCGCAAGAGGTCGTCGGCACGTACCTTACACGACGTCCTGATCAAGAAGTACGAGACAATACGATGTACTACCGTTCAGCGGGTGGCCTCTACTGGAAAATCTTTATCAACTTCCCCTGGCCCTATCACACCACATCTAATAAACAATGCTACTTTCGTACAGGCTACGACCGTGATGTATTTGTCGCTCTTTTCAATAGTTCACTCTTCTGGTGGTACTATACCGTCACGTTCGACAGCTTTAACCTGAAAGATTATATGCTCTTCGGCTTTCACTTCTCTTATCCAGATGATC
The DNA here is from genome assembly GCA_015099395.1 of Ktedonobacteria bacterium brp13. Taxonomy (GTDB): domain Bacteria; phylum Chloroflexota; class Ktedonobacteria; order Ktedonobacterales; family Ktedonobacteraceae; genus Dictyobacter. Next base: position 8,294,890 of record AP024096.1, on the reverse strand, counting down.
CTGAGTGCATACAGCAGTTACGCACGTATAGTCAGCAACTTATGGAGGATTTTCAGCGCTACGGCAAACATCTAAAACGAGGCAGTACTGGGAGCTATACAATCTACGCACGCAAGTCAAAAGCTATCATTGATGCCATTGATCGGACACTGGCACAACACTATGGGATGGACGAGGATGAGCTTGAATTTATTCTCAAGTATGACCTCAAATATCGTCTAGGGCTGCTTCCCAACACTAACGAGAAAGAGTAGCAAGCAAAAAGAGCATAGTGATAAGCAAAAAGCCTCAGCTACAGAAAATAGCGAGTTACCGCCATAACACGCAGTCGCAGCTCCTTTTTATGCCCGTAACACCTCTTGCAAGCACTAGACAAAAGCGATCTAAAAACTTACTATTGTAATACGTATTCAATCTTATAGCATGCTGACTCAAATTGCTGCGCTTTCTATCATCATGTGTAGCGCTAGCTTATACCAGCAGGAAAGGGCCATTGAAGAATGCGTACTAGCCATCATGGCTGGCCTCGGTCATCAATCACCCGTCTACTATTCGTTGGATGCGGGCTATTTTGTGTCATCGCTCTGGTCTCGGTATTCATGGTGCACTATGCAACGAGTACAGGCACACATACTAGCGTCAAGGCTAAAACACTCTATCCTACTATAAATATCGACGCTGGCTTTGATGACGTGTATAGAGTAGGCTATTGGACTCCTGTGCGAGTGACCTTAACCAACCCGGGTGAAATGTTCACAGGGAAGCTTGCGGTCCAATCGTATTCTAGTAGCTATCAAGCAAGCAATGTTGATACGGTCTCACCCTGGCAATTCATGCAAGCTATTACCCTGGATAAAGGACAGCAGCGACAATTTACTATTTATGCTCCTCATAATACAGGTAGCTTGATTACGCGCGGCTTCCAGGCAACATTGATAGATACACATGGTAAAGCAGTAGTTACGCAAGCAAGCAAGCCAGGAGCGGAGATTCAGCCCGGATATATATTGATCGGGGTACTCTCCGATAATTCGCTGACCCAGGCACAACTTTTGAAGATGAATTTGCCTGGACAGACCGATAATACGATGGTCTCAAAGCTTACAGCAACCACAATGCCTTCATCGGAGGCGGTACTGGAAAACTTTGACGCTCTTGTACTGGATGATTTTTCAACGCGGACGCTCAGCGCACAACAAATGACAGCATTGCGTATCTGGGTCAATCGAGGAGGAGCACTCGTCATTGTGGGAGGCTCCAACTGGGTAAAGACCCTGGGACCGCTCCCTGCTGATTTACGTCCGATCAACATTCATGGCTTCGATGTACTACCAGCGCACACGCACCTCCTCACGTTTAATGGGAACCCGCTCACGAATACTGTCGATGGAAGTCCAAAACTCACTACCCCAATTGATGTCGACAAACTTACGACTTCACCCATTATCAACACCGCTAGCATACAGGATTCGGCGGCATTTTCAAGTGTGACGACATTGCTCGCTACGAGTGGGGACACTATCCCATTGATTGTACAGGCACATCAGGGAAGTGGCACGATTGATTATCTGGCACTTGACCCGGCCTCTGCTCCACTCAGCACATGGACCTCTGCTCCACTCTTCTGGCAAACTGTACTGGAGAGCGCGATGGGCAATGCTCTACTAATCTCAACCAGTGCACAGAGCTATGATGCAGGACCTGGAGAAATTCTGGCTCGCGGTGGACTGGTCAACTTTCTGACTCCTTCTATGCCGCAGGGGACCCTGGCAATTATCCTGCTGCTCATCGGCTATCTTCTCTTACTGGGACCATTACGAGCACTCCTGCTTCATAAACGACCTTACTGGCGACGCTACAATGGTCAGATTGTCGTCTGCATACTGGTCATCAGCTCACTGCTCGCCTATAGTCTGGCTACCTATGAGCGCAATGGTGCCGTCACAGATAATAGCATCTCTATTACACAGATTGGACAGGATGGAACTACTGCTCATACCACCACCTATATGGGTGTACTCGCACCTCGCGCAGGCGATGTAAATCTGCAGATACCTGGCAATAATCTTGCAGAGCCGATCGCTCAACCGTATCTCGATAGCAACTCGGCTATTCCACAACAATCACATAACGATACGCCAACGACGGTTACCTCTGCACCTGACGGGACCAACCTGACGATAAGTAACCCTGACCTCTGGACAATGAACCCGGTCATCACAGAGCAAGATCAACACCTACAAGGACAGATCACAAACAATCTCTCGTTACGCAATGACCGCGTCATTGGTACCATTACGAACAAACTACTAACTAGCTTGAATGACGTCTATATCCTGTTCCCACACAACTTTATCTCCCTTGGGCATCTCGCGCCTAAAGAGACAAAGAAGATCGATACTCAGCTCAAAAATACAACAACTGCACCTGAGTTGTCACTGGCGGATCAGATCGAGAAAGCCGCTAACCTGCCTGCCCAATACTTTCCATATAAAAACAAACAGCAACCACCTGACGATTTTGACCTGCATATGGCTATGCTTTCAGCTTTGAGCGGTGTCGGTTACTCGTATACTCCCTGCGGAGGTCCCTGCCAGACACATGCGATCACCAACAAGGGGATTATCTATGTCACCGGAGGGCAGATCCCCGATCCTAACTATAAGAACAGCACCGATCCACTTCTACTCGATGGAACGCAAGCTACTCTTATCGGCTGGGCCAGTCAGCGCATTACAGACAATAACACGTCAACGACCGTCAATAATGTCGATCCACAGGGACTCCATCTGAACTTTATCCAGATGCCACTCAACCTTACCTATACGGGTATACTCGATCTTCCTCATGATTTTGTGACCGGTGAGGTCGTCAATATCAACAGTTTTGATGCCTCTGAAGTTCTGCCCGGAGCTTATTCGCTCTCTTCAGGGAACGTTACGTTCTCCTTAAACATGCCCGCTACGCCACATGCCTATATTAGCAATGTCACGATCAGTGTTCCCGATCTGATCAACAACCCGAATGGCCAGGGCAACGGCTCTACCGCCCATAGCAGTTCCATGCAAGAACGCATCTTCAACTGGCAGACAAACAAGTGGGAGAATATGCAGCTTGATCAACATAGCGCATTCACAACCGACAATCTAGATAGCTATGCTGGACCAAATAATCGTATCCTGGTCCAGGTTACTAGCTATAACAATAATCAGATCTACTTCGGCAAACCAGAATTAAATATCAACGGGAATGCCTCATAGCACCTGTTGAGAGGCATAGATGGCCTGGCTCCTTCCTGGTACCTAAAGACGATCGCTCAATCTGACGATTGTATCAAATACAAGAATATATCAATATCGAATAATATTCATAGCTTTCTTACTGCTTATCTGAAGACCTGAACTCATAACGCTAGCAACACCAGGAGCACGGGTTTTCGGATTAAGACCTTAGTAGAGCATATGAAGGAGCTACCTGTGAAAAGTCCAGAGGAAATACGGTCACATTACCTGTCTGTCATTGTGCCCATCCATAATGAAGAAGAGAATATACCACTGCTTCACGAGCGCCTGCACACAGTATTGACACAACAGAGTTTCTCTTATGAAATCATTTATATCGATGATGGCAGTACAGATAACTCGTTTGCGCAATTATGCCGCCTGCTAGACAAAGATACACATGTACGTGTTGTCCAATTCCGCCGTAACTTTGGGCAGACGGCGGCAATGGCGGCCGGAGTAGCACAAAGCCAGGGTGAGATACTGATCTTTATGGATGGCGATCTCCAAAACGATCCAGTCGATATTCCACGCCTACTTGCAAAGATCGATGAAGGCTACGATGTTGTCAGTGGCTGGCGCAAAGATCGGCAGGATGCGCAGTGGAGCCGCAAATTTCCCTCAAGGATTGCCAATCAACTTATCTCAAAGGTTACTGGTGTTCATCTCCATGACTATGGCTGTACGCTTAAGGCATATCGTTATGAGGTCTTTCGTCATATTCGGCTGTATGGGGAGATGCACCGTTTCATTCCGGCCTACGCTGCGCTGGCCGGTGCAGCAATTACTGAACTGCCGGTCCAACACCATGCGCGCCAGTTCGGCAAATCTAAATATGGCATCTCTCGCGTGATACGTGTACTCTACGATCTTACGACACTCAAGTTTCTGGGTAGCTATACGACCAAGCCGCTCTATGCTTTTGGCTCCGTTGGCATCGCAGCTATTGGTCTGAGTATAGCCACAGCGGCTATCGATATCGGTCGCCACATTATACCAGAGCGAAGAGAGAGGCAGCGCACCTCATTGTTGCCCGAAACCTCCCTCTTCGCAGGTGTCGGCCTACTCAGCATTATGTTAGGGCTCATCGCTGAAATGCTCTCCAGAACCTACTACGAAGCGCAGGACAAACACATCTATACACTCAAGCAAGTACTTCCCGAACAAGATAGACCTGGGCTATCCCCAACACAGACCACAGGGCCAACAGCGTCAACAGCACAACCCCGCGAAACTACTTATACCCACTAAAGGTCATACATAACAATACCGATCCTATCGCCCAAGGTGATAGCCCTGTGGGGGCAGAGCTATCACCTCCTATATATGTATATGTCCCCTCCGCGGCTGCTTTATGGCTACACTTATAGCTCCTCCATGCCCAACGCCATAGTCCCTTGTCTATGATGCTGGGCATGGATGGAGATAAAAAGAGAAAGAGGAAATACAGTGAAGATATTAATGATCGCGCCACAACCATTTCTAGAAGAGCGCGGTGCCCCATTCGCTATCTATCATCACATTAAGGTATTGCTCAGTATGGGTCATGAAGTCGATCTGGTGACCTATCATCTAGGGAAAGAAGTGAACCTACCCGGACTGAGAATCTTTCGTATTCCGGCACTTCCCGGAATACAGCAAGTCAAAGTCGGTCCCTCGTTCGCCAAGATTCCGTTGGATATCCTCGTCTTTTTCCTGGCCCTCTGGCAACTCTGTCGAGCAAACTACGACTGCTTACATACGCATGAAGAGGCTGGATTGATGGGGGTTATGCTTGCGGCGCTCTTTGGTCGCAAGCATCTTTACTATATGCATTCCGACCTCTCTCAACAGATTGTGAGCTCGGAGTTTACGCAGAACCGTATGCTTATTAGCATGGTTGAAACAGTCCAGAAGCTTATCGTACGCCAGGCACATGGAGTTATCGCTATCTGTCCTGACATCGAGACAACAGCCAGGCGCATGACGAGTAAAACTCCCATTCACCTGATCGAAAATTCAGCCGTTGATGAGAGCCTACCCCCTCCTCCAGAGACCCAGGTTGCGCAACTCCGCGACCAACTACAACTGGCAGAAGGACCGGTCCTGCTCTATACAGGAACCCTGGAAAGCTACCAGGGAATTGACCTGTTGCTACAGAGTATCCCTCTGGTACAAAGACACTATCCAACAGCACGCTATGTACTGGTAGGAGGACAATCAGAACAGGTACGCCGCTACAGCGCGATGGCAGAAAGATTGGGGGTCGCTGCGATGGTGCGCTTTACGGGACAGCGGCAACTCGCTGAAATGCCCGCCTATATGGCACTGGCGGATATTCTACTCAGCCCACGCAGTAAAGGGACCAATACACCACTCAAGCTCTATACCTATATGCGTTCAGGCAAGCCGATCCTTGCTACTGCGATCTTCTCTCAGACACAAGTACTCTCACCAGAGAGTGCACAATTGGTAGCAGCAACACCCGAAGGACTGGCAGAGGGAGCCATCGCCCTTTTGCAAGCACCTGAAAAAGCTAAAGCTCTAGGGGAAAATGGACGACTGTTTGCAGAAGAACACTATAGTTGGCGAGTGTTTGTAGAAAAAAGTATGCACGTACAAAAAGAATTTACCGCTGAGGTATTGGGCTCAGCCGCATAAGCAAACCATATTCGTTATGTTCGTTATGTCCGCTATGAAGGAGAACATTATGCGCTGTATTGTAACAGGTGCCGCAGGCTTTGTTGGTTCCCACCTGGCAGAGCGCTTGCTTGAGGATGGACATGAGGTCTGTGGTATTGATGCATTTATAGATTATTATGATCGTTCAATCAAGGAGAAAAATCTTGAAGGCCCTCGTTCCTGGAAAACCTTTACATTCGTTGAAGGCAATCTAACACATTTACCACTACTTCCTCTGCTTAATGGGGTTGACTGGATCTTTCATCAGGCGGCACAGGCAGGGGTAAGAGCCAGTTGGGGAGCGGAGTTCGCACGCTATACAGAATGCAACGTTCTTGCCACACAGCGTCTATTGGAAACAGCGTTGCGTGTTGGTAACGTGAAGCGTATCGTCTATGCTTCGTCATCCTCAGTCTATGGAGACGCACTGCAGTTTCCAATCACTGAAGATGCACAATTGCGTCCCTACTCACCATATGGCGTGACCAAGCTCGCAGCAGAAAATCTCTGTACGCTTTACCATCATAATTTCGGTCTGCCTACGGTCTCTCTACGCTACTTCACAGTGTACGGACCCCGCCAGCGACCGGATATGGCCTTCCATCGCTTCTGCAAAGCAGTTCTTCATCATGAGCCTATTCGAATCTATGATGATGGTCTCCAGACACGAGATTTCACCTACATCTCCGATATTGTCGAGGCGAACCTGTGTGCCGCTACTTCGAATACTGCTATTGGGCAGGTGATGAATATCGCAGGGGGTTCACGTGTCACACTCAGAAGTGTGGTCGACATCTTATCGCAGGTCAGTAGCAGTAGCGTCCAGGTCAACTTCGAGGAACGCCAACACGGAGATGTACGGCATACATTCGCCGATACAACTAAAGCACAACACTTCTTGAACTATCAACCACTTGTCTCACTCCAAGAAGGTCTGGCCAACGAGTTTGAGTATGCCCGTTCACTCTACCGACTCGTCCATACAGCGTAGTCTTCGCCTCAGACGAGAAGAGTGGAGACATAAGCACGCTCTTCTCGTCAACATGACGAGAATATGAGGTGTCATGAGTTTACCACTATCCGAATCAACTCTTCCTCATGAGGAAGAAAGAACATCTCACCACAAACCAGGCGCGGATATAAGACGTCCAGAGATAGAAGCAGGCATGATCTCTGAATCCATCCCTGTTGTAGAGACGCGCAGCAGAAAAAAGTATACTCGACTCATCACTGTTACAGTGCGGATCGGGTGCACACTCGCCCTCCTGGCCTATGCCTTTGCACACAACTCCTGGGCAGGCATCCTACAGAATCTGCGTCGTGTTGACGATGGAGAATTATTGATAGGATGGGTTGTTGGGATGCTTGGCGTGGTGATCAGTTCATATCAATGGCAATCTTTATTAGAGGCAGAAAAGATGCGCTTCGATCTACGAAAGCTCATCAATTACTACTTAATTGGCATTACTTTTAATAATTTCTTGCCAACCGGCATGGGTGGCGATGTAGTGAAGGCTTATTATACCGGTAAGGAGAGCCAGAATATGGCAGGCGCGGCCAGCGCCGTAATGACCAGTCGCATTGCTGGTTTTATAGGGATGCTCCTGATTGCATTTCCAACTCTTCTCATCTGGCATGCCCTATTTCCTGACACTTTTATCAGTTCGTTTGTGTTTGCTGGTCTGGCAATGTGCTGCGCACTGATCACGGTCTTCTTCGTAGCTAACCTATTGCCAAGGCATGTGAAAGGACGGTGGGCGGAACAGAGTCTGGTACGTTCTATCCTGAACATCAGCCATACGTTGCACAAAGGCATGAAGCGCCCACGCTCGATGTGTACTGCCATCGCCTATGGAATGCTCTTTCACACGAGTGCAGCACTTAATTACTATAGTTTTGCACTCATGTTCAATATCCATATCCCATTCGCATTCTTTCTGGTTGCGATCCCTTTTGTCTCGTTAATCGCTGTATTACCAATTTCTATTAACGGCTACGGATTGCGTGAGGAGACATTCATTCACGTTCTCTCCATCATGCATATCAGCCCATCAACAGCACTGGCAATGGTACTCGTCTTTGATGCTCAGATGCTCGTCTTCGCGCTCATTGGCGCTTGCATCTACTTTTCAATGGGGAAAAACAAAGCTACCGGGCCAACACAACTATCCACTGAAGGGTAGCGAGGCCATTCAAATTACCAATAATGTCCATCAAACTTGTGTATCAACGATGTCTGCATCGGTATTGGGAATAGTAAGCCCTGGAGAATTTATGCTATGGATGAAAAACGTTCAGCAATCTTACATGATCCTTATTATGATACTTCACTGGATGCCGCAAACAAGAAAAACAAGCAAGATAGCTCCTCTGCATCACCTGATAACCGGCAGGCCGATACGATACATAAGGTTGAGCACGTGCAAAATCAGAAAAAAGGTGCAGTCGGGAAGGCCGATCACATTGAACACAATACAAATGAGAGTCAGACACCAATACCTGCGACCACTACAAAGCCAAAAAAGTCAATGGCCATAAGGATACAGACATTCAAATGTCGCTCAAGACGCTCTCAGCTTATGATTCTAGCTATCACGCTCGCCAGTATCTTGCTCATCGGCTCAATCATCTATACGGCCTGGTTTATGTTTAATCCAACACCACCTATCACCGCCTTCGTTGTGGGACAGACACAACAGGTTCCTCAGAATGTCAGTGGTTTCGGTCCAGTCGCCTCGCAGCAACAATCGAATGTGACATTCGCTGCTCCCGGGCATATTGCTGGTATCCTGGTAAAACCCGGCGATATAGTCACGCGCGGAACACCGGTCATTAAACTCGATCCATCGCAGTTACAGGCGCAGATCGATCTGGCAGCAAACAATGTCGATGCCCGCCATGCCTATCTGAATGCAGTCTCTAGTGCCATCCCTTACAATGCGGTCGTCGTTGCAGCGGCTCAACAGAACTACGTTGTAGCACAAAACCAGTATCATGCACTCATGGTCCAGACCAACTTCAATTCGCTCCACAATAGCGACTTGATTTCACAAATTAATGGTGTGGTCATGCAGATCTCGGTAAATGCAGGCGATAGTTTTGCTGCTAACGAGAACTTGATGGTCATCGCCGATCAGTCTTCGGTTATCGTGGATGCGAAGTTGCCACTCGACGTCCGCCAGTATGTGCACAATAACGATCCAGTCGATGTCAATGCGTTAGGCTTGCATGACATTAATCTGCAAGGCACAATTACAGCTATTATCCCCCAGGTCGATCCACAGACTGATTCGTTTACGGTGGAGGTGACTATCCCGAATCCCGGAGAGGCGCTCTGGTCCGGTATGAACGCGTATGTCCATATTCGTAGCGAGGTGAATGCCTTTGCTGTGCCACGCATCTGTGTACTCAATCCAGATCAGGAATCCGCAGTCTACACTATTCGCAACGGGCGTGTCTATATGCAGCAGGTCCATGTCATAGGCTCCTCACCAGATGGCAACCAGACATACGTTGATGCCGGTCTGACAGCTGGCGAGAAAATTGTGGTACTGCCCCTGAACCGTATGCATGAGGGGCTCCCCATCAATATCGGTACCATCGAACATTAAAGGCGGTTCATCCGCAGAGGAGAGAGCGTAAGAGCTTTCCGTCTCGCTACAGCAAGCGAGGAGAGCCGAATGCTCTCCCAGAAAGGGAGCATATGGGCGCATCCACACAACTTCGGTCCCCCAGACAACGCTGGGCTGGCTACCGGAGTCTCTTTCCAGGATTGGCTGGGGTGATCATGATCATCGCCAGCCTCGTACCCTGGTATAACGATCCAACGGGAGCACGTCCCCGCGCCTGGCAATTGCCGATTGATCTGGGTTGGCAGTTGCAGTTTGGCGTGTTCAACTATGGTCTGCTCTGTACAGTTTGCGCGTTCTATATGTTCTATATTGCGCGCAAAGCATGGCTGGCGAAACGGAGCCTGGAGAGCGATGACCCACCTATACTTTTACAGACACCACGGCTCGCCTTCGCACGCCATCAAACACTCGCAGCACTGCTCTGCCTGGTCCCTACACTGCTGTATACTTATCAGTTTCTCATCGTTGATATGGCAGCTATTGCGCATATGACACATATGGTAGACCAAATGCAACTCACACAGTCGCATTTTGGTTACGCAGGAAGCCCACGCTTCATCATAATTCAACCATTCCTTTTTAACCCACTTCACTTCATGGGACGTTGGGCGCTCCTCGTTGACCATGCCAGCCTCGGGCTCTTTCTCCCACTTATCAGTCTGTTCCTCTTGCTAGGATCACGTACATTGCATCCGCGGCGTCCACGTCAACCTGGCTATACCTTCGCTACAACGCCTGGTTGGTGGAGACAGCACTCCAGGCTACTCGTCGGGCTGTCACTTGGTGCAATCATCCTATTAGGACGCGCACCGGCAGCTCTCATCTGTGTCGGTCAGGCGGAGCATCTCCTGAGCTCTGGCTCGTATAATAACGTGCTACGTTGGCTTGATACAGCGCGTATCCTGAATCCAACCTTGGACCTGTTGCCTGATTATCATCAGCTACGCGGCCAGGCATCCTACTACGCCTCTCCCCATCAGCTCGACGCGGAAGGTCATATCTACCTGGCAAGCTATTATAGAGCACAGTACGATTCGCTCTCATCTTATCAGGAGGTGCTTATCGCCTGGAATACATCTCCCCATACAAGTTGGTTGCACGATGAGATGTTCCTCTCGCTGGCACAACTGGTCGAATCCTCGAAGCCACTGCATGGGCTTGTGAATGCACAGGTGGCAACGAATGTCCCTGCGGTACGCTGGGTTAACGAGATTATCAACCTCGATCCACAGGACTTCTATGCACAATATATGCTGGGACGCATCCGTTGTGACCTCCACACATACCAGGACTGTAAGACACAGATGCAGCGCGTCTTACGACTCAATCAAAGCCCTGAGATAGCATCCTCAGCCTATACGTATATGGCGATCAGCGATTTTGGTATGGGCAATGATATCGTTGCACGCGAAGAGCTTTACTCTGCACAATCTATGGATAACGCTTACCGCAATAACACCGCCCGTCTACATATGTCAGGAATGCGCTAGCCATATACCAATCTTATAATGCAAAAACAGTAGAAGAAACAATAATCTCATCAACTCATCAACTCATCAACTAATCTATAGAAGCAGAAAGCAGAAAGATGAAAGGTGAAGAGCGTGGTCTCCTCTGAAATATCTCTGGCTCTGCGCCGCAAACTGTATGCTCGGAGCGAACACTTTATACAACGTACCAGGAGCTATCTTGCCAGCATAATGATGTGGCTATGCATCATTCTTGCCTGCAGTGGCACTGGCTGGTTTGCTTATCAATACTTCCTGGTGCCACAGCCAGGCACTTATGCACCAGCATGGCAACAAGCCAATTGGATACAACCGGTCGATATCAAATCACCGACAGCCTACTTTCGCTATGGTATGGCACTTAATGCGCAGCCTGACAATGCGTTTGTAACTATAACGGCCAATCAATCCTTCCAACTTTATGTGAATGGTCTCTTGATCGGTACCAATGTACAGAATTTTATTCCTGAGACGACACCACGTGCTTATATGTTCGATATAGATTCCGCCTTGCTCACAGGAATAAACGTGATCGGTGTTCGTGTCGTTGATGTCGATCAGCAGCGACCTGCTTTACGAGCCAATATTGGGATTGTAGTCGGGCCTCACACCTACTACTATGGAACGAACAATCAATGGCAGTCTACAGGCGACGCAGTACTGGTCCATCCACGTGCGGCAACGTCGATGTTCACCTGGTCTACTGCGGCATTCGATGCTAGCCATTGGCAAGCAGCCGCTTCATCACAACCATATGCTGGCAAGCGGGCACTCACGGTAAACCCTATTGTCTATACCTATCCACTTCCAACGCACTGGATCACGCCAGGTATTAGTGAAGAGGGTTACTTTGTACATCAGGTCAATGTACCCGCCAATTTCGGGAATGCATATATTCGTCTCGTCGCGACCGGAAAGGCAGACATCTTTATTAATGACCATGAGTATATGAAATGGGATGGACAGGTTTCTGCACCCCAGGATAATATCGTGACCTTCCTGAATGCGCACGATCATGCAGCTCCGTATCGCAACGGACTGTTAATGGGGATGTATAATGTCTCTCCTTACTTACATCCTGGCACCAATACAATCGCGGTCCATATACAGTCTCCTGGCAATACAACAGCCAAAGTCGGTCTGGACTCACATAGAAGCTCGATGTCGATGGATCTGCTTACAGGTCAGGGCACAAGTTATACAAATCTGCTCGCGTCGGATGCAGGTTGGCATGCTTCATCATTTCCAGTCGCGGGCTGGACACACCCCAGTACTGCGGCACGCCAATGGCCTCAACCCTATCCGATCGGTCGTCCTGGCACCAATCATTCATACTATATACCTGATAGCTCCTCACCACATAGTATCCAGGTCATACCGCCAATACTTGCCGCCGAGGTTTTACTCTATAGTACCTGCGCTGTCTTACTTTTCTGGCTGGTCACGGCGCTCTGCATCCTGGGGCGCTATCTCCCTACGCGCCGGATAGCCTACCAGGCCGCTAGCCTGCTCTTCCTACCCGCGCTGGCCTGTGAGGGTCTCTTGATAATCCTGGCCCGAGAGCCTTTGATCGCACAACCATTCCCTTACACCGGCTTCTGGGCGTTAGCCTTGATCGCGCTACTCTTGCTATGTACCGCTGGCTTCTGGCATCTCACCCGCAACAAACGCCAGCAGAGGCAGGGGCCACTCCAGTTAGAGGCTGAGGCTCAGGAACAGGTTGCAGCGCTGCGGCAAGAGGTGCTAGAGGGACAACAACTGGCTGGTCCACAGACCCGCTATGAACGCCTGCTACTGTGGTCCCGTCAGAACTGGGGACTGCTCGCTATTATGTTCTTCGCCATACCGATGGTCTGCTATGGCCTGAACTATGAACCATTCTGGCAGGATGAACTTTCAAGTTATTACGCTGCTCTTTACATTATGAAGCACGGCTATCCGGCATTTGTTTCGGGCTTCATCTATCCAAAGGGTGAGCTCTTCTCATATGCTCTGGCTCTACTGATGAGCATATTCGGGACCACGAACGTGATTGTGCCTCGCGCACTTACCGTCAGTGAATATATAGTAAGCTTGCCTCTTTTCTACATTTTTATGCAGCGCATCTTCAATCGTCGTATCGCCTGGTTGGCGACTGCGATGTTGGCCTTCTCGCCATATACACTGCTCTGGTCACGACAGATACGAATGTATGAACAGGCTCAGTTTATGGTGATCCTGGTTATGTTCACGCTCTACCGTGCTATCCAGCAGCGTGATCAGAAACGCCCGGTCTACCTTACGCTGCTCTGTCTGGTCATGGCTTACTTCAGTCATGAGGAGAACTTCATCATCCTGCCGGCTGCTCTGTTCTGCACATTAATCGCGACACGTGAGGGTATATACGGCATCCCTGCAATCCTGCGTAAAAAACATTGGTGGACGGCCTCGTTGCTGGCAATGGCGCTGGTCTTCATTCAGCTCATGATCGTCTACTGGAGTCATCCACCAACCTTCGCGACAGATCAGAGTCGCCGTCCACCGATCGATCCTACAACCGATAATCTGCCGTACTACTTCAAGCTCCTATTCGAGCAGACACTTATTAAACAGGGCGCAGCTCCATGGGGGATGATACAACCATGGATTGGCGTCACGTCTGTTTTAATGATCCTGGGCTGTATCCTTGCTTTCTGTCAGAAAAGTAAGCCGATTCGTTACTACGCCTCTTTCCTGCTCGTCTCGATGGCAACACTGATCGGCATCTTTACGATGGAGGCAGATCGCTACTACTATCCGTTGTTGCCTTTGTACTACCTGATGGGATCGTTTGCGTTCTGGCGTATCACAGGTGCGTTCTGGCGCTTTGCCAGACCAGTGCTGGCGCAGGCAATAACAGGGCAAGATGCTCGGCGGCCCTATGCGTTACCACAGCTACCTCGTAGCATCCAGATCGTAGCACAAGCGATCGTCTGCGTCCTCTGCCTGACCATTCTTATCGCGCCGGTACTGCCAATCAGTAGCTATAACCTGTTCGTCAGCCGGACCCTGGGGCTAAACTACCGGCATCATTTCGCTGATTACAATAACGTAGGCCAGTTTATGCATGCTCATATGCAAAAAGGCGATGTAGTGCTAACCATCTCGCCCGCTGTCACCTCGGTCTACTATATTGGACATGTGGATGACTACCTCTCAGTAAACCGGGCACTCTTCCTTTTTGAGGTGCATGGAGTGATGCGTGAGACAACCTCTGGTGCGCATCCGATCTTCAATGAGGCAGAGTTTATGAACATCCTCGCTTCACATGCACGCATCTGGATTATTACCGATAATGGTAACTACCAGGCTGGGGCAACGCGTAACGGACGCTTTACTTTCCCACCAGCTGATTTTCGTATGGTCTATGAGGGCTATGGCGCGGCCATCTACGCGCGCAGTATTGATGGCTAGTCTTTAGCGCACAGATGTCGATAGTAAAAAAGAACTATGGTAGCAGAAAGTAGGCGCTCGTATGCAAGAAACTATGCCAATGGCGGATCTTCCCAATGCAAACCTCACAACATCACCTATAAGCACTGATGCCTCGGGGAAGAGCTCACTTCAGCCAGCACTCAATCCACCGGCAAGCCAGGTCTGGGCCTATCGACTCTGGTGGGGCACGTTGCTCACGTTCCTGGGCTCGACTGGCTGCGGAAAGCTCTGGGATCGCTATTGGCACGCGACCCATTTCTTTGATACCTTCTGGTCACCTCCCCACTTCTTCGTTTTCGTCATGACTGCGATTACAGGACTGCTCATCGCGGTCATCGCGTTCACACCTAAACTGCGTGTCTGGTATGGACCAGCAGTGCATATCCCGCTGCTCCCCTTTGAGATTGCTGGCTCTCTGGTGATCCTGGGTGGGGGATTGGTCGCGCTCTGTATCACCATTACGTTCGATAACTTCTGGCATAGCGCGTATGGATTGGATGAAACTCAATGGTCGGCACCACACTGTATGCTTGGCTGGGCGTGGCTGACTGTCATTTTAGGTTTTATCGCTGCACGTCTGGCCTTCCAGAACTACAAACGGGTCAGTTGGCTGACCAGATTGATTATGGCGATGGTGCTGCTAGAGTTCTTATGTCCGGCTGTACTGGGGCCATTCTACCTGATGTATTCACCCCATTTAATCCATGCACTGGCAAATATCCCTATAGTACGTACTGAACCGTCAGCGCAACATATGTATCGTATCTACCTGCATTTTGCATTAACACGGCAAACAAGTTTTATGTTTATACCTATCGTTACACTTTTTGCAGGTGTCGCTATCGCGATGTTACGACGCCTCGATGCACGCCCATGCATCTTTTTGCTAGCGCCATTCATCTGGTCGATTACACTGATGGTCCGTGACTGGTACGCACTCTACTTCTTGAACTATCAGGGTGCCAAACATCTTTCCAATCTGTTGCATGTTATTCCACGTGAGCCGTCGCTCTGGGTTCCGATTCCGCTCTTTTTAGCAGTTGTGGTCTTTAGCCTGCTTGAGCATAGCAGCTTCAACCGCCGACGCTGCCTGGCACTCACTGGTATCGTCTTTGGCATCGGTACCTTTTTCATCTGGCATACCTCGCCCTGGATGGTCCTGCTGGCATTAGCTGCGACACTTACGACACCGTTGGGTTTCTGGCTGGGACAGCGTGTCTTCAATATGATCGAACATCCAACATTGGAGACGCTCATGCAGTTCTTACTGGGTACCTGTGCCCAGGCCCCTGCCGCTCTGGGTATCATCGACCTTTTTATGCGCCGTGCTACTCCGTAATATTGTTACGAACAAGACTAACAATAATTGTAACAATCACATTCATGAAAAGCGTGCCTGGCAACTGGCTGATACGCTACAGAAAGCAGTAACAGCCGGTTGCCAGATACGCTTGCCTGTTATCTTGTTTTACAACTATCACCTTTTATTTTACAACAATGAGGAGCTACATCTATGAAGCACTATTTGCCTGCAGGTTTCGCATATAAGCCGGATTGTGAGAGGTAGATATCATAGACTTGATCGTCAGCTGGTTCGAAGGTTCCATTGCCATAGGCGGCCTCGACAAAAGGGGATGACCAGGCTTGCTTGTAGACGGTCTTAAAGAAGTTATCATCTCCACCATTCAAGACAACCACTGTATGCTTATCATTGGCCTCTTGAGTGGGATTTAGGTACAATCCCTCCAGGCGCGTCAACTTATAGCCGGAATGGATGCCAAAGATATTCATCCATGAAGGGAACTTAACGATATCACCCATCACTATCCAGGTATCTCCATTCATTGTGTATAGTTTACTATCAAGTTGTTTCCCCTGATTATCATAGGTGGTTAAACGTACAGCCATCTGCGGTGGACTCGTGTTAGAAAATGGTGTCGCTTGAACGGTGGCAACTTTGATATCACTTGTCAATCCTATATATGCCTGAACCGAGGTTGCCAGCCAGATTAAGGCCAGAGCACAGACTAACAACACGATACCACTTATGCTACGTTTCCAACCAAAACGCCGCCGCCGATGTCGCCAACGACGATAGCGATGCCCGGTTTCATCCTCAAAGATCTCCATCTCGCGGCGTCCACGTGACAAACTTGTAAATGCTGATATAAGCAGCACAATACCTAGAATTAAAATAATAAAGAGCACTATCTGAGGTAGTCCAACTTGAATAGGTGTGGTCATGCGCTTTCCTTCGCCTTTCAGATAATTTCTGATGAGTCCTTTTCTCTGTAAACCTGAACCGTATAGTCACATAGGATATAGTCACATATGGTACATTGCAACGCAACTGCACTTATCTACTATACGGACAATTCAACGAGATGGTTTATTTTCATTGCATTGAGAAGGATACGGCATCGTTAGCAATACTGCTGAATCCTTTCAGTCGCGTCATCGTATACATAACACAACATAGAACAACATCTATATAAACGGTGAGCACTTAAAAATTCCAAACTCTTGCTCTGATCAGGATGAACGTCACACCGATAAATTCATCAATTCAATGAGATATTATAAATACAGCAAAAACACACCCTATTTCATGCCTTAAGTGTCAACTTTACTCTCGTTCCATACGTTAGTAAGTTAGACGTGCTGCACATTCAGTTAACTCTTGTATGCGATGACTGTGCTACATTTGAAATGTAAAAAGAGAAAACACGCAACCCTATCAACAAGAGGAGATTTTGTTATGCAACCAAAGGCTATTATCTTCGATCTGGATGGTGTCCTTACTGATACGTCAGAATATCATTACCAGGCATGGAAAAAGTTGGCCGACGATGAAGGCATTCCTTTTACCCGAGAAGAAAATGATACGCATCTACGTGGTGTAGGGCGACGCGAGTCGCTGGCTTACATTATTCGCGGCCGTCACTACTCAGAGGATCAGATTCAGGAGATGATGGACCGCAAAAACAAATATTATAATGAAAAAGTAAAACAGATGACTCCGAAGGAATTGGTGGCTGGAGGACGAGAGTTGCTCACAGAGATTCGGAAAGCCGGTATCAAGACGGCGATCGCTTCGGTCAGTAAGAACTGTCAGATGGTTCTGGACCTCCTTCAGATTACTGATCTCTTCGATGGCATTGCCGACGGTAATTGTGTCATGAATAGTAAGCCTGCTCCGGATATCTTTGTCTATGCTGCTGGCCTCGTTCACGTTCATACAATCGATTGCCTGGGTGTCGAGGATGCAAATGCCGGGATAGAGGCAATCAAGACAGCCGGTATGCAAGCTCTCGGCATTGGACCGAAAGAGCGCTTCCAGCGTGCCGATAAGGTGCTTGCTACGATGGAGAATGTACACCTACAAGATCTTTTAATTCAGAAATAATCATCGCGAGGAAAAGAAGGTACGAGCCTTCTACGCAAAAAAGTCATGACGTTGGGAGATATATTGTGGAAAACCTCTGGCAGATACGAGAAGAGTCATTTACTCCTCAACTGAAACACGTTCTGAGCCAGGAGACAGTCTTTACTATCGGCAACGGCTATTTCTGCACCCGTGGCACCTTTGATGAAGGCTATCCACGCGCAACACCGGCAACGCTGCTCTATGGCGTCTTTGATGCTGTGCCTATCGCGAAAGAAGAACTGGCAAACGCACCTGATTGGACCGGTATCCAGATCTTTGTAAACGATGAGCGGTTTCGCCTCGATCAAGGCAAGATACTTAGCTATGAGCGTATCCTTGATTTGAAGTCAGCAGTGATTACACGTACAGTCCGTTGGGAGAGCGAAAAAGGTATACGCATTCGGGTCGTAAGTGAACGTTTCGCCAGCCTCGCTGACGAACATGTAGGCATCATCCGCTATAGTGTTACCCGCGAAGAGAGCAACGATCAGGAAGATGTTGAACTGCTGCTACGCGCAGGTCTCAATACGGCCCAGGGTAACTATCATCTTATGCATTGGGAGACGAGCAATCAAGATAACAAGAAAGATGTTCTCTGGCTCACAAGCGAGACGCTCCAGAGTAAAGTAACACTGGCACAGGTATTTAGCCTGCGTACCGATGCTCCGAACATCCAACGGATCGTCGTTGATTCGGATGTCGAGCCAGCTATCCATCTCAGAGGTTCCCTGACTGTGGGCACAACAATGACGACAGAGAAAGTCCTGGTCATGTATACCTCGCGTGATACTGGAGATCCTCTCTATAATGCGCTAGCCCATCATGATAAACTTTTCTCTGAGAACGAGGCAGCACAACCCTACATCTACGACGCACTGCTGGCTCAACACCGCGAGGCATGGAAAAACTTCTGGCAAGAGGCTGATGTGGTACTGGAAGGAGATAGTAAGGCTCAACTAGGCTTACGCTATAGTATTTATCAGCTACGTATCAATGCCTCTGATCACGACGATCGTTACAGTGTCGCGGCTAAGGGCATGACCGGTTTTGGCTATCGAGGACATATCTTCCACGACACCGAGATATTTATGCTCCCTTTCTATATCTATGTGCTCCCAGAGATCGCACGCAACCTGCTGCTCTATCGCTACCATCTGCTACCAGCCGCCCGTGAAAAGGCGAAAGCGAATGGGCATAGCGGAGCTCAATACCCCTGGGAGAGTACACTCAACGGAGAAGAGACGACACCGCCATCGATCATTCACCCTGAAAGCGGCGAGGTCATTCCCGTCCTGAATGGCTTTATCGAGCTACACATCACCTCAAGCATCGCCTTTGCAACCAACGAATACTGGCGTGTCACGGGTGATAATGACTTCTTACGCGACTATGGTGCGGAACTTCTGCTTAGTACAGCTATCTTCTGGGGTAGCCGTGCGGAGAAAAATGGCGATCACTACAATATCAGTAATGTGATCGGCCCCGATGAATGGCATGAGCATGTGAACAATAACGCTCACACCAACTATATGGCGCGGGCCAATATACAAAATGCCCTTGCCGCGTACCATTGGTTACAGAAGAACGCACCTGAAAAAGCGCAGGAACTCACTACACAACTTGGGCTGGATGACGAGTGTCTGGCTCATCTCCAGGACGTTAGCGAGCATATCCACCGGTCAATCGATCCTGAGACAGGGTTGATTGAACAGTTCGCTGGCTTCTTCAAGCTAAAAAAATTGGATCAGAGTAAGTATGTGGGCCGTAAAGACTCCTATCAAGGTATCCTTGGTATGGAAGAGATACAGAAGTATCAGATCGTCAAGCAAGCTGATACGTTGATGATGCTGACAATGCTCCGTGACAGGTTCGACGAGCGTATCAAAGCCGCAAACTATGACTACTACTTCCCAATCACCGATCATGACTACGGCTCTTCGCTCACCCCTGCCTTCCATGCTATCCTGGCTAGCGAACTGAACCATCCTGAGGACGCCTACAATATGTATATGAAGGGCGCACTCGTTGATCTTGAAAATCAGCGTGGCAACACGCCGGAGGGTATTCATGCCGCCAGCGCAGGCGCTGTCTGGCAAGCAGCTATCTTTGGCATCGCCGGTCTACGTGTCAATGATACTGGTTACACGACCAATCCTTGTTGGCCACAACATTGGCAACGGCTGGCCTTTAGCTTCAACCACAAAGGTCAGAGAATCTACGTCGACCTGCATAATTCTTAGCACAATGGGTACTGGGAAGGTCTCTAGAACCTTTCCCAGTACCCCAAACGCAGGCGAGTAGAAATTGACAATTACCAAAGAGTATGCTATTATACCCCTCGTTGCAAGAACAAATTTTGAGGCGCATTCGTCTAGCGGTTTAGGACATCGCCCTCTCAAGGCGGAGATCACGGGTTCGAATCCCGTATGCGCTACTAACGGAGACCGGTAAGAGTAATAATACTCTTATCGGTTTTTTGCTTTGGGACTCTTCCCCCTACGCTCTCCTGCACATCTCCCTTTTACTGTATGCCTGACTTTTATAAGAAATCGACGACGCAAAGACGAAAAGATCAGATAAACTTTGAAAAAAATTGGGGTATTACTCTTTGCCTTATTGGCAGCATTTTGCTATAGTAGGAGTGTCCTCTACAGGATGTTCTCATTCATACTCATGATGATCTGATCCAGTAGAGACAGCTAGCATTGGCAAGGAGGATTTTGAGGACACGTATGTATAAAAAGATCTTTTTCGGTTTTATAGGCCTCGCTCTTTTGACAGTATTTTTCTCGGCCTGCCGCGTTATCGACGCGAGCACGATTCCGCAGAACCCCAAGGTCTATATGGGCACTGCACAATTTCTACAAACCACAGTTACTATCAAAAAGGGCCAGAAACTCGACCTGATTAACCAGGCTACGGCTGAACATAAAATCCTGAATGGTGAGTGGAATGGTACTACGCAGGACAAGACAAAAGAGGCAAACGCCCCGATTGTATCAGCCGACGTTCTGGGCAACGCAAGAACGACAATTGGACCTTTCACTACCGCTGGTACATACAAGATCTACTGTTATGTTCACCAGGGCATGAACCTTACCATTACCGTTCAGTAGGGAGCGAGCAACGCATACACTATCCCCTACTCACGCGGTTTCATTATCTGGCGGCAATACGAAAAAAAGAGAAGAACATCTTTGTATGCTCTTCTCTTTTGTATTACAAGCAACTTCAAGCCTTCACGACGCCCTTATCCATAGCTTCCTTCCTCTCACTTCATAACATTGCAGATCAAAAATATAGTACTTTCTTGGGACGCGTTGCACAATCGCTACGTGCACACAGGGCAGTATGTTATACTTTCCAGCAGTAATGTAATCAAAAATTCAGGGTAGTAGCAGGTCTATGCATATAAAAACAGAAAAACAAGCAAATGTGGCAGTTAACGCCCATCCCTTTCGCTATGTCCGCAAGATTTCGATATTTACTGCCTTTCTATTATTATTACTGAGTATTCTCATCGCTGCCTGTGGCGCAAGTGGCACTACGGTACAAGCTAGCAATACTGATCCTAAACCAACTGCGACCATTCAATTTAATAACAACAGCCTCACACCTACACCAACGTTACCGCCTGTCTGGTGTGGTATCTGGGTCGTGAATGAATCTCCATACTATACTCCTAATGGAATCATTACTGTGTATGGAAAATTCTCTGCTAATACCAATGGCAATCCAGTTGGTATTAGCGGCGCCACCGCTACAATAACAGTTCAATGGGGTGATCTCCAAACCTCATCGCTGCCAGCAACAACCACAGCAACTGGCTTGGTCACACAATCATTTCCCATGGGTAGCCATGCCGGTGCAGTTGATAAACTCTCATTGATCACAGCGCAGTTTAACTCTGGTACCCAGAGCTGTAGCGTCGATTCGACCCGCCCGGCATCTTTTACACTGATACCAGGCGCTCCTGTAACAACGAGAACACCTCCAGCAAGGACAGGTGGCGGTGGTGGTAGGAGACACGGTTAATATTCCCTGGTCATTGATCTGGCGTTTATCGATCGGACATAGTATAGACACATATGAATAAACTATATAGCAGAGGTAAGCATTCCGCAAGAAAAGCGGAGCTTACCTCTTCTTACATTGACAAGCTAACCTCACGTGTGCTACGCTCATTGACATCATGAGATTCTCTTTTAGGTAGTTCCATGCCTCTCTATGAAACACAGAGAGCTACTCATGAGTTCGTACCCCTTCGATACTATATAATAGACCATAGACCGGGAAATTCCTGTCCGTAGCATCCATCCGCTCACTTCATAACATTGCAGCTCAAAAATATAGTACTTTCTTGGGACGTGTTGCACAATCGCTACGTGCACATAGGGCAGTATGTTATACTTCTCAGCAGTAATGTAATCAAAAATTCAGGGTAGTAGCAGGTCTATGCATATAAAAACAGAAAAACAAGCAAATGTGGCAGCCAACGCCCATCCTTTTCACTATGCCCGCAAGATTTCGATATTTACTGCCTTTCTACTATTATTACTGAGTATTCTCATTGCTAGCTGTGGCGCAAGCAGTGGCACTACGGTACAAGCTAGCAATGCTGAGCCTAAACCAACTGCGACCATTCAATTTAATAACAACAACCTTTCACCTATACCAACGTTACCGCCAGTCTGGTGTGGTATCTGGGTCATGAATGAATCTCCATACTATACTCCTGGTGGAACTATTGATGTGTATGGAAAGTTCTCTGCTAATACCAATGGCAATCCAGTTGCTATTAGTGGGGCCAATGTTACAATAACTGTTCAATGGGGTGATCTCCAAACCTCATCGCTGCCAGCAACAACCACAGCAACTGGCTTAGTCACACAATCATTTCCCATGGGTAGCCATGCCGGTGCAGTTGATAAACTCTCATTGATCACAGCACAATTTAACTCTACCTCTGGTAACCAGAGCTGTAGCGTCGATGCGACCAACGCAAACGGAAACGCACGCCCGGCATCGTTTACACTTATACAAGGTGCACCTACGGCAACGCCAACAAGGACAGGTGGCGGTGGCGGCAAGAGACATAATCCAATTCCAATACTCCCCGGGCTCCCCGGGTTCCCTGGGTTCCCCGGTCATTGATCTGGCGTTTATCGATTGGGCATAGTATAGACGCAATATGAATAAACTATATAGCAGAGGTAAGCATTCGCAAGAAAAGCGGAGCTTACCTCTTCTTACATTGACAAGCTAACCTCACGTGTGCTACGCTCATTGACATCATGAGATTCTCTTTTAGGCAGTTCCATGCCTCTCTATGAAACACAGAGAGCTACTCATGAGTTCGTACCCCTTCGATACTATATACATAGACCATAGACCGGGAAATTTCCTGGTCAACCCTTGCCATTGTATTTGTATTACTGAAATCGTACGTATGCTCCCTGCAAAAAACGCACAATAAGTGCCAGGCAGAGGAGAACGCTACGATTAGCAGAGGTAAAGAAGGTGCCATCAATGACGATCAAGCGCGCGATTACGGTTACCGTCAATGGAAAGCAGTATCAATCAGAGATTGAGCCACGCCTGCTACTGGTACACTATCTACGCGACATCTTAGACCTGACCGGAACACATGTCGGCTGCAATACCTCCCAATGTGGAGCATGTGTTGTCCTACTGAATGGAGAGGCTGTAAAGTCTTGTACCGTCCTGGCAGTACAGGCTGATGGCAGTGAAGTGACTACAATTGAGGGTCTCGCCACCGGCGATACGTTGCATCCCATCCAGGAAGGCTTCTGGGAAAAACATGGCCTGCAATGTGGCTTCTGTACTCCTGGTATGATTATGGCCTCCTATCAACTGCTCAAAAACAATCCCAACCCCACCGAGGCCGAGATCCGCAGAGGTCTGGAAGGCAATATCTGCCGCTGTACAGGGTACCAGAATATTGTGAGTGCGGTCCAGGATGCATCAGCACGCATGCAGATCAGCAGCAAAACACCTGTGAGCACGGGCGATTAACAAACACACGGGGAAATAGTAGCTTATACAGTCAAAGACGAATATGTATCAGCAAGTTCTTCGACCTGCTCTAACAACCTATAACCAGCAACAGCAGCTATAGAGCTAACACTTGCCCGCACGGAAGCATAATCCAACGTTGTGTATTGCTTACTGTCTCATTTCTCAGCGATTGAGGAAGGATAATAAATCTATGGGCATTGCAGCGATGCTTGGTTCTCCGATCAAGCGACGAGAAGACCCCCGTCTCATTACCGGTCAAGCCACCTATGTAGATGACATTAAACTGACTGGCATGCTTCACATGACTGTCCTGCGTAGCCCCTATGGACATGCCACTATTACCAGTATCGATACAGAAACCGCCAGCCAACTCCCCGGCGTTGTCGCTATCTACACCGCAAAGGATCTTAAAGGGAAGGTCGGCAATGTGCCGGTTGCCGTTCCGCTCCCTCCTCGTATCTCAAAAGGCATGGGCCGTCGCGGTCCACTGGCAGAAGATAAAGTCCGCTTCTATGGTGATCCGGTTGCGGTAGTGGTTGCAGAGAATCGCTATATAGCGAGGGACGCACTGGATTTAATCGACGTCGACTACGAACCATTGCCAGCGGCGATAGATATCGAAAAGGCCATGCAGCCAGATGCACCCTTATTGTATGAAGAGTTTGGCACCAATATTGCCACCTCAATGCATCCCTCGACAGAAGAGATCGATAAGGTCTTCGCCGATACCCTTGCACAGGGTGGTATCATCGCGAAAGGGCGTATCGCCAACCAGCGCGTTGCTCCATCGCCAATGGAGACCCGGGGTGCCGTCGCTGAATATCGCAAAGCTGATCAGATGCTGCATCTCTGGAGTTCCTCACAGATCCCACACCTGCTACGAAACTACCTGGCGGAACAGATGAACCTCCAGCAGCATCAGGTGCATGTGACGGTACCAGAGGTCGGTGGTGGCTTCGGCTGTAAGCTCAACATCTACCCGGAAGAGGCGCTTGCAGCCTTTGCTGCTATGCAGATAGGTCGCCCGGTAAAATGGATCGAGGATCGCGACGAGAACCTTGCGGCGACTATCCACGGACGTGACCAGATCAATTATGTTGAAGCGGCTGCGACCAGAGATGGAAAAATCACCGGTCTGAAGTTTCGGGTTATCTCCGACCTGGGTTCCTATTTGCAGTTCTTTACTGATGTCATTGCGATCGCCTTTACGCTGCCGATGCTGAGCGGCAGCTACGATATACCCAACATTTACAGTAGCTGCGATACCGTCTTTACCAACAAAGCACCTACCGATGCGTATCGTGGTGCAGGACGCCCTGAAGCGACCTTTATGGTTGAGCGTGCAATGGACTTTGTCGCACGCGAACTGAAACGCGATCCCGCAGAAATCCGCCTGCTCAACTTTGTGCAGCCAGAACAATTCCCACACAAGATGGCAACTGGCGCACTCTACGATAGCGGCAATTACGCGGCCGCACTTGAAAAGGCTATGGATATCCTGGGCTATGACAAGCTGCGTGAAGAACAAAAAAGCAAGAAAGCCGCCGGAAAACTGTTCGGTATCGGTATATCATCGTACGTAGAGATGTGTGGCATTGGCCCAAAGGGTACAACACCTTTTGGTCTGTACGAAAGTGCTCGTGTGCGCATCGAACAGAGCGGTACAGTGATAGTCTACAGCGGGACCTCGCCACATGGACAGGGTGAGGAGACAACGTTTGCGCAACTGATATCCCATGAGTTTGGCATCCCCATTGAAAATGTCCTGATCCTCCATGGCGACACGAGCTCAACACCAGAGGGTCGCGGTACCTATGGCAGTCGCACGACAGCGGTAGGAGGAACAGCGGTCTACCAGGCCTCGCTACGCCTTAAAGAGAAGATGAAGACGATCGCAGCAGCCATGTTAGAGGCAAGTCCTGCAGACATTGAACTGGAGGATGGTAAGTTCTCGGTGGCCGGCTCACCCCAAAAAGCTGTCTCTTTCCAACAGGTTGCCGCCACTGCCAACACATCAAATACGCTGGCACCGGGGATCGAACCTGGATTGGAGACGACGGTCTTCTTTGAGCCAGAGGCCAATACCTTCCCGTTCGGGACCCATATCTGTGTCGTTGAAGTCGACGCAGAGACCGGTGAACCGGAAATCACGCGTTATGTGGCAGTCGATGATTGTGGACGCCAACTCAACCCACTCCTGGTGGCAGGTCAGGTACATGGCGGTATTGTACAGGGCATTGGACAGGCGTTATGCGAAGAGGTAGTCTACAGTGAGGATGGTCAGCTTCTCACAACCACCTTCATGGATTACGCTATGCCCATTGCACCAGACTTACCACACTTTGAGCTTGACCATACCGTGACGCCAACAAAAGTCAATCCTCTAGGTGTCAAAGGTATCGGAGAGGCTGGCACGATAGGTTCTACACCAGCGGTTGTAGCAGCCATCGCAGACGCGCTGGATAAAGACAATATCGATATGCCGCTTAAAGCAGAAAAGTTATGGCGCATCATTCATAATCAGTAACTGACTCGCAAGTTATGCATACGAGTAATAGTATGAATCTGGTAGAACAGAGGGAGACAATACTATGTCTGTACCAGCAGTATTTGATTATCATGCCGTCAATTCGGTAGATGAAGCGATTGCGCTGCTGCAACAATACGGCGATGAAGCGAAGATCCTGTCCGGTGGACACAGCCTTATTCCTGCAATGAAACTGCGTCTATCGCAACCGGGGCATCTTATCGATATCAGCAAGCTCAATGAGCTCTCGTATATCCGCAAACAGAAAAACGGCATTGCTATCGGTGCGGCTACTACCTATAGTGCTCTGGAGCGGTCAGAACTGCTCCAGCAGTTGTTCCCGATTATCCCTGAAGGTACTTCGGTCATCGGAGATCAGCAGGTCCGCAATCGAGGGACAATAGGCGGCAGTATCGTACATAATGATCCTGCCGCCGATATGCCCGGTATCGTGCTGGCACTCAAGGCCGAGATAATTGTGCAGGGTCCTAAAGGCAAACGTACGATAGCTGCCGATGATTTCTTTGTGGATACCTTTACGACAGCACTCACGCCCGATGAGTTAGTCGTTGAGATCCTCTTGCCGCAACCATCCGCACATACTGGCTCGGCCTATGAGAAGATAGCCAATAAGGCATCTCACTACGCCGTCGCTGGTTGTGCCGCAGTCATCAGCGTAAAGAATGACACCTGCACGGCAGCCAGCATCGTCATAACCGGCGCATCTGTGCGCACGACACGCGCAACAACAGTTGAGCAGGCACTCATCGGTAAGCACATTGATGAGCAGACGCTTGCAGATGCAGCCAGCCATGCAAGCAATGGACTAGAGATGATCTCAGATATTCATGGCTCGGACGAGTATCGACGCCAGATATGTGCAGTCATTGCGCGCCGAACGATCAGCAAGGCACTCAAACGCGTCTAAGACCATCTAAAACCACGATCATCAAGCAAACTTCATTGTATTGGATGCACGCACAATCAAGCCGCTCTTGTCAGGAGACAAGACGTCAAGTAAAGGCAAGCATATCTGTCAAAGTCGTGTATGCATCCATGCAATGGTAGTTTGCCCTCGTTTTCACTATTTTTCGCATGTCCTCGCTTTCGCTATTTCATGAGGAGTGCCGCGTTGTATAATAGCTACATAACTCCTCAAAATATAGAAAGAAAGAGCGATTATGACAGACATTCGTATCGAACGTTGGGCCCACACACTGGTCCACTATTGTCTCTATCTGAAAAAGGGTGATATCCTTGCTATCTACGCAACTCCCCTGGCAACCCCGTTGATCGAGGCGGTCTATCGCGAGGCGGTGCGTGTCGGTGCACAGCCTGTACCTGTCATTCAACTAGAAGGATTGGATGAGATTTTGCTACGTGAAGGTAGCGATGAGCTATTGCAATCTATCTCTCCAGTCGCTATGACACTGGCGCAACAGGCGACGGCGCGTCTGAGCATTCAATCAAGTAGCAATCCCAAAGCGCTCTCCAATATCAATCCTGCACGTGGTGCCTTGCGTCGTCAAGCTGCCCATAAGACTGCGACGATCACCCGTCAACGTGAGCAAGCTGGCGAGTTCCGTTGGTGTGGTACACTCTACCCTACCACTGGCTATGCGCAAGAGGCAAATATGTCCCTGCGTGAGTTTGAGGAGTTCGTCTACAACGTGTGCTTCCTGAACGACGAAGATCCGATCGCAAGCTGGAAAGAATTGGGTGCTCGGCAGCAGCATTATGTTGATTGGCTGAAGGGTCGCAAAAAAGTGCACGTCCAGGGCGTAGGCACCGATCTCACGCTCTCGATTGAGGACCGTATCTTCATTAATAGCGATGGCAAACGCAATTTTCCGAGCGGCGAGTTCTTTACGGGACCAGTCGAGAATAGCGCTAACGGTGTCGTTGAGTTTGCGATCCCTGCCAGTTACGACGGCCATGCCGTTGAAGGCGTACGTCTCGTCTTCCGCGATGGCAAAGTCGTTGAGGCCAGTGCACGCCAAGGTGAGGACTATCTACACCAGATGCTTGATCTCGATGAGGGTGCACGCTTCCTGGGTGAGTTCGCCTTTGGCAATAACGCGGGTGTTACCAATGCGACCAAACAGATCCTGTTTGATGAGAAGATGGGCGGTACGATCCATATGGCGCTGGGTGCCAGTTATCCAGAGACCGGCGGCGTCAATCATTCCGCATTACATTGGGATATGATCTGTGATCTACGTACCAATGGCGAAGTCTGGATCGACAACACCCTATTCCTCAAAAATGGCAAAGTGCTTGTATAATCTTAATAGCTGCTAGCGTTACTTTATAAGGGTATGCACCCACGAGTGGAGGCTTACGTTGACACAAGAGAATCCAAGCAATAACCTCACCACGATCGAGGATATACAGAGTGCGATGCTCGATCAGCACTATATCACCAATCGCAGTCTTGCGACGGCTATCTTTCTTGCCTTGAAGCGACGTAAGCCACTACTACTGGAGGGGGAACCCGGCGTGGGCAAGACGGAGGTCGCCAAGGTGCTGGCCGAACTCCTCCAGACACGCTTGATTCGGCTACAATGCTATGAGGGCATCGATATCAGCACTGCTGTCTATGAGTGGAACTACACACGACAGATGCTACATATCCGCATGTTAGAGACGCTGGGAAATGCCAATAACCTCCCCGAGCAGGAGATAAAAGAGATCTTTGGCCCCGAGTTCCTCATGCAACGTCCACTGTTACAGGCAATCGATCCCGCTAATCAGATCCCGCCCGTCCTACTCATTGATGAGCTTGACCGTAGCGATGAAGAGTTTGAAGCCTATCTGCTCGAACTGCTCTCCGACTTCCAGATTACGATTCCAGAGATCGGTACAATCAAGGCAAAAGAGCCACCTGTCGTTATTATTACCTCGAATCGCACCCGCGAGATCCACGACGCACTACGACGACGCTGCCTCTATTATTGGATCGACTTCCCAACGCTGGAGAAAGAGTTCCAGATCGTTCAAGCACGTATACCAGAGGCACCCGAACGCCTGGCTCACCAGGTTACTCAGTTCGTCCATGAGATACGTTCAATGGAGCTCTACAAAGCGCCTGGCATTGCAGAGACATTGGACTGGTTGAGTTCGTTGCTCGCCCTTGACCAGAGCGAATTAACCGAGGGACCGGTTCGTGAGACGATGGGTGCGCTCTTGAAATATCAGGACGACATCTTGAGGGTAGGCAACCTGGATATCGGCAAGGTACTCCAGAAGCTCCGCGGAGTACTATAAGCTATGGGGACACAACCATCATCAGACGGAGCAGATGCGCTGAATACATTTGATGCGTTTCTCCAACAGCCAGAGAACGAACGTGGCAAACGTCTACTTTATCGTCTCACAGAATTCGGTCGCCTGCTCTGGGAATCGGGTATTACGGTCGGCCCACACCAGATTATCGATCTGGCTGAGACGCTCGATAGCATAGATATTCGCAATAAAGAAGATTTTTATACGACGCTCAAGTGTAGCCTTGTGACCCACCATGAGCAGGAGCCGATATTTGATCAGATGTTTAACTATTTCTGGTTTATGCGTACGCATCTAGAACAGAAGACAAAAGAACATAATCAGGGCATTAAACGCAACGAACGCAAGATGCGTCTGCCACCCTCTGAGCGGAAACGGCTAGCCGAACACTTAAACGCCAGCGAGGCGTATAAAGAGTTACACAATGAGATGCGCTCAACCGAGCGCAAACGTGGACCAGAGGACATTGATGAGCGCATTGATAACGATCTCGGTGATCCGGTAGGCAGCATCTATAGCGCATTAGAGCAGTTTCGTAAGAAGGATTTTGAGAACTATACCTGGGATGAGGTACAGGAAGCCAAGCAGATGATGGCTGCTATGCGCTGGCACCTGGGTACACGGATGACACGCCGCAAAGCACCGGCACGCAAGGGGAACTATCCCGATATGCGCCGCATGGTCCGCCGCAATCTGAAGTATGGTGCAGAGATGCTCGAGTTGACGTGGCGCAAGACGAAACGTAAACCACGTCCCCTGGTGATCATCTGCGATATCAGCGGCTCTATGAGCCTCTACTCACGCCTGCTCCTACACTTTATCCATACGATATCCAATGGTCTGCTCAATGTTGAAGCCTTCGTCTTTGGCACGCGCCTGACACGTATCACCCGTCAATTGATGAAACGCGACGTTGATGACGCGGTACGTGATGTCTCAAAGTCTGTACAGGACTGGTCGGGAGGAACACGCATCGGTGATGCGCTACACGCCTTTAATTATCATTGGGCACGGCGCGTCCTTGGCCATGGTGCGGTCGTCCTGATCATCAGTGATGGCTGGGATCGTGGTGAAGCAGATGTGCTCAAAATCGAGATGGACCGCCTGCAACATAGCAGTCACCGCTTGATCTGGCTCAATCCACTACTAGGCTCTCCTGACTACCGGCCCTTAACGATAGGCATGAAGACAGCCCTCCCATTTATTGATGATTTCTTACCGTCCAACAACCTGGATAGCCTGATTGACCTGGGGAATATGCTGGCGAGTATCGATGATAGCCGACCAGAGCGGAACTCGATCATCCATCAACAAAAGGTCGCACGCTGGAGTAAGTCCCGCTATACATATTAGCATCGTAGCAATCGTAACAACTGTTAGTCCTGGAATACGACTGGTAACGAAATAGTTAACGTAATTAGTAAAGAAAAATGCTTATGAAGCTGCGAGAGGATGACACAGATGCGCGATATTTTACCTGATATAGAGAGATGGCAACAACGCGGCGAGCAAGTTGCGATAGCGACGGTCATTAGCATGCAGGGTTCGGCTCCCCGGCAGCCGGGTGCAAAGCTGGCGGTCAGCGAGAAAGGGGAGGTCACTGGCTCGGTCAGCGGTGGCTGTGTAGAGCCAGCGGTCATCACCTCTGCACGCCAGGTCATTAAAACGGGACAACCCCAATTGCTAGAGTTCGGGATCAGTGAAGCAGATAATATTGAGAAGATTGGCCTCGCCTGTGGTGGTACCATTCGCGTCTTTGTTGAACGCCTGGATTGGTAATGGGCTGAAGAAAGTTAAAGGAGCTATAGCATGGGCGAACTCTTCAAGCAACTTAAAGCCCACCTGGAACAGGAACAGGGCCTTGCCACTGCAACGATAGTCCAGGGACCAGACCATATAGGATCTCGACTGCTTATCTATCCTGATGGTACTACTGTTGGTCAGTTAGGAAACGCAGAACTGGAGACAGCCCTTATTCCAGATGCCATTGCCGCTCTCTGGAATACCCGTGCTTCTGTACACACCTATACCGTATCGCAACAATCAGCTGAACAATCCATACACTATGAAGTCTTTATCGAAGGTTTCCCGCCTCCACCTGAATTGATTATTGTAGGAGCCGGGCATATCGCGATCTCCCTTACCACCTTTGCCAAAGCCCTGCACTACCGAGTTACCGTCATCGATGCACGTGCCACCTTCGCTACACGCGAGCGCTTCCCCCATGCAGATGAACTGATTGTCGCCTGGCCTGATGAGATCTTGAGTCAGCGACCACTCTACCCCTCTACAGCAATTGTGGTACTCACCCACGATCCCAAATTTGATGAACCGACCCTGAAGATCGCCCTCTCGCGACATATGGGCTATATCGGAGCAATCGGTAGTCGACAAACCGCTGAAGAGCGCGCAGAACGCCTGCGCGAGCAAGGTACCCCTGCACACCAACTCCAACGCATTCATGGCCCCATCGGACTCAATATCGGTGCCACATCACCTGAAGAGATTGCGTTGGCAATAATGGCTGAAATTGTTGCGGTTCGCCACCAGAAACAATAAAATTCTATGTATGAAGAACTCAAAATGGGTATCCGATAGTACAGATGGTACAGATGGTACACACCTGTCCAGCACAATAAAACAATATGAAACTTATCCTTTCTTCGTTCGTCAATATGTAAGAACAGGAATCATTGTTTTATTACTAAAGAGGGATCAGACCAGACATTTGTGTCCCCTCATATATTATTCAATCCTGACAGCAATAATATCATTTTATCCAGGTAAGAAAAGGATACAGAATGTCGAACAAGTTCAATTTTTATACACCGGACGCAGGCGATGCAGGGCAAGGCATGCCGCCTTATCCACCGCAACCAGCATCACAAGGAAAACTTGTTCTGGGACGCAATGGTGCGCAACAGCAGCCCACATATCAGGGCAATCCCGGCCATCCACAGGCACCCCATGCGCCGCAGCAGCCACCACGCCCACAACAACCACCTCATCAGCCATACCAGCCACAGACCCCGCCTAATTATCAGGGTCGGGTCAACAACCAGGCATATACACCGCCGGGGCATCAGCCACAGGGACCTCACGTCCCCCAGGGTCCAGGACCACAGGGTCCTCAAGCGCCCTATAAGCAAGTTGGCACTTTTAGCAGCAAACCAAAGAGGCGCACTACCAGAAAGCAGAGGCGTCAGATCGGTTGCCTGGCAACGATCGTCATCGTTGTCGTGGTGGTCATCTTCGCGTTCAATACCATCTCACGCGTCCTGGGCTTTGGTACGGCAATCTCCACCCAACCTCCACTCAGTACGCAGACCGGTTACATGACCACCAGCAACCGCACCAACCTGCTCGTCCTTGGTTACGGTGGTAGCGGACATGATGGAGCTTACCTTACCGACTCGATCATGGTGATCAGTATGATCCCATCGACACAGCACACCAGCCTGGTCTCAGTCCCACGTGACCTCTGGGTCACAAACCCTCCGGGCTCATCAAATTATTCAAAGATCAATGCGATCTATCCAGACGCCTCGAACAACAACCAGAATCCGGTACAGGGTGGGGATGCCATGGCTCAAAAGATCTCCGTAGTCACTGGCCTCGATGTCAAAAACTGGATGACGATTAACTTTACAGGCTTCCGCGACCTCATCAACTCGATTGGCGGCGTTGATATCTACGTCCAAAACTCGTTTACAGCCAACTATCCAGCCAATGACGACCCCAGCATCAATGCAGCCTGGAAAACGATCTCCTTTACAAAAGGACAGCAACATATGGATGGGGAGACGGCTATTGAATACGCCCGCGCCCGTGAGGTCACCGGTGGCGATATGGCGGAAGGCACAGACTTTGCACGTTCGATCCGTCAGCAGATCATCGTGAAAGCCGCGCTCGCAAAGATCAAGAGCATCTCATCCTGGCCGTATCTCTACAGTGCAATGGACGCGCTTCAGAAAGCCATCTATACAAATATGTCATTGGCAGACCTGGGTCTCTTCTCCACAAAGATGAACCTGAACGATCCGCACACAGCCAGGATCGGCCTCTCAACAGCTAATGTCATGGCATTCTCGACAAGCAGCGATGGACAATCAATCGTCATTCCACAAAATGATGATTTTAGCATCATTCCTCCCTACGTCAAAAGTAAACTGTATCAATAGTTACGTGTGAATATATAGAGGCAAAAAGGGGACGGTTAAGCTTATTCGCTGCTAGCGAAATAAGCTTAACCGTCCCCTTTTATAGATGTCGCACGAGGTTTATCGTGTCGCAGCGTACGTACATAGAGCAATAGTACCGGAGACAAGATAACACCCACAGTAATCAGTGCAGCACGAGTAGTAAAAACAATAGCGACTATTCCTAGCAGAGGGCCGCCGATGATCTGAGCAATGGCGTTGACTTGCCCTTTTAAAGAGAGAAGCGTTGCACGTACGTTGGAGTTAAGATTCTGATTCAGCCAGGCCTGCTCCAGCGAGGCACGTGGTCCAGCAGCTGTCGTGAACAGCAAGAATACAACCAGGGCCACCACAAACTGCTCAGCCAAAGCAAACCCAATGACACTTACGATCATTATGCTATCCACCATAAGCATTGTCCAGACAACGGAATAATGACTGTTTGTATCGACGCTCCTCCTGACAACCTCGATCCCGATCCAGTTGGTTACCACGATACCGGCTTCAATGAGACAGAACCAGACTACTGGCTTCAGTCCTCCCAACGAAGGGAGAGTAAAATCGTGGAGTAGATAGTATGGCCAGAGTCGATCGAAACTTGCGGTAAACATACCATAGAATACACATATCCCCAGTATGGTAAGCAGCACAGATCGCATGCGTACCAGGTTCACGCTGGCACGCAATGTATGACTCATCTGTTGGAAAGTACTTCGACCTTCGCGTTGCATTGGCTTGAAATGTCGTTCAGGCATGACTAGAGCCAGGACTATGCTCAAGCTAATGAACAAACCTCCTCCTAGAACGATAGGTAAGTTCAAGCTCATATTGACAAGGACAGCACTGATCCCAATACCCAACAATGAAGCAATGGAGCCGATCTGCGCGGAGCGTATATACACCTGTCCGACACGCTCCACACCCACTTCATCGGCAATCCATGCCGAGTCAGCGCCATTGGCAAGAGTGGCCCCCAGACCTGCGATACCCGCAGCAGCGAGCATAGCCATGAATATAGGAAGATAGCCCTCGGTAAGATAGCCGGTACCAATCAGAAAGAGGCCGGATACAACCGCCCAACGACGACTATACATATCAGCCAGGATGCCAGTCGGTGCCTGAAACAGGAGATTAACAAATTGCTGTACAGAGCCAATGAGCATCATTTGCAGCGGGTCCAGTCCCACGATCATTACCTGGTAGATCAACTCGATACTAAAGATCATTGAATAGCAGAGCGACGACACGCCACTCAATAAGATATAGATGGAGGAGGCTCCACGATTGTGCATAAGATATCCTTCATGATGCATCATGCAATGGAAGAGTATAAAGAAGGAAGGAAGGAAGGAAGGAAGGAAGGATAGCGCAATGATATAGGGGAGGGATGATCCAACAGGCATCGTAGAAAGACGCAAACAGTTGGTTGTGATACGTTATGCGAAGCCAATGTGGAAAGAAAACAGCATGAAACGTTGGACACCTTTCAGAAGAAGGATGTCAACACCGATAAGTTCAGCTTCCTGCTAGCGCACACTGGTCATGTATCCCAAATTCACAGCGCTATCGAGTGTAACAAACAGTATCATAAGTATGACCTCCCATTCAAGCTAATTGATGTTATGTTAATAGATTTAGGTTTCACAGGCACATGTACATATTGAGAATAACTGATGGAATGCTAAAAAGCAAGAAATTGCGCAGATCGCGCAATTTCTCAGGTACTCATAGACGCTCAGGAAGGGAAAACTGGCACATCTGTAGACTATCTGTATGCTGCTGAAGGGTTGCTACAATCTTTGCATGAGGATGGCTGTAAATAGTAGGATAATCTACTTCGTCCAGTTCTGGTCGAATAGAAAAGGCTAGCTTTTCTTGCTCCAGCGAAAATTCCGCTTGTATTCCTGGTTTGTTACCGCGTGCATCAAGACGTATCCATTGACGCAACGATGGAAGATATACTGCATTGAATGCATGGATAACGTAGCCAGTCTCCGGTGTATCGCCTAGCGTCAAGCGTTGATAGCAAAAACCGGTAGGTATACCCTGCCCTCGCAAGAGAGCCGCTAACAAATGGGATTTGGCATAACAGATCCCTGTTTGGTGTTGCAAAACTTCGGAAGCACTACACGTCACCTGTGGATTTTGAGCATCCCATGAGTGAGGGATAGTATCTCGTACAAACTCGAACGTCTGCTTGACACACTCTACTGCCACATTTGAAGTTTCCTGTAATTG
This sequence comes from Ktedonobacteria bacterium brp13, assembly GCA_015099395.1. Taxonomy (GTDB): domain Bacteria; phylum Chloroflexota; class Ktedonobacteria; order Ktedonobacterales; family Ktedonobacteraceae; genus Dictyobacter. The sequence goes on along the minus strand of AP024096.1, from coordinate 8,258,640 downwards.
TTGTATTGTTTTACGTATCAAAGGATGGGAGTAATTTACAATCTCATCTTCACAGAGATACTCATCTAATGAGGATGCTTCACAGACAAACTGCATATCGATATCCTTCCATGAATAGAACTTAAGCAAGTGTCTTGCTCCGATAACCGCTTATTGTTTTCCAGCAATGGGTTGTTGCTATTCCTAAGCCGTACAATAAGGTTCCCCAGACGGTTAGTATAATGAGTGGATCAAAAACAATATGGACACGCATATCATCAGCCATATAGTAGCCGCCAAGCGTTGTAATAATGATCCCGGTCAGAGCGATCAGCACGACTAAACTCATCGCTTGTACGACCATCTGCTTTCTTCCCCGGCGTGAGCACAATAGTAACAACCAGGGAAGCGCACATAACGGGAAAAGCCCGTTGCATGCATAGACGATACGATGAACAGATAGTAGCCATGCAAGGATAGCAGCAGACGGAGCATAGAGAGACTTGCTTGCTGAGGACGGTGGTGGAATGATTGATTCAGGATAATAGTCAATCAGCGATGGTAACAATAATGGCACCGTTTTGGCTGCAAATTCCACAGGATGATTGAGAATGATCGAACGAGCAAAATCACTCACTGGTTGAGCATTGTCCACACCTAGCTCCGGCTCCTTGCCCAAAATTTTATACGGACTTGTTTGTCCGTGTTCGACATACCTGGCAATGATACGCTGCGTTGAAGCATATTCAGGAGTTGCTTCATTATACATATGATATTGAATGACTTTTCCAACCAGATTCATATTCTCAACGGTACTAAGTCCCACATAATGATTCACGATTGCATTACCAGCGACATACACCCCTATCAGGGCATAGAGCACACTACAGACAATAATAGCCCGCTTCATAAGAGGTTTAAAAAGAAGACGATCCCTGGACAGAAAAAGCAGATAGCATACTAGCAATAGTGGCAATAGCAGCCATTCTGGCCGTGTAAATAAAAGCAGTAAAAGAAAGATAGCCTGTACTTTTAATAAGCGCAATTTCCATGTACGCAACATGTAGATAGTAATCAGGATATTGGTTGTCAATAACCAGAGTGCGAGACCCTCGGTCATGATAGGCTTACTATAAGCAATCAGGATGACATTCGTTCCAACTACCAGACTCACAAGAAAAGCAAGCCAGCTACGCCTAAAAATGAACGCAACCAGTATGTAAAACTCTAGAGCAGTGAGGACAAAGAGCCCTCCTTGCACAATACTAACGGCTAGCAAATTACCACGACCGGTCAATGCGCACACAATTAAAATAAAGAGCGGGTACACCGGCAGACGAAAAACATTGAGAGGATTACCGTAAAGAGACAATTGGTTCACGACTGCCAGATAGCCAGGCGTATCCGCTGTCGTTTCTGCGTAAGGACGGTTGAGGTAGTACAGTGAGGTAACGCAGAGTGTTAAAATAACAAGCAAACTTCCTAAAATGAGATAGCTTTTCCTATTTTTTAGCTGATACAAAGCATATTTCAAAAGACAGGCTTTACCTTGTAACATAGAAGCTTTTACTATACTAAATGCAGACATACACAGAACTACCTTCACAAATTATAGATTTTGGTGAATGCACGTGTTTTACATCATTTTATCACAACCGTCGCTATCATCATATAAGAAACAGCCAGAGGGCATGCATTTGCAAATAGAAAAAACATGCACATTCAGGGTATCAAAAACAGTTAGTAGTCTATTTAGTTCTATCATTGCCAATATAGAGGGGATTACTCACAAGATAATCACCAGAATGGCGCGAAAGGTCACAGAGGAGTCACACAACACCTGATTATATTGTCATACAATTGGTGAAGGTCTCGCTGAAGAGTCAGGAAGGAGGCTTTCAAAAATAAGGGAGACCCATAAAGAAGCACAAAAACATGCATTTATTCCAAAAACGTGATGAGATTAATCTTTGCTGTGAGGAGATTGAGAGATGAATGTATGATACTCAGAATGCCACAGGAAGTCTGAACCTATATTCTTAGCCGTTTACACTTTATGGCTAATTGGAGGAGCTAATGCAAATACCGAGCTATATTACCAATATAAAGTTGCGTATCTGGGTTGAAGAGATGGTTACGTTGTGTAAGCCCGACCAGATCCATTGGTGCGACGGATCACAGACGGAGTACGATCTCCTGTGTGAGGAAATGGTCAATTCGGGTACCTTCATACGCCTCAATCCGGAGAAACGCCCGAATAGCTTCCTGGCTCACTCGGATCCCAGTGACGTTGCACGCGTCGAAGATCGCACTTTTATCTGCTCTCTAAGCAAGGGTGATGCGGGACCAACCAATAACTGGGTTCCCCCCCGGCAGATGAAAGAGACGCTACATGGTCTGTTCGATGGCTGCATGCACGGAAGAACGATGTACGTCATTCCTTTCAGTATGGGACCACTTCACTCGCCAATTGCGCATATTGGCGTTCAATTGACTGACTCGCCCTATGTTGCTGTGAGTATGCGCATTATGACCCGTATGGGCCGGCCTATATACGACATTCTGAAGGAAAACGGTGACTTCATCCCCTGCATGCACTCGGTTGGCATGCCGCTAAAACCCGGACAGCAGGATATCCCCTGGCCCTGTAACAAGGAGACCAAATACATCGTCCATTTCCCTGAGGAACGTGCAATCTGGTCCTATGGCTCAGGCTACGGCGGCAATGCGTTGCTCGGCAAGAAGTGTTTTGCACTCCGTATCGCCTCAGTGCTTGCTCGTGATGAAGGTTGGCTGGCAGAACATATGCTCATCCTTGGCGTTGAGAAGCCAGACGGGGAGAAGGCCTACGTTGCAGCATCGTTCCCGAGCGCTTGTGGCAAGACGAACTTCGCCATGCTCGTTCCCCCTGTAGAGTTTCGTGAAGAAGGCTGGAAGGTGACGACAGTTGGCGATGATATCGCCTGGATCAAGCCAGGACGCGATGGGAAGATCTACGCGATTAATCCCGAAGCTGGCTTCTTCGGTGTGGCACCTGGCACCAATACGGGCTCTAACCCGAATGCGATGGCGTCAATGCAAGCCAATACGATCTTCACCAACGTTGCACTAACCGACGATGGCGATGTCTGGTGGGAAGGCATGACCAAAATTCCACCAGCACATCTGATAGACTGGACTGGTCAGGACTGGACACCAGACTGTGGACGCAAAGCGGCACATGCAAACGCACGCTTCACCGCGCCGATCAGCCAGTGCCCGGTGCTCGACTCTGCGGCCAATGATCCACAGGGAGTGCCAATATCGGCCTTCATCTTCGGTGGTCGACGCTCAGATGGCATCCCCCTGGTCTACCAATCATTCAACTGGACCTATGGCGTGTACTCTGCCGCTACAATGGGTTCGGAAATGACCGCCGCTGCCGCTGGCAAGCTTGGCGAGGTGCGCCGCGATCCATTCGCAATGCTGCCGTTCATCGGCTACCACATGGCCGACTACTTCAGCCACTGGCTGAACTTCGGACGACAGTTGTCAAACCCACCGCGCATCTTCAATGTGAACTGGTTCCGACGTGACGCGGAAGGCAATTTCCTCTGGCCGGGCTTCGGTGAAAACATGCGTATCCTGAAGTGGGTCGTTGAGAGGGCACAGGGTCGTGCAGTGAGCATTGAGAGTCCAATCGGCTGGATGCCCCGCTACGAGGACCTGGACTGGCGTGGGTTGGAGAGCTTCACACGTGAACAGTTCAACGAACTGATGTCAATTGACCGCAACGTCTGGAAGCAGGAACTGCTCGCACATGAGGAGCTGTTTGAGAAACTGTATGGCCGACTGCCAAAGGAGATGTTGTTCATTCGTGAACTGATCCTCTCCAGTCTCTGGCGTTCACCAGAGCATTGGGACCAGTCTCCAGAATAAATTCATTTGGGATAGATCATCCCTCTACTATTGCTGGCAAAACCTTCAGTTCCAGCCAGCAATAGCAGCCGTTCGGCCGTGGTAGACAAGCATACGACACCACGGCTGAACGGCTGAATGTCATCCTCCATTGGCATGAGCGGATCAAGACTACCTTTTAGAAATCCTTTTAGAAATCCTTGAGACGACGTGATGTGCCCCAGACAGCAACCAGACCAAGCAGCGGAAACAACGTAATGCTGAGCAGCATAAGGCGCGTTAGCATAGCATTCATTGCATTATATGTGCTGTTATAGTAGGTACGGTTTACAGTACTGAGCTGATCCACAGCGCTGGTAAACATGGAGAAGCTCTCATTGGATGCGCCAGTGCTAAGTTCCTGCGCATCGTGAATACGCTGCGGATTTGTGGTTGTGTTTGCCAGAGTACGTATACGTGGATCAATGCTAGTATACATGCTCCAGTGAGCTTGAATGTCGGTGAGCGGCTGCTTCTCTTCATTATAGGTTTGATTGGCAACGGCCTGTTTGATGAGCGTCCCAACATGCGCAGTATTAGTATACCAATCTTGTTGCCAGCGCGCAGTCTCAACAGGGTCCCCAAAATCCACTGCAATCAGCCAGCGTGACTCATCGGCGTTCGCAGCTGTGCTATAACGCTTCAGGAGAGCAGCATAATAGACGCTATCGTAATCGTCCTTGACCATTGTACCAAAGGTCCCATGCCGGCCAGACATACCGAGAAGACTACTCATAACGGTAACACTGAAGATCAATGCAACTGCCGTCGCAAGCACCAGACCAATATTGAGTATGCGATGCGTCAACAGCGTCATCCGTATAGTCGTAAAGAGCAGCAATGCACACAGGGCAAGACAGAGGATACCGATGCCGATCGTGCTACCACCAAGAAAACTCATTGTATCGTTGTAGGCATTATCAAGGTAACCCTTGTTAATACTACTCAAGCAGTCGATATTCTGTTGCAAACTGCCCAACGGCCATGCCCGCGCCGCAATGCTCTTCCCCTCTACTATGCAATTAGGGATGTTCGCTTCGTCATACACAGGATTACCGTTGACATCAAGCGTGGGCTGTTTGGTGATACGCACATTTAAGACATTCGTCGCCTGTGTGTACGCCTGTCTTGCTTGCTGTAAATGCGCATCATTTGGATTGGTTTTACTTATTGCCAGCGCATATTCATGTTGCTCAACAGCAATATCCGCACTATACTCTTCGAAACCTGCTGTGATCCTCTGAACTGCGGTACGTTCTCCTGGATAGGTGACGTTATGAATAGCAAGGTAGAGTTGTTGATTTGCAAGCGTCATTTCAGCATCAATGTTCACCTGATCACAGTCATGTGTTGTCAGATTGCCTGCATTGCGTTTACTCCCAACAACGATACAGGGCGCTTTTTCAGTGAGTGAGGCTGCTGCAAGATAATCGGCGGCTTTTGCGTTAATATCTTCAATATACTGCGACATCGCCTGAGCGGCATCAACGCTAGGCACACTACCATTGGCAATCGTATTCAGGTCGTTATACGATTGTCGAAACACCTGGGTGACGATCAGTGCCGCAAGCAACGCCAGTAAAAAAATACTGCTAGCAAGCATAATAAATTGCCCACGCAGCGTTGTCTTCGCTTGTTGCCAGAGTTGACCAATAGGCATACGACGTTTTGATGCGTGTGTCGCCTGTGCAGGATGCTGCGTGGTATTGCTTCCTGCAGGCGAATAGTGCACCGGTGCTTGCTGCGGTGACCTTGTTTGTAGTGCCATGAATGTGGCCTTCCTATTACTTCAGCTTCGAGGTGCGACCAGTAGTAATCGCCAGGGTCTTTTTGGCAACGGCATCGGCCTGTTGATTGAGACGAATCGTGCCCTTCGCGTCACGTAGCACAATGGTATTAAGCAATCTGGTAATCCGCTCATTGTTGATCCGTTCGCTAATCTCTAGTGCTTCTCCTAATAGGGATGTTGCACGAGTAGTATCGCCTGCTGCCAGGGCGGCTTGCCCGTCTTTGAGCCGCTGTGACAGTTCCTCTTGATGCGTATAGTGTGCAACATGCTGCTCGGTCTGTGCAGCGAGAGCCACATCTTCCGTCCATTGTGCGAATGCCCAACCTGACCGCCCACTCTTCTCTTCCTGGATACCCATATGCGCCTCAACATACTGCATACTGGGCCGTAAGAGCAAAAATTGCTGACCAGGAGGATAGATCGGCGTCTCAAGATTACAGAGATACTCGTGCTGCTCACCCACCGCAAAAGAACCAAGCGAGACAGAGACTTGTCGTGGATTCGTCGGGTCGGACTGGAAGCTCAGCGGTACGAGGGAAGGATAAACCTGCTGTACACTCTTGAGCGTGACTCCAGCAGGAGACCACAGTTGGAGGTGTACATTTGTCAGTGCTGTCTTACGCATGGCGCTAAATGAGGCTGCAAATGCAGAGGCTACTTGTTTTGGCGTAGGAATAATATCTGCGGTCCCATGCGTTTTGTCCGCCATAGAACGCAACTCAGCCGCATCCCAATCGGTACCAACGCCCCAGGCATCGATACTGATATTGGCGCTGGTACAGCGTTGTATCGACTGAGTGAGCGCACTACGCGTCTCGCCTTCATTCTTGCCATCCGTAAGAAACAGAATCCTGGCGGCTCGTGTCTGGTCATTGCCAAGGTGCTTCACAATAGCATCCAGTGCCGTACTCATACGCGTACGCCCATTAGAACGAACTGTCTGTAGGATTGTAATAGCTCGCTGCTTGTTCTCTCTGGTGCCCATAGCAGGCCCAAACAATAACTGTGCATTTTCATTGAAGGTCACAACCAGAAACTCTATTGTCTCATCAAGCGACTGTATCACCTTTATCGCTCCATCACGTGCGGCATGTATACGCTCTCCTTCCATGGAACCGGAGCGATCAAGCGCGAGTGCCAGAGTCAGAGGTGCAGGCGCAACACTCACACTCTCGTCCACCCCTACGGAAAGGATAACTTGCATGCTATTCTGGTCGATGTACATATATTGATTGTTATATGCCGTTATAGTAAACATAGACCCGGGCCTTCTTTCTCAATTCTTTTATCTCTATACTCGATATAGCCCTTGCTAAAAAACTGATGCATTATATTCGCACCGTTACCACAAACGCCATGCCGCAACCTTTAAGCTGCGCCGAACTACTGCTTCACGGTCTGCAGGATGCAACTCACGTCGCAAGTATTCTTTATAGCTTGTCTCTGCTGCCGCACCAAGTGCACCGATGGCCGTAGCTGGAATACCTTCAATAGTAATATCCGGGGATAACTGATGTGTACGAGCTAATTGCCAGGCCGAGTTATAGACATCTCCACGTGCGAGGTAGTAGCGAGCATCCTCAGTCCGTCCAGCAAGAGCCTCTACCGCTTGCGCTGCATACTCAATATTTTTGCTAGTCAGAGGCGTGATGCGGTTAAGATAGAGATCGGCGAGTAGCAACTGCGCATCAACATACTTTGCTACCGACTCGCTGACACCACTCAACACTCTGGTCACCTCGTCCCACTGTTGCAGATTGAGGAGTGAATTTGTGACACCCAGAATAGCGTCAGTATTGCTTGGATCTGCCTTGAGCACGCTTGTATAGAGATGTATCGCGCCGGTATCATCACCCTGACTCGCACTCACACGAGCAAGAGCTTGCAGTGGCGGCAACTCACCAGGAAGTTCAGCGAGCAGTACCTGATACTTGTCTGCTGCTGCTGCAAATTGTCCTTGCGCTTCTAAAAATCTCCCTGTATACCAGGATATTTTCCAGTTTTTTGCGTCGAGCCTCTGCGCCCAGGTAAGTTCGGCCTCCACCTGCGCAAAATCGCCCAGTTCGATCATCACTTCAGCAAGGCGTAGATGGGCATCAAGGCTATTGACATTGTGGCTTATAGCCTGCTTGAACATTGCGAGAGCACCTGTAAATCTGCCATTGCGCAATGCCTGATCGCCAACACGTAAGAGGTCAATAGCCTTATCATGTTCGTCGAGCACAGCCTCACCACGTGGTCCCAGTTTACCTGTTGTCGTCGTGATGCTTGATACGAAGAGCCGTGAGCCAACGGGAACTCCCGGTTTTCTACCAACGACCAATCCTTGAACGCCCATAAGCTGGTCCGCCAGATCCTCTACACGCTGAAAGCGTTTTTCAGCTTTAGGGTGTGTCCCTCTATAGAGTAAGCGATACAGTTCTGGATGGTCGCTGAACGCTTTATACTTTCCTATCTCTGGCATGCCAAAGATGGGAGCAGCAAGATCCATCAGGGTTGTCATGTAGGCGAGCGTGCGACAGATTGAATACAGGTCTGTTGCAGGGGAAGGCGTTTTGACTGCTTCGGGAGCGTAAAACCCATGCGTCCCATATACATCATCCGGGTGAGGCACGTGCTTGATCACCGTACCAAGATCGATCAGTTTGACAATTTGTGAGCCATCTTTAAGAATCTCAAGCATTACATTCTGTGGCTTGAAATCGCAATAGACAAGCCCTAATTTTGCCAGATAGCTAAACGCAGGTAGAATACCAAGGATATACTTAATTGCGGTTTCCACATCTAATGGACAACCTTGCTCTTCTATAATCTGGTCGAGCGTCTTTCCATGCACGTATTCCATCACAATATAGCCACGTGTGCCAATTGTGATAAAATCGTAGATTGAGACAATGTTCGCATGTTTGATAGCTGCGAGGAACTCACGCTCTTTTACACTCTGCGTTACCAGATCAGGATCATCGTCTGTCAACAGTACCTTAATGACAACGAGCCGCTTGAGAATCTGATCTTCAGCAAGGTAGACCGTTCCCATACCACCCGCACCAATCTCTTTGGTGATCCTATACTTGTTATGAAGGATGCTGCCAACGGTAAGCGGTGCCTGGCTTGCTACCGATGGAAGCTGCTCAATCGCAGCAGAGGCTGCCGGACTGGTTGTGCTTACGACGAAACGGAAACCACAACGATTACAGAACTTCACGCCCTCAACGCGTGGTGAGTGACATTGTGGACATTCGTCTCGTGTCGCTACTGGTTGCGACACTAACTGTATTGGTGTTGTGACAGTTGTCAGGACTACGCCGCAGTTTTCACAGATATCGTCACCTGGTGCTACTGGCTGATGACAATTCGGACAGGCTGCTCGGCTGCTAACGACCACAGGTGGTGGAACAGCGCTCGCGGTGCGACCTTCTGGAGCTGATGGAGAGGAGAGCCCAGAAAAGACCGCACCACAATTTTCACAGATATCATCGTTGGGCACTCTTGGCTGGTGACAGTTTGGACAGGAGTACGTCATCATACTAGATTCTTTCTCCAATAGGAGCATTTTCCTCTAGTATAGAAAGGAATATATCAATATACGCTCAAGATAAAATGCTTTTCCCTCAAGGTTTTCTCGGCTCACACCCATACTCCCTAAAATACAACAAATATATCATTATTTTCGTACTCCTCAACCAATTTCTCAGTGCTTGATCATAAGGATATGTTCGACTATCGGTCCTAGCGCTATGGCTGGAAGGTAGGTTAAGGCCACAACAAGGATCGCTGTCCCAACAACGACGGTTGAGAATAAAAATGTATCCGTCGACAAGGTTCCGGCTGATACAGCCCTGCGCGGCTGCAATGCAAAGAGCTTTGCGAGTGCCAGTGCGGGAATTGCCAGGCCGAAGCGACCAAGTACCATCGCTATGGCTGTCGTTATATTGTAGAAAGGCGTATTGGCAGATATTCCGGCGAACGCCTGTCCATTGTTAGCAAACGAGCTGGTGTATGCATACAATATTTCGGTTAGACCATGAGGGCCACTATTTGTGGTCAGGGCAGCAAGTCCTGGTCCAGTCACCACGGCAATGGCTGTAAGCAGCAGAATCCCAACAGGGCCAATCAGTGTATAGAGCGCAACCAGTTTGATCTCACTTGGATCGAGCTTCTTCCCTAGATACTCTGGAGTGCGTCCCACCATGAGGCCCGTAATAAAGAGACCCAGCAACACAACCAGAATGATACTATAGAGCCCTGTTCCTAACCCTCCATAGATAATCTCGCCAAGGAGCATGTTCACCAACGGCACCGATCCTCCTAATGGAGTGTAACTATCATGCATTGAGTTCGTAGAACCAGTAGCTCCATTGGAAGTCACTACTGCCGTCAACACAGAGCCTCCAATGCCAAAGCGTACCTCCTTCCCTTCCATATTGCCATCGTTCTGCATCGTCTGTATTAAGTGAACATTCTGCGCCACTTGCGGATTGCCACTCTGTTCCGCCCAACCCGTCAAGCCCAGTCCAATAATGAAGAGGAACGTCATTACCCAGAAGAGCATCCAACCTTCACGAGGACGACCAACCATACGACCAAACGTATTTGTGAGAGCCGCAGGAAGTACTACAATAGCGAGCATCTCTATGAAATTCGTAAGGGGCGTTGGATTTTCAAATGGATGTGCCCCGTTAACGTTGAAGAAGCCACCACCATTTGTCCCCAGGTTCTTAATAAACTCGAGGGCAGCTACCGGCCCCTGTGCAATCGTCTGTGTGCCGCCTTCCAGTGTTGTCACATGGGTATAGGGGTTGAAGTTCATCGGCACACCCTGCCAGATCAACACGACACTACCGACCAGAGAGAGAGGGATGAGTACCCAGAGCAATGACCGTACCAGGTCAGACCAGAAATTTCCAAGTGCATCTTTTCTTTGACCAGCAAAGCCACGAATAAAGGCAATGCCAACCGCAAGCCCTGCCGCTCCTGCCAGGAAATTTTGGGCGGCAAGACCAACGATCTGGCTAAAGTAACTCATCGTGGTCTCACCAGCGTAGGCTTGCCAGGTCGTGGTGGTGGAGAAACTGAAAGCAGTTTGACCGGCCAGATCAGGCGTCATAGGGGTACTGAGATTCGTATGATCATACCAGGGCAAGTACATTTGTAGGCGTAGTAGGGCGTACAACAACAGCGTTCCTACCATGCTGAAGAGAAGGAAGGCAATCGTATACTGCTTGGCACTCATTTGACGCGCGGCATTAATGCCTGTAATCCTGTAGATAAAGCGTTCTATCGGTAACAATACAGGATCAAGGAAGGTCCTTTCACCCGTAAAAACACGTGCCATATAACCGCCAAGCGGTTTGACAAGCAGTAAAACGACAATGAGGAAGAGAACATACTGTGCGATATTTGGTAGACTCATGCAAATATCCTCTTTATTGTGATCGAGAATGCGTTGTGATCGAGAACGGGAATAAACCTTTTGCTGCACTAATGGTGTGCTGGAGGTGTAGCATACGCTTTATCCAACGCGATATTCAGTTCTAACACATTGACGCCAGGTTCTCCCATAATACCTAGATCCCGTCCACGCGTAGCGTTATTGATCAACACTTTTACCTGACCAGGCGTTATCGTGGCATTCTTGCCGCCAAGCTGCTGGCGAGCGGCTACTACACGATTCACTTGAAGAAGTGCCGCAGCAACGGAGATATCCGGGTCAAGTCCGCTTCCACTGGCTGTCACAATATCTGCTGGCAGCGGCGTGTTTGGTGCCAGACCGTTCTCTTGCCGAAATTGGTCAGCATAGGCCTTCACGCCCAGATAGGTACCAGGAACGTAATAGGTATTCTTCTTACCTGCCATAGGCGTGCCTCCAGCAGGAGCAGGAGTTCCTTGTGCGACAGTAACCTCACTGCCATTACCATTGAGAAGTTGTAGATTTGTCGGCCCTATATTGGAGCCACCTGAACTAGCGGCATTGTAGTTGACGGCACTTGGACGCCCATGAAAATATTCTGGCTGTGTAAATTGCTGCCCCAAAAGTTGTGAGCCAATGACTTGTCCCTGGCTATCCGTGATCAGACTTCCATTTGCTTGTGAGTGAAAAGCTACTTGACCAATGCAAAAGACGACCAGCGGAAAGCCCACCCCACACAGAACAAGCAAGACAAGAATAATGCGTAGCGCATTCCATGTCTCTTGACCAAGTGTTTGCGCTGTATGGCCAGTAGCTCGAGCTCGAGCCTTTATGCGATCAGAGAAGTTTCTGGTCGTATAAACAGGTTCAGGAGTAGTTTCCAACATATGTATCTCTCCCTATAGTGGTTACGAAGTATCCAATGTCCATGCTGGGATCTCTATAATCCCCTCGAGTGTAGCATCAACACACTCAAATTTCCGTCAGGGCTTCAGACATACTCATAAATATTTTCTGATACCGGTCGTCCTTCCCGAAGCGTTCCAATAAACCCTTGTTTTGCGACAAGCATTATGCTACAATAACCTCGAATATTTCTATTTTTGAACATTTCTATCAATGTATAGAACTGAGGGGAGCACCGGGAAGTCTGGTCGGTACATGGTGTTTTTGTATGGATAGCTTCAACAAGGTGCTCAAAAATTATCGTAGAGCCTTTTTCAATACCTTCTGGTTCGTTCCTGCGTTAATCTCGCTTCTCGGTCCACTCCTGGCCTTCCTTTTTTTAAGGATTGATACTAACCTGTCTGTTGTGCAGGAACACTTCATTTTTCAGGGGGGAACGGCGGAAGCAAACACTATCCTCTCTACTATCGCTGGCTCATTAATTACCGTTGCAGGACTGGCTTTCTCAATCACTATCGTTGTGCTACAACTTGTGTCCAGTCAGTACACGCCACGTGCATTGCGAGGATTTTTACAAGACCGTGTAACACAGGTAATTGCTGGCGGCTTCTTCGCTATTTTTGCATATGCTATGGTTGTACTTGCGGCTATGCGTGAGCCTTCTACTGTAGCCCACGGATTCCTTCCCTCTCTCAGTATTATCGTCGCTATTGGTCTCAGCTTCCTGGGCCTGGCATTCTTGCTCATCTTTGTTCATCACACTGGCCGTATCATTCAAGTATCAGATATCGCAGCACACATTGCAATGCAAACTCTACAGACTATTGAGCATCCGTTTCCTGAATGGGATGATGATGAACATACAGAAGAAACAACATCTGACAGGATTCAGACATGGCTCACCGAGGAAGAGCCTGCCCGTATTCGAGCGAAGCGCCCAGGCTATGTGCAAAGGATAGAACTGACCAGTCTTATGCAGTATCTGCTGCGCCCAGGCTTTCATCTTCATTTGCTTGTCTGCCCTGGTGATTTTGTCACAGAGGAGACCATCATCGCCGAGTTGCGTCCCATGCATATGGCTGATGCTAACTGTATGCGTGCCATTCACGACCATATTGCGATTGAACGTGAACGCGATATTGCTCAGGATGCGCGCTTTGGCGTGCGCCAGCTAGCTGATATTGCATTGCGTGCTCTCTCACCCGCCATCAATGACCCGACAACAGGCGTACTTTGCATTAAGTATTTACAAGCTGTCTTTGAACGCCTCGTGCAGCATCTCCCACAGCCAGAGACGTATCGTTTCCTGAGTGGAACGAGTAGCCTGGATATTCGTCAGCCAACCTTTGAGGAATATCTCGAAGTGTTCGCTGAAATTGGTCATTACGCAGGCGGAAATTTGCGCGTTATCAACACGCTACTTACAACTCTAGACCATATCACAGAGATCGCCACCTTCCTCAAAATGGAAGAGCGCCAGGACCTTCTTTTTGCGCAGAGAGCCGCTCTTGCCTCGCTGGACACTACCGCATATCCTTCACAAAGCAACGGCGCTCCTCCAAAGATCATGTGAGACTGTGAGACTGTGCTAATCGTCATTATCGCTTGGTACAAGATGGATATCCATGGCTGTACTTAAGCGTAATAAACGGTTAACAATAGAACCACGCAAGCTTTCCTCCCACCAACTGCGTGCAGGCTGGCCCAGCACAATTTGCGTTACCTGATGCTCTTTTGCGACCTGAACAAGCGTTTTGGCAATATCACGACTACCCACACGTATCACCTCGGCCCCGAGGTCCTCCGCCAGTTGAGCGTGTTCTTCAATACGGCGTAGTGCGAGTTCATACTGCCTGGAGGCATCCAGGCCAAATTTAAAAAATCTGATCAGCTTGCTCGTGAAGGCCAGATACCCTTCTGGTTGGATGACGACGGCAATCAGATCAGCATGCAAGCCGTGCGCCAGACGCCATGCATCACGGATCACCTGACGTGTATGTGGACGAGCATCAAATCCTACCAGCACGCGGTCATTCGCAGGCCATAACTTGGTGATCTTATGGTCCGTCATATAGCGATGAAGTTGAGATTCGGTTTTTTCGGCAGTACGTCGTAAAGCAAGCTCACGCAACGCAGTTAAATTCCCCTCACGGAAGAAATTGCTGAGTGACGCCTCTATACGTTCCGGCGGATAAATATTGCCATGACGCATGCGCTGACGTAAGGCACGAGGAGAGATATCAACAAGCTCAACTTCATCGGCATCATCTAATACACGATCTGGCAACGTTTCGCGAGTTCGCACACCGGTAATGCTTGCAACAACATCATTCAAACTTTCCAGGTGCTGAATATTTACCGTCGTCACGACGTCAATGCCAGCATCGAGAAGGTCTTCAACATCCTGGTAACGCTTGGCGTTCTTGGAACCAGGTGCATTTGTATGGGCCAATTCGTCAACCAGCACTATCTGGGGATGGCGGGCAATAATTGCGTCAGTATCCATCTCCTCCAATGTCACATTACGATAGGTGATCTTTTTCAGTGGAATAACTTCAAGATCACCTATCATTGCCTGTGTTTGGGCACGACCATGCGTAACGACCACGCCTATGACAATATCTGTTCCACGCATTTCGCGTCTGTGACCCTCAGCGAGCATCGCGTACGTCTTGCCAGAGCCAGCCACAGATGCAAGGTAAACACGCAGACGACCACGTCTGCGGTGATGGCCCTCAGTGCCAGCCATGGTGGGGAGGAGAAGATCGTCCTCGTCTTCGTCCTCGTCCTCCTCGACATCACGAAGATTATAGCGTTTGAGGAGCGCCTCGGGATCGGGGCGCCCCTCCTCACGCGTAGGGTTGTCAGATGTTTCTTTACTCATCCTCTACCATACCAATGCTATTTGTCACCATCCAGAGCAAGGTTCAGCTCTAACACACTAATATAAGGTTCACCAAAGATGCCTAGAACACGTCCATGAATGTGATCATTGACTATCTGTTGCACCTGGCTGACAGGGAGACCACGTACCTTCGCAATACGATTGACCTGCAGATCAGCCGCCTCGATAGAGATATCGGGATCAAGACCTGAACCAGAGGCAGTCACGATATCAGAAGGCAGTGGTGTGTTCGGAGCCAGGCCGTTCTCCTGCCGGAACTGAGCAGCGTAGTCCTTCACGCCCAGATAGGTACCACCGTTACCGTTAATGAGGGCTTTATTGGTCGGCCCTATATTCGAGGCCGCTGAGTTATTCGCAGAGTACGGAGCGGGTTTACCAGTCGATGGATCCGATGTCGCTGACGGGCGTCCATGAAAGTATTTAGAGGAAGTCCAGTACTCACCAATAAGATCAGAACCAATCACTTTACCATTGACGGTATGCAAGCTACCATTCGCCTGATAGGGAAAGATCAGTTGGCCCAGCCCCGTGATGACGCCAGGATAGATTATTCCGGTAATAATTGTAAAAAGCAACACCATGGCAATGGCTGGTCGTAGATATCCTATAAGCCCAACACGACGAGGTGCAGGTGCCGTCGAAGCCTCTATTTGAGCGGGTTCTATTGTTTTCATTACTCCACTTCTTTCTTTCTCACGATAGTGTTCCCACGTGCATCGGTCTGCGCTCGTGCGAGACCGATGCACGAAAGACATCTCCCCTTCGGACCTGCTTACTAGGCTAAGTGCAAGAATTGAAGGATCAAGTCGATAATCTTAATGCCGATGAAGGGAACAATAATCCCACCCAGGCCATAGACGAGCAGGTTGTCGCGTAGCAGCCGCCCCGCTCCAACTGGGCGATATTTAACACCGCGTAGAGCCAATGGCACCAGAGCAATAATGATCAGCGCATTGAAGATCACAGCTGAAAGCACCGCGCTGTGAGGTGATGCCAGATGCATCACGTTCAAAGCATTTAACTGTGGATAGGTTACAGCGAATGCTGCCGGAATGATGGCAAAGTACTTAGCAACATCATTGGCGATACTAAACGTCGTTAAGGCACCGCGCGTAATCAAGAGCTGCTTGCCGACCTCAACTACTTCGATCAGTTTCGTAGGATTCGAATCCAAGTCTACCATGTTGGCAGCTTCCTTCGCAGCCTGCGTCCCTGTGTTCATTGCGACACCGACATCTGCTTGAGCCAGGGCTGGAGCATCATTCGTGCCATCGCCAGTCATCGCAACCAGACGTCCACCACTCTGCTGCTCTTTAATAAGCTTCATTTTGGTCTCAGGGGTTGCCTGTGCCAGGAAGTCGTCAACACCAGCTTCTTTCGCAATAGCGGCGGCGGTGAGCGGATTGTCGCCAGTAATCATGATGGTACGAATACCCATGCTGCGCAACTGATCAAAGCGTTCACGCATACCGCTCTTCACAATGTCTTTAAGTTCGATCACGCCTAGTAGACGCGCACGTCCACCCTGACCAGCGGCACCACCTATAATCTCTGCGACAACGAGCGGTGTGCTACCAGCCTTCGCGATTTCCTCAACAATGCCTTTTAGCTCGTCACTCGTCGTACCTCCGTTTTCGGCAACGTATGCCGCAACAGAGTCGCCAGCGCCTTTGCGAACAGCCGTTCCATTTGCCAGATCAACACCACTCATGCGTGTCTGAGCACTAAAGGGAATGAAGTTCGCAGACGCTATAGCCTCATCGGATAAACCGTAACGTTCCTTCGCGAGAACTACAATGGAGCGTCCTTCTGGCGTTTCGTCCGCAAGGCTCGAGAGCAGTGCTGCTTGCGCAAGGTCACGCTCGTCAACACCCTGAAGTGGCACAAAACGTGATGCCTGGCGGTTACCAATCGTGATTGTGCCTGTCTTATCAAGCAGAAGCACATCTACGTCACCAGCAGCCTCCACAGCACGTCCGCTCATGGCAAGCACGTTACGCTGCACCATGCGGTCCATACCGGCGATACCGATGGAGGAAAGCAGACCACCAATGGTTGTCGGAATAAGACAGACCAGCAACGCGATGAGCACGGTGATCGAAACTGCCTGCCCCGAGTAGATTGCATACGGCTCCAGTGAGACGCACACAAGGACGAAGATGATGGTTAAGCTTGCAATCAGAATATTGAGTGCAATTTCATTTGGTGTCTTCTGACGGTTCGCGCCTTCGACTAATGCAATCATACGGTCAAGGAACGTCTCACCTGGATTAGCTGTGATCTGTATCACAACCCAGTCTGAAAGCACCCGTGTGCCGCCTGTCACTGCACTTCTGTCACCACCACTCTCACGAATGACTGGTGCAGACTCACCTGTGATAGCGGACTCATCAACTGAGGCCACACCATCAACCACTTCGCCATCACCAGGGATAACATCGCCAGCCTCGACCAGCACATAGTCCCCTTTGCGTAGCTCTGGAGCGGAAACTTCTTCTACAGCGGCAGTGCGAGAACGACTGGCTAAACGCCGCGCCATCGTGGTGGTGCGAGCCTTACGCAGCGTATCCGCCTGCGCCTTACCGCGCCCCTCCGCCATAGCCTCAGCGAAATTAGCAAAGAGGACCGTGAACCACAGCCAGATGGCAACTGCCAGCACGAAGACTGTCTCAGACGTTAAAGCAGAGCGTGTGAACGCCGCACTTGGTTGGGTCAACAGTAAGCGTACGAACTCGATAGTTGTGACTACACTACCGACTTCGACGACGAACATAACCGGATTCCTAAGCTGAACACGTGGGTTGAGCTTCACGAAGGAGTCGATGACCGCCTGACGAATGATCTTACCATCAAAGATCGATGTATCCCCTTTACGCCGTGAAGGTTGACCCACGGGTGACTGTCTGGGTGATTGTGTTTGTATTTGTGCCGTCATGTTAGAACGTCTTTCCTTGAAGCATCAACAGGTGCTCAACAATTGGACCCAACGAATAAGCTGGGAAGTATGTCAAGGCACCGACAATGATCACGACACCAATGAGCAGAGTGATCCACAGAGCCCCTGTGGTGGGGAATGTGCCCAGTCCTGCTGGTAATACACGCTTGCGGACCAATGCTCCGGCCAGGGCCATAATAGGAATAACAAAAGCGATACGACCAATCAACATCGCCATTCCAAGGGTCCAGGTGTAAAAGGTTGAACTCGCCGTCAAGCCTGCAAATGCCGAACCATTGTTACCATTCGCCGATGTGTATGCGTATAGAATTTCCGATAGACCATGCGGTCCTGCATTGCCAAGACCAGCAAGTCCTGCTGGCAACACGACTGCGACCGCTGAAAAGCCCAGAATAGATGCAGGCAGGATCAGGATAGCCAGCGCAGCCATCATCATCTCTTTTCGCTCAATCTTCTTACCCAGATATTCAGGGGTACGACCTACCATCAGGCCTGCGATAAAGACTGCGATGATTGCGAAGACTAACAAGTCATAAATGCCTGATCCAACACCACCGAATACCAATTCACCTAACGCAATGTTGGTGAGAGGGACAAGTCCACCGAGCGGGGTATAGCTATCATGGAAGCTGTTCACTGCTCCACAAGAGGTATCAGTCGTCACAACCGCGAAAAGGGCTGAGTCCGTGATGCCGAAGCGTACCTCTTTACCTTCCATATTACCGCCCGACTGGATGGCTGTGGGCTGCTGATTGATATTGTACGGGTTGAGTTGCGGATTGCCAAGCTGCTCAGCAGGCATCGCCACAGCAATACCAACAAAGAAGAGGACAGCACCGACGATCCACAGCGCCCAGCCCTGTTTTGTATTGCCAGTCATTTTACCAAAGACATAGAACATTGCAGCAGGAATAGAAAAGATTGAGATCAGCGTCACAATATTCGTAAGTGCATTCGGATTTTCAAAAGGATGAGCCGAGTTTGCATTGAAGAACCCACCACCATTTGTTCCGAAGTTCTTAATCCACTCCTGTGAGGCAACAGGCCCTTGCGCAATCGTCTGTTGGATGCCGTTAAGGGTGGTGACGACATCATAAGGCCGAAAGTTCTGGGGCACGCCCTGTGAGATTAAGAAGAGTGCTCCAACGATTGAAATTGGCAGCAGAATGTAGAGGATACAGCGCGTAAGATCTACATAGAAGTTCCCCAGATGTCGCCCACTGCGGCGAGTAAGTCCGCGTATCACGGCCATAGCCAGTGCGATGCCAATCGCCGCAGAGGTAAAGTTGTGGACAGCAAGTCCAGCCATCTGCGTGAAATAGGACATCGTCGTCTCACCTGTATAGGACTGCCAGTTCGTGTTCGTAGTAAAACTTGCAGCCGTGTTGAAGGCTAAACCGGGTTCGACATTAGGCAGGTTTGCCGGGTTGAAGAACGAACCCTGTATCTGCTGTGTACGTTCAATGAGATATAAGAGCAACATACCAGCGACACTGAAGACAAGCATGTCGATGGTGTAGCGTAACCAGCCATGTTCTTCGTCTTCATTCACGCCAGATATGCGATATAATACGCGCTCAACCGGCTTGAGTGCAGGAGAGAACCAGGTACGCTCCCCCGCAAACACGTGATAGATATACAGGCCAAAGGGCTTCGTGAGCACCAAAACGATGCCTACGAAGATTAAGACCTGCAAGACTCCGTTAACGGTAACTGCCATTGTATTTTCCTCATATACTTGAACAACCGATTAAAAACGCTCTGGTGCTAGTAACGCAATCACCAGATAGACGATAATAGCAAAAGCAACAATCCCAACTAAGATATATTCGAGTGGGGAGTTCATCAGGCATTCTCTCTTTCTTTAAAGCTTGTCGCACCCAACGGCAAAGGCGATAAGCGCTAAAAAGGAAACAATGGTTACAACGACAACGAGAAGATCGTATAAGATAGACATACCTTTCCTCCTTCTAAGAAGATGGATAATGCTGCACGATAGCGGTGTTGGCGTTCTTGGAAAACTCATTCTCTTCTCTACGCTGAGTGGCCTCAGCTGCGAGACGTAAAAGCGCGTCCATCGGGAATGGCTTGGGCAGATATGCCAGCGGATGAAATTCAGCCAGACGACGAGGACTTACATGCACAGCCGAGAGAACAACGACGGGTAACTTTTGCCCTTCACCTTCAAAATCCTGGGTATGCAATACCCCTTCATTCTGGGCGATCCGCAGAATGTCCCATCCTGTTTTGTCGGGCAAGTTGATATCCAAAAACGTCAGATCAAAAGAACCTTCCCGCAGGTGTTTTAATGCTTCTTGAACGTCTCCAGCGACGCTCACTGTATGATCACGAGCCTGGAGATTCCGTTCAATCAAGTCGCGCAGAACCTCGTCATCTTCGACAAGCAAGATACGTGCTCCAGGCATAAGCTTTTCTCCTTCTAAATTGCATCGATCGCCCATGTGATGCGGTTCTGCTATCGTATATTTCAACTATTACTCCTCAGAGAGGGAATTATGCCTGCATCCAAACTACTCTCGCCACTTTGAATAAAGAATAAAGTCAAGGCAAAGCAGTGATTTCGATACCTAAGATCAGTGCTTCCTATATCGTCTCAAGCTTCTAATGAAGCTTGAAAACAAGAAGCGAAAATATTCTCTCAGGAGCACAGCACGACTATACAGTGCAGCTCATAAGTAAGGCTTGTAAGAGACGAATAGGTCACGTTCTTGCGACCAATGGTGTAACAATTTAACCCGAACATAAGCACGACGAAGTGCAGAGCACAGGCTATAACCAGGTTCTTTCTTCTCAAACAAGGGAGGCAATCGGGTAGACCGACACCAGCGTAATGCCCCTTCTCCTTCCTTTTTCATCCTTTCTCAGTATAAATAGGAGAGCATAAATGTGAGGTCCATAGATTGTGCTGTTTGCTCAATATCTGCTCAAGGTTTCCTATACAAGTCTCTATTATCAGTCCCTGTTGAGAGGGCTTTTATGAGGAGAAGCATTTATGGGAAAAGTGAGGGTATGTTCTTTATACTGTGACTACTATGATCAGAAAAACACAAAAACAAGCCCAGGGAAGCGTACTTTCCACCGTCTTTGTCGGTCCTGTACGCATCTTTGGGCTCGTTTCTTCTACCAACCTTAAAATTCTGGCTGGCTTCTATCTATGCGTCACCGGATATATCCAACATTCAAAACTAGTTGTGTGTAATCAGGTAGTGCGCCATTGTTGAGCCAACCAGGTAAGCGTTGGAGATGGCGATACTAGAACCTGGGAAGGTTGCAAGTAGTGCCTGCACGGATTGACCCGCTGCTGGCTGATCGAAATTGCTGACGGTACGCAGGTTCAGATAGTGATCCAGATGACCTGTGCGCTGTAGCACTGCAGCCACTGCAGAATCTTCTTGCTCCGTCGTACAATATTTACCCTGGTTATTTGTGAGCTTGCCAGTGATATACTGCGCCTCATCAGAAAGCTGCTGACCAGCCCAATAATCGTCACCGGCTATCGTATCACATGCCAGAACAGAAGGATGTTGGTTCGCCTGACCGGTATACTTCTGACGAGCCGTTGCAGCCTGAGCGCTATCTTGCAAACTCAAGTGAGAAGTGACGCTCACAGCCAGATTCGTAAGCGTTTCATTAAGATGAAAGACCCCTGTGCCAGCCCTGGTGTCCAACATGTAGCCATACGGAACTCCGGGAGCAGTAGTGGTAAGCAGGTGATGTCCCTGGTCCCAGTCAACTACCCAGCGTGCCCAGGCGGCGGAACCAAGTGTCGTGGTAGAGGGAGACGCACCGCCAATACCAGCGGTCATAAAATAGCTATTCTGAAATGAAAATTGCGGATCGCGCAAAATCGCCATCATGCTAGCCGCAGCATTTACTTTATCTTCACCAATAGTGGTAACACAAAGACCATTACTGTTACAATGCATATCACTGTAAGCGCCGGTACTCTTGTAATCAAGGGGCAGGCTTTCGTGTGCCAACCAGGGCTGTGTCTCGGACGAAAACATAGTAATAACCAGTACTTTAACGGCAAAAGGCCCCTGCGCGGCGTGCACCTGACTAAGTGTCGTCAGTAATGCCAGCAGAAACAGAGTAAGGCTGAGCGCAGCAATGCTAAAACGCTTGAAATAAGAACTGAAGATCATTGTACTCCCTTCACACAAATTCACTACCAGGACAAACAATAGGATACGCATCATACTCATCATCGTCGATGCGACGTTACGATCTGGTGAGCACACGTATGCTGGATAGAGGAGACTGTTATTGCTCTTTTCACTGCAGATAGAATGCTCAGTAGAGAGAGTGTAATCACTTTATCGATGATATATAGAGAGGCTCCCACCACGCCCGATATAAAGCGAGTGGTATTAAGGATGAAGTATACATAGCTGCGTTTTCACTGTCAATTGATCAGATTTATAGAGTAGGACTTTTGGGAGGATTCAATAGTGACCACACTGAAGACCGAAACGGTACATCCTCCTACCGCACGCAAAAAGATCACCCTGTAAAAAAGCAGGGTGATCTTTTTGACGCACATTGCAGGCTCAGCCTATAAGGGGTACAGGCCCTTATGCTGTTAGAAGTTCCGCAACCAGTTCCAGGAGTATGTCCAGTTCAAAAGGTTTTTGAAGTGTCGTGAGCGGATATATAGTGGTGTTTCCTTGTGGCAAAGCGGCACTCATCAGTATAAACAACGCTGGCATGACTGTTTGAAGCATATTAAGAGCCATCTCACCACTTGTGGCAAGGAACACCGAACAGGAAGTCTCCTCCTGAAGCGCTTCCAGGAGAAGGCTCCCACGATACTCTTCGCTGGTACTATCTCGCAAGCGATGTTCCACTTCATAGGCAGTACCGGTGTGAATGGCAACCTGCCACGCATCCAATACATGTTGTCGGTCATCAGGATGCACATACGCTTTCCAATCATCGCCTTCTGCCGCTTCGGAAGTCATGGCTATATAGTCGCACAATCAACAATTGTTGTAAATGGTAGCGCCATCAGGGCGCGCGATCCAAATAAGTTGGCGAGGTTACAGCCTGCTGATCTCCCAGATAGCCAAACAGAAATAACTAAAATCTTATTTCTAACAGCGACGTAGCTAATGCTGCTTATCCTCCATACTCCAGCTTTCAATCAAACGCAAGATGATATAATGAAAAATAGCAATGGCATGTCTGGATGAGTGCTCTCATTAAGAGAAGATAGGTAGTGGTACTGCAACCAACAGTATCACTAGATCCTCTTATAAGAGGCACTTGAGAGACTCTCTGTGTTGGTTGACTGGCATAACCAAAGGCCAAATTTCGTAAAAGCTGCAAGATACGTATTCTCCTTAAGGGAGCTAAAATGTTGTTCAATCATGTATTTTTTAATACGTTAGCAAGTTACAAGGATGGCTTCCTTTTTTTTCTCTTTTCCGAAGCTTCTGTAACAGGCATACGTATTTCTTGTTTAGAAGATCTATTTCACTCATCTGATATCGAGGTGGCCTTGTGAAGACGTCGGGTAATCCATCTGGACAGGAGCAGCCGGAATTTCAGACATTTTATCAGGAACATCTTGGGATGATCTATCGCTATGTCTACAGCAAAGTAGGTAATCGCGAGGAAGCAGAGGATCTCACGACCCAAATATTCATGAAAGCGGTCCACAATATCGATACTCAACGTGGACAACAGAGCATGCAGGCGTGGCTCTTTCAGGTTGCACATACGACGATTGCTGACTATTGGCGTCACTATTACCGCGCAGATGTACGGTCGCTGGAAGAACTTCAAGAAGCCGGTTGGGAAGGCCCTGTCGAGGAGGAGGTAACGCTAAATAGTCAGGCCACTAGCGAGAAAGTCCACGCACTCCTGAGTCTCTTGCCTGAACAACAGCGAGAAGTGCTAACTTGCCGTTTCTTACTCCATCTCTCGATTAAAGAAACGGCTCTACGTATGGGTATAACGGAGGCCAATGTCAAGGTCACACAATTTCGTGCCCTCAAACGTGCGGCAGAACTCGAATCTAGCAAAAGTAAGTGATTATAAACGTTCAATATAGACTGTATTAATGAGGAGTATGACCATGGCAGATGAAGACCAGGAGCGAATTGAGGACTACGTAGCATTAGAAAGTTATATCGAGGCGTTACAAGCTGGCAACGTAGCCCATCCTCCAGAAAACCTGACGCTAGAACAAATACATATCTATCAAATGGCAGCACTCTTTAGCTCTGCAACAGATGAATATGCGGAGCCACAACCGGAGTTTGCTGAACAATTGAAGGCACGACTGCTTGAGGCGGGCGCACAGCAACAAGCGCCACAGCATGAACCAGCATCCAAAGTGCATCCTCTACCTGCTGAATCGATGGAGCCATCTCCTGCGACAAGAGAAATATCCAGGCCAGGCCGTTTCTTTTCTCGTCGTGGCCTCCTGACAGGAGGAGTTGCAGCAGCGGCAACACTCGTCATTGGAGCAGGTATCGGATACGAAGCAGAGAAGAATCAGCAGACGCAAGCTCCCGTAACCCCTCCTGCCCCTCCTGACTATAATCCCGGAGACAAGAGCCAACAACTGAACATCTCCGAAGGTATGCCAACTACATGGCACTTTGTTGCTATGCTTGCAGACTTAGGGAATAATGCTGTGCGCTTTACATCGGATTCAGTTGTCGGTTATGTTATTCGGGCAAAAAATGCAACTAATGCAACTAATAGTGCAGACAATGTGATCGCGTTATCAGCCAGCTGCACTCATATGGGATGCCTTCTCCAATGGAAAAATACTGAACACCAATTCAATTGTCCTTGCCACAATGCCATATTTGATGACCAGGGAACGCAAAAGCCTAGCGGCTATCCATATCAGTTATCACCTTTACCGCGCTTAAATACAAAAATTGAACAAGGCAAGGTATACGTAGAAGTTCCAAGCTAAACTATGTGAGGTAGAGGCAAGGAACTTCTCATCTATGCTACATCCAGCATACCTTCATCACACCCGGACAGCTTCTTCACCACTGATCCACTATCCGAGCGAACATTCACTCGGCTAGTGAGCGTTGGAGCCTTCTGCATCCACCGCTTATTTTCCTCACATGCTGCATTTCAGACAAACAATGCTTACTTACTTTGCATCCTTCTATGTATTTACATGCCTACATGCCTATGTGCCGTCCCCGAACATAGACATTTACGCGATAGGAAAGCTTATGGTAAGCGAGAGATAACATACTTGACTATCATGAAGCCTAAAAAATAGTCAGTCACATAAAATTCTTTATCGGATAAAAGGAGATCACTCATGTCTACTCCAATTATGCCTGGTGCAGAGCCAATCTCGGTTACCGAGGGTTCTCATGGAGGAGTACTGCTGCTGCATGGCTATACAGGCACACCGCAGCAACTTCGCCCCTGGGCGGAAGCCTTTGCCAGAGCCGGCTTTGCTGTCGAGGCTCCATTGCTACCCGGGCATGGTACATCCGCCAATGAAATGCTGACGACACAATGGTCGGACTACACCCAATGTGCGGAAAACACATACAAGAAGTTGACAGAGCGCTATCAGCATGTCTTCGTGGGAGGGCTCTGCTCAGGAGGTAGCCTGGCCGCATGGCTTGCGCTACAGCACTCAACACTATCTGGTTTAATGATCATTAACGGTTTTTTCAAGCCAGCCCATAGCGAAGGTGTTAGCGCCATTCAAAGAGTCATTCAAAGTGGCAAGCAGTTTTTTGTATGGCCCACTCTTCCAAAACAAGTGGAAGATCCGCAAGCGCCTCCTGTGCTTGCTTATCTCCAGATCCCTTTCGCACCAATGGTATCAGTAGAGCAAGCACGAGCCGAAATATGTCAGCATCTCAGCGAGATTCAGAGTCCCATACTTGCATTTACAAGTCGGCACTGCCCTAAAGATGAACAAGATGACACCTGGTTTGAAAACGTCACAGTGCCTGTCGAACATATCTCTCTCGAACGCAGCAACCACGTAGCGACACTCGACTACGATAAAGAGATCATCGAAACTCGTTCAATCGAATTTGCCCTGGCTCTCACAAAAAACAAACGTCAGCAATCACAAAATAATGCAGCCTGATACCGACTGGCTTACTACTTATCCGAAAACCTGAGTGCAGAGCACTAGCGACGCCAGTCGCGTTGGGTTTCGGAATAAGATCTTAGTGCATTACAAGGCAAAATAGCAAGAGGGGTTACATAGATGCTATCTACTCAAAAAAACGTTCCTGCTATTGAAGTCCGTCATCTCGTCAAAAGCCACCCTAAGGCTACGGCCAATGCTGTGGATGACATCTCTTTTACTGTTCAACGTGGCGAGATCTTTGGCTTACTGGGACCAAATGGTGCGGGAAAGACGACCACCATTGGAATCTTAACTACTGGTGTCCTCCCTACCAGTGGCATTGCCACTATTATGAATTACGACGTTGAGCGGGATCCTATCGGCGTAAAACAGCGCATCGCTGTTGTTCCTCAAAAAAGTAATCTCGATCAGCATCTGAGTGCCCGTGAAATTCTAACCTTTCATGCTAGCTATCATGGCATTCCAAGAGCAGAACGTAATGCCCGCGCAGATACACTTCTCTCGGAGTTTGACCTGACAAAACGCAGCAAAGAGAAGGTGGGCAACTACTCAGGAGGTATGATCCAACGCATTATGATCGCCCGTGCTCTGATGCATAATCCAGATGTGCTGTTTCTTGACGAACCAACAAATAATCTTGATCCACAATCCAGGCTCTTCCTTTGGGAAAGGATCCGTGCACTACGAGAGCGCGGTATCACCATTTTGCTTACAACTCATGATATGGAGGAGGCAGGACGTCTATGCGATCGCATCGCCATTATGGATCATGGACATATCCTTGTCTGTGATACTCCGGCTCAGCTAGAAAACCTGCTTCCCGGCGAGGCCTCACTTGAACTGCGTGTCAGCATCCCAGAACATGCCATGGCGACTGCAGGACAAAGTGAGTCTCACAATGATGTAGGGATATCGGCTGCATCTCAACTCCAAAACGCTCTGGGATCGCTGGCTGGAGTTTCCAGGGTAGAAAAGGTAACCTCGCACAATGATGCGGAGAATCCAACTGATATATCCGTGTTTCGTCTCTATGCAGAAGATGCGCCGGCCCTCATTCCACAAGCGATTCACATGGTCACCGAATGGAATGCCGAGCTCCGTGATCTGCACATTACACGCGCAAGCCTGGAAGACGTGTTCATTTACTTGACAGGAAGGAACTTACGCACATGAGCACTATTGCGACACCGCCTCTCACCAGAGAGCCAGCGTCCAGTGCGACCACAACTACACATGCCAGGAGCCGCGCCTCTATTGTTACTGCTGCGCTCTGGCACACGCTCCGCCGTGACATCGTTGTTACAATGCGCGAGATTATACCGTTCTTAGTGCAAACACTGGTAATGCCTCTCTGCCTCCTCCTCGTCTTTGGTAGAATCATGCCAGGAGTTGGAGCGACACATCAAGCATATCCAGCATCTCTCTTACCTGGAGTCATTGCATTCTCTATCTTCCAGGGGAGTATTCTCGCAATCACGCTTTCACTCATCTTAGATTTGGGCGCTATTCGTGAAATTGATGATCGCTTGCTTGCTCCATTGCCGGTTAGCCTGGTTGCCATAGAAAAAGTCTTCTTTTCAGCAATACGTGCTATGTTTGCGGGTGCGCTTACATTTCTGCTCGCTTATTGGATTTTAGGGAGCGGCTATCAGGTAAGAGGCGATGAGCTGCTTCCTCTTATCGGTATTATGTTTCTCTATGCGCTATCGAGTTCAGCTCTGGGCCTCATCATAGGCGCGGCGCTCTCACCAGATAAAATTTACTTACTCTTCACGTTGGTTTTTAGTGCAACGCTGTATACAGGATGCGTCTATTTCTCCTGGAGCTCCATCAGTTCTATCAAGGTGCTGCAGATAATTACGCTTTTTAATCCATTAACCTATGCTTCTGAGGGGCTACGTTATGCCATGATGCCGCTCACCAATGGACATGCCAGTGCTACCCTCCCTATTGGCTGGGTCGTCTTAGGGCTTAGTGTCTCTTTCTTCATCTTTCTGATTATCGGTATACAAACTTTTCATAAAAGAGTCATTTCGTAGGAAAAACTCTTTATTACTGCAAGCATAGAGCAAACCAGGGCTGTGTAAAATAATGCTCGCGGAATAGAATAGCCTTACAGTTTTGAGGAGAAAAGCAGTGTGTGGAAAAAATATTCTGGTGACAGGCGGCTCACGAGGCATTGGCAAAGCCACGGTACTTGCTCTAGCACGGTCAGGTGCACAGGTGGCCTTTACCTACAATAATAATCAATCAGCGGCTGCTGAAGTTCTGGCTGAAGCAGAGGGAGCGGCTGGACGTGTAATATCGCTGCAAGCATGTGTACAGGACTACACGCAGGCGAAACGAGTAGTTGAGCAAGTACAGGAGGATATTGGTGATATCAATGCCCTGGTGCTCAACGCAGGTATCACACGCGACGGCATGCTTGCTATGATGCCGGAAGAAAATTGGGATGATGTCATTGCGACCAATCTCAAGGGCATCTTCAATTATACACGAGCCTCAATCTACAGCATGATTCGACAACGTACAGGGCGGATCGTCTGCGTCAGCTCTGTAAGCGGTGGGCGAATTGGTGTTATTGGGCAGACCAATTATGGAGCGACGAAATCGGCACAGATAGGTTTTGTCAAATCACTTGCCAAAGAAGTTGCACCATACGGTATCACGGTGAACGCAGTAGCGCCAGGCTTTATTGAGACCGATATCTGGCAAATGATTCCTGAAGGCAAACGCGCAGGACTACTCAAAGGTATTCCCCAGGGAAGGCTTGGAAAACCCGAAGAGGTTGCGGCTGCTATCAAATTCCTTCTTTCTGAGGATGCCAGCTATATAACCGGAACAGTGTTAGAGATCGATGGTGGACTAAGTGCCTAGATACGATACGTATCGAACATTACACAAAGATCTTCGGATCAGTAGTACGAAAAAACAGGAGAACAATGTCATGAACGAACTTCAATTACACGATGAGCTGAAAACTATCATTGGTGAGATTATTGAACTTGACGACTTTAACGATGATGATAACTTCGTTACCCAGTTGGGCGTCGACTCAGTCATGGCCCTGGAGATGGTCGCCCGCATCGAAAAGCGCTACCGCACACGCATTCCAGAGGAGAGCTTTGCACAGATGAAGACGCTGACCGATGTTGTGCACATTGTCTCAGGGGTGATGCAGCCAGCCAATAGCTAAGCATTCAGCAATTTTGCTCCTGGCATACGTCAATAGAAAAAATAGAGGAGAAAAAACCATGAGCGATGCAGGGAATACCTCTTCCGATGAACAGTATGATGTCGCTATTCTAGGTGGAGGTCTGGCAGGTTTGACGCTCGCACTTCAGATTAAAAAGGCACGCCCTGATAGCAAAATCATTGTTATTGAAAAACAAAAACATCCTGTACCAGAAGCGGCGTATAAGGTGGGTGAATCAACTGTAGAGGTTTCATCACACTATTTAGGAGTTACGCTGGGACTAGAAGAGCATATTCTCACACAGCAATTGCGGAAATTTGGCCTGCGCTTCTTTTTCAGTACAGAGGATAACCAGGATATCACACGACGAGTAGAGCTCGGCCTGGCTGCTCCACACTTTATCCCTTCGTATCAGCTAGACCGCGGCCGTCTAGAAAATAAGCTCGGTCAGGAGGTGCAAGATCACGAGATTGTCTTCCTGGATGATTGCAAAGTGACGCAGGTTGCGCTACAGAGTGATGTGCATTCACTGCATTTGAGTCAAGGAACAAACGAGTTAGACATCTACGCCCATTGGGTGGTCGATGCGAGTGGTCGCAGCTCTGTACTGAAACGACAATTAAAGCTAGCGCAAAAGGTTGCCCATAATACCAATGCTGTCTGGTTCCGCGTTAGCCATAAAATAGATATCGATACCTGGTCAAATGACTCAGCCTGGCACGATCGTATCAAGACGGGAAAACGGTATCTCAGCACCAACCATCTCTGTGGCAAGGGTTACTGGGTCTGGCTTATTCCTCTGGCTTCTGGCTCAACCAGCGTTGGCATCGTTACCGATCCGCAATATCATCCCTTTGATACACTCAATCGCTTTGACCGGGCACTCGAATGGTTGCGCAGTAACGAACCACAATGTGCGGCTGCAATAGAAGAGTCCCATGCAGATATCCAGGATTTCCGGGTCATGAAACAGTACTCCTACAGTTGTCAGCAAGTCTTCTCAGGTGATCGTTGGTGTCTTACGGGAGAGGCAGGCGTTTTTACGGATCCGCTCTACTCGCCAGGCTCAGACTTTATTGCCTTAAGCAATGGCTTCATTACCGATCTCATCACCAGAGAACTAGACGGTGAAGATATCCGAACGCAGGCTGTTGTTTATGACCGCATCTATCTGAACCTGGCGAACACCTGGTTCAATATCTATGAGCAGCAATACGCTATCCTTGGCAATGCGCAGGTAATGGTCACAAAGTACATTTGGGATACGGCAGCATATTGGGCAACCTTCGCGCTGCTTTACTTCCATGATAAATTTCGTGTTCTTGCAGGTAACCGCAAGCTTTCGGCTAATCTTCATCGCTTTACGCTACTCAGCAATCGTATGCAGGTTTTCTACCGTGAATGGGAGGCCATCGATACTACAAAAGTCACAGATGCATTTGTTGATCACTACAATACCCTTGATTTTATGAAGAATCTCCACCTTGGGTTAACAGGAGAACTCAACGATACCGAGTTCGATACTCAATTTGTAGCCAGCATTCGGTTCCTAGAAAGACTAGCAGGCCAGATTGTCCATAAAGTTATCGCTGCATACAGCGATTCGACTGATACTACCGTGCGTAACCAGGTCTCAACCTGGCAAAGTGATCCTCTCCTCTCGCGTGCACTCGGTATCCATCAACAGATGGACCAGGCAAATCCGATCAACCATAGCTGGATTTATCTGGCACAGGAGAGCAAAGAGAAGACTGGGATCGCTGGCTAAAAGATCGTATCCGGGGCACTCACTCCGCTTTTGTTGAGTGAGACCCCTCTTATCATAAAAAAACACGCAAGCCAAAGAAGGAGCAAACGTTATGAGTGAGACACAATTACACGACGAGCTGAAAACCATCATTGCCGAAATCATTGAACTTGACGACTTTAACGATAATGATAACTTCGTTACCCAGCTGGGCGTCGACTCGGTCATGGCCCTGGAGATGGTTGCCCGCATTGAGAAGCGCTACCGCACACGCATTCCAGAGGAGAGCTTTGCACAGATGAAGACGCTGACCGATGTTGTGAATATTGTCTCAGGGGTAATGCAGCCAGTTAACAGCTAAAACGTTGAGCAGGAGAAGAGAGTATGACACAACGTATCGTGATCACTGGTTTAGGGGTGCTCTCACCGATTGGTAGCGGATACACCGATTTCTGGGAGAAACTGATCGCTGGAACAGTCGGCACAAAGCCCATTCAAGCGTTTGATACAAGTATCTTTGATGCACACATTGGCGGTGAAGTGCAGAACTTCGATCCTAAGGATTACTTCCAGGTACTTGATCCGAAGGTGTGTGGCCGTACGACACAGCTGTCGGTCGCGGCAGCACGGATGGCAGTGAATGACGCTGAAATTCTGAATGCAGACTACGACCTGGCGCGTGTTGGTGTTTGCATAGGAACCACGATCGGGAATGGTTCGATTACGCAGGCCGAGAACAACAGGCGTATTCAAGGCGGTCCGGCACTCTCTGAAACGTTTGTTTCCCATTATGCTTCCACTTTCATTACGGCGGCCATTGCGCAAGAGCTTGCAGTAGAAGGTCCTTGTCATGTCATACCAACCGCATGTGCGGCTGGCAACTATGCGATTGGCTGGGGAATGGATATGATGCGGGATGGACTGATTGATGTGGCAATCGTGGGAGGAGCCGATGCGATTTCACGTGGCTGCTTTGCCGTCTTTCATCGGTTGGGAGGGATGGCACATGAAATTTGCCGGCCCTTTGATCTCAACCGCACTGGTATGCTGGTTAGTGAAGGTGCGGGTGTATTGATCCTGGAGAATTATGATAGGGCAGTAGCTCGTGGTGCAAAAATTTATGCGGAGCTGTTGGGATACGGTCTGGCCTGCGATGCTCATCATCCCACAGCGCCGCATCCTGATGGCATCGGTGCAAAGGCCTCAATGCATCGTGCATTACAGGAAGCCGACCTGGAGCCGCAATCAATCTCATACATTAGTGCACACGGAACAGGCACCCATGCCAATGACTCCTCTGAATCACTGGCAGTGAGAGATGTTTTTGGTGAAAGAACTGACCAGATTCCTGTAAGTTCAATTAAATCGATGTTAGGACATACCATGGGTGCGGCAAGCGCAATAGAGGCTGTCGCTTGCGCATTAACAATCTATTCTAGTGTCATTCCACCAACAATGAATTATCAGGTAAGCGATCCTGATTGCTTACAAACGGTTGTGCCTAACCAGGCGATTGAAAAGTCCGTCGAGTTTGCAATGAGTAACTCATTTGCCTTTGGCGGAAATATCGCTACGATTGTAATGAAGAGGTGTAACGATGGCAAAGTATGATGGGCCAATAGTAATCACTGGGACGGGGGCAGTGAGCCCCTTCGGGCTGGGGAGTGATGCTGTCTGGTCAGCATTGCTACGAGGAGAACGCCAGACAACAGTCGTAGAACAAACAGAACCTTATAATCAGACTGTACTGGCTTCAAAAGTAGGCGCATTACCATTTGCCGATCTCCTTGGCAAGCGAGGTTTACAGTACTTACGTCCTTGTACGCAGTTCTTGTTAGGCGCATCCACATTAGCGATCCAGGCAGCAGGATTGGCAGACGGGGGGGTCGATCCTGATGGACTGGGGGTTACAGTTGGTTGTAACCTGGGTGGTTTGCAGAGTACGGTTAACTACGACTATACAGCCATCACAGAGGGGCCACACTATGTAAGTCCGATGGAAGCGCCGAACACACTGGCAAATGCTCCAGCGTCGCGTCTCGCGATGCGTTTGAGCGCACGCGCACTCAACACAACAATTTCTTCAGGACAGTGCGCAGGTCTGGATGCGCTAGGATACGCGGCTAAGGCTGTACGAGAGGGACGGGCACGCCAGATTGTCTCCGGTGGTGTGGAGGAATTAAGTCCAGCTGTACTCTGGCTCTATCGTAACTCAAAAGTATTGTCCAATGGCGAGCCAGCAGATACAGGACATCCATTCGATAGCGAGAGTACTGGCTGGTTACCCGGTGAGGGGGCTGCGGTAGTTGTGCTGGAACGGCATGATGACGCGGTGGCCCGCGGTGCACGCCCACTCGCAGAATTGGCAGGATGGTCAAGTGCGTTTGCTCCTTCCCAGGATACAGAGAAACGATCAACGGTCTTAGCAAGAACTGCCCGGCAGGCTCTAAAAGCAGCAGGATTGTCGCCGGAAGATGTTGATGTCGTCGTTTCAGGGGCAAATGGCTTGCAAGAGCAAGATCAGGTTGAAGCCCTGGCTTTACATACACTCTTCGCGCACAATACACATGTATGCGTGACTGCGATTAAGGGCACGCTTGGGGAGACGTATGGCGCGAGCGGACTTTTCCAGACACTCGCCGCCGTATACATGCTTGATTCTGGTCTGGTACCTCCTACCATCGAAGGAGCACATCACCACACAACAGCACGAGTGGATGGTCTACTTACAAAAGTGCACGCCTGGCCTGAGAGCAAACAGGGCACAACCCTACTGCTTGCACAGGATATTTTCGGATCAACCAGCGCGGTTGTGCTACGAGGATGTCAGGAGTAAGGAAGGAGCGAACACAATGAGCACAGTACTGAGCTTCGATGAGGTCTATCGCTTACTGCCACAAGACCATCCTTTTGTCATGGTGGATACAGTAGAAGAGCTCCAGCCAAAAGAACGCATCGTGTGTCTAAAAAATGTCACCGGCAATGAATGGATGTTTGTCGGCCACTTTCCTAAGCGCGCTATCTTCCCTGGCGTCCTATTGATCGAGGGCATGGCCCAGTCATCTATTCTGCTCTTACGAGCAGGCGAGCCGCAGGAAAATGCTGAAACAGCTGAGAGCGCAACCTACATGTTAGCCAGTACAAAAGCTCGCTTTCTCAAACCGGTTGTGCCGGGAGACCAACTGCGCTATGTCTGTGAGTCAATCAAACTGACCTCTGTGGGGGGAGTCGTCGAAGCAAAAGCGTTTGTCAATGGGGAAATTGTGGCAAAAGCCGATCTTACCTTTGTTATCCAGGAGAGCAGGAATGACAAGGATGACAGGGATAACAAAGAGTGAAAACGAGGATAGCAACTCAAATCGGCAATGCTGAAGGAGCTACTATTATGGGGACAAAGATTTGGATGATCGTTTTTCCAATTGCTGGACAATCCATAGGCACAGCACGCTGGGTGGAAGATTCTGGCCTGGATGGCTGGGCGGTTGCTGACACCCAAAATCTGGCAGGCGATCCATATTCTGCGTTAAGTCTTGCGGCTCATGCTACGAGCCGCATTGGACTGGGCACGGGCATTACCAATGCGACAACTCGTCATCCTGCGGTCACTGCATCAGCAATTACGACAGTGCAGGTAGAATCCGGAGGTCGCGCTGTACTCGGTATCGGTCGTGGTGATTCATCATTGGCCTATATCGGTCAAAAGGCTGCTTCACTGAGTCAATTTAAAGCGTATCTACAACAAGTTCAGGGCTTTCTCGGTGGTGAGAACGTCTCTCTTGATGGCTATTCCAGCCAGATGGCGTGGGTAACACGTACCAGTCTACCCAAGGTTCCTGTCGATGTTGCGGCCACTGGCCCCCGAGTGATTGCACTTGGAGCACAGCTTGCTGATTGGGTAACGTTCAGTGTCGGAGCGCAACCAGACAGGTTGCGCTGGGCCATAGAGACCGCGCAGCAGGCGCGTCTGAACGCTGATCTTGATCCTGCTGGTATTTCACTGGGCGCATATGTCAATGTTGTGGTTCATCCCGATAGGGACAAAGCCCGTGATTTAGGGCGTGGTTGGGTCAGCTCTTTTGCCCGCTTCTCAGGTATGGAGAAAGGAAGCGCACTGGAGTCGCTTGCACCAGAAGGCCGTTCGGTCATCGAGCAGGTGAGCGAGCAATATAATATGAGCTACCACGGGCATCAGGAAGGTGAACACACCTCCGCTCTCACGAATGATTTTATCGATAGCTTCGCTATTGCTGGTCCCCCTTCTTATTGTATTGAACGCCTGCAGGAGTTGATCAATCTTAAACTTGAGCGCCTGGTTATCGTTGGTCCCGGTCGTGGCGCTGATCGCATTGAGATCAAGGAGAGTATGCAACGTTTCACGAGAGAAGTATTGCCCTTCTTAAAAAGATAACACATCTGATCAGAGATCTAGCACAAAACATCGCCTGTATCTGCTCTCAATGTATCAAGAGCAAATACAGGCGAATCCTTTCGTTCCTTCCTACGCAAATAGCAACCGTGATCGTACATGGACAGTGACGTTTCGTCCCAGGTAGTTACCAACTGCCATCGTAACGAAAGCGTAGTTGAGAAGGTTAAAATCCAGTGAAAACTTACTGGCATAAAGAAAAACGTAGATAAGCACACGAAGCGCGATGAGCCCTAGCAGGATATAGGCGTAGTTCCACCCTCCCCGCTGATAGATGATGCCTGTTTTTATGTCTTGCCAGACCTGTACAATTCGTCCACCTGGCATACCAATCACAAAACCAGCTACCGCTCCTATTACAATCGGTCCAATAATATTGGGACTTGTGCCATGAAAAATCGTGTAGCCGAAATAGGCCGCGACGACGACAGGTAGGAGAAAATC
This sequence comes from Ktedonobacteria bacterium brp13, assembly GCA_015099395.1. Lineage (GTDB taxonomy): Bacteria > Chloroflexota > Ktedonobacteria > Ktedonobacterales > Ktedonobacteraceae > Dictyobacter. The sequence continues at coordinate 8,222,827 of AP024096.1, read as the reverse complement.
CCTGCTACTGACTGGCTGCATAGTGCACTGCTTATAGAACACGTATGCGAGAGCTCCAATGGCAAGAAGCGTGAGCATGATTGTGTTATCCATGTGTGTTGCCTGCCTTTCTTCCTTTTCATAAAAAATACACATATACGCATACATTCATCACAACAGCAAAGATCCTGCCATACACAACAACGCGACAGAGATTTTATGGAAAGGCAGAGCTCCTCACTACATGAAGGTATCGCTCCACAATACCGCCCTCAACTTACCTGGCAGTTACAAAAAATTATTCGACCTTCTATAGCAAACCTGTTTCCTATCTCTATGCTTGTATATGACCCTGGGGTATTACCTGAGAGCATCCGCGCATTTAACCTCCATTTGGCCTCCCTGCCAGCGTTAAATACTCGGACAGGGAGGCCAAATGGAGACAGGGCGAGGAGGAAGCAAAAATGTTAGACCCCGACAGATGCGCTTTCTATCTTTTTATTGCTCATAATAGTTTTTGCATAAGGTGGATAAAAGTATCAAAGAGGCAAACATGAACCGTCAAAGAGACACAACCAGGGGATCTGGCAGGAAACAGGACAACGAAGAGAAGTTTAGTTTAAAAAGGGTACCAGGTACACTTGCCAGCCTACCGAGAGTCTTGCGCCTGGTCTGGGAGACACAGAGATTCTTGACGCTAACGTTGGGACTATTAAATATCTTGCAGGGCGTGGTACCAGCTATCAGTATCTCGATTACGGCGCTGGTGATTGATGGTATCGTAAAAGCCATTCATCTGCAAAACCCATCTCCGATCTGGTGGCCAATTGGACTACAAGTAGGAATCACATTGCTCTCCAGCTTGCTCAACGCATTGAACAGCATTGTACAGCAACTCTTACAGGAGCTTGTCTCCAACCGCATTCAGCTGGATATTCTCAAGAAGGCGGGAGGGCTTGATCTCTCCTTTTTTGAAAATCCAGAGTCCTATGACAAGATCCGCCAGGCCACCAATCAATCCTCGTATCAGCCGACCAGTATGATTACGCAGACGTTCGGATTGGGCCGGACGTTGATTACGATGGGCTCACTGCTCTTTTTGCTCTTCCATCTGGCCTGGTGGCTCGCGGTCATCTCGCTGGTCATGCCGATACCAGCATTTATCCTGAGTACACGCTATGGATGGAAGGGCTATCGCCAGATGCGTCGTCAATCGCCAGAGCGTCGTCTGATGAACTATTTTACACAGCTGATGACGACCGATACGTACACGAAAGAGATCAAGCTCTTCAATTTGAGCGACTTTTTTATCAATCGTTTCCAGATACTTGCGAAAAAGTTGTATCTACAAGACCAGCAACTCGCATTGCGTCGCTATCTGACAAATTTTGGCTGGTCGAATCTTACCAGTGTCGTCAACACTGGTATTTACATCTACGTCGCCTTGCAGGCGATAGCGGGACGCATCACACTGGGTGGTCTCACATTGTATACACAGACGGCGACACAGGTCGGACAAAATTTTCAGTCCTTATTAAGCAGTGTCTCCAGCACCTACGAGAACGCGCTCTATGTAAACATGCTCTTCGAGTTTCTCAGCTATCAATCGAAGATCCTATCGCCAGCCAATCCGCAGCCATTCGAGACATCGGAGCTGGGCTATGGACAAGATATCGAGTTTCGCAACGTTAGTTTTACCTACCCGGGCAAGAACCCCGAGACAGAGGCAACATTGAAACAGGTTAGTTTTAAGATTCGAGCTGGCGAGTCGATCGCTCTGGTTGGACACAACGGAGCTGGCAAAACGACGCTGGTCAAGCTCCTCACGCGTCTCTACGAGCCAGACGAAGGAGAGATCTTGATCGGAGGAAAAAACATCCATGTCTACAACCTGGAAGAGTTGCGCAAACGCATCGGCGTGATTTTCCAGGATTTTGTGAACTATTATCTGACGGCACGTGAGAATATCGGCGTTGGACGCATCGAAGAAATTGAAAATACTGAGCTAGTGATCAGCGCGGCTCACAAAAGCGGCGCTGATGCGGTCATAGAAAAGCTCCCGCAAAGCTACGAGACCACGCTGGGACGCTGGTTTAAGAACCTGGAGGAGAGTACACAATTGAGCGGAGGCGAATGGCAGAAGATTGCTCTAGCACGAGCGTTTATAAGCGATGCACACATCCTGGCGCTGGATGAACCTACCAGTGCGCTGGATGCACGAGCCGAATATGAGATCTTCAAGCATTTCCGAGCCTTGACCACCAATAAGACGGCCCTCTTTATCAGTCATCGCTTCAGCACCGTACGCCTGGCCGACCGTATTTTTGTACTGGAGAATGGACATATTATCGAGAATGGAACACATCAGGAATTGATGGCATTAGAAGAACGCTATGCCGAACTATTTAATCTACAGGCAGAAGCCTACCGCTAACGAGGTAGGCCATGCACGAGTACGCCGTTGCCTTGAGTAATGCAGTACTCGTGCATGGCTCTTAAGTATGTATGGGCGAACAAAGTCAGAACCTTATGCATTCCTCTCTTATCAAGCAGGTTATTGTCCGGTAACAAAAAACTATAAGATAAAAAAGCCAGCAAAGGCTAGTTTATGCAACAAAAAAACAGGACATTTTGCAGTAACCAGGGAGGTTTTATGCTCACAGGACAGATATTACTCTAGCTTATCGTTATCCTCATCAGTGTACAGATTTTTGGTCAGTTGTGCAAACGTGTTAGTCAACAGTGGGTAATCGGTGAGATTTTAGCAGGACTGGCATTGGGTCCTTCTCCTCTAGGGGTACTCTTACCGGGTGTCAAAGGGTTTATTTTCCCTACATCGGCACTACCGACATTACAGACCCTGGGTGATATCGGCCTGGTACTCTACATGTTTGCGCTGGGTGCACGCCTGGATACGCATCTTATGATGCGGCAGAGCCGGACCGCCATCATTACATCGATCAGCGGCATTGTTCTCCCTCTCATGCTAGGAGCCACGCTCGCATTCTTTCTCTTCCCAGGCTTTGCTGGTACCAAAGCGAGTCTACTTTCCTTCGTGCTCATGATCGGAACAGCAATGGCTATCACGGCCTTTCCTGTGCTTGCACGTCTCCTGACCGAGAAAAATATGCTCAGCACGAAGATAGGAACATTGGCACTGACATGCGCAGCCTTTGACGATGTGATAGCCTGGTGTCTACTTGCACTGGTTATCGCTATTATCCATGCGACAGGGCTACCATCGGTCGTAGAGACGGTCGGACTAACGCTACTCTTTGCACTTAGCATGCTCACTATTGTCCGCCCCCTGCTCGCCTACGCGGATCAGCGCATCCGTTCAGAGCTGCTGCGGCTCGCACTCAGCATTGTGGTACTCTTACTTGCTGCATATACTACAAACGCCATCGGCATTCACCCAATCTTTGGCGCGTTCCTGACCGGCATCAGCCTGCCACGTAAAGTCCATTACGTGAAACTCGTACGTAACATAGATCAGGTTAATGCGCTGCTCTTCCTGCCGCTCTACTTCGTCTATAGTGGATTGCGCACCCAGTTAGGGCTGATCAACGCTCCATGGCTGTGGCTCATCTGTCTGCTTATTCTTGTGACGGCGATCGGTGGCAAAATCTTCGGCGGCACATTCGCGGTACGCATCATGGGTCAGTCCTGGCGGGACGCGCTCAGCCTTGGCGTGCTGATGAATACACGAGGGCTGGTTGAATTAATCATCCTCAACATTGGGCTCGATCTGGGTGTTCTATCACCAACAATCTTTACGATGCTGGTAATTATGGCGCTGGTAACGACAATGATGGCGTCACCCCTGTTACCTCTGCTCGGTCATAAACAAAAGCATTTACAAGAGTCAAGTGACAAACAGCAAGATGGAACAGCCTTACAGGAACAGCTTTCCTAGCAAAACGTACTTTTTACCGCAGTAAGGGATAGGAAAGAGTGCTTCTGTATTCTTCAGGCGTACAGTAAAAAAGAAAACTTTTGTAATCGTGTATATCAGATAGCTTGTTCGCTTTTAAGGAGAAAATTGTTATGCTGCTACAAAAAGATGAAGAATCCAACGCGTATGACCCTCAGAAATCACCGTTCATTATTCTACTTGGATTAGTGGGCGGCGTTCGACTCGCCAAAGCAGTGCATGTCGCTGTCCAGCTGGGCATTCCTGATCTTGTGGATACAACTCCGATTAGCGCGAAAGAATTAGCAGAACTGACTGGCTCGCATGAACGTTCACTCTATCGATTATTGAGAGCAATTGCTTCGATTGGTATTTTCAAAGAAGTTGAGCCAACACAGTTTGTCGCTACGGAGTTGTCTCTCTACCTGCGGAAAGATTATCCGAACACTGTACGCTACATGGTCATGATGATGTTTACCGACAGCGACTGGGAAGCCTGGGAGCGCCTGGATTATAGCGTTCGTACCGGTCACTCGGCATTTGAACATGTTCACGGGACAGATTCATGGACCTATCTCACATCACACCCTGAGGAATATGAGATCTTCAACCGCGCAATGACCTCAATCTCTGATACTACCAATGCATCGATTATTAATGCGTACGACTTTTCAACTATCCATACACTTGCCGACATCGGTGGAGGACATGGCAAAGTTCTTGCCACAATTCTTCAGGCCCATCCTTCCATGCAAGGTATCTTATTTGATCTTGCTCCAGTGGCTGACACGGCCAGAGATGTGATTGCAGAAGCAGGTCTTGAGGAACGCTGCCAGGTTATTGGAGGTAGCTTCTTTGATGAGATCCCCACCGGCGCGGATGCCTACTTGCTCAAGCACGTACTCCACGACTGGGATGATGCTGCATGCAAAAAGATCCTTGATGCCTGTCATAGTGCGATGCCTGCAGGAACCAAACTGCTGATCGCAGAACAGGTCTTACCACTTACCGATATACCCGTGAGTGTCGCATCCACAGATCTATCGATGCTGGTCGGGCCTGGCGGCTGTGAGCGAACTGAGCAAGAATACCACACCCTGCTTGAGGCCAGTGGCTTTAAAATTATCAAAGTGCATCCAACACATGCTCTTCATTGTGTCGTTGAAGCGGTTGCGGTTGCATAAAAACACATTGCACGATAGTGTTTGCTCCAGGAAAACGATATAGCTACAATCAAGTCCTCTGCTTTTCAATGATGAGAGAAAGCAGAGGACTTTCTATTATTAAACAAGCATAAAGATAATTCATTATAAACAAGCGTAAATATAAATACAATCGCAGCATATCATACATTTGTGCTGTGATTGTATTTACTAGACTCTAATATCTCTTTAAAGCAATGAGGAAGGCAGAAACTATTTTGGTGCGCCAATATCGATGAGCGTCTGGAGTGATTCCCCTACAACAAGAGTAGTACCGCTGGCGACTGTCGTGTTGACGGTCGCCGACGCAATCTCTCGTGCCATATCATCCGCTGTCGGAAACGAACCTATTCTAGCGCGCCATTTTTCGATAAGCACTGGAGCGGCCCGTTCAAGGATCTTAGGTGTGGAGGTTCCTTCGATGATACCACCTGTAACTACAACAAAGCGGATACCACGCGTTTCAAATTCGCTCTGACGCGCACGCAGAGCCTGCTCACCAGCATATTTGCTTTGCGCCACAGCTTCATAAGCAGGAAATGACCAGACCTGTCCATAGAAATGAGCCCAATGGCTGGTCACAAAGATAATAGTACCGCCAGGAACAATCAGAGGAAGGACAGCATCCACGACAGCTAACTGGGCATCATGGTTGATATGCATAGGATAATCAGGATTATTAGCAACAAGGCTATGTTCCAGTCCTCCTGAAGCATTTAGCACCAGTGTATCAAGATGATCGGTCCACTGCTGCAGATCAACAAGAAGTTGCGCAATATCCTCTGCATGCGTGAGATCACAATGGACAGCCAGGCTTTGCCTACCCTGTTGTGCCAGGGTAGAGGCGATTCTATTCGCGCGTACAGCATTATTACGATACGTCAGGGCGACATCGTACCCACTATCGCCGAGGGCCAGGGCCGTCGCCGCACCAATTCCACGTGATCCTCCGGTAACGAGGGCGGTCCGTTCTTTCCGCTGTCTCCATCCTTGCATAGAAAATCATCTCCTTCTTTTTTCCTGAGGATTTTTGTGTTCACACCAATCGGATAAGACGCAATCCATGCTTCGCGACAGTTACCACAGATTCACCCACACTGTCTTGAGCTGTGTATAGGCATCGAGCACTGCATGGCCCATCTCCCGTCCATAGCCACTCTGCTTATACCCTCCCATTGGAGCGGCTGCATCGAACACATTGTACGTGTTAATCCATACCACACCAGCCTTGAGAGCTGCTGAGACTTCATGCGCCTTTTTTACATCAGTTGTCCAGACGCCTGCGGCTAATCCGTACATTGAGCGATTAGCGCGCGTGGTAACCTCTTCTATAGTATCAAAGGGTAAGGCAACAACGACCGGTCCAAAAATCTCTTCACGAGCAATAGTCATTTGATCATGGACCTTATCAAACACTGTCGGCTGTATAAAATAGCCGGGAAGTTGCTCGCGCTCTGGACGTTGTCCGCCTGTCACTGGCACCGCCCCTTCACTTCTTCCAAGCTCAATATAATGCTTGACACGTTCTAATTGTTCTGGAGAGATCAATGGACCGAGTTCGGTTGCTGGATCTGCACCAGCACCGATCTTCATGTTACTGGCCGCTTTGCTCAACTCACTTATCACCTGATCGTAGATTGATGTATGCACAAAGAGGCGACTGCCTGCTGTACAGACCTGTCCCTGGTTAAAGAAGATAGCATTCATCGCTCCACGAATAGCAAGTTTCATGTCAGCATCGGGAAAAATGATATTAGGTGACTTGCCACCCAACTCCAGCGTTACCTTCTTCAAATTACCGACGCTGGCCTGCAAGATCTTTTTACCGACTTCAGTGGAGCCGGTAAAGGCGATCTTATCGACATCGGGATGTGCAGCCAGGGTAGCCCCGGCCGTGTCACCAAAGCCAGGTACAATATTGACGACCCCACGTGGAAAACCTGCCTCACAGATCAGCTCTCCCAGCCGTAAAGCTGTTAAAGGTGTCTGCTCCGCAGGTTTAAGCACGACGGTGTTGCCACAGGCAAGGGCAGGAGCTAGCTTCCATGCGGCCATCTGTAACGGGAAGTTCCAGGGAATGATCTGTCCAACCACACCCAATGGCTCACGTAATGTATAGGTAAACATATTGGGGACAGATACTGGAATGGTATTGCCTTCTAGCTTGGTCACCCAGCCCGCAAAATAGCGGAAATGATCGGCAGCCTGTGGTATGTCGATGCTACGTGCATACCTGATAGGCTTGCCATTATCCAGTGACTCCAATAAAGCAAGCTCATCAGCGTTCTGCTCTATCAAGTCTGCTAGTTTCCATAGTAGACGCCCGCGCTGTGAAGGCGTCAATCTGGACCAGCCACCACTCTCGAAGGCTTTACGCGCTGCTCTTACTGCTCGATCAATATCTTCTTGACCACCTTCGGCTACAGTTGCCAACACTCTGCCGCTGGAAGGATCAAAGGTCTCGAAAGTTTTACCGCTGGCTGACTCTACCCATTGACCTTTTATGAGCATCTTTACTGGATGTTGGGTTAAAAATGCACTTTGTAAGATGTCTGACACACCTACCGCCATAGCTTCTCAAGCTCCTTATCGTTATTGGGAGGCCCGGCCCAGCATACATAAAAGCCCCTGCTCAAGCGCAGATACAGGATTCACTGCAGCCTCTGTTGCGCGCCATCCAATAAAACCGTCGGGCCGTACAAGTACTGCTCCGTCAGACTCAATACCATAGTCAGTAAGAAAACGGTCAGCGGGATCTATAAAATCTCCTGCAACTCCAATGCGATAGCTATCCAGCTTCAAGTCAGAACGCTCAGCAACCTCTCGCCATGCTTCACACCAGGCTTCTCCCCCCGCACCGGTGAGCAATACAAAATACCGACCAAACAGATCAAGTGTCGAGCAAGGTTCGCCATCCTTCTCCAGCTTCACATAGGCCGCATGCGTGCCTGGACGTCCCGTTGGCTGATATGGGTCCTCATACCATTGACAATCATCAGCCGGATCGGTTCGCAGGACACTTGAGTGGTAGCGATAGCCCAATGCGATCGAATTATAGGGGAGGATCACATTCCCATGTATGTTGTCTGTAGGCATAGAGGAGAAACGTGAAAACATGTAGAAGGCCTGCTCAGCCGTATTACGAACAACTGGCTGTCGTTCCTCTGTATATGTCTCAAGTAATTGAGCACTGGCGCTCCCTTGCAGGACCAGGGCCATCTTCCAGGCCAGGTTATACGCATCAGCGATACCAGTGTTAGCACCAAAAGCTCCAGCGGGTGGGGTCACATGTGCAGCATCACCAACAAGAAAAACATTGCCATGCTGAAAACCTGCGGCAGCCCAGGCAGCAACTTCCCAGGAGCTCACATTTATAATCTCGACCGGCAAATCAGGTATACCAACAGCCGCACGCACCAACTCAACACAACGTTCCCCTACGAAGTCTTCTTCCCGCTCACCCTGTGCTGGGAAATAGGGCGTAAACAGCGCAAACCCCTGACCATTACGCGCAAAGACGAGCGATGTCCCTTTTCGCACAGCAGCATTATGCACAAAACATACCGCAATGCGTCTGCCACGTAAAGCGGCCTCCATATCAGCAGAAAAGAGGATGCTGAGTTGATTACCAAATAACCCGGGTCCGTGCACCTTCGTCCCAAGAGCCTGACGAATGTGGCTGCGATTACCATCGGCTGCAATCAGATAGCGAGCTCGCACAGTGCTTTCCTCACCGGTCGTTCTCTTCCTGATCACCGCACTCACACCATCAGCCTCCTCCTGGAAGGATAGCAGCTCTGTACTGAAGCGCAGATCTACACCGACTTCTTCTGCACGCGCGCGTAATACTGGCTCTAAAGCGTCTTGACCGATAATACAACTAGAAACAGCACTAAGATCGCTTGAAGTAATATCTTGCGTCACTGCATCAAATTCCTGACCGACCAGGCTCTCTGCATGAAGAATACTGCTATTCTGAAAGTGTGGAGGAGCTTGCTGGCGAATGGCCTCCCCCACACCAATCGTCTGGAACGCTTCCATCGTACGCTCATTGTAGTTGAAGGCACGTGGCTGCGGCGAGTTTCCAGCATGACGTTCTACCACGATAGAAGGAATACCATGCCAGGCAAGAAAGAGGGACATAGATAAACCAACCAGGCTACCACCTACGATCAGCACTGGCACCGTATCATCATCTCTAGAACCTTTTGTATAGATATCATAGACTTCACGCATAGAGCTATAAATACTCCTTTTTACGATTCAATCTCACTCACACCGCTTAATATTCTCATGCATTAAATGTGTACGATTGCATACTCCTGAAGAATATCAGCGGCACGTTTGTAGCCACCTGCATTCTTTATCTCTTCTTGCAGCTTTCTAGCTCGCATGCGAAACGCAGGATCATCGCTGACACGCGTTACAGTGTCGCGTAGCAGCTCCGCCGTAAGATCCTTATCATTTAGCTTGATACCTAATCCGAGCTCGTCTACCCAACTCGAATTCACGTCCATATCGGCGAGCTTTTGGGCTACAACAACCAACGGGACTCCTTGTGAGAATGATTCCATCATCGTCGTCATAGCTGCATGATTTATACAGACGGTTGTGTAAGCCAGCACTTCAAGTTGAGGGATATACGAGCGCACAATAAAGTTGTTGGGAAACGGGTGCAGCTTGCTCTGATCAACGTTGTTGCCTATGGACACAACAACTTTCCAGTGCGTATCAGCAAATGCAGCAAAACAGAGATTGAAGAAATCTGCTCTATCGTTATAGACAGTACCTTGAGTAATATAGATCACTGGCTGCTTTTCAAGTTGCTCAAAAGGAAAATCGCTCTGTTGCTTACGTGGTGCGATCGCTGGTCCAACAAAATGGTATTGATCACCTAAAGATTCACGATCGATCTGGAAGGACTCTGGAATGGTAACGAGATTAAGTGGCTCCTCGTGCGTAAAAATGCTTTCAAGCCGGAATGGCTTGACCGGGTATTGCGAACACAATGTATGGAGCGAGGCCTGGAATGCTTCTATACCTGAAGGATCTTGCGATGCATTCGCGCGAAAAATCTGCGTCAAGCGCTTACTGAAGGCAAAAATCATACGGAAATTCACAGCCGGTATCTGTAATATTTCAGCAATCAAGCGACCAGTCAAACACATGGTGCCATAGACGATGACATCAGGCTGCTCTGCACGAATACTTTCTAGTATTTGTGGGATGACAAAGAGGCTTTCGTCCAGCATATACATCGGTAGACCAACAGGCTTGCCAGAAGTGAACGAGGTCTTGTTGATCTGTTCAATATTTGTCTCAAAACTATGAAACGTTGCCCCGGTCTCTTCCACAACCTGTCTGAAACGCTCGGTCAAATAATAACTCACTTCATCACCACGTTCGACCAGCTCTTGTACTATTGGTAACGTTGGATTGATATGCGACGTCGATGGGATATTGATAAACACAAACTTTGTCATGAATACGCCTCCTTCTTTCAGCAACATAGCGCAGCTATCGCTACAAGCCAACTGTCGTCTGGTTTGATTACAGCGTTAGCTTATCTTTACAGATTACTTATAGAATATTGCACCGATCTTACGTACCAATCACCCGGCGGGTAAACGCTCGCTTCCGCTGCAAGCGGTAAGGACAGCAAATAGCTCCTTTTGTAGGCAAGCCTGCTTGTTACGTTGAAGGTAAGCCAATGGTTAACTTAAAATGTAGCATTATATCTATAAGAGTTCGTTCTTCTCTCCTACGACCTGTGCAGCATCCGCTCGCAACGCAGGGGAGAAGAGCATATAGTATCTACTATGTCAAACACACCAAAAATACTATGACTGAATGTTTTTTGGTGAGCTGAAGTAAAGCCTTTGGAGAGTCTTCTTCATGAGCAGAAAGGGAACGATGCATGAATAGTAACCGAACGGTACTGGCAGTCTTCGCTCATCCCGATGACGATGCACTTGCCTGCTTGGGCACAATAGCCAGGTTCACACATGCAGATTATCAGGTGTATGTACTCACACTTACAGCAGGAGAACGCAGTAACACAGCTATTGGCAGAACGAGGTTATATGAAGCTGAGAATGTCGCGCAACTCGTTGGCTATACACTGTTAAAGGATGATCTCACAGATGGTCATCTCACGTTTAATACAGAGATGGTCTCGCTTGTTGAAAAATATGTGAAACAGTTATCGCCACAAGTAGTTATTACACACTATCCTCAGAACTTCGGGTATGGACATCAGGATCATGATAGTACTGCGGCAGCTGTCATCAATGCCGCCAGGCGTGCACCTTGCGTAGATTGGATACTTTATGCAGAGCCACCTGTTCAGGACTGGGGCTTTTTACCTAATCTTTACGTAGATATCACACGTTATATGGATCTAAAGAAACAAGCGATACGCCTGCACGAGTCAGAAGGCTCTAAATCGTATATGTTACCCGATATTGCCACCATGCGAGCACAATGGTGGGCACTGCAAAACCACCCGGATACCTATAGCAATGGTCGCTATTTAGAGCCGTTTGTACTGGTAAAAGGGTTGCTCGGTCTAGATCCTTTCATGCAAGTCGAGCACGCTTAAAGCCACTTCTTATCACACCCTCAGTTCATGCACATTTCGTACATATTGTGCGCAAGAGAACTGGGGGATTTTTGTGTGAGCCAGAAAAGTATTTTTGCTCGCTGAATAGGAACTGCTCTCACCGCAAAACTTGCCATCCAGGAAAAGACGGTACGTTTTGCGGTGAGAGCAGTTCCTAAATAATTTACACTCGGTATGAAACGATCGTGCATGCTATGTATATGTTACACGTCTATGAGGATGAGACTGGATTAGGCGGTGTCGGCACAGCTGGTTCGCTCTCCCCACCCAGACGCCTGCGTGCCGTCTCATTACGCCCGACGGCTGGCACATGCTGTGTTGCGGCAGCGAAGCCGAAGAGCGGCATATTGTTATACACACCTTCTTGCTGTCCGGCCTCTACAAGATAGGTCTCATGCCAGATCCCCACGCTCCCGTCTGTCCCTATCGCGCGATTAAAACGACGCCAGGCGGCGAGATGGGGATCCTCTTTGCTTCTGGCAAACTGTTCCAGTGCCTCAAACGAACGCCAATACTGGATCACACCTATACCTCTCCGATAGAAGAATAACTGTGATCCCAGCATACCGATCCCCGGATGCCGATAAAGCAAAATGAGCATTGATCTCATTGCCAGAGCTGTTGGAATCCATCTTTTAAATGCAAAGAGATGATTGATACGCATACCAATCAGAAACACAACAAAAGGCTCATCGTTCTGCGCCGTAAACCTCCCTGGAATAACTTTAGCCATGCTCTGATACTCCCTCTCCAGGTCAATATACTTCTGTGACTCTCTGCTTTTAGAGTCGCGACATACCTATGTAGCAGTCAGAGATACGCATACAGATTTGTAATAAAAAAATCACCAGAGAGCGCTTATGTTGCTTTCTGGTGAATGCTGGTGCTAGTGAACAATGATTGTCAGGTCCATCCCTTTATGAATTGCACAAAGAATGTGATATGTCCCGGCTATCGCGAAGGGTCCAACCGTAACGCTCTTGCCACTTACCTGTAGACCGTTGACCAGGGGCGCACCCTGCTCGCGATTTATAGTTGGAGCCCCATTCTGCCAGCTCCCATTATAAAGATTATGCACGGCCGTAGTATCATCAACCAGTAAAACTTTAGCACCTTTCTCAATAGTTACCGAGGATTGAGCAAAACTGCTAGCGTTCATATGGACGGTCGCGACACCATTTGTATAGGTGGTCGCGGCAGTGACGGGATGAGCAAGAGCGCCGATAAAAATAGCACCGATGATCATTCCGATGACAATTCCTAATGCAGGCAAAAGCCAACGTGGTGCTTTTCGACTATCTGAACGATAGTTTTGTACAGCTGCGCCCAGGCTCGTACCAAATGTCGTTATAGTACATGCTACGACAAGCACATCCATGACAAAATGGGGAAAACCTCCATTTGGACCATAGGGATTCGACAGGCTTTGTATAACAAAAGGTTCTGTGAAAATCAGATAGAGGTTATATCCTCCCAATAAAGTACTCATCAGCGGAGCCCAGCGAAGTCCGGTAGCCAGAACTACGGTGCTGATGAGCGCAGAGACCGCGAGAATGATAATGCTTGGGCTCACAGCTCCGCTGGTAACCGTAATTGCGATACTTCCACCAAGCCCGCCAAGAAATCCTACGAGAGATGTCCAGAAGGCGATCTTCTCAAGGATAGAGCGTCGTTGACGACCACCCGGGCGTACCTGTGCTGTTTCTACACCAGTCTCTACACGTAAGGCTAAATCATTGCTCTCTTCTGCTTCTACACTCATTATTTGTTCCTTTTCCTGCATTGCTTTCATTACCGTCGTTTGTAATAACCGTCACATCCATTTCTGGCTGAGACGGAGGCAAAGAGGCATAAGGGATCAAGATCATTCCGCCGTTGGACGCTTATCGCCGCCCATAAACCTCTCCTCTGCACAAAGTATCTCTTTCCCTATTGCCACCCACTTACCAGGCTGGTTATTGGTCTGCAAACAAAGCGCATAGAATAAAAATGAGTATTTTTTGTTATGCAATAGATGCAACAAAACGGCAGCGCTTCTCCAGCAATATGAAGACCGTGAAGATCTCAGTGCTGCTACAATCTCATGCACAAAAGCAGGGGCGCTGGGAGATGATAAACGAACTGATTGATGCAGAATGACTTCAACAGAAACAGTTTTATACAAACGAACCATAGGAGAAAGACTCATGCCGCTTGATCCTCAAACCAATGCTGCCTTAAAACGATTGCGCGCCATAAATTATACCCTTACGCGTGATTTTACTCCTGAGCAGGCTCGCAGAAGAGAACGAGCATTGACACAACTGACGGCTCCTAATAAGCCAGAACAGGTCGCTAACACAGAAAACCGGGATATTCCTGGCCCAGCTGGCGCTATCCCAATCAGAATATACACCCCACAAGGGTATGGACCTTTCCCGATTCTACTCTATTTCCATAGTGGAGGTGGGGTCATAGGAAATCTTGACTCAGAAGATGGTCTCTGTCGGCGACTGGCGAACCTGTCAGAATGCCTCGTTGTATCAGTAGATTACCGCCTCGGTCCCGAATACAGGTTCCCAATTGGCCTGGAAGACTGCTATGCAGCAACCCAATGGGTAGCAGAGCAGGCCATCAATTTTAATGGTGATGCTTCACGGATCGCAGTTAGCGGCATGAGCGCCGGTGGCAACCTTGCCGCCGTGATCGCTCACATGGCTCATGACCGTGGTGGTCACCCACTCATCTTTCAACTCCTTTTAGTGCCTATTACCGATTTCCGCCTACCGCAAACCGTTTCTCTGACAGAATATGCTGATGGTCACCTCCTCACACAAGAAGATCTTATCTGGTTCGGTGATCACTATCTGAATAGTGAAGAGGACAGAACAAATCCATTGGCCTCTCCATATCTGGCCTCTTCTTTTGCAGGATTACCGCCAGCACTCATCATTACCGCAGAGTGCGACCCACTGCGCGATGATGGTGAATGCTACGGCAAACGGCTGCAAGAGGCAAATATACCGGTTACGATTTCGCGCCGCAGTGGCGCTATCCATGGCTTCATCGTCCCAGATCAGATCAACGCGATACTGGCTGAATCGTCGGCCGCCCTGCGTACAGCCTTTACGCAAAAGGGAGCAGACTGTAGTAATATGCGTTCGGTTTCAATAGGAAAGGCAGAGCAATGCTAAGAACAAGAGTAGCTTACACGACATTCGAGCAGACTATTATTGAGTTTTACAATGATAATGTGTTGACATTAGAGCTCCTTGATGCGCTGGCTGGCATGTATCGAGGTATGAAAGTGAATAGCGCTGGAAGCAATATGCTCATAACCTGCGATGGCCTGGATCTGCACCAGGTGTGTATCGGCCTGGTCGATCCTACGTTTGTTCTTATCGCACGAGGCTCTAAAGATGATGATGACGAATACTGGGAGAGAGAATTAAAAGCATGGTCAGACATCACCACTTCAAGGTGGGGTTGGGACTAACCATACATAGTATTGGAGAGCAACGAGAGCAGCAGAGACACTGACGATGCCATAATCCACTGCTGACCAGTTTGCTCTCTATTTTTATTACTATAAAAAAACCATTCGCAGTTAGTATGGACGAGGCTTTTTACTTTCATATGCGCCAGGTTCCATAACTGACCGGAATGGTTCTACTCGTTCTTTTGCACTGGTGCTAAGAAGGAAGCACAATTGGAAGGGTTAACGCGACCAGTCCAATAAACGCTATTACAGTACGAATACGATGGCCTGCAATCCACTTCGCTCGTAGTTCAGAGAGATGCTCGAGCTGCTTATCAGGTTGCCACGTACGGAGCCGTCGATTGAGTGGTCCATGGATAAGAATCGATATAACAGCAACACTTAAGATACAGACAATGCCTATCAGCCTGCTTATCAACTGCCAGGATGAATGAGTAAACCAGAGTTCTCCGATTGCCAGTAGAGCCGTTGAGAATGTCAGGATGGGCATGTACGGGTCACTATAATGATCCAGAACATGATGGAACTCAGCATAACGATCTGTACTCAGCGTCGTAAAGGTAGGAACAACAGCCATGTTTACAAAGAACAAACCACCTACAAGCAAGCAAAGTGTACTGAAATTTAAAATGATAAGTGTGTAATACATCGTGTCTCCTGCGAAGCATAGTAATATAAGGCCAACACTAAGCGGATTGGCGATCCTCACTTCTCCATGTGTACACTAGCTTCGCCGATGGAGGCTGGTCCGGGTAAATGAGAGAGACATACTGATCCAGCTCCCCTTTTACTTCCTGGAACAAAGGATGTTGGGCGTACTCTTTAAGGACATCTGGCAGCGTCGTTTGACCCTCGATAAAATGTACATAGATTTCACCCTGGACCCAGACATGACGAGATTTCACACCAATCTGGCGAGGAAGATCTGTTATATCCGAGCGCGTAAACGCATCCACAATTTTATCTTCGCTCCCCGGCTTATATTTGGCAATGATCACACCACGATACGGTCTCTCTTGCGCTTCAGTGGCTCCATAGCGCTGCTCTACTCTTTCCTTAATAATTTGTTGCTGAATGCGTGTCTGACAGTTCAGATGGTTTGTCGCATGCGCATCATTGAACGGAGCCTCAGGCTTCAGTGTAAATTCCTGCTCCCAGGTCATGATAGTATCTGTATCACCAATACTGTCATACCACCAGCGAATAACCATATGTTTGAACGGTCCAGCTTCTGGGTTACGTTCAGAGTAAGTGGATTTACGGTCGCTATCTGTCCAGCGTGTTGATGTCCAACTCCACTGCGTACCAGTGTCGTCAGGATGAGTTGTCAGGCGGAATGTAACACTATTATCCACCTCTTCAAGCACTTCACTGCTCGCATATTCAGTGAATAGATCAGGCCATGTTCTGACATCATTTGTGACTTTAAAAACATCTTCTATCGCTGCATGAATCTGTACAGCATTCCGAATATACCCCATATGTACCTCGCCTAAGCTTGAATTGAATTGACGAACGCAACAAAACCTTGAATATTATGTGTAGAGAAAGCTTCCTCAGATGGAATAGGAATATTCAGCCGATACTCCAGGCTCGTACAAACCTCTGTAAGTCCTAGCGACTCGACCGCCATCTCCTCCCAGGAAGCGGTATCAATATTGGGAATACTCAAAGGTACCCCTACCTTCGCATGTAAAATATCAATCACTAATTGAACACTACAACGCTCGGCCATACGTGTTACCCTCCTTTTCAGATCACAAAAGTATTGCTTCTTTCTCAATGACCTACTCGCATACTGATTATGGGCAAAACAAAGATGAAATTCACAGCTAACGCGCATTTACTCCAGTACCGAAGTTATCCATACTGCATCTACATCGATAGTAGGGTAGTACAACCATGAGAATAAATGCGCAGGGTTACTCTCTCTTTACTTTTTCTGTAATTGTCGGGCAAAGATAAGCTCTATATTTGAAGAAAGGTGATGAAGAAAGGTAAAACACAATGTGTTCTTTCATTCATATATTTTGCATACATGTCAGTAAGGAGAGCGACTATGACACGTGTCGTGATTACTGGTATAGGAGTAGTAGCCCCAGGCGGCACTGGACGAGAAGCATTCTGGGAAACTCTTATTACAGGGAAATCAGCCGCTGATCTTATTCAGGTCGAGCACCGAGAACGATTTCGCTCGCAAGTTGTAGCTGCTATTACCGATTGGGACCCATCTCAATCAGGGTTAAGCGCAGAAGAAATTGCGCGCACGAGCAGACACAGCCAGTTTGGATTGGTCGCGGCCGGGGAGGCCTTCTTAGAGAGTTCATTACAGCTTGCAAATCTGGATCCCACACGCGTTGGTGTGGCTGCGGGAACAGCTATTGGCTCAACATTTCAGCTTGAGCAAGAATATGCAGTGGTCAGCAAACAGGCAACAGAATTTGTCGTTGATCCCTCGCTGGCATCCCCATTCCTTTATAATGCCATGTCACCGACCAGCCTCAGTGCTGAAATCGCGGCGAAATTTCAGGTACAAGGACCGGTGGTGACCGTTTCAACAGGCTGCACTGCGGGTATAGATGCTATCGCGCAAGCATTTGAATGGATTCGCGATGGTGAGGCTGATGTTGTGATCGCGGGAGCGGCAGAGGCGGGCATCTGTCCTGTGAATATTGCTTCATTTGATGCAATTAAGGCGACAACACCAAGAAACGATGATCCGAAAAAAGCGTCACGTCCCTACGATGGGACAAGAAATGGCTTTGTACTTGGAGAGGGGAGCGCATTCCTGATTCTAGAGTCCCTGGAACACGCTCAGCAACGGAATGCGCACGCTATATATGCAGAGATTATGGGCTATGGCAGCTCCTTGAATGCCTACCATATGACCGGCTTGCGCAGCAACGGTCTCGATATGGCGCGCGCTATTCAATGCGCATTAGATGAGGCTGAATTCGCGCCAGAGGAGATAGATTATATTAATGCACACGGCTCTTCAACGCGTCAGAATGATGTCCACGAAACAAATGCCTTTAAAGTAATCTGGCATGATCAGGCATATTCAATTCCCATTAGTTCTATCAAATCAATGATCGGGCATTCTTTGGGTGCCATTGGCGCTATTGAGATCGCTGCCTGTGCGCTCATTATCCAACGTGGTCATATCCCTCCTACTATCAACTATCAAACAGCTGATCCAGATTGTGACCTTGATTATGTTCCCAATGTTGCAAGAGAACAGTCGGTGAAGAGTATTGTGTCTACTGCGAGCGGATTCGGTGGCTTTCAGTCTGCGCTGGTGCTCGCTGCAGTTTCTACAAGAAAAGGTGATGCACATGCCGAATGAAGTTGTAATTACTGGTATTGGTGTTGTCACACCTGCTGGTATAGGCATAGCTGACTTCTGGAAAGGGATGGTCAGTGGACGCTCGTTCATTTCACCTATCACAAATTTTGACGCATCTCAATTTACAAGCCAGGTAGCTGGCATCATACACAATTTCGATCCTGCTACTTTTCTGGATCCGCGTATCGTTATCCAGACCGATCGCTGGACTCACTTTGATCTGGTCTGTGCGCAACAGGCTATCGCGGATGCAGGTTTAGTGCTCTCTGATGAGGATCCTACAAAAATTGGTGCAGTCTATGCATCAAATACTGGTGGGAACGAGTATGGTCAGCGGCAACTACATGCGTGTGGGTCGTTGGGCCCTAAACATGTAAGTGTCTATCTTTCTATTGCCTGGTTTTATGCGGCAAGTATAGGACAGGTCTCTATTAACAACCATATTCTTGGCTATGGCCGCAACATCTGTGCAGAAGCAGCTGGTGGACTCATCGCAGTTGGACAGGCTGCAAAGGTTATTGCGCAAAAAACATGTGATGTTATGCTCGTTGGTGGTAGTGAAGCTCCATTATCACCCTATACATTTGCCTCTCATCAATCATCGGGTCTTCTGTCATCTGAAGGTGGTCCTTTTCCGTATCGGCCATTTGATCGTAGCCGTTCTGGCACGATTGTCGGTGAAGGTGGAGCAAACTTTTGCGTTGAGAGCAAAGAACATGCGCTGCAACGCGATGCTCATATATATGCGGAGATTGTTGGTTGGGGCCAGGCCTTTGATGGGGCACTTTCTCGTGAACCTGCAAATGATGGCAAGGCATACGCGCGGGCAATCGATCAGGCACTCCAGAAAGCTCAGTTACATCCTTCAGACATTGATTGGATTATCTGTGATGGTCTTGGTTCGCAAGAAGGTGATCGCTCTGAGGCGCGAGCACTCCAGAGCGTGTTTGGCAATGCCCTGGCTGATATTCCTGCCTCTGCGCCCAAATCAATGATTGGACGCTTGATCAATGGCGGATCAACAGTGGATATCGCCTCTGCACTCTTAGGTATGGAGACCAATACCATCTTGCCAACAGTAGGGATTGAACAGCAAGACTCCGACTGTGCACTCGACTGCGTGCCAAATCAAGCTCGCTCAAAAACGATGCGCCATGTGCTCATAGGTGCACGTGGCTTTGGCGGCTACAATTCAGCTCTCATTTTGAAACGTCCTGCATAGTGTTTACTTTAAAATGCATTTACTATTCATTAAAGGAGCATTGCTATGGTTACATCGATTCATCGCTCAAAAGTAGAGCCACTCAAACAAGATCGTGGCGGACGCCTGCATGTTCTGCTCAATCCAAAAACAGCTGGAACAACAGCCGGTTTCCTGGGCACACTCGCCCTAAATCCTGGCGAGGTCTTCTTAAAACATTTCCATCCCTATAGTGAAGAATGCTTTTATGTTGTGGCAGGGACGGTCACTATCGAAAATGATCTGAGCACCGTTGTTGCCACCGAAGGAACGGCTGTATTTGTACCAAAGAACGAGCCTCACCGCCTGAGCAACAAAGGATCGGAGGAGACGATCCTGGTATTTTTCTGTTCTCCACTGGCCCCCTCACCTGCTGAGGGACATGTATTGCTGGAAGAAGAGACAGTAGCCAGCGTGAGTAGGTAAGTCAATAAAAGTATCATGTAAAGGGATCGAGTATGAAGCTGGAATTAGCGGAAAAGCAAGCCCTGGTCATAGGGAGTGGCGATGAAATAAGTGAGGCTATCGTGTTTGCCTTGCTTGAGCAAGGCGTCGTGGTAGCTGCCACATATGAGTACCAGAATGAATTTACTACCAGTCTGACTACCAGGCTGGAGCAAGCAAACAATGGAAGCTTTGCGGTCCAGGTCAAGGCCAGTGATGAACAAGCAGTCGCTGATCTGGCAGCACGTATTCAGCAAGAGTTCGGACACCTCGATATCGTAGTCAACAATGCTGCCATCATCAGTCATGCTACTATCCAGGAATTAACACTGGCAACCTGGCAGCAAACATTAAACACAAACCTTACTAGCGTCTACCTCGTCACACAGGCCGTCCTCGGACTTATGCAACAGGGAGGCTCAATTATCAATGTCTCCGCGTGTCTGGCAGCTGTCGGCATGCGCGGGAAGTCACATTATACTGCAGCAAAAGCAGGTGTTATTGGACTCAGTCGATCCCTCTGCAAGGAGCTGGGAACCAAAGGTATTCGCGTGAATGTAGTCGCACCAGGTGTCATCCAAACAAGAGACATGGGGGATCTGTCACCAGAACAGCGAGGCCGCTACGCATACCTCGCTGCCCTGGGCCGCCTGGGAAAACCGGAAGAGGTTGCAACTGCTATCCTCTTCCTGGCCAGCGATTTATCCAGCTTTGTTACTGGAGCGACCCTCCCTATTGATGGAGGCGTAGGAGGGATTGCAGCGTTCTAAACACGCTGCAGACATAACAACATCTTTGATTGCTAGCATTTGATTGTCGTTAAAGGAGAAGGTACCTATGGCAACGCATGTATTAATTTTCGGAAGGTTGCATCGGCTCGAGGATAAAGCAGCCTTTGAGGCAGCCTTTGAGCAGGTGAGCTGTACTGTTGTAAACAATGTCGAAGGCATTCTACGTGATGAACTGATCCAGGATAGTAGCGATCCCTACGCCTATATTATGCTCAGCGAGTGGCAAGATAAAGATGCATGGGCCACATGGCAACAGGCTCCCATCCACGAGGCACAGGTGGGAGGGATGCAAAAGTATTGGAAAGGCCAGGGTGTCAAAATTTTCACTACCGCTTTTTGCGTCGAGCCAGGAACAAACAAAGAGCAATACCGCACCATCTAACAGTTACTATTCTGCCACCAGGAATCACGCACCTGTTGGACCAGGAATATTGAGAGGAGAAACGCTGGTGTCACCATTTCACGGAAACGATATCGACAACTTATTGCAACCGGAGTATCTAGCAAATCCCTGTCCAACCTTCAATCATTTACAGAATAACGACCCGGTACACTGGAATCCACAGCTCAATGGTTGGATGGTTTCACGCTATGATGATGTGTTAGCACTATTACAGGATACACGAGTATCTGCAGCTTCACCCTTCGGCTATATCTTCAGGCGCTCATTGAGTGCAGAGGAGCAGGTCGCCGTTAGCTTCATCCGGCCTTATGTTGAACAATCCTTATTAAATATGGATCCTCCCGGTCAGACACGCCAGCGAGCTATCCTGGGTGCGGCGTTTAGTGCGCGCAGATTGGCACAAATGAGGACACGTGTGCAGGGATTCGTCGATGAGATGCTGGATGAGGTGCAATCACGTGGTACAATCGAGCTCATGAATCAGTTTGCCTTCCCACTCCTGTTCAAGGTTATCTTCGCATTATTGGGGCTTCCGCCAGAAGCGCATGCACAGGCGCGCAAGCTCTTCAATGAAGCGTCAAACTTAATTATCAAGGTAAATTCAACACCCTATCCAGCGTCCGAACATCTCTTGCGTTTCGCAGAAAACTTGCGTGAGACAGAAGATCTTATCAGACCCTATATTGAGGAGAGACGTCAGGAACCACAGAATGACGTTATTAGCTTGATGGTCGAGGCAGAGAAACGTGGCGATCTCAGCGAGAAAGAGATTTTTGTGCTCTGCTCCCAACTCGTCTTTGCAGCCCATGAAACAACAGCCAATGCTATCTGTACTGGCGTCTTAGCGCTTTTGCAGAATCCTGAGCAGCTGGATCTCTTGCAAAAGAACCCTGACATTTTGCCTCTCGCCGTCGAAGAAATCTTGCGCTACAGTGTTCCAGGCCAGATGCGACCACGTATTGCACGCGAGGATATTGAGATACAGGGAACGCACATCCAAAAAGGGCAGCGCATATTTGTCATGCTGGCAGCCGCGAACTTCGACGAAAAGCATTTTGCTTGCCCGCATGCATTGCAGGTTGAGCGTCCGAAGAAAGAACAGATCATGACCTTTGGTCATGGCATTCACTATTGCCTGGGTGGAGCACTGGCACGCATGGAGCTACAGGTTATTATTCCCACACTCTTCCAACGCTTACCAGGACTTCGGCTGGCCTCCACCAGCGTTCAATGGCGTCCTAACTTTCTTCTGAGAGGTCTTGTAGAGCTTCCACTCCTATTCGACGTTCCCGCAGAGGTTTCCCATGATGCAGCGTAATGATAATGAAGTGACAGAGGACAAAGTTACATTGCCTCCAGTAGTACTGATTAATGTCTTTGAAGTGCCAATAGAAAAAGGCAGCGCTTTTGTTGAGTGGTGGAAACAGAGCTCTGAAGCACTGAAAAAGGAAGCGGGCTTTATAGATGCCAAACTGCATCGCAGCCTGCAGCCAGGTGCACGCTTTCAGTTTATTAATATTGCGCACTGGGAAACAGCCGAGTCCCTTGAGCTGGCTCGCACGAAGAATCAAGAGGTTCTGCAATCCCTAACACCAGGTCGGGGAACGCCAGCGCTCTACGAGATCACAGCACAATACTAATACGATCTGTATGTCCATAGGATGCTATTCATACACCATAAAGAGAGAAGCGGCTGAATAACCTTATCGATTATTCAGCCGCTTCTCTCTTCACTATTTTATTTATGTACTATACGAATAGAAGGCAGCCTGGTGCGCTGCCTTCTATTTCAGACTGCCTCTCTAGCTATTCACATTACAAGAGCTATCCCATGCTAAATATTTGCCGTCCTATGGCTAATGTGTTGAGAGTGCAGAGATAGTGGCTAACTGCGCTGGCGTGGAGGCGAGAGCTGGCGACGGTAGCGCCTTATGCTCAAGAGCCAGACAGATTAAATCAACCTGCCTATCCAGATCACATACACTGGTATTGAGTACCAGGTCATACAGCGCAGGATCGTTGACATCGTACTTATAGCGAGAGCGATAAAAATAGCTCTGCCTCTGGTCCATGCGCCGCACCAGACGGCAAGCCCTCGTCTCATCAATACACGCTTCTTGCATAGTCACCTGTACGCGCTGTGCAAACGGAGCAACGATCCGTACATGCAATACACGTTGCTGGTCAGCTAACAGAACCTGCGACCCACGCCCAACAATGACAACATGGCCCTCACGCGCAACCTCCCCAATCACCAACTGCTGCACTTCATGACAAAGCTTCTCCTGCTCTATAGCTATCTGAGGGTTTTCTAGTTGATCATGCGCATAGACAGCAGGATAATTATAGGCCATATGGAACAGGAAACGATCAAAGAAGCCATAAGCATGTTCATCATGCATAACAGCCTCTTCTTCGGAGATGCCTATCTTATCGGCAACGCGTGTAGTAATATCATGGTTACTGAGCCGCCAGTCCAGCCGTCGAGCCAGATGATCCGCAATACTATCGCTCATGCTTCCATATTGTCCCGCAATGGTAACAATACTCATTTCATGATTACCCTGGTCTTTGTTCATTGCGACTCCTTCCCATACGCATCATTCGCTGTAAGGTGAAAGGGTGTTCCAGCTCCATGTTCGCACGCCCAGTCATACACCCAACGAAGCAATAACGCATCCCAGGCATATGAACCACGCTGCTCATAGACGACGATATCGTCACTGTGCAAGCGCGCCTGTGCAGTTCCTAGTATGATATCTTGCAAAGTTGCTGCAATCGTAGAGCGATCTCTACCACCGGTCGTAGCCATCACGGGTCGTGGATCCCAACCAGAGGCACGTACAGCCGGTCCCTCTAGCGCTGGCACTACTAGACGCGTCGGCAGATCGTTCGGTATGCCCTGACCCGTAATGCTGACGATGAGGGTACCCGAGCGTATCCATGCTGCGTCCTTGATCGGAGCACGACCAGTAGTGGTAATGCTAACAATATCTGCATTCTCAATAGCATCCTGTACACTCGCCATGGGCACAACGCGAAGACCTGTCTCCTTACTCATCTCGCTTGCATACTGTTGCCTGTGCTCTACGGTTGGACTAAATACGTGTACAACTTCCAAAGTAGGGATAGCGCGGGCTATAGCCCGCAAGTGATAGCGCGCCTGTACACCACTGCCTAGCAACGCTAATGTCGTAGCATCTGGACGTGCGAGATAGGCACATGCCAGCCCAACGGGAGCAGAGGTGCGCAAAGGGCTAAGATCATCGGTTGACATCAACGCTTGCAATCGCCCATCCTTATTATCTATAAGAATGGCGAAGTATCCGTCACTTGCTGGATGAATATCACCTCCTGAGACCGGGAAAACGCGTATAGATGTTCCATCGGTAGGTGTCGCCAGAGCATTAATATTGAAGCGGCGTCCTTCTTGCCCCAGCGGGAACGCGAGCCATGACAAATGACCGAGTTCGCTTCCGTGCCGCTGCAATAACGCATCACGAATGACGTGAAAAAGATCATCAAAAAATTGAGATCCTTCAACTAAAGGACGTAAATCATCTTGCGTAAGTAAGAGTGGCATCTCCTGACCTCCTGCTGTATTAAAAGATAGTATCTCTTTATCAGTTACACGCTCTTTACTAGCCCCGTTAGAGCGTGGCAAGCAAAAACAATAGTATTCTAAGGAACACGGTTTTTCGATACTTGAAAGGAGATGGCGACACTACTTCAGGCTTAGAGGTCTAAGCAGGTCTCAGTGTTGCCGAAATCTGATGATTAACAGCAATATACTCGCAGAGATCGTCGATAAACAGTCCATTGCTGACTTGATTCAATTTGAACGCGTCTACCGCGATCAGCAGCAGTGGGAGCAATTGCGCACCTTCTATCATCCCGATTCCGTTATACGCCTGGGCTGGTTTGTGGGCAATGGAGACGAGTATGTTGAAGCCTCGCGCCGTCTGGATGCGGACAAAAAAAGCTGGCATTTTATGCACATCACAAATCCAACGCTGATCCAGTTACACGGTGAGCGCGCCATTGCTGGCACAAATACACAGATTATCAGACGTACACAACTCGAGGGCATCCTTGTTGATGTAACAATCTATTGTCATTTATACTCTCGTGTGGAGAAGCGTGCGGGAAAATGGCGAATTTTAACATTAGACGTTATCTATGAAAAAGATACTGCGGTCCCTGTTTATGCGTCTGATCATCTTGATCTCAATAAGGAGATGCTGAAGAAGGGACCACCCTCTTATCGCTTCTCCGCATATAATTTAAGTAAGATCGGTCGTTCAGTACGAGCCGATGAACTGTATTCAACTGATCAGCCTGAACGCGTTGCCCAGCTCTTTAGCGAAGCCACGAGCTGGCTCTATCAGGATACAGCGAGCACCAGTCCTTCCATCTCTTCCTAAAAGAAGTAGAGGAGTGTAGCACTAGTAGCACTAAAAGAATTCTCTCAATCAGGGACCACGCCAAACTTCCTCTTAAGTGGCTCCCTGATTTCGTGTTTACTAAAAAATAGAGGATCGCACCAGCAACCTGGTCGGATGCGGTACTGCGATCCCCTCGCCTCATACGACAGCTATCCATTCAAGCTATTGAATCTGTCAGTCGACCAGTATGCACCAGCCAACGCGCAAAGCACAGACGATGGGTCTCTGCCACTATTCGCATCTGCTCATTTTCAACATAGTGCTTACGTACTTTACCCAGTCGCTCAATCTGCTGCTCCGTCAAACCTGCCTCTAACAAACCTTTGTGGCTACTCTGTGTATTCATCTGCTTCTCTCTTTCGCACTCATGCGTATCAAATAACAACCTGCTCTACCAATAAAAATAGCCACCTGGCTTACCGAGACATTACCAGGAGGCTAACTATCTGCTGATCCAAACAGCAGAGCGGTGTTACCTTGCGCTCACGAACCCTTTGATACTCTTGAGGAAAAGAATAAACTGACACTGATCACCAGCGAAGAGATAATCATACCCAATGATAGTTTACGGGCCACACGCTGTAACGTCAGATCCATATGCTCAATGTTCAGGCGCAAAGTAAGTCGATCATGAGCCAATTTATCACTGATCAGGTCGCTACGGTGAGGCATATTCTCTGCAACATGCCGAGTGTCGAGCAACCAGGTATACGCACGCGCAGGGGAAATCTGAGACAGGGCCTGCTGCTGCATCACGACACCCATATAGCTGCGAATAAGTTGGACGGGGTTCATATCAGGAGCAAGGGTACGCAACGTGCCATCCAGATTTAACATCGCTTTCCCAAGCAAGGTAAAACTTGCTGGGATCGGCGTATGATGCGATTGTGCAATGACTGCCAGTTCCAGCAAAGCCCGGCCAATCTCCATACGACCATTGCCCATATCATGATAACGGCTGACTAATGAGCAGATTGCTTGCGTGAAGGCCTGGCGATTAAACTGCTCTGATACTTCAACCATCTCAAGATAGATATCCGCAACACGCTCTCCCTGCCGTTCAGAAAACGCTAGCATAAGCAGGATAACGTTCTCTTTCTGGCGGCTATCAAAACGCCCAACCATGCCGAAGTCAAGGAGAGCGAGCTGCCCATCATCGGTCAGCAAAATATTGCCCGGATGTGGATCACAATGGAAGATACCGCTGACAACCATCTGCTTCAAATAAGCTGAAAGCAGATCCTGGGCAATGGCAGTTGTATCCATATCCATCAATACATCACGCGGAATATGAGCCACATGTTGTCCTTGCAAAAAACTGAGCGTGAGCAAACGCTGCGAAGTATGTTCTTGAAATACGTTGGGGGAGATCAAACGTGGAAAGTCGCTCAGGATCAGACCGACCAATCGTGTATTTTCAGCCTCTTGCAAAAAGTCCAGCTCTTGACTCAAGGATTGCTTCAACTCTTGCACCATATGCAGCAGGCCATAATGCCTCCCTAGAGACGTGTAGCGAGCGAGAAAGCGTGCCACCTCCTGCATTACCTCAATGTCGGTCTCCACCTGTTCTCGTACGCCTGGACGCTGTACCTTCACGACTACCTGCTGACCGTTGTGTAAGATGGCTTTATGTACCTGAGCGATAGATGCGGTAGCAAGAGGCTCTTGGTCAATATATTGAAATACTTCGGAGAGCGGTGTTCCTAGTTCTCGTTCGATAAGGTCAATAATGATATCGCCAGGAACAGGCGTTACAGTATCCTGCAAACGAGAGAGAGCACTTGTATAAGCGCCTGGCAGCAGATCAGAGCGAGTACTCATAAGTTGACCAAGCTTAATAAAGCACGTTCCCAGTTCTTCAAATGCAGACGTCAGGTTCTCGGCGTAGCTATCTTGAAATCTCCATGCATTCTTCAGTTGACTTCCGCTCTCACTACGTGGCCGTCGCAACAGATCCACGCGTGATAGTAAATGATAGAGCTTATATTTTTGGAGAATATGCAAAATTTCGACGTAACGTTCAGGATGACGTGTAAACTTACTCGCCATACACGCTTTTATGAAGCTGATCAGATCGATTGCCTGGTCTTCTGTTCTAATGTCCCTTTTCATTGACGCGTACCACGCTCTTTCCGTACTATTGTTGCCTCTTTTTTATGATACGCATCTTCCTTTTTATGCAGGACGCAGACGCTGAGTCCAGGAAGCAGAGTACGTTGTCACTAACAGGATTCACTAGGATTCGCTGGCCAACATAATCTTCTTGCGCAAAGCACGCATCTCTTTGCTTGGTTCTATACCCAGTTCATGCTGAAGAAAGTTCCGGAAATGATCTAGCTTCGACTTCGCGACAAGGATGTTCCCTTGTTTCAGGTTCACATCAATAATGGCTTTCATAGCTGGTTCGCAATATGGGTCCTGATCCAGGGCAAGAAAGGCATACTCCAGGACTTCTTCCAACTCATTACGTTGCAGATAGATTTGAATGAGCCGGATTAATACCTGAGAATAAATATAGTCGTAGTGCTGGCGATACGGTTTCAACCATTCTTCAGCTTCATCTTCAGGGATAAAGCCTAAACAACAATAGTTCACAACCTTACGATAATAATACGACGCTCTGACATCATCACCACTACGATCGTAGCCTTTGGCTGCATCAAAAAAATATTGTACATCAGAAGTATCTGTCCACCATGTCTCATCCATATCAAACCAGTAACAATTATTCGCCTGGCGACGGATAAATTTTGATTCTTGTCTGGTCTCTAATGAAGGTTCGATCAAGTGACGCAAGAAATGAATGGTTACATGTAAATTTCCCATCGCCGCATCAAGCGGTAAATCCGGCCAGAATAGATCAATAAACTGATCGGCTGAACACAACTTACCAGGATTGAGGATAAACCACTTGAGCAGTACTTTGGCCTTGTTGCGCCGCCACATCGGCTCCTTTATTGGCTTATCACCATCAAACAAACGAAATTGTCCAAATGAGTATGCCCGATAGACAGACTGCTGTTCCCGCTCACGCGGATGCAGCTGATACATTGAGCCAGGCTTCAAATACATTTCTTGTGATAACGACATATACTTTATCCTCTCTGGCAGCGATATCTCTCGTAAATTATCTCTCCGGTAAGTAACAGGTAAGGGTTTCGATCTTCAATGTAAGTGCAGGTTTAGGCGTTTATACCAAACGAATAAGAGCGGAAAGAGGAAGTAAAAGCAGTACTTCTATTTCGCTCATTTTTTCAAGAAGGAGTAAAACGGATGCAAGATAAAACATTTGCGCAAGCCATGGATGAACTGAATCACGAGGCACAAGAAAAAGTTACCACTGAGGTGATTCATTGTTGGATCGCCATACAGCAAGGCTCAACTATCGCCAATGCAACAACCTATCTTAGCAATGAGCACATGGAGCAGACCGTGACGCATGTACTCTCCTATATGTTATTGCAGTCTGCTCTGTATGCTGCCAAAAAGCATACAGTAATTAGTAATCAACGGTATGAAGAGCTAAAAAAGTATGTCGACACTTTAGCACATCACGCTGAGCAGGAAGTGTAGTAGTGTAGTACCCTTCACACATTCCATAGTCATTGCTGTTGTGGAGTCCCTGCGACATGCTACACAATTGTATGCATCGTTCTACCCTCGCATTATTCGAGCCCAAACACATCTGCCAGTTCGGATGCAAGAGGATTATGCGCGCGTTTGTACTGATGCAGAGAAGCATTGCTCACAGCCTGGTCAGGGTGATAACTTTTGGTGCGCGCTGGTTGTGCATACTCACTATGCGTAGGAGTATGCTTCTGTAATGAAGTCTGTACGAACTGTGCTGCATTATACTTATTCATTGTTTGCATGGCGTTTTCCTTC
The DNA here is from genome assembly GCA_015099395.1 of Ktedonobacteria bacterium brp13. Lineage (GTDB taxonomy): Bacteria > Chloroflexota > Ktedonobacteria > Ktedonobacterales > Ktedonobacteraceae > Dictyobacter. Next base: position 8,193,079 of record AP024096.1, on the reverse strand, counting down.
TTCTATCCTTACCAGATAAGATCGGGCTCTTTCAATTCGATCTTCTGTTGAAAGAATACGCCATGCAGCTTTACAAAAACTTCGCAGCAACTTCGCACCTATTTAGGGACGCTATGCGCAGTCTAGGACTGGCTCATGATCCGTTGATAGAGACTCTGTACGGCACGCCCTGGCTGGGCCGTTAATTCACGTTGGAGGGTATCACGGCAGCGTTGGTATTGGCGCAACGCTAATCCGCGCTTCCCTTCGCGTATATAGCAACGCATAAGTCCGTGGTGTGCCTCTTCCAGACAATCATCTACAGCCAATGCATATTGCCAGTGGGTGGTACATTCATCATATTGCTCCTGGTTCCAGGCAATATGCGCGAGCTCGCGTCGAACATCCAGATAAGCATTGCGCAATTCATCTCTGCGAAAGGTACACCAATCATTATAAAATGACTGAGCATAATCGCCTTTATAGAGATCGACCATGGTCAGTAATATCTCTTTGGTGGCATTATCATCTTCCTGACTCATTGCCTCCTTTGCCTGCGACTGATAGTTCAGAAATGTCGTAACGTCATACGTTATATTCTCCCCAAAATAGGAAGCAAGATCGAGTGTGTATGTACTCCCCTGAGAGGCAATACAGTGTCCCTCCAAAGCTTTACGCAAATAATAGACAGTTGAGTGAAAGGTCTGATTAATCTGATCGTCAAGCTCGGACCATAACGCGCTAATGATCTGTTCCTTACGCATAGGGCGTCCGTTGTCCAGCAACAAAAAGAAAAGCTCCATCGAACGCGCCATTCGCCAGCGCGTAATCGGTCGCGCTTCAATGATAACGCTCGGCTCGCCCAGAGCGCAAATAGCTATCTTTGGTTGATCGTTGAGTAGAATTTCTACCTTTGGCTGATCTTTAACCGTCACAGTAGATTTTGGCTTTGATGCTTTCTCTGGCTTCACAATGATCGCTGGTGGTAGAGATTCCTGCTCCGTTTCCAGATGCAATTGTGCGCGCAAGCGCGCCAACTCTGGATGTGTCATTACTGTCTGCAATAACCGGTGCTGACGCCGTAACTCGATGAGTATAAAGTATTCATAGTCACTTTGGGTTGTTAAGATATCAGTGATCTCTTCCAGGCGTCTCATACACTCTTGTGTCTCTCCTTGCGCGAGTAGACAACTAGCGATACGCAATAGGACCTGAATATATTCCCGCTTAATGCCCATTTTCTGAAGAGATACTTCCACCTTACGAAGGTGACTACACGCATCTTCATAGTGACGCTGATGTAATAAAATTGTACCGTATACTAATTCACGAGCAGCTTGTTCATAACCCAACATCTCGCCTTGACTTTTCTGGATATCCACTTCAGAGAGCAAAAGGAGCGCAGTTGCTGCATCACCCATATAGACATAGGTCATTGCCAGAATACAGAGCGCGAAATTCACAAGGTAGCGGTCTTTGACACGACGTGCCAGAGCCAGACCATCTTCGATCATTGGCAGAGATCGCTCATAGAGTGCCTGCTCTTGATAAAGTTCTCCGAGATCGACCAGCGCATAAGCCTCCGCACGTTGAAAGTGGATAGGTCCACGCGCTAATGCCAGGCCTTGATTAAATGCTGCTTCCGCATCAAGAAAGGCACCCTGCCGCTGCTTGATCAGTCCTAAGCGGAGAGTATCATTGATTTTACCCCACTCATCATGCAGTTGATTCCAGCATGTGATAGCACGCGCAATATGATGCTCAGCGAGGGCAAAATTCCCTAATAAGCTATAGGCACTCGCTAATAGGGCTTGTACCTCGGCGGTCTGACGATTAACAGTGTGACGCCCCCAGAGCTGTAACGCTTTCTGTAGCTGTACAATACCTCTGGTAAAATCACCTAGCACGTTGGCACACACACCTAGCAACCGATGCACATCAGCGCCAAGCTTGACCTCATCTGCTGGCAGATGTTGCTGAATATGTTCGCAAAGCTCTATCACCTGCCGATAATCGCCACGCTGGAACAATGCTTTACTGACAAGGATCGTACGTTCTATCTGCAACAATACATTGTCTTCTGCATCAACCATGGTCGGCCGGTTCACGATTGCCTCCGAAGCAGCATCCAGGAGAGCAAGAGCGCCGGTATGATCACCTATTATCAGGTAGATATTCGCCCGAATCAACAGCAAGCGAGGATGACAGGCTGTCGTTATAGCAGGTAACCGATCTATCCAGTGGACAAGAGTTTCCGCGTGTCCCTGAGAGAGCATCTGTTCTTCAGAATCAATGATGAGACGTGCAGCGATATCATCCGCGCTGGCCTCTAGCGCATGATGTACAGCTTTTTTATAGTCATTATTAGCACGCATGAGCTCGGCAGCGCGCTGATGTAACTTGACAAAGCGCTCTGGCGACTGCTGATGCAAGTCCTGGCAAAGAAGCTCTCGAAGCACTGGGTGGCATATATACATCGTTTGTTGGCCTTCACCAATGCGAGTAACAAACAACCCATTCTGTTCTAAATAATTCAGGTGCTCCTGAGCATTTCGGATATCGAGCAGCGTATCACAAACATCAGGTACCATTTCATGTAAAATTGACGCCTCTTTGAGGAACGCATACACATCTGGATTCCGCTCAAAAACTTCATTCACCATATAGGAAAACAAGAGGTGCCGCTCCAGTTGAACCTGCTGGCTCTTATCAGAGGCATGAACGTAATGATTCCATTGTGGTACAAATGGAACACCGCCCAGTCGCGAACCAAGTAAAATGCCCATGATCCATCCCTCAAACGAAGCAGTGAGCTGCTCAGCCTCCACTTCATTCAGTTGCACTTCTCCTTGCATCAAAGACAGGTCCATAATCTCTGATGCTGTAAATTGGAGCATGGTCCTGCCGATACCAATCATCTCCCGGTTAGCGATCAAATGGGCAAATTCAATATCAGGTGTCGCTCGACTCTCCACAAGCAAGACACAATGTTCCGGCAACTTGCGTAGGAGCCGATTCATCAGTTCATTGACAGCCTGGCACGTATTTATTTCTTGATAATTACAGAGCGCGATAACAAAGCGTTCAGTAATATCTGTCTCAATAGCAGAGATAAGTGCGTCGATGATGGCTTCATATTGAAATGTTGTAAGTCTCTCAGTCTCTACTGCGATAGCCGCATCCAGGAGTGCATCAAGTTCTTGACCAAACTGTGGAAAACGAAAACGAATACTTGCGATAAGCGTCCTAAGAAAAGCGTTCTTGTCTACGTCTGTACTGTCCATGAAGTACCAACAAAACTCAATCTGTGAACTCCGGGCGAAGTCGACAAGTCCTGTTGTCTTCCCATACCCTGCAGGCGCATGAACAAGTACGAGCTTATAATGTGGTAAACCTTCGGTCGGCCCTACAATCGCCTCTCTAAAACGTACAATCAACGCTTGACGAGAAAGGACAGTAGCAGGTAATGCAGGACAGGTAATTTTTTTCATATCACGAGCAATACTCATGAATAAGCTCCTAATTTCGCCTTATCAAATAATTAAACATATCTCTGTGCGACTTATTCAAAATGTAATAGTCAACATTCAATAATTCAAACACCGAGATCTTCCATCAACCTCTACTTTCGCGTGAAAAATATATGTCCACATATCTATCCTCTACCACAAAATTTGCAAGAAAGTACTTGTAGCAATTTGGTGTGGGATACAGGACAGGCACGTTAGCACGAAGGAAAGCCAGGATTTACATGTATAATTCCATAAACTAACTCGCCGAACACTATAATAATAAACTATTTCCTGTTAAATTCAAGTGTTTACAGCCCCTGTTATTTCTGATATTATCTACTCTAGCTCTTTTTAAACACGTCTTTTAACCTTACCAAATACAGGTTATCTGTTGCCGTACGGAGTTATATGCAATACTATATCTATCTAAATAGACGTTGCAATGTGCCAAATTCTATTTTATACATTTTCGCTATTCTATACTGATACTAAAAATATATGAGCATTGATGCTAAAAACCCTATATTCTTGTATCTTTAGTATGTCCGGTGAACCAGCCAAAGAAAATAGCCAACAGGTATCCATTGTGGTATCTCTTTGTAATCTGCATCTGTATTCGCCTCTTCTATAGATTATCACTTTTTATACATTACCAATCATAAAATAAGCTCCTACAAAAGTACTTTTTGTAGGAGCTCGTGGTAATTCGCTACTCTGTTAATTCCATTTCCATTGAGTAATAGAGTCTGGATCTTTACCATATTGACGAATGTATGAACGATGCTCGGTGAGAATAGACTGGTAGCGACCCAGGATTTCGCTCATTCTTACTGCGATCTGTTGGTGACCGGAAGCCACTGCCAGGCGAACAGCTTGCATGACGAGATGATAGCGATCGGTCCCATTGCATACTTGCATGTCAAACGGCGTAGTGGTTGTCCCCTCCTCGCAATATCCATTGATGAAGAAACGCTCAGAGTGAGCTCGACCAAAAAGCAACTGCTTAACCGCTGAAGGATAGCCATGGAAATTGATGATGATGGGACAGTGAGCAGTAAAGACTCCCTCAAAAAGGGTATCATCTACACCATGCGGATGTTCAGTAGCAGGCACTAACGTAAACAAATCAACAACATTGACAACACGCACACGCAGCTCCGGTAGTTCTGTCCGTAAGATCTGGGCAGCAGCCATCACTTCTAAAGTCGGATTGTCTCCGATACCAGCTAACACGACATCAGGGTCGATGCCTCCATCAGTACTGGCCCAGCGCCATACCGACAAGCCAGCACGACAATGCGCAATCGCAGCAGGAAGTGAAAGCCATTGGGGAAATGCTCGCTTTTCGGCAATGATCAGATTGATAGTATCGGTATCTTGTAAACATTGCTGCAACGTATAGAGTAAACTGTTGGCATCCGGTGGCAGATAGACCCGTGAGGCACTCGACTTTTTATTCAACATGGTATTGATAAAGCCAGGATTCTGGTGTGAGAAACCGTTATGCTCTTGTCTCCACAGCGTCGATGTCTGTAAGTAATTCAAAGAGGCTACGGGCAACCGCCAGGACAAGGTGCTCGACATTTTCAGGAACTTGGCGTATTGATCCATCATCGAAGCGATGATAGTGAGAAATGCTTCATAAGAAGGAAAAAGCCCATGCCGACCCGTTAAGATATATCCCTGAAGCCAGGCCTGACACATATGCTCACTCAGCACTTCCAGGACACGCCCCTCGGCGCGCGATGAAACATACTCGCTGGGTTCGGCTGCGACTGGCCATTGATAGTTACGTGAAGTAGAATTTAATACTGCACCTAAAAGGTTCGACTCTAATTCATCAGGACTGAAAATTCTGAACGTTTGTGGGTTGTGCGCAATAACCTGCTCTAGATAACGAGCTGCGGGTTCAATATTGCTACTCACCTGGCTCTGATCCGTTACTGCACACTGTTGGATATCAGGAAGATCAAGGTCTCTCCGTATACGACCACCAAAGGTATGCTTATTGCTTCCCATACGCTTCTCTCCCTGAGGGTTTAGCGCGAGCAGTACAGGCGAGGGCCTTCCTTGCTCATCGAAAAGCTCTTCAGGTCGATAGGAACGTAACCATTTTTCTACGGCCTCCAGGGCCAGGGGATCTCCCTTCACATTATTGGCTGGAACCTGATGAGAGCGATGAGAACCTTCAATACGCTTTCCATGCAGAGTCTTAATACCTGTCCATCCCTTAGGCGAACGCAAGATAATCATAGGCCATGCCGGAAGAGTTAGAGGATTGCCAGCACGGGCGATCTGTTGCAGACGGTGAATCTCTTGATACGAATCCTCCATTGCCTGTGCCATGCGAGCGTCGCCTTGAGTCGCCTGAACAATACGGACTTTATACCCATAGCCAGTGAATAAGCGAACGAGCTCAGCATCGCTCATCGTCCCATAGATGGTGGCATTGCTGATTTTGTAACCATTAAGATGCAATATTGGTAAGACAGCTCCCGAATCGACAGGATTTAGGAACTTATAGCTATGCCAGGCAGCAGCCGTTGGACCAGTCTCAGCCTCACCATCACCAACAATACACGCTACAATCAGATCTGGATTATCCATAGCGGCACCAAAGGCTGTCGCCAATGCATATCCCAGCTCGCCCCCTTCATGTATCGTTCCAGGAACGCCAGGATATAAGTGGCTAGGAAAACCTCCCGGCCAGGAAAACTGTTTAATGAAGTGCTCAAGTCCTGCTTCATTGAGCGTAAGTTCAGGATAAAACTGCTGCAATGTACCTTCCAGATACAGATTCGCCAGGTTAGCAGGAGCGCCATGACCTGGACCTGTCACAAGAAACATATCGATGTTATGACGTACGATCAGACGGTTAAGATGAGCATAGATCATATTGATGCCAGGACAAGTACCCCAGTGACCAAGCAAACGATCTTTAATGTGTTTGGCTTGAAGAGGCTCTTTGAGAAGGACGTTATCTTGCAGATAGATCTGAGCAGCAGCCAGGTAATTGGTCGCACGCTGGTAGAGAGCGAGAGCTTCTTTCTCTCCCATCTTCTGCCTTGCTAGCTGCCGAGAGGATTCTTCCTCAGAAAGTTGAAGTACCATGGGTATAACACCTTTCGTAAGTATAGTGAACAAGATAAATATACAGAGTGGCTGATACAAGAGACATCAGCCGCATTGGTTAGCGCAATAAAATCTTACACTGACTCAACCTGAAACAATACCTGCCCTTTCTTGACGACATCACCGCTCTGTGCAATCATCGCGACGACACGACCAGCTACTTCTGCCTGTATTTCGTTAAACACTTTCATAGCTTCGATCAGTGCAATCGTTTGACCGACTTTGAGAACGTCTCCGACTTGTACAAATGGAGCTAACGTCGGTGAGGGCGCTGAATAATACACACCAGTAAGCGGAGCATCGACACCAAGCGCGTGACTGGTGGATCCTTCAACACTCATGGAGTGTTGCTTGCCATCATGGCGTTGAGCTTTCACCGCAACGGTGGTGCCAGGGTCACGCCGTAGAGTAAATTCGAACTCCCCCTCTGCCAATTCAATCTCCCCAATACTGCTCCCTTTCAACACTTGCAGAACAGCTTCAACACGTTTTACCCAGGACATGGTCCCTCTCTCCTTCATCACTACAGTAACTATTGCTTCTCTACAACCATTAATGGTTGACCGTACTCGATGGGTTGACCATCTTTCACTAAAATCTCAATAATCTTTCCTGGGACCGGGGTTTCCACTTCATTTAGAATATTCAACGACTGAATCATACCCATATGTTGTCCCTGTTTTACATGCTCGCCAATGGTAACCAGGGGTTGGTTCCCGGCGCGAGCATGAGAACTTGAGCGAAATGTCCCAACATGAGGAGAGATAACAGTATAGTGCAGGTCTTCTTTGGCCTCGACTACTTCCTCTACAATAGCGTGCTCCTCCTGCAATGCATAATCTTCTTTCGGCTTCGCCTTGCGCAGCACCAGGCGCGCTTGACTTTCAGTGGCTCGCACTTCTAGCTCTGCGACATCGCTTTGATCGAGCAGTTGTATAAGATGCTTCAACTCAGCAAGCGTGAGAAACTCCTCTGTATGGCACTCAGGCTCGCCTGGAATGGCAATGGGATTCGTGTAACCTGTGCTACTAATCATCTCTTTACCTACCTTTATATCCGTTACAGAAGCAAGCATATGCAATTTAAACGGCCCTGGCGATTTTCTCCAGGCCCAAAGCGATCGCCTCCTCTTGAATAAAGCGTGTATAGGTCTCACCAGCAACGAAGCCAGGATGTGCTAACAGCCGTTGGAGAAATGGTATCGTTGTCGGAAGTCCTTCAATAATAAACTCATTTAATGCTCTCTTCGCCTTCGCAATCGCTTCCTCCCGGGTATCCCCCCAGACAATGAGCTTCGCGAGCAGAGAGTCATAATGTGGTGGCACCTCATAGCCTGTGTAGAGATAACTATCAACGCGGACACCAGGTCCTCCAGGTGGGATGTATTGGGTCACAGTGCCTGTCTGTGGCCGAAAATCAGCTTCAGCATCTTCGGCTGTAATACGACATTCGATCACATGACCGTGAAACTGAATGTCTTGCTGCTGTAATTGTAGCGGCAGACCAGCAGCGATACGTATCTGCTCTTTCACCAGATCGAGATGTGTGACCTGCTCCGTTACCGGGTGCTCAACTTGTAGACGAGTATTCATCTCCATAAAGTAATAGCGATTTTGCTCATCTACCAAAAACTCCAGGGTACCAGCATTTCGATAGCCAACGGCTTGTACTGCTTTCACCGCCTTTGTACCAATTTCGTTGCGTAGCTCTGGCGAGAGCAAAGGACTAGGTGCTTCTTCGAGCACTTTTTGATTCCGTCTTTGACAGGAACAGTTCCGTTCACCAAGGTGCACACCATGCCCAAAGTGATCTACCAAAATTTGGATCTCGATATGGCGAGCGCGTGCCAGATACCGCTCGAAATAAATCCCATCGTCACGGAAAGCTTCACGGGCTTCATTCTGCGCAAGCAAAAATGTTCTCTCAAAATCTTCTGGTCGCTGCACCAGGCGTATACCACGTCCGCCACCACCAGCCACTGCTTTCAGCATCAAAGGGAAACCGATCTCTTTCATCGCCTCAAGACCCGCAGAGAGCGTTCGTACAACAGGTGTTCCAGGCAACATAGGCAGACCAGCTTGCTTCATTGCCGCACGCGCAGACACCTTATCGCCCATGATAGCCATTGCATGCGCGGGTGGACCAATAAACGCAATCCCCATATCTGCACAAATCTCTGAGAAGCTCATATTCTCTGAGAGAAACCCATAGCCGGGATGAATCGCCTCCGCATGCGAAAGCATCGCTGCACTAAGAATATTTGGCACATGGAGATAACTTTTACTACTGGGTCCCGGGCCAATACAGATGCTCTCATCAGCCAGGCGCACGGGAAGTGAATCTCTATCAGCATCAGAGTAGACAATGACGCTACGTATGCCCATCTCACGACATGCACGAATAATACGTAAGGCGATCTCTCCACGATTGGCAATCAAGATAGTATGAAACATAATAAGTAGTATGAAGATGGAAAGTCTTCACTATCTCCCTTCTCGTGTAGTGCTACAACTTCTAGCGATAGTGAAAGCGTAAGCAATATAGTTACAAGAGAATTACCAACGTGTATACTACAGCACGAAATAGTCTTAAGCTACACTACAAAAAGCCATCCCCTGTGAGTACACATGCACGCACAGGGGATGGCTTCGCCAGTTGCAAGGCGGGTTGAGCAATGAAGAGAGAGAGGACAGTAGCTTTTACTTAGACGCACACCTCGGCTTCCTCCACCTGAATAAAGGGACCAAAGTTTCTGTATTTGCGATAGCGCCCCTCTAATAACTCGTCAAGAGAAAGCTTTTTAAGGTCATCAAAGTGCCTGAGAAGAGCTTCTTTGAGATAGCCGGCAGCCAGCCCATGATTACGATGCGCTCCACCTACAGGTTCACTCACCAGTTCATCAATCAACTGCGTTTTTAAAAGTTCGCGGGCGCTAATTTGCATCGCATCTGCTGCCTCAGGTGCATATGATTTATCACGCCAGAGAATTGAAGCAGCTGCTTCGGGTGCCGCGACCGTGTAAACACTATATTCGAGCATCAGCAAGCGATCGGCAACACTGAGCGCAAGAGCCCCTCCACTCCCACCCTCACCAATAACAACCGAGATGATAGGTATGCGTAACTGCGACATAAGATACAGGTTGGAGGCAATTGCGACAGACTGACCATGTTCTTCATCCTCTAAGCCGGGAAAAGCTCCAGGAGTATCGATCAGACAGACCAGAGGAATTTTAAACTTCTCCGCTGTGCTCATCAAGCGGTATGCTTTACGATATCCTTCAGGATGCGGCATGCCGAAATTATGATATTGTTTCTCTTTCGTGTCGCGGCCTTTCTGCTGACAGATAAACATCATTGTGCGACCAGCAAGTGTACCAAAACCAGCCAGGATAGCATGATCATCGCCAAAGGCCCGGTCACCATGCAATTCAAGAAAATCATCGCACATCAACGCCAGGTAATCTGCGGCATAAGGACGGTCTTTATGACGAGCAACCTGTACTGTTTGCCACGCAGTAAGATGGCTATAGATTTCTTTTGTCCGTCTCTGCAGATCATGAATCGCGTCATCCAACTGACTCAGGCTCTTATCATCATTACACTCACGCTGTAACTCAAGAATATTCTGTGCTGCAACCGCTAATTCCTGCTCAAAATCAAGTTCATAACTCATCTTTTTGCTCCTTATTTCATCTAAGATCTTCTTCTGCAGCCATTAAAAAACTACTCACGTTCAAAGGGACCGACCGACGTATCACGCTGCGCATGAAAGCGTAAAAGACGCGCCAGAACCTTACGCAACTCATGGCGAGACACGACTGCATCGATCAGACCATGTTGGTAAACAAACTCTGCAGTAACTGCACCTTCTGGTAACCGTATATGCATAAATTGTTCAATGACACGAGGGCCAGCGAAGCAGATAAGACCGCCAGGTTCTGCCATGATGACATCCCCAAGCATCGCGAAGCTTGCTGTCACGCCACCCGTTGTAGGGTCAGTCAAAAGACTATAATAGGGAAGTCCAGCTTTGCCCAATTTCGCGAGGGCCGCTGAAGTTTTCGTCATCTGCATCAAAGAGTAGATACCCTCTTGCATGCGTGCGCCACCGGATGCAGAGGCAATTAACACAGGAATATGACGATCGATAGCCAGTTCAATACTACGGGTAATCTTCTCACCAACGGCAGCACCCATACTGCCTCCAATGAAGCGGAAATCCATAATAGCCAGGGCTAATGGCATCTGCTCGATCGTTGCATAACCGATGGTGACCCCCTCGTTCGCGCGAACTTTCTGTTGCTCATTGACCAATTTCTCTGCATATACTTGAGATTGGCTCACAAAATGGAGAGGATCAGCAGATATAATATTCGCATCCAATTCAACAAAGCTTCCAGGGTCGACTAACAGATCAATACGCTCAGAGGCTGTCAACCTGCCATGATAACCACACCTTTGGCAGACCTTTAAATTTCTCTTGAAATCTCTTTCATAAAGCATTTCTTTGCACTTTGGGCACTTTACAACAATGTTTTCCGGGATAGTAAATGTTGGATACCGCTTCTCTGTGCTGGCTAGCAGCGTTGAATTCGCGATAGTCTGCGTCATTTGCTTTCTCCTTATCCTGTCTAAGATCTTATTCCGAAAACCAACGCGACTGGCGTCGCTAGTGCTACGCACACGCAAGTTTTCGGATACGTAGTAATAAAAACGATATGCACGGTTTCTATGCAATAGCAGCCGCTACTTGCTGCACCTCTGCCTCTTTAAGCATTTCAACTAACTCTACTATTTTTTCTGGCGTGTCTACAGCAAAAGATTTTTTGTCTGGAGCAATAGTGCTCATAAGCCTGGTAAGAACCTGAGATGATCCGATCTCGATAAAGGTGTCACAACCCGCATCTAACAACGTCTCTATACATGTCACCCAGCGCACCGGGCTTACAATCTGATCCAGCAGTTCCTGTTGTATCTGATAACTCCGAGTAAGTGTTTTTCCCGAGACATTGGCGATAAGTGGGACATATGCATTGTTCCAGGTTACGTCTTGCATCGCCTGCTTCAGCGCGGATTGTACAGGCTTCATCAATTGAGAATGGAAGGCTCCCTTTACTGGTAACCGTACTGCTCGTGCGATTTTGTAGGAACGAACGGCCTCCATCAATTCTAATACACCGCTCTCAACTCCCGAGACAACCAGTTGAGTATGAGTGTTCCAGTTCGTGACCGTTACATAGTTATTCTTCGATATATCAGCACAGAGATCCTGTAAGACCTCTGTAGGAAGCCCGATAACAGCCGCCATTGCCCCCACCTGTTGATCTTGTATCTGATACATATATTTTCCTCGCTGGCAGACAAGCTGTAATCCGTCTTCGAAGGAAAGAGCACCCGAGACAACGGCAGCTGTATATTCTCCCAGGCTGTGTCCAGCCACCAGATCAGGATATATACCCAGCTGATGGGCATAGTCAGTCAGGGCCAATGAATATGCGAACAGTGCTGGTTGAGCAACATTTGTCTGGCTCAACACGCTCATAGGCCCTTCCAGGCAGTAGCGCGTAATCGGCAAATCTGCGATGACATTACTGTGGGTTAGATACCGCTCAAACAACTCAGAATGAGCTCTCAGTAGAGCGCTACCCATCCCTACTTTTTGTGAGCCCTGCCCTGGATAAAGAAAAGCTATTTTACCCATTGTGCACATTCTCCTTCTGGCTTCCATCGAGGATGAGCCTTACACGTAAACTTCTAGCACATCAGCCAATGTTCCTACTCCCCGGCATACTAATGAGGAGTCAAGCATTATTTGTAATGCAAGCATTATTTGTAATACAACTAGTATTTAAGCCATACGTCTTACCTTTGAATTACTGCGATCACAAGTGACCAGACAAAAAAACAGCACTGACCTCATACATGGATCGATGCTAGCTATAGGCTGCAGAAGGTGGATGAAAAAGGGGAAAGGAAGGTACCAATGATGGTATACATGTTCGGAGCTAACATTTGTGCTCCTCCTAATAGTGAAGGAGCACAAACCTGTGCTGAAAGAGCATAAATGTTAGCGCCTGGCTCCTTCAATACATTAGCTTTCTTTCGAAAACACTGTGAGTATCTTTTGACTAAATTCAGTAAGATCGTGTGCAGTAATATGCCTGATTTTTTCTCTTTCTACCTGTGTGAGCTCAAAGTTTTTGAGTTGGATTGTTTGTACAGGGTTTTGTAACAAGCTTTCACAGAATTTCTCGTCTACGACGGCCAGCGCTAAAATAGCATTGATAGTTTTCCAGCTCATTATCTCTCATCAGTCCTTGTACTTTGTTATTCTTTTCTCTGTACGAAGAACACCCTCCTTTCTCTGTTCTCTTTATAATAACGAGTATGCTGCAAAAAATACTTAGCACTTACTCCATATTCACTTAGCATTTTGTGAAATCGGATCAGCAGTACGTCAAGAATGCAGACAATACACTTACTCTCCCGGTAAATAAATGTAAAGAGGAAATAAGTATAATTATAAACAGACAGACGTAGTAAATTGTATTATGAAGCACTATCTTGTGGAAGGAGCAGTTAATTTATCAATCATTGCCAGAAGAGTAGGAATGCCTGTCCTCGCGCAAAGGTGGAGTCAGGTACTGGTTTAGCGCTTACGCTGGCGCCGTTCTATCTGACCTTACTCCACACTCCACGCAAAGCTCTTTGCTTTTTCTTGTCTACAGAACATACGTTTCCCTGGTTCCGCTACCAACATACGTTTCCTGGTTCCGCTACCAATCTTCTTCTCGGTAAAATGTATCAAGCGCTTTTTGACTAAATTCAGCAAGATCCGTTACAATGATATGGCTGATTTTTTCTTGCTCTTCACTCGTCAGCTTAAAGTCACTGAGCCGAATTGCCCGCACAGGATCACGTAACAATTCTTCACAGAAGCGCTCATCGACAATAGCTAATGCAAGAATGGCATTGATAGTTTTCCAACTCATAATCTCGCAACATCCTGGCAGGTCTATCTAGCAATTGCATCGCCTTTACTAAGCAGTAATTGCTAGATAACCCACTAACACTCAAAGAGTGCTCTTAATCAGGAGAATTTCCTGATGCTTTTCCAACGGTGAAAGGAGTCGTGTAATTGTCGTACATTACCATCATATCCATGCCCCAATTCGCATGCAAGAGGTTATGGCAATGTAGCATCCATATGCCAGGGTTATTGGCAAGAAACCCGATATCGTAACTCTGATGAGGGGGGACAAGGATTGTATCCAGCCGTACAGGACTTCCTGTCAATGGTTGACCATCGTGAGTAAGGACAGTGAACGTATGCCCATGCAGGTGCATAGGATGATAGAGGTTGCTCTGATTAACAATATGAATTTGAATGAGTTGTCCTTCATGGACCATGATCATACCAGTATTTGGAAAGACCTTACCGTTAATTGTATAGGTCATGCCCATACGCCCTAAAGAGTTCCCGATCTGATTATTCAATACCATACTATACGTCTGATCAAAATGGCTCTGTGGAGTGATCGCGGTCTGGGTAGGTCGCCCGTATGTCGTCAGATCGAACCACTTCGTTACAGAAGGCAGCAGGGTAGGCACCGTTCCCTGACCAAGCAATACAGCAGGTGCAGTCTGATAATGTTGCGGCTCCGTATCAGACGCTGTAACTAAAGTCACGGAGCCGTGCGCAGGCATTTGAAAAAGCAGATCATAGCGTTGAGCCGAGCCAAGAGGTATTGGAGTTTCGTTGAGCATCTGCGGTTCGTTAAGGTCCTGTCCATCCAATGCTATAACTTTGAATGGCGCACCAATCAATGTCACCAGTTGGGGAGCACTGGATGCAGTAGCCGATGTATTCACAATACGTAAACGCACCCACTGACCAGGCCGAGCCGCTGCGCTTAATGTGCCGACGGTATTGTTGATGGCTAAAATTGATTGATTGTTACTCCCATTCCATTCATGCAACGCAAGGCTATAATCCACATCTGCATGGTAGGTCGGAGTCGTAGGATCAACAATAATCATGCCGTACAGACCAGCGTCTGTCTCAGCATAGCTGAATTGGTGTGAATGGTACCAGTACGTACCTGGCGTATTCACAAAAAAGCGATACACATACGATTGGCCAGGTTTGACAGCATCCTGCGTGACACCAGCAACACCATCAGCCGAGTTGGGAACATCGATACCATGCCAATGAATAGTTACACCAAAGGAAAGATGATTCACTAATTTTACGACCACCAGATCGCCTTGCTTCACATGCAACGTCGGTCCAGGCGCGGTCCCATTAAAGGTCCAGGCATCGGTCGAGAAACCATTCCCCAGGGAAAGATGCGCTGGCTGTGCAACCAATGTAAAATTCTTCATATGTGCCGCGGTGAGTGGAGCACGCAGATTCGTAATAGATAGCTTTCCACCCGGCATACCCATATTCAGAGCGTTTGGAGCACCCGCTGGTATTTGTGGCGCAGCTAATGTATTACTATTTGCAGAATTTGCAGGAAGATGGGCTAATTGCTGTTTTGAGGCAAACTGCCAGCCAATCGAGGCAAAGATAAGTAAAACGATAAAAACAAAAAAACAAAGAACGAGTACATTCGATCGTGATTTCCCGTTCACTTGTTGCGTTTCCATAATACTGTCCTCTTTTTATATACCCCTGGGAACGCTACACAGCAAAAATACAACGTACAGGGGATAATCCGGTGGGTGTTTTTTTAGTGGTTGCTCATACATTACTGCTCTAGGCCTCGCTCATGCATGAGTGGAATAGAGCGCATGAGCTTTCTTCAGCTTAGTCAGATAGCCGCTGGTCGCAGCAAGACTCTCATAACCAAGCCGTTCTTGGATTGAACTGGTGTGTGCGCCTAGTTCTTCCATGGTAAGGGCAAAGGTATGGCGCAGCGTGTGAACCTTGGAAACGCCAAGATGTCTCTCACTAATGTCAGCAATTGTTTGTGAGCCAATCGCCTGACCGTACGTGCGATCACTAAAAGACACCCAGATCGGCCTGTGCGCAGAAAGAATATCCAACTGCTCACCATAAATGGTGCGCAGATATGCCAACAATACTTTTGAAAGACGAGCATCGAGGATGTCTTGCATCGTCTTTCCCCCTTTACAACGCTCAAAGGTAAGAATGACCAGTTCATTTTCAATATGGACACATCCCCAGGTAAGCGATGCTAATTCATGAGCACTTCGCCCGGTATTGAGGGCTACTTGTAAAAGAACATAGTCACGACATCCGCGAGGTGTCGAGCGATCAATACCCTTGAGCTTATCGCGCACCAGCTGCGGACTCAACGCGTGAGCTTGAGAATACTTTTGTACTGTAGCTCGCGTAAGTTGTGCAGCAGGGTTATCTCCACAATATCTTTTATTCTGTATCGCCCAGCGATAAAAGCTGGAGACAGCAGCAATACGCTGATTGTAGGTCGATGGTGCCACATTGCCCTCACGCCGACTGGAGGAGACACGAAGATTGGCCCACGCCTGAATAATAGCTACAATATCAACTGCTGCATGATCTAAATCGCTGCCTCGTTCCTGCAAATACGCACGCAGTGAGAATAAAATTTCGCAATATGTTGTTGCCGTACATTCGCTTTGAGAATGAGAGTATTTATCAAGCAGCCATAATTCAATTGCACGTGTTATATTGTGAGAATTCAACGGCTGAGCAGTAGGTTCATTGCAGGTTGACATTGATTCCTTCCTCCTTAAGCATGGATTATCTTTGCTCCGAGCACTTGTATCCATCAGTCTTACTGCCATCATAGAGCATAGAGCTTCACAAGAACTTCGCACTAACTTCGCACTCTCTTCTTCACAGTAGTGCAAAGTTATGCCCTGCCATCCTGTAGCATGCGCAAGCTATCTAGAGAAAGTGAGAAGGCGCCAGTGGAGAAATACAGCAATGTTTTCCTGGCTCTACTTGAGATATCTTTTTTGTAGTAGCTGAAGATCTTCGCCTATCTCTAGCCCTAGATCATCTTTAAGAAGATTCTGAAAATCCTTTAACTTGCGCATCGCTCCCGCTACGTTCCCCTGTTGGAAGTAGACATGGACAACAGCTTTAATGGCGACCTCACAATAAGGATCAAGTAACAAAGCTTGCTGAGAGTACGAGAATACTTCATCAAACATGCCAGATTGAGTGCAATGATGGATGAGATGCTCAAGAGTTTGCTGGTACAGGCAATCATATTTTCGTCGATACGGAGAGAAAATATCCTCATAGGTATCAGCGGGCAAAAATCCCAGACTGCAATACTCAACAATCTTATGCTGATGTACAATAACCTCTGCCATATTCTCTCTTTGCTCAGCATTAACAGCGCACGTCTCATGATATTGCACAGCAAAGATATCGGCCCACCATTGGTCATTCATCTCAAACCAGTAAAAATTGTTTTTGTTACGACAAATAAATGAGGACTCCTGATGGGGTAGCAAGTCCGGTTCTAACAAATGACGCAAATAATTGATGGTCACATGTAAATTACGTAACCCTGACGTTCTCTCAACGCCAGGCCAGAATAACTCAATTAATTGGTCGGCCGAAAACATCCTGGAAGGATTCAGTAAAAACCATTTTAGAAGAGTCTTGGCTTTATTGCGACGCCAGATAAGTGTCCCGACTTGTTGATTTCCCAGTGTGATACGAAAAGGACCAAAGAGATACGCTTTGTAGGGAGCCGCTGACTCATTTTGATATGCAGTATGTTTCTGCGAAGCTCCTGGTGGTAATTCTGATGGAAAAGGCATATCCTATCACTCCTTCACCTATAAATAACTTTTATCAGTCCTTTTAGCCAGACACTGCTATCCCCATGGGTCTGGATTTGTCAGGACAGAACTCATCAGGCTAAGATGAGTGTTCTGCTTCAGCACAAGAGCAACTACAATGACAGCCACAATGAAGAGATAACGATAAGCGCTAACCGTCATGAACAATGTACACAGATAATTGAATGTAAGGATCACGTAGCTGATAAAGCGTTTCAACTGTTTCATGTTTTTCTCCTTCATTTTTGCAGCAGATACATTTTCTTCTCGTCTGTGGATAGAATACATTCCCCGCCTCAACAATTCCTTAGCTTATACTTCGCAGTAAAACCAGACGCTTCGCAGCATCTTAGCAACGGCACCACAAGAACTAGTTAATTTTAAGAAGCTATGGTACTGTATATATTAGGCTAGCGTACACACACGAAATATCCAGGCGAAAGGGCAGCACATGCCACAGGAACAGACTCACCTTGTTGGGGGCTTGTATTGCGTCAACAAGACGCTGAGCACCAGCGACCCACTCACTATCTGTACTGCAGAGCAGATAAAAACGCACGAAGCCGTAGAGCTTGCGCTTATTACCTTATCCTCTAATAATCAACCAATCGCTGTTCGCGATTATTTTAAACAGCTCGAACGACGGCGACAGACACAATCAATCCGTCTTCGGCACTTGTATGATTGGGGTCAACAGGAGAAGCAGATCTACATCGCAAGCGCAATACCACGCGGAATCAGCCTGCAACAAATCCTGGATACAGAAAATATAGAGATCGAACGGGCTATCGAACTTGGACAGCAGATTGGCCTGGGTCTCACAACACTCCATGCCCAGGGCATCGCAGGGTTAGATCTACGCCCGCAATTTATTACTGTGGATACAGCTGGCGCACAAGAACGCGTGCAGATTAACGATCTTGGTCTACGCGCCCTCCTACAGCAACTCTCACCCTTAACGACATCCGACCAGCGCAAAGGAGCAGCGCACGAGATCGCCTTTCTTGATCCACGCTACGCCCCACCTGAATATCTGAACCACGAGTCAATCGGACCGTGGAGTGATATCTATCAACTTGGTCTCTTACTTTTTACAATGATTACGGGGCGACTCCCTTTTGTCGGCAAGGATATACAAGAGACTGCCATACTACAAAAAGACAAGCCACTCCCAGCTCTCCGGCAGTATAAGCACAATATATCTGCAACCCTACAAGAGATCCTGCAACACGCCACACAGAAAGATCGCCATAGCCGCTTTGCTAATGCGGCAGCACTCATCAGAGCACTTGCCACCGTACAACAAGAGCAACCGATTCAGGCCTCGGGCCCTATGATGGCACTACAACATAGCAGCGAACCTGAAAACAACAGCTATACCACCGAAATGTATGCTCTGAAGCAGAACATTGAGCATGCACCCACCATCATTGGAGGACCGATCAGGAGTCATCACGAAGGAAAAGTAACACAACAACTGCCGATCAACGACGTCTACGCCTATATCAGCACAGCACACACCGACACCTCAATAGCATTACCACAACCACAGCATACAGAGCATATAGCAATCACCCAACCGTCAGCTATCCTTGGACGACTTGATCCCAAAAGAAACGTACGCCCCGATATTGATCTAAGCAAGCTCGATCCCAAAATGACCATCTCACGTAAGCACGCTCAATTGTGCTTCACTGAACAAATCTTTACTCTAGAAGATCTAGGTAGCCGCAACAAGACACGCGTAGGAGACAAAGTAATACCACCGCATGTACCAGTAATTCTTGAGCATGGCGATATCATTGTATTGGGCAGTGTCCATCTGCGCTTCGAGATTCCAGGCACACCCGACATATACACAACAACAAAATAAAAAAGCACAGGACGCTCTCTTGAAGGTGATGAGAGCGTCCTGTGCTTTTAGCTAGCGAGTAGTATTAACGAGCAAGCGCGATAATATCAGCCAGTAAACCTTGACCGGTCTGTAGTCCGCCAGCGCCAGGTCCGCTGATAGTCACTGCATCCAATACATCGCTATGCACAGTGATTGCATTCATCACACCATCAATGCGCGCCAGAGGATCGGTTAATGGTAAGGCCAGCGGCTCAACGCGCGCAATCGGCTTTGCCTCGCGATGCTGCGGATCAAGAGAGAGAGTCGCCACCAACTTGATACGCTTCTCTTCTCGCACCGCCTGCTGCACCTGCTCTCTGGTCACGCCACTGATCCCTTGCCGCACAACGTCCTCAAGTGTCAAAGGATAATTGAAGATCAGCGCAGAAAGAATCAGTGTCTTGGCGACCACGTCATAGCCTTCAACATCGGCAGTCGGATCGGCCTCTGCATACCCCTGGGCTTGCGCCTCGGCCAGTACCTCAGCATAGTCGCGACCCTGTGTCATAGCACTCAAAATATAATTCGTCGTACCATTTAAAATACCACGAACTGTATGGATGCCCGCACCAGCCATTCCCTCACGAATCGTACTGATGACCGGCGTTCCAGCCATCACGGTAGACTCCAGACGCAATTGCACATGGTGCTGCTGTGCCAGATCGAAGAGCTCACCAGCCGCTAGAGCAGCCGGACCCTTATTCGCAGTCACCACATGCATCCCTTGAGTAAGCGCCGCACGGATATGACTGAGGCCCGGTTCAGCGTCGCGCAGATTCGTACCTGTCGCCTCAGCCAACACATCGCCAGCGCGCCCTGTCGCCCGCAGCCCAGCCATTGGCTCAGCCCAATGCTGCACGCCCGGGTGTTGCGTCAATGGCTGGCGCTGTGCAGCCATTGACAACAACAGAGGAATATCCAGACCCTCTTCATGGTAGATGAAACCATGACGACTATTCGCCACACTTACCAACACAAGATCCAGCCCATAAGTCTGCTGCAAAAGCGCACGCTTCGTGTGCAAAAGGGCAGCCAGTCCCTGGCCTACTACCCCAAATCCAATAAGAGAGACGCGTAGCCGTTTCATCTTTATCTCCAACTACTCATTCGTATGTGAGAAGCTCACAGAACCATCGTCAATGTCGCTCAGGAGCGACCCTAAAGCCAATTCAGATTCAAGCGATTCAAGACACGTCTAACTGGTCCCAGGAGCCGCTCAATCGAACCTAACTCCTCGATACCAAATATCCGTGCAACGCGAATATACACAAAACCGCCGATGGCAATCTCTATCACCAATTTCAACGCCGCTAAGAGGACACCAACCAACCCCATGCTCTGATGCACAGTTGTCACCAGGAGCAGGTCCAGAATATACCGCACAATGAACAGAGCAACACCCATAATGAGAGAGGCCATAATAACACGAGCAATAAAAGCGAGCATCTGCTTTATCTGCATATTCCCGATCCGTTGCTCTAGCAACCAGAAGAGCACAGCAGCCTCAACGATATTCGCTAATGAAGTGGTAAAGGCCAGCGCACCCACCCCATAGTCCGTACCAAAGACAGCCAGATTAATTAAGATCAAACTTAACGCAATTTTAAAGATAAATTGCGCAATACTGACCGTGACAGGCGTCCTGGTATCACGCATTGCATAAAATGAGCGCGTCAAGATCTCTACAGCGGCCAATCCACTCAAGCCTAACGAGAAGAAGATCAGCGCAACGTTTGTACCTTCACTCTGCTGCAAGGTAAAAGCGCCATGCTGGAAAAGTACCTGAATAACGGTCAGACCTATGACCATCAGGCCGACGCTGCATGGAATACAGACTGCAAGAATACCACGCAGCGTATCGAGAATCGTACTACGCACACGATCGAAACGATTTCTGGCTACATTCTCCGCCAATGTAGGGAAGGCAGCAGTCGCCGGAGATTGGCCAAAGATACCGAAAGGCAGAAGGATTAACTGGAAAGCATAATAGTATTCAGTGATACCACCACCTACCGACCCAACAACAAGCTGAATCAGGTTGCGGTCCACAATAGTTGACAGATAGACCATGCCAGAATTAAAGATACGCGGTAACATCTGTCGCCCGATCTGAAGAATATCACTATCCCTCCAATCAAAGGCACGAGGCGTATACTGCATGCCAACCTTTATCAGACCCGGAAGCTGTATACCTACCTGCACGATCGCACCAACCACGACACCCCATGATACAAAGTAGATAGCCAGTTGCTGATTGGGATGCCCGGTTATCACCATGAACAAGCCCGGAAGCAGGCCAACGATCAATCCGACGTTATACAACATCGTACCAATCGCTGGCAAGCGGAAGTCTTGCTCAGCATTCAGCACCGAGGTAACAATGACACCAAAGCCCATGACCACAGCCTGAATGAGCATAATCTGTGTCAGTCGCGCAATCATATCCAATTCTCGCGCCGTCACATCATGATTATAGAGCGGTACCAACTGATGCGCAAAAATAATGGCAAGCGCAGCCAGAACGGCCAAAATGGAGAGCGCGAGATTCAAGGCAGAACTAGCAAGTCGCCAGGCTTTTTTTGCGTTATCATTGGTCATCAACTTGGTAAAGACTGGAATGAAAGCCGAACTCAGCGCACCACCTGAGATTACGTTATAGATAAAATCAGGCACGATAAACGCCTGCAGATAGGCATCCGATACCCACGTTGCACCAAATACATAACTGAACAACGACTGACGCAATAAACCAAGCACGCGGCTGACGATAAAAGCAATCGTGAGAATACTCGTCGCCCGGCTTAAACGCACCTTTTGCAGCATGCCCGTATCCTGTGCTGACGCAGAGGCTGGCTGCATCTTCGTAGCAGGCACGGGGATTGCTGGAGACGAGTCCAGCATGCCAGGGGGTCGCTGCGTCGAAGTACGAACTGGCGAAATTTCTGTGTTCTCAGGTTGTCCAGGTAACGAGACCGAAGGCGGTATCTGACCCGGTAATGAGGATGAGATCAGGCCATCCTGGTTTTTATTCCAGGGAAAGACTGTTGTCACATCACCACCTCGAATGCGTCTCTGTTGCCTACGCATGCGATCTTCACGTAACTGCTGTAGACGCGCCTGTCGCAACTGCGCCATCGGCTGTGAAGGTTGTGGCACATCAAAATACTGGAAATCAGTGCTCTGGGTAAAGCCGAGCGTCGTGCCCATATCTTGAATTGGCTGTTGATATTGCTGTTGTTGCTGTAGAGTCATACGCGGTGGAAGGGAGCCTGAAACCGGCGAATTTGACGACGGCCCATGAGGCTGTCCTGATCCTCCACCTGCTGCCTGATAGGGGTACTCATCGTCTGCAGGTGGCTTCCTTACCTCAGTCTCATCCTGGTCATATTGCCAACCGTAGTACCCTTGTTGTTCTGGTGGCCTCTGCTCTGGTGGCAAAGGCGACTGCTGTCCTTCGTTTCCCACGTTACTCTCTATAAATATATTGAGGGAAGAGCCTTATGCTCTCCCAATTTTCCACTTGATCTTATTCAATAATTTTTACGGTATTTGCTTGCTCAGCATACCATACACATGCTCGCTATGACTAGTATAGCCATACAATAGTCACGGACTTTTATGCGATTTTTTCTATTTTCCCTACATTTTTACGCAACATTCAGATCCATGAAACAAAACTCGATTTTCTTAGCTCTTATTAAACATACAACGCAATTAGCGACTCAATTAAAAGACGCGTTACAATCTTGCTCCCTCGACTCAGAGCAAGATTATGGAGGTTCCATTGAAGAACAGTCTCGTATATAAAGGTGTCGTTCTCGTAGCTGTTATCGTGCCGTTCCTAGCTACGATCTACGCAATATATACATTGTGGAATAAAGCTATCCACCTGACAGATCTTATTCTCTTAATCTCACTCTATACATGTATTACGTTTGGCGTGACCGTTGGTTTCCATCGCATGCTGACGCACCGCAGTTTTCGCCCCCATCCTGTTGTCAAGACGATTTTACTCATCTTTGGTTCAATGTCACTGGAAGGGGCCGCTCTCGATTGGGCCGCGACCCATGTGAAACATCATGCACAGGCCGATCATGAAGGCGATCCCCATAGTCCGGTGGAGGGCTTCTTCCATTCCCATCTTGGCTGGCTCTTCAAAGACCGCATGGCTGATCCCAACATCTACTGCCGTAACCTCGTCAATGACCCCATCGTCTCCTTTATCAGTCGCACATTCTTACTCTGGGTCGTACTCTCGCTCGTTATCCCCTTCGCAATCGGTGGTTGGAGTGGCTTACTTTGGGCAGGGCTGGTCCGTATCTTCCTGGTCCATCACGTCACATGGAGCGTTAACTCGATCTGTCATACATTCGGCAAACGAGAATTTGAGACAAGCGACAAGAGCCGCAACGAATGGGTCGTCGGTATGCTGGCATTTGGCGAAGGCTGGCACAACAATCATCATGCCTTCCCACGCTCGGCCTTCCATGGACTCCATTGGTGGCAGATAGACTTCTCGGGCTATCTGATCCGCCTGCTTGAACGCGTCGGCCTGGTAACTGATGTCTATCGCATTCCCGCTGAAATGCTCGCGAATCGCTACAAGAATAGCAAGCCGGTGCTGCACACAACCTCAATCTCATCCAAAAAGGCTATTGTCACCGAATAGCATTGCCTCTCGTCTAGCATACAGGCCGTGAAACATAAGATCGGTTTCTCAAAGGAGAAGCCGATCTTTGTGCTCAACTACGTAAAACCACTATAGGTAAAACAATGGACAGTTCCATAATTCGTCAATTTGACACACACAGCAAACACCGATACAATCCACATACGACACACACGAGATAACGCTATTTCGCAAGTCGTCAAAGAGGAATGCAGGACTTATTGTCGTTAGGAGGCGTACGTTATTTCATGAAACATCTTAACGCCGTTATCTTGGCTGGTGGCAGTGGCACACGTCTGTGGCCATTAAGCACACCAAGTTTTCCCAAACAATTCCTGCCGCTGCCAAGCGGTCAAAGCATGATACAAGAGACGCTCGCACGGGTTGCACCACTTATTACAACTGAGCAATCCTGGGTAGTGACAGGTCGTAGTATGGCCGACCTGGCACAAGAACATCTTCCGACCGTGCCTGCTGCGCATATTCTCCGTGAGCCAATGGGGCGGAACTCCGCTCCCGCTATTGCCTGGGCAGCCGCAACAATCGCACGTCAGGATCCGGACGCTGTGATGGCTATCTTTAGTGCAGATGCCGTTATTGAAAATGTCGAAGGTCTACGCCAGACGCTCAAGTTAGGTTACGAGATGGCGGAACAGGGTAAACTGGTGACTATCGGCATCAAGCCAACACACCCTGAGACTGGCTATGGCTATATCCGCTTCGCTGCACAGGTTAGCGAGGGCTATGGCTATCAGGCATATCAGGCTGAGCGCTTCGTTGAGAAACCCGATCTTGCGACGGCACAGGGCTATGTACAAGATGGACACTATGTCTGGAACGCTGGAATTTTTATCTGGAGTGTCAAAGCTATCCTCTCTGAGTTTCATCGACACTTGCCTGAACTCGCTATAGCAATTGAACAGATCGTAGACTCATTAACTCAGACGCAGAGTCCTGCTTCAGATACGCTGAATACGCAATGGCCACTTCTACAATCAATCTCCATCGATTACGGTATTCTGGAAAAGGCACAAAATTTAATTGTTATCCCTGCAGACCTGGAATGGAACGATGTTGGTAACTGGGAGCAGTATGGGGCCCTCTATCCTGCCGACGACCAGGGTGTGCGCGCCTTTGGCTCACACAGTGGCCTCGGCAGCCAGAACGTCATCGTCTATAACAACACCGAACGACGCATCTTTACTATCGGTTTGCAAGATGTGATCGTCGTTGAAATGGATGATACAACTGTCATCTGTCATAAATCGCATGTTCAACGTGTCAAAGAACTGGCAGAGAAGCAGCATAAGAAAAACTAATTACAATGTCGAGGGCACAGGATCAGCCATTCAAACTGATCCTGTGCCCTCTCATCTATACTCCTCCACAACATACGCAGAAAACGCCTCGACATGGTATAATCGTAAGATAAAATGACAGTGCTCCAAGTAGAAGGGAGTTTTGCCACGATAAACCCCATACCAAGGACTCATAGCAGCAGCGAGATAGATGCGAAGATATATCCCCAGCTCTTATGTAAACATCTCTTTTAAGGCAAAACCGTCAGTGGTAATATGCATGCCTGCTAAGGTATCCAGACATGCTGCTTTTCAGGCAGGCAGAGGTGGTTTGTGGACAGAGTTTAGCGTAGCAAGGAAGGATGAAACAAGATGACCATTCGTCCATATCGTCATAGTATTCCCTCGGAGATCCTCGCGCTCTCCCATGAACGCGATCTGCTACGACGGAGAGGCCAATACGACAAGGCGGACCTGCTGAAGCAACAGATTGAAGCGGCTGGCTATGTCGTTAGAGATAATCCACATGGTGCCCACCTGGTTATACTACCTGGTGTGCTCGTTGACGGGAAGCAGTATCGTACAGCACAATATGTACCTTCGTTGCTCGATGAGACTGACCGCTGTACCTTTTCTATCAATATCCTGGCTCAAAATAACATCGAGCAGGCACGTCGCTGCGTCGAGAGTATATTGAGTCATGCCGGTGATATCTCTTTCGAGATTATCCTGGTTGACAATGCCTCTTTAGATGGTCTGGATATCTGGGGTGAGTCACTACACCATAAGGATGCACGTGTCCATCTGCTGCGTACCACACGCAAAGTAGGTGTTGCGGAGGCCCGTAACATTGGTCTCAAGCAGAGCCAGGGACAATATATTCTGCTCCTCGATATTAACGCTGAACTGACCAGTGATATCCTGCACCCTCTGGCGGAAGCACTCGCTGACACAAGTGTAGGATTAACTGGACCGCATGGGTTCCGTACCGATGATTTACGCCACTTCGAAGAAAGTGAAGAGATTGAGGTTGAGGCCGTCGATACAACCTGTATGGCCTTCAGGCGCTCTTTATTGCGCGAAACCGGTCTGCTAGATGAGGGTTACCGTTATCCTCAGTTTATGCATATCGACTTCAGCTTTGCAATCCGTGACACGGGCGCGCGCGTCATTCGTATCCCAGACCTGCCTCTCATCCTCCACGCAGAAGATGAGAGGAGCGCCACCCCGCAAGAGGAGGCGCAACAGAACCGTGTGACCAAGCGGAACTTCTATCGTTACCTGGAAAAATGGGGAGATCGTGACGATCTCCTGCTAGAGGGTGACGAGGATGAAGATTTCGAAGATGACGATGAAGATTTCGAGGATGAGGATGAGGAGACCGGAAAGTAAACGCTCATACTCATAGCCAATCAGTCGATGAAATAATCGTTGACGATCAGGGACGCTACACTTTGTGTTGTAACGTCCCTATTTTTTGTGGTGACGGAGCTTCAATTGGAGATATCCATCCACTACATAGGCGACGTGGGTCATCTCTTTGCAGAAAGTGAAATCTCTCCTGCAAATTTTGTCGTAACATTGCAAAAACAACAACGACTCATTGTTTTATAGATCAGGCAACATATGCTCCTTGGGCTGGAGGCATATGATATTATTGCTAGTAATACCAATTGGCAACACGCTTGCTGTGCCTGATCGCGTAGCCCTGCCCTTATTGAGCGAGGTTGCCAACGAAGAGTATCCAGCAGGTACACGAGCTATTCAATTCAGGAGGACTACCTACATTGCAAACCTATAAGAAACGTGAAGAGATTCCAGTTGATTATACATGGAATCTGGAGAGTATTTTTTCAAACGACGACGAATGGGAAACGACATTCCAGAAAATACAGCAGCAACTCCCCCAATTAGAGGCACTTCAAGGCACGATAAAGAATGGTGGCGACGCACTTCTGGCCGTCTTGCAAAAACGCGACGAGATCACTGAGCAGCTCGAAAAAGTATATGTATACTCATCTATGCGCAAAGACCAGGATACCACCAATAGCAAATATCAAGGTATGGCCGATCGAGCCATGCAGTTGTTTGTGCGTACCTCTACAGCCGCCTCGTTCATCGAACCAGAGATCCTTGCACTCCCTCAGGAGACATTGAACAGCTCTATTCAACAGACTCCTGGTCTACAGCTCTACAATATTCAGCTGCAAGATCTCAACCGTAAACGTCCACACGTACGTTCAGCAGAGGTTGAGGCTGTGCTTGCAGCAGCCGGTGAGTTAGCAGATGCCCCTGACTCTATTTTTTCGATGATTGATAACGCAGATCTCAGACTGCCAACTATCACGAATGAAGAGGGTGAACAGGTTGAACTTACGCAGGGCAACTATCTGACCTTCATTCGCAGTAAAGATCGCCGCGTGCGCAAAGAGGCTTTTGAAGCACTGCATGGAACCTTCCTGAAACAGCGTAATACGCTCGCTGCGACCCTTTCAGCCCAGGTCAAGACTCACATCTTCAATACACGCCAGCGCAACTATAGTTCGAGCCGTGAGAGCGCTCTCTCAACCTACAATATTCCAGAGAGCGTCTACGATAACCTGATTACAACCGTTGGTGAACATATCCCGCTGCTCAATCGCTACATGCGCTTGCGAAAACGTATACTCAAGCTGGATGAACTGCATATGTATGATCTCTATACACCAATTGTCGAGGAGACAACTGATGAGATCAGCTACGAGCAGGCACGCGATACTATTCAGCAGGCACTGGCTCCGTTAGGGCAGGACTACATTCGTGTACTCTCAAGCGGCTTTGAGAAGCGTTGGATCGATGTCTTTGAGACACCGGGTAAACGTGGCGGCGCGTATAGTGGCGGCGCGTATGGAACACAACCATTTATCCTGCTGAACTTCCAGAATAAGCGCGAGAGTATGTTTACCCTGGCCCATGAGCTTGGTCATTCGATGCATTCGTACTTTACACGCAAGCATCAACCCTACCAGTACGGTGACTACACTATCTTCGTCGCTGAGGTTGCATCAACACTTAATGAAGGTCTGCTCACAGAGCATCTGCTAAAGAATACCTCTAGTGACGCGGTCCGTATTGCTATCCTGAATCACGCGCTGGAAGACATTCGCGCTACCCTGTTTCGCCAGACAATGTTCGCTGAATTTGAGCACCAGATCCATAGCCAGGCAGAACAGGGCAAACCACTGACAGCAGACACGCTCACAGACCTCTATAAAGGTCTCAATGAGAAATACTATGGTGGCGAGGCTGTGGTTGATGATCTGCTCAGTATCGAGTGGGCCCGTATTCCACACTTCTACTACAACTTCTACGTCTATCAGTATGCGACTGGTATCTCAGCAGCGTCAGCACTCGTCCAGCGCATCCTCAATGAGGGTCAACCAGCCGTAGACCGCTACCTGAACTTCCTGAGCTCTGGTTCTTCAGAATATAGCATCGATCTGCTTAAGAAGGCTGGTGTCGACATGACCACGCCAGAGCCAGTACGCCAGGCGTTTCAATTGTTTGAAGCACATCTTACACAACTTGAGCAATTGCTCGGCTAAAAGTGTATCCGTTTCGTCGCTCTCATGAGTATAACAAAAGAAGTTATAGAGATCTTATTCCGGACACCGCGTTGCGCATGTATCATACGCTGTGCACGCTACACTCGCCGGTGTTCGTATAAGTATACGTCGTTCAACTCGACATAGTGAATTCTACAAAGGAGAGAAACTATGACAGACGAATATAAAGAAAAAGATCTTGGTACTCAGGGACACGAGGATACACTGAAAGGCAAGCTTAAACAGGCAGCCGGTAAAGTCCAGAGTGCTGTGGGTAATGCTACAGACAATCCGAAGACGGAAGCCAAAGGCGACGTAAAACGCACACAGGGCAAAGCACAGGAGACTCTGGGCAAAGGCGAGAAAAAGGTTGACCACGCCCTCGACTCTTAGTGTTTCTATTCATGTGACTAACGCGAAGATAAAACTTCACAAAAAAGAGCGCGATCCATATGGATCACGCTCTTTTTACTTGCTGTGTAACCATGGAGGAGCCGCAAGGATGCTCCGGCTCCTCGATAATCGGTACAATCCAGCATCGGTAAAAATCCAGTCAGGGATGGAAGACTAGGGGTTATCCCACTCACGACCATCACGTTCAATCAGGGCGTCCGCCTCTTTCGGTCCCCAGGTACCAGCGGGATAAGGATAGACAGTCTCAGCACCAGCCTTCTGCCAGGCTTCGGTGATGCTATCAATGATGCGCCAGGACTCCTCAATTTCGTCACGACGAATGAAGAGAGTCGAGTCACCAACAATACAGTCGGCAATCAAACGCTCATACGCATCAGGCAACTCAATATCAAACGCCTCGTTATAGGTGAAGCCCATATCTACAGTGCTTAATTTACTAGCGGCTCCCGGTACTTTGGCTCCAATCTTCAATGAGATACCTTCATCCGGCTGGATACGCATGGTCAGCCGATTGGGGACTAAGCCCTGCGTTTCGGTCGGGGTATAGAGTTGATGGGGAACACGTTTAAACTGCACTGTCACTTCAGTACTGCGTTTGGGTAAATGCTTGCCCGTACGGATATAGACAGGAACATCAGACCAACGCCAGTTCTCAATAAACAGTTTGAGCGCGACATAGGTCTCTGTAGTTGAAGCAGGGTTCACGCCATGCTCTTCTTTATACGCGACAGCTGGCTTCCCATCTTCAATACCTGCCGTATATTGTCCTCGTACAACACGCAGATTAATCTCTTCAGGCTGTAACGCTTTGATTGCACGCAGAACTTTTACCTTTTCATCCCGAATATCATTAGCGTTATAGTCTGCCGGTGGTTCCATGCCGACCAGACTAAGAACTTGCATCACATGGTTCTGTACGATATCTCTGATCGCTCCCTCTGTCTCATAGTATTCAGAGCGACTTCCAATACCCAGACTTTCTGCTACCAGAATCTGGATATGATCGATATATTTCTGATTCCAGAGGGGTTCAAAGATACCATTGGCAAAACGGAAGGCGATGATGTTCTGGACGGTCTCTTTCCCCATATAATGGTCGATACGGAAGATCTGATCTTCCTGAAAGACTGCTGCGAGCTCTTGATTCAACTTTTTGGCAGAGGCGAGATCGTGTCCGAACGGCTTCTCCGTAATCAGACGGACCCAGGGTTGCTTATTACCATCCTGCGGTACAGGCTTCGACAAGCCTGACTTACCCAGTTGTTCGATGATGGTAGAATCCGTTTCAGGTGGGGTCGCAAGGTAGAAAAGACGATTCCCTCCAGTATGCTCCTCTTTATCGAGCTTATTCAGGAGATCCCCTAGTCGCTTGTACCCATCAGTATCATCAAAGTTAGAGCGACAATAAAAGAGCTGACTGGCGAAGGACTGTTTCGCCTGGTCATCCAGCTTATCATCGGCAGGCAAGTATTTGTCTAGAGACTCCAACACCAGTTTACGCCACGAGTCATCATTATAATCACGCCGAGCAAAGGCAACGATGCAGACCTTCTCTGGCTCAGGATGATCATGTAAAAGATGGGCCAGAGTCGGTAAAATCTTACGCTGGGAAAGATCACCTGTTGCGCCAAACAAGATGATATTGCAAGGTTGGGGCTCATGACCATTCTGCCAGATAATATGCTTTTTCAATCTCTGGGCTGGTGGATTCTGTGTCTGTTGTGTCATGAAAATCTCTCCTCATTGGAATTTTTCTAAACGTACCTTGGGAGCACTCTCTTATTATACGTAACGTAGCTCCCGCTCTTAGACAACAACAACACAAATATCTGAGGAGAAATGTACAAATGGATACATTGAAGCAGAATAGACAGCGCCAACTATAGCGCATAAAAAAATAGGAAGGGCACAAAACCCTTCCATTTTCCTCTTTTTCTCTGCTTTTACTTGATGCGATGAGGTGCACTCATATAGACCTGTTTGAAGAACGCCAGGGGAGTGGACAACACCAGAGCCAGCAGTGAACAGATGACGATAGGAACGACGAGAGCAAGGTTCATCATGCCTACAACGCCTACACGGAAGAGCGCAAGACAGGCAAACTGGAGGATGACCAGGAGCCCCAGAAGCCCCAGCGACGTTGCGATCGAGACAACACGCCAGCGTGCACGCAACCGAGCATCTAACGTCTGCTCACGCTGAATGGCATGTTCACGAACACTGGCCTGTAATGCGGCCAACTGCTCGCGTTGTGTATTCAGTTGCTCGCGTTCACGCTCGAATTGAACAACGATCCTTTGTAACTCACGTTTGAGGAACAGCGTCTCATTCCAGTGACGATCACCTGTCTGTTGCGCATGTGATTGAGCCTCTTGTAGCATCTGGCGCAACCATGGAGCAGTCTCCTGTGGATGCGTTATCACTCCTTGTGTGATATCACGTACATGTTTCTGAGCAGCCTCCTCAACAGCTTGTTGAAAGTTCAGCGTCTGCGGTCTTAAAGTGGCTACCTCAGCACGCAAGCGACGATTCTCTTCACGCAATTGTAAGACCTGCCGCCAGGCAACGTTTGCAATGGGAGAAGATGCTGTCGAAAGAGTAGGTACAGGGATATCTGCAGAGGTTGTGGATAGCACTGATTGAGAAGGTAGATCGTCAGCGGTGTCAGGGGAGAGCGATGGTAGGCTATCTGTCTGTTTCTCATTATATTTCTGCTTCAATATTTGCTGACGACGCTCAGCAAAAGCACTCCGATGATCGTGCATATGATGAAACTGTTCAAGAGACGCGGTCGTCGGGGTTATCTCTTCTGGCGTGAACATCATTCCTCCTCCTTGCATCGTGGAGCAAAAGGGCAAAAGAACCTAAGAACTTATATGCATGGCGTGCAGCTCATTTATTGAGCACTCTTATTTACATAGTATGCATGAAAGTCCAAAAAGATTCAAGCCTTTTTTCATAAATGTGCTGTAAAAAATTCAGTATCCTCTTTTCAAGAATACGCACCTGTTCGCCCCAGGCTATTACTCACAATATAACGGCATAGCATACAAAAAATAATACTTGTACTATGATCTATGTTTTTATGCATTTAGAGCATAATACAAGCTTTGCTATATACCATACTGCTATAAGCTATGCACCAGGATTTTCATAACCGAGTGAAGCGGCATGCAGATGGCGTTCCAGAAAATCCTGGATAACACGATCGTATTCCAGGGGATCCCAACCGTACGCACCACAATGCGTATCCGCATCCACAAAGTAGGTTTCCAGATGCGCTCCATGAGCATTGGCTTCAGCGGCAATCTGTTGGGCGTGTTTGAAGGGAATAAGATTGTCACCTGACGAATGGATCAGGAGGATAGGAATATCATGTTGTTGCAATGCACGACGTGAGCGCTGCTTCCAGCGCCGAAAACTGGTATCTGGACGTGCGATCACTGGATAACCAAAGCGCAGACGAAAAATGACACGGCTCATGATGACGATACACCAGGCAATGGTCACGAACAGTCTCTGAGGCAATCTCCAATGCGGAAAACGCATTACCCACGTATCAACGAGGCGATACGCGATCAGGCGACGGAGAATGTCGTCAGAACGAGCGTAGGGACTATCAGCGATAATAGCAAGCACATCCGGATGTGGAGGAGTCAGAAGGGCGACAGCAGCGCCCATAGAGAAGCCATGGATGATAATTTTGCCGGTAAGGGTCTCTGGCTGACGACCAGCAACAAAGATGGCAGCTTCCAGGTCGCGTACCTCGGCATTGCCCGCGCTAGTCATGACGCTCTCGCTCTCACCATGCCCACGAAAGTCAAAAAAGAAGACATTGTAGCCACGCCCATACCCAATTTCGGCAGCCGAGCGTAGGTGTGTCCGCGAGATGCGATAACCATGACAGAGGATTATCGTAGGCGCTGGCTGCGGCTGGGCCCAAAAGTCACCGCACAGCAAGGTACCATCAACTGCTCTGAAGAGCAAGTGACGCTGATAGACCAGAGGTGGCGCTCCCAACAAGACTTCTGGCATACCCCAGGTAAGATCAGAATCAGGCAACAAGATGTGAGGGCGAGAAAATTCATCTACAAAGAAATTCGCTACAAAAGCCAGGCCGCTGGTCAACGTCAATCCCAGGATACTTACCATACTAGTGGCGATCCCGATAGCCCTCCGGTGCTGTCCAAACATGACCCTTCCTCTCTTTCCAGGTCTTCATGAGGCCCACTGGACTCGCTAGAGTTCCAACAGAAACACAGGAAAACAGAGAGAAGAAGAGGAAGTGCAAACGGCATAAGTCTGCCAACATTACACTTCCTCTTTCCACTTTTGAAATATATTGTGGGTTCACGAGAACAGCACTGCTCTTACAAAGCAGTCTGCAATGACGCTTTTACGCCTCTCCCGCTAAACATGATTCGCGACTGCTCCAGGCGTTTCTCCATCACCAGCTGTTCGATCCATTCCGATCATCTTTGCTACTATTATACCAGAACTTAATACTCCAGGTAAACCCGCATCGGGATGAGTTCCTGCACCTGCAAAGTAGAGGTTAGGAATATCCTCACTGACATTATGTGGTCGGAACCACGCCGACGGTGTCAGCAAAGGTATTTAACGGTATGTAAGAGAATCAAGCACTCTCCTTTATGCAGAGTCTTGCGTATTAACACTATGGTGCAACGATAGAGTGCGCCAACCGGCATATACTTGTTGGCAATATATGATAAAATGATAAACAATCTAGAGAGATATTGTACAAAATACACTAACCAGGGTAAGTGCACGGACTGAAGAGAGGAATAATTATTTATGCATCGTCGTACTCCTACAACCCATCCAGGATTGATGACAGATATGTACCATCCAGACGCAGCATATGTTTCGTGGCGTACAGGACAAAATGGCCTGACAACGTTTGACCTCTACACACGTAAAGCACCATTCGGAGGAGCGTATCTACTGGTTGCTGGTCTCGAATCAGCCATCGAGTTCGCACAAGCATTTCGCTACACAGATGAAGAGTTGAAATTCCTGGCTCATATCCGTGATTATGACACAGCATTCTTAGATGAGCTCTCAGAACTACGTTTTACCGGTGAGATGCTGGCCTTGCCAGAGGGAAGCATTGCATTCCCAAACGAACCTATGTTGCGGGTAACCGCACCGTTCCGCGAGGCTATTTTATTAGAGTCCGGTCTGATGCAAGCGATGGCACTCTCTACGTTAATCGCCACCAAAGCATCGCGTATCGTCTACGCGGCAGGAGCGAACCGGAGAATTTCAGAATTTGCCTTCCGCCGTGCGCAGGAACCAATGACCGTAGCCCGTGCCTCGTATATCGGTGGTTGTTCCAGTACATCACTTTTAAATGCAGCCTACGAATATCGCCTGCCAGCAACTGGTACTGTCCCTCATGCACTCATCGAGATGTTTCCCACCGAGATGGAAGCATTTGAGGCGATTGCAGAGGCATACAACCGCTATACCCTCTTGCTAGATACCTACGACGCGCGTCAGGCGATACATACAGCCATCGAGATAGGACTCCGATCACAAGAGACGCTTGGACATACACTGTCTGCGGTACGCCTGGATGGAGGCGACCTGGTAAACGATACAAAGTACATTCGTCAGCAGTTGGATAAAGCTGATCTTCATTATGTCCGTATCCTGGCAAGTGGCGACCTTGACGAATGGAAGATAGAGGAACTACTACAGGCAGGTGCGGAGATCGATGCCTTTGGCGTAGGGACCGCACTTGGCAACGGCTCTGGCTCGCTGGAACATAACATCGAAGGCGGCTCGCCAGGCATGGTCTATAAAGAGGCCTGGTACGTTGATGAATATGGAACCGGATTTCCCAAAATTAAGATAGCTGGTGAGAAGAGTACATGGCCAGGCAAGAAAGAGATCTATCGCCACCCTGAATGGCAAGAAGATGTCATTCAACTGGCTCATGAACCGCGCCCTAACAATTATCATCGAATGCTCAAACCGGTCATGCGTAACGGCGACGTTATTCCAGGGAGCCTACCTCCACTCTCAGAGATCCGTGAGCTAGCGCAACAGAACCTTGCACAACTGCCAGTACAGTACCGGCAGCTTCTTGTTGAACAGCCGTATCCTGTCCGCTTCAGTGAGGGCATCATCAATATACGCAAGCAAGCAGCTCAACAGATCGGTAAAACGTTGGATTAAAGAGGAGACTTTGATCGAACAAACACCATAGAGTCGGGTATACTATCTTCAGGCGAGCAATAGTAAGGATCGAAGGATAGTAAGCAAGATCAGATGAGTTACTAAGATATCTGATCATCCTGCGATCCTTACGCCTGCTAGCGGAGTGTATACTTATGTATATACATATATCAATAGTATCTCTGTCAGAAGATGTACTTTTCAAGACACATCACACGTTAGAATGAACGAGGACAGCTTCATACTATCCTTATCATTCCACACAGGCATCGTCAAGAACGGTTTGATACCGCTCTACAGAAGAGTAGCGGCTGTCTGTCGCTGCATTCAACATAATTGGTATTAAGAATAAAAGCATGCAACAAACACCTCAACCAACACAAGAAGTATTTTTGGCAAAGGCCTCAGCATCGACAGCAGCAGGAGACAAAGGCCGACTGGGAGCGACCATAGCCAATCAGCAAGAACCAGTGATCTGGACGCCACCCTTTATCATATTTTTCTTTGCGCTCTTCATGCTAGGACTAGTATTAGCTAGCCTGTGCAGCTACGCATGGACCAATAGTAACCTTATTGTCCCTGCGCGCCTCTCTTTACTTTATGCCGGCATTGCATTTCTCTGCTGGCTAGCGGTCATTATCTTTGGCAGGTCGCCATGGGTGCGTGTAGGAGGAATCGGAGCCGCTCTCTGGGCGTTTTTCGGTGCACTACAATACTATCTGCAATTACACGGTCTCAATCCACAGTCAACGGTCGCACTACAGCTCAACATTGCTACAATATGTAGCCTACTGGCAGCCTCTCTTGCACTCTCGTACGCCCGAACACGCGGCAGTCGCTGGGATACCATTCTCGGCTGGCTTATTCCGCTCTGTATCTGTGCATATATGCTACTTAACTACCGAAAGGTACCAGCCAACACCTCCACACTGCTCTATCTCGAAGAGAAGTTGGTCACGCTCGCAATGCTACTGGCAGTCATCGTCTGGTTTTTCCGACCAGCCAATTGGCGAGAACAGCCAGGGCTGACTCTGCTCTTTGGCATCAGTATACTAATCATCTATGCCTTAACTCGCATGGGTCCCACTACAGAGAATACGATCTTTTTCCAGCAAGTCGTCTTTGTCCTGCTTATCATGGGTGCAGTACGCGTCTTCCAGGGAGAGCGGCGCCTGGGCCAGAAAGCACCAGGTCAGATCAATACAGTAGCAACATCACAGGTAATGGAAGAAGAGATCTCGACGCTTGTATGATACATTTCTGCATGTCTCCGGCTATCCAACAGATCTTCTCATCACATTCTTAGCTATGAATACAAACAACAAAAAAGCAGCAAGGTTCTTCCCTATACGAATAGTCCTTGCTGCTTTTCGTTATCGACTAGAAATTGATGCCGTGCAGAGACAGAATAACGAGAGCTGCGCTCAATCCATTATTCATAAGGTGT
Organism: Ktedonobacteria bacterium brp13; assembly: GCA_015099395.1. GTDB lineage: Bacteria > Chloroflexota > Ktedonobacteria > Ktedonobacterales > Ktedonobacteraceae > Dictyobacter. The sequence goes on along the minus strand of AP024096.1, from coordinate 8,156,135 downwards.
AAAATCATTCCAGGCCAGACTGAATTGGTCTTCCAACGGATAATTGCCAGTGCGCAGCCAATGACGAAGAGGACAGGGAATGAGGCGGGATCGAAGTGGGCTGCAGCAAAGACCAAAGCACTGAAAATCACCGCCACAAATAAAGACATATCATTCTTGAAGCCCATAAATGCGAAGGAACGAAAGAAGAGCTCTTCGCAGAAAGGTGCCCAGAGCACGGCCATCGCCAGCGTCACATAGGTCGTGATGGGTACAATCTTCCCCTGCTTCAGCACAAGATCACTATTCACCTGTAGCGGCAGATGGAAAGCTATAATCAACCATTGATATGCCTCGTTTACAAGGATAATAGCGACAAAGCTAACAAGGATCAATGACACCGCTAGCGGTATATTAAAGCCACGCAGCCCTAATAGCTGCCACAGAGTGCGCTGATCGCCTCCAGAGTGCTTGCTCGCTCGCCAGGCAAAGTAGAACGGAGCAGCCAGAAATGTACCCTCAGCAATCAGTGAATAGATACCCATCCTGATTGCAAGCATACTATCACCAGAGACAGGAGGAGCTACACTGGGGATGCGCACAAAAGCGCCTGCGAGCAAGGCAACAAGTACATAGAGCACAAGGGTCGCGGCAATACCATAAAAGGTGAGTTTCGTCGTCCAGGGGACCCCTACAAACTTCTGCTTCAACAAGAGGTTACTCCAGTTTTTCGTAATCAATTATACCATTACTCATACCTATCTGTCTGTAGTGACTCTCCTATTGCTATAGGATAGATATGGTATACTACCAGAAACATATCGTTCTTCAATATAGCACATGCTGCTCTCTCGTGTGGGCACAGGTAGCTACGACGAACGACATTCATAATCGCATTTACTACTTACTACTATGCCGCGCAATCGTGTAAATGTAATCAGCCGCGACTAAGATCTTATTCCGAAAACCAACGCGACTGGCGTCGCTAGTGCTCGCACACGCAAGTTTTCGGATCAGTAGTACGCGGCATTTACAATTTGTCGCGTAAGAGCTTATCCATACAGTACATTTTAGTTAGGAAGGACACCTGGTTGGCAGGGACAATAGAAACTCATCCAGACGAAAATTCAAATTGGCGCAGACACAAAAATGCCTGTCCCTTTTATCGAGAACGTTGGTTCCCTTGTAATGATGTATCAGGCGAACCAATGTACCAGGTTTTCTGCCTCAAAGGCACACCACCAGAGACGCTCGACGAGCAGGAAAAATGTTTCCATAGCAAATCGTGCTGCTGGCGTGAGCTGCAAAAGAGGCGTCAGAGCAAACAGCAGACGGAGTCAGAAACAGAGACGGAACCAGCAGCACATGCTGCGGCTCGGTAAATTGCTTTAAAGCGCTTCCCTCAGTGTATTCTACCTGAACCGGCGATACATAGAGTAAGAACAAGATACAACCACAGGGATACGCCACACCGACGATGTTGGTATTGGCATCGTAAAGACAGCCAGACAGCATGTATCATATAGAAAGATCATGCGCATTGCATAAAACTTCCCTCACGATAAAACCATCGCAGATACATAAACTCATACTGAGTTTGCGTATTTGTAGGGGAGAACGCTGGGAGTAAAGCAAGCGTACAGAAGGTAAAAAAAGCAGAGCCGCTGCTACTTCGCGTGCGAAGTAGCAGCGGCTCTCTATCCTCTCACGAACGTAGGACAGTTATATTAGTCACGTTCGCTAGAGTTATAAAGGTATGTTGCCTGGACATCATCATACTCGAAGATCTCCTGGGGCTTGAAGAAGCGAGGAACCTCGACTGCGGCAGTCTCCAGGGAATCTGAACAGTGGATCAGATTGGCCTGCATACTCATTGAGAACTCACCACGGATGGTGCCGGGAGCAGCCTCACGAGAGTTTGTAATACCAACTGTCTGGCGTACAACGGCAACCGCGCCTTTCCCTTCCAGACAAAGCGCAACAACCGGAGTAAGCTGCATGAAAGATTTCACCTCTGGGAAGAAGGGACGCTCAACCAGGTGACTGTAATGCTCACGGAGCAATTCGTCAGACAGAGTCATCAGCTTCAATCCAGCAATCTTCAAACCTTTACGCTCCAGGCGTGAAATAATTTCACCAACGAGATCACGCTGGATAGCATCAGGTTTTAATAAAACTAATGTACGTTCCATAGGTACATTTTCTCCTAACGTTTCTATTTATGAATTAATAATTTGCAACTACTTGTAGCAATTGCTTGCAGGCTTTCTGCATCTCGACGCGGACACGGCCCAGATTACCCTGGCCCTGTGTTGTGACAATGAGGATAAGATCACCTGTTTCTTCCATTTGGATCGTACCGGACTTTGTCTCAATAATCACATGTTGCGCCTCACTGTTATTGGCCTGCGCTGTCAAATTACTTATGGAGCCAAACGCGGCGGCAGACATCGCACCGATAACCTCCTCGTCCTCACTATGCAGTATACCAGCGACAATAAGGCCATCTTTGCCGACGAGGATAGCATCATGAACCTCGTCGAGGTCAGTCAATCGTTGCAAAATCGTTTCCACTTCATGACTCCTTCTTACAAATGCGACGAATACATTTGTTATTGTGTTGAGAGGGCGCGACTATAAGTAGTGCCGCGCCTGCCTCTAGCTTCCTTATTCTCAGCTTCTAGTTTCTGGCCTTCTTAGCCATTGTCAGAGCTTTATTATACGCTTCCATGGCCTGCAAGTATTCTCCCTGGCGCATATAAGCATCGCCAAGAACACGATAACCAGCAGAATATTTAGGAGCCAGTTTGAGCAGAGCCCGTACATTACTCACAACCTCGCTCAGTAACTCTGGGGCATTACGAATAATGATACGATACTCTTGCATTGCGTTGTCATAATCGCCAACGAGCTGAGCTTGATACCCATGTACCAGACGCTCACGATAGCTCACATTCCCATCAATCGTAGAGTAACCTGCTTGCTCATGATTGAATTGTTGTCCCGGCTGTCCTTGCTGTCCTTGTCGACTCTGCCCATACTCCGGATGTGTCACTGGAGCAGGACGCAACTCTTGCGCAAGGATCCGTTGCTTCACTGGCTGTAAGCGTACTGCTGGTCGCTTCATGGTTGTCTCTAGCTCGCTATCCAGTAGAGGATTTGGTCGTGCCACTGGTGCTGGCTGCGACACCTCGTAGGGCACAGGTGCAGGCTCGAAAGGAATTGTTCCTGTTGGACCTGAGACAAACGAGCTCTGTTGTGATGGTGTCGGCGGCACAGGTACAGCCGGTGACGGCATAACTGGGACTGGATTCTGCACATTGGCCGCTGGTAGTTCTGGCTGAGCATGCTGCTCCGACTGTAATGCCGCAAACCAGGCTGGTTCTGCCTGTTGTTCGGTAGCTTGCTGCGGCTTAAAAGCCTCACTTAATTCGGCAAAGGCGGAGTAAAGCGAAGGTTCAGCATATGGCTCAATTGCTGGCTCTTCACGCTCTGGTTGCGGATCGGTTTCGGCTGCAATCATCTCTTCCATTGGGTGGTCGGCTGCGGACGATTCAGAAGACTGAGCAATCGAAGCCAACGAGTTCGGCTCCAATGTTATAAAGCCGCGTGAGCGTAAACGCTGATCCAACTCTTCCAGGGTCGCAATAACATGTTGCTCAGAGTGTTCCTGCTGCACATGCTGCGATTCTTCTGACACAGGTTCGACAGGCACAGCAGGTACAGGTGCTTCAGCAGGTGCCGACGACTGCTGCCCATTTGCAAGTTGCTCAAGCCAGGCATAATCAATAGATTTATCCTGCAACTGTTGACTTAACTTCGCCCACGGATCGTCAGTCACCGGGTCTGGTTGGTCAGGCATGCTTGCAGCAGCCGGCAACTGCAGCTCCGGCTCGAAAGGAGGTTGACTATAAGGCTGCGACTGGATTGGTTGGGACTCTTCGTTCTGCTGTTGTGGAGCAAACGAGAAAGCATCAGCTCCAGAATTGGATAACCACGAGTTACTTTGTTCTTTTACTGGCTGGGATTCCTGCCGCTGACCGGTACCAGCAAAGGGGTCGTATTGCTCTGATGACTCTTGCCACCATGAATTATTTATAGCTGCTGCTGGTGGGCTCTCTAGCGCTGACTGCCAATCCATCCAGGAAGGGTTAGCTGCAGGTTGCTGCGGCTCCTGAGCCAGTTGCCATTGCCGCACTGGCTCCGCTTGCGCTGGTACTTCTGGTTGTTGTGGCCGCTCCGGTTCAGGCTGCACAGGTTCAACACTATCAGTAATATCAGGAGTTGATACGGCTGACGGTTGCTCTAAAGCGGGAGGCGATACTGGCTGTTCGGCACCAGGTTCATCCATTGCACCGAGAGAGCGTAGCCATGCAGGACCAAAGAAAGAATCTTCATCCGGCTCCTCACCGTCGGCATCATCGGATTGCATCATCCGTGCCCAATCAGGCATCTCATCCTCATCGTCATCCTGTGTAGCTACTGACTCCGCTTGCGCTGGCTCCGCTTGAGTTGGCACTGGTATCTGCTGCACTGGCTCCGCTTGAGTTGGCACTGGTATCTGCTGCACTGGCTCTACTTGAGTTGGCACTGGAGGCTGATATTGCGTAGCGGGATCAGGGAACGGCGAGACTGGCGCTACTGGTTGTACTGGCTCAGCTTGCGTCAACATACTTAGCCAGGCAGGCGGAGCAGGAGCTTTCGCAGCCTCCTGTGGTGCAAGCGACCAACTGCTAGAAGAGTTGATAGCATTAGAGCTATCAGGTAAGGAAGCTGGCTCTTGTGAAATCGGCGGCTCGCTCTTTTGCTGTGCTTCACGCTGACGCAGAGAGCCAGGCAGATCCCAGTTACTGCCGCTACCATCAGACGGGGTTGGCGGCTGTAATGGTGAAGAGAAAGGGCTCGCATCCAGTCCATGATCTGACATCTGACGCGCTGCTTCAGGGCTAATATCATTCAGCACATTCTGTAACGACTGCCAGGGCTCAGACGGTATTGGAGCACCTTCAGGAAGCTGATTCTCTGTATTTGCATTCCAAACAGCATTCCCCCACTGTGCTTCAGAGGGAGAGCCAGACTGGCTAGCATCTGGACGTAAACCCGCATTAGAGCCCTCGGACGGGGCAGATAAAGCATCCGGGCTAGCATAGAAACCACGTCCAAAGGCATCATCCGACATCCATGAAGGCATAGCTGGATCTGCTTGCGCAGCGGGCAGAGAAGGCGCAGATGGTGTCTGCTCTGGAGTATCAGAACGTGGCTTCAGCAACGTTGACTCGTTGTTCCAGTTCTCAGCGCCCCCCCAATTCGCCAGTTGATCAGAGATCGAAGGTGTACCAGAATCAGAGGAGTTGGAGCCACTTAGCTGCAGATGCCCATTGCTTGAAGCAACGGATGCGGCTGCACGGTCAGGCTCGCCAAGAGTTGCAGCAGGGCGATCTAGTAGTTTTAAGAAAGGATCACCAGGCAGGCTCTTCTTGTGATCTGCAAACAGTTCATGAGCCATCTGCAAGTCTGGATCGAGTGAGCAGACACGCTGAATCAGGTCCCGCGAACGTAACATATCCTGAGGAGCCATCACATGTGCCAGCATGAGTAAAGCCTTCACGCAACCTGGCACATCTTGCAAGATCTGCTCAGCCAATTGCGAGACCCGGTCATAGAGACCCTGACGCCAGTACGCCTCCAGCAAACCAGTGCGAGCATCCAGGCGATCAGGCATTATAGCAAGCACGATATCCCATTCTTGTACCGCCTGTGCCAGCAGATCACCACGCATATAAAGTCGAGCCAGACCAGCACGCGAGAACATAAAACCCTGCTGCCCGGCCCTGGCACTCAATTGATTGAACGCCTGCCGAATATGGCTGTTGCCACGGCTCAATTCATATGCCTGTTGATAGCAATCTAAAGCCGTATCATAATCCGACGTATGCTCACTTACCTGAGCACGGCTACAGTAAGCAACAACGTTTTCGGGATCATTTGTCAACACCCAATCGAAGGCATTACGCGCATCTTCAAGCCGTCCCTGTGCCAGATAGACCTCCCCAAGAAGACGCTGCGCTTCGAGAAACTCAGGAAAGTATGCAAGAATATACTGACAACTGGCAAGAGCCTCATCAATGCGTTTTGAACGGATCGCGTCCTCGGTCTCCTGTAAATAGTCACGAAGCGTTATTTGTGCCATAAAACTTGGTCTCCTCTTCCCGCTTTACGCACCTGCGAGCAACCTCTCGAACCTGACTACCTGGCGAGGATCATCAGGCCCAATAATCGCCAGGCGACGCCATTCAGGAGCAAAGCAGATCCGCGCTACACGCTGTATATCCTCAACGGTAACAGCATTCACCTTTGCTACCACCTCGTCTATATCCCATACACGGTTATACAGACATTCCTGGCTACCTAACCAGGAAGCTACCTGTTGTGTCCCTTCCAGGCTAAGTACAATGCCCCCGCACACATATGCTTTGATGCGCTCTAACTCATCAACCAGAACTGGCTCCCGACACAAACGCTCAAGTTCGGTAATGATCGCACGTATCGTCTCCTGGGTGCGTGATGGATCGACACCCGCGCTCACCACCATACTGCCAGTCTCATAATAACTGTTGAAGTAACTGCCAATATCATAGGCTAGCCCTTGCTCCTCACGAATCGACTGGAAGAGGCGAGAGCTCATCCCATCACCTAAAATACCATTGATAAGTAAGAGAGGATTATAGTCAGAAGATGCATATGCTGTACCCAGTGTTGTAAGACAGATATTCGTCTGCTCGGTCTTCTTCTTGATGATATGAGTAAGCTTCGCGTCACGTGGAGGAAGACATTCGCTCCAGTGAGGATGCTCACCTGGCTCCCAATCGCCAAAGAGAGCGGTCACCTGTTCTAGAACCTGCGCAGTATCGATATTGCCTGCAACACTGATAACCAGCGAATTGGGTCGATAAAATGTATGTAAATAATCGAGCAATTGTTGCCGTTGCAAACACGAGACAGAAGCAACCGAGCCGGCATCATCACGCCCCAGAGGGAGATCAGGCCACATAACCTCGTCGGCTAAGAGACTCACCCACTCCTGTGGATCATCCTGTGTGGAACTTATCTCTTCAATAATGACACTACGTTCCTTCTCAAGCTCCTGCTCATCAAACAACGGGTTACGTATCATATCAGCCATGACCTGAAGAACCACAGGCAGGTATTCACCTGGTACGCGAGCTGTATAGGCAGTCAATTCTTTTGCTGTGCTGCCATTAAAGTTGCCCCCAACCCCCTCGATTGCCTCTGAGATAGCCCTGGCACTAGGATAATGCACAGAGCCTTTAAAGAGCATATGCTCGATAAAATGCGAGACTCCCGCCAGAGCATCTGGCTCGTAGCGCGAGCCAACAGAAAAGAAGAAAGCAATGCTCGCTGAACGCATACCTGGCATGTGGGTAGTAAGTAGGCGTAGACCATTGGGTAATATTGTTCGCTCGTAATTCATTCGATGATTGGGCACACGGCCTCTTACCTTACCCACACTGACGCATGGGAAAAGTGCCCTATTCTCCTTATGATTCCTGATCAAGAGTTACTGATACAATTCCTGCTGGAAAGTATTTCTTTGCATATTCGGTAGACAGAATTTAGGTTATTCTCGCAGTATTATAGTAGGTTTGACGAACAGTCGCAACAGACACAGATAACAATAGGAAGAAAAGCAAAATTTTGATGCACTGCATATGCAAGAGAGAGAGAAGCTACACAGGCCTGAGCACTCACTTCTCTTGCAATATACAGTACATCAATGTGATTACGTCCGTATTAAGAAATCTTTAGAACAGACCGATGTCGTCCGCCAATTCTCCCAGTCCTCCCAGAGGCCCACGGTCATCGTCGCGACGATGATGATGATGATGGCGACCACCATAGCCCATATCGCCCTCTACGCGATTCTCAATGCCGTTCTCAACTCCGTGAAGGAGCATCTCACCACCAAGCACAGCAGCAGCACCACCAAGCACGCCCATCGCCATCTTACCATTATTCCCCTGCAAAAAACCACCTTGTTGCTGACCCTGCATACCCGCTGGCGTAGGCAAAACACCCGCCAGACTGGTACGACAACCCGGGCAGGATACACTCCCAACAGGGGCCATCGCCATACAGGTAGGGCAACGCAGGACCATTGGCTGCTGCCCCATCATTGGCTGTGGTTGGTAGCCCCCCTGCTGCATGTATTGCTGCTGAGGATACGATGGTTGCTGCTGATAGCCTGGCTGCTGCTGCGGATACTGATAAGATGCACCCTGTTGCTGCTGATACTGTGGTGCAGATGAAGCATATGGATCCGACGGAGATGCTGCGGCACCCGTCAGATGATAGCCACACCCACCACAGAAGCGCATATCAGGCGCATTCTGTTTACCACACTGCGGACAACTCAGGTTGGTACTCACAGTGTTCGTGGCATTGGCGGCTACACGCATGTCATGTCCGCACTCCGTACAAAAAGCGCTACCGACTGCCACTGATGCCTGGCAAGCAGGGCAATGTGAAACAGCGGCACCACAATCTGGACAAAACTTTTTCCCGGTTACGTCGCGCCCGCAATGAGAACAAGCGACCATTCCTGCATCTCCTCGTGCCTTCAAAAGAGGGCTATCTTTCAATATGTACAATCATACAAAGCCCCCTCAACCTACCTATTATATACATTAGAGGTAAACGCAATATAGCACAGATTCTCACATTCGTCGATATTTACGCTCGTTTACCCCAAAGTCCCGTCTTGTTAAAAGACTATAAGACGATCAGGGGAGAACCTAAAACCAGTGCTGTCAAATCTGCATCTCTCACTGCTATTGTACACTATGAAACGGCGAGCCTGAGAGATATATTATGGTGTTCTCTCAGACTCGCCCATCACATGCTGTGTTATTCCGCCAGTATTGTAGTAATAGCTGCCTCAATGGTCTGCGAGGTTGGATAGAATACCTGCTCTTCAGATTCGTCGTAGGGGGCCGGAGGGGCGGCAACCGCTGAAATAAAGGCCGGCACGCAATCCAAATCATAGAAGCAGTGCTGCACGATCCATGAATGGACGTGACGACCAAAGCTGGTCATGTCGATCTCTTCAGTCACAACGATGACACGGTTGGCATCCTTTACAGCGGCTGCAATGGCATCGGTATCCAGCGGCATGAGCGTACGCAGATCGACAACCTCGATTGCACCACCGTCGCGTTTCACTGTATTGGCGGCAGCAGTACACGCCTCCAGGACCATCGTACCCCAGGCGATGATGGCGATATCGGTAGGGCCAACACCAAACTTGAGACGACGAGCCTTGCCAAGCGGAAGGGTATAGTAGCCTTCGGGTACTTCCCAGTATTGCGCCATCTGCTCAAGAATGTGGCCCTCACTATCCTTCGGCGGCTCTGAACGATAGAGACGTCCACGCTCTAAGAACGTGACGGGAGACTGTGCACGTGCGGATTCTAACAGAAGTCCCTTCGCGTCATAAGGGGAAGCCGGACAGACTGTGATCATGCCGGGTATGCTCGTGAACCATTGTTCACCTGTATTAGAATGCCCATAGGCACCGCCACCAGCGGAACTACTCGAAATAGGACCACCACCACCACTACCAGATTTGGCACGAATCAACAGCGGTGAATTCCATTTGCCATCGGTCTGATAAAGGAAACGGGCTGCCAGGCGGATCGTTTGCGTCGCCGATTGATGATAATCGACGAACTGGATCTCGGCACAACGAGCTTTCCCATCGCGCAGACCAGCACCCGAAACAATACCAATGATGAGTTGCTCATTGAGCGGACTACTGATCGCTCGTCCTGGAACCTGCGTCACTAGCGACGCGGTCGCACCAAAGACACCACCTTTAGGACTACCAACATCCTGTCCCAACACAAAGAAGCCAGGATCTCGTTGTGCCAATTCTACCAACGACTCATTGATGGCACCGAGCATAGTCATCGTACGCTTCGCGCCACGTGGAATATTCTCACGCCACTCGGGTACGTTCACCACGTGATCCATTACCTGCGCAGAGGTACGACCAGGCTCTTTCAAGATCTCCTGTTCGATACGATCCAGATGAGCACGGATCTCTTTACGCATGCTCTCCAGATCTGCCTCTTCCAGTAGACCCTGCTCAACGATCCAACGGCCAAAGTTCTTAACCGGATCTTTAACTTCTTTTGTCAGTTCAATCTCTTCCTTCTTACGATAGGATTTAATATCAGTACTACTGGAATGTGCATCAAGCAGGCCAAGCTTCAAATGCAGCAAAGCAGGGCCCTGTCCTGATCGAATATGCTCGATAAGACGACAGGACGCTTCATAGGTCGCTATGACATCAGTACCATCTACCTCTTCGGCATAGATGTTGGATGCCAGCGCCGTCTCAACCAACGAGCCCGACCATTGACTGCCTCCCTGGAAAGTGATCGCCCAGTTGTTGTCTTCAACCACCAGCAACATGGGCAAACGATAAATACCCGCTTGTTTACATGAAACAGAGAAATCATTGGTCGCTGCCCCACCATCACCAGTCGAACAAAGAATTATGCCATTACTTTTGTCTCGTTGCAGTGAGAAACCGATACCACCGGCAAAGGGATTCAAGCCAGCAACCTCGCTCACACCAGGAAGAATATGAAATTGCTTGCTTGCATAGTGCGAGGGCATATTGCGACCCCCGTTCATTGGTCCACTCACACGCGAATAGGCTTCACGCAAGGGGCCCTCAAGATCGCCGGTGCGCTGTAGCCACGCAGCTAGATCTCGATAGTATAAAGCGAGCCAATCATTTTCATTGAGTGCCGCAACCACTGCCGCCATCGTCTCATGCCCAGCGCATCCTATATAAAAAGGAAATCGACCTTGCGTCTTACGAATTTTAAGCAGATCATTCATCACCCGTGCTGTAAGCATCGTGCGATAAAGCGCGACCACATCCAGCGACGCTGCCGATGTATCGGTCTCTGTAGCGCGAATATTGACTGTCATTTTACGTATTGCCTCCACATATTTGTCTGCATTGACTCTTGTAGGCTTCATCGATACACCCGAATAATAAATCACAACACCATTATAAGGTTGGTGGCGATGAAAAGCAATGAGTATAGCAAATCTTTTACTGAATTTTCTCTCCTTGGCTTCTTTACTATGTTGTCGCATCTATCCATAGACAATCATCACTGTTATTACCTTTTAGAAATATGTCCGCATGGATCAACAATTGTGTCACTAGACAGTGCTAGAGATTGGACACTATAATGTGTCTGACTCTTTCTTTCTTTGAGACGTGTTCTGTCAGTTTTCTGCTGGTAGATAGGAATTGAGCCAATAGGCAAGAAATAAAGTGTGCTGGCAAATGACATGTGTAAATCTTTCTACAAACCTATTGCGAGATCTATACGCAAAGATGCTCTTGACGCGTATCATTGACGAGCGCGCCCAGCAACTTTGCGACCAGAGAATGATAGAGCCGCTTGCCAGTTGCCGTGGTCACGAAGCGATACAGGTAGGCAGTGCGCTCTGCATTGAGGTCGGGCAAGACTTTACATTGCCCTACTATCGAGATCTCGGTGTGGTGCTTACCATCGGTATGACACCCTACGAAGTTTTTCGCTCTTATTTACAGACGCACAGCCAGGCCGGGCAAACGCACAAGGATCGTCCGATGGATCAGGCGGAACAAGGAGACAGGCAAGAAATTGCTACCGCACAATCGTTCCAGCACTGGGGATATCACAAACATAATACCGTCACTGGTCCCGTCCCGGTCGCCACTCAGTTGTTACATGCTGTAGGAATTGCCTTTGCATGCAAACTACGAAAAGCCTCAGCAGTCACCGTGGCCTACTGTGGAGACGAAGTCACCAATGAAGCGGATTTTACTGAGGCACTGCATTTCGCTGCACAACACCAGTTACCCATCGTTTTTATTTGTGAACATGCCAGTTCGCTACATCCACCCACTACACCAACGCCAGCCATACACTATACGCCATCCTGTCTTCAAAATATGGTGCTCCCGGTAGAACTTCGCCGTCACTGTATCGATGGCACAGACGTTGCCGCTGTCTATACTGCTATGCACCAGGCGATGGATCGTGCTCGTTCAAACGAAGGACCAACTTTGCTTGAGATGGTAACCGTTACAGGCACATTCCCCGCCACAATGCACGACCCATTAATACGTTGTCAGTATTATCTCCAAAGCAAGGATGCCTGGGATGACGAGTGGGCAAACCAACTCACAGCACGTCTCACGACAGAGATAGAGCATGCATTCCAAGATGCATTGCGCGATATCAATAATACACCAACGCTACGACACAAGCATGAGTAGAAAGCCGAGCAGACAGATGACATTTTCACGCCTGGAGCATATCAATGTTCGACATCTTACGACAAATCAGCCTTTTTGTGCGGGAGTAGTTTTACTACAGGGAGGGAAGCTTGTCGTCACACTTAATGCAGAGCTCGCTACGGGAGCGAATAAGGAGCGACATACGACAACCTATCGCATTGGTGGAGTAGGAGGTGGTCAAGAGCCAGGGGAAACGATCTGGGAATGCGCGACGCGTGAGGCCTACGAAGAATTGGGTACCGACGTTCACCTGCATTCCTCACCCGTCACTTACTTTCACGATCGCGATGACGGTGAGACCTACAAAGTCTCTTGTGCTGATCCCATCTCCCCATTCCTCCTCGAACGCCAAAGTAACCTGTATCCCTACACTCCCTTCAAACCCGGTCTGCCATCAGGACAATACACCTATTTCAGCATCTTTCTTGCTGAGGTAGGGGAACCGATTACGCATCCTGGAGATGTTGAAGGACTGCTCTTTATCCCACTCAACCTCTGGCTCCTGTTACAACAGAACGTGACATTGGAACAACTACTTCAGCAAGGTGCAACGCTCATTGAGCGGCATACCCTGACACGAACGAGTCAACTCTGCATTCATCCCTGGGAATCGTTTAATATCATTGTCAGTTTGCTGCACAACCATCCTGAATTGCTACAGTAATGACAAAGAGCCTTATGCACTATGCGGTAATCCAAGCTTAATGCATAGATAACAGAAAGATGCGGGTACCGACCTTTTTATAGAGGTAAGCCCGCATCTTCTACTTTATGAGAGGTATTGCACTTATTCAAATGAGCCGAAGAGATTGTTGAGTGATTCTGCAAGTGTAGGATGAGCAAAGACACCATCGCGCAAGGTAGTGTAAGGTAATTTCCCTAGCATCGCGATCTCAAGCATCGACATAATCTCACCACCTTCAAGTCCCAACACGGCTGCACCCAGAATCTGTTTATCCTCAGCATCAACAATGGCTTTCATAACACCACGCGCCTCATCAACCTCGAGGGCACGTGCGACATAGCTCATCGGCATCTTCGCGACTTTGATCTTACGACCTTGCTCACGAGCTTCAGTCTCTGTCAGACCAACACGACCAAGTTGTGGATCTATGAAGACGGTATAGAGCAGCGTACGATCCTTGATACTGGCGGAGCCATGCTCAATCAGGTTGGTACGAATAATACGAAAATCGTCGTAGGACATATGTGTGAAGGCCGGTCCACCTTTTACATCACCCAGCGCATAGATGCCAGGGACATTGGTCTCCAGGCGATCATTCACATCAATGTAGCCATGTTTATTCGCAGCGATACCGGCCACATCGAGATGCAGACTATCGGAGTTTGGTTGACGCCCGGCGGCACCCAGTATATGTGAGCCAGTTATAGTGCGTTCACCTTCAGATGAACGTACAGTAAGTTGAATGCCTCCGTTGCTAGAGCGTGCTACTTTAATCGCAGAAGTCTGTAATAAGACGTTGACACCATCATCACGTAGGATCCTGGCAACCTCGTCAGCAATATCAGGATCCTCGCGCACCAGCAACTGTTTGCCACGCTGCACAATCGTTACCTGACTGCCAAAGCGCCGAAACATCTGCCCAAACTCAAGGCCAACATAGCCACCACCCAGAACTAACAGATGCTCTGGCACACGATCCAGTTCCATGATCGAGGTTGAGTTCAGGAATTCAACCGTATCCGCACCATTGATCTGTGGGGCGGAGGGACGATCACCAGCATTCAGGAAGATAAGATCAGCACTCAGGCGACGTAGCTCTCCACTCGGCAAACGTACCTCAATGGTCTTAGGAGCCACGAAGGAGCCCTCGCCCATAATCAGGTCTAGACCTTCCGTCTTTTCCAGGCGGCTCTGACCACCAGAACGAAAACTGGTAACAATATCTCGCTTGCGTTTGCGCACTACACTCATATCTATCTCGATGGGACCAGTATGCACACCATAATCTGCGCCTCTGCGCGCAAGATACGCTACACGAGCACTCGCAACCATCGTCTTGGTGGGAGTACACCCTTCATTGATACAGGTCCCACCCACGTGTTCACGCTCAATAAGCGCAGTCTTCTTCCCTGCCTGGGCCAATGCAGAGGACAGAGGTCCACCTGCCTGACCGGCACCGATCACAATCGCATCATACTGCTCAGTCGTCGCCATACAATCCACTCCTTATATCGATCTGCTTACACGCATATCCGTCTCTATACGCTCCGACACTCTACAATGCACATAGCGAGCAAGCGCTAAATGTATACTATACAATGTTTTGCTGAAGGTAGTATATTGCTCAACCTCCTCACTTGTAAAACGCGAAAGAGTAGGCAGTTATAGTACCGCGAAGAGGTCAATAGCGTATACAACCGCTGCAAATAGCAAGAAAAAAGATCGACTACTCTTTTGAGAGTAGCTGATCCTCTTCGGTGCTGCTTAACTGGTTGCGCAGAAGCGCTTGTGGCTGATTCAGTAAGGCATCTTCCACACGTTGTCGATGCTTGGGGAGTAGCCTGGAAGGTAACTGGTCGGGGGGAAAGAACCGGCACTCGCTCGACTCTTCCGTCGCCATAAGTTCACCCCCAATACGATGGCAGATAAACCCCAGCACAATCTCCTGCTTCTGCGGTTTAGAATAAACAGCTAATAGCCGCTCCACGGTCACCACGAGCCCCGTCTCCTCCAGCACCTCACGCACGACAGCCTCCTCCACAGTCTCCCCAATCTCCATACCCCCACCAGGCAAGTTCCACCAGGCAATATCCCTACGCAAGGCCAACAAAACATTCCCTTCTTCAAAAATCACAGCAGATACCCCGATACGAAAGCTTTTGAGAAAGGTTTCACTCATCTTTTCTATCCCCTAACGTTCTCATCTTATACATTGCTATACATTCTATCTCTTTGTGTAGCTATTATCAGAGTCGATAAAGTTCAGCCGCTGTATCATGCAGCACCAGTTGAGAGAGTCGCATAGCATGTTCCACATCCAGTTCATCAGCCTGTACCAACTCTTGAAAAACCTGAGCAACAACACTTCACATCCGACGAGCACTGACCCAATACATTTCAGGAACATGGATACCATCCGAACTATACATGAGTTTACTTGCTGGTGCAACACTTAGTGCCTGACGTGTAAAGGCAAGCATTTCATTGCGATCCACAAAAGAAATCATATACGATAGATCAAAATAGACCTGCGGATACAGCGCTGCAAGATAGGCTCCCTGCCGGGTATAGGGATAACTTTCATGCAGCAAGACGATCTGCAATGTTTGATAGGCTGCATCCTCCTCTTATAGGCTCTCGATATAGGAATATGCGTAGAGACGATGTGTTGCATGATCATGTGGTAGCAAATAATAACAGGATAGCATCTCCTTACCAGCTATTGCAATCTGAGTGCATGAGATGGTTTAAGAAAAATGATTTGAACCGAACTACCATAAATGATAGCCTTCAAATAATGGTCCTATGCTCTTTTTGAGATACCCCCTCTACATACACATATAGACAAAGATTATCTATCCTGTTATTATCATGTTGTATTGACGTCTGAAAAGATCTTTCTGTATAGTCTTTCTTGATCAGGTAAAGGCGAATAAGAAAAGGACAATATATGCAACCACCCAACGATCAACCACACAATGATCAACCACCGTGGCCGCCGCAACCTCTCACTAATCCTTATGGTGGCGAGCAATACAGACCACAAAACGGTCTTCCTCCGCAAGGACAGTATCAGCCAGGACAGGGACCATATCCCTATCCACAGGGACAGTATCAGCAAGCTCAATATCCTCAAGGGCCGTATCCATACACCAATCCATATAACCCAAACTGGGCAGAAGCAGAACGCTTACGCGCAGCAGCCGCCCGAAGCTATCTTACTCCCGCAGTAATCACGCTTATCCTTTACCTCTTTTTCTGGTTACCAGGCCTGATAGTTAATATCGTCTACTTAATGTCCGCCAATGAAACGAAGAAGCTATCAGGAGGGCGAAAGCCTGAAGGGTATGGCTGTCTGGTCTCTATGCTCGTGTTCTTTATCGCTGTGCCAGCAATCTTTTTCGTTTTCTATGTCCTAATCTTTGCAGTCGGTATCGGTATGGGTATGTAAATATATGGACATCTACATATCCAGCTTCTAACCATCATCATCGCATTCTGACTTTTAACCTCAGCTGAAACTAAAAAATCATGTTACGCGTAAACAAAGCAGTGAAAGATAAAGAATTAAGCCAGGGCAGCATATTAAACATGCAGTATTCCTGGGGGCATACGGAAAGGAATGTGTAACAATGAACAATTTCGTAAAAGGAATACTCTTTGGAGTAGGAATTGGTCTGCTTGTTGCCCCAATGAAGGGTGACGAGATGCGTAAGATGGTTAGCGAACGCTTCGGCGAATTGCGCGGTTACTTACCTGAAAACGATCAGTTGAATGACTATAGAGATCAACTATCGAATCGCGTTTCGCAGACCGCTAGCAATTTGAAAGACTATGCGCAGCAGGCGGCATCTACTGTAAAAAGTTCTGCCAATAGTCTGAGCAACACTGCTCAGAACGCAGGCGACGAAGTAAAAAGCACAGGCCAGGACCTGAGCGATGCGAGTCGTAATACGCTGAATAAAAGCAGCAACAATCTATAAGCGGAAGCGTTGCGCACGATAGATAGTTTTCTCATTGTAAACACAAAAGCAGTGAGGTATTAGCAATAATTCCTCGCTGCTTTTCTTATGGATACAGCTAACTGTAGCGCTACAAACGCTCAATGCTAGCGATACGCGTGATATTTGCAAAAAATTGCTTCAGCTTCATCTCGTTCAGTGCACCATCGGTACGTACACCGCTACAGATATCCAGCCCGTAAGGCCCAACTAACGCAATAGCGCTTGCTACATTCTCAGCGTTTAAACCACCGGCTAAAAAGATAGGCACCTCTACCTGCGCACGAATCTGCATGCTCACACTCCAATTATGTACACGACCGGTACCGCCCAATTCTTTTATCGCCAAAGACTGATTTCCTGAGTCCAACAGCAACGCATGTACATGTGGAGCGATAGCTTTTGCCTCCTGTAGCGACTCCTCACCTGTAACATGGATCACCTGTATTAATGCAATACCAGGCAAGGCGGCACGCAGGTCTTCGTATGTCCCCTCAATAAGGCGATCACAGAGTTGAAGTGTATTGACTCCTGTTCGTCGCTGTTGCTCAATAATCGAAGGCACATCTTGACGGCTCGTTAACAATATTGATGCCACAGCCGGAGGAATGGTGCGTGCGATTGCAGCAATTAAATCCTCTCCTATCACTCCTGGTCCACTGGGCATCGCCGAGACCAGACCAAGTGCGGATGCTCCATAACGTACAGCCAGACGAGCCTCATCAATACTACTAATACAACAGATCTTTACACGCGGTCGCTGAATATGTTCCATACTATGCTTTCTCCTCACTACCAAAATCAAAGTAGAGATTAATTGTATCAGTATGTAACAGTATGTTCGTACCACAAACAACAACGTAGACACAACACATTAGTCAATACCTTTAAGAGAAAAAGACAGAGAAAAGTTGGCAGGGCGAGTATCAAATTGCCTCGTCAAAGAGAATTATGATCGTCCAATGAATTAGCCCTTCCCCGAGGAGATCAAAGGAGAGTGCAATGGCGACTAACAGATCACCTATCGTTGGAATTTTCGATAATCGAGCTCAAGCAGAAAACGCTATCGAGCAATTGTATAATGCGGGCGTCAATAGCGATCGAATTCGCTACTCTGGCAATCCTGCGACAGAGACAAAGACAGACACAAGTCACAGTTTTATGGATGATTTAAAGGGTCTATTTACTGGAGCTTCCACAACAGGGCATCGCTCAGTAGATATCGTCAATGATTTGACGGCGATGGGCCTAGACCAAGATGCAGCGCAATACTACGCTCAGGAATATGAGACTGGACACACTATCCTCGCTGTAGAACCATTGGGGCAACAAGACGAAGCTATGAATATCCTGCGTAGTAATGGTGCACACGATTTCAACGACCGCTCTAACTTTGACAAGATAAGCGGCTATAACAAGGGTACTCCTAATACCTACGATCAGAATGCTAGCACTAGCAGTACGTACAATCAAAGTCAAGGTACTCCTAATGCCTATGGTCAGCAAGCAAATGTAGATCGAGATGCCGCGCTTAATACGCCAACGGCACCAGCATCAGGCTATGACCAGGGCACGGCGAATCAAGGCGGGAATACATTCCAGCAATCCAGTGCCACTCAGACATCTGCGACTCAGGGGTACACAACATCTAACAGCTATCCACAGTCGTCACAGCAGCCTCAGCAATCGCAGACCAATCCGATAGATCCATATCATCCAACTACTTCTGGACAACAGACACAGGGACAACAGGTATCCAATCAGGACCCCTATGCCCCAGACGCGTTTAACCAGGGCACAGCAAGCGATGCGTTCAATCAGGGTATGCCAAGCAACAGTAATCCTGCCTCCAGGTCCATCGATCCGACTAACCCGAACGCATTCGACCAGAACCAGAATGCAGTCAATCCGCATACATATAGCACATATGGTCAGGATCCAACCGATCCTAACGCATCCAATCCCACTGCGACCAGCACCCCTCGCGACTCGACCACAGCTCCTGGTGCTTTTGATCGTAGTAGCGATCCCAATACAGTCCAGGGTACATATGATCAAAATACTGATCCTAACACCTATGGACGGACCAGAGATACAGATAACCCGCTGAAAAGGTTCGCACGCAAGTTGAAAGGCGAGCCAGACGCAGATGCGGATTACAATCGTAATCAGATTGATGCCGAACGTGATTCCGATCCAAACCGTTAGACATCAATCTACACACGCAGGTATGTAGATACATAACGTAGTAAATCGCAAAGCCGGATGTGGAAATCAATCCACATCCGGCTTATCGTTTTTTGCTCATACGAATGCTTAATCAGCTTCTTGTAGCGCTCATAAGACGTACAATACACACTGCTTGTGTTCTACGAGCGAGCAGTAAAGGCTATTGGCAACTGCCTGGGTCCGTAGATGAAGGTGCTATGGATCGTCTCTAGTTCTTCATCACGTATACATTTGATGTCCTGTAGGCGCTCGAAGAGTATGGTAAGGGCGATACGAGCTTCGAGACGAGCCAGGGGAGCACCCAGGCAGAAGTGAATGCCATGCCCGAATGAGAGATG
The DNA here is from genome assembly GCA_015099395.1 of Ktedonobacteria bacterium brp13. Lineage (GTDB taxonomy): Bacteria > Chloroflexota > Ktedonobacteria > Ktedonobacterales > Ktedonobacteraceae > Dictyobacter. The sequence goes on along the minus strand of AP024096.1, from coordinate 8,136,512 downwards.
GCGATTTGGGGTACGCTCAATGTCGAAGCGCTCAGGCTCTGGAAATTGAGCCGGATCATGGTTAGCACTAGAGACCCAACCCAGGATAAAGGCTCCACGCGGTACTGTCCTTCCTGCTAGCTCGACATCCTGGGTAGCGTAGCGCGCGATCATGGTGACCGGCGAGCGATAACGTAGCACCTCTTCAATCGCTGATGGGATTAACTGTGGCTCATGCTTGAGACGTTCCATAACTTCTGGATTCTCGTCAAAGCAGAGCAATGCGTCACCGAGCAAGTTCGTGGTCGTGATATTGCCCGCAACGAGTAACAAGGCCGCAAAGCTAAGGATGTCACGCTCAGGAAGACGCGCACCGTCTATCTCTGAGGCCAGGAGAGCACTTATCAGATCAGATCCTGGATTGCGTCTACGTTCAGCGACGATATCTTTGAAATAACGGTAGATGTCATCCAGGGTGCTGCGTACGGTGCGGCGCACCTGTTCACGATAGGCTTCAAAGTTCTCTGGCTTGATATTTTCATACTCGCTGATCACAATGGCATCCGACCATTGCTTGAACTGCATCCGATCAGAGGGGGGGATACCCAGCATCTCAGCAATAACGATGATCGGTAGTGCACCTGCGAGATCTCCAATGATGTCCATCGAACCACGTTCGATCACTGCATCCAACAGCTCATTCGTTATATCTGCGATACGAGGTGCCAGCTGGTTAATCGCACGCGGTGTAAAAGCCTGCGACACTAGATTACGCAATTGACGATGCAGTGGTGGATCAGTATTGATGATACTACTATCACGCTCCTCAATAATAGGTTCGGGTGCGAACCTATAGTTATCAGAAGAGAAAAGCTCGTGATTAGCAAGGAGAGCACGAACATCTTCGTAGTTAAACACTTCCCAGACCTTCAACCGTTCATCATAGAGAATGGGCCCCGACTCCCGTAAAGCAGTAAAGCAAGCATGAGGATAACGGAGTTGATCCAAAAGAGAGCGTGGATTTATTGCCATTGATTACCTGGTGTTCTCCCGTCCAGACAGCCGAGAGAGACACCTTCTCCTTTCATACACACACAACAAACACATACACAGACCAGTGCTGATAGGATCAGAGATAATCAGCTGATCAACCATCAGCATTCCAACGATGCAAGGATGACGTAACTATATGAAGTACCTATAAGAGGCACACAGCTAGCAAGATAGGTAACGATGCCAGGCAAATTTCTTCAATATCTATAGTAAAGAAAGCACACATTCAATAGGGAACAGATACATTACCGCCCCACCTATACAGGATAAACAGCAACGCAATATTGTTCAAGACCGTCACTCATGCTATCATGATCGAGAAAATATATGAACATCCGGAATCGTGGGACAGAGACCGGCAGCATTTCCAACAGCAGAAAGTTATTCTATTCATGCAACACAGAGAAACAATCGTTATTCCAATTGATCCATTACAGCCGGACGAAGAGACGATCGAACACGCAGCCGCGCTCTTGCGCAACGGCCAGCTCGTTGTATTCCCGACCGAGACCGTCTATGGACTGGGAGCCAATGCGCTAGAAACACAAGCTGTCGAGCAGATCTTTGCCGCCAAGGCACGTCCATTTAGCGATCCTCTCATTGTTCATATCGCCGAACTTGAAGAGTTATATACTCTGGTCACGCATGTACCAGAGAACGCACTGCGCCTGGCTCATACATTCTGGCCCGGACCACTCACAATAATCCTACCAGCCAACCAGAACATTCCAGGACTGGTTACGGCAGGTCTCCCCAATGTAGCGATTCGCATGCCATCACATCCAGTCGCCCGTGCCTTGCTACGCGCCGCAGCACTCCCGATCGCTGCCCCTAGTGCCAACCGTTTTATGCATGTCAGTCCAACAACCGCCCAGCATGCCTATGCTGATCTCAACGGACGAGTACCTTTAATCCTGGATGGTGGTCCTTGCTCAGTAGGTGTAGAATCAACTGTTCTGAACCTGTGTAGCGAGATTCCAACTATTCTACGCCCTGGTGGTATTAGCCTGGAGGCCCTACAAAGTGTGCTACCACAGGTGCAATCACCTGAAGCAAGAAATAACCAGACGGGTGAACAGGAAAAGCAGGAGCTAGCAGCACCAGGGCAGATGCTTATTCATTATTCGCCGCACATTCCTACCTATCTTGTCGAAGGCAACGTCGAAGAGATGCGCGCGTTGATGCAGCGAGAGATCGTACAACGCCAACAACAGGGTGAACGCGTTGGTCTCTTACTGGCTGATGAAGATCTCCCTACATTTCAAGAGAGCGGTGCCGAACTCTATCTTCTGGGTAAAACAAATGCACAGGTAGCAACCCGACTCTTTGCAGGGTTACGCACACTGGAAGAGGCAGGCGTACAGGTTATCCTCTGTCGTACTTTCTCACAACAGGGACTGGGATTGGCAGTAAGAGATCGCTTATTGAAGGCAGCAGGAGGCAAAGTCATCTCTCATTAGTACAAGAGAGTGTATAGCAGGACAGCGAGCTATCTATTATCCCTTTACAGCAGCTAATGGTTCTTTAAATGGTGAATCTTGAGCGCGATCTGTAAGGAGAGGCGCAATTCTGGGTCCTCTAGCGAGCGCCCAAGTAGTGACTCGATGCGGTTCAAACGATAGAGGAGCGAGTTACGATGGAAGTGCATAGTGCGAGCCATCTCGCTCAAGTTGCCATTACAGCGGAAGAAGCCCTCAAGTGTCTCGATATAGGTACTATCATGAGCGAGCAAGGGTTCCAGCGTCTCGATATAGAAATCATCAAGCTCACTATGACCATTGAGGTGGAAGAGCAGGCGGTAGATACCTAATCGTGAAAAAGAATGCAGTTTCCCCTCACCAAAGAGCCGCCGTCCAATCTCAAGAGCCTGTAATGCCTCGCGGTGAGCCTGCGTAATATACGCCAATGAACTGGCGATACGCCCCATGCCACATGAATACTGAGGAGGACGTGAACCGTTGCTGCGATACGAAGAGATGCGGTTCATCATACGTTCAAGGCGTGTATACCACGTATTCTCGTACTCACGTTCAACTTCAAGGTTCTCATCGAAAGCTGGCAACGGCAATATTGCAGTGATGCGACGAGTCTCAGTCAACACCCAGGAGCCAGGCCACTCACGCATAAGCTCATCACGAATACGTTTGCCCCATTGTGCATTGCTACTCGAAGGGAAATCGCGCTCATCGGGCGAGATCTCAAAGATCACGACAATCTGTGAGGTGGTGAGATCGTAACCGAGCAGACGCGCACGGGCCATCATCTCATCAGGCTGCTGATAGTGTCCCTGCAAGACATCGGTAAATGCCTCTACCTGGTAGCGATTCTCGACCTCACTACGATCACGTTCGCGTGCGAATTCGATTGCAATAATTGGCGTAACCTGATTCAGGACAATACGTTCCAGGTAATCAAAATCGCTCTCATTACCGATCAACGAGAGATGACCAACGATTTCATGACGGCTACTGGGGATTGGTTCCGCAACACGAGCAAGCCCCTGCAGACGCAACTGCTCATCAGTAAACGGAGATGGTAGGTGCAGAGGCGGAAAATGGGCAGGCGCAACCTGCAAACGCACATGTTGATCTGCATCCTGCACAACAACCCACTTACCACGGCTGTTGGCAAGGTGCTCACAGACACCTTGAATGCCCGCACCCTGAAGGCTCAATTGCATCAATTGGTTAGCAATCTCTGCCGCTTTACGCTCGGTCTCGCCACGAAAGCTCACCACAAAAGTGATGACCTCACGCATAACTTCTTCAAGGAGTGCATTGTTGGGGAGGAGTAGCAAAGGCAGGTTCATCTGGTCGGCAAACTCGATTGCCTCGCTCCCCAATGCATGTATTGATGGAGCGGCTACACCAACAACAGAGACACCTGCCTGGTGCAACACGTTCAGCAAGTGGGGAAGGGTTTCGTTTAATTGACTTAACCGCGACAGATTTAGCAACGCTAACTCGCCGCCCTGAATGCTTTCGAAGGCAGGAAGACGCGCACGCATGCGGCACGCCCACGTGACTCGACGCTCCAGGCCTCCCCCTCCAGCCACTAACTGTGCGTCCCGTGAGGCGAGCAGCGTCAAAATATTCCGTACGGAGGCGGATGATTGAGATTGACCGCTCATAACACTCACGCTTTATACCAATTTTCTTATCAATGTTGTAACAAGATCTACGGCGAAGTCCTTACTCACCAAATACCCTGCATAGATGAGGAATATCTAGCACCTATTATACTCCTTCAAGTTACTTCCGGTATATAGTAGAGTAAAGGTCATCCTTACATAATACACGAGCATCGTCACGATTACTCTTCTGTATTATTCCCGTCAGTATTTTCAAAGTCAAACTCGCTCATATCGTCGCCGTCATCACCACCATCATAGTACTCATCATCTGTCCCCAGGTCGTCGTCATCCTCACGATCATGGCGCAACATTGAATCTTTGATGTAAGCGCGGATAGTCTCGTTAGCACCCTGGGATGGGAAGCTCACCTCTCCGTATGTATCCGGGGACTGATACTCTTCGCGCATATTCAAGCGCACTACGCTGGAGTCAATCGCCAGAATACCGGCGGCATACTGATTGCCACGGCTAATAAAATCGATCAAGCGAGCGGCCAGACGCGGCTCAACCTGCCCAATGACCTCGCCACCGGCGGTGCAGGCCTGCAAACGATGTCCATCGCGCACCAGATTTACCCGGTCACCACGGCTCACACGCGAGAGTACGGAGGCAGGAGCAAGGTTGATCAGCGTTGTTACACCGGTCTTGCCTGTCTCCTCGATGAAGAGTCGGGGATCAATCCGATGCCCGGCACCCATAGGAGCCGCAGTCGGAGCCCTATCAGGCAATGTCTGCAGCCGATCGAGATTCTTCCTGGCAATGCTATTGTTGGGGCTATACTTCATGGTTAACGTATAGGCCTGTCGCGCCTCAGCATAGTAGCCTAATTCGCTATACGCTTTACCAAGACGATTATAGGCATCCGGCTCCTGGGGAAAGATATTTACAATGTTTTTGTTGGTATTGACAGCTTCTTCCCATTGTCCTTCTTGCGCCAGCTTCACAGCAAGATCTGTCCACTGCTTTTTTAAACGGGCTTTCTCCTCGCCCGTGAGTGCTTGCGTCATCAAAACCTCCTCCACCTACGTGGAATTTCGTTCATTCTAGCTTCTAGCTTGCATATTATATCCTAACGGCGCAACCCTGTAGAGACCAGGCCGTCGCTCTCTCAATACGCACCTGAAACATATCACCTGCCTGGACGTCTTGCGCAGTCTCCGGGGCTGGGAAGAAGATCCATTTATTCGCCCGATTGTGTCCTTTAAACTGCTTGATGCCATGCATATAGTTGGTATCCTCAACCATTACCTCTTCAACACGACCAACATAACTCTGGTTGATCTCCAGAGCAATCTTAGCTTGCACATCTTCTAGCGCATGGAGACGGCGCTTCTTCTCTGCCAGAGGAATGTCATCATCCCAGCGCGAAGCAACGGTGCCAGGACGCACAGAGTAAGCAGCTACATGCACTACATCAAAACGAATCTTCTCCAGAAGATCAAGTGTGTGCTGGAACTCTTCTTCTGTCTCACCACAAAAACCAACGATAATATCGGTTGACAATGTAATAGTCGGCCATAATTCGCGTACACGTTCAATACGCTCTACATATTCATCCAGAGTATAGCCACGCTTCATCCTCTTCAACATCGCATCATCGCCAGACTGTACAGGGATATTCAGATGCTCACAGACCTTTGGTAGATGCGCCATACGCTCAAACATACTATCCGTCATATGGCGGGGATACGAGGTCATAAAACGAATACGCGCTAAACCATCGATAGTACTGAGCTGAGTCATCAGATCGGCAAGATCAGGCTTCTCTGGCAAATCCAGTCCATACGCCTCAACCGTCTGCCCCAATAACGTCAACTCTTTTGCACCCTTCTCTACCAGCGAGCGAGCCTCTAGCATCAGTTCATCCAGAGGACGGCTACGCTCACGACCACGACGGTAGGGAACAATACAGTACGTACAGACCTTATTACATCCCAGCACAATCGGTAACCAGGCTAATGGACTCGCCTTTGCAGGCTCAATCCTGGTAGGATAGTGAGCAATGCGCTCACCCGGTTTAGGAGTAATCGCCATCGGCAAGACATTCGCTTTCCCCTGACGCGACAGCGAGGTTGCAAACGTAGGTACGGTCAATGGCGTTGGTTGTGTAGTAGAGACAGGAGCCGGGCACGCCTCCTCTGTCGCAAGATCTCCATTGCCAGTCATGGCAGCAGACGCATAGGGGTCCAGTTCGGGTCTGAAGTCGATGTCGAGATAGCCGGCACCCGAGATAGGAGTCCAACGTTCCTCAAGGAAACGCGGCAAAATATCAGCGTGCTCAACCTTCAGATAGAGATCGATATGTGGATAACGTTTGCTCAACGCATCAATGGTCTTTTGATTACCAATCATACAGCCCATCAATGCCACCAATAAATCACTACGTTGCGCTTTCGCACGTCGCAAATTCGCTAACAGATTATGAGCCTTGTCTTCAGGAGCCTGGCGCACACTACAGGTATTGAGTACCACCAGGTTCGCCTGATCCATGCTGGCCTCTTCCCATCCTAATTCATCAAGCATTGACTGGATACGCTGAGAGTCGGCCAGATTCATCTGACAGCCGACTGTCCAAATATGATACTTTCCCTGGGGAATGCTTGTTACTGTGGTGGTCATCATCAGTGCCTCTCTTCGAGCATCAATAGCTTGTGTCGTAGCATATGGGATTGCGCTTACCTACTCGCCCTTATTCTAAGATGGACGGTATTATAACAGTATCAGTTGCTGATAGCAAGTACGCAATCGCGCACGCGTATAGGGCAAAAGAAACCACCGATTGGCTTCTCTTGCCCTCTCTTAAGAGTTCTCACCCGCGCGTTGCCTACATTTTACACAGCTACCGAGCAAGTTTCATCTTATGGCAATACAAAACGATATGAGCTTATGAGTAATCGAACGTTCAAGCGTTCACGCTATTTTTTGCGGCGATCTTCAACACGCGCGCTGGCAGTTTTTGATTCACCGCCAGTTGCACGCGGCAGACTATCAGCGGGTAACAGCTCAACTTTGGGAGTATTACCGGTCACCGACTTGACCGCAGCGGCCATACGCTTTTGCAGGCCGCTGGCTTGCTCGGCATCTTCCAACAGTGTCGCATCCTTGATCTCCACCTTTAGATCAAACGTATCCAGGTCGTTTTTGCGGTCGACGATAATACGGAAATTTGCAGCGGTCTCAGGGAATTGCACGAGCGCTGACTCGATCTGGCTGGGGAAGACGATCAAACCACGAATAGAGACGGCATCATCCGAACGACCTTTAATTGCACCGATCTTAGGATGCGTACGACCACAAGAGCAACGCTCATCCCACCAGACACGAGACAGATCACGGCTTCGATAACGGATCATCGCCGTTCCTTCGCTGGTCAACCACGTCCAGACCAGTTCACCATCCTGACCCTCCGCAACCGGCTCACCGGTCTCTGGATTGATACACTCAACCAGAAACGAATCTGCCCAGGCGTGCATCCCATCGCGCTCCTCGCACTCACAGGTCATACCAGGGCCAAGGAACTCGGTCATCCCAAACTCATCAAATGCAGTGATATTCAGCAATGACTCGATCTTCTGGCGTGTCTCCCAGGGCCATGGTTCCGCGCCGAAGAGGCCATACTTCAGCTTCGTATCCTTAAAATCAATCCCCATCTCAGCCGCTTTATTGCCAAGATAGAGGCCAACTGAAGGTGTCATACAAAAAGCAGTTACATTAAAATCGCGAATAAAATCAAACATACGCTCATACTGACGCGCATCAGAGCCCATCGGGATAGCCATAACATCCATCGCCATCGCCCCGTAATGAAAGCCAAAACCACCCGTGGGCATCCCATAGCCGTAGCAGTTCATCAGTACGTCACCTGGACGCATACCGATCATCCAGAGTTCACGAGCATTCAGATCGGCCCAGCGCTCAATATCTTTTTTGGTCGCAAAAACTGGTACGCTCTTGCCCGTTGTCCCACTGGTCGCATGCATCTGAAGCACACCACCCTCACTGCCAGCTGGCTTCAAAGCCATCCCCATCGGATAAGCCGCACGAACCGTCTTCTTTTCTAAAAAGGGAAGTTTTCTAATGTCATCTAACGATTGTATATCTGATGGCTTCACACCAGCTTCATCATAGAGATTGCGATAAAATTGATTTTGACTATAAGCACGTGCAACCACCGCCTGGAGACGCTCCAATTGCAGTGCCTGTAACTTCTCCTTTGGAAGGGTCTCTATCTCTTCATTAAAGAACGTACGATTACTTACCACTGAGAGTTCCTCCAATATCCATAGCGCATATTGTAAAAGTGCACCTCCATGGCCCTGCTACCACACAACCTACGCTTCATACAACACACAAGAATATGATAGTATCAATACAAGAAAAAATAAGGTCATGCCGTCAAAGGTGGCGAGCAGCGACGTCATAACATTGAGTGAACAGAGCGTTATTGAGACACTCACTACGACCACACGCTACTCAAGTATGGTTGACCACAAGGCAGAATAGAGCATATTTCACCAAGCATCTGCTTCGCACCATATTCTACCATGCTCACTATGACTCGTCCATGGAGTGGTTCTGCTACAGGCATAAAACCCCTGTGGTAGCGCGTTCTCACGGCATACGTCTCAGTAATTTGGAAGAAGATTTTCATCGCTAGAGAAAAAATAGAAAACCGATAAAAACATATAGAGGAGCACTATTTCACATGAACGCTGCAGCAACAACAACATCGATCCAGGCTATTATCTGGGACCTGGATGGAGTCATCCTTGATAGTAGCGAAGATCATCGTATCTCCTGGCATCATCTGGCTCATAAGAAGAAACTAGCCTTCACCGACGAACAATTTTACGCGACCTTTGGTATGCGTAATGATGAGATCATTCCCATGCTGTGGGGACCAATGGACATGGAGCAGATTAAAGAGTTTGGCGAGATTAAAGAGCTCTATTATCGCAAGAGCATTCGCGAAAAAGCCACTGCCCTACCCGGAGCGATTGAGCTTCTGACCTCCCTGCGTGACGCTGGCTTCAAACAAGCCCTGGCCTCCTCTGCACCTGTCAAAAATATCGAAGTTGTAAGCGAAGCATTGGGACTGGAGAGATACCTCAACGCACTCGTCTCCGGTGAGACGGTACCCCATGGCAAACCGGCCCCCGACGTCTTCCTGAAAGCCGCTCGTGAGCTAGGAGTCGATCCCACACATTGTGTAGTCATTGAAGACGCCGTACACGGCGTAGAGGCGGCACATGCTGGCAACATGAAGTGTATCAGTGTCGCAGGAACACGCGACCTGCCAGGCCTGCGTGCAGCCGAACTCATGGTTACAGATCTGACACATGTTACTGTTGATGATATTCGTGCGCTGGGAAGATAAAGTTATATATAAGGTTGTGCCGCTACGACAATTATCGCTGAGACTGAGCGCCTGCTCTCACGGCAACTTGAAGATACAGATGAAGCTGACCTCTACGCTGTTGGTTCTGATCCCGATGTCGCTCTTTATATGGATGATGGGACACCATTGACTGCGGAACAGGCACACGCCTGGATATGCAAAGTCCGGTGAACAACAAAAAGTGCTGCATTCACGCACATTGGCTTGACAGGCCGATATATGGCGTGGCACAATAGCGGCAGAACAGCACGCCGCTGTGACATGGAGGTGTAGGGGCCCCGGTGGGTTTCACCGTCTTCAAAACGGCTGGGGGGCCGCTCGGCGCGGTCCCTGGTGGGTTCGACTCCCATACGCCTCTGCCACTTTATATATGTGACATGTATGCCAATTCTTTCGGGTCCAGACCACGATAAAGTAACACGTTTCCTTGGCAGAACAACGCACTGGGTGCCGTCAACGCTTGGATGCCTTGAAGACCGTGGGTGCGATGGCCTAACACAGAGAAGAAAGGGGAGCGAAACTGTTATCACATTCTTGTTAACTTCTGTGCTCTCGGTTCTGACACATCCAGAACCCCCAGCCTCGTTTATGCTGAAAGCGGTATGTCCATATATTCCGCCTCAGTCTGAGATTGAGGGAGAGGCAGATTTTCTTCATGCATCATCTGAAGATGTTCTTGTAGGGCTTCTTTCATGAGTTGCTCCACTTCTTCTCTCGTATCTCCAACGGCCACGCAGCCGGGTACATCGGGAGAATACGCGCCATACGAGTTTTCGCCTTTTTCGATAATGACCAGGACTCTTGTCATTTCAATCCTCTTTCTCTATTTGAGCCTGCTTAAAGACACTGAGCAATGTTCCAACAGGCATGTCCTTTGCAGGATGCCCAGAGACCGTTACTATTCCTTTTTTTGTCGAGTGCTTATAATGTCGATGATCTCCACGTATCCGCGCAAGATACCATCCATCAGCTTCTATACGTTTGAGGACATCACGTACCTTCACACATGCGGCCTCATTTCTTCCATCCATTAAGATGCAGTATACTGCATCCACAGAGATTGTGCTAGAGAAGTTTTACTAGCTTCAATTATCAGAAGGGAAGCTGGTTTCTGGCTACGGAGAGTAATTCAACATCCGAGCGCTGAGTGAGAATCGCCAGATTCCTGATGACCTCCGAGAAGACTACCTCAAGTATAAAGGGTAAAACAAGTACCTACTTTTTTCGGAGTTACAATGGAATTCTCAATGTATTGTAATGTGTAACTCGACCAGAGCTAGGGTAAATACCCTGATTATGAAACATTAGTATAGCTTGACGAATCTTAGCAGATCTTTCCAGTATTTCCTCTTTTCGTCTTACAATACCCGTAACCTCGTTTTATCGTCTCTTAGTCGACTATAGCAGGGCATAAAAAAAGAGCGGAATACCTGGCCACCCTAGTCGTACTCCAAGTCGTCTTGTCCCTTCATAAGCTTCTTCTGCTCCTCCTCATCATCGTCAGGTACACTTCTAGAAGCTATCTCTTGTGAGTTATGCATAGGAGTTCGCCATTCCTGAATTTTTTCTGCAAAACTATGCTTCCTCACATCTGCAAAACCGTGGGTTAAATTACACGGCAGATGGTGTTAGCCAACCAGGAACAACACACATTTGATCTTGCCAGAATGCAATAAGTATTCGACACACTCGCCAGGAAGATTGGATCCCTATCTTCTCCATCCACCCATTGGCTTGAACATGACCTCCTCTTGAAAGTCGTGCAGCGCCTCAATCGAATCCTGGATAGGAGGCTTCTGCTGATCGATACGCTTCCAATCAGCTCGATCCAATGTTCCAACCACCAGGTACTTATTGCCAACGACCTCTGGGTTGAGAACGGTGAACACCCTCGTAATGATCTCATCTAACTCGTTCTGGTGAGCGATCAATAGATCACAGTGGGGACAGTAGCGGCAGGTCTTATTCAAGAGTAGTGGTTGCCTTGGCTCGATATGGATGAACAGCGGCAGTTTGCGCTGCCCGGTTTTGTTTGAGCATTGCGGACACGTGCTAAACCGCACATCTTGATACGGATTAAGAAAAAAACGGTAACGCGGGGGCTGCTTGCCAAGCCGTGGTGTGTCCTTCCCGCCTTTCTTCGCCATTATTCCCTCGCTCTTCTATGAGAAAGCATGAGCCCTCTCTTATCGAATATCCTGGGCCAGATACCGAATGGGAACGCCCAGATCATTGATCCACTCGATCCATACGACGGGCTGTATCCATTCATCACGCGCTGCCGTTCTCACTTCCAGGATGCCATTTCGCCTGCGAGCTCGCGTGATCTTCCGTCTCCTGGTCATGCCTTCAATCTGGGCAGAGGTTTTATAGTGCTGACACAGCAGGTTGATATCCCTGACATTGACCAATACATGCGCTTTTTCCATCGCGTATCTTCCTCCATTGCTCACACATAGCATACCACGCGAGTGCTCCCTGGTCGCAACTGCCAAGAATAGCTAAGCCTGGCGTCAACTCGTTTTTTTGAGGTTCCCTCCTGCCACTTGTAGAGAGCAGCCATTTTTGGTAGAATTCTCGTCCACAGACACTTTTTGCCACAAGAGTGCTGGTTGTCCAGGTTACTACTTACATGTTCATTGAGCAAGGGCTTGCCGGTTCTCAATTTTTTAGCACACGCATCTCTTTGTGATGGCAAGGCAAGAGGGAAGACCGATAGTTTTGGCACAGATCTCTCCGATTTTTTTGAACGGATATCCTGTGTAGCCAGCACAAGGGGCAAGCTCAGTTTAGTTGTAGTAGAATAGTTAGGGAAATCAGGTAGGAAGATACCTGGTACCCGCATTCCGCACTCATCTTTGAGAAGTCGCTCCAGAGGCCGATTCATATAAAGGAAACCCGGAAATGAAGAGCATCCTCGCACTGACTGAGCACGATATCCATCGCTTTGTCGGCAGGCAAAACTTCTCGAAGGGTCAGCGGTCTGTCCGTAATGGTGCCATTGTTGGTCCAGTACGGCAAGGCATGACCCTCAAAGCCTATTGCTACGGCTCGCTTCCCGAACCGTATCGTGTACAGGTCGCATTTGACGATACCAGTATCACGACGACTCTTTGCTCCTGTTCAGGAGATACTTCAATAGATGGGAAGCGCGCATGTGAGCATGCTGCGGCATTGCTCCTCACCTGGCACATCCGGCCAGGTGCGTTTACCCAGATGGACGATATCGATACCATCCTGGAGCGACAGAGCAAAGCCCAGTTACTCACACTCATCAAGCAGTTTCTCCAGAAACAGCCAGAGGTGGAATGGCAACTCACTATGCCACCTCCGCCCGGTCATAAACGTGTGCCGGTCGATACCGATGAGTATCGCCGTCAGGTCGATGCTGCTTTTCAACATGCCAGCCGCGAGTGGGATGCCGTCTATGGTATCTCATCTGATCTCTCTACAATTACTGCTACTGCCGTTCACTTCGCTCAACAACGGGACTATGCCAACTCGGCAGCGATCTATGAAGTGGTGGCAAGAGAAACTCTCAGCTATTACTCTTCCTATCATGATGAGGATGGAGCCCTGGGTCGCATCGTGCAAGAGTGTGTCGAGGGTCTGGGTGCCTGCCTGGAGAACGAGCCAGATGATGCGCTACTCCGCAAGCAGATTCTCACAGCCATTTTTGCGATTTACCGCTTTGATGTCGATCATGGTGGATTTGGTCTGACGGAAGATATTCCATCCGAATTCCTCCAATCTACCACGCCTGAAGAAAAACACCAGATTGCACAATGGGTTCACACTGCCCTTGCCGAACTTCAGCAAAACAAGCAGGAGAGCGAGTGGCGTCGGCAGCGCTATGGTAGCCTGCTGTTAGATTTGGAGGCAGACAGACTGAGCGACGAGGAATTCCTGCGAATCGGTCGTGAGACAAAAAGTGTCCAGGAGGTCGTCGCCCGACTGCTGGAACTGAGTCGGGTGGATGAAGCTGTTCAGGATGCAAGCCAGGTTGATGGTTGGCAGGTGGTGAAGCTTGCAGACCTCTTTGTTCAGTATGGGCAGGACATCGCGATTGAACGTATGATGCATGAAAAGGCTCAGCAGGAAAGGCATACCATTGCGGCAGAATGGCTGAAAAACCACCACCTGGCGAAAAATCATCTTGCAGCAGCACTTGAGATGGCCGAACTCATTTTCCGTAAGCGACCATGGCTTGCGGAGTACCAGAAAATACGCGAACTCGCGATCCAACTTGGAACCTGGAAAGCGGTGCGGCAAGCAACCCATACGTTTCTGAAAACCATGCACAACACCTCTACCCTGGTAGAAATTGCACTCGATGAAGGCGATAGTAATCAAGCACTCCATTTACTAGAAGCGGCAAAGCCTCATGGCCATGAGGGGTATCAATGGAAGTACGACTATGCTCGTACTCCTGACGTCGCGCTGAAAGCCGCTGAACGCACAGAAGAGGATTATCCTCACGCTTCGATAGACCTCTACCAGCAACACGTTGAGCATCTCATCACTGGGCGTGGACGAGGCAACTATCAAGTCGCATGTCGGTACCTGGTAAAAATTCGGTCCCTGTACGAGAAGTTGGATGAACCTGAGCAGTGGACAAACTACATCGCCTCGTTACGCAAGCTGCATAGTCGACTCTCCACTTTGAAGGAAGAACTGACCGTAGCTGGTTTGTAAGGAGAAATGTGATGACTGATCGTCTCAAGAAAGAGGATTTCGTTCACCTACTGGCTACACGGATGGATGCCGACGCTTTTTGGCTGGTCATCGACACACTCAGGAAAACTCATGGACTTGATGGTGAACGAGTGCATAGAAACAATCCAAGATGATCCCTACTTTGCTCTCTGATAGTAGGAATACGTTCCTGCTCAGTTCTTTCATGAGGTGAGGCAAGATACTGGAGGATTTAATGAGTAACCAACCACTGTTTCAAGTCACCAATCATCATGGAGAAGCTTGTGGCATACCGCCGCACATTGATGAGCAAACCTTCTCCGGCGTTTATCGCAGTTACTTCGAGAACCAGAATGGTGAACAGGCTGTCTTCCTGTATGACTATGAGCAGGAACGCGGCATACTCTATATGGGTGATGCAGGATGGGAACATCCGTATGCTGTAGTAGATGGGAAGATACCAGATCTCATGATTAACCGCTCAGAACAACTATGGTTATCCGCTTGTTGGGAAGCCAGCGGCGCGTTGAAATCAGTACGTGAGCAAATACGCGAAGAGCGAAGGAACGAGTGATGAAAGCGCTACAGAAAAAGCTCGAATGCTGATAGGTTTGTGAAGCAGCGGCAATACGCCGCAGCACTTACGATCTATGAAGTGCTCATCACTGAGATCATTACCAGAGCTATGGCAAGTTCTTGCTGGACCTGCAAAAAGAGACTCTGGGGGATGAAGCTTATCTGCATATCTGTCGTGAGGCCGGACTTATCTCCTACCTGATTGATCGGCTCTTAACGCTTGGGAATATTGACGAGGCAGCACGAGAAACGCAGTCGATAGATAATGACGATCAATTCCTGGGACTTGCTGACCTCTTCATTCATCACCAACAGGATGCTGTGGCCGAGCGTCTGGCGAAAGCACGCAGCAAAGAGAAACCAGTCGTGCGCGTCCTGGAATGGCTGCAAACATACTATCAGGCCAGGGAGAACTACACTGCCACATTGGAAGTAACCGAAACGTTGTTCCGTACGCAGCCTTTGCTCAAACACTACCAGAGGCTATGTGACCTTGCCAGACAACTTGGCTGCTGGCAAACGCTTCGGCCAGCATTGCTTGCTTTCCTGGTAGCGTCGAAAACCACCAGACCCTTGATCGAGATCGCGTTGGACGAAGGCGAGATTGACAAAGCCTTACTGCAACTGAAGGAGCTAGCGAAGAAGGATCGCTATGGTACGACCTACGAACTGGCGAAAGCAAAGTTGTAGATATGCAGATACCCCCTACCCAACAACGGATGTGCAAGTTTTTCAGGGGTTGTCAGTAGCAGCCCCTGTTGTCTGTCACTATTGCCTCCACCGTTTACATAGCCCAGCAAGACGGCGAGGTATCAAATGTTCCTTCGACCGTTCCAGACGTTACTTTTCCCCAGGCACGCGCTCAAACGAGACAACTTCATGGAAATCATGAAGATACGCTATCACTCGCTCAACAGATAATGGGTCTTGCTTGCCCTGGTTCCACTCTGCTCTATCAAGCGTTCCTATTACTTGATAGTCGTTGCCAATGGCCTCCGGGTTGATGGTCATAAATTCAATGGCGATCTGCTGTTCTAGCTGAGCTTGGTGAACAATCAACAGATCACAGGAGTTGCAGAAGCGGCATTGCATGTCCAATATGACAGTGTATCTGGGGTTCACATTCACGACCAGGGAGAATGTGCGGAGTCGCGTCTTGCTCTGACAACGTGGACAGATGGTAAAGCGTGTATCCTGGTACGTGTTCAGGAAGAAGTCGTAACGTGGGCGTTGTTCTCCAAGTTGTCTCCAGGTGCTTGTCACAGCATGTCCGACCTTCTCAATAACAGTGCAGGTGGTGAGTTCACCCTCATCGTCCTTTTCATACAAGGCAAGAGATTGTTTGACATCCTCCTCCTGAGACAGATTGATCAGTTTATGTCCGATAGGTTTCTTTGAGCGTCGAATTTCTGGCAACTTCTTCAAGTTATCGCATGCAGCGCGATAGTCAGGATCCATGACAAGTGCGTGCTTGAGTACTTCTTCCGCCTCATCGTAACGGAATTGCATGATCAGGCAGACTCCCAGGTTTCCCCAATACGACGGTACTCTGCTCTCCGTTGCAGTGAGTTGTCGGAACAGCAGTTCGGCCTCTTGCCATTTTTCTTGTTTCACCAGATGCAGTGCCTGTGTGAAGCGCTCCTCCCTCTCCAGATATTGCTCGAATGTAATATCCGTTTCGTGTGCCTGCATGGCCTCTTGAAGTTCCTGGCGGCTCTCCTTCAACTGCATAGCAAATTTGCGAGCCATTTCGCTCGTATCGTTTTTTGTGAGCTCAACCGCACGCTCAAAATCCCGCGTAGCTTCAGCAAGGCGTGCCAGATAGTGACAGGCCAGGCCATGATTATACCAGAACACAGCCATAGTGGGGTCGATACTGATCGCTTCGCTGAAAACATCATAGCTTTGCTGGTAATGTTTCAGCATGCCGTGTGCCAATCCCAGCAAAGCGAGTACCTCAAGACGCAGCTCTGAACGGCTGGGCAAGGAGTTGAGTAGTGGTTCGCAGGTACTTACGCAGCCTGCAAAGTCACCCATGAGCATCCGCTGTTGGGCATACTGAGCACGATGCGCCAATGGTTTGTGCATTTGAGATGGTATCGATGTTCTTTGTTGCAATTGTTTCATAGACCCTGGTTGTTTCGCTCGCTTTGATTGTTTCGACATACTTCTTCCCACTCTGCTTGAATTTCCTGTCGAGGCAGGATGAGCTATGTTTTCGTGTGTTACTGATACTGATACTGTATCTGGTCTGGTCTTTTTTGGCAAGCCTTTTTGTGCTTCTGAATTTCACAATAGAAAGAAATGCAGCAATAAAATGATCATATCTATGTATCAATGATAAAATCATGTTATACGATAAATACAACTCCTTCAGAGGACAATTGACGAAGAGTATCCAGTTTAAAAGATCGAGAGGCTTGATTTGTGACAATTGGGTTGATAAGGACTCAATCATCTTCGAGCCAGCATTGGAGATAGGGCGCAATCGCCTGCTTCAGACGCACCATAGCATCAATCATTTGCAATTGGACAGTTGGCCAGGATTCGCGATCCAAATCACGTAGACCAGGGCAGGTGATCGTCCAAGCAAGCGCAGGGTATAGCTAGGAATGCTCCGCATTCTGCGCTCCTCGCAGCCAGAGTGCGGCAGATAAGGCTAGCGGCCCAGAGGGCACCCTTGATTCTGCGAGCCTGCAGAGTATCCGACACCCTGGTCAGGCAGGTAGGTCCCTTATCTTCCCCATCCCCCTTGGCTTGAGGCTGTCCGATACTTTAGCCCAACTGCTCGAGTAATGTGGCAAAACGCGCTCGATCAAACGGTTTGTGGTCATGCATTATAGTCCAGATCTCTTCTACCACGGCAGATCCGATCATTTCTATGGCTTGCTTGTGCGAGTACCCTCTACCCAGTAGTCGATCAAGTGCCTGATTATCCACTTGATCGACTCTTCGGCCTCCGCCGCTCGGCCCATGATTCTTCTTTCGCTTTTCTCTCATCTGCTTTGCCTCTTCTTTCTGACAATTCCTCACTCTGTATACCATACCATCTCTCTGGCTTTCAGGACAGGTGCTTTATGCCGATCGCCCGTGCTCCTCCTGGCTGATGTTGCCTCTTTATAAGATTCGAGGTATAACATGATCGGGACCTTCGTACAGGAGTAGAAACAGGTCCCAGGCAAAAGGGATCTGAAAGCGGCCAGGACAAAAGAGGCATCTAATGGAGGCACCGAAGCCGTGTGCATTCGCTGCGCGTGACCAGGGAAAGTGAGGGGAAAGAACAATGGCCAAAAAAAAACATGCATCGAAAAAGAAAAAGCGTATCATCACCAACGTCTCGCCAGTTGACAAACAGCTCAACCTCATCGGGCACCAGATCGTTCAAGGAAACTACACTGAGGCAATGACTACCTGCGAGCACCTGTTGAAGTATCTCCCACAGCATGCGCAGCAACGCGCTGATGTGCTGGCGCAACTGGGAACCGCCCAGGGCATGCTTCAGAACTTCCCGCAAAGCTATGACGCGTTTACCCAGGCGCTTACTCTCGAACCGAAGAACGCCGAACTCTGGTACAACCGAAGTATGGCAAGCCGCTTTACCATGCGCTTTGGTCAAGCGGTACGCGACATTGAGCGGGCCATCGAACTGAACACAAGAAGTGAACTGACTGAGCAGTTCGATGAAGCGTTGCAGTTCAGTCGTCAGCTCGCAGAAAAGTCCATCAAATTGCGCGGGCCAGGCTTTACGGTGGATCAACTGATCGAGCAAGAAAATCTTTTCCAGCAGGGCCTGCTCCTCATGGAGAGCGGGAAGAAGGAGGAAGCCGGGCAGGCATTTCAAGCATCAATTGCCATGGGAGATTGCTTACCGCAGCCCTGGGGGAACCTGGGAATCTGCTTGATGATGCAGGAACGCTACGATGAAGCCGAAGCGGCTTTGAAACGCGCACTTGAGATCGATCCTGACTATGCAATCGCCAAAAGCAATCTTGTCGTGCTCCGCACATCTCGGCGAACAGGTCCGCCAGTTCTGGTTGAACTCAATGAGCCGTTTAAGAGCAGCAAGCTCAACCAATCAATTACTTTTATCAAGGAGTAGCAATTTATCGATAGTCAGTCTGAGCAATCAGAATGAGTTACACGCGGAAGCCCTGGCTCAAGCCTGCGCGAGCATAGGTGGAAAATTGTTGTAGTCTACAACAAACAGGGTAACACTGTGCACGCGGCGTCCTATCACCCGATGATTCGCGTATTTACCTGCTTAAAGCTTACCTGTATGTATTTCAGGGCAATTGCCCCTCATTCGTTTCTGAATGGCGATGCAATTGCCCTGGATAGCAGAGTCGTGACAAGAGAGGCAAACCACTTCCCAAAAATCAGGCATTTTCAAGGATGCGAGTAAATGCCTGCATATAGCTTGAATCAGCGCATTGCTGGCGCAGTATCCAATACTCCGCCCCCCAAAAGAGGTATGCATGCAGGGGAACTTCAGATCCCGACCAGCGCATGCAAGTGTTATAGTTGGTAATGATCTGTTCCGGTAAACAACTGTACATGCCTTGCCCATCTGGATTAGGTGGGGTTGTCACCGCCTCCCATGGCTCTGCCTGCCCCTCTGCAACCATCAGTTTTTGCCCATGAGCACGGGCCAGGGCAAACAATTGTTTTTGCCTCCTCCGCTGCCAGAGGCTTGTGCTTCCATCCAGATAGAGTGTTTTTGCCCCTACAGACATCAACGCGTGACGTGGGTAGTAATCGATTCCGACAATATCTGCCAGACGCTGCGCAACTGCTAGTGAATCACCCTGATCGCGTGTCCGCCACCATTGGGAGAAATATACCGGCAAAGAGGTCGGCAAAAAGCCGTTTAGCATAACCGGCCTTGTAGGATCAACTTTTCTGAGCGCTTCCACTTCTTTCTCGACAAAAGCCACAGCTAACCGCCAGCTATGTTCTACTCCAAGTGGATCTACAGCCTCATGTTCCAGTTGCCACGCAACTATGCTTTGACGATGTTTATACCGATCCACAAGACGCGTGACGAATTCTATTGAGGCTGTCAGCAGTAACGGGTAAGCAGACGGTTTGATGAGGGTATGCTCCGGGAAAGGCTGCCGCAGATGATGCGCTGGCACAAAGAACTCAGGATAGCTAAAGGTTTTTAGCGGACCAACACACAATATAATCTGCTTTCCTGCCTGTTCGGCAGCATCGATTTGCCAATCAAGCTCGTCAGTAGCAAATACTCCAGGTTCAGGTTCCATGCGATTCCAGTAGGCCCCCAGGCGTATGAGCTGAAATGGATAGGGGAGCAATGTTTGCAGGGTCGCTCGCGCATCTAATCCCAGAGCTGCCGCCTGTAGCGGGCGAAAACTGATCCCAAGCAGAGTGGAATGGCGTTCTGCGATTGTCAGATGCTGCCAGGCGTCCGTCAGGGGCTGTGCCGCCTGCTTTAGCCGAACTTCTGAGACAAACGGTATCGCCCGGGAACGAACAATTTTCATACCAGGAGCCAGGGAGCGCAAGGTTCTCTGTGAAGCTTTACCTTTTTCTAACATGCCTACCTTACCTCAGCAAAATATTCAAAAAGTACCATGGAAAGGAAAAACCAGAGAAACCATATGGGAACAAATTTACTGATACCGTTTGCCAGTGCGGTTCTCTGGCTCTTATAGGTATACCATGATTTGGTCTTTGGAAAAACGCTGGCCCCTATAAATATTTTATGAGTAGGGGCAGCCTGTTTTTCTTGAAACCGTGGGTCTATGGCCAGATCTTCAGGAAGTTTGATGCGTGTGAGTACCCTTTTGGGGAATGTTACATACCATAAAGGCACCGCTGGAAATCTGGTCTTTTTCAGTTCAGTGATGATCTCGGAACACATAATATGATCTGCATGCCCATAAAAACCGGCGAGGTCGTAGGTTATAAGCAAGTCAGGTTGTTCCTGCTCGATAAGCGCGGTAATGCACATCATCAGTTCCTGCTTTTTCTCACGCAATATCCCATCGCCAAAGTCCTCCTGGATAAGCCTGGAGATTCCCAGGATTGCAGCCACTTCCTGAGCTTCTTTTACGCGAATCTCCTTAAAGTTTCCATAACGTCTTGCATGTGGGATTCCTCTTTCGCCTTTAGTCAGAATCAGCAACGTTACGTTGCAGCCACTTCGTGAGATACGATGAAGAAATCCTCCGCAACTGATGGCTTCATCATCTGCATGAGGAAAAATAACGAGCACACGCTGAAATCGCCTCTTTTTCTCCAGAGGAACGGCAAAATCAGTAATCAGAAGAAAGCCTGCTATCCAGAGGAAAAGAATGAGGAGGAGCACAATCAAGAGAAGCGCCATTGTTTCTGCCTGCTTTCTACTAAAACACCCATGGAATGAAGCGCTTTGTATGTTGTATGTATTCAATATATGATTGGCCAATGGTCTGGATGAGCGCCTCTTCTTCAATGTTTACCCGATAGAGATGACCAGCAAACACGCAGAGGAGCAGGGCAACCAGACTGGCCCAGTTGGTGAGCGCGAGACCTACGCCCAGCATCGTTAAGAATGTGCCACTGTAGGCAGGATGGCGAATGTAGCGATATGGACCGTCCTGCACGACTTTCTGATCGGCTGACACTGCAACATCGCGGGTAAAATAGCGGCCCAATACCCGAATGGCGTACCAGCGCAAAGTGACGCCGAGCAGGATGAAGCTCACCCCGATACCAAAGAGGACAGTGCGTTGCCAGGAGAAAGCTGCCCTCGGAAGCAGCCAGGCGAGCAAAAAATTTAAGGCAACGCCAAACCAGAGCAATCCAATCAGGAGGACCATTGAACCACGATCCTGAGCTACCGCTCCTTTTCTGGACGCCCTGGCTGTTTGCTTGAATGCACCTATCCATTCCGGCACGTTCCAGACCAGACAAGCAGCCAGGAATATTCCGGCTGCCAGCGGGTTGGTATAAATCAGTGGAAGCAAAGACCTTCTCCTCTATAAATCGTCGCCAAGGGACCAGACTTTGGCCCAGCGCTGGTCAATCTTATCGTCGACTCGCTGGAAACGAATGTCAGTAGACAGTCTTGTCCTGTACAAAGGGTCTTTGTTCAACGTTGCGGCGTGGATCATGTAGGGACTGTGAATCACCATATCTCCGGCCTCGTAGTCAGCTATCAGCCAGCGGCTATTGAAGCGAGTGGCCATGTCTACAAGATCAGTGCTGATCCAGCCATTTGCACGCATGTTGCGGTTATATGCGCTGATGCGCTCTTCAGGAGGAAGGTCGGTGTTCTTCACGCGAAACTCGGCCTCCATCTGGCGTCCCACTGTGTCTGAATGCTCAAGATAGATCAGCCCTCCCATTTCGACCGGAATATCACCCAGCGGTATCCAACTGGTACAAAGTCTGTCGGTCCCGGAGCGCAAATAGATCAAGTCGTAGTGTCCGCCGGTACAGTTGTCCTCGCCAGGAGAGTTGAAACGGAGAAGTTTGCGCTTATGCAGATAGGGTTCTCCCTGGAGAAACGCCTGATAGAAGGTCCAGAGACGGGGCATGGTGCAGAAATTTTCGTACTCTTGCGAACTGATGATCTCAAAAAACGCTTGAGGTCCACGCGCAAAGATGGATTCAAAGAAATAGTCGCGGAAGTTCAAAATAACGTCCCTCTCAAAGAACCCCTTCAGCCAGAGGTAGCCCTGCAGGCGATACGTTTCCTGCAATTGCTCGATCGGGAGACTCGCAGCGCTCGGTTCAAGCCAGCCCAATCTCTCCGCCGTCATTTCTAATGTATGACCATTGCTGACCAATGGTTCACCAATAACTCTCATAGGAGCGTGTTCCTTTCAACATATATCACAGAAAGCTTCGTGAAAGATGTTCACGCAATGGCTCAGGGTTTGCCTCTGTTTTTCCAAAATGTCTAGAAGGCATCTCATACGTCTGCAATCTCCTTCGTTGCTCTTTTCCCGGAGCCCTTTCTGTTTGTATCTACGACACATCGTAGGAATGTCTTAGCAAGAGTATAAGGTTACAAGATGACAGGGGCATGAATTGTGTTCGTCTCTTTTGTCATCGATTTGTCATCAACGCTCCTTCCTTTGTACTGGTCAACAGAGGCAGGCGTATTATAAAAAGCGAGCCAGTTCCAATTTTGCTCTCCACGTATATCTCGCCACCGTGGGCCTGGACAATCCAATACACAATAGATAAGCCCAACCCGGTGCCTCCTGGCTCCTCCTGCCCTCTCTGCTTGCGCAAGCGCGCCTTATCTACGCGATAGAAGCGCTCAAACAATGAGGGCAGGTGTTCCTCAGCTATGCCAGGACCGTCATCCTGCACATGTATCACACCCCAGCGCTCCTGTTCACAAGCCAGTTCCACATGCACGCGTTTCCCGGTTCCACTGCTATATTTGATCCCATTCTCGATCACATTGGTCAGCATCTGTCCCAGATAGTGAGGATTGCCGCGGACCAGCACTTCCGGCAGATCGCCGGTCGCCAGGGTTATCTGGTTCTGGCGAGCCAGCGGAAGTAGGCGTTCCACGCTGGCCAGGGCAATATCGCTCAGATCAACCTCTTGCAGGTCCAGCGCTATCTGTCCGGTATCGGCCCGCGCCAGGAGGAGCAGACTGTTGACAATCGTCGTCATCTGCGCATTTTCAGCCTGAATCTGTTCCAACACTTGCCGGTAGTCTTCGGGTCGCTCACACTGCGTCAAAGCCCGATTAACTTCCAGGTCGATGATGGTAAGTGGGGTGCGCAGTTCATGGCTGGCGTCAGCAGTGAACCGCGCCTGGCGTTTGAAGGCAGCCTCCAGACGCGAAAGCATTTGATCAAAAGTAGCTGCCAGTTGACCAAACTCGTCGCTGCGTTGCAAGTGCAAGCGGCGGCGCAGATCGGTCGCGCTGATCTCGTTGGCTGCGCTGGTAATCATTTTCACAGGCCGCAGCGCTTTGCCCGCCAACCAGTAACCTCCGATGGCTGCAACGATGAGAGCAACGGCACCGCAAAAGAACCAGATCGAAAACAAAGGGATGGTGTCTTGGAGTGGTAATCCCACCAGCAGAGTAGCAACCCGTGCATTCTGATTCAGTACAGGGGTGATCAGGACACGATACGTATTCCCGGATCCCCACCAATCATGGTGCTGCTTTTGGGAAACCGCCAGATTGATGATCCCTGAGTACTGCTGAGCCTTCGTCTGGAGTTGTTGGATTGAGTTGCTTGTCAGAGGACCACGTAAGTCCAGGATGCTCCCTTCCGGACTTAGCAGGAGCACCATCTCCTGCGATGATACGGTAAGATGGAGATCAGTGAGCGTCTGGTGATCCAGCAAAGCCTGCTTATAAGCATCCGCAAACTGCGGGCTATCCTGGTATAATTGGGATTCCAGCCTGCTCTCAGCAACGTCGGCGTTCAGAAAAGTCTCAGAAGCATAAAGACTACCACCATAGACAATAATGATAAATGCCATCACTGCCAGGTACCAGAAAGTCAGGCGTGTTCTCACGCTGGAGGCCAGGGAAACGCGGAAATGATGCCGTGCCTGTCGTTGCTTCATGAATCACCCTTGTTCTGGTGGCGATTGCAACCGATATCCAATGCCGCGCACCGTGGTCAGCAATTTGACTGCAAACGGGTTGTCGATTTTCCGCCGCAGACGGCGAATATACACATCAATCACATTTGATTCACATTCAAAATCATAATTCCAGATATGCTGCTCGATCATCTCGCGCGTAACCACCTGGTTCGGGTGATACATAAAGTATTCGAGCAGCGCAAACTCTTTAGGCGTCAGATCAATTGGCTGTTCTTCGCGCTCAGTGGTATGAGTAATGGGATTAATCACCAGGCTGCCCATCACCAGTTGTCCCTGCCTGGAGGAATGCTGGCGACGTAATAGCGCACGCAAGCGCGCCAATAATTCACGCATGGCAAATGGCTTCACCAGGTAGTCATCAGCTCCATAATCCAGGCCCTGGACCCGGTCATCGATGCTATCCCGCGCAGTTAACAATAGAATCGGGATTTGGACGCGCCGGCGACGCAGATCACGGCAGACCTCCAGTCCATCTTTCCCGGGTAGTAAGATATCCAGGATAATAAGATCATAAGGAGTTAATTCAGCCAGATCCTGTCCCTCCTGCCCATCATACGCACTATCGACACTATAGCCTTCATGGATAAGGCTCGATGTTAGTGAATGATTGAGACGATGATTATCTTCTACAACAAGGATACGCATGGCAAAGCTTCTTCTTATCTTCTTTATAATGATGATCGAACTTCTCTGATTATCGCATATCAATATGACAAATCGATGACAACCGGTCCGTTCACGACCGCTAGCACCTTCCAACTGTACTGTCCATCGACGAGCCAAACTTCATCTACCACCGGGTAATCCTGGTGGTACTCATAATCAAAACGACTAACTACATAAAAGCCCAAAACCGTAGTTAGCCGTTTCTTCACTCAAGTTCAGATAGCTCCAGCTTTCTGCAAAACTATGATCCCACGATTCTGCAAAACTATGCATTCTACAGCTATCGAACCAAATTAACATTGAAGCCATTTTAAATCCGCAAAACAACTGGCAAAGTGATACATATTTAAAGATAATCGCATCGATGTGACATACCCCAAAAGCTAAACCTTGATGATATTGCTTTTTAATACAGGCTAAATCACGCGCCAGATCATCGTTTTATTCTGTAAATCTGTTGATGCAATATGCCTGCTATCCGGCGACCAGGCCAGCGTTTGTATTTCGGCAGCATGTCCAGAACAGGTTATCACCATCTTACCAGTAAGTGCCTCCCACACCTGTATTGTCTTATCATAGCCAGCAGACGCGATATAATGCTGATTGGGAGACCAGGCCACATCCCTCACAATATCGGTATGCCCCTCATACATCGTCATTGCCTGACCAGACACCGCATCCCACACATGCACGATATGATCAAAACCACTCGAAGCCAGATACTTACTATCTGCCGACCATTTGACGGTTAATATCTCATCAGTATGCTTACTATAGCTCAATTCAGGAGTGCCAGTGCTGGCATTATAAAGCGTCACCATATTCTCCTGGAATGTTGCGATATGTCGACTATCTGGCGACCAGAGACTGCCAATCGTGCCAGATAGCACATACTGAGCTTGATTGAGAACCTGTGGCTTCAATTTCTGCGGTGCAGTGGTTTTAACAGCCAGAGAGTTAGCTACATGATGGTCTGACAACTCTAAAATGGTTCCAGCAAGTGCAATGCCAGATATACCTAAAGAAAATTGACGCCGCGAAATTGCTGATCCCGTATCATCGCTCGTCTGATTAATTTGTTCTATATTCCTTTTGACTGCTTTTTCATTTTCCATCATGAAAGATACCTTTCTATGAACGGTCACCCTACACCTATCACACTTCTATAAATATACATTTTTGGGCCCTTCCTCTTCAATCGCGCCCAACAACCTGAGTGTGGCTTTTTGGGTCTCTGTCAATCCCTGCACTTGCGTAATATTCATGCGTTCGTAGGGTCTGTCGCTTCTCAATGTATGCAGGCACCTACCAGTCTGTCTATCCCAGAGTTTGATGGTTCCGTCATAACTGCCGCTGGCAAGAGTCCTCCCATCAGAACTAAAGGCTACCGACTTAACCCAATGGCTGTGGCCTCGCAGGGTAATAAGCGACGTTCTGTTGCTCACCTTCCATAAGCGCACTGTCTGATCATCACTGCCACTGGCAACGGTCTTCCCATCGGGACTGAAGGCCACCGAGGTGACCACGTTGGCATGACCTTGCAGGGTAGTGAGCAACTTCCCACTACTCACCTCCCACAAGCGCACTGTCTGGTCTTCACTCCCACTAGCAAGGGTCTTCCCATCGGGACTGAAGGCTACCGATCTGACCGTGTTGGCATGACCTTGCAGGGTAGTGACGCATTGACCACTACTCACCTCCCACAGACGCACTGTCTGGTCTTCGCTCCCACTAGCAACGGTCTTCCCATCGGGACTGAAGGTCACTGGTTTGACCGCGTAGGCGTGACCTTGCAGCGAGGTGAAACATTGACCACTGCTCACCTCCCACAGGCGTACGGTCCGATCATCACTGCTGCTGGCAACGGTCTTCCCATCGGGACTGAAGGCCACCGAGTTGACCGCGTAGATGTGACCTTGCAGGGTGGTGAGCAACTTTCCACTGCTCACCTCCCACAAGCGTACTGTCCGATCATTACTGCCACTAGCAACAGTCTTTCCATCGAGACTGAAGGCCGCCGATCTAACCCAATGACTGTGACCTTGCAGGGAGGTGAGGCATTGACCACTGCTCACCTCCCACAGGCGTACGGTTTGATCATGACCACCACTGGCAACGGTCTTCCCATCAGGACTAAAGGCCACCGAGGTAACCGCGTTGGCATGACCTTGCAGGGTGGTGAGGCATTGACCACTGCTCACCTCCCACAGGCGTACGGTTTGATCATGACCACCACTGGCAACGGTCTTCCCATTAGGACTGAAGGCCACCGACAAAACCCAATGACTGTGACCGTACAGTGTAGTGATCAACTTCCCACTGCTCACTTCCCACAAACGCACCGTCTGATCATCACTACCACTGGCAATGGTCTTCCCATCGGGACTGAAGGCTACCGATTTGACCGCGTTGGCATGACCGTGCAACGTGGTGAGTAACTTCCCACTGCTCACTTCCCACAGGAGTATGGTTTGATCATAACTGCCGCTGGCAACGGCCTTCCCATCGGGACTGAAGGCCACCGAGTTGACCGCGTAGATGTGACCTTGCAGGGAGGTGAGCAACTTCCCACTGCTCACCTCCCACAGACGCACCGTATGATCATCACTGCCACTGGCAACGGTCTTCCCATCGGGACTGAAGGCCACCGAGGTGACCGCGTTGGCATGACCTTGCAGGGTGGTGAGCAACTTTCCACTACTCACCTCCCACAAGCGCACTGTCTGGTCTTCACTCCCACTAGCAACGGTCTTCCCATCGGGACTGAAGGCTACCGATCTGACCGTGTTGGCATGACCTTGCAGGGTATTGAGCAACTTTCCACTGCTCGCCTCCCACAAGCGCACTGTCTGGTCTTCACTACCACTGGCAACGGTCTTCCCATCGGGACTGAAGGCCACCGACCTGACCCCATCTGTATGTTCCCGAAGGGTTTGCAATGGGAGACCGGTTTTGGCATGCCAAAACCGTATTTCACCCGTCGCCGTTCCTGCTGCCAGTAGGTCTCCATGTGGACTCAACGCCACAGAAAGAATGCTTCCGAAGGTGTCTGTAAATACCGATGTCGCCAGATTGGCATAGGAAAAATTAACCTCAGACAGAGCTACTTCTTGCAGGTATGCTTGTCGTACTACCAAATGCGAAAAATCAGAGCCCCGCAGATCATAACCAGTCTGAACCAACAAATTCAGAATATTTCCTGCTTCATAGTCATTTGGCTGTTCTGGCAGCTCGCGCAGCGCAACAAGTCTTTGCCGGAACTTTTCTTCAAGTTTTCTTCGCCCTGGCATTGTAAAGAGCTTTTGCGCAATGACATTGAGAATCAATTGGAATTGGCTCTCACGGACATATGCTTTTGCCTGGGCCTTGAGCAAAGCGTGACTGGCAAATAGTTCTGGTTCATCTGCAATAATTTCCTGGGCAACAAGCTCAGTAAAGCGATCCGTGACGACTTCCATAATAGCCGGTTGCAATGTAAAACTTCCAGCTATGCTCTGTTCAATCAACGAGCGACGTTGTAAGGCTTCGAGGGCTTCCAATATTCTCCCTTTAGACACAGGTTGGACACTATTATCGCGTAAAGCTTGCAAAGATATCGCTTCACGCTCTATCGCTAACCAATAGATAACCTGTTGTTCTAGTGGCGTTAATCGTACAAAGTGGCTATCTAATAACCTGCGCAAATCAGAATGGTCATTCAAGGAAACATCGCCAAGATCCGCAAGATACTTAGATATATTTCCCCGATAACTCTCACGAATGGCTGGTGAGGCAATCATAAGCATCTGTGGATTCCCGGCTAAGCGTTCTACCAGAGCCTTCAAGGAGTGTTCCTCTCCTGAGATAGACTTCCTCTGCAATATGACCCGCGCATCGTCTACATTCAGCCCACTCAAACGGTAAGTGTAGACAGAAGTCCCTTCACCTTCCAGCCAGCTAATCTCTTTAAGTTGCTCACGACTGGTTACCAGCAGACAACTCTGGTGTCTGCTCTCTCCAAGGAATGTTATGAGTTTGCCATACTGCTCGTAACCATCCTTGTACTCTGCTGCACTGCTACCACTTTTTAAGATTGCTTCAGCATTATCCAGAATGATGAGGCAGCGCCTTTTCTGCAATTGCTTCACAAGCAGTCGCATCTGCTCATCTATATCTTGAGGGATCGTGACCTGTTGTTCACGCGTCAAAAATTGCAGACAATCCTGCAAGACGTACTCAAAAGGGGGCGCGTTGAGTAGCCTACGCCAGTAAACTGTGCTAAATGCATGCTGCTCTTGCACTTGATCGATCAATCTCGCAACCAGGCTAGTCTTACCGATACCACCCATGCCGATGATAGAGACTAAGCGACAATGCTGGTCCACAATCCAACGCTTTAACGTGGCAAGCTCGTCCACACGTCCATAGAAATGTTCGACGTGCGGGGCTTCACCCATATCCACTTGTTCTGCATCTTCATATGGAGTATTGCTCATAGTGATATCAATCTTATTCTCCGGAATTTGTGTTCCTGTTGTACCAGGAGTGTTCAGTAATGCTACAGGAATAATGGAGATTGGTGATTTAACATTTTGCTCCTGTAGTTTGCTCTGTTCCTCTTTCTTCTCAGAAGACATGGAATGTAACCACTGGCCTAACGCAATAATGACACCTAAATCAGGGATAATAATCGAAATAAACACGGTATTTAAGTGAGTAACCCATTGAAAGGGAGAAACACTAAAATTTCCCAGGACAATAAATATGGTGACGATAATTAAAAGCAAAAGTAGCACGGATAGAATCGTAAGAACGATAATTCGCACCCAGGCAGAATTACTTCTTCTACGTTTTGGAGGCATCAACATAGCATCATACTGCCCTTATATTTTACATAATAACTCGCCTACAAAAACAATAATGATCTTATCTATTATTTTACCACATAAACATACCATACATCTTTATCCATAAATACAGCGATTACTTAAAAGTCCCAAATATAATGAGAAGAGGTTGGCCAACAAAACGACCACGAGAGAACCGGTCACAGCCTGCTCTTGCCGACCTATTGGTTAAAAGATAACTGCGAGAAGTTCCGCAACCTTTTGTTTGAGCTTACATCAATCCCAGGGCAAGCTCGTATGAGAATGTAAGGTAAAAAGGCAATACTATTCTGCATGAAGTTTTTCTGCAAAACTATGCTTCCTAGAATCTGTAAAACCACGAGTTAAGTTACAAATTCCACCGTAACTTCGGAGCAATTTCCAAGTTTCTAACTAAATTCCGAACATCTGTGTTGACTGCTCAACGACAGCAACCTCCCAGCCTTTCTGCGCCAGAAAAGCGGCTAAGGTTTTACCGCCCTTTCCAAAACCGATGAACAAAGCATCGAGTTGTTGCGTATTCATGTAGATATTCTCCCTCGTTAAAATGGACGCTCATGGCTTCACTTTGCATCATTTGTTGGTTTCTGAATAAGTTAGTTAAATAACTTATCGTTGCATTCACTAGAATAAACATGTTTTAGTGATAGTAAGTTATTCCCACAGACCGATGAAAGCTGAGACCAACCTTTACACAGAGTTACAATCAAACTATAATCAAACTACATTCAGCATCATTCACCTGTAAAATTTCAGGAATGGGATGACATGACTCGCGTGTATCGGGTGTTTTATATAATAGCCCTGGCATTGCATGAAGGATAGTAGAGATGAGCGAATATCAGCGTTACGAATTTATGACGATCGATCGACCTCTGACAAGCAAACAACTCGATGCGGTCAATGCCCTTTCCAGTCATATTGAAGCATCTTCCACTCATGCCCTCATTGAGTACCACTGGGGTGATTTCAAGCACGACCCCATCAAAGTGCTGCACAGGTTTTTCGATGGCTTCTTTTACTGCGCCAACTGGGGCACGACACAACTGGCATTTCGCTTTCCGCATGGGATCTTACCAGCTGAAATCGCTGATGAATACAACGTCGATGAGTTCGTCACTCTTACCCCACACGCGGATTATGATATCCTCGACATTGACTTTGGTGAGATGGAAGCATCCGACGTATGGAATGACTATGATCTGGGATCGTTCATCACCATTCGCGATGAATTAATGGAAGGCGATCTGCGGGCACTATACATCGTCTGGCTAGCCAGTCTCCACCTGTACAAGCAATATGAGGAGGAGGAGGAAGACGAGATTGTGCCACCAGTGCCACCTGCATTTGGCAAGCTGACAGCGGCACAGCAGGCGCTGGCAGAATTGTTGCAGCTACCACAAGAAATGCTCGACGTCACAGCTAAACATAGCCAAAAGGCCGGTCCAGCGGCTGATGATGATTTTGCGGCCTGGGTCAAATTACTACCAGCAGATCGCTGCAACGATTTTCTGATTCGGTTAGCACACAATGAGCCGGGCTTGAGCCATTTGCTCGTCAAAGAATTGCGCAAACTGGGCCAGCACGAGACCAGCACAACGTTACCAGAGGCTGAACGCATTCCCTACACCACGCTGCACGTTGAATACAAAGCAGCTAAAGCTAAAAAAGAACGCGAGGAGCAGGAACGTAAGAAGATGGCTCGTCAGCGTCATCTGCAAGATATCCACAATCACCAGGATAGCTACTGGCAGCAAGTCGATCAGGCAGTGAAACGTGGTTCTGGCGCTGGCTATGAGGAAACCGTTCGTGTATTGGTTGAGCTACGTGAAGCCGCGAGTCAATTTCAAGGCAGTCAGACCTTCCAGGAGCGTTTCAGCACATGGGTCCAGCCTCTCCTGCGCCGTCCCGCCCTCATTAAGCGCTTGCAAGACCACAAGTTCACATTTCCAGAATCTTAAAGGGTATC
Source organism: Ktedonobacteria bacterium brp13 (assembly GCA_015099395.1). Taxonomy (GTDB): domain Bacteria; phylum Chloroflexota; class Ktedonobacteria; order Ktedonobacterales; family Ktedonobacteraceae; genus Dictyobacter. The sequence goes on along the minus strand of AP024096.1, from coordinate 8,104,584 downwards.
TCTGTAAGAATAAAAATCAAGAGATTAAAACGGGCAATTCAGCATACTGGTTCCCGAGTTGCTGTAGTAAGCGTGTTGAACCCAATTACGCGTCCTTCAACTTGAGTACGCGCGCAGCGTTCAGATGGCTGATCTTTTCTTTGTCTTGCGGGCTGATGGAGACATGATCTAGAAACGCTCTGCCTTGCTCGTTGGTACTGTAGGGATAATCGACTGAGAACATGATGCGATCAGCACCCATGATCTGGAGCGCAAGCAATAAGGGTGGATTGGTAAAGAAGCCGCTGGTCGTGATATAGAAATTTTGCAAGAAGTATTCGGGAACACTCTGCTGTAAGTTTTTGGCAACATCAATAAATCTATCGTTGATCCGTGCCAGCATAAAAGGGATCATCTCACCCATATGCCCGATAATAATCTGTAAGGTTGGTAAGCGATCGAATAAGCCAGAAAGAATCAGGCGTAGCACATGAATACCGACCTCTGAATGCCAGCCCCAACCGGCTGCTGACAGAGCATAGTTTACACCCGCATCGAAGCCAGAATAGTATGCCTTCCGCACCACTTCGGGTGGCTCGGCAGGATGCAGGTAGATCGGTACATCCAGGGCAACCGCACGTTCAAAGATAGGGAGGAAGGAGGGATCATCTAGAAAACGACCATTCGTTGTGCCATTGATCATAACACCTTTGAAACCTGGTAAATGTATCGCACGCTCTAACTCAGCAGCAGCAGCCTTTGGATCGAGCATCGGCAAGGTCGCAAAACCAGCGAAACGATCAGGATGCGCGCTAATAGCTCTAGCTAATTGATCATTGGCAGCCCTAGCTAACCTTACGCTCTCCTCCGCAGAAGAGGGGAGGATGCTCGATGCGGTATGAGAGATCACCTGAAAATCGATCCCGCCTGCATCCATATCTTTTAACCGCATCTCACCAAGATCACTCAACTTTGCCTGCAATGCGTTAGCAGCTACTGTTTTCGACCCCTTACCAGCATTGGTAGCAATACTACTCATCTTTTCTTTAAAGCTATCAGCTAAAAAATGCTCTTCAAGTGTAATCGTTCTCATATGTAAGCTTCCTTTTAGTTGCTATGAATACGTTAAAACACACTTCGACATGTTGAGATGAGCGCTGACCTGGCACCATGGTGGTCTACTTCATTTGCTTGCTCTTTGTTCGCACACGATCATATAATTCTTCCATTGTACCAATAAAAGAGCTGTCTTTGTGCCAGAATGGAGGATAGTCTCCTTGCTTTTTAATCAGAAGCGCCGGGACGCTCGCCTGCGCGGCTGCAGGGATTGAAGTTGGCAGTCGTTGCTTACCAGTCCAGAACTCTTTATGTGTAACTGCATCTGTCTCGGCAATTGGCTCCCTCGTTGATCGCGTATAGTAGGTGTCGGTCGGTTCGGGTGAGATCTCCTCAGCATTGAGAGAAGAGGCAAGGATCTGGCCCAATGGCGATTGAGCCAGTTCTGCATGCAGTTTTTCTCGGGAGAGTCCACGCAACTCGAACATGATAAAGGGGTCGTTGTCCAGGGCAGAGGCCAGCAGATAGTATACGCCAGCAATATGCTTGCAAGGATTTGAGTAGTCAGGACAGGAACAGTCAGTCTCAAAGTCTCTCTGACTATGCGGGAGCAGGTACAGCCCGAGCGAGATGAAGACGTCCTCTATAGCGTCGGGCATCTCGTTCATGAGCAGTTTTGTGACCAGATCCGCACGCATAGAGATCTTACTGATGATCTTTGTCCAATCAACAGGTTTTATGGCTGTGATGGTTATCTCAGTATCATACAGCGGCTCTTTGTACACACCAAAGTACGGGTTCACAGAACCACGAACTTTGGCGGTCACCTTCCCATTTGCTATCGTGTAGCTACGAATACGCCCGTTGACCGCATATGAGCGTCCACGTCCCAGGCGACCTGGATCAGTGAACGCCTCAAGGGCATCGATAAAACGCTTGCCCCACCAGGTACGGCTGAATTGGCCCATATCTTTTACTCTCCTTCCCTCTCTTCTTCTCTATTCTACAACCGCACTACGGCGTAATGAGATCAGATCTTTAAAGGTATCATTATCGAGTTCGGTCAGCCAGGACTCGTCACTACCAACGACAAGTGAGGAGAGCCGTTTCTTATCTTCGATCATCGCATCGATACGTTCTTCCATCGTGCCCATCGCAATAAACTTATGGACAAAGACGTTCTTGCGCTGACCGATACGGAATGCACGGTCGGTCGCCTGATCTTCCACTGAGGGATTCCACCAACGATCAAAGTGGAAGACATGGTTGGCTTTCGTCAGGTTTAAACCTACGCCACCTGCCCGCAATGAAAGGATGAAAAGCGATGGTTCAGTAGCAGAATCCTGAAAATCCGTCACCATCTGGTTACGCCGGACAACGCTGGTACTACCATGCAGATAGTAGGTATTGTAGTGCCGGTTATGCTCAAGATAGCGCGACAATGCATCTCCGATCTCAGTAAATTGAGTGAAGATCAGGGCACTTTCACCACTGTCAATCACCTCTTCGATCATCTCACCCAGCCGCTGGAGCTTGTGTGAACGCTCAGCAGAGAAGGCACTGCCATCCTGCAAGAACTGCATGGGATGATTACAGATCTGCTTCAAACGCAGAATTGTAGAGAGGATGAGTCCCTTACGCTGAATACCTTCAGCCTCTTCAAGCTGTGCCGCAACATCTTTGACGACCGCTTCATAGAGCGAGGCTTGCTCTGGCGAGAGTGTACAGTACATCTTCTGCTCAATCTTGTCTGGCAGATCGTCGATAATACTTTTATCGGTCTTGACACGTCGCAGAATAAAGGGCTCGACCAGGCGTTTTAATGTTGCAGAGGTATCGGCATCATTGCTTTTGTAGATTGGTAATTCAAAGGACTTGCGAAACTGTGCCTCTTTGCCGAGATAACCTGGATTCAGAAAGTTGAAGATCGACCAGAGATCGCGTAGACGATTCTCAACGGGCGTACCAGTTAAGGCTATCCGATGTGGCGCGGATAACTTGAGAATAGCGCGTGTCTGAGCCGCCTGTGGATTCTTGATATTCTGGGCCTCGTCGATAACGACACGCTGCCACTTGATGCCCTGTAAGAGCTTTTCATCCAGGCGAGCTAACGCGAATGAGGTAAGTACAATGTTATGCTCTGTGCAGGTCTCAACGAAGAGATCCTTGTCTTTGATGCGTGTGCCTCCCTGATGCACGTGCACACGTAGCTGCGGAGCAAAACGCGCAATCTCTCGTGCCCAGTTACCAATGACGGAGGTCGGCGCGATGATGAGCGTTGGTTGCAGAGCATGCTCTTCCTCCTGTTCCTTGAGGAGATGCGCGATCACCTCCAGCGTTTTACCCAGACCCATATCATCAGCCAGACAAGGATTGAGCCCTAGCGACTCTAAATACTGCAACCAGGCCACACCACGGCGCTGGTATTCTCGCAACGTACCATGAAGAGCTAATGGATCATTGATCGGTGCGAGGGAATTCTTATTGTTAAGGTGAGAGAGCATATCCTGTAAGTTAAAGTCATGCTCCCACTCTAGATCATCCTCAGCCTCGGTCCCGATCTTTAACATATCGAGTAGCGAGATCTCTGGCTCATCTCCCTGATGCGTCTGCCAGAACTCTAGCATCTGCTGCATCTTGTCGCGGTCCAGTTCAATCCACTCGCCACGAAACTGTACCAGTGGCGTCTTCGCATTGACGAGTTGCTGCCATTCCACCTCTGTTACAGCCTGTCCACCGATCGATAACTGATACTCGTAGGAGATGAGCGTGTTCAGGTTAAGATGACCTGAAGCAGATGCCGCTGTCCCTTTCTTTTTAGAGGAACGTAGTGATGTCTTGAGGCGAACCTTCGTGCGTCGTCGACCTGCGGGAGTCCACCACGCCGGAACCGCCACAGTATAGCCCGCATCGCTCAGTACCCAGGCGCTCTCCTTTAAGAACGTAAATGCCTCTTCAAGCGTTAACTGGCAGGCTTGCGGTTCGTCGGTCGCCAGACCGTCCCATATCTTGGCATAAATTCGAGCTGCATAGCCTAATGCAAGTAAGAGATTCTTCTCAAAGTCCTGCCCATACGGTCGCGCCATCTCTCTACGCGCTTGCAATGGAGCCGACCAGTATTCCTCCAGACTCAATATAAGCGAAGGATCATGCCTGGCCGCAACCAGAAAGCGCAACGACCAGTTATCAACATCATTCGAAGGAGCCTCATCCAGGCGCAAGCAGAGTGTAAAGGCCGCGTTGGTATAGCCTCGGATTAAGTCTGTACGCCAGGTAAGCCAGTGTTTGTAATCTTCGAGAGCCTCACTAGACGAGGTAGATGGCATACTAATGCGATCAGGATAGATACAGTTATAGAGTATTGTATCTGTGATCTGCTGCTCAAATTTCATGGGAACAGGTATCTTCGTTACAATATCATGTAGCAAGGACTCTGAAAAGTGACGCAACAAAGATGCTTCATCGTTCAAGCCAGTATCATCAGGGCTATTGAGTCCCGAGGTACAAACCAACGGCATGGCAGCACTATACTGTTGGATCAGCGTTTCATAGGTGTCAGAGACGATCTCCCAGGTCGGATACAATTTAAACGAGGTAACGTCTTTAGCACGCTTGCTTTTACTTTTGAGCGTCCCCAACTCCTGATATTTAAATGCCGGGATGTACTGATCTCTGGCAATAATATTTTTAAATAGCTGGGTGTACTGTTGCCAGAAGATGAGATCCGCCCCCAGTTGAAAACCTTCAGCCCCTTGTAGTGCCATAAAATGGATGGTATTCAATGTGGCTATGACATCTGTCACTTGATAGCAAGAGATCCGCCAGGGCTGTAACTCAAACGAAGTCGGCGCTACCTCTTCTACATAGCGTAATAATTCAAAAGAAGGTGCCGGCCGGTTATCCGCAGTCGGCAACAAAAAGTATTTGGTAGCCAGATTCACCTGTGAAGCACCAGAGATGGAGGACGGCACCTGGAATGTTTCAAGCAGAAACGTACTCAGGCTCGTATCCATGAGATGCCTGGGATGAATAGCAGCTTTCTTATTTTTAGAAGCAGCAACCGATTCGTCTGTCTCTACCCAGAGATAAAAGGCTCCACGTTGTACAAAATCGTGTGCTTCTTCTGGTATCCAGGTACCATGGATAATGTACATATATACTACTCCTGGGATAGATTGCGGCTTCAGTGCTCATGTGATAGACAGCAACTGAAAAAAAGTTGCCTGCACGCCATCGTAAACATATGCTCTGTCAGCAGGAGAGATCCCCATCACATACCCTGACACTACATCCACCACTTCATACTATGACCAAAACAAAATGATAAGCAGAATACAGTTCTCAATTATATACCGCAGCAGGTCTGTTTCGCAATACAAAATATATTCACACCTCTAGCGTTAAAATAGAGGTTTTCGTATGCTTAAAAACACGAACAAATAACGAAGAGACTGCACCATGGACCCTGCGCAGGATACGATTATCCAGACGACAGGCACATGGAGCAGCCTCAATAGTATTGGTGCGCATAGACCACAGCGTACTTGTACGCGACGCTATCTACTTCTCTGCATCAACTTCTTCCATGGCTTCTGCCATCGCGGGTGAAGTCTTCGCTAACTCCTCGCGAATAATTGCCATCATCTCAGAAACAGACGTCAGTTTGACACGTGGGCGACCGTATTTAGAACCACGAGTGATCTCATATTTGTCAAGAATCTGCCAGTGCCTGTAAGAGACATACGCAAGACTGCGCTCATTCAGCAATTTCTCAATCAAAGCAGGATCACGATTCTCATCATCGATCCCCTGAAGTTGTGGCAAATCTTCAACCATGGCATTCACGGTCGCAACGGAGTCTGGCTTGTTGTTACCAATGAGGCCGCTAGGGCCACGCTTGGCCCAACCTACAACATATTCACCAGGCACGACCTCGCCACTCTCAATCTGGACTAAACGCCCGGCCACGTTGTTGAATGTATAGTTCTTCTCGTTGAAGGGGACACCTTCGATCGGTACACTACGATACCCCACCGAACGGAGGATCAAGCCAGCCTCAAGCGTCTCATATCTGCCGGTCCCCCTGGCACGCAAACCACCATCGCTATCTTCGACAAGCCTGTTCTCTTCGATACGTACAGCAGAGATACGACCATCCTGACCGATAACCTCTACAGGTGACACAAGGAAGCGCATCACGATACGACGCTCAGAGGTATATTCCTGATTGGCCGCGTAGTTACGCAAGAACTCAAGGTTCGTTTGTGCGCCGCGATCCGTCTTTGCAGCCTCCAATGTCCCTTCATCAAGATCGATATCACGTGAATCGACAACGACATCTACATTTTTCAGCGTGCCCAGTTCTTTAATCTCCGGAGTCTTGAACGCCGCCTGCAACGGACCACGCCGCCCCAGAACTACGACCTCACGCACTTTGCTGCCACGCAGCATCGTCAGCGCATGCTCTGTGATATCAGATTTCGCTAACTCTTCGGGATCCATTACGAGAATACGAGCGACGTCCATCGCAACATTCCCATTACCAACGACAATTGCTCGCTCGCACGAAAGATCAATTGGCAGATCGCGATAATCAGGATGACCGTTATACCAACCAACAAAAGCAGTCGCAGGCAGACTATTACCTAAATCTTCACCAGGAATACCCATGCGCCTGTCTGCCTGTGCACCTACGGCAAAAATAATCTGATCATAGAGACTGCGCAATTCATCGTGATGAATATCTTTGCCATAGGTCACATTGCCAAAGAAACGTACACGTGTATCCGCCAGTGTCTTCTCAAAAACACGGATCACCGACTTGATCGATTGATGATCGGGAGCAACACCGTCACGAACCAACCCAAAGGGAGTCGGGAAACGGTTAAAAATATCAATAGATAATACAAGATCACGTTTCTTCAATAGTGCGTCAGCAGCAAACAGTCCGGCAGGGCCAGAGCCAATAATGGCAACGCGTAACGGCCTGGTAGTAACAGCAAGTTGTTCCATTCATACTCTCCCTTAGAGAGGTTATTGTCCTGTACCAGAACAATCTCTTCATTGTTTTCATCGTAATTACTGCATAATTTACGATCAAAAACTAAAAAACATGCTCATATGTCACGAGTGTGTCGCAGCTCGCTGTGCATCCTGCTTATCACCTCGTGTAGTATAGCGGCGTCTATACAGCAGCAGCAAGCTACCACAAGTACAACGCCGTGCTCTACACCATCTGGGCATTATACAACGACTAACAGTACAAGAACACCCTCAGGCTATGTTAAAATCTCTAACTAGCTCGCGCTAAGTCTACCATCAACCCTTAATTTTGTGAATTGACAGGGCTTGCACACAGAGCTTAGTATATAGGAGCTCTACCTGCTAACCATAAAGATAATGTAGGGCATCAAAAAATGTAAGCCGGTCTGTTATTGGTGGGAGGGTTACGTGAGCGCTCAAAAAAATACCATTACACTACTCATATCATGCCCAGATCAACCTGGTATCGTTGCTGCTGTTTCGCGCTTTGTCTTCGAACACAACGGAAATATTCTTGAATCTGATCAATATTCAACAAATCAACCCGACTGCATTTTCTTTATGCGCCTCAGCTTCGCAGAAGAGAGCTTTCGTTTACAGCCCTCTGAGTTAAAAGATAAGTTTCGTCCGATTGCTGAACAGTTTCAAATGCAGTGGAACGTGCGCTACTCTCGCGAACGAAAACGCGCAGGAATTCTGGTTTCAAAATATGATCATTGCCTGATCGATCTTTTATGGCGCTGGAAAAGTGGCGAACTTCCCATGGATATCCCTTTCATTCTAAGCAATCATCCAAACCTGGAACCGCTGGCAAAAATGTATAATGTTCCCTACTACTACTTCCCTGTTCAAAAAGCGACACGTGCAGCAGATGAGCAGCGGATGCTTGATTTTATCGGCGATCAGGTTGATTTCCTGGTGCTGGCACGCTACATGCAAATCCTCGAACCCTTCTTCGTAGAAGCATTTCCGCAGCGCATCATTAACATTCACCATAGCTTCCTACCTGCCTTTGTAGGGGCCAGTCCATACAATCAAGCCTTTAAACGGGGAGTCAAAATCATCGGAGCGACCGCACACTACGTTACCAATAATCTAGACGAAGGCCCGATCATTGCCCAGGATGTTATCCACTGCAACCATCGCGACCTTACAGATGACCTGGTACGCAAGGGTAGTGACGTCGAGCGCCGCGTCCTTGCAGAAGCGGTCCGCCTCCATATTGCTGACCGTGTGTTGATCTACGAAAACAAGACCCTCGTCTTCTAGCAGAGACACCCCTATCAACTATTCTGATAATCTATGACTATCAGAATAGCTGATAAGACATGCAAAAAATCTGTGATCACAGCAGCTATCCCCAAAACAGTGAACACAAGCAAGCACAGCAGTACTCCCTTTATACTGCGATGAGCATAGAGATCTAAAGAATTACAGCAAAATATGCTCTTCCCATCTTAAAGAGATGGTGATATATTTAAAGGGTTCTACCTACATTTTCCTGACACGGAGATGCTCGACGTAAAAATGGTAGAGTTTAATAGAAAAAAACTGGAACATAATAGTCCTGTTCAACCGTTGAATTATCCACCTGATATATGATAATATTAGGTGAAGCAACGAGCAAACATCCCCCAATCCCAAAAGAGGAGTTTTAATGAGCGATATGCTGCGGCTCGCAACACTATCCCGTCAACAAAAGGTTGAGTTAAGTATTGAAGAAAGGGCGCAATTGAACGCGATTATTGACCTGTTAATTCCAGCAGATCAAGATTTTCCACCGCCCTCAAGTCTCGCGTTAGTTGATGAGTTCCTTCACTATCTCAGACCACGAGCAGGGCACAAAACCATGTTAATGTTAAGCGAAAAGCGCTTACGCACAGCGCTAAAAGAGCTTAATCTCTCGGCAGGCGGCGACTTTTGTCTGGCTAGCTGTGAAAAACAACAAAGTTTACTACGTCACCTGGAGCAACGTGATCCCGCTTTCTTTCAAGCGCTATGGACACTCGTCAATCATAGTTATTATGCATTGCTTGCAACAAATCATCTGAAACGAGCGTAACTACCCTCAGAATCCTTTAGAGCATACGTTGAAAACATACTCCTAGATTGAGTATTTGCACAATTCCTGAATATATGAGCACCGACAAATAGTGCACGGATGAACTAGTACAACTGCTTTCACGATCAATGATGATCGCACCACAAGTGCAAAATGGAGTATCCCCCCGCTATGTACACTCAGAAGAAAATGATTCTACTTCCCTGGCTTTACGTGCTTCTAATTCCAGCAGCTGTTTTTTTCGCTCAATACCCCAACGGTAACCGCCAGTCTCACCATTGCTGCGCACAACACGATGGCACGGGATAAATACAGCAATAGGATTTGCCGCACAGGCACGAGCTACCGCTCGAGTTGCCGCAGGTTGTCCAACCACACACGCGATCTCGTAATATGAACGAGTCTCCCCACTCGGGATCGCCCGCAGTGCCTCCCAGACCTTGCATTGAAAGACGGTCGCCTGCACATCAAAGGAGACAGCTTGCGTACTTGCTTGCCCACGTAACAGTTGGAAGAGGAGTTCCATCCAGGGTGACATCTCCTGCTCAGCAGCTACAATCTCTGCTGCCGGATACTCACGCTCTAATTCCAGGCGCAATGCCTGTTCCGTCTCCCCAAATCGCACAGCCGCTATACCACGTTTCGTCGCTGCAAGCAGCACATAACCAGGCTCGCTCTGCGCAATCGCATACTGAATACGCATCCCCTTACCACCCTGACGATAGACAGCTGGAGTCATACCAAGCCGAGCCGGCGCAAGTCCATAAACCGGGCTACTTGATTGGTAACCGGCGCTATAAAGCGCACTGGTCACCGCCTCCCCATCATGTAGTCGCTGCTTAAACTGTTCCAACCGGCACGACTCAGCGTATTGACGTGGTGATACACCGGTGACGCGCTTAAACGTACGCTGCAAATAAGAAGGACTCAGGTGGAAGTATTCACTCAGAGCTGCCAGGTGCAAAGAGTCATCCAGATGAGTAGCTATATAGTTACAGATCTGTTCAACTACCTCCGCCTGGGGTATAGCTGGCACCTCTTGCGCAGGCAGACATCTACGGCAGGAACGAAAGCCAGCATGCTCGGCCGCCTCTACAGACAGAAAGAAGCTAACATTCTCACGTCGCGGACGCCGTGCTGGACACGATGGACGACAATAGATGCCAGTCGAATGCACGCCAAAGACAAACTGACCATCAGCCTGCTTATCACGAGCCAGCACCGCCTGCCAATAGAGCTCCTCGTCAAGAGCAGTTGTAACGCCTTTTTCATCCAACGGAATACGCACCATCAGAGAGACCCTCCTTTACACAATAATCACCCGCTTCACATATTGACTACATGACCATAGTATAAACCAGGTAAAGGGAGCAAACTATCTGATTCTTGCCCTGCAAAACAGCTATCAAAGAGTTGAGCTTTTTTCATCGACACGATCAAAGTAGGCTTCAGGATCACCATGCCAGACACGATATGCTTCAGGAATCCGTCTAATATGACCTGGATCGATGTCGTCGGGCAATGCATGTTCAGGAAACCAGTGCATCTCCAGAACCTCATGCGCATGTGAAGGAGGAATTATCGGCTGGATATTGGGCAGAGGATGGCATAAAAACGTAAAATGATAGAGTTGTTGAAAGAAGACAGTGCCGCAAAAACGTGAATCATGGACGCCTACCAGCGCGATCGCATTACATGCAACACCAGTCTCTTCTAACACCTCGCGCACTACGCCTTGAGCAGATGTTTCACCTACTTCCAGTGCTCCGCCGGGCATGGCCCACAAGGCATTATCAGATCGGCGGATGAGTAATATTCGTCCTGCCGTATCAATCACGGCTCCATCTCCACTGGGTAAAGGAGCTGTGCGTGTGAAGAGGGTTGCGCGCAATGGCTCAAGCTCCTCAAGAGGTTTAGTCGTAGCAAGGGCAAGCAATTCTATAGCAACATCCTGAATTCTCTTATATCTGTCTTGATCGTAGATATTGTCAGCGTAGTGTAATCCTGCAGCAGAACAATCTCGCAAGATATCAGCATATAATGCAAGTTTTTGGGCCAGCATAGTATCTGCAGTATCTTTTGTATTATCACTATGAGATGCCATTTACTTTTCTTTCCCCAGTTAGAATGAAGGTCAGCTAAATAATATCTCTAATTAATCAACAGGGCAAGAATACCAGGATGATTTTCTCCAGAAAACAAGAGCTACTCAATACTTGAGGTGGTGATCCACCAGAAGGTTGAAAAAATTCTCCCCTTTTATATTATTGAGTTAGCACTCATGCCCGATATATCCGCATACTCAGATTATTATCTCAAACATAGCGCATAACTGTCAGAGCTTTCTCTTTCTCCTTCTTTATATTATGCTGCATCATAGCAAGTATGCTGTTATAAAGTCCACTGTTAGAGGCAATGAAGCCCGGTGCGGATAACGATACAGAACAGAAAGGAGAACAACGCATGGACAATTGTCACGATCAACCTCCAGAAAAAAAGCTCTCCGAACAGTTCGTTGAGTTTATCGATCTGGCCGACGAAGACTTGGATGAGGTTGAAGTTTTTGAAATCGGTGGCGTTCATGGCGGCCAGGGCAACTGCTCCAACTGCTCCGCCAGCTGCTCCGCCAACTGCTCCAGTTGCTCCAGCGGCTGCAACTGCTCCGGCTGTACCAACTGCTCCGCCTGTTCCAGCGGTGGCGGTGACGGCGGCGGTAGCGGAGGCGGCGCCTGTTCCAGCGGTGGCGGCGGCGGCGGCGGCGGTTACCATCGCCGTAGAAGGCACCATCGCCATAGAGAGTAGTGCTACAGTAAGTGGTGAAGGTCTCCTTGTCCAAGCTCATTTTCGCAGAATTCTTTGAGCTTGCCACCAGATAGTGTGGTTCTACCCCATAGATAAGTATTCGTTGTAATGGTCGTGTTTTCAATAAAAGGATCAGAAAGACCCTTTGAAGCCGATCGGGGAAGTTATCATGCGCAGTACTGGCTAACGGCGATGGCACAGGTGGGATAGCTTCCCCAACAGAAAAGCATACGTTTTCGTCTGTGCAGATATACCGATATATATATAGCATTGCTACCAGGAATACAAAAACATATGTTGACACAATACATGCAACCCAAAATCAACGCAGATACGTGTTACATCCAGACATGCGATGGGGTCTATCTCCGTGGGAATCACGGCGGCCTCGTCCTTAAAGGGAAAAGCTTGTATACCCGTTAGAACACCTTGTTCCTAATCTCACGGGAAATACTACGCTACAAGAGATAACGGAGGGATTAGATAACGCATGGACAATTGTCACGATCAACCTCCAGAAAAAAAGCTCTCCGAACAGTTCGTTGAGTTTATCGATCTGGCCGACGAAGACTTGGATGAGGTTGAAGTTTTTGAAATCGGTGGCGTTCATGGCGGCCAGGGCGGCTGCGGCTGCGGCGGCGGCGGCGGCAGCTGCGGCGGCTGCAGCTGCGGCGGCGGCGGCTTCGGCGGCGGCGGCTTCGGCGGCGGCGGCTTCGGCGGCGGCGGCTTCGGCGGCGGCGGCTTCAGCGGCTGCGGCGGCCAGTGCAGCGGCGGCGACGGCCATCGCCGTAGAAGGCACCATAGATAAGTATTCGTTGTAATGGTTGTGTTTTCAATAAAAGGATCAGAAAGACCCTTTGAAGCCAATCGGGGAAGTTATCATGCGCAGTACTGGCTAACGGCGATGGCACAGGTGGGATAGCTTCCCCAACAGAAAAGCATGCGTTTTCGTCTGTGCAGATATACCGATGTATATATAGCATTGCTACCAGGAATACAAAAACATATGTTGACACAATACATGCAACCCAAAATCAACGCAGATACGTGTTACATCCAGACATACAATGGGGTCTATCTCCGTGGGAATCACGGCGGCCTCGTCCTTAAAGGGAAAAGCTTGTATCTCCTGTTAGAACACCTTGTTCCTAATCTCACGGGAAATACTACGCTACAAGAGATAACGGAGGGATTAGATACAGACAAAAAGAGGATGATCACGCGTCTCATAGAGAAGTTGTTAACCCATCGTTTTCTACAAGACGTGAGCCAGCAACAGCCGCATACCCTCCATCCAACAGAGTTAGCAACGTATTCCTCTGCGATTACCTTTATTGAAGCCTTTCAGTCTTCTTCCGCACACCGTTTTGAGCAATTTCGCAACCAGCACCTCCTCATCATTGGCTCAGGGCCCACATTTACTGCGCTTGTACAAGCAAGTCTACAATGTGGGGTGAGGTATATAGACGGGATAATCACACCAACGAGTGACTTCGACCTGCATCAACAGCAAGGCAGAGAGGCACTATTTTCCCCCTATGATCCCGAGCAAACCGTTCAATTGCTCAATACCTTCCCCTGGGACGACGAGGCTGCCATACAGAGTACAATCCAGGCCTATGATGCAGTTCTTCATGTCACTGATCAGTCGATGCTGGCACAAGCCAGGCTCTTAAATAGGATCTGCGTAGAACAGCAACGGACCTTACTTCAGGCCGTCATCGTTCATGATCATGCCTGGATTGGCCCATTGGTACGCCCTGATACCAGGATCGAGGGAGGATGTTGGGAGTGTGCGTGGTTGCGTCTACAATCACAACACATACAACGTGCAGAGGACTCTGTTCTGCATACACTACGCAATAGCCTGGTTGATGTTGACAATCACGAAAATCATGACCGTCAGCCGCTCTCTATGCCAACAGCTACGATGCTCGCGTATCGGCTTACCTTTATGCTATTTACGTATTGCACACAGGCAGGCTATACAGAAAATAGAGACAAAGTGACTGAGATTGACCTCAAAACCTTCCTCAGTGAGAGCCATACATTCCTGCCTCATCCCTGCTGTACTGCCTGTCAACATCCTCTGATCCCCACAGCAGCGCAATTCATTGAACACATCCAGCGATTACAGCAACAAGAACCGCTCAAGACAGATACGTTCCTTGAGCAGATGACTCGCTGTATTGATAGTAAATCAGGGATCTTTGCAGAGCGCTCTGATCTTGATTTTGTCCAGATGCCATTGGCAGTGCAGGCAATAGCAGTTTCTCATCCTTTGCCGGTGCTGGACCAGCATGAGCATCTCACCGTCATTGCCACAAGTATTGATGCGCACAACGCCAGGCTACGTGTCTGCCAAAAAGCATGCGAACGCTATGCGAGCAGAATGGTAGATCAACGACGCTTGCTACCATATGAGATCGTACAACAACACACCGTACCTACTGTTAGCATCAATTCTTTGCCAGGAATGAAGCCGCGACAAATAGTAGATGGGTTGTGGGCATGGGCACTAGATATGCATACGCAACAGACCCATCTCCTACCAGCAGCACATGCTTTTGCTGCTCCCGATGAACAAAATTCAACGTCTGCGCACGAGCAAGGGATTGCCTCAGGCTGGAGTTGGGAGGAAGCAGTCTGTCACGCACTATTAGACTGGTGTAACTATTTCACAATCGAACAAGTAATGCAGACGCACTATCCATACAGGCAAGTTGATCTTGCCAGAACACTCACGACATCAGTAGGAAGGCATCTCTATCATCTACTTACCACTGCAGGCTGCCGGGTTACCGCCTATGATATCACTGGCGCATTGCATGTACCTACGTTCGCAATATGTTCAGGTGAGCAGGTTATAGCCTACACTACACACTATGATGTAGAAGAGGCACTTAAGCAAGGGCTTGAGCAAGCATTACAGCGCTATCAGGCAGAACAGTTTCAACAACCAGAATACGCTCCAGATCCGGTACTCGATCTCCCCGCGAACCTTCGTGGAAAACAACTCTATATACCGTGTTACACCACGCTACCGGATACATGGTCAGCCCGGATGGATTGGTTGTTGCAACAATTCCAAGCCAACGGCTGGCGCGTGTTTGCGCTTCCGCTAGACCATGATCCAGCTCTGGCACAGGTGTTACCCTCTATCGTACGTCTCATCCTGACCTGTACAGATCAGGACAACAATACAAAACGGATCACACTATCATGAATGTAAACAAAGAGCACACGATTGGACTGCTTGGTCAGGGGATTATCTATCAGCACATGCAGCGTTCTATCGAAAACGTGTATCAAGTCATCCCACTTTCAATGGAGAGTCCGCTCCAGCACTTCGCCACCTGCAGTATAGTGGTATCATGCAGCGATACCTGGTCTCCTTGCACACTTCAGGAGATCAATTGTCGTTGTCTCAAAGCAGCAGTAGCCCTGCTCCCTATCTATACACAATTTGACAAAGGCATCATTGGACCTTGCATCGTACCAGGAGAAAAGGGTTGCGCAAGTTGTGCCGAGTTCCGCAAGTTAGGAGCAACCGCCTCTGATGCCGAATGTGAACTTCTCCGTCAGTATCTCTTCACGCCATACACGACGGAAATCTCTCAGCCCTGGCTTTCACCTTTTAGCGCAGGCATGCTGACCGTACTGGGCACAGAGGAGATCAACGCCTGCCTTCAAAACCCGGATCAGTTAAAGACCCAACGTGCATTGCTCACGATCTCACTAGAAACCTTAGAGTGTAACTGGCATCCCTTCCTTCCTCTCTCTACCTGTCCCGCCTGTGGAAAATTAGCCAACGATAGCGCTGAAATGGCTGTTATTACCCTGCAATCATGCCCCAAACCAGATGTCTATACGTATCGTACCCGAAAGCCTTTAGTCGACACAAAAGAGCTTACCTCAACCTACCTTGATCAGCAGACAGGATTAGTGCACGCTCTCACCGTAGAGCAGCGGAATGTGCTGCCGCTAGCCTCGTCTCAGCTCTATGCTGAATCGAACTATGAAAATGAGACAGCACAAGGTACAGGTTGCACGTTACGCACACAACAGAGTATGATTGTATCACTCTTAGAAGTGGTTGAACGCTATGCAGGTTTACGCCCTCGAGGAAAACGTGCCATGGTATGGGCAAGCTACCAGCAACTTATGCAAGAAGCACAACCAGCGCTTGATCCTACTACTCTGGGGCTACATAGCCCAGAGCAATACGAGCGCTACCAACAACATCATTACTGCCATCACCTGGTACCATATCATCCTGACCTGATCTGTAACTGGGTCTGGGGATATTCTTTCCAGCGCCAGTCACCAATACTCGTACCAGAACATTGCGCCTATTATGGTATCCCCACGAACGACGATAATCCAGCATTTGTCTACGAAATCTCGAATGGCTGTGCACTCGGAAACTGTCTGGAAGAAGCGATTTTTCATGGCATCATGGAAGTCATAGAGCGCGACGCCTTCTTGCTCACGTGGTATGCACAACTCAAGCTACCACGCCTGGATCTTCTTTCAGTCACAGATCCAACCATCCGCATGCTCATTGAACGTCTGGAGCAGCATTTTGGCTATACTATCCATGTTTTTAATGCAAGCCTGGATCACGCATTACCGTGCCTCTGTCTTTTAGCTATTGATGAGCAGCAGCGGGAGGGAATGCCCAAAGCGCATTTCATGGCCGGTTCGCATCCACATCCAGAGCAGGCGCTGCTGAGAGCACTACGCGAGCTTACAGCGGCGCTGGCTATACCACCTCTGCATTATCAACAGAGTAGGGCACAAGCTTTAAAAATGCTAGACGACGCAAGCTGCGTCGAGACACTAGAGGATCATCCTCTGATCTATTACCTTCCAGAGGCATTTGAGCGATTACATTTTTTATATCATGGAGAGCAGCAATACACCTTCCAAGAAGCATTCAACAGCTTCTATCAGCATCCATCCGAATCTATGGATCTGCGAGATGATCTCGTATCTCTTATCAACAGCTATCTTACACGCGGCACAGATATTGTTGTAATCGATCAAACAGCGCCAGAACATGAACCCTGTAGGTTACGTTGTGTCAAGGTGCTTATGCCAGGTATGCTGCCTATGACATTTGGACAACATAATCGTCGTGTCAATCTTGAACGACTGCGCCAGATTCCAGCCAGCCTGGGGTACCGCAGTCAGCCTCTCACAGAGGCCGAGATCAATCCACATCCACATCCTTTCTTCTAGAAAATCATGCCGTGAGGAGATCACCATGAACATCATAATAAAGACATCACATCTCTCGTATCGCTTACTCGATCATAGAGAGATGTCGCAATGCGAGAATGCAGTTACTGCGACCTCCCCTCTCTTACAGGTGACCATCTCGCAACTGAGCCCGGCCCTCTGCCAGATACTCATGGCACTGACAAAGAGACCCTGCTCAGTACGCTGGTTCAACAAATCAATCATCGCAGCACAGGGAGAAGACGCACTGGCTCCTTTCTACTGCTATATATCCAGTCTGCTACGCCATCAGATGATTTGCGTATGCGCAGGTAACGAAAAGAGGGGCACACCCTTAGCGACACTGATACCAATCTCACCATCCTTTAAGCATCAATGGGCACACATCCAGGACGATCAGGTATATAGGATATCGCGTTTCGCCTATACACGGCGCTATGAGGACGGATACACTTATATGGAATCTCCTCTCGCTCATGCACGACTACGACTCGAGCATACTGTTGCGGCAACAATCATCTACCACCTGGGAAAAGCAATGACAGCGCATGAACTCATTCAGACACTACCTGAAGCGGATGAAGATGATGTGGCAAGTGTGCTGGCACTCCTGGTGATGGGCAACTTCGCGTTTCCTATAACGAGTGAAAATCCAGAGGGCGAAGATGAAGACGACACATTACTACAGTGGGAATTTCATGATCTCTTATTCCACAGCCGCAGCAGGAAAGGACGGCACGATAACATATTGGGAGGAACCTATCGTTTTCAGGATCACCTTCCTCCTCAACCGATGATAAAGCAAGGTCAGTGGTCCGTAACGATCCCTTTACCCAGACCTGATATGGAGCGGATTCGTCGCACCGATCCCAGTCTAACGGATGTGATGGAGGCACGCACTTCGCTTCGTTCCCATGGAACCAACGCAATAACGCTAGAGCAAATTGGTGAGTTTCTTTATCGAACGGCACGCGTCAAAGAGCACTATTCAACTGAAGAGACAGGTGCATTTACCACAAGACCATATCCCAGCGCGGGTGCAAGCTATGAAATCGAATGTTACCTTACAATCAACCAATGTGAAGGACTCATGCCAGGTTTCTACTGGTACGATCCAATGCAGCATGGACTTGCCCTGATCCATGAAATGAATAAAGATACAGTACGCCTGTTAACCGACGCCCAACAGTCGACAGGTGCAGCCGATCCTCCACAAGTATTAATTACCCTGGCCGCGCGTTTTCAGCGCGTAGCCTGGAAGTATCAAGGAATCGCATATAGCCTTATCCTGAAAAATGTTGGCGTTATGTTTGCCACAATGTACCTGGTAGCGACTGCAATGAACCTGGCAGCGTGTGCCCTGGGATTGGGCGACGCTGACCACTTCACACAAGTAGCAGGTACCAACTATCTCGAGGAGACATCGGTGGGCGAATTCATACTTGGTAGCCCACCGGATGACGCTTTATTTATAGGTTAGCGCAGTGACTACGAAAAATCGCCCAAATTAGGAGCGGTTCGCAGATCACGGTCAATTATCAAACCTATTCGCAAATTCAACGTAATTACTATTGACAAGAATACGATATATCGGATACACTATAAATATCGAGAATACGATATATCGTTATCTCTTTCTATAAAGTAGTGGAGCTAAAATTTATCCATGAAGCTTCCTATTAGTAATACCACAAGGAGGATTGCTACGATGTTTAACAACCGTTTTGCATTTGGATACGAAGGTGAACCGCAGAATGAGTGGGGCGGTGAGTGGCACGGCCGACATGAGCATGGTCGACACGGACATGGCCTACACGGCCCATTTTTCATGGGCAGGCGTGGTTTCTTTGGACCAGGCGGCCCCTTTGGACCAGAGGGTCCCTTCCAGGATGGCGGACGACGCTACTTTGGTCGTGGTGATGTAAAGTTTGCCTTGCTTGAGTTGCTACAAGAGCGCCCTATGCATGGCTACGAGATGATGAAGGCTCTTGAAGAGCGTAGCGGTGGCTTTTATGCTCCGAGCGCTGGCACCATCTACCCAACACTACAGCTACTGGAAGATCGTAGTCTGGTGACTGTACAGGAACTTGAGGGCAAGAAGATTTACAGCATTACCGACGCAGGTCGCGCCTTCCTGGGCGAGCGTCAGGAACGTCATGGTGGCCATCAAAAGGGCGACGACGTTCCACCCTGGGAGCGGGGTTTTCAGGCCGGCCGACGCTGGTGGCATGAGCCAGAGGCCCAGGCTATGCGCAGCGAAGCAATGGAGGTCGCTCGCCTCTTTACTATTGCAACACGCAAGTCGTTCCAGGATCAAGAGAAACTGGCGCAGTTGCGCGATATCATGAGCCGCACACGTAAAGAGTTGTCTGATCTCATCTACGAAGTGCCGAACACTACCAGTACCGCTGGCACAACGCCAAACACAGAAACTAATCCCGGCACCAATGCAGCCGAATAACAGTCTCAAAAAACACAACACGCAATGCATATCGATAATTACGAATGCAAGCAAGAGAACCGAGATTGTGAGTAATCTCGGCTCTCTTGCTGTCTAAAACCGAAACCACAGAATGAGCAAGATCATGAGTACATGCAAAAGCTGATCCAGCCAGATAGGGGCGATGATTTTATAGCGTGCTTTTAGCGGATCTATAATACAGTGCGAAATGAAGAGTAGTGCGGTAGCTAATAAAGATGTATGCGCGAATAGGACAAAGACAGCGGTATACGTCGCAGCATGATAAAAATTAACCTCCCAACTTTTCCCCTTCTCAATGCTCATCCATGTACTTTGAAAAGCAAAATCACCAATAAAGTGACATGCTAACCAGATAACTATTGTATTTAGTGAGATACCAAAAAACATAAACATATGCGCTCTCCTGCTTTACTCTCTCTACAGTGTAAGTGACAGCGGGCAGGAGAGCTATGATTCACGTCACTGATCGGATGAGATATAGCGCACAATATGCATATATGGATCATCCCTGACAGCCATATATGCATAGAACTTTTGTTGCGACCAGGGACCATAGGAGATCCCTCCAGATACCACTACAGAACAAATCTCAAAGCTTACGTTATTGCTCGCTCTCAATACGCTCGCTAACCTGGGGGGGTGCGTATGAATGTAACATACGACGCCATGGTATGCCAGCAGCAGAGCGCAGCAGCAAGAGCGTGCCAATGAGCAGCCAGAAACAGAACGAGAGATCCTGCTCCAGAAACGCGCTATCAAGCTGTCCTTGCAGCAAACCACCGATCAGACCAACAGCGACGCCAATAACCATCCAACGTAACTGTTCGGCATAGCTAATCTTCTGTCGTGAGAGGCCACGAAGTAGGGTCCCAAACAACCAGAAGAAGAGGACGAGCACAGCCACAAAAGAGAGCAGACCAAGCAGGCCCATACTGACCCAGACGTGCAAGAAGATATTATGTGGATGCGAAAGTCCAGGCTCGTCATACATATGCGTCGTCTGTCCTTTTACTTCACTAACGATATAGTAGTGAGAGGCACGCGGGCAGGAACGCATCCACGCATATTCGGCAGAGTTGGGGTCGTAGGGATTGGGATCGGCAGAGGGAACAACACGTGGATCAGCATAATGACAGAGCCAGTTATCCATACCATAGCCCAGGATAGGATTATCATGGATCATCGCAACCGCGCTCTCCCAGAGGTAGATACGCCGCTGTAATGTACTTACGCTATTTTTATCGCTATGACCATTGATGATATCATTCATCACCAACGTATTCACTTTAGCGAAAAAGAGACCATAACCGATCGCTGCTAGAGCCACAACGATTGCACCGCCAATAAGCAGAACCTTACGATTGCGTACCGCTAACACGGCAACAACAACAAAGACGACCGGAAAAGCGAACCACGCAGAACCGCGTGACTCACTATGCAGCAGCGTATAGAAGAATGGAAGGCAGAGTACAAGCGCAAAGAGGCGCACCTTCCAGTTCATACGAGAGAAGATCAGCGCCAGACCGATTGGCAATGTGTAATCGAACAGCAAGCCAGTACTATTCGGACTGCCATAGACTGCATCGGTCTGACCAAACATGCGATAGTTGAGAGCTGCTATACAGGCAATCACAAAACCGGTTGCGAAAAAGGTATAGAGCAGACGAGTCAGATCCTGCCGTGTGCGCAGACAGTAGAGAAGCAATCCAACATAGAGTAAAGGATCCAATACCTCTTCTCTAAACGCACGCTGCGCCGAGCTACGATCACTAGCAACCACGATAGAGATCAGCGCAGCCAGCACAAAGAGCCCTATCGGGATAAGAAATGGTCCAACACGCTCACGCAGGTCTTTCAGCGAGAGATGATAGCGCCACGGCTCCCGCTTTACACGCGCAACGAGCCATTGAGCACAGGCAACCAGCAGACAGATCCACAGCACAATCTCTGCCGGGCTAAAATGAGCATTACCAAAGACAGCCTTGGGTGCCAGATAAAAAGGCAAGGCCAGTGGGAGTAGAGCAATAGCAACAGGTAAGCGAAACCAGCACAGCACAACAAATATCAGCAAAAATGGCAAGGCCAGCCATGGATGCCACAGTGCCAGATTTCCAAGAGGATACTTGAGATTCGGGTTCCCAATTAAGTAATATAGAGTCATCGATACAATCAGGCCGAGTTCAAAGAGGCGATCTCGCCAGAACCATATACGACCACGATCAGGCATAGCATCTCCACTATCCTGCGACGACGATGCAAAGGGAGGAGTTATAGCATCTGGCATCTCATCTTTATGCGATATACTCGTAAATATGTGTGCAAGGGACCAGGAATGATGTACATTACTCATAGAATCAACCAATCCGCGTTAAAAAGTACCTGCTCATAGGCAAACAGGCATAGATATGTTCCTTCATTTTCATTCGCATTAATTCGCACGAAAAGTTTTTCCAAAGATCCAGCGCCAGAAAGCACTTCCAAAAAAGTCTCGCACCTTTCTTCCACTACGAATTAAACAAACTATAACAAAAATATGACAGTGAGTCTATCAAAAAGGATATTTAGGTCGTACCGCTCTCTACTTATCCTGTTAGACCGACTTGCACGTACAACAAACGCACCCACTGTCATCAGTATACACGGCAGAATAGTGTTGCTAGCGATAGATATTGGTTAAGCCGGAACAACCCAGAGCTTATGTGCAGCAGCGTGGCTGATAAACACAATCTGCTGGTTATCGCCCACGAGTAGCTTGACATCTTCCTGTGGTAAATCCGTTGGTTCAGTGGCCGACACAGACTGAGGCTCCCGAGATTCTTGCGATTCTTGTGGCACAGTAGCCTGCGCAAGCATCATAATAGAGGTGCCAGGAGTAAGGCCTTTCTGATGCATATACATAATCAACGCCTCTTCGTCCTCAACCACTTCTGACACAAGCAAGACTTTAACTCGCGTGCCATTAGCGACTTCCGAGAGACGAAGCGCATTGTTATCCTTTAGATAGGTACGGGCGCTAGGCACCATACCCGGAATAGGATTACCATGGGGACACGTCGTAGGATGATTGAGACTCGTCATAACACGAGCTTCGACCGCCCCAGAGATAAAATGCTCTAGCCGCTCAGCCTCTTCATGCACCTCATGCCACTGCATCCCCAGCATATCGGCCAGGAAACGTTCGGTTAGACGATGGCGACGTAACACCGCCTCAGCAGCCTCAAAACCAGCCTTGGTCAGCGTAACATGACGTTTATTGTCCATCTCAATATACCCATCGCGTACCAGACGTTTCAGCATCTCGGTGACAGTCGGCGCCGATACCTGAAAACGATCTGCCAGACGGGCACCAATAACAACCACATTCTCCATCGTCATGTTGTAGATCGTCTCTAAATATTCCTCGACAGTGGCACTTAAAGCCTCTTCTGTTCTCATTATATGTTCCATTTCTACTCAATAGTACCCATATAGTTGGACTGCTAACCAGTTCCACACATGTATCGCTACATGCATCTACATCTGGGAAGATAAGGGGCTTCTAAGGGAGGACAAACAGTGAATACCTACGCTACTCTCTATCAATACATTTTATCATGCTTACCTACAACCGTGCTACATTCCAATGTTACAGGGAAGCATTGCAATGCGCTGGATTACTGTTGTGCAGCCCTGATCGTACAGGGCAGCAATCTATTATCAGTGTAACACCTTTCAACACAGTAAGTCTATATCTGTAGAACAATGATCGAATGAATGGCTCCATTTTTAACTGCAATACCAGCGAAATGATCTCTACCTTATAGATACAAAGTATACCAACAAATAAGCCATAAGTAGGGTTTGAAATCCTTACATGCGTATGCAACTATTCAATCTGCCGCTATAGTGGAGTTGAAAGGAGAAGCAAAGTATGGAGCACTCACCACGACAGAGAGCATTTTTACATGTTTCGAATGCATTGCAGATACGAACGACTTCAAGCATGCTCTCTCATCCTGCGCACTGGAAGCGCGTTCCATCACGCAGAGCCAGCGCAGGCCAAACTCTGCTCCTGATCTTTATAGTTATACTGTTACTCGGTTCTTTTATTGTGTCACATCAACAAAATACAGCCTTTGCAGATACTGCGATTCCCAAAGGGTATGCCTGTAGATGGTATCAGGTTACAGAGGGCGATACATTGCTCGCACTCTCCTCCTACTATCGAGTGAATACTGTAATGATTGCGCGCATCAATCATATCCATAACGCCAATATTATCTTTACGGGACAAAGGCTCTGTATACCCCACGTTGTCGCTGGACATCACTATCGTCACTACAGTCATAGTGGAGTTTTGCGTAACGGTCACGTACGCTGGTATGCCTACAATGCACTTGACACCTCAACCCATAGACAGGTTGTCCGGTTACTAAGACAAGCCGCCAAGCACAATGGGCTACCATATAACCTACTGCTTGCTATCGCATGGCAAGAGAGCGGTTGGCAGCAACACGTGATCGCCAGAGACGGCGGTATCGGTACGATGCAGATCATGCCCTATACAGCACAGGGGCTGAATCGCATGTTCCATCGACACTTCGATCCTTACAAACTTCAGGACAACATTGAGATGGGTGCCCTCTATCTTCGTACCCTCAAGCACAATTTCCATGGGAATATGTTCAGGATTATCAGTGCCTATAACGAAGGCGGTTGGAACGTCATTCACCGTGGCATCTTTAACTGGCGCTATGTCAACAACGTTCGCGCTTTGATGCATCGTTTTTAGCCGTGAAAATGCTATGTAGATGCGTGTGTCTCAGAAACGTTACGACGTGAGCACTTGACAGCGGAGACATTCACACTTTATACTTATGGCAACAACAACAAAATACAGTTATAGCAATGATCAGGAAGAGTACATAGCCCTGTGTGGGTAACAGAGAGTCGGTAATGGTGGAAGCCGATCCCAACTGACTATGGAATGGACCTGGAAGCTAAAGAGCGAACGCCCGAGTGTAAAACAAACACAGTAGAA
This sequence comes from Ktedonobacteria bacterium brp13, assembly GCA_015099395.1. Taxonomy (GTDB): domain Bacteria; phylum Chloroflexota; class Ktedonobacteria; order Ktedonobacterales; family Ktedonobacteraceae; genus Dictyobacter. The sequence continues at coordinate 8,079,897 of AP024096.1, read as the reverse complement.
ATCACTCTTGGGTCAGTAGGACTCTTTCGGAACGTCCCCCGTTACTGAGGACAGGATATTATGTGTCTCATGTTTCGTGCATACACGCAGGTGGTCACGAGCAGTGTTACACCGTATCCGGCAGAAGGGATGAACTGTTGAGCAAGTAGGCAGACTACATGTTCCGGCTCATCTAAATCAAGGTGGTACCACGAAAGCAAATTCACGCTTCTCGTCCTTGGCAGGATGAGGGGCGTTTTTTATTTGCTTTATATACGCAAGCAAATGAGCGAACACACAATATAATGCTCATATGTTTATATTGTATACATTAAACAGCACTGGCGTATGCAAAACACAATACACATGGGAGGAAGCACAATGACAATGAGCACACCAGAGGTAACAAAGGAGCAAGCTACGCAGCCGCCTGTCAAGAAACGAACTTTTTCAGGTATTCAACCAACCGGTAATATTCACCTTGGCAACTATCTTGGTGCTATTCGCAATTGGGTTGAGACGCAAGATCAATATGAAAACGTCTTCTGTATTGTCGACCTGCATGCGATTACGCTCCCCATCGATCCTAAAGAGTTGCACGAAAATACGCGGCGTCTGGCGGCAATCTACCTGGCCAGTGGACTTGATCTACAACATTGTAAGCTCTTTGTCCAGTCACATGTTCACCAGCATACCGAGCTTGAATGGATCTTAAATTGCTTTACTCCTATGGGCTGGTTAAATCGGATGACACAGTTCAAGACCAAGGCGGGCGATAGTATAGACTCGGTCAGCAACGGACTCTATAGCTATCCTGTGCTTATGGCCTGCGATATTCTGCTCTATCAGACCCATTATGTCCCGGTCGGAGATGACCAACGTCAACATATCGAACTGACACGCGATCTTGCACAACGCTTTAACTCGCTCTATAATCAACAGATTTTTACGATTCCGCAGGCACAAATTCGTGATGTCGGTGCACGCATCATGTCCCTGGAAGATCCGACCAAAAAGATGAGTAAGAGCGATCCGAATCCCAGTGCTTATATCACTATGCTCGATGATCCCAAAACCATTAAGAAAAAGATCGGACGCGCTACCACCGACTCGCTACGCCTGGTAAAGTTTGATAACGAACGTCCTGGCATTACCAATCTACTCGGCATCTATCAATCATTGACCCGCGCATCACAAGAAGAGATCGAGGCTGAGTTTGAGGGCAAGGGCTACGGCGACTTTAAAGCGGTCCTGATCGATCGGCTAGTCGACACATTACGTCCGATTCAGCAGCGCTACAACGAGATCTTGAGTGATCGTGGTGAACTTGAACGCCTGTTAAAGCAAGGTGCAGACGATGTACGTCCGCTCGCGGAGCGTACAGTGCAGCGAGCAAAAGAGGTTGTTGGTCTGGGCTAACAGTTTACGCTAGACAGGAGAGTGGAACTCCATCTCCTGTCTAATAGATTCCTATTGATTGAATGGATAGTAGCAGCAGCAGAGGCAAGTGTATGTATTACCCAACATATGATGAAATACAGCAAGTGCAGTCAGAGGAATTAGGAAAAGAGCGGGCAGCGCTGGGGATGACAGCAGGAGCGAATGATACACGCACGCCACTCGTTCCGCTCTATAGCGATATCCTGGCAGACATGGAGACACCTGTTTCTGCCTATTGTAAGACAGCGCAGAAGTCCTATAGCTTTCTTCTTGAGAGCGTCTCCGGTGGTGAAAATGTCGCGCGCTATTCCTTCATAGGCATCGATCCCTATCTGGTAATGACACTCGACAGCATCACCAATACAATGACACTTCGGCGCGGCCTGAATCAAGGTGAGACCGCGTCTAGCGAACAGGTCCCCTGCCACGATCCACTCCAGATGATAGAAGCGGAGATAGGACACTATCGTCTGGTGACGCCACCACATCTAGCACGCTCACAAGATCGACTCCCCAAGTTCTTTGGAGGAGCAGTCGGCTATCTCTCCTATGATACAGCAGCTCGTTTTGAGCAACTCCCAATCCCACCCCAAAACGAGCTCAATCTACCGCTGGCTGTGTTTATGTTCACGGAAACGGTGCTGGTCTTCGATCATGTGCGCCATAGCGTACGTATCGTCACGCATCTGCACCTTGATGCTGCGGATCTGGAGCAGGAGTATGCTCGTTGTTGCACCATCATCGATAACGTGCAGCAACGCTTACGCCAGCCGATACAGCTCCCCAAAGAGCCGGTACCCATCCATGATCCAGAGCAACTCAAAGTCATCTCCAACCGTACGCAAGCTGAGTATGAGCAGATGGTGAGTCGCGCAATTGAATATATCAAGGCCGGTGATATATTCCAGACAGTGCCATCACAACGCCTGAGCCGGCATGTCAACGCCTCACCCTTCACTGTCTATCGTGCATTACGTGCCATCAATCCCTCGCCATATATGTTCTTCCTGGATCTCAAGGACTTCCATATTGTCGGAGCATCGCCAGAACTACTGGTCCGTTATGAGGACAACGAGGTGACCATACGTCCAATAGCCGGGACACGGCCACGCGGACAGGATCGCCAGAGCGATGAAGAGCTCGCCATCGAGCTCCAGAACGATCCGAAAGAGTGCGCTGAACATATCATGCTACTCGATCTCGCACGTAATGATGTTGGACGCGTCAGCAAGATCGGGAGCGTTACCGTGACGGAACTTATGACGATCGAGCGCTACTCCCACGTTATGCACCTGGTAACGAATGTCACGGGACAGTTGCGTGAAGGCCTCTCTCCCTTCGATGCATTACGCGCAGGCTTTCCAGCAGGGACCGTATCGGGGGCACCCAAGATCCGTGCAATGGAGATCATCAGCGAGCTCGAAGGTGAACAGCGGGGTGTCTATGCCGGCGCAGTTGGCTACTTCAGCCATACGGGAAATCAGGAGACCGCCATCGCGCTACGTACAATGGTCATGAAAGATGGACGAGCCTATATTCAGGCGGGGGCAGGCATCGTAGCGGATTCGGTACCAGCCATTGAATACCAGGAGTCCTTAAATAAAGCACGCGCACTGCTACGCGCACTCGATGAGGCCGAGCGGCTTGCTGGTCAAGCAGTAGAGCCCATTGAACCAGTTGTTGACACACACAAGACAAAGGTGACTCCGCAAGGTCACGTAACAAGATAAGAGAAGGTGTATGATGTTGTTATTACTCGATAACTACGATAGCTTTACCTATAACCTGTACCAATACCTTGCGGAACTAGGAGCCGAGATTGAGGTACACCGCAACGACCAGATTACGTTCGACGACATTAAACAGTTACGACCAGAGCATATCGTGATCTCGCCTGGTCCCTGTACACCTAATGAAGCTGGACTCTCGTGCGCGATTATCGAGGCCTTCGGTCCATCTATCCCTATTCTGGGTGTCTGCCTGGGGCATCAAGCGATTGGTCAGGTCTATGGCGGTCGCGTCGTGCGAGCGCCTGAGCCAATGCACGGCAAAACCTCGCTCATGTATCACGATGAGCAAGGCGTCTTTCAGGGACTACCACAGCCGTTTGAGGCAATCCGCTATCATAGCCTGATCGTTGAAAAGCAAGACCTACCATCGGTATTAGAGGTCACAGCCCATACGGCGGACGGTCTGATCATGGGATTACGCCACCGTAAATATCCGATCCAGGGCGTGCAATTCCATCCTGAGTCGATCATGACAGCGGTTGGCAAACAGCTGTTACGCAATTTTCTCACTCTAAAAGCCAACTAGCAAGAAAGAAAGAGCGCAGACACGCAAGACGCTGTCTTCTATGTTTCTATGTTCCAGTGAGGAAGGACGAACGAACGATGATACGTGAGTCTATTGTACATATTGTGAACGGTGCGACCCTGAGCACAGAGGAAGCCGCCGCCGCGATGGAAGAGATTATGACCGGCGTGGCTACACAGTCACAAATGGGGGCATTCCTGCTTGCATTACGCATGCGACCTGGTGGTGAGACCGTCGAAGAGCTCGCCGGCCTTGCACGCGTGATGCGTGAAAAAGCGGTACAGGTTAAACTGGCTGAGCCCTTCGCGAGCCAGGCGATGGATACCTGTGGCACTGGTGGCGATGGCGCGGGAACGCTGAATATCTCGACTGCCGCCGGGATTATCGCCGCCGCCGCAGGCTCAACGATTGCAAAGCATGGCAATCGTTCAGCAACCAGCAAGTGTGGGAGTGCCGATGTACTGGAAGCGTTGGGAGTCAAGATAGATCTGGGACCACAGGCGCTGGCAAGCTCGATTGAAAAGTGCGGCTTTGGCTTTATGTTCGCACAGACCTACCATCCAGCAATGAAGCACGTCGGCCCAACGCGTGGCGAGATCGGCGTCCGCACGGTCTTTAATATCCTGGGTCCACTCACCAATCCCGCCCATACTCCCTATCAGGTACTCGGTGTGCCGGATAAGGCCTTGATGCGCACAATGGGTGAAGTACTGCTACTGCTGGGCGGCAAGCATGCTATTATTATCCATAGCGAAGATGGACTGGATGAATGCTCGCTGAGCGCACCGACACATATCATCGAAGCACGAGCAGGCGAAGAGTTACGAGAATATACCATCACGCCAGAAGAGGTAGGGCTGCAAAGCACCAGCGATACCAGTACGATCAAAGGCGGTAATCCTACCCATAATGCAACCGTACTACGCCACCTACTCTCTGGCTACATCGACACGCCAGCTACGCATATCATCTGCCTGAATACTGCCGCAGCCCTGGTAGCAAATGAGCGCGTCGGCTCCTTCCGCGAAGGGATCAAGCTTGCTCAGGATACACTCCAGAGCGGGAAAGCACGCCAGAAGCTGGCCGAGATCATCGAATGTTCACAAGCACAACCGATCGCCCATCTCATCTAACAAATAGTAATCGAGGATAGCATGTTTCTTGATCGTATTGTTCAACAAACCAATAAAGACCTGGTAGAGCGCAAGCAGGTAGTGCCCATAGAAGTGCTTATGCAACATGCTATGGAACAGCCACAACCGCGCGATCTGCTCGAAGCTTTTGTACCACGCGACCGTGTCCATCTGATCGCAGAGGTTAAGCGCGCCTCGCCCTCGAAAGGACTACTCGCACCAGATCTCGATCCCGTTGCGACTGCGCTCACCTACGAAGCCAACGGAGCCTCGGTGATCTCGGTACTCACAGAGCCACACTTTTTTCTAGGAGCACCTGAGTTCCTGACAGCGATCAAACGTGCGGTGACGATACCTGTTCTGCGTAAAGATTTTATCTTCGATGACTACCAGGTATACGAGGCGCGTGCGTGGGGAGCGGATGCCATCCTACTCATCTGTGCGATCCTGGACGATACACAACTGCGTCGCTTACTCACCCTGGCACACGATCTGCGCATGCGTGCCCTGGTTGAGGTACATAGCGCTGAAGAGGCTGCACGAGCTGTAGCGGCTGGAGCACATATCATCGGCGTCAATAGTCGTGACCTCACGACATTTAAGATGAATCCATATCTTATTCGCGAGATCCGCCAACAACTGCCAGCCGATCGTATCATCGTTGCAGAGAGTGGCATTCATTCACAGGCTGATGTGCGTCGCCTCGCACGTTACGATGTCCAGGCAATGTTGGTCGGCGAATCGCTGGTCGTCTCGCAGGATATTCCAGGCCAGATCCGTATGCTCCTCAATGGTGCGAATAAAACGACGCAGGTAAAAATCTGTGGCTTGAGCGATGCAGAGTCGTTGGATACTGCAGTCGAGGCGGGTGCGGATATGCTTGGCTTTATCTTCTATCCACCAAGCCACCGCTATATAGAACCTGATAAGGTGAAAGCACTCCTCACGGCTAGCCGCAGTTACGCTGACGCTGAAACTCAAGTACAACCGGATCTCGTAGGTGTCTTCGTGAACAAGGAGGCAGACTTTATTAATGAGGTCATTGAGAGCGCCGGTTTGCACTACGTTCAGTTGCATGGCAACGAGTCACCAGAGCTCTGTCGTCAGATCAAACGGCCAGTGATTAAGGCGCTCTCGGTCACTAGCAAGGAAGATCTGGAGCGGCTCAACGATTATGCAACTGTCGTATGGCGTCTGCTGATCGATACACCAACCCCTGAATGGGGTGGAACGGGGCGGACAGGAGATTGGCAACTGGCACAACAAGCAACCAGGCTGCATAAGATCTTGCTCGCCGGTGGCCTGACCAGTGAGAATGTCGTCTCAGCGCTACAAGCCGTGCGACCCTGGGGCATCGATGTCAGTAGCGGCGTCGAGACGAATAAGCGGAAAGATCCGGAGAAGATCCGTACATTTCTAGGCCAGATCCGTCAGTATGAGGCACAACAAGAAAAAGGACAATATGCATAAAAATCTGTGAGCAAAGCAAGTACGAGGACACTAGCAACTAGAGGTTACAATAGCGATACAACACGGAAGGACGACCACAATGCAAAAGACAGTGAAGACCAGTAGCTACCAGCATGCACTCTACCCCGATCAGCGCGGTCGCTTTGGCGACTTTGGCGGAAAATTCGTCCCGGAGAGCCTGATGGCGGCCCTGGATGAATTAGAGACAGCATATGAAGCAGCATTAAAAGATGAGGCATTTCAGGCTGAACTTCATGATGAACTGATCAACTATGTTGGGCGTGAGACACCACTCAACTATGTGCCACGCTTTTCTGCACTCCTCGGCAAAGAGGTGAAGCTCTATCTCAAACGTGAGGATCTGGCACATACAGGTGCACATAAGATAAATAACGCGATGGGACAGGGACTACTGGCAAAACGCATGGGCAAGCAGAGAATTATTGCTGAGACTGGCGCTGGTCAGCATGGTGTCGCAACAGCGACGGTCTGTGCCAAGCTGGGGCTTCACTGCATCATCTATATGGGCGAGGTGGATATCCAACGCCAGTCCCTCAATGTCTTCCGCATGAAATTGCTAGGCGCTGAAGTGCGCTCGGTAGATACCGGCGGCAAGACCCTGAAAGATGCGATTAATGAGGCGATCCGTGATTGGGTCACGAACGTAGAAGATACCTTCTATCTGTTTGGAACTGCCGCCGGTCCCGCTCCCTATCCGCGTATCGTACGCGACTTCCAGTCAGTTATTGGACGCGAGGCACGCCAGCAAATTATGGAAAAAGAGGGACGGCTCCCTGATAGCATCTACGCCTGCATCGGGGGCGGTAGCAACGCCATCGGGATCTTCTATCCTTTCGCCGATGCACCAGAGGTCAAGTTAATCGGCGTCGAGGCCGGAGGGACCAGCATGGAACCCGGTCACCACGCCTCATCCCTTGTCGCAGGTCGTCCCGGCGTCTTGCATGGTGCAATGAGCTATCTCCTCCAGAGCGAAGACGGACAGATCCTGGATACTCAGAGTATCTCCGCTGGCCTCGACTACCCGGGAGTCGGACCTGAACATAGCTATATGAAAGACACAGGACGCGCTAGCTATGTTACCGCCAATGATGCAACCGCGCTCAAGGGGCTGCAGGTGCTAAGCGAGACCGAAGGCATTATTCCCGCATTAGAGTCAGCACATGCGCTCGGCTATGTGCTGGAACAGGGTGAGCAAGGAAAAATTCCTGATGGTTCTTTGCTCATCCTCAACCTATCCGGGCGCGGCGACAAAGATATGGGAACCGTCGCCAAAGCACTCAATGTAAAACTGTAAGAGTGGCACTTTTGACACTTTTTGACTGCTACCTTTGTACCGTACACTACGCCAGAGCGAATGCAAGCCTGGCGTAGAAAGAGGACAGGAGAGATACGATGGAGACGATACCAACCAACCAGCTACAGGCAGTGGACGGAGCTGCAACGTATGAGGATATTCCAGCCAGAAAGATTACGCGCACCTTTGAGCACGCAAAAGCCGAAGGACGTGGCGTCTTAATCCCTTATTTCATGTGTGGCTATCCCAATGCAGAACAGTCTACAGAGATCATTCTGGCAGCAGCAGAAGGTGGAGCCGATATTATCGAGCTTGGTATCCCTTTTAGTGACCCCCTCGCGGATGGAGCAACCATCCAACATGCTGGACAAATTGCGTTAGAGCAGGGCATGAGTATGCAAGGCTGTATGAAAATCGCAGCAGAGGTCTCAGCAAAGAGCGCTGTCCCACTACTGTTTATGGGCTACTATAATCCGATTTTATCGTATGGTATCGAACGCTTCTGCCAGGATGCCCGAGCGCATGGGATCAGCGGCTTTATCGTTCCCGATCTACCGGCAGATGAAGCAGATATGCTCCAGGATGCCGCCTATCGCCATGGGCTCGCACTCATCTTCCTGATACCACCAACGACACCTGATGCCAGAATCAAACAGGCAGTTGAACGGATCACAGCGGGGCCTGGTGGCTTCCTCTACTGTATCTCACTAAGCGGTGTCACAGGATCACGTAAAGAGCTTCCACCACAACTACACAGTTTTATCAAGCGCGTACGCAGTTTCACCGCCGAGCGCGAGATCCCATTGGCTGTTGGCTTTGGACTCTCAACACCTGAACATATTATGCTGGTGACGCAACTGGTCGAGGGTGCCGTTGTCGGTAGCGCACTCGTGAATCTGATCGACCGCTACAAAGATGAGCAACCTGCAGCATATGTGCATACCTACATCAAAAGTCTTATACAGAAATAATCTCATACGGTTATATCCGTGATCACTCATCTTGCAAGCAACCATATCATCTGTACATAGAATCGTAAGGACAAATAGTCAGAAAAGACAGACGTAATATTGCCTCTATCCTTTACAATAAAACAAACGCTATTCGCCCTCGTATGCTGGTGCCACAGTCAAAAATTGACAGGATTTGCCTTACAAGCAAAAGATGCACAATAGCAAATGAGAGCTACCAGAGAAGGATGAGAAGCTGGATGAGTAAAGATATATACTGTCGAGGGATCCGTGGGGCCACTACGGTGGAGCACAACGATCGAGAGGAGATAGTAACTGCTACAACCGAACTGTTACAGCTATTAATCGAGCGCAATGACCTGCACCCGGATGACATTGTAAGTGCTATTTTTTCTATGACAGAAGATCTGGACGCTGAGTTCCCGGCTGTAGCAGCGCGCAAACTGGGCTGGGTGGAGTCGGCATTGATGTGTACACGCGAGATTCCAGTGCCTGGTAGCCTGGGCAAATGCATCCGTGTGTTAATTCATGTGAACACCACCAGAAGCATTGCTGAGATTCAGCATATCTATATTAAAGGGGCAGCAACATTGCGCCCAACATTTAAGATCGAATTATGAGCATAAAGCTAAAGGAGACATCATTTAATGATTGTTGTAATGAAATCGACCAGCAGTGATCTCGATGTTAACCACGTTTTGCAGTTTCTTGAAAACCACGGCCTGACTGGCCATCTCTCCCAAGGAGTTGAGCGTACAGTTATTGGCGTGTTAGGTGCAGTCGGTGCAACAGGCATACCAGGTGGTATCGGTGGCATCAATCCCTCAATAGGAGAAGCGCTAGAGGGCCTGCCCAATGTAGAAAGTGTTGTCCGTGTATCCAAGCCCTATAAACTGGCAAGCCGCGAGTTCCATCCAGAGGATACTATCGTAGAGGTGCCAGCCGCCTGTGTCTCAGGAGGCAAGATCCGCATCGGTGGTAAGGAAGTAGTGATGATGGCTGGACCCTGTACCGTTGAGAGCGAGAAACAGTTGATGACAACCGCTGAAGCGGTCCGCAAAGAAGGTGCAGTCGTCCTGCGCGGAGGTGCATTCAAGCCTTCAACCTCACCGTACGGCTTCCGTGGTCTGGGTGTAGCAGGTCTGAAACTGCTGGCAAAAGCACGGGCAGAGTTTGGGATGCCGATCATTACCGAGGTTATGACACCAACCGATGTCGAATTGGTCTGCGAATACGCAGATATTCTCCAGATCGGGACACGCAACATGCAGAACTATATGTTGTTGGATGAAGTCGGTCGCTCTGGAAAACCGGCAGTGATCAAACGCGGCATGTCATCAACCTTCGAAGAATGGCTGTTGGCGGCTGAATATGTACTGGCCCAGGGGAACCGTAACGTCATTCTCTGTGAACGCGGTATCCGTACCTTTGAGAAAGCCACGCGTAACACGATGGATATCAGTGCCTTCCCAATGACCAGGATCCTTTCACACCTGCCAATTATCTCAGATCCCAGTCAGGGCACCGGTCGTCGGGACCTCGTTGGCCCGATGTCTCTGGCCTCTGTCGCTGCAGGTGCTGATGCACTGTTGATTGAAGTCCATCCTAACCCGGATGAGGCCCTCAAAGATGGCGCACAATCGATCACAATTCCGCAGTTCCGCGAGCTGATGCCACAGCTCGAAAATGTCGCACGAGCGGTTAACCGCAGCCTTGTTATTAAATAACATATAAAAATGGGCAGAGGTGAATATTTGTATCCCTCTGCCCATTTTACTTACATCCTACCTATTGTTGAGCGACGTACTATAATATGCCATCTGAGTCGGTGCCTCTTCCACACCGACAGTGAGATAATATAAGCGTGCCATAGGATACTCATTTGTCAGCACCACAATTAACTCATGCGCGATATACTCTGCCAGCATCTCGGCGGTCGAGTTCTCAATCGGCAATTCAATCACATCATTACGTGGGAAAACGTAGCGCCGCTCTTGATAATGAACCTCCCAGCTATCTGGTCCAGCAATGAGCTCTAGTTTTGGGTTACGCATTGGCAACAGAAAATGGTGATCCAGGCGCTGGCAGATCTCTTTAGTCCGCTTCTTCAAAATAGTAAAATCAAATACCAGTTTATCTGGTCCCAGATCTCCTTCAACCTCAACTAATACTCCATAATTGTGCCCATGCAAGCGCTCACACTTCCCACTATACGTAATAAAATGAGCAGCGCTAAAATGCAGATAACCACCTTCAACCTTTACCTTCCGCCTGATCTCGTTACCAGCCATGCCAGAGTCCTCGCTTCATTGAAAAATATGACAATCTTGCCCACAGGATACCATTGAAGGAAAGAGCAGACAAGTGACAATGCGTCTAAGTATAAACTATAAGAAGGACATAATGGGAAGGTAAGCATTGTAATGTGTTATACTGATTTGAAGCTAGGAATAACTATTCCTATATTTGTATAATCTAAAAGGAGACGTGCTAACAATGACAGTTGCAGAATCACTAGAGGGTCTAAAAAGCGCATTTAATCCGGCCGCCGCTGCTGGCTTAAATAAGACAATTCAACTGAACATCACTGGCGACGATGCTGGCATCTACTCAATCAGAGTTGCGAATCAGGAATGTGAACTCCTCTCCGAGAGCGTTGCGAAACCTGATTTGACATTAACGACCAGCGACCAGAATTGGGTGGCAATTACACAGGGGAAATTGGATCCCATGAATGCCTTCCTGGCAGGCAAAGTCAAAGCTTCTGGCGACATGATGCTGGCAATGCGCATCCCTCAACTCTTCAAACTCAAATAAGCTAGATCGATATATGCACATATGATCTTTCATAGTGAAGTATAGAGCCTTCCAATGTCTGATAATGATGGGCATGGTTCACTCTATACTTCAATGCATCCATCACGTCAGTTCATACAGAGTACATTCTCATCTCTTCCCCTTTTCTCTCTACGATGATAACACCCCTTATGCACCCCACAGCACATGTTTAGATCTTTATACAAAGACAACCCAGACGATGAAGCTGAACAACCTTGCGATGAGATTGAATCCTATGGTATACTTCACATAACTAAGTACTGTCCTTTGCCAGGCACTGGTTAGCTTACGGCAAGCTATTAAATGCATCGACAACACCGCTCAATAGCGGCTAGCGAAGCTCATACGGATTGAACGGCAAGATTGACATCACTCAGAAACAGCGCGTTTGCGCGTGATATCGCACGCTTGCACGGCATATCCGTAGAAAGGCGTCGACATGGTTCTTAGGAGCAGCGAGGTCAATCATAACCTGCAATATCTGAACGGTATGTTAACAACCCACGAAGCCGCCAGACACCTCGACCTTAGCTACTGGCACTTTATGCATCTCGTGGAGGCCGGGCGTATTCCAGGCGTCCGGGTTGTCGACCGTTGGCTCTTCACTCCCGATGATTTGAATGATTATCGCCGCAGCAAGTTTGGTGTGCTTGAGGATCTTGCACGGGTAGCTCTCGAGAGTTCACAGATTGGACTCACGGAGAAACAGGCAATTATCTGCCAGTATCTTCTCGCCAATGAACGTCCCTCCGAAATCGCCCGTAAGCTTCAACAATCGCGTCAAGCTGTTCATTCACAGATATCTCTGATACGCGAAAAAGTCTCTCGCCTCCAGAACGCAGTTCTTCTCTCCAACGAGCTTGTTGGACCACCTACAACCACCTCCATCAAACGAGTCGCACGAGGAAGGAAAAGCTCCACACTACCATAGAGAACACTGTCCTTCATTCTTCCATAGCCATACATGAAGTTGTTGAAGTAGACCAGCAAAGAGTCAGATCTTATTAAACGATGGTGCAAACAAACAAGTTATGCAGATAGACCAACATACATCCGATAGCAGGATAAAAACCTTGTTATCCTGCTATCGGTACGTCCATTTGTATATGGCTGGTACTAACATAGTACCAATCTTCATCTCCGCAACGTACATGCCATCTTTCTCCTCTGCACCACACTCGAATTTCGAGAACAAAAACATACACTATGCTCAATCGAACCGCTATGTCTACAAGCTGAGTATGAGTAAGCAGATACACTTTTTTTCTGAGATCCAGGATAATACGAAAACTCTTGAAGGAACAACTATGCAACAAGCACAAGATACGTCCACTAATCTGAATGCACGAACCTATCAGCCCATAGAAGACTATGCTATTATTGGTGATCTTCATACAGTGGCCCTGGTCGGTAAACATGGTTCAATTGACTGGTGCTGCATTCCACGCTTCGACTCGCCCAGCGTCTTCGGAGCGCTGATCGATGTCAACAAAGGCGGCTATTTCCAGATCGCACCTTCCTTTGACCAGACTGCAAGTGTTGGACGTCGGCAACTCTATCTACCAGAGACCAATGTACTCGTTACACGCTTCTTGACGAACGACGGAGTCGGCGAGATTACCGATTTCATGCCCATCAAAGAGGCTGGGAGCGCTCCACATCAACACCATATTATTCGGGCCGTCAGCGTTGTACGTGGCTCTCTACCCTTTGAGATGGTCTGCAAACCAGCATTTAATTATGGTCGTGATCCACATACTGTCTCGCTTTCAGAGGAAGGTGCTATCTTCCATAGTCAGTCGCTCTGTCTGGGATTGGCCTCTACAGTTCCGCTACAGGAGGATGGGGAAGGTGGAGTACGTGCCACCTTTACATTACACGAAAAAGAGCAGGTTTACTTTGTACTGGAGAGCGCACGAGACCATGACATCAGACCACAGAGAATCTCGCGTCGCCAGTATCAAGCAACGTATCAGAAAACGCTGACCTACTGGCAAAATTGGCTCAGCCAATGCCAGTATCAAGGTCGCTGGCGCGAGATGGTTCAGCGTTCAGCCCTGGCACTCAAACTACTCACCTACGCTCCAACAGGCGCAATTGTTGCGGCACCTACGACAAGCTTACCAGAGACGTTAGGTGGAGCACGCAATTGGGACTACCGCTATACATGGCTGCGAGATGCAGCCTTTACTATCTATAGTCTGCTGATCCTGGGCTTCACACAAGAGGCAGAAGCGTTCATGGGCTGGCTGGATGCACGCTGTCATGAGCTCAAAGATAATGGCTCGCTACAACCAATGTACACCATTGATGGTGGGCACGATCTGCAAGAATTTACGCTGGATCACCTTGAGGGCTATCGCAAAAGCTCACCGGTTCGCATTGGCAACGGTGCATATAAACAAAAGCAGTTGGATGTCTATGGCGAGTTGATGGACTCTATCTATATCTTTAATAAGCACCAGGATATCTCGTATGATCTATGGAAAAACCTGCGTCGCCTGCTCGATTGGCTCGGTCAGCACTGGCAAGAACCAGATGAGGGGATATGGGAGGTCCGTGGTGGTCAGCAACAATTCTTACATTCGCGTGTTATGAGTTGGGTCGCCTTTGATCGTGCTATGCGTATCGCACGCCATCGCGGTCTGCCTGCCCCCCTGGATAACTGGTCCACTATCAGTTCAGAGATCTATGAACAGGTTATGGAGGCAGGCTGGAATGAAAGGGCACGTAGTTTTGTTCAATATTATGGGAGTGATGCTATCGACGCCAGTTCATTGCTCATGGTACTGACCAAATTTACTGGCCCAACAGATCCACGTATGAATGACACGATCAATCGGATCTTAAGAGAGTTGACCAGTGATTCACACGTCTATCGCTACAATCCTAAAAGCGCAGCAAGCGATGGACTGGGTACGACTGAAGGAACATTCAGTCCCTGTAGCTTCTGGCTGGCAGAGACATTAGCACGTTCCGGACGCTTGAACGAGGCACGCTTGATTCTAGAGAAGATGTTGACATACTCAAACCATGTTGGTCTCTTTGCAGAGGAGATCGGACCGACAGGCGAGGCACTAGGAAACTTTCCACAGGCATTTACCCATCTTTCTCTCATCAGTACATGCTATAATATGGATAGAGCGCTTAATGGCACACTTCTGCGCTAATTACCACCACAGGTTGTTAAATCGATACGTGCAAAGCAATTGTTAGAAACAAAACAGGGATGCAGTAGACGTCACGCGACTGCTGCATCCCTGTGATAAGCGTAACAAGAACGAACGTTATTTGCACATTCGAAAAAGTTTTTTAGCTAGTATTATTCATGAACTTGACGTGAGCCGGCAAAAACAGTACAATAGACAAGGTAGTGTCGGTCTAAAAGACTGTTTACCGGGCGACGATGGCCGTCCGGTTTTCTTATGCCCTTAGCGCAGCATCCTCACAAAGTATCTACTACTATCGTAAAAGAGGATTGTGCCGAACCGCCGCACGCCGCACTCCGTCTTTTACGAAGATGTATAAAGTCAAAAAACCCACCATTTAAGAAGTCAACAGATTTCGCTTTAGGAGCTATTGCCTGGAATATGCAGATTATTGATAATATGAGCACAGAAACACAAGAAACCACATTAAGAGAACGTACCGACATCCGCAACATCGCTATTATCGCCCACGTTGACCATGGTAAAACAACGCTCGTGGACGGCCTTCTTAAACAAAGCCATATCTTCCGCGTCAATCAACAGGTTGGCGAGTTGATTATGGACTCCAATGATCAAGAGCGCGAACGCGGCATTACGATCCTGTCCAAAAACACTGCCATCATTTACGAAGATATTAAAATCAACATTATTGATACCCCCGGACACGCGGACTTCGGCGGCGAGGTTGAACGCGTCCTGAATATGGCCGATGGCTGTATTCTGCTCATTGACGCGGCTGAAGGTCCTATGCCACAGACACGTTTCGTGTTACAAAAAGCATTGGAACTGGATCTGAAACCTATTGTGATTATCAATAAGATCGATCGTAAAGATGCACGTATCGATTACGTTATTGAAAAAACTCAGGACCTCTTCTTAGAACTAGCAAAGAGTGATCATCAGCTTGACTTCCCGATCCTCTATGCTATCGGTCGTAACGGCGTTGCGATGTACAACCCGGAGGACGAGCAGAAAGATCTACTGCCACTCTTCGACACCATTTTAAAAGTGGTTCCAGGCCCACGCGTCGATACAGAGGCTCCTTTTCAGATGCTGGTCGCAGCTCTCGACTATGATGATTATAAAGGCAAATACGCAGTTGGCTTGATTAAACGCGGGCGTATCACACCAAATACGTCGGTCGCTCGTATCGATCGTGAGGGGAATGTCACCCGCCAAAAAATCACATTAGTCTTCGATTACAAAGGGTTAAGCCGCTATGAGGTTGCTGAGGCCCAGGCCGGCGATATTGTAGCCTTTACCGGTATCACAGATGCCAATATCGGTGAGACTATCGCTGATATCGATCATCCTGAGGCACTCCCTTCGATCGAGATCTCAGAGCCAACCTTGAAGATGACCTTCGCTGTAAATAACAGCCCGTTCTCGGGCCGCGAGGGCAAGTTCTCAACTTCTCGCCAGTTGCGCTCACGCCTGTACCGTGAGTTGGAAACGAATGTCAGCTTGCGCGTCGTTGATGGCGGCTCTCCTGATGAGTTTGTTGTCTCTGGTCGTGGTGAGTTGCACCTTTCCGTCTTGATTGAGACAATGCGCCGCGAAGGCTACGAGTTCCAGGTCTCTCGCCCTGAGGTTATCACCCGCGAGGACGAGAATGGCCACCTTATGGAGCCAGTTGAACATCTTGTCATCGATACCCGTGATGAATTTATCGGTGTACTGACTGAGGCGCTGTCCTCCCGTAAAGCCCAGTTGACCAATATGATCAGCGATACCAACGGCAACGTGCGTATCGAGTACGATATTCCGACCCGGGGCTTGATCGGTTTCCGTAATTCCTTCCTAACCCTGACCAAGGGTAATGGCGCAATGAATAGCCTGCTAAAAGACTTCGAGCCCTGGGTGGGTAAGATTAACTCGACCCGTATGGGCGCGTTGGTCGCCTCTGAACAGGGTGTCGCGATGACCTACGGTCTAAACAATGCTCAGTTACGTGGTAGTACCTTCATCGAGCCAACCACTCCTGTCTACGAAGGTATGATCATTGGCCTGAATGTTCGCCCGGATGACCTGGTGGTAAACGTCTGTAAAGAGAAGCAGAAAACCAATGTTCGCTCTTCGACATCAGACATTGCCGTCCGCCTGACACCACCTGTATTGATGAGTCTGGAGCAGTCGCTCGACTTCATCAATAACGATGAGTTAGTTGAGGTCACACCGAAGAATATTCGTCTCCGCAAACGTTTACTGACCTTGCACGATCGTAACCGTATGCGCTCCCGCGAAGCAGGAGAATAGACTCAGCACAGAGAGCCAGTAGATCAAGTATGATCCGCTGGCTCTCTTCTTATTTCATCCACTAGCATGCTTTTCTTTATCCATCACCTTCCCTCAATGTATCTCTCACTCTACATTTCTACTACCATCCACCCGATATTACTTGGTAGGAACCAGCTAGAATATGCCGTAAACGTATTTGAACTAACCGGCATATGCCTCTCCTACCACTATTCGTGTTCACATATTGTTTCTGCACATGGAGGCGACTGTGGCGAAGCTTGTACAGCACATCCCACTGTTTATGCTTGCAATGACGCTCTGCATCTTTTTGTTTAACAACATGAATCTGTCTATCGTAGGACAGGAAAATCGCATATATCAATTCTCTTTATTACATCCACCCATAAGCGCTATCCCTGCAATGAAAGAGATGCTCATTGGTAGTAGATATATGCTCTGCGCACCACCACCTTATGCTTGCTGGTAATATTCCCTCTATCCTGGTATGAAGCAGCGCCTGTGACTGATCACGGTCAGTGCAATGTGATCAGTCATAGGCGCTGCCTGCTTTTCAGCAGGAGTACAACTATACAAGGAGATGGCGGTATAAGAAGAATCTTCAGCACTGCTAATAACAGACCAAATCACGTGATATATTCGATACTATCTGTATATTTTTTGCGTTCTTATATTATTAACACTTTATGTGATAGCAAATAAAACTGGTTAATGCTATTCTAAATCACATAAAGTCTACAAACGTACAAAAACTCCTATAAGAGGTATGCAATGAAAAGGATTTTCACCTACTTGTTATTCAGTGGTAGCCTACTACTCACTTTACTCTTGAGTGCTTGTGGTGTAAACATGCCCACATCGACATCCACGTCGGTGGCAGAACCAGCCGCATCTACATCTACGCAGACCGCGGCTACAACACATACAGCTAGCCAGACACCAGTCACACCCCAGGCACAGCTACAACAAAGCTTGCAAGCCATGTCTGCACTCCATTCTGTTCATATCGATTACGCACAGGGCCCAACATCTGCTACTGCTACGGCTAGCGCAACCCAAACACAGTCAGCCAGTCTGTTCGGCATTTTGATGCCACATCCTGGTGTAGCAGGTATTCAGAATGGTACATACAAAGGCTCAGAGGATATTGCCAATCCGAATCTCCATCATGTCTACCTACAAGAGGTCCAGGGAAGCTCGGGTGCAGCGCACTCCGGAGCTCTCTATCAACAAGACGATATTCATACCACTAATGATCTCTATATCAATTATGCTAATGGCCACTGGTATGTCATTGCGCTCGCCAATCTACCACCCAAACAATACCTGGCCTATGGGGCTCCACAAATCAATACGCTCCTGACACTTGCAAGTACAGATGGGCATCTCACAGATAAAGGGATCAAAAACGTCCAGGGTCACAAGCTACACCAGATATCCGCAACCTTCGATCAAAAAGATTTCCCAGCCATTCAACAGCTACTGATGAGTACAGCGCTTACAGGCATAACAGTAGGAAACGGAACAGTGAGTGTCGACTTCTCTATCGATGACAACACCCACTACCTTTACTCGCTATCGTTGCATGAGACCTCAAATGATAATGCAAGTGCTATCAATATCCTGTTAACATTTCAGTGCAGTCACTTCAACCAGCCAATCAACGTTGTACCTCCCGTTAATGCCATACGTATCACAGATGTAAGTCAGCTCCCTCATACGGCTTCCTAATACACTATGGCTCTTCGATTAATACATAAATATATTGATAGTTATTATTAAAGTAGTTTGACATCGGGTAGACACTACTAGGGCTTTCCAATTCTCAAAAAGAGATGAACTGGAAAGCCCTGCATATTACTCCTATCCAATTGTCTCTGCTCTCACGAATATGGTATCCTTTAAGCAGGATAGATCAACCTTTGGGGCAGTATAATAACCGTCAGGAACCCTGTCCCCTAAACGGGACGGGCTTGTAGAGATGGGGTGGCTTCTGCCCGTCTTCTCCGCAAGCTCACCTGACCAGTCCCAGCCAGGACCGATCCTTGGATGCCCCTTGGGGCGGGAAACGGTTATCGGGCTACGATAGCGAGAGTGTTCAAGAACGTACCAGTGGGTGCTTTGCCAGCCTGCTGCTCTATAACTTCTGAGTTAAGTAGGTCTACGAGGGTTAATCCGGTGCTCAGGAGGCGTGCAGATCGCTATCCTCGACGAGGCAGCCATTACTTTGTGCGGGAAAGGGTGCCAGCCATCTCTGGCAACGAAGGACAGACCGCACTTCTGTTCTTCCTCCGCAAGGGGGCACACGTGGAACACGGTGCGTCTGCGGACGCCTTTCTTTCCTCCCATAGCCTGAAGGCGTATGGGTCCCCAGAAAGGATTTCTTATGGAACACACAGAAACGCCTAAAGATCACGTCATTATGTATACAAAAGTAGGCTGCCATCTCTGTGAAGAGGCACGTGAGCTATTAGATGAGATTGCGGAGACACTAGAGAAACAAGAACTGCAATCTTTTGATCTCACGGAGATCGATATTCGGAACGATATGAGTACCTATGAGTCCTATCGTTACCGTATCCCTGTTGTGCTGATAAATGGAACCGTGATCGCTGAGGGCCGTATCGAATATGAAAACCTGGCACCAGCCTTTCAGTTGTAACTTTGCTAACCTATAACACGTACGTAAAAGATAGAGAAAATAGCAATACAGCACACGCTGACAACCTGCTATTTTTGAGATACCGGAATATCGTTTAAAAGGGGAACATAATGGCGATACAACATATGTTTCATTCAGAACCAGTGCCACAGTCAACATCCCTTGCAAAAAAGCAGTCACCATTACTCAAACTGGTGAACCGGCTGGGAGACTTCTTACTTGAATACTGGGCACACATTATTACAGTGAGTCTGGGCCTTCTGGTCTCTGCCGCCATCGCGGTTCCCTTCCTTTCATATCTAGGCCTTGATGCTATCTCAAAGCCTATCTTCTTTGCACTCCACTATGTCTGTGCCCAGATCCCGTCACACTCATTCTATATCTATGGGCACCAACTCGGCCTCTGTGCACGCAACTTCTCTATCTATGCCTCGATGTTTATTGGTAGCCTGATCTTTGTACTGAGTAAAAAGCGCTTCCCAGGTATCCCCTGGTATGTATGGATACTGCTGCTGCTGCCGATGGCCTGGGACGGTCTCACTCAGATGTTTGGTCTCCGTGAGAGCGATTGGATATTACGCGTCATTACCGGAACGCTCTTTGGTCTCGGCAATGTCTGGTTTGTACTTCCATTGATGCAAAAATCACTGCTTGAACCCCCCCTACCTCCACAAGCCTACCAGCGCTTGCAGCAAGGTGGAAGAGTGCCGACCTATGCGGTTCGCTCTGCATATCCTGCATGCCCGGTGCAGCCAGAGCAGCCCTATGTGAATGTGACACCGATAGCGCATGTAGAGGCATCCACAGAACCAGTGATGCCCACGTTAGCAGTGGAACCGCTACAACCATCGTCCACGTCGCCATCTACCCAAGCAGGCCACAATGCGCTATAATCATGCGGTAAGTATCAACAACACATGTATAATTGTATGAGAACCACTGGATACATAGAGTTAAGATCTTCCTCCGAACACCAGCGCGACTAACGTCGCTCGTGCCACACACTCTGCGCACACAGGTGTTTCAGTTCAGCAGTAAGTAGAGAGCGTATGTCCGAGAACACAGCACAGGAAACAACTTTTGCGGTCACCACACTTGGCTGTAAAGTCAATCAAGCCGATAGTGAAGCCATTAGCGATCAGATGAACGCGGCTGGTTTTGTCCAACGTGACTTTACTGAGGCCGCCGATGTCTATATTGTGAACACATGCACGGTCACACATCTGGGTGATCGTAGCTCACGTCAACTTATCGCACAGGCACACCGTCGACATCCCGATGCTCTTCTCGTCGTCACTGGCTGCTACGCGGAGATGAACCCATCTGGAGTTGCCAGATTGCCTGGTGTCAAACTTGTCGTAGGCAATGGCGGCAAAGATGCACTGACTACTATTATTAAAGAGAAGATCCAGCAAGATCAAGTCAGTGCTGAAAATGAAGGTCTTGCGTCAGAACACACGCTGGCATCCATAGAGATAGCAGAGACAGATAAGCCGCCACTGGCTGCTGTAGAGCCAGTGGCGATCATTACACCAGAGTTACCTGCCCGACGCGTGCTCCCTGTTGTCTCGTTAGAGGCTCAGCATATTGGGAGCGATAGCGAACTCGCTCTGGCAGACCCTGACGAGGAGCCGCAGCCGGAGAATCCCTCTCAACTCTCTCCGTTTGTGGATAACGTTGTCACCAACGAACAGGCCAATAACCGCCTCTTCTCACGTACACGCGTGCAGATGAAGGTACAGGATGGCTGTGACAATCGTTGCACGTATTGTATCGTGCCAACGGTGCGTGGACATTCACGCAGTCGTGGTATCGCTTCGGTTGTGGATAATGTTCAGCGGAAGGCTCGCGCTGGCTATCAGGAGATCGTCTTGACCGGTATCCATCTGGGCGACTATCATCCTGACGAAGATCCAAAGCTGGACCTGGGTGACTTGATTACTGCATTACTCAACGATACCGAGATAGCACGTATTCGCGTCTCTTCACTTGAGCCAGAAGACTTCCAACTTGAGTGGCTGGAACTGTGGCAGAATCCACGGATGTGCCGTCACTTCCACCTACCGATGCAGAGTGGGTCAGATGCAATTCTGCGCCGTATGGCACGCCGTTACAACAGCGAACGCTATCGTACTATCATTGAGACCGCCAGGCAACTTATCCCAGGAGTCGCAATCAGTACTGATATTATCACTGGCTTCCCTGGCGAGACCGACGAGGACTTTGAGCAGACATATCAACTTGCTGAACAACTTGAGTTCGCGAAAGCCCATGTCTTCCGCTTCTCACCACGGCAAGGGACCGCAGCGGCACGCATGCGCGGACAGATCAAGGATGAGATCAAGAAGGCCCGTAGCCAGCGTTTGCTGGAACTCAATGAGATCCACGGTCGTCAGTTCCGCGAGCAATTTCTTGGTACAACCATTCCGGTCTTGCTTGAACAACAAAAGAACGGTATCTGGGAAGGCCTGACTGATAATTATATCCGTATAGAGGTCCACGGCTTGCCAGAAAGGGCGGACGGCTGGCACCATACCCTGGTCGCCGCACATTTAGAGCATAGTATTAATGATGGGGTTTATGGTATTTACCAGCAATAAAGCGAAATAACCATGTGCAAGCGTTTAAAAACGATCTTTGTTCTTCTCTGCCTCTCCTTTGCGCTGTTCGCTTGTAGTAACGGCGGCAGCGCATCGCATACTACAAATACAGCAGCTATGAACCAGTCACCACAGACGCAAGTCTCACAGCCTGACGGTACGTTTCATGAATATGCCCTACCACAAAGCAAGAGTGGTATCATGCGCCCGGCGATCGATCACCAGCAGCATATCTGGTTTGGTGAGATGGGTCATAACTATCTGACCGAGTTTGATCCTGTCAGCAAGACATTTCATCAGTTTCCTACACCACATGGTCAATACGGCATCATGGGAGTCGCCGTTGCCGCTGATAACTCAATCTGGTTCGCCGAACAGTACGCGAACTATATAGGGCATTATGATCCCCGCAGCAACCACTTTACAACCTATGCACTCCCTTCAATCAGTACCCCCGATCCAAACAACAGCAAGCAAACACTTAAACTGCCTCTAGCGCCCAACGAACTCGCAATTGATGCGCAGGGCAATGTCTGGTTTACCGAAATGAATGCCGACGCAATCGGCAAACTAGATACGAAGAGCGGCAAGTTCACGCATTATCCACTCAGTTCACCACGCACTGTTCAACAGATCAACCCTTATGGAATCACCATCGATAAGGACAACATGGTCTGGTTTACCGAGGCAGGCAAAGATGCTATCGGGCGTCTCGATCCACAGACTGGAGCACTGCATATGTATAGTGACCCACAACCGTATACCTCATTTATGGAGGTCACAAGTGCTAGCACTGGCCAACTCTGGCTAACTACCTTTAATGCTTCTGTCCTGGTACAGTTCAATCCACAGACTGGAACGTTTGCCTCCTATCACGCCACTGCCAACGACGGAGGTATCAGTGGTATGTATGGAATCTCTATCTCCCCGACCAATGCGATATGGGTCACTGTCCCTGCGGCCAACGCAATTGCGCGCTTCAACCCGCAAAGCAAAAAGTTTCAGTACTATACGATACCTACGGGGAATGTCACTCCGCTAGGTCTGGTTATTGATCAGCACAATGCACTCTGGTTTACAGAGTCCGCAAAAGATCAGCTTGGAGTCTTGCAACCATAACCATAACAAAACCGGCCTCCATGCACTCCTCTATCTACCTGAGTACATGAAAGCCGGTGCTTCAAGAAGCGAATATGGGAAAATGATTGATTGATCAGCGACGACGACGGCTGCGGCGATCTCGTTCCAACGCAATATCTAGCGTCTCATGGAGATGCTCAAAATCGTCGACGTCCAGTTGTAGCTCAACAGCGGGTAGATCCTCTGGACGGGAACGTCCCTCCTCAAAGAGCTGCAAGACCATTACCAGTTCCACCTCTTCCAGCGTCATCAAGCCATCGTCAGTAGGCAGTTCTAATGCCTGATCATCATCATCGTCGTCATCATCATCATCGTCGTCGTCATCAGTTGCGCGTGGAATAAACTCGATATTAGTGCGTGCGCATTTGAAACGACCAGTCACCTTCAACGCATCCGTAGACATCTCTTCGGCCAGTTCGCGGACTACCTCCATCATCTGGATAAAGGCATCCTGTAACTGCTCCAATGCATCCTCATCGCTATCAGGATCCATCTCCTGCGTTAATTCGGTGCTACTCGGCGTACCACTAGTATTCCCATCTGGTAGACGCTGACGAGCCAATTCGTTTAACTGTC
The DNA here is from genome assembly GCA_015099395.1 of Ktedonobacteria bacterium brp13. GTDB lineage: Bacteria > Chloroflexota > Ktedonobacteria > Ktedonobacterales > Ktedonobacteraceae > Dictyobacter. Next base: position 8,055,992 of record AP024096.1, on the reverse strand, counting down.
TTAGCGCCTGTGCAAAAGCCGGCGAGAAAGCACTGTTCTCACGTTCAGCCGCCTTCATCTCTTCTTCTGGTTCATGGTCATGATCGTGCTCATGTTCGCTCTCGTCGTGGGTAACGACCGACGACTCAAGATCATCAGCATCATCATCGTCACTATCTTCGGTATCCAGACCCAGAGCAGCTTCAATCATCGCAATCTGCTGATGCAACTGTTCAGCTACATCCTTCGTAAAATAGGCAATCACTCGTGCCTGGCGCGACGCGCCCAACAGTTGAAACTGAGGCCAGTCTCGATACCGTTCACGTCCACGCAGATAACGAATCTCTATGATGCCTAGCGTGTCCAGCCGCAGTGAAATCTCCATAACTCCCTGCCTTCCCAAATAAGCTCCTTATAAATCTTGTGAGCTAACGATGACGTCCAACTAAAAAACCTACCACCCACAAACTTTTTTCACTCTTCTTATGTTACTATTTAGAATATACAGCAAGATACCTCCCACATACACATAATATTGCTTCTCACTACTTTTGCTCACATAGAAAAAGGCGGTGGTAGAGACCTTATCTGACGCATAGCCCGCTCAAAATATACGCCAATATCATATCACAACCAACAAAAATTCATACCATTTACCCGACAAGTCTATCTTCTTCAGCATAAACCTCACACATATATATTCTCAAACGAGAGGAGTGAAGCGGAAAAAGATGCCTTTTTTACATAAAAAGAGACCCATATCCACTATAAAGGGAGATACATATCTCTTGCACTTTCTTCTTGTTCAGGCAATCTTGCTACCTCAACTAATCCATATCACTCCATAATGCTGTCAGGCGTGGACGGATCAATAGTAGAAGCGTGGCAATACCGAGCAGGAGGATCCCTGTCAGTGATAAAGCCAGGAACGCTGGGATGCCCAGAGCCGGTAGGAATAAGAGATGAATAGCAGCTACAACCACTGTTGCGATACCGCACAGCAACAGAATACGCTGCCGCAGCAAAAAGCTGCAGGCTAAAAGTGCTAGCGCCTCGCCACCTAGAATAAGTGACGACTGCACAGCTTGCTGGGTAAAACTCAAGAAGAATGTTGGGCCTAGCAACAGAGAGGCTCCAAGCAATGCACAGGCCTGACTCCATCTATAGGCACTGACCCATTGCTCGTGACGTACAATCAACCACGATAACACCAACAAACAAAGTGCGGGACAGATGTAGAGCACCGAAGAATCAGTTATCTGCCACGCATAACACTCAACCGTCGGAATCCAGGAGAGTATGAATAGTGCCATGTACAGACAATACCAGCGATCTAACGAGCGCTCAGCAGATGGCGCTTTCTGTAAGTATGCCAGCCAGAGCAAGAGGCCGCCCAGTACAGCTAGCGTCACAACACGCAACTGCAAAGCAGCCGCCGGGATAGCATTCGTAAGAAACAGACCATCATGAACCAGCACCACTACCAGCACAATACATTGCCCTAACAATGCCAGTACCGAAGAGAGCATATCAGGGTCGAGCGAACGATTATACCCATAAAGGCGACGCCAGAGATACCTCTGCGCAAAAGTGAGCACAAACACCAGGGAAGCGAGCAGCACATGCCACTCATATGACACTGGCGCGCATAAAATTGCCCAGACAGCAAGTGCAACAGCGAGCACCAATAACTCTGGCAGGCGCTCTACGAGCATCACAATACACGTTAACAACGTCAGGAACAGCAATAGTGCGACGGTAAGCTGAGCATTAAAGATTGGCGCGGTGATAACCTGTATCAGAGTGACAATCCCCACTCCACCCGCACAGACATAACAGGCATACCCCCACGGCAACATATCCTGCTGCTTGCCATGCCGGATCACACGCAGGCTGACGAGACCACACAACACACAACCAGTGATCAATCCCACTAACCAGTAAATGATCTGTATAGAGTAAGTCGAACAAGCAACAGACACTGCTAATGGATATGCTACATCTGACGAGGGACAGGAGACACTATGCGTTAACGATACCGCACCAGCCAGCATAAAAACAACCATCAGCACCAGTCCTGCGCGCAGACGTGCTTGCAGTGAGAGGCCATACAGAACCAGCGCATACACAATAAGCACCAGCGGGATCGCCGTCGGAAACGGACCAACCCTACTATATGCCAACCCCTGCACACCCAGTAACCCCATCGCACAGACAGAAAGTACAGCAAACGGCACGCCCCACTGCAGGCCCAGCCAACGGTTAAGCACCCAACCCAGTAGCAAAGTAAACCCGGCACTCAGTACCATAACCCAGAAAAGGAACAGCGAACAATACAAGATCGGGAGAGCAAAAAGAAAAGCCAACCAGATCACTGTACGCGAATGTGCCACCAGACCCAGCAGGAACCATGCAGCTGCCAACGCCACCATCTCCCAGGCCAGTACAGGTACCTGAGTGAAGAAGAACCCGGTACTATGTGCACACAGGAAGCCGAGCAACACAGCACTATAGAAAACGCCCATGACGACAGACGGCAATAACAAGCGGTCGGTAGTCGTCTGTCCTGTACGTTGCAGCCAGAGTACATAACCAAGAGAGCCGAGTGGCAAGCACAAAGCGAGAATACAGAAGAGTGTTATATGCAGCAACAAAGCGGGAATTGCAGCCAGAGCAAAGGCGACAGCAACAATAAGACCAACAGGAATACCCAGGTAGCAGGCCAGCACATAAGAACAGACCGCATAGAATAACAAGAGAGCAATCAGGTATTCAGAAGGTAGGAGCAACGCAAGTCCCAGGGATACGAGAGCCATTGCAAGTGCCCATGTCGCGCTTTGCAGATGCCAACCAGCAGAGGCGCGATAGAGCACTACAGTGAGCAGAACACAGGCAAGTGCCAGGCCACTCACTCCCCACACAGGTGCAATCCTGCTCTGGACAAGAAGCATGCCATAGGCATAGCTCAATATAAAAGCCGCCAGCAAGCACCACCAGCGATACGCAGATCGCTCCTGCACATGCTCCCGCTCAAGCGAACCCCACCAGCACTCGCGCAGCAATAACAGACCACAGAGCAGTAAGACACCAACGTTCACAGGCAGCAGGCCATGCAAAACTTCGGCATGGAATAAATTCGGAGCATAGGTACGCTCAATAAGATGCCAGAGCAGCGCAGGATCGATAATGAAAGGCAAGCTAACACTAATAATCAGAGCAAGTACCACCATCTGTCCTGACAAACCAGGCACCCTGCGCAGCACACTTGTAGCACGCCAACGCAAGATATATGCCACCACGACACAGAATGCCAGAGCCAGAATATAAGCAGTAAAAGGTAACCGACAGAGATAGACCAGCGCGCACACAAAACAGGTCACCAGATACGGAAGAGTGCTCAGCCATCCATAGGAGACTGCACGTCGTGCATATAAGACGACCCAACCAATCAACAAAGCAAACATTACCACGATCGAAAAGCGCAGTCCAGCATCATAGGGCACAGCAGTCGCAAACGAGGAAGCCTGAAGAGAGGGGACCAACACAACCATGAAAAAGAGCAACCCGATAGCTAGCAAGACCCAGTGCAAAATGAAACCCGGCTCGCGCAAAGGCTCCCAGCGCACATGCTCTCTCGATGGAAGGGCATCACGCGGGCGTACACACAGAAGCAAGGGTAGCGCACAAAGCAAAAACTCACAGCAGCTCCAATAGTACGGAAGCAGCAACACAAATGGGATGGTCACTACTGCTATAAGCAAAGAGAAGCCAGCCAGATAGCCAAAGGGCTTAAAGCGCTGGTAGACAGCCAATGCTCCATACGCTACCGTCGCATATAACGACGCCAACATAATCAGGATCGCTATTGGTGGATGAGCCACATTATTATCCACCAGACGTAGCGCGGCATAGCCGACCAACGGTACCTGGAGCGCGAAGATAGCAGTGTAGATGACAGAGACAATACGTAGCCGCTGTACACAAAAAGATAGTGCGCCGGTCACCCCAAAGAGAGCATGCACACCCAATAACACGAGAAAAGCCAGCTGTAGATCTTGTGTCGTCACAATAAAACTCAGTGAACCGATCAAAATCAAAAAGGCTCCCAGTGTCGCTACAATATTGATAGCCTGATCTGAGAAAAAAGAACGTAGCGACAACGCAGATTGCGCCTGCGGTGGCGGCGTAGCAGCATGATTAGAGGCATCCACTGAAACAGGAGAGTTCGCTCTGGAGATCGGCGTTGTTGTAGAACGTAGCGGTTGTGGTACGTTCGAACGTTCTGTAGCAGCTCCAGGACTTATAGCTGTAGCAGAGGTGCTATGAGCAAGTGCATCCTGGTGTGCTGCTGCCTCACGATTCCCAAAAAGCTGATGCAACCGATCATCATAGAGATGCTGCAATTGTACTATCGGCAGTCGACCACCGCGATAGCGCAGCTCTTGTTGAAAGTGGTAGAGTGAGGTGCGCAAATACTGCTCTTCCCTCACAGCATCGAGCGGGTAGCCACAACGTGGACAATCAGGGCCAATCTGTTCCGGCAAGGATACCTGACAACGAAAACATTGGTTTCGGTGTGATATCATAATCCTGGCTCCTTCCCATAATCCTTGTTCGTATCTTTCTAAGCAACAATATCACATGAATGTTGCTATGAATTATGAATAAGAATAAGTGCATGTATAACTGTAGTATAGGGAACTACTCAGTAGAACAATGAGTGTCATATGTACCATCTTTATGCACTCCTTGTAAAGAAGTAATATATTGCCAGCAAAATAAGGAGACAGGGAGTACTAACAAAACAGAGTTTTATAGAAGCCGCGCTTATAAGCATAAATGAGGAGACGACACAGTGATTTCACGAATAGATATCGAACATGCCGCGCAACGAATAGGTGGCTATGTACGTCAAACACCAATCATGCAGTTAGAGCGTCAGGCATGGGAAATTGATGCACAGGTCATACTCAAACTGGAGCAATTCCAACACACAGGCTCATTTAAGGCTCGTGGAGCCTTTAACCGTATGCTCGCACAATCAATCCCTGCCAGCGGTATTATCGCAGCCTCCGGTGGTAATCACGGAGCTGCCGTTGCCTATGCAGCGCAACAGTTGGGATATCATGCAGAGATCTTTGTGCCAGAATCGTGTCCAATAGTGAAGGTTGAACGCTTACGCAGTTATGGCGCACAGGTCAGGATGGTTGGTGCGAATTATGCCGAGGCCCTCATAGCCAGTGAAGCACGTGCTGCACAGAGCGGTGCACTCACAATTCATGCCTATAATCAGCCTGAGGTGGTGACCGGTCAAGGAACGCTAGGACGAGAGATAGCCAGACAAGTTTCAGAGCTGGACACGCTACTGGTGGCAGTTGGCGGAGGAGGATTAATCGGAGGAATCGCTGCCTGGTTTGGCAACGAGGTACGTGTGATTGGCGTCGAGCCAGAGCGCGCTCCGACGTTGCACACAGCACTTGAGGTCGGTGCACCTACAGATGTCGAAGTAGGTGGCATCGCAGCCGATGCACTGGGAGCGCACAGAGTCGGTACACTGACCTTCGAGATCGCGACACATTATGTTGAAAAGGTTCTGCTTGTCACCGATGATGCCATCCGTGACGCTCAGCGTAGACTCTGGGAAAATCTACGCATGATCGTAGAGCCAGGCGGAGCAACCGCACTGGCAGCCCTACTCTCTGGTCAATATCAGCCACAACACGATGAGCGAGTTGGAGTCATCTTGTGCGGAGCAAATACCAGTCTGGCGCAGATAGAGTCGGGCTATCAAACACACATATAACTTTTCGGAGCAAACATCTCGTAGAATATGAAAGCTACGGTGAGGAAGGAGTCCTATTGAATCCACTCACGCTTACTTATACAACAGGCAGCAAAGAGTTTGATGAAGATATCATAGCAGTAATTACCTTATTTGAAGCAGCCTTTCCAGAAGCGATTCGAGCATACTATTTAGAAGGCAGCCTCGCGAATAATACAGCAGTCACTACAAGCGATATAGACTTGCACATTATCTATAAAGAAAAGACGGTACATGAACGTGTGCGGCAAGTAGTTGATGCTTGTACAAAGCTCAGTAAGAGAGAGTTGGATATCTCTATTCAAGACGAGGCAAGCCTGACACAAGGCGTTGTACCGATAGTGAAAGCAAGCCGCTTGCTCTATGGGGATGATATTCTTGCGCAAGTCCCTCTCATTTCGATTGAACAGTGGACACGAGATCGCATGCACGCTTGCTACTGGCTACTCAACACGGTCTTTCAACGCCCACGCATCGTACAATGGCCCATTACGTATCCAGATCTCCATGGAGAGTTTTATGGGTATGACAATCGTAAAGTCATTACGACAAATGGCATCGAACGCAACTCAACCCGCAACCTTATCCGCGTCACAGGCTGGATGGCAACAGCACGGATAGCACTCGAAGCACAACAATACATCAGCAATAAATATGAGTGCTATGCTGTATATCGACAATTGATAGGAGACGAATGGAGTTCATTTATTGAAGAGACCTATGCTCTTTGTCGCGAACGTTGGAACTATCTTGTTCCAGACGAACTATCCGCAAGAGTGCAACTCAAAAGCCTTTGTGCCAGAGCATTGGAATGGGAGAACCACTTCTTACAGGTCTACAAACGTTTCTTGCTCACAGAGCTACAAGATCAAGACAACCCCTTGCTGGAAAGAATTCTCTGGATACAAGAAAATATTCCCTACGATGATCAAGAGATACAGGCTACTTTGCAAAAATACAGGAGATAACTGCTCCCCATTTACAAGTATCAAAGAGAAGATGATTCCTTCATATTGCATTAAATGTAGCCCCACATACATAAGATGATGAAGTAAAAATAGGTAGCCAGATGGTTTGTGTCCACATTTTGGCGCATGTTTATTCTGGAGATGAGACCATTACGTAAACAGTCTCATTTCCAGGATCATACCGCTCTTGAGAAAGGACACACATATCTTATGAAGAGCAACGACGAAAAGCAGCTTGAGACAGCAACGAGTAATCTGCTTGCATCATTTTACACGCCTCATCCTCGCCGCAAGGTGCTGAAAGGTGCTGTCGCTGGTATTGTTGCTGGAGCAACATTAAGCACCTCCACGCTTACCTCATCAGGGATAGTCCAGGCTCACGGGGCAACAATGCAGACTCCTGAGACGCATAGTGGAAGGTATACTTCACCTTCAAAAATCTTAGATATCGCCATTACCGCAGAGCGGCTTGCTGTAACCTTCTATAGCAATGCGATTGCCAACGCGACAGTACTGGGTCTCAATACTACTCAGCTCTCTTATCTGCAAGCAGCGCTGGTTGAAGAACAGATTCACGAACAGTTCTTTGAGTCGCTAGGAGCGCTTTCTCTGACGAGTACCTTCAGTTTTCCAGATGGTGCCGAGACGTTTACCAGTATACACAATGTTATCCAGACACAACAACAATTAGAAGGCGTCTTTGATGCGGCTTTCCTGGCAGGTGTCTTTGAATTAGCCCAGCAAAATCATGCGCACTTAGCACAGAACCTTGCACAGATCGCAGTCGTTGAAGGTGAACATCGTGTACTTGGACGCATCGTCGGTGATGAATTCAATCTTCCTGGTTATGAACTGGCCAACGACCGTGCCTATTCACCAGTGCTGGTCGCACGGGTAGCCGATACTCCAGCCATTGTTGAGCAGGCAGGCTATTTGAGTCCCACGCCCGGCAACAACTTTAGCTATGTACCTGTCAGCATCGCCTTCCCTGGCATCAACTACCGTACACCGTTCGCAATCCGCTCTTAAATGCTTAAAATTCAGAGCTATTGTGGTTCTCCGATCATCAGGGCCGGCACCAACACATATTTTTGGGTTAGATACTGGCCCTACCTCTTATCTACAGGCAGTTTGAACAAACGATTTACACAACTCTTGGCATCTGCGCATCTCTTATAACAATGGCAGATTTCTAGACAACGACCTTCTTCGGCTCATAGCACAGCGCGCGTTGCAAAAAGAGGCAGTAACGCTGAGTTTGTAAAGCAAAAGCGGCTGTGTCAACGGACAGATCCCAGGGGACAGACCATTGTAACGAATTGAGGATAAATGAACATGCTGCATATTCATCTGGAGCATACAACGATCCCTGTTGCACCCCCTCGTCTATGATACGGCAGAGATAACCTTCATATGAGGCACGCTGAGCTTGAATCTCTTTACGCCGCTCAGCATCCAGAAACATCCAATCGCGATTGAAGACCACTACATAATTGTGCTCATTTGTAACTACTTCCATATGACGATAGATCAACATGCGAAACTGTCCAATCGCTGGAATAGTGCGTGGAATCGAACGCGCATGCGTCAATAGCAAGCTTGCTACACGCGAAGTAACCTCCCACAACATATCCTGCTTGGTGCCAAGTAATGCGTTCACCGTTGTGTCACTCATGTCAAGCGCCCTTCCAATCTCAGTCAGGGCCGTGCCATGATAACTCTGCTCTTTAAACAAACTCGCTACCACCTGCAGCATCTCTATCTTTGTAAGCATAGATAGCTCCCCCTTTTCCACATCAACACTGTACCTATAATTAAATCAAAGCATCATCGTTCAGACTGATTATAAAGCAATGATAACTGTCGCAGGGTCTCCCCAACCTGTGCTCTACGCGCTGCCTGAGCCAGCCGTTTATCACGAAAAATCGGAGCTCGCCCAACAAAACAGACGTTGACACGTGAACCCACACATGGCACCTTTGCCGCTATCTCCATCTGTGTAGCGACCTTCTCAACCTTCTCTATCACGGCTACCGCGCGCGCCCGTTCATGCGCTGCCGCCACCCGATGTTGATGGACTTCCTGTCGATGCTCCTCACGCCATTGTTCAAGTTCGTCAGTTGCAATCCCCATAATCGTCTGGCGATCATGGACTGGATAGGAGATACCAGTCGGTAATAACGTACGATAATAGAAAACGGGCAACCGTTCCTCTTGTATCCAGCGCTTACGCTCTACGGTGGTACACTGTAAAATCTGTTGAGCCTCAGTAGGCCCAACCGCTAATTCATATGGATAGGCCTCCAATAACAGGACACTGAAACGCTCATTGAATTGAAGCAGTGAGTAGAGATATTCTATAAGCTCCACTTTGCGCATTCTTACTGAATAGGGCATACCTAGAAAAGCTGTAATTTGGCGGCGATATAGTGCAGATAAAACGAATTTCGGAAATACCATAGAAATGAATCTCCATTATTTTTAGGAACACAACATTTTGTATAATGTCCAGCAGACGTTGTTCTCAGGCCTCTGTTATATACATATGACGGGAAGAGAGAAAAGCGGAAAGAATTCGCAGGCCAATTTCAGGAGGTGTATGAAAATTGATGAGAAAGAAAGCATGATAGAAAAACACGAGCTAATCTCTTGTTGGGATAGGCAGAATGGAGTATAGTGAAGGATGATACACAACCTGATTGGAGCGAAGTAAAAAATATCATGAATCCATTTGAGAGAATTGCCAGCCGTTATCATGGTCTACCAGATGTAGATCTGACCCAGGGGAAGAGCATCGCCTACTCACGCAGTACGACGACCCGCATTATGGAGTTGATCGATGCCAATAGCCAGGGTAACGTCCATGGTGGCGCGATTATGCGTATGGTAGATGAGGCTGCGGCCATCGTTGCAATCAAACATAGCCAGCGTCCCTTTGTCGTAACCGCACGCGTCGACCGTTTTGACTTTCTAGCACCAGCCTTTATCGGCGATGTCGTCTCTGTCCATTGCGAGATGCATTATGTAGGACGGACCAGTATGGAGGTCGGTGTCGAAGTTACCGCTGAGGATCTGATTACCCGTGAAGTACGCAAGATTGCTAGCAGTAATGTCATCTACGTCGCGCTCGATGAGAGTCGCAAACCCACCTCAGTACCACCACTGGTACCAGCCAATACCACAGAGGCTGAAACGATCGAACGTGCGCGCAAGCGCCGCGTGCGCCGTCAGAAACTCGACGAAGAAGCACGTCTGGAAGCCAAAGAAGGTCAGTAGTATAAGTAGTATAAGTAACTCCATAGTCTGACTAGACCGCACGACACAACGTCGTACCGTGCGCACTCTATCCCCACCAACTAACTACAGATTACCTCCCATCGCAATATAAAGACTTTTGTGCTCAGTAACCGTCAATCGAGTTCTTCCCAAATCTATCTCACCAAAATGGAAAACACATATTTTGATGCATACTTTGCGCAAACATAAATGGTTACTGTTAACATTTTGTTAAAGAAAATATCTATCTATACTACTTTAGAAGTGCTATAATGGCTACCAGAGTTGAGATGACAAGTAATTTATTTTTGGTTTCCACTCTGCATAATAAAGAGAGCAGCAAATGAGGAAACACATTAAGAATGATACATAAATAATCTCGCTGACATCTCGCGTAATGCACTATTGAGTGCATCAGAGTGTGTATACACACTCTGGCCGGTTTATACGACATCCAGATGAGCGGATGCTCTTCGCTTTCGCAAAAAGGCCGTCATTGGAGAGCGTTGTATGTATAATTTTAGCCTCGAAACGTTACTGTATTTTGCTAAAATCCGCCAATTAAAAGGCACGTTCCACTCAAGTGCTTTTTATGGATTTGGTGATTTTTATGATCCCTGTGTTGTGACGATTACTGTACAATCTGGCTCATTGCTCTCTTGTATTATTTATGATCGTTATTCACAAATTATAGAGAATACAGAACCGGTAATGAATGTATTGCGTCGTACTGTAGTGGAATGGACTTTTAAGAATACTACAAATGGACATGAGTCATCCTTTACAGCACCGTCAACTTCATCTTTACCAGAATTGGATCAGCTTTCGTCATTTGATATTGCGCAGACGGTGAAAGCCCAACCTCAAAGGACACCTCCACCACTCAACACTATGAGAAATCCACGATATTCGGATAATTTTCAGACTGATACATTTTCTTATGCGCCTGCCGCGAAAAGTCCGACCGGACCAATTATGTTCACAGCAGAGCCGCATTATAACATTCCGCCTATGCTCGATCGTTTTCCAAATCTGGTGCCACACCGGTTAAAATCCGTTTCGAGGTCTGAGATTCTTCAATGGAAAGGAAATATTAAAAGCATCTACATGCGCACCAACGGTATTAATACTATTGCTCAAATAGCCACTATGCTCTCTCTTCGGGTTTCGGATGTACTGCAAATACTCCTCCAGTTAGAGAAAGATGGTCTTATATCGTTGGATAATCCAGTATAACAGGAAGGGGCTATGCTCTTCTTATACAACGTGAATTGATGTATTTTTCAGGAGTTTTTATTATGGCAATGGCTACGAAAAAGAAGTTTCGCTGGTCATCTACGTCAATCGGTGTTACACTCGCCTTTGTTCTCGCAATAATTATTCCATTTATCGCTATACTCAGCTTTACTTATGCTTATGCACGCCCTGCATTGATCAAAGCTTCAGAGCAGAATTTGCAAAATGACGCACTGACCCGTGTGCAATTAATTGATACCTATGTCAATGAACGGGTACTCGATATCCAGACACTGGCTCAGGTCCCTAGTGTACAGACCTTTGTTGTTGAACCTCCACAGAACACTGCCTCATACAGAAATGATGCAGTACATGCCTCTTATTCTTTGGCGGCTGGTATTTATCGCGATAAAAATTATAAGACCTGGACGTTATTCAATACGAAAGGCGCTGTGCTTCTCTCTTATCCGACAGAGCCTGCTAAGCATGGTAATACCTTTATCCCCACCAATGTACAGAGCGTCATGCATGGTCAAACAGTAATCTCACCTGTCTACTATGATCCAAAAACCAAAGAAGCAACCATTGATCTGTATTCCCCCATTACTGCACCGACTGCCCAACCGGGTAAGCCGGGACCGATCGTTGGTTGTATTCGTGCAACATTGAGCCTGAATTATATCTGGAACAATATCGTTCATACTGATACTGGCAGTAATGGCTCAGGAAGCACAGCTTTTATTTTAGATGCAAATGGCGTACGCGTTGCGGATGCAAGTAATCAGTCACTATTTACAACGGTCAAGAACAAAGATCTCGTTGCGGTGTTAAACGCTCATAGCGCATCGACAACCCTACAAACACAGCCCACTGGTAAAAACCAGCTTTATCAGGTAGTTGAACTGGCGACGAAAAACGCCTACATCCACTGGTATTATTTCGTACTCAGCCCCGTGAGTACCGTGACAACGGTGGCTAACCAGGAATTGTTGGCTACTATTGGGATTGCACTACTAGAGGCACTCATCGTTGGTATTATCGCCATCTTCGCACGCCAGAGTCTGGTTCGTCCGATTCTTAATGCCGTTGATCGCCTACGTCATAACAGCACCACTCTGAGCTTGCTCGCACAAAAGCAACAGCAGGCATCCGAAGAACAGATGTTTGTTATTGACTCCTCACAAGGAAAGCTTCAATCGGTTCAGTACTACACTGATGCAACAAAAACCGCATTGCAACGTTTAAATACAATCGTGCCACAACTCTCAAATAACCGGGTTCAATACGATGCACAGACCATGGAGCATGTAATTCAGCAGTTATATGCAATTATTAACTATCTGGAAAATGCTTCAGAGTATCAAGATACTAGTAATCGGAAATTGGCCGAGGTGCTCAATTCCGCGACGCTTACCACCGAGGTACTACACACAGGTTCTATCTCCGCCTCAGAGGCTGCAGAGCAGGCTGGTACGATTGTGATGCAACTACTCTCTATTATTGGTAAGACGAATTGATACTGTTCTGTGAGACGCGGAAATAACACTCAGACGTATGCTGCTGGATCTTCCGCTCATCTAATACTGGCAGTGTATTGCCCATTGCAAAATGGCAGACCTCTTTCTGTGCCTATGGGCGCAGAAAGAGGTCTGCCTTATAACAAAGAAAGCTAGAGTTGTAGTTGTTCTACAGTCTCCAATATCTCGTTTGCATGGTTTTCAGGGCTGACTTTATGCCACACTTTACGCACAACCCCATCTTTATCGATCAAAAATGATTCACGGTTAATGCCCAGGTATTTGCGTCCATACATGTTCTTTTCTTTCCAGACACCATAGCTCTGTGCTACCGTTGTATCAGTATCAGCCAGCAATGGGAATTGCAGACCAAACTTCTCCGCGAATTTTTTATGTGATTCGATGCTGTCAGCACTTACACCCAGCACTGCAATACCACGCTGCTGCATCAAGTGATTTGCGTCACGAAAACTGCACGCTTCTTTTGTACAACCCGGGGTGTCATCTTTTGGATAAAAATAGAGCACAACTATCCGCCCTTTAAGATCTTCCAGATGCACCTGCCCATCTTTCACCGCAGGATCATCACCAATCGCTGCCAGCGTGAAATCTGGAGCTTGCTGTTGCTCGTTGATCTGTATATCAGTCATAAAAAATCTCCTCTACACTACGCAATAGACACCTTCCATTCTAACACGCTCCACCATAAATAGCTAAGTTGGATAGTGACAAAAGAAGAGAGGCACGCAGAACGCTCAATTGTTGCGTACCTCTCTTCTTTTCCGACTCACTTGCACACTACTTTATGCGGAGAGCGTTAGCATACGCTCAAGTGCCACGCGCGCCCAATACGCCGTCTCATCATCAACGGAGACCTGATTAAGCACTTCACCATCTACCATTGCTTCCAGTACCCAGGCCAGATAGGCAGGATGGATACGATACATAGTAGAGCAAGGACAGACAATAGGGTCCAGGCAGAAGATGAATTTGTCAGGATGGGCTTGCGCAATACGATGCACAAGGTTAATCTCCGTCCCAACCGCCCATTGGCTACCGGCAGGAGCCTGCTCGATCTGCTGAATAATATATTCGGTTGAACCGTAATAATCCGCAGCCTCGACGACTTCATGACGGCACTCGGGATGCACGATGACGTTGATGCCAGGATAGTCTACACGCGCTTTGGCAATCTGTTCGACGCTAAAACGCATATGCGTTGAGCAATAGCCCTTCCAGAGGATGATCCGTGAATGCTCGATCTGCTCTTCTGCATCGTCAAAGTCCAATGGATTCTTTGGATCATAGACGACCATCTGCTCGGAAGGAACACCATAATGGAGCGCGGTATTGCGACCCAGATGCTCATCCGGGAAGAAGAGCACACGCTTGCCCTGCTTAAAGGCCCAATCAACGATCTTTGGAGCGTTCGATGAGGTGCAAACGACACCACCATGCTCGCCACAGAAGGCTTTAAGATTGGCAGCCGAATTAATATAGGTCACCGGAATGATGCCAGCATCGTCACCCAGCATACCAGTCAATATCTCCCAGCACTCTTCTACCTCAGCGATATTCGCCATATCGGCCATCGAGCAGCCCGCAGCAGGATTCGGTAGGATGACTTTCTGATGTGCACCACTCAAGATGTCAGCACTCTCAGCCATAAAGTGGACACCGCAGAAGAGGATGTACTCCGCCTCTTTACGTGCCGCAGCAATCTGGGCAAGCTTATAGGAGTCACCACGATAGTCAGCATACCTGATAATCTCATCACGCTGATAATGGTGACCAAGAACGATGACACGATCACCCAGCGTCTCGCGTGCCGCGGTAATACGCCGGTCCAACTCTTCTCCTTCCATCTCTGCGTACAGCAATGGAATGTTATCAATACGCTTCGATACATCGCGACGAGCACGGGTCCTGGGATTCAGTAAAGGCAGGATACGCGTCTCCTGGCTCTCAGCACACTCAGTCTGTATAGCAGTTGTTGTCATTATTGCCCTCTTCTCTGATCCACCCTGTTAAGAGTTGAACTCAAGTGAGATATTAAAGTTTGGAGCGGAATGTGTGAGCGCCCCTAACGAGATAAAATCGACACCAGTCTGCGCGACAAGCTGCAGACGTTCGGTATTCGTTCCAATATCACCGGAGGCTTCAATCAAGACCTGCGGAGCCTCCTGGCGGATCATAGCGACCGCCTGACGCATCATCTCAACATCCATATTATCAAGCAGCAATACCTCTGCTCCGGCAGCCAGAGCCTGACGTACCTCGTCATGGGTCTCACACTCTACCTCTATCTTTAGTAGATGAGGCACCATACGACGCGTAGCAGCAACCGCTTGCGTGATACCGCCAGCGGCCTTGATATGGTTATCTTTAATGAGCACACCATCATTTAAACCGAAACGATGATTCTGTCCGCCACCAAGTCGAACAGCCTCTTTCTCCAGCAGCCGCAGGCCTGGCGTGGTCTTGCGTGTATCAATGATACGTGCATGGGTCCCCTCGATCGCCTGCACACAGTGTGCAGTCAGCGTCGCGATACCAGAGAGACGCCCAATAAAGTTAAGCGCCGTACGCTCAACACTCAAAAGAGAGCGCGCCGGACCTTCGAGCAAGATCAAATCTTCATTCGCCTGTACTACCGCACCGTCCTGCACTAAAAGCTCAACCCTGACACGCTCATCAAAGAAGCGAAACGCATCCGCCGCGATAGCGAGACCAGCGATAACACCCGGTTTGCGTGCCAAAATCCGACCCCGCGACCAGTTCTCTGCCGGCACGGTACTGAGTGTCGTAATATCAGAGAACGCACCATCCTCTTCCAACGCCTGCTGAATTAATGCCAGCGCTGGCTTATATGACTGCAACATAGTGGCCCTCCACCTGTGTACATGGCATCTCATACGCAGTACTATGCTGGGGATGCCATGCAAAGTGAATGCGCCCCAGCCCATCGTCGGACAACTGATAATCCGCGCGCCAATGGCTACCACGACTCTCTTGCCGCGTCAGGGCAGCCGCAATAATCAGTTCAGAGACCTGCAGCATGTTTAAGACTTCTAACCAACTCGTATCTAACGCGGAGACCTGCTCACAACGTGCCTGTGCGGCCACATGCAAAGCACCGATCTGTCTACGCGCCTCCAATAATCCCTGCTCATCTCGACTCAGCGAAACATATTGCCACATAAGAGCCTGTATCTGAAGACGCACTTGTAAAGCCGACAGCATCTCAGAACCGGCGTATGTGCTGTCATCAGTGATTATATGGGGCCCTTCATAGAGACAGTCTACGGTTGACCGCTGCAATGAAGCAGATTGGATAACCTGCGCAGATACAAGATCGTCCGCATCTGAGAGATGTTGAGCAATCCGTATTCCATACACCAGTCCCTCAAGCAAAGAGTTGCTCGCCAGACGATTCGCGCCATGTACCCCTGTGCAGGATGCCTCTCCAACAGCGTAGAGACCAGATACCGTCGTGCGTCCTACCGTATCCACCAGAACACCACCCATACAATAATGAGCCGCCGGCGCAATCGGCAAGAGATCGTGCGCCAGGTCCAGACCATACTGACGGCAGAGCGCTGAGATGTTCGGGAAACGTGCATACATCTGCTCAGCAGACAGATGGCGAAGATCCAGGTACTGACAATCAGTCTGCTCGTTGCGCATCTCATTAAGGATGGCACGCGCAACCACATCACGCGGAGCCAGTTCAAGTTGCTCACTATAACGCTGCATAAAGCGCTCACCAGCGTGGTTGCGTAGGTATGCCCCTTCACCACGCACCGCCTCAGAGATCAGATGAGCACCATTAGGAACCGCCAGGACAGTAGGATGGAATTGCATGAATTCAAGGTCGGTTAACGCTGCACCTGCACGCCATGCCAGAGCCAGACCATCAGCGGTCGCACCCATCGGATTAGACGAATGTGACCAGAGACCACCAGCACCACCACTGGAGAGTACAACGTTGCGTGCCTCAATGGTTAATATCTCACCATCTTTTCTTCTCGCCTGCAAACCAACACAACGACCATCCTGTAACAGAACATCTTGCACAAAGGTCTCTTCAAAAACAACAACGGAGGAGCGCTCACTCAAAGCCGCCACCAGAGCACGTTCAATCTCGGCACCAGTCGCATCTCCATCAGCATGCAGCACACGCCAGCGACAATGAGCACCCTCGCGCCCCAGCAACAATCCATCAGGAGTCGCATGTACCGCGTGGTCGTCTTCCGGTTGCACTTTATCAAAGCACACACCCATATCAATCAACCAGCGTACAGCATCCGGGCCCTGCTCCACCAGCACACGCACGGCCTCCTCGTCACACAACCCAGCCCCCGCAGCCAGCGTATCCTGACAATGAAGAACAGGACTATCATCCGCTCCCAGCGCCACAGCCATTCCACCCTGAGCATAACGCGTATTGCTCTCACCAAGTTGTCCCTTCGTAAAGAGCGCCACACGCATATGTTCAGGCAAACGTAAAGCTACTGATAGCCCCGCGATACCGCCACCAATTATAGCGACATCAAACGGTAGGCAAAGTGTCATGCCTTATTCTCCTTTGAGTAAGTGTATAATATACACTTACGATACAGACAAAAAAGAAAAGGTGTCGTCAATACACTATCTCACCTTTGTGTAAGAGTGTACACGGTTTTTTGTCACTTGTCCAGTGTAATTTATGGTGAATATCATCGCTTGTTTGTTTTTGGATTTAGAAATTTGTCCATTTTTGTGTAACAAAATCTAGGTTATATGATGTCAGGAATGATGTCAAGGTCGGTTGCTTTTTATATGAAGACAGTGATTATGTAGGATGATTTTTGATTAGTTGTGTTGATTTTCTCCGGCTTTGCTTCTATACTCAATGTAAAGAGAGTATAGACGCGTGTCATGGGTAGAGTGAAAGGTGTCATTTTATGCCAACTCAAGAAGAGAGGCTGGCTGCGCTTGAGCAGAAGGTTACTGATATAGAACTAGAACGCCTTTATGAGAAGAGAAAAGCGCCACAGCTTTCTTCTGATCAACTTTATGATGCGGGACAGGTCAATCATCGGCTGACGATGCTTCTGGGTGTTGCCTCGGGTCAGGAAACAAGTATTAAGGTCATAGAGAGTGATCTGGGTGTGATCAAAGAACAATTAAGTGGAATGAAGCAAGATAACGCCGCTTTTCATGTGAAGTTTGATCGTTTGGAAACGAGATTTGATGGTCTGGAAAATAGGTTTGATCGTTTAGAAAAGTTACTCCTTGATCGTCTCCCCGCTGCTTAATCCTCTCTCTGTTTTAAAAGAATAAAGAAAGCACCTGGGCTGTTTAGTTCCAGGTGCTTTCTATTTTTTGTTATTACTTCAAGTATCCTTCTGCGGATCGTTGCCTCTATAATTACATCTCTCTGCTCGAAGCCGCAAAGATACAGATGTAAGTTGCAGTATCCTCCTGCGGATCGTCCCTCTGCAACAGGAACTGGCCGGAGAGCTAGCGTATGCCTTACCTCGAAACCCCTCGGTTTGTGCGCACAGGGATACGAGAAGGAAAGTGAACAAACCAGGAGAAAGCATGAGAATTTACGTTGGCACCCTTTCATGGAAGATCACAGATGTGTCAAGGGGGTAGCCAAACGATGTCCTCCAATATCTTTTTCCCTCTTTCATGCAACTCATGTTATGCTCCTAGTGTTCATACTCGCGTGAGGAACAGTCTGATTCTCTTTCATTTCAACAGAGGGGAGAAAGAATATGGCTTCTTATGAGTATGTAGTCTGGAAGGGTTCTGGAGACGATGGGATCTACTGGTCCACGTTCGACCCAGGAGCAAGAAAGTGGGCAGATCAACACGTGATCCCTGGTTCAGATACCAATAAAAGCCCTGCTCTTGGGTATTTGTAAGAGGTGTTCTTCGGTCCTCTTTGGCACATAGCACATAGCACATAGCATATAGGAGATTCATAATAGAAAGGAGTTTATAGCAAAATCAACAATTAACTTTTTAGCTGGTCGTTAGTTCCATACGAAAAAGTCATCCCTTTTAGACCACATATTGTGTACCAGCAATTTACATCAGGTGAAAGTGAGAAAGAGATGTTAAAGCATAATATGTTACGCATTGTCTTGTTTGGGATATTACTCTTTAGTGCCTTGGTATACTCAATGAGTACTTTCCCCAACGTCTCTGCGGCATCTAACAGCTTCAACCTACAGGCAGGCTTAGTGTCACCAAGTACAGTTCAACGACCACCCAAGACTTCCTTTGCCCAAGGCTTTCGAGATGGTTATCGAGATGGTTCTCGGGATGGCAGGCAGGACTGCCACCGCTACGGTCGTGCTTATGGCCGCCAACACCGACATTTTTCTCCCGGTGAATACAACAACGGTTTCCAGGTTGGCTATCCCCGGGGTTATCAGGCCGGCATAAACAGCTGCCACCGCTAGACGCAGGCAGAAAACATTAGACATCTTTAGCCAAACCTATAGCAAGAAAGCACTCGACAAACTATTGGACTGGATAGCAAGCCATCCAAAAATAACACTGCCAGTGGTTCAAATCTCCTCACCCAGGTCAGTAAATGAGGTAGGAAAAGCTTTTATGAAGCGTCTTTCCACCTCATTTTATTTCCCACATTCCGCACCCTTCATCGTCACAGCATCTTCCACGTGCCCAAAATCCGCTTATCCAGCCTATCTCTAAGGTACCTGAGTAGTTACTGTTTTTTTGTGAACAACTGCCACAACTACGCGCTCTTCTGCCGGTCTAGAACGCGCTTCAGTACGCCGATTAAGATAATGGTACCGAACCATACACCGGTTATCAACCACGAACGCTTCTCTGCATGCCTGTCATACATATACCTGCTCCTCTTCACAGCCAGTAGTCAGCAAAAACAACTCTATTATTGTAGCTTAATTGGCGTCGACCTTCCAGAGCATCACAGTCGAATCAATAGAGGACGTGGCAATATAGCGACCATCTGGTGACCACGCGATGTCGCTAAGCGGAGAGCGCTGCCAACCTTTGATACTCCAGCTCATCGTGGGGATTTGAGAGCCATCCTTCCTTACCTGCGGCTTTTGTAGATCCCAAACATAGATATTCTCGCTACCAACATAGCTCCCTACGATATAGCGACCATTCGGTGACCACGCCAGTGGCCCCATCTGGGTAGCCCAGGCGACAGACTCCTGCGTGTGATTGCTGAAGAAATTCGCAGGTTTCAATGTGTCAGCGTCTTCGCTTCTTAGCATGCTTATGGCTTTCTGCTGGACAACGTCGTAGATAATTGCCGTATCCTTAACCTTAACCAGCCAACGAGAAGGCTGATCAGGTGCGTTAATCAGGCTGGATGCTACTTCACCTACGCTCAATAATGGATCAATATTGGACGGCATGTAAGATGGACGAAAAGGTAGCTGAAACGACTTGCCTGATTGGTGATTATCATTTGCATCCCAGCTCACAATATAGTGCTGAATATCATGACCATCGGTATCACCCCCACCATCACTCTGATAGAGACCAAGCAACGTCATACCATCACGCGACCAATTGACTGCAAGCAGATTTTTGCTTGCTATTACATCGGTTAAGGATAGTGGATTAAAAGATGGTCCGTTCCTGGTTTGACCATTACTACTATCTATATCCCAGATAGTGGCGATAGAACCGGTTTCATCGGTTGCAACCCGGGTCTTATTCGTTGGCGAACAAGCAATCCAATTAAGGTAACCGGTATCTAACGGCTGGCCTACCACAGGTGCTGACTGCACACCAAAAACGTTTACTGTTGCAAGTACGTCAACGCCAACGCCCTCAGACGAAGCAATAACAACAAGGTTTTCCCCATCGAGTGTCCAATCGAAAGAACCCTTTCCTAGAACATGAACACCATCGCCAGGAACTACCCAGTTTCTGAGCGGTGTAGAGATTGAAGATGGTTGCTTTTCTGTAGAAGAGAGGGTGGAGAGCAATTGATCAATATCCCATAACATAAGTTGCCAGTCATCACCACCACTCATCAGATAGTGGCCTTTGAAATGCCAGCGCAGGTTATAGACAGAATTGGCATGACCGGTAAGCTTTAAGAGCGGTTTACCCACCTGGAACTGCTGGGGACCAATGACCCCTTGCTGCTGCTGTATCCATGCCGCATCTAGCGCGTAGCCGCCTCCTGCGAGCAGCACAGCCAATGAAACGCCACCAAGCAACATAGTACGTCGTCCAAGCTTCCGAGCTTGCACACCCTTCCCAACAGTTCCAGCATACTGCCCTTCCATGACGGTTGGTACCTGCGCTATATCGTCTCCTTCTTCTTGCCAGGTCGTACCCAGATCAGACTCATCTTGATAGTGAGGTGCCGGTAACTTTAGCGCCTCTATGCCACTTGCAGCGGGGGAACGAGACGAGCGTTTATGCCCGGGTGCCAGTAGGGTCGCATCAGGATCGTCTATAGTAGCAGTGCTAAGACTGCCACTCTGCCAACCCAGCTTTAACTCCTGCACAAATACGCGACACGAAGGATGCCTGTCGGCTGGCTGCTTCGCCAGGGCGCGCAGAATCGCTGCATCCATTTGCTTCGATATAAGAGCATTGAATTGGCTGGGTTCAGGTGGAGGATCTTGCACATGCTGCCGCAAGATATCAGTAAAGTTGGTACCAGGAAAGGGCAGGCAACCAGCCAGAAGTTGATAGGCGACGACTGCCAGACTATAGAGATCACTGGCCGGAACTGGTCGTCCCAGGATCTGCTCTGGTGCCATATAACGCGGAGTGCCTACCATCGAAGAGGTATGGCTACGATACGTATCAGTTGAAAGCAGGCGCGCAATACCAAAGTCGGAGAGATAGAGCCATTGCTCCTGCATTAACATGTTCGCTGGCTTTATATCTCGGTGTATCAACTGCTTCGAGTGTGCAAAATCTATAGCATCAGCAGCCTGTTCCAGATAACTTATAGCAAGCGAGAATGGTAAGAGATCCTGACGACCGCGCATACGATCCTGTAGCGAGCCACCAGTAATCAAAGGCGTTACGAGATAGGTCACAATATCGCTATCATCCAACACAAAGGAACCAAAGTCATGGACGGCAAGAATATGCGGATGTTCTAGAGAAGCGGCCATCTGCGCTTCCCTGGCAAATGCATCCAGGAAGTCTTGCTGGTCACGCAAAACTGGTGGCAATAACTTTATAGCGACCATACGGCGTAGATCTACATCCTCTGCCAGCCAGACCTCACCCATCCCACCACGGCCTAATAACCGTTTCATGCTGTAGTTGCCTAATATCTTGTCCTGCCAATCAAGTACAGAGTTTTGTATCATCTTTCTTTCTCGCTCTTCTATAGCTGCCAAACATAGATGGTATTTGCATTATCGCCTGCTGCCAAAAATTTATGATCGGGAGAGATCGATATAGACTGGATTGTGCCTCGTGGATTACCCGTCTTCAATGTCCGATAATGTCCGTTTGATAACGAAGGCCAGAGCACAACATTCCCGCTATCGTCACCTACTGCAAATGGAGCTTGCCCATTCTTTAGCGTTGAAGCAATACCAAAGGTGTAATATATTGAATTTCTGCTATAACTGCTGGTGCTTGGGAAACTTGGAAAATTTACTATCGACCCTTTTGGCTTTGGCGCACCATTCCAGGGGAAAGAGATGAGACTCCTCACTTCACTTGTAAAGAAGACGAAAACGGACTTCCCATCAGGAGACCAGTTGAAATCACTAATCGTCGTGTGCGAAGTATCCAACCCCGAAACGTGATCATTATAGAATACAGCGCCTGGTTGCCACCGAGGTTGCGCAGTACCAGACGATATAATACTGCCAGACTGTATATACAAACTATTTATGTCTTTCAGGAGAAGTCGCCCACTACTATCAGGAGATACACGCATTTCTGAACTTGCATTCTGTTGCAATGGCGCAAACTGCCAGGAGGCTTGAGGATGAGCACGGTCAATAAGGTAACACTGACAGTGAACAGATCCTCCCTTTACTTGCTCATTACACATAAGAAGCAGGTGATTGTCAGGCAACCAGAATAGTGCAATAGTAGTCACAGAAGTACCTGCATGTTGAATCGTTGTCAGGGTCGATTTATAGCGCAGGTCACGAGAATAGATATCCAATGTCGTCCGGTTCGAATTAAGAGGAAGCGAAGCAACAACAATCTGTGATCCATCGGGAGACCATACAGCATCTATGAGCGTCTGCCGAAAGCGCATAACCTGACTATACAATTGTGAGCCAGACGACTGACCCTGATTTCTCAGAAGATCCGCAATATTCCATTGCAGAATACTGTTATCATCAACACCTATTGAATCCCCAGCGTGTGATGCGCTTGACAATGAGTAGAGAACACTCGCATCAGACGACCAGTTAAAGTAAGTAGGAATCCCACTTTGTCCGGTCAACATTAACGAAGGATAGCCAGGACCAGTATGAGTGGGACGAGCTGTTAGGTTTATAGCAGCCAGCGTAGAGTTCTGCGTACTGACATATCCCCACGTTGCTAGCCCACCACCAGCAACTAACGCAGCAGCAGAGCAGGCACCGATAAGTATGCGACGTCGCGACACTTTAGGGTGTTTTGATTCACTCTCAGCAGGATCCATAGAGCGAATCATGGCGGTAGGCTCCTCGAAGAAAAGGTCGGGCAGATCGTGCATATTCTGAAGTTGCGTTGGCTGGTATTCGATATCGTTGAAGGCTCGCTCTATTTGTGCAACGTAGTCAGATGCCAGAGCAGGACGTTGGGCTGGATCTTTTGCCAGTCCTTGCAAAATAGCCTGCTCAACAACAGGCGTAATAGCAGGATTATAGCGTCCAGGTGGTACTGGTTCCTCCAACACATGCTTCATAATAGTCGAGACCGCACTATCACCCTGAAACGGAACGACTCCAGTCATCAGCTGATAGGCAATCACCGCCAGACTATAGTTATCACTGGTAATATTGGCCTGCCCCTGCGCCTGTTCAGGAGCCATATATTCAGGAGTCCCAGCCGCGACACCGGAGCGTGTAGCTTGCTCGGTATTGCTCATAATACGTGCAATACCAAAATCGGAGAGTAACAACCAATTGTCATCGCGCAACAACATATTCGCAGGTTTGATGTCGCGATGCAGGATACGATGGCGGTGGGCGTGATCGATCGCCTCTGCTGCTTGCTTAAGCAGTTGTACGATTTCAGCTGGAGGGAGTAGCCTACCCGCCTTGCGTGCAGCATCGATGCGATCAGCTAATGAGCCATGACTGATATACGGCATCACAATGTAAGGGACAAGGCGTCCATCGGCTAAGGTCTGCTTACCATAGCTATGCACCGGTAATATATGTGGATGATTCAATGCAGCAGCGGCTTGAGCCTCACGTTCAAAGAGTCTGACAAACGATTGAACCTGCTGTTTCTGAATTGGCAGTGTCTTAATAGCGACGCTGCGCCGTAACACAGGATCTTCTGCTAGCCACACATCGCCCATACCACCACGCCCAACACGCTGCAAAAGATGATACCGTCCGAGTGTATCCATGCCTGTTGTGAATGCGGCCTGCCCAGTAAGGTGCTGTTCACTCATATTTTTCCTTCTTAAAAGGTCAGACGCTACTCATAACCAGTGTGATTTTCTTGCAGCTTTCTGCCGCTTAATTTCGTGAGGATTATAACATACCTGCACCCCCGCTGCATGCGCGATCAGCTCAATTATGAATACGTATGAAAACACTCACAAACTACCAGTGATAGAGAACACAAAAAGAGTGCCGCAACCTTATGCACACTATAAGGTTGCGGCACTCTTTTTGTGTCAGGCGTGCTCTTGCTATAAAGTGTCAGGCAACAAGACTACTCACCGTGATCATTCACTGGTTGATGAGCAAGAAGCTTCTTACTAGCAGGACTTGACATCGCACTGCTCAATTCCTGATAGTTAAGGATCACCTCTTCAGCGTATGGCGCGATAGGACTGGAGCCAGGTTCAACACGTGTAGTACGCTGTCCAGGCATGTCAGCACCATGTCCAGTTATATGCATACCCAGTTTATTCATGACCAGCATGTTACGTTGAGCAAGTTGCTGCTGAGGACTATATACATACAATGGCGTAGAGAACAGTTCGCGTTGCTGCGCTATCTGCTCAGGGGTATGACTGTAATAACGACATGCCTCGCGTACAGCGCGCACCAGATCTTCTTTTGACAGTACAAACAGGGCATCCAATAAGTGCAGCAGATTCAGGCCACGATTAAGCAGGTGAGCACGCCCCTGCAGCAAGCGCTGTGTCTGTGCACGCCTGGTGGCATCCAGCCGTGATTCTTCGATCTGCTGGGTGATGAGACCCATAGGTAACGCATCTAACTTACTGTACAAGAAGTTCACAATAGGTGCACAGTCCCCATTCTCTTGCCAGTGCAGCAACATGTCCAGACAACGAACACCATCATAGTTCTTCACAGTACGAGCAATGCTCAAGAGATACGTCTTGCAATCACAGATCCAGAGAGCATGAAAATATCGCACGACGTCCGAAACCGAACAAGAAGCAAAACGCCGCTGCCCATGTATATTCTCAACAAACAAAAAACAGGTCTCAAACTCAGGTTGCAACACATCAAAGGCAGCCAGTTTCTGCTCTACTAATTGCGCTGCGGATAGCTGCGGGACCATAAGCTCGCCCTTTCTCACTATGACAATTGCTTTTAAAAGCATCCATTAGAAACAGTGCACCAATGGTTACACGATAGAACGCAAGATATGGAGACATAAGTAGTGCTGCAAAAGATTGTGATGACTTCCCTTATCATCTACTGCCACCTCTCCCCATCAGATACTTGCTCTCCGCATAGTATACCAGAGAGTATGCCTGTAAATGTAAACTGGTAAAGTAACGCTATCAAGATATTAAAAAAGAGCCGCCTCCTATGGCGAGGAGGCGGCTCCGTCAGGTCGCTCTTGTCTGATCCCTTTTCTCTTATTCGTCGATAGCAATCACACCTTCGGTGACGCTACCAGCAGCGTCAATCTTGAAGACGCGGGCATAGGGTGGCTTGGGCTGATATTGCAACGAGAAGATAATATAGAGGTATCCACTGCGTTTGGCCCAGTCGATATCTCTGGCCGAAGGATACGCTTCGGATTGTGGATGCGAATGATAGTAAATCATATCGCCATCGTACTTGTCGATGTCATTGTAGATCCGTACGATATCCGTATCGCTGATAATCGAGAAATCATCAGGCTGCTCAGCAGCATTATCGGTAGGATAATTCTTTACAACGAGTTCACCCTGGCTACCCAGTGCACCACAGGCTTCATTGGGATACCCGGCAAGCACATGGGCAACCATCTCATCATAGATTTCCCGTGGCACATGTACGCTAAAATGTATCTCAGTTACCATAATAACTTTGCCTCTAAACTATCCTCAACTCCCTCCAGGTCAATCGTCCAAAGATCTTCGCTGAGGTATTTCCAACCACCATCCGCCAGAATGGTAACAATCTTGCCCTTCTCCAGCGTTGACGCGACACGGAGGGCCGCATGTAACGACGCACCACAGGAGGGTCCAGCAAAGATACCTTCCTGGTCTTTAAGCTGTCGCGTACGCCGTATAGAGTCAGCACTCGATACCAGTATCTTTGTATCCAGTACCGATTGATCCAGGACAGGAGGGATAAAACCATCCTCCAGACTGCGCAGACCCTGCACACCATCACCCTGCAGCGGCTCGGCAGCAACGATCTTGATAGCAGGGTTGTACTCTTTCAAACGGCGTGCGTTGCCAGTCAACGTCCCACCGGTCCCCAGTCCCGCAACAAAGATATCAATATCCGGGAGGTCGCGAATAATCTCGACTGCGGTCCCATTGTAGTGTGCACCTGGATTAGCAGGATTGCCATATTGATAGAGCATCACATAGCGATCATCGCTCTTTACCAGTTCTTTGGCGAGCCGGACCGCTCCATTACTGCCCTGTGTGCCATCTGAGTAGATAATACGGGCACCGTACAACTCTAGCATCTGGCGTCGCTCACGCGTCACATTATCGGGCATGACAGCGACAAACTGATACCCTTTGATGCGCGCGATCATCGCCAGTGAGATACCGGTATTACCGCTTGTTGGTTCGAGCAGGATTGCCCCCGCTTGCAAACGTCCACTCGCCTCAGCCTCTTCAATCATCTGCTTCGCAATACGGTCCTTGACGCTACCTGATGGATTCGCCCCTTCCAGCTTCGCATAGATCTCTACGCCTGGACGCGGGCTAAAGCTCTTTAACTCTACTAACGGTGTATTGCCGATCGTCTCGATTATGCTGCCGTAACGCATGCCTCTTTACTCCATCGCTCCCCAAATCGACTACCGACTCCCACCAGCCATTGCTGGCAAGAGGGTAACGGTATCGTTGATACCAACAGGCGTATCCAGTCCCTGGAGATAACGGACATCCTGATCATTGACATACACATTGATGAAGCGGCTCAACTCCTGCTCTGGCTGGATCTGTTCTTTCAAGGCTGGGAAGCGCTCGTAAAGCCCAATGAGAAGGGTACCCAGGGTCTCCCCCTCAGCATTCACTGTCTTTGAACCACCAACAGATGAGCGCAAAATTGGCGCTAAACGTACATTTGCCATGTCGTGTATCTCCTCTATGTATATATCGTTTCTCGTAACAGGTACACATGTTGTTACAAATATGAAATAGTGGCAAGGGGTACAACACATGTGTCTCCCCTTGCCAATGCATGATCAATTATAGTGCGCAGACGTCCGCATAGGTCGTGAGATTTTCTGGATGCCCATGCTCACCGCAAGCCTCACAATTGGGATCGCGGAAGAGACGCAGTTCGTTGAACTCACCAGCCAGCGCATCATAGGTCACCATGCGACCAACAATCGGATCGCCAATGCCAAGCAAGAGCTTAATGGCCTCAGTAGCCTGCAAGAGACCAATGATGCCCGGTAAAACACCCAGTACACCTGCTTCAGCACAGCTCGGTGCCAGCGCAGGAGGGGGCGGCTCTGGATAGAGACAGCGATAGCAAGGACCGTCATACGGCTTGAAGACTGTAACCTGTCCTTCAAAACGGAAGACGCTCCCGTGTACAACCGGCTTATTGGCAATCAATGCGGCATCGTTCAACAGATAGCGAGTTGGGAAATTGTCAGTCCCGTCGATGATTACATCGTACTCTTCTACCAACTGCTTGACGTTGCTCTCATCCAGGCGTTCAATGTAGGTTTTAACTGTGACATCCGGGTTGAGTGCATTAATCGTCTCACGCGCCGACTCGGCTTTGTACTCACCAATACGCGAGGTATTGTGGATGATCTGGCGCTGCAGATTGCTATCTTCAACGACATCGGCGTCGATGATACCCAGCGTTCCAACGCCAGCCGCAGCCAGGTAGAGCGCTGAAGGCGAACCCAGACCACCAGCACCGATCAGTAGCACTTTGGAATCCAGCAGTTTCAGCTGACCCTGCTCCCCCACCTCGGGCACGAGCAGATGACGGCTATAACGCTTTGACTGCGCATCGGTCAGCGTACGTGGAGAGATAAAGTTAAATCCATTGCCCTTCCACTGTCCAAAGCCACCGGTCATCGAGACGACATCCTGATAGCCCATCTGCTGTAGCGTTTCACCTGCCATGAGTGAGCGCACACCACCAGCACAGTACAGAACAATTTTCTTGGATTTGTCTGGAACAGTCTCTTCAATCTGTGACTCAAGGTGTCCCCGCGGTACATGTATCGCCCCAGGAACATAGCCTTCGTTCCACTCAATCTTCTCACGCACATCAACCAGTGTGAAGTCGTCCTGACCGTTACTACGACGGTCTAGAGCTTCATGTATCTTGGCGGGAGTCCATTCTGGAACATGTTGTCGAGCCTGTCGCATTATTTCGCGAAAAGCCTCACCCATGTCATTCACCTCAATGTTGACTAAGTCTATCGATTATCTTGGAAAACAGCTAACCAAAGAGTACCATGTACTTTTTTTACTTGTCAAGCGATGCTGAGTTCTGGTCTTCTTTGGAGGTTTGGTTACGTACCTATATAGGATAGAATGTATAGTTACGAGGGAGAAAAGGAAGATTACAACAAAGCCGAGCATAATACCCACTTGCTGCCTTCACAGTCAACCATCCCTGAGTCTATATAGATAGAAACAGTCATACGCTCACTATTTATTCCATAGCAACAGAAGAAGAATAAAGAAAGAGCATTGAGGAAGAGGCAAATAAGGCCATCAATAACGAGCGCTCCTGCAAGCTCAGGTACACTCTTAGGAGTGAAGAGTCGCAGGAGCTTCAAAGATACAATATAACTAGCCTGGCCCGTGCAGCAGACCACGACTTTCAAGTTGATCCAGAGCTTTACGAGCAGAGTTGGGCGTCGTGATGTTGAAAACCATGCTCCGCATATCTTTAATAACTGGCTCAAGATAGGGCTTGAGTTGGGCGTAACGCTGAATATCTTCATGCAGTACATAACAGCAGGTCTCAACTAACCAGGGAGATGTATCTTTGAGCATCAGGACACGCAACACCGGCTCAACGTTCAGTCGACCAAACTTCACCAGTTCTTTCGCTGCCATCCAGGCAACTCCATGATCCGGATCGTTGAGCGCGAGGATGAGCGTTGATAAAGCTCGGTTGTCAGCTATCTCGCCCAGCGCGTGCACACAATTCCAGCGCACCCAGACCCTGGAACTGGTACTGAGATTAATCAACGCGGGCACCGCTGCATTGCCGATCTGCGTCAACGAATGGAAGATCACATTACCCAGACGCTCATCGACATCAGGCAGCAGCGCAATCAGCGCCGGGATAGCATCCGGCGAACGTGTATGCCCCAATGCCTTCACGAGCTGTAAACGCACGGAACGATCCTTGTCCTGGAGCAATTCCATCAGCACCGGCGCATCTTGCAATTCACCAATCATTGTGTAGAGATACGCAGCGCTTTCGCGCATGCGCGGTCGGGGATCATACAATGCTTGCAATAAGACGCGCTTGACTCGTTCATGGTCAATACCAGCACCGCGCATAAAAAGTGTCCGCAGCCGTGTGCGTGCATAGGCTGAGCGTAAGGGCACCGGGACCACAAAAGGTTTGCCAGCCCAGGTCCCCAGTGCCATAAACTCTAAGAGATGCTGTGCCAACCGATCATCATTAAAGGATGAGACTGCGATCATAGCACGTCGATCATTCGCGATAATCCAGAGCATCAGACGCCACGCAGCGCCCCGTCGACCAGCTGCCGCATCACGCGCCAATTCTGCTGGCGGCGTCTCACCAATCGGCGGTGTCGGTTCAGCTAATTGCTCAACCGATGCCTGCTGATCCTGTTGCATGTTCGCAGTTAAAGGCACCCTTGGTGTTGTAATAGGTGCAGGCCTCCGTATAAAAAAATCAGGTTGGGGCGTCATCATTCCACCTCACAATCCATTCTCGCTGCTCGTAAAAGCAGGCAACATGAATCTACCGCTTCGCTACAAGAAAGAGCCTTCTATTCACCACGACGCTTTACTATCCCTGTTTGATGCAGTACCAGAACTGAATTATCTCATAGTGGAGACCATTACCTTGCAGACTTACGAAAAGTTCGGGACAACATGCTTCACAAAGTATTCCAATGACTCTAGATCGAGAATACGGAACAAGAAATGAGTGACGCCGATCTTTACAAACTGTTGTAGTTCGTGTGTCACCTCTTCAGCACTGCCAGCAATAAAATGCTTGCTCGCATTGCGCTTGACCTTATTAGCATCAGCAGAGACACTCAAAGTACTCAGATACGTCAGCTTAATCTCACCAGGATCACGCCCAATCTTCTCACAATGCTGCTTAAGGATATTCAACTTACGCGCATACTCCTCTACCGTACAGGAGTTAAAGTTCCACATATCAGCATAGCGTGCAACAATCGCAAGCGTGCGCTGTTCTCCACCACCACCGATCAGCAACGGAACTGCCGGTGAGGGTTGCGGAGCACAATAGGCATCATGAATCTGGTAGTGCTGGCCCTCAAAGGTCGCAGGTTGCTGTGCGCTCCACATAGCACGAACAATATGGATTGTCTCTTCTAATTCT
Organism: Ktedonobacteria bacterium brp13; assembly: GCA_015099395.1. GTDB lineage: Bacteria > Chloroflexota > Ktedonobacteria > Ktedonobacterales > Ktedonobacteraceae > Dictyobacter. The sequence continues at coordinate 8,025,064 of AP024096.1, read as the reverse complement.
TCCATACGAACTTTCACCGAGGGAAAGGGATAACCATAGGCACGATACTCATCCTCTTTCCAGCCCGCACCCAGACCTAGAATAACACGTCCACCAGTCAATACCTGAAGATTGGCAATCATCTTTGCCAGCAGCGCAGGATTGCGATAGGACTGCGACACGACCATAGAACCAATCTTGAATTGAGGATATTGAGCAGCCAGGTAACTAAGCGTCGTCAGACACTCCAGTTCATCGGTGCCACCTACCTGTAAATGATCCTCCAACCAGAGCGTTGAAAAGCCTGCGTGTAGCGCCTCGATACACTGGTGATCAAACTTCAACAGATCCTGCACAGAATGACCAGGATCATTCTGTCGTAACATTAAACCAAAATCAGCGCTAGCCAAAGTCGCTTCCTCCATATCTCTATTCCATCATTCAAATGGAACGGTACAGCCCACTCATTATGCATACGTTACAGACAAGCTGGACAGGCTGTCCTGCTATCCACATCTCAATGACACGCTGCCTGTCCGGTACGTTTCCCCTCTATACTATCACCTGTTCTCCTAACAGGTTGATGATAAGCGGCAAGGGATGGTAATCTCGACTTGATAGGTAGAGATAACGATGCCAGACTTTCATATTTACATATAAGAGTGAAGAGATCAGGGATCTTTCTTGCATACAATGAAATCGCTAAAAGAAACAAAAAGAGACTGTTTGGAGAACAAAAAACTCGTAGCCACTATCGGGAACAAAATAAAGATTGGAATCGTCTATGCTCCGTAAACAAAATCGATGTTCAAATATTGACGCGGTTCCTGTATTCACTAAAATGAAAGCAAAGAACGAGCGTTTACCAATTGAAAACATTTTAGGCGAGATATAAAGCATTGCAGTCCCTTAAAGGGAAGGAGCCAATCTATGGATGCTATCATTGGACGCTACCGGGCTTGTATGGAGGAGTCTGGTCTCATTCTCAGGCATGCCTCAGGGATCAACTTCGACCTGACCCCTGATGAGACGCTGGGTCTGCTAGATTTTATCACTGCCTATCGACAGACATTGCTAACATTACAAGAGCAGGAACGACAAGAACAGGAACGCGATACCGATCCGCATATGGCACGCATCGTACTTAACGATGATGGGATGTCAAAAAATATACATCCAGCAAAAAGCTGAGCACTAACATATACTCACTCACCTTTTTGCTCCTTCTCCTTTTCGTGAACGGACCCAGGAAGAAATAAACTATTTCTTCCTGGATCCTTTTTTACTTTCCGGAAATACCTCTTCTTCGCTCTCTCTCATGATCCTACAACAATAATGCTTCCTGCTTTCACTTCCCATCAACTCATAATCGATCAAAAGAACTCACAGATGGAACTTGCAGACGCCGTTTAAACATGCGTACACTGATTGTATGCGAATGATATTTTCGCTGGCTATTAGTATTAGTATAAGAAGGGTATGTAACTTGACACAGGCAACGAAAAAGTATCCACTCAAAGTTGGGGTACAACTCCATCCACAACATACTTCGTACGAGGATTTCGCACAAGCTGTTCGTAAAGTCGAGGAGCTTGGTGTCGATAGTATATGGAACTGGGACCACTTCTTCCCACTCTATGGGGATCCCCAGGGCAACCACTTTGAGGGCTGGACGCTCCTGACCGCCATGGCAACATTGACCACGCGGGCTCAGGTTGGCTGTCTGGTCACCTGCAATACCTATCGTAATCCCGCCTTACTCGCAGACATGGCAAAAACGGTCGATCACATCAGTAACGGTCGCTTGATTCTGGGTATTGGTGCGGGCTGGTTTGAACGCGATTATACAGAGTTCGGCTACGATTTCGGGACAGCAGGCAGCCGCCTGGATGCGCTAGAGACCACATTACAGACGGTTAAGAAGCGCTGGGAGATTGATGTTCCGAAACCTGTACATGGCTCCGTGCCGATCCTGATCGGCGGCGGCGGTGAAAAGAAGACACTGCGTCTGACCGCAAAGTATGCTGATATGTGGCACGGTTTCGGCGATCCAGAGACGATCACCCATAAGATGGAGGTCCTCAATGACTGGTGTGCCAAAGAAGGACGCGATCCACATGAGATCGAGCGCTCCTGCGGTACCAATGCCGAAGACAGTGATGAAGCCCGCGAAGGCTACGTTAACGCCGGTATCACGCATCTGATTCTTGGTATCGGTGCCCCCTGGGATTTCAAAGCCGTCGAAAACCTGGTACACTGGCGCGACTCACATAAATAATCGCAACCATACAGAAGAAGTGGAAGGATTGAACATCCTCCCACTTCTTTGTTTCTTCAGAAGAGTTTGATAGCTTTATTTCTATCTATAGATGTGAAGATACCATACATACAAAAAGAACGACCATCCTACTGAAGTGGGATAGTCGTTCTTTATTTGAGGGTGACCGATGGGGCTCGAACCCACAACCACTGGAGCCACAATCCAGAGCTCCGCCTATTGAGCTACGGTCACCATACTCGGTTGTCTAGCGTCAAATGTTGTCGCGTTTTCGCTGACTTGGACAGTATAGCTGACCTCTTGTGAATTGTCAATAGGGAAAGGAGCTTTTTTTACAAGACCAAGAAAATTGGTTAGTTTGTAGAACTGACACTCTGCTCATTCAGCTTTTCACTCTCTTGCTCACTATTTTCCAGAGATTTCTTTCTGTGATTGTCCATAAAGTTGAGTGTCTGCCAGAGTGCCCTTGACAAGCAGAACGCCCTTGTCCTACACTCCAAACAGAACACAGAGCAGTGATGGCTAGATAGAAGGTAAACACAAGATCAGGTTTTTGATAGAAAAGGATAAGCGGGCATGTCACAGGGACCACATGGTGCTTCAGGTGAGGCTGAAAACAGTGAGCATCTATCTAATGAAGCAAGCACATTAGATGGATTAGAGACAGAGGATGCAGAGAGCGAGATCGCTACCCTCCCAGAGTTACCACCAGGGATCTTCATACCGGTACCCGGAAAGACCCCTCGTCGTCGCACCCGTTGGCCGGATGCCATCGATGTTATCTTTGAGAAAGACCCGGCTTGCAAAAGTATCTTTGAGGCACTCCTCTATCAGGGACTCTGGGCTATACTCTTTCATCGCATCTCACATGCTCTTTACAAGAAGCACGTGCCTTTTGTCCCTCGCCTGATCTCACAGATAGCACGTGCACTGACCGGTGGTATTGAGATCCATCCGGGTGCACAGATTGGGAAACGCTTCTTTATCGATCACGGTGCCGGCGTAGTGATCGGTGAAACGGCAATTATCGGGGACAATGTGATGCTTTACCACCAGGTCACGCTGGGCGCGACCGGTTGGTGGCGACCCAGTCCGTTCCGTAGCAAGCAGAAACGCCATCCAACCATTGAAGATGATGTTACGATTGGCGTCGGAGCCGCTATCCTCGGTCCAATCACTATTGGCAAAGGCAGCAAGGTCGGCGCTATGACGCTCGTGCTGGAAACAGTACCACCCAATTCTGTCGTTGTCTCCAAACCAGCCGAGCTCCTGGTTAAACAGGGCGAGACTCTAGAAAAACACCAGGAACTGACTCAGGGCTGGAATGGGACCGATCCCTGGGAGATGGACTACCAGATCTAAGACGAACAGTACGAGCTAAGATGAAGAGCGAGGACAGGTCATAATGCATTTCAGTTTATATGCAATGCCCTGCCCTCGCTCTTTCTATAGAAGTCAAAGCTCATCAATCATACGTCATCAGTGTGTCAAGCATCAGGTCCCAGAAACGCCCACTATCCAGTGTATATCCTACATTGACATTGGACGGCAACGTCGACTGACCATAAAGATCACAAACGGTACGTCCAGCGGTCCAGGTACCAGTCGTCTCTATATCTACATGCATCAATTTAGTCGTCACCAGTGTTGGATCGATCAGATAGGCGACCGCACAAGGATCATGCACAGGAGGGGCAGCAAAACCGAAGTTAGTATGATAGGTGTCAGCGAAGAAGGTCAGTAGTTCGTAGACAAACGTCGTAATGGTCTTGTGAGCCGTCGTCAGGCGCTGAAAGACGCTGGGTGTTGCAAGAGCCTTATGGGTGACCTCCAGGGGTATCATTGTCAATGGGCAACCGCTCTCAAATACAATCGCCGCAGCTTCTGGATCCACCCAGATATTAAACTCGCTCGCAGGCGTTGTATTACCGATCCCAATAGCACCACCCATCAAAGTGATACCTGCAATCCTGGGGATAATCGCAGGCTCCTTGCGCATCGCAGCCGCAACATTCGTAAGCGGTCCGGTCGCGATCAGCGTGATATCATCAGCAGAGTGTAAAAACAGATCAATCATGAGATCGACCGCATGCGTCGGCACCAGTGAAAACAGCGGATCCGGGAGTGCAGGACCGTCAAGTCCGGATTCACCGTGAATCTCTGCGGCATAACGTGCTGAGCGTATCAATGGTTGCGGCATCCCCTTCGCCACCGGCACATCAAAGATATGCGCCAGCGAACAGACCTTAAGCGCATTCAAAGAAGTCTTCTCCACAGATTGATTACCAGAGACCGTCGTAATTGCCAGGAGTTCCAGTGCGGGATGATGCGCAGCCAACAAAATTGCCAGCGCATCATCATGACCAGGATCACAATCCAGAATAGCTTTCAGTCGCATATCAAGCACCCTTTCAAGAAGATAGAGACAGCATTCCCATTATAACCAATGAACAGTCAATCCCTCTAAGTACTCGACGCATAGCGGCAGCATTGTTATAATGACCGCGGGATCCAGCAAGGAGCAGGAGCAACCCTGATCGCTCCCAGCAAGATGTAATTGAGAGGATATCTCTTTGAGTAACATACTACAGAAAACGCAATCAGCAAATTTAATTATCGGCCAATCTGGCGGAGCAACAGCCGTTATTAACGCCAGCCTGGTTGGTGCAGTAGAAGCAGCACTAAAGAGCCAGCGTATCAAGGGTATCTATGGTATGCATCACGGTATCGAGGGTCTTCTTAAAGAAGATATCCTCGATCTACGTCAACAACCAGAGGGGATATGGCAGCATCTCCTTCACACGCCATCCGCTGCCCTGGGATCATGTCGCTACAAACTGAAAGATGAAGATCCTGATCGCGTCATTGAGATTCTGCGCCGCTATAATATCCGCTATATGCTCTATATTGGCGGTAACGACTCAGCGGATACAGCGCATCGCCTGGCACAGGCAGCGCAAGATGCACAGTATGAGCTCTTCATCATCAGCGTCCCCAAAACGATCGATAATGATCTCCCTTATACCGATCACTGTCCTGGCTATGGTAGCGCAGCCCGCTTCCTGGCACAAGCCGTGCAGGACTCCACAATGAACACGCGCTCAATCCCCTGGCATTATCCAGTGAAGGTTATCGAGACGATGGGACGCGACGCAGGTTGGCTCACAGCCTCAACTGCATTAGGCAAGCACAGACCGGAGGATGCACCACATATCCTGCTACTCCCCGAGAAGACCTTCGTTGAAGATGAATTTCTAGCGCAGGTCGCAGCCATTCATAAAGATCTTGGTTTTGTGATTATCGCCGCAGCAGAAACGATTCGCAACGAGCAGGGACAAGCACTGGGTGCATTGGGACAGACAGGTGTCGATGCCTTCCACCATCCTCTTTTGAGTGGTGCCGCGCAATATCTGGTTGATCTGGTCAATACAAAACTGGGACTACGAGCGCGTTTCGACAAGCCCGGTGATCTCCAACGCATGGCCTCTACAAGCACCTCTGTAACAGATCGCGATGAAGCGTATCTCGTCGGAGAACATGGTGTACAAGCCCTATTAGCCGGGGAAAGTGATAAGATGGTAACACTAGTTCGCCAGGCTGAGCCAGCATATCATTGCACAGCAGGATTGATCGACCTCGCACTCGTTGCGAATGTTCAGCGTCTACTCCCTGACAATTATTTAACCACAGACAAAACAATGGTAACGCAGGCTTTTTACGATTATGCGCTACCACTCATCGGCGAACCAGTAATACCATATATGCCACTAGAATTGACAAGGATTAAACGATGAAACAATTGAAACGAGCAATTGTAATAGTACTGGATGGTGTAGGCGCAGGAGAAGCGCCGGACTCCCGTGCTTATGGGGATGAGGGTGCCAGTTCATTAGAACATTGTGCACAAGCGATCGGCGGTCTGGCATTACCGAACCTGGGTAAACTGGGCCTGGGCAATATCACCCCCATCCTGGGTACGCCAGAGCGTAACGATACCATCGGCTCATACGGACGTATGGCAGAGGCAGCCGCAGGCAAGGATAGCACCACAGGGCACTGGGAGATGAGCGGTGTTGTGCTTCAGAATGCCTTGCCGACCTACCCCAACGGCTTCCCCGCCGATATTGTCAGCGCCTTCGAGCAAGCGATTGGATGTAAAACAATCGGCAATGTTGTGGCATCGGGTACAGAGGTTATCAAAGAACTGGGCACAGAGCATGTGCGTACAGGCTTCCCTATCATCTATACATCCGCTGATAGCGTCTTCCAGATCGCAGCGCACCAGGATGTTATCTCTTTGCCCGAGCTGTATCGTATCTGCGAGATCGCACGTGATATGCTTACAGGAGAGCATGCGGTAGGACGCGTTATCGCCCGACCATTTATCGGCGAACCCGGTGCGTTTAAGCGTACCGAGCATCGACGTGACTTTTCTCTAGCTCCTACCGGAATTACGTTACTTGACCGTCTTAAAGATGCGGGCAAAGACGTGATAGGGCTTGGCAAGATTGAAGACCTCTTTGCCGGGCGAGGGCTGACACAACGTGACCATACAGAGACAAACCGGGACGGTATGGAGGCAACGTTGCGCTGGCTCAACCAGGATTTCACAGGTCTCCTGTTTGTCAACCTGGTAGAATTTGATATGTTATGGGGACATCGTCGCGATAGCCAGGGTTATGCTCAAGCATTACGCGATGTTGATACCTGGCTGCCAGAAGTGCAAGAGCGTATGCGCCCAGGCGATGCACTCTTCTTTACCGCAGACCATGGTGTTGACCCAACCTATCGAGGCACCGACCATACACGTGAATGTGTACCGCTACTGGCTTATGGAGAGTCAGTCCGTCCCGGCGTCAATCTTGGAGTACGAAAGACGTTTGCCGATCTAGGACAAACACTCGCAGAGGCATTTGGTACCGAGCCTCTTGCTGCTGGTACCAGCTTCGCAGGAGACCTGGGGTTAGTATGACACAGCCACAACGAGATGATGTTTCTGAGCAGGCACAAGAGGATGTGCTCCACAGTGAGCGTGTCCGCTTGCGTCATCCAAATATGAAAGATGCTAATCACGTCTTTCACTGGGAACGTGACGATGAGGTCTGGCGCTACGATATTCATCGACCATACTCACGAACAATGGCAGAATTTCTGCCAACCTTCGAGCGCAACTATGTTCGTGGAAATGGTCATCAGTTCTGGTACATCATTGAGGATGAACAACGTATACCAATTGGAACTATTACCTATTTCAATATCGATAGACGCCTGGGGCAGGTCGAGGTCGGCCTGGGATTAGGCGACAAAAGCCGTTGGGGGCAGGGCTATGGGCCAGAGGCTATCCGTGCACTGGTTCAGTATCTCTTTACGTTGCCACATATACGCCGTGCCTATGCAGAGACCGCCCTCGCCAACCACCCTTCAAGGCGTGCGTTCGAGAAGGTTGGCTTTGTTGAAATTGGTGAGATCTACGATCCTCGTAGTTCTGGGGAACCATGGGTACTACTAGAAATCTGGAAACCTCAACATATCCAGATTCCTGACTATCAGAACAGGTTAAAATAGAGAAGATAACGTTTTAGAAAGAAAGGAGTTGAGCGCATTGTACACCGGCTTGCCGGTGCGCGCTCACAACTTATCATGAGCACACAGCATGTAAAAGTTGATCCATCAATCTTTAAGGCCTATGATGTCCGAGGTGTTTACGGTCTGGATCTGACCGAGGATACCGCTTACTTGATTGGTCGCGCTGCGGCCCAATACTTGAACGTCAGTGAGATCGCTGTAGGTCGCGATATGCGTGTCTCTTCACCTCAGATCGGTGAAGCGTTGATACGTGGTATTACCGATCAGGGCATCAATGTTGTCGATCTGGGACAGATCACTACTGATGGTCTCTATTTCGCTGTGGGTAAATTCAACTATGCAGCGGGCGCGATGGTTACCGCCTCTCATAATCCCGCCAAATATAACGGCATTAAATTCTGTCATGAGCAGGCACGCCCGATCAGTATCGATACTGGCCTGGGTGATATCCGCGATCTTGCGGTCAGCGGTGACTTTAAAGAGTCAGCTAAAAAGGGTACAATCACGAAGAAGGACGTCATCGATGCCTTTGTTGAGCATGCGCTCTCCTTTATCGATGTTAAAAAACTGAAACCGTTGAAGGTTGTCGTCGATGCAGGCAATGGCATGGCCGGTCTCATTATGCCGCGCGTCTTCAAGCATCTACCCTGCGAACTGGTCCCCCTCTACTTCGATCTGGATGGTACCTTCCCCAATCACCCGGCCAGTCCAATCGAGCCTGAGAATATGGTTGATCTGCAAAAGAAGGTACGTGAAGTTGGAGCAGACATCGGAAGTGCCTTCGATGGTGATGCCGATCGTATGTTCCCGGTCGACGAGCATGGCAATCTGGTGGATGGCTCTATGGTGACAGAAATGGTCACAAACAGCATGCTCAAAAAGTATCCTGGCTCGACCATCCTCTATAACCTGATCGTCTCTAAGAGTGTTCCTGAACTGATTGATGAGTTAGGCGGCAAAGGGTTACGCACACGCGTCGGTCACTCATTCATCAAAGCTGAAATGCGCCGTGTCAACGGTATCTTTGGTGGCGAGCACTCCGGTCACTTCTACTTCCGCGATAACTGGTTTGCCGACTCTGGTCTGATTACCCTGCTGATCATCCTTGAGTTGATCTCCATTGAAGACAAACCTCTCTCAGAGATTATCAAACCGCTAGACCACTGGGTCCGCAGTGGCGAGATCAATAGCACCGTCGATGACGCCCCCAGCAAGTTGGCAGAGATCAAGGAACACTTTGGCAAACAGGCTCAGTCCATTGATACCCTTGATGGTCTGACCTTTGACTTTGGTAACTGGTGGTTCAACATCCGTTCATCCAATACCGAGCCACTATTGCGTCTCAATCTGGAGGCCAAAACGCCTGCTCTGATGGAACAGAAACGAGATGAAGTCCTGGCTTTCATACGTGGCAAATAAATCTGTGATCCGGTAGTATAGAGTATGTGAATAGAATGCTAGAAGCGACTCTGAATAGAAACAATATTCAGAGTCGCTTTTATCACTGGTAATGTGTTGCGACACGTCTTTCATCTGCACACAAGGCAACAGACGTACAGCAGACGTACATACACGTGCCAGGCCCATCTCAGATTGGTTTTCAACGCGCTATATATGTTAAAATATTGAGTGCGTACGAAGAGGTACGACATGTATCACAAGGAGTAACTTTTTGAAAATTCATGAATATCAGGCTAAAGATATTTTAGCGCGCTACGGCGTGCCAGTACAGCCTGGAAAAGTTGCCCAGACGCCCGACGAAGCGGAGACCATCGCCCGCGAACTCGGTGAGCCCGTGGTAATCAAGGCCCAGGTCTATGTTGGCGGACGGGGAAAAGCTGGCGGTATACAGTTCGGTGATACGCCCGAGGAAGCCCGAGACGCTGCCGCTCGTGTACTGGGTATGGGCATTAAAGGTTTAATAGTAGAGAAAGTCTTGGTGACGCCAAAAGTCGACATCAAGGAAGAATACTATCTGGGTATCACGCTCGACCGCAAAACACAGGCTCCTGTTGTTATGGTCTCGGTCGCTGGCGGTATCGATATTGAAGAGGTTGCAGAGAAGACCCCTGAAAAGATTATCAAGCAACCGATCGATATGCGTTGGGGACTACGCACGTTTGAGGCGCTGGATATCCTCACCCGTGCTGGTTTTCCATCCTATGTGCTACGGCAGTCAGCCGCCATTCTTGTCTCACTCGCGAAGGCCTTTATTGAGAGTGATGCCAGCCTCACCGAGATCAATCCACTCGCCTATACAGCAGACGGCAAGGTTCTAGCCGCGGATGGTAAGATCGTGATCGATGATAACGGTCTCTTCCGTCAGAAAGAATATGCAACCTGGGCCGAGCCTGAAGAGGCGAATCCACTGGAATATGAAGCCAAAAAAGAGGGGCTGACTTATGTAAAACTAGATGGTAACGTTGGCATTATTGGCAACGGCGCTGGTCTGGTTATGACAACCCTCGATATGGTTGCTCGCTCCGGTGGCAAGCCTGCAAATTTTCTGGATATCGGCGGCGGCGCTAAAGCTGAAGTCATGTATAAGTCGTTAACGTTTGTGGCTCGTGATCCACAGGTCAAGGGTATCCTGGTCAATATCTTTGGTGGTATCACTCGTGGCGAAGAGGTTGCGAAGGGCGTCATCATGGCTCAGAAAGAGTTGCCAGCAGGCTTGCCCATCGTCGTCCGTCTCTCAGGCACTGGTGCGGAAGAAGGTCGTGCTTTGCTTAAGGATGCGGGACTCGACTGGGGAACAAATATGCGCGATGCATCAGAGAAGATTGTAGCCGCGATAGCACAAACGGAAAAAGGACAGTAGGCGTATGAGTATTCTATTAGATAATACGACGCGGGTCATTGTACAGGGCATCACAGGACGTGAAGGCCAGTATCATACCCGTAATATGAAAGCAGCCGGGACCAATATCGTCGGTGGGGTCACCCCTGGCAAGGGCGGTCAGACAGTCGAAGGGGTCCCCGTCTTTGATACTGTCTTCCAGGCTAAAGCCGCGACCGATGCCAATGCCAGTTGTATCTTCGTGCCACCCGCTGGCGCTGCCGACGCGATTATGGAGGCAGCCAGTGCAGGGATCAAATTGATCGTCTGCATCACTGAGGGTATTCCGGTGATCGATATGACGCGCGCTATGCTGGTTGTACGCGAGCATGAAGCAACCTTGATCGGGCCAAACTGCCCGGGCATGTGCACCCCTGGCTTTGGTAAGATCGGTATCATCCCTTACCAGATCTTTAATCCGGGCCCGGTCGGTTTCATCTCACGCTCTGGCACCCTGACGTACGAGGTTGTCTCGTTACTCACGAACTCAGGAATTGGCCAATCAACCTGCATCGGCATCGGTGGTGATCCCATCATCGGCTCAACCTTCGTTGATTATCTCAGGCTCTTTGAGCAAGATCCACAAACGAAAGTGGTGGTTATGTGCGGTGAGATCGGCGGTAGCGATGAAGAGGATGCCGCCGAGTTCATTCGTACGAGCATGAGCAAACCGGTCGTCGCCTTCGTCTCAGGACGGACGGCGCCTGAAGGCAAACGCATGGGACACGCTGGTGCTATTATCTCTGGCAATACTGGCACAGCACAGGGAAAAGTTGCCGCATTGCAGACCGCTGGTGTCCCTGTCGCTGATACCATCTTTGACATTCCAGATCTGGTCAAGCAGGTCCTTTAAAAACAGATACAAGAGAGTCTCTAGATCAGTAGAACATACTGATCACCATACGATTAGAAACAACGTCTCCAAGGATACCCGCCATGCCTGCACGGTGGGTATCCGGTTAGAAGGGTGCAGACGATTACAACGTCTCGCTAGGGAATTTTATGACTACAGCCCTTGTCTATGATCCTATCTTTCGCGAACACCTTGTACCGCCGAATCATCCAGAACGCCCCCAGCGTGTCGAGATGGTAATGGCGTACCTTGAAGGCCTCAACTGGATGCAGCGTGATGGCCTGGTTCATATGAAACCACGTGCGGCAAGTGTCGATGAACTGGCTGCCGTACATGAGCGCGATTATATTCAGTCAGTAGAGGATCTGAGCCAACTGGCGGCGCAACAAGGTGATGATGCAATACTACAAATCGGGACCGATACCTATGTTTCAGCAAAAACCTATGAGGCTGCTACAAAGGCGGCTGGAGCACCGATCACAGCTATTGATGCCATCATGGAAGGTACGATAAACAACGCCTATTGCCTGGTGCGCCCTCCCGGTCATCACGCAGTTGCAGAGGCAGCCTTTGGTTTCTGTATCTTTAACAACGTTGCGGTCGCCACACAGTATGCGCTGAAGCGTTATGGGCTGGAGCGCGTGATGATCATCGACTATGATGTGCATCATGGTAACGGCACGCAGGAGACATTCTATAACGATCCACGGGTCCTCTATTTCTCAATCCATCAGGCTCCTTTCTTTCCAGGAACCGGCGCATCCGATGAGATAGGCGAAGGTGCGGGCGAGGGCACGACGATGAATGTCCCTGTACCGGTAGAGACCGGCTATGAAACCTACGAACCGGTCTTTCGCCAGTTCCTGGCGGCAGCCGCCGATCGCTTCCAGCCACAACTTATCCTGGTCTCTGCTGGCTACGATGGACATTGGAAAGAGACCACCAATGATACCGGGCTACAGCGTCCAGGCATCCTGCTCTCGACTGCGGCCTTTGCCAAACTGAACGAGATAATTCTACGTATCGCTAACGATCAGTGTGCAGGGCGCATCGTGATGGTACAGGAGGGTGGTTATAATACTGAGGCAACGGCTTGCTGTGCTGTCACCAGTATCAATCAACTTCTTGGTGGCGACGAAGCAGTCGATAAGTTCGGGCAGGCCCCGGATACGCGCTTCCATATCAATATCGATGTATTAATCTCGGAGCTACGCCGAATCCATCACCTGACTGGATATCGTATGCGCTCTGGCCCAAAACCCGATCGCGAAAAGCTGATACGCGAGATCAAGGGTACCAGCACCAGCGATAGCGAACAGAAAGACGAGTAGCCTATCATCGCGAAGAGGGCATACTCGTCCAGAAAGCGATGCCCTCTTCGCTAACGGTAACTGGAGTGGAGGTAAGATGAGCCATCGACAAGATCAGGTGCGATTGCTACGCAGCGACGATATCTATGCCATTGAGCGGCTCCTGCGCACGTCCGAGTTCGTGTATCAACGCTTTACGCTCAACGAGCTCCCCTCGTTGCTTGCACGCTACCCTGCGGCAGGCATCGGACCCGACACCGGTCTGTATGGTTTTCTACTCACTCAGATTATCAGCGCCCCATTCGCCTGGATCAGCGGTTTTGGCGTCAGTTGGACGGAGAGCCGCAACCATACTCAGATCCTTTCACAATTGCTTGAAAGACTCTATGAGATCTTACCAGGACAAGGTGTACGCTACCTCCATTACTCTGGAAATGATGCTGATCACGATTGGTTGCGTTCTCTGCTTCTGACACGTGGTTTTGCCCCGTATCATCAACTCTATGCCTATGACAAGTTCGATTACAAAGTCCCTTCAGAGGGGAATCAGCACGTGACTATCCGCCCAGTCGATATTATCCATGATATGCAGGCTCTTCTACAGATCGAAGAGGCGTGTTTTGACGACTTCTGGCGTTATGACCCTCCAGCCTTTACAGATATTAAAGCAACCCATCCCTACTTCGTGGTTGCCGAGTTGGATGGAGAGGTTGTTGGTTATCAATTTAACGCGCTCGATGACGAATATGGCTACCTGGTACGTATCGCGGTACATCCTTCCGTGGACGGACAAGGGATCGGTGCACGCCTCATGACCGAGGCGATTCACTTCTTTGAGCAAGCACGTTCCTCACGCATTATGTTAAATACGCAGGAGGAGAACCATCGCGCCCACCGGCTCTACGAATGGTTCGGCTTTATTCGCCTACAACAGAAGGGCTTTGTACTGCGTAAAACGCTTTAAGCATACCAGGATAGAGATAGTTGAAGCAGAAGGAAAGAGGGGTGAGATATGACCTATTGGATCTGTGTTACCTGCGGTACGCAGTTTGCCGAGAGCACACAGCCGCCAGATGGCTGTCCAATATGCCTGGATCAACGACAGTACGTTGGGCATAACGGTCAGCAATGGACAACGCTAGCAGCAATGGCGGAGCAGAATTTTCATAGTGAGGTACAGGAGCACGAACCAGGTCTCCTTGGGATCGGGACTCAACCCACGTTCGCGATTGGTCAGCGAGCACTCCTGGTACGCACACCACAGGGAAATATCCTCTGGGATTGTGTCTCCTATATCGATCAGCCAACGATCAAGGAGATCGAGCGTCTGGGAGGGATTACCGCCATCGCGATCTCTCATCCGCACTTCTATAGTTCTATGGTACAGTGGGCAGGGCACTTTGACGCCCGTATCTATCTCCATGCAGCAGATCAGCAATGGGTTATGAGGCCAGATCCACGTATAGTATTCTGGTCGGGTGAAACGCTATCATTGCTCGATGAGCAAGTAACACTTATCCGCCTGGGTGGTCATTTCGCAGGCGGCACTGTTCTGTACTGGCCCTCAGGAGCACAGGGACAGGGCGCGCTACTCACCGGCGATATCATTCAGGTTGTCGCCGATCACAACTGGGTTAGTTTTATGTACAGCTACCCGAACCTCATCCCGCTACCAGCCTCAGAAGTGGCTCGTATACGTGATGCCATCGCACCGTATCATTACACTCACCTCTATGGAGGCTGGTTCGATCGTCTTGTCTCAGCACATGCTGACGAAGTAGTGCAACGCTCAGCAGACCGCTATATCAGTGCACTTGCAGGCGATTTAAAAAAAGTAATCTCCGCTCGCTAAGCAACAATCTTTCGTGTCAGCTATATGACTATGAGACACTGAAAAGGTAACGAACTGTCAATGGAGCACTCTTATTCTTTACGTTGAGCGCAAAGGGCTTGCCTACATTCACGGAATCCTGCACATAATGATAGGTCGATTCATTGAGCAAGATATTGTTGTCGGAGACGTTATTTTGCAGACGTGAGGCAACGTTCACGGCATCACCTATCGCCGTATAGTTCTGTAATCGCTCTTGCGCGCCCACATTCCCTACTGTTGCCAGTCCTGTGTTAACACCAATACCAAATGAAACATGGATCTCCTGGGGCTGCAAACGCTGATACTCTTGTACGGCGACACGCATCTTCCAGGCGGCTCGTACTGCGCGCAATGCATGATCATCCTGTTGCAAGGGTGCATTAAAGATAGCCATCAATGCATCACCCTGAAACGCGGTCAGGGTTCCCTCTTCTTCCCAGATCGCCTCGCACATAAACTTGAGATAGCGATTGATCAGATTCATGACCTCTTCTGGGGGCATACTCTCACTCAGACGTGTATAGCCACGGATATCGGCAAAGACGACGGAAAGCTCTTTCGTCTCACCACCCAGGTTCAAAGCCATCGGGTCACGAATGAGTTGCTCTACAACACTTGGGTGCACGTAACGCTCAAAGATATGACGAATATTCTTGGCACGCGCCTCTGAACGCTTTAGCGCCGTCTGGTCATCGATTACCAGGGCCATACCGATATATTGCCCCTGCGTATCTCGTAGAGAACTGACATAAAAGTTCAGACTGATAATCTCTTCTTTTTCTCGTCCAGGAATCGAGCAATTGATCGAACGATCAACGATTGTACCGTGCTCATGCAGACTCTGAGCGTTCACAAGCAGATCGATCAGACCAACGTTCGCTGGCAACAACTGAAAGGCCTCCCGATAATGCATCCCCATTACTTTATCGGGAGGCAGGCGCAAAATAAGGCTCGCACCGGCATTATAGGTAGTAATCATACCATTGGCATCGGTGGTGATAACGCCATTGGCAATAGAGCCAAAGATATTATCCATGTACTGCTTATCTTCTCTGACGCGCTGGATCGCCCGATTCAATTCATCGAAGAGGCGAGCATTATCGATGGCAATAGCGGCTTGATTACAGAAGGCCAGCAGCAGATCCAGATGTTTAGGATGAAAGAGGCGTGTAGCCAGACGGCTATCCACATAGACGGCTCCAATACACTTCCCACGCACCAGCAGAGGAGCACACATCACAGCACGGATACCATAGGCCAGGATGCTCTCATGCTCCTTCAAGTTATCATCCGACAACGCATCATCGGTGAGAGTCGGCTGACGGGAAACAATCACGTTTTTGATGATGTTACGGCTAATCTTCGCAGTATCAAAAGCGGCCTCTGGAATAGTATGTGCATGATTATCACGAGCCATCCTGAACTCAGGCTCACCGGTTTTATCCTGTACCAGCATTAAGAAGCCACGCTCAGCCTTCAAAAAGTTAATAACCTGATCCATCACCAGAGAGAGCACTTCACTAAAATCGAGCGTTGAATTGAGCGTATGGGCAATTTCATACAATGTCTCTAGCTCATTGCGTTCTTCTTTTAAGGTTGAAATGCTGGTAGCCAGCGCTGCTCGCTCTTGCGCAAAGGCGGCATCAGATCCAATGTGCGGAATATGATGCGCCATATTGACAGTCTGGTGCATCCTCTGGGAGGTCCGTCCCAACTCCAGATCGGCCTTGCGACTCACATGGAGCGCTTCACTTAACAGGCGCACACGAGGATCGCTCCCATCACTTGCATACGTTCCCTCAACTGCCACTTCCAACTTCCGAGAATTTTCGTGAAGGAGACGCGATATATTCATCATAGTATCGCTCATCGCTCGCAGTTCATCGCCTATCTTCCCCGATAAATCAGCAGAGACCACGCAGTTCCCTCCATCCATCACCTGAAAAATATCGCAAAAGAAGCATCTATAAGATGGAGAACACATGATAAGTAGGCATGTTCTCCAAAATATAAACGAACATGCCCACCTATTATAGCATGCTAATTAAAGTATGCGGAAACGCCGCTCTCTCATGACCCGTTTAGCAAGGCAAGAAAATTAGACAGGTTGAGTCGCCAGGTATGTTTTGAATGACATTGGGCTAAAACCAAAGTCGCGCTCAACACTCTGTAAGTCAGTCGTGTTATCGAACGCGAACAGAGACATCGCTGCCTTTGTCAGCGGTGGATGGGGTAAAACAGCCTCCATAGCGGCGGCTCCGATCTTCACCAATGGGGTTGGAGCATAGACTTTGGGACGGTTGGTATGTGTCGCCTTCATCAATGCTTCAAAGATCTGGGTAAACGAGTAGTATTCAGGTCCACCGATCGTATAAATTTTCCCTGTCGTTCGCTCAGGATCCTGTAAGACTTTGCGAATAACTGTGACGACATCCTCGACATAGATAGGCTGGAACATCGTTTTACCCCCACCAATCAACGGGACCACGGGGGAGCTATGGAGTAGAGCGGTCAGTCCTTTAATAAAAGAGGCATCTTTGCCAAAGAGCACTGAGGGGCGAATAATCGTCCAATGTAAGCCACTCTCAATGAGCATTTTTTCTGACAGATAACGCCCTTGCATATAGGTACCGGGTCTATCAGGTTTGGTTCCCAGTCCACTAATCTCGATAATCCGAGCAACACCTGCGGCTTTGGCGGCTAAGATGAGATTCGAGGTCCCACCGACGTTGGTCTCCTCATAATGATCCTGACTTGACTGTTTCCGATCCGCTGTCATAAATGCAGTATGTACGACTGTCTCTACACCACGCAACGCAACCTCTAACGACGATGGTTGAGTAGTCGAGCCAATAACAATTTCGACTTTATCAATAGGCAGGATCCTTGCTGCTCGCTGGCGATCACGCACCAGACAACGTGGTCGCTCACCCTGCTCAACCAGGCGCTTCACCAGATGCCGACCAATATAACCAGTCGCTCCAGTAATAAGAATCATACGATTATCTTCCTCTCTCTCGTTCACACGCCAATTGAAGACGTATTCAATGCTATGCAAGAGATGCCGCTGCCCTCTTTTATCAGGTAGGAATATGTTCCATCTTAGACATATCAGATTACCTCAGCGTAGCGCTTCAATGGGCAAAAAGATACGTACGGAGACACCTTCCCCAGGGGAGGTCTTGACGGTCACGCTCCCACCTGCAATCGCCAGTAGTGCGCTATGTGTGAGTAGGCCGCCCCCCGTCCCAGTCGTCGCACTGGTCTGACCCACAATACCAACACCATCATCCTCTACGATGACTTCCAGATGCGGTGAGCAGGAGGCAGAGATACGGAGGCGCAGGCGGCGATGCAGATCGGAACCACGCGCATGACGAGCTGCATTACGCAATACCTCCTGGACTGCCGCAAAGATTATTTCGGCGATGGCAGGCGGTACCAGATCATCAATAGCAGCTGAAGTCTCATCAGAAACATTCCATTCAACAACATCAAATGAATGCTGAAAATCATAGACCAGCATTGTGTGCACTGCATGCATCATACCATCCATCTCCAGACGATGTGGTGCACCTGTCGACATCGCACGCATCATCGAAGCAAGCTGACGATGCGTCGCACTAATCGAGGCAATCGCTCCATTCAAGCTCTGCTCCGCCCGCTCCTGATTGACAATGAACTGCTCTGTTCGACTTACATGATCCATCAGGTTCGCTTGTTCTGCCTGCGCGTTAAATGAACGCGCCGTCTCTAGCCGTAAAAGCGCCAGGTGCAACTGCGGTAGAATCTCATCATGGAGTACACGACGTTGTTGCGCACCGAGAAGCTTCACGTCAACAATCTGTCGTCGCAAAAGACCAGCCACAGCAAGCATCGCCTCATGATCACGCAATGTATCTAGAATACGCTGCCCACAGGCCTGCGCTAACTCCATATCTTCATTGGTAAAGACCCCACCATCCTTACGTGGTCCCAGGTAGAGCCGTGCTACCATCCCCAGTTCATCGTAGAGTGGCAAGATCCAGCAGATCACGGGGATACCTTTGCGGAAGCCACGGATACGATACGCATGAAAGTCGACCCCTTGCGCACTCTGTGCACTTTGACGTGGAGCAAACGCCTGAGCAGACCCTTTCTTGAGAGCAGCCAGCGGGATACCTGTTGTTGAGTGAAGATCCTGATCATCGGGGATCTCTATCTGCGTCCAACGATAGGTAAAGCTACGCCGTACTGGACCTACAAGCACAACCAGACGCGCACTACTCACCTCTAATACATCCTGACAGAGATGGGTGAAGAGGGTCTCCATCCCTTGCTCAGTCCTCTGAAGGTCTGTATTGAGCCAGTGCCGTACGCTGGTACTGCGCAAGAACGGCTTGAGCAATACATTATAGCGATCATGAGCGGTATAGCTACTCCAGGTAAAGAGGGCATACGTTCCCGTTGTGATCGACGAGATCAGTAGCATCGACGCCAGTGAACCCTGCGACAGCATCACCAGGATAGAGATAAGCAACGCTAGCGAGGTCGCTGTAATCACGACACCACGCCATTGCTCAAAGAAACCACGCCGCGCCAACGGACGCTCGATCAAGATACCGTGACGCAAGATAGAGTAACCAATCAGCAAGACAATCAATGCCACACAACCAGTCGCATAGATATCGAGCAGGACCAGGCTTACTGGGATCGTATTCAGTTTGGCTGCAGCTGCGACAGAGGTGGCACTCAGAGTCGTTATCTCCAGCCAGCGTAACATCAACCAGACCCCTAAGATCGCCAGGCTTACCGTCAGGCAGACCATCATCAGCGCAGCCAGCAAAAGGACTGGACGCGCCAGATGCCAGGAAAGCATCGGCTCTTCAAGCTGCTCTGCCTGCATCTGCTCACTCCAGAAAGAATCTACCAGGGTACGCCGCAGAGAAAGTGGGCGAATACGCCTGGTAAGAAATCGCCACAGAGTCCATATAAAACGACTTACCCGATTGGGGGTAAACCAGGGTCCAATAGCACAAAAGGTGACATAACACAAAAAGAGAATTGGCAATAAAACCAGAGGCGAAAAGAGCTGCAATCGCACGGTGCTACTCGCATCTCCGCTGATATTCCCATATGTGAGCAATAAGATTGTGCCGCGAAATGTCTGTGTCGTGTGATTCAGCATCAGCAAGAGGAACACACCGCAACCCAACGCAGCGCTGCATAATAAGAGCAGAGGGCGACGCGCACGCCATTTATCGTTGAGTTGCGAGGCATAATAGAGGCCAATCACAAACCATATATAAGGGACACCGAGTGCAGGCAACCAGATCAAACGCCAGAAGAAGTCCTTCTGAATAATACCATTCGGTCGCTCCAGAGGGCCAAAGATCAAGAGTGCCTGGATAAAGAAAAAGAGTGCCGACAGACCAAGACCAACAACACCAACGCGTGTGATCATACTGCGCCGATCACCATTCAGCCACACTGTACAGGTCAGCCAGAGGAACGCAATAAGATTAAAGATAGAGAGCGCGAGGGCGATTACCTGTAATAATAACGAAGGATCAGATAAAAAATCGAAATGTACTGGCATAATATAGTATTCTTCTTTGTTCCTCTTTGTCACTCTCAACACATGTGTTGCGGCCCATTGCTAGCCACAAACGTGGCGTTTCTACATGCGTATGGATCTCATACATACGAAGCAACAATACACACATACTTACTTCTCATTGTACAGAGGGACCCATTCACCCCGTCGATCCTGGACAAGCGCGACACCATTCTCATTCCAGATTACCATACGATTGAGCATATAGATTAACGTGGCTCGTGCACGGGCAACTTTATCATCGACCGCATTCTCACTCAAACCCCAGGCAGCATAGATACGCCCGTTGGTCCTACTTACCGCACGCTTGTCATGCAAATTCAGACGTGCCGCGATCTGCTCGTTTGTCATCCCTTGCGCTATGAGCTCAGCCACCCGTAGCTCGTTCGGCTCTAAGAGAGCACGCGGTGATTGCTCATCTAGATCTCGCACCTCCTGCACACGATCCTCTATCTCTGGATCGACCAGGCTGCGACCATTCACCGCATCACGCAAGAGCGGTACCAGCATACTCGGTAGCAGATAATTGCTCTTCCGCACATATGCATAATGGGTCAGGATACCCGAAGCACGAAATTCACGATAATACTCATCATCATCCTGAATCGAATAAAAAACAACGGGTGTACGCGGATGCTCGCGGCGAATAGCCACCGCAGCCCCCACACCACTCAATGCACGACGACCAGTCTGCGGATCCTGCAACTGCACATCCATTAGGATAACATCCATATCCAACTCCATCGCACGAGTGACTGCCTCGCGGCCCGTTGCAGCCTCACCCACAATCGTTATCGCACCCGTCGCTTCAAGACCCTCATACAGCGCTTTGCGCAGTGGTCCATGGTCATCAACCAGCAAGACTTTAATCAATCCCATCTCAGTTCGCTTCCTCTAGATTCCCCTAGTCTCCGTCAATCAGCTACACTTGTGTGCTAACAACCATCCAACAACCACATTACTAGAGTATATCAATATTCTTCCTCTCTGGCTTGCATCCGCAACCCTTCAATTACGCACTCGAAACCCTGATAGACGATAACAAAAACAAACACATCAGTCCCAGACCGCACAAAGCTAAAGGATATGTTATAGTGAAGGCAAGAGTACATCATGCGTTTGAGCATATATTAACTAACGACTCCCGATCAGTATCTCGATGTCCAACATTGGCTGCAACAGGCCACTGAATAACAGGATTGATCAAGAAAACACTCATTGCAAAACTACAGTGCGGGGAAAGAGGCACGTTTATGACTGAGCCTTATACAGAGGGAAGCATTCAATTTGGACTGCTTCTGCATAATCATCAACCAGTAGGAAACTTCCCCTGGGTCTTTCAACAGGTTTACGAAGATTCCTATCTACCTTTATTAGAAGCACTGGAGAGACATCCACGTATACGGGTTGCTCTCCATTATACAGGTTCGTTGCTCGATTGGTTGGAACAAGCACATCCTGATTTCATTCAACGTGTTGCACACCTGGTACAACGCAAGCAGGTAGAGATGGTTGGTGGCGGCTATTACGAACCAATTCTGCCTTCGATCCCTGATGATGATAAGGTTATTCAGATCAGGCGTCTCTCGGAACGTCTCGAAAAAGATTTCGGATCCCGACCTAGCGGAATGTGGATAGCCGAGCGTGTGTGGGAGCCGGGACTGCCAGGTCCTATCGTCGACGCGAACATCCAATGGACAATCCTTGACGATATTCACTTCAAGAATGTCGGCATGGAGGATAAGGATCTATCAGGCTACTACGCAACCGAGGATCAAGGCAAGATCGTTAAGGTCTACGCAACCAGTAAGGATCTGCGCTACACTATTCCCTGGCGTCCAGTCGAAGAGACAATTGCGCTGATGCGGTCACTCGCTACACCCGATGGTCAACGTATCCTGGTGATGGGTGACGATGGCGAGAAGTTCGGCAGTTGGCCCGATACCCAGACCTACTGCTGGGGCCAGGATGGACACTCAGGCTGGGTTGATCAGTTCTTCTCAGCTCTGGAAGACAATAGTGAATGGTTGCATATGACGCTACTTGGTGATTATGCTAGCCAGCACCCCGCATTAGGACGCGTCTATCTCCCAACCTCTTCGTATATAGAGATGACCGAGTGGGCTCTTCCCCCTCAGAAGGCCTATCTCTTCGGGCAGCAGGTACACCAGCTTGAACACGAGAAACGCGAGAACCAGCTGCAATTTATGCGTGGTGGTTTCTGGCGCAACTTCCTGGTCCGTTATCCTGAAATCAATAACCAGCATAAAAAGATGTTACGAGTACACGCCTACGTCCACGCACAAGGAGCGACCAACGAGGTCGGGCTCACCCATCTACTCAAAGCACAGGCCAATGATACTTACTGGCATGGTCTCTTTGGTGGCATCTATATGGGACATGTGCGCTCGGCCATCTACCATCACCTGATCAAGGCAGAGAATGCTGCCAATCGTGTCCAACATGGTGAAGGTCACTGGCAACAGTATGAGCTTACCGACTTCGACTGTGATACGCAATCCGAGTTACTTATCGAAGGTGATCAGCAAAATCTTTATTTTATGCCACGAGCAGGTGGCACCCTCTTTGAGTGGGACCTCCGGCGCAGCGCACACAATATGCTCAGTGTGATGACCCGCCAACAGGAGAGCTATCATCAGACCCTACGCGAACATGAAGTGCAACGTCGCCATCGAGCAAACAATCCGAGCACTGGCCCACAGGACTCAGATGAGCCAGCCAATCCACATACGACAGTACGGACGAAAGAGCCGGACCTGGATCGTCACCTGGTTATCGATAGCTATCGGCGCAGTAGTCTGGTTGATCACTTCTTGCCACCCGGTCTGCCCCTGGCAAGTTATACCGACAATCGCTATAACGAATTGGGAGACTTTGTGAATCAACCTTATGAGAGCGACGTGACTCAAGATGACAATGGCATTACGATCACGTTCTCGCGCGCTGGCAAGGTCAAACGCGCCGGCGCGCTCAGTCTTCTACCAGTCCACCTGACCAAGACCATCTTCATTCCGCTAGGATCCGAAGAACTGATCGTCCGTTACCAGATCGAGAATCAGGGACAATCTCGTCTACAAACGTATTTCGGCAGTGAATGGAATATGCATATGCTCGGCGGTGGTGCCAATCCACAGGCATACTTTATACCGGAGTCTATAGAGCATGATGCGTTAACACGTTCACACTATCTCTTTGATAGTACTGGCGAGACGCTGAATACACAGGGACTGCATCTTGGGAACACGTGGTTAGAGCAAAACCTTGATATTACACTCAGTCAGCAGGCAACGCTGTGGCGCTACTCGATCGATACAATCACCGGATCAGAGGCTGGCTTTGAACGTACACACCAGGGCTGTAGCTTTACATTCCTCTGGTCCCTCGTACTTGGACCACAAGAAAGCTGGCATGGAGAGATCGTGCTGAAAGGAAATCCGCAGGCTAGCCCAGAAGTCCTATCGACCGACGACGACCAGGTACGCACAATAAAAGATTTCGGCTTCTAACGTTCTACCTACAAGAGACGTGTAGCTGCACGTATTTATAGTAACGACATAGTGTCGAGCATACACATGCTGCGTCATTATGAATACGTGCAAGCCAAAGTTGCAAACCAAAGTTGTATGTAGAGAAACTACAATGTATCGTTAAAAATTTATGTACAATTAGAAATAGATCGATAAAGATAACAGAGAGGAGAAGTTGCTGGTCGAGAGGCATGTAGGGGTACTATTTCTCTATGGAGTACGCTCCTATGGAATCCAATAGCAGAGCAAACTTGATCAACAATTCTTAATACAGGGCTCTATCATCCGTCTTCAAAAGAGAATATACTTATGAGATCCTTCTCAACATCGTCAATCTACTCAAATAATGACACGGCGAGAAAAGTGACACCCCCTTTTCTTTTTGACCGGCAATCTGCTATACTTGCACTCAATAGTTTATACGACCCAAGCAAAAACATACATTATGCTCATCTATTAATCAGTACTGTAAGTCTGAAGGTCGTGTTGTAGAGGATGCAAGCAACTGGCAGTAAAAATGTTAATGGCATAGACCAGATGGTCTATTATGATTGTAAAATGGTATACGCATGAATTATCCAGTGATGAAAAATAGTACAACATCTATTGCAAAACCGCTTGAAAGGCAGCATTCGACGAAGATGCCATATAGGATGAAACACCATAAGCGTACCGTTCATCACCCACATAGGCAATCGCCGTTTGCTACCTCCAGCCGCAGTATTGCCAATGAACGCCATCCAGATCGCAATGAGGATAACATAATAATCGATGAGGTTGGTGGTTTCTTTGCTGTTTTCGATGGCGTTGGTGGCAGTGCAGCCGCCGAGATCGCTTCACAGACAGCGGCTCAGGCCTCACACCAACAATGGAAACGTATCCTTAATAAAGGTCAGAATCATCGCCGTCGTTCACATATGCTGACTGAAGATCATCCAAAATTTGACCTCTGCCAAACGCTCAAACAGCTCCTACTCTCATCTGATGAACAGGTCCGTACAGCAGGTGCGGAGCGAGCAGGCACCGATAACCTTGCAACGACCGCAGCACTCGTCGCCTTCTGCAAACAACCCAGATCTAAAGAATGCACAATGGCATACGCCCATGTTGGCGATAGTCGCATCTATCTGCTACGTGGAGAAGAACACCTGCAACGCCTGACGAATGATGATGGTCTCTTAACCAAACTCGTTGAAAACCAGATCGTTAACGAGCATCACGCAC
The DNA here is from genome assembly GCA_015099395.1 of Ktedonobacteria bacterium brp13. Taxonomy (GTDB): domain Bacteria; phylum Chloroflexota; class Ktedonobacteria; order Ktedonobacterales; family Ktedonobacteraceae; genus Dictyobacter. The sequence goes on along the minus strand of AP024096.1, from coordinate 7,999,978 downwards.
AACATATTGATCAAGCTATGCGTGCAGATCAATTGTCAGATGTTGAATACAACTACTTCCGCTATCGAGGTGGCATCACCCAGGCAATAGGAGGACCTCTTCCCCCGGTCGTTCACGCTGCAAAGATAACCATCTATCCAGGAGATAGGATTCTGCTCTGCACCGATGGTATTCACGACAATCTTACCGATGAAGAGATAGAAAATATTATGCGCGATAATCCACGTACGAGTATAGCGCGTATCCTTGTGGAACGTGCACGTTTACGCTCACGCGAAGATCGATCGCTCACCATTCGTTCTAAACCTGATGATATGAGCGGCGTCGTCATCACCTATCGCTTCTAGCCCATATCCAGGAAGATTGTGCGAGCTAGCGCGCTTCACCATGTAGTAAAGTACACACTATAGATGAAGGAACTCTACAAAAATACTTTTTATATATGCGCTATCAGCAGAACAACATCAAAATATATACATATAAGAACCTAATAACGCATATACATGCATAACACCATAGAGACTTTCAATGGTAGCCATAGCGATGAGCAAATTATGTATGACATACAAGAGAGAGCGTAAAACCAGGAGCACAGTAACGCTGCTCCTGGTTTTACGCTCTCTCTTGTACTATGCCTGTTGGAGTAACGTTTCAAACTGTGTACGATCCAACAATTCATGTTCCAGCAAGGTATCTGCCAGCAGAACGAGTTGATCAGCATGCTCCGTCAATAGAGTGCGAGCCATCGCGCGCCCTTCATTCAAAATACGTTGCACTTCGCTATCAATCAACGCTTGCAGTGATGTATTTGCCGGCCAATCAGTGCCATGCAACGCATCCAAAGGCTCAATCTGCTCGGTAGCCGGATTACTTCCGTCAGGCAAGAGATTGCCTTGCGCATCCAGGCATAACGCACGTGTAGCCGCTAGGGAGGCGCGAGCAGCACGCAGATAGCGAGCGCGACTCATCTGGAATACGGAACGTCCCTCCTGCGTATCTGCAAAGACAACGCCCAATCGCTCACTCATCCCCCAACGCGTCACCATCTTACGAGCTAGATTAGTAACCACCTGTAGATCGTTCTCAGCTCCGGTTGTGATACGTTCAACACCAAAGGTTAATTCTTCAGCAACACGCCCACCAAGGCCAACCGCAATGCGCGCCATCAGGGTCTCGCGACTATAATTATAACGATCAGACTCCGCACTAAACTGCGTTACACCCAGACTCTGCCCGCGTGGCAGAATCGTGACACGGTTGACACGATCGGCCTCAGGCAGATGGTACGCAACAAGTGCATGCCCACCCTCATGGAAAGCAATCGTGCGTCGATCGGCGTCGCTCATTACCAGAGGACGTAAGACGCCGAGTTGAGCTCGTTCCAACGCCTCTTCAAAGCAAGCGTGATCAACACACTCTTGATCGCGTCTGGCTGCCGCCAGGGCCGCTTCATTAGCAAGATTAGCGAGATCAGCACCACTCATTCCGGTGGTCAGACGGGCCAGGCGAGCCATGTCAACATCCTCAAGCAGTGGCATTGCACGAGTGTGCACACGTAGAATAGCCTCGCGACCAATCCGATCAGGCGCTGAAAGCGTAATACGCCGATCAAAGCGACCAGGACGCAGCAGAGCATCATCCAGAATATCGGGACGGTTCGTCGCGGCAAGTACCACAACGGTCTGGCGATCATCAAAGCCATCAAGTTCTACGAGCAGCTGGTTCAACGTCTGATCGCGCTCATCGCTATTACCAATGTGTGCAGTACGCTTACGCCCAACCGCATCTATCTCATCGATAAAGACGACACAAGGGGCAACACTCCGCGCCTCCTTAAACAGGTCTCGAATACGGCTCGCGCCTACACCAACATACATCTCAACAAATGCAGATGCGCTCATGCTGAAGAAAGGAACTTTCGCCTCACCGGCTACCGCCTTCGCTAACAGCGTCTTACCAGTACCTGGAGCACCAGAGAGCAGAGCACCACGCGGGATATGTGCACCCAGGCGATTAAACTTCTCAGGATCACGTAAGAACTGCACAACCTCAATCAGCTCTTGCCGGACCTCGTCAATACCTGCGACATCCTTAAAGGTCACATCTGGTGGCTGCAAAATACGAGCCGTAGTTACAGAACTATTCTTCCCCATCGCTGTAGACGATTGCGAAGGTCGCGTCACATCTGAATTCCTGGTCGTATTTAACGCAGAGCCATGCTGTTGCGCACGCCGATCAACACGCCGGGTAGTACTGTTGCCAGCGGGAGGCAGCAGATTATTCATCCCCCTACCCATAGCACTTTGCCGATTACGCGAGGACCAGACCAGCAACACAAGACCCATCACCGCCAGGAATGGCAATATGCGCAATAAAAAAGGGAGGATAGCTGCACCTGTGATTGGGGGTAATATATTCACCTCGACATGCGCATTATTCAAGGTTGATAACAATAGAGGCATCCCTGTATCAGGTACATTCGCATACACCGAATGACTACTCGCCAGAGCCGCTACGCCTATAGATGGAGGCAGACTACCATTAAGTCCTAACGACTCACTCCAGGCAGCATACTCATTGGCATCATTGGCAGGCACCGCTACTTGACCTGATCGAGGCACTTGCGAAAGATCATGGTATAATAGAATATACACGTTTTCATTGCGTATTGCTACAGCACGAATGTTACCTTCCTTTACCTGTTCAAGCAGCGTCGTATAAGCAATAGTCGGTGTACCATCGGGGGACGTTGCGGTAGTAGCAGGAAGGTGTATCTGCCGTGCCAGCCCTATTAATAAAACTAGCAACACAGTCAACAAAAACACAGTCAGACATTGGCTACGATGAAGCTTTAAAAACGCCCATCCATCACGCACAGAACTTTTTACAGTTGTAGATTTGATAGAATCCCGTCGCTGCTCCCTCTTCACAAACAGACGACGGTTAGCCTTCTCATTCTTTCTCACATAAACTCCTCGCTCACAGGCCAGCCCAGGTGTAGAGTCTTTCTTGCAGAACGCACAACAGTATAGATATATGGTAATTCGTGACTTTTTAAGCAGTCGCATGCCTATCTCTGATAGAACAGGTTACAGTATACTGTATTCTCACCACACTCGTCGCGTGTCTGGTACTTTCTTCTTGCCTTTTTATGTTTCATGCTATTTCAAAAGAAAGCAAAAACAGAGAGGAGAGGCCATGAAGCGCCTCTCCTCTCTGTTTCTAGTCTACACGGTAAATCTAATCTGTATGCGGTACATACGCGTTATGCTAACAGATGTCAGCTAGCAGCTGTGGTAGACTTGATACCACGCATACTGAGTTGAACACGATTACGCTGCGTATCAACATTGAGTACACGGACCTGTACAACCTGCCCAACCGCGACCACAGTCAAAGGATCACGCACATATCCATCGGCCAACTCGGAGATATGAACAAGCCCATCGTGCTTGACACCAATATCGACGAACGCGCCGAAATCAACAACGTTACGTATAGTCCCTTGCAAAAGCATACCGGGCTGAAGATCCTCCATCTTCAACACATCATGGCGCAGAATGGGCGCAGGCAAGGCATCACGTGGATCCAGTCCTGGCTTCTCCAGGTTCTCTAAAATATCATGCAGAGTCGGCACTCCAATATTGAGATCGTGTGCCATCTCTTGCCAGGCCGCCTGTTCACTGCCAGTAGTGTTGCTCGTTCCACGCTGTGGCTTAATACGGCCGAGATTACTCAGACTATTCTGTAGTTTGAGACGCTGCCGAAACAGCTCGATCCGTTCCGCTGGCTTCGCATGCTTGCTCTCACCTTCAGGTAATAATGCCAGAAGAGCACGTACCGCAGCATAGCTTTCTGGATGGATAAATGTATTATCCAGCGGCTCTTCACCGTTTGCAATCTTTAAGAAACCTGCCGCTTGCACAAAAGTTGCCGGACCCAGGCCAGCAACCTTGAGCAGCTCCTGGCGCTTTTTAAAAGGACCATTGGCTTCGCGATACTTTACAATAGCATTCGCCACACGTGTATTGATACCAGAGACATGCTTGAGCAATGCCGACGAGGCCGAGTTCAGATCCACACCAGCAAAGTTGACACACGAAACAACGACACGCTCTAGCATGGCCGCTAACTCTTTCTGATCCACATCATGCTGGTAAAGACCGACGCCAACGGCTTTCGGATCGATCTTGACCAGCTCAGCCAAAGGATCCTGCAAGCGACGTGCAATCGATATCGTGCCACGCTTGGTCGCATCTAAGGTTGGGAACTCATCACGAGCAGCTTCAGAGGTTGAATAGACCGAGGCACCGGCCTCGTTCACAATCATATATCCGATCTTCTTGTTTTCATTCTCTATCTTGCTGAGTAGATCAGCCACCAACTGCTCAGTCTCACGGGAGGCCGTACCATTGCCGATAGCGATAACGGTAATACCGTAATCGGTCAAAAGCGTGCGTACCAGCGTACGTGCCTCCTCTTCTTTAAACAAATACATAGTATCAGATGTAATATATTTGCCGGTCTCATCTACCACTGTCAGCTTACAACCGGTACGGAAACCCGGATCGATACCCAGCACCTTTTTACCACGCAAAGGGGGTTGCAAAAGCAGATTACGCAGGTTGGCCGCAAAGATATTGATAGCATGCTCTTCAGCCTGTCGTGTAAGCTCAACCCGTACCTCGCGTTCCATCGCTGGAGCCAGCAAGCGTTTATAACCGTCCGCCAATGCATCGCTCAAGAAGGGTGCAAGAGGAGACGTTTCCTTCACAGGATAGTGCGCAGTGATATCACGCTGCACCTGTTCATAGGGGAGCGCAACACTTACGCGTAGAACCTCTTCGCGCTCTGCCCGATTAAGCGCCAGCACACGATGGGGTACCAGTCTGGTAACATTTTCGTTAAATTCGTAGTAGAGCTGATAGACACCATTCGGATCTTTCTCGGCAACCTTTTCAGGAGTAGCAACGCGGGCTCCCACACTTGCCTGGCGAAAGAATACCGTACGCACCCCTCCACGCACATTCGCATCTTCAGCAACAATTTCAGCAACGATGTCACTGGCACCTGAATATGCTTCGAGGCTGGTGTCGACCCCTTTCTCAGCATTTAAAAAGGGTTGCGCATATGCCTCAATAGCAGCCTCTGTATTCTGCACAATCTCGGGCTGCTGTAAAATAATATCAGCCAGAGCAGCCAAACCCTTCTCACGAGCCACACTGGCACGTGTTTTCCGCTTGGGGCGATATGGCAGATACAAGTCCTCAACCTCTTGCAAAGTCGCTGCCGCAGTCAGAGCAGTATCTAATTCTGTAGTCAGCTTATCCTGAGCAGCAATCAGACGCCGAACATCTAGTTTTCGCTCATAAAGTGCACGTAAAGCGGCACTGCGGTCTGCAATGGACTGTATCTGCACCTCCTCCAGACTGCCGGTTACCTCTTTACGATAGCGGGTAATAAATGGAATTGTGTTGCCATCATCGAGCAAAGCAAGCGTCTGTATAATCTGCTGCCTACCGAGATGGAGTTCAGTGCTCAATATCTGAGCAATCTCATCAACCGAGAGCGTCTCGGAGGACACAACAACGGGCACCTCAGTGCCAGTGGTACTAGAATGAGTTGGATCTTGAGTCGCCAAAGAAGTGGTGCCTACCTTCCCTATATCAATGAAATACACTCTCTACGAGAAAACAACCTCAAAAGAGAGCCGAATACACATTGATCCTACCACAAAAGTCAAGAACACAGGAGAACCACGCTATCCTCTCTATGCGTGAAATGTAGCATGCGGGGATGGTGTCCATTAGTGTCCATTAGTGTCCATTAGATAAACTTCTTGCCAGAGCGACGCATCTTCCCAATGATAGCGCCAGCAAAACCTAATAACCAGGCGAGCACTGCACCCAGTATGAGTAATACAATGCCATTCACAAACGCCGGTTGCCCTGGTAGAAGAAACGGTAATGGAGGCCAATCAGGCTTAATCGCATTCCAGGCCATCGTATTTATATCCTGAGCATTCAGACCAGAGAATTGCGTGCGAATCTGATTCAAATGCTGTAGAAAGACGACGACCAGACCAATACCTAATGAGAGCCAGAAGATAATGGTCCCAAAGACCCCTGTCCAGTAGCCCGTCCAACCAGCACGCATAAGACCGCCCCCACGGCGTGTCACAAGAAAGCCGACGAACCCATAGAAGAAAAAACCGATCAGGATACCTAGATAGAAATCAGCCTGTTGCCGAAAGAAGAGGACCAGGGCAGCGGAGATCAAGCCTTGCATTAAGCCCCACAAACAACCCTGGTTAGAAGGTGATGGTAATGGTCGATTGTACGCAGGATTGGCATTAGGCTGTCCATAACCACTCTGACCACCCCATCGAGGATGAGCAGGAGCCTGAAGGCCAGGATCATTCATAGGAGCGCCAAACCCTGGATAGTTCATCTGCTGTGCGGCACCACCCTGTTGACCACCATAAGGATTACTTTGACCAGGTTGGTCCGGTCCATATGCAGGTTGTGGTGGTAGTCTCTGCCCAGGAACTTTTTTTTGCGGAGGTACAACTGGGTAGGGTTGACTTACGTAGCCACCAGCATATGGATTACCTGGCTGAGTCGGTGGCAACGGCGCATATAAGTTGCCTGGTTGGCTGACGCTCGATAGTGGCAAATTTGGTGTCAAGGCTTGATTGGACATCGGTACGCTTACAGTTTGATCGTTATAGCCCTCAAAAGCCGGTTCGCGTAGCGCCTCTGCGAACTCATACATACTTTGATAGCGGTCTTCACCATGCAGAGCCAGTGCCTTATGCAAGACACGCTCCATTTTCATTGAAATGGTTGGATTTAAGGCCCGTGGACTGATCAATACATCGGCTGAGACACGTTTAGTGGCGGCTGGAGGTAAGCAGTTGGTAAGTAAGAGATACATAGTCGCCGCCATAGAATAGATATCGGACTGCGGAGTTGTCTTTCCTACATACTGCTCAATCGGGCTAAAACCTTCGGTGACCGCTCGCCCCAGCGTCTGTGTGCTCACGTTGGGATCGTAAAGCTTCGTCAAGCCAAAATCTACCAGCACAGCCGTATTATCAGGCCTCAAGACAATATTACCCGGCTTGATATCACGATGCATTACCGGTGGTCGACGGCTATGCAATTCCTGTAAGACATCGATAATCGGCAGCAACCAGGAGAGCACCTCCGCCTCCTGACAGGGTCCGCTGGCACTTTGATACGGGGTCTGTATACCAACCTGTCCTCCAGGTATACGTGCACGTAAAATCTGCAACAGATTCTGCCCTTCGATAAGCTGCATGATCAGATAAAAGCGACCATTCTCTTCTAACGCATCATAGACTTCTGGAAGATGCGCGCTGCGGACAGTAAAAAGCACACTCGCTTCCATCAATGCCTGGCGGCGAGCGGAAGGAGTGACATCGTACGTCTCTTTGATCGCACAGGCACGGTTCTGCTCGCTGGTGTCGGTCCCGCGATAGACGGCCCCAAAGCCACCCATATTCAAAAGGTCTTTAATGATATAATGGCGACCAACAACAGTTCCTGGCGTTAGTGCTACTGGTAAGCTCATATTTGAGCAGATTCCTCGACTTTCCGCGCGCCTTCGCGTCCCAGCACATCCCTGCATCCCTGCATCCCTGCATCCTATATACATTCTATTTACGGCAAACAAAGGGCAAAGTTACAGCGGTATCTCGTTTCTTGCCGCTTCTAGTACAAAGTATCGGCATGCGCCATTATAATAGCACATCACGACTCACAGCATGAATCCAGGTAGCCCCATTAGCTAGCGGCAATGGGAATAAACGTCAAGTCATCTGCTGTTAACCCTTTTATAATTGAAGCAACAGCACAAAAAACAGTTGACATTGTAGATCAAAAGAAAACATAATGGTAGCACATCCACAAAAGGGGGCATATTGGAGGGCATCATTCCTCTCCATACCCTGATACATCGGGGGTACCCGCACGATCTGAAAGATGATACAATAAACCAAGTCTGATCTACGTACATGTTGCAGGAGAAGAGAGCAAGTACTTGGAACGAAAAGTGATGTTTGACGAACAACGTGACCATGATAAGGCAATAGAACCAGAGCGCGAGAGTGTGCAGGACAATACAGATATCAGTAATCTGGCTCAGAGCGATAGCCTGCGCCTCTACTTACGCGAGATATCACGTATCTCTCTCCTTTCTGCCGCCAGCGAGGCACGACTGGCCGAGCGAGCAGAAAAGGGAGATAAAGATGCCCGCAATCATCTGATCGAAGCAAACTTGCGCCTGGTCGTCAGCATCGCCAAAAAATATGTCGGCCAGGGACTCTCCCTGGAAGACCTGATTGGCGAAGGCAACATTGGTCTCATTAGAGCAGTTACCAAATTTGATTATCGGAAAGGCTTCCGTTTCTCCACCTACGCGACGTGGTGGATCAAACAAGCCATAACACGCGCCATACTGGAAGGTACCCGCGTCGTCCGCCTCCCTGTTTATATTATGGAGGAGGTCATGCGAGTTAAGCGAACAACTCGCCAACTCTACCAGGAACTTGGACGTGAACCAACATCCGAAAATATTGGTGAACGCCTGGGGATGACACCAGAACGCGTTAGCGAATTGCTTATCTGGGCTGAAAAAGTATTTTCGCTGGATGCACCTCTCTCTGAGGAAGAGGAAAACACCCTCGGAGACATCATCGAGGATATGCATGAGCGAGGACCATCAGAGATCACAGATCAGCAATTACTACGCGAAGAGATTCGAAAAGTTTTAGGCCAACTGACACTCCGCGAACGGCAAGTCATTGAACTACGCTTTGGCTTGATCGATGATCATGACCATACACTAGAAGAAGTTGGCAAAAAACTTAAAGTTACCCGCGAACGTGTACGTCAGATTGAAGAACGAGCAATCCGCAAGCTACGGCACCCACAGGCCAGTAGGATACTTAAAGATTATCTCGACTAGAGGAGAAAGAGTGCGAGGAGTCCTGGGGAATCCTTGCACTCTTTTTTTCTCTCTGATAACAACGAGTATGATAAATACCAGACGTGTACGTCTACATCAGTGGAACGACCCACAACGACATTACCGGGGGAAAGCGTATGTCGTTATGCCATCATCCAATCAGAGATGAGAATAAACCAGAAAGGAGAACGGCTTGCCCGTAACCGCCGATGTGTGGTTACTGACACCGCCGCCATAAGGCCGTTATGAATGAACTGGCAGGGCAAAACTTAGGTGGGTATTACCTGGAAGAAGAAGTAGGCCGTGGCGCGATGGGGGTGGTCTACCGAGGAAGACAACTGGTGTTGGAACGAGAGGTGGCAATTAAGGTGCTACCTCAGTCTCTGGCACGCGATGCTTCTTATGTTGCTCGCTTTACGCGCGAAGCAAGAATCATGGCAGACCTCAATCATCCCAATATCGTACAGATTTATGATGCAGGTCGCCAGAATAGGCATCTCTACTTTGTTATGGAGTATGTACAGGGTCCGACACTCGCTAATCTGCTTTATCTTGATGGCATTATCCCTCCTCATCTGGCTATAGAATATGCCGCACAGATCGCGGAGGCTCTGGATGCTGCCTATCGTGAACGCAATGTTATTCATCGCGACATCAAACCTGAAAACCTGATGCTGAACCGCTGGGGCAAGATCAAGGTAATGGATTTTGGACTGGCACGTGCCCCCGGCCTTCAGGTTATTACGGTGGCACAGACACTTGTAGGCAGTATCTACTATGCATCACCAGAACAGATCTGGGGCATCACGCTCGATAATCGTAGCGATATTTATGCGCTAGGCGTGGTCCTCTATGAGATGGTCTGTGGTCGCCGACCTTTCATTGGTCGCTCGATGCCAGAGCTTACACAGACGATCATCAATGGGAAGCTCGACCCCCCCCGCCAGTTTAACCCGGCCATCTCACAGGCGCTGGAGCGGATTATCATGACCGCGCTGGCACGCGATCGAGAGCAGCGTTATAATGACGCTGAGTTGATGGCTCAGGAACTGCGCGCACTTGCACGACTGGCACCGTTGCCCGGCGAACACTACGCTCAGACAACGGGTGCGTTCCGTCAGCCTCATCCCGGACAACAGTTCGCACAACCACCCAAACGACCACTGCCTCAGAGTCCGATCTTATTGGATGTCGAGAACATTGAGCATACAAAAACGCAACCTCTAAACAATAAGATACAGCAGTCCAGACAGATGACAGATCAGCCCGCACCACCCCAGCCGACAGATAGCATGCCTGATATCAACCAGAAAAAGACACAAGGCTCATCTGGTGAGGCTCCCAAAACACGGAAAATCTCGACACAACCGACCGTAGAAATGCCACGCATTGAGCAAAGCAACCATGCATCGGCGGAACGGGAAGGCGAGGCAAACGCTATGTCAGGTGAAGAACAACGATCATCGCCGGGTCGGCATCTCTGGGAACATATACAAAAAAAGAGAGGCAAATCAGCCTCTCAATAACGCCAATATACTATCGTTATGCCAACACATTTTATCGATAGATAAGCATCTACAGATAAAAACACAACCAGAAGAAGAGACACCTATAACCAGCCAACCTACCTACCAATGAGAGCACACGCAAACTGCCAGAGAAGATAGAAAAGTGAGCTAAATTTGGGAGGACAGTTATAACTATAGCAGAACACCATTCCGCATCAGAAAGAAAGCGCATTTGTGGCAAACATGCAGCGAGAACATACACAAGCCGCCCTGGCTCTCATCCTGGGACCAGAAACCGAGTATCAAACGCGTATACGAGCCACACGTCGCCTGGTGAAGCAAGGACCAGCTATCCTACCACTCGTACTCAATACATTAAGCCAGTATCCTGAGATTACTGATCCAGTCTGGCCCTGGTGGCCTCCGCAGTATGAACACCTGAGCCACCTGTTACTCCATCTCAGTCAACAGGCACATCTGAGCTTACAAGAATTACTCACTCATCCATTATTACAAAGTACACCTGGCCCTGTGCTCTGGACAAGTCTGATGGAGACCGCTGGCCGCATACCACATCAAGACAACGAGTCGCTACTCTGTCAGGGATTAGAGAGTCCATGGATGCAGGTACGTTACGCAGCAGCGATGGCGCTCGCACTGCGTGCCAGATCAACACCGTTGCATGACAGTACCCGTACTGCATTACGTACACGACAGCAATCTCATGAGACGCTCCAGGTCCGGCTGACCGCATCGTACGCGCTTCTGAGTTGTGGTGAGCAATGCGGCCTTGAGCATATCATCTATTTACTGCTCCCCTGTGTCCCTACCGAAGTGAGGAAGGCTGCTACCTTTATACTTGCCACCGAGCTACCACTCCCATTCATGCCACTCACGCATCTTCAACGCGAACAAATCATTTATTACCTGCTAAAGCTCCTCTCCGATCCTGAACCGGATATCGCACAACATTCGGCGCATGCCCTCGGAAAGATAGCAACACCAGCGATCCTGCCAGTACTCTATGCACAGTTAGAGACAGCAACGCCGACTACTCAGGTCATCATCCTGACCGTTCTTGAAGAGGTCACACAACGCAAGCATATGCGCTACCAGATGCGCCAGCAATCCCTACTGACTCACCTTCTGCCACTACTCAGATCATCCTATGGTGACGTCTGCCGCCAGGCCTGCTATACACTGGCTGCCTGTGGAGGAGAATATGCCGCAGCAGTCCTGGGTACACTGGTCATGCAAAAAGATCAGGCCACCGGCCGTGGAGAGGCGCTAGAGAGCTTGCGCTACCTGCGTGGAGCACTACGAGCACCCCTACGGGGTAATGTTATACGCTGGTTACTAGGGGCGCTCCATACGCAAGAAGAGGTGATCCAGATCACCGCATTAGATACATTAACCCAACTATTATGGCAAGCGCAGCGCAACGGAGCCAAAAGAGCATGGCAAGAGATAAGCCTGGAGATCATTCAAGATGAGACGGCACTACGCTTACTCGGTGCGAAAAGCGCATGGATACGGCAACATGCTCTTGAATTGTTACCAGCATTGGCTGACTTTCTGCATAGTGCCCAGGAGCTTCACGCCCCCTTGGAGAACCTCTTACTGCGTGATAATGACAGCGGAGTGCGCGCCTGTGTGGCTCATGTCTGCGCGCGCACAGGCTCCCGTTGGGCGATACCCGCACTCTTGCGCGCACTGCTAGACCCCGATAGACATGTTGCGCATACCGCTCTCAACGCCCTCTCGCGCATAGCAACACCCGACGATATGATCGTCTTCTATGTGATCACAGAGCTTGCGCGTATCGAGGACGAAAATGACGAAGCCATGCATAGTCTGGGCAGAGAAGCCAGTCACTTAATGAAGAGATGGCTTAAAGCAGAACAGGATAGAACGCATCAAACGTTGCATAGCCTTCAACATCCGCCTATACTATGAACAGAAAAACCAAGAACGTTTTTGGGGAGTGTAGATGAATCCAACACAGATCTCGCTGAGTATCGCCTTTATCGCAGGGCTCGCTTCGTTCTTATCACCATGCGTCCTACCGCTGGTTCCAATTTACCTGGCACAACTCGTCGGACCAACTGTCTATCAGGCAACCATAGAACGTGAGACACCGTTATTACGGATGATCACGTTCTTCCATGCTATCTTTTTTGTACTGGGATTTACCCTTGCTTTCGTCGCACTCGGAGCAACAGCCAGTACCATGGGAAGCCTCTTGAGTGAACATGTTGTAATACTGCGCCAGATCGGAGGAGTTATTCTGGTGCTATTTGGTCTGCATCTGGTCGGTATCCTCAAGATCCCACTACTATTGCAACCAAGACGCATTGCTTTCCAGCCGACACACTCCAGTTTTCCAGCATCATTTTTGATTGGAGTAATCTTCGGCTGTGCATGGACACCCTGCTTCACCCCGATATTAAGCGCGATCCTGATCCTTGCAGCGCGCACAACGACACTGCAACAAGGTGTCTGGCTACTGCTGGCCTACTCGTTAGGGCTAGGGGTGCCATTTCTTCTGCTGGGCCTGGGGCTCAACTGGCTAAGTCGAGTACTTACTCGCCTCAAACCATATCTGAATACCATCGAGATAGGGACTGGCATCTTCATGGTGATCATAGGTGCTATGATATTTTTCAACATGCTCACCTATTTCAACGCATTTTTTAACCAGACAACACTCTAGATCAGGATCTTGAAACAAACACGAAACATAGCAACAAACGATACCATTAGTAGCCTTGCAGATCAGATTTGATACGCTGCTTTAAATCGGCATCAATATCGACACATTCACCACGAGCCAGCCTCATTACAGCTTCGCGTAAGTGAGGCGGAGCGCTCTCAAGAGTACAGCGTTCATGAACCAGTTTTTTTAAGCGTAAATCAAAATGAAACCTGCATTCACAGTGTTGGCAACCCTCAAGATGTTGCTGAACCACAGTAACTTCTTCGTCAGTGAGTTCGCGATCGATATACAGATGAAGACGTGCGGTTGCCTGCACACAATCTAAACATTCCATAGTAAAATTCTCCTACACTAGCTCGCCACTCTATCTGTTCATTCTAACATATTAGCTAGCCCTTTCATTCCCGCCCACAGTGAGATATACTGATAGTACTTTCTTTGCGAAAGTAGAAGGAACTCGCCGAGAGCCCCTTGTCAGAGGAGTTATGAATGCAGGATAAGTCACACATCGATTCGACAGCTACAGACCAGGCGATACAAGCGGAAGAGAATGTTAACGAGATAACAGGTAATACAATTAACGCAGAAGCAATTACAGAGGATTTTGAAGCAGGGCTACTCGCACAACTCGATAGTCTCTATCGTACAGCTTTGCGCATGACAAATAATCAGCAAGAGGCTGAAGACCTGGTACAAGAGACAATGTTGAAAGCCATACGCTTCGCCCACACGTACCAATCTGGCACGAACCTACGCGCATGGCTCTTTCGTATACTCAATACATCCGCGATCAACCGCTATCGTAAACAAGCGGCCCACCCAACACCTATCGCCTTACCTGATGGAGAAGAATTCTATCTCTATAACCAGATTCGTGACCTGAGTGGACAGGAACGAAATCAGGGGGCCGAAGACGAAGTATTAAACCAGTATCTAGACGAAGACGTCTATAAAGCTTTAAACGATCTCCCGCCTAACTTTCGTATGGCAATCATCCTTGCTGACATAGAGGGACTCTCCTATAAGGAGATCGCTGAAGCTTTACAGATCCCAATCGGGACCGTCATGAGCCGGATCTCGCGTGCTCGTCGACAATTACAGAAATCGCTCTGGCAGTATGCAAAGGACCAGGGATATGTTAGGACGGAAGTTTCTTAGTCTTCCATGAAGGGGTCTCATGGAAGCACTTCCGTTTTGCCATCCCAGACAATATGCTACTTAAAAACGTTCATGCTCTATACAGATCTAGCAACCTGTCCAACCTGCCTCACTGCATCAGAGCCAGCCCGTGTAATACGCACATTGACGCATCGTCGATCCATTATATCTACTGATCGTGTTACCAGACCCTTGCGCTCAAGTCGCGCAATCGCTTTTGTCGCCGCCGCTGAACTTACCCCTAGAGCGGATGCGACCTCACCTACAAGCCAGTGCTCACGCCGTGCTAGAAATGCCAGCACTTCCAGTTGACGGGATGTAATACTAGTAGATGTCCGGCGCATCATAGCCATACGCTTTTTCTCCTGCACTCGAAATTCTCTACGCATATACTCTCTATATACGTTCATGAGAATGACGTTGTGTAGCAAGAAACCGGGTACCCCTTACATATCCGTATATCTTTAGCTCACAGATGGCTTCATTACATCACCGGCTACGACGGAAGGGTGGATGCTTGCATACTGCTGGCCTTCTACGCTGTGCGACTCAACCGCTTTACACAATGAAAAGATGAAGCGACTCCCCTCTCCCACACGACCACTACTCTCTACCCAGATCTGCCCACCCATAGCCTCGATAAGCTGGCGACAGATATATAGACCCAGGCCAGCTCCACGCACTGGACTATTCATGTCACGCTCCATGCGCATAAAGCGTTCAAAGATATCCATCTGCTCATCAAGCGGAATACCCATACCATGATCACTCACAGTAATGAACACATACTGGCCTTCCACCTGTGAGGAGATGTCAATTGCTGTTCTCTCGTCTGAATACTTCAACGCATTATTAAGCAGATTCATCAATACCTGACGCAAACGAATCTCATCAGCGACTACGCTGACATCGGGGGCTAGCGAGACGTTGATCTGGCGTTGCTCACTATTTAACATCGTCTCCACGATCTCCAGGACGTCATCAATCAGCACCGGCAACATTATCGGACGCAGACGAATATGCTCAACATCGACGCTCACCTGGCTCGCATCAGTGATGTTATTGATCAGCAGCGTCAACTCATCGCAACCACGCCTGGCCTTCTCAATAAAATCAGCTCGCATCTCACCTGGCAGTTCTCCCTGGTATTGATTGAGCAGTTCGATATAGCCTGCCACCGTCGTTAACGGTGTGCGTAACTCATGAGATGCAGTCGTCATAAACTGATCTTTTAAGCTATCCACTTCCTGTAAACGTTCATTGTATTCCAGTAGATCGTTCGTCATACGTACATTCTCAAGGGTTGCCACATACTGATTCGCAAACATCTCCAACACCCGCATCTCCTCACGAGCAAAGCTATGATATCCGTCATAGGCGATCATCAAGATACCCAGATGCCGCATATCTTTTTGTAGAGGGAGCCAGGCAAATGCCTTTGCAGGAGGAGATGGCAAACACGATGGTAGCACGACTTCAGACGAGAGATGCGCGCTATCTTCACCCCGAAAGAAATATGGTTGCCAGTCATTCATACGAGGCAGTATGAGATGATCCTGCTTAAAAAGGGAGGCTTGCTCGTCAAAGTCACCGGCTACGTTTACTACTGCGGCACGGCGCACACTATTCTTACCCTCACACAACCAGATCTCCGCCGTCGCCATTGTCGATTCAGCCGCCACGCGTGTATAGATACGTGCAGCCTCCTCGATAGTCTTAAACGCATAGCCAGGCATCATACTGACATGATAGAGTCGATTCAGCAATGCTGCATTCTGATGTGCACGCTCATAAAGACGTGCCGCTTCCAGAACAGGTGAGAAACGATTCAACAGCCAATGTGCCGCTTCCAGATCGGGTCCTGCATAGGGCTGCTGGTCACCACGCTCACCCAGCACCAATAGCCCGATTATCTTTCCTTGTGCACGCAGCGGTGCCAGCAGCCAATCTTCTCCTTCTAAGGGCGAATCCACCGATAGATAGCGCCGCACGCCAACCGGATCCTCACTCGCTGAGCGTAATGCCTCACTCAGAAGCAACGGACGACGAGCAACAGCGAGACGTTCGAACAGGGGCAAACACGCTTGAAGTGCCGCATGATGCTGCTCTTCACTGGCAACAGGAGCGATACGACGCTGCAATGAAGCAAGCAATGTTCGCCGAACAGTATCACGAGGTTCCTCCTCTAGTTCTGGATACAGCACAAACAAGCCATGCTCCTCGTCAAATGAGAAGACACAGGCCGACGACGTGTTAAATGTATGCACAGCCGCCGATGTAATCAAGCTGGCCGCATCATCTACGCTCATAACCTCATCGGTAACCAGGAAAGGTTCGTTCAGCACACGTTGATAATGCAAAATCTCACGAAAGAAGAGACGCTCCGTCACCAATCGAGCGAACCACAAGGCGAACGGAGCGACAAAAGCAGACAGACCAGAGACCACAAATATATAGAGCGGATACACCTCGTAGTGGGGCTTATGTGCCCACAGGTATGGCAGGATACCTCTACTACCGAGCGCGACAATAGCAGCCACACAGATAATTACAAAAGCTATCCCTGCTACAGTCGAAACGACGCGCCGCACATACGTATCAAAAACAAGGATTTGATAGCGCAAGATCGAGTAGCCAAGAGCCAGAGGAAAGAAACACATCGTTACAGAGCTAATGCGCGGATCTATAGCATAATTAAAGTTGAAGAGCAAAGGCACCAATGACAAAAATAGCAGGGGAGCCGCAGCAATAATGATACCCCAGACAAATAAGAAGAGTTGCTGACGATCTCTACGGGTAGCAGAGCGAAGAAAAAAGATCCTTGTATGAGCCAGGACAACGATCAGGATAATGACAAAAAAAATGTAATTCGCCATGAGTATCAAATTATAATAGTGAGACTCTATGAATGTAGCATAGATCGAGAGCACCACCAGCACGATACCTAAAAGTGAGGAGATACCGAGCACACACTTTCCAAGCCATGGACGCTGCGCATCTCCATCCATTAGCGAGAAAGAAAAGCTGACTTGACGGCCACGCGATGGAAATACGATGAGCAGATAAGACAGACAGAGGATCGCGCCAACACTGCCAATCTCACCAAGGCAGATGAGAATACGATCATCGGGGGATCGGTTCTCAACACTGAATGTCACCATTAAAGCAAAACAAAAACCCAGTAGGGACAAAGCAACACGCCGATCGCTCGCATATAACCAGACAAAAGAGCCAACCGATAGAAAGATGAGAGCACTCAAGGCAGAAGTGGCAAAGTACACATGCAATATTTGCCCAGACGAAATAGCAGCTAAATTCGTATCGGTGAGTAGAGCAATATAGATAATAAATGCAAAGATAACAACGAGTATACGCCTCATTTTTAATAGCATAATAGCAGATACGCCTCATACCAGTAGCTCACAAATGCGTTATGGTAGCTCCTCCGGCATTAATTGCTCATGCGTAGGAGAGCGCGCAATTCGGGAGAGATCGCATATTCTTTTTCGATTTGACGCAAACATTCTAGCGCACGCTCCTGGTAGAGTAAGCTTACACCCCAGGATGTATAGATTGCTTCAGAAAAGAGTTGCTGGCGTGTAGCTACATCTGCAGGCGAGAGCACTTCAGATAAATCATCACGTTGTTGGTGTGCCAGCACCAGAGGCAATGTCTTCTTCCCTCGTATAAGATCAGTCTTTACCGTCGTAGGATACGGTTGAGCATGATCCTTTTTATTGCCTGTATGTATGAGATAATACAAATCGTGACTATCATTGTCAAGTTGAGCCGCAATTCCAACTAAATGTCCTATTTGAGCAAATTTCTGATACACTTCTTCTGGCACCTCTACACACAAGACACCGATCGAACAGGCAAGGCTCATCAGAGAACCGGCTTTTTGCGCTGCGATATCGATACAATCTTGTTGTGTAAAATCACTGGCAGGTTGCGATTCAGCGACAAGATCACGATGTTGTCCTTCCGTCGCCTGCAATAATGCGTTCTGAAGCACTAGGGAGAGTTGTGCTTTAAGGAGGGGAGACGTATCTTCCAAAGAGAGGAGAGCTTGCTGCGCAAGCGCAAGGAGAGCGGTGGCAACATTTAAAGCACGAGGGATACCAATAGCTTCTATGATCGGTGTCTGATCTCCATCTTCAACATCATCAAGCAGATCCAGTGCACAGATAAAACATTCTACTGCAACACCAGTACGATAAAGTCGCCGATACAATGTCGTCTGAGATACCTGAGTGTTCACACAGAGACCACTATAGAACACAAGAAGAGCCCAGGAGCCAGCTGGCAGTGCCGGTAAATACGCTGTCTGGCTAAGTAGCTTACCAGGAGATTGAAGGGCGAGTAACAGATCAGCACGCAAAGCAGGATGTAAGGTCTCAATACAACGATAAAACTCCTCGCGGAGCATATCTTGAGTTGCGACAAAGAGAGAGGAAGAAGGTTGGCTTTCTTCCTTTTGGGTCGGAAAAATGTTCAAGAATAACCATCTCCCTCTCAATTCATAATAACAAATATCGTACTTAGATAGTCCACCAGGCAAGGCCCTGACGTTCCGCTGCACCTTCATGAGCCAGCAATTGAGGAGTAAGGCGCTTCAAAACGCTAGCAACGCGTGACGAGAAGCCCTCTTTCACCATAACACCGTCAAAGTCATGGGACAGCTCTGTGCGTAGTGACTCGTCGTTGCATGCACGATGAACGAACTCTTGAATCTGTTTCTCTTCCATGAGTCTCTCTTTCCTCTTAATAAAAAGGTAAATAAAGGGGGTCGAGCTACAAAAGTACGGTCATAGTGGAGACATTTAGAAGCTTGCATAAGAACTCAAGCTTACGGTGGACTCCACTTGTAAGGAAAAGTAGCTTTTACAATTACTATCAATTGGTAAACCGCGCACATCAATCACCATAAAAGCTCGAATTACCTTACTAATTCTTATAAGAAGAGTAACATAATAAATTTAGAAAATCAAGGCTACTAGCACGATATCACGCTAAAAATTTGTGATTATCATGTAATAGACTACAATCGTGGAACAGTAAAACTCTTCTTTAGTAAAAAAAGGCTGATCTCACATAATGTCAGAATATACAGCTACAATCAATCATTATGCCTGTTCAGGCAATTGCATAACATACCGTTACCATTCATCAAAGGAAGCGGGCAAAGTAACCGATATTACCTATAACATCTCTCTTTTTCTAGACCAATCATTGACGAAACTGGGGTTTGTTTGTAGAATCGAAGCGGGAAAGGCAGAGAAACGAGAGGCGTAAATATGGCAAAGCTTACAACATGGCATGACGAGGAAGATGATCTCTATATGTTAGATACGACAGACCCCCTGGGTGTGCTTGTCACAACACGCACAGTCGTTGAGCTAGGAGAGAACGTCTGGATCAATCCGCAGCAGATTGAACGCATAGCCAAAGAGTGGGCGCACATGCATGATAACAAAAGCATGCAGGCACCTTCGCTCTGGGACAATACCTATCATTTCTTCGACGCATCACCTGAAGGTAGCGCACGTACAGTAAACTGGATGCTCTTGCTAGACGCACTTAATTTCTGCTTCTGGTCCGATAAAGATGAACCACGTTGGACTGTTTATTATCAGGGAGAGACGCTTAATGGTTATTGGGCAGAGGCTGCCGCACTGAAACGTGCGGTTGAAGAGGGGACGCCGCTATGGGATGCTCACTATTTAAGCACCATCACAGAAACAGATGTTGCGCGCATCTTTCGCGGGAACGAGACAATTCCGCTTTTTGCTCAACGGGTTGCGAATGCACGCGAGACTGGACGCGTCTTGCTGGAACGCTATGATGGACAGTTCATCAATGCGATTGAGCAGGCGCACTATGATACACCACAACTGGTTCAGTTACTGGAGCGCGACTTTCCGTCTTTTCGCGATGTCACAACCTACAGGGACTATCCAATTCGCTTTCTTAAACGCGCACAGATCTGTGTAGCAGACCTCTACGGAGCGTTCGGAGGCAAAGACTGGGGAGCCTTTAGTAATATCGATCAGTTGACGATATTCGCTGATTATAAACTGCCCCAGGTCTTGCGCCATTACGGCATCCTTGGCTATCACTCTTCGTTAGCATACCGCGTCGACAATCAGGAATTGATTGCGAGCGGCAGTCTTGAAGAGATTGAGATCCGAGCCTGCACGGTCTGGGCCTGTGAGTTACTACGTAGAGCATTGCAGCAGTATGGGCAGCCAACCACTGCGGCTGATATTGATCAGCGACTCTGGCTACTGGGTCAGCGAGCACAAGAGATGCATCCTTATCATAGGACACGTACCATCTTTTATTAAAACATTCTCTCTGATAATTTTTCATACTATGTGTCATAGCGTTTATAGCATTCTGACCTGCAACACGCACCGGGAGCGATGTATGATCGTTTCCTACGTCGAAATATAATGATGGTTAAATAAATTTTTATGCAAGTACAAACATTACTGGATTCATTAGAGCAAAAGCCGCTGCACATTCATCAGGAAGGCTCTATCGATCCACACAGCGAACTTACAGGGCTGGTTTATGATTCACGTAAGGTCGTGGAGCAGAGCCTGTTTATTGCAGTACCAGGCACACATACCGATGGACGTTACTATCTGAATGAAGCGGTAAAACGTGGCGCGGTGCTAGCTCTGGGCGAGGCCCTTCCTACAGATCTACAACCTGCACCAATCCCATACATCGAGGTCGCCGATGTGCGAAGTGCTCTGGCGGATCTTGCCTGCGCCTACTACGGTTTCCCAGCCCAGCAACTCTGCACGATCGGCGTCACAGGCACCGATGGCAAGACAACCACGAGCAACCTCATTAGCGTGCTCTTTCAGATCGCTGGCAGATCTAATGGAATGATGACGACCGCTAACTTCAGGCTCGCAAATCAGGATTGGGAGAATGCAACCCGACAAAGTACACTGGAGTCATTGGAAATACAAGAGTTCCTGCGCCGCTTCGTAGATGCGGGCGCAACCCACGCCGTGATTGAAGCGACCTCGCATGGGCTGGTTCTGGAGCGTGTACGTGGTTGCCGTTTCGATGTTGGTGTCATCACGAATATTACCCATGAGCATCTGGATTTCCATAAGACACTTGATAATTATCGCCGTGCTAAAGCTCGCCTTTTTGAGATGCTGGATCCACAACGCGATAAAGGCCTGGGTGCACAACCGGTCGCTATTCTCAACCGCGATGATATCAGCTATGAGATACTGAAGCCGTATTGTCAGGTACCCATTTTAGATTATGGTATCGATACTCCAGCAGCAGTACGCGCAATCGATATCGAGATGCACGCTCATAGCACACGTTTTCGGGTCATCTTGCCTGATGCGGAAGCACATATTGAGACCACGCTCGTTGGTCGCTTCAATATCAGCAATAGCCTGGCAGCCATTGCCACTGCCTACAGTCAAGGGATCTCCATTGCCGATATCGAACGAGGCATGGCGAACATGCCTGGTGTAGCCGGACGCATGGAGACGATCGATGAGGGGCAGCCGTACGCGGTCATTGTAGACTATGCCCATACAGCCGATAGTCTAGAGAAAGTGATCAACACGTTACGCCCACTAACCCGTGGCAAGATGATTGTTGTCTTTGGTTCCGCAGGTGAGCGTGATACGCAAAAGCGCCCCATAATGGGTCAGATAGCTGCACAAAAGGCTGATTTCATCGTTATTACTGATGAGGATCCTCGCGAGGAAGATCGCGAAAAGATCTTGCGTGAGATCGCCGCCGGGGTAGAGACAACAGGGAAACGCGAAGGGAAAGACTTCCTCTGCATCCCCGACCGGCAAGAGGCGATCGCCAATGCCTTCGCACACGCACAACCAGGTGACACTGTCTTGCTAGCAGGCAAAGGACATGAGCAAAGCATTATCATGGGTAGAGAGAAACTCCCCTGGGACGACCGCCGTGTCGCGCGCGAACAGTTACAAAAACAAAGGTTGTGATAAACCTTCATCCGGCTTGCACTTTGCTTATTGTTCCGCTAGCTTATGCGCTCACAGTTATGAAAGAGCGCTTCATTCTACAATTCGTCTTGGGGGTATATATGGATGCAAACTCGCCCTGGCTAATATGGCTATTGCTGCTTATTTTTGTGGCCTGTGCAGTGATCAGCGCACTCTTCTGTTTCCTCGCCAGGGGCCTCTTTCCCAAATTCCGTAGCGGTGAGCACAAACCTGGTACACATCGCTCGGACCTGCCAACAGGGAAACGAGAAATCAAAACGATAGAGCTACCCCTGGTAGGGGGTCCAGCCTTTACACTGGCCCTGGGTATTACAGGCATAGGCGCGGGGTATTTGCTCCATTTATCGTCAGACCAATGGACGCTCCTACTGATCGCACTGGGAGCAATGGTAGGATATATGCTCGTCGGCTTCATCGACGATTGGCGCAAGGTCTACGCTAGTGAGGGGATCGCAGAGATTACAAAGTTCTCAGCTACTTTCCTGGTTGGAGCGATTGCTGCCGCACTCTATTTCTTCTTGCTCCCTAAAAGTGGACAGATCTCGTACAGTCTCTGGAAAGATCTACCTATCCTGAATGCTTTTCTCTGTCCAACCCCGATCAAAGGGACAACTAGCCTCTGCTCGGTTGCTGGAAACCCGATCTCGTACTATGGTTGGCTGATCTTCTTGATGATTATGACTGGCCTGGTCGGGACCTTTACGTCTGTCTCGGTAGATTTTAGCGACGGCCTGGATGGTCTGGCTGGTGGTCTGGTCTTCAGTGCCTCGCTCGGTATGGGTATCGTTGTCGCCGGCTTAGTCGGTACACAACCCAACGGTGTTGTGCTAGAGGTGCTGGCTCTCCTGGCTGCGGGTGCGGCACTGGGGTATCTCCCCTTTAACTGGCCTTCAGCCTGGGCAGCACGCCGTGGACACGCCAGGCGACGAGCGAAGATCTATATGGGTGATAGCGGTGCGCTGGGTCTGGGAGGCTTGCTGGCCGTCATTGCTATCTTTTCACGTAATGAGACCTTGCTGCTAATGATTGGGGGCGCTTTCGTGCTGGAAGGCCTCTCAGCGCTCATCTCAGCACGCGTATTGACACGTTTCTTCCGTCGGTCACTGACTACGTTACGCTTTGAGAGTACTGATAAATTTATCCCACATACAGAGTTTCCTTTGCCTTTCCTGGCAACACCACTCCATCATCACTTTGACCTGCTTGGATGGGATCGCCGCAGGCTTGTCTATGCGGCATGGGCGCTGGGTGCCTGTTTCGCGGCACTGGGTGTGATGGTCAGCCTGGTACCTTTCCCCTGGGAACGCTATGTCGGTCGTTTCTTGATCATTCTGCTGGCGGTCTTCATATGGTCCAGTGGCTCCTGGTCCAAAAAATATTTTGTAGGCAAACAACCGGTCGAACTAGCACGCCGCCGACGATTAGCTCTGTATTATGGCTATCCATATCGCATCATGCGGCTACGGCTCTATCATCTGGTTGAGGTCATCGAGGCTAGCGAAGATGTTATCGAGACACCAGCAGAAGAACTGGCCCTGTGGCAGCGTATGACGATCTTTGATGCACGTGCAATGCTGGGGCTTTATTGCTAC
The DNA here is from genome assembly GCA_015099395.1 of Ktedonobacteria bacterium brp13. Classification (GTDB taxonomy): domain Bacteria; phylum Chloroflexota; class Ktedonobacteria; order Ktedonobacterales; family Ktedonobacteraceae; genus Dictyobacter. The sequence goes on along the minus strand of AP024096.1, from coordinate 7,975,989 downwards.
CGCGCAGGCTACTATCCCGCAGCCCTGGCACAATGGACGCGTATCCCTGAACGCAATCGTGTGCTACGCCCTGAGATCGCACACCTGCTTTCGGAGGTCGATGCACGTATGGCACTGGAGGAACAGATCACGCAACCTATCCGTAAAAAGGATATACAACGAGGTGAACGCGAGTTGATTCTGGAGGGAAATCTACAACCAGCAGACCTGCCCAATCCATACGAACCGATCCGTACCGAAGAGACAAAAAATGGTCCGATCAAGGTCTGGACATCCAATGCACCCTTGTATCCCATTGATAGCGATGACGAACAGCAATCAATTGATGATGTAGAGAGAGGACAGAAGGCAAAAACTGGACCATTGCGCAAGGGGAATGGTCATCATTCAACCAATCATAATGGGCAGGGCGATATCATCGTGCACAATGTCCGTGAGACCGAAACAAACCTTCACGCGACCAATACACATGATACGTGGATAGATCGTTTACTCCATCGTGACAACGAGCAATAGAGTGACACACTAAAAAAATCAATCTGCAAGATTCTTATCTTCAGCATGAAGAGTGCATATGAGAGCTTTAGACTACCGGCATAATAGTTCTCATATGCGCTACTTTTGTTACCGATCCTTACCTGTATTTGCATATTCGGACATCTTTTTGCCATAATGGCAAAAACATATGAATTTCTGTTAGCAAGAATAGGAACATAAGACAGATGTCTGAGTCCCCTGTATTACCGCAACAACCACCCGTAGAAACAGTAGTGAAGAAGCGTATCCAGACGTTTCAAGCGTTACGTCATCGCAATTTTCGGCTTCTCTGGATTAGTCTGGTGATCTCATCAATTGGTACATGGCTACAGATTGTGAGCCAGAGCTTGCTTGTCCTTAAAATTACGCACAACTCTCCTCTTGCGCTGGGTATTGTCTCTCTAGCCCAGGCGGCATCGTTCTTTCTCTTCGCCTTTATTGGGGGTAGCATTGCTGACCGCTCCGATAAAAGGAAATTTTTATTGGTAACACAGACGTGCTCAATGCTGCTCGCTTTTGTGCTGGGCATATTGACGTTGACTGGTATTATTCAAGTCTGGATGATTGTCATACTGGCATTCTGTTCAGGTACGGTATTGAGCTTTGATCAGCCAGCTCGCTCTTCCCTGATACCACAGTTAGTACCGCGCGAAGATCTGATGAACGCGATATCGCTCCAAACAATTGTCTTTAATGGCTCGGCTTTTATCGGCCCAACGCTGGGCGGTCTAATGATCCCGGTCTTTACCAGCCTGGGTGCACAGTTAGGGGCTACCAATGGGTTGGCCGGTTATGGAGGCAACTTTTTACTCAATGGAGTGAGCTTCCTGGGTATCATCTTTGTGCTTTACTTCTTGCAAGTCCCCAATGATACGCGTAGTCGGGATGAGCGTCGCGGTCCCTTGCTGAACTCGATAAAGGCCTCCCTGGGGGTAGTTGGTAAAGATCCCGTCCTGCCCTGGACGCTATCGGGCTACGCGGCGCTGCTTTTCTTTGGTCCTTCGACCTCACTGATTCTACCCATTTTTGCATCGCAGGTCCTTCATATCACTGCAATTGAGCTAGGGCTGCTGTTTTCAGCATCCGGCCTGGGCGTTATCCTTGGAGCATTGCTTATCGCATCGCTAGGCGATTTCAAACAGAAAGGCAAGCTCTTGCTGATCTCATTCTTGATCTGGGCCGCTTCCCTGCTCCTGTTCTCAATAAGCCGTTCTCTCTGGCTCTCGATCTTTGCGCTTCTGATCCTGGGTATTGGGCAGAATGGCGTCGGAGCAACGACGATTACGCTGATGCAGACACGCGTTCCACCACAGATGCGTGGACGTGTAATGAGCTTGAATACTCTCTGCATTATGGGGTTACGTCCGCTGGGCGACTTTCCGGCCAGTGGCGCAATTGCTCTGATCGGTGGTCCGCTGACGGTTGCGGTTAGTGCCATAATTGTTGGTAGCTATGCGCTCTTCGTACTCTTCCCACGCAGCATAATCCATACCGTTTAACAATTTAAAAAGAGATCGTACGCTATACAAGCCCGCTACTCTTACGACAGGCACGGTAAGCATCTTCAAGGTGTCGTGCAGTCACCAAAGCGTCGACACGCTCTTGCAGGCGTTGCTGTTGCGCCTGGGGCAGGTTCTCGTCTAAACTCAAGGCCTGCATCCAGGTTTGCAACGCCTCTTGATATAATTGCTGGCTCTCTTGTACTGTCCCTTGACGCTCCAGGATAGTCGCCTGCTCGACTGGTAATGCTACTTGTATGAAGATATTCAGGGCATCCCGGTAATAACGTATCGCCTCTTGCTGCTGGCGTAAGATCAGTGCGACATCGCCCAGACCACACAGAGCATGACCGCGAATACGCAACGCACTATATTCCTGGGCAATGACAGCAGCACGCTCATAGTATTCACGCGCTTCTAGATATTGACACTCTGCAAACTCGCGATCACCCAGGGCACAGAAGATAACGGCCTCTTCCACATGGTTACCAAGACGATTGAAGATGGTAAGCGCCCCTTCGTAATAAGATTGGGCGTTCACAAAATCATGCTTGCGCGCATGTAGATCTCCAATCAGACGCAGCGTAAAAGCTTCACCGGCGCTGCTACTGTACTCTTCAAAGCCGGGCAGTAGTTCCTGACAGAGTTTCTCAGCCATATCCAGGCGCTCCTGGCGTAGATAGACAGAACACTTGTATAATTTAGCCCATGCTTGATCTTCAGGGCGTTTCAGCTCATGGAAGAGGCGGCTCGCCTCCTCATGATCTCTGACAGCACGGCTATACTGTCCCAGAGACTCATATGCTCTACCGCGTACGCACAAAGCCCAGGCGCGGCTGACCTGGTCATGTTGTCGATAACAGCTCAGCAAAGCTTGCTCAACGTGGTGGAGCGCCTGCTCAATGTGTGTCAGTCCGTTGTGTGCAGCGGCAATGGCAAGCTCTGCGTGAGTAATACCTTGCTCACAAGCTTGCTGCTGAAAGAGAATGAGCGCTTGTTCCGCATAGGTTAAGCCTTGCTGATAATCACCTTCGACGCTAAAGAGGACTGCAAGCTCGACCAAAATATGTGCAGCTTGCTCGTCAACGTGCTGTTGCTGCCTATATGCGAGGCTCCCCTTCAAACAGACTTCGGACTCCGCGTATTGGCCCAACTTGCGCAAGATGATACCCAATTGATACTGTACGCTGTTCAAATTCTCCTGGTCATTCAGATGCATTGCATATCTAACGGCACGACGCAAGATTGTCAGCAGACGTGCGGCACAGCCAGAACCATCCAGCGCTTCTGCCATTGAGAGAGAGATGCGAATTGCCTCACGCAGATCTTGTACCTCGCCTGCGGCATCCAGGAGATCAAAGGCGACAAACCACTCCTCAACGGTCGGCTGAGGAAGTGTATAGTAGTACGCGGCAACGACACGGTTCACACGGCGACGCTCTTCAATTGGCAGGTGCGCCAACGCAAAGTGACGCGTCTGGGGATGGATCGAGTAGAGCCGCCCATCAAACTGCATAAATGATGCCTGTACAAGTTCATCACGGGCCGCACGCCATTGCTGCGCTAACGTTGTCACAGATGTCGGGATAACAGTAATCGGAGCATCCTCTTTAGACTGCTCTGCCCTATGAGCAGCCGAGAGTGTATCCGGGGATATAAGTAGCGAGATCTGCTCACGGCTAAAGGGGAGACGGAAAACAGCAAGATATGAGAGCAAGAGGCGTGCTACATCACTTAGACGGCTATAAGACACTTCCAGCACCGAGAGGATGCCCGCCAGAGGATTGCTATAGAGTTCATCGCGCACCTCTTCTAGTGAACGGGTTGCAGCTTCAGGTGTGTACACATGTCCACCAATCGAGCGAGCCGTCCCAAAGATAAGCTCTGCCCCTAATGGATAGCCATCCAATAATGTGCAAATCTCACGCAGGATCGCCTGCTGGCGGGGATCGTCCAGATGGATACGCTGATCCAGTCCACTCGAGGCAGCCAGGTCGGTGAAGAGCGTCAACAGATCATCGTTCTTCATCTTCCCTACCCGGTACTCATACCAACGGTAATGGACTCCTTCGCTTGCCATCATCGACTCAGGATTAGAGCGCGACGTCACCAGAACGGTGACTTCAGACGGTAGTACACCAAGAAACTGGAACCAGATCTCTAATTCCTGACGGTCCTTAACCTCTTCAAAGCTATCGATCACAAAAAGACTGGGCAATTCGCGGTTTGCCAGCGAGCGCAACGTTCCCTGTACCAGTCGCGCTCGCTGCTGACTATCCATATTCGTCAGATTACGTGTAGGAATCTGAAGCTGTGTGATAATATCATGCAAGGCATCATGAAAACTCTTCCCACCCTGCAAAGAAACACCAATGATACCGCCCTGGAACTTGTCGCGGTTACGGCGCGCCGATTCTAAAGCCAATGCACTTTTACCAATACCAGGCGAGCCGGTCAGGGCAATACGCGAGCAGCCATTGCGTGAACGGTTTGGAGTGTTTGGCATATTTGGAGGAGTATACTCCGTCGACTGATATCCCTGGGCCGTCGTCGCCAGCAAGATGTCCAGATCGTGTAGCTCCTGCTCACGACCGACAAAAGGTTCAGAGGGACCCAGTTGGGCCAACGGATGCGCATGTTCACCGTCGCCATCACTCAGCGCGATCAGAGGCATTGGATTTTCTTGTCCCTCTGCTACGTGCCGATACAAGACCGGGATAAACCAACTCCGCTGTTGCATGGGAAGCATCGCCTGGCGCGCACGCGATAACGCCTCCTCCAGTGTACGGCCCTCCGCCAGAGCGTCGTAGAAGTGATACATAAAGGTAGGGCTTAAATCATCCTGCAAGGAGAAGGGCATCGCAACAACCGCAGGAACCTGAGCAGTGACCAGAGCGGTTGCTAGCGTAGCATCGACAGCCGCCAACTGTTGTGGATGCACATGACCATCTTCTCTACTCGGCTCGTTATTCACCATTGCAGTCTCACAAGCAGAGAAGACAGCCAGGCGTACATCGCTACTCAATAAGAGACCACGTAGCGATTGCGTATCGATAAAATTATTCCGGCCTTCGTCATCACAGAAACAGAGATACGTCTGAGCCTGCACACGGTTCAGAGAAGCCCCACAGACGCGACACTTACGCGTATCTGCACTATTTACTGTCTCACAGTCTTCACCGGGGCACAACTTCCCGTAGGCCCCATGTCCATCAAAATGCACAATATAGCAAGGCAGGGTTGTATCACTATCATCGAGCATGCCTGCTCCGCCATACGAGCTCAAGTAGCGCACAAACTGGCTAAAGGTTGGTGGCTCTAAACGATCCAGAAAGATCTGACCAGCATCCAATAGTGGGGTCAGCGCCTGCTCCATCGCCTCAAAGCTACGTTCAGTCTCTAGTGGAGTCAGATCTGTCGGTGACGCACTGATATACAGCATACGAAAAGGAGGATGCACTGGTAGCTCACAACCACCAGGAGAATCGGGGCGCAGAAGCGCACGGCTAAGCGTAAAGACACCAGAAACCAATAAGAAGTGGTTTCCATTATGCAGTAACTCCCAGGGATAGCGTACAAACTCTTCACAGCCAGGACCAAAGATCAACGTCAATGCAACGGTCCCTCTACGCTTCAATGTACGCTGAATGACACTCTGCAAGACAGCCTGTACTGTCTGCACAATCTGACCTGTTGAAGAACCAGGAACACCATCACAGATAGCAGAGAAGAGACGGTACCCAATCTCGCGGAGCTCACGATCACGCGTCTCGAAGGTATTTAACTTCTTTTGTAGCGTATTGATCTGTTTGCCCGTATATGGAGGAGAGAAATTACCTTCGACAGTACGCCCAGACCAACTCTCTTTGGCCTGTACTTTGTATGTACCATCATCGCAGGCTCGAAATAGGAGGCTTAATGTTTCACCCATATTGTCTGAGTCTTCTCGCATTCCCTTACAATTTAAGCGACTGCTGTACTGCACGCTGATTATAACAATCAGTCATAAGTAAGTATAGCATAAAATTGTCTATTTTTTTGTGCAATGCACCACAAAAGAGATGGACCCGTTCTAATAGGGTCCATCTCTTTTTTAGCATACCTGGTACGCCATACAGGCGTTACTGATAACGTAGAACCAGAATGCACTTATTCGCCCCAGATCAATTCAGTCTTGTTAAAGCGAACCACATCGCCGACTTTGACACCGGCCTCCTCAATGGCTTTGGTAACGCCCATCTTTTCAAGCTGAACCTGTAGACGATCCATACCCTCTTCGCTCTCGGGATCGGTCATCGAGACCATACGTTCAACACGCTTGCCACTGACAACGAAGACGCCATCTTCGACCTTTAAGACCGTGAAGGCATCAGCTGCCTGAGGACGCAGAACCGGTCCTTCGTTCTCACGCAGATCGCTAATCACCTGTGTAGCAGCACGTTCGGCTTCGTCACGCATAATCTCATTGAGCAGGCGCGAAGTCTCGTTAATCAACTCATCAACATCCTGGTGAGCGGCAGCGGAGATGCCAAAGACGCGATAGCCAGCGGCCTCCGCCTTCTTTTTAAAATCAGGCCAGCGCTCCTGCGCCTCAGGGAGATCCATTTTATTGTAGACCACCAGTTGTGGTCGCTGACCTAGCTCCTCATCGTAGTCGCGTAGCTCACGATTAATAGCCAGGAAATCTTCCCAGGGATCGCGATCCAGCGCGGAACCATCCACAAGGTGGAGCAAGACACGGGTACGACGAATATGGCGCAAGAACTCGTGGCCCAGGCCTACTCCCTGTGCGGCACCCTCAATCAGGCCAGGAATATCCGCCATCACAAAGCTATACCCATCTCCGTAACGCGGCTGACCGCCCTCGACAACACCCAGATTTGGCTCAAGCGTTGTAAAAGGATAGTCCGCAATCTTCGGATGAGCAGCCGAGACGACAGAGAGCAACGTCGACTTACCAGCATTGGGATAACCCACCAGACCAACATCCGCGATCAGGCGCAGTTCTAGCAGGAGCCAGCGCTCCTCGCCTGGCTCCCCTTTCTGCGATTCTTTTGGTGCCTGCCGCGTCGATGTTGCAAAATGGACGTTGCCCAGACCACCACGACCGCCGCGTGCCACCATTACACGTTGACCGATCTCGGTGAGATCTCCTACCAGCTCTTTCGTCTCTCCATCACGAATGATCGTGCCACAAGGCACACTTAAGATGATATCTTCACCCTTAGCACCATGCATCTTTTGACCCGCACCCGGCGTGCCCGGCTCCGCTTTAAATTGCTGGCGATAACGATAGTCAATGAGCGTGTTCAAGTCTATCGTCGCTTCAAAGTAGATACTACCTCCTCGTCCACCATCTCCACCATCTGGCCCACCTAATGGGTAATACTTCTCACGCCGGAAGTGCATTGAACCATCTCCGCCGTTGCCAGCTTTAACAAAAATTTTTGTGTGATCGTAAAACATTATCTATCCCCGATATCCTTGTGCAGGCTAAAAATTAGCATCTTTGTGGCGAAGTGGAGTATAGCACAAAACACTATCCGTTGGTAGCATGCACCCGCATTACGGGAAAACATTCCAGGTCCCATAGCCGCCAGCCTGCTGATTACAGCTATCATGCAGATAGCTACAATAGGTTCCTGCAATTGAACCATCATCCTGAATACGCCCCTCAAAATAGAGCGGTAGCTCAGTCTGGTTGCTAGCAACAAGAAAGCTCATATGACGATTCGTAGTTACCGATCCATTAAAGGTGCCCGCACCAATCAAACCTGGACCTGGCGAAAAATATCCTGTAATCGTGCCCTCTGATTGCTGAATCTGAGAGAGACTCATTGTTGAGCCAAGATCGCCAGGTATATTATGAATCGATCCACTGTAACTGTTCGCCAATTGAGGAAAGTCTCCAGTGTTCACGGGAGATGGGTCTGGCGTTGGCACTGGAGTAGCAGGAGCTTGCGTCGGCATCGCCGGTACAGATGTCGGTGTCACCTGCACGTGTGGCACCTGCACAGTTACCGGGGCCAGTTTGATATATGGTGGTGTTGGGACATAACTTACCGGTGTAGATTTCGGCGCGACCAGTAGCGCAGGCGGAGTTTTTTGGACTTGAACAGTTGGCACAATAGTCGCCACAGGAACCGTAGACCGATGAGCTACTGGTCGCAATACACCAGCTCCATGAGCACCAGCATAGACATAAACAATGAACGAACCAGCGACCATGAGTAAAAGCAACGCCAGTGTCAGGGCACTATATGCATAGTTACGCGTGCTATCACTGTATGACCCAGCCGCTGATAGTAGTGTCGTTGACCTGCCTGACCGAGCCAGCGCAGGTGTTGGCAGCGTCTCAGTCGATGCCGAATAAACGGTATGCATCGATTGCAAGACCACATTGGCAGCAGGAGCAGGCGTCTCCACAATTCGCGACATGATTCCTACAGGGGTCACGGGTGTCGCTACTCCTGACACCTGCTCAGATTGGATAGATGCAGAGATACTGGCAGCGCTATCTTTCTCAGCCGGTGTCGCCACAGGTGCACGTAGATCAGCAATCGGATCAGTTGAAGGGGAGTCGGTATCGGTTGCAGAGTAGATTGAATAAGAGATAAACGTATCCCAAAACTCCTCGACCGTCTCATAGCGATCAGCGCTATTGATAGACATAGCACGCTGCAATACTTCAGTAATCCCTACAGGAATACTCGCAACCAACTCGTGCGCAGGTCGCAAGGGATCATCGCGTTTCACGCTGAGACGCGTTAAACGATAGAGAGCATCGATTGGGACCGACCCGGTCAATAACGTATAGATAGTCGCGCCCAACCCATAAATATCAGTCTGGATACTCGTCCCGCTGATATATTGCTCAGGCGCACCATAGCCAGGCGAACAATGCCTTACAGCTGTCGTTGTAGAATCCTCGTCATACTCCTTGGCAATGCCAAAGTCAACCAGGACTGCATCCTCTTCGGGAGGAATAATAATATTCGACGGTTTAATATCGCGATGAATAATCGGTGGTTGCTGCGCATGGAGATAGAGCAATGCATTCCGAATCGGTGCCAGCATATGTATCACTTGCACGAGGGAGAAACGCTTTTCCGGCTGTCGGAGCCGTAAACGTTCTAGATTTGGTCCATCGATGAAATCCATTAACGTACAGATACGATCACATTTGCTCTCCTCAAATACACGATAGACGCGCGGAAGAGCAGGGTGATCAAGCCGCCGCAGGAGCTCACCTTCAAAAAGAAAGCTCTCTCTCTGATTACGATTCGGATTATTTATCTCCTTGAGAGCAAAAACATTTCCCTTGACACGTCGATCTCTCACGCGATAAACAGCCCCGAACCCGCCCTGACCCAACAACTCCTCAATCACATAACGATCTCGTATAACTTTGTTGCGGGGAATCCTTGTCTGTAGCTCTCGCATCCCATTACCTCAAGTTTTATCGGCTCACATGACGTGATTATAAGCGACGAAGAAGTTTAAGACAAGACCTGCTGCACTATTTACCCATGTCTCGCTAAACCACCAGGGCCGCTGTTCATTTTATCTATGAAGCAGCAGCAGAAACATGCATTGACTTCCACTATACCGTGGTAACATCCTCCACCAGAGAAGCGTGGAAGAGTAGTTACGGTTCTTCTACCATTTAAACGAATCACAAGGCTATTTCGTTGCCATGCGAATTCGCTTTCTATAGATTTTATTCACCCTACCTATGCATTTTATACTTTCCAGGCTTATAGATCACTACTGAACCAATAGATAAAATATACTTATTTTTGGCGGCTACGCTATTCTATACTGATAGAGCAAACAAAATTCCGCTATGCTGCCAGAAGTCGCAGGTAAAATATATAGGTGAGAGCAGAAGATAGGACAGATAAAGCGCGTAAACAAGTTGTACAATCTTCTTTTTATGGTGTATGATACATGGGTATTACTACTACTAGAAACCTATCCAGGCTGCGTTTTAGAGAGAGATACAAAACACATGGTGTCTCAGACTCTATCCAGGTTCTATCAAAATAGAGGTTTTTCGCATGACACTATACAACCCACGTGATCCTAAATGGATCAAAGAATCCAGAGACTATCTGGAGCCGCGCGGCATCATCCCACGCGTAGTAGAGACGAATGCTCGTGGAGAGATGATCGAGCAGGGTCTGTTCTCACGTTTGCTTAAAGACCGCATTATCTTCATTGGTACACCCATCGATGATATGGTTGCAAACAGCGTCGTTGGACAGTTGCTCTATCTGCAAAGTGAAGATGCAACCAAAGATATCAATATGTATATCAACAGCCCAGGTGGCGTCATCTACGCCGGCCTGGCAATCTACGACACGATGCAGATGATCAAAGCAGAGGTTTCTACAGTCTGTATGGGAATGGCCATGAGTATGGGTGCGGTTCTACTCGCAGTCGGAACGCACGGCAAACGTTATGCACTACCAAACTCGACAATCCTGATCCATCAACCATTAGGTGGAGCTGAAGGACAGGCCTCAGACATTGAGATCACCGCACGCGAGATCCTTCGTCTGCGCCAGAACCTGCTTGAGATTCTTGCCAAGCATACTGGTCAACCTATTGAACGTATCAAAGCCGACGCCGACCGTAACTATTACTTGACTGCACAACAAGCAGTCGAATATGGTCTTATCGACGACGTCATCTCAAAAAATTAAGTAACGCCAATAAAGCATAGAAATAAGAGAGCCCGGAGCGAGAAGCACTCACTACAGGCTCTCTTTTTAGTGGATAAAAATGTCACACTTTTGCTTATCCACGACCGGGAACGTCAAGCAAACTCATAGAATAAGGCACACGATGCAGGACATCACTTATAGCAGTAGAGACGGCCTGATAGCTATACGTGTTCCCCTCCGTCGGCGTCCAGAAACCCATCTTCTGCAGAAGAGCAGGAACATCTCTCACAGATCTGATGGTCACCGGCGTAAACGCCCAGTTATCACCATAATTTGAACCACCAATGGTGCGTCCTAATGCACGATGCTCAGCCTCGATCGTTGCGATCTGTCCGGCTACCTGCGCCAGATCAGGATGCCCCAATACAGCAAATTCAAAGACTGCTGCCAGAAATGCTGAGTCCAAGATCCCTTCCATAATCTGCTGTGTCGCAATAAAAGTCTTCATATCGGTAAAGGTTTGTGGCCCGTGCGGAAAACTATAGTTATCGATCATCGAATGACCACCACTCGACATAAAGTATTGCTGATGCAGTTGTTCCTCTACGAGCACAGCTTTTAAACCCGCCAGAACATCACCAGCAATCCCCAATTTGTCCGCATTCGCCAGAACATTGCTATAGAAAACTACTGCAAGCTGCTCAAATGTACGCGCCACATCCAGTATAAGAGAGACCGATGAACCCAGCGGACCTGCTCCTGCAGCGATCTGTGTATCATGAGCCAGTGCTGGTGTAGACGACCACGCGCCCAGGCCAACAGCGGTCGCACCAACCACCGCACCCTTCAACAAGCTACGACGCGAAGACTGATCAGCAGACCGAGTGTCATCCTGACGACTATCGCTTTTAGCACGAACACGCTTGCTACGACTGGCCCTACCAGTATTCTTCCATTGCCCCATAAGATCTTTCAACCCTTTCCGCATTACAGCTCACTACAAATGCAAGTTGAAAGGCCCATCTCAGATAGGAAGCTAGGAAGCGCAATCGGCACACATACGTTCGTAAAGAGCTTCCAACTTATGCCAAAGAAAGGCCCCAAAAATAGATTACTCTCTATTTTTCAATTAAACTTATCGACCAGATACTGGTAAAACTTCATTCGTTGGAGCGGATCAATGGACAGGGCTTACTTACTCTACACACATCCTTCATGCATCAGCGCTTCAATACTATTTCGTTTTGTAGAGATCCCAATGCTGGCATGCTTTTTTGAGTGCACCCTGGTAATTTACATAATTGGTATAAGCATCGTGAAAGGTGCTAAACATATGCCGATCGGTTGCGTCGGCCAGGTTATAGCGATCGATCGGCGTTACGATCTCGATGTTGGCATTGACACAGGCTGCATAGAATTCACTGAGTTCACTTTTTTGCTGATCCGGAAAGAGTCGATCGACAGAGAAGACAAAAACCGAGCCAACCTTTTTAGCCTTGATATCAGCAGTCAAGCGCATAAAAGGCTCTTTATTCTCCTGCTCAGTACGTACATACTCAATAATGGCATCATCTTGCCAGCCAGCGGCCCGCAGCCATAAACGTTGCTCAGAAAGTTTCGCTAGCGAGGTATCTACAAGCTCAACGGGTCGTATATAGTAAAGCGCCACAGGCTGCTCAAGCACCAGAGGACGACGTATTGCCATAATGAATTCCCTTCTCACATGTTTCACGTGTCAGGTTACTATAACATCTACTACAAACAGATACATTTTAATCGATCTGCGGTTCTTCGGTCAATAGAGAGAGCATCAAAAAAAGAGTACAATGAACAAATGAACATTACACTATTTTCGCCAGCACCTTAGCCAATTGCTTCACACCAGCGCGTATCTCGTGCTCATTTGTGCCAGCATAGCCGAGCAGTAGACCTGGTCGCCGTAGTGGTTGCTCGCTACAGGAGGAGAGTGCATGCACATCCAGACCTTGCTCAGCAGCCAGTTGTGAGACCAGACAATCATCGATACCAGGAGGAAGCCAGCCCACAAGGTGCATACCAGCTTCGTGCTCTTCCAGTTCGATGATATCATGCAGTTCTTGCTGTATGGCTTGTACAAGGAGTTGCTGACGCTGAGCATATAAGGCTCGCATACGTCGGATATGCCGATTGAAGTGACCTTCTACGATAAAGTCGGCTACAATGGCCTGTTCGAGCGTAGGTGAGTGACGACCTGCTAGTGCACGAGTGGTGATGAAAGGCTCTATTAATGCGGGTGGCAAGACAAGATAGCTTAACCTTAGAGACGGGAAGAGTACTTTGCTGAATGTACCCATATAGATGACCTGGCCATGGGTATCCAGGCCTTGCAGAGAGGCGAGCGGTCGCCCACGATAACGAAACTCACTATCATAATCATCCTCTAAGATCCAGGCCCCTACACGTTGCGCCCAATCAAGCAGTTCCAGTCGCCGGGCAACACTCATGACAATACCAAGGGGGTATTGATGCGATGGAGTGACATACGCCATGCGCGCGTGCTCACGTAGATGCTTACCTGCTTCGACGTTTAACCCTTCTTGATCGACTGGCACCGGGACGACGCTGGCACCTGCTCCCAGTAACGCTCCTCTGGCACGCGGATACCCAGGATCTTCTAGCCAGACAACATCACCTTCTTCCAATAGCGTGCGCACGGTAATATCGATGGCTTGTTGCGCACCAGAAACTATCAGTACCTGCTCAGGTTTGCAATGTACAGCTCGTGACATCATCAGATACTGTGCGATGGCGACACGCAAAGGCCAGTAGCCAGCAGGATCACCATAAGCCAGTAATTCAAATGGTGGATGCTGATAGTAGCGCGCAGCCAGCCGCGACCATATAGCAAACGGAAATTCATCCAGCGCCGGTAGACCCGGCTGAAATGCTTTGGCAGATGATCCTTTACGGCGCGGAACTAATGGAGAATGCACCATACGTTGGCTTGCTTGCGATAAGTGGGGATGCCGCTCATTATACTGAACGGGAGACTGTGGTATCTGCACATGCAACAGGTCTTCCGGCAATGTTGATGCGACAAACGTTCCAGACCCGACACGCGTCTCAAGATACCCTTCAGCCAGCAACTGATCGAAAGCAGTAACGACTGTTGTGCGAGAGACGGCCAGTTCAGTCGCTAGCACACGAGTCGGAGGCAACTGCGTCCCTGCACCCAGTTGACCAGCTAGAATAGTATCTCTGAGAGCATGATAGAGCTGTAAGTAGAGCGGAGCAACACCCTTATGATCAAGCTGTAATAGATAAGGCCACGTGGTAGTCGGTTGCTTACTCATAAATCTCTATACCTCAGATCTCTACATCGGTTCCTGACGAGGGCAGCGTTCATAATTGGTATGCTCATCATAACGGATAGTGGCTCTTGTGACAAGACCAATCACTCTTTATACTCAGCACAAAGGATAAGACCATCTTTACTATAAAGGGAGAATATCTGATGCCAAAAGACTATGCTACGTTGCCCCGCACACAGCTTCGCCGCAGTGATCGCGCTGTTACTGATGAGGATTGGATAAAGACGCTCTTACTGCGTGCCCCTATCGGTGTGCTCTCTACCGTTTATGACGGCCAACCTTTCCTGAACACGAATATCTTCGTCTACAGTGAGAGCGAGCATGTTATCTATATGCATACCGCACGGATGGGCCGTACACGTGCAAATACCAGAATCGATGAGCGCATCTGTTTCAGCGTCTTTGAGATGGGTCGCCTGCTGCCAGCAGAGACAGCCCTCAACTTCAGCGTCGAGTATGCTAGCGTCATCGTCTTTGGGACTGCTACCTGCGTCAGTGATCCTCAAGAGGCAACAAATGCTCTTCACCTCCTGCTGCGTAAGTATGCCCCTCATAAACAGGTGGGTCAGGACTATCGACCAGTCGTGCAGGAAGAACTGGTGCGTACCAGCGTCTACCGCATCACTATTGAAGAATGGAGCGGCAAGAAAAAAGAGGTCGCAGAAGATTTCCCTGGCGCTTATACCTACGATCAATTAGAACAGTTAATCCGAGAAAAAGAAAACCAGGTAACGCAGTCTTAAACGTATCGATAGATAGCTTCAAGCCATTGAAGAGTACGAGAATGATATTTATCTCGTGCTCTTCAAACGTGGGCCAACCTATCAGGGGACCGGGGTATATTTGACGATCACGTTGGCCGTATCATCCGATACATAGATGTGGCCAGTGCTGTCGCTGACAATTCCCTGCGGTTCAATGTAGCGCTGGCTATCCAGGTTCTCTTTCTGGCCGGTGGCCGGGTTAAAACGGATGAATGCATGCACCGCCTGAGCGAGATCAACAACCAGCAGGTTGCCATAGCCGTCGGGGATCACATCGTCCGGCATGGCGAAACCGCCGATGCGCGCTACTGTGCCTGTCGGAGTGATCTTCCAGAGCGCACCACCACATTCATCGGCAACAAAGATATTGCCATTGCTATCAACGCTTGCGCCTACCGGTCGTGTGATGCCCGTCGCCAGCAAGCGTAACGTTTTGCCATCCAGGCTCATACGATAAACGTTGCCGATTGGACTATCCGGTACGATGAGCGTATTTGTGCTGGGATCAAGGGCGATACCGTCGATGCCGTGTTTGCAGGGAGCTGTACTGTTGTGTCCGGGGAGCGCGCGGATGACCGTGGCTGTGGAGGCGCCGGGTGCCAGCTTCATGATGCGGTTGGTATTCTGCTCGCCGAACAGGATAGTACCGTCGGCCAGCACAACCAGTCCTTCCGGGCCTGCTGGATCGCGTAGCAGGACCGTCACCGAACCATCGCCATTGACGCGGTCGATTGTGCCGCTGGTGTCATCGCTGAAGAGTAAACGTCCCTGCCTGTCCATGGCCAGGTCGTCCGGATGGCCCTGTCCCTGGAGGATAACCTGCGCTGTATAACTGGACGGTGCGACACGTGCTGTCGGGGTAGGCGTGGGGCGTGAAGTTGGCGATGGGGCAGATGTTGCCATCGGGGTCGTGCCGGTATGGGAAGGTTCGGTGGTGATTGTCGACGTGCACGCAACCAGCAGGAGCACCAGACAGCACAGGAACACGTTGATGAGGAGCGTGACCGACCTTTGATATGGATGGCGTGACATGGCGAACTTCCCTTGCTTATATATACATGCTTTATGTATGTTGTCGCTCATACTTCGCTAGCGGTATAGCCCCGATTTTACGCTCTACATAATACTCTGATAAATCTTTTCTTTTGCTATTGTGGCACAAACTTGCCCTGGGTGCCATGTTTGCCATCTCTACCTTCTTCAATTTTTTCCCCTGGACAAATTTGAGCTCAAAAACACTCTATAGGGTACCTGAATAGTTACAAATATTAAAAGAAGCGGCTCTCAATGGAGAGTCGATCCTGATGAATACGATCTTCGGGTAGAGGCCGTTGCAGCACGGGGAGTGCTGACAATAGGGGTAGACAGTGTATCACTGTCCCACTGCTGACGCAATTCGGCGGCTCGCCGTACGACACTCTGCTTGAGTGCCTGTCCATCCTGGTTCTTCACTACTTCATCTACTGTCTGTGCTTCTGGAAAGATCTCAAGGGCCTCTAGCCGCTCAAAGACTCGCTGCATCGACTCATCCGGAGAGCGGAAAAACTGGCTGCCACGAATCCGGATAAAACGCCAGCCAAGACGTTCTAAGATCGCCTGGCGGTTCATATCCGCTTCTAATTTCTCCATAGGATGCCAGCGGTCACCATCGCATTCAACCGCTAAACGCCTGCCATTCCCTTCAACTACCAGATCGATACGATAAGCTCCTACAGGCCACTGTGGCACAACGCGGTAGCCGGCCTGGAGCAGATGCCTCATGACCAGGCGCTCGAACTCTGACTCAGTACGCTGCTCTTGCGCTACGGCTAGATGAGCAGATGCCCCGGGGTTACGCGCATACATGATCAGCTTTTTACGGATGTCGCCCTCTTTCAAATGTATGTCAGGATTCAATGAATGCACAACCCACATCTGATCACGTGCTCGACTGGCCGCTACATTAAAACGCTTTTTGGCAGTCGCATCGCGCGCATCTTCATCACGCATCATCAAAGGACCATTATCATCATGCGGGATATCAACCATCGATAAAAACATGACATCGCGCTCATCGCCCTGGAACTGGGCAGCGTTTCCACACAGGAGACGCCGGCGTGTATATTCAATCGCGGAGAGGTGTCTCCGTAAGAGCATATCAATGCGTAGTGCCTGCTCATCGTACAGCAGCGAGATAACACCCATCGTAGCATCACGATAAGCATCATGTTCACAGGCGGCAACAATGAGTGAAGCAATAGCGACAGCCTCTTCCTCATTTACCTTCCCATAGAGATCAGTGCTTTTAACGCAATACTCGACGGTGGCAGGGCGAATCTTGACATCACTATCATCGCGTAGCGGCTTAATCTTTCCATCATATGAAAGAATATTGCTGAATTGGATAATCGGCGAAACACAACGAAAGTGCTCACGAAGGCAGATGGGACTAAAGGTTGTTTGCGCAAGTTTATAGATAGAAAGCTGTCCGTCATACAGTTGCTTGAGAGGGATATCAGTCAGATATTGATGAATCAGCTTATCGATATCGTCAAGATTCTGTCCAACAGCCAACGGTGTTACCTGCTCATGATCACCCACAATAACTATCTGAGCACCCATATAGATAGCGGCAAGCGCTTTAATATCTGCCTGACTGGCCTCGTCGATAATCACAACATCGAAACGATTTTTGCGGGGATCGAAATTCTGCACGACACGACTCAGTGGCATGATCCAGACAGGAACAGCAGTCTGACAGATCGGCATCAGTTCCCGCGCCTGAGCAAGAAGTTGAGGTGCACGTTTGCCTGACCCTTTCCCAACTTTACGAATAAGTTCTTTCCAACCTTGCAGAGCACGCTGCTGCTCTATCGTTGTACGCCGTATCTGAGCGGCCCAGGATCTCTTCTCGACTAATTCAGCCGTTACAGAATGTAAAGCGAGATTATTACGGGCGATACGCGCCTGTATATCTTCAAGCGAGATCCTGGCCCGACGATTCAGCTCATCTTTGAATTGTCTATAAAGCCATGCATCCTCCATCGTCTCAGGAACAATGGCAGAACCGTGTATACCTTCACGTATGCGAATAGACTTTGCCCAGGATGGAGCTCTACGTTCCAACTTTTCCAGTAAGAAGATGCGCCGCTGCTGATCTTTTTGTCGCTCATGTAAGTCAGCGATATGCTCATACGTCAATTGATACTCTGTAGTATCTCGATTGACGATCGCACTCTGTATCCGCCTGATGAGCGACGTCGACTCTATACCTCCGTTTATACCGGCAACAGCAGCCATATGTTGCAGCGTTTGCTTTATCGCTTGCAGTTCTTTTTCATTGATCGCATACAGTCGGCGCTGCTCTTCGGCTGCTAACAGCGCAGGTAGATGCTCACGGACCACGGCTCTCTGCTGCAAGACCTGATCATACTCTGACAGGCTAACCGGTAACTCAGCCAGGAGCTTCTCCCAGAGGAATCCCTGCTGCTTCAACTGATTCTCTAATGGCAGCCAGGTATGTGTATACCAGTTCAGGCATTCCTGTAACTGGACTACATAGCGATGGCAGAACGCTTCAGGACGTGGACCTGCATCCCGGGCATCACCAGCACCGAGAGGAACAATCTGTCGCTGCCAGCGCCCAACCAGATCCTTACGAGCTCTATCCAACCGGATCAAAACCTGTAACGCTTGAAAATGCTCCTTTATCTCAGGCGTATGGTTCTGTACGCGAACTTTAGAGAGCAACGTTTTCCATTCAGCATGTATCAGCAGCGCCATACCATTCAGCGTCTTCCCCTTATCAAGATACATGAGGATCTCTTGAAGAACTTTATCTGTATGATCAGAACTATATTCATCTGGGATAGAGGGGTCATATTCAAGTAACAATGGTAGCGCATACGCAGCCAGTTTGTAGACACTCTCAACTTTTGCGATCAGGTCCTCCCATATCTGACGCTGCATTCCTCCTTCTTGCCCTGCCTGGATAACCGCCAGTTTCCAGGGAACCTCATCACGAAAGAAGGCCAACGCGAGCTCTAACTTTTGCTGGATCCCCGTAAATGATGGGGTGATTTGCTTTTGTAGCGCTGACTGCCACAGATCACGACGATAGTTGAAGCCCTCTGCTTGCTGTATCTGTCTTAGCATTGTTTGTAACTCTGTCATCTTCTGCACCGATTGTTTGAAGGCAGTAGGCATAAAGAGTTGCCGTATATCTGGCAAGCCCTGCACTATCTCCTGCTCATCCAGCGCAGAGACAGTTGCGTTGGTATGATAGAGCTCGATAAACTCTTGTAGAGAGAGCGGCAATGGAGCATTCAGTACGATGGGATCTGTTATCCAATCAGCGTTATGATGGGCAATAAGATAGCGAGCTGCCTCGGATGGCGAATATTGACGACCATCTACGATAAGCATCTCGTACTCGCTATTCCGTGCCAGTTTCAACTCTTCACGATCTCTACGGATCTGCTGAATAAGAGCGATACGTTGCTGAGTCAAACGGACGGCGGCTTGCTCTAAACGTTCAACATTCTCAGTGGAGAGGCGCTCGGTAATAGCATCAATAGCGCGCTCCATCTGTTTACGATTGTCATCTTCCAGTATGCTGACACATAAAGGTTGTAGTGGCGGCACAATCTTCTCGTGCAATACCTTGAGCGCTTTCGAAGTATGGCTCGTCACCAGCACACTTTTGCCTTGAGCCAATAAGTGTCCGAGTAGATTAGCAATCGTATGCGTTTTACCAGTTCCAGGAGGTCCCTGAACAAGCACAGCACCATATTGTTCGAGCTTTTGTGCAATCTCTAACTGTTCTGTGTTCGCGGGCTTACTCAACAATATATGCTCATCTTCTCCATTTGGCGAGGAGGAAGTGCGAGTCTGAATTGTACTGGCTGAAGTATTTATACGTGGTGTATTCGGTTGCGTTGTAATGCCAACAAGGCTGGTAAGCGCATAGGACAGGTCTTGACGTTGTGGAATATCATCCAGAATCGCTTCAAGCACAGTATTAAAACCAAGTGTTCGCTTACGCAAAAAAAGCACTGGCTGGCGAAAAAGCAGTGGATTGGGACATGCCTTGATTGCCCTGGCAACTGAAGGGTCTTGTTCCAATGTTCCTTTCGGCGAGAGATGATGCGCAAGACGCTGCAAAAATTGCGTTGTGTCTTCACCGGCTAATGGATGCCAGTGATGCAACTCAAAATCTTGCCTGATACGACTCAGATCCTCACCATTCACTTCAGAGATGCCTTGAAAAAGGGCACTGTAGAACTCTGGCGGCTGCTCTGTCTCACAGATCGTAAATTCTGGTATCTGCGGATTGAAGAGCAATTGCATGCGTACAAGCAAGGTAGGATGATAGATACTGACCTGCTGACGTGTCTGCCAACGTATGATACCATCACCAACCATAAGCTCTAGCTGTTCTGTCTCACGCTCAAGCTGCGTACGTAAAGCATAGATACGATCGAAGATCTGGAGCGCCTGTCGCGCGGGGCGCTCGCCCTGAGCCCATCTGTTATAGAGAGGCAACCACTTTTTGAACGCTAACTGTTGCGGCTCATCGAAGCTACTACGCGCATCAACTTCTAGCGCCTTCAGTGGATCATCCCAGCCACTTTTCAAGCAAGCAGCTATCACTGTGGGTGGCGCAGGCGGCTCGGTCAACCTGGGACGTGCCACCTTGAGAAGAAAATTTTCATTTGCACCAGCGTCATATGCAGTTTGATCAGCAGAAGATTGAGTAGTAGATAAAGCAGGCACACCTGTACGGATAGCAGGATGATCGGGAAGATCCATCAGCCATAAAGCCCAGGGCTGAGAGGTGATATCACGCTGAACCGGGTTTTGGAGATGGTTAAAAGCCTGCACATATTGAAACAATTGCAGAAGTTTCGATCGCGTTTGGTCTATGCCAGGAATAGTATTTAGTCTCGTTTGTTCCATATGAATAGCAATTACCTTTGATCAAACAGAACACAATTACTATGATAAACGAAGAAAGGCTAAAAATATACAATCATGTTCTCAATACATGTATCACATGCCTGGCTTTGGCAGCATTTCAGGGACACTCTATCATTCACACCCCCACCATCCCGTGTCCATAAGAAATCCTTTCTGGGGACCCCATACGCCTTCAGACTATGGGAGGAAAGAAAGGCGTCCGCAGACGCACATTGTTCAAGGTATCCCCTTGCGGGGGAAGAACAGAAGTGCGGTCTGTCCTTCATTGCCAGAGATGGCTGGCACCCTTTCCCGCACAAAGTAATGTGTGCCTCGTCGATGATAGCGGTCTGCACGTCTCCTGAGCACTGGCTTGACCCTCGTAGACCTGGTTAACTCAGAAGTTATAGAGCAGTGGGCTGGCAAAGCACCCACTGGTACGTTCTTGAACACTGCCGCTATCGTAGCCCGATAACCGTTTCCCGCCCCAATGGGCATACAAGGAACAGTCCTGGCTGGGACTGGTCAGGTAAGCTTGTGGAGAAGACGGGCAGAAACCACCCCATCTCTACAAGCCCGTCCCGTTTAGAGGACAGGGTTCCTGACTTCATGAGAATATTCATTTGAATTATGCATAAAAATGATCAATAAGTCAAAGTTAGCGCTATTGACCCCATAAATAAGAGTAACACCAAAACACAAAAAAGCCAGATCACAACAATGGAGATCTGACTTCTCTTGCAATCGGTGAAAGCAACGATTGCTCTATAAAGATGGATTAGGGGGTATAAAACCGACTACTCCAGTAAATACCAGTGTCACTATAAAAATATATAGAAGCATATACCACACCATTGTGGCATATATGTATTTTCTCGGAGATAGAACACAAATCTATACAGTATAGGTTATATACGCTAAAGATCTGCGTTCAGTCTTTCTTTTTCTCGGTATTGCCTGCTTGTTTTCTCTGCTGGTCCTACTATACGTGTCCTGTGTTAAAAACAAATTAACAGAACAATATATCTGTGTAAAATAAATATTTAAACTCATGTATATAGTTGTATTACCCACAATAGAACATTTAGTTGTGGCGATGGTATACATTGCGATGATCTTGTATCAGCATTAAACTCAAGTCGAGATATTTCGACGCTGACAATCTCCTCTAAAACAAGGTTTCTATCCTCTCTGCAACTTCTCTGCATTGCCTGTATGTATACCATTTTGAATTTCAACTATTTTTTCAGGTATGTGGAGGTCCACTCATGAGTTCTAATGAGTCTATCTTTGATTTCAGTGCACAGCGCAATCGCCGCTCATTCTTGAAGCAGGCCGGAGCCCTTGGTATTTCAGCTGGTGCGCTTTCAGCTTTTCTCGCCGCTTGCGGTGGCAGTAGCACTGCTACCACCAGTGCTGAAGCGTCTGTCAACATGGCAGGTCCTATCGATATGCAGACGTTGATCAAGAACGCCAAAAAAGAGGGTAAGCTCCAGGCAATCGGTATTCCACCGGAATGGGCTAATTATAAAGAGATCCTGGCCAACTATGCCGCCGACTACGTCCCGGTTCAGTATCAGGCTGAGGCCGAGTATTCTTCAGCGCAGGAGCTTGAGGTCTTCAAAAACTCCAAGCATCACGCACATGGTGACATCGGTGATGTCGGTTTTGCCTTTGGTTCGCAGGCAATGCAGCAGGGCCTGGTCACACCTTACAAACATTCCAAGTGGGCTGATATTGACGCTAATCTGAAAGATCCCAACGGTAACTGGTGTACCGAGTATTGGGGTACACAGGCTTTTGTCATCAATACCGACCTGGTCAAAAATGTGCCAACGAGCTTCAAGGATCTGCTCACAGGCAACTACCCGAACATGGTTGGTATCGACGGTGATCCTCGCCAGGCGAACGATGCATTCATAGCTGTCTACTCAGCCGCTCTGGCGCAGAGCGGTAGCATCAATGATATCCAGCCTGGTATCGAGTACTTCGCACAGTTGAAGAAGAAAGGCAACTTTACGGCTGCCCGCTCAAACATCGCCAATATTGGTAAAGGCGAAGTCGCCATCGCTATCATGTGGGACTACCTTGGTCTGGGCTTCCGCGACCAACTGAACGGCAAACCCAATCTGAAGGTTGTTATCCCTTCCGACGGTTCAATCGCCGGCCCTTATGTCTCTATCATCAACAAGACCGCTCCCGATCCCTTTGCAGCTCGCCTGTGGATGGAATACATCTACTCAGACGAGGGTCAGCTCGCATATCTGAAGGGCTATGCACATCCCGCACGCTATCAGGCACTGACCAAAGGCAATAAGATACCAGCCGCTCTGGCCGCCAAGTTGCCTAATGCAGAGCAGTATAACAGCGTCAAATTCGTTACCGATCCTGCATTGCTCACAAAAGCAACCGCAACAATCAACAACAACTGGCAGTCACAGGTCCTTGGCGGTTAAATACGTCAATCCAACCTGATACGGTGTGTAACTGCACTACGGGAGCGCCGGCGCGTTATGTCACGCTCCCTATTCCTTATTACAGTCTATGAGGTGACAAGATGGAAGTTCCGACAACTGAGCATCTCACGGAACCAACCCCTGCCATTCCGCAACAAAAGATAACACGAGTGAAACGCTCATCTAGCTCATGGTGGTATCATACAGCAAACTGGCTGGGTCTACTCCCCTTTCTTCTTTTCTGTTTGATCTTTGAGATTTTACCAGCACTCATGCTACTCCAGGGTAGTTTCAACGATAACCAGGGTGCCTTTACCTTCGGTAATTATCAGCATATGTTTGCCCAGAGTGGAACCATACACGCATTCGAGACAAGTATCGAGCTCTCGCTGGTATCGGCGGTCATTAGTACGATACTTGGTTTTTTCGCAGCCTACGGTGTGTATCGTTTACACAGCAATTGGCTACGCAACCTGATCACTGGTTTCTCCAGCCTGACAGCAAACTTTGCTGGTGTGCCACTGGCATTCGCCTTTATTTCGACGTTGGGAGTCACAGGTTTCGTCACAGTCTTACTCCACAACATATTGCACATCAATCTGTACAACCTGGGCTTTAGTCTTTATAACTTCTGGGGACTCGTCTTGACCTACGTCTATTTTGAGTTACCTCTCATGGTCTTGATTACCCTCCCTTCACTCAGCGCGCTGCGACCAGAATGGAGTGAGGCGGCAACCAATCTTGGAGCCTCGAATCTGACGTACTGGCGCAAAGTGGCCCTCCCCGTCCTCATGCCATCGCTGATCGCAGCATTGATGTTGCTCTTCGCGAACGCCTTCGGAGCGTATGCAACTGCCTACGCACTGGCACAGGGTGGTATCAACCTGGTCACTATCCTGATCAGCTTCGCGGTAGCAGGCAATGTCAGTATCGACGTAGGCCTGGGTAATGCGCTCGCCATGGGCATGGTTATTGTGCTCTGCCTCGCAGTCTCACTCTATACATATATGCTACGCCGAGCAAGCCTCTGGCAGGGCAGATAGGGAAAGAAGAAACATATGAGTACACAAGCCACGCAAATCAATAGCGCTCGCCCCAGGCAAAGAGGATTACACAACTTGAACATCGGCAAAATTCTGCTTTTTCTTGTCATGCTCTATCTTCTGGTCCCCCTAGCAGCGACACTCGTCATCAGTTTCACTGGATCGCCTTTCTCGGTAAAGGCCTACTCAGACCTGTTCACCGACAGCAATCTCTGGACAACGCTCCTGCTTTCACTAGGCCTCGGTATAGGTTCAACAATCCTGACAGTAGTACTTATCACGCCGACCGCTTACTGGGTGCAGCTACGTATTCCCCGCGCACGTCCCTTGATCGATTTACTGACGCTGCTACCATTCGCGGTCCCGCCCATCGTACTCTCACTGGGTTACCTTGAAGTCTACGGTGACTCACATACATGGATCAGCATTCTCTCGCTCGGACTGGTACCGCTACTTAGCAACGATCCATTCAACATTGTGAACACACCGCAGTTGCTGATCTGCGCCTATGTCATTATTGCGTTACCCTTCGCGTACCGTCCAATCGACAACAGTCTACGCGCCCTGAATACACGCGTCCTCGCTGAAGCGGCGTCTAGCCTCGGTTGTGGCTGGTGGAGAACGTTTTTGACAATCATCATTCCAAATATCTTACCCGGCATTATTAGTGCTGCCTTGCTCACCTTTACCACTGCTATGGGTGAATTTACACTCGCCAGCCTGTCGGGGATCTATACCTTCCCGGTCTACCTGGATGAGACAGGTCAAAACGATCCATACAAGGCAGCGGCGTTGACCATTGTGAGCTTTGTTATCACGCTGCTATGCGTGCTCGCATTGATCTTCCTGGCACGTCAGCGCAGAGCCAGCAAGAAGAAGACAGGAAACATTGAGATTGCAGCGGCCAGATAACGGCATACAGATAGAGACGTACGTTAAATAAGCAGCTATTTGTGCATAAGGAAAATAAGGACTGAGATATGGCATTTCTTGAACTGATTGATATCGCTAAATATTTCGGCAACGTCGCCGCCATCAATAATGTTACCTTGCCAATTCAGCAAGGTGAGTTCCTGACATTGCTGGGCCCTAGCGGCTGTGGCAAGACAACACTCCTACGTATGGTTGCAGGCTTCGAGACCCCTGATAGTGGCAGCATCCTGCTGAATGGAGAAGAGATTGTTGGTCGTCCCGCAAATAAACGACCAATGGGTATGGTCTTTCAGTCATACGCACTCTTCCCCCATATGACTGCTGAGCAGAATATTGCTTTTGGCATGCAGATGCAACGCAAGTCACGCGAACATATCAAGCAACGCTGCGCAGAATTATTAGAGCTTGTTGGGCTAGGCGAACTGGGTTCCCGCTACTCCCATCAGATGTCAGGTGGTCAGCAACAGCGTGTCGCCCTGGCGCGCGCATTGGCAGTCGAGCCTCAGGTTCTACTGCTCGACGAGCCACTCTCCGCACTCGACGCCAAGGTCCGTATCAGCTTGCGCAATGAGATCCGCCGCATCCAGCAGCAACTCAAAATGACTGCCATCTATGTCACCCACGACCAGGAAGAGGCTCTCTCGATATCAGACCGGATCGCAGTCATGGCAAAAGGTAAGATCGAACAACTCGACACACCTGAGAAGATTTATAGCAACCCACAGACAGCCTTCTCCGCCACCTTCATCGGTAACAGCAATCAATTCCGTGGCAGCATCGAATCAGCCAGTCAGGGCATCAGCCGCGTCGACGGCAGCGAGCAACGCATCAGTTTTGTTCCCCAGCCGCAGCTACACGATGGGGAGAATATTCTTATCGTCATCCGTCCAGAAGATATCACGGTAACGCATCAGAGCGCAGAGACGGAGAGTAGCAGCAACGCTATCACTGGCGAGATCGAGCTACGCACCTTCCTTGGTCCATTCACACGCTTGCATGTAAGAATGGATCGCGAGACAGTACTCACAGCCGACATTCCCAATCAGCAGGCGAACGAGTATCAGACGGGACAGACAGTTGTGCTTGGATTTGCAGCGCAGGCATGTAAAGTCTTACCTATAGGAGAGGCAGAGATAGCTCTAGTAAAACAGGTCGAGATAGAAGCAGTTTCATAGCGCAAGAAGTGTCATCTAAGAAAAGCCTGCTTGTTTGTAAGAATTGTACTAAATTACACGCATCTTACAAACAAGCAGGCTTTTCTCAATGTTTATAGCAAAGATGCGCACATAGCTACATGGTTACATCACTACTATACTGATCATCAGGTCAGGATATGTGAAAGTCAGTTGTAACTTGATTAGGAGCATTGTTGTCAGTACTTGGCATAAAAATGAGCGAGAAATCCTGACTTCCTTGCGGTACCGAGAAGATCAACGTTGCCGCAACATTCGTCTCCAAAGTAGGAATAATGGACTAATGGACATATATTGCAGAGAAACCATTCACCCCTCAAGATCGTATACATAGGGTCGATAGAGAAAAAAGGATGAACACAACAATATTCACCCTTATTCGAGCAGACAAGTGTCCCATTTTTGTGCTATAGTATAGCAGCATACAAAATTTTGCCAGGAGACGAAAAAAATGCAAGAGTCCCATCAAATGGGAATAAACAATTGCATTCGTCTGTTTTAGTAGGTGTATGAGAATTCACACGATCATTGCATTGCTTCTGTGAGAAATGGTTTCTTCGAGCGTGACGTGATGCGTGAACACAGGAGCATTAAAAATATGAGACTTTATGTTGGGGGCCTTCCCTACCGCACAAACGAAGACGAACTGGCTGGCCTTTTTGAGCAGGCTGGTACCGTCAATTCAGCGACCGTAATCACCGATCGCGAGACTGGCCGTAGCAAAGGCTTCGGTTTTGTTGATATGAGCAGCGACGAAGAGGGCCAGCGCGCTATTGAGTTGCTCAATGGCACCACTCTCGGTAACCGCACTATTGTTGTCAACGAGGCACGTGAGCGCCAAAACGGCGGTGGCGGTGGTGGTGGCTACCAGCGTCGCGATTCCCGCGATTCATATCGCAGTGAACGCTACTAATTAACAAAAAAATTGAGGATGAGGGCTTCTCCTGGTTACAGGAGGAGTCCTCTTTCTTTATACATAGGGAAAGGGTTGTCGCAGCTGTATGCAGGAAAAAGAGGAGAAGACATCGTTAGAGCACACTATTGCGCTCCTCAACGATGAAAACGAAGCAGTACGCCTCCAGGCGATTCTTTCACTACGCCAGATTGATGACCCTGCTGCTACTGACGCACTACTCGTGGCACTGCATAATACGATGCCTGCTGTACGTAGAGCCGCCATTGTCGTGCTTGGTAAGATTGACGATGAACGGCGACTAGACACGCTCTTGCAAGCACTCCACACCGACCCCGATGAACGAGTACGCCGCTCTATTATTTTGACGCTTGGAGAGATAGGCGATATACGAGCACTACCTGCGTTATTACAAATCCAGCAAAGTGTAGCAACAGATAAAGTTCAGCAAGATGTAGCATATGCAGTAAGACGTCTGCGGCATAGCTGAGTATGTGCAAGATACTTTTCCGAAATGATGCCAAAGATCTCCTGAGCTTTTCTGTCGTTTTTATTTTCAACAGTGTAGCTCAGGAGGTCTTTTTTGCCTGATTCTTACTTTTCCTGGTTTCCCACAGCGCTCAGAATTGAAAGGTTTCCCAAAATTCAACATAGGTCATTTGCGCAGAGCGCTCTATTCTATTCTATCCTGGTCCGAACCTCAACAATCAATTCAAGCTCTACGGCAGCTCCACCGGGTAGCTCGGCCACACCCAGGGCAGCGCGAGCATGCTTGCCCACAACCCCAAAGATCTCCTCCAATAAGAGAGAAGCCCCATTGACTACTTGAGGCTGAGCAACAAAACCTTCGGCAGAGGCAACATAACCATTGAGCTTTACGACACGGGTG
Source organism: Ktedonobacteria bacterium brp13 (assembly GCA_015099395.1). Classification (GTDB taxonomy): domain Bacteria; phylum Chloroflexota; class Ktedonobacteria; order Ktedonobacterales; family Ktedonobacteraceae; genus Dictyobacter. The sequence continues at coordinate 7,947,806 of AP024096.1, read as the reverse complement.
ATAACATCCAGACTGCCAGTAACGCTACGTACTTCGGCCAGGCAGTTAAGTAGAGCAAGGCGCGCACCTTGCTGTCCCTGCTCAATTGAGACCTCACGCCCTAACTTGCCCTGTACAACTAACTTACCCTCTATAGTCGGTGTCTGACCTGAGGCAAAGATGAGATTACCAGTCTGTACAGCAGGCACATAGTTGGCAGCAGGTTTAGGCGTTTGAGGAATAGTCAACCCCAATTCTTGTATGCGTGCTTCAAATGACATACAATATAACTCCTTACATAACATAACTCATGCATGTGATGGTAGCATATGCATGTTTGTCTGTCAACCTGTCTGATAGATTGACAGGATAAAAGGAATCGAGATACAATGTATAGATGGAGTATAGGAATAGGAAGACCGAGATATGCTTGGAAAATTACATCGTGAAACATTAGCGGAGCAAGCGGCAGCAGGACTCATGCAGTTTATCCTGGAAAAAAATCTAAAGCCAGGAGAAATGCTGCCTTCTGAAGTCATGCTTGCCACAGAGTTTGGGGTGAGTCGGCAAGTGATTCGTGAGGCGCTCAAGTCATTACAGGGGCAGGGCGTGATCGAGATTATCAATGGCAAAGGCGCAATCATCCAACCCATTAATAGCAATACCCTACTCGTTTTTTTCGCACGTGCGGTCCAGATCAACCCTAACAGCATGATCGAACTGATTGAGGTGCGCAAAGGCATCGAAGTCCAGAGCGCGATGCTGGCGGCTGAGCGGCGCACGCATGAAGAACTGACCCGCATGAGGGAGATTGTTACGATGATGGGCCAGCACCTCGGCAATTCAGATACCTACATCGAATTGGATCTGGAGCTGCATCTGGCTATCGCTTCCGCCACGCACAACACCATGATGTATCATCTCATCGAATCCATTCGCGAAGTCTCCAAGGATACCATTCGTGAAGGTCTGCTTCATCGACGCACCACTGAGCAGTTAGAGCGTGTCCAGGAGTTACACGCAATGCTCCTGGCGGAACTGGAGCGTGGTGATGCGGATGCAGCTGGTCAGGCAATGGCGCTTCAATTTGATGAGGCTATCATCGCTCTTGTCACGGATGCACAAGCGACCTGACCGTAGGGAAGAGATCATATGTACGACTTATTAATTCGTCACGCTCGCATCATCGATGGTACGGGTGGGCCTGCTTTTAACGGTGATATTGGCATTGTGGACAATCGTATTGTGGCAATTCGCTCGTTTCTGTCGGAAGAAGCTCATGCCGTTATCGATGCTGGAGGACTGGTGGTTGCACCAGGCTTCGTCGATGCTCATACCCATGATGATCTCGCAGCATTGAGGAGGTTTACGGTTCTCCCTAAGGTACATCAGGGGGTTACCTCTGTAGTGATCGGCAACTGCGGCTTCGGCATGGCTCCAATTGTACCTGAGCGTATGCAGGCCGTCAAAGATTACGCTGCGCCTATCCTGGGAGAAGATGAGCAATCCTGGAACTGGCGCACTATGTCTGCTTTCTTGCAAACACTCAATGCCACACCGTTAGGACAGAATGTAGCCGTCTTGCTAGCACATGGCACATTGCGCGTTGCCGTCATGGGTTTTGAACAACGTGCAGCCACCGAGCAGGAAATCATAGCACAGGAAGCGCTGATAGAGGAAGCGATGCAGGCAGGGGTAGTAGGTATGTCGCTGGGTCTGGCATATGTGCCGGGCGGATACACGCCAACGGCTGAACTGATCAGGCTTGCCCGTATTGTGGGACGTTATCGCGGTGTAATCACCGCACATATGCGCAATGAAGGGGACGAATTGCTCGCATCAACCAACGAATTGCTCACCATTGCCGAGCAAGGCGAAGTAGCAATGCACATCAGTCACCTCAAGATCACAGGGCGCAAGAACTGGGGTCATATCCAGGCCGCCCTGGACCTTATCTCCGATGCGCGTGCGCGTGGCCTGGATGTCACTGTCGATGTCTATCCCTACAGCGCAGGATCAACAACGATCACGCAACTGCTGCCACCATGGCTAAAAGAAGGTGGCGTGTCGAACATGCTGAAGCAGTTAGCGGAGGCGGGGGTACAGCGGCGTGTGCGCCAGGATTTTTCGCGCTCACTGCCAGGTTGGGACAATCCCGTATACGCGAATGGCTGGGAAAGGATGTATCTTTCCTCAGTGCAGTTGGAGAAGCACAAGCCATTAGAAGGGATGAACTTTGTCCAGGCAAGTGAGCAACTTGGCATGTCACCTGAAGAAACGCTCTTCCAACTCGTACTGGAAGAGAAAGGGCAGGCTACCTTGATCATGTTCACGATGGACGAACGAGACGTAGATAAGGTTGTGCAAGCGCCATTCTCTATGATCGGCTCTGATGGCATACCTATTCTCTCCGGGCGACCTCATCCCCGGCTCTATGGCACATTCCCGCGCTTCATTGAACGTTATGTACGCACACTCAAAAGCTTATCGCTTGAACAAGCCATCTACAAGACGACGGCCTACCCCTGTGAGCGCTTCGGGTTTAGGGATCGCGGCATCGTCGCCGATGGCAAGATTGCTGACCTCGTGATCTTTGATCTTGCTACGATCAGCGACAAAGCCACCTACGATAATCCTCAAGTCTACCCGGATGGCATTAAGGCGGTGCTTGTAGGAGGTCAAACGGTCGTACTGGACGACGCTGTGGGACAAGCCCACAGGCCAGGGGGTCAATTAATCACTCCGATTCGTGATTCAGAGATAGGGGGATCTAAAGATGATAGGGCTTAAATCTTTGTTTGGTCGTTCGGTCAGCGACATAGATACACCTACCTTGCTGATCGATCTAGAGAAGCTGGAAGCGAATATCCATCGCTATGCCGAGATTGCCGCCCAGGCTGGTGTACGATTGCGACCGCATATCAAAACCCACAAGACGCTTGAGATTGCCGCTATGCAACTACGCGCCGGAGCCTGCGGTATCACAACTGCGAAGTTGGGCGAGGCTGAGGTTTTCGCTGCTGCTGGAGTCAACGATATTTTTGTCGCGTACCCGATAATTGGTATGGAGAAAGCACGGCATGCGGCAGAGATAGCACGAATGTGCCATTTAATTGTAGGGGTTGAGAGTGTGAAAGGTATCCAGCAGTTATCGCAAGCCGCAGTGGAAGCTGGTGCAACGCTATTTGTACGCGTAGAAGTCAACTCCGGTCTAAACCGTACCGGAGTCAAACCTGCTGCGACTGTTGAGTTGTGCCACCAGGTGCTGGCTGCGCCGAGTCTGGAATTGGATGGTATCTTCACCTTTCGAGGTATCTCCTTCCCTGAAGCACAGACGCGTGACCCGGCAGTACTGGGACAGCAGGAAGGTGAGTTGATGGTCGCACTGGCCGAGCAGATCAACAAGGCGGGTATTCCTATTCAGGCAGTGAGTGTTGGTTCTACACCTAGCACACCTTATGCAGCCCTCGTACCAGGTGTAACCGAAGTACGGCCAGGCACCTATGTGTTTTTTGATCGTATGACCACCAACGCAGGCACCAGCTCCCCTGACGAAATTGCCTTGTCTATCCTGGCAACGGTGGTCAGCCGCCCAGCTCCTGACATTGCAGTCGTTGATGCTGGCTCCAAGACGTTCTGCGGAGATGTAATTCCTGAAAAAGCTGGTCTGGAAGGCTACGCCATCACCACCGATGGACATAATGGTATTGTTGTGAGCATGAATGAAGAGCATGGCATCGTGCGCCTTGCTCCTGGGTTCACCCCTGAAGTTGGAGATAAACTTACGTTTTTCCCCAATCACGTCTGTACGACGGTTAACCTCTCTGACGAAGTTGTTGTATTGCAGAATGGCGTAGTTAACAACGTGTGGTCTGTCGCCGCCCGTGGGCGGCGACAATAATCAAGCCAGTTATCTTTTAACGAGAGTAAAGAAGTGCAGGTACTAGAAACTACAAAAGTGAAGGTATACACAGGATGATCTGAGGCTTATGGAGCCGATTCTAATGGTATGCTCTCTGCTGCTGAAAAGGGATTGGGAATCTGCTCGATCCGGCCTAGCAGAAAGATGTAGCAGAGAATGCCAACGACCAGAACGATAGCAGCCACGATGAAGCCGATGGCGAAGGAGCCGGTGGCACTGACGATAAAGCCTGTGGCAATCGGGGCTGCAATACCAAGCAGATTATTCACGAAGTTGACGATTCCTCCTACGGCTCCGACACTGCCTTCGGGCGCGATCAAGGCGACAATGCTGGAACCGATCGGGGCAGCAAAGGCGAGCCCACCGAGTCCTAGTGAGATCCAGATGATGGCAAAGGTGGCATTACTTGTAAAGGCTGCGCCAATGACAAAGAGACCGAAGAGCATGCCGATGACCAATAGCGTCTTGCGTACCCGGTTTGGCTCATAGCCCTGAGCAATCAAGCGATCCACAAGCCAGCCCCCAATCACGAGATCCGTGAAGGTCGCTACGGCCCAGGGAATGGCGGTATAGAATCCACTCTTGAGCAGCGTCATGTGCAGTTGGGTTTCCAGGTAGTTGGGTAGCCATGTGAGCAAGAGATAGAAGGAATAGCCATAGGCGGAAAAGCCCAATGTCAGTCCCCAGACTTTGCGATTGCGCAGCAAGTAGCCAAGGCTTGCGATCTGGTGCTGAGGCACAAAGTCTTCGTCCTGAGCACCGCCAGCAGTAATATATTGGTACTCACTTTCACTAAGTTGCCCCTTACGATGCATCACTTTGGGATTACGATAGAAAATCCAGAATATCACGACGTAGAGAGCACTCAGAATACCAGTGAACCAGAATGCACCCTGCCAGCCAAACTGTGTTACGATGAATGCGACAATAGGAACACCAATCACATTCGAGAATTTGGCGGCACCATCAAAGGTAGATGTGCAGAGGCCGCGCTCCTGGCGAGGGAACCAATATCCGGTTGCTTTCTGACAGGCTGGGAAGGCGGGCGCTTCTGCGGCTCCAAGCAGGACACGAGCGACAAGTACCAGGCCAAGACCACCAGCGATGGCGGTTAAAAATGTTGCCGCTGACCACAGAATGGTAGTCACTCGTATCATCCAGGGGATGCCGATGCGATCCAGCCAAACGCCGATGGGGAGCTGGAGCAGGGCATAGGACCATAAATAGGCTGAGAAGACGATGCCAAGCGTGGCTGGTGTAAGGTGAAAACCCTTCGCTAGTGGTTGGGCAGCGACGGAGAGATTGATGCGGTCGAAGTAGTTGATGAGAACGCCAAGTCCAAGTACACCCGCTATCCACCAGCGGACAGCTCCTAAAGGTTTACTTCGTGTCAATGGTACTGATGGTACTACTTGTGACATTCTAAGCCTCCTTACTTCAATATAAACCTCGATAGCGATGACGTTCAATTAAAAGACCAGGATGTAACTCTATTGTTTCTTTGGCTAAATGATAGAAAATAAGCTTTTGCTTCTATTAATAGTAACATAGCTCTTGTTTGTCTGTCAAGCTGTGTGACAGGTTGACTGGTGAAAGAAAAAATAAGGCGCGGTGGATGCATAGGGTAATAAGTTCATTGGGATTAAGAGCGAGGGCATGAAAGTGTAGCATAAAGAGAGCAAATATTCCAGCGTTACGATCAAACAATCCGGGCTTTCCCGACCTAAAAGAGGAGGAGAAAATGAGAATTGTAAAACCCTGTTTTTGCCGGCGGCTACGTTGATTTGGAGCTTGCTTGATGGTATGATTGCTGATGAGCCTACGTGTTAGCAAATTATAGCAATGATATAATCGGGAGCAATGTATGACTATGTCTGTTGATATAGAGTATGCTTCTCAACTTGATGAGCAAGATCCTCTGGCCCATTTTCGTGAACGCTTTGTCATTGCTGATCCTGATCTTATCTATCTGGATGGCAACTCGCTGGGACGTCTGCCCAGAGATACCGTCGATCTGGCGGAAGATGTACTGCATGGACAGTGGGGGGCACGCTTGATCCGGAGTTGGAATGAGGGATGGTTTGAGGCTCCTGAACGAGTTGGTGCGAAGATCGCTCGCTTGATTGGTGCGCAAGCGGACGAAGTAATCGTGGCCGACTCCACATCAGTCAATCTCTTCAAACTAGTCGTAGCCGCGCTCCGAGCCCAGAGTGGACGGTCCCGCATCTTGACTGACGACCTTAATTTTCCCTCTGACCTCTACATCTTACAAGGTGCCATCGACCTGCTAGATAAGCAGCACCAATTGGAGATTATCCCTTCCGTGGATGGTATCCACGGTCCCGTGGCCGAACTGCAAGCCGCGCTGGATGATCAGGTGGCGCTAGTGATCCTGTCCCATACGGTCTTCAAGAGTGGATACATCTATGACATGTCCGCCATAACAGCGGCGGCTCACGCGGTTGGGGCGCTGGTATTATGGGATCTGAGTCATTCAGTTGGATCGGTGCCCGTCGACTTGCATGCTGCTCAGGCTGATATGGCGATTGGCTGTACCTACAAATATTTGAATGGTGGTCCTGGAGCGCCCGCGTTTCTCTCTATCCGCCGTGACTTGCAGTCCAGCCTGAACAATCCCATCAATGGCTGGATGGGACAGAAGAACCTGTTCAATTTTGATCTGGTTTATCAACCTGCGGCGGGCCTGCGTAGCTTCTTGACCGGAACCGCTCCAATCATCTCGCTCTCACTGATCGAGTCGGGCGTCGATCTGATTCTGGAGGCCGGATTGGACAATCTGCGAACAAAATCGGAGCTCCAGAGCGAATACCTGGTTGGATTATGGAGGACATTGCTGCGACCATTGGGCTTCACCCTCAATTCACCGGATAATGTACGCCTGCGTGGTTCCCATGTATCTTTGGGCCACGCTGAAGGATTGCGCATTGATCTCATGCTCCTCAACGACATGAATGTGCTACCCGATTTTCGTGCGCCCGATAATATCCGTCTGGGCATAGCACCTCTCTACACCACCTTCCGCGACATCCATACGGCCGTGATACGCTTACGTAGGATCGTTGTCGAGAAGCTCTACGAGAAGTATTCCACTGATGCTCCAATTGTGACATGATGTATTGTTTTATGCTAAGGTCTGCCAACTGGCATCTGCTGCCGCGTGCGGCGACTCGCTGACGATCTGCATCAGCTCGATGGGATTGCCATCAGGATCTTTGATCCAGTACTGGATGTTATGATCCACGCCGCGTGTAGGCTCGCCTGGGATCTCTAGACCACGGGACTCCAACTCTTTAAGTGTCGCTGCCATATCATCGACGAGCAAACAGAAGTGACTGTAGCCGACCGGACGTATTGGGTTCTCGCCAGATCCGCCTGGAAAGAGCTCGATAAATTGGCCGGGCGTAATCTGGATATAAACGATCCATGGTGGAGGTGTACCTTCACGATCCAGTCTAAACGCCTCGCGGAAGCCAAGCTTGTTACAGTAAAAGTCCAATGAGCGTTCCAGGTCGCTAATGACAAAGGCCGTATGCCCAATACCTGTTATCACGATCTATCCTTCTTTCGTTTCTGCATTGAAAATAACTCTGTCCACTCATATAGTTCAGCATATTGACGATAGCGTTGTCAAATCCGCAACGATAGAGATGACCTAAAAAATGTGTTACTCTATCTGTATGGATTCTCAGTGTCGAGATTTTCTGTTCACGCTATGCTGTTTGCTTCTGATCACTATGTTCGGGGCAAACCTGGGCAGATGGTGCGCTGGGACGAACAGATAAGGAGCATTTTGTATTATGTCAACAATGACAGGTGTTATATTACCGGGGAATCGACAGCTTGAACTTCGGGATTTTCCTATTCCCGAGCCGGGTCATGGCCAAGTGTTAGTGAGGATGAAAGCGTCCTCGCTCTGCGGCAGTGATTTACGAGCCATCTACAGACCAACCGATCAAGGACATGGGCCGGAGGCCTATCAAGGAGTGATTGCTGGTCACGAGCCTTGCGGGATCATTGAGCGTATTGGACCCGATGTCGAACATTTTAAGGTTGGCGATCGAGTTGTACTCTATCACATAGCGGGCTGCGGCCAATGTCGAAACTGCCGTAACGGCTGGATGATTAGTTGTACGGCGGAGGTTGGTGTCGAGGGCGGACGTGCTGCCTATGGCTGGCAACGCGCAGGAGGCCATGCAGACTTCTTGTTGGCGGAGGAGCGGACATTGGTGGCTCTACCCGACGAATTGAGCTATCTCGACGGTGCCATGGCGGCCTGTGGATTAGGCACTGCTTACGCGGCTTGCCTGCGAGCGGGCATATCGGGACGTGATAACGTATTGATTACCGGACTTGGTCCTGTCGGCATCGGAGCGGCTCTACTCTGTCGAGCTATGGGAGCACGTGTCGTGGGAGTTGAAGCCATCCCAGAGCGCATAGAATTCTTTAAACAGCTTGGTTTCACAGAGGTTGTGAACTCCACCGACGAGCAGGCGCTATCCATATTGCGGGAGAAGACGCAGGGCTATGGTTTCGAAGTCGCCATTGACTGTTCCGGCAACGCCACCGCCCGTCATACCTGTCTCGAACTGGCCCGCGAATGGGGGCGCGTCGTCTACGTTGGAGAGGGAGGCAGTGTCACATTTGAGCCCAGCCCACTCCTACTACACAAACAACTCACCCTCTATGGCTCCTGGGTCTGTAGCGTCCCGCAGATGGAAGAACTACTCGAACATCTCGTCCGCTGGAACCTGCATCCCGACATCATGGTCACACACCGCTTTGCCCTTAGCCAGGCCAAAGAAGCTTACGAGCTCTTTGACAGTGGTAAGACTGGCAAAGTTGCCATCGTCTGGGAGTAACGACTATCCCGACCAGACAAGGAGAAACTTTTATGCCGGATCGTATCAAAAAAGAGGAGTTTGTTCACCGACTCGCAACTCGCATGGACACAGATGATACGACAGCAACAGCCTGGATAGATGGCATCACCGAAACGCTCTATGAGAGCTTCAAAGCAGGAGAGAGCGTCACACTTCCAGGCTTCGGCGGTTTTTATGTGCGTTCAGAGCAGGAAAGCTGGGTGTTCAAATTCAATCCAGGACAACGGTTGCGTGCCCTTTTTGGCTGGTCATCCTCCTAATAAAGGCGAACGTTAAGCACAGAGAAGATGTTCGCAAGCTACCTATCAGTTTGCTTGCCAGCTACATTTATTATGAGTCATAGATATACCTTGCATTCAAGGAGGGAAAGAGTTATGACCAAAGAATCAAAACATGGGATGTCTGGCGCGCCTCGCCCGAAGTTGACCCAAACGGGAGTGCCGGAAGTGGTGAAAACGGAGGTCGCAACGAAGGCCAATGCATTGATCGAAAAGATTTTAAAGCCGCAACACATCCAGCCACCACCAGACAATCCTCAATTCAATTACGTCATCGACATCTATGGGAAATGGTACCAGCGCTATTTCTACATCTGCGCAACCTACCACGTTCCAGGTCCAAATGCGACAGTACCAAGTTTTGAGGAAAAAATGGCGCGTATTGAGTATGCAGGCAATAATCGCTTTCAACTGTCATTTATGCGACATACAGGACAATGGGTGAAGCTTTACACTGATGTATCATTAGATGAATGCCTGGCATCTATTCGGGACGAGCCATTCTTTTTTCTGTAGCGAGTGGAGAAAATCCTGGGGAGCATAAAAAGGGAGGTTGAACAATGACCAGAACAAGTTGGGTTGAGATATGCGTCAGTGACTTCGCGCAATCTATCACCTGGTTTGAGCAGACTCTGGGCTTTCGTGTCGTCGCGCGTGACGCCAATGAATATGCTGAGTTGTCTCGTGGGGAAACCACTATTCAACTGGCAGCCGATGATGCACCCTACTGGGCATCCGAGCACCCACGCCTTCAGCCGCCGGGACAGCGCGGTAGCGGTGTTGAGATCGTCTTGCTCGTAGAGAACGTAGACGCTGTCTACCACCAGGCGCAAAATGCGAAAGCAGACATCGTGCGCGAACTAGCCGACTTCCCCTGGCACATGCGACAATTCTGGGTACGCCATCCCGATGGCTACCTCATCCGCCCCGCACAGAAGATTCTCTCCGTCAACCCGGCGCTTTATCATCGCCAGGTCGCCAATGCGTTTCAACGCGCAACACCACACATTACCGAAGAACTGGCCAAAGTGAAAGAGACCGCTGATACACTTGTTCAGCAACAAGACTACCTCGGGGCGGCAGCAATCTATGAGACCTTGATCACGGAGATCTTTGAAGAATCCCACCTCTATTATGATGAGGAAGCCGAGTACGATGACTACTATGAAGGAGAACGGTATTATCCAGAAGAGGAGGGATTAGAGGAGTTTGTTGGGAAGTGTATTGAAGCATTGGGCCACTGCCTGGCGGATGAGCGAGCTGATAGGGTTGCACGAGAAAACATCATCGCTGTGCTTTTTGACCTCTATCAACACGACCTGAATGCAGACAACAGTCATGGTTTCACAGCCAGTGCATCGAACCAACTCGTGAGATATGTAACGTCATTGGAACGAGACACGCTTGCCGAGCAGATTCACGCGATCCTGACCGACGAAGACAAAAAGGTTACAGGCTCCTTGCGTCAGGCATATGGTCAGTTCTTAGTGGACCTGGAAAAAGAGACACTCAGCGATGAAGCATACCTGCAAATCTGCCGTGAAACTGGACTTACCACCGAGCTGATTGATCGGCTCTTAACACTTGGGCGCATTGACGAAGCGGAGAGAGCGACACACCCGATTGATGATGTAAGACTCCTGAAACTGGCCGACCTGTTCATTCAGCATACACAGGATGCTGTCGCCGAGCGGCTGATGAGAGAGCGCATCAAAGAGAAACCTGCCGTACACATCCTGGAATGGCTCCAAACATACTATCAGGCCAGAAATAACCACGCCGCCGAATTTGAAGCGACTGAAATGTTATTCCGTACTCAGCCCTTGCTCACGCGCTACCAGGAGCTACGTCATCTCGCTAAACAGCTTGATCGCTGGGAGACTGTGCAACCCGCATTGCTTGCTTTTCTGGAGCAAGCACACAACACGTCACTCTTGATCCAGATTGCCCTGGATGAAGGTGAAATCGACACAGCTTTAAAGCTACTGAAGGGAATGGCGACGAAGGACAGCTATGGCTACACGTACACATCCGGCTACGTTTATTATTATGGCAGTGGGATCGACCTTGCTGTTGCCAGAGCTGCTGAAGAGACACGACCGCGTGAGGCCATACAACTGTATCAGCAGCACGCCGAACGACTGATTGCCCTACGAGATCGGAAAAACTACCAGGCAGCATGTACGTATCTAGCAAAGATGCGTGCATTGTACGTACAGCAGGGAGAAGATGAGACATGGACAAGGTATATAGCAACGTTACGTGAGCAGAACCGCAACCTGCGCGCACTGAAGGAAGAGCTGGCAAAGGCAGGATTGTGATCGTAACAGGATGCAGGAATCCCGCTTACATCCTGCATTGAAAGGCTATCTCGATAGATGATGGAACAACCACGCTCTCAAGTGGCACTCTTGATTGATGCCGACAACAGCACATACGTTTTGATACCGTTTTTGCTTGCTGAAGCGGAAAAGTTCGGAGATATTAGTCTTCAGCGTGTGTATGGAAACTGGGACATGTCACATATGCACATATGGCAAGATATCGCCTCGTACTATCATCTCGAACAACGGTATCATAAACAGACTTCTCCAGGCAAAAATGCAACGGATATTGCGCTTGTCATCGATGCGATGGACATCCTCTATAGCGGCGTCATTGACCACTTCTGTCTGGTAACGAGCGACAGTGACTATACTCCCCTGGTCCTACGGCTCCGATCAGCCGGGTGCAAGGTGCTTGGTATTGGTAAACCGACGACCCCTCTCGCCTTGAAAACGGCCTGTACGGCGTTTGTTTCGACTGATCAGCTTCTGTCAAAGCCAGCACCGCCCTCAGCAACACCGACATCGAAGATCAACATGTCAGTTTCCACAGCATCTCCAACAAGGGCAGCAACAAGGTCAATGTGCACAGAGCCACTGACCTTGTTTGTGAAAGCCTATGAAGATGTGGCTCAGAAAAAAGAACGCGAATGGGTCTTGCTTTCGAGCATAGGAACAGTGCTCAAATTGTTCGGCGCTCCATTCAGCCCAGCGGTGTACGGACACAAAAATTTGTTGACATTCGTCGAGGCATATCCAGACCACTTTGAAACACGCAGGCAAGCATCTAAAGGGAAACCTGTTCTGGTACGACGAAGACGCAACCCTTCTCCCGAGCAAGCCATCCTGCTTCCCTCTTCGGCAAGAGCAAGAGCGACAACGCCACCCAACCCCGAAGATATGAATAATCAGTAGCAATACAAACAGGCACTGAACGGTTTTTTGACCAATGTTGCCAAAACGCAAGAAAACCAGCCAGGCATGTAAACGCCTGAGAACTGGCTTCCTGAGCAATTGGTTATGAGGAGATTGGTCTTAAAAACATAGGCCGCCCACTATAAAATGGCTCAGGAAGCCAATCTATGCAATTTAAATTTTTTCGAGCTGTAATTAACTGATTGGTTATAGTTTAAGCAGCTAATTGTTCACTCCCCGCACGATTGTAACATAGGATTATTCGTATTGCCATAATAAGGCATGGTTCAAAATGAGCTTGAACCAATGTGACAATTTTGAACAATCATAACGGTGAAAAATAAATTCTGAACTGCCTTCCTGGGCGGCTTCAGGATTTATTTGGGGTAACCCAACTGTTCACAACTGTCACATTGATTTGAACCATGCCTAAAGATATTAAAAAACCAGCCAGAAGCGACTCAAGGATCTACAACTTAAAAAGTGTGTAGCGATTAAAATGCAGAGAGTATCTCACAAAAGACAAAACATTTAATTGTTTAAATCCTTCAAGCAGTTCTAAAAGTTATTTATTACCTGACTTGACATATCCTTAATTACACATATAAAATGATCAAAACATTATTGTAATATGTACCTGCCTTATGACAAGCAATAAGAGAAAGGCGTACCCAACAATGGATCTTCAACAGGAAATCGATGCAAGGCGATCTGAAATTAGGAGTGATAGCTATGCAATGTCTATCGGCGAATGGATAAGCCTTTATGAAAACGATGAGATAGATATTCATCCAGAATTTCAGCGCTTTTTCCGTTGGGATATCTGGCAAAAGTCACGTCTCATAGAATCCATACTGCTCGGCATTCCCATTCCACCAATATTTGTTTCTCAAAGAACTGATGGAGTTTGGGATGTTGTGGATGGTTTACAAAGGCTTGCTACGATTTTCCAATTCGTTGGAATACTTAAGAACGAAAATGGGGATTTAGAAGCACCCCTTGTTTTAGAAAAAACAGATGATTTACCTTCACTTAAAGATGTAGTATGGGATAATGATATCCAATTACAAAAACAATCCCGTCTACCAATCCAAACATCTCTAATAGATAGCGAGAAGGCATATCCTAAAACTTTTACTCAAGCTCAAAGATTACTAGTGAAGAGAGCTAAAATCCAAGTGAGTATTATTTTGAAAGAAAGTGATGAAAAAAGCAAGTACGATCTTTTTCAACGTTTAAATACAGGGGGGTCAAGTTTATCAAGCCAGGAACTACGTAATTGCATATTAGTTTCTATAAACCATGAGATGTATCGGTGGTTAAGACAGCTTTCTGAAGATGAGAATTTTATGAGTTGCGCAAATTTGACAGATAGAGCAATAAGTGAACAATATGACTTAGAGCTTGTACTTAGATTTATTATCTTTCGTAATCTAGATAGTGCAGCACTGAAAAATATAGGCGATTTAGATGAATTCTTAACCAAAAAAATGCGTTCTATAGCTATTTCAAAGGATTTTGACAAAGAAAAAGAATCTATATACTTTAAGGGTACTTTTGAAATTCTAGCAAAAAACACTGGAGTAGATAGTTTTAGGAAATATGATGTCTCAAAAAATAAATTCTCAGGAGGATTTTTAGTCTCAGCATTTGAGGCTGTAGCATTAGGAGTAGGATACAATCTTGATGCTCTCTACAAGCAACCAATAGACATAGAAGACAAAATCAAGCAAATGTGGAAAACTCAAGAGTTCACAGAAGGTGCTGGATCTGGCAGAAGTGCATCGGCGCGTATATCAAGAGTGATTCCTATAGGTCGTAGGTTATTCGGATTATGACTAAAATTAGAACGGCAGAACAGCTTCAACAAGTTCTAGATGATGAGTTAGCATGGCGAAAAAAGGAATTGGTAGTTATCAAGTCCTTAGTAACTGCAAATTCATCACCAGAAATAATCAATTGCCATATACGTAGTGGCGTAGCACTTACCTATGCTCATTGGGAAGGATTTATTAAAAGCGCAGGTAATGCTTACCTAGATTATATAATGACTCAACAGCTTACTTATGCAGAATTAACTAATAATTTTGTTACAATTGCAGCAAAAAAATTATTGAGGGACGCTGGATCTTCGAATAAAGTAACAATCTATGCCAAAGTAACAGATTTTTTTACATCTGGTCTTACTGAGAGATGCAGCATTCGAATGGAAATAGAGACAAAATCCAATTTATCTTCGGATGTTTTAAAAGATATTATCTACACGCTAGGTCTCGATTACACTGAATACGAAACAAAAGCTAAATTTATTGACAAAGCTCTATTAAAAAATAGAAATGAGATAGCACATGGCAAACAGCTATTAATCGATAAAGATGAATTCATAAATACACATGAAACTGTTGTAAATCTAATAGATCTATTTTCTAATCAAATAAGCAATGCCGCCAGCAGAAAAACATATAAAAGAGAATACTATGTAAACTAAAGTAATATAAATTAAAATAGCTCACTGCGGACGGATCAGTTGAGACCGATGAAAGGACCACACCGAAAGAACACGGCCAGAGATACGCCACCGACCTGCAAGAACCTTCATTAAAGATTCAACGAGCTCATATGTAACTGACTGTTTATATGTTTGCGAGTTGATTGGTCATTCAACAAGTTTTTGACCACTCTTCTCCAAAATAAAAAGAAGCCAGCTTAGCATGTAAACGCCTGAGAACTGGCTTCCTAAGCAATTGGTGGGCCCAGAAGGATTCGAACCTTCGATCAATCAGTTATAAATAGACTGATTGTTACAACGGGTAGAGCCTCACTAACTGGTGAAATTGGGGGGGGAAATTGAAAAAAATGACGCATCTTGGCATGATGTTCTTATGGAAAACAGTACAACAATGCCGATGGACGCGTCCTCTCAATTTTGCCCCAATTTGACGTGTCCCGCAAGAGGCAAAAGAGGTGAGGGCAACATTCGTGTTCATGATCGTAAGCGACAGCGCTATCGATGTAAGCAGTGTCAACAAACTTTTAGTGCGAGGCGTGGAACGATGTTCGAAGGCTTACGCAAACCAACGGAGATCATTGTTATCGTCGTGACTTTGCTCTCCTATGGATGTCCCGTGCAAGCCATTGTGCACGCCTTTGACCTGGATGAACGAACCGTGGCCAGTTGGCGTGATCGTGCAGGAGCACACTGTGAGCAGGTGCATCATGCATTGATTGAAACTGGAACCCTGGATCTGGTCCATGTACAGGCTGACGAGATACGGGTGAAAGGACGAAACATGATCGCATGGATGGGCCTTGCAATGATGGTTTCCACGCGGCTTTGGTTGGCTGGGACCGTGAGTCTGACCCGGGATAAAGGACTGGCGGACACGCTCATGCAACAGGTGCGTCGAGCGGCACTGAGCCTCCGTCCATTGCTTGTGTTAACAGATGGTTGGGCGGCCTACCCGGGCAGCATTCGACGCGCCTTCCGCGAGAAAGTCAAAAAGCAGGCAGGAGTGGGTCGAGCGTCCTTGGTAGTTTGGTCGCAGCTCCATATCGGAACGGTGATCAAGCGAACGGAGAAAAAGCGGGTAGTGGAGATCACCCGCCAGATGGCGCATGGTCTGCTCAATCAGGCCGAAGAGTTGCTCCAACGTTCGGGCGGAGGTACGGTGCTCAATACCGCCTTTATCGAACGGCTGAATGGAACCATGCGTGAACGACTGGCCAGTTTGACCCGCAAATGTCGGCACTCAGCTTGTCGTCTGCAAGCGTTGCACGCGGTGGTCGAACACTGGGGGAGCCGAGGGACCAAATGTATACAATGTATCTGATTGGATGCACCTACAATTTCTGTGTGGCACATCATGAATTGAGCAAGGCCAAGCATTGGGGTCGGGCGTGTACACCTGCCATGGCCAGCGGCTTGACTGATCACATCTGGAGCATCCATGAATTGTTAGGTTACAAAGTGGCTCCAGCTGCTTGGGTCGAACCTAAACGGCGAGGACGTCCACGAAAACAAGCCCTCGCCGATCCTGTGACGCCTCGATGTTCCAGGTTTCCCAGGGTCCGCCTCCGAAAGGGGGCTTTATGCTCAGTCACCAGTTAGTGGGGCACTACCTTACAACGCAGGTCGCTAACGTAATGAACAAAATCAATAATTCAATCAAAAATGCTCAAATTAACTTGCTTGCTTATTTGAACCTATTAACACAAAGTGTTATAATACAGCTAATATTTTTAATCTCTTTTAAAGTTTGGAGGGAATGAATTGCCTAATTACGATTTAAACCGACTTGGAGATAAGGAATTCGAGCGTCTATGCCAAAGCTTACTCAAAGAGATAATAGGTAATGGAACTACTACTTTCGGAGAAGGACCAGATGGAGGAAGAGAAGCAACATTTCGAGGTCAAGCCCCATATCCATCTTCACAAGATAAATGGACAGGCGACTGGATTTTCCAAGTAAAATATCATGATATTCAAAGAATAGGACCAGATGAAGCAAGAAAGCTAATAGTGAAAGATTTAAAATCAGAATTAGACAAAACAATTAATAAGTACAAAAGAAATTGCAATAATTATATATTGATTACGAATGTACCTCTTTCATCTGTCCATATAAGAGGAACGCATGATCAAATAGCACTAGAAGTTGTTCCAAATTTTATCGGTAATATTCCAAATATCGCAATCTGGGGTTATGATGAAGTATGTCGTTTTTTAGAGAAATATTCAAGCGTAAGAAAGGCATATCTTAGTTTTATTACTCCTGGAGATATTATTGCCGAACTAATGGAATATCAAGCAGGGAAATCTACAAATTTAGTACAAACTGTTCATAATTATATGACTACAGCCTTCAGTAGAGAAAAATATGCTCGATTAGATCAAGCTGGCCAAGCAGAAAACAAAAGAATAAATTTAAAGGATGTTTTTATTGACTTAGATGCTCAGTTTTTGTATGAAAGAGAAGAGCAATATTTTATAAAGAAGAACACAACAATAGAATATAAAGAGGATGAAATTTCCGCTACCGAATTAATACTTTCAGAAATTTTCTCAAAAATAGTCTTAATTGGTGGACCAGGAGAAGGCAAATCTACCATTGGACAATATTTAGCTCAAGTGCACAGAGCAACGTTATTAAGCAGAAAAGAAGATTTGGTCAAAACTAAATTAGATGTAACACCTCTAGTAGCACGTATACCATTCAAAGTAGTACTTAAAGATTATGCTCAGTGGTTAGATGAAGCAGGCAAAAAGGATGGACTAGAGGTTTATCTTAGCGAGCATGTACAAGAATTAGCTGCAACACATATTTCTTCTGAGAGCATACAAGTAATTTTTCAAAAGAACCCTTGTCTGTTGATACTGGATGGTCTTGATGAAGTATCCGAGCCAAGCATACAGAGTAAACTATTAGACAGAATTGGTGAGTTCTTAGAACGTTGTGAACACGTTTTGAAAGCCGATATACAAGTACTGGCTACTTCTAGGCCAACCAGTTATTCTAATCAATTCGACTTAAATAAATTTGCACATATTCGCCTTATAAAATTAAGTGAAGAGAAAGTGCTTGAGTATGTAAGTAGTTGGTCACAAGCAAAAGAAATCGAACATGCTGATGCCAGAAGGCTAAAACAAACTATAAAGGATTGTTTATCTGATCAACAAATTAACTTACTCATGAATACTGCTCTACAAGTAACAATTTTAATCCTTATTGTACTATCAGGAGGAACTCCACCAAGACAACGTGAAGCTTTATTTAATGAGTATTTAGAAGTTATTTACAAACGAGAAAGTGCTAAAGCCACTATTAGATCTAACAAACAGGAACTTTTTGAACTTCATGAGTATTTAGGTTACACACTGCATAGTAGATCTTCTAGCGCACAAGATATAAAATCATCATTAAGCAAAGCTGAATTTTCAAAAGAAGTTAAGAGATTTTTGAGATCCAATGACCCCTATACAGCTAACCAAGAATTGGAAGAGAAAGTAAAAGCCATAGTAAAAGAAGCCGAAGAGAGGCTCGTGTTAATTGTAGAATTAGAGAAAGACTCATTTGGCTTTGAATTGCGTTCTATACAAGAATTTTTTGCTGCAGCTCATCTAGCTAACGCACCTCAAGAAGAAACACGATATGCTCGCTTTGAAGCTATAGCAAAACCCTTGCATTGGAGGAATGTTGCACTGTTTTTTGCTGGTAGAATTGGAAGACTGCGTAGTGCAGAAGCAGCAAATATCGTTACGGTATGTAGGCAAATAGATAGAGTGGGGCCTGATCAAATTCTTCGAAGAGGTGCCCAATTATCATTGGAACTAGCAGCCGACCGTTCCTTTGGACACAAACGCACACTTCAATGGGATGTTATAGAATATGGATTGACATTGCTACAATACAATATCCCAAATAAAGACGTTTTATCCATTATAGAGACATTACAGAAGCTTCCTACAAGTGATATCCAGGATCTAGCCATACCTGTACTGAAAAAGTATTTACTTCTTACAGATTTAGATCTAACAAGAAAAGTACTAGATGTTTATCACCAAGTTGGTGCTCCTACCCATTTTCTTCTTGAAGCATTAAGTGATCTTTTCAATACTTCCGAAGAAGAAAGTGTTAAGTTAGCTCTCAAGAAAAGCATAGATTTTAAGATTGATCCAAAGTGGATCAATTGCGAGTTAAAAAAACTAGATTCCTTTCTATCCGCACGAATAATAAAGGAAGTGCCAGCAATTGCAATATTAACTAGAACTGCTTATATTCAAATATGCTTAAAAGATATTATAGTGGGAGATTCTCCTATAATATCTTTTACAGAAAATGCATTAACTGGAGACCTTTTAAGGACTAGATATGTAGAAGGAAATTATGATAAGCCATTTTTTGCTACTTCGAATCTTTCTAGCTTAGAAGATCAAATGTACTTTACTTTTTATATTACAGGAAAAATAATTCACTTTTATATGGATGAACAAAACGATGATCTTGATCAAGATATCTCATTAGAAACTGCTATGCAAGCGATGAAACAAGCGCGTGATAGTGGAATGCTCTTACCTCATTTGGAAGCAATATTTTGGATAATAATTCTTACGAAAAGCAAAGATAATGTTGAATTACTAGACGGCTTCACTAGTTTTTATACGAAAAATAAAGAATGTAAAGGCGTAATATCGGTAATAAATATTTTTACGAGGAGATTAAATCCGTTAATAGATCACTTAATAGGTTTAATTGACGAGCAAAATTATCATCAAGCAGAAATATTATACTGTTGCATTAATAGATATAGTTCAAGCGAAATTGAATCTACATACGACAAATTGATAGAAGACCTGGATTTAGTAAGGGGAAAGCAAATTACTCTATTTCAACGTTTGGGACCAGTATTAATTAATGATAAAAGTAAGAAAAAAGCATTCGAGGAGTCATTTGAGGCTGCATTTGGTATAAGCAGCTACTATGCACCTGAAATTTTTCAGTCGACTTATCCGACAATAAACTTTGCAGCAAGGTTATACAACGTTAAAGTTGATATATCAGTTATTTTACCTGTATTAAAAGACATTGAAAACAATTTAGGCTTAATGTTATCTGCTAATATGGCACGAATAACCACAATCTTACAACTGAGGTGGCCAGTTAATGAAGATTTAAATAAAGTTGCCCAATCATTACTATATAAGCTTCTGACAAATTTTTATGATAAAGATTTAAATATGCTGCCCATAATTAAATTATTTATTAAATTGTATGAGTTTGACACTCCTCCAAAAGAAATCACTGTTTTATTACTAAAAAAGATTGCAACATCAAAAATTGCATTTATTTCAAATACGAAATCTATTAATACAATTAAAAGTGTAATCGTTGATTTGCTACAATATATTATTTACGAGGATATTTTGGTACAGCAAGGGTGTTGTGTTTTTATAAATTTAATAACGGATAATATAGGTAAAATCGACGCAAGAAATAGAAGATTTATAAAAAAAGAAGAAGCAATGGAAACATACAAAATAACAATAGATCCTACTACAATAGAAAACATGCTAAGTAAGAGTGAAGTTTTATTTCGCTGTACTGGAATAAATTTAATCAATTTTATAGATGCTAATAACTATTATATTTCATCAAAATTTAGAGAGATGATAATTAGTTGTCAAAATAAAGCTGAAGCAAAGGCTTGGGCTAGAATAATCAGAAATACAAACATTGCCTACAATGACGATAACCAAGTTGAAGAATGGAAGAATTTTTTGCGATATATCTTAGAAAGGAAATCTAAATCATTATCAGACGTTTATAACTCATCCTTCCTTAAATATGAACAACTAGTAGTTTCACAAAAACATGAAAACTTTTTTGATGAGAATGAACTAGAACTTCCTTTCAATCAAAAAGAATAAAAAGTAGTTCTGGTAATTAATTATTATATTTCAATAATATAATTTCAGCTAAAGCGCGAAGAATATAAATACTGATATTACTATCTTATACTACACAGCAGATCGATTTTCCCCAAAATACAGCCAAAGAGCTAGAGCCGCCTCAGGATCAAATCGATAATCCTGCTTCGTTGCATTCAAAGCCTCTTCCAAAGTAAAAGTCTGCACTTTAATATCCTCCCCATCCTCCATCTCCAGAGGGTCCCATTCCAAATCATGAGCAACGAACAAATGGACACGATGCCCAATATAGCCAGGGTGACTATAGAGATCAAGAAGCTTTTCTAGACGACCAGGTCGATATCCAGTCTCTTCACGTAGTTCTTGTACAGCCTGCTGATAAATGCCTTCAGCAGTAGAGTCAGTAACTTTGCCACCAGGAAGCGTCAAGAGCCAGGTACCAGCCCCAAGATCATATTCTTCAACCAACAAGACTGTCTGCTTATAACTAACAGGCAAAACTAAAACGCTTTCAGGTCGCTCTACAATATCACGCTGTATCTCTCCTCCATCTGGCATACGAAACCGATACTGATTTACAGTCAGCACAGACCCTTCATAAACAGTGTGCTTTGCAATCTCCCACTAGGACCACTTTCAGGCCCAGGCGCGTTTGCAGATCTTCTTCTCTCAAGTTTTGCCTTCTTTCCATCAGTAGTATCGGAACTAGAAGACTTCACTGGCATAGAACTAGGCTATGAACAAACCGGAGCTCTACGTACAGTCAGTAATCCTAAACGTATACCCAATCTCGAAAAACGTATGGCAGATTGGCAACCGCTCGGATTAAAAATGCAATGGTTAAATGGTGACGAAGCACGCCAAATAGAACCAGTGCTATCGCCAGAAGTTTGTGCGGCGATTTATGCTCCAGAAGAAGCCCAGATTAAGGCACCACAAACAGTCAAAGCTTTCTCACAAGCAGCTACAAAACTAGGGGCGAAGATTTACAGCTATAAAGAAGTTGTTGGAATACAGCAAGATAAAGATAAGGTTACAGGAATAAACACAGCTGAGGGTGATACCTTTACATGCAATCACCTAATTCTAACAACAGGAGCATGGACAGGATTGTACAAAGACTGGTTTGATATTACGTTACCCGTAAACCCAATTCGAGGCCAGATATTATCGCTAAAACAACCAGATTCATCTCTACAACACATTGTTTTTGGCGGATCAGTATATCTGGCACCTAGAAATGGCACTATCATTGTTGGCGCTACAAAAGAAGATGTTGGCTTTGATGTTAAAGTAACAGATAAGGGCATTTCATGGCTGAACCACGCTGCAATGAAAATCGTTCCTACGCTAAAAGAGAGCCAAGTAGAACGAGCATGGGCAGGGCATCGACCTAAAACGCCTGATAAACATCCTATCTTAGGAGTGGCACCAGATTGGAAGAATGTTACTCTTGCTGTTGGACATAACAGTGTCGGAATCATTCTAAGCGCGATCACTGGTCAGGCAATAGCTAAATTAGTCACAACGCACGAAGTACCAGCAGTCATACAACCATTTTCATTAAGCCGTTTTTCCTCAGATAATGATAACAATGAAGAACCATTTCAAATCACCGCAAAGAGCCAGTAGTATTTCGACTACTGGCCCTCTTTCTACTGTGTCAACGATACAAGGCTCTACTTCTTATTATCACTAGATTTTTGCCTTTTTGAGTGTAAATCCCAACATTATTCGGCTCTTACGCCACCTCGCTGATTCTAGCTCATCATGAGCTTATGCTAAAAAAGCGTCTTCACTTCTGGAGTCAATCGGCACATTCCCAATTAAAAAGATTGTACTCACTATCAGCAAGGTAGCGTAAGAGTCGCAGAATCTTGGGATTTACAGTTTTTGTGAGTGCAGAGCATGGGAGAGTGTGCCAAAAAGAGGGGCGTGACAAGGTGATTTGTGCACGAAAAAAGAAAATGGGTTTGTGGTGTAGCGGAACAGGTACGGACCCGTTCCGCGATACCACAAACCCCAGGAACTACTAGAGGCCACCTAAGCCCAAGCCCAAGCCCAAGCCTACGCCTAAGCCTCCGCCTACGCCTACGCCCAAGCCTAAGCCTAAGCCCCCGCCTCCGCCTCCGCCATAGCCTCCACCGAAGCCTTCGCCATAGCCTCCACCGAAACCTTCGCCATAGCCTCCACCGAAGCCTTCGCCATAGCCTCCACCGAAACCTTCGCCATAGCCTCCACCGAAGGCACCATAGACTCCAGCGAGTTCCTCATCTGTCAATTCAAGTGTGCTACTCGGATGCTGCGGAAACGTAACCTGCTCTTCGCTGGTCAAAGATGTCCGATACTTACTGTTTTTCATAAATAACGATTCTCTTTCTCTTTTTTTAACCAAGATGTGATTGATGAGGTACTATGAATCTGGAAGAGGAACATAGCAGATGTCCATCTGGCACATCGCCCTCTCCACAGCTCTGTCTTACGGAAAATTTCATCGCAAGAAGATTAATACCTTAAGTATAGTATACGGAGAGAAAAAACAAAGAAGCAATGAAATATATTGAAAAAATTATGAAATATTCATAAAATATGCAAAAAAAGTTTTATTATATTTAATGAACACAATGTTTCTTTTTCTGCGTTTCTGGATCTCTCCATGCACCGTCCCACTTCGTCGTGTTGTCTGGTGTGGCACGCTTCTCTTCCCTTTATTGTTCGCACCGTTTCTCTTTTTTAGAGATACGAGATGAAGAAAAAATAATCAATATCTGCGTGTTTGTGTAAATACCAACATTATTCTGGCGAAAATCCCACAATTATCCTGGTGCGCAAGCTATCCTGAACGACTTGTTAACCAGGATAATTATTGTATCAGAGGCTTTTCTAATTTGGGTAGCTTGACGCGTTCAGTAAAGTCTTCACTCAGGTATCTTTCACCATATAACCATTTGCCAAAAGCGTGAACAGATTGAGCATACCATCGACGTGTACGAGTAGCACGCACCTTACCACGTGGACCAACCTCATTCTCTAAGAAGACAAGCCAGGCACGAAAAGAATAAGGTTCTAACTGATCAATGACTGTTACATCTTGCTCCAGCTCCAGGTAGTTAAGAAAATGACTCAAGGCAATACTATGCCAACGTAACGTTTGTGGGCTGTGATTCTGGCTTTTGTGGTCGAGAATAAAATTATCTACCGCATTCTTAATTGTCTTGACACGAACGCGAGAAGATCCAGAAGTTGCTTTCTTTGTTGTTTTCGATGAATTGTCAGTTTTTCGAGCAGTCATAAGGAAACCTTCTTTCCATAATGAGCTCACATGTAGCTGACTGTTTATATGTTTGCGAGTTGAGTGGTCATTGAACAAGTTTTTGACCACTCTTCGCCAAAACGCAAGAAAGCCAGCCCCTGGCATGTAAATGCCTGAGAACTGACTTCCTGAGCAATTGGTGGGCCCAGAAGGATTCGAACCTTCGACCAATCAGTTATGAGCCGACTGCTCTAACCGCTGAGCTATGGGCCCCGACCTGCACTATTGTAACACATTGCGCCACTATTGTGAAGTACTTTGCGAGCTATTTTTTGCTCTTCTGGCTGATTTCACATGAGGAGTTTTACCTTCTTTTCCTTATTCTATCGTATTATAGCGCACACTCATCAATAGCATGTGCTATAATATTATTAGCTATAGGCAAATGTTCAACTTATTAAGTCATAGGAACGAGTAGTTCATTGAGGATGTTTGTGGTCGGTCAGGGAAGGAGAAACGAGTTCGGCACTATGCGTATGAGCTCGCCTTTCTTTGGTCCTCTATGTGGTAGTAGAAGAATACACATTCACAGCTCAAATATCTCTTCTATCGAATTAAAGAGATATGTGGATGCCTCTACGGCAAAAATCCCCATGCTTATAACTTTACTATCTCGTTTTGCACTTTTGTCATAGCCGCGTTCACCCTCTTTGGTGACGCGGTTAGCTATTATCCAGGGGGCATTCAATGAAGAATGAATTAACAATACGTATAGGTGGTGAGTCTGGAGAAGGGACGATCTCCGGTGGTGATATTCTTGCGCTGGCTTCTGCTCGCTGGGGATATCATGTTTACACTTTCAGGACATTTCCCGCTGAGATCCTCGGCGGTCCCTGTATGTTTCAAGTCCGTATCAGTGATCATCCCGTCAAATCTATGGGTGACTATGCCGATGTGCTCGTGTGCTTAAATAAAGAAGCGTACGATCGCAATATCGATGAGCTACGCCCCGGTGGCGTGCTCATGTATGACCCCGGCGACTTCACACCCACACAAAGAGACTGTATTACATACGCCGTCCCTTTTAATGAGATTGCTCGTAAAGAAGTCCAGATGTTTCAGGCCAAGAATATGGTGATGCTGGGCGCGATCTGCGGTCTATTTGGTCCTCCAATCGAAGCGATTATTCAGGTTGTACAATCCAAACTCTCTAAGTCTCGTAAAGCCAATGCTACGCTGATGGAGAAAAATCTGCTGGCACTCGCTACGGCGAAGAAGTTTGTTACAGAACGCTTGACCAAACAAGACCCTTATCTGCTCAATACCGTAGAGAAGGCTGATCGCGTAGTGCTTAATGGCAATCAGGCCGTAGTCGCAGGCGCTCTAGCCGCTCAGTGTCGCTACTTCGCTGGTTACCCGATTACGCCGGCTAGCGATATCATGGAAGGTCTAGCCAAAGAGCTTCCACAGGTCGGTGGTACATTCTTACAGGCTGAAGATGAGATAGCCGCCCTGGCTTCGGTCCTGGGTGCATCCTATGGTGGTGCACGGGCGATGACTGCGACTTCAGGACCAGGTCTCTCACTCATGACTGAACTGATCGGCCTGGCATCAATGGCAGAGCTGCCAGTAGTGATCATAGATGCGCAACGTGCTGGCCCTAGCACAGGTATGCCGACAAAGATGGAACAGTCCGATCTAAGCTTTGTGTTACATGCTGGCCATGGTGATTCCCCACGTATCGTGGTTGCGCCATCCAACGTTGCCAATTGCTATGAGCTGACAATCCAGGCCTTCAATATGGCGGAGCGCTATCAGATGCCGGTGATTTTACTCACCGATCAGTCGTTGACAGCCCGTGTTGAGAGCGTCGACCGCCATGCATTCACAATGCCTCAGCTTCAGGAACGCCTACGCTACGATAGCATCGATGCACAAGGCAGCGAGAGCAATGAATTGCATGCACAGCATGGACATGATGGCTTCAAAGAATTACAGGATGTCGAGCCAATCCTTGCGGGGGCAGGTGCGGTTGGAGCAAGTCACGAATTCGCGCGCTACGCCAACACGTCCAGTGGTATCTCTCCTACCAGCATACCGGGCAAAGGTGCGCCCGCGTATGTGGCGACCGGACTGGAACATGATGAGCTGGGACATCCAGATTATGAGCCAGAAGACCATGTAATGATGATGGATAAACGCTTCCGTAAGCTGCGTACAGCCGCTAAAGAGCTACCACAACCCGATCGTTATGGTGCTACCGATGCTCGCATCGGCGTCATCGCCTGGGGCTCAACGGAGGGTGCTATTCAGGAGGCCGTTGATCGCGCCAATACGCAAGGGCTCAAGGTGGCCTCGCTCCACCTGACGGTCCTCTCACCATTACCCGATCTAGCAATTGAGACGTTTATTCACTCGGTTGACAGAGTGATCGTACCGGAGTGCAACTATTCTGGGCAACTGGCGAATCTGCTGGGTGCCTCATATGGATTGCAGGCTGTTCGTATCAATAAGTTCGGCGGTATCCCCTTTACCGCAGGCGAGATTCTGGATGCAATCGAGGAGGTTTCCAAATCATGACACAGACCATCATCAATATTACGCCAAAAGATTATAAAAGCGAGGTCAAACCAACATGGTGTCCTGGCTGCGGTGATTTTGGAGTGCTCAATGCTGCGTTACGTGGACTGGCAAACCTCAAGCTCGCAACGGATCAGACAGTAGTCGTTTCTGGTATTGGTTGCTCCAGCCGCTTCCCACACTTTATGAAGACCTTTGGCTTCCATAGTGTGCATGGACGTGCCTTGCCAGTAGCACAGGGTCTCAAGATGTCACGCCCTGACCTCAATGTGATTGCGGTCGGTGGTGATGGCGACTTCTTTAGTATCGGTGCAGGCCACCTGATCCATGCCGCATTACGCAACATCGATATCACAGTGATCGTCATGGATAACGAGATCTATGGACTGACCAAGGGCCAGACTTCGCCAACCTCTCCACACGGACACGTCACCAAGTCGACACCGTACGGTCTGCTGGCTTCCCAGTTTAACCCCATCGCCACTGCGCTCTCATTGAACGTGAGCTTTGTGGCACGCGGCTACTCTGCCAAGCCAAAAGACCTCGCCGTTCTTATCGAGCGAGGCATCAAGCATAAGGGATTCTCCTTTATTCAGGTGCTCAGCCCCTGCCCGACCTTCTATAATACCTTTGACGCCTGGGATGAGGCGATCACGCCCATCAGTGAGGAGCACAATAGAAGCAACAAAGGCGAGGCTTTCAATCTGGCAATGGAGACAGAGAAGCAGTTCACCGGTATCTTCTATGAAGAAGAACGCCTGACCATGGATCAAGCTGCACAGCAACTGGTACAGGAAACCAAAGAATTCAACATTGAGCAGTATATGCAACGCTACGCATAAACAACCGTAGACACGTCGTAATATATTCAGGGACTGGAGCTCTTCCAGTCCCTGTTTTTGTGCTTAGTGCTTGTATCTGTTCATACAAAAACGTTGGAGCACAGCAAACACGTCACGCGTGCTCATATCAATGGGGTAGCAGATGACAGAGCTGGGGCAGGGGCGGGGGTATGTGTCACATCACGAAGAAATTGATCGCCACAAGAACGGCAGAAGAAGCCACGCTGATTGTGGGAGAT
Organism: Ktedonobacteria bacterium brp13; assembly: GCA_015099395.1. GTDB lineage: Bacteria > Chloroflexota > Ktedonobacteria > Ktedonobacterales > Ktedonobacteraceae > Dictyobacter. The sequence continues at coordinate 7,920,148 of AP024096.1, read as the reverse complement.
GCCTCCAATAGCAGTAAGTTGTCGCTCAGCAGGCTTACCGCACCATTCACAGGTGCGCCCTTGTGGAGCAAAATCAACTGAGACTGATCGGCGAAATTCGTTCGATGCCATAGTAAGTCTCCTTCAAGTGCTAGTAACGTTCGTCTTGCTAGAGTGTACAAATGGTACAACAGCAACAGGTAGACAGTACAGTTACAGAGAGCACACACAAAGGGGGAGGACTCACGACCTTAGCATCTCGTAGCAGTCGTATCAAACACGCTACCACGCTACGCTCGTCCATGCGCATCATTGCCAGGAGCGTCATTGCTCGCCTATCTCGCAGCTCACTTGTTTTTGGTGTGTAAGAGATACTATACCATACATCGTCTCAGGTTTCTAGTCCTGGACAATGTGAGAGGGAAAAAAGATACTATTTTATTCTTTGTCGCGATTAATGAGACGCATCAGTCTGCGCGCTTGAAGTAGTGTTTACGGCATCAGCAGGCTGCTCATCTAATGCTGGAAATTTGGGGGTAAGGATGGTACCTATAATCCAGCCCAACAGGCCGAGGAGAAAGATCATGCCGAACCAACTCAGGGTTACAGCTGTATATGAGAGATGGGTGGTAAGAGCAAGAACACCAGCCAGGACAATGCCAAAGATAGTGCCCAAAATCACACCGATCAAACAACCAGGATGGGCCAGGTTACGGCCACGTAACATCTTCATCATAAAACGCAAAGATACCTTTATATCATTGTGCTTGCGTCCGCATACTATCCACATACCATCTGTAAAAATCACGGCAACATCATTACTTACGTAAGGCTGATCATTTCGAAGAGTATGTACAGAGCATAGCAACACCGAAACTCAATTGTTTCTCTGTAATGATCATAACGCGTGTACCCGCGAACAGTCAAGATTCGCTACTGCTCAACAACGTAAAATCCATCATGGTGCACATCTCGCTAGTACTCATAAGGACCAGCACTCATACTTTTGGGTATTTCAATCCCAAAATATAGGCTCATCATTATAATAGTATTACTTAAAGCTACGTGGAAGAGCGATAGACAGTTTCTATTGTATTCCTGAAAAGAAGAAAAGCAGTGCGCGTGAACGATGTATGAGGAACGCGCATTTCATAAGGAGAGAAAACGATGGCACAGACAACACATGAGACAACGCTTGGTCGCATTGAGATTGTAGATCGGCCAGAGGAGATCATCGAGACATCACGCAAGAAAAGATCTATCCTTCCTCTTGCCCTCCTTATCGGCGCGCTCGTTACCTTTCTTGTCCTGCGCAGCCGCGCCCGCAAAAATTAGTTTGACGCATCAATCAATCATCTACCTGGTAGTCTAAGCCTCCACTGTCCACTACGAAGGTTTAGACTACCAGGTTCAGGTATAGACAACCTTACTCAGAGCAATCATAACGTAATACCAACATATCCCGTAGCGGAATACCGTTGCTTATGAGCGGTGGTTGTATATAAGAAAAGAAGTCGTGCCGGACATGGTCGATAGCTCTAGAGAGATAGTCATTTTACGTGCAATTCTCATCCATGCTTAGCACATGGTCTATGTAATAACTACTCGGCAGTCTTACCACCATCTACCGGGATGACCTGACCAGTAATATAGCTGGCACCCTCGGAAGCCAGGAAGAGTACTGTTGGAGCAAGTTCACCGGGTCGCCCAATGCGCTTCATGGGAGTTGCCTGTGCAATGACCTGTTCACTACGGTCCAGGATCGCTGCCGTCATACGCGTACGGAACATAGCAGGTGCAATGGCATTGACACGCACGCCACGTGCTCCCCACTCTAACGCTAGCGATCGTGTCATATTGATCACTGCTGCTTTGCTGGTATTATAACCCACTGTATTTAACTGTCCTCCGCCAAGACCAGCAATGGAGGCAACATTGATAATCGCACCGTGTTCACGCTCCAACATATGCCGCCCGACATACTGCGACATCAGAAATGTCCCGGTGATATTTGTCTCCAGAACCTGTTGCCAGCGCTCAAGCGGCATCGCTTCGGCGGGCGTCCCCCAGGCCTGACCAGCGTTATTGACCAATACATCGATCTTGCCATATGTTGTCAGCACGGTACTCACAACACGCTCAACATCCTCAACGAATGTAACATCACACACATACCCCTGTACCGTGATCCCTTGCTCCTGAAGCTCCTGTGTGGCAGACTGTAGCCACTGGTCCCGACGTGCAGTGATAATAACCGTAGCCCCGGCTCTTCCAAAGGCTTGTGCGAACTCAAAACCGAGACCCCGCGAACCACCAGTAATAATGACGACCTCATCAGTAAAATCAAATGTAGCTGAACCCATAGAACCTCCTCATCTGTACGACAGCGTAACAGATTGTTCAGTCATATCACGCAAAAATAGTATGTGCCTCTGGTGTAAAATTTGCCTGCTCTGCGATTTGCACGAGACAACCGCTCCATGCTATCATCACGGTAACAGCTATCATTGTACTATATGTTGACGTTGCAACGTTTCGTCACAATTATTGCCACAGGAGCAAAGAGCCATCGCTACGCAGCCAATTAAAGTAGAATTTTCAGTGAATGAGGAAGATCTGGAGCACTTAGAAGGTTTACCCTGGCAAAGTGAACTCAACGATTGGCAGAACCAGGAGCATGTACAGTTACTGGTTGTACGCCGAGGCGACTCACGCCATCCTGTGATCTTCGTCGAGCGCTCAGGATCGCGCTACGCTATCAAAGAGACAACACCACGTATGGCCGAGCGCGAGATACGCAATCTTCAAGAGGTCGCGCTACGTGGCATCCCTACGCTCATCCCTGTTGGAACGGTGCTTGTGAAGGCACCGCCAATCATTGTGGAGATACCTGGAATGCCAGGGCTGCGGGATTATATCAGTGGCGACCGCGGCTATACTGTAACGCGCCTGGCTCCACGCGTCGTTCCACATGTACTACTCTACCGTCTACCCCTGACCAGGCGTATCAAGCAACGTCTGCTGGATGCGGTAGCGAAACTGATGGTGTCGATGCACGAGCATGGCATCTACTGGGGAGACCCTTCATTAGCTAACGCATTGATACGTATCGATGGCAAGACCATTACGGCAATCATGGCGGATGCGGAGACGGCAGAGCTCTTCCCAGGCGAACTCAGTGAAGGATTGCGCGAACAGGATCTCGCACAATTTGGCGAATCGTTGGCCTGGCAGGCAGAGGATCTACGTATCGCAAAGGGCTTGCCCGAGGATACGATGGTGCTGGATGATGCAGATTACAACTATTTTTGTGGTCGCTATCGTGTCATACGCAAAGATCACGCTATGGCAAAGAACCAGCATACCATCAACCTCAATGAGATCTATACGCCAGAAGGCTTTCTCCAGGCATTCAATGATCTTGGCAGTCCGCTGGTGGAACGAGCTGGCGAGATAGTACGTCGCCTCTTTCCTACCAGACCTGGCTGGTATCAGCAACGTATCTATGAGATGCTGCATGTTACCATTCCAGGCCCCTACGCACGCCGCTTCTATAATCTCATCCTCGGGCATCGAGATATCATGTCAAAGAACGAGGAACGCCCTGTCAGTATCGAGGAAGCCGCACATGACTGGTACGAACGCTACCATCTTCCAACGATCCTGCGCCTACGCCAGCGCCTTACCAACCACCAGAACCCGATGCAGGCCTATTTTGAGATTATGCAGTATAAATGGGATATGAGCATGAAGGCTGGTTATGAGATCCCGCTCGAAGAGGCAATGAATGCCTGGGCAGCAAAGCATACACGTAGAAAAAGTATACGACACAATCCTATCAGCCACAGCGGTCACACCATCCCGCAAGACCAGCAACAAGTAGTTGAGCCTCTCCTACCTCCTGAACAGGATTTGATTGAAGGCGATGAACTCGATCCATTGCTCTCGACAGCCGAACGCCCTCTGGTACATCTGAACCGACCACAACTTGAGGAAAAGTTACCTGATATTTTGCAAAGGGACCAGAACGATAAATAATGAAGAATAATAGACTTCATGACACAAAAAAACATGGCTGCATAGATTGCGGCCATGTTTTTTGTATTTTGTCTACCTATGCGATAAGCAAGGAGAAACCAGAGCGTCTGAGTCTATTAAAGATTACTCGTCAACACTATCCCCATCTTCTCCCAGCAACTCTCTCTCATCAACCTCTTCCGTATCTTCGACCTTCTCGCCCTCTGCGACTTTGAAGGCCAGCATGTTACCACGAATCTGCTCTTCAATAGCGGTTGCGACATCGGTATTCTGGCGCAAAAACTCTTTGGCGTTCTCACGGCCCTGTCCAAGACGGATATCACCGACAGTAAACCAGGCACCGCTCTTTTTCACAAGGCCCATCTCCAGACCCAGATCGAGCAAGCCACCTTCACGTGAGATACCTTCGTTGTACATGATATCAAATTCGGCTGTCTTGAAAGGTGGTGCAACTTTATTCTTGATGACACGTACGCGCGTACGGTTACCAACAACGTCGCTACCTTGCTTGATCGAGTCGGTACGGCGAATGTCGAGACGCACCGAGGCGTAGAACTTCAGAGCCTTACCACCGGCAGTGGTCTCTGGATTGCCAAACATAACACCAATCTTCTCACGTAACTGGTTGGTGAAGATAACAGTGGTATGTGAATTATTGATAGCACCGGTCAGTTTACGTAACGCATGACTCATCAGACGAGCCTGCAAGCCAACGTGTGAGTCGCCCATCTCGCCTTCAATCTCTGCACGCGGCGTCAAGGCAGCTACCGAGTCGATAACTACAACATCGATCGCATTACTGCGGACCAGCGAGTCTACGATCTCTAGCGCTTGCTCACCTGTATCCGGCTGCGAAATATACAGGTTGCCGATATCGACACCACACTTGGCTGCGTAGGAGGGATCCAGGGCATGCTCGGCATCTATAAATGCCGCATAACCGCCAGCACGTTGCGCATTCGCGATAACATGAAAGCAGAGCGTCGTCTTACCAGACGACTCCGGACCATAAATCTCAGTAACACGACCACGAGGTATACCGCCAATACCCAGTGCCAGGTCTAGAGAGATTGAGCCGGAGGGGATAGCTTCTACCTGCAATTTAGCCGAATCACCAAGTTTCATAATCGAACCTTTACCGAACCGACGCTCAATCTGAGATAAAGCCAGGTCAATTGCTTTTTCACGATCGGTCATGGCTACGTTGTTATTTGTCGACGCACTCGCACTCGCTGCGTTCTTTTCCTTCTTACTTAATGCCATTACTTCTCTCTAACAGAGCATATAACAAACAACCCGTATAAGATTGCTCGTCACCTGACCCTGTCTTCCTCCTTTTTTCAATCCTCTTAAAGGGCTGCTACGTAACTCTATCTACTACAGTATACAAACTCAGTACAGAGGTAAAACGTGCTCTCGCTCCCTATGTACCCAGGGTTTTACATCGTTACACTATATTATTCTCAAATAGAGGCGAAAAACCGGAAATTATTCTCTCCTGGTACTATTCTTTCATGAGGTAGAACAAGTGTACCATGGCCGTTGTGATGCTGTCAAGCAACGCATTACAGGCACTCTTTAAGGTGGTTGAAAGCAGGAAGGGAATGCCCAGAGCGGACATTCCCTGTCAATTTTGCTGGCTTACTACTTATCCGAAAACCTGCGTGTGCGAGCACTAGCGACGCCAGTCGCGTTGGGTTTCGGAATAAGATCTTAGAGGTCGCGTCGTCCCTCGATGGCACGACTCAGTGTACCTTCATCGGCGTATTCGAGGTCGCCACCTAACGGAAGGCCACGCGCTAACGTAGTCACACGCAACTGTGGAACTGCGAGCTCGCTTTTAATGCCATCCTTGATGACACCAGCGGTATAATCGCCTTCAAAGCCGGGATTCGTGGCGAGAATGACCTCATGTACCTTTCCATCGGCCAGACGCTTGAAGAGTTCGTCGATACGAATATCTTTACGCCCAATGCCGTTAAGCGGCGAGAGCGCGCCGTGGAGCACGTGATACAGCCCTTTGTACGCTCCGGTCTTCTCCAGAGCCAGCACATCGAGTGGCTCCTCAACGACGCAGATAGTCTCCTGGTCGCGACCTGGATTGCTACAGATAGAACAAGGATCGGTCTCTGTAATATTGTAGCAACGTGAGCAGTAGATGATGCTCTCTTTGAGACGCAGAATCGCCTCAGCCAGACGACGAGCCTGGTCATTGGGACTACGCAAAATATAGAAAGTCAGGCGCTGTGCGGTCTTCACACCGACACCTGGCAGCTTGGAAAGCTCTTCCACCAGCGCTGCCACCGGAGCTGCAATATCACTCATACTTTAGAACATTCCAGGGATGCGCATACCGCCAGTTGCGTTGGAGACCAGCTTCTGCTGCGCTTCGGTCGCACGATCAAACGCGTCCTTTGCAGCGGCCTTTACCATCACTTCTAGCTCTTCGATATCTTCCGCACTAAATGCTTCTGGATCAATCTTGACGTCAGTGAGCTCAAATTTCCCACTCATGGTGATCGTCACAGCACCACCACCAGCAGTTCCAGTAAACAGCTTTGACTCCAGGTCCTCCTGCATCTTCATCAATTTTTGCTGCATCTTTTGAATTTCACGCATGTTCATGGGGACGTCAACTCCTTACTTTGGTTGAATATCTTTAATTTCAGCTTTAAACAAACGTAACGCTTCCGCTATAACAGGATTGTTACGCACCTGCTTTTCAATGGTTTCACGACGCGTCCCTGTATTAAAAGACGCGGCATTGACCCGATCATTTCTACTAGTAGTATTCTCGCTCACAGGTGCATTTCTGGCAAGTACCCCTGACTGTGACGGAAGCTCAATGCGCGGTTCCAATACTGGATCCGGCTGCACACTCCTGGTTACCGCGCTCTCTGTCAGACGTCTGGGCGGCACGATCTCCGTCACTTCTGTCACCTCAAGCACATCAGAAGACTGCGGTGGAACACGATACGGAGGTGCTGCTGGTGCCGATACCACAGAGGCTGCTGCGAATCCGGGTGCCAGTGGTCCAACCGATGTATGGCTACTACTCTGTTGAGGTGAAACGTCATATGGCGGTGACACGTGCGCAGACGGAAAGGCCGAGCTACTTAAAGCTGACGGCGCTGATCCTCCAGGCAATGGTCCACCAGGACGAGGCACAGGAGCAGAAGATGCAGGGGGAGGATTATACGGCGTATTGGGTGGCAATAAACGAACTTTGCATTCCCGCTCCAGTGTTATCTTCAGTGCCCAGTGAATCGTCTCTTGATACTCTTCGTTCTGTAAGGTCTTAAAATGGAAATCTGCATTCGCTAAGCAGACGACAATCGGTAGTTCGTAGGTTCCCTCAACACCCACAATCGCATAGCCGGAGAGCAGGGCAGATATCTTCGCACCATCTTTACGGGTACGTACACGACGACGCACAAGCTCCCAACGTTCTTTTACATCCTCAACCGTCAGTGAGATCGCGTTAGATACAGCGGCTGGTTGCATCGCTGGTACAATGGGCGGTGGCACAGATGCGCCAGTTCCCATATTTGCTACTGGTCCAGTACCATTCCCATTCAGGTTGATCTGCGGCACACCATTACCAGGACGAACAGCATGGTTGATGTTATTATTCGTGTGCTGCTGTGTATATTCGCGCTGAGCCGGAGGCGCTGCTGGCTGTGGTGCCTGGTAGCTCTGCGATACACTATCCTGGAGATCGATGCTGTCATCCTCTGGTGCCTGCATAGCAGGCGGTGGTGTCAGCGGTATTGATGGTGTTGATGGTACATGCGGCATCGATTGTGGTGTACGCGCAGGCGGCGTGTTCACCTGGTGAGAACCAGCCACAGGACTCTGCAATGTTGGATAGGTCGTAACCTGCTGCTGCGGCCCTTCCTGGGCACGCCGGTGGATCTCAATGCAGTTAAGAAATGCCAGTTCCAATCCAAGTTGTGGCGTCGCCTGGCTCCTCAGTAAGAGCTCATTTTGCGCAAAGATACGTGCACACTCGGTCAGTTCTGGCAGGGTAAAACGTCTGGCAAGCTCAAGGATCTCTTTGATCTCATCATCTGTATTCTCAAGGATCGCTCCAATGTTAGCACCTGCCTTACCCAGCATCATTGCCCGCCAGTATTCTGCAACCTGCGTATTGATCTGACGTAGGTCAGCACCCGCCTCAGTGAGATCGTTGATCAAATGCAGGCCAGGCGGGCTCTCTAGATCAGCGATATGCAAAATAAACTTCTGGATCGCACGCGGATCGGCAACACCAAGCATGGCCTGAATCTGTGAAAGATCGATAATGTTGCCCGCATACGCAATCGCCTGATCAAGCAAACTCAGGGCATCACGCATACCACCAGAGGCTGCACGCGCAATCAATTCAGCAGATCCGGGTCGCAGCTCAACATGCTCTTGTTGGGCGACAAAATATAAGCGATCTACCAGTTGACGCAGGGTAAAACGTTTGAACTCGAAGCGCTGACAACGTGAGAGGACTGTCGGCAACATCTTATGTACATCGGTTGTCGCCAGAACAAAGATAGCATATGGTGGTGGCTCTTCAAGAGTCTTCAGGAGCGCGTTGAATGCCTCGGTTGTCAACATATGCGCCTCGTCCAGAATGTATACTTTATACTTTCCGGTGGTCGGTGGCATCATGACCTTATCGCGCAATTCACGAATACTATCGATACCACGATTGGAGGCCGCATCGATCTCGCTTACATTGAATGAGCTTCCGTTCGTGATCTCGCGACACTGATCACAGACATTACAAGGCTCACCGTTCTGAGGATTCTGACAATTAATGGTTTTTGCTAAAAGACGAGCGGTACTGGTCTTGCCTGTGCCTCGGGGACCGGTGAAGAGATAGGCATGCGCGAGTTTCCCGCTGATAAGACCATTCTTGAGGGTACGTATGACCGGCTCCTGACCAACCATGTCGGAGAAAGTTTGAGAGCGCCACTTACGGTAGAGTGATTCTGAGGCCATATTAAAAACTCCCGCCTATGTATTCCTCATGACGGGCCATGTGCCCACCCGCGACCAGGAGAGATGATGATGGTATCGTTGCAACTGGGAGATCCTTGCGCCCTCCCACAGAATAAAATAGCCTGCATAAAAAGAGATACAAAGGATAGATGACATGAAAAACCGATTTTCGCTCGGTCCTGCCGATTAGCGTAACCAGGCGACCCTGAGTCACCCAGAGAGGTCCATTTACCGTTGCTTCCTCACGGTCCTGGCGGGGTTCACAAACATCTGCCGCTCAAGACCCGGTTACGCCAATCGACAGGACCGAATAAAAATCGGTCCATCCTACGAGGTTTTGTGCCTGAAATCTGTGCTTCGCCGTTCCTCGTGGGATGGCCTTATTCTACACCTGAAGGGCACATTGTGTCAAGAGATATAGCGACCAATTAGTAATTGATAGCGCTCTTTCAGTTCATCGGTAATCAGCGCGGGATCGGTCATGATCGCATGGTCCAATGCGCTGGCACATCCACAATGCTGATGCGTTCGGTCAGCTGGCAAGGAGTGCGCCAGACTACGTAGAATACGTTGTGCATTCGCAACATTGGCACTCAAATTCGCAATCACCATATCGACGGTGACAGCCTCTTCACGCCAGCAGTCATAATCGGTGATACAGGCAATCGTTGCATAGCAGATCTCAGCCTCACGCGCCAGCTTCGCCTCGGGTAACGCCGTCATTCCGATAACGTCCATACCCAGTTTGCGATTGACATTTGATTCGGCCTTCGTTGAGAAGAGCGGCCCCTCCATACAAGCATAGGTACCACCATCATGGACTTTGACATCGGTCAAGTCCTGACCCGCGGCTAAGATCAATCCACGTAACGTTGAACAATAGGGATCAGCAAATGAGCAGTGTACTACAAGGCCGCCCTCATAGAAGCTATTGACACGGCTTTTGGTACGATCGAAGATCTGATCAGGGATCAGCAAGTCGCGAGGAGCAACATCCTCACGCAAGCTACCGACCGCACTCACACTGATAATCCATTCGACTCCCAGGCTCTTCAGCGCCCAGATATTGGCACGAGCAGGCACCTCAGAAGGACTATAACGATGACCGCGACCATGACGCGGCAAGAAAGCCATCGGCACCCCGTCAACATTGCCGACGGTAATCACATCGCTAGGACGACCAAAGGGGGTCTCAATGGCAACCTCAACGGTATCCGTCATTCCCTCCATATTATAAAGACCACTACCACCGATCACACCAATCTTTGCCTGTACCATTACTGTATCCTCCATGAAGCTCATACTGCGTATCCAAGTCAGTAGCATTGGTTTTTGCAATAAGATCATAACAAATGGACCAAAGCTAGACGAATAGAATATGAGTTTTCAGCTCTTCTATCCGTCCTTGCTTTGTAAGAATAAAACCTGCTGTTGCCAGGCTACGCCTTGATGCGTATATACTGGCGTTTACCAGCTTTCAGAACCGCATTAGCAGTAACGGCCACTGTATAGTTCGGGTCGGTAATGCGCTCGCCTTCGCTATCGTCAGGCCCAAAGAGTGTTACGCCACCCTGCTTAATGAGGGTACGGGCCTCATTGTTGCTGTTCCGTAGTTTTGCTGCGACCAGTAGCTCAACGATATTGGTCGGTGCGCTTAGCTGGTAGTCCGGAATATCGGTTGGCAATTTGCGCTCAGAGAACTGGCGAATAAAAGCCTCTTCACCCTCCTGAGCGGCTGCAGCGTTATGAAACTCGGTTACGATCTCACGCGCCATACGCAGTTTGACGTCACGAGGATTCAGTGTCCCGTCGGCCATCTTGCGCTCAAACTCATCTAACTCTTCATCCTCAACACCAGTCAGAGCTTCAAAGTACGTACGCATCGTTGGATCAGGCAGCGACATCAGTTTCCCAAACATATCGTTAGCCGGAGCAGTTATCGCAATATAGTTATCCAGCGACTTACCCATCTTCTTCACACCATCCAGGCCGACGATAAGATTCATTGTCAGGATCTGTTGGGGTGCCTGACCAAAGATTGGCTGCAACTCGCGACCCACCAGCAGGTTAAAGGTCTGGTCAGTCCCACCAAGCTCAACATCAGAGTGTAACGCGACCGAGTCATAGCCCTGGAGTAAGGGATACATAAACTCTGCCAGCGAGATCTCAACACCGCTGCGATAACGTTTCGAGAAATCGTCCCGCTCAAGCATTTGAGCTACCGTCTTATAACTCAGCAACTTGATAGCGTCGCCAAGGTTAAACTGATCGAACCACTCGGTCTGATAGCGAACCTCGGTCTGCGTAGGATCAACAATCCTGAAGAACTGATCCAGATAGGTCGCTGCGTTCGTTTTCACTTGCTCCGCAGTCAACGCCTTACGCGCCTCCTGTCGACCGCTAGGATCACCCAGACGTGCTGTCCAGTCACCAATAACCACGACAGCCTTATGACCCATACGCTGGAACTCGCGTAGCTTACGAAAGACCACGGCGTGTCCGATGGTCAGATCAAAATGCGTTGGATCAACGCCCAGTTTGATACGTAATGGCTCGCCTTTATTGCCTTCAAGCAGCAGTCGCCGCAGCTCAGGCTCCTTTTCAACCTGCGCAACACCGCGCTTTAGTAAATAGTCAATCTCTTTTTTTGTCGGTTGCTGTTTGAGCGCCACTCGCGAATCCTCCCAAATGTACATGCGTTCAGGGAGGGCTTGTGCTATTCCACGCCCCCCGTTTATGGGCATTGTAGCAGAAGATAAGAGAGCCGTCGAGATCAGAAGACCTGATAGAGGTGCTATCAAGGTTTCTAACACTTCTCTTATGCTTTACTATCATTCCTCTAGCACTTCTCTTACGCGCCTCTAATACAAACTGCGCTATAGTAATGCCAGAGACAAAAACGATCTAACAGGATCGGATAAAGCAAGTGAGAGAGTACGACCTACCCTCTCACACTACAACCTAAATACAGTCACTTTACGATAAAGCAGGAAAAAAGATTGAAAAAAGGAGTCATCATCATGGCGAATATTAACCGCTACAACCCGTTGAACGAGATGGTATCACTGCGTGAGGCAATGGATCATCTGTTTGAGGAAAGCATCATCAATCCTCGTCACTCAAACGTCCTGAACAACCGGGGCTATGCTGCGAATCTGTTTGAGACCAGCGACGGCTATACGCTACAGCTCCCAATGCCAGGCACACAACCAGAAGATGTCGAGATCACGGTACAGCAAGAGGTTGTCTACCTGAAATGGGAGGTCAAAGTTCAGATACCAGAAGGCGCAACTATGCACTGGCACGGCTTCCAGCCCAGTAAATATCAGCAGTCCTTCACCTTACCCGCTCCTATCAACGCCGAGCGCGTCGAGGCGCACTACAGTAATGGTATCCTGACGCTCCAACTGCCAAAGGCAGAGCATGCGAAAGCACGCACGATCAAAGTAAATAGCCTCTAAACGGACAAAAAGCGTTGTGGGCCTATTGATGGTCCACAACGCTTTTTTTATGAGAATAAGAACTACTCGCCAGTCTGTCCATCGATCGCTTCGCGCATCAGATCAACGTGTCCATTATGTCGAGCAGTCTCCTCGATCATATGAATGATGATCCAGCGTAGCGAAGGCTTACGCCTTGGTCTTGGTCCACGGGCGATATCGTCAAAGGAGGCCGCAGCGGTAATCTCGCGCGAGCGTTCTACTTCTGCCTTATAGAGAGTAAGGATCTGCTCAGTAGTCTCATCTGGCTCGATACGAAAATCGGCATCGGGATCATCATCGGTCCAGGGAAAAGAAACATCCTCGCCCGCGAACTCATTTTGAAACCAGCCACGCTCAACATATGCCAGATGCTTGATGAGACCCAGCAATGACAGTCCAGTGGGCGTCATGCTACGTCGCAGATCTGTATCGTTTAAGCCTTCGATCTTCCATAAGAGTGTCTGACGATGATAATCAAGGAAAGCGGTAAGTAGCTCTCGCTCGGAACCAACAAGAGGTGGATCAATACGTTGAGAATTATCCATAAGAATCCTTTCAAATAATAAGCAGGAAATATAGACCAGTATAATTATACATACTATTAGAGTCAGACTACACCCATTGTTGTGCAATAGCTTGTACAACAATACTGGCATAGGTAGCTCCTTGAATACCTGTACGACGATACATTTCTCGGCAATGAACAAGTATATGCAGACCGGTATCGCGCAGGCTTTGCCGTTTACTATATGCCGCCATACGCAGCAAGCAACTGGCTGCAAGGGCATTCTCGATCAACGGTTGCTCACGGATCACCAACCGTCCGAGAGCCATTGGATCATCCGGGGCATCATAAAAGAGTCCTGACTGTGTATCGAAGAGTACATGCAGAGTATAGTGCATTACAGCAATTGCTGCGTTCAGGTAGCGTTCCCGACTAGAAAACGCATAGCCATCCAGCAGCGCCTGTGTCATCCAGACCTGATCCGCTAACTGTCCCGGTAGCGCAACGTGTTCACCTTGCGCAACATGGAACATTCCACCCTGAGGATGTGTCAGGTTTGTACACAGATAATCCAGAGCCTCTAAAGCAACCATGCCAACCTGTGCATCATCCAGTACAGTAGCTGAGAGCAGATAGGCAGAGATCGCACGTGCATTCCACGCTGTATAGATCGCTTCATCCACCGGTGGAGCAACCCGCGAAGCACGCGAGTATTGACCGGGTTCATAATAGCCCTCATCAGCACATTGGCTGCCACTAAAAGCACCAGTCTTCGATTGCCAGAAGATCTGTTGGATCGATTGGATAAGTTGGCGTGCCAGAGCGAACCACTGTTGATCCTGTGTCTGTGCAGCTAGCATGGCTATCACACGTAAGAGAGCAGCGTTCTCATCCAGCATCTTCGCGGTATGCGGCAAACTCCAATCTTCAGAGGTTGCATAATGGAAGAAGCCACCACCCTCAACATCCCAGAGCCCACCATCACGCATCTGCGCCAACGAATAGCAGACCATCTGCAACGCCTCTGGTGTATGTGCATGCAATAATACTTCAAGCGCCTCTGGATGCGGAAACTTGAGGGTAGGATGTAGCGTAAAACCACCATGCTCAGAATCATAAAGATCCCGTAGCACCTGCTCAGTTGAACGAGGAATATCCAGCAGCGTTAATCGTTCAGTAGTGGTAAGGGGATGTTTTGTAGCTGCAGGAGACGCACTCTCCAGCCGTTGAGCCAGCAAGTGATGTGCCTGCTCAGCAATATCCTGCCGATGCTCACTATAATAGCGGCGCATATGTCCAAGACAATAAAGCAACTTTTGCGGAGACGTATAGATACCACCCCACAGCACTTCACCTTCCGCCGAGAGTAGTACAATGCTGGGCCAACCATTCTGGTTGTAGCGTTGATTAACATCCGGTCGCAGATCCGCATCTACACGCACAGGTAGGAAATCAGCATTCACAATAGCGATGACACTGGGCTCAGAAAGCGTCTTCTCATCTAACAGATGTGACGCCTCTGACCAGGCTGTAGAGATAACAAGAAAGATAGGTTTATCTTGCTGCATAGCCTCAGCAAACGCAGCACTACCCCAGGCCCGCCAATGAATCTGGTGCGCTTGATTGGGACGAGGAGAGAAACGAAATAACGCAGGCACAGAAGCAAAAGACCAGGTATGATCAGTGACCACACTGCCGCTCATAGCGGAGCCTCCTTGTATTAAGCCTGTCAGTGAGAGGATCTGTTATGCCAAGCTATTCCACTACGTAGAAAGATGTCAGTATATGCTCTATTTCTTTTGTAGTGCAAGTATACCATAAATTATTGCCTTCTACTACTCTTCGGCTCACCTTTTTTTCTCCTTAAAAAGCAATAGCCACCAATGGCAGTCTCTACATAGTGGCTGACTTTGTTTGCGCTAACGCTGTCGATCAGAAATAAAATGAAAAAGTAAAATGTTTTTGTATTAGCATGAAAGACTGTCAAAGCTCTACTTTAAAATGCCTTAAAAGCGCCTGACAGCATGGCTCAAGCAGTCTGAGCGTCCACTTGCAAACAAGCTCGGTACGTAGTATACTTGTAGCGTCCGTTTATAGCTACGAACCGCATACACGGTATTGTCCATGGTTGGGCGAAACTGTAGATGCAGATTATTCGTATCAGTGGTAAAGCCAGTGTCTTACCTAGTTCAGAAGAGGAGAAAAGTTCTATTAATAGGGATTTTCGGGGGAACAACGACCGCGCACGAGAGACGCGTGTCAACGAACGCATTCGGGCACGTGAAGTTCGCTTAATCGACGAAAATGGCGAAATGATGGGAGTGATGCCTCCCATGCGAGCATTGGATATTGCTCGTGACAAGAATTTAGATCTGGTAGAGGTATCGCCTAACGCCAATCCACCAGTCTGCAAGCTGATGGACTACGGTCGCTTTAAATATGAGCAGGCTAAAAAAGAGAATGAGGCACGCAAAAACCAGAAGACCATCACTCTCAAAGAGATTCGCATGCGTCCGCGTACTGATGACCATGATGTAGAAGTGAAGACGCGTAAGATTCAGGAATTTCTGGCTGATGGTGACAAAGTGCGTGTCAGTGTGCAGTTCCGTGGACCAGACATGCGCCATCCTGATATTGGTCGCAAACTACTGGATGGTATCGCAGACGAGCTTAAAGGCATGGCAACTATCGAGCGCTCACCTGTTATGGAAGGTCGCATGATGTCGATGATTGTCTCCCGCGCTCCAGGCTGGGAACCACCGAAGAAACAAGTTCCTATCGGCAAAAACAAGAGTTCTCAGACAGAACAGGTTGCAGATGCTGAAGAGTCGGTAGCTTCGGCGAATTCGGTTGCGACAGCAGAGGCAGAGCCGGTAGAGTCATCAGTCGATACTCCGGTTGTTGCTCCAGTAGAGGCACCCACACAACCCACACAGAAGTCGTAGTCACTACGGATCACTATGCTAAATGCTACAATGAACAGATCCCATAGGGTGTTCGTTTATAGTAGAATGCTCTGCAGTTACAAACAAAAAAGGGGATAGAGTTCACGTGAACTCTATCCCCTTTTTTGTGCCCAATGTCGCGTATTTATCACACACTTGCCAATACATACGTATAGAATATGTATTGGTTGAGTACTAACTACGTACGCATTGAGTGCGAACATTGCTATTACCAGACCAGTGCCCACCCATTTCAAGAAAATGCACAGTATTTGACTTTTCAGAGATGGCTAACTAAGATAAGTGCAAAAGCAATTAAGACAGGGAGAGTATAACCAGGTGAGTAGATACGATGATCCTCGCTGGTATGAAAACCAGCCACCACATGATCAATCAAATGCAGGGCAAGCTCCACAGCATGATTTTGATCAGTATCCATTTCTTCCGTCACCTGACGAGAAGCAACAACAACATTTTAGCCAGGATATGCAAACATCTACCAGAGGGACAGCCACCTCGCTGCGCCGTTCGATGGTGAAGACCTTTGGGATCATCGCTCTTGTCATCGCAGCATTTCTGGGAGGCTGGTTTGGGCATGAATATTTCGGTGGCTCCTTTATTACACAGAGCAGTCAATCGCGCGAGTATTCACAGCTCTTTCAACAGGCCTGGAACCAGATTGATCAAAACTATGTCGATCGTAAAGACGTTAATTATCAAAAAATGTCGTACGCCGCAATCAATGCTATGGTACAGTCGCTAGGCGATACCGGTCATACCCGCTTTATGGATGCTCAGACCGTACAGAATGAGAATCAGCAACTGAGTGGAACATTTACCGGCGTCGGCATCTATCTTCACCAGGATACGACCACGAAAAAGCTTATCGTAACCGCGCCTATCCCTAATTCTCCCGCTGCTAAAGCCGGTCTTAAACCCAATGATGTGATTGTTGCGGTCAACGGAACCAACGTTGTTGGCAAAGATGTAACAGCTGTCAGTACTCTGATCCAGGGCAAAGAGGGGACGAGCGTTGATATCACCATCCAACGACCTGGAGAGTCACAGACACGTGTCTTCAAACTAGTACGCGCACAGATCGACGTACCTAACGTCTATTCCTACTATATTCCTGAGGATCATACCGTACACATTCAGGTAATCCAGTTCGCAAATGGTATTACCGACCAGGTCAAAACACAACTACTACAAGCTAAGCGTGAAGGGGCCACAAAGATTGTGCTCGATCTACGTGGTAACTCTGGTGGCTATCTCAACGAAGCGATTAATCTTACAAGCCTCTTCGTCAAAAAAGGCAATGTCCTGCTCCAGCAGGATAGTAGTGGCAATCGCACACCGCAACCGGTCACAGGCAACGCAATTGATACCACCTCTAAGATGGTTGTCCTGGTCGATGGTAACTCAGCCAGTGCAGCAGAGATCGTAGCAGGTGCACTCAAGGAGAATAACCGGGCAACCCTGATCGGTGAGACAACCTTTGGCACCGGTACCGTCCTTCAACAATTCAACCTCGCCGATGGCTCAGCACTGCTTATCGGAACCCAGGAATGGCTCACACCCGACGGACACTTTATCCGTAAAGATGCGACAAATCCTAACGGCGGCGTCCATCCCAATATCGAGGTCAAACAATCGCCAACCGCTCCAATCCTCTCACCTAACGACGAAGCTCAGCGCAAAATGACGCTGCAACAGATTCTCAACAGTGGTGACCTGCAATTAAAAGCCGGTCTTGAATACCTGTCCAAATAGCGCTACATCAATTCACAACCTGAGTCCAATAGTGTTTTGCAACACTATTGGACTTGTTCTTCCATAGAGCAGGCTTTCAGGCTCCTAACGCGAACTAACAGCCGCTTGATAATATTTGCCAGTAGGAGTGTGACCAAGATAGGCAGCGATATAGCGTGTTGCGGCTACTACCTTTTCCAGATCTACGCCAGTCTGAATCCCCATACCGTGCAGCATGTAGAGCAGATCTTCGGTCGCCAGGTTACCAGATGCGCCAGGTGCATATGGACAACCGCCGAGGCCACCGGCGGCGGCGTCAATAGTAGTAATTCCCATCTGCAAAGAGATCAGGACATTTGCTAGCGCCGTGCCTCGTGTATCATGAAAGTGAACACCTACGATCTCACGGGTAATGTCGTTCGCTGCGAGCACGATATCTAATACGTTCTCTACCTGCCTGGGCGTCGCCACTCCAATCGTATCACCCAGCGATAGCTCTTGCACGCCCATAGCAAGCAACTCCTGCGCCACCGCAACCACGCGTTGCGGATCTACGGCTCCCTCATAGGGACAGCCAAAGACGGTCGAGATGTAGCCACGTACAGGGATATCTTCTTGTTGCGCCAGGGCTACTACAGGTCGAAAGTTTGCCAGGCTCTCCGCGATTGAAGCATTAATGTTGTGACGCGCAAAGCTTTCACTGGCGGCAGTAAAGACAGCGATCGAGCGTACACCAGTAGCCAGCGCACGTTGCATTCCTTTGATATTGGGGATCAGTACAGGGTAAGCAGTCCCGGGAAGACGAGTGATGTTAGACATGACGGTATCAGCATCGCTCAATTGGGGGATTGCGCGTGGACTTACAAACGAAGTGACCTCAACCACTGGCAGGCCGGCCGACGCTAACATCTGAACAAATTGAATCTTTTGAGGAGTCGGGATAGCAACCTTCTCGTTTTGCAAACCATCGCGAGGACCAACCTCAACGATCCGTACTGCGGCCGGTACGTTATCAAAAGAGGAACTCATCGTCGATATTCCTTTCAGAAAACACAAAGGCGGGTTTGTTACCCGCCTTTTGATACTACCAGAAAGCGTCATTATACGGATATACGCGGTACGCTACAGATCTCTATCCTCACGTCCTCCACGTCCTCCACGTCCTCACGCGCCCTTAGATCGTACACGCGGAGATTTGTCCGCGCGATCATCGGTATCCTGCCTGTGCTTTTCATCTGCTGCATGTTCTCGCTCCTCTGGCGAAGGGAGCAAGAGCAGTTCAACCGCCCCTTCGACAAGGCCCTTCTCTTCATGCTTGCGCTCGACACGGATCTTGAGGATACGACGCCCGCGCGTTGCCAGTACCGTAAACATAAGATCCTCAAACGAGATGGTATCTCCTACGCCTGGAATTTTATCTAATTGCGCATAGACAAAACCACCCAGCGTCTCATAATCCCTGTCGTCCAGGTTCATATGCATCAACTCATTGAATTCATAGATACTTACCTTGGCATCGAAAATATACTCATCTTCGTTGACACGCTCATAAAGCAGCTCTTCATGGTCATATTCGTCTTGAATATCACCAACGATCTCTTCCATAAGATCTTCGATCGTCACAAGACCAGCTACCGAACCGTACTCGTCGATCACCATCGCCATATGCGTTCGCGTCTGACGAATCTCACGCAACAGGTCATCCAATTTCTTCGTCTCTGGTACACAGTAAGCCGGTCGTACCAGTTCGCGCACTGGTCGGTCGCCGTGTTGCTCACGCAACTGCCGGAGCATATCCTTGGTGTAGAGAATACCTAAAATCTCATCAATGCCGACTGCATCCTCATAGACCGGGATACGCGAAAATCCACCCTGTATTGCCAGATCGACAGCTTGATTGACCGTGGTGACACTCGATAAGGTTACCATATCGATACGTGGGACCATCACCTCACGCACCGTTGTATCAGCAAACTCGAAGATGCTACGGATCATCTCCGTCTCTTCCTCTTCCAGCACGCCCTCTTCTTCACTGACCGTTACCAGTAGACGTAGCTCATCTTCAGTAATGAAGGGGCCAAGATGCTTCATATGACCACCAAACACACGCACGAGGATTGAGGTTATATTATTCAATACCCAGACGACTGGTCGTAATAACCAGGCAGCCCCTCGTACTGGTCCAATGAAAAAACGCGCCCAACGCAGCGGATTCTGTAGCGCAGCCGTTTTGGGCGAGATCTCACAAAAGATCAGGACAAAGATAGAGGTAAGGATAGAAGAGATAAATTCACCAAAGGATGCGGAGAAAAAGCGTAGCGTCAATACCGTGGCCATGCTAGAGGCAACCACCACCGCAACACTGTTGACGATCAAAATCGTCGATAAAAAAACATTAGCTTCAACCAGCAAGTTCTCAATCTTGAACGCCTGCTGATCGCCCTCCTCGACCAGGTTTTTTAACTTGATACGATTTACGGACGTAAACGATGTTTCGGCAGCAGAGGCCAATGCACAAAGGACGAAGGCTACAACCATTATTATAAGTTGTAGCCACGCCTGCGCATCAAATTGCGAAACATGAAAATCAATAGTGGCGGCTAAGCTCGATAAGCCAGGGCCGTCCATATTTACACCTATTCCTTATTGGCCTTCGTCAGGCACACTATCAGTGATTACAGGTTGTACACTCTTCTGCTCAGCACTCTTTTCACGAGCAGCCTCTTCAGCACCATCCACAGTCTCTGCCGATGCTAACGAGCGCTGAAACCGCGCAGGCACACCAACGACAAGCGTACTCGCAGAAACATCTTTCGTGACGACAGCGCCAGCACCGGTCATCGCTTTATCTCCAACGGTTACTGGAGCCACCAGGATGGTATCACAACCGATAAAAGCATCAGCGCCAATGGTTGTACGGTAT
This sequence comes from Ktedonobacteria bacterium brp13, assembly GCA_015099395.1. GTDB lineage: Bacteria > Chloroflexota > Ktedonobacteria > Ktedonobacterales > Ktedonobacteraceae > Dictyobacter. Next base: position 7,899,529 of record AP024096.1, on the reverse strand, counting down.
TTTTGTTTCGTCACACCATCGTAATTGGAGGTAATTGTGCCAGCAGCGATATTGGTGCGAGCACCGACTGTAGCATCACCCAGATAACTGAAGTGATGCACATCCGCATCCTCACCAACATACGAGTTTTTGACCTCACCAAAGTTACCCATACGTACACCACGCGCCAGATGCGCACCCGGTCGACAATGTGAGAAAGGTCCCATACGAACATCATCTTCCAGCAAGGCTCCCTCAAGTGCAGAGTTCTTGATGATACAACGATCACCGAGGGTAGATTGCTCGATGGTTGTCCCTGGACCGATGCGACACCAGGAACCGATTGTGGTCTTACCAGATAACATTGTACCGGGCAGGATCACGGTATCTGTACCAATCTGTACCTCTTCATCGATGTAGGTCGTTGCCGGATCGATGATCGTGACGCCAGCATACATATGCCGTTCCAGAATACGACGACGCAGGATCTGCTCCGCATCTGCCAACTGCACACGGTTGTTAACACCCAATGATTCGTCGAGCGAACCCTTCACCGTCGCTATTGTCAACTCTTGTGTGCAAGCGATCGCGATTAGATCAGTCAAATAATACTCGCCCGCTGCATTGCGTGGCAACGCCTGCAACGTAGACCAGAGCCAACTGCGCTCAAAGCAATACACACCCGAGTTCACTTCGCGAATCTGCAACTGCTCCGATGTCGCACGCTTGACCTCGACAATCTCACGCACACGCCCCTGCCCATCGCGTACCACACGCCCATAATCGGTCGTAGGCTCAGCATCGGCAGTAAGAAACGTCACGGTGGCTCGTTGCTGCAGATGCTCAGCCAGGACCCGACCCAGCATCTCGCTGCGAACCAGCGGCGTATCACCATAACAGACCAGTACAGTCTCTGGCAAAGGATCGAGTGCATCAACAACTGTCTGCGCAGCCAGGACCGCGTGGCCCGTGCCCAACTGCTCGTGCTGCATGGCATACTGGCAGCGATCGCCAAAGGCAGAGAGGATCTGTTCGGACTCATGACCAAGGACCACAATAGGACGCTGTGTTGAAATTTGCTCACGATAAGGAGCAAAAGCCGTAGTCGAGGGGATCTCAGCAACAGATTTCAGTACATGCGCCAGTAGTGGCTGGCCGGCCAATGGATGGAGGAGCTTCGACAATGTTGAACGCATCCGTGTACCTTTACCTGCGGCAAGGACAACGGTCGCATATGTTTTCATAGTTTGTATGACAAACCCTTTTTGTAATATTTTGAATTCTACGTATCCTATGGCAGCGAGTGCTACACATATTCAGGAATACATATGCTGAAGAGAACAAAAGTAGAATAAAACAACCTGCTTTTCAGCACTCTATGCCTTTACACGCCAGTGAGAAAAGCTTGTTTCTCTATTTTTACTCGTGTATAATACACGAAAGGGGTCCTTTCTGTCAACATAAGAGAACACCACTTGTAATCCCCGGTAAGGAGCCTCGCAAGCCGTTCGAGCACAGTATTATCTAATCACACAAAGTTGTGCGATTGTTTGGTAGCAACACGACCAGATCGCGTCCATCATCGTTGAGAGGATATGTTTAGATATGGCCCGCATTGAGTCACACATAGATCGACATTCACCCGAGTTTACAACCAATACGACGTATTTTCAGCAGCTTATCACTGAATTGCAAAGCCGTGTACAACAGGTACAGCAAGGCGGGGGTGAGGAGGCTATCGCGCGTCATCGTAAGCGCGACAAATTGCTAGCACGAGAGCGTATTCAGATGCTCTGTGATCCCGCTACCCCTTTTCTTGAGTTTAGTCCCCTCGCCGCCTGGGATATGTACGATGGAGAGGCCCCGGCAGCCGGTATTGTTACGGGCATAGGTGTAGTAGAAGGACAGGAATGTGTCATCATTGCGAATGACGCTACTGTTAAAGGTGGCTCATACTATCCACTCACCGTTAAAAAACATCTGCGTGCGCAGGAGGTTGCAGAAGAGAACCATCTCCCCTGCATCTATCTGGTCGATTCCGGTGGCGCATTCCTTCCACTACAGGCTGAGGTCTTCCCAGACCGCGAGCACTTCGGACGCATCTTCTACAATCAAGCGCGTATGTCGAGCCAGCGTATCCCGCAGATCGCGGTTGTGATGGGTTCCTGTACAGCAGGCGGTGCGTATGTGCCTGCGATGAGCGATGAGACGATTATCGTGCAGGGCAATGGTACCATCTTTCTGGGTGGTCCTCCACTGGTCAAAGCAGCGACCGGCGAAGAGGTAACGGCTGAGGAGCTTGGTGGCGCTGATGTTCATAGCCGGATCTCAGGTGTAACCGATCACCTGGCGGTCAACGATGAGCATGCACTCGCTATCTGTCGTAGTATCGTCACACATCTTCATAGAAGAAAATATATCCCCTGGGATATTCACTCACCTGAGCCACCACTCTACGATTCCAACGACCTGCTCGGTATTGTTCCGCAAGATGGTAAGAAGAGTTATGATGTACGCGAGATCATTGCACGACTGGTTGATGGTAGCGATTTCCATGAGTTCAAAGCACTTTATGGCACAACGCTGGTGTGTGGCTTTGCTCGCCTGATGGGCTTTCCTGTGGGTATCATCGCGAACAACGGTATCCTCTTCTCTGAGAGCGCACTCAAGGCTACGCATTTTATCGAGCTCTGTGCGCAACGCCAAACGCCACTGATCTTTCTCCAAAATATCGCAGGCTTTATGGTTGGTCGACAGTATGAGAACGGAGGGATTGCGAAGGATGGGGCGAAGATGGTAATGGCGGTCGCGAACGCTCCGGTGCCACGCTTTACGGTTATCATTGGTGGCTCGTTTGGCGCGGGCAACTACGGTATGTGTGGTCGTGCCTATTCACCACGTCAACTCTGGATGTGGCCGAATGCGCGCATCTCGGTTATGGGTGGACAGCAGGCCGCGACGGTCCTGACCACCATTCGTAAAGATGGATTAGCGGCAAAGGGTCGGTCACTCAGCCCCGAGGAAGAGACTGTCTTTATGCAGCCTATCCTCGACAAATACGAGGCAGAAGGCAATCCTTATTATAGTACGGCTCGCCTATGGGACGATGGCATTATAGATCCACGCGACACGCGTACCATCCTGGGTCTGGGCATCGCCGCCGCCCTCAATGCACCGATGCCAGAGACGCCTTTTGGTGTCTTTCGCATGTAACAGAGTTATCGATTCTGTATCCCTCTATGCCACTATAGCTAGATAGGCGTTACCAGTATAGGGAATCAGTGGGAAAGGCCTTGCGCCGTTCCGCGAAAGAAGATGAGCAAAAAGATGACACTTTCATCGCATTCACAATATATCCATCTTACGGTGCAAAGCAGCCACCAGGACCGGATCGCTACTGTTACTATCAGGCGACCAGCCGTACGCAATGCATTAAATACAGTCCTGATCGATGAACTTACAGCAGCCTTTACTGAGCTTGCCATCGATGAACGGCTACACGCAGTGGTATTGACCAGCGAGGGCCAGATATTCTGTGCAGGGGCAGATATCGCGATGATGCGCGAGGCCACTCAATATACTGAAGAGGAGAACTATAACGACGCGCTACGCCTGGCAGATATGTTACGTACAATCAATCACTTTCCCTGTCCAGTCATTGGACGCGTCCAGGGTCATGCACTGGGGGGTGGAGTCGGACTGGTCTCGGTCTGCGACATCGTGATCGCAGCAGAGAGCGCACGCTTTGCGTTTAGCGAAGTCAAGCTCGGCATCGTCCCTGCTGTTATCTCACCTTATGCATTACGTAAAATTGGCGAAACGAATGCCCGTATGCTCTTCGTCACAGGCGAACGTTTTAGTGCGTCACGCGCACAGGCGATCGGGCTTGTCCACTCTACCGTCTCCGATGACTATCTCGACGATGCTGTCCAGAAAGCCATTCACGAGTTACTGGGCGCAGGTCCACGGGCGATTCGGACCAGTAAGGCTCTGGCATTACAGGTCGGAGCGATGCCCGATGAGCAGGCGCGTCATCATACCGCCATCGTCAATGCTCAAACACGTGTCAGTGCGGAAGGTCAGGAGGGTCTGGGGGCCTTTCTGGAGAAACGCCCACCACGCTGGCAACGCTCATAATAGCATCACGCTCTTCTTCATGCGCAAAGAGGCACTATGTTCAAAAAAATCTTAATCGCTAACCGCGGCGAGATCGCGGTACGTATTATAACAACCTGCCGTGAGATGGGTATTCGCAGCGTTGCGGTCTACTCGGCGGCAGATACCCATGCGCTCCATGTCTATACAGCAGACGAGGCGTATAAGATCGGGCCAGCACCTGCTCAGGAGAGCTATCTTCATATCCCAGCCATCATAGCAGTTGCCCAGCAGAGCGGAGCCGAAGCGGTTCACCCTGGTTATGGTTTTCTCTCCGAGAATGCAGCCTTCGCAGAAGCATGTGAACAGGCAGGACTGGTCTTTATCGGCCCATCAGCAACGGCGATCCGCCTGATGGGTTCAAAGATTGCGGCCAAACAACTGGCACGCAAGGTCGGTGCACCTATCGTTCCTGGCTATGACGGTGAACAGCAGGACAAGGAGATCCTCTATCAGAAAGCTCACTCGATTGGCTTCCCATTACTGATCAAAGCCTCCGCAGGTGGCGGCGGCAAGGGGATGCGCATCGTTACAACGGAAGATACCTTCTACGAACAACTTGCCGGAGCACAACGTGAGGCCAGGGCTGCCTTTGGCAATGATGAAGTCTTCCTTGAACGCTATCTACAACAGCCTCGCCACATCGAGATCCAGGTCCTCGCCGACCAGCACGGCAACATTGTCCATCTCAATGAACGTGAATGCTCAATCCAACGCCGCCACCAGAAAATCCTGGAGGAGAGCCCATCAACCACGCTCACACCTGATCTGCGCGCACAGATGGGACAGGCAGCCATCGCTATTGCCAAAGCAGCAGAATACGTCAACGCGGGAACGATAGAGTTTATCGTCGACCAGGAGCGAAACTTCTATTTCCTCGAAATGAATACCCGCCTCCAGGTTGAGCATCCCGTAACCGAACTTATTACCGGTCTTGATCTCGTTCGCCAACAACTCTTGATCGCAGCAGGCGAGCCACTTACCTTACAACAAGCAGAGCTACAGCCACGCGGGCATGCGATTGAGGTTCGTATCTATGCTGAAGATCCTGCCCACCAGTATCTGCCATCAACCGGCACTATTACGACGTTCGCTATCCCATCTACGCCAGGCGTACGTCTGGATAGTGGAGTCGTAGCAGGTGACGAGGTCACTCAATACTATGATCCAATGCTTGCCAAGTTAATCGTCTACGGAGAAGATCGCACAGCCAGCATCGCTCGTCTGCGCCAGACCCTCTCACATAGCGCCATCTTCGGCGTCACAACGAACTTGCCATTGCTCAGCGCCATCAGCCAGCATCCCGCCTTTCAGGAAGGTGAGACCTACACGAACTTTCTTGAGCAGCACAAGCTTACAACAACTCTACAGACGACAATTCTCCCTGACGAAGTACTGATCTTCGCAGCACTGGCAACCATGCAACCAGGTCAAGCGGATACACAAACCCTATCCAAGACCAAAAGACAGTCACCCTGGCAGAGCCTTGGACCCTGGCGCACGATTGGTGAGGCGTATCACCAGACCTATTACTATCATGAGCAAGCATACACTATTACAATTCAACAAGATCGCGTACAACAAGCACGTTGGCAGATCCACATCGATGGAGAGCCAATACAGACAATCACCTGCCTGAGCTATCAGCATGGTCTACTGATTATAGAGAGGGCAGGCATCCATAGTAGTGCACATGTACAGGCAGATGCAAACGGTATTGATATTGCATACAATGGACAACATTACCACTTGCTGCCGCGTCAGGCTCCCGATATCAACAGCGCAGCGTATGGACATTCGCAGCGCGACATGCGCAATACGCTCTCAGCACCGATGACCGGTACCGTCGTCAAAGTGTATGTCCACGATGGTGATATAGTAGAAGCGCACCAGGTATTGCTGGTTCTCGCAGCGATGAAGATGGAGCATACAATAACAGCACCCTACGCGGGTACCATCCAACATATTCACTACGAGGAGGGATCTATTGTACAAGGCGGTGCTGTAGTCGCTGAAATCCTTAGCCTCCCTGGACCAGACGAACTGTAAGCAAAGGAGCGCCCACGATCGAGCACCCAATGCCACAGTGGCGCAGTACACACGTTTTGCTATAGAAAGATATCAAATAGCTATTGATTTTACAATAAATGAATAGCCAAAAAGACAGGAGAGCTCTCAATGAAGGTAGGTTTTATTGGTATTGGCGTCATGGGTCGCCCAATGACTCTAAACTTGCTGAAGGCAGGCCATAATGTAACGATCTTTGCTCGCCATCCTGAGAAGCCAGAGGTGCAGGAGGTTTTGCAAGCGGGTGCTAAACTGGCTCCCTCACCACGCGCGCTGGCGATGGCCGTTGAGGTCGTTATTACAATGGTCCCTAACTCACCCCAGGTTGAAGAGGTCGTTACCGGCTCACAGGGCATCCTTGAAGGAGCACGCAGAGACCTTGTTATTATCGATATGAGCACCATTGCACCATCTGTTAGCCGCAAGCTCGCAGAGAGTGCCGCCCAACGCAATACGCACTTCCTCGATGCTCCCGTCAGTGGTGGTTCACAGGGCGCAGTCAATGGCACACTAACCATCATGGTCGGTGGCGAAAAAGAGATCTTCGAGCGCGTACGCCCGGTATTGGAGGCGATGGGTAAGAAAGAAAGCGTTATCTATGTGGGCCCCAGCGGCTCTGGCGAGGTTGTCAAGCTGATCAATAATATGCTTGTCGGCACCATTACTGCGGCAACCGCCGAGGCGCTTGTCCTTGGCGTCAAGGCAGGTGCGGATGTCGAAACGATGGCCAGGATCATCGGTATCAGTACAGGCGCAAGCTGGCAGCTCGCCAACCAGTTCCCCATGCGCGCATTCAATGGCAGCTTCCAACCCGGTTTTATGACCGACCTGCTACACAAAGACCTGGGGCTCGCCCTCGATATGGCAGCGGAGAATCAGATGCCCGTTACCATGACGGCCCTCTCTCGCCAACTCTACGATATGGCACGCGCAGCCGGTTATGGACGCGACGACTATACCTCTCTCCTCAAGGTATTAGAAGAGATCGCAGGCGTCGAAGTTCGTATAGAGCAGGACAAATAAGTTATCGGCACAAGAAAGAGGAGAGCTTCCTCAAAGTAAGGCTCTCCTCTGTTCTGTCATTTCAGCCATCTCGCGCTACAGCGATAGTCTTTACTGCAAGCCGGGCATGATATGCTGCGACACTGTCATCCCCAGGAATAGGATCCCCGCAAGCCCGAAGTACGCAACGGTGAGCGAGATACGCGTCGAGATTGGCACATCATAGTATGCTTTCCCGTTCATATCATTCGGCTTTGAGCGCGTCCACAGTTGCGTCGCGGCAATAAGTACAAAGATAAGCAGGAACGAATTGAAGTTCCCGTGTATCCACTCCCATATTTGATAGCTCAATAAAGCAACAAAGCCGACAATCCAGGCCCTGCGGTCGATTGCTGCCAGCACACGACCACCATCAAAGGGTACCACTGGGATCAAGTTGAACAGATTAATAAAGAAGCCGAAGTAGGCCAGCGGTCCCCATAGCGATCCTGCGTGCTGGTAGGCCAACCAGAGACAAATGGAGGCCACAACAGCTCCTGCGATCGGTCCTGCAATCCCAATCTCCGCCTCGTCTTTAGCACTCTGTGGCATCTGACGCATAGTGACGGCAGCACCTAACATTGGCACAAAGATGAGTCCACCGAGCGGAATCCCTTTCAATCTCATTACCAAAGCATGCCCCATCTCATGTAAGAAGAGAATCGCGACCAGCCCGATAGCAAACGGCCAGCCAAAAATTAACGAATAGAGGAATATCGACACGATCGCACTAAAACCGGCAACACCAAACTTTAAGAAAAAGACCAGGCTCTTAAACTGTAATAACCACACTCCTAGCGCCACAATGCCACTACCAATGCCCGCCAACTTCTTACGGATACCACCTGATTGTTGCGCCTCATGTGCTGCCTGCTGTTCTGTCGACTCCTTACTCGGATTCGATTCTTCCTGCCAGGTATGCTCGGAATAATAGCGATCACGCTGAAAAGCGCTAGAGGATTCGCTCTGACCATACTCAGGAGTCGGCCCTTCGGCTTTGTAGTAATCAGGATGTGCATATTCTGCATACCCTGTATACTCAGAGTTTCGAACTTCAGATCCAACGGGGTTCTGCTCATCGCGCTGAGATGGCTCATTAGGATCGCTATACACGTCGCGCCTCAATTCTGGAGGTTAAAGGATGCATCTATTCATGATTATCGTGCTTGTAATTGTATCATACTTTTACGTATGAGCCTGAGCATAGCGTTGCTACTCAGGCTTTACTGTACCCTCCAGATAATACCGCAATAGGTTCAGTGCCGCCAGTACGGCATGTCGCTTATTATCGGCTCGTCTGCCACGCCAACCAGGACCTAGCACCGTAACAACCCCCTCAGGACCACAAACAGCTATATGCACGGTTCCAACAGGCTTATCTTCTTGTCTATCAGGACCTGCAACGCCAGTAATACCTATCCCAAAGTCGGTCTTCAATTGTTCACGTACAGCTCTGGCCATTGCGACAGCAGTCTCTGCACTAATCACACCATAGCGCTCAACTGTTTCTCGTGGCACCCCCATCTGGATCTTGAGCTCAGTACTATAACTCACGATACCACCGATAAAATGTTTGGAGCTACTCTGGAAGTCAGTAATTGCGCTGGCAAGCAGGCCGCCAGTCAGCGATTCCATGACACTCAGCGTCTGCCCTCGTGCCTGGAGTGCTTTTCCAGTGACGCTAGCAAGGGTATCGTCTTCTACACCAAAGATATACGTACCCAACAACGCACGTGCCCGTTGCTCCATCTCAGCTACCTGCTGCGCCGCAGCATCTTTTGTGGTAGCTTTAGCGGTGATACGTACGTTGATGCCATCGTTTTTGACATAGGTAGCAATGGTTGGGTTTGTGCTGCTCAGCAAGGATTGCAGTCGTTCTTCGACCGACGATTCCCCCAGGCCATAGACACGTAAGATACGAGTGAAAATAATACCCTGAATATACTTTTGCAGGCGCGGTATCACCTGCTGCTCCCACATGACGTACATCTCACGTGGCACACCGGGCATCGCAACAATAATGCGACCATCTTTCTCGACAAACCAACCAGGAGCACTTCCTTCAGGATTCGGCAGGGCCTGGGCCGAAGGGATCAATGTGGCTTGCTTTAAGTTGCGCTCTGGCATCGTTGCCCCCTGACGGGCAAAGCGAGCACGCAGGTTTGCCTCTAGCTCAGGCACCAGGGTCATTGTCTCTCCAAGCAAAGTACTGATCGCCTCACGCGAGAGGTCATCCTCGGTAGGACCCAGGCCACCTGTCATAATGATCAATTGTGAGCGTTCCCACCCTTGTCGTAGTGACTCAACAATTCGTTCAAGGTTGTCTCCTACCTGCGAGACATGGTAGAGATCAATACCGAGCACAGACAGGTTCTGTGCTAAATAAGTGGCGTTCGTATCGGTGATATGACCTAATAGCAATTCAGTACCGCAAGACAAAATCTCAGCACGCATAGATCCATCTTTCTTTAACGTAGAGTTGATCTACCTGATAAGGGGCAGTACCCTCGCATAGGCCCCCTTGCTAACCGTTATTAGTAGTCTTATAATAACATACGGTACGCAATATCAACATGTTGTGTCAGGGATGAGGTTTCAATCAACATGTTGTGTCCAGGGGATTGTTTTTGGCGGCAGTAGCGAGTATACTAGTGACGGAAGCAATTAACGAAGTAACCAGACAAAATATACATTCATACCTGAATGCAGAATTAACTGAACAAAAATGATTTTATTTACAGTTTTGTAGAAAGAGGAGCAATCCAGGATGTTAGAGCAAGCCAATAGCTCAACCACATCGACTACTGATAGCATAGAGACTGCACCAAAGTCTCAGACCCAGCTAGAAGGGATCCGCCAAAAAGTATTTATGGATCGGTATTCCCTTAAAGATCCTAATGGGAATGCCCTGGAGTTCTATCCAGAGCAGGTCTGGGAACGTGTCGCTCGCGGTATTGCAGCAGTCGAGAAAACTGAAGAGAAGCGTGCGCAATGGGAGGCACTCTTTTACGAGGCTCTCAGCGATTTTCAGTTTGTGCCCGGTGGTCGTATCCTGGCCGGTGCTGGCACCGGACATCAGGTAACCTACTACAACTGCTTTGTTATTCCTAGCCCAGAAGATAGCCGTCAGGGTATCCTCGATAATCTAAAAGTCATGACTGAGATCATGGCTCGTGGTGGTGGGGTCGGCATCAATTTATCAACGCTGCGTCCACGCGGTTCATACATTAAAACTGTCAATGGCACAGCCTCTGGCCCTTGCTCCTGGGCTCAGTTGTACTCCGTTGCAACCGGCGACGTTATTCAGCAAGGTGGCTCCAGAAGAGGAGCATTAATGCTTATGCTCGATGACACGCATCCCGATATTGAAGAGTTTATTACGGTGAAGCGTCAATCAGGTAAGATCGAGCATGCTAACCTCTCAGTCTGTATCTCCGATGACTTTATGCAAGCCGTCAAAGAAGATGCTGAGTGGAACCTGACCTGGCAAGGTGAAGTGAAGAAGACGATTCGAGCACGCGGACTGTGGGATCTGATCTGTACCTCAGCCTGGGAGTCTGCCGAACCCGGTCTTGTCTTTATGGATCGCTACAATAAAGAGTCAAACACCTGGTACTATGAGAATATCCGCTGCGTGAACCCTTGTGGTGAGCAGGGACTTCCTGAATGGGGGGTCTGTAACCTGGGTGCGATTAATCTGTCGGCCTTTGTGAGCAACGGAAAGTTAGACTACGAGCGGCTGGCACAGATCAGTAAGGTCGCAATGCGCTTCCTCGATAATGTGGTTGATTCAACCGAATACTTCATCAAGGAGAACGAGGAGGCACAGCTCGGAACCCGCCGTACAGGTCTGGGTACTATGGGTCTGGCTGATGCATTGATCAAGATGGGGATCGCCTATGGAAGTGAAGAGTCACTGCCAGTTATCGAGCGTATCTACTCAACGATCCGGAACTCTGCCTATGAGGCTTCCACGGATTATGCGGAAGAGAAGGGTCCATTCCCCAAATTTGATCGCGACAAATATATGCAGGGTAAGTTTATCAAACGCCTACCCAAAGCGATCCAGGAGAAGATCAAGAAGCATGGCACACGTAATGCTGTCTTGCTCACGCAGGCTCCAACCGGTACAACAAGCCTGCTGGCGGGCGTCAGTTCTGGTATCGAGCCAGTCTACGACTTCGCGATGATCCGTAGGGATCGTACAGGCGAGCACATTATGTACCATCCACTGTTGCAAGAGTGGCGCGAACAGCATCCAAACGAGCAGACGCCAGCCTACTTCGTATCTTCGAAGGATCTCGCACCAGAAGAGCATGTACGGGTACAGGGGATGATCCAGCGTTACACCGACTCAAGTATCAGTAAGACGGTCAACGCTCCGAACAATCATACCGTCGAGCAGGTTCAAACACTTTATCGGTTGGCTTATGAGATGGGCTGTAAGGGTGTTACCTATTATCGCGATGGCTCTCGGGATGCTGTCCTCACTCGTGTTGAGGATGAAAAGAAGGTAGAGTCCAAGATTGAAGAGGTGGCAGAAGAGGCCGTGGTGCCAATGTTCGCACCTGTCACTTCGATCCACCAGGGTATCAAACAGCGTCCTCCGGTCGTCCAGGGCTATACCCGTCAGGTCAATGCACCTGAAGGGAAGATCAATGTAACCATCAACAGCGATGGCGAGGGTCCATTTGAGCTTTTCGTCAACGTTGGTAAGGCTGGTAGCGATATCGCAGCGCTATCAGAGGCTCTGGGTCGCTTGATCTCACTTAATCTGCAACTACTCAGCCCTCTCTCGCCGACGGATCGTGCACAGGAGATCACGAACCAGTTACGTGGTATCGGTGGTAGCCGCTCGGTCGGTTTCGGTGCGCAGCAGGTCCGTTCGCTGCCTGACGCAGTAGCACGGGCTCTCGAACTCCATCTGGAGACGCTGACCGCTAAAGAAGAAGAGGCAGAGACACCAGGTATCGCTCTCGACTTCACAGAAGACAAGCAGAGCGAGGATGTGAGCAATAATCATCACGAGGCGGTCAACCTGAGTCAGTTACGGGTCACCGGTAACCTGTGTCCAGAATGTGGTTGTAATACGATGGTCTACGAGGAAGGCTGCCGCAAGTGCTATAGCTGCGGCCATAGCGAATGCTAAGGTAGTAAACAGTAAGTAGACAAATAGCAGGCAGGTTAATATTTATAACATTGATCTGCCTGCTTTTTTCTGCATTCCTGACAAATATTCTTGACATTGCTCCAGGCAAAAACATATGCTGTACTTGTTTGCGTGAAAAAATAAAATATCACAATATTCAGAATGTTATCTGGCAAAGGATTTTTCACAATGAGTACAACACAGACACAACCTGCTCACATTCAGTTCCACTTCGATCCGCTCTGCCCGTTTGCCTGGCGTACAGCGCTCTGGGCACGTGAAGCTCGCAAGGTACGTCCAATCGACATTACCTGGCGCTTCTTTAGTCTTGAGATTGCAAATCGTCCAGAAGGGAAAGACGCAGATTACGTCAATGGTATGGGTTGGGCTGGATTACGTACCCTAGCACTCGTCCGCCGCAAGTACGGTAACGAAGCTGTTGAGAAACTCTACATTCAACTGGGCAACGCACAGCATGGACGGAAAGAGAGCATCAGAGATCGGGCTGGGGTCGAAGCAGCTGCGCAAAAGGCTGGCTACGGTCCTGAGATCGTCGCTGAAGCACTGGCCGACGAGAGCACAGCACAGGATGTCCTGCGCGACCATGAAGAGGCCGTACAGCGCTATCATGCCTTTGGAGTACCAACAGTCGCGCTGGATGGCTCAGATATCGGTGTCTATGGTCCCGTTATCATTGACGTTCCTCAAGGAGAAGAGGCCGGCGAGATGTGGGATCATTTCCACTGGGCACTCCAGACCCCCAATCTGTTCGAGCTCAAACGTGATCGAGCTGGAACATCCCTCGAACCCGTCTCCGCCGAATAAAAGGGTCATTCAACTAAAACACAGAGAGACGGTCAATATCCTGTATGGATTAGTCGTCTCTCTGCGTTTACGCTCATACTACTATTTTGTATGCTTACGCACAAAGCGCTCAATACGTACCAGGGCCTCTTCTAATTGATCATAGGCTGTACAGTAGGCGGCCCGTACATAACCAGTACCAGCCTCGCCAAAAGCGCTACCGGGTACAACGGCAACTTCTTCATCAAAAAGCAACCGTTCGGCAAATTCTTCATCAGACAGTCCGGTACTCGTAATATTGGGGAAAGCATAGAATGCACCACGCGGCTCGCAGGTCGCCAATCCGATACGGTTCAGGCCTTCAACAAACATGTGACCACGATGCTGGTACTCATCATGCATACGCTGTACGTCCTCATCACCATGGCGCAGAGCTTGCAATGCCGCTTCCTGAGGAGCAGTACCGGCGCACATAATCGTATACTGATGGATCTTCATCATCGCACCCAGGATCTCAGCCGATGCCGCTACATAGCCAACACGCCAGCCTGTCATCGCATACGCCTTCGAGAAGCCATCCAGTAAGATTGTACGCTCTTGCATACCAGGGAAGGTGGCGATACAGACATGCTCCGTATTGTAGACAAGACGGCTATAGACTTCGTCGGAGATGACGATCAAGTTATGCTCTACAGCTAACTTTGCAATCGCCTCCAGTTCCTCTCTGGGGATCACGGCACCAGTCGGATTGTTGGGGTTTCCTAACAGGATAACTTTGGTGCGCGGGGTGATCGCAGCAGCAATCTCAGCCGCACGAACAGCAAAATTGTATTCAGCGTAGGTCTTCACAGGCACAGGGACACCACCGGCAAAGATAATATCCGCCTCGTAGGCCACATAACCCGGGTCCGGTGAGATCACCTCGTCGCCTGGATCGATCACCGCACGCATTGCTACATCCACGCCTTCGCTCACACCTACAGTTACCAGTATCTGTGAGACTGGATCATAGGTTAACCCGTAACGCCGCTGTAACAACGTGGCAATCTCTTCGCGCAATTCCAGCGTGCCGGCATTCGATGTATAGCGTGTTCGTCCAGCCTGAATCGATGCCACACCAGCCTGCCGTATATGTTCTGGCGTCACAAAATCAGGTTCACCAACACCAAGTGAGATAACGTTTGGCATGGTATTGATAATGTCAAAAAACTTACGAATTCCAGAAGGTTTGACCTGACGTACTCGTTGGGATAGCACGTCGCGCTTCAACATATCCATCCTTTAGCCCCTTTGTATGTTATGAAAAGCCCTACTGTACCTGCTCTCCGGTGTTATAATATTACTTCGCAGCAAAATAACGACCCTGTCTCATAAACTCTTCTTTCAATAGTAACATACTCGGCAATGAGTAAAAACGAGTGCATAATTAAAAAAAAGACGAGATGCACAACACTATGTACAACTCGTCACTTTTTGCCATCGACTCGCCAAGCGCTATTGAAGACTGACTTATATGCCCAGACCACGTAGCTTCTCAACAATACCAGGGAGTACAGAGAGTACGTAATCGATATCTTCCTGCGTATTCTTCTTACCCAGCGTCAAACGTAAGCTCCCATGCGACCAATCGGAGGAGAGGCCCAGCGCTATCAGGACATGCGACGGTTCCACAGAACCAGAGGTGCAGGCCGAACCAGTCGAGGCTGCAATCCCTAGCATGTCCAGGTTAAGCAGAATCGACTCACCTTCGACACCTTCAAAAGCAAAGCTCGCATTATTAACCAGTCGCTGTGTAGGATGGCCTGTCAGGCGTGTACGTGGAATCTCCAGGATCCCTTCAATCAAACGATCACGCAACAAAGCAATTCGTGGTGCCGCAGTTGGCAACTCTTCATACGCCAGACGTAAGGCCTCGGCGGCTCCGACGATACTTGCAACATCCTCAGTCCCAGCGCGGCGACCACGCTCCTGTGATCCTCCCTGTAACTGAGGCAGGATGCGCATCCCCTGACGAGTGTAGAGAATACCCATTCCTTTCGGCCCATTAAACTTATGCGCAGAGAGCGAGAGCAGGTCGACCTTCAGTTCCGCGACATCAAGCGGTAAGGCCCCTCCAGCCTGTACTGCGTCTACATGAAACGGGATCTTGCGCGCACGACAGATACGCCCTATCTCAGCGATCGGCTCAATCGTCCCTACCTCGTTATTTGCATACATAACCGAAACAAGGATCGTTTGATCGGTAATCGCTCGCGCCACCGCATCAGGGTCTACCATCCCATACTCGTCAACCGGCAAATACGTCGTTTGAAAGCCAAAGCGATCCAGATACTGACAGGTATGCAGCACTGCATGATGTTCGATCGAGGACGTAATGATGTGATTGCCTTTCTTCTGTGAAGCAAAGGCCATCCCTTTAATCGCAAGGTTATCGCTCTCGGAACCACATCCTACAAAAGCAATCTCCGAGGGGCGACAATGCAACGTCTCTGCGACCTGTTCGCGTGAGCGATCAATCGCCTGCATCGCATGGCGACCAATGGTATATATACTGCTGGCATTGCCATACTCACTGGTTAGATATGGCATCATACGATCGAGGACGCGTGCATCCAATGGCGTTGTGGCGGCATGATCGAGATAGATAGTGCGCTCTGGCATATGTTCCCTGTCCTGTTGTTTTGCTTGTTCCGTGAAGGCTGATAACTGTGCTAACAGTGAGCACGTCTATGAGTGTATCTTGAACACTATATAGTACTTAGATTATAGCACACGCTACCCATCTCACACATACAACACCCTGCTGCTCACCGCCAGGAGAGCAACAAGGCTCAAGTCGTATGTACTACTATTGCTCAGTTGAAGGTGCTTTGCTGACGGTGCTTTTCTTCTTGAAAAAGCTCTCGTTCATACTGCCCGTACGATATCCCATCAGGTCAACGGCTACATAGGTATAACCGATCGCTTTCAGGCCTTCGGTAACAATACGGCTCGTCTCTTCCTCTACCAGGCGCGAGATCTCAGCCCGTTCAACCTCGATACGCGCAACCTTATCATGATGGCGTACGCGCAACTGGTGGAAACCCAGGTCGTGCAACAACTTCTCGGCTTTATAGACCATCTGCAATGAAGCAACATCTACTCGGCTTCCATAGGGGATACGCGACGAGAAACAGGCCATAGCAGGCTTATCCCAGACAGGAACATTCAGCAACTGCGCGATAGCACGAATCTCACGTTTACCCATCAGGGCTTCTTGTAAAGGTCCACGCACCTTAAACTCACGAGCCGCACGCTGACCAGGACGGAAATCGCCCTCATCATCCTTGTTGATGCCATAAGCAATGTGTTGCATACCATGTTTCCGGGCTAGAGGCTCTAACTCGGTAAACAGTTCGGTCTTGCAAAAATAGCAACGATTCGTGTCATTTTTGACATAACGCTCATCTTCAAGCTCATGCGTCACCAGGGTAACCAGCGGCACATGCATCTGTTGAGCAACCGCAATAGCCTCACGCGTCTCCTCATCAGCGTAGGCCGGAGAGGCTGCGATAGCACCCAGAGCCCGCTCACCGAGGACATTATGCGCCACCTTTAAGAGCAGTGCACTATCGACTCCACCAGAATAGGCAACCAGCACGGAACCCATATCGCGTAGGATTGCTTGTAGATGTTCATACTTCGCCAGTGTTTCAGCATCCAACGCCTCCACGCTACGTTCTTGAGAGATATTGGTATCTAGCATTTATAATACTCCTGATTATACATGTGAGAGTGCATCAATCTTGTCTCGTGAGCACATATACGCCTGAATGCTCTCAGGAGATACACAACACACACGCCAGCAAACATTATATCATCAAGAGATCGCTAAAAGAGGTATAATTACTACGAGAGAGAAGGATAGGGGAGACAACGATGCTATGCGAACACAACCATCGGTCGCAGCCATTATTCTGGCTGCTGGGCGTTCTAGTCGAATGGAGCAGGGCTATCACAAACTTTTGCTCCCGCTAGGCAACAAACCGGTTATTGCGCATGTAGTAGAGGCAGTGTTAAACTCACAGGCGCGACCATGCATGGTAGTATTGGGACACCAGGCCGACCAGGTACATGCAGCACTCGCAAGTTATAACACGAACCCATCCTTACACTATATCAAAAATCCAGATTTTGCTTTGGGGATGAGTACATCCTTACGTAGCGGGCTAGCGGCCCTGCAATCCATTGATAAGGATATCACCACAAGATCTGTTGAGCAGCCGAGCCTGACTATCGATAGCGCGATAATCTTGCTTGGAGATCAACCGTTTATCAATCCGACTCTGTTGGATGCCCTGATCTCGCGTCACTATGAGACGCAGCGTCGTATCATCGCTCCACAGTATAACGGGAAACGTGGCACACCAGTCCTCTTCGCAGCCAGTCTTTTCCCTGAATTAGCGCAAGTGCAAGGCGATGAAGGCGGGAAAAGCGTCATTGCACGCCATCTTACTGAGATAGAACACCTTGAAGTCAGCGAAAACCTGACACAACATGACGTCGATACCTGGGAAGCATACCAACAAGCACTCACTCAATGGCAACAGAATACACATGTAGAGTAATGCGAATAGCATAGTATAGATATGCCACAAAGAGGCTCAGAGACACAAAAATGAGAGAGAAAACCAAATAGATGACAACGCCGGAACAACAGAAAAAACAGGCCTTATTCTGGCTTGAATATAGCCAACAACTCTCAAACTCTATCCGCTACGTTGAGGCACTTAGAGCCGTACAACGTGCGATAGCTCTTGACGAACTGAATGCAGAGGCATGGTACGCACAGGGCACCTGTTATGCGATGCTGGCAAACTATGAGGAAGCGCTGACTAACTTTGAGCATGCACTGCAACTTGATAAGACCAACGTTCAAGCCTGGGACGGCAAGGCCTGGGTACTGGGCATTCTTGGTCGACACGACGAAGCAGTCAAGGCAGTCGATTATGCACTCCAACTGGACCCTGATTATCGAGAGGCCAAACACAGAAAGAAACGACTGCAGGCGTTCCAAAACGAATAACAAGCAAGGAACGCTCAGAGACACCTGAGAATCGTTTATACACTCCATCCATCAGCTTCGCAGGTGACCTGGAACGTCCTTTTCCGCCCTATAGTCCGCATGTGAACGCCCCTGCTCCATGGAAGGTAGTGACACTGCATCGCGTGCGATACCACGTTTATCGTTAAGCGATAGCACAGCGATAGCGCAGCAGGCCAGGCAGATGCCTAGTAAATACCCGGCAATGGTATCTGTTAAGAGGTGCGCTGCAATGTAAAATTGCATAAAGCCACCCATAAATGCCAGCACACCAAAGAATAACGTGAGCAGAGTACGCAGAGCAAGTGGACGTGGACGTACACGCTGCCAACAAAGCCATGCCACAGGGAGACAGAGCAAGCACCAGCGTGCCGCATGCCCGGCTGGATAACTTTTGGAATACTCAGAGAGTGTCATTGTAGAGAGCGGCATCTGAGCAACCGTCCGTAACCAACTTACCTGATTCACAGGAGCAGCAGGAACTCGGCCCAGTAAGCCAACAAAGGCAGCAGCACGCTGAGAAGAGGGGGCATTCTGAAGTTGCGGACACGATAATACTGTCATCCCAGAACGTAGCGTATCCGGCAATGGAGCATGCAGGAGCGTCTTCCCTACAATCTCAATAATGACGCTTAGCCCCAATAATATGAACAGGTAGAGGACCACACGCCGCCGAAAACCCGCCAGCAAGTAGATGCCACTTAAGACCAGCATAAGCACCAAACAAGTCTGAGCCTCTCCTACATGCCGCCACTCATAGAATGTACAATCCAGACCACTTACCGGTCGTCCTAGCAACCAGTGCTCGACCTGTAGTGTAGAAGTATCCAGAGCACCAGTCATAAATACAATGGTATAGAGAATAAACAACAATCCTACTATCCCAGAAGCAACCAACCAGCCAAAAGCGGGCGTCTGCCGTAACGCAATAATCTTTTGCATGTTTCGCTATTCCTATCAATTTTACGTGTATATAAATACAATATTTTTCAATACGACAGCATTGCCTGGCATCACCACCAACGATCTCAGGAGCGGCGCGATCATGCTTGAAAGCCTGGAAGATGCGCCCCTTTTTGTGTGCATATCCCTAAACATATAAAATAGGTATTGCATACTACTTTACGTATCATAGCACTTTTGGTTGGAAGAAGATCTATTGGTGACGAGAGGTACCAGTGACTACTGGCTCGGCACAACACGATGCCACGCCGGATAAGACATCGTGACAGACCTGATGATGAAGAGTAGGAGGAGGATCGAGCGATCCTCCTCAGGTTTCTAGGAATGTATTAACGAAATAACATGTGCGAGGATAGCCTGGTGAACCGCTTCAGGTGTCTGTGCAGCATCAATCACTTGAATACGCAGAGGATAGGACGCGGCTAGAAAAAGAAATGCGTCACGCAATCGACGCTGGAAGTCTTCAGACGCACTATCGAAACGGCTCTGTTGCTCGCGCTGTCCACTGCTATCTTGCGTGACATCGGTACGCGCAGAGACCAGCGCAGGATCCAGATCAAGAAAGAATGTCAGGTCAGGCGCATGTCCCTGCGCGGCCAGATGTGACAAGCGCTCGACCAGATCACGTCCAACTCCCTGTGCAATCCCTTGATACGCGATGCTGGAATCAAAACAACGATCAGAGACGACGACCTTGCCTGCCGCAAGGGCAGGTAAAACGACGGTCTCAAAATGTTGCGCACGATCAGCCTGAAACAAGAACGTTTCAGCCAGCGGCGTAATCGCTAGTTCCGGCTGTTGAAAGAGTAACCGCCGGATCTCAACGCCCAGCGCTGTACCACCTGGCTCTCGCGTCCGAATATAATCGATACCATGCTCTTGTAGCCAACGCTCAAGGAGCGATATCTGGGTCGTCTTTCCCGCGCCATCCAACCCTTCAAACGAAATAAAATAGCCACGAGTCATGCTAGCATTCCTCTTCTATTCACACTTCCTACCACGCTATCATCACGTGATGAGCTAACTGGTAACACTGCTACAACGAGAATAGAGCGGCTATAGCTCAATATCATGCTGGCGATCGGTGCGATAGACATCATAATCCCAGTCAAAATGGGGCTTAGGCAACATATCAGTCGGCGTCCATCCCTGATCCTTTGTCCCATACTTGCCATGGTACTCTTTTAATGTCTCGCCAACAAACTCAAAGGTTAACTGGCAGATACGAAAACCGACTGGAACCCAGATCGCCGTCTGAGTATGATTGCTAATCTCCATCGTCCAACGACTGATATAACCGACATCACCAACACCGGCACAACGGCAGACCGAGAGGCCAGAGCGGGCAACAGTACTCCGCGAATACATCTTCGCCAGGTAGCCATTATGACCACCGATGACCTCCTGCGTATGCGCTAAAATAGTGGTGCCCGGACGGATCGCGATCTTGCCACCCTTCGCCTGCCTCGGCTCACCCCAATAACCACGAATCTCCTCAGGATTATCCAGGTGCATCACTGCAACATTCGCATCACCCTGAAAATACCAATCACCCAGGCGGCAATCGTACGAGTTTGGCCCGAGATGACGCTCATTAAAAGGCTCGATAACGATATTGCCACTCTTCATCTCTTCTATAATACGCTTATCAGACAAAAGCATGTAATAACAACTCCTCACACTGAATAGAATTACCGGTCATTATAGCGCATCAATACCATCATCGCTAGCGACATTCACCATGCTGGCAGACTCCATAAACGCCACAGATGCCCTGGATGCGTCCGCTGCCAGTACACCTGCCTCACGTGTAATCCGGGCCTCTTCCAGGGTACCCCAGACATACGAGATAAATTGCTTATGTGCTGCGCTCTCTTCTAACGCATGCTGGAATGGGAAGAAGGCACGATCTTCGCTATGATGATGAATCCAGCGACTGATGATATTGATCTGGTCTACTTCTGCCTTGCCTACGATCGAAGGGGCCGCACCCCACTCTCTAGCATACGTCAATAGTTCATGTAATGCAGCCTGCATTGTCTCTCTTTCATGAACGACGCAGCGCTGTGCAACCAACCGTCCATGACGCACAACGAAGATCTCATTGTGTCCATCTAGCGCCGATGGATAGATAATGTAGAGATTATTGGACTCGACAGCGCCCGTAATCAACTTTTGCCCAATTAAGATCTCATCCGCACTATGAATAGCATCACGCAGCCAGGCGGCACGCTCAAAGTTTAATTGCTGGGCGGCTTCTAGCATCTGACGACGCAACCGATCCAGCAGGTCCTCACGCGCACCACCCAGAAAGGCACAGACCTCATCAATTACTTTACGGTATGCTTCGGCGTCGTCATTCCCGCGACATGGACCAGAACAACGCCCAAGGTGCAGACGCAGGCAAGGATCAGAGGGCTTTGCAGCCGGTGGCATACCGCGTGTACAGGTACGAATCGGAAAGACCTTTTGAATGAGTTCGATGGTTAGATCAACAATACGCCGACTACGAAACGGACCAAAATAGCGTGCTCCATCAGCAGCAACCTCACGAGTCGCATAGACGCGCGGAAAGGGATGCTGCACATCAATCTTAATAAACGGATACAGCTCATAATTGCGCAACTGCACATTGTAGACCGGCTGCAACTCTTTGATCAGCCGCGACTCAACCAGCAACGCCTCTAATTCCGAACCCAGCACTCGCGTCTCAATCTCTTTCACATTCTGAAGCAGCCCATCCATCTTGCGCGTATAGCCCAGTGGCTGGCTATAATACGATGAGAGGCGATCTTTTAGACATTTTGCCTTGCCGACATAGATTACCTCACCATCTTCGTTTTTCATCAGATAGACGCCTGGCAGCAGAGGAAAATTGCGTTTCCAGGCCGGATTCAGAAAAAGACCACCATTCGGACGTCCTGTGGCAACTGCCGAAGGCGAAAGCTTACTATCAGCGGACCACTGGTGCCCCTCTTTAGACGTATGCACCTGCGTGATATCGCCACTCCAGGCTACTGGCAATTGCA
Organism: Ktedonobacteria bacterium brp13; assembly: GCA_015099395.1. GTDB lineage: Bacteria > Chloroflexota > Ktedonobacteria > Ktedonobacterales > Ktedonobacteraceae > Dictyobacter. The sequence goes on along the minus strand of AP024096.1, from coordinate 7,877,259 downwards.
AGCGACGTTGTAGATGCCCTAAGGTCACGATATTCTGCTTTTGCGCCAGCGCGAGCATCTTGATAAACGCCTCGGCCGTCACCTCAGCATCACCAAGCGCCCGGTGACGATTAACGGTCTGGATCTGTAAGTGCGCAGCCAGCGTATCCAATTTGAAACGCTTCAGACCCGGCAGAAAACGCCGTGCCAGCGGAATCGTGTCGACCCCTTCGATAGGGAAGGCAAGTCCGAGCAACTGCGCCTCATGGCTCAAGAAGCGCACATCAAAGCCAAGGTTATGACCGACCAGCGTTGCCCCTTCACAGAAGTCAAGTAACTCGGGGATGACAGTAGCCGCCACTGGAGCAGCATCGACCATAGCTTGCATGATATGCGTGAAGCTCACAATAAAGGGAGGGAGGCGACGTTGGGGATTAATCAAGCTTTGATAGGAGTCAGCAATCACTCCATTATGGATACGGACGGCACCAACTTCGATGACACGATCGGGTCCGGGACGAATACCAGTCGTCTCGGTATCAATCACCACAAAATCGACCTCGTGCAACAGGCGTTGGGTACTCTGCCACGAAGAGAGCGACCAGCGGACCTCTCTCGTGAAGCCCGACTCGCCAGTCTCCACAAAGAGAGAAGAGCTACGCAATGTCTGTCGTAACAACACCGTCCATAGATTTTTATTGCCGTTCGCTCCAAAGAGATGCTGGATTAAAATATCTTCGGCTGCAGGTTGTCCTAACGTCTCTAAGAGTTCATAGGCTCGTCGTAATAAAGTACCACGTTGCGGCAACTCATCCTTTGCACTCGTCGATCCCAGGCTTTCCAGATCCCCAATCTTCCCCTGCTCCATCAGCGTTCTCCTCTTAGCCAATAGCACAAAATACAATTAGATCATACGTCCTACGAGAATAGCACGCTGAGTATCCTTTGGCAAGCAGAGTGCTAGCGCCACAAGCCTGTCACCAAACACGATCGTAGCAGATACTATGCAATAAAAAAACAGAGCCCCAGTCATTTTACAAGAAGTACTTACGATCACTGAGGGCTCTGTTTTTTACTGTATGCCTTGAACAGATGAGCGCTTCAACCAAACATCTAGCCATTCGTAGGCGAGCATACGTGCGTCTAGAGGAAGATTATGTCCATGTGGCAGTTCTTCATAACGGAAAGCGCTATCCGCTCCGAGCAAAGCATAGGACTCACCTGCGACGCGTGCAATCTGACGCACCCCATCGACAGGGAGCGTCCAATCCCGCGAACCTGTGTAGATATACAGTGGCGTTGGGGCAAGCGCCGCGATAAACTGATCAGTATCTCCGACCTGTAGGAGACCAGGAATATAGGCAGCTAAATTGTGATTGACTCCATCACGAAAAATAGTCTCAAAGGTACTGATACCACATGCACAGACACCTGCGCTGATCCGCGTATCAAACATCAATAGCCAGCATGCCTCCAGGCCACCAAGAGAATGACCGATCGCGCCAATCCGTTCAGGATCGATATCAGAACGGCTACAAAGGTAATCAACCGCTCGCGAGAGATCCCAGACATACCGCGCCTGCAATGTACTTCCCTGAAGCAAGTACTTCATTGCGAGAAACTTTTCATATGCCCCTTCCCCCAACAAATACGGGGTCGTCATCTTCCAACGCTCCAGCTCATTCATCGTCGCCTGGCGCTCCTCAAAGCCCTCCAGGTCAGGTACAATCGTAACATACCCCCTGCGACATAACTCTACGGCAAACGCCATATCGGGATCACCAACTAAACCCACTAGTTCGCTCTTCCCGAGATGGAACTCTCCATTATGCTGATGAATACAGACCAGCGATGGGCACCGCCCCTTCACAAAACGCGGGGTCAACACATACGCAGGAACCCGCACGCCAGGACTCGCTTGATAACTTATCTTCTCTCGCACATAGCCTTCTTCTATGAAGTGCTCCTCAACCTCGACATCCAGCGGGCACTGCTCCGGTAACGTACCGAGCAGTGCCACAAATTCCTGGCGACGAGACTGGGAATAGAAGCCATTCTCTATCATTGCCATTGTCTTCTTCCCTTTCCAAACAGCGAGGGATAGCGAATATGCAGCAGACGCAAAGCGCAATTACCACATTTACTACATATTTGCTGACATTCAAATCCAGCGCTTGCATTGCACAATGCGACATAGCATCTTTATCCATATATATTATTCAATAAAAATTATCATTGCAGCAACATTTAATAAAATTTAACATCGCAGCAACCGATGTTGGTCAGAATATGGTACAATTTAATTTGTAGTACAAAAGTTCCAAAGGGAGGGCTATACGATGAACAAACACCATCGAACCGAGGAAGAGACGCTACGACAGGTTGTTTACTCGATTCCCGGCATGGAGCATACACAGGTACGCAAAGATATCACCTATAAAACGATCGACGCGATAGATCTTCACATGGACGTCTATTATCCGGCTCGTTATCAGCGGCATACCCCCTTGCCAGCGGTCATCTTTATTCATGGTGACGGCCCCACATCTCGTCTGCAAGACGCCAAAGAAGATGGACAATATACCTCATGGGGCAAGCTCGTCGCCGCATCAGGCCTGATTGCGATTATCGCGAACCACCGCTCGACTGAAGGACTGACCAACGTTGTCGGTGCTGCTAACGATGTCGATGATCTCATATCCTATGTCCGTGAGCAGAGCCATACACTGAACATTAATCCGGACGCACTCGGGATCTGGACCTGCTCTGCGGGTGCCTATATCGCCTTACGCGCCGCACTTTATGAAGCAGCACCCTTTGTGCGCGCGATCGCCTGCTACTATGGCTTTACCGAACTCAAGGCATACTACGCCGGTCTCTACAATACGCCTGAATCAGCAGAGGAAGAGGAAGAGATCACAGAACTCCTCCCTGATGAATGCATTAGTGGTCCTACCTTTTCAGACGACGACTTCGATGAGTTTTCGGCGACAGAAATGTTACTCCACCGCACCAGCGAGCCAGCACCGATCTTTATCGCACGTGCCGGTCTCGATTATCCCGAGCTCAATGAGGCCTTGGATCGCTTTATCGCAGAAGCAATTAAACAGAATACAATGCTCACGGTCATGAACCACCCATCTGGGCAGCATGGCTTCGACGTCGAGGATAGAGATGTACGTTCAGAAGAGATCATCGCAGCTACACTAGATTTTTTGCAGACGCATTTGCTACAATGAGTGCCGGGAACGTTGTTCTATTCAACAGGCAAGAAAGATAAAGGGGACGCAATCGTGGCCACGGATCGGCTCGTAGCGAGCATCAACAATCTACGACAGTTTGTGAACAGTCATGGCTGGTCCATTACTGATGAAAAAGAGATTGCACACGGCTATCGGCTACTCATCAGCGATGGCACCACAAACGTACCGGTTGCGCTCTACGCAACCGGGAGCGTCCTTGTACAGGGTAAGGTCAGTCCACTACAGATAGCACTCAAGCAATGGGGCAACAAAGACAAAACAGAAACATCAGCAACCATACAACACAGCCTGCTAGAGACAGCATCCACGACAGCGACTGTAAAGCCAGCGCTATCACAGATGGTAGGACTGGCAAGAATCGGTTCAGACGAGTCGGGAAAGGGCGACTTCTATGGTCCGCTCGCGATCGCAGCCGTCTACGTTGACGCGACCACAGAACACTACCTTAATAGTCTGGGTGTACGCGATAGCAAAAAGTTGACCGATCGTATGATGCTACCACTGGCTGCCAGCATCATGCAGCACTGTCCATACAGCCTGCTTGTCTATGCTCCAGAACAATACAATGATCGCTACCAGGCAATACGCAACCTGAACCTACTGCTGGCTGAGGCTCATGCTCAGGTGATTACAGAGCTCGCCAACAAGACACAGAGTCAGTTAGCTATCGTCGACCAGTTTGGTGCTGAGTCTCTGGTTCGCCAGGCGCTCGCCAAAACCGGTTGCCATGTACGTCTGGAACAACGTCATCGAGCTGAAGAAGATACTGCCGTTGCCGCAGCATCGATTGTAGCCCGTGCTGCTTTCGTCAAAGCGATAAACGAACTCTCGGCTCTCTATGGGATCGAACTTCCTAAGGGTGCATCGAATCCACGTATCGTAGAGGTTGGCCGCGAACTCGTCACACTGCATGGTCAAGCAGCATTACGTAAGGTTGGGAAGCTCCACTTTAAAACGACAGAGGCTATTTTACCGACCACGTTAACGTTACAATCATTTGAATGAACGCAGATACTCGTAATGAGCTTGCTCAGGCTAGAACACTACCGAGCAGCATTATTACCTGCGTTACAGAACTAGCAGAGCATTGTAAAAACTAAAAAAAGCACGGAAAAGCGCTTTTCATTGCTTGAGAAGGCTGCTTAGGATATAATTGAGAAACAAAAAACGATGTTATTCCTTTGGTGTGGGAAACACCGCAAGGGGGACAGTCTCAGGTATCGTCGGCAGTGCGCAATAGCAGCGCACAGAATGCATATACGAATACCACTCTGGTAAGGAGCAGTTATGGTTTTTTGTGGTCAATGTGGCATGCAACTGGCACAAGGGAGCACGCGCTGTCCTCGCTGTGGCGCAGTAGTCGAAGAACCAGGCATGGCTGCGGAAGAACTACATAGCGATGATCCTACAATTGCCTCGCCGGCAATTCAGGTACCGAACACGCAGCAAGGGCAGTCTATCAATGGACCGCAACCACTGATACTCGGTCAGGGAGGCCATCCCAGTAGTTATACGAATGGATATAACAATGGCTCGCAAGTACCCTACGATGCGACCAGTATGGTCGATCCGGCAGGCTATACGCAACAGCAACAGATGGGGAGCTCATATGGGAACTATCCATCACAAAGCAATCAGGCCAATGGGTATCCATCCCTGACAACTGGAGCGTATCCACCATCCCAGGCTCCTTATGGTACGATGGGCGCGGGTGGCAACTATGCAACAGGGATGTCGTATCCTAACGCGATGCAGCAACAGACCGGCTATCAGCAGCAAGAGCAGGTAGAGCAAGAACGTGCTGCTGCAAATGCACGTGGACGCACTACCGGCCTGGTACTCATATTATTCGGCCTGATCTTTATCTTTGGCGCAGTTATCTTGTTCGCAGTGCAGAATCATATCATCTGACCTTATCTATACAATAGCATATCCGCAATTATTAAAGAGAGTCGAGAGCAGGTTTCATTTGAACATTGAAAACCTGCTCTTGGCTCTCTTTTTTCTGCTTCTGGTACTATAAGAGAGGAGGGTGAATTTATCAACAGAAGGGGGATACGTTGTATGGGACTGATACCACAAAGAAAACGACCACATGCGGAGAAGCAGAAACCACTCGACAGACTTGCCAATAGCTTTCCCGATAGACTCACAAATAGGTTTACGAACGAACCTGCGATAAAGCCGCTCACGCATTCTCCCAGGAGACGGTTACAGCTTCCTTCTCAACCACTCTCAATCATCCTCTGTATCCTTGCCTTACTGGCCGTGGCCCATCTTATCGCCGTGATGCGTACGACACCTGTACAGGATCAACTGAATACACCCTCTTGCGCCAACTACCTTCTGCGCCTAGACTATACAAAAATCGTCACACTTCAGGCTGGACAGCAGCTGGCGGCGGTCCAGCTTATCAACAATGTCGTTGGTGGGCAACCTGCGACATTGATCCAGGTCGACGAAAATGACACACAGCAAAAGGTGGATGCTTACATCTACCGCTGTACTATGCAACATGGGATACCAGAGCTCAGCCTTTTATTTAAGCAGCAGGGCCTGATCCAGGGTTCGGTAGAAGTGACAACAGCGCATACGTTGAGTATCGGACAACTGGATACGACACTCAAACCTGATGCTGGCGCGATGCTGTTAGTTCCACAGCAGCAAAACATCTACCGTGAGTACGCGTGGCAGAATGCAACTTTTCAGCAGGTCATATTTCCTGGCATCTATCCGGTTGTAAGTCGGAGCGAGGCTACTGCGATGCAAGACGAAGCCAACGATGGACAGATGGTTCCCTGGAACGATCCATTGGCGACCGCCGAACAGATGGCACAAGATCTTTTTCATTGGCAGAATAGCAAGATAAATGGTACAGTACAGGACAACAATGGAGTCGACGCTCACGTACTGATAGAAAGAAAAGACACACGTCTCCAGGTCCAGGTCTCCCTCTCACGCCTTATCCAGCATGACAGTCATGGACTCTGGTTTGTGACAGGCGCACAAACACCCGGTATTTCGCTGGATCAGACACAGTTCTCATCTGTACTTACCTCTCCACTCAAGCTCCAGGGCTCCATTACTTCCACCAATGATCCCATCTCCATCACCCTCTTCGATCATACGTTGAGCCCGCTACACATACGTGAGGGCGATCAGATCCACGCCAACAACGACGGGACATTCAAAGGGAACGTCATCTACGACAATGGCAGTCTCTTTCCCAATCAGACCTGTCTGCTGCTACTCCAGACGACCCCAGCAGCAGACAGCAAAGACGTCGGATATCTTTACCTTACCAATCTGTTTCTCCATTAAAAAACGGGTCAGAGTACTCCAATTCAGCGCACATACGTTTCACGCAGCTTTGCGATTCAACCATATCCACAGAACTAGAAACATGCTAAAATAGAAGACATGAATGAATTGACAAATCGCATCGAACGCCTCCAGAGACGCGTCGAGAAAACTATGGTGCGTCTTTGACGTGGCTAATAAAGCCCAACAGATACAAAAATTAGAAGAAGAAAGTGTGGCCTCTGACTTCTGGTCAGATAACCGTAAGGCTCAAGCACTCATGCAACAGCTCAATTCCTTACGCGAAGAGGTCACGACCTGGGAAGGGATTGCGGCACAACTCACTGACCTGCAAGGATTAGCCCAATTGCTGGAAGAGGAGCCAGACGAAGAGATGCAGGCCGAGGTTGCGCAATCACTGCAACCGATCGAAGCACAGATTGAGAAGCTTCAGTTCGCGCTCATGCTCAGTGGTGAACACGATGAGCGAGACGCCATCGTTAGCATCCACGCGGGTAGCGGCGGTGTCGACGCGCAAGACTGGGCAGAGATGCTGCTACGCATGTATTTGCGCTGGGCAGAGCAACACCGCTTCAAGACAGAGATCTTTGACTATAGCGAAGGTGAAGAGGCGGGTATCAAAAGCGTCACCGTCGAGATAACCGGACGTTACGCTTACGGCTATCTACGCTCCGAAGCGGGAACACACCGCCTGATTCGGCTCTCGCCTTTTGACGCAGCACACCGCCGTCAGACCTCGTTCGCGAAAGTCGAAGTTATCCCTGACGTTGAAAGCTCCATCGATATCGTCATTCGACCCGAAGATATTGAGGTTGATACCTATCGCGCTACTGGTGCTGGTGGTCAGCACGTCAATAAAACTGACTCAGCGGTACGCATGCGCCATATCCCCAGTGGTATCGTCGTGACCTGTCAGAATGAACGCTCGCAGATACAGAACCGCGAAGTCGCACTCAAACTACTCAAAGCTCGACTCTATGAGCAAGAGATAAAAAAGCAAGAGGCCGAGACCGCACGTCTGAAAGGCGAGCACATCTCACCCGACTTCGGAGCTCAGATTCGCACCGTCACAGTGCACCCATATAGTATTGTCAAAGACCATCGCACCAATCACGAGACAGGCAATACTGATGGTTATCTGTCCGGCGATGTCGACCCCTTCATCTATGCCTACTTGCAAGAGCAGGCCGGTGGTGTCGAAATCAGCGAGTAAGCGAACGGACACAAACTGGAATCAGTACGCAACAGAGCAAGAGAAGTCGGTATATCCGCCATCACTTGCTCTGTTGCGTACTTGATCTACAATGAAGAGAATCCAGGCGAATAAAAATTGAACTTATATGCGATGTTTTTACTCATGATCGTTCTATGCTTATAAAATCGATCTAAAAATAACATATGAAGTCACACAAAAGAAAGATAACCTTGTAGAATACTTAATCTCACCAAATACCCAAATTGCAACAAATGACATGTAAGTTAACACATATCAATGCTTGACTAGAGTTGTAACACCTGTTATGCTGAAGGTATGAAGCAGGATAAAGTGCTTTATACCGCCTCGAAAGTCGGAGAAATGATGGAGGCACTTCGTTTTTTGCTAGAAAAATGAACGAATCTTCATTGAATTGCTGACAGAGAAGAGGAGTTATGGTATGATAGTTAGGGCATGGATTACACCTGCTGTGGGGACGCGGATGCAGCGGCGGAGGCTCCCCCTGGGCTTACAATCTCGCTAAGCCACGCTTGTTCTGCCAGGACAGGCGGATATTACCTCCAGAGAGAAGGAAGGAGGCGATCTCGTGGAAAACGCTTTTCCCCGGTGTCGCAAATGTAGTGAAGGTGATCTGGTTCCGCTGTCGGATTTCGGTAGCCAGGGAGCTTCCATCGAGTACAAAGCTTGGGTTTGCACCAACCCCTCTTGCTTGTACAACATCAAAATCCGTAACGGTGATATCATTATTAACGAACCTATTAGCGATGGCTCACTCCATACGTACCGTAGTGGTCGTCAATAAAGGGTGAAGGCACAAGCATCACCGTATGCGTTCAGCGGCCACCATTGGTTGACCGCTGCGACGTCAGGAGGCAAAAGGCGAGAGAAGCATGCGTCCTTTTGCCTCTCTCAAAAAGAGGGGTAATCACAGAGCGCTGCCGTTGCACGGGAGTGTTATACGTAGTGATTATGGGCCCTCTATTTGCTATTTCAAGCGGAAATGCGTTATAAAGACAGAGAGTAAACGCTTCGTTCTGTACGCCCTTACGAACATTCACTCAGTGCAATTTTTCATCTTTAATCAAAACAATTAATCTGCTTTATTAGATAAAAGGAGTCAGTGCAGACGTGCTCAATCGATTCTTTGGGCAGAAACCGCAAGAAGACCCAAAACAAGAGACAGGTGATGCTCAAGAGCGAGCCAGCAGGCACGCTGAGAATGAGCCTGAACAGCGTTTTGGCTTCCTGGGTCGCACCCGTCAACTATTTAGTCGGCTGGGCAATACTGTTCAGGAAACCGACGTTATAACCGATGATCTATGGGATGAGATGGAAGAGTCATTGTTGGGGGCTGATATCGGTCCAAGTACGACGCTTTGGCTCATTGAACGCTTACGCCAACGTACGACTGAGGAAAACTTTCGTACAGGTGGGCAGGTACAAAAAGCCCTGCGTGAGGAACTCTCTACCCTCCTTGGCGCTCCATCCTCTCTTCGTTTCTCGAAACAATCCCCTCTTACTGTGATCCTCGTGATTGGTGTCAACGGCTCTGGCAAGACAACCAGTATCGCTAAGATGGCGTACCGTCTCACACATGAAGGTCACAAGGTTATGCTAGCTGCTGGTGATACATTCCGTGCAGCCGCCATCGACCAATTACAAGAATGGGGACGCCGGATCGATGTTCCAGTGATTGCGCAAAACCCGAACTCTGACCCTGGTGCGGTGGTCTATGATGCTATTCAGGCCGCTACCAGTCGTGGTAGCGATGTTCTTATCGTTGATACTGCCGGTCGCTTGCATACTAAGTTTAATCTGATGGAAGAATTAAAGAAGATTAATAAAGTTATTCAGAAATTCATTCCTGACGGTCCCCACGAACTGCTGATGGTTATTGACGCAACTACAGGTCAAAACGCTTTATTGCAGGCACGCAAGTTCGCTGAGGATATCGGCTTGACTGGTGTCATTATCACCAAATTGGACAGTACAGCCAAAGGGGGATTTGCCTTCGCTGTGGCCGACGATCTAGGGGTGCCGATCAAGTTTATTGGTATAGGTGAAAAAGTGGAGCATTTACTCCCATTTGAACCGCAGAATTTCGTGGCAGAACTCTTCGCAGGCTCTTAGTCGCTAAGCAGCAATGGCGCTCGCCGCTCAGATACCTGAGCGGCTTAGTATTCGTAATTGGAGGTTCCCTATGGCAAAAGAAGCGGCTATTCCACTTACCAGGAAGTTTTTTTCGCATGAGTCCAAGCCAGACTTGTCTCCGGTCGGGAATATCGCGGTTGGATGTCCAAAATGCAAAGAGATTTTGTATAATCGAGACCTCGACAAAAATCTGAAAGTTTGTTCACGCTGTGATTACCACTTCCGGCTCACCGCTCATAAACGCATTGACTTATTGGTTGATACAGACAGTTTCCAGGAGATCGATGCCGATATTATCTCTGTCGATCCGCTACAATTTTCGATTCAGCCAGCTTCTAATCCAGATCAGCTTAGCTATAGTGATAAGCTGACCTCTGAGCGTGAGAAGACCGGCCTCAATGAGGCTGTGGTCACTGGCTACGCGACCATTGAGACGCAACCGTTGTCGATGGCGGTAATGGACTTCCATTTTATGGGCGGTAGCATGAGCTCAGCAGTCGGCGAGAAGATCACACGTGCGGTTGAACTGGCTATCGAACGCCGGATACCGCTGCTCATCGCTTCAACCTCAGGCGGTGCACGTATGCAAGAAGGTCTTTATTCACTGATGCAGATGGCTAAAACCTCGGCAGCGCTAGCAAAGCTGGGTGAGGCTCATCTTCCCTATATCAGCCTGCTTACTGATCCTACTACCGGTGGCGTCTCGGCCAGTTTCGCAATGCTGGGTGATATTATTCTTGCTGAACCCGGTGCACTTATCTGTTTTACGGGGCCACGTGTTATCGAACAGTTTATGCATATTAAACTCCCTGAAGGGACCGTTAACTCGGAGTTCGGTCTACAACATGGTATGATTGATGCAGTTGTCCATCGCCGTGATCTTCGCGCGACACTTGGACGACTGTTGCGCCTCTACGCGTGAATAAGAGTAGGAGGGGTTCGCTTTCTATTTCTTGCCTGGTGCCTGGTGTGTGCTATAAAAGTAAGAAGAGGCTCGACGCAGTAAGAAATCAATTGAGAAGGGAGCGCGATGGCCTACGATCTGGAGTTTGAGAAATCACTGGCTGATTTAGACAAAAAAATCACTGCGTTACAACGTAAAGGTGAGCGCCTGAAGGATGACGAGCTGCTTCAGCTGCAAGAGGCTGAACAGGAACTACGCCAGCAGACAGAGGCTATCTATCATAATCTCTCTCGTTGGGAGACGACTCAAGTCGCGCGCCATAAAGACCGTCCATATTCAGAGGACTACATTCGCCTGATGTGCGATGATTTCTTTGAGCTCCATGGGGATCGTACCTTTGGCGATGATCATGCAATTGTAGCTGGCATGGCGCAGATAAACGGGCAGACAGTGATGCTCATCTGTCATCAGAAGGGCCGTGATAGTAAAGAGAGGCAGTTTCGAAATCTGGGCATGCCACATCCCGAAGGATATCGCAAAGCCTCTCGTGCGATGCTACAAGCAGAGAAGTTTGGTATTCCTGTCGTCAGTCTGATAGATGCCGCAGGTGCATCCCCTGCCCTCGTGGATGAGGAGCGTGGACAGTCAGAAGCGATCGCGTCCCTTCTTCATTTAATGTCTCGTTTACGTGTTCCCATCGTCGCTGCTATTATTGGCGAAGGCGGTAGTGGCGGCGCGCTAGCCATTGGTGTCGCCGACCGTATTGTCATGCTCGAACATAGTATTTATACGGTGGCAGCGCCGGAGGCGGCAGCATCTATTCTGTGGCACGATGCAGCCTTTGCATCTCTGGCAGCGGAAGCTATGCGCATTCGCGCCAGAGATCTGTTGCCGATGGGACTGGTAGACGAAATATTACCCGAACCATTGGGCGGCGCACACCGGAACTATTCAGAGGCGGCGAATACACTCAAAGATGCTTTACAGCACAATCTCACCGAGCTTAAACGGTTGCCGGTCGAGGAGATGCTGGAGCTTCGCTATCAAAAATTCCGGAAGATAGGTCCATTTGGGACAGTAAAGTCCCGAATACCCATGCCTTCAAATAGCTAAGATCTTATTCCGAACACCAACGCGACTGGCGTCGCTAGTGCTCGCACACGCAAGTTTTCGGATACGTAGTAAGCAAGCACATAACGAAGAGCCTTGCACTTTGCTTATTGCAAAATGCAAGGCTCTCGGCTTTGCCAATAGACACAACTGTGCTCACAACCTCGCTGAATACCTGTTCAGGAGGCTATATCTCATGATATTCGCCTTCAATGGTTCCCTCTTCCTGGGGAGAGGTACTACCAGTGCCACTGGTTGCCCCGGCGCCGGTACTCTGACTATTACTATAGACCTCCTGACCGACACGCTGTAACGTCTGCTCCAGGTCTGCGGTTAGAGTCTGCACGCGTACAATGTCGTTAGCACTCAATGCATCACGTAGACGCTTGACGCTCTCCTCAACCTCGCTACGCAGACTGCTAGAGATCTTGTCTCCGACATCCTTTATGGTGTGCTCCGCCTGGTAGGCGACGCTATCAGCGCGGTTGCGCAGCTCAATCTCCTCTTTACGCTGACGATCTTCTTGCGCATGACTCTCGGCCTCATGCACCATGCGATCCACTTCGTCCTTCGAGAGACCACTGGAAGCAGTAATTGTAATCTTCTGCTCTCGACCTGTCGCTTTGTCCTTAGCAGAGACGCTCAAGATACCATTCGCGTCGATGTCGAAAGAGACCTCAATCTGTGGAATTCCACGAGGAGCAGGAGCAATACCTTCTAGACGGAAATGGCCCAGACTCTTATTGTCACGCGCGAACTCACGCTCTCCTTGCAACACGTGGATCTCTACCGCTGGCTGGTTGTCTTCGGCTGTACTAAAGGCTTCACTCTTATGCACAGGAATCGTCGTGTTACGCTCGATCAGACGTGTCATCACACTACCCAGCGTCTCGACGCCCAGGGAGAGTGGGGTGACATCCAGCAAGAGAACATCTTTGACGTCACCTTTCAAGACACCAGCCTGAACAGAGGCGCCGATGGCTACAACCTCATCAGGGTTGACACCCTTATGCGGCTCTTTGCCGAAGAGTGAACGCACGAGATCTACGACTGCAGGCATACGAGTCATACCACCGACCAGCACGACTTCACTGATATCGATCGTCTTCAGACCTGCGTCTTCTAGAGCTTTCAACACTGGCCCCCTGGTACGCTCGATCAGATCATGAACGAGTTGCTCCAGTTTGGCGCGCGTCAGGGTCAGCACCAGATGTTTCGGTCCGCTGGCATCGGCGGTAATAAAGGGCAAGTTAATCTCAGTCTGAGATGCCGAAGAAAGCTCGATTTTTGCGCGCTCGGCAGCTTCTTTTAGACGCTGGACCGCCATGCGATCTTTGCGCAGATCTATGCCATGCTCTTTACGAAACTCCTCCGCAATCCAATCGATGATCCGCTGGTCAAAGTCATCACCACCAAGGTGCGTATCACCATTTGTCGACTTGACTTCAAAGATACCTTCGCCCAATTGCAGCATTGAGATATCAAAGGTCCCACCACCAAGATCATAGACAGCGATCGTCTGATCAGACTTCTTATCCATACCATAGGCAAGTGCGGCGGCTGTCGGCTCATTAATAATACGCAGTACCTCAAGTCCAGCGATCTTACCAGCATCTTTCGTAGCCTGGCGCTGTGCATCATTAAAGTACGCCGGAACAGTAATCACAGCCTGACTGATAGTCTCACCCAGACGCGCCTCCGCATCAGCCTTTAACTTTTGTAGAATCATAGCCGAGATCTCTGGCGGACTATACTCACGTCCAGCCAATTGAACCCGCACATCGCCATTTGCGGCACGTACAATTTTGTACGGCACACTTTTGATCGTACGCTGGACCTCAGCATCTTCAAAGCGACGGCCCATCAAACGTTTGATCGAATAGACAGTATTCTCAGGATTGGTTACAGCCTGTCGTTTCGCGACCTGACCGACCAGACGCTCACCCGTCTTTGTTAAGGCAACAATCGATGGCGTGGTGCGCGTACCTTCACTATTCTCCAGCACAGTCGGCTCACCAGTTTCTATCACTGCAACAACAGAATTCGTAGTGCCAAGATCAATGCCTAATACTTTTGCCATATCTATCAATCTCCCCTAACCTCAATACTGAGGGAATATTTTTTCAACGTCGCCATAACAGCACTTTAATGAACAAAATTTCATCTTTGTGTTGTCTCGGGCAAGAGCGAGCGGTCGCTGGCTGAGCACCAACAACCTTCTCTTGTCGCACAAAAAACGATGTAATTTGGATCGACTCTACTACGCTTTTCAATAAATACCACCAGCTCCATTATTCACATGTACAACATAAGATAGAGACAAAAAACATATACTATACGGATGCAATTCAGATACACACTATAAACACAGTTACACCAAAGAGTATCTATAGAAACAGCATACGCTGAAATTTATAACAGGCTTTGTACCGTTCAGTTGCGCTACCTGTACTATCTCTATACGTCGTCATTGCCACGGCTGACTCATACGTAGAGAGCGAGATAAACTGCATTTGCGAATCCCACTTAGACTTCATTATCTCGTTCATCTCTCAATGTCATTATGTATTACCTAACAAATTTTGTCAAGTCATATATATATAAATATTCATATTTCTAACACTTCTCTAACACATAGCCCGGGCAAATTAAGAGTATACATTCAGCACAAAAGGCTGCCTGGAGCCAGTCCAGGCAGCCTTTTGTGCTATAAATAGCATTGAGTAAGACCGCTATTATTTAGCGCAGCAACGCTCTTCTCTGCGTTACATTTATGCTTCCTCTACAGTATCTTGCGAACCGTGAACGGTCTGTGAGGAGATGAGGAGCGTACGTACCTCACGCACTTCGTTTTGGAGGTGCACGACCTCCTGTCGCATATGTAGAATATAGCGAATGCCAACAAAATTGATGCCCTGTTCGGCCAGTTCAGCTATCTCTTCAAGCATGGCTAGATTCTCATCGGAATACAGGCGGTTCTTGCCATCCTGACGCGCAGGATCTAACAGACCCGCCTCTTCATACCGGCGCAATGTCTGCGGTGGTACACCTACCAGTTTCGAAACCACTCCAATCGAGTACTTCGGGATACGCCGATGCTCATCTTCACTCATCGGCTCTCGACCACGCCGCTTCATGTTGCCTCCTTTTGCCTCCCTATGACTCCTTTTGCAGCCTTCTTCCTACCTCTATGGCCATCGTGCGGAATCATGACATTCGACGTGAACCGCTACCGTCTGGTAGAGTGATATTACCTGACATTTTCATGTTAGTGTACCTGACAAAAAATGTCAAGTGCTGTTACTCTTTGTCGCTCACAAGTAAGCATAAGCGCACTGCCACATTATCGATGGCAGTGCGGATAGTAAAAGTAAAAGATAAGCGAGGCACGCGTTTAAAACTCGATGCCTCGCTGGGCCATAATACCCTGCGTTTTAAAGGGATGCTTAATCTCACGCATCTCTGTGACCAGATCAGCGAACTCGATAAGTTCATCAGGAGCATCGCGACCAGTCAGTATTACATGCAATTTAGGATTGCGTGCGCGCAATGTGGTGAGCAGCTCGTTGATGTCCAGCCATTGATACTTGAGCGCATAGGTGATCTCGTCCATAATAACGACATCATATTGATCGCTCTCGATCTTTTCGCGACAAAGTTGCCAGCACTGCTGCGCTAAGGCCCGGTCATGGGCAAGATCGTCGCTCGTCCAGGTAAAACCGTCTCCTAGAGGGATGATCTCTACGCCCATACGCTGAGCTGCCTTGATCTCACCCCAATTTCCGGTCTGAGACTTGAGAAATTGCAGCATGACAACACGCATATTCTGGCCCCAGGCTCGTGTCAGAACACCTAGAGCAGCACTGGTCTTACCCTTTCCATTGCCTGTATTGACGATAACCAGACCTTTGGCCGGACTACGATGTGCACGCTGCTCCGCCAACTCTTCACGAACCTGAGTACGATGTTCTTCACTCAGTTCTGGAACCGCTGGCACATCTTTATCACTATGCACGTCTGATTGATCTTGTTCTTGCGACATAAAAAACTCCACATGCAATGAACACTTGCTATTACGAACAATTCCTGTTAGGAACAGTAGGAGGGCAACGGACCGCTAAACTTGTCAGGATGGACAATCTGAGCGATACAGCGTAGACCCTCTGCTAGACGCGGTGTTGGACGTTGTAAGAGATCGGTGTTGACATGATACACATGATGCGCTACAACGGCGGCAATGCCCTTCCAGGCGTTGCGCTTGTAGACAAGATTAGGGTCGCCACCATATTTCGGATCTTCGGTCAAAATAATATATTGTGGATTGGCAGCAATAACCGCTTCATCAGCGACCTGCGGGAAACCGCCATTCTCCGTGTTACTGTGAAAGATATTATTCGCTGCTGCATCTTGCAACAGGTCATCACCAAAAGAACCACCACCGAACACATAGGGCTTACCAGGAGTACTGTCGTCAACCTCTAACAGAACTTTCGGTGCAGCGGTACCTTGAACCTGCTTCTCAATACTACTGATCTGCTCCTTCATCTGGCCGACAACCTTCTGAGCGGTGGCCTGCGTATGTGTAAGCTCACCTAAAGAGAGAATCTGTACTTCTGCCTGATCCAGATTCGCACCTGGCAGATCAGCAACAATAATCCCCAGCTTACTAAGTTGGCTATCAACAGATTTCGTCAACCCATTATCGCTTACTACCAGATCTGGTTTCAATGCGACAATTTGCTCTACATTATAGTTACCCATCGCATCTGAGATCTTCTTCACACTGGTCAGAGAGGCGGGATAGTTGGTAAAAGAGTCGACGCCAACAATTTTATCCTGGAGATTTAATGCAGCCAGGATCTCACTGGTACTAGCAGAAAGTGAGACGATACGCTGTGGTGCCGTTTTAGGAACGGCAACCGCAGTACCATAAACATCGGTGATTGGAGCAACTACCTTGGGTGCCAGTGTTGAACTGGATGTTACGC
The DNA here is from genome assembly GCA_015099395.1 of Ktedonobacteria bacterium brp13. Taxonomy (GTDB): domain Bacteria; phylum Chloroflexota; class Ktedonobacteria; order Ktedonobacterales; family Ktedonobacteraceae; genus Dictyobacter. The sequence goes on along the minus strand of AP024096.1, from coordinate 7,860,327 downwards.
TCGATGTTGACGTCTGGCTGCCACAAGCCGCAAGGGCGAGTAAGACAAACAGAGAAAAGGCACTCAATAAACGTAGGGAGATGATATGGGTGCGCATAATAGATGACCTCCAATATATAAGTAGGCGCAGACTTCACGCCCGCAGTCACCTCGCGTGAAGTGGAGATCAACCGGAGAATGCGCAACGATACGCTAGTTAGCCTCGGGAATCTCTCATTCCTTTAACGCGAAGGAAGCATGAGCATGGAATATGTCAGGCAGGTCTCCTGGCTTCTGGCGGCTATAAGAGCGCTTATCCTGGTCTTCCCATTCCTTATAAAAACAGTGACCATCACAAGGATAAACAATTACACCAGTTACAGTAGCGCGACTGCGCCGGATTTACACCGGCTTCCCTATTCTGTCAAAACGATCTGTTTTGACCACCTGACACGAAAAAATAAAAATAGTAGAAATACACACTATGCCGTACTATTTCCAAAGGGAAGTATACACAGCACTTACCAGAGATGTCAACAATAAGACAGATATCAACCGAGCTGCCCTAAAGCGTCGCCTGCTCATCCAGCCGCTTGATATCAACACCGAGTCCTGCTACCATCCAGTAGACACGCTCGGCGGCACTGGCAAGGCGCTGATTGACAAGACCCAGCACATCTCGATAGACGCGGCCAAGCGCATAGGCCGGTACGATGCCCATGCCAACTTCGTTAGAGACAACAATCAGCGTCTTACCAGCGTCCAGTGTTGCCAGGGTACGCGTCAGAGCAGCAATCTCTGCAAGCGCACTATCGTAATGCAGCGCGCTAATTGCCTCATCATCTAGCGTCCCACCCATGAAGAGCCAGTTCGAGAGCCAGATAGTAGCACAGTCCAGCAGGATCACATCGGCACGCTCAGCAGCCTGTTGTACGGCAGTTGGAAGATGGAGTGGTTCCTCAATCGTTATCCAGTCAGTGGACCGTGCCGCACGATGGCGAGCGATACGATCATGCATATCAGCATCACTTGCAATAGCCGTTGCAATATAAGCCACCGAGCGACCACTACGGGCAGCCAGCCGTTCAGCAAACGTGCTCTTCCCACTCCGCGCGCCACCCAGTACCAGGATCAGGCGCGCACCCTCCTGCTGTTCAATCGGCATATGACGCTCTTCCCTTCTTCATAAGATCTGATAGAACCAGCTACGTCGCGACTCAACTAGAGCCAGGCGCGCATAAGCAGAACCACCAGGAGTAACAAGACATCACAGAGCTCTGCCAGTGCTCCATAAGAATCGCCTGTCAGTCCTCCTACTACGTTGGTGATCCACAGGCCAAGCAGCATCGCAAAGACGCCGCCACATAGCCAGATGACAACACCAGCTAAATGTCCAAACAGAAAAGCTATCACTAAGGCAAACACACCGACGATCACCAGCCGTTGAACCGTCACAGTCTGCTTAAAGGCTGCACCCAGACCACTGGGACGCGCACTTGGATAGATATAGACCGCCAGAATCATCGCCCAACGCGATATCGGTATAACGATAAGAAAGGTCGTAGCAAACAGATGCAAAGGCAGGCTGGCGAGAAAACTAAACTTGAGTAGAATCACACTGGCACCGGCCAGTACGCCGAAACTGCCAACGCGGCTATCCTTCATGATCTCTAACTTACGTTCGCGTGTCGTACCACCTAGCAGACCATCAAAGGTATCCATTAAACCATCAAAGTGCAGACCTCCTGTCAGCACAATTAAACCTATGACAAGCAGGGCAGCCAGTCCAAACGCAGGAAGATAAGGACCAAGCAGGAATGCCACCACCCAGAGGACTACACCGAGCAGGAAACCGACAAAAGAAAAATAGGCAGAGCCTAATACCAGACGATCATCGTCCTCATCAGCCTGAAAAAGCTGTGCACTACCAGGCAATGGAATAATTGAAAGAAAGCGCATCGCTGCCGCTAGCTCTTTGTACTGCTCAGCCAGCCACGAAGAGCGTGGCTCCGGCAATTGGTACGATCTCGGTGGCATCGGTGGTACCGATGGCGCATTTGGATTGCGTGGTCTTCTTGATGCACGCGATACAGAAGAAGAGTCAAAACGCGGATCAGATTGTCGCGCGCTCCCTGCACGATAGACGGGCGAACGCCGAGGTTGCTCAGACATATAACATGATTCCTTCATTATCCGGCAGTATGATTACTTTTCTGAAATAGCGAAAATTGTCACCTAAGCCTCCAGCGGCCGATAATTTAGCAGTGCTAGCGAGGCTGTAGCCAGCACGTTCTCAGCATACGGTACAAAATCCAGTGCACTCAGTGATCCATGATCTATACGCAACTGCCATTGATGACTGAATGGCATCTGCAAAATCGCACAGAGTAACACACGCATTGCACCACCATGACTGACCAGTATAATATCACCCTCTGGCAGATCCCGTACAGCATAAGCAAGCTCCTGATAAGCAAACAGCACACGCTGAAGGAGAGCATCATACGCCTCACCATGCGTTGGAGCATGCCTTTCAGGATCAGTAAAGAACTCCAGGTCATGCGGATAGCGCTCAGCGATCTCAGCATAGGTCAGGCCTTCCCAGGCACCAAAGAAGTATTCACGCCAGGCAGCGGACAGTTGTACAGGTAACCTTTCAGTTAGCTGATCCGCAATAATCTCCGCAGTACGGCTAGCACGCAGCAGATCACTCGCATAAATGGCTGTAATCCGATAGCGAGACAACAGTTCGCCAACCTGCCGTGCCTGGTGCTCACCTTGCGCGGACAGCTCAATATCACTATGTCCAAGCATGCGGTGCTGCTCGTTCCAGAGTGTGCTTCCATGACGCACCAGCCAGAGACGCCGTACAGTTGAATGCTGCGCACATATAAACGTACTGTCAGTAGCTGAAAAGTTCGTGTTTTCGGTCATGTAGAGTTCTTTCTAGAGATCTGTCACACACCATCATCTCACACGAAAAGTCATTGGCAAATGCTTGATACCATAGACAAAAGAGCTGGCGACCGGTTGCAATGGCACATCTGGCAGACGCTGGAAGGATGTAAAGCGCTCTAGAATGGCAGCTAGTGCGATGCGCGCCTCCAGACGACCTAGCGATGAACCGATGCAGAAATGAATACCGTGACCAAAGGCAAGATGGCGGTTCGGATTACGGTAGATATCAAAGGTCTCCGCAGCGTCAAACTGCTCTGCATCCCGATTGGCAGCACCCACAACCGGTGAGACGATATCACCGGCTTTAATCAGAGCATCTCCGAACTGAATATCCCTGGTGGCCGCTCTCCGTAGACGCTGAAGTGGTGAGCGATAACGCAATACTTCTTCGATTGCCTGTGGTAAAAGCGTCTGGTCCTTACGGAGCGAGTCAAGCGCATCAGGGTGCTCATCCAATGTCAGGAGCGCATTGCCAATAAGGTTCGTCGAGGTCTCATGACCGGCCACCAGTATGAGACGACAGAAGCTCAGAACCTCAGCATCACTCAAACCCATAGCACTCTCATCATCAATCTTAGCTGCGAGTAACTGACTGATCAGATCATCTCGCGGCTCCTGGCGACGCGCCGTCACCACCATCTGAAAGTAGTCGTTCATCTCACGCACCGCCTGCCGCTTCGCCTCGCGCGCCGGGCTCACGATGACATCCGACCAGTGCTTAAATTGCTGTTGATCTGCAATAGGAATACCGAGTAGTTCCGCAATAATGATAATGGGCAATGGATATGCCAGATCAGTGATCATGTCCATCGAGCCACGCGCAACGATCGCATCGATATGTGCATGTACAATCGCAGTAATACGCGGCTCCAGGTTCGCAACCGTCCGTGGTGTAAAGACCAGATTGATCAGCGAACGCAACTGTCGATGACGCGGTGGATCGACCCATAATAAGGTCGGAGCGCTTTGCGGATGCGATCGTCCAGCTTTCTTCGTCCGTGCACGGAGCGCCTGCTCTGATGAGAAGAGCACAGGATCAGCGATCACCTGCTGTACATCCCGATAACGCGTCACAAACCAGCTACGAAACTCAGTCGAGTAGTAGATTGGATAGTGCTCGCGTAATACCTTGTAATAAGGAAATGGATCGAGTGGCTGCGTCAGAAGTGGAGCAGTCAGAGATGGAACAGGCTGTGCATGCTTCATAAAATAAAAACCGACCTATCACAAAGATATTCAAGAGAGCACAAGAGAGATTAAGGCTAGCTGAACCCAACAAATTATATCATAGATAGCTGACGAAAGAGGCAGAAACCGAGCTACTGGCTATTCCCATCGACTAGATATATCAATACCTTTCTCTTCAAGACTCCTATATATTGACCTTGAAGATCAAAAATAGTATGTCTACGCTTCCTATTTCACAAGAAGACGACATCAGGTGATACCATATTTGCTGGCTTTACAGATTTTTACGCAGAGAAAGATCGTTGTATGTCTCAACACGCACCTGAGCGGTCGCGCAGAACAGCCGTACTCTATATGCTCAATCAAGCACGACAGAGGCGCTCGCTGCATCCAGCCTATCAATCGTTACGAGGTTGGAAACACCGCACTATGGCCACCTGGGCGACCATTGCATTCATAATACTGCTCTTTGGCAGCATTATCTTCACCTATGCCAACCTGGCCCTTAATCAGACTACTGACTATCAGCAGTTGCCAGTAAACAGGGGAGATTTTCTGCTGACCACAACGGCCATCGGTCTGCTACAAAGTGGCATCTATAACTTGAATTTCCACGACGAGAGTGGCAGGCTCACCAAGATCTATGTGCATCAAGGTCAATACGTCACCCAGGGACAGGTGCTAGCACAAATAGACAGTGTCTCACTACAAGATCTGGTAAACGCGGCACATGTCGCAGTATACACCGCAGAGAATAACCTTGCTACGACACTCGCACATAGGGGACAGACACTAGCATCAATTAACGCCCGCATCGCCTCTGCATCTGTAGCTGTCCATAGAGCCGAAGATAACCTGCACACCATCAATGGGCAGGCTAACGCTAACCTGACAGCCGCCGAAATAGCCCTCACTGTCGACCAGACCACGCTGAATCAGATCAAAAAGGCAGCAGCCACACGTGTCCACGTCGCACAGCTTCAACGTCAGAAGGATCTAGCAACGTGCGTAAGTTCCAATACGACTACGAGTACTACAAACAACACGCCACCCCCTACAAACAATGGAGGAAACATTCCTGGCACTCTTACTAATCCTGTAACAACAGGCATCTTTCCATCTACACCAACGATCATAACTATCGCAACAACAACTGCCAAAACACCGACACCCACACCTACACCGCAAGCGACGTCCTCAAGCAATACATATAAAAACTGCGTAAACCTGGCCCAGCAAAATTATCAACATGACGTTGAACAGGCACAAGCCGATGTAGATGCCTCCACAGCACAAGTACGCAAAGACACCACCGCCATTGCGCAGACACATACCAACACCAATGTGAATATTACCCAGGCCGAAGGAAGTATTCAACTGGCGCTGAGTCTGGCTAGAGTCGAAGCAGAGGAGACAGCCCCATCTGAAGCAGTGATCGAGGAGGTAGCAGCCGAAGGACAACTAGAGTGTGCCTATGCGCTGCTCGATGCAGCTAACCATAATCTGGATCATACTATCCTGATTGCACCACATGATGGTGTCGTCAGCACAATCAATGGCACCATTGGTGGACCTCCCGGCGACCCGATCAACGTTGCACCAGGCACCGGCGCAGGTGCTGGTGGTATCTTTATCCAACTGGTCGACCTTAACGACGTGCAGCAGATCGAGGCCTATGTCAAAGAGTCAGATATCGAGAAGGTACAGATCGGACAGAAAGTGCAGTTTACCGTTCGAGCATATGGCACGCATATCTTTAGCGGCATCGTCAGCGAACTCTTATCTAATGGCCTGGCCAGTACTGAGTCACCCAACGGTCTCACAACACCCAATGACATCACCTTCCCGGTAATAATCAATATCGATCCGCAGAGCAGCAAAGGCATGCATCTACTCCCAAATATGACTGCGAATGCTACTATCATGCTTGAAAATAATACGCAGGCACTACTCGTCCCTGCAAGCGCCGTAACCTTCGCCCAAAGCGCCAGTACAGGACAAGCCGCTATTATTAACCAACAACAAGTAAACGTAGCAAAGATTAGAGCACAAAGCATGCTCACACAGATGGAGAATCGGTCACCCAACATGGCGGCACTCGGGCTACAAGCCACCTATGTGCTCGAAAGCTCAAACGACGGACACTCGCTTAAAGTAGTCCCCGTTATCCTGGAACGCGGCACGAATGGAACCTACGAAGTTCTTGCAGGACTACAAGAAGGAGACAATGTCGTCATTAGTGCGCCTTCACGACTCCATAACGTGAAAATAGCACCTGCACTGCATTCTCACACTCATTAAACCAGGGGTTTCTGAAGAAATAAAGCACACAACAGCATAAAAGGCGGAGGGGTAGAACAAGTAATATTCTTGTTCTGCCCCTCCGCCTACTCATATATAGAAAGAGAGCTAAACCTGCAACTTAGTGTTTCAGTACCCAGTCTCCGTTCTGTTTCACGACAGTCGACGGGGGACCTGGAAAGTTAACCACTGGCAGGTTTTTGTTGAGGTACAGTTGCACATCATTCCAGATAGGACCTGCGCCATCAACACCAGTAACATTAATCATCGGCGAGTTATTATTATTACCAGCCCAGACGCCAACTGTATAATGAGTCGTATAACCCATCGTCCAGTTATCGATGAAGGAATTGGAGGTACCAGTCTTAGCGGCAGCAGGGATAACCTTACCAGGATTGCCTGCGTAACATTGTTGGGTCGTATTGGTATACAGGTAGAGAGAGCTACATGGTCCAAACTCAATGTTACGTGCGGCGTTATCACTCAAAATGTTGGTCATCATAAAGTCTGCAGCCTGACTCAGGACACGTTTCCCGGCGGTATTAGGTTGGAAGATAACCTTGCCAGACTGATCGGTAACAAGGTCGATCGCGTGATATTGGATACGCACACCACCATTCGCGAAGGTGGCGTAGCCAGAGGTATTATCGATCAATCGAACGCCAAGTGCGCCAAGTACCATTGTCACATTCGGTTGGCCGTAATAGACATTCGCCGCTTTTGAAGTATTGCCATCCGAGATCCCCATCATGTTTTCAGCTGTCTTTAACGACGCATCGACACCAGCCAACTGCTCAATCTTGATCGCAGGAATGTTGAGCGAGTTGTCCAGGGCAGTTCGAACAGGCATCCAGCCACCAAAGGTCTGGCTATAGTTCTGCGGAACAAAAGGTGGCAGACCACAACACATTGGGATAACGAGAGGCGCATCCAACACCTGTGAGCCCGGGCTTGCGACGCCCTCCTGGAAGGCCGTTGCATAGACGTAAGGCTTAAAGGACGAGCCAGGCTGTCGATAACCCTGGGTCGCAACATTAAAGGCACCATAATTTGGATTGTTAGGGTCGATATTGCCGACAATCGCCTTTACTTCGCCATTATGCTGATCTTCTACAACCACGGCAGCATTGGACATATGATGGGCCGCCATTTGCTGAATATGCATTTTTGCATCGGCCTGTGCATAGTTTTGCAAGTTCAGATCCAGAGCTGTCTTCACTGTCAGACCTGAGCGCGAGAGATCGGCAGTTTTGACGTGCAGATCATTGGTGAGTTCAGTCATCACATAATCGACATAGGTAGCTGCCTGCTCGGGTGGCAGATAGGTCGGCTTAACAAAGTTCGGTTTCTGGATCTCCAAAATCGCCTGGGCCTTTTGCTGTTGCGTAATATATTTTTGCACATACAACTGCTGCAAGACATCCAGCGTACGCCTATAGCTATTCTGTGGATATGCAATCGGATTACGTAATGCCGGATTACTGGGGATGCCTGCCAGAGTTGCCGCCTGCGCAATATCTAATTGTTGAGCAGCCGTTTGCTTGGCATTATCTTGCAAACCAAAGTAACGGGTAGCTGCAGCCTCGGCTCCATAGACCATATTGCCATAATAGACTGTGTTGAGATACATATCCATAATCTGATCTTTGGTATAGGTGCGTGTTACTTCAGGGGCCAGTAAGATTTCTTGAAGCTTACGTAGCGCTGTAGTCTGGTTACCAACAATCGCATTCTTTAGCAGCTGCTGCGTAATCGTACTACCTCCAGATACTACTCCATGTGCAGTCAGATCCTGGATAGCAGCACGAATGATGCCGGTGATATCATAGCCATTATTTTTCCAGAAATTTTGGTCCTCAATCGCGACTTCAGCATTGATTAAATTACGTGAGATTTTATTCAGAGGCAGACTGGTCTGTACTCCCTGGTCAGCCATCTGATAGATCAGCTGATTCTGAGAGTCATAAATCTTCAGATTATCTTTCGGTAAGAGATCAGGAAGAGTTGTCACACTTGCCTGATATTTTTGATTCACTGCATTGGCAAAACCCTGGAAGGTAACAAAAACGATAATCGCTATCATCAGTGCGCAGAGAACACTGACGCCCATTGTCGTCATCGTGCGGGTTCCGACGCGTGACGTCGCCAGTTCTCGTGAACGGGTACCTTTCAGGTTTTTCCGTTTAAAGTAACGCTTCGTACGCCAACCTGGCGGATTCTGATTATTATGCGTGCCCTCGTATATCACCCCTGGGATAGGAGGCTCGGGGGCATCGCCAAGACGTTGGGATGCGGCAGCCTGACTATATGCAGGTAGCCGGGCTGGTTGGCGAGGATGAGCTAACGCTACCGCAGAAGCAGTAGCCGGTACAACGGCTTTACTCTCCTCTAATTCCTTATCATCGTGCGGTACCGGCGCAAGGGCTTTACTTTCCTGCTGCTCGACTATCTCTCCATCAACCTGAGGATTCTGTTGAGTAGCCTGCTCCTCCTGTGAGCCAGGAGCTTCTCCGGTACGCTTTCCGGTTGCCATGGTAACATCTCTTTCTAGGTTCTTGTAGAGGAAGGTTGCACACCCCCCTACCTTGTTTGTTTCTGTTTGCAAAGGAGTGCCTGACGCCCTCCGGCGAAAGAATATAAAGAATATAATGCTGTACTCTCTAGTAATTGTCTCATATGTTGAAAAGTTTCGGCCTTTATTTCGATACTATAGGCAATATGGGTTAGGAGTATTTTTACTGAGATTGCAGCAAAAACCGCAATCGGTTAATCTTATATGTCGTTCAAAGCGCATCTACTACTAGTACGTTCCATGCGATAGCAATCGATGGCGATCGGTACCCTTCTCCCACCTGCAATTACTTTACAGAGCTGGCAAGGGATGATATGTTGGTAGACCTATAGAAGAAAACGCTGGCTACCTCCAAAATTAAGGCAGTAAAGCAAAGAAAGAGGCATGATAGCAGAATGAGTGAGCAAACAACGACACGACGCGTTGTGATAACAGGGCTTGGCTTGATAACGTCACTGGGACACGATACAGAGACAACATGGGCCGCACTCCGCGAAGGGCGATCCGGTATTCGAGCAATTCGCAACTTTGATGCGACCGCTTACCATGTACGATTCGCTGGTGAGGTACAGGACTTCGATCCCTCCCCTTATATGGACCGCAAAGAGGTGCGCCACACCGATCCTTATACACAATTGGCGCTGGCTGCGGCAACACAGGCCATGGCACAAGCAAACCTGACGATCACAGAAGAGATCGCATACAAGGTCGGTGTCTGTATTGGCAGCGGCGTCGGTGGCTGGTTAACCTTACACGAACAATTTAATGTGCTGCAACAAAAAGGACCGGAGCGTGTCAGTCCTTTCCTGATCCCGATGATGATGATTAATGCAGCCCCCGCTGTGGTTTCGCTGCATACAGGAGCCAAAGGACCATCATGGGCCGCAGTCTCCGCCTGCGCAACCAGTGGAAATGCATTAGGAGAAGCCTGGGAGACGATCCGCCGTGGAGATACGCAAGTGATGATCGCCGGTGGTTCGGAAAAGGCAGTCACGCCTTTAGGTATGGCGGCTTTTGCTAATATGCATGCACTTTCACGCCGTAACGATGATCCACAGGGAGCAAGCCGTCCATTCGATGCGACGCGCGACGGATTTGTCATGGGTGAGGGCGCAGGGATCATGATACTAGAGGATCTTGAGTTTGCGCAGGCACGTGGAGCGCAGATTCTGGGCGAACTGGTTGGCTACGGCTCAACATCCGATGCGTACCATATCACCGAACCGGCACCAGATGGCATGGGCATTGTCGTAGCGATGCAGCAAGCTCTACAAAAAGCCGCACTCCAGCCCGAACAGATCGACTATATCAATGCGCATGGAACGTCGACGGTCTTCAATGATAGAGCTGAGACCAGGGCCATTAAGACCTGCCTTGGTGAACACGCAAAGCACGTTGCAATCAGTTCTACCAAGTCAATGCTCGGTCATGCCTTTGGAGCGGCAGGAGCTATCGAGGGTATTATCTCACTACTGACTATTCTGCATGGTATCATTCCTCCCACCATTAACCTCCATCATCCTGATCCCGAATGCGATCTAGACTATGTACCGAATGAAGCCCGTCAGACACAGGTAGATGTAGCACTCTCAAACTCGATTGGCTTCGGTGGCCACAATACCAGCCTTATCTTCCAAAGATACAGACCAGATACAACACACGAGTAATACAAAATACCTATAAGCACGAAGGAGAGAACACTATAGATAGAATGTTCTCTTCTTTTATATTACAGAGCTTTTTCTTTTCAACCGAACAAAGTAAAAAAAACACTCACTATCACCACTTCACAATACATAACCATGCCGGTACTTTGCAGCGCCATAACCTTCTGCAAATATATGGTAATGAACTTCTGACAAAATGAGAACAGGCGGAAGACAAATTACATCGTAGTATCTTTGTTACGATAGCTACTTGTACTAACATTAAAACTTTCTTGTGAACGTTGCGTAGATAAGAGGGTATGAGAATAGTAAATTTCTTATGCATCGAAGCTCTCTCATATTTAACACGCAATTCAGACAAAGCATTTCCCGACGCGCAAATTTTGTCATTCTCATGAGTTGCTTTTTAAAGTTGCTAACTTGGAAGGAGTTGAATACTTTTATGGCTGCTGAAAACGCCACTGTGTCTACGTCCATTCCTCACTTTACCAGTGAATACGCTGCATTAAAGTATCGTATAAAGGAGGAAGGGCTACTAATCAAGAAACCACAATATGCCATGGTGAAGTTGACATTGTTATTCATCGTACTGGCATTGTCTATAAGTGTGCTACTATTCGTCAAGATCTTCTGGATCCAGGCACTTGTGGCTATTCCAATGGCGCTTTTGACGACCCAATTTGGTCTGCTCGGTCATGAGGCTGGGCATCGCCAGGTCTTCAACTCCACAAAAAATAATGATATTTTAGGTCTCATTACCGGCAATCTACTGGTTGGTATGAGTATCGAGTGGTGGATGAACAGACATAACCAGCACCATAGCCATCCTAACCAGCATGGCATGGATCCTGATGTGTTTATTCCGGTTATCGCTTTTTCGCCAGAGGATCTGGAAGGAAAAGGAAAGTTTCTTTTAAGTTTTCTGCGCTATCAGGCATATTTCTTTTTCCCGCTTTTGACATTCGCGTCACTGTCAATGCAAATTGAAAGTGTCGTCTATCTCAGTCAGAATAAAACCAGGTACAGAGTTGTAGAAAGCCTATTGATCTTAGTCCATCACCTCGCTTACCTTGGCTTACTATTTTATTGCTTACCATTCTGGCAAGCGATAGTCTTTATCGTATTGCACCAGCTCCTTGCTGGCGTGTATATGGGTTCGATCTTTGCGCCCAATCATAAAGGGATGCCGATCCTCGATAAAGATACGAAGCTTGACTTCATCCATCACCAGGTTCTTACAGCTCGCAATGTCTATGCACATCCAGTGGTTGATTTCTGGTATGGCGGTCTGAATTATCAGATTGAGCATCATCTGTTTCCGAGTATGCCGCTCCATCAATTACGGAAAACGCAAGAGATTACGAGGGAGTTCTGCAAGGAACATAATATTTCCTACTACGAGACGAATATGTGGCAATCCTATCGAGAGACGCTCACTGCATTACACGAGGTGACGGCACCGCTACGGGTAAGCGCAAGTGTAAGTGGGGGAGCATAAGGAGTGAGAGGAATGGGATAAGTGGGAGAAGTGTGTCAGATGGGGAAAAAGCGATAAGGTAAGTTAACAAGAAAGTGAGAAACAGGCAACCATATGTTGTTGCCTGTCCCTCACTTTAGCTTCCCCGATTGTTTACTCTATCATAGCCTGATAAGAACCCGAAGATCCTCTGGCTGGGACTGGTCAAGTCCGGGTTCGCAACTGCCTCGGCTCATGCGCCGATCAGTTTATATGCCCCCCACCATTCAGGCGTGAGGTACTTGACCATACCGGATAAATATTCCAGTAAGGAAATTTACCAGCGGGAGCGGCGATCATCGCGCTGATCGGAGCGTTGTGCCTGGTAACAATCCTGGCAATATACGGGTTTGTCTTCACGAGGCTGGAAAGGAACCATTGCTTCGTTGCCACAGCTGGCACACGTCGCACTGTACATCTGACGTGGCTCGCGATCGCGATAGCCACCGCCACCAAAACCGCTTGAAGAACCACCACGGTGTCCACCATTAGCCTGTTTGCGCGCCGCGCGGCAATCAGGGCAGCGGGTAGGAGCATTGGTCAGCCCTTTGCTGGCAAAGAACTCTTGCTCACCAACAGTAAAAGTGAATTCCTGGTTACAATCACGACAATACAGAACTTGATCGGTCATCGACATGTTAATTTCTCGCTTCTAAGGGAAAGGCCCCTCTAATTGGTATCTCTGTATTGCGCAGCCACAATAGACGATTTATTGGAAGCAACATTGCACTATACAGCTTGACATGATTATATCATATTATGCAACCCTAATGCCTACAACTATTCATAAGTTGTAACGTACGAATAGAAACATTAAGAAGATGCATTGCCACAGAAATGGCTTTTGTTTTTTTGCCTCAGTACCGTCGTGTGGTCAGTAGCAGAAGAAGAGGAGGCACGTCTCTGGCTAGCAAAGGACTCTTGTCTATCCCTGGTAAGAATGTACAAAGTATCCCTATGCTTCATTTATTGATCTTTTTAGCCGTACCATCCAGAAAATGTGAAGATAGCAACTTTCTCCCGAAGAATGCCTGGTCGAAACCATCTTGCTAATGTGACTCAAGCGAGTATCTTAGGAAGTGCTTTTGTCAGGAGAGATAAGACCGACAATGTCATACTACAACATGAGTATTATACATCAATTCGCCAGAAATAAAACACTTTTCAGTGATCTAGTACTTATTGGTTTATTTCACTAATCCAACGTGACTGACGCCACTCATGCTATTCACTCAGCTTTTTGATCGGCTGAACACAACCTTACCGTCAGAAGAACTGTAGTTGTCAGAGGAGCCCCACCAGATATATCCAGATGTATCACCAATAAAACCGTAGTCTCTAGCATACTACATTACTACATGCTATCAACGTTGTTGCGTATATATAGGCAATCTTTCCCATCGGGAGTATAATGGATGACACTGAATTTGAGATTTATGAAGTTTATAGAGAACTGCTCAAGCAAAATAGCAGCCTGATGAGAGGGAAGAGTCGTAACTATCCTTTATGCATGTAGAGGTGAGGCAGGGAACGCTCTTGTAATATGGGAAGGATCGCTGGCAATGAAAGAACAATGGGGTCTGACAATCAAGCCTGCATTATTGCTAAACATGGCAAAACTACCACAAAAAGAGTTGCTGCAAGTGAGCGAGAAGATTAATCTGCTGACACAGGATCCACGGCCCGATGCCAAAGTAAAGAAACATCTGACGCATCTCCCAGGCCGTCCCTATCGCATTCGTAGCGGCAAGTATCGTATCTTCTATACATTCAATCAACAATTGGTCTCAATCTATAAGATCGATGAGCGTGATGAGGATACGTATAATGATAGTACTATGCCGGAACCGCCGCCAGGGGCCGATGTACTGCTAGGTCTCGATGCGATAGCGCCAGGAGCCGCTATCGCTCCTGGAAATGCGCAACCGGACTGGGAACGCATCTTCTCACAACCGGCTCAGATACAGAGGAAACCGCTACCAGAACCGATCACCGTTGAACTGCTTAAGCGGGTCCATATACCAGAACGTTATCACGCACGCCTACTTTGTATTCCTGATGGTGATTCAATCCTGGAATGGCCGGGCGTAAGTGATGATGTCTTGCTCACTCTCTACGACTACATGTATGATCCATCTTTTATCGAGGTAATGCAGCAGAAAGATCTAATGGTCAACGAGGTAAAAGATCTGCTACGCTATCATGAGGGCGAACTTCTTACCTTTTTGCTCAAACTATCGCCGGAGCAGCAGCGCTTCGCAACATGGTCGCTCAATGCACAGGGCCCAACACTCGTCAAAGGTGGTCCTGGTACCGGCAAGAGTACAGTCGCACTCTATCGTATCAAGTCCTTGCTCGATCAACTGCTCAAGCAAGGCCATAGCGCACCACGTATTCTCTTCACTACGTATACCAAAGCACTCATCACATCCTCGCGTCAATTATTAGAACAATTACTGGGCGAGAATGCACGCTATGTACGTGTTGAGACCGCCGATAGCATCGCTGGCAGTATTCTTTATCAGAGTGGTCAGCACAAGGGTTTTACGATTCTGGATAAGCAGCAAGATCTCTGCCAGTTGCTCAAACGCACTATCGCAGAGACTCCCTTTGAGGGCAATTCACTCCAGAGGCAGGCACAACAACAGGCAGTCGAGAAAATAAGTATAGACTATCTCCTACAAGAGCTACAATCTGTCATCGTCGCTCGCCATATCACAACACTGGAGGAGTATCTCAAGACGCCACGCAATGGTCGCAAACTGCGGCTCAATGCCATGCAACGCAGAGCCATCTGGCTAGTCTACACGCGCTGGTGCATAGTGCTCGCGCAGGATGGCTATGAGACATGGCAGCAGCGCCGTGTACGTGCCGAGGTAGTGTCCGCCCAAAGCTCTCTCGCCCAATTCTTCGATGCCGTTGTCATTGACGAAGCCCAGGATCTGGATCCCAGCGCAATGCGCATGCTTATCACACTCAGTAAAGCTCCCAACCGGATCTTTATTACTGCCGACGCAAACCAATCGATCTACGGCAGTGGCTTCAGTTGGTCTGACGTACACAGTTCGCTTAAATTTAGCGGACGCACCAGCATCCTGCATGCTAACTATCGCTCAACCTACGAGATTGGTGAGGCCGCGCAATCCTATCTCGCCAGCGGCGTTCTTGAAGCTGAGGTGAGTCAACGCCAATACATCAATAACGGCCCACTCCCCGACGCACGTAGTGTAGCCAACAGTGATCACGAGGGCCAACTCATTACCAGTTATTTCAGGAAAGCCTGCCGCAATCTCCGTCTCACAATCAGTTCATGCGCCGTCCTATGTCCCACCGAAAAAGCAGGTAGAGCACTGGCGAATGCCATTAGCACACAGGGCATCGAAGCAACCTATATGAGTAGTCACGACTTCGACCTCAAACGCTCAGGCGTTAAAGTCATTACACTCAAAGCGGCTAAAGGACTGGAGTTCCCTATTATCGCCGTAGCCGGGTTCACCATTAGTAGCAACTATCCCAATATTACCGAAACAACCAATCCGGAGGAGATCACAGAGATCCTACAGAAAGAACGCCGTACTATGTTTGTAGGCATGACACGAGCTATGCGTGCCCTGCTCGTCATACTCCCCCACGCCCACCAGAACCAACTCTTACAGGGCTTCGATGCCGAATACTGGAATTTCTCACGTCCCATCTAATACGCATATACACATGCAGAAGAGAAATTAGTGATGGCCAATCTCTCTTCTGCACGTAGGGCTGTATAAGGAATGAGGTGAACTTCATAAAGATATTCCAAATTATAAAAATAATGTATATCATTTTATAATTAAAACGTTGGATAAGGCATGAAAGCATTGATAAATATTTACATTCATAGAAAAAATAGTGTATACTTCAAGAGTCTCATAGATTTTCTTATTTCTCTTTCTTCGAGTATGCCCCGAGCGAAAGAGAAAGGACACCATTCTTATACCAGCATGTAGCTGTCCCTTCATATTCCTCATGATCCTGCATTGCTCTCTCTGACTCCAGACTCAATGATGTGCACTGCCAGTGAAAAATGGTCAATGTGAGTAAAACAACGAGATCTATCCTTTGATCTCGCACAACGAATATATGATGATCCAGGTACGAAAGAGGAAAAGCATGAACAATGCAGAATACTTGAAACAGAAACATATCTCTTCAGGGACAACAACCTATCAAGAGTTACTTGAGATTCTTGAGAGTTACGGCGATAATCAATGGTGGCTATCAGATGATCCGCGCACGCGAGCCTATTACCAGACGCTGGATCAAAGTAGCCCCTTTATTCTTCCCTATAAGCAATATATGAGTGATCTGACGCTATTGCTGGGGCGAGAAGTTCAACTCTATGAAATAAGAATGAGCAATAAAGAGATGCTCAAACCGGAAGTAGAGCAGGCATGGGGAGATGGTAAGCTCGTAGAAGATCCAGCCGTTCATAACCACTGATCACCCTTGTCTGTTACAGTAGACAGCAGCAGATGAAGCAAAGAGAGTAGAAGATCAAAGCCAGCCTTTCTGTTTGGCGAGGTTGGCAGCCTCAATCCTGTTGTGTGTCCCCATCTTTTGGATCGCGACCGAGAGGTAATTGCGAACGGTACCCTGAGAGAGAAAAAGAGATGCCGCAATCTCGGCTATGCTTGCGCCTGGAATGGCAGCCAGCAGGACTGCACGCTCTCTTTCGGTCAATGGATTGTTACCATTACTGAGTGCTACCATCGCCAACGTTGGATCAACAACTTTTTCACCAGCCATGACCCGTCGAATAGCGGTCGCTAGTTGAGATGAAGGGGCATCTTTGAGCAAAAAACCTACCACTCCGCTCTCCATCGCCTGACGCAGATAGCCCGGACGCCCAAAGGTCGTTAAGATAAGGACACGACATGCAGGAAGATGGTTATGCAATTCAGCAGCAGCAGTGATACCATCACACCCGGGCATCTCAATATCTAACAGGGCCACATCAGGCTGAGTTGCACGAGCCACAACAAGAACTTCATCGCCGCGTCCAACTTCAGCCACAATCTCCATGTCCCCTTCTAACGTCAGCAAAGCTGCCAGTGCACCACGTACCATAGACTGATCTTCAGCTAACAAAATACGAATCATCGCTATCTATTCCTCTCCATTCCTTATTTGTGTGTAAGTGGCACCCAGACAGCGAGACGATACCCACCCTCGCGTTGAGCGCCTGCTTCTAACCGTCCGCCCAGGGTGCTCACCCGTTCAGTCAATCCCCGCAGACCATTGCCTCCATGTCCAACACGTTCAGTGGACATTGAAGGAATGGCAGGGATTAGCATACCATCATCAATGATCTCGACACAGATCTCCTGCTTATTTCGTGTCACGCGAATCGTGCACTGCTGGGCATGGCTATGACGAACAATATTTGTCACACCCTCGCGTACAACCCAGGCTAATAGGACCTCCACGGTAGCCGTAAGCGCATCAAGGCTATGTACATCTCCGTCATAGTGATAGCCAATACCTGTCACGCTCAGCAACTCTTGTACACCCTGGAGTTCGCTTGCTAGCGTTGGTTGACGATAGCTCGAAACAGCCTCACGTACCTCCTGCAGCGTCGTCCGCGCCACCTTCTCGATATCACCAACCTCGCTAACAGCTCTTTCTGGCGCAATCGTGATCAACCGTCCAGCAAGCTCGCTTTTTAAGGCAATCAACGAGAGGCTATGACCCAAAAGATCATGCAGATCGCGAGCGATACGCAGCCGCTCATTGATTACAGCGAGATAGGCAATCTCCTCACGCGCTGCATGGAGCTCCAGGCTGGACATAATCGAACGCATAATACCGATAATAAGGATACCAATAGCACCGACATAACCAACCGCTTGCATAATACCCAGCCAACTTACATTGATAAGTATTCCAGCAATAATGGCAATGATCAGAAGCGTACTGATCGTATACAGAGCCAGTTTGGCTGGCAACCGACCACCAGAATAACCGCTCGTAAAGTAAAAAAGGATCAACCAATCTTTTCCACTTGTAAGTGTCAGAGCAACACTGAGCAGTGTTAATAACGCAATAGTTAACCAGGCTGACCGATCTACGGTACCAACTGTCGTCATAGCCAGTTGGTAGGCATAGCGCCGTGAAGAGAACAGGTAAAGAACAAAGAAGATTGTGACTCCAGTCAGAGGAATAATATAGCCAGGTAACGACGGGCGTGAACGAAAAAGTGCTAAAAGCACGGGTGCCATAAAAGGTATCCAGACGAGCCAGACAAGCCAGAGGAGAAATGGAGCATAACGCTCGCGCCTTTTATCGACAGGCATTTCACTGTGCATGCTACTTCCTTGCTGCTTCACGCTTTTCTCTCCCTCAGTTTACATACTATTCTCTTATGCGTCTCAAGGTTCCATCCAGTCGCGATTTTTGTCTCTACTCTAGTAGAAAACATCTTGGATACTGTGGCTATAAATCTATGTAGGTTCAGTATAAGCCCTTTTTATGCTCCCTCGGTATCTGGCATTCGCTTGACTGTATTATTACAATGGTATAACCATATCATACAATTACTTTTACTATCTATCATGCGATGCAACGAACACTGAGGCTTGCTTCACATTTCTTTTAGTACCATGGATAAGGATACTTGCGCTTATAATCAAAGCTATGCTGAAAAGCCCTCCGGAAGTAAGCAGTGAGAGCAGGTCAGGATGAATAATCGACTGTGCGCGAAGAGCCTGTCAGGTCAGTAAGACAATAAAGATCAGATATCCTGCACCTGCGATAACAACCAGGGCCACGCGGTGAGATGTGGATAACCATGAGCACGTCTTATTCACGAGCCAACCAACCACATTTCGTGGAGTAGAAAATATTCCCCCGAAATAATTGGCCGAGATCGCTCAAATAGCCCCGTGAGGCGCATCTGTCAGTGACAGTCGTGGCTTCACGGAGCTTGGATCAGCAATTGGCCTATCAGTGTTTTTCTGATCTTTAGTGGATAGGGCTGGGGCATTCCCGACTTCCGTTTTCGCTCATGCGAATAAGAATAGCTAAGTATAAGCTACGAACAGACTCATCTCAAGGCACTTCTCTCCCGGAAGAGAAACTGTTTGTGTGCGTGGTTACCCGCACGTGAGTAGACTGTTCAGCATGCACGGATCGGCATGGAAGCGAACACTTCGTACACGAGCTCAACCTGTGTACCCTCTTCCGTGTGGGGCGACTTCCTACAGGAAGTACCGCTTGGTTGAAGCGGTCTGTCACCCGTCCTCATGTGTCGCGACTTTCGAGAGCCTGGATAATCAGGCTCTTGGTGAAGGTGTAGGCATAAGCCCCTAGCTTTCGCTATGGGGTCTGGTGACCTTGATAGAATAATCGCTAGGAAGGCATCAGTAAAATGAGCAAGCACATCCCAAATTCCATACCCAAGCAGATTCTCCTGCGAGACGTGGTCGCGGACGACCTGCCTATTTTTTACGAGCAGCAACTAGATCCCGAGGCCAACTATATGGCGGCCTTTACAGCCAGAGACCCAACTGACCGCGAAGCCTTTATGCACCATTGGCAGAAGATTCTCAATGATGAGAGCATCACGATTAAGACTATTATTTCTGGGGAACAGGTAGCAGGAAGCGTCTCTCGCTATCGAGATGAAGAGATGGAGGGGCCAGAGGTTACCTACTGGCTTGGCAAGTCCTACTGGGGCCAGGGCATCGCCACCCAGGCGCTAACATCCTTCCTGGATATTGTGCAAGTGCGCCCCATCTTTGCCCGCGTAGCAAAGGATAACCTGGCCTCGCGCCGCGTCCTGGAGAAATGCGGCTTCACTATCTGCGGCGAAGGACGAGGCTACGCCAACGCCCGTGGCACGGAAATCGAGGAGCTTATCCTCCGCCAAGATGCTTGAGAACGGAACCTTTCCCAATCACTCCATTCGGGGGTTGCACACGTAGTGCAACCCCATTTAGCGTCGCTTCATCCAGCAACGCCTCACGCAAGTTGGCTCCGTTGAGGAGCGTTTCCCTAAGATCCACGCCGCGCAGGTCGGCTCCTTCCAGATAAGCTCTGCAGTGGCATCGCCCGCACGACTGGTTCGTAGGAATGAATGGGAGTAAAAAAAGACAAGGTTAAAAGCGCCTACATAATCCTATCAAACGTATCGAGCGGTTGTTTGCTGGAACCCATTGACGGGCCAGAGGCAACTGATTAGAATAGGCGAGGAGGCAGAACATGTGGGCATGCCGTTGCTTCGCCTTCCCACTTCGTGTGTTTCAAGAGGAGATCCGTCTATGTCTGAGCCAGAAATGAAACCCCTTATCTCATACACCCTCAACTTGTTTGCGGACTATCACCAGTTTTATCTGCAAGATGAGCAGGCGGAAACGGACACGCCTGATGATTGGGGAGAACAATTAACAACACACATGATTGCCGTCGATCCAGGGATCGTTGGCATTGGCACGGCACGTAACATGACGGTTCCTGTCCGTGTTGATCTCCTCGCTACTCGACCAGATGATGATTTCGACGTTTGGGATCACGTGGCGGAAGCGAGCCTGGAAGTCCCTTCCGGCCAGATTGTGATTGCAGGATGTACGGATTACTTTCCCGAGGCCAAGCGTCTTCCCGTACTGCCAGGAAGTTATCGTGTTCGTGTCTACTATGGTGGATTGAACACACTGAGCGTCAATGGTTTGGATGGAGAGGATTACTATCAAGTAGTTCTCTGGCCTGAAAAGTATCAATCTCCCGAAGTCTTGAAAAAATGGCCGTCCCTTTGACCATTGCGTAAGAGAAAAGTGTCTACATAAACGCATACGAGCGAAGGGTCTGACGAGCTGAGCCGATGCAATCCAGGTATTTCAGATAGCGAACAATCGGTTCAACAAGCTCGCCAGCCTCATCAATGACCACATAACGCCTTTGGCTGTCCTGTATCTCAATTTCAACAACACGCATACGCCTCTCCACCTCTCCTCATCAACCGCAAGTAGCGCTGTTATGACTTTTCCTTCCTTCTCAGTATACATCTTTTACCAAATCATGTTTATCTAGATAATGGTTTCCTGACGAAGAAAAGAGGCTCTAAAAGCATACTTTGTGTACTTTGTTGCCTCTGCCAAAAAGGAGTCGAGATAACGTTAAAAATACACTGATAGGCCGTCTGGTGATGGTGAGGGTACAGTCATCGAGCAGCACGATAGAGCGTGCGGAAAGCTGACCGCCAGAGGCGCACCATTCTTCGAGACAATCGCGCAGGTAGGCGTCGAGCAGCACGAAGCGGTCTCGATCTACCGAGGAGAGTTCATGCAGATAAGGAAAGGACTGTGCCGAAAGAGCAGTCCACAGATCCTGTGTTCTCATGGCATGCCTCACGGCCCCTGATGTTCCTGGCGCTGAATGGTGAGGCGCAGGCCCTCAAGATACTGGCGGTGCCGAGCCAGTTCTGCCTCTAGCTCGGCGATTTTGATGTCTTTCTGGACGTAATCCTGAAGGAGTGTAGCATACTGCTGTTCTTGTGCTTTCAGAAGTTCCTCTGCTTTGCGCACCCGAGCCATCAGGTCTGTCTTTTTGTAAGCCAGCAACGGATCGCGTGGAGAGAGGGTATCAGGCTGTGGAGCTTTCTTCTGCTTGCGCTGCTGCTTCAGGAAGGTGCTGTGCTGCTGATAGAGGAGCAGCGCTTCCGGATTACGGCGAATGGAGGCATATTCCAGACCGCATTCCTCGCGGATGGTGCGGGCAGAGATTTGCTTGTGCTGCTTAGCGAGCGAAGTGATAGCAGCTTCGAGCCGACTGAGTGTCTGCTGTTTCTGGGCCTGGGCATGTCCGCGCAGGCCCGCGAGCTGCTGCTCACTGTATGGCTCGGTGCGTGGTGGAGCAGCCCGTTTACGCTTGCGCATCGACAATGACTCCCTCGCATGAAGTGGCTGGCTGCAGAAGAAAGATGGGGCGACGCGTTCC
Organism: Ktedonobacteria bacterium brp13; assembly: GCA_015099395.1. Classification (GTDB taxonomy): domain Bacteria; phylum Chloroflexota; class Ktedonobacteria; order Ktedonobacterales; family Ktedonobacteraceae; genus Dictyobacter. The sequence goes on along the minus strand of AP024096.1, from coordinate 7,838,177 downwards.
ATCATCAATGGCAGCCTGGAGGAACTCCATATTCTTGAGATGTTTCTCCAGATCGCGCACCAGCAGGCGATACTGGCGCGCATCAACCTCATTTCCCGCTGCTTCCAGTTCCTCGGCAAGCCTCATATACACGCCCAGCCAATGCAGGACATTCTTGCGTTTTCGAGGATCAACGACCAGATGGGGACAGCCGATGCACAATGTGCGATTGTAACCGCGTGGGCACAGGTCGATATTTCCACAGAAGCCGAAGGCCGTTTCGAGCAACGTATGCCAGCGCTCGAAACTCTCGCGAAGCCCCTCGTCCATATCAGCGATCTCCTGGGTACTCGGCCACTCCACCAGCAATGAGGCAGCGCGCACTTCCAGATTCGTTTGAAACGAAGCAAAGGCTACCCATGCTTGATCCTCTGTTTCTTCACTATAGTACGCAGTTGATACGGGCACGATGCCTGGCCGGCATTCATGGTGAAGCACACGCGCTACCGCCTCTATTGGTACGCCGTGTTCATGACGAGCTACAGTCGCCATAACATGGCGCAACAGATGCACCGATACCGAGAAAGGTTCCCCTTCTTTGGTATAAAATTCCAGACCATGCAAGATAAAGCGCAGGAGGTTTGTGACATCTTCGGGAGAAAAAACTCCTAATTTTCCATCAGGAGTGGCATCCCATTGAAAAAGATATCGCTCAGCAGAGAGTTCTTCCCTCTTTGTATTGTATCTATGAGGTTGAACTACTGGAATATGGTTTTCATGCGCTCGACGGAGTTCCCCAGCGACTTCGCGGAGTAATTCCCGAGCACCATCGCTGATTGGAAAGAGCTTACGCTCTGCCTCCGTGAATTTCCCCTTTGGCAAGAGGTGTTGCAAATGCATCACTCGTTCTTCTCCAGATGGCTGCTCATCAGACCTGACAACATAGGGTCGAGCCTTGAAGCGATCTGCACTGACCTGGAGTAATTCGCACATACGACTGCCGTTTGTCAGGGCCAGAATGGCCAGAGCTGACGCAAAAAGTGCTCCCCGACAGAGCGATTCAGCATCAAAGAGAAGGGCATTTGTACGTGCAATAGCGTTTGAAAGGGTGATGGTAAAGTCGTGCCCAGGTGTCAGAATACCATCACGCGAACATGCCAGCCCTTGGACTGTTCCAAATTGGGCAAGAATCCGCTGTCTCTGTTGTGCATCCTCTAGCGTAATGTTCAGAGGTTGTATGGCATGAAAGAGCCGATATTTGACGAGGTCACCAAACCAGAGCAGTTCCTCGGCGGGATTCAAACATTGGACAAAGAACTGTTGCTTCGAAAATCTCTTTTGCCCATATTTGGCAGCACCTTTGGTGCATCGCTGGTAGTCTTCTGGATGCTTTTTTACCCATGATTGCGGGTCCCAGAGCATAAAACGTAAGGTGACCGATCGCTTCGTCAAGCGGATATCTGCGACTGTTTGAGCTTCACGATTCACCATTACCAATTCATCCTCGTAGGAAAAGGAGAGCGGAAGCTCTACATCAGATGCTTGAGCTTGCGCGAGTGCCTCATGGTAGGCGGCCCAAAGCCTCTGCGTGCTCTGTTTGCGAAGCTGGACAAGAGCGACTAGTAATGTATGCAATGGGGCCAGGATATCGCTTTTTCCTTTGCGTTGCCGTTTTTCTCTTTCACGATGTGCTGCCGTTGGCAGATACTGCTGACGAAACTTTCTTGGAAGGCGAGGAAGCACATGGGGTTCAATACGTGCATACTGGTGCGGATTGAGCTCTTCTAGATAGTCTGGCAGATGCGCTTCTGTGAGTGCTCCATATGCCACAAAGTGATAGTAATCCTTTGGAGCATGCTCTTTCTCAATTATGAATCTTCTCCAAACATCGCTTGTAAGTTCGGCAACGCAGTGAACCCCACAGGAGGCTCTTACATCGTTGAGGAGGCTGTTTATCTCGGCCAGTTGTCTACGCAAAGCAGCCTCTTTTGTAGACCCCAATCCTGCAACAGCAGCTATGGCAAGGGCTCCAGCAAAAGGACTTTTTCCAACTGCGTTCACGAGAGTACCCATAACCCTACTCGGAAGTTGAGTCCAGTCAATGGGCGGGATCTCGTGGAATTCTTCTGGCAACCACTGGAAAAACATTTGCAGATGTAAAGCACGATTGTCGTCACTAAAGTTCACTCGCCTAGCCGTAGGATGAGAAGCCTGTTTTTGGGTCTGGGTTTGATTCATCATTTATCCTCCCAAAACTCAAGATCAGCAAGAGCTTGCACCATGACCATACTCGGTTGTGTCACAGGGGCTTGGGGAGTTAACTGTTCTTTCACAATCGGGTTGGATACCACATTGAACGTTTCTGCTTTTCTTTCTGTCTTTCGCTGAAAGTCAGCAAAAGCTTCTTCTTCCTCATACTCGGTAAAAGAATGTAAGCCGAAGAAGTGTGGGATGCGGAGATCACCACCAACTGTACTCCAACCCAGGATAGGCAAGCCAGGACCACCATCTGCAACACCGACGCTGTGCGCACCCATAATTTTTTGAGGAATGGAAGCCATCTGGCTCGGAGTTGAAACTAACATAAGACAGGCCGCAAGTATACCCGCTAACGCGATAATGATGCTAAAGCGGAGTGCCCATGCCCATGCGGGATCAGGCAACCGTTGCAGCAGTAAGAATACAGCCAGGACAGCGCCCGCTAACCATAGCACAGCAACAGCTCCACCCATAGTTTCAAAAACAACACTATCAAAGGGGGTCGTAAAATTAAAATGGCTGGATGTTCCACGCAGGATAAAACCAGCTCTCTGTTGACGATCATCTGCATTCAATATTTTATAAGCCATCACTTTTACTCCTTATTCACAGCTCTACCTTGAAAAACGCTTGCACACACGGCGTTGCTATGTTCAAAGTATATGGAAGAAGGAGCATGGCAGGTATTAAAGAATGTCATAAGCTGTATATGACATTGGGTGCGCCACAGTTTTTTGCAATGTGCCGGAGCGTGGAGAATCGGCAGTGCCAAAGTTGGAAAACAATACAAAAAGGGGATATCTAGGGTCAGTTTCAGGAGAAAGAAGCGCTCTGATGCCGTTCGTGAAGGAAACATCTGATATACTAGAATGCCAGGAGTATCAGCGAAAGGAGAACAAGATGCCAGGACGCGGCGAATCGAGCCATCGGGGGGAACAAAGACCCCCAAAAGAAATCCTGTTGAACACCGAGGGGTCCTCCTCCCGTGATCCGAATGATCTTATGCGACTGTGGCAACACGAAAGGCAACGCGAAAGACAAGAAAGAACACAACTCAAAGCTACGGCAGATCCTCCTCAAATCACGGGACCAAACGAAACAAGGTTTCATGAAACGGATCCTGTATCCCCACAATCAGGAGGCACCTCAGGGAGACCTGACTTATCCCAAGCTCTCAATCGACTACGCCAAGCTCGCGATCGAGATCGTGAGGCGCTTAATGCTCCCACACCACAGTATCAGTTTGAGCAGCCCTTTCCGCATGCTCCAGGCCCGTTTGGAAGTTATATCAGGGGTGAGCAAGTTCGCTTATCAAAAGTTGATATAGCAAACACATGGAATTTTGTCAACAGAAAACCGAATACGCAGCAAACATTTGGTGAGTTGAGAAAGAGAGAGAAAACACTACGATATTGGATAGATAGTCATAGAGATGCCTTTAGAGGGGCGACTACTACATCGATAGTTGAATATAATGTAGTAAGTAGAAAGCTCAATACTGAATCATCAGACGTAACATCGATTATCTCTGCTCGATATACGGCAAGAACGCGTGGATTTTCTGCTCAGGGACCATCAATGGGTGAGCTTGAGTTTGCTATTAAACGATATAAAAGGGAATTTGAAGATTTATTAGACGTAGCACAGCAATTGTACAAGACAATACATCCTGAACCGGCGCCTCCAGCATATCCCGGCGCCTCCAGCATATCCCGTGGATGAGACAGAACATGGTATCTAGCAGCTTGTCGGAGAGAACGCTTTTCGCCAAAATTTTCCCCACTGGAGGGTCGCTTTAAGCCCAAAAGTGAACGATGGATGCCCCACTTTTAGGGTCAAAATGGCTGTCGTCAGGGTTTCAGATTTTCTCTCCGACACACTGCTAGGGGGTATGAAAGCACCAGGAAAAATGTTGGGACCCCATTCCCAGACCGTTCCTTTCATGATACCTGCCTTTGCCGCTCACGATGTGCCCGTTGGCGACAGCGGCCAGAGCAGAACTCTCGCATTCGGCCTCCAGATGATTGTGAAAGGCTCGTTCCACAGACAAGGCACGTTTCTCCTCTCACCCCGCCTGATCTTTGGAGTGAACAGCTCGCACGCTCCGACCCGCTCTGATCTGCTCTTTTGCGCCAACTCCGCACGGGAGCACGAGAGGAGCCGGGGAGCGATGTTGTAGGCGCAAGAAGCGAGAGCGGCTTTACCTGCATGTGTCGCGTACGGTAGGCTCGTTGGCGACACCGATCGGAGCAATACTGTTTGCATCGATGTCCCTTAAGTCGCACCAGGGGCGTTCCACACAAGCAAGTGTCTTGGCTCAGTTCACTTGATACGAGATGTGGGGAGTTCACACAACGGCGTACTGGATGACGTTTGTGCCCAGTGGAGGGCAGACTGGAACGAGGTGGTGTTGCCACCACAAGCGGAGAGGCAGGAGGAGGAGGGGACTTTTGAGAGGAGGCATCACCAACCGCAAGGAAAGCTTGTGCCCGTTGCTTTACACGCTCCGACCTATGAAGTGCTTGAAGCGTTCGATGGTGACCCAGAGCTTTTTGCCACATTTCCTTCCAACGGTCATTGCAGACGGCCATGCGTAAGACGAGCATGGGATTGACATGGTTGCGTTCCCAATGCATTCCTGTCCCTTTGAGACGAGCCTCGACGACATTCTTGTTGGCACTCTCTACCATACCGGAACCAATCGGCCAACCATCGTGTCGGAACTGAGGGTACTGCATCAACATCTCGCGTTTGCGCAAGTAGTCCAGGTGCTCGTAAACCCCTTTTCGCTCTGCAAGATGGCTCTCCAAACGATCAGCCATGCGCAGCAGGGAATGGGGATCTCGATGCTTGAGGATATGCAAACAGCGATCAAGCATGTGAGAAGGGCAATGCATGTCCGCTTGCTCCAAGGCTTCGAGCAGTTTGGTGACATGTTCTGCCGCATGGGGAAAATCCAGAATCCGTACTGCGTCAGGCCGATGCTTGTCGGTAAAAACTTGCAACCAGTCTGCCCCATCCATGACAGCACACACCTCTTGAGCCTGGGCCACCTTGCGTCGTTGCATCTCCACTTCTGAAAGCTTTGTAAAGGTTGAAGCATCCGCCAGCCGCGAAAAATACGAGAGATTGCCTACATGGATCTCTGTCTCTCCTTTGGTGTTGCGTTTCTCTTGTGGCTCACCAATGGCTACCGTACGCGTTTCGACCCATTGTTTGTGAACCAGAGAGATCATTGCCCCATCAGGACTGATGACACAACGCTGCATCTGCTCCCGACCCTCTTCCCCACGCTCGACTCGGACTCTCCTCAACTGCGCCTTCGATGAGTCTGGCTTCTAATTGCATCAGTCGCTTATGCACCTCCTCTTCTATCTGCACATACGTCGCTCTGGGATTGGCTCTGCGCCACTCCTTGATATCCGTCAGGATCTCTCGATTCATTTGCCGCAAGGCTTGCTCATCCATCGGTTTTCTACTCCTTTCCTCGCGCTCCAATGGATGTATCTTACCATTTTCCTTTTCCCTCGGTTTCTCTCCAACAAGCTCATGCTTATGATTTGCAAAAGATTATGGGACACCCATCATACCGTTACATAACGACTTATTGTGTGGCGGGCCTGACCTGCGCAAAGAACCAGGGGAAAAAGTTGGTTTCCCAATTGGAAACGTTGGGTGCAGCATAGACCAAGCCCCAGATTGCATGCGAGGCTCCAGCGAATTCGGTATAACGCGGATCGCCGCCAGCAGCTTTAATGGCTGCGATCATGCTACGGGAACCGGAGACGGGAACCGTTGTATCATTGGAACCATGAAATGCCCAGATGGGTAGATGGGTTAATAACGCTGCTTTACTGGGGTCGCCTGCACCCGCCAGTGGCGCTGCGGCGGCAAAATAACCCGGCCAGCGCTCAATTGCATCCCACACGCCATAGCCACCAAGCGAGAGACCTGTAATATAGAGACGATTGGCATCAATACCACTATAACGCTGCTGCAATGTATCAAGCAGTTCTTTCGCCAGGAGAAGCTGCGTTGATGGCTGAGCAGGTTGAACGTACGATCCATTATGCACAGGAACATTCACCCATTGCTGCCCGGCACTGATCTGCGGTACAACGATAAAACTGGGCCAGTGCTGCTGAACTTCTGGATTGTTCGGTGCGCTATAATCACCGCTCCAGACCTGAACATATTGCTGCTGCAACAACGTTTTTTGATTTTGCGCAAGTGACGCCTGAGGATTACTCCTCTCTCCGCCACCATGCAGGAGCAATACGAGTGGATATTTGCGCTGTGGATTGTAATTGGCTGGAATATACAGGTAATACGTCAAAGTCTTTCCTGCTGCATCTGTATATACATGCATACTATATCCATACATATTTACATGAGTATTCTCATTACCATTTGCCACTGTGGATGCCTCCTGTCTATTGCTTGCCACTGTGGATGCCTCCTGTCTATTGCTTGCGCTACTAGAAGTAGTTGTACAGCCTATCATCAGAATAACGCATAGCAGCAGAGCTGGCCATATCTTCATGTGTTTCATATCAAACATCCAGGTGATTCTTCGACAACGCCTCTAGACGCACCGACGTGTGCACGGGCTGTAACAGCTGACTATAATCCTTAGAGTCTCTGGAGTCCCTGGCATCTTTGGAAATGGTATCAGAATGTGGTGGGATAGCTCTGCGTGACGATGTATTTCTTCTATACTCACGACCAAACAGGCGACTTAACACAGGTATACGCAGAATGAACATAACTATTGCGACCGACACTCCTGCAGTGAGAAACCATGTGAGAAAAACACGTACGGCGACCGGTAGAATAGTTGGCATAGCAGGAGTAACCCATTTTAAAAGTTCCGTCAAGAACAATACATGAATAAGATACACACCAAAGGAGGCATCAGAGAGCGAGTGCCAGAGCTTGTAGTTGCGCGGGTATCCCTCTGCATCGACGTGACTGGCCCAGCGACTAAGCACATAGAGAAAGCCGAAAATGACAGCCAGGCTATAAAAGATCATTATTGGTTGTAATACAGCAGTTGCAAATCCCAAAGATTCCTGGTAGACCCGTACCTGGAGTACAAAGTGAAACCATAAAGCGGCGCATGCGACGAGCAGACTACAGAGGCAGAGATATCCATGTGTGAGGATAAACGCCCGCACCTGCCGCCAATAGAGAGCAACAAAACCACCCAGTACAAAGTAAAACTGGTAGACGAAGACAATCCGATCCTGGTACTGCGCGAAAAACTGCCAGAAGCCAGAGAGAGGTACGTTGCCTGCTTGTATCGTATGATAATCAATATAGATACCCACAACCTGCAAGGCAAAGCTTATTGAAAGAACCGTCCACGGATGTTTTGCCACACTCTTGAGGAAGAGTAAGAAAAAGGGGAGAATGATGTAAAATTGGATAGTAAGCAATATGTAGTAGAGTTGGTATGACGCATTGCCAGTAACGATATTGAACAAGACGGCCTGAGTGAATACGAGTGGAGCATGGGTAGACATATTAACCCATGTGTAAACAGCGCTCCAGAGACAATAGGGGAGAAGAACACCAATACTACGTTTCAGCCAGAAGCGTTGCACGTGAAAGGTTTTTCCGTAATAAACATAGACCATCGCAAAAGCCGTCAAAAACATAAATACCTCTCTTGTAAAATGAAAGGTAATGACGGCCGCATTCTGGAACTCTACTCCACCAACTGTATGATCAAGGAAGGTGGTGCCAGATAGTGTATGTACAGCGACAACACCCAATGCGGTACATATACGCAAAGGATCTAATTCATAGACATGGGAACGACGCAGTTGCTGTTCCTGTTTCACTCTATCCACCTCTTTTAGTTACTATACTGGTTGACATGAGAAGATCTAGCATATTCCTGCTCACGCGCATGTAACAGCCGACGAGCAATCTTTCCAGTGGCGTTTTTGGGCAGTTCTGCCAGTGGGATACACTCGACTGGCACTTTAGCGGTGCTGAGTCTTTGAATCGCAAACTGGTGTAGTTCCTCCGCCAGGTCGGCAGTCCATTCCTGCGCAACGACGACATAAGCAACAACCTGTTCCCCATAGACATCATCAGGTCGACCAACCGCTGCAACCTCGCGTACAGCAGGGTGTTGCAACAGGACATCCTCAATCTCGCGCGGTATAATATTTTCCCCGCCGCGAATAATAACCTCGCGTAGTCGACCCTGGATAAACAGGTAGCCATCCTGGTCGAGATACCCCAGGTCTCCAGTTCGAAACCAGCCGGATTGAAAGGCATCCCGCTCCACATTATGCTGATACGCAACGACGACACCAGGTCCGGTGATACAGATCTCGCCAATCGATCCTTGCGGTACATCACATAGACCAGGCTCGTCGGCCTGCTCACGTGGATAGCAGATACGCAGATCCACACCAACCGGAAGGCCCGCAGAACCAGGCTTATGTGTTGCAGGAGGAAGAGGATTCGCTGTTACCTGGCTGGCAGCTTCGGAAAGCCCATATGTCTCGATCAGGGGAATGCCGAAGCGCGCTTCAAACGCCTGCAGATTGTGAGCAGGCAGTGCAGATGAGCCAGTACGCATAAAACGCACTACACCTGGCAGAAACGCGGGCTTTTCGGTCTTCAAGAGCATGAACGCGATAGTTGGTACAATACTCACCCAGGTAACCTGATACTGCTCAACCCACAACCAGAAGGCACGCAAGCTGAAGCGTCGAGCTATTACGATGGTGGCTCCAGCCAGCAATGAAGCACACAGGCTAACGACAGGCGCGTTAACGTGAAAAAAGGGCAACACTGTCAATCCACGATCGTGTGTTGTGAGTTGGTGGCTGTGACACACCTGCGCTGCAGTCCAGGCAATCTGCCTTTCCTGCAATACAATTGTCTTTGGCTCGCCAGTAGTACCTGATGTTGTCAGACACACCTGTCCTTCGTATTGCTCAAACTGGTCAATCTGGCCCCTGGCAGCAGCACGTACGATACGTTGTGTGCACTCCTGCAACGTGAGAATCTGCATGTGTATCGAATTCTCAGTATCTAATACATCTGGGATATTCTCTGTGCAAAAGATGTCCGGCTGGTATTTCTGTATGAGCGCAGCCTTTTCAGCAGTTGTCGACTCTGGTGACAGTGGAATTAATTGATGGCCCCAGGCCAGTGCGCTAAGCCAAATGACAGCATTGGCAATACCAGAGGGAAACGCCAGCATAATGCAGCGGGGAGTTGTCCCCAAAAATTGGCGTAGCTCGTTCACAGCAGCCAGTGTTTGAGCAAATGTCAGCTCTCGACCTGTCTCAGCTTCAATCACATACGGCTCGTTCGGACGTAGAAGCGTCCACTTCAACAGACTTTTGTAGAGCGTGCCAGTATCTGCCTGCTCTACATCCCTCGCAACTTTTTTTATCTCTAACATATTTTTACCTTCTGTAGACTTTTTTTCTTTACTCGATTACTCTTTCTGGTCCGTTGTATGCAGATACCCGACCAGACATATCTCAACGTTCCGTATAGTTCACGACAGGCGATGTCTCAACAGTCTTCTCCAAGAGTTTGCCTTTTGTCTCTGTTCCCAGCAAGGCAACTGCAAGTACGCCAAACAGCGAGATAGCAGCGACGAAGATGTACGAGCCAGCTATATTCACCTGGGCGAGCAGGAAGGCCATTATAAATGGTGCGAGCACGCCACCAAAGAGACGACCGATGCATTCAAAGAAACTGATGCCAGTCTCGCGAATTGACGTCGGATATTGTTCGGCACCGTAGATCTTGATCGCGGGATCAACACCAATACCAAAGAAGGACATGATGCAGCCACAGCAGAGAGCCAGTCCAGCACTATGAGCAAAACCGAAGAGGATTGCACCCATGGCCGCAATCAGCGTAAAGGCAATCAACGTAAACTTACGTCCAAAGCGCTCAAGCGTATAGGCAGCAAAGTATTTACCAGGAATAGATGCAAGTACGATAATGGTCGTCAATAGAAAGGCGTTGCTCACGCCATAGCCCTGCTTCAACAAGACCGTAGGGGTGTAGGTCTGGATCGCATAGAAAATGAAGAGAATACAGGCAAAAGAGATCCACATCATTACCGTACGCTTAATGTACGCGCGACGAAAAATAAGCATGGGAGAGAGGCTCTGCTGCTGATATGTATTCGTCTCTAGCTGCAAGGCGGGCAAAGTAGTACCCGCACGCCGTTCGATGACATGTTCAAGGTCACTCACGATCTGGTCTGCTTCCTGGATACGTCCCTTTGTCTGAAGCCAGCGCGGTGATTCCGGCATCCACTTCATAATTACCGGTACATAAAGCAACGGTAGCCCGCCTATTACAAATAATAGACGCCATCCCATATTGACAGATAAATGTGGAATAACGACCAGAGCCAGCAAAGGCGAGAGAAAATAACCAAATGAGAGACATGAATCCAGGACCGATGTCATAGTGCCACGCAGGTTTCTGGATAGTAACTCGGCACTCATTGCATAGGGGATAGGAAAGACTGCACCCATGCCCAACCCGGCGATGAAACGCAATATAATAAGTACCAGGATATTTGGCGAGAAGGCGGTTAATAAAGAAAAAAGAGCATACCATGCCGTTCCCACAATCAAGATTTTTTTACGTCCAAGCCGATCTGCTAACCAGCCCGAGGGGACCACGGACACAACAATACCCAGCGTTGAGATTGTAGATACAATCGCAATAGCTGCTGTATTCAACTGAAACTGCTTTTCCAGGGTAGGCAGAACATTGCCAATAATACCGATATCATAGGATTCGATCAGCCATGCAATGCCAGCGAGCAACATGATGCGCCAGATCTCCCGACTCAACGGAAGTCTATCGATACGCTCGGGAATCGCCCTTTCTATTTCTGCTGCAGTATACACATCAGGTCTCCTTTATAGCATTTATCACTTTTTATAAGATTGTAATGTTGGCTTGCTTCAATGTTCTCATACCTTGCTGAAAAAGAAAGCACGATTTGCTGAATGTTTGCTGAATAGAAAGTACATATCAAAGAGTGTTATAATGACTCAAAACGAAGCTGCGCACCAGTTGATTCGCGTGCTTTATATAGCGAAAGTACCAGCTATGTCGATAGACTCAAATTTGTATACAAAAAATCGTCAGCCGCATGCATTGATAGTCGATGATGAACCACAAATCGTTGATTTTTTACAGATGGGTTTTACATACGAAGGGTTTCAGGTCTCAATAGCGACAAGCGGACCAGAGGCTTTGCGTATATTGGAAATACACGACATTGATCTTATGATTCTGGATATTATGTTGCCAGGATTCGACGGACTGGAAGTAATGCGCCAGGCACGTCGGAGTTATGATGGTGCGATTATCATGTTAACAGCGAAAGAAAACATCGATGATCGCGTGGCGGGACTGGATCTGGGAGCCGACGACTACCTCACCAAACCATTCGCGTTCAAAGAACTGATGGCGCGTGCGCGTGCCGTCTTGCGACGTAATGGGAGCAGCATGACAGACATACTGACATTTCATAGTATCACGCTCGATCATAGCACTCGTGAGGTCAAATACAATGACCAGATCATTGCTCTGACACCACGTGAGTTTGATCTACTGGAATTCTTTCTACGTCATCCACGCCAGGTACTCACGCGTGATGCCATCCTGACGGGCGTGTGGGGATATGATTATGTCGGTGATGATAATATTATCGAAGTCTATATACGTCACCTGCGCGAGAAGCTAAATGATAATCCACCACGTTTGCTGCAGACCGTGCGCGGCATCGGCTATGCATTACGAGGATGAATATGACGAGACAACGACGAAAAGTATTGCAGCGTATGTCGATTCGCTGGCGTTTAGCATTGATTTCACTGGGAGTGATCGCACTTCTGCTCGGTGCCTTTGGCTTTATCATCTCATTCACCGCAGAAAATGCCTTGTTTACCAATGAGGCTACTGCCCTGCACAATGAGGGACACCTGGCAATGACAGTGCTCAAACAACATCCGCTGGAGATTGGTAGGACACCAACCGATCCACAGGGTACCCCACCACTCAATTTTAAAGTGCTGGCCACTATCCTTACGCAAAGGCTAACCAGCACCAGCACAGATGCAACCGTACTTTCGCTACAAGGCAATGTTATCATCTCGGGCAGTGACATTCCATTCTCTCCACCAACTCTCGCCGTAAACCCGATCCTCGTCCAGCAAACACTTCATACGAGCCAGGATAATAGTACCTATCTAATCAAGCGTGATGCCCAGAATGAGCGTCAGCTCGTTATTTTTATGCCCATTGTAAGCAATCACCACACCATAGGAATTCTGCAGATCAACACGCTGACCGCACCTATTGATCAGTTTATTACCACTCTGCGCTGGATATTGATACTTGGTGTTCTCGGTTCGCTCAGTCTTGCCGCACTACTCATGTTTCCACTTATCAGCGCAGCGTTGCATCCACTGGTCGCCATGGAGCAGACGAGTCGCGCTATTGCAGCAGGAAACCTGTCACTACGCTTGCAGACACTGGAGACCGATGACGAAATTGGGCATATGACAAGTTCGTTTAATGATATGGTAGCGCAACTGGAGACAGCATTCCGCCGTCAGAAGCAATTGACCGCCGATATCTCACATGAGCTACGCACTCCCCTGACAGCTTTACGTGGAAGCCTGGAAATACTGTTGATTGGGATCGAAAGAGGCGATGGTACAGCAACACGACGCCTGGTAAGCAACATGCATGAAGAGACCGAACGAATGCAACGGATGATTGATGACCTGCTTATACTCACTCGCCTGGATGAGGGGAAGGCGATAATACATCTTACGGCTACAAATATCCGTACAGTTGTAGATAAAGTTTATGACCAGGCTCAGCAATTGACACGCGGGCAGACAATCCATTGTCAAATCTCCCCTGACATGCCTCTGGTTTGTGTTGATCCAGATCGTTTACAACAAGTGTTGCTAAATATTACAGACAATGCCCTCAAGTACACACCTGCAGATGGTCACATTGATTATGTTGTGCGCAGCGAGGAGGCAGATAGTGTGATAATTGAAGTACGTGATACAGGGATCGGCATTTCAGCAGAGGCAGTGCCACATGTATTTGACAGATTTTATAGAGCTGATCCGGCACGTACCCGTCACGCGCAACACGTCGGTGGTAGCGGTCTTGGCCTGGCTATTGCCAAAGAATTAATCGAGGCTCAAGGCGGGGAAATTCTGTTACACAGCACATATAGTCAAGGCACAACCATCACCATACGATTACAGGCAATATCAGCACCAGAGCAACCTGTAGAAAAAGTCACACAGATTATTCACTAGCGGATACTGAAAAGACAGCGCGGAGGCGCAAAAATGCATCGTCTTATATCGCGAAAAATACACGTTATCTTGATCACCATAGCCATATTGCTACTTGTCATTGCAAGCACCTTCGTAATCAACCCGATACAACACTCCCAGGCAAAGATACTGAATACGACGACGCCAGCATCAGGCTGTGGCACACGCCCTCCCATCACACCAGGCAATAGCGCCAATGAGACGATTGTATCAGGTGGGCTTAAACGAAAGTATCGTTTACACGTGCCCCTGGATTACCACACTTTTGTCAAGTACACACTGGTGCTCAATTTTCATGGACATGGCAGTAATGCACTAACGCAGGAACGCCTCACCGGCATGTCGCGACTGGCTGACCGCAATGCTTTTCTGGTGGCCTATCCACAAGGAACGATTGGCCCTGATGGGCGCACGGGCTGGAATACAGGACCCTGGAATTACCCGCACGTCGATGATATTGGCTTCACGAATGATCTCATAACACATGTGGAAGCTACATTTTGTATAAATCCTCAAGCTATTTATGCTACGGGCTTTTCAAACGGGGGTGGATTCACTAATGTTCTGGCCTGTAAACTTGCAAGTCGCATTGCGGCCTTCGCAATCGTCTCAGGCGGTATGCACCCGGTCAGTGGAGGTTGTCAGGCAGCACAACCTGTACCATTACTAGAGATTCATGGCACCGCTGATCGCACAGTTCCATATAATGGCAACCCGGCAAATGATAGTGAGCCCCCATTGCAGCAATGGTTGAGGGGTTGGGCAAGAAGAGATGGTTGTGCTCCCACGCCTTCCATCTTCCTACGGCAGCAACGTGTACTTGGAGAGCGCTGGTCCGCATGCAAAGGGAATGTCACAATAACTCATTATCGCATTACCGACGGTGTACATACCTGGCCCCGGATAACCAGTGCTAAGCACAATGTCGATGGAAACGTACTTGACGCTACAAAAGTCGTATGGCAATTCTTTAAAAATGAGTCAGCCTCTCTTCCAGGAGCACAGATTGAAGCGGGAAAGGGAAGCAAGGATGTATAAGGAGTGCACGACACAATTTTTCAGAGCGTGACCAGTTTGCCAATAAAATATCCGGCAATTGCCGCCGCAGTTGCATTGCCCAACGTCTCCAACGCACCACCGATATTGCCAACAATGCAGATAAAGCGAGAAGGAGAGCAGATCTTTCTTTCCTCTACTTCTCGCCAGCCACATCTTCAACTTTGTTCGTGCTGGCAAGAAGCGCATTCATTGACTGAACAAATGCGGAACCAGTTGAGCGCAACTCGGCCAGCATTTGCCGGGAAAGCGTGTGCAGAATCTCTTCACCTTGCGGCGTGAGGCTCACAATGACGCGCCGCTGATCTTCATCATCACGATGTCGCTCGACCAGCCCTCGCTTCACAAGCCGATCGATCAACTCAACCGTACTATGATGCCGTAGCTGGAGTCGCTCAGCGATTTCACCAACGGCCGCTTTCCTTCCCTCTGGCAGCCCCTTGAGCGCAAGCAGCAATTGATGCTGCTGCGGCTCAAGGTCAGCAGCGTACGCTGCCTCTTCACTAAAGCGAAGAATACGACGAATTTGATAGCGGAACTCGGCCAAAGCCTGATAATCAGCGAGCGAAATGCTCTCTTCATCCATGTGCTTCTCTCAAAACTTGCTTATCTCTATTAAAAATATTACTATCGATTACACAAAGCATGCGTAAATAATATATTTACGCTCAATACATATATGCATCTTTTGCATCTTTAAAATGATCCTGTTGTTATCGTAGCACGATATTTTAACAAAGTCAATGCAGTAGCAGCTGTCAGGATAGAGAAGCCAATGCTCAGGTCGAGAAAGAAACCATCACTTGCTCACTGGATGCATGTTGCGGTTTCGACGTGGCAGGAGCAAACGCAGCGACAAAACACGCTCTCTGTGACGCTCTTCCGCTAAATTGCGTGTCCTTGCTTTGAGCAGATCTCCCAGTGAAACTATACCCAGTAGTTTTTGTGGGTCATCGCGTTCAACCACGGGGAAACGTGTAAAGCCAGACTCAGCCATGCGATACACAACGGCTCGTAGTGGCTCATCGGGATAAGAAACGACCGGATGAGTAGAGGCGAGCTTCTTTAATTGGTCATCCTCACCTCGCCGGTCTTGCAACATCTTCTGTAGCTCATTCCGAGTCATCACGCCAAGTAAACGTTGTTCCGTATCCATAATGGGAAACAGACGTTGAACGCGGTTCTGATCGGGAGTATCCTGCGATGCTAGTGCCAGATCCTTGAGCGTCATGGTCTCTGAAAGTGCAACCACATTTGTACGCATAACTTCACGAACAAACAGAATCTCCAAAGGATCGGTCGCATACTCACTGCTGAGATGGTACCCACGTCGACTGACCTTCTCGGTCAGAATAGAGCGATGCATAACCAATACGGTAAAACCATGCGCAATGATAACGGCAATCAGCAGAGGTAAGAGCGCATTTGTATCATGCGTCAATTCGAGCGCGAAGATAATAGCGGTAAACGGAGAACGTAGTGTTCCGCCCAGGACAGCAGCCATACTGATAAGCGGCCAGAAGCCTGCACCTTCAGCAGGTAAAAACAGTGCTTCGACGCCGCCAAACGCTCCACCTATCATGAGCAGAGGAGCCAGAACGCCACCCGATGTTCCTGAGCCAAGTGACATCGACCAGATCATCGATTTAACTATAAGAATACCAAGAATTAAACCAATTGATGCATTGCCCTGGAGCAATGTCCCGATCATATCATAGCCAACGCCAAGCGCCTGCGGAAAAATCAAGCCACCAATTCCAATAATCAAACCACCAATAGCAGGCCACCACATCCAATGAATCGGTAAGAGATGGAAGAGATCTTCGCTTGCATAGACCGCCATCGTCAGAAGTGTGGCAAGTATCCCCGCCAATACGCCCACGAGGACACACCCAAGAAATCCGCCTACACCAATAAACGCGGCATGCGGTGGCGTTGGAAAGAGTGGACCAGGTCCAAACAAATAATACCGCATAATAGCAGCAACAGCACTGGACAGCGCCACGGGAACCAGACTTCGTGGCTTCCACTCAAAAAGCAAAAGCTCGACAGCAAGTAATACGGAGGCAACAGGAGAGGCAAAGATAGCAGACATTCCTCCAGCAGCACCAGCGACCAGCAGAATCTTGCGCTCAGCACTCGTGAGATGAAAGAGCTGAGCAATCATCGACCCGATCGCTCCTCCTGTCATAATAATTGGGCCTTCAGCTCCAAAGGGACCGCCCGAACCGATCGAGATGGCAGAAGAAAGCGGCTTTAAGAGCGCCACCTTCGGTTCGACACGGCTTCCATTGATAAGAATGGCTTCAATAGCTTCAGGAATACCATGCCCACGAATACGCTCAGAACCATAACGAGCCATGAAGCCAATAATGAGGGCACCAACGACAGGAACAAGTACTTCAAATACACCAAGTTTATTACCCGCAGGAGAAACAAGCGCAGTACTCCAGCGCTGGAAGAAAAAAAGATTGGTGAAAAGTCCAATCAACCTGAGCAGAATCAATGCCACAAACGCGCTAATCACACCAATGCCAAGTGCAAGGAACGAGAGAAGGATCATACGCGTATTCGCCGTAAAATCACCAAGCTTGCCTAACGCTTCATGGTTTCCCAGATTTTTGAATGAATGAACAAAACGTTGCCAAAGAATGGAAAACATATTTTCTAACTCTCTTCAGTAATACACACACGTATCTTCTTTTTATCTTTTAATGCTTGAGATAGATACAATCTCTTCATTGCATTTCAGCATCCTCAACTTAATATCGTTTTACGATATAAAATATACACAAAAGGAAAGGGCATGTCAAGGAGTTTCCCATGATTGCTCCATTACTGTATCAGAGGAAGGTTTTGGTTTACAGGGATATGTGCATTTTTTGATAGAGGAAAGGCAGAAAAATACACCGAATCTTCACCGCATTCTCTTCGTTATACGCATTTATGATAATATATTATTAATAGTACGTATGTGAATATTTGCAGTGCCACCTTTAGGAAGGAAGAGGAACGGTATGGCAGGTTTAGCTTTCCGTATGATCAGCACAGATCATACCAGGTATTGCCTGATCATATGATTTATTATCATAAGTATAATAGCATTATTTACCATTTTTGCAATGTTAACAAAAAAAATACTATTGTGTGCACTTATCACATTCATTATTGTTCTCCTGATTTTTCCAGCGGTAACCAGACACCAGGCTATAAAAACGACATACATTTACTGAAAAGAGCAAGTGAGACATATGACTTTTGAAGACCTCTATAAATCTGATACCTACCTGAAGCAGAATCCGGACTGGCATGCGGGAATATCTCATGTGAAAGTTGCACAGATCCTCCGTATGCTCGCACGAACAAACATCAAGCCACAGACTATTGGCGACATTGGCTGCGGAGTTGGCGAGATTTTGGCGCAGTTACAAACACAGATGGGTCCCTCCTGTACATTCCAGGGCTATGATATTGCACCACAGGCGATTGCACTGGCCAAAAAGAATGAGAATGATCGCTTGCATTTCACCCTGGCAGATTTTGCGCAAGAAGATGCATCATTTGACCTGATCCTGATGATTGATATGATTGAACACGTGGAAAATTGCTTCAGTTTATTGCGACATGTCAAAGCTCAAAGTAACTATATCATGATCCAGTTTTCATTAGATCTAACAGTTGGAGCGCTCCTGCGTCCCAATACATTGCTTGGGTTTCGCAGCACCCATGGTCATGTCGGCCATCTGCACTACTTTACGAAGAATATAGCGCTGGCCATGCTGGAAGACATTGGCTACGAAATCATTGACGCCATGTATACTCCCGAACCAGTTCCCGCTGCAAAGCTCTCTGGCAAAGTACTCTCCCTTCTGCGCGAAGGATTGTACTTTCTGAATAAAGACCTGGCAGTGCGTCTTTTAGGAGGATATAAACTCATAGTCCTGGCGAAAGAGGAATAATCTGATACACTATTGTATTTGGAAAAACTGCAGGTCGCCGATTGCATCAAAACCAGGGAGCAGTAGACTATCTTGATATGCCGTTCTATTTTCTGTTTTCACATTCGCAACATTCTTTATTTTCCACCGGTCCCAACATTTTATGCCCTCACATCAGATACCACAGACTTCTTGAAAATTACAACACGTCCGTTGAGCTACTTTGATACCATCATCTAGCTACCTGGATAGAACTCTACCTCCCTACCTCCATTATGACTGCCAGACAGGAGTTAGCTCTTGACTTAGAGCTAACTCTATGGTGTATGCTTTTCACATATTCGGGAAGAAGGAGACAAAACGAGCGATGACCATTCAAGAAGTAGCTGTGAAGACTGGCATCTCCGCATACACTATCCGCTTCTATGAAAAAAGCGGAGTGTTGCCTCATATTCAGAGAGCCGAGAATGGAGCCAGACAATTTTCTGAGGCGGATGTCAATTTTCTTTTGTTCCTCATTGAACTCAAGAAGACGGGAATGTCGTTGGAAGAGATCGCCGAATTCACCGAGGATGGTTGTATTCTCGAATGGCTTCAGCGAGGAGATTTCCCCAGACCGTCAGTGGAGAAGCGTATCACTATTCTGCGTCAACACGAGCAACGCCTTGATGAGCAACGTCGCCATCTCGATTACTTGTTTGATGTCGTAGCACAGAAAATACAATTTTATGAACAATGTCTGGAAGACAGGCAAAGGAACAACACTGAAATACTCTAAAACGATTGATAAGGAGAAAACCTATGCGGACAGTTGTTATTCCTCGATTTGGAAATCCTGATGTGTTAGAAACACGTGAACTTCCAATTCCAGAGCCAGGAACAGGGCAAGTACTCATTCACGTCGCGTATGCGGGCGTCAACTATGCGGACAGTATGGCACGCAAGAGCGGCTATAATGTTGATACCTTGCCATTTGTGCCTGGTCATGAGGTATCAGGGTACGTTCGTGCTATTGGAGCAGGAGTCGAGGGACTGCGTGTGGGTCAACCAGTCGCCGCATTAACTATCGAGGGCGGATATGCCGAGTTTGCATTGGCCAACTCTGTTCTTACCTTTCCTCTGGATCAGTCGAGCAGTGATATCGACCTGGCGATAGCAGCATGCTTCCCAGCAGTCGTACTAACTTCTTATAATCTGCTGACAGATGTTGCTCGCGTACGACCAGGAGAATCTGTACTCATTCATGGAGCCGCTGGCGGTATTGGGACGACCGCAGTCCAGATAGCCAGACATCTCAAAGCCAGACTGATCATAGGAAGCGTTGGCAGTCTGGATAAAGTTCCTTACGCTCTCTCCTTTGGTTACGATCAGGTCGTACGACGCGAGGATTTTGTGCAGGCCATTCAAGAGGCAACCGCAGGAAGAGGCATTGATATCGTGCTCGACCCGGCCGGTGAGCCCACCCGTAGCCAGAGTCTCTCTATTCTTGCACCGTTTGGGCGACTGATCATTTTCGGCAATGCAAGCGGCCAGCCTGCGGTACCTGTATCGCCCAACGATCTGCTCAGCAACAATAGAGCTGTTATGGGGTATAGCCTCCGTTCGCTGAGTAGATCGGCCCCCCACATCCTTGCTAACACGGCGCATAAGGCATTCGAGCTTCTTGTCAATGGAGAATTACACATTGATATCACCAGTACACTGCCGCTAGAACAGGCAGCGGAGGCTCACAGGCTCATAGAGAGCAGAGAAAGCACAGGAAAAATCGTGCTACGTATCTGAAACAAGCCATGCTATGCAAACTACAACCAGGGGAAAGGCATCTTAATCAATACTATTATTATCATTATCGATATCCTCTATAGTAACAATCATTCCATTAAAACGTGCTACTATAAGAAGTTCTCAATGGTCATAATCAGGATCATAGCAAAAAGGATTTCACCATTTATGCACTACTCTGAGGAGGAAGTTCTCGTATCCACTGTCCAGGGGGCTTTATAGAAGACAAGCGAGGTCATCAGAATGTCACAGTTACTGTCTGTAAATGTCGGACTGCCACAGGATATCTCATGGCATGGAGAAACTGTACGCACTGCCGTCTGGAAAAACCCCGTTCAAGGCGGCAGAATGGTGCGACACTTGAATGTTGATGGTGATCAGCAGGGTGATCTGGTCGGGCATGGAGGCGAGCAACGCGCGGTCTTTGTGTATCAACTTGACTCATATCACTACTGGGAACAGTATCTGGGACGAAATGACTTCGTAATGGGACAATTTGGAGAGAATTTTACCATTACAGGCTTGTCCGATGAGGAGGTTTGCATCGGTGACCAGTATCGTATTGGCACTGCTCTCTTTGAGGTGACACAGCCGCGTGTCACCTGCTTCCGTGTTGGCATCAGGATGAACGAGCCCACAATCCCTGCATTGCTTATCGCACATAGGAGACCTGGGTTTTATTTCCGTGTCTTGCAAGAAGGCATCGTTGAGGCAGGCGATGACATTGTCAAGGTCGCTGATGGACCCGAACACATGACGGTGGCCGAGATCAGTGCACTGCTCTATATGGGTAACCATCCGCGTGAACAGGTTGAGCGTGCACTGAATATCCGGCCACTCAGCCCCGGCTGGAATGCATCCTTCAAGGCCATGTTAGAGCAGATAAACTCTGGAAATGTGGCAGGTGGAAACGCCGGGTTGGCCCCGGCTGTCAGTTCATCACCGGCCTGGCAAGGTTTTCGCCCCTTGAAGGTAGCCCGCATTGAGCGCGAAAGCCAGAGCGTCCTTTCATTAGTGCTTGTTGCGGCGGACGAACGTCCCCTCGCCATGGCTCTTCCTGGTCAATTCGTCATTCTACGCTTGCAACCACAGAATGATACGCCACCACTCTTACGTAACTACTCACTTTCAGGCAAGCCCGATGTCAACATCTATCGAGTGAGCATCAAGCAAGAGATCAATGGTCGGGCCAGTTCCTATGTGCACAACAGGATACAGGTAGGAGATGTATTGGATGTGAGCGCACCAAGAGGAACTTTTGTGTACCGGAAATCAGATGATCTTCCAATCGTGCTTTTGAGTGCAGGAGTAGGAGCCACCCCCGTTTTAGCCATGCTCCATGCTCTTGCAACTGAGATGACGTCACGAGAAGTTTGGTGGTTCTACGGGGCACGAAACAGTCGCGAACACCCCTTTGCGCAGGAAGCTCGCATTCTCCTGGGAATTTTACCTCACAGCCATAGCTACATCTGCTACAGCCGACCTGAACCCCAGGATCGGCAAGGGATAGATTTTGATGCTATTGGTCACCTGAGTGCACCTCTTCTGCAGGCTATGAGCATGCCGCATGAGGCGAACTTTTATCTGTGTGGACCACCCACATTCCTACAAGCATTGAAGAGCGGCCTCATTGACCTGGGCATCGCTCCTTCTTCCATATACACGGAGATTTTTGGTCAGGGTCCGTCCATGACACCAGGTATCGTCAATAAAACTCAGCGACCGCCACACGTGCCTGAGCACGCTCAAGACACAGGGACGTTAGTTTCGTTCGCCCGTAGTGATCTGACTGTTCACTGGAATCCAGCATTGCAAAGCTTACTTGAGCTTGCCGAAGCGTGTGATGTCCCGGTAAAATGGTCGTGTAGAACGGGGGTCTGTCATTCGTGCGAAAGTGGACTGATTTCTGGTACAGTTTGTTATCAACCGGAACCGATTGAAGCACCAGCGAATGGGAATCTACTGCTCTGCTGCTCTCAACCCCAAAGTGAAGTCACTCTAGATCTATAAAGCACTGCGAGCGAGATAGTAGTGGATCTGTTCGTCAGCGCTCGTCAATGAAAGACGATATCATTATTCAAACACTACGATCTTTGTATCATATAACATGATATATTACAATACTGAATAAGATAATACAATTTTTGAGGCTATAGACCAACAAGAAGGCAATGAAACGGCAGAGCAATTCGAGGTTCCGCAAGACATGATAGTCTATTATCTGCGTCTGCTCAAACGCGGGCCTCTCTGGACACCTGAGGAGACGCCCGAGGTTGAACGCTTGCAAGCCGCGCATTTGGCACATGGTCAAAAACTGCGCGAAGCAGGCAAGCTCATACTCAATGGACCACTGCTCGACAATGGAGATCTGCGTGGAGTCGGTATCTTTCGTGTTGGTTCGCTTGTGGAAGCTCAGACGCTGTCAGAAGCTGACCCGGCAGTTCAGGCTGGTCGACTGATCTCTGAGCTCCATCCCTGGATGATTGCTCGAGGCATTCTGCCAGCGAAAGATGTGCAAGGAGATGAGAGGAGAAAAGAGAGTCTGATCAATCTGCGATGAGTTTGGGACCACAGTGGTGTTCTATAAGTGGAACGTGATCGGCACCTTTCGCAAACTACTTGTGAAAAGTGTGTGCATCGTTTCGTTGGAAACTCACAGAGGGCTTTCTTCATATACACGATAGTTGTTTGTAAAAGAAGGAAATTTTATGCCACTTGTCACCATTGTTTACCACTCACTGTCTGGTCATACCACCAAAATCGCCGAGGCTGTTGAGAACGGCGCGGCTTCTGTCACTGGGATCGACGTTCGCCGACTCGCCATTACTGGCGATGATATTGTGAAAGGACGCTGGGATAACTCAGAGATCATGGCTCAATTGGACGAGAGTTCCGCCATCATCTTCGGTTCGCCCACAAGTATGGGCGATGTATCCGGCCAGATGAAGTGCTTTCTCGATGCAACGAGTGCCCACTTTTACGCCCGTACCTGGGCCAATAAGCTTGCGGCTGGATTCACCTGTTCGTTCTATCCCAGCGGCGATAAGCTCCACACGTTACACACGTTTGTCACCTTTGCAATGCAGCACGGTATGCTCTGGATCGGTCATAATGAGGCTAGTTTTGAAGAGATACAGCCCAGGATCTATCAGCCAGCACGTATCAATCGCCTCGGTGGTTGGATAGGTGTTATGGCAACGGCACATCCATGGGAATTACCCGACCTGTTTCCTAACGAGGCAGATCTCTCCGCTGGTCACGCCCTGGGTCAGCGCGTGAGCGAGGCCACCATCCGTTGGACGAAAAAGGAAGGAGTCACCATAGAGCCAACGTCTGAAGAAGGGCTGAATCGTTCGAGTGCTGCGGTGTAATAATGTCAGCACCACTTCCATAGGCAGCACTATACCAGGCGATCAGTCAAGCTGCGCTTCATGAGCAGATTTGCCTGAAACTGCCGATCCTCCCCCATTATGTATGTGGGGGGGAGGATCGGCAGTTCTTCATAAGGAAGGAAGATTTGACGGTAGCGCAAAGGGCGTGAGGCTGGACAATTCCAGGAACGTGACCGTGTTTGCGATCTGCTCGCCCACAATACCCAGGACTAACAAGCCAAAAAGCTGATATACGCCCGCCTCAGCATGCCATTGGTACAACCCAAAGGCCGGGCTGGCATTGGCACACGTGGGAAACAATCGCCATGTTCCCGGAACAGTGAAAACGGTCGTCCGAAAGAATGTAGCTATCGCTACTCTTCCCTGGAACCAACCCGGAATCGGTGGCATGGTAAACCACGCGTCCTCCCGGAGAAGCGCCACAAGTCCGGGAATGTCCGCTTGCTCCCAGAGATTCACATAGCGGTCCAGCAGGGTTTGTAACTGAGGGGATGCGAGCGCGAAAGGGGCTTCAGGGAACATGTGGCGTTGCTGCAAAGTACGTCGTGCACGCTGCAGGGCGCTGTTGACTGCTGGGACGGAGAGATTTAACCACTCGGCAACTTCACGTGCCGGCCAATCCAGAACCTCACGCAAAAGCAGAATGGCTCGCTGTGCTGGCGTTAAGTGCTGCAGTGCCACCAGAAATGCCAGGGTGATGCCTTCACGTTGAAGCGCATGGTATTCAGGATCGATCTGCTCATCGGCGAGCAGATCATCAGGAAAAGGCTCCAGCCAGATCGGCTCCCGCAGCCGTTGCGGCAAGGGAAGTGTAGGATCGGTCTGCGGGTGCATGCTTGGCGGCAATGATCGTCTGGGAACTCTGGTAAGCGCATTGAGGCACAAATTGGTAGCAATGCGATACAACCAGGCACGGAACGATCCCGGACTGGTAAATGTCGCACTTTTCTCCCACGCCCGAACCAGTGTCTCTTGCACCAGATCTTCGGCATCATGGGCCGAGCCTACCATACGATAGCAATGGACGAGGAGTTCATGCCGGTATGGTCCCGCCAGAATATCGAAAGCCGTCCTATCACCCGCCTGAGCGGCGAGTACCAATGCTGTTTGGGTTGGAGCCTCCATCCGGGTATTTCTTCCTCTCGCCTCATGCTATCTGATTCAGTTATCTGGTTGCGGCGTACCCCCTTAACCTCTGACTTGAGCCATGGGAATAAAAGTCGCTTCCTTTATAGAACATGTGTATCATTTTTTAAGTTGCAGGTCAAGAGGCAATAGTACCATCATAACCAAGCCACAAGCCCGGTGGAGCGAATTGCGTTACACGCACTGAATGATGCCTAGCATCGTCTCTCACTACTGGCATCAGAGGAGTGCGCGTAATTCATATTTTCATCTATCAGTCTGACAAAAATAGGTTGATCTTATCCTTGCCAGGCAAAGAATTCTAGCATATATCCATCGGGATCACAGATATAGAATTGTATGACACCATCACCACGAGGTCTTGGTCCACCGACAATCTCGACATTGTGGAGGCGCAGATGATGCAGAGACGCTTCAAGGTCCACGATTTCAAAAGCAACATGCGTTCCATATCCACGCGACAATTCATCAGCGTTATACGTACCAGAATAGATCTGGTCAACACGACCTGGCTCAGTTTCTCCTACGAGATGGATGATCGCGCTATCTTTACAGAACCAGGCACCAGGGAAACTGAATGTAGCAGGTCGTGGAATCTCTTCCATGCCAAGTATCTGACCATAAAACTGGCGCGAGCGCTCTACATCTCGGACAAGGAGACTAACATGATTCAGGCTACGAATATCCATCTGGGCGTCCTCCTCTATTAGAACATGGGTTATGACAGAAAATCATTTCACTGTGATCAGTATATAATAATACCTCAACAAATAAACAGAGGTGAAAAAGAAAATTATTGAGATACTTCACGGTTCTCCGTCCTTCAGGGGGAACCAAAAAGAAGCATTGAAGCTGCCATCGGCATTGAGCATTTCTGATTCAATGACTCTTCAGCCAAGATCCCCCTAAAGAACGGAGAGCCATGAAGAGGCTGAAGCGATCCGTGGGTATTGCTTGGCAGCGAGGAGTGCACTGACTGATGATGAGCGACCGCCTATGGATTGAAGCTCAAAGAGCGCCCGCAAGATCTCTCCGACTCGATCGTCCGCGTCGAGCAAAAAGGGGCTTCCCTCTGAACTTGCTCGTCTCAAGATTCTCGTGCAAAACGGCTTAAAGGCCACAACGTCTCTCCAGATCAGGTTTGCCGTCGTAGAAAAAAACGTTTGAAGAAAAAAAGCACCAGAATCTTACTATTGGGTAAGATTTCCCATGACACAATGCACTATGATAGTTGGCACTTGGATGAAATTGGCATAACCAGGTTACAGCTTGTTATACAATAACTGTGAAGGATAATCTTGTGCAAAGACCCGACTGCTTTCTCTCTCATTCATTGATGGAGCGATTGTGCTTTCGTTATGGAGGAGAAGCAGGCGGAGTCTTTAGTTCAATGAGTGAAGGATGAAGATTATGAGCAAAGTTCGCTGGGGTATTTTGAGTACGTCTGATCTTGCCTTAAAAAAGGTGATACCAGCTATGCAGGAAGGGCAATATAGCGAGATCACTGCCATTGCTTCTCGTTCGTTGGAAAAAGCTCAGGCAGTCGCCGTGCAGCTTCAAATTCCTACAGCCTATGGTTCGTATGAAGAATTGTTGAACGACCCCAATATTGACGCGATCTATAATCCATTGCCCAATCACTTGCATATCCCGTGGTCAATCAAAGCATTACAGGCGGGGAAGCATGTGCTCTGTGAGAAGCCACTCTCAATGACGGCTGCGGAAGCGCAGGAATTAGCGGATGCCGCGAAACACTATCCGCATCTGAAGGTGATGGAAGCATTTATGTACCGTATGCATCCACAGTGGCAGAGAGCCCGTCAACTGGTTAAAGAAGGGGCTGTTGGAGAGCTACGCACGGTTCATTCATTTTTTTCATATTATCTTGATGATCCAACAAATATCCGTAATATTCTGGAAGTTGGCGGCGGTACGATGATGGACATCGGTTGTTACGCTATTTCGTTTGCACGCTTTATCTTTGATGCGGAACCAAAGCGTATCATGGGTATTGTGGAGTTTGATCCGAAGCTCAAGACAGATCGTCTGGCGTCCGGTATTCTGGACTTTGGGAATGGAACTTCAACGTTCACCTGTTCGACACAGTTATCGCCCTATCAGCGTGTTCATATTTTCGGCACAACAGGACGGATAGAGATTGAGATTCCTGCGAACGCGCCCGTTGATCGCCCATGCCGTATCTGGCTTGAGCGCGATGGCAAGATTGAGGAAATCACTTTTGAGGTCAGTAATCAGTATACGTTGCAAGGAGATCTTTTTTCTCAGGCTGTGCTTGATAATACCGAAGTGCCAACCCCCATTGAAGATGGTATTGCGAATATGAAGGCTATCGAAGCTATCTTTAGCAGCGCGAAAAGTGGTGCATGGGTATAAATATATCCAATCCAGAAAACGTGTAATCCTATAAATAATAAACGATAAGCCGCTCAGTGCTTTTTCTGAGCGGCTTATCGTTTGTATATCATCGTTCTATATATCCTTGAACGAGGTTAGAGTATTCTATGAACTTTACGGGCTATAATCTACAAGAAAAGCAAATTGATAAAGCATGAGCACTACAAAGCCCAACACATGAAGCCAGGTCAACGTTTCTGGCCCGTGATTACGAACGCGGACCAGACGACAAAGCGCATCATCCAGGCGAAAGAGCTTTCCACTACCTATCAGCGAGGTAGCAGGACGAAGCCTCGTTTGGCCTCAGGCAAGCGGAAGATCGCTACTCACTGGTCGGAGCCTGACCTGAAAGGCGAATTCGCGGGTGAGCAGTTCGTATTGAGGCAGCACGCCCGGCCCACAACTGGCAGTGCCTATGCCGTGCTGAGCAGAGTCGAGATGCAGCGTGATCTCTTGGTGCGGCTGTAGTTCGTAATGGTGCTTTGCCTGCGCCATCTCATGAGCGGTATAGTGGTGGGCGCTAAAGTTGAACGATGGCGAGAGTTGGGCGAACAGGCCCTGTCCACGAGTATTGGTCAGGCTGAGCCAGCGGACATCCACGCGATTCCCGTTTTCCTGTGGGCGCTCGTATGGAGTGAAAAGCTCCTCCACGCGTTTGCGATAGACGCCCATGCGATTGGCCTGCCAGGTGTCGCGATAGGCTTCGCCGGGACCGCGTCCATACCAGGCGACTTGCTCCAGGTCACCTGGCAGCGTCATGATTAGCCCGATGCGAGGGAGCGTTTGAGGAAATGCTCCTTGTGGGCTGCCGTGAATATCGACCAGGACATCGCCGCTGCCATAGATGGTATAAGTGAGGGCGCAGGCAAGTCCCCAGGCCAGGAACGGCGGCGCGATGCGCGTTTGGACTTCGATCACGATGGTGTCACGCTGTTCATCTTTGTGCCAATTGACGTTCTCTACCCGCTGCTGAAGCCAGTGTAAACCGGCATTTCTCCATTCGTGCGCGGCAGCGTAACGGTCGTTATCGGTGGGAGCACGCCAGAAATCGAGTTTGGGCCCGTGCGTCAAAAGCTGCTGTCCCTGATACGACCATGCATTGATCTGCCCGTTAACCAGGTCGAAAGCAAGCGTGAAATCGGTTCCTGCGATGTGCAATATCTGGTCGCTCTCCTGGCATTGCAGGGCTGGCATTTCGATGCTGTCCAGTGGCGCGGCTGGAACTTCGGCAGTCTGGAGTGAGAACTGTGCCCAGGCCACTTCATGACCCGCGTCGGCCCAAGCGAGATCGTGCGCCAGCTTAAAACTGAGATTCAGCCAGTAATCGCGATCTGGCTGCCACACATCTGGCATCTTGCACGGAAGGGTAATGATCACGCTTTCACCTGCTGCGATCTGGGGCAGAGGTAGTGAGCCAGCGTGCCATATGCGTTCATCTTCCACAACACTCCATACCAGAACCAAATGTGCAAGATCAAGAAAGCTGTAGCGATTGGTAATCTCAACGATTCCGGCAGCCAGGTCGAGCACCTTGACGGCCACAGGTTCAAGGATTTTCTTGTATTCCAGCAAACCCGGACTCGGAGTGCTATCCGCGAACAGAAGCCCATCCATGACAAAATTTCCATCGTTTGGCTCATCGCCAAAATCACCTCCATAGGCAAAGTAGGTTCTGCCATCGCTTGTCGAACGGCGTAGGCCATGATCGCGCCACTCCCAGACAAAGCCGCCCTGCAAATTTTTGTAGCGATAGAACATTTCCCAGTACTCAAGCAATCCGCCTGGCCCGTTGCCCATGGCGTGCGCGTATTCGCAGAGAATCAGTGGCTTCTCCAGATCTGTTCTTTCCCCAAACTCCTGCAGGATAGCGAGCGAAGGATACATTTTGCTATAGACATCAGCGCTTCGCGCCTCCTGATCGCCTTCGTAGTGGACCGGGCGCGTCGGCTCATGTTCCTTGACCCAGCGGTACATAGCCACCTGGTTGCGCCCGTAGAACGCCTCGTTGCCCAAGGACCAGAGGATGATGCTGGGATGGTTTTTATCACGCTGCACCATGCGTTCAACACGATCAAGATACATAGCTTCCCAGGCGGGATTGTCAGATGTCCATTTCTCCGGCTCGCTTGTCATGCTAAAGCCGTGGCACTCCAGGTCCGCTTCATCAATTACATAGAGGCCATATTCGTCACACAGGTCGTAGAAGCGCACATCGTTGGGATAGTGTGACGTGCGTACTGCATTGATATTGTTCTGCTTCATCAACAAGATATCGTCGAGCATGCTACTGAACGGTATCGTTCTGCCAAGATCTGGATGATGCTCGTGCCGGTTTACTCCTTTAAACAGGACAGGTACGCCATTGACGAGGAGATTTCCATGTTTGATCTCAATAGAGCGGAAGCCGACTCTCTGCGCCACCACTTGCAGGATCGTACCCTGTTCATCGCGCACAATCAGCAGGAGATGATAGAGTGACGGGCTTTCTGCTGACCATTTTTCTGGATTGCGCACCAGGAGCTGCAACTCGACCTCCGCTCGTTCGCCCGGCGCGCAGGCCAGTGTGGTGCTTGTCTCAGCTCCTGGCACCAACTCCCTGGTCGTATCCAGCAGACGCAGGGTGACCTGGCACCTGGTCTTGTTATCTGAATCACTGTTCTGACCGACAGACGCTCTTACCCGTAAAATGGCATTCTCGTAGCGTTCATCCAGGTCCGTTTGGACAGCATAATCCTCCAGATACACACGCGGGAAAGCCTGCAAAGAGACATCGCGAAAAATGCCACTCAGCCACCACATGTCCTGATCTTCGAGATACGAGCCAGCGGACCATTGATAGACGCGCACCGCCAGGCTATTGTGGCCGGGTCGTACCAACCTGGTGATATCGAACTCGGCGGCGTTGCGACTGCCCTGGCTATAACCAGCCGACTGTCCATTGATCCAGACATGAAAGGCGCTATCCACACCCTCGAAACGCAGCCTGATTTGCTGGTCAAGCCAGGACGCGGGCACTGAGAAATCGTGACGATAGCAGCCGGTCGGGTTTTCCGTAGGCACGGAGGGGGGATCGATGGGGAAAGGATAGACTATGTTGGTATACTGTGGTCGGCCATAGCCTTGCAACTGCCAGCAGCCTGGTACTGTGATCTCGTCCCAACCGCTGGTATCAAACTCCTCCGCGAAAAACGCTGCGGGCGCGAGAACTGGAGTACTCGCGTAATAAAACTTCCATGTGCCATTGAGCAGTTGGAAAGCGGCAGCATTGCCTCGTTCATAGCTCAGCGCTGCCTGCTCATCCTGATAGGGGATAAAAGCGGCCCGGCTGGCCAACCGGTTGCGCTGCAAGACAGCCAGATTTTCCCAATCGTTGGGCGCTAGACTACCAGTACCAGTCATAAAGAGGTTCCTCTTTCTTATTCCCAGCTCTGCTTACCCGGAGTGAACGGTTCCGGCCTGCTGCACGAGCTGCTCAAGATAATATGTTCGCCTTCGCGAGAAGATTGCAGGAATGCTTCGATAACGTCCTGGCATTGTTATCTGGACAACGGTCATTCAGTCCGCCGGGCGGGTATTGTCAACTTAATAGTAATTGCAGAGGTATGTTCTCTGGCTTCAAAGTGAAAGTGGGGCATGAGCCCAAATTCTGCCCGAAAAAGCAGGCACTAAAAGGCCTGAAATGAGGGTTCGGAGGGGAAAGCTCATCAAGAGAAATATTTAAGTTGACAATACCTGCGTCCAGCCTCCAAACCAAAGAAAACCCAGCCTTGGACGGAGGCTTCAGGGGACGCGCCCCTGGGAAGCCTCCAGTTTTAGCTGTGGGGAGTCGTCACATGGTCACTTTTGGCATCCGCTTCTGAGCATCTGCGATAGCGTCGGCAGGATATTCATAATCCCGCAACTTGCCCGCGAAATAGGATTCGTAGGCAGCCATATCGAAGTGTCCATGTCCGCTGAGATTGAAGAGGATCACGCGCTCCTGCCCAGTCTCTTTGGCTTCGAGGGCTTCGTTGATCGCTGCGCGTATGGCGTGACTGCTTTCGGGCGCAGGGATGATGCCTTCGGTGCGTGTAAACTGGATGGCGGCCTCGAAGGCGCTGGTCTGATAATATGCTTGCGCTTCGATGATACCTTCGTCGTGCAATAGCGAGATTAGTGGGGACATGCCGTGATACCGTAGGCCGCCCGAATGGATGTCTGGCGGTATGAAATCGTGGCCGAGCGAATGCATCTTCATGAGTGGAGTCATGCCAACGGTATCACCGAAGTCGTAGGCATAGACGCCTCTGGTCAGACTGGGACAAGCCATCGGTTCGGCGGCCAGGAAGCGTGTTTTCAAACCTTTTCTGCGCGCCTCACCGATAAAAGGAAAGGCCAGACCTGCAAAGTTACTACCGCCGCCAGTACAGCCGATCACAACATCGGGATAGTCATCTGCATGAGCTAATTGTAGCAGAGCTTCCTCTCCAATGATGGTCTGATGCAGCAAGACATGGTTGAGGACGCTTCCTAAAGCGTATTTGACCTTGCCACCACTCTTGGCTGCCACTTCGACCGCTTCGCTGATGGCGATCCCTAAGCTGCCAGAACTCTCAGGATCTCGCGCCAGGATACTTTGTCCGGCGTCGGTCAGTCTGGTCGGGCTGGCATGGACGGTTGCTCCGAAGGCTTCCATCAGATTTCTGCGATAGGGCTTCTGTTGATAGCTTACTTTGACCATAAAGATTTCGATCTCGATACCGAAGAAGCTTCCAGCCATCGCTAGCGATGATCTCCATTGGCCTGCGCCCGTCTCCGTCGAGATCTTCTTAATGCCCTCTTCCTTGTTATAGAACGCCTGAGGTACGGCCGTATTGGGCTTGTGGCTGCCCGCAGGACTGGTCCCCTCATATTTATAATAGATGCGTGCTGGCGTATCCAACGCTTTCTCCAGACGACGCGCTCGGAAAAGAGGACTCGGACGCCATTGATAATAGACCTGACGCACAGGATCAGGGATCTCAATATACGGCTCCGCGCTCACTTCCTGCTGAATAATCGCCATCGGAAACAGTGGGGCCAGATCATCCGGTAGTGCCCCACTAACTGGTGACTGAGCATAAAACCCCCTTTCGGAGGCGGACCCTGGGAAACCTGGAACGTTGAGGTGTCACAGGATCACAGAAAGCCTGTTTTCGTGGACGTCCTCGCCGTGTGGGTTCGACCCATGGGCACGGTGCCACTTTGTAGTGTAACAATTCGCAAACACTCCACACATGATCAGTCAATCCGCTGGCCATCGCAGGTGTACAAGCCACACCCCAATGTTTGGCCTTACTCAATTCGTGATGCGCCACACAGAAATTGTAGGTGCATCCAATCAGGTACATTCCAGCGTGCAAGGCTTGCAGACGGCAAGCTGAGTGCCTGCATTTGCGGGTCAGACTGGCCAGTCGTTCACGCATGGTTCCATTCAACCGTTCAATAAAGGCGGTATTGAGCACGGTCCCTCCACCTGAGCGTTGGAGCAACTCCTCTGCCTGCGTAAGCACACCATGTGCCATTCGGCGTGTGATCTCGACGACTCGCTTTTTCTCCGTTCGCTTGATGACCGTTCCAATATGCAGTTGCGGCCAGAGCACCAAGGACGCGCGACCCACTCCTGCCTGCTTCTTGACTTTCTCTCGGAAGGCGCGTCGAATGCTACCTGGATACGCGTTCCAACCGTCCGTTAATACCAACAATGGACGCAGGCTTAGTGCCGCTCGACGCACCTGTTGCATGAGCGCATCTGCCAAACCTTTATCCCGGGTCAGGCTCACGGTCCCAGCCAGCCAAAGCCGCGTGGACACCATCATCGCAAGACCCATCCATGCAATCATGTTTCGTCCTTTCACGCGAATCTCGTCCGCCTGTACATGGACGAGATCCAAGGTTCCAGTTTCGATCAAGGCATGATGCACCTGCTCACAATGCGCTCCTGCACGATCGCGCCAACTGGCCACGGTTCGTTCATCCAGGTCAAAGGCATGCACAATGGCTTGCACGGGACATCCATAGGAAAGCAAGGTCACGACGATGACAATGATCTCCGTTGGCTTGCGCAAGCCTTCCAACATCGTTCCACGCCTCGCGCTAAAAGTCTGTCTACAGTGCGTACATCGATAGCGTTCTCGCTTGCTGTATGCAGTTGAGACCGCGTCCCCCAAGGAGTTTCACCACCTCGTACCCCTGGAAATGCCAAGCAAAGAGCGATACACTCTGTTCAAACCGTCATTTTCTATGCTGAAAGCAGGGAGTATCGCCATGCATGAATCGTACCCCAAACGCTTTTTGTTGTATACCTTGTTGCAACGTCATCCTGAGTGGAAGCAAGCGCACCTGGCCAAAGAGACGGGCATGTCTGAGAGTTGGGTCAAAGACTGGCGCCGTCGCCTTCGCCCCTATCTGGACGCTCCTTTTGACGACGTGTATCTCATCTTACAAGGGCACTCCTGTGCCCGCAAAACGCCACCTCCCCATCTCTCGCTTGACGAGATTTTCCAGATTGCGACCCTGCGCGACCAGCTTCCCGAGCAACTGCATCGGGTGGCTGGTCCACGCACCATTCGCAGCTATTTGCAACGGCAGGTCCATGCCGAAGAGGAAAGCTATGTGCCTCCGGCAAGTAGCACCATCTATCACTATTTACGCCTGCTTCAGTATATCGTTCCTCGACATCCTTCCCACCATGAGCCCCTGGACCCCGTTGAGCCGTTGCGTCAGTGGCAAGTGGATTTCAAGGATGTCAGCAGTGCCGAGATCGATCCCCTGGGCAAACAGCAGCATCGCCTGGAAATCTTCAACGTCGTCGATCAAGGGTCTTCGTTCTGGCTGCACGCCGAAGTGCGCAGTGACTTTACCGCGGAAACCGTGATTGAAGCCCTGGTCCATGCCATGGAGCGCTGGGGCGTGCCACGCCAGATCACCTTGGACCGCGACACACGCTTTGTCGGCAGTCCTCAAAACAGTGATTTTCGTTCCGCGCTGCTGCGTTTTGGCGCTTGTCTGGGCGTCCAGATGGACGTCTGTGATCCGCATCATCCTCAGCAAAATGCCTATGTCGAACGTTTCCATCGCACGCTCAATCAAGAGTGTCTGCAGTTTGAACGTCCACCACGCAATTGCAGACCCAGGAAGCCCTCAGCACGTTTGGGGCCTTTTACAACCACGAGCGACCACATCAAGGACGGGCGCTCGTGGATCGGCCTCCAGCCGACAGGCTCGCCCAGGCGACCCCGTTACCACCACTGCCCACCCAGGTCGATCCGTTGGCGTGGTTGCGCCATGAACCACAACAGGTCTTTATGCGTCGCGTCGATGCCGCCGGTCGCATCACATTGGATCTCAAGCATTACTACGTGGGCAAGGCCTGGCGTGGACAGGTCATCACCGTGCACCTGAACGCAGCGGAAGCGCACCTGGTGCTGCTGGCAGAAGGACAGATCATCAAAGTGCTTCCCGTGGTGTCCTGGTCAACCACGCCTCTTTCGTTTGCGGCCTACGTACAACAGATCCAAGAACAGGCACGATCTGAACATCGTCTTCGCTCCTTGCAAGAGCGACAGCAACGCGTGCGCGCCCTGAGCTCTTTCTCATGAGAGGGGCACGAGGTGGTGAAACTCTCTGGGGGACGCGGTCTCAACTGCATACACTTGCGATCATGAATACGAATATTGCCCTCACCCATTTTGCCTCTTGCGGGACACGCCAAATTCGGGCAAAATTGAGAAGACGCGTCCATCGGCATTTTTGTACTTTTTTGCATAAGAACATCATGCCAAGATGCGTCATTTTTTTCAATCCATTCCCCCAATTTCACCAGTTAGCGGGGCGATACCGATCATCCGGTGTTACCGGTTTTTTGGGGCCAGGATGCAGAACCGGCTCCGGTAAACGAGGGAGGTCTGCTGCGATATTGTACCAGGCTCGTGGCATCTCGTTTTCGTCGAGGATGTACTTAATGTGTGTTTTATCAGGCATAGTTGTTCCTCTCTGAGCTAGAAATATGGTTAGCCAGGCGCTTCACTACTCGGTAGCAGAGCATAACATAGCTATACTGTATGCATCACAACTTTAAATGTCAAGTGCCATTATTAAAGATTAAAGCTGGTAGCTGACGGTTTTATTACATTGATATGGAATTCAGTGATGATAAGTTATTGAGATTATGGGGCATTGTCAACTTAAATATTTCTCTTGATGAGCTTTCCCCATCGAACCCTCATTTCAGGCCTTTTAGTGCCCGCTTTTTCGGACAGAATTTGGGCTCATGCCCCACTTTCACTTTGAAGCCAGAGAAAATACCTCTGCAATTACCATTAAGTTGACAATACCGTCCAGATTTCTGGCTTTCATCTATCCCTGGCTCATGGCCGCGTTCGCAAGAACCTTTATTGGTAGCATAAACAGAGTCAACTTTTTCATACCCCCTCCAACTAATGGTAAGAATCACACCTATGGCTATCTCATTAGCCATAGGTGTGATAGAGAACTGAGAAGTTGATGGCTACTGTTTCCTCAAGAGGCTCTTGACCCGATTAATCTGAACCTCGGCCAGTTTAATCAAGCGAGTTATTTGTACTTTATTATAGCTGTTCGTACCCCAGCCGAACTCTGCATACTCCAATTGAGCGATCATGCTATTGGTGATACTGTCTCGCTGAGTGCCGATTGATTGGAGCAGGTTTTCTAGACGGGTGTAGGTAGCATCGTTGGATGACAGAGCAATTGTCGAGATCTGCAACGTTGCTTGCCCAAATTGACCCAGGGGTGCATTGAGTTGCTTATATTTCTGGGCCAGTTGGATATAGCAGCTAAGATTGTGACGTACCAACCACGGGAGTGCGTGCGGTCTAAGGATCTCGAAGAGTACGCGCCCATCATGAATATAATCGTCCTTCAAACCGAGCAATGCCATCATCGTCGGTCGGGTGTCCGTATGATCAGACCAGATGCTGTTGTCTATGCCCAGTTTCTGCACACCGGGACCCACGATGCCCAGCCACGTGGTATTGATATCGGGCGAAACCGTACCGTGATTCCAGGCATACTGCGAATTCATAGCTATAGATACGCAGGGTGAATTACAATTAGGATCGCCTGTTTCTACGTAGTAGTTGGGATTGGCGAATTGCACCAGGGTTGGGGTACGTGCCGGGTCCGCCGTAACCATGTGCAGCAAATTCAGCTCCACCGGGTCCGCCATGTAATTAATAAGCTTCTCGTTAGCGCCCGTAAAGAGATTTGTTACGTGCAAGGTTGCAGACGCCTGACTGAACGTTCGTGTCACAGGATCAGTGCGTGCCGGATTGCCGGTAATATAGATGCTGGGGGCCGCGTCCGCAAGCACGGTGAATGGCGTCGTTACCCCCTGCCGGGTTGCCAGCAGACCCGTCAGGTTTGTATTAAGCTCACCAAACGGGCTGTAGGTACAGGGGATGTTGATACCGTCACAATTGGCAGGACTGGGTGGGCCACCAACAAAGTGATCTCCCTCGTCAGCAGTAATGACAAACAGCGTGTTCCTGGAGGTAATCCCATCGTTTGCCAGACGGGTGAAGAACTTGCCGAAGGCATCATCGTATGCCTTGAGCTGGGCTACATAAGCAGCCTCGCCGGGACCATAGGCTGGCCCACTAGAACTCGCGTCATGAGCATCGGCGATGAAGGCATAGGTCACCGGCACATTATGCTCTTGCATTGCCGCTACATATGCCAATGAGTCGGTAGGTCTCAAATCAAAACCAGGAAAACCGGCATTACCTTGCGAATCTTGAATAACGTTCCCGTCCAGATTGGTCAATGGCCCATTGGGGCTGATCTGTGGCGCGACATACTTGTGACCGTACAGGGCTGAATAGCCTGCATAGCCACCTGGTTCGTTCGGCAACATATCTGGCAGGCCATTATTGGCAGAGGAGCAGAGGACATCTCCGCTGGCACAATGCACTGCGATACCAACATAGTCAGCCATTGCTTGTTTTGGGTTTGTTAGTGCCTCCTGAGCCTGCGGAGAATTAGGACCATATATCGCAGGTACATCATAGGAGGTGTTTTCAAGGACTGTATTCACCATGTCAACCCCGCCGACGTTGCAACCCGCTCGTGTGTAAGGTACCCAGGGCGCAGGTGTATTGGTGTTTGGGGCGCTAATCATGTTGTAGGCTGTATCAGTGGGTGGACTCGTGTGGGAATCGTTAACAGGTGACGTCCAATAGGCAAAGGATTGTGCAAGGCCGGTCGTACCATCGGGCTTGAAATAGCGATAGGAGTTGTACAGTGGTATGCCATGACGAGCACCATAGACGCCTGTCATCGCATTCAGCAAACCAGGAGATGTATGCGCAATCAATCCAGTGTGGTGATTGGTGAGCATTGTCCCGTTGTTTTTAATGAAGTTGAGCAAGTGGGGCATCTGCTCAAGGTCTGATGGAACATTGGGGTTATCCCGTGTGAAGTGTACATTGTCAAATTGAATATAGATGACGTGCTGAACATTCCCCTGGGGAGAGTTGAGATGGCATGTGCTCCTGTTTGTGGGAGTATAAGAGATATGGTTCTGGGGGGACAAGGCTCTAGCATCAACAAACGTTGTTGATGTCATAGCAACCATAATGATTGCAGCTAGATGAAATAAAAGCTGTATTCCCTTCTTTACTAGACGATTCATTTTTCCTCCTGTCTTCCTCGCTTATTAGTCTTTTTGAAAGTATTACTAATGAAAACCAAGCAAATTATTATTGAACTCAACAATAGTATAACTATTGTTAATGAATATAACTATTTCTAATAATAAAATAAAAACAAATAGCGATAAATGAATGGATGAGAAGATGTAAGGGATTCAAAGAATAAACTATCCATGAGGATGTGATATGCTCCAAACAACAACCATTTGGAGTGAAAGCATGGAACTGACGGATGAACTGAAGAATTTGTTGATCGAGACCAGCAAGCAACTGAAGGGGAGTGCACACCGTCTGTTCCAGGCGCGTACGGTTAAAGCACTGAGTTCTGGCGGAGCAAGCCTTGCTGAACGGGAATTGGGATGGAATCCTAAGACCGTTCGCAAAGCCCACGAATTGCGCAACGAGGTTGTAGGAGGTAGCGAACAGACCTAGACATGTGTCTCCTTCATTCGGAACATCTGTTGCTCCGAGCACTTCTCGTTGCTTCCTTATACGTTAAACTAAGAACAAGCCCTCTCGCTGGTCTCTTGTTGTGTCCCTCTTTGACCCATGTTCCTCAGTAACAACCGGTTCTCATGTGCATACGGTCCAGTTTCAAATGATTGGTCATCTCTTTCTCAACGGATAACTCTTCCACAAGCTCGTTGCGCAATTCGTGGGCGAAGGGATACAGGTGTGCGTAGAAGGCTTCCAGGGTGCACGCTGAACTGATGGCGTACCCAACGAGCACCGCGAGAAAGTCGATGACTTCAGACACGCTCTTCTTCCTGAAGCAAACAAGATGGTACCCTGTATAAGGTTACTATCTTATCTTTGTATGTACTTCTTCTAAATATATCGCCCCACGCTTAGCGCACGGCACGCAGGAAATCGGCCAGGACATCATAGGCGGTTACATCTGGACCAGCCGTTGGATCATCAGGCACATGCAGAGCGACCGTCAGACCAGGCAACATATCCGTAACAAAGTGACCCAGCATAGAGCCGCTATTCACACCGGACAGGGGATCGCCCGCAGCTATTTGCTCAGGCTGCACGCGGGCCTGCACGCCGTTAGCAGTACGTTCAAGGCTGGCAACCAGCTTGAAGGGTTTTCCGGCAGCACGAGCCGCACGCAGCGTCTCAGGGTCCAGATCGCGAACACCCTGACGCTGTACATCAGCAGGTCTGATCGGAACTCCCATTAATACCGTAGAGATCGCACACAGCTTCAGCGCAGCATCCCAACCATCCACATCAAGCGTTGGATCGGTTTCAACAATGCCCAGGGATTGAGCAACCTGCAACGCCTCAGAAAAATTCTTGCCCTGCTCCATCCGCTCGATAATGACATTACAGGTTGAATTGGGCAGACCCCGAAAGCTTAACACCTTCGTCGCTGGCAACGCCTCCTGAAAGAGCGAGAAGACCGGTGCACCACCCATGACAGTCGCCTCAAAGAGAAAACGCTTGCCACGCTCCCGTGCCAGATGGTTCAACTCCTCGTACGCATGCACGACCGTTCCTTTGTTCGCCGTAATAGCGTGCGCACCATATTCCAGGGCAGTACGTATGTGGTCGATGGCAGGCTGACCGGTACTGGCATCGGTCGATGTCAGTTCAAAGAGGACATCGGCCTGCGCAAGGCTCAGCCATTCACGCACATTGAGAGCAGATGAAACCGGCGGAAGCTGTCCCGCTAGTAGAGATGTTGTGTCCAGGCCGTCCGAATCGGCAATCCAGCCCATGCGGCGTGTTGCAACGCCTGTCAGCCGCCACGTAATATCATACTGTTCGCGTAACTCCGTCGTTTTTAGCTGCAAGTGACGAACCAGCGCTTGCCCCACATTACCAAAGCCTAAGATGCATAAGTTGTACGATGGCATAAATAATAGTGACCTTTCAAACCAGTAATTGCTACATTTCCAGGGTGTTCGCCGTCTGGCAAAATAGCATCATAATGAGTTTATCATAGGATTCTCTATGTCATGTAGCAGTCTTTCAAGAAGCAGGCTGCCAATGAATAAGCTTATGATACAATGAACTATACCATTGATTGAAACATGCTAGAAGGGGAAAATATTCAGATGCTCAATATTGAGACGATTCGTGCCCATTTTCCGGCGCTCTCATCAGGCGCTACTTTTTTTGACAATCCCGGAGGTACGCAGGTTGCCCGGGAGGTCATTGAGCGAATGCAAAACTATTATCTGCATATGAATGCGAATGATGGTGGTGCATTCTACACCAGCCAGCAAACCGATGCCATTGTATTTGAAACGAGAAGGGCAGTTGCAGACTTTCTGCATGCTACACGTCCCGAAGAAATTATCTTTGGACAGAACATGACCAGTCTGACGTTCCATATCAGTCGTAGCATCGCACGTCTCCTGGAGCCAGGCGACGAACTCGTGGTGACGCGCCTGGATCATGACGCCAATATTTCTCCCTGGCTCTGGATTGCCGAAGATCGTGGATGCCAGGTGCGCTGGGTCGATTTTCGTCCTGAAGATGGAACGCTGGATATGCAGACGCTGGAGCAGGCAGTCACCTCTCGCACGAAACTGGTTGCGATCGGCTATGCATCCAATGCATTGGGGACCATCAATGATGTGAAGAGAGCGGTACAGCTTGCTCATAGTGTGGGTGCACTCTGCTTCATCGATGCAGTCCAATATGCGCCGCATCGGAGCATCGACGTGCAAGAACTGGATTGTGACTTTCTGGCTTGCTCGGCCTATAAATTCTTCGGTCCACATACAGGTATCCTCTATGGCAAGTATGCGCTCCTTGAGGATTTGACTGCCTATAAGCTGCGTCCCGCTGGCAAACACGCACCACACAAATTTGAGACTGGCACGCAGAGTTTCGAATCGATCTCAGGAATCCTCGGTACGCTTGACTATCTAGCCTGGGTCGGAACAACCTTTGGTGCGCCCATTCCTGATGATACCGAGCAACACCGCTTTCTGGCCCTGAGAGCGGGAATGAGCGTTCTTGGAGAATATGAAGAGCAATTGAGTCTCGCGCTTCTGGAAGGACTTAAATCTGTGTCCGGGCTCCATATATGGGGTATTACAGACCCGCAGCGGATTGCATCCCGCGTCCCAACCTATTCTTTTTCGCTACAGAAATGGTCACCCGCTGATATAGCTGCAAAATTGGCTCAGAACGATATCTATGTCTGGGATGGCAATTTTTATGCGCTGTCGGCCATAGAACGTCTTGGCTTAGGGGAAAAGGGAGGCGTCGTACGCGTCGGCCTCGCCCATTACAATACGCTCCAGGAGATTGAACGGCTGATTGCTCTCTTGAAAGATATGCAAGCCGCATAGCGCTCCGACACATTTCGTGTGAAAAGTGGGGATACCCCTTTCCCATCACAGGTGGGACCTTTCATTAGTGTGGCTCTACCGCCAATTGTGATGCTCCCTTACCCGGTGGGTGAGGGTACATCACAATCAAAAAAACAAGCCAATGAGCATTTAAAGCAGATTAAGAGACTTTCCTGATGTCCGAGGGGTGGGGCTAGGTTCTTTGGCAACCGTATAACCGGCATCATCTAGCGTGGTTTCGATCTGCTGCATGGAGAGTTGACTTGGATCATAGCGCAGGTGGACACTTTTCGTTGGAATATCCGTCGAGATTGCCTCTACTCCCGCAAGAGCACCTAATGCACCGTTGACGGTTTTCACACAATGCTCACAACTCACATCAGGAACGGAAAGCGTGACATCTTGTATATTTGCCATTTGTTGGCTCCTCTCTTGTTCCTCATTTAACGATTGCCTGCCAGGTTATAGAGCTGCACGAGTTCATTGATGACCTCATCACTCCTGCCCTCAGCAATGCCTTCTGGGACACAGGTATGCAAATGGCTCTCTACCAGCAAGCCTTCCAGCTTTTCGATAGCCTTGCGAACAGCATAGGTCTGTCGCAAGATGTCAACACAATACTTATCCTCTTCAATCATCTTGCGTATGCCCCCCAGGTGGCCTTCAATGTAGTTCAGTCGCTTAAGGACGTCTTGTTGATCAGCATGCATCTGCATACTCCTTTCTTTCCCTACCCAGTGGGGTGGGGTATACATACTATATCATACGTACAGAATGGATGCAAGGATGCAACCTTCTCTCTACAGATTTTGTCTTTCCCTCCAGTTCAGCTTGACAGACTTGACAAAGAAACTTATACTACGGCCATACCCCTACCAGGGGGGTATGGGTGAGATATGCGAGTACGAAAAGAATAAAAAGAATAAGAGGTACACTTCTATGCAGATTGTACAAAGCGTTGGAGCAGCGCTTTTTATGGCCTTCAGTATGTTTTGGGAGATCCTCTGGCCACTTATCCTAGGCTTTCTGCTCTCCGGGGTTGTCCAGGCAGTCGTCTCACATCGAACCATAGCAAAAGCACTCGGAGGCGACTCGCCCAAGAACCTGAGCCTTGCAACCCTGTTTGGTATTGCCTCCAGTTCGTGCTCCTATGCAGCAGTCGCATTGGCTCGTTCCATTTTCCAGAAAGGAGCGAGCTTTACCTCAGCGATGGTTTTTGAACTGGCTTCAACCAATCTCGTGATTGAGTTAGGGATCATTCTCATTGTCCTGATGGGCTGGCAGTTTATGGTCGCGGAATATCTGGGCGGTCTGCTGATGGTCATTTTCATTGCGCTCATTTTTCGGTTCACCCTCACACCCCGTCTGGTGCAACAGGCAAAAGCACAGGCAGAAAAGGGAAGGATGGGCAGAATGGAGGGCCATGCAGCCATGGATATGAGTGTGTCTGGAACTTCATTCTGGCAAAAACTTTTCAGCGGCAAAGGCTTAACGGCGGTCAGTCAGTACTTTGTCATGGACTGGGCTTCTGTCTGGGTCGATATTGCCCTTGGCCTGTTGATTGCTGGCGCACTCGCCGCCTGGGTTCCTGATACATTCTGGCGGACCTTTTTCTTCGCGAACAATCCACTCCTGGCTAAAATAGAGGGACCGCTCATTGGACCGCTGGTCGCCATCCTCAGTTTTGTGTGCTCAGTCGGCAATGTCCCATTAGCAGCCGTCCTCTGGCGAGGCGGCATTAGCTTTGGTGGTGTGGTTAGCTTTATCTTTGCTGACCTGATTATTTTGCCCCTGCTGGACATCTATCGCAAGTACTATGGCTGGAAGGTGATGAGCTATATTCTGGTCACCTTCTATATCACGATGGCTGCTGCTGGCTACGTGATTGAGTTCCTGTTTGCGGCACTTGGGATCATTCCGCAGAACCGCAACGTGGCGGCCATTACCCAGGGCATCAGTTGGAACTATACGACGGTGCTGAATATCATCTTCCTTGTGCTCGCAGCGATGCTTGTGCTTCGCTTTATCCGCACAGGTGGTATGAATATGCTAAAAATGATGGGAACACCAGAGCATGAAATGGCCCATCACGAACAAAGCATGGAACAGCATCATATGACACACGAAGAGGAGACA
The DNA here is from genome assembly GCA_015099395.1 of Ktedonobacteria bacterium brp13. Taxonomy (GTDB): domain Bacteria; phylum Chloroflexota; class Ktedonobacteria; order Ktedonobacterales; family Ktedonobacteraceae; genus Dictyobacter. Next base: position 7,794,673 of record AP024096.1, on the reverse strand, counting down.
GAGAAAGGATAACCTTGCCTCGACATTCCCAGATACGCTTCAATGCTGAATATATTCATAGCTCTTTTCCACAGAATATTGTACAAGGGCAGGCGTGGGTAATTGGCCGTGTATTGAGGTATACACATACGAATCGCATCGTCAAGCCAGACAATTGCTACGCCACGATGGCTCATCCTCATTCTCTTGTCAAATACAATACCCTATCTTATGATAGTACGATCTTTGGTAGTAGACATTTTATTGAGATAGATGCCTCGCTGGGATTTGCCCACTTGAGCGTGCAATTGACGATGACTCTCGGTGCCGCTCTCTTTATTGGCACTGGCATAGTTGGTCGCCTCCGTTTTGGGATACGCGAATAGAACAGAGACAGAGGCTGGTAACTCTTGTGTCGAGGAAGATTCACGTAGATCTTCCTCGACACAAAAGCCTTATTTTTATCGCGTACGTTCCTTTCTTCGGGTGAGACTGTGTATGCTACCCTCAACGAGAGTGACCAAAGCGGCGCAGACGCAAAGAATTGCTCACGACCGTAACGGAGGAGAGCGCCATTGCCGCTGCCGCGAAGATGGGAGCATTCTCCCGTAAGACGGGTATTAACGGTGAAAGAATAGCCGTTGGAATCAGGATGACATTGTAGGCGAAGGCCCAAAAGAGATTCTGCTTGATCGTGCGTAATGTTGCATGCGAGAGGGCCAGCGCTGTTGCGACACTCTTCAGATTCCCTTTAACTAGCGTAATATCTGAGGCTTCTATCGCAATATCGGTGCCAGTGCCCATTGCAATGCCTGCATCTGCCTGTACCAACGCAGGGGCATCGTTAATACCATCGCCAGCGAAGGCAACTACCAGCCCTTGCGCTTGTAAATGCTTAACCTGGTTGGCTTTGTCTTCTGGTAATACTTCGGCAAGGACATGCTCGGGAGGTATGCCTACCTGAGCAGCGATAGATTGGGCGGTCCGCTGGTTATCTCCTGTAATCATCCAGACAGCGAGTCCACGAGCCTGCAATTGCTCAATGGCTTCGCGTGAACCAACCTTAATGGTATCGGCGACGGCAAGCAAACCGACGGCTTGACCATCGAGAGCAACCAGCATCGCCGTTTTGCCCTGTTCTTCAAGTGTATCAAGACGCTCATGAAGCATCGTGGTGGTGATGGCGTAGTCACGCATCAAAGCGCGTGTGCCAACCAGCACGTCATGTCCTTCTACGGTGGCTTTCAGACCTCGTCCTGCCAGAGCAGTGAAGGTATCAGGCGTGGAACCCAGCGTGATGCCTCGCTCCCTGGCCCCTGCTACAATGGCCGAGGCAAGTGGATGTTCAGAGCCCTGTTCCGCCTCAGCCACCAGACGCAACATCTCATCAGTCACCATGCCGGGAAGCAGAAACACATCAGTGAGTTCAGGTTTGCCTCTGGTAATCGTCCCGGTCTTGTCCAGCAAGACCGCGCGCACGGCTTGAATACGTTCCAGACTCTCGCCACCTTTGATCAAAATGCCTTGTTCCGCTCCTTTGCCTGTCCCAACCATAATCGCGGTTGGCGTTGCCAGTCCCAGCGCACAGGGACAGGCGACGACCAGGACGGCGACGGCTGCAACGAGAGCAACCACCCAGGGATTGCTCACTGCGAGCGCACCCATAGCCCCGACCCCTGCCGAAGAGCCTGTAAGGCCACTATGGCCTGCGATCGACCAGCCAACAAAGGTGAGCGTTGCTATGACCAGAACAATCGGCACGAAGACACTGGAGATGGTATCCGCCAGGCGCTGAATCGGTGCTTTCGAACCCTGTGCCTGTTCGACAAGGCGAATGATATTTGCCAGCACAGTATCGGCTCCTACCTTGAGTGCTTGCATACGCAAGAGGCCGCGCTGATTCAGGGTAGCACCAATGAGGGCATCGCCTTCGCTCTTTTCAACAGGCATACTTTCCCCTGTGATCATCGCTTCATCGACAGAGGAGCGACCAGTCAGCACGGTACCATCAACCGGGATTTTCTCGCCCGGTCGCACAATCAACTCATCACCAACCTGTACCTGCTCGATCGGCAGTTCCAGTTCACGACCCGCGCGCACAACATGCGCCGTGCGTGCCTGCAAACCTAGCAGTTTCTGAATCGCAGCGTTTGTCTGCCCCTTCGCACGCGCCTCCAGGTATTTGCCCAGAAAGATGAGGGTGATGATCAGCGCAGCGGTATCATAGAATGTCGTGGCACCAATGAACCCTGGAAAGAAGGTAGCGACAACACTCAGAAGATAGGCGGCCGTTGAACCAAGCGAGATTAATGTATCCATGTTCGCGCTCAGGTGTCGAGCAGTTTTCAACGCAATACGGTGAAACTCCCAACCCACCACGGCCCAGATCGGCGTCGTCAGGATCAGTAAGATCAGGTTCTCGCCGGGAAAGCGGTTCATAAAGAACATATTCAAGATGACAACCGGCAGCGAGAGGAGAATGCTCACGATCAGCAGTGTACGCTTGTGTGCAAGCTCAGCCTGCCGACGTCTACTCTGCGCCTCCGCCGGTGTTATGTGCGGCACATCACTGCTTCCAACTGAGGTTGCAGATGTCGTAGCAGCCGCCACCTGCGTTGCGTCTTTCGCTACGACTGCCAGTGGAATGGCTTTATACCCAATGGCAGCCACTTTCTGAGCCATCCTCTCCACATCCGTTTGCGCAGAATCATAGGTAATGACAGCTTGCTCGGTTGCCAGGTTAACAGATGCCTCTCGAACACCGGGCAGTTTTTTGACACCTTTCTCAATGCGCATAGCGCAGGATGCACACGTCATCCCTTCGATAGCAAAGGTGGTCGATGCTTCAAGCGGTTCCGGCTCTATCACATGTGGTACAGCAGGAGCTGCCAAGGGGATAGCTTTATAACCGATCGCGTCGACTTTCTGCACTATCCTGGTCACATCAGCCTGAGCTGGATCATAGGTCACAGTACCCTGCTCAGTCGCCAGGTTGACGGAAGCACCCAGAACACCGGGCAGCTTTTTCAGTCCTTTCTCTATACGCATAGCACAGGATGCGCAGGTCATCCCTTCCAGGACAAACTGTACATGAGCCTGTATTTCTTGTTTTTCCATTGAATCATCTGATAGTATATCTCTATTTTTCTCATGGTCTTGTTCGATTTCTATCTTCATACCATGTATTCCTCCCTCTCTTCAAAGCCCTCACACCCATACCCCCCTGGTAGGGGTATCTATACTATATATGGCGAACGAAAGATTGTCAAGCCAGGTCGTCCAATTTTTTCTGACACATCCCTTGCCGTCGCTTCGTAGCTCTGGTACGGGTCTTTGTGAAATTGCTTTGGTTTCAACAATCAATCGGGAGAATGTCACCAATCCTCGGCGGCCTGCGCCACTACGTGTACAACATACGATTAGGACATTACGACGAACACATAAACTTGAGAAGCCACACGGGAGGGGTGGTAGAACCATACTAAATGGTGAAGAGCGTAGTTATCTGGTTGCTGGTGCATGCGTCTCATTCACCGCGCATATCGACACCTCCGCCACTCTGGCAACCGGAAAAATGCATCTGTCCAGCGAGCATATGCTCGAATCTCGCTGGAATAAGCATTGTATGAGCGGGGATATATCTTGGCCCGAGGACAAAGAAAAAGCAGATGAACCGGGATTGTCTGACACCCAATTAACCGTCATTTTCTGCATAGCATCGACGAGGACCGTATCCTTGAGCGGACCCCTCCCTGTTCCATTCAGGAATTAAGTCAAATAACAAGAATATGCAAAATAACCCAGCCAATATACACGAGCACGAGAAGAATTCCGGTTATGTGACTGATATGTCGTCGGAAGATGCAGAGCAGGGTAATACCAGTGAGGACGACCATCAAGGGACCATCGAGCAAGGCCAGCAAGCCATCGCTCTGGGTATTAAACCAGAATAAAAGGGGGAGGGCAATCCCCAGCGCAACGTTGACACTATTGCTGCTGAGTACTTCTTCAACGCTAGCTGAAGCACGACCAGTGCGCGCCAGGGTGAATGCCACGACCGTATTGGGCAACGATGTCGCTACTGCCAGGATCAGCAGGCTGAGAATAGCTGGTGGCAGAGCGATCCTGGCGGCGATACTCTGGGCTGTTTGGACCATGAGAATCACACTCCCCAGGGCAAGCGCGAGAGCAAGGGTCATTTCTCCCAAGAGACGCACTTTAAACCAGAGCATGTTGGCCTGGTAGCTCGTGGTTTTTTCACGCTCGCTCTGGCTCTTGTGGGCTGGATGTTGTTTCCGCTGGAGCGCGTGGTAACAGAGCAGAGAGAAGAGGCCCAGTGTCAGCAGGCTCAGGCCAATCAAGGCGATATGTACGACCAGAAAGGTTGGATTTCCAGTGGGTAGCGATCCTTGCCAGAAGCGATCTCCTACGACGACCGCTGTGGTGAGCAGCATAGCCAGGGTCAAGACACCGACCAGACTGGCATCCTGGGCTTCGGTGTGTAAAAGGACAATGCCACGTCGGCCTGGCGAAGCAAAGGTAGAAATGCCAAGGATCACAGCAATATTATAAATATTAGAACCGATGATAATACCAATGCCCACAACCATCTGGCCAGCGATTATGGCAGTTATGGAGGCAACATAGTTGGGAATATTGGCTCCTAGAGCTCCTAACAGACTGAGCAAACCTGGAGACCATTGCCAGAGATCACTGAGTACTTCCAGCCGACGAGTAAACCAGGCCGAGGCTCCAATCGCAAGGAGCAATGAGAGAGCGAAACTTGTGATGAGAATAAACATACGTTTCTTTCTTCCAGTATATCCAGTCCACCCAGCCTTGTCTCATGCTTCCTTGAAAGAATGTTCTCTGCGTTGAGCACAAAAAACGCCGGGACCTGCCGACCAGACTTCCCGGCACACCTTGTTTGTTTCATTGCTTTCAGCGTATCACATCAACTCAGTTGTTGGCTAGTGTTGAGAGTTTCTTTATCAATCCAGGTAATCTCTAGAGATTCTTCTGAGGGTTCCAGACCATATATATATCACATATTGACCATCTGGCTGGTATATTTTATTCAGAAGTTCTGAAGCTGGAGAGAACACCATATGCCATTTTCCATTCCAGCATCTTTGTGTCCACTGGTTGTTTGAATAAGAAACACAGAAATACGCCCATTTGGGAGGAAGGCCATGTTTCTACCAAATAAGCACTTCTTCAAGCATGCTTTTTCCTGTGACGAGTATACTGAACTGGCCGAGGAACCTGACCAACGAGGGCTATGTGCTCATGCGCTCCTGATTCACCATGAAAAAATTCGGGTAATGGTTCTCCTGGTTTCGTTTCTAGTTCTCCTCTGCGGTTTTCTCTGCGTCCTGTTGATCCACACCGTTGTCCCGCTGCTTGTTGCCATCATCATCATTTTCCTTGGCTATCGATCTTTTGATGCGTTTTTGCGCGTATCAGAGCACACTCCCCCCACATAACGTTCTTTCAGAAAAACGGTGCCGATAGCACCATAGCACCACCATCCACCTCATTTTCTGGAGATTTTTTGAGAACGATTGAGATAATCAAGCGTTTTTTTGAGACGAGTTCCTTCCTCTTTTCACTGGGATATCCCTGGTTAAGGAAGACAGAGTCATGTAAAAGTCCCCAAAAACGGTAGAGGGAAATCCTGCATGCCTTTTGGACGATTTTTAGATAGCCCTGTCCGACAAATAGATCAGGTTGTATTGTCGAGCAACATCTGCTATATTATAAGTAATAGGCATAAACATACACGAGCTTTTTGCCTGGACAAAGGTGTACCGGGAAGGCTGGTCGGTTTCAGATGCTCTTGTGTCTTGAAAAGGCAGAAAAGAAGGGATCTCGAACGATGACCGGTTCTGGTATATTTCCCCCATACAGAGAGATGACCACACCACAAACCATCGCTGTGCCCCTTGTTTCCCTGACAAAACGTTTCTTTAGCGAGAGATACTGCTGAAAGGGGTCTTTTTTGCCTCTTCTTCGCTCTTCCAAAGGAGAAGGAGTATGCTTGATCTACTCTGTCGTTCTCGTAGCGTTTACGATCTTGGTGAGCTTTGCAAAAGCATGTGATTGTTTGTAGCAAACACTACGGCGAACAACAACGCTGTGTTCGCAAGGAGGAATAGCATGACTATTCGTCGATTTTTCGCACCAGCTCTCTGTCTGCTTTTCGGTCTCTATTGCATCAGTTGGAGCATTGTTGCTTCATCCTCATTTACCCAGATACGCGCTGGTAGTGCTTTCCTTGGAGTCCTTTTGCTCTTGCTGGCCTTGGTGTATCTGCGCATTATTCTTCCTCAGGAGCAACGGGAAAACCACGCTCCCTGATCCTGGTGAGATGCTCTTCTTCTCATCGTTGCTGGTCGGGACGCTACGACCAGCAACCGAGTTTTCCGGCCTGAGGATCCCACGAATTGCGCACGAGCCTGTTGAAGAGCTAATCACTGGATGAGGAGGCGAAAGCTATCCAGAATGGGATGGTCCGCCCAGGAGAGAGACGAAGAATAGAGGCGCATGAAGCAAAAAGAACAGAAGATAAGGGTGGCGCTCTCCTCTTGACCCAGCAATTCCCGCAAGGTGAACAGATCACCTCCTGAGCATCAAGCGTGTACGGCAGACGCGGGGCCAGCCTATCAGCTCATATTTCAGCAGGAAAACCAACGGCTTGCTCCGATGAATGCCCAGCGCTTCGGTTGCAGCCCAATCACCATTGGCGGCGAGAAAGGCTCGCGACAGGCCCGTCCCGAGTTTTGGCAACTGCTAGATCAGGCTATCTACTACGCCACACCACAGGCTCAAGTACAAAGTATCGCCATCCAGCAGACGCAACTTACCAATCTGACAGTGCAAACTGCCCGGTTCACGTCGGCTGCCACCGCGCCAAAATTCTATGAAGCCATTCTCGCTCTCCCTCAATTAAAACTAGAGGACTTCAGGAGAAGACAAGATCGCCAATAAACAAGTTTTCTATCAGCTTCATTTCACCCAATGGGATCTGCCTGTTCGCACCATAGGGGTCTATGAAGGAAGTTGCAAAGAAGTTGAAAATCAGACTGCGGGGCAATACACCGGCGAAGAAGGGACCGGACATTTCTACACTGCAGATGCCGCATTCTGGACCATGCTCCACAAAGCCAGCAGCATCAAATAAAAGCTCACCATGCTAAGCTCAAATCTCATAGAGTGTAAATGTTGGGAATCGGTGGGCTCATGGCCACTCTTGAAACGTCATGCGCTGTAAGCGCACCACTCCCGATGAGGTTTCTATGTGACCTCAGAAAGGGCTTAGTACTCGCTTGTCTTATGGATGTGGAATAACAGCATTGTCGATGACTATGTGAATAAGTTGAAACTCATCAAAAGGCAAAGGTATGGCCGGGCAGGATTTCCGCTCCTTCGTAAGCGTGTGCTGCATGCCTTGTAGCCACATCACATGAGGTTTGCGTGAATCTTAGTCTAACCGAAGAATGTACTCTTCGACCTCCTCCCCACGTGCGTTGGAAAATCCCTTGTCCTCACCGATCCTCTTGAACCCACATTTTTCCAAAGTGTACCATATATGGCAGGCAGGCAGTAAGCCCCCGGAGTGGACAAGAGCCCTGGCAATACAGCAATGCTTTCGTGACAAAGTAATGACAATGATCACGAAGCAAGGCGACATGCATCTCATACACTCCGGTTCAACTGTACACTATCACCACTCAAGCACTGATTCCATGATCTCCAGGTGAATCCAGTGAGCAGCGTAAGAACGGAATAGCACCTGCGTCTTCATCCCGAACTTGTAGATAGCATATGTGAGACCTCTATTGCCAGCTTCGAGAAGTTTTCCTACGTCTTTTCCGGGTGCGGCGTACTCCTTTACTACGGAGAATACTAGTTGCTGGCTCGCCATGAACAACCGAAAATAGGCTATTTTGCCTTCCTCAACGACGTGACTATCAGGGCTTTCGTTACAGCACTTAGCACGTTTCTTTTCCTTCTCACTGCATATTACCAGGTGCGCGAGTTGCAACTCTTCCTCCGGGCTGAGTGCCGGGTACTGTTCAATGAGATATTTCTCCAGACTCAAGGCACTCTCGTTTACGCTCTCATTAGCAGATTGCTTTGGCCCTGGTCTTTGTTCGACTCCTAATGATTGAAGCATCCCATACGTTATCCCATACTCGCTTTCTGCGCTTTGCAAGGCGTACAGGATGTGCTGTGGGCTGATCGCCATCTCTCCGGCTTCCTGACCTGCCCGTGCAAGGACGTGTTGTGATTGTGGTGTGAGAGGGATTCCGGCTTCAGGGTCGCCTTGATCTCTTCCTATGAGGAAAACCAATCCCGCTCGAACATGCTCAAGTGTCGTTCCCTGCTCGATCAAAGGAGCTGCAGCGCTGCCCTCAGCCAGGATTCCTAGCAAGAGGTGCTCGGTTCCAATATAGTAGTGCTTCAAAGAGAGCGCTTCTCCTTTTGCCAACTCAAGCACCCGTTGACCCTGTTCAGTATAGGTGAGATCTTTTTCATTCATTTGCGAAAGCTTCCTTTCCTCTGTTTCAAAGAGGGCCGCCTGGCGTAAGGCACGCAACTGTAACACCCGCACATGACCTGCACTCAAGCCTAATTCTCGACCAACCTCTGCCGCAGTATAGCCCTGGAAGTACCGTAAGAGCAGCACCTCGCGCTCACGTGCCGGCAACAAGGAAAGCAGATGTTGCACGCGCTCCAGTGTCCGCTCGTTCTCCAACTGTTCACAAGGGACAATGACGCTGTCCTCTATCATCTCAAGAGAAAGAGCGGTGCGTTTCAGTTGCTCTCGCCAATAATCGGCAAGAGTGGTGCGAGCAGTGGCATAGAGCCAGCTACGAACTTGTCGCATGCCCCGATCTTCGAGTAACCAGCGAAACGCCTTAAGAAAGACCATACTGGTCAGATCATCAGCGACGTCAGGCTGCCTCACCTTGTTGGAGATAAAGGAATGAACCTCTGTGTAGTGCTCGCGAAAAAGAGTTTCCATGAGAGCACGATGCCGTCCATCCTTTTCTGAGAAGGACAATCCCATTGTTGCTTTGTATTCCCCTCTGTTATATCTATTCACTATATAGAACAGCCTCGCGTTACAGGCTCTCTTTTTGTGAGTCTAAAAGAGGGTAAGGCACGAAGCCTACGGAGATCTAGCTGCAAGCACAGAAACGTTCGCAGAAAAAAAGCACCAGAATCTTACTTCTGTGTAAGATTTCCCATGACGCAATGCGGGTGCTTCTTGATACTGTGGTGCCATATATTCAAGCAATGCTCGCCGTGTTTGCAGACGTAATCCTCCTATTACACACACCTCCCCTGGAACCACCTTGCGCGGGACCGAGATATCACGGCGACAGAGACATCTCCTCTCTTTGCCTCACGCAAAATCTTTATGGTTCTCTGTAGTATATTCGTTGTGTTGTTTCCTCGTAAAGCAGATAAGCACAGAAAAAGCAAGAAAACCAAGCATCTTTCTCCCAGTTTTACGCTTTTAACGTTGAGCTATTTTGTGTATTCTCTTCACAGAATATGAAAAGAGGTAGACACGTATGGCGCTTTTGGGGATTGGTAAAAATCTCGTAGCGTTTCATCTTTTCATACGAGGTGCGCTCTGACCACTTTGATTCTCGGTATCGCAACCATGTCTCAGTTGTTGTGATACCACAAACATCCAGAGAAACATATTGATACATTTAGAAGAACAAGTGGAATGCGCCGGATCAGCGTTTTATCTGTTCTCGTACCTGCACGACCATCTGCCGGACGAGCTCAACAATCAATGCCGGTTCATCTTCATGGATCAGGTGTCCGCTCTTGCTGGCGATGAGATGGCAGCTCTGAGAAGAAAGTTGCGCCAATTCCCGCTGCATCTGGAGCCAGAGCCGTTCCATTGCTTCGATCAAGCCAGAGGGGTACTTCGCCGGGTCCCGCATTGGGCATCCCCGGCTCAGCACTACCAGGGGAAGATTGCCCAGATTGTGACAGGAACGCAACAGGGCGCTGTTGGCAAGGTTGTCGATCTGTTCGGCATTCTGTCTGGAATCGACCCAACGCGACTCCCAGATATGACGCAGATGGGCAAGATCAGGGCATGCATTGGGCTGGGGAGGCAGGATTGCGAGATAGCGCTCGCGCTGATCTTCATGCGAGGCATCGATGAGCACGAGCGCAGCAACCTCGTCGGGATAGCGCTCGCGATAGAGCCGCACGACGTGTCCGCCCATGGAATGGCCGGCGAGCACATAGGGGCCAGAGAGAGCAGCCTTCTGCAACAATATGTGCAGATCCAGCACCAGATCTTGAATGGTTCTTGGGGTGGGAGCAGGGTCGCTTTGCCCCAGGCCAGCTCGATCGTACCACACGACGCGTGTCAACGCAGCGATCTGCCCGGCAATGGCGTCGTAGGTGCTGGCGGTGCTTCCCAGGCCCATTTCGAGCACGACAGTAGGAACGCCCTCACCCGCGGTTTTCAGAGCAAGTCGGCGCCCACCGATATTCACCAGCATTGGTGTGTGCTTCTCTTCCACTGTTGTCACCTTTCCACTCTCTTGATTCGGGGCCACCCCTCGCGTGTGCTATGAGCAGAGCAGAACAGCACAAAGCAACCAGGAGGAGTACGCCTCTGCCCAGCAGCCGTTGCCCGAACGAGAGCGTCCATCCCCGCCGCTGGTGCCTGATCGTCAGTCACCTCTGTCCTCAGCCTCGTCGTGCTTGCGGTGATCAGCCAAGTCAGCATCAGTCCCACCTTTCTGGAGCCGATTGCTTCTTTGTACGTTTGCATGCTGACGGCTTTTCCCAGATGCGTTTCTGGGCACTCTGTTCTCACACTCCCTCTGCGTTTTCAGAGCGCAGATTACACCGAGGATCCACCCTTCTTCCTCCACGCATGCCCGTATGATCTCAGGTGAGAGATTGGCCGCTTGCGCAAAGCATACACCGAGCGGGCCCTGTGTGTCGAGATCCCTGAGCCAATGGCCAGGCTCGGATCAAGTGTGTCATGGACGGCGCCGGGCCATATTTCTCCGTATAAGACATAAAGGACGAGGTCAGAAGCAACTCGATACGGATAGCCTTGTGGTGGGCTCTTGCTGCTCAGGATGGGCAGGCGACAGTTCATGGGGCAACCCCAGAAAGGGCCGGACAGAGGACCGCAGCGCCGATTGAACTCAACAGCCACTTCAAAACGATTATTGTGATTGTCTTCATCGTCGCGGAGCAAGCGGGCGAATTCATCCCAAATGCTTCGCCAGGGAGGCAGATCGCTCGTGAGACCAAGAGCCTTGGCGAAACCGGCTAGATAGCCATAGGCAAAATCAAAACCTAGAAACACCCTTCGTTTCAACTGAACGTGGTGGACAAGCCGGTCGCGCACATAGGCAGCACAGGTGCTTCGGGTCTGCCAATAGCTTTCTTCGGCAAGGGTAGCGTCTTCAAGACCTGGTGCCAGGGCTTCCCCAACCCAGAGTCGAGTGAAGGGGAGAAGGCGTACTCCGGGCACTCCAATCAACGGCGATATAGCTCTCAAAAAAACGTGACAGAGGACAATCCTTTCCTGAGAGAGCAAGGGCATTTCTGGCGGTTTGGCCAGCCGATGAGATGATCCCTACCCACTTGCTTCATGAGATATCTTCCCCTCAGCACAAGAAGACTCATCCAATTGATCATGGTCGGAAAAGGCACGAAGCCTACGGAGATCTGGCAGCAGGCCCAGAAACGTTCGAAGAAAAAAGCGCTGGAATCTTACTACTGGGTAAGATTTCTCGTGACGCAATGCGCATCAAAACGCTCCCAATCCTGTCCCGTGTAGGATCATCTCCAGCGCACTGACAATTAAAACAAACAAGAAAAGAATACGCAACAGTTTGTTACTGATGTGTACAAGCAAACGTGCTCCGATCAATGCTCCAATAAGAATCCCCAGGGCGACCGGAGCCGCCACGAGAGGAGGAATATCTCCACGTGAGAAATAGATACCGGCGCTCGCTGCTGCTGTCACTCCAATCATAAAATTGGATGTCGTGGTGCTGACCTTGATCGGGAGTCGCATGAGGGAATCCAGTGCGATCACTTTAAATGTTCCGCTTCCAATACCGAGTAAACCAGAGATCAGGCCAGCAACGTACATCATGACCAATCCCCAGGGGGTCCGCGTCACCTGATAGGCAATATCCTTGCCCTGCTTGTGGTCTGGGTAGGTACCAGAGAGATGCAACCAGCTAGCCAAACGATCGTTTTTCACTCCCTCAGGCGTGTCTTCGCCAATTTTAAAGACGAGTGGGGCAGCAGAGATCAGGAGAATGATGCCAAAAATGATGTTCAGCAGATTTGGTGCCAGCAGACCTGCCAGAAACGCTCCGCTTATGGCTCCTATCGTCGTGGCAATCTCCAAAAACATGCCGATCCGGATATTCGTCAGGTGATCGCGCACGTAGGCTGCTGCTGCTCCACTAGAGGTCGCAATCACCGAAATAATACTCGCGCCAATCGCAAACTCAATGGGAAGTTTAAAAACGATCGTTAACAGTGGCACGATCAAGACGCCGCCGCCAAGGCCAACCAACGAGCCGAGGAGACCTGCAACAATCGAAGCCAGAAAGATCAGCACCGGAATAAGTGCGTCAAAATGGATCCCATGCGCAAGACTGGCGTGTTGCCCGGAACTCCAGGTGCCGACGCCAAAGATGCTAAAGAGCAGGATCGCCAGTACGATACACGTAATGATGATATAGGTGCGATCACGCTCCACCACGAACGTCACAATAGAGACGGCAACCCGAAGAACGGGCGTTGCAATAAGGCAAAGCAACCCTAGGGTGATAATGCTTTGTGGGTGAAACTGTGCTAACTCGCTGATCAGTTGCGACCAGGTAAAGGGAAAGGCCAGTAACCGCTGCGCAGAAAGCCCTCCCGGTCGCGTCGGCAGCAAAATGGCGCCACTGAGAATGATGATGGCACTAAGCAAAACGCCTCCCTGGAGAACCCAGCCAATAAGTGCGATTGCTTGTTCTTTTCGTCTCTCTTGTTTTTCTTGCGGTGGAAACGACGCTTCTTTGCTACTACGTAAGAAGAAAAATTGATTGATCCTTTTCATACACCAAATCCTCCCTGTTCTAACTTCCACCATCACCATTGAGCGTAAATGCGTCTTTTCTGTATGGCGCTTTCCTGCAAAAGAGCGCACTCCATGACGAACATACGTGAGAAGAGATAAATCGAAATACAATCAACATATGAATAGCTTACTCTATTTTTATCCATAAATCCAATTCATGATTATGAATATAATTCCGACATTCCGCACCTCATTTTTTGGCTTCAAGCTACTGGCCAAGTTATGTTGTAGCGATGCTCTTCATCTCTGCTTTCTGAAGCAGCCTAAGAAGCCATATGAAAATTTCACTGCGGAATGTGGGAAATCAGAATGTGGGAAAATCAATTGGAATATTTAAAACTGAATTCGTCTCCTCTTCTCTCCTCTACTACAGGCAATGTAAAGCAGTATAAACTCTCGTTCACCACAACATAGCTCAATATGAGAAAAGAGCAATGCATTTCTTTGTAGCGGTATAATATACAAAGATCATCTATCGCGTATATGAGAGGCATTGAGAGAAAAAGAATATATGATTCGCCTACTTAAAAAAGCTGAATCGCCTTTTCCTTATGAATCGGTGCAAAGAAAGCTTTATCCACATGAATTACAGGAACGAGACATACAACCTCGCAACCTAAAGGTGACAGATCACTTGGCGAACGAGCGAACCTTCCTGGCCTGGATTCGGACGGCGCTTGCGGTTATCACCTCCGGATTAGCGCTAGGACGCCTTGGATCACGGTTGCATCTTCCTCAACGAGTGTCTCTTCCCTTCTTATTCTCTTCGACGCTCCTGGAGGTAGTGTTAACCCTCCTTGGGACAGTGCTTATCCTGGTTGCACTGCTCAATTTTCTGAGTTTGCGTCGTTCCATTGAGCGTGAACAGTTCCAAGCCGGCATCGGATTTGTGATTTTGCTGACGGTGATCTCTTCTCTGATGGGAATCACGCTGGCTCTCTATCTGATTACGATGTGAAACGGTGGGTTGTGTTGCAAAAAAGCGAGCTGATCTGGTAATACTACAACCGTAGTTATGAAGGGGCATGAGAGCATGGACGAGAACGTCGCCGGAGCGTGGATGAGAGAGTGCGTCGTCGATAATGGCTTCGACGGGCCCAGAGCCGCTTCCTCCGGCGAAACACCGACCAGACCAATCGCAACTCGGGCGAACACACGGGTAAAGGCAGGGCAATCGAGAGCAATGGCCAACAAGCGGCGCACTTCTGGCACCGTTAACCCGGCAAACTCATCAGTTCCAGCCCTTTTTTCCCTGCTCTTGCCTCCGGATGCTGGCGAGCCAAGCATGAGCCATCATCGACAAGGTGATATGCCGGTACCAACTGTGCCAGAAACGCACTTCATACTCATCCAAGCCGGCTTCCCCTTTGGCTTCCTCAATGCATTATTCCACCATATAGCGCTGACTGGCGACAAACGCTACGCTCGCCAGCGAACTCTTGGCTGGAGCGTCAGCCAGATAATAGGCGATCTGCTTGGGATCGCTGATTTTCTCCTTCGGCCACCGCTAAGCGTTTCCAGGCATGATGGTAAATAAGGTGAAGAGCGAGTTTCACCTTATTTACCACAACATGCGTGTCGGTATGTTTTTGGAGATCGCGACAACGGTAGGAGCAGTCTGTGGAGCCTTTATTGCCGGGCTCATCAATCCGACCATTCTCTATGTCGTCTTTGGCCTTGTCCTGCTTGTTTCTGCCGCGCCCCTTATCTTTAAACTGGGTGAAGAACTTCCGCTGGGCGTCAAGAATGATCGCTGGGCACATCTGTTAAGCCTGAACGGCAGTTATCCTGATCAGAATTTAAGCGAGGTTTGCTATTACGTCTCCCATACGCCGTCTAGTTTTGGTATAATGTACATTGCTAGCCTGATCTCTGGCTTGCTGGGTATTGGGAGTAGGAGCATCAAAGTGTTGGCGATAGATACTTTGATGCGTTTGCCCATGAAAGTATCAACGACGACATCGATTTTATGATTGGTGTGACCGCCGCTGCCAGTGCTGGCATTTACTTTTCGTGTGGTGATATCCCTCCGGTGATTGCGGCGCCTGTTGCGTTGGGTATTCTGGTTGGGTCGCTTGTGGGAGCGAAAGTGCTGGCACATCTACGCAACAAAACCATCCGTGTCACCAGACTCCATCCCCTAAACGGAACGAGCTTGCTGCTCCCCTCACCCTTACCGGTGGACCAGGGAGGGCAACGTTAGGACGGGTGACGCAGCAGTCAACCACTGCCTCGAACCGGAGTTCGCGCCCCACATGGAAAAGAGTCTCCAAGTTGAGCTAGGAGACAGAGCGTTGGCTCTCCTGTCTACTAGAAAAGATGCTATCTCTAGAGCACTCACCTTTCAATGTTGCCCAAAAGCTCTCGATTATCGCATTATCGTAGCAATCCCCTTTTTTACTCATACTTACCTGGATGTGATGCTCACGCAGCAGGCTTTGATACCGGCTGCTGGCATATTCACGGCCCCGGTCTGAATGATGGATCAGCTCAGCTCCTCATTTACTCGTACGCCAAATTCTTTGCACCATTTGCTCAAAGCACTATCAGAAATACCCAGATCTCTGGCAATTTGTGTTTTGCTTTTCCCACTGGTTTCAAAGAGTGTAACAGCTTGCTGCTTGAATTCCTTGGTATAGGTCGGTTGAGATTTGCTCATTGAACCCTTCTGATATGAGTCTATCAGATTTCTCTTCTCCGACCCTCCAAATTCGGGGGAATTCCACTTTGGCTCTTTTCTCTCAACTTTAGCAGATCCGTTTACTTCTTGCAACACACAACCCCTGCTACGTCTTCACCCAATTTACCACCAATTACACATATTGTTGACAATAAATTTGTTTTATGTTACGTTGAGAAAAAGTAGTAATTGGTTGGTAACTTTATACTAATGCCAATTTAAACGAAGTCTTCTACTCTTAATATTTTATTCTTTAACTATATATGTGCAATTGGTGTGTGTTTCATTGAATTCTGGATGACGCGCTTCTACATTGGAAGGTATAAGAGTACCTTCTATTTCTCTTCTTCCATGTCATCATGGTTCATAACCGAGAACACAGCCATAGCATGCATTTGAGCTACTTGTACGGAAGGGATGCCTTCAGTGTGTCTGTTGAGCAGATGATAGGTCAACAAAAGCAAGCTATCGAGATAGTATTTTACTGCTCATCAACTTATCTAGTGTATTTTTGAAAGGCAGGTACTCTTTTTATGGAAAATGTACCAAAAATCCTTGTCATCGATGATAGTCCGACTGAGCGCTTTTTGATGGCCGATATTCTTCAACGTGCGGGATGCATTGTTCAGACTGCCAACGATGGTATGGAGGGGTGGGCAATGCTGTTTCGCGAGCGTCCACATTGTCTGTTTCTTGATATTTTGCTCCCCCGGGTCAATGGATTTGAAATTTGCCGTCGTCTTCGTCAAGTTGAAGTACTACATACGCTTCCGATTATTTTGGTTAGTTCAAAGAATACCGTCCTTGACCAGAAATATGGCTTAAAAATGGGTGCCAGCGATTATTTAACCAAACCATTTTCTGAACAACAACTCATTAATGTATTACGTAGGGTGTTGCCAAAAAATCTGCACTTTCCTCTCACTTCTCTTTCTGTTGTACAAGAAGACTTCACGTGGAGTAGTGGGATGTCAGCGCCAGCGCCACAACCTTTGCCACGTACCGGGCCATTAGGCCCGCAGGATGAGGAGCAACGAACGCCTCATGTCATCAGGCTGCTTCTGAGCCTGCAACATGGAATGAAAAGTGGAATACTCTTGATCAGGAAGAGAGACGATGAACACGGGTTTATTCGCTTCTCCAGCGGACAAATTGTTGAGGCACGGGTGGGACAGCGTGAGGGTGCAGAGGCACGGAACTGGATCAGTTCCTGGGACGATTGCTTCTACCTCTTTAAGGAGGATGGTAATGTTTTGTAAGTCTCGACTCATCCATGGTGTACCCATGACACTGATGCGAGGGGTGATGTATGCTATGATTTCAAGAAAGGAGGAATAATACGTGTCTTTCTCTCTCCCACAAGGTGATACACAAGGCAACCAGGCTCCGTATCCGCAGGTTGCGATCTCACGTAAAGATGCCCTGTTAGAGATAGCGGCGTCTCTGCATTCGCACCGTGCTCCATTGCTTGATGAGGCTGACCTGAAGGAAACTGATCTTCGGCAAGTGGACCTCTCTGGCGGAAGTTTATTTCAAGCGAATCTGGCAATGGCTGACCTCTCTGAAGCATACATGTGTGGTGCCTATCTGTACGGTGCCAACTTGTCCCGGGCTATTCTTTCAGGCACCAATTTAAGTAAGGCTACGCTGATACGAGTTAACTTAAGTGGTGCATCATTATGGGGAGCTGATTTGCGGGGAGCCGATCTGCGAGAAACCGATCTGGCACATGTCAATTTACGAGGCTCAGACCTGGTTGGTGCCAATCTCGTGCAGGCCGATCTAACTGGAGCTGATCTTCAGGATGTCGACCTGACTGGAGCAGATCTCAGCCGTGCCAACTTGAACGCTGCTAACCTGCAAAGAGCTGATTTAAGTAGAGCCAAGCTTAACGGGGCGACTCTACAAGAAACGAATCTCCAGGAGGCCAACTTGAATCGGGCAGTTCTTACTGAGGCCAATTTGTATCAGGCAAACCTTGCTCATGCAACCCTTATCCAGAGCAATCTGGGCATGGCCAACTTGAGCCGTGCCAACTTACAAGAGGCCACGTTATGGGGAAGTGATCTTCGGTTTGTCAACTTCACCGAAGCGAATCTTCATAAGGCGACACTTGCAGAGACCAACCTTTATCGAGCTCAATTCGTTCAAGCGAACCTGAGAGAAGCTCACCTGGCAAAAGCTTCTCTTGCCGAAGCGAATTTGAATGCGGCCGTACTGGTGCAAACAAATCTGGTTAAAGCCAACTTACGTGGTTCCAATCTGATCGGAGCCAACTTGAGTGAAGCCAATCTTCATGCTGTAGATTGCACTCATGCATACCTGCAAAGGGCTCTCCTGTTTGGATCCGTGCTCACTAACGTCATATTCTCGGAAGCTGATTTACGAGAAGTACAAGCCACGCCGATAGATTTTGCCGATGTCAACTGGATGTCGCTGTCAACGGCTATCATTGATCCGTCCACGGTCCAACGCTTAGGATTACAAATGTAAAGCACAACAGAAAGGGAATATTTTTTGGGTACTATCGACATTCCATTATTAGTTGTTTTTATCGGTATATTTGTTCTTGTGACAATTTTAGGTTTTCTCTCCGTCCGTTGGCACGCTGGTAATTTGAACCGGATCCAGGAATGGGGGTTAGCGGGTCGCCGCTTTGGTGTCTTGATGTTCTGGTTTCTGTTGGGTGGAGATGTTTACACTGCCTATACTTATATGGCAATTCCGGCTTTGCTTTTCTCGGGAGGTGCATTAGGCTTCTATGCGGTTCCTTACACGATGCTGTTTTATCCTTTATTTTTTGTGTTTCTTCCTCGTCTATGGACGCTGGCTAAGCATCGAGGGTATATCACGGCGGCTGATTTTGTACGTGAGCGCTTTGATAGTCCACTTTTAGCCCTCCTGGTGGCTATTACAGGTCTTTTCTCGACGATGCCTTATATCGCTCTCCAGATGCTTGGTATGCAAGTAGTGTTAGCTCAGATGGGTGTGCCTGTTGAGATGGCGCTCTTTATCGCTTTCCTCATTCTGGCTGCGTACACCTATATTAGTGGATTGAGAGCTCCTGCCATGCTGGCAGCGGTCAAAAATGGCATGGTCTGGATTGTTGTCATACTGGCTCTGGTGATCGCAGTTCCTCGCCTGGGAGGGTGGGGCCATATCTTTGCATCTCTTCCCCAGAGCCATGTGCTCCTTACTCCTGCCCAGTATGGCTCCTATGCTTCTCTGGCTCTAGGCTCTGCATTTGCTCTTCTGTTATATCCCCATATTTTGACTGGTATGTTGAGTAGCAATAGTCGTAAGGTTCTCAAGCGTAATGCGTTTTTGCTGCCTATATACAATCTATTGCTAGCTTTAATCTGCCTGCTTGGCTATCTGGCATTTGCGTCAGGTATCAAGCCAACGCATCTCAGCTACCAGACCAATAGCATTCTCCCTGCATTTTTTGAGCAGATATTCCCTGGCTGGTTTACTGGCTTTGCATTTGCAGCTCTCGTGATTGGAGCGCTGGTACCTGCCTCTATTATGTCAATTGCGGCTGCGAATCTTTTTACACGCAATATCTATCGGGAGTATATTAGTCCTTCATGCTCAGAGCGTGAAGAGTCGAGAGTAGCGAGATTTGTTTCTCTTGTGATCAAAGCCGGAGCACTTATCTTTATTAGCGTGTTTCCTTCGACTCTTGCCGTCAATCTCCAGTTGTTAGGGGGTATCTGGATACTTCAGACGCTGCCAAGCGTGCTGATCGGTCTTTATACACGCTGGTTTCATCGCTGGGCGCTTATTTGTGGCTGGGCTGTCGGTATTATTGTCGGAACATGGCTCGTACTCGTACAGCGTGGTCAAAGCTCGGCATATCCACTTACTATTGGAGGCACAACTATCTCAATCTATATCGCTCTGATCGCTCTACCCATCAATTTATTGGTCTGTGCCATTCTAACTCTGATCCTACGTGGTCTGGGGGTTGCAGCCGGGAGAGATGTACTTACTCCGGCTGACTTTGTTGATCCGCCTTTTTCTCTCTCAGACCCGAAGACGTTTTTGAAGCGCAATAGCATATGAGATGAATATTGAATGTTTATAGCAAAAAGTGGGATACCCTAGAAGAGGAACATTGTGGAAACGCCACCGCAGAGATTTGGTGTGAGTAACCAGGAGAACGAGAAGTATTATCCTGACTTCTCGTTTGACCAGGTTCTGACAGATTTGGGACAGAGGAATGCCCTCCTGTGGACTGATTTACCCCGGGGTTTACCTCGGCTGCGGGGACATTGTCGAGTGTATATTCAGGTTGCGGCCGGGAAGATTGTAAAGGGATTGGTGGAACGGCAGGGAAAACCTGTCGATGTCTACCTTGATCTCAATTCTTTACGCACCGTCAAGTCTTGGACTGCACGGATAGAGCCAGAAGAAAGAAAGGTTAGCCAGCCAGATGATCAGAAAGTTAGTTCTTCGCCTGCATTCTCCACTTCTCATGGCAGTTATGCCCCAGAAGTGCGGCAACAAGTTCAGTTGTCCCCTCGTTCTCTTGATGAGTGTATCCCGAGAAAGCGAGAACAAATTCAGCTCGATGAGGAGCGTATCCATCATTGGCCTGCCAGGGATCGCATGTGTCTGCGGATGGTGTTATTGATGGTTGATGGAAAACGATCGGTCAGAACTATTAAGGAGCAGGTGCATCTTCCCTCAGAAATAATTGAGCGCTATTTAACAGTTTTGTCCTCAATGCATGTTATAGAGTTATAGATGAATAAAGTGCTTTCAACATGCTGATGACACAGTTGTAGCAACTATGACAAAAGGAGCAATGTTTTGGTTAATCATCCTGAAAGAAAAGGCCATTGGATCTTTTTATTACTGCTTATCCCTTTTATTGTGATTCTCTGTCCTCCTTTTTATAATTTTCGAGATCCAGAGTTCATAGGTATCCCTTTCTTTTACTGGTTCCAATTGCTGTGGATCGTTATCACGGCTATCATTACTTTTATTGTCTATCTCGTAGATCCGCAATAGCATTACAGTTTTATGGGGTCACTAGATTGGGGCGGACAAAACATACGCTAAGCTCGCCAAACGCAAAATGACCCCACCATTACTAGGGGTAGAGCTACGTAAGCTGTCGCCAGGTGTATGAAGTTCGATCCCGCATTGCCTCACGGGAAATCGTACTCCTCAGTGGAAAGGGAAAGAGTCAACTAAACGTTTTCAGAACACGCGAAGCAGACGGAGTCCTTCCTGCAA
This sequence comes from Ktedonobacteria bacterium brp13, assembly GCA_015099395.1. GTDB lineage: Bacteria > Chloroflexota > Ktedonobacteria > Ktedonobacterales > Ktedonobacteraceae > Dictyobacter. The sequence continues at coordinate 7,773,620 of AP024096.1, read as the reverse complement.
GCAAAAAAATGTGCGAGGGGAAAGGGCATGAGCAGCACACCATCGGGTACGATTTCCCATGAGGCAATGCGGGTATGAAGAACGTTTTCGCTCAGACAAAACACCTCCCTCCCCCTGCCCGACATCGTCTATCACTGGTCAGGTTTCTTCTCGCTGCCGAGGAAGCAGACCACGCTCAATGCCAACAGCCACTGCCGAGGCACGCGAATCGACGCCTAGCTTCGTATAGATACTCGTGAGATGTGATCCAACCGTGCGCAAACCGATCTCAAGCCGAGACGCAATCTCTTTGCTCCGTTCGCCGCGCGCTACGGCCTCTAACACTTCACGCTCGCGGTCGGTTAACTCTGTGTCTCTTCCTGCTTGAGATCGCGAGAGCATCGGATGAGGTGCATCCGTCGTTCGGGCCAGAATACGTGCCATAGTCTCTGATTGGAGGAAGAGATCGCCCCGCGCCGCCGCACGAATGGCGTGAAATAATGTCTCGCGGTCGGTATCCTTGAGGAGATACCCACATGCACCTGCCCGCAATCCTCGCAGCATTAAATCATCTTCATCGTAGGTCGTCAGAATAACGATGGCGATGTGTGACCACCGCTCCCGTATCTGCGTGATCGCTTCCAGACCGTCCATCCCAGGCATACGCAGATCCATCAGCACAACATCTGGCTGGAGTTCCTCTATCAGGCGCACAGCGGCGGCCCCATCCGCAGCATCCCCAAGCAAGGTAAAGCCCTCGCCGGCGATCTCCAACATCATGCGCAGTCCTTCTCGCACAATGAGATGGTCATCAACGACCACAACACGAATGTCCTCCTGCTTTTCATTCATAGGCACACATTCTTTCTACAGGAAGGCAGAGGCGCACGGTTGTACCCCGGCCCGACTCACTGTCTATCAGCAAATAACCGTTCATCAGCCGCGCTCGTTCACGCAGTCCCAGCAGGCCATAGTGACCGGTCGTGACCTGTGCGGGGTCAAAGCCGATTCCGTTATCTTCAATGTCCAGGGTAATCATTGCGTTCTCGCTACCTGCCCGTATCCAGACCTGGCTGGCCTGGGCGTGGCGCGCGATATTGGTCAGTCCCTCACGGGTGAGACGCAAAAGGTGTTCGTGGTACTCGCCTGGCAGCTTTGTTTGCAGACAACAGGTGCAGGGAATGCCGGTCGCCAGCGTGAAATGCTGCGCTTCAGCCTCAATGGCAGCGAGAAGATCACCTGGTGCTGCTGATTCTGTGCGCAAGTCTGCGATCGCGGCGCGCGCGCTGGTGATCGCGGCTCGCGAACGGGTCATTGCCTGCTGGGCAATGGTGCGCGCCTGCTCACAACGCTGCCTGCTCAGGAGCGAGTCGATGGTTTCCAGTTGCATGGTCAGGCCAACCAGCCCCTGGGCCAGCGTATCGTGCAGTTCGCGGGCCATGCGTTGTCTCTCGGTGATCAGCGTCAGATCCTGGACGCGCGCCGCGTAGTCTTCGAGCTGAATATGCGCCGTCTCCAATTCGCGCAAGAGTTTCTGATCCCTCTGGTGAGCCCTGGTTTGTTGGATATAGAGCACGACGCTGGCACAGACGAACGGAATGAGGGCGGAACTTTCCGTGAAGACCCCGATCACTTTGGGTTCTACAGGAAGGTGCTGTTGCGTCAGGATCAGCAGGCCTTCCCCTTGAATAGCGAGGTAAAACAGCAGGCATGCTGCTGCTGCCACCGTGATCCGAGATATCCGTTGAAACAGGATCATGGCCTCAAGAGCCAGCATGAGGCACAGTCCCAAAAGGACGTCATCTAACCCGCTCCCCCCGTCAGTCACGTAGTAGATAAGCCAGATGCATACAGCCTGAAGCAAGAAATAGAGCCAGAGATAGCGCGAATTGAGAGCTTTAAAGAGAGCCATCCAGTGCAAGTCACTATGAAGCACCATCAAGAGCGTAAAAACGACAAGAGCAAATAGAGGGGGACTTCCGCTCTCTACTTGCAAGAAAAGGCCTTCAGCAAAGGGGATAGGTGAAGGGTTGTTCTCCATTCCTTGCAAGAGCGTCACCAGATTCGGCAGCATATATTGCACATAGATGAAACCAAGCCAGAAGAAAAGAAACCAGTTCAGCGGCCTTTTCTGTTGATCTTGTCGTTCCGGCTTCTTCCCTTCTTTTTTGCTAAAAAGATGAAAGAGCATCTGTATCATGGTGTTCCTCTTCGTACTTGCAAGATCCGTCTTCCAGGACGGGGTTCGGAAACGCAGGGAAGTTCTCCTCAAGTATAACATGGGCTGTTTCTGGACACCACGTCAATTCCTGCAAACGTGCCTGCACATTTCTGCATGTCTCTGCTGCATGTCTCTGCACTCTCTTGCTGCAAGGTTTGGCGAAGAAAAGTGCAGAGTTTCTCGATAGCTTTGTCTTTCGCTCCCGGCTACACTTGTGACTCATAAGTATATAGCGGAGACGAGCCTGCGATGGAAGCAGACAAAAAGCCATGAGAATCAGACACACGCTCAAGAGTCGCAGGCAAAAAAAGAGAAGAAAGCAGTATGGAAAATGGAAAACGAGCAAGCTATAACTGGAACGCCCACGACACGCCCTCAGACTGAGCCTGAGCATCCAATCGAACCACGGGAACCGGAACCGCAGCGCTTGCCCATCATCGGGCAGCGACTCGCGCTCTTCGGCATTCTCCTGCTCGCGGCCTGCATGGACTTCTACCGGCTGGGGCAGGACGGCTTCGGGTCGTATTATCCGCCCGCTGTGAGAAGTATGATGGACAACTGGCACAATTTCTTTTTTGCCGCCTACGATCCGGGCGGCATCACCTCACTGGATAAGCCTCCCGTGGGTTTCTGGTTCCAGGTTTTGAGTGCCAAAATCTTCGGCTTTAATACCGTCAGCGTGCTGCTGCCCCAGGCGCTGGCAGGAGTGCTGTCCGTGCTCCTGCTCTACTTCCTGGTGCGGCGCCACTTTGGCGTGGTGGCTGGCCTGCTGGCTGCGTTGGTCCTGGCCATCAGCCCGATCAGTGTCGCGACCAATCGCAATGCGACCATTGATAGCACCCTGACGCTATGCCTGCTCCTCGGTGCCTGGGCGGTGATGCGCGCGGCGGAGAGCGGACGGTTGCGCTGGCTGCTGCTCTCGGCGCTCATCGTCGGCATTGGCTTCAATATCAAGATGATGGAGGCGTACCTGGTAGTGCCAACCTTCGGCCTGCTCTACCTGCTGGCAGCGCCCACCAGCATGAAGAAGCGCGTGCTCCACCTGGCCCTCGCGCTGCTGGTGCTGCTGATTGTCTCATTTTCCTGGGCGGCTGCGGTGGATCTCACCCCGGCGTCGCAGCGGCCCTATGTTGCATCGACCCTGGATGACTCGGAGATCAACCTGGCGCTGGGCTACGATGGAATCGAGCGCCTGACGCAGGGGAAACCGTGTCTCCAGGCATGCAACTCATCTGCGACGAGGGGGAACCCTGGCGGAGGGCAGGGAGGACCACCATCATCCTTGGTGACATCGCCGCGGGGAACCATAACAGTCTCACCAAACAGTGGCCCAGGCTCAAATAATAGCTTTAGTGGGGGAACTCCGGGTCCCCTGCGCCTCTTCACAGAACCGCTGGCAGAACAGAGCGGCTGGCTCTTGCCTCTGGCCCTTCTGGGCCTGGTCGCCCTCGCCTGGCAGGGGCGCCCTCGCCCGCGAGAAGATCGCAGGGTGCAGTCACTGCTGCTCTGGGGGATGTGGCTGCTCAGCACAGGCATCTTCTTCAGCGCCGCGCCTTTCATTCATGAGTACTACCTGACCATCATGGCCCCGGCCCTGGCTGCTCTCTGCGGGATCGGCCTGGTCATGATGTGGCGGGACTATCGTGCCGGGGGCTGGCGCGGCTGGCTCTTGCCGGCTGCTCTCCTGCTCACCGCGGTTGAGCAGATCGTGATTCTCACCACGTATCCTGAGTGGGGCCTGTGGATGATCCCTCTGCTCACCATCCCCTGCCTGTTGGCCGCAGGCATGCTTATCAGCACTCGTCTCGCTTCACGCCTGACGGACCAGAGGAAGGCCACCCGTGTGCTCCTGCCTGCTCTGGCCGTCGGGCTGGTTGCCCTGGCGCTTGCCCCCACGGTATGGGCGGCTATCCCCATTTTCCAGGGGAACGAATCGGATCTCCCCATGGCCGGTCCAGTCCAGGAAGGTCAGGTGCAGCAGAGTCAGACCTGCTCCCACAGCGGGAACGGCACCGGAGGCCAGTGTACGCATTCCGTCGATGGTCCGTTTGATCCAGCGCAGATTCACTATCTGGAGGAGCATCAGGGCCACGCGCGGGTGCTGGTCGTCACCAACATCGATGCCGATGACCTCATTCTCGCGACGAATAAACCGGTAATGCCACTGGACGAAGCAAGTTATTCGAGCTATCCGCTGACAACCTCCGAACTGGCTTCCCTGGTCGCTAGCGGGACAGTGCGCTTCTTCCTTCTCAGTCTCGTGGCAGAGAGCAGGAACGGCCCCGACCTCGCGACATCCTGGGTTCAGCAGCACTGCGCCACTGTGCCGCCAGGTCTGTACAGCGCCGAAGGGGCCAGCGCTGGAACGAATGGCGGAATCCAGTTGTACGATTGCGTCTTGCTGCATTGATCATCCACGAGCGTCTGGGCACTGGTGCCTGGTGGCACCAGTGCCCGGCTCCCAACTCTCTTCACTGAACGGACTTGCACCAATGATGAACAGGAAGCAACCAGGAACTGACACCGACCCGATGGACCAGCGTGCCCACGTTCGTTCTCCAGAGGCCGAACTCCTGCATCGCTATGGCAGCCACTCGCTGGCATTCTTCGGCCTGGCGGAAGATGTCGAGCAGTTCCTGGCCCCAGGGGAGCAGGGCTTGATTTTCTATCGCGTGACCCATCGCGTCGCGGTGGCTCTCGGGGACCCCCTATGCGCACCAGAGGCCATCGAGGAGGTCACGCGCAGCTTCCTCGCCTTTTGCCGCGCGCGAGGCTTCCGCGTGGCGTTCTATCAGGCCCGTCCCGACTATCTAGCGACCTATCGGGCCTTCCACCTGCAGGTGTTCAAAATGGGGGAAGAAGCCGTGCTCTTTCCCCAGACCTTCACCTTGCAAGGTCCGGCTTTGGCCAAAGTTCGTACCAGGTGCCGACACGCGGAACGGGAAGGGGTGCAGATCCAGTGGTATGAGGGCGCTCTGCCAGCCCCCGTGATGCAGCAGCTCGCATCCGTTTCCGACGCCTGGTTGGAGAGCAAAGGAGGCCAGCACACGGAGGAGACGAGCTTCAGCACGGGGAAGTTTCGTGAGCTCCTGACAAGCGCTCGACGCGCTGACCAGATTGCCGATCTGAGCGGCACAGGCTCTGATGCCTTCCCTGCGCCGCCCCTGGTGACGGGCGTTGCGCTGACCCGCTCTGGCCAGGTCTGCGCGTTTGTCACCTTTACGCCCATCTACGGCATGGCGACCGGCGAAGAGGGCGCAGGAAACAACTGGGGCTGGGCGCTCGATCTGATGCGCCGCACGGCGGATGCCCCTTCCGGTGCGATGGACCTGTTACTGGTCCAGGCGATAGAGCGCTTCCGGCTGCGAGGAGCGCACAGGGTCAGCCTAGCCCTGGTCGCTCTGGCTGACACCAGGCAGGAACTCGCTTTCCCCTGGCGGCACCTTGTCGATGTTGCTGCCCGGCGGACAGCGCTATTCGAGCAACGCCAGACGCTCTTTCGCTTCAAGCAGAAGTTTGCTCCCTGCTGGGAGAGCCGCTACCTGGTCGCCAGTTCCAGGCTCGCCTTGCCAAAGATTGCTCTGGCGGTGCTGCGCCTGCGTCATTACTCGGGGAGCGGATTCGTGAGACTGCTGACGAGATAGCCTGCCTGGCTCGACGGAGAGCCGGAGGTCGAGCAGCAGGAGAGAGTGTATCACGGGAGTATGTGAGATGAAATTCGTGAAAATGCTGCACTTTCCTGGAATGGGCAAGCCCCACCCTCCCCTGCCCAGCCTACTGCACGCTCTTTTTCCGGGTAGGGAAGGGCGCAGCACAGGCTTCCAGGTTGTTCGCTACTGCCTGGTAGGTGGAGTCAACACGCTCATCAGTGTGTCGATCCTCAATGCCTTGCTCTGGCGCATTCCTTCGCACCATGTCCAATTCCTGGTGGTCGAGAACTCCGTGGCGTATGCAGGTGGCGCCGTGAGTAGTTTTTTCTTGAACAAGTACTGGACGTTTCGGCGCAGGCAGCGACCAACACGCCGGGAAGCAGGACGCTTTCTTCTCAGCGTGGCGCTCGAACTGGTTTCGAGCAATGGCCTTCTCTGGCTCGCAGGGATGGCTTTGTCTCCCTTCATTGCCAATGTGACCATGTGGGGCAATACCTCAAAACTGCTGGCAGTGGCCGTGGGCGCAGTGCTCTCCTATCTCATTATGCGCTTCTGGATCTTTGCGAGTGGCACGCAGGATCGCGCAATCCGGCCAGGAACTTCTCCAGCCGACAGTCGAAGGATCGGAAGCCACTGAACAGGCGCGAGCGGAAAGTGGCTTTCAGACAAGAACAACTATCAATCCCAGGGATCTGCGGGAGAAATTGGCAGATCCCTGGGATTGATAGTTTTGAGAGGAATGCAACATTGATGGAAAGCGAGACCCCGATGAAAAAGTATATCGTGGAACTGACGCCAGGACAACGCGAGGAGTTGTTGCACATGATTTCAAGCGGAAAAGCCGCTGCGCGCGAATTGACCCACGCCCGGATTCTGTTGAAAGCGGATCGAGGCCCCCAGGAACCGGCCTGGAGCGATAGCCGCATCCAGGAAGCGCTGGAGGTCAGCGCGAGCACAGTCCAACGCGTGAGAAAATGCTGTGCGCAACGGGGAGTCCAGGAAGCTATTGTGCCCCAGGTAGTTCAGCGGGCGCGTCGCCACCTGGACGGGACACAGGTGGAAGAAGATTGATTGTGTATATTCTGGTATCAGTATTTAGCCACATATACTGTACCATGCGTAAGAGACGTTTATACTCTCCGGCTTTCTGTAGCTCCTTAATAGAACATGCGGCTGCTTCGGCTGCTGTCCAGACATTCTTAGCCCATTGCCAATGTTGATGCAGAGCTAGTACCTTGCCTAGTTCCCCTAGCGCTTCAGCCTTCCACCTGTTTATGTGGATAGAATATACTATTTCTTCCACCCATTTCCATTGCTGGATCTGGGCTAATGTCATACTCAGTATGCATAATGTTCGTGCTCTCTCCCAGTCTCCCCAGATAGAGCACGTTACCCTATAAGCTTCCCCTATTGTTTCCTCCCATCGTTCTTGTTGATGGAGGGCAAGATATTTACCCAATTTTATCAAGGCTTTTGCCCTTTCTTCAGATATATCGATAGATCGGGCTAAATTTTCAGCCTGTTTCCATTGCTGCATCTGGGCAAGAGACTGGCTTAAGTCCCGTTGTGCTTCGGCTCTATATACCCACTCATCGATAGAAATGACAATCTTTTCCGCTTTCTCCCACAGCTGAACTTGAGCCAGAGCTTGGGCTAGTTTAGCCAGTACCTCGGCTCTTTGATTCCATCCCTTGAGAGCGCGTATCTGCTTTTCAACCTGGGTCCACACTACCTCTGCACGTTTTTCTTGCTGTTCTCGGACCAAAGTGATACCTAACTCAAACAATGATTCTGTTTGACGGGTAGAATGTATCACTGATTTAACACGTTTGTTAGACAACTATTATTTTTGCCGGAAACACATTCCTAAGAAAGTAAACACCACAAAATCCTCTTTCCTCATGAGATATCTTACTCCTCAGCACAAGGGGAACCAATCAACTGGTCATTTCTAAAACAGGCATGAAGCATATGGAGGAGCTCATGGAGGCAAAAAATCTTCGGGGGGGAAAAGACGTGAGAATCTTACCCGAGAGTAAGATCTCTCGTGAGGCAATGCGTGCGCGTGAGGGAAGTCACTTCGGAAGATATTCTTGATCTCCCTCGGTTATGTAGATGTCTACATCAATATCTACCTGGCTGAGATATTTGACCATGAGCGGTCCAACCATATTCCAAGGTAATTTGCCAAGTCCTGCTCCAAGTTTAGGAAAGGCGATGCTTTTGATCCCGAGCGCTTTGTAGTGGACGACAAAATACTGGAGACCTTCCTCAAGATATTCCATCTTTGAGTCGTCGCGCCAATGGTCTTTCGTTGGGAAATTGAGTATCCAGGGAGTACTTGCTTTGCAGAGGGTAGGTTGACCAATACGCAGTTTCCTATCTCGGCACTCTTGTTGATAGGACGCGAACATGTGCGGGTATCTTTGTTTAAAAGCCAACGCAAGACCTTTGCCCATGTGACCTTTGCAATTGACAGGATTCACGAGAACTTGGGCCGTTGAGTCGAAGATATCACCTTTGCAGTAAGAGAGAGTCGCCATACATCACCTCATCCATTCTAAAAAGTCGTGAACGTTCTAGACGCGTATTGCCTCATGAGATATCGTACTCCTCCTTGCAAGGGGAACAAGCCAACTGGGCATGTTCAGAACACGTGCGAAGCAGGCAGAGGCCTTCCTGTAGAAGACAATACATCCGAGGGGAAAGGGCATGAACAGCACACCATCGAGTACGATTTCCCGTGATGTAATGCGGGGAATACCCATTGCCTAGCTTCTTGAGCATCTTCGGAACATATTCCAGGATTTCTAGACCTCCTCTTTACTTTTTTTGCCCTATATTCTTTTGTGGTATTAGCGCCGATGATATACTGAAGTATTGTGTTTAAGGTCCTCAGCTCCACGTTCCGAGAAGGAGAGCATCCCTATGGCAGATCTTCCAGAACAGGCAGAACCAGCAGAACCACACGAAACAGCGTCACATTCCCGGCGGCTAGGAATGTACAGAGCATTGCATGAAATTGGTCAGACATTCTGGAATGCATGCAAGATGCTCCTTGTCTTGCTTCTCATCTGTGGGGCACTGTTTCCCCTGATTGTGTATATCATTGGTCAAACCGCTTTTCCTTTTCAGGCTAACGGGAGTCTTCTTCTGAATCAACAGCATCAGGTCGTGGGTTCCCGTTTGATCGGACAGTCCTTTACCCGCCTGGAGTACTTCCATGGCCGTCCCGGTGTCACGGGCTATGATGCCAGTTCTTCCAGTGGCTCAAATATCGGACCCACCAATCCCCAGTTGATCACTGGAAGCGGGAGTATGGTCACTCTGCAACCGGGTACACCTGTTCCAGCGAACGCAACGCCTGTTCCCGGGCACCCACACATCTATCTCGTTCCTGCGACCTATGCTGGCATCAAAACCTACGCCGCACAATTTCGCAAAGAAAATGGCTTGGCACCCACAACACCGCTTCCTGCTGATATCGTCACAGCCAGTGGGAGTGGACTGGACCCGGATATCTCGGTCGAGGCGGCGCTGCTGCAGGTCAAGCGAATTGTCCAGGCACGCCATGCACTTGGTGGAAAGAATACAGGTATAACAGCAGCAAATCTGCGTGCGCTGATCAAGAAACACACCAGCGGACGCGATCTTGGTATTCTCGGTGAGCCACGAGTCAAGGTCCTGGAGCTCAATCTCGATCTCGATACCCTGTATGGAGGACCGCCAGCCCGTCCTTGAGCAACAAGGTCTTCGTGCCGTAAGAATCTCAGCAGATTGCGTCGGTTTTGTGGAGAGTAACGAGTGATGCAAGCGCATCTGTTTTTGAAGGGAGACAGTATATGGGTATTCCGGCTTTGCTCCAGGATGGGATCTTTTTGCTGGTAGTGCTCCTCCTGGTCAAACCCGTCGGGATCTATCTCAAGCGGGTCTTTGCCCAAGAGCATACCTTCCTGGACCCAGTCCTCGCTCCCGTAGAGCGGTTGATTTATCGTATTACGCGTATCGATTCACAGCGAGAGATGACTGCCAAGCAATACGCGGTTGCCTTTGTGCTCTTCAGCCTGGTAGGAATACTGGCGCTGTATGCCCTCTTGCGCGTCCAACGGTTCTTGCTCTGGTTTGACCCGGCCCATATGACAACACCGATGACCCCGGATCTGGCGATCAATACCGCAATTAGCTTCGCCACCACAACCACTTGGCAAGCCTACGCGGGTGAAACGACGATGAGCTACCTGAGTCAATTGTTCGGGCTAGCCGCGCAGAACTTCCTGGCCGGGGCTGCTGGGTTGGCGGCTGGGATCGCCTTTATTCGGGGGTTCGCACGTCAGGGCACCACCACGCTGGGCAATTTCTGGGTGGATCTGGTCCGCGCGATGTTGTGGGTGCTTCTCCCGCTCTCGCTCATCGGTAGCGTCGTCCTGATCTGGCAGGGAGTACCGATGAACTTTCAACCGTATACCCAGGTAAAAACGCTGGCGGGAAGCACCCAGATCATCGCGCAGGGTCCGGTCGCCGCACTCGAATTTATCAAAAATCTGGGCACCGGTGGCGGTGGCTTTTTCAATGTCAACGGTGCTCACCCCTATGAGAATCCGACCCCCTTAACCAACGTACTCGAAATGCTGGCGATTGTGGTCTTACCTGCCGCGCTGACCTATACCTTTGGCCTGATGGTAGGCAATACCCGGCAGGGCTGGATGCTCTTCTGGGTCATGCTGGTGCTCTTTGTGGGTGGCCTCGTTGTGTGTAGTTGGGCGGAACAGCGGGGGAATCCTGCCCTCGCGCACGCATTTTCCATCACTGGCGGGAACATGGAAGGCAAGGAGGTGCGTTTCGGCATCGGGGGATCAACCCTTGTCGCAGAGACCACATCGAACACCTCAACCGGTTCGACCAACTCGATGCATGACAGCTACACACCTCTGGGGGGCAGCGTTCCGGTACTCAATATGCTGATGGGAGAGATCATCTTTGGGGGATTGGGCACGGGGATCTATAGCATCATCATGGTGGCGCTGGTTGGGCTGTTTCTGACAGGCCTGATGATCGGACGCACGCCGGAGTATCTGGGCAAAAAGATCACACCATCCGAGATGAAGCTTCTGGCTCTCTATATCTTAATGGGACCGTTTGCCGTCGTTCCCTTTGTCGCTCTTGCGGTGGTGACACCAGTCGGGCTAGCAGGACTCACCACGAACGCGGGGCCGCACGGGCTAACCGAGATTCTCAATGCCTATGCCTCATCCATGGCCAATAACGGACAAACCTTCGCGAGCTTGAATGCTAATAGTCTGTTCTACAATAGCACGACAGCCATTGTGATGTTGCTTGGCCGCTTCGGATTAGCCATCCCCGCCCTGGTCCTGGCCGGATTCTTTGCGAAGCAGACAAGTCGTCCAATGACGCCCGGAAAGTTACGCACCGATTCCGTGCTCTTTGCCACAGTGGTCGTTTTTACCGCTCTGCTCGTCGTCGGACTGATCTACTTCTCGGTCTTGGCTCTCGGCCCGATCATTGAGCAGCTGCGGATGGGTTAAGGCTTGAAAGGCAGTCGCCTCTCGTTAACAAGGAGTTTCGAGCAACATCGAATGAAACACGTGACGCCCTCGGAACATGTTCCAGGATTTCGGTTGTGTTGCAAGAATGATGAAGAAATCAAAAGAAGAATGAAAGCCCCTTCCTGGTTGAGTTTAGGCGCATTGCATCACGGGAAATCGTACTCCTCAGTGCAAGGGGAACAGCCCAACTGGGCATTTTCAGAACACGTGCGAAACAGGCAGAGGACTTCCTGTAGGAGACAATACATTCGAGGAAAAAGGGCGTGAGCAGCACATCATCGGGTACGATTTCCCGTGATGCAATGCACGAACAATGTCCCCATTCTTTTGCTCCACGTGGCATTGATCGTTTTTGAAAGCGGGACGACCGCGCGTGAAGGTAATCTGTTCGGCCTCACAATAGGCCAAGAGCGTCTCGTTGATGAACTCGGTCCCATTAAAGGTGAAGAGATAGGTTCCCTCCACCGATGAACCACAATGGGCCACCAGATCAGCTTCCACAAAGCCAGGGACCTGCTCATCCCACTGCTCAAACGTGCGAATGGGAATAGTGCTTTGAGGAAGGTACCTGCTCGCGTCGTGCACAGGCCGCGCATCTCTCGCTGTCGATGTGGGCGCAAAATACGATCGGCGGTTGCGGCACTCATCGACAGCAAGCGAGTTCGACACTCTGGCAGAAGATGAAGATGGTTGTGCCGCACGAAAGCGTCAACAAGCATCGGCAGACAGGGGATCAGCCGTTTGGCACACAACCGATTCGTCTGGTTCCAGATGTACACCAAGGCCTCTTCGACCTCTGCCTCGTACACCCGTCGAGGCGGATGAACGGGAGAGGGGCGTTCATTGCCTGGATGATTGAGAAGCCACATCGCATATTTCCGATGATAGCCCGTCAGACGAACGAAATCCGCAAGCACCACACGTTTGTATGCCGACGACGCCTCTTGATACTGCGGTGCCATCTGCCTAAGCACCTCGCGCCGCATGGACAAACTCAATCCCACTTCCACCGTCCTCTTCCGCCGAGGTTTTTGAGGAGGCTCAGATGTCGAAACGACAACGACATCTTCTGCTCGTGCCTCATCCGAAATCTTCCTCGTTCTTTTCATACTACTCTCTCCAGATCTTAATGAAAAGTGTTACAACGTCAGGTTCTGCCCTACGGAACACCTGGTGAAGATCGTAAAAAGAATCGGCTAGGAGGCAGATGCATAGGAAGATTTCGGGTGAGGCAATGCGGTAAGATTTCCCATGACGCAATGCGCATATTTCCCCACTTTTTGACTTCGCCACCAGTACCAGATTTGGGGCTTACTGCCCACTTGCTGAACTTGGACATCTCAATGTAGGAGTGGAGCAACCAGGCAAATTGCCCCTAAAGTAGACAAGAGCCATTTAATGTTTGTATTTACACGTAGTGTAGTAACTTTCTGGAAGGTATGGAGCGAGCCATAGGAAAATAAGCCCAGTGCCTGTGAGTATCAAAATGCCAGTAGAGTGGCTGTATTGGCGCCAGAACAAACATTTCTCCACTTTTAATCTCCTGGAGATATCTCTTATGAATATGTACAATATGTATATCCATGTAAGGATGAGAATTGGAAAAGCATAAGTATGGTAAGGATACCCTCTACTTAGAAATTGAGTACATATATTACAGTAAATGAAAGTAGAATGTGCTCAATAGGATATGTCAGATAGTTATAGATGCGTATGATGGATAATAATGCAGAACAACAGTTTGTGGAGCCTCCTTATTCAAATGTGATGGAGCAATTGCTTGAGCTTATTCGTGAATATATGGCTCCGGATGAGATAGATCTGGTAGTAAAAGCCTATCAGCTTGCGCTGGAAAGCTCTGGTGATATTATAGGGACATCATTATGTCCTGTTCCTCCTCTTGACTATGCGCTAGCCGTGACAACGATTTTGGCGCAAATGATGCATGTGGATGCCATCGGTATTGCTGCAGGGTTGGTCTTTGAATCCGTCGATGCTGAACTCTTGTTCCCTGAACAGGTTGAGTATGCACTGGGTGGTACGATCGCACGTGTGATAGAGAGTATGTCGAGCTTGAATATACTGGAGCGAAAAAAGCTGAAAGCTACTACAGGTGCTATGCTTGCAGTTCAAAAAAAACAGCTTACTTCCACCAAAAAGGAGCGTGAGGAAGATGGCAGTATCTCAAGTATAGAGAGCAAGAAACCTCGTGTCCGAGAAGCCCTGCGTCGTCAGCAGTCAGAGACTGTGCGTCAAATGTTAGTGGCTGTGGCTGATGATCCTCGTGTCGTTCTGCTGAAACTGGCATACCGTCTTTTTGCGATGCGCCTGATATGTAATCCAGGTTATCCTCAGGCTGAGGCACAAAAGGAGCAGGATATGCTGATGGAAGCTGAGGAATTACGTGAGATCTATGCGCCTCTGGCAGGCCGGCTGGGGATGTTCCGCGTTGAAAGTGAGATGCAGGATCTCGCCTTCCAGGTGCTTGAGCCAGACCACTATAACTGGGTCTGCACCATCCTTGATGCGGAGGCGAAACAGTGGTGCTCATATGTTGATCGGGTCTGTGCGATATTGCGCTCGGAGATGGGCTCACTTGGGCTGCGTGCTGAAATCTCAGGTCGTGTGAAACATCCCTATAGCTTCTATAAAAAGATTTCGCGCAATGTTGGTAACGTCGAAGCTTTTGAACAATTGAAGAAGGCCGCTGATGTTCATCCGGTCCATGATTTATTGGCTTTTCGAATCCTGGTCGATATAACGACTGATTGTTATGTCACGTTGGGGCATATCCATAGTCTCTGGCAACCAAAAGAGGGACGCTTCAAGGACTTTATCGCAAACCCGAAACCGAATGGCTATCGCGCATTGCATACAACTGTCTATTGCCTCAATAATCAACTGGTTGAGATCCAGATTCGTACACAGGAGATGCATAAGATGGCTGAATACGGTGTCGCAATGCATTGGCATTATAAAGATATTGGTGATACTGCTTCTGCATCAGCGAAAGAGTTGCAATTCTGGTTACGTCAGTTGACGGAGTGGCAACAGGATTTACATATCTCAAACGTCAGTAATGCTGAATTTGTCGAGGCTGTCAAAGACGAGCTTTTCGATGAGCAGATTTTTGTGTTGACCTTGGAAGGGGAGGTCAAAGATTTACCGGTTTGTTCTACACCGTTAGATTTTGCTTATCGTATTCACTCCGAGGTTGGGGATCATTGTGCTGGTGCACGCATTTTCTCGGAGGCGGATGGTGGTGAGCATTTGCTATCGCGTATGGTCCCATTGGATTATGAGCTAAAGAATGGTGAGATCGTTGATATTGTCACCAATCGGAATGCTCACCCGACCCACGATTGGCTGAGCTTTGTGCGAACAGATCTGGCCCGCAATAAGATTCGCCGCTATCTCAAAACGAAAGAGGATTTTATCAAGTAGTGAATGATGAAATAACATGATTTTGCCAGTAAGGGCTCTCGGATGCATTCGGTGTGCCTGCTTGCCAGAGTATGCTGTAAATACAAACATTAAACGGCTCTTGTCCACTTTAGAAACGTCATGCGTCGTGGACGCACCATTATGGTCGATATCCCCTACTGGAAGAGCGAAATGGCCTGTTTTCATGGCATATTTCCCCACTTTTTGACTTCGCCACCAGTAACAAGAGTGGGCATGAGCCATCGGGTACGATTTCCCATAATGCAATGCGTACATAAGGAGCGAATGCGTATTGGCCAATGCGATTCAGCAAGTATCCATACAACCCTTCTCGTGGCTCTGGCTAGCTCTGCCTACGCGGTCTCCTGTCTATAAGAATGTCTACTCACGCTGATGAAGAACACCACCTTCTCCGCCAGCCACAACCAACAAGAAAGAGTTTTCGTGGGAGCGCTCCCTGATAAGGCGGCCCCCACTCACTTACGTCATGAGATCCCTTACCCCTTAGCGTAAAATGCTCAGCATCGCTACGAGCAGCCAAATAGCCACCGAGTCCCATCGCTATCGAGCCAGCTGCAATCTCGGCAATTCCTGCGGTGATGATAATCGTGGTCGAACTGACTGCACCTGAAAGGCCAGCTGCTAGAGCAAACGGGACCGTTAATCCATCCGACATGCCAATCACAATATCGCGAACAGTCTCTCCTGCGGTAAAGTGGTGTTCGATATGTGGTGTTTGTGGCATAGGTATATTCCTCGTTTCTGTTGAGGACAGACGTCAAGGCTTCCGGTACTATCTCAACTATCCTCAGATATCGCTGAAAGAGTACCACATTCTCTAGGAGCGATGGTACGCTTCTCCTGGAACGACCTCAATCAGTCCATCACACCTTCCATCATGTTTGTAGTAGATAGCGGCTATCAATATGATGTTCCCAAAAGGTAAGAAATGATTTCCTATACTTTGGCAGTCTCGTCCCTCCACGCCAGATTGACTTATCGACAAAACTTTTAATTTCCGCTGAAGGGACAAAGTAGGCGATAGCATTGTCACGAGATAAAACGAAGGGAGGAAAGCCGTGATACACCGTAATCCAATTCGCGATCAATGAGCCGGTACGATGATTCCCCTCGATATATAACTGTGGATAGCCAAGAATACTGACATAGATTTCAGCAGCGAGTTTGAGGGGATGATCGTCCCGTTTTGTATGTCGCTCATACCACTGCTGAAGCGGTTCGATGTGTTGATAGAATTTTTCCGCTGTCGCTTCACGTGCCGTGGCATATTCTGTGAGAAGGTGCTGGTCTATTCCGTAATGAACACGCTCATTCAGACGTAGCATATGTTCGATGCTGATTGATGAAAATGGTGGGATCTGTTGCGAGAGTAAGGTGTCTAAATAGCTATACGCACTCATCATTCTCATTCTCACTGTTGCGGTAAAAGGCGTGTCCTTGCGACCGATGCCTCAAAGCGCCAGCTCATCATCAATGTCTCTCCAATGCATCTCGACCGTCTTGAGAGACGCATCAATTTCTTCCAGGCAGAGTCTTTTCGGATACGGTTTCACTTTTTCCCGTCTTCCTTTCTTCTTCTCACGTCACGCTTTTCTGCTCAGGATGTGGTAAACCATCCTGACAGTTTTCCTACCAGTTCGTCATATTTCGCCAGAATCATCCCCGCAGAGAGAGGTGTTGGCACGATGTCATCATAAATCATTTCCCAGTACGTTGCCGCACTCACCTGCACTGTTTTGTGCTCAGTTACCAGTTCTACTATTCCATAGTGCTGTGTGTGAACGTGTGCAGGCATGCCATTTACAAAAAGCACATGCATTCTTCGCTCAAAGCGAAAGGATATTCCGTCAAGGGCTTGCAAACGTTTGAAGACGATCTTATGTTCAGGCATTTCCTGATCCTTTCTCTCCTCCTTTCTCGCGAGAAGGGATCGATGCGGTGGGATGTACCACTTCAACGCCCTTCTCGTGAGAAAGTGCGAGTATACTCTAGAATAGAGGGAAGCGCTGCAACCAATACTCTTTCACGATCAGCTGATAGGATACTGCACTAGTGACCAATAGCAAGCTGGACGGTCTTGACCACCAGCAGGATCACCGCAATGATCAGGTAGAAACGTAGCGTGAGCATACCGATCTTGCGTGCCGCCGACCAGGTCGGTTTTGTCAGTTCTGCCAGCGGCGGCATCTGCCATGTCTCTTTTTCCATGCGAGCGAGCGCGACGATCTCTGGGTCTGGCCCTTTGCGCATGCGTTGCACCAGTGCGATCACACCCATTCCCACGAGAGAGACGATCAGGATGATACCGAGCACCATTGCCAGGCGGATAGCATCAAGGTTGGGGAACAGGGTCGTCGCAGCCAGGATAAGCGAGAGCATGACCAGCAGGCCGACGATGACCGCAGCAACGACGTTGAGCCACGGTTTATTAATCCAGGGACCCAACACTGCGCGATCATTGCACAGCAAGACCAGAAAGACCGTTGCACTTGGCAGCAAAATCCCTGCCAGCGCCTGTACGGCGAACGTCATCAGGCCAAGCGGTGCATTCGGAATCAGCACGATTGCCCCAGCACCTACGACGAGCGCCGCGTAGCTGCCATAAAAGACCTTTGCTTCGTTTACCTTCCGATGCAGTGAGTGATTGACCTTAAACACATCACCGAAGGCATACGAGGTCGAGAGCGAGACCGCGCACGCTCCAATGATGCTCGCGTTGAGCAGGATAATCATCAAGATCACCCCCATCACCGGGTGACCGGATGCCGCGTACCCGTGAGCAGTCGTACCGGCATCCACGAACGTATTGAAGAGCTTCGTCCCAGCAAAGACGAAGGCGGCCGCGATGATCAGCCCTGCCGCCTCGATGTTGGTGAGGAAAGCACCGATGATGGTGTCGGCACGCTCGTTTTTTAGCCAGCGGGCAGTGATGCGCTTATCGATGACGTTAGACTGCTGAAAGAAGAGTTGCCAGGGCGCAACCGTCGTTCCGACGATGGCGATGATGGTCAACAGCGCCGTCGAGTTCAAGCCCCCGGTAATACTTGGAAGGAAAGTATCATGGACGATGGGGCCGATTGCCGGATGCGCGATCAAGGCAAGCGGGATCATCAACAGGCTGGCAATACAGCATACCCACATGGCACGCTCCCAGCGGCGGAAACTGCCCGTCACCGTGATGGTAATAAGTCCGATGACACCCACAGGCACCGAGATGAGGGGGCTGACCCCAAAGTAGTTCAGGGCCATTGCAAAGCCGATAAACTCGGTGATGATGGTTAAAAAGTTCAGGACGAAGAGATCAATAACCGAGAACGCACCCCAGAACTTGCCGAAGCGCTCGAAGATCAGGCGGGCGTGACCGACCCGAGTGATCGTACCCAGACGGACCACCATCTCCTGATTGACGATGAGCACCGGGATCAGGATGAGGAGCGTCCAGAGCAAACTGGTGCCGTAGTTCTGACCAGCTTGCGTGTAGGTAGCGATGCCGCCAGCGTCATTGTCACCTACCATCGTAATCAGACCGGGTCCCATAATGACCAGCACGGTGAGCAAACGCGCAAACCAGGTCTTCCGCGCGCCAGTATCGCCAACGCGGATGGTGCCCCAGGTCCCTTCGATATCACCAACATGCGCTTCGTCAAGTTGGGCTGTATGCATCTCACCCTGATCAATTTGATCAAGCAGAGATACTAGACCGTTCATCGGATCTTGTATTTTTTCCATGGGAAGAGCTCCTTTTTTTGGCATAGGCATAGCATAGGTATCTTCCACACTATGTTTTCAGAGCGATTTCTGGCAGCATGTTCTTCTGATCTGAGCACGAACAGCCCTCTGTGAGCCATAGCGACACGTGTGTAGCATGCTCCAGATCAAGTGATCACGAAAAAAGGGTACCAAAGGACAGAGATCCTTCATGATGACCAAGAGATCTCTTTCGCAATCGTCGCATAATCGTCGCATAGTGCAGACAATAGGATACAAGGGAGAAGTGGGGAAGCACGACCTCTACCAAACAGGAACTGAGAGGAAAGAAAGTGAAGGTGCTACCTCACACGACTCGCCATTCATTCGGTTGTGTTCCGTAGAAGTAGCAAGTGGTGCGTGATAGCCAGGAGAGCAGAAAGCAAAAGCCACAAAAGCTATCAAGCAACCAGCGCGTCTCGTACGGAGGAATATCGATGTGTTGACACAACAGGACAGTGACAACTAGGGTCAGGGTCCATTCGGATCCTCCTTTATGGTAAGAATATATTCGTTCACCTTATCCCCCTGGGGGGATAGATGCTTACAGTTGTGAGTATAGACGCTCACACATCTAATGTCAAGAGCAAGCACCGTGAATTGTGTGTCCCATGCAAAATTCGTTGTCTCTGAGCAGAAAGAGCAGAAGAACGGTGTCTTGACAGGCTCAGAAATGAACAGTATACTCTCACTACGAATGAGAGACCCCTCTGGAGGGTACGTTCAGCAGAGAAATGGATTGCAATGAACAAGCAGCGCATCCTCACACGTGAAGATATTGCCCATCGCCTCGCACGTATTGCCGGACATGCCAATAGTCTCAAACGATTCTGGGAAGAAGAACGGAATTACCATGAGATGTTGATTCAGATTGCGGCGGTGCGTGCCGGGCTTGATCAGGTCGCACGTGCCATTATGGAACAGCACCTGCAGCAAAGCATTACGGAAGCAGTATCACAAGCTGATGCGGACAGCGCTATCAGGGAACTCAAAGATGCGCTCGATCGTCTGATCACGTAATCATGAGCAACGTCGTACGCAACAAACCGGTCTTCTCTCCGCTGCTCTGCGAGGTGGCACGCAGTGATACCGTCCAGATTTTACACCTCTTGCACACCAGCTTCCTGGGCTTGACCGAACGTGAGGCAGCAACCCGTCTTGAGCAGATTGGACACAACAAGGTCGCAGACAAACGACTGCAACCATGGTGGATGCAGTTGGCAAGAACATTTGTCAACCCCTTTATTCTTGTGCTGGCAATCCTGATTCTCGTCTCATTCATGACTGATGTGGTCCTGACCTCTGGCCCGAATCGCACGTGGGCAAAGATCCTTCTGCTCTCGGTGATGATCCTGGTGAGTTGCCTGCTCCGCTTCTGGCAAGAATTTCGTTCTCAACGAGTTCTGCACCACCTTCAAAGCATGGTACAGACGACGGCAACGGTCCTCCGAAGAAGGGACGATGCAGCAGAACCAGTCAGAAGCGATGTGCCCCTGACAACCCTGGTTCCTGGCGATCTCATTGCGCTTTCGGCAGGAGATATGATCCCGGCAGATGTGCGACTGCTTTCCGCACGGGATTTCTTTGTGAGCCAATCGGTGCTCACAGGCGAAGCCATGCTCATTGAGAAATATGACAATGAGATCATGAGTGAAGAGAGCAGACGTACGAGCGCCAGAAGCTCCAGAAGCTCCAGGAGCACACTCACCGCAAACGACTTGTTAGAGATGCCTCAGTTGTGCTTTATGGGGACCAACGTGATCAGTGGCACCGCAACAGCTGTCGTCGTTTCGACCGGGCGGCAGACCTTCTTCAGCACGATCGCAAGCAGTGTCCTGAGCCGACGCCCGCCAACAAGCTTTGACCGAGGGATTAATCAGGTCAGTTGGCTGCTTCTTCGCGGTATGGTGAGCATGGTCCCAGTCGTCTTCCTCATCAATGGGCTGACGAAAGGCGATTGGAGAGAGGCACTCTCCTTTGGCCTCGCCGTTGCCGTTGGATTGACCCCGGAGATGTTGCCATTGATTGTGACCACCACCTTAGCAAAAGGTGCGATGAGCATGGCCAGGCAGAAGGTCATTGTCAAACGGTTACCTGCCATCCAGAATCTTGGGGCCATAGACGTGCTTTGTACTGACAAAACAGGAACCCTCACTGAGGACCGTGTGACCCTTATCCAGCACCTGGATGCACGGGGAGAAAACAGCGAATGGGTTCTCCATCTTGCCGCCCTCAATAGTATCCATCAAACGGGGCTGAAGAATTTGCTGGATCGGGCAATCCTGGAGCACGTCAATCAGGAACACCGGCTCCAGGGGAACCTCCCTAACCTCCCTACCCTCCCTCGCTCCCATAAGATTGACGAATTACCTTTCGATTTTGTCCGGCGGAGAATGTCGGTGATTGTGCAACAGGAACATGAGCCACCACTTCTCATCTGCAAAGGGGCGTTCAAAGAGGTGCTACGGGCCTGCAGCACCATTGAAGACCGGGAACAGATTCGTCCACTTACCGAGATTACCCAGGCACGCATCGAACACATGGGAAAGGAACTCCAAAAGGAGGGATATCGCATCATTGCGGTTGCCTACAAACGACTGCCTTCCCTGCACAGGCAATACTCTATTACTGATGAGCACGATCTCATCTTCGCTGGCTGTATCGGCTTTTTTGATCCTCCCAAATTGAGCGCCAGAGAGACCATTCGAGCACTCACAGCACACGGCGTTGCCGTAAAAGTCCTGACTGGGGATACCGAAGAGGTAACTGCCACTATTTGTGAGGGTGTGGGGCTTGACCCCTCACGAACGGTTCTGGGGCGGGAAATTGAGGGCATGCGTGATGAGGAACTAGCAGAGATTGCAGAACAAACCACCGTTTTTGCGAGCGTGAATCCCTTACAAAAGGCTCGCATTATCCTCGCCATCAAGAGTCGTGGACATACGGTGGGGTACATCGGCGATGGAGTAAATGATGTGACCGCTCTTCGTGAAGCAGATGTCGGGATCTCGGTCGATACTGCGGTGGATATCGCGAAAGAAACCGCTGATATCGTTTTGCTTGAAAAAAGCCTCCTTGTCCTGGAGCAAGGCATTATCGTAGGACGGACCGTCTTTGGTAATAGTATGAAGTACCTCAAAATGGCGATCAGCTCTAATTTTGGGAATGCGCTCAGCCTCATCATTGCCAGCGCGTTTCTTCCATTCTTGCCCATGTTACCACTTCAACTGCTGGTGCAAAACCTGCTCTATGATCTTTCGCAATTAGCGCTCCCCTGGGATACCGTTGATCACGAGATTCTTGCGCGACCACGTCAATGGAAAGACAATGGGTTGCTTCGCTTTACCCTCTGTCTTGGACCAATCAGCTCGATCTTTGATATTCTCACCTTATACAGTAAACTAAGAACAAGCCCTCTCGACAGAGGGCATGAACAAGGATACCCTTGTTCCATACAAATGTTGAACGTGCCAGGGAAAGTCTACCCTCTCCACCCGGCTCGACCGATTGAGAAAGCTCGCACTTCCTTGGCTGCGTTCCTGAGCCAGACCGATCATGAGAGAGTCGCGCTTCGAGCGCCACAGTATAAGGGCACGCGAGCTCAGGAACCAATGTGGCAGAGAGGAGTAGTGTCTATGTGGTATGCCGGTATTGACTGGGCGGACACGCACCATGACGCCTTGGTCATTGATGAGAAAGGGCGTCAAGTCGGGACGCTTCGTATCGATCACAATCCTCAAGGAATGAGCAGGCTGAACACCTTCTTGGCACAGATCGTTGGCTCGGAGTCCAAGGAACAGATGGCTTGTATCATCGAGACCACGCATGGTCTGTTGATCGCCCAGCTGTTGGAGGCTGGCTGGCCGGTCTATCCGGTTAACCCTCGCACCGTTGATCGTCGGCGCTCCGCATCTGGAGCTAAGACGGATACGATTGATGCCTACTTGCTGGCCAAGACCGGACGTGCTGACTTGGCTGATTTGCATCGGCTCATTCCTGATAGCGAGAAGATTCGAGAGCTCAAACTGCTCACCCGCGATCAAGATGCGTTGATCCAGATGCAAACACGTCTGGTCAATCAGCTCACCGCCTGCCTCAAGGCGTATTACCCGGTTGCCTTGGAACTGTTTACGAAACTGCAACAAAAGTGCACATTGCAGTTCTTGCAAACCTATCCCACTCCGCAGGAAGCAATGGCCGCTTCGTCTAAACAGATCCAGGAGGTGCTCAGACAAAGCAAGCATCCCAATCCGACGACCGTAGCACTCACCATTTTTGAGCAGCTGCACCAACCCCATTTGCAGGCCGATTCCGTCACCACCCGCGCCAAATCGCGTTTGATGGTCGTACTGGTGAGTCAACTGCTGCCGCTGATCGAGCAAATTGCGCAGTATGACAAGGAGATTGACGCCCTTTTTTTGACCCACGCAGACCATGAGATTTTTGCCAGCTTGCCGCGTGCAGGCCAACATCTGGCCCCGCGACTGCTGGCAGAAATCGGCGATGATCGCTCTCGCTACCAGAATGCGAGCAGTCTGCAAGCTTTGGCTGGAACCTCGCCCGTCCTGTTTCAAAGCGGGACGTACTCCAAAGCTCATCGCCGCTTGGGCTGTATCAAACCCTTGCGCAACGCTTTGCACCAATTCGCGTGGCAGACAACGCAAAGTGAACCGTGGGCCAAGCAGTATTATCGGCACAAACGCGCTGAAGGCAAAAGCCATACCGTCGCCGTGCGGGCGCTTGCCAATGCGTGGGTCAGGATTATCTTTGCCATGTGGCTGCATCGAGAGTGTTATCAGACGGCCACCTTTGAGCAAGCGCAACAGCAGCATGCACGCCGAGCGGCTTAGCACCTTTTGATGATGGTGCATCCTTCTCAGACGAGCCAAAAAACCTGCTGTTCTTTGGCTTTCAACTTGGCATGCCCAAAAAAGACCACGTAAGTGAGCGGCTGTCAAGGAAAGCGAAGCGGCTTGACAGCTGTGAGCGGCGTGGTATACTTGCTCATGCCTTGTTGAAGACATTTCTCCTCCTCTTTCCGCCTGATTTTTTCTCATGCTTCAAATTGGTCTCAAAAGGGCTTGACATAGAGAGTCTTTCTCATTCTCTGGTGGATTTTTCACGCCACTCTTCCAGTCACACAATCCTTGTTCCAATCCGGCTGGTTTGTAGAAGGACTGCTTTCACAAATCTTGATTGTCCATCTGATTCGCACGCGGAAGATCCCATTCATTCAGCGTACGGCTTCTCGATCAGTGCTTGTGCTGACAGGAAGCGTGATGATCGTAGGATTGATCATTCCCTTCACGCCCTTTGGGGCATCAATCGGCTTCCAGGCGCTCCCCCTTCCCTATTTCCCCTGGTTACTAGCAATACTGCTTGCCTATTGTGTTCTCACACAAGTGCTTAAGGGCTGGTATCTCAAACGTTTTCACACCTGGTTGTAACGCCTGGTACAGCTCACGGAGTTGTCGAGACGCCTGATATTCCGCAAGGCGATCAAAGCCCACAAACTGGCGCACAATCGCTCCATTTTTTTGCTCCACAAAACATTGGTTGTCCTTGAGACCCTCGCGTCCTCGACGGCGTCTCCTGGCGAGATGGCGGTCCTGAGTATGCCCTCCTCGACGAAGATAACGCGTTCACAAATCGCAACGCCATGATCTCCCACCCGCTCCAGACTGTGCGCGATCTCTAAGAGCAGGGTCCATCGTTGCATCTGGCACGCATCAGGAAAGGAAAGGACAGATCGTGCAGTACCTGAAAGCAGAGTGAACAGATCGTGACGCAGCATATGATAGCGTACATCTACGACGTCATCCTCCTGTTGGACCTGATGTGCTGCCGCAACATTGCCCGTAGACAACGCCTGCAAGCTAGCCCACCAGAGATCTCTCGTCTCCTGTCCCAGTGCAAACAGATCCGTGATGACCGAGACATCCGTGACTTCCATCCATCTTGTGCGGAGCTTTTGCCGCAGCACCTGTGCTTCTTCCAGTTCTCCTGGCCGGTTTTTCTCGCTGCCCATCAGAGACAGTTGCACAAGGAGTCTGGCGGGGAGAGCCTCCAATCCGATGCTCAGCATCCGATCAACCGCCTCGCCCGCCTGGAAGAATTGTGCGGTGAGTCCCGCAAGTTGCGTCTCTAAGATGACCCTTGCCATACGTTCCGCTCCTCTCGTGCAGAATCTATACATTCGGAGAACGCTCACGCTGTATTTTCGTCAGGGCAGTGGCGATAAGCACCCCAATCAGCACGCCAAGCGGGATAGCAATGAGGGTGCGAAGAAGATCCGTTGGGAGACCAAAGGTTCCCAACAGAACGATCATCAGGCTGGCATTGGCCAGCAAGACCACGATACGCAAAAACAGGACACCCATGATTCTCATCGGGTGAACCCTTGAGGGTTGCTTCATCATTCATCCTTTCTTTTCCTCTCTCCGGTAACACAGTGAGCATTCTTCCTTAGTGAGAGCGATCCTGCATGGATTGGAGTATGAACTGGCGACGGAAATGCTCGCGCTCTGCCTGCAGGCGTTGCCAGGAGCGATACGCTACGTTGAAACCTTGCTCCACCTGCTCCTGCCGGTATTCCAGGAGGGTATCGAGCTTGCGGAACGCTCGCACCACCTGTCTCTGGATCACACCTCTCACCAAAGGCGCACCTCCCCGGAGAGAGCGGTGCGAGGCAACGTGTTCAACGGTCACTCCAATCGCTATCGTCGTTGCCTCGTCTCCTTCCTCTGGCGATAGCCTGATGTCCAGTTTGCCCTGGAACGCTCTGGTGAAGAACGAGCAACGGATGGCCTGACGGGGAAGCATCTGTTCCACCGTCAGGGTCAAGGATGGCCTAAAAAAGCAGATCTGCTGCGCAGGCTTCCACAGAAGCACCGCGCCAGGCACAAGCGAGCGATCTCGTATGTCTCCACAAACGTGAAGCCGTGCCCAAAAAACGACCGCCCGCAGATCGATCAGCGCATCCCATACACTGGCACAGGTCCAGGGGAACCATATCTTCTTCTGAAGGTGTTTCATCTACCTTTCCGCTTTCTTGCTGGCGTGGCACGGCCAGGGCAAAATCCCAGAGCCGTCGCAGAGGAGGGAAACAGGCAATCAGAACGCTGGGCCGTTTGCCTGTTTCCCTCCCTCTCAACTCGCCTGCCGCACCCTTAGTGTCCAGTAGCAATCTGGATGGTCTTGACGACCAGCAAAATCACCGCAAGCAATAGATAGGCGCGCAGGGTAAACATCCCGATTTTGCGTGTCGCCGACCAGGCTGGCCGGGTCAGTTCTGCCAGGGGTGGCATCTGCCAGGATTCTTTGTCTACCTGGCACAGAGCCACCAATTCCAGATCCGACCCTTTGCGTCGGCGCTGGATCAGCGCTCCTACACCCATGATAAGTAGTCCGGCGACCAGAACGATACTCAGTACAATCGTTAACCTGAGCGCATTATCTCCCTCGTTGAGGATGGGGAAGAGAGTGGTTGAGGCCAGGATCAGCGAGAGCATAACCAGCAGACCAACGATTACCGTCGCCACCGCGTTGAGCCAGGGTTTATTGACCCAGGGACCCAGCACTTGGCGATCATTGCACAGCAGCACCAGGAAGACCGTCGCGCTGGGAAGCAGAATGCCGGCTAGCGCCTGCACCACCAGGGTCAGCAAGCCCTGCTGCTGCTGGGTGGACACCAGCACGACCACACCAGCTAGCACAATCAGCCCGGAGTAGATCCCATAGAAAAGCTTTGCTTGACTCAACCTGCGATGCAGCGAGTGATTGACCTTGAAGACATCGCCAAAGGCGTAGGCTGTCGAGAGCGAAACCGCGCAGGCTCCAATAACAGATGCATTCAGCAGCACAATCATTAAAATTGTTCCCATCAGTGGTTGATGGAGTGCAGCATACCCCTGAGCAGTTGTGCCCAGATCAGCGAAGTTGCCGAAGAACTTTGTCCCAGCAAAGACGAAGGCCGCGCCGATGACCAGTCCCGCCGCCTCAATGTTGGTGAAGAAGGCCCCAATGATGGTGTCGGTGCGCGCATCTTTCGCCCAGCGGGCAATGATCCGCTTGTCAACGACATTGGACTGCTGGAAGAAGAGCTGCCAGGGTGCAACCGTTGTGCCAACGATAGCGACGATGGTCAAAATCGCCGTCGAATTGATGCCTCCCAACACGCTAGGAAGAAACGTGCCATGGAGAATTGGCCCAAAGGCAGGATGCGGAATAAAGGCAAAAGGAATCATCAGGATACTCAGAATGCAGCAGATCCACATCACACTCTCCCAACGGCGGAAACTGCCAGTGACGGTGATCGCAATCAGCCCTACGATGCCGATGGGGACCGAGATCAGCGGGCTTACGCCAAAATAATTGAGCGCCGTACTGAAGCCGATAAACTCAGTCACGATCGTCAAAAAGTTCAGCAAAAACAGATCGAAGACCGAGAACGCGCCCCAAAACTTGCCAAAGCGCTCGAAGATCAGACGGGCGTGGCCCACTCTGGAGATCGCACCCAGGCGTGCGACCATCTCCTGATTGACAATCAGTACAGGGATCAGGATGAGCAAGGTCCACAACAGGCTGGTCCCATAGTTCTGACCGGCCTGGGTGTAGGTGGTGACTCCGCCTGCGTCGTTGTCGCCTACCATCGTAATCAGCCCTGGCCCCATAATCACCAGGAGTGTGATGATCCGCGTGATCCAGGTTTTGCGGGGCGCGGAATCACTCACGCGGATGGTGCCCCAGGCACCTTTGATATCGCCGACATGGGCCTCGTCCAGGTGCGCCGTGCGCATCTCCTCCTGGCCGGGCAGGTGGTTGGAATCGTCTTGAATAGTAGACATGGGAGTTTCCCTCTCGTTTTCCTCGTTGGTTGAGTAAAAAAGACAGTGATTGCTTGCGATTTCTCCCGCACCTGCTCACGGACACGAGGTTCCAGACACATCGCCTCTGCACAAGAGTCAATGAGCACGTCCTGGTGAGAAATCTATCCTGATCGATTGGCAGAAGAGACCATTGTCGATGAGATGCTTATGGAAGACGCTCATACCTGACAGGGTATTCATGGTGTCTCCACTCCTCAACGACACGGTCTATCGCGCGAGCGGGCAGGAGAGAAAGGAGGGGTGAGAGGAGCAAACAGGAGCAAACGGCAATGTTCCCAGGGGACATCGCACATAAAGAGGATTGCTTCCTCACACGACTCGCTTTTCCTTCGGTTGTTCCGTAGAAGAAGCGAGAGGTGAGTGAGAGGAGGGAGGCGAAGCGTTTCGCAACGAACGGACTACTCTCAGGCTCGGATCTCGCGTTCTACGGAGAAACGTCGATGCGTTTGGGCATACGAACAATGACGACTAGGGTCAGGGTCCATTCGGTTCCTCCTTGCATTGTAGAATGGATGCGGCGCCGAACAACCTGGAGGCACCCTGTTCAGGCGTGCGAGATGGCATTCCTCATCCTGCCAGCCTTCGCCTGGCGCATCAGATGAGGCAATCTCTTGCTATCCCCTAGGGGGGGATGGTGCTTCCACCAGGAGTATAAACCACGGTTCTGCAAAAAGTCAAGAGGGAAACTGATGAATTTCTTTAACGAGAGGGAAACTCCCATGTCTACTATTCAACAGGAATGGGAACGATTCTGCGCAAAAAGACGCATCTGCCTGAGTAAGGGCGGCAGAGGCATGAGAGAACGGGTGAGAGAACGGGTGCGGCGATCGTCTCAAAAAACTCTCAGAGAATCTGCTTCCTTGCAGATTCTTCCCTGAAAAGGCTTCACGCTGCTTGACTTTTGGAAAATAGATGGATTATACTCCAGATGAAGAAGAAAATCCCCTCTGGGGGGTAGTGGGATCATCCCAACGCTTGTTTTTGACTCATCGACTAAACACACAGGAGGAACCGAATGGACCCTGACCCTAGTCATCATAGATGCATAGATGCATATCCTGCACCTGTTGGAGCGGTTTCTGGCGTTTCGTCGGTGCAGCGATCCTGATCTGAGAGCTTTGTTGTCTTACTTCTCTCCTCTCACTCACGCCTCGCTGCTCCTACGGATCTGTCTAGATGAATATACCTGGCATGAGCATGGAAGGAGAGGAGGCGACCGGTTTTCCCTGGCCTTGTGGTTGCGGCTAGCCCGCTGCGTTCCTCCCACCTTTTCACTCCACCTTTTTTCCTGTGCCCGCCTGGCCTGCTGATCGATACCGGGGGGCACGCCTGTGGCGGGTGTTTTCCTGATCCTGAGAGCATGTCCTCCAACACGTCGTGCACATGCGCATATGCACACATGCGCATCCCATAAAACACCATAAAACGTGCGCAATCCAGAACAAGGAGGAAACCATCATGCTCGCTCGTATGCCTGAACCAATACGTCATCCAACCCACCTCAGCGCTCCCATTCAGCCACCGCGTCAGTACAAGCGGTTACCTGAACAGAGGAACATGCCGAGGCTGACCAGCAGTGTCCGGCGATCACTGATTGCCCTGCACATCTATCTGATCATGCTGGCGGTACTGTTGCTCTCCAGCGTGTTGCTGCAATCAGGGGCCTTCGGGCGTTAGGAGAGAGACGCGCGCTCTTTCGCGTCTCGTCACACAAACCGGTCACGCGAGCTGATACGTGGCAAGGAAAGACCGAAAGAATCAGTACGAAACACAGAAAGAAGGAGGTGAGAGCATGTTCCAGGCGACCTCTCCCACCCTGGTTTTAGGAGTGTTGATCGCAGGAGTGGCCCTGCTGCTTTACGGCGTGCGCCAGATAACGGACGCGGTGCAGCGGGCAACTGATGCGCGGGTCCAGCGTGCGCTCACGCAACTCGTGCGCTACCCGATGGCGGCCTTTGGTCTGGGCACGCTGGCTACTGCGTTGATGCAGAGTTCCAGCGCGATGTCTTCTCTGCTGGTGGGACTCGTCAGCGCGAATCTCATCCCTCTGAGCGCGGCCATTGTCATGCTGTTGGGGGCGAACGTCGGTTCGACGCTCGTCGTCCAACTATTGGCGTTACACATCACGGACTACGCGCTGGAACTGGTGGGATTGGGAGCGCTCATCGCGCTGGTGACCCGTGGCACCCACTTCCGTCGTTTAGGGCAGGTCTGCCTTGCCTTTGGGCTGATCGTCCTCGGTCTGGCCGCGCTTTCTCTGGGCAGCCAGCCCATTGCCGCCAGTCCCTTGACCGCGAGTGTCCTGAGCACACTGGCGGGAGCCCCGATGGTGCTCCTGCTGATCGGGGCCATCCTCGCGATGGTCCTGAGTTCGAGCGCGGCCTCCATTGGCCTGATCCTGACCCTGGCCGCCTCGGGATCACTGCCAGCAGTCGCGGCGCTCGCGCTCATGCTGGGTGCCAATGTGGGCACGACCCTTACGGCCCTGCTCTCCTCCGTGCAGGAAGGAACGCTGGCTGGGCGTCGGCTGGCCCTGGTTCACACGGGAACCAAACTGGCCGGCGCCTTGGTGCTGCTCGCGTTGCTGGGACCGCTGGCGTCTCCGCTAGCGCATCTATGGTCCAACGCCGGTACCCAGGTGGCTATGATGCACCTGGGCTTCAATCTGGTGCTAGCCGTCCTGTTTGTGCCCTTGGCGACACCACTGGCCCGGCTGATGGAGCGCCTGCTTCCTGAGCCAACCAGCGCCCAGGGCACCCATGTTGGTCCGCGTTATCTCGACCCCAAAGCGCTCGCGCAGCCCGCAGTGGCTTTAGGACAGGCAACGCGTGAGGTTTTGCGCATGGCCGAAGTGGTCACGGAGATGCTCGAACACAGCCTGGATGCCTTTGAAGATGGGGCAGGCGATCTCCATGCGAGTATGGAGGCTCTGAATGACCAACTCGATGAGTTGAACGCGGCAGTGAAAGGCTACCTGACGCAACTGGATGAAGAGCACATGACCGAAGCGCAGGCACGCCAGGAGATCGCGCTCCTCTATATCATTACCGACTTACAAGTCATTGGCGAGGCGGTCGCCACACGCTTGATGATTCTGGCGCGGCGAAAACGGCACGGCGAACTCCTGTTTTCGGAGGAAGGGCGCGAGGATCTGCTCCTCTATCACCAGGAGATCCTGGAGGCGTTCCAGCAGGTGCTGGCGGCCCTGGCCACTCACGATCAGGAATTGGTCAACACCTTTCTTGAGCAGAAAAAGGAGCGTTCGCATCTGAAACGCGAACTCCACCTGCGGCACATGCGTCGGCTGCGCGCGGGAAATACGCTGAGCCTGGCGTCCAGCTCCATTCACCTGGACCTGCTGGATGCCATGGGCGAGATGCTCTCCCATATCACCGCGATGGCTTATGCCCTGCGGGAAAGTATGGAAAAGCCAGAGACCTGGACCGCGCCAGAGGCTCCAGAGGCTCCAGAGGCTCCGGACGCCGCGATCACCATAGCCACAGTCGAAGCGTTGGAGCAAGTCAAAGGCCCATGATTCCTCGTTTCCTGACGGGATGAACGACCATCAGGCCATCGAAGTGCAGGTCAGAAGAGAGGGATCATTGTCTCACACGGGGTTGCATGGGGCTGCCCACACCTGTTCCCATGCGGATGAACTCCTGCACAAAATCGGTCAGGATTTTTCCACTACGACTGGCGCATTGCCTCATGAGATATCGTACTCCTCAGTGCAAGGGGAACAAGCCAACTGGGCGTTTTCAGAACACGTGCGAAGCACGCGGAGACCTTCCTGTAGACGACAGAACATCCAAGGGAAAAAGGGCGTGAACAGCACACCATCGGGTACGATTTCCCGTGAGGCAATGCGCCTCTAGCCCTCCCTCAGGGCATGTCACTTTGTCAAGTCTACTTATTGCATAGCCCTTTTGCTCTTTACTCACCTCACTTGAGGCGGGGTGCACACAGTCACAACACCCGCTTCCGTGCCAAAAGCGACCAGTTGATCGTCTGGAGACCAGGCCAGTTGACTGACGCTTGAGCCAAATGCAGTCTGCACAAGTGGTCGTTTCGGTTTTGCGATATGCCAGAAAACAACGTTGCCATCGGCGCTCGCTGTAGCGATCAGTGGTCCATGATGCTGAAAGGCAATAGCGCTGACAAAAGCGGCGTGTCCCTGCAATTGGATGGGTTTGCTTCCCGCTGGCCCCTTCCCTGAACAATCCCAGACGGTCGTTATATCACTCCCACCCGTTGCCAGATAGCGACTGCTGTTATTCCAGGAGAGTTCACGAACTTTGGTAGGATAGCCATACATTTGCAGGTCTTGCCCATCTTTCACGATCCAGAAGTGGACGGTTGCATCCTGGTCACCCGTCGCGATATAGCGACCATCAGGGCTCCATGCAATGACCAGGATCGAACCTTTCCACTCGAAAATCCGCAATGGCTCGTTGCTCTCAGGCTGCCAGAAGGAGATGCCTCCATACGAGGCAGACGTGAGCACCTGCGTATTGGGTTGCCACTCAATAGCTGAGATAGTGCTGCTATGCTTGGGATACTCCTGAAGCATGTGACCATCTGTTCCATTCCACAGGCGTAATATGCGACCGGCGGCGCTTGCCAGTAGATCACCTTGTGGACTCCAGGCCAGATGTTCTACCCAGGCAGCCCCACCAGAAAGTTTGCAGCGCTCCTGCCCATGTTCAGGGTCCCAGAGACGGATCTGTCCGTCCTCTCCAGCGCTCGCAAGTATCGTACCGCTCGCATTCCAGGCAATCTCACAGGTGCCAAAAGTATGCCCACCCAGGATATGCTGGACCTGCCCGGTCTTTGCGGCAAAGATCGTAATCGGGCCACTCACAGAAGCAGCGACCAGCCACTTCCCATCGGGCGACCACGCCAACGAATTGACATGGTCATCGAGTTGCGCCAGCCATTGCTGACGCGAGTGCGTATCAAGAATACGTTTTGAGGTTGATTTTATACCAGGCATGCGCGAAATCCTTCGTTGAGCTTCACCCGATCCAGGTTTCGGCCAATAAAGATGAGTGAGTTGTGACGCGGGCTATTTCCCCAGGGTTTGTCTGGTCGTCCATCAAAGAGCATATGTACACCCTGGAAGACAAAACGTCGCGACTCTCCTTGCATGCTCAACACACCCTTCATGCGAAAGATGTCGGGACCCTGGGTTCGTAGCAGATTGCCAAGCCATTCATTGAGCTTTTTGGGGTCCAGGTCGCCTGGTGTGTCAATGCCAACCGAAGAGACTTCATTGTCATGCTCGTGTTTGGGTTTGTATTCATGCGTGAGGACAGATGTACCTGCCCCATTGTTCTCACGAAATTCAAGCTGATACTCGTTGGGATGATGCTGGGTGAAAAGCGCATACAGACCTGGTTCTTTTACCTCAATTGTAAATGTGGTCGGTCGATCGTTTAGTTGAAGGGTATGGAGCGCAGCGTCCTCAGCGTGTACTACCTGACTGTCTGTGTGGTTCTCTCCATCTTCAGAAAAACGGAGAACCGCATCCATCTTCACGGTATCAAGTACCTCGGGTGTTGCCTCTTTCAGGGGGAAGAGTGCGATATTTATTGTCGAATCTGGGCCAATCGCCAGGGCCAGTTGATAGATACCTGCTGCCAGATCGTAGACGCCAACCCATTCAAAGGGATATTCTGGTTCCAGGAACTTTGTGTCTACTTCCATCGCACGATCGAGATTAAAACCGCCAACATTGAGAATGTTGTTCACTTCAATCAGCGCATCCTGCGTGCGGTGAATCTTTGCCGCCGCATTCATGTTTTTGATACGTGCTTCCAAACGGCCCAAATCGTCCTCTGACACCAGGTCAATTTTATTTAAAAGTATCACATCAGCGAAGGCAATCTGCTCTTTCACTTCGTCACTACTGTCGATATGATCCCACACATGTCTGGCATCGACCACGGTCACGATACCATCCAACTTCATCTTCTCCTGCATTTCGTCATCGACGAAGAAGGTCTGTGCAACGGGACCAGGATCAGCCATACCAGTTGTCTCGACCAGGATATAGTCGAATCTGTCCTTACGCTTCATCAGATTACTCAAGATGCGGATCAAATCGCCACGCACGGTGCAACAAATACAGCCGTTATTCATCTCGAAGATTTCTTCTTCTGCACCGATCACCAGCTCCTGGTCAACCCCAACTTCACCAAACTCGTTCTCGATGACCGCAATGCGTTTGCCATGCTCAGTGGTCAAAATATGATTGAGTAACGTCGTTTTTCCAGACCCCAGGAAACCAGTCAGAATAGTAACAGGAACCTGTGGCTGTGCTGTTGTTGTCATTGCTAAACTCCTTTTTATGGATGTGAACGTACAATTTCCGGTTAAATAGAGACAAACGCCATCACATCAGCGGGCGTGATATCGACAAGTCGCTTGTGAATTTGTAGCATCATGGCGGACTGGTTTCCTGCACAAGCGTAATGACAATGTCAAAGAAACCCTGATCAAAGCTCACCAAAGCTTTTTTCTGTGGTCTTTGTAAGAGCGGCATGATGATATCCACGCTCTAAAAGATCCCCTTCTTGTCTGTTATCACCTCCACCACGTTGGTATCGCTATCATTCCTCAGCGACCGCTGGTCTGAAATGATGTCCATATGCCAGATTTCCTGCACTGGATACCAGCCACAACGACGGTAAAAAGCGCGTGCTCGCTCATTCTGGGTCGTCACATAGAGCTGCATAGATATTTCTCCATGCGTCTGTGCCCACTTCTGAGCTTCTTGCATGAGTTGTTGTGCTAAACCGGTGCCCCGAAACACGGCATCGACATAGAGCGCAACCAGTTCGACCCGTTTTCGATGTTGAAAGAGTGGTGAATCACGATGCTCCTCCAGGATCAAAAGTCCTGCTGGTTGCGCTTCTATCCAGGCAAGCAGCCAGAGCGATGATGCCGAAGCAACGGTGTGCATGAAATGATCATAAAAGACCTCTCTCCAATCAGGTGCAAGCGCGAATTTGTCATTTAAAGAGGTGTTATATCCGTGCAATGCAGCAAACAATGTCATCACCACCTCAAAGTCTTCCAAACGCACAGGCATACATTGCCCCTGAACCTGTGAAGAAAACTGCCTATCACGTTGTACATTCATGGATCTTCCTTCATATCATTGTCGTCTTGTCATACTTGCTATCTTCCTGGAGAACACTATGCTCAAAATAAGTTCGACAGGCGAGACAGACATATTCATAAACAGGCATAGGCTCCATTTTCCTTTTCCAGGCCGCTAGACGAACCGTTTCCACTTTATGCACGAGCAAATTTGATCCCTTCTTCACACCGATTCGCCTTTTTGTGCCAGAAACAATTTATTGATATCAAGTATCAATAACAAGAGTATAGGTCATCTAACCCCTGTTTGTCAATGAGATCATGTATCATTTATTTGCAAGGAGGGAGCTTGTCGGCGCATACAACAAGAAAAGGTGTGCCGATATCGGATGCAAGCAAGAAAGCAGCCAGAAAGTTTTTACCAACGATACTCCACCTTTTTCAGATCAGGCACCAAATAGCTTCATAGCATTCGCAGCTATTCTCCCGGAAAACGGTACGTGCATACGTGGTACAATATTTTAGTATATACAAGTGTATGGGAGGAAAAGAAGATGTTTCAATCTGTATCTACTTCAAAAAACCTTGCACTCGATGTGCGCGTAAGGGATGCATTTCCTGTTTTTCGCGATCATCCTGCCACCATCTACTTTGACTCTGCGGCTACAACACAAAAACCATTGAGCGTCATCCAGGCGGTCAATAGATATCATTGTCGGGCCGTGAATATCGGGCGAGGCAGCTATCCCTGGGCGGTGGAAGTCGATGAGCAGGTCCGGGCGGTACGCGAGAATGTAGCGCGTTTTCTGCACGCACATTCAGCGACCGAAGTCGTTTTTACCTCAGGCGCAACCGATAGCTTCAATAGGATCTGTCTTTCCTGGGGTCTGGCGAACCTGCACAATGGCGATGAAGTGCTGCTATGCGCGGCTGACCATAAGTCATGTACCCTGCCCTGGCTGAACCTGAAACGGCTGCTCCTGCGATTGGGTATTACCGTGAAGATACTTTTTTATGGAGTGGATGAGGCTGGCAGCATCGATCGCTATGACCTCCTCTCGAAAATCACCACGAGAACTCGGCTTGTGGTAATGACGCATATTAATAACGTCTACGGTCACCTGAATGACATTGCAGCGATTAGAGCAATGTTGCCCCATCCTATTTTGCTCGCACTAGACGCCTCTCAAAGCATTGGGCACATCGATGTGAATGTACAACACCTGGGGGTGGATTTTCTCGCCTTTTCTGGACATAAGATGTTTGCCTCGACTGGCATTGGAGTACTGTGGGTGGATCAGCAATGGCACAGCCAACTTCACCCATCTATGGTAGGTGGTGGCAGTGGTTCAAGTTCTATCCATCCACAAACAGATGATTTTGATTCCGCAACGATGCCGGATCTCCTTGAAGCAGGGACACAGAATATTGCAGGCATTCTTTCTCTCGGGGCTGCCACGGCCTTTCTCCAATCAATTGGGATGGAGGCAATTCATACCGCTCTTTCGGCATTGACTACCTATCTCGTTACGCAACTTCAAACACTCGATCAGCTTACCTTTGTGCCACACAAGCGTTTTGAGAAACCTGAAAATGCCTATGGGCTGGTCTCTTTCCGTTTTGAAGGACTCTCCTCTCGTGAGGTAGGAAGCTTTCTTGAGCAACACCATATTTTCGTGCGGACCGGTGATCATTGTATGTCTATTCCTGGAGAAAGTGAGGATTCACTCAGAGTCAGTCTGCACCTCTATAATACCAGAGACGAAATCGACCGCTTGCTTCAGGTTTTACAATATCTCCTTGGCTAAAAAAGAATGCATCCCGTTGTTAACGGTAAAGCTGCTGCAAGCAGTTGACGAGCGCGTCAATATGCTGGAATATAGTGTAGAGATGTAAACTCACAGTAACTGCATCTGGATACTGAGGGATATCTGCAAGGTCAATAAAAAGGGCATTCTCAGCGAGGAGCATACGACATTCCTCGGCGGAGACCCCTGGCAGTCGAAATGACAGAATACCATAACCTGGACTACACCATTCCTCACACCGTCCAATGCCTGGCAAGAACGCTATCTGATTGACCTGTTTTAAACGCGCTAGCAGATAGTGCGAGAGTTCTTGTAAATGCAGTGCAATCTGCTCCATACCAATGTGTTCGAGCAAGTCAACCCCCTGAGCAAGCGTCTGCACTGCTAATGGATTGACAAGCTCTTGCGTTAGAAATGTGTCCTGCTTTCCACGCAAATCATGTTGGATATACCCTATCCCACAATGAAAAGGCGAGAACAGATTGCGGCCTGAGAAAAAGGCGCAATCACAGTGGAGACGCTCAAGATCTACGGGAATGCGTCCGACACTTTGAGAGAGATCTACGACGACGAGAGCTTGATCGCCAACCTGTTGTTTGAGGAAAGCGATATCATCTTCATTCTTTGTCCCAAAGACAGGGTGGATATGTGGAACGAAGATCAGGCGCGTTTTTGCTGAAACCAGAGAGAGCAGACCTTTGAGGTCAAATTCACCATTTTCTTGATAGCCAAACTCTTTTAGTGTCAGAGACATGCCCAGGCGTGCCACCTGCTGTCGAAAGTGGTTAAATGTCTCCTTGATCATCGGTGTATCCTGTGAGGAAATGATCACTTCATCCCCATCCTGAAGTTGAGATAAGCCCCAGGAATAGATGAGCCAGTGCATCATCCCGGCCTCACTCTCCGTCAAAAAGAACCTTTCAGGAGCATCCACATGCAGAAACGCCGCGAGCTTCTGTTGTAGCTCCGCTGCTCCATTGTCAGTATGCCAGAGAATTCCTGTGCTGAGAGTGTGCACAATACGCTGAATGGAACTCTCCGGTATCTGTGTTCCATACATGTTGTTCAGAAATATCCCCTGTCTCTCAGAGGTGACGGCAGGAAAGAACATCTGCCAGGCTCGGTCATGACTCATTAATGCCCTCCGCCGTAAAGAGAATCAGTTCATGATAATTCTGCCCTGTAGCCGCTATGTTGTGCAGACTGATCTGCACAAAGCCATTCTTGAGCAAGGCATGATGAAGTTGTTCAGCAGTGGGATTGAGTGCCCCATCAAGCTTTGCTGCAATCAGCTTGTCGGTAAATGGACTTCTCTGCTGATAGCGTAGTACGGAGCCCAGACACATACCACCTGGCTTGAGCAATTTTCTAATCATCGTGAGTGCCCGATCCAACTCATCTTGCGTATTCACACACTCTAGCGATTGTAAGCAGAGCACAGCATCGTAACGTTCTTGCGTACTTTCTGAGAGAAAATCGAAGCGCTGGATATCCACAATCTTCGTCACCAGTTCTTCTGCGAACGCCTCATAGGAGAACGGAACGGAAAGAAGCTGCTGCGCCTGAAGAAACGAGACAACTGCTCCATACTCTTTTTCAAGCTGAACTCCTGAGAGCTCGTTGATGGATCTGTACAGAAACGCAATATGCTCGGTCCAGTAATCAAAGAAAGTTACCGACTCTACTCTCTGGATATACCCCAAACTCCAGTATAATCCAGCCTTGCCACAGCCCAGATCGAGAACCTGTCCATGGGTTATCTTCGTGATCAAATGCATGAACACGGCCTGCTTGAGCTGCTGGGGAGGCTCATAGATGTAATCAAAAATACCGTAATCATCGTAATTATGCATCATGCAGGTGACCTCAGTAGCTGCTGATGATCTTTGCGCCACTGGATAATGCCCCCCTCAAGACTGTACGCTTTATATCCCTTGCGCTGGAGAAAGAACGCAAATTTTTTCGAGATATCGCCCTTGGGGCAGACAAAGAGGATCGTCCGCTCATGCGGAAAAGGAACGCCAAAGGTGAGAATGTCTGCGAGCTTATCATCGGGAATGTTGAGAGAGTTCGGCAAATGACCAATTTTATAGGCGAGACTCCCCCGAGTGTCCACAATAAGTGGATCTTCTTCCCGCAGAAAACGTTCAATGTGCTCAGGAGCAATACTCGGGGCGTGCTGAAAATCAGTGGCTTTCAACTTCCAGAAACTGCCTTCCGGTACCTTCTGCTCAAAGAGTTCCGGTCTGCGCTTCTGGATGTATGAGAGATACCACTCAACACGGTCACAGACAATAAACACGACTTTCTTAGGCTCTGCCCATTCCAGACACTGCTGTTTGAGATACTGCACCATCGCGTAGTAGACGGCACCACTACTTGGCCCACCGAGCACACCAGCCTGGCTGATCAGGGTAAGCATGCCAGATAACGCATCTTGCGCATCGACAGGCAGAATATCCTGGTAGAGCGTCTTCTCAAAGATGCCAACCTCTGACATTTCATCAATATTGCGCAACCCAGGAATAAAATCACCTTTCTCAGCCACAATCCCAACCGTTTGCAAGTCAGCAAATTGCTCTTTGAGAAAGGTGCTCACACCCCGCGTAGAGCCAGCCGTGCCAAGTGCACCGAAAAAGTAGTCGACAGCCCCAAGGTCTTCGAAAATTTCTCGCCCAGTGTGCTCATAGTGTGTCTGATAATTTTTGACATTGCGGTACTGGTCGGTATGAAAATAGTGCGAGGGATCTGCATGAATCTTCTGTTCAAGATAGGTAAGTGGATCATTTGGATCGTTTGGATCAGGACATTCACTCATGCCAGGTAACACCTCAATGCTTGCTCCCATGAGCCTCAGGAGATCATGCACCTCGGGCACTTTGATGCGATTGGTGATGGTTTCATAATTGATCCTATAGAGAGAAGC
Source organism: Ktedonobacteria bacterium brp13 (assembly GCA_015099395.1). Taxonomy (GTDB): domain Bacteria; phylum Chloroflexota; class Ktedonobacteria; order Ktedonobacterales; family Ktedonobacteraceae; genus Dictyobacter. The sequence goes on along the minus strand of AP024096.1, from coordinate 7,734,268 downwards.
CAGTACGGCAAGAGCTTTGCCCGTATTGCCGCTTGAGAACTCGATGATCGTTTGCTGCTTTTCTACGATCTGCTCAATCTCATCTTGGAGCATACCCCAGGCGACCCGATCTTTCAATGACCCAAAGGGATTGTATGTTTCAAGCTTGGCATAGATCTCTACATTGGGTAATTGATGTACTGCTGGATCAATACGCAGTAATGGAGTATTCCCGATTAACTCTGTAATATGGTTGTATAACATGAAGAACCATCTTCTTTCTTCTGTCTACGCACAATACTTCTCACATTAAACAGAAGCAATACTCGCCGCGTCGCTTATCTGTGTATCAAACAGGTCCGGTCTATGCTTTTGAAGATAGGAAATGTACCATTCCATGCGATCGCAGACGATGAACACGACTTTCACTGGACGTGTCCAATGCAGGCTTTGGTGTTGCAGATGCTGACGAATACCAGCATAGACGGCTCCGCTACCAGGCCCACACAATACGCCACAACGACGGATGAGCGTGAGCATGCCATCAAGTGCGTGCGGAATATCAACAACAACGAGATCCTGATACAAATTCTTCTCAAAAATGCCCATGTCCGCCATCTCGTCAATGTTGCGCAGCCCAGGGATAGAATGGTCCAGTTCTGCGACAATGCCAATACTCTGCAAATCGGGATTCTTTTCGTGCAGAAACTCTGTTACTCCACGCGTTGAACCGGCAGTACCCAGACCTCCATACAGGTAATCCACAGGCCCAAGGTCTTCAAAAATTTCTCGTCCCGTTGTTTCATAGTGTACCTGATAGTTTTTCGCATTGCGATACTGATCCGTGTGAAAGTAATGGTCAGGATGATCCCGTGTCTGCTGTTCCAGGTATGCATAATCAGGACATTCCGTAGTGCCAGGCAATGTATCAATCGCTGCACCGACCACTTTAAGCACATTATACACTTCTGGCACCTTGATACGGTTGGTTATGGTCTGAAAATCAAGTCCATGAACCGACGCCAGGATTGTCAATGCCTTCGCAGTATTACCACTTGAAAACTCGACAATGGTCTGCTGCTGCTCTATTATGTGCGGGAGCGCATCTTTCACCAGTCCCCAGGCGGTACGATCTTTGAGCGAACCAAATGGATTGAGGTGCTCCAGTTTGGCGTATAATTCAACGTTGGCGAGCTGATGCACCGCCGGGTCTAGCCGTAACAATGGCGTATTCCCAATGATTTCTGTAATATGGGTATATAACATACTTACTTCTCTTCTTTATCTAGATGCATCAAGAGCGGTTGGTAGAGGTAATCTTCGTGCAGGCGAAAAGTGGTAGCACCCGTTTCCACAACGACCAATTTTTTTGCTGTTGGATGCTGAATGCTCGCCGACTCATTAAAATCCATGTGATAGGCCGCTGTATTCACAAAAACAACCAGGTCATCTCTGCACGGTAAGCGTGGCAAAAAGGTTTTGTGACGATAAATCACATCATGCTCCTGACACAGATTCCCCACAAAATAGACGCCTTGCTCTGAGATATCGTCTTTCATTGCTTGCTCATGATGAGAGAACACAAGGGGATCACACAGCATCTCATCCTCGATAGAGGATAGATTGGACTTATTCATGTCTAACCCCACCAGCCATTCTCCTTTGAGTGATCGTTTCACAAAGGTCACCAGCGCAAGTGTCAAACCGCACTGATCTAAGAGTGCTCTTCCTGGCTCAATCCATAGCTCTAGCATCAGATCATTGAGAACTTGCGCTACGGTTCTCTGTTCAAAGCGTTCCAGTGGTGCTGCCAGCAGACGCTGCAAAAACGCGGGACCTGCGCTAGCGTTGTAATACTGATAATAGGTGGGAGCACCACGTACCTGACCATCGATGAGCTTAAAACCATATCCGGTCGAGTTCCAGGTGAGCGGAGCTATCTCTCCAGCGATGCTCTGCTTGATCGCAGTTGTATAAGCATCCCACTCCTCCTGATAGGCAAGATAGTTGACCTTAAACCCTCCACCAATATTCATGACCGTAAGCGTAAATCCCTCTTCTTGCGCTTGTAACATCAGGAGTAAGGTATGTTCAATAGCGGCCACCTTTTCACTTTCGCTCGTCGTATCGATGTGGAATGCAAAGCCTCTCAAATCGAGCCGGCTATCGTGGCAAAGCGCCATAACCTCATTGAAGCGGTTAACATGGATACCAAAGCGGCTTTCTTTGGTCAGCACATGTTGTTTCTGCGAGTGTAAACCGTTCCAACGAACCAAAATGGCAGCGGGTGGAGTCAGATGGAGAACGCTCATATATTGGAGCAGCAATTCTAATTCATCGACGCTATCAATGGTGATAGTGCAGTGTTGCTGCAACGCAAGCAGCAAGAATTCTTTGTTCTTTGGACCAGTTGCTTCAATCATCTCACCAGTGAAGCCCGCTTCCAGAGCATCAAGGAGTTCTGCTTTGGAAGCAACATCAATCGCAATATGATCAGCATAAGCTTGTTTTACCAATGCTTTCGACTTGTTCGGCTTATGCGCAAAATATACTTTCCCTTGCAGACTATGATCCTCCAATGTCTGGATAAATGCTCTCGTTGCCTCTGTCATACACGCTGGAAACAGCAGATTAAGCGGAGAGCCAAAAGATACTGGAAGCGTTACCAGGTCAGCATAGGTTTGTAGGAAATGTTCAACCGCTGGCGCAAGAGATGGTGTTAAACGATACATGATTACTCCTGACTCGTAAGGGCATGTTAGTAATGATATGCGGTCTCACCAAGCCTTTTCAGTATACGCACGAAAGCTTCTTTTGTCAATAAAGGATGAATAATCCTATGGAATATGCAAAAATGTAGTAGGAAGCAAGCGGCAAAGCAAAAGAGACGATTGCGGAAATAGAGACCGGTCATACCACTTCCAGCGATGGTAAGGATGGATTGCGCGAGGAGGATAAGGTGGAGGAGAAATATTCTCTTAGATGCAATGATCCATGGGATGCACAACGAGGGTGCAGTAAAAAGCCATCTTGCGTAACATACGATCCAGAAAGCACTATGCCCGATAGCACTTTCTGGGTCCGCCATGCACCAGGAGATTACTTTGTTACCAGTTGACCATGGTTGTCACAATGATCGCCATGACGATGGTGAAGTTGACCTTCATAGAGATAATCAACGTGATCTCCATGAGGAACGGTGTCATGTCCACAATCAGTATGTCCACAGTCACACGCTGTGGGAGCACAATCAGCGGGGTTTTGTGCACTTACCGCAATAACATGTTCGTCATAGTGCTCAGCATGAGGAGTATGCAGATGTCCATCATGGACGTAGTCAATATGGTTGTTGTGCTCAATTGCGGTGTGACCACAGTGCTCGTTATGACTGTGGGGATGCTCTGTATGAATAGAGTGGCTCATATATGTATTTTCCCTTTCAAACATGCAATTATTTCACGCACTCACAAAGAAAACGTCATTGACCTTGTATTTACTGCAACTGCAGTGTGAAAATGAAAAAAGCATGCTTCTTTTGCAGAGTGTATCATCGCGTAGCAATGATGTCAATCTCTTTGTAGAGTAAATGTAAAAAAATTATTAAATAGACATAGTATCATTAGAATAACGACACGTATTATCAATAGATATAAACGTAGAAATAGGTGATAATCCATACCATCGTGTCTACCCAAATCTGTAGTACTTTGTATCATGTTTTGGAGCAGCACAATTTTTGAGAAAAGCAGATGTGTGTATTGCTTCTCGCTTGGAAGTATTTATTACCCTGCCAATGGCAGGTTGAAGTATGAACGGACAACTCAGTGCTCAACAACAGGCTCGCTTGCATTGAAAAGGCACTAATTATCCGCTATAGGAAGCGAGAACACGCACCAGCGAATCAATCTCTCCCTCCGTATTATAGAAACCTGTCGATATGCGTAACGCATTAGAGGAACGTATAGAACGAAGCTGGATACTATATTTTTCCTGTAATTGTTTGACCACGTCAGCAGAATCATGACCGTCTAGTGTGAAGGCCACCAGCCCGCTTTTTCCAGGCTCAGGGGTGAGCAGAGTGATACCCAGCACCTGCTGTAATGCCTGATAGGCATAGGTGCTCAGATTCGCGATACGTTCGAATATCCATGGATACCCAACATGATGCTCTAACCAGTGAAGAACCGCAGCCTGGCCGGCCAGCGCAGCTGTTTGTCGTCCTCCCGATTCAAAGCGCTGTGCACTTGTACATAGTTCCCACACGACACTCTCCTCATCTTTCACCGACCAATAGCCCACATAGGTCGATGCGATAGAGTGCAACGATGCACTCCTGACATAGAGGGCACCAGTCCCATCCGGACCACATAGCCACTTCTGCATAGGGATAGCGTAGAAGTCAACATCCAGTGCTTTGACATCGACAGGAATAGCCCCCGCCGCTTGCGCACCATCAACCAGAACAGGAATGCCACATTCACGTCCCAACTGGGCAACTGCATGGATATCGAGACGGGTTCCGGTGGTCCATGTCACATGGGATAAGCAGATTAAACGTGTGCGTTTTGTAACCAAAGCACTGATTGCAGCAAGCACTGATTGGTCTGCATGGGCACCGATATCTGCAAAGTGAATAATAATGCCGAAGCGATCACGAAGCTGATACAGCGGTCCCAGCGCACTGATATGTTCATGCGTCGTTGTAATCACCTCATCTCCCACCTGCCAATTGAGACCATACCCAACGATATTTAGACCTTCACCCGTACTCTCTGTGAGAGCAATTTCTTCTACATCAGCATTGAGCAAACGGGCCACGCCAAGACGTGCATTCGCATAGATATCCGCCATATCGCGAAAGAACAGAGTGCCCGCCCGACCAGTGCTCCACTCTGTCAGCATACGCTTCTGCATTGTTTGGGAAACACAAGCAGGCAAGGGACCGAATGTCCCGCTATTGAGATAGATCTGTTTAAGCGTCGTGGGCATCTCCTGGCGCACACGGTATAGATGAGTGAGATGAGACAAGATAAAACTCCTTGTAACTCTTTAAACTGATAGAGCTTATTGTATAGCATGTAAAATCATTATGGAAAGTGCAAAGTTTTACTTTCAATTGGTATTCAGATCGTTTCCCAATTTACTACTCCTCGATGATAAGACCCACCATCGATAGCTTGTATTCATCTCTTTCACGCTCTATTCAACACAAACAATAAAGCGAGAATTTGAGCCAGAAATTAGTGATACTGCATATCATTAAAGTGGTATACTACGACAGTAGTCGCACGTATGCGTGCTCTCAATGAGCAGAAAGGCAATACCAACCATGCCAAAGAAAGGCGAACTCTCAAAAACCGCTCGTGCATCGCTCGCGAATCGCGAAACCAGGGACCATCTGACACAACACATCGACCCTATCACGGGTGAACAGATCATGCTCTCACAACTGTTCCCCGTAAAAGTGATGGAGAACGGTCGTACACGTATGGTTTATTACAGTAAGAGTAGCTACAAGCTCTCTTAGAACTGATAGCAGCTCTAAGAGGATCACTTCTCTACCTCATTGTATAGCAAGTGGTCCTCTTGCCAAAAAGGAGGCGCCATGAAACGTTTACCAGTCACGGTCCTCTCGGGCTTTCTCGGAGAAGGAATGCTTGATGGTGTAAAGGGTATTATCATGAATGCCCAGATAGAGAGAGATGAACCCAACGAGCAACAAAACGGTAGTAGGGGCCAGGAAGAAGTAGTCAATAGGCAAAGGAGAACAGCGTAATAATCCGCATCTGGCGTGGCCTGACAACTGAAGATGCTGTCAATTCCTATATTTTACATTTACGTACTGTGTGCCTCTTAGATTGTCGTATTGCCCAGGGGAATCGCGGTGTTCAGGTCCTGACCAGAAAGCAAGATACCCATTATGAAATTGTGTGCCTCTCCATTTGGCAAAGGGCTGAAGATCTTCAAGACTTTGTGGGCGATATCGAGAGAGATGATGCCTATCAGCCTGAAAGGATTGCCCATTTGCTACTAGCTGAGCCGCAGATTGCGCACTACGATATGATCACCAGCGAACTTGAGTTGGCACATCGCTATCACTGATCAGATCGCTCAGCACTGCTAGCCCTGCATGTGCTTACACACCTACGGATTAGATGCTGGATGTGGTAGTGGTGATGTTTTTCCTTAGAAACAAACTTCCCCTTGTCTCTTGACAAGACATCGCTGATGCAATGATAGAAGGGATTTATTTGATAGCCGAGAGACAATCACTACAGGATTTTTCTATCCAATGAGAGCAATCATGGGAACGCGATCGAAAGCTATTGCGCAGAAATTCTACGACCAATGAACGGGCAGCCTTTTTTCGCGCAGGCTATTGTTGCGGTGAACGTTGTCAAAACTGCCCTTATTTCAATTGGACAAACAAGATGCCGTGGTATCCACCTCCTGAGGAAGCTGTGAAGTTCTGCACAGTCCCGACACGTACGCTTTCTGTACTGCGTGGGCGCATGCCATTAGCGTTGCTGTTTTTACGTAAGGACAAGCCTGAAGAGGTTGAGTATCATCAAACCCTGATGTACCATGCAGTGCGTTGGTTGGCAGATGTAAATGTGTGCCCCTGCAACCTGTTGAATAACTGTCTATAGAGTGTGAAAGCACATATGCATGTATGCACATGCGTAATGTGAAAAGTTATTGGGCCTTTTAAAAAGAGGAGGTGCATTGCCCCAGTTTCGTGGAAACAGGTCACTTCTGGAGCCAGGAACACACAGGAAAACACGTGAGAGCAATACCTCTTCCGCCAGCCACAACCAACAAGCAATGGGTTTGGGGGGAGACCTTCCTGATGAGGCGACCCCTCCCACTTACTTCATGAGATATCTTCCCCCTTAGCGCAAGAGGAATCACCCAATTGAGCATTGCCAGAAGAGGTACGAAGCCTATGGAGATCTTGCTGCAGACACAGAAACGTTCGCAGAAAAAAGCGCCAGCATCTTACTGATGGGTAAGATTTCCCATGGCACAATGCGCTACTAAAGATATTCAGCAACAGAAATCTGTTCTCGGTTTGGGTGTGGTAACGAGGTGTCACGATGTGGTGAGCGAAGACGATACAACGGTAACGAGATGAAGTACGAGAGTGCTGCCAGTGCCGAAATGTAGAAACTTACAGGGAGATGACGCCCCAGGCTCAGGAACGCAAGCACCAGGCCACCCCAGGTAAAGAGCAGACTGAGACCTACCGCAAGTCCTATCGTCACGAGCGGACGACGGGTCCAGAGCTGCGCGGTTGCTGCGGGTGCCAGCAATAACGCGAAAACCAGCAATGTGCCTACAACCTGAATTGCCGTGGCGACTGTCAGTGCCAGCAGGAGCAGAAACAGGACTGAGAGGAGGCGCACGGGAACACCAGATGCCTGTGCTCCCACTGCATCAATCGAAGCAAACAACAAAGGACGAAAGATCAGAACGAGGAGTATCAGCACAACCAGGCATGACAGCAGCGTCTCGAGCATCTCTTGTTTCGTCACGCTGAGAATGGATCCGAAAAGAACGGCAACCGTTGCATTGGAGTCACTCCCGCTTGCATAAAGATTGAGAAACAAGACGCCCAGGCCGAGCGCGAAGGTCAGCACCATCCCCGTTTCGATGTCACGCCCACGTAGTCGGCTCCCCAGAACACCTATCCCCAGTGCCGCAAGAGCGGTAAAAATGAACGACCCCACAAGTGAGGTGAGACCAAATAAAAAGGCACCAGTCGCTCCTGCAAAGCCAATGTGCGACAGTGATTCTCCCGCAAATGCCAGGGCGCGAAGCACTACAAAGTAGCCAATAACAGCCGCCGCAATTGCGACTATCGTCCCGGCAACAAACGCATTCTGCACAAACTCTTGCTGAAAAAGCATAAACATAATTTCCCCTCCTTGTTAGCGTTTTGAACCCTCGATGCGAGCAAGTGTTTGTCCCTCGACTGTGCTCTGTTGTACTTGCTCAGAGAATGAATACATCGAAATTATTCGATGTTCATCTGCGACGTGCTGCTGTTTGCGTCGTTCGTTCCACAGTGGAGACAGCAGACGGACAGGGAGATAGACCCCGAATGAGAGGGTTGAAATAAAGAAACTTGGCGGCCACATGGCATCGGCGACGTTAATGGCGAGGAAGATACCCACCCAAACATAGACGATACCGAGCACCATTGCCAGGCCAATGACCAGGACCGGTCGTTTGACGAGACGCATTGCGGTTGCCGCAGGCCCAATGAGTAAGGTAAACACAAGGAGGACGCCAACGACTTGCACCGACATCGAGACCGCAATGGCGACCAGGACGAGAAAGCCGACCGCAAGTGAGCGAACGTAAACGCCGCGTGCTTCTGCGACTTCGGGATCAAATGAACTAAACAGGAGTGGTCGGAAGATGGCTAGCAATGCAATAATAGTGATCGCTCCAAAGATAGCTGTTACCTGCACGTCCGTCTGACTAATACCCAGAATGTCACCAAACAGGATCGCATACACACGCTCCGCGTAGCCGGAGTAGAGTGAGAGAAAGAGAATGCCCAATCCGAGTGCAAAGGTCAGAATGATTCCAATAGCCAGGTCGCGACTTCTCGCCTCTTTGCTGATCAAACTAATCCCAACACCTGCTCCTATGGTAAACACCAGGAGGCCAACAAGAGGACTCAGCCCCAGGAGAACTGCACCGGCTGCGCCAGCGAAACCTATGTGTGAGAGGGCATGACCGGCGAAGGTCATGCCACGTGCAATCAGAAAATAGCCAACGAAAGCAGAGACAATCGCGACACACGTCCCTGTGAGCAAAGCGTTCTGTATAAATGATGATGAAAACAGGTCAAACATGGTTATTATCCTTGAAAGGAAAAAGACAGAAAGGAAAGATGAGGAGCGCTATCCTTTCTCCTCATCTTTCTCGCTGCTAGGTTTCTGCACCGACCACGAAGAGGCGATTGAGTGCTTGCACCACCTCGACTGGAGAGCCATACAACTGCGACAAACTTTGGCTCGTCACGACTTCGTCTGATGTGCCAAGCGCACTGTGCCCATTCGCCATGTAGAGGACACGGTCCACAACAGGAAGAAGCGGGTTGATATCATGCGAGACAAGCATGACCGCCACGTTGCGATCACGGCATACCCTTGTTACAAGAGCGACAATCTCTCCCTCGCGGCTAATATCTAAATTCGCCAATGGCTCGTCAAGCAGCAACAAGCGCGGGTTGGTGAGCAGGGCCTGAGCAATCAAGAGGCGTTGCTGTTCACCGCCGGAAAGTTGCCCCACAGGTACATTGGCAAGGTTTAACGCATCAACCTCACGCAAAACATCATCAATGAGACCCTTTCTCTTCGGATTGGGGAGACCTACCCCCCAATGATTTCCGTCAAGACCGAAGCCAACAACATCACGCGCACGTAACGCGAGGTCGGCTTCCAGCGTGCGATGTTGCGGTGCATAGCCAATGTCTTTATTGCCACGACGGGCTGGACGCCCCAACACGCGCACCATCCCAGCGCTAGGCTTGATGAGACCGAGTAACGTTTTGAGCAGGGTTGATTTGCCTGCTCCGTTGGGTCCAAGCATGACGATGAACTCTCCTTCGTTTACCGTCATGCTGATGTCCTCTAAGATGGTGCGTCCACCCAGACGGATACGTACACCCTCTAACTCGACGACCGATACTGCTGTCACGCGCACTTCCTCTTTACTTCCCCGTTCCCTGTTGCAAGGCCGTTGCTAGTACATCTAATTGATCGCCCATCCATGTCTGATAGGTTTTGCTTGGAGGCATTGTCTCTGAGACAGGTACAACCGGAATGTTTTGCTTCTTAGCCTCATTCTGCACGTTTGTTGTGATAGGTGTCACAGTCTGTACATTGTAAATCAGAATTTTGGCCTGCTTGTTATTGATTGAGTTGTTGATGGATATGACGGTATTGGCTGGCGGATCTGTCCCCTCTGCATTGGCCTTCATAAACTCGAAGGGTGTGAGCACATTGAGTCCTTCGGGCATCGCCTGATAGAGATAGATGGTCTCGGTCAATGCAACTGGTGTCCCCTTATATTTTGCGTTGATGGCATCTATCTTCTGCTGAAGTGGCGTGAGCGACTGCTCGAAGGTTGTCAGGTTGCTATCGAAAGTTGAAGCATCAGCACTATCCAATTTTTTCAAGGCGTTCGTGATGCCTTGCGCGATGGCAGGCATGTTATTCACACCATACCACACATGAGGATTGTCAGGTAACGGATGGTTGGCGAGCTTGCCACCAGTCAATACGATGCGGTTGGAGTTTGGTGTGCTGGAGAGCAATTTGTCCATCCAGTCATCATAGCCAAGTCCGTTCTCAATCACCAGATCGGCTTGACTGATTTTTTGTGCGGTCTGCACATTTGAGGTATATTCATGCGGGTCAACGTTCGGTGATCTTCACCCGAATTTATGGAGACCCCAAAGAGGGGAATTAACACATCAATTGTTCATACACAAGTGGACTGACGTAGTGGAGAGTGGAGTGTCTCCTGGTTCGATTATAAAACGTTTCAATGTACTCAAACGTAGCGCTTCTGGCCTGTGCGCGTGTTTGAAAGGACTGGCTCTCAAGGCATTCTCCTTTGAAGCTGTGAAAAAAGCTTTCCATCGCCGCGTTGTCGTAACAGTCTGCCGTCCGACTCATGCTTGTGACCATGCCTGCATGGCGCAAAAGCGCTTGATAGCTCTCACCTGTGTAGGTGCTCCCACGATCGGTGTGATGAAGTAACCCAGTCGGCGGACGGCGCCGCGCAATGGCCATGCGCAGGGCCTGGGTGACCAATGAGGCATCCTGACTGGGGGCCATGGACCATCCTACCACCATCCGGGAAAACAAATCAAGGACCACCGCCAAGTACAACCACCCCTGCGCCGTCCAAACGTAGGTCGTATCGGCTACCCATTTGGTATTCGGCTCATCAGCATGGAAGTCGCGTTGAAGCACATTGGGTGCTACATGAGCTCCTGGTTCGCTGTGGGTGGTGATCGTGCGATGATGAGGACGTTTCGCGAACAGCCCTTGTTCTCGCATCAGACGAGCGATCCGTTTGCGCGCACAATGAAGCCCTTGGGCAGACAATTCGGCATGCACGCGTGGACTGCCATACACGCAGCGATTGGCCTGAAAGGCCACCTTCACCTGCTCGGCCAGTTGCGCATCTTCTCGGCTATGTCTGCTTGGTTCTCGCTTACACCAGGCGTAATAGCCACTCACAGAGACATCGAGGACTCGGCACATGACGGTAATCGGATACGCTTGCCGATGGTCCGCCACGAACTGATACTTCATGCCAGGCAGCGCGAGAAGATGCCGACAGCTTTTTTTAAGATGTCACGCTCCTGCTTGGTAATTTCCAATTCCCGCTTGAGACGGCGGATCTCTTCTTCTTGCTCCGTCTGGTGCCCGCTGCCGGGAAAGGCTTCGAGACCGTGCTCGGCAAGCTCCTTGCGCCATTGGTGAATGGAGGTATCGGAAATGCCCAGTTCACGAGCAACATGCGCAATCGGCTTGCCACTGGTCTGTGCCAGTCGCACGGCTTCACATTTAAACTCGGGTGTGTATGTTTTTTGCATGATCCTATGCTCCTTTGAAGAGAGTATACCCTAAGGTTTCTCTCCTCCACAAACTCGGGGTAGGATCACTTTGTGATTGGTCCGTGGGTTCACACCCTTGAAAGCAGTGGGGATCTGGAGTATCCCAACAGTAATGTGTTAAGCATGCTCATGATCAAAGAGGCAACCGCATGGTTTAACCATCAACTCAAAGGACTCCCCTATCCTTACCGCAAAGGTGGTGTGGAAGCGTATATCATCGGAGAGGAAAGGTGGGAGAACTGGAATGGGGGACTGCCTCGGACAGGGAGCCAGAGATACTATCTGAATACCAGCCAGGACGCGAACGCGTCCTCTGGTCAATTGACACGTGAAGCCCCCACAATACAAGAGACCATCACCTATACCTACGATCCTCTTGATCCGGTTCCAACCAGGGGGGAGAGTGCTTGCTCGCCTGGGCCTTTGGTCCAACCTATCAGGGGCCAGAACCAGGAAGCGTGAAGCAAGACGAACCAGGGAGCAGAGCCGATGTTCTTACGTTCCTCTCCTCTCCTTATACAGTAAACTAAGAACAAGCCCTCTCGACAGAGGGCATGAACAAGGATACCCTTGTTCCATACAAATGTTGAACGTGCCAGGGAAAGTCTACCCTCTCCACCCGGCTCGACCGATTGAGAAAGCTCGCACTTCCTTGGCTGCGTTCCTGAGCCAGACCGATCATGAGAGAGTCGCGCTTCGAGCGCCACAGTATAAGGGCACGCGAGCTCAGGAACCAATGTGGCAGAGAGGAGTAGTGTCTATGTGGTATGCCGGTATTGACTGGGCGGACACGCACCATGACGCCTTGGTCATTGATGAGAAAGGGCGTCAAGTCGGGACGCTTCGTATCGATCACAATCCTCAAGGAATGAGCAGGCTGAACACCTTCTTGGCACAGATCGTTGGCTCGGAGTCCAAGGAACAGATGGCTTGTATCATCGAGACCACGCATGGTCTGTTGATCGCCCAGCTGTTGGAGGCTGGCTGGCCGGTCTATCCGGTTAACCCTCGCACCGTTGATCGTCGGCGCTCCGCATCTGGAGCTAAGACGGATACGATTGATGCCTACTTGCTGGCCAAGACCGGACGTGCTGACTTGGCTGATTTGCATCGGCTCATTCCTGATAGCGAGAAGATTCGAGAGCTCAAACTGCTCACCCGCGATCAAGATGCGTTGATCCAGATGCAAACACGTCTGGTCAATCAGCTCACCGCCTGCCTCAAGGCGTATTACCCGGTTGCCTTGGAACTGTTTACGAAACTGCAACAAAAGTGCACATTGCAGTTCTTGCAAACCTATCCCACTCCGCAGGAAGCAATGGCCGCTTCGTCTAAACAGATCCAGGAGGTGCTCAGACAAAGCAAGCATCCCAATCCGACGACCGTAGCACTCACCATTTTTGAGCAGCTGCACCAACCCCATTTGCAGGCCGATTCCGTCACCACCCGCGCCAAATCGCGTTTGATGGTCGTACTGGTGAGTCAACTGCTGCCGCTGATCGAGCAAATTGCGCAGTATGACAAGGAGATTGACGCCCTTTTTTTGACCCACGCAGACCATGAGATTTTTGCCAGCTTGCCGCGTGCAGGCCAACATCTGGCCCCGCGACTGCTGGCAGAAATCGGCGATGATCGCTCTCGCTACCAGAATGCGAGCAGTCTGCAAGCTTTGGCTGGAACCTCGCCCGTCCTGTTTCAAAGCGGGACGTACTCCAAAGCTCATCGCCGCTTGGGCTGTATCAAACCCTTGCGCAACGCTTTGCACCAATTCGCGTGGCAGACAACGCAAAGTGAACCGTGGGCCAAGCAGTATTATCGGCACAAACGCGCTGAAGGCAAAAGCCATACCGTCGCCGTGCGGGCGCTTGCCAATGCGTGGGTCAGGATTATCTTTGCCATGTGGCTGCATCGAGAGTGTTATCAGACGGCCACCTTTGAGCAAGCGCAACAGCAGCATGCACGCCGAGCGGCTTAGCACCTTTTGATGATGGTGCATCCTTCTCAGACGAGCCAAAAAACCTGCTGTTCTTTGGCTTTCAACTTGGCATGCCCAAAAAAGACCACGTAAGTGAGCGGCTGTCAAGGAAAGCGAAGCGGCTTGACAGCTGTGAGCGGCGTGGTATACTTGCTCATGCCTTGTTGAAGACATTTCTCCTCCTCTTTCCGCCTGATTTTTTCTCATGCTTCAAATTGGTCTCAAAAGGGCTTGACATAGAGAGTCTTTCTCTTTCCATCGATACAAGGTCTGACGCGAGACCTGATTGGTGTGACTCAACTCACTGACCAACCCATGTGGTCGTTCATTTACCAGCAATTGGCTGACCCACTGAACTCGTTGGTCTACTGTGCTAGCAGTTTGTCGGAGAGAAACAAGAGTGTGATTTGCCACTGGCCCTGTCCTCATGGGATAAGACATGATACAAAAAGCGTGTGGACAAGTTATGGTTCCATTAGTGACACATAAGAATTTTAAAGGTTCTTCGGGAATTGAGTGTGTTTTTGGCCTTCTTGCCCTGATCGATACTCGATCACAACTCTGGATAAATCGGTTTTTAGAGCGGCTTTACACGAATATGTGATCGAGTATCGATCAGGATCAGGACAGTTTGCACGCAACAATTGCACACAACAAATTCCAAAGATCCCTTTTAAATGCTGGATGGTTTGAGCGCCGTCAGTTGAAAAGCACTCCCGTGGTCGTGTGCGTACCGGATTGCTGAATTCACCTCTTCGAGGGGGAAGACACGGGTTGAGAGCACGTCGAGACGGAGTAGACCAGCGCGAATTAATCCTGCGAGCAATGAGGGAGCGTGTTGTGGATACATATACTGACCGCGTATCACGATGTTATTATGCATGACATACCCGTACGGTATCTCTATGTCAGCATTGACGCCTCCCATCAAAACAGCGGTTCCGTTTGGGCGTACCGCCAGAATGCCGCGACGAGTTGGCCCACTATCTTGTGTTTGCCCCAATATATCGAGCATGCAGTCAATTGGACCCTCGGCAGCCTGTGCAATGCGTTGCCTATTGCTTGCTTCATTGTCAGAGAGCAGAACGGGACGGACACGTTCCCCAAAGTGGTTCACTAGGATATCAAGATGGTCCTTATTTCTTCCAGGCGCAACGACTCGTTCCACGCCCATCGCTAGAGCAACCGCCACTGCTGCGCCGCCAAAGTAGCCAGTGGCTCCATTCACCATCACCGTCTGCCCCGGCTGGACGTTTGCTGCTAACAGTCCACCGTAAGGAACGAGCAAGGAAGCCAACCAGCTCAGTTTCACAGGGTCTATGTCATCCATATGGTCGAGTCGAACAGCATTCTCAAGGGGAATGAGCATCTTTTCAGCAAATGGACCATTGCGAAAGTAGGTTTGGAGTTTCTGTGGCCCCTCTCCTCGGGCTATCCATCCTTGCAGCATACTATTGGCTGGTGTCGTGCTGTCGTCGCGTGGTCGAACCATCGGATCACAAAAAACAAGCTGACCGGGTTGGAGTCGAGTGGTATCAGGTCCAGTTTTTTCTACGACTCCAATTGCTCCATAGCCGGGAGCAAGAGGAAGGACCAGGGGATAGGGTCTTTCTCCACTAAAGACTTCTTGTGCATACCAACCAACAGGGGCCACCAGCACACGAATGAGGACTTCACCCGCGCTGGGAACAGGTTCAGGAATATCTTCAAGAAGAAGAGGCTGACCATATGCTTTCAGAATTGCGGCTTTCATACAAAGTTTCCTTTCACAATTGTATCTCGGTATGATAGTATAGTGCCATACAATTGAAAGCTATACCAGAGTGTGTTGCTACTAGTACAGACTGGCGTAAATAGTGAGTGAGGATGTGATAGAATAAGGAGAGAAAGAAGCAAGGAGATTGTCCACATGCCTCATCCACAAGCAAACGAGCTTCATGTGAGCTCGTTACAACACGAATTGTTGGAGCGTATGGTGCATCGGAGCACCAATGCCCAACGACTGGTGAAACGAGGTCGCATCATTTTGGAAGCAGCCGAGGGGGTCAGTAATAGCAAAATAGCCCAGCACTTGCAGATGGGGTATGAAACAGTGCGGCGTTGGCGGGATCGCTGGCACAGGGCGCAAGCCCATTTGGAGGCGATCGAAGCTACCGCAAAGCCAAAACTCCTTGGTCAAGCCATCGAGGTTCTCTTGACCGATGAGCAGCGCCCCGGTGCCCCAGAGACCTTCACGTTCGAGCAGTTCATGCAAATCATGGCTCTGGCGTGTGAAACACCAGGGGAATCACAGCGACCAGTCAGCAGTTGGACTCCACGTGAACTGGCTGATGAAGCGGTGAAACGCGGGATCGTCAAGCAGATTTCTCCCCGGACGGTGGGACGTTTTTTAAAAGGCGAGCGTTTTGCAGCCTCATCGCAAGCGCTACTGGCTCACGCCACCTCCCGACGATCCAGCTGAGTTGACGGAACAGATCTGCACGGTGTGCGAAGTCTATGAAGCGACTCCGGCACTTGCGGCGCAGGGCACGCATGTGATCAGCACCGATGAGATGACAGGAGTCCAAGCATTGGAGCGTTTGCATCCTTCATTGCCGATGCTACCAGGTCATGTCGAGCGGATGGAATTCGAATACAAGCGGCATGGCACCCTGAGTCTGATCGCCAATTTGGATGTAGCCACCGGTCAAGTGATCGCCCCGAGCCTCTTACCGACACGCACCGAAGCCGACTTTGCAGCTCACATTGCCCAGACCATTCAGACTGATCCAGAGGCTGCCTGGGTCTTTGTCGCCGATCAGCTCAACACGCATCAGTCTGAAACGCTGGTCCGTCTCGTCGCGGAGCAGTGCGGCATCCAGGAGGACCTGGGCATCAAAGGCAAAAGTGGCCATTTGGCCTCGATGCCGACGCGAGCTGCCTTTCTTTCAAACCCGAGCCATCGCATTCGCTTCGTCTACACGCCCAGGCACAGTTCTTGGCTCAATCAAATTGAGATCTGGTTTAGTATTCTTGTTCGCCGCCTCTTAGCTCGTGCCAGTTGGACATCCCTGACTCACTTACGCGAGGGCATCCTGGCATTCATTGCTTATTACAATCGTCTTTCCAATGGTCCTTTTCACTGGACCTACAAAGGACCGTCTCGCCTCTAGACTCCTACGATATTTCCGCCAAGCTGTACTAGTAGTAGTAGTACCAGGGAAAGGACCGTCGCATGACGCAGAACGAGTTGCGCTCGGAACTGGCGAATTTTTTACGAACGCGTAGAGCCCGACTGTCACCAACAGATTTGGGATTGCCACATACAGCGCGTCGCAAGACAGCGGGATTGAGACGAGAGGAAGTAGCACAACTTGCCTGCGTTGGGGTCACCTGGTATACCTGGCTCGAACAGGGGAGAGAGATCAATGTCTCCGTCCAGGTGCTCGACAGTCTGGCGCGAACCTTACGGCTCTCTGCAGAGGAGAAAGCATATCTGTTTCTTCTGGCAGGTCAAGGACCACTTCAGCATCCTGCACCTCAGCAGGAACATGTCAGTCCTTTCTTGCAGAAGTTTCTTGAGCACCAGGGAAGCAGCCCAGCCTATATTATGGGCCGGAGATGGGATGTGCTGGCCTGGAATCGTGCGGCGTGCCAGGTTATCACAAACTTTGCAGCACTGCCAGTAGAGGAGCGCAATATTGTGCGTTTGATCTTCACCGATAAGGAATTCCGCCGCCGCTTTGTGGATTGGGAAGCAATGGCGCAACGGATTCTGGCACAGTTCCGCGCAAGTAGCAGCCACTATCGCGATGATGAACAGTTGGATGCACTGATGACGGATATGCAGCATTGCAGTCCAGAATTTGCGTGCTGGTGGCCGCGTCATGAGGTGCAAGGGAGACAAGATGGACAGAAGAAACTTCTTCATCCTCAAGCAGGTTTGCTTGAACTCGACCATAGTACTTTTCAGATCGATGGCTCTCCAGGGTTGAAAATGGTGATCTATCTTCCAGCAAATGAGGAAACTGCCAAGAAACTCGAGCTGCTATATAAACAGGAAACAATTGCAGGAGGAGTGACATACTGAGGATGATTACAGTGATGATTGTGAATCACCACTGTAATCGCGTCTATTTCTATTGTTCAGATTTGGTATCATATCTTATTCGATTGGACGCATTTCTACGCCAGTGAGTTCGAGAAGAGAGGTGTGAAGCCGGTCGCTGGACAATTTATCCGGCTTGGGGAGTGGATAGAAACTCTGGCGAATCACAAAGAGGGATGTGATTTGGACCTGCGAGTATGCTGTAAGGTATGAGCAGAGTATTTAAAAAGGTAGACTATGAGCAAACGCTGGAGCTGACCATCCGCTTAGGAGATTGTTTGCCAGCTGATCATCTGGCCCGCTTCATCGTAGACACGGTGGCCCAGTTGGACCTCTCGACGCTGTATACCCGTTATGGAAAGCGAGGAGGGGCAGCATATGCCCCGGAAGTCTTGTTGGGTTTGCTGTTGTACGGCTATGCGACCGGAGTCTTCAGTTCGCGCAAGATCGAGCGTGGAACCTACAAGAACGTGGCGTTTCGCTTCATCGCAGGCAATCTGCATCCCGATCACGATACCTTGGCAAACTTTCGGCGGAGCTTCCTGCAAGAACTGAAAGATCTCTTCATGCAAGTGCTCATGCTGGCTCAAGAGGCAGGCGTGCTGAAGTTAGGCACAATCAGCTTGGACGGAAGTAAGATTCATGCAGATGCCTCCAAGCACAATGCTGTGAGCTACAACCGCTTGTTGGAACTGGAGAAGCAACTCCGAAAGGAAGTGGAAGACCTGTTTGCTCTCGGTGAGCAGGAGCAAGCAGAGGTCCCCGATGGGCTGGTCGTCTGCGAGGAGATCGAACGGCGTGAAACACGCCTCAAACGGCTGGCAGAGGCCAAAGTGGTGATAGAAGCTCGTGCTCAGGAGCGAACGGCGGCTTCGCAGGCTGAGTATGATAAGAAAATGGCTGAGCGGGCAGAGAAGGAACGCAAAACCGGAAAAGGCACTGGTGGTCGCCCTCCAGCGCCGCCAGTGTCAGGACCCCGCAAGGGAGACCAGTACAATTTCACTGACCCGGAGTCGCGCATCATGAAAAATCCGACGAATGCCGGATTTGAGCAGGATTACAATGTGCAGATTGCCGTCGATCAGCAGAGTCTGCTCATCGTGGGATGCGCTCTCTCCAATCACCCCAACGACAGTCAAGAAGCCGAACCCACTCTTGCGTCTATCTCTCCTTGCATCGGTGTGCCCAAGGCGGCGGCTCTCGACGCTGGTTACTTTGGTCCCGCTACGCTTTCTGCCTGTGCTAAGTGTGGCATTGAACCCTACATTGCTACTGGTCGTGACCCACATCACCTCAGCTGGCAACAGCGTTTCGCTGCGCTTCCCGATCCGCCACCTCAGGATGCCAGCCCGCAGATCCAGATGGCCTACAAACTCAAGACGGCCTTGGGCAAAGCGATCTATGGGGCACGCAAGTGTACCGTCGAACCGGTCATTGGGATCATCAAAGAGGTCCTCGGCTTCCGTCAGTTCTCCTTACGGAGCGAACTGGCAGCCGCTGGCGAGTGGTCTCTGGTCTGTCTGGCCTTCAATCTCAAGCGCTTCCATACCTTATCCTGGCCATAGGACTCACACTGGAGCTTTTTTCTTCGTGAGATCGCTCTTTCCGATCTTGTTTGGCTTACCACCATGTTCCGTCCCACCTACTCATCCCGTCTATGAAGCTGGCTTGCTTCTTTTGCTCTCTCCGACAAACTGCTAGACAAAGGGGATGATGGAATAGAGATTAAAAAGTGAGATAGAAAAAGGAATGCCAACTAATTAGAAAACCTTGATCAGTTAAAACGCAATTGTCCCGTGTTTGGAATCAGCTACATTTGCAAATTAAAAAAACACTGCTTTTAGTTAAAAAGCATCTACTTTTTCTTTGTTTTGAGATAGCCACTCGGGAGTACGCCCAAAGGTGATGATGATTTGGTCTAGATCTTTATTTGTAGCTAATAGGCCCAATCCACCTACACGTACACTTCCAGCTATCCTTGTCTGACCTCCTATTGCAGCCGAAGTTTGAGGAACCCATCCATAGTGCGCAGCAGCTTCAACATCTTTTTGCAACAGTAACCGATAGTTATATGTCTCAACGTGAGTGAGTTGTGTTGAGTCGTGATACCATCTCTTTTGTTCAGTATCGATCAGATTGGAGAAGATGCCCAGTAATATCGTTGCTTTCTGTTTATCGGCCATATCTACCTGATAATTTTCTTGCTTGGTGTAAATAACAATTTTAGAGGTTATCCTACCCCTACCCTCCACGTCAACTTTTATGACGTCTGTATAGGGGATTTGCCAGCCTAACCTAGAAGATGCATATCCCTTCATTAAACGTAGGGTTCCATCATCTAGAAGTTGGAGACGCCCATATCTTCTTTTGGTTAATGGGAGACCAGAGTTAAGTTTGTAATTGCATGGTATGTCCAGCCACATAACTATATATCCTTCTTTCTGGTAGAATATAGAAGCTCCTATGTACTATTCTAGTGACGAACTGATGAGATTACAGTAACAGTAGAATAACCGTATGTGGGAAACCACTACGTACTCCTCGCGCTCGTTTTTGTGTGACTTGTGGAGAGGTCGTAAGTAGTTAAATTGCGCGACTCTTCTCTATCAGCCCTTATAATTGGCACTATAATGGTTGATAATGACATTTTATAGCTTTCTCTCTTATTCATTTGTATACACATAATGCATGTATCTTATACTTTTCTGAACAGTTCAGGTATCCTCTCAATAATTCGAGGTCGTCTCGTGTCGAGCCAAATTGATGGCTCATATATACTAGTAGTCAGCCCATTTTGATATTGACAAGGATGAAGCGTTCACGGAACCCAAACCTTTTCCCTTCCGAAATCCCCACTCATAGCCGACTTTTCTGCATTGCTGAGTCATGTATGCCTCAGAGCATATGCTGATAGCATTGTCCCCTTGCAAACATCTGTTATCAGCATATATTTCCTCTTTTCACTCAGAGAGAGACTCGTGTATCATTTGTACAGAGTACTTTAGAGAAAGAGAAAAAACATGAGGCTTCTTCTTTTTGGGGGGACTGGCTTTCTGCGCCGCCATCTTGTTCAGGCAGCGTTAGAGCACCAACATACAGTGACACTCTTTAATCGTGGACAGACGCATCCTGAACTGTTTCCGCACGTGGAACAACTCCATGGCGACCGCAAGTGCGACCTCCAGGTGCTCCATGGACGCACCTGGGATGCAGTGATCGATTCCAATGGAAAACCCGCTTCAGGTACGCGAAAGCGCCAGTCTGCTTGCTGAGAGTACTCAGCACTATACCTTTATCTCTACCACTTCGGTCTACTCCGACTATACCGTCGCGCCTATTGATGAACGCTCACCTGTCTGCAAACTGGAAGATCCCACCAGTGAGGACACGACGCCGGAAACCTATGGTGCGCGCAAAGCGCTCTGTGAACATTACGCGGAGCAAGCACTGCCCAACCGCGTGTTGGTTATTCGTCCCGGCCTCATTGTGGGACCGCATGATCCCACTGATCGCTTTACCTACTGGCCGCATCGTATCGCCCAAGGTGGGCAGGTTCTCGCACCCGGTGATCCAGAACAGCCTGTTCAGTTCATTGATGTGCGTGACCTTGCGGCGTGGAGTATTGCAATGGTCGAAACACGCCAGATTGGCGTCTATAACGCGAAAGGACCTGATGGTCCCTTAACAATACGCCAGTTTTTAGAACGGTGTCGCGAGATGAGCGATCGCGAGACACAGTTTGAGTGGGTAGACGAACAGTTTCTTCTGAAACACGAGGTCATGCCCTATCTTCAATTGCCACTCTGGGTACCCAGCGAGATGGTTGGCTTTTCACGGGTTGATTGTCGTAAGGCGATTACTGCAGGTCTGCGCTTTCGTTCGCTGGCTGAGACGATCCGGGACACTTTCGTTTGGGACACGACACGCTCAACAGACTACGTATTGCGCGCTGGTCTCACATCTGAACAGGAACAACAGCTTTTACGCGAGTGGCATCTGACAGTCAATTCAGGTTATTTTTGATATCAGGATAGAGATCATGTAGTTTCTCACGAGCATCATGGGAAGTAAAACGCCAGGAAATGGTGGCGTGTTGCGCATTGCGCTTGAGTTCCAGCGTGTTGATGCGCCGACGCAACGTTCCCAAGCAATCCACGCGCCGCGACAAGCAGCCACGCTGGAAAATGCTGATCTCGATTTCGGCCATATTCAGCCAACTCCCATGCTTTGGAGTGGAATGAAACTCGACCCGCCGCAGGATATGCCGAGCTTCTACGGGGGGAAAAGCTTCATCGAGGGCAACAGTCGTATGGGTATTAAGATTGTCCTACACAATGCGAATATACTCTGCCTCTGGATAGACATGATCGACCAACCAGCGAATCCGTTCGGCATAATCGAGCTTGGTACGCCGCTCCGTCATCTCGACATGACGCCACCCGGCCAAAAGCTCGACCATAAAGAACAGGTTGGCTGTGCCCAACCGCTCGTATTCATAATCAATTCGTTAGGGCTGCCCAGGTTCAGGGGGCTGCGGAGGACGGACATCGGCGTGCAGGGTGACCAGCTTCTCATCAAAGCAAACCGTTGGATAGCGAGGATCATACTCTTCTTCATAGAGATCCAGCACATCTTCCATCGCTGCCACAAACTCAGCACTTACTTCTGGAATACACCAAGATTCGTGTTGCCAGGGTTTCAACTCATTTTTTTGCTGAATGGCAAACTGGGGTTGAAGGGAGGTGTAATCTAGAAGGAGAAAGCGTGTGAAAAACCCAGGAGGAGAAAGAGCATGGCTCGACGAACTCCGCGCCCCGAAGCGACGCACAAGAGAACCCTCATCCCGTTGAAAGAGCACTGTGAACAGTGCGGTCAACCCCTGTCGGTGTCCAATCACGGCCATCGCAGCGTGGCCACCTTATCTGGCCAATGGAGATTCACCCTCGTTATCCGTCAATGCATCCAGTCGGACTGCCCCAACTACCATAAACGCCAGCGTCCTGAAGAAGAAGGGCGCTGGGCGTTACCGCATGGCGAGTTTGGCCTGGACATCATTGCCTTGATTGGCCAGTGGCGCTTCCGGGAGCATCGCAGTGTCCCGGAAATGCATCAGGCCCTGCAGGCACGAGGCGTCACCATCGCTCTGCGCAGCGTGACCCATTTGATGCATCGCTATGAGGAACTGGTGGCCTTGCGCATCGCCGATCAGGAACGCATCAAGGCCCGGCGGCAGCAGCAAGGCCACGTGATGCTGGCTCTCGATGGCTTGCAACCGGATGTGGGCCACGAGGTGTTGTGGGTCGTGCGCGACTGCCTCTCTGAAGAAATCCTGCTGGCGCGCCCGTTACTCAGCAGTACACAGGGCGATCTGACGGCCTTGCTGACCGAAGTCAAACAGGTATTGGAGCCATGGAAGGTGCCGGTCACCGGCGTGATCTCGGATGGCGAAGAGACGATCGGCAGCGCGGTCGCTTTTGTCTTCCCCGACGTGCCGCATCAACGCTGTCAATTTCACTATCTCAAAGATGCCACGAAACCCCTCTACGAGGCCGATCGGAATGCCAAAACCGCGTTAAAGAAGCAACTGCGTGGCGTGCGCCCCATCGAACGTGCGTTGGAAGAGCATCCCACGCCGGAAAACGAGGCGATCCGGGGCTATTGTCTGACCGTGCGTGCGTCGTTAACCGATGATGGACGCTCGCCTCTGGACGCGCCGGGTCTGCGCTTGTATGAGCGCGTGAGCCAGATCAGTGACTCCATCGGACGCGTCCAGGAAAAAAAAGATTCCCCCCGGCGTTAAAGCAGTTAGAGCAACTCGTGACCAAAGGACTCCGGGCGACCGCGCCTCTGTGGCCACCAGTGCAGCAAGCTTCCCAGTTGGTGCGTCAGGCGGCTCAGATCCTGGACAACCAAGAGCAACATACCGGGACACAGGTGCGGAAACGCTACCTGGCATATGTTGCGCAGATGCAGAGGCAGCAAGCCGCTCTAGGACCGCTTGGGGAGACCATCGCGCATTTTTGTCACATCACCAAGAACTTCGCGCCTGGTTTGTTTCAGTGCTACGACGTCGCGGGCTTGCCGTGCACCAACAATGCGCTCGAAGAGTGCTTCGGGGTGGCACGCATCCATGAACGACGGGCTACGGGCCGGCGGGGAGCTATTCCTGGGGTGGTCGTCCGTGGCTCAGTGCGTGTCGTGGCTGCGGTGACCAGCAAGCAGCGGCCTTTCTCGGCTGAGGACCTCCAGCCTCGGGATTATCGCCGCTGGCGCGAGTTGCGTGCGCAGTTACAGCAGCGAGAAGAATGTCGCCGACAGCAGTTCCGTTTTCGCAAAGATCCTGCGCAGTATCTGGCAGCGCTGGAAGCTCAGCTGCTCACCTGACGTTTGCCACTCAGCAAAAAACTAGGATGGCAAGCCTATCTGGACAGGGGGAGGATACTGGGGAAAGAAAACGGCGAATGTGAATGGAGGAGCAAGGAGATGGCCAGACGAGATCCACGTCCCCCGGCACAGCGAGAGGTCCGACTGACCCCACTACGAGAGCACTGTGTGAGCTGCGGACAACGGCTTTGGATGGCGTAGCATGCCCAACGCACGCTGATGACGTTTCGAGGATTAGTCCGCCTTACCCTGGTCGTGCGGCGCTGCCACAACCGGGAGTGTGCGTTGTATCATCTGCCCTATCGCGCAGAAGAAGAAGGGGCCTGGGCGTTGCCACATGGCGAGTTCGGGTTAGATATCATCACAGTGATCGGTCAGCTGCGCTACGGGGAGCACCGCAGTATCCCCGAAATCCATCAGTGTCTGGTGCTACGCGGAGTAGGCATCGCTCAGCGTACTGTCACGAATCTGCTGGAACGCTACGAAGAATTGGTGGCGCTGCATCTGGCAGATGAGAAACGTCTGCAGGAACGGCTCAAACAACAAGGTCAGGTGATCCTGGCCATCGATGGGTTGCAGCCGGATGTAGGGCATGAAGTTCTCTGGGTCGTTCGTGACTGTTTGTCAGGAGAGGTGCTCTTGGCGCGCTCGCTGCTCAGCAGTACACAAAGAGACCTCTCCGCTTTACTGCGTGAGGTTAAAGAAGCGGTGCCCGTGCCGATCCGAGGAGTGATCTCCGACGGACAAAAGACGATCCGTCAGGCTGTCGCCAGTTGCTTACCCGGTGTCCCCCATCAACTCTGTCAGTTTCATTATCTACGTGAAGCCGCGAAACCAATCTTTGATGCAGATCGCCATGCCAAGACCCAACTCAAGCAACAGGTGCGTGGAGTCCGCCCTATTGAGCGGAGGCTGGAAGAGCAGGCGGATGCGCAGTCCCAGGCTATCTATGGCTATTGCTTGGCGGTGCGCAGCACGCTCACCGATGATGGACGTCCGCCCTTGTGTGCCTCTGGCCTCAAACTGCATGACCGCCTGACGCAGATCTCCGACTCCATTGCGCGGGTTGAGGAAAAAAGGGGGGACTTCCTCCCCCACTTCGAGAACTGCACCGCCTACTGGCGCGTGGATTGAAGAAGACGGAGCAGGTGTGGCCTGTGCTGGAAAAAGCGTATGCTCTCGTCCATCAAGCCACACATGTGCTGGCCAATCACGAAGAGGGAAGCGGCCAGGCTGTGCGCAAGCGCTACCAGGCGGTGTTGCAGGCGATGCGCGAACAACAAACGTCCCTTGGGTCACTCAGTGATGCCATCTCCACCTTCTTGAAGGTCACCCGGAGCTATTGGCCGGGCTTGTTCCAGTGTTATGATGTGGCGGATTTGCCTCGGACGGACAATGAACTGGAACAATGCATTGGCTCAGTGCGCTACGGGGAGCGGCGCGCTTCAGGACGACGGGGCGCGATTGCGGGCCTGGTGGTCCGAGGACCCGTGCGCGTGCTGACCGCGCTGGCGCTACGGCGGCAATGCTTCTTACCACGAGCCTTATCCCTCTCCGATCCAGAGGCGTGGTATACCATGCGTGAGCACCTCACCTCTCGGCAAGAGGCCCGTCGCAAGCAACTGCGTTTTCGCAAGGATCCCATGGCCTATCTCGCTGCTCTGGAGGAGATCCTCTCAAGGAAAGAGCAAAGCGGTTGATTCCGCAAAGGCAACCACCTTTAACGTGCGTGCTGCCTCTGTGACGACAGCCTCCCATAACCTCTTTCCAAGTTCCGCGCTGGCATGGGTTGGATCTCCGATCACTCCTGTCGTGGTGTAACGAGTGAAATCCAGGTCGGGATCATTCCAGTCAACCTCTGTGGAATGGGGATCTGAGATCTGGTTTTGTCGTACCGACTCAGGCCGGAGATGCAGGGAAATGGAAGTAGTAAAACTATCTGCATGCCCTACAGGGATCGCAGGATCAGCTAACCGGCACCAAATCTCATGAAAGGGGTGAGGTGGTAAGAACGCTTGCGCCCTGCCCTGGTACATCTGGTTGAAGCGATCAACGACTCCGCTCAGGGCATGACCGCCACAGCCGCGCCATATGACCATCCTTCCAAACCCCTGTGTTACCAACGATGTCAGGGTCGCTTCGACCAGTGCATCATGCAAGGTGACGGGGATATCAATAAATCCGCTGCCAAAGTTGCGATGTTCCGGCGTTGGTCCAAAGGGCATCGCAGGTAACACAACGGCCTGAACTGCATAGTCTTGCGCCGCTTTTTCGGCGGCTGCAACCATTAGCGTTTCCGCAAACCACGTATCAAAATCGACCGGGAGGTGGGGGCCTTGCTGTTCAGTACAACCGGTAGGGATCACAGCGAGCCAGCCCTGTCGGGCTCGTTCGCGGATCTCGACATAGGTCAAATCACTGAAACGCTTGCTCTTTTCAGGCATGGAGGACGTCTTCTTTCCTTTTCACATTTCTCTCATGCATTTTAATGCCAGTATACTCTGCTTCTTGGCTCGCGTCTAGCCAAGGCCGTCCGACTCAGATTGTTCAGATAGGCTTGCCATCCTAGAAAAAAAGCCGAGAAAATCACTATTCCGGGATATCGTGCGCGACGATGGGTGATCAAGCGAACACAGTCTTGACTCAACCGTTCTCGCCGTCTGCTCATTCGTTGAAAAAAGAAGACTGCCAACTACCTTGCTTTTCTCCATTGCACTTGTGCTCAACTCATCTTTACTAAGGTTTTCGGATAAGCTCTTAATCTGGAGAAGCATATGCCCAGCGGGAAAAGCTCTCGTATCATCCGTTCACTGTGGTTGTCTGTATCCTGACAAGACTCCTTACAGCGGCGTGCTCAAAGATTGAGCTTTCATTTAGCTTTTCTTTATTTGCCTACCTTGTTCGTGCCCTTTTCATTCCGTGATTGACACCAGAGCCACGGAAAGTCATCCTTCTCCCACAACAACTCCACTTTTTGTGAGCTCCGTAGGCGCATGAGTTTTAGATAGTCCTGACGTACCGTAATTTAACCATTGACTTAATTAAGCAAATGCTTTAGGATATGTCCATGGATATGTTTGTTGCGCTGTCCGATCCGACACGACGGGCCATTTTAGAGATCCTTGCCAGCCGCGGCGAGCTCCCTGCGACTGACATCTACGAGCACTTTTCTGTCAGCCCACAGGCGATCTCGCAACACCTCAAGGTCTTGCGTGAGGCGAATCTGGTGGTGATGGAAAAACACGCGCAGAAACACCTGTACAGCCTCAATCCTTACACGCTGTCCCAGTTTGAAATATGGGTTCAGCAGACGAGACAGCGGTGGGAAGAGCATTTTCAGGCGCTAGATAAGGTGCTCGAAGTTGAGAAACAGAAGCTCGCGCAGGGTGAGCAAGAGAGGAAATGAAAATAGGAACAAAATACGGAGGATACCATGAGAAAAGTTGTTCTCAACATGACGATGACGTTGGACGGCTTCTTTTGCGGGCCGAATGGTGAGCTGGACTGGATGTCGCAGGCGCCGGATCAGGAGCTCAACGATGACATTGTTGCTTTCTTCCAGGGCGTCGATCAGGGTTTTATTGGCTACCCGACGGCTTGAGGGATGATTCCCTACTGGCTAAGCGTCACGCAAAACCCTTCGGCCTCAAAGGAGGAGCGGGCCATCGCGCAGGCAGTGAACACGTTGCGCCCGTTCATTCTCTCGAACAGGGAAGAAAAGCTTGCGTGGGAGAATACAGAACTGCTCGTGGTGAAGAGCGATGACGACCTGGTTGAAGCGGTGAAAAAGATCAAACAGCAGCCTGGGAAGGACCTGGGCGTGCCCGGTGGCATCCGCACCGCACAAACGTTTGTGCGCCTCGGCCTGATTGACGAGTACGTCCTGATGGTCCATCCCGTTGCCATAGGCAAGGGTCAGAGCGTGTTCACTCATAGAGTCAACCTGGAGCGGGTAAGTGCGAAGATATACACGTCCGGCGTGATGCGCGTGCATTACCGGCCCAGCTCGCGCAGTTGAGTTTGAAAGGAAACGAAGAGAAATGGCAGACAAGAACAAAACAAACGTTACTGCAGAGCCAGGAAAACAGGAAATGACCATCACTCGCGAATTTGATGCGCCGCGCGAGCTGGTGTTTAAGGCCTTCACCGATCCAGGGCTTGTCCCGCAATGGTGGGGGCCGAGACGCCTCTCAACCCTGGTTGATAAGCTGGACGCGAGATCTGGTGGCCAATGGCGCTTTATCAATCAAGATCCCGACGGCAACGAATACGGCTTTCACGGCGTGTATCACGAAGTCCGCGCCCCCGAACGCATCATCGACACCTTTGAGTTTGAGGGATTGCCGGAAGCAGGACACGTGGCTCTCGAAACGCTCACCCTGGAAGAATTGGCCGGAGGAAGAACCAAGCTCACCGCTCAATCCGTTTTCCAGTCGGTCACCGACCGCGATGGCGCGCTCCAGAGCGGCATGGAAGAAGGCCTCAACGATTCCTATGAGCGCCTCACAGAACTGCTGGAAACGATGGAGTAGCATATCATTCACAAAGATTGGAGAAACACTATGGGAAAAGTTACGTTTGGCCTTTCGGTCTCGCTCGACGGCTTTATCGCCGATAAAAATGATGATGTCTCAGAAGTCTTCGCCTGGATGGGACGCGCTATGGAACATTTCTATGAGGTCATAGGCGATCAACTCAACGAGGGCGGGGTAGTGATTATGGGACACCGAAGCTTTAATCAGATTGATAATGAGCAGGGGTGGATCATGCCTGATGGCACACCTCTTCCCGGCCCGGTGATTGTCTTGCAATCGCAAGCTCGCGAACCCCTGAAACAGGGCCAGACGCAGTATTACTTTGTCACCGAGGGCATCGAGAGCGCGATTGCCAAAGCCAGGGAGCTTGCAGGCGAGAAAAATATTGCCCTGCACGGGGCCAGCGCGGTCCAACAGGCTCTGAAGGCGGGCCTGCTCGACGAAATCAATATGAGCGTGGCCCATGTCCTGCTGGGTGAGGGTGTGCGCCTCTTCGATCACCTTGGCTCAAAGCCGATCCACCTGGAACATATTCGCACGCTTGAGACGCCGGGCGCCACCCATCTCTCGTTTCGCGTGGTGAAGTAAGACTGGCTTCGTCTCTCTGAGAATGGAAAGGAGAAAACACGATGACAGATGACTCCACCCATATTCAGGCAAAGACGCCTCCGACTCAGCCAAACCCTGCACTCACCCCCCCTTGAGGGATTGGTGGGCGGTTGGGAGATGGAACTCTCCCGTGCGTCTTTTCTTCCTCGTCCATCCGACAGCGTAAAAGGAGGACCGGCCTTGATCGAGTGGGTGCAGGAGAGAGCTTTTCTGGCGATGCGCATGGGTGACAAGTCGCCGGGTCCACCCATGCTCTCTGGTTCATTAGCCGGGATGACTCGACCCCCAACTATACCGTGCTCTCCTATGACGCGCGGAGCGTTTCAAGGGTTTATGAGATGAGCTTCTCGGAGGGAGTGTGGAAGATGTGGAGGGAAGCGCCCGGCTTCTGGCAGCGCTATGAGGGCACCGTGAGCAAGGATGGCAAGACCATTACTGCTCACTGGGAGAAATCTGCTGATGGCTCCAAGTGGGAGCACGACTTCGATGTCACCTATACTAGGCTGAACTAGGGCTGGTCGCACGGAGGGACAACAGACCACGCTATACGCATCAACCTAAGAACCGCTGAGCTAGCAAAAGACTCCTTGACATGCGAAAATGAACCATTCTTTTCGTGTTTCCACATCACAAGGAGTTTTCAATGAGTACTGTATCACATCTGAGTCAGGCGTTGCAGTGGGTCTTAGATGAGTATCCGCGTGAAGTCGAGCGTGACACGGGCTTTGTGCAGCGCTCTAGTGCTCGACTGGATGGACCCCGCTTTGTGCAAAGTCTGGTCTTCGCCTGGATCAGTCAACCCGATGCCAGCTATTCGTATCTGGCGGCGATCGCCAATAGTTTGGGTGCGGCGGTCACCCCACAAGCCCTGGAGCAGCGCTTCACGCCACAAGCCGTCACCTTGTTCAAACTGGTCTTTGAGCAAGCGACGCTTCAAGCGATCGACGCCGACCACCCCTGCATGCCGGAACTGCTGGAGCGTTTTGCCGGGATCTATCTGCAAGACGGCTCGATTATTCAATTGCCACCGTGCTTCTCTGGGAGCTATCCTCGTCGTGGTGGAGCACCTCATGAAGGTGAGGAGGGTAGCATGCGGATTCAAGCCCGCATCGAATTTGGCACCGGAGCCATCGAGGGACCCTGGTTGCAAGCCAGTGGTCAGAATGAAGGCAGTGGAGCCGCCGACAGTCTGAACCTGCCGGCCGACAGTCTCTTTGTCGCCGATCTGCATTATCTCACCTTCGCGCAGATGCGCCAACGGAGTGAGGCAGGGACCTTCTGGCTGAGCGGACTGCGAGGAGATATGACCCTGTTTTAAGAATATCTACTCTCGCTGATGAAGAGCGCTACCGTCTCCGCCAGTCACAACCAACGAGAAATGGGTTTGGAGAGATCTTCCTGATGAGGCGACCCCCATCCACTTGCTTCATGAGATATCTTCCCCTCAGCGCAAGAGGAGTCACCCAATTGATCATGGCCAAAAAAGGTACGAAGCCTACGGAGATCTTGCTGCAGGCAAAGAAACGTTCGCAGAAAAAAAGCGCCGAATCTTACTACCGGGTAAGATTTCCCATGACGCAACGCGATATGCGTATCACACGTATTCGCATAATTCTAATAAAAATATCTGGAAGCGTATCTAGTGGAGAAAAACCTGCGCCGAATACACGCGATGTCCATCAGGTGTAATTCAGCTTTCTCACAGAATACATTCACCTTCATAAACTATGCTTCTGTCATAAATGACAATCTCGTAGTAATAATGAAGAGAGTGGAGTATGCCAACTATCCCGATACGTGAGTGGATCGAACTCCTGGGAACTTTCTACGACCAATACGGCTATCTTGTCGTCTTCTTAGGCACGTTAGGCGAGAACACCGCACTCCTTGGCCTGATACTCATTAGCACGCCTGGGTGCTTTCTATGCTCGCGAAGGGACGCTCAATCTCGGTGGAGTGATCTTCTTCGCATGGCTCGGCACCGTTCTCGGCTACCACACCGACTATCTCCTCAGACGTTTCGTACTGACTCACGCTATGACACGCTGGAGTAGGAGCCGTTTAGGGCAACGCCTGCGACTGGCTGGACGCATACGGCTTGCACGTAAAATGCTTATGAAACATGGTGGGAAGGCAATTGTGCTTTCGCATACCATAGGACACATGCGTTCATTTGTCGCCTTGACCGCAGGTATCACGCGTATGAACTATCTCCAATTTCTCCTCTTCGAGGCGTTCGCCGCTCTGCTCTGGAATACAGCATACAGCTTGTTAGGGTATCTCATCGCGATAGAGATTGACCGCCTACAAATAATCATCGAGCGATCTGGCTGGATAATCCTTGCGCTCTTGGTCCTCCTCTTTATTGGATGGCGGTGGCGGCAAAGGAAAACGAGACAGACGAAGAAACGTCGTAAAACAAGAACAGTTCTGGTTTGATCCTCTCACGTGTTCTCAGTCTCGTTTCAGTTCCGTCACACCGTCAACTCACGTTGTAGCACTATGCTTACTGCAAGAATGCAAGGGACAACGGTCCCTTTAAGAATAACCTCAAGGAGAACACGCATGCCCAGTGCAGGTTCAGAAGACCTTTTGTGTAACATACCAACAAGGTGTCAGGCCATAGGGCATACTGGCATAGGCCTTCCATATATAGACAGGGATATCTCCGCCTGTTATACTGTGCAGGCGCTTGAAGCCTGCTTACGGGCTCACGTTTGATATCTTCATTTCGGGAAGGGTTCTCATGTCGATTGACCTCTCACCAGCCTATTTTGATCTTCAACTCCGCTTTGCTGACTCTATTACTCAGGTAAGTCAACTCAACTTCGAGGAGGCCATTCTTCGTTTTACCAATATCTATTTGCAATGCCTCGGCCGGTCCTTTGATCCTACTCATCCTGCCTGGCGAGTGTATCTCGAAGGGCTGAACCAGGCACCAGATCAGGCCCAATGGACTTTCGCCTTTTATGAAAGCCGAAGAGAACCTATCTCTCCGTCCCCTTACGGATGCTTTCAGTACGTCTACCAGGCTGATGAACAGGCAATCCACTTCCATTTCACAAATGCAGATAAATCTGGTTACGGGCCACTGAGTCAAAAACGAAGATGGGTCAGGCTGCAGGAACTCCAAACGATGTTTGCCCAGATCAAGCAGCAGTATCCAGATGCCCAGCATGTTCGAGGCGGTTCCTGGCTCTACAATCTTGAGGCGTACAAACGACTCTTTCCGCCTCAGTATACAAGCAGCATGGAAGTTGTCGATGAGGAGTTCCAATTCCTCGCCCTCTGGGGACAATTCCTACAACGAGATGGACAGATCCGCCCGTCGCTTGCCCACTCCTTTCTTTCCAGGTGCCGCCAACAACAGACCCTCGAAGGTCTTACACGCTGTTTCCCCTATCAGGTTTTAGAACCGTTCTGTTCCATTGCTGTGTTTTACGATTTCTACGAGAACCTTTCACAAGATGGGGAGTGAGGAAATGCATGTGATGGACGGTGAGCGGACCAAGGCTGTTGCTTTCTGCTTACCCGCTCGCCCTCGGTTGCTCCCGCAGGTATCATCACGAGATCTTTTGTGTAAGCAGCCCAGCCTGTTCACAGTGAAAGTAGTCACACACGCGCTGTCTGAGCTCTTGAGTAGTTAAAAGCCGAGCAGGTTCGACAATCGCTCGTTTGCCATGGATCCACTTTAGCTCAATCGAGTTCAACCAGGGACTCTTGATGGGTAGCCAGCATGGAATGATGCGGACGCCTGCTTTGCCGGTTTGAGCTTCTTGCAGCACTTTTTGATTGTGCTCACGCAGCCAGGTTTTGACCTGTTTACTCACGTGCCAGGAAGCGTTATCCCAAATCAGTACCAGTACGCGTTTGCCCTGGGCCAGGACCTGCTCACACAGCCACTCCAGAAAATCGGTGGTCACCTGGCTCACGGGGCGGCCTGACACGAAGAGTAGATGCATGCGACCACTCTCGGCCTCAAGCATACCGTAACAGGCGAGCGCTTTCGGATCAGGATCGTTCTTGTCCTTGCTTCGTTCCTGCAAACGCAGCAGCTCGTCCTTCTCACTCCAACTGTGCAGGTTGGGCTGGCTCACCCGACTCCACCACACCTCATCCTGGTAGCCAACGACCCATCCGTAGCGCTTAGCCAGCGCAATCAAGGCGTCGCGCCGTTTTTTCCCTGAGATACTCTGGATCGGGGTAGGGTAGGCACCCGGCGAGTTGCCGTCCGAAAATGGTACTTTATCCGAATGCCCCCCTCCAAACTGATCGTACAGCTTTCACTGTAATCAGCTTTCCAGCATCATTATTACGTCCGTGAACGTGATACCTTATGGCGTCTTGGCGGGCGTCCGTGTTGAATGTCCCCATGGCAAGTATGGCAGAGAACGAGCGTTTTCCTTCGGCGAGCGGCCATGATCTGAACCCATTGGGGCTTTTCTCGTCCATCGTACAGTTGCAGATCTTTGAGTGCCCGGATATGGTGGACCTCAATTTTTGCGGTCATACGGGTTGCCCCGCATTGTTCGCAGACCTGGGCGAGTAGTCGTTGTTCGAGTTCTGACCGTTTCCAGTGGTATCGCTCTATTTCGTCCTCGATGGGCGCGGCGACATCCCAGGTGAGGGGGATGCCTCCCCATGTGGCTACCAGTGGTTTCTTTCCTTCACGCGGGACCATTACCTGTAGCCCCTTGTATTTCTTTCCGTTGACATCCAATTCTGTCTGGTATTCCTTGTAGACTTTGCGAACTGATATCTTGAATTTATGCGCCAACGTCTTTGTCAGCGATTGCTCCATGACCCATTTGAGTTTTTGGAGCGTGTGAAGGTTGTAGGCCATGCGGTAGTAATTGACCAGCCCCCGATATTCCAGTTGGTACGTTGCGACAATGGTGAAATCACTCTCATTGAGCAATTCTGCTCGATGAATGGGTTTGCCCTTTCGCATGTATCTTTTGCATTTGTCTTCGACAACCCTTCGTGGGACTTTCAAGCCGGTTGCTCCATTGATACTTCGGCGTTTGTGCCCGTTCGTGAGGTTTTGTTTGGTGTTGCTTTGCATGATGGTGATTTCATAGTTCAGAAATGTGGCAGCGCTATCCCGTGTGTGGGTGATCAACGTCTTTTCTTCCGAGAGATTCAGCTTGAGTTCGTCAAGCAGGAACGTTCGGAGACACTGTTTGATAGCTTCTGCCTCATCCCTTGGCCC
This sequence comes from Ktedonobacteria bacterium brp13, assembly GCA_015099395.1. Classification (GTDB taxonomy): domain Bacteria; phylum Chloroflexota; class Ktedonobacteria; order Ktedonobacterales; family Ktedonobacteraceae; genus Dictyobacter. The sequence goes on along the minus strand of AP024096.1, from coordinate 7,699,840 downwards.
GGTAAAGGCTAACGCGAAGTCGGGTAGGCCGCAGGCGAGGTACTGTGTGCTCAGCCCTTTTCCCCCGGCCCGCCGAGTAGCCGGGAGGCGTTGCCGCCTCCAAGCCCTCTAAGAACTGCACGAGCAAGTTTCCCTGCATGCTAGCTCAAGCCTTTCTGACGCCCCGTGAAGGACGCGGTTTCGAGACGGTTAAACCTTGGCGATGGAGTCGTTCGTGGCAATCAGGATGGAGGAGCACCCGGTTGCCTGCATTATCTCTGCCGCCTTTACTTCGCCAGACGATATGATGGCTATGCCATCCTGTCAGTTTGGTGATCTTTCGGTTGCAGAGCGGACAGAGTCCACCTTGTTGTTTCCAGAGGGAGATCAATTGCCGTTTCCCCCTTAGGTTGTGAACGGTTTTCACGTCGAGACGTTTTTCAAAGTACGTCTCCCATTTGGGGTCATACGGATTGGCTTCACTCTGGATTTTTGTATGCCGCTCAATAGCGATACTTTTTGCCTTAAACAGTTGAATGGGCTGGAATGCCCCTTTTTGCCCAAGGATTTCGCCATGGAAGACCCAATTTTGCCCTTCGATAGAGGTGAAGTATTTCTTCCGTATCCATCTGACGGGTTTCTTGGGGTGTCTCCTTTTGGCCCATTGCCACAAGGTGCAAAAGATTGCGTGATCTACCTTGGAAAAAGTTTCTTTGCTGACCACATGTCGGTGATAGTTCGCCCATCCTCGAATCTTCGGGTTCAATTGGGCGATGAGATTACCTGTCGTGGCCTGCTTGTTCTCTCTTACAACTTTTCGGATGCCTTCTAGAAAGGTATGAATGTTCTTTCGTGATGGTTTAATGAGCAGTTTTCCGTTGTATTTACGGAGGTGTTGCCCAAGAAAGTCGAAACCATCCTCAATATGTGTAATGAGAGTTTTTTCAGGCGATAATTCCAGTCCTCGTTCTCTCATGAACGCTTCAATGAGAGGTTTTACCTCACTTTCTAAGACCTCTTTGGATTTTCCAGTCACGATAAAGTCATCTGCGAAACGAACAAAGTTGACTTTCTCTTTACTACTTCCGCGATGAGGCTTTGGGAATTTCTCCCGTAGCTTTTCCTCTAATCCATCTAAGGTCATGTTTGCGAGGACTGGTGAACAGATTCCGCCTTGGGGAGTTCCTTCTTCGGTTGCATAGAGCACGTATTTGTCGATGTATCCCGCTTTGAGCCATTTCTGAAGAATGGCCTTTTCCATCGGGATGTGTGCTAAAAGCCAGTCATGGTTGATCCGATCAAAGCAGGCTTTAATATCTCCTTCGAGTATCCACTCCGCCGAGTTCTTACGGCTCAATGCCGTAAAAGCTTGCTCGATGGCATCTGCCGTTGATCGGTCCTTTCGGAAGCCGTAGGAGTTACGATCTCCGCGTGTTTCCGAGATGGGATCGACGGCGAGCAGGTACAGGGCTTGCATGGCTCGGTCGAGCATACAAGGGATACCCAGAGGACGCATTTTTCCTGAGCTTTTTGGGATGGAGACCCGCTTCAGCGGTTTGGGGTGATAGCCGTGTTGCTGAAGTCGAAGAATGGCTTTTGCCTTTTGACTTGGCATGGTCCAGGTTTCCCCATCCACACCCGCTGTTTTTCTGCCTTGGTTTTCCGTCACTCGTTTCACGGCAAGAGCTTTGCCGCTGAATGAGTGGGTGAGCAGGCGTTGCAAGGCTTTCACTTTGCCCCATCTGCCTTCCTTCGTTGCCTGAACGATGCGTATCTGGAGCCGACGCACGTTCTGATGAGCCGCATTCCAGTCGATGGAATCCCACTCTTCCTCTACGCGAGAAACCGCACCAGCCTCCGTTCCTGCCTGGGCAGGTGTGTTTGCTGCCATCTGCTTTGTTCCTTTCTCGGTTTGCCAAATGTTCTCGTTCTGAAAGACCAGATGGAAGTCAGCTTGCTTTCGCACGGGAGGATATTCCACTCCCTATCCACTCTATTACTGAGTGGCCTTCGCTTTTTCCATCCTCCTGTATCCACAGTCCTATCGGCTTCCCTTGCGGTCAGCTTTCCCTTGCGGGAGGGCTATGGACTTACCACGTTCCGCTCATGTACCAATGGGTGACGTAGGTCTCGCTTGTTCGCCGGTGACATTTTTGTCTGCGTTAGGGAAAGGGGGGAATTCCCCAACCTGTCTACATACCTTTTTGGTCAAGCCTAGCAGCATCTTTGGCTTGTTGTGGTTCACGACGTTTATCAGCGATTCACCTGAGTTGACCGTATCATCCGATCCTAGTTCCTAACCGCTTTGATGCTAGCAGTCGCATCCTTTCCTCACGGATTGGGTGCCACTCTTACGAGTGTGGCTACATTGTCCCAGAAGCTTCCCACCCCTAGATTGCTCTAAACGCAGGTTCTGGTAGGATACCGATGGCAGAACATCGGGTTGAGTCCAAATTGCTCTGGCTCAACAGCTACATGAGCGACTTCGTGTCGCAACCCGCCGAACCACGCATGCCCGTTTCCGTAGCACGTGGCTCTCCAGTGTTTTCATGTCCCTGTCCGGTATCCGCTAAAGCTCCCAGCATGAATGTCATCATGGCAGGAACGACAAACGATTAACGTTTTGCGTCGTCGTGCCGCCATAATATACATCCATCGTGGACGCTCCCTCTGTCCTTTCTGTTGGAGATCCTTCAAAGCTCGAATATGGTGGACTTCCACCTGTTCGTGCGATCCGCAGAGTTCGCAGGTGTCTGCGAGTAGCCGTTTTTCTAGCTCTGATCGATCTCCCCAGATCGGGGCGATGGTGTCGGCGAGAATTGCTTTCGTGTTTCGGGCAAGCGAAATGCCCCCCCAATGGGCTGTCAGTGGCCGTTTCCCTTCCCGTTCTACTGTCACCTGAAGGACCTTTCGTGGTCCATCAACTGTTTCCATCATGGTTTCGTAGCGGTCATAGATCTGAGAAACCGTGATGCGAAGTTTCTCAGCGAGCGTGGCCACTAATGAGCGCTCCATCACCCATTTGAGCCGATTGAGTTGGTAACGGTTGACTGCCAGTTGGTAATATTGCGCCAGTCCCCGGTATTCCTGTTGATATTGAGCGATGATACTGTAGCAAGTATCTTCGCTCCGTTCCTTTCGGGCCACAGGTTTGCCGTGGCGACGAAACTGCTGGCTTTTCGCTTGTATGACCTGCGCAGGCACTTTCAGTCCAATTTGTCCATTGATACTACGATGCCTATGCCGGTCATGCTTGCGATTGTTGTTGAGAACAACGATGTCGTAACCGAGAAATTTTGCCGGATTGCTCCGTGCATGAGTAATGAGCGTCTTTTCCTCGGAAAGCGTCAGATGAAGTCTTTCCTTGAGGAATACTCCTACTTGGTGTTTGATTTCTTCGGCTTCTTTACGTGGTCCACTAAAACCAAGTCGGGTAGCCAGAGGACATTGCTGTCCCCCGGCCCCCTGAGAACCGTGCGTGCGCCTCTCAACGCACACGGCTCAAGCACATCACATACCGCACTGCTCCTCTTGTCCTTTGCGCCTTGTCTGTCGAGCAGCTTTGTGCTTTATTGTCAGGAGGTCATGATTGTTAAACTCCTGGCAATCGCTCAGCGCTCGTTTTGACGCGGCGTGAATATGCTGATGGCACAGAAGATGAACCAGGACAAGATTGCTGTAGACATTCTTTCCCCCGTCGGCACGGGCGTGCAGGTGATGGACCTGGAGTTCTTCATCATTGAAGAGGGACTCTCCGCATTGTGGGCATCGACCATGTTGCCTTTTGGCGAGTTTCTGTTTGGAGAGCGTCAGGTTTTTGGCTTTTGCCGCCTCTCGCTCCCTCCAGTAGCTCTTGAGGTGGGGATCGTCGGGTGAGGATGCCCCTTTGACCAGCGTATGTCGTTCGATGGGAAACCAACTAAATTTGAGCAGATACGCTCCGGTTTGTTTGTCACCAAACGTCCAGCAGTCGTTCCGTTCCAGATTCAGTCGGCCCCAGTAGCGGTTCTGCCGCCAGTCCTTGGCCTTTTTGGGGTGCATGCGCCTGGTGTACCGATCTTCTTTGTAGAACATCCAGCTATCCAGGCTGCTAAAGATTTCTTTGGCTACCGCCGTGCGAAAGTAGTTTGCCCATCCCCGGATCACTGGGTTGAACTGTCCCAGAACAGTCTGGACATTCCTCCCGTTGGATTTTTCCCACAGGATTTTGAGCTTCGTTCGCATCTCTTGTATTGATTTTTTGCTGGGTTTAATGAGGAGTTTCCATCCCGTTCGCGAGGTTTTCGGTGCTGGATAGTGCCGAATGTTGAAGCCAAGGAAGTCGAAGCCTTCGACCAGGTGGACGATCCGTGTCTTTTCCTCAGAAAGGGTCAGACCACGTTCCTTCAACCATTCTATCAAGATGCCTTGTACCCGCTCGGCATCTTCTCTGGTTTCACAAAAGCACACGAAATCATCGGAATATCTCACGACTGCCCGTTTGCCAACGATTTGGCCTCGGTAGTCGTATTTAACCCCGATGGCCTCCTCCATACCATGCAGGGCAATGTTAGCCAACAAGGGCGACACCACTCCTCCCTGAGGCGTTCCTTCTTCCGTTGCGTGAAACACCTCTTGTTCGACATAGCCCGCTTTGAGCCATTGCTTGATGAGTTCCTTCCCCGGAACTGGACCAATGGCCTTGAGTAAGTAGTCGTGTGAGATGTGGTCAAAGGCGCCGCGTATATCCGTGTCCAAGACCCATTTCTTGGTCTTGTTTGGTCGAGCCAATCCGAAGATTTTCTCGATCGCGTCATGTCCACTGCGCCCCGGTCGGAATCCGTAGCTGGTACCCTCGAACTTAGCTTCCCAGAAGGGTTCGAGGGCGTTCTTGACCATTGCCTGAAGACAGCGATCGAAAACAACGGGGATTCCGAGCGGCCTGAGCTTGTTGTTGGCTTTAGGAATGTACACTCTTCTTGCTGGCTTGGCTTTCCAGAGGGTGTAGTGGGCGAGGGCATCGACCATTCGTCCTCTGGCGGCTGGTGTTTTAATGACCAGTTTATCCACCCCAGGCGTGTGTTTCCCAGCGTTGATCTGTGCTACTCGCCGGACACTCACCAGCCGGTTGGAGTAGCTTTTCAGCATGAGTTTTTGAAGCGAGCGCACCTTTTTCAAGTTGCCCTCTTGTGTGGCCCGAAAGATGCGGTGTCTCAGGTTGCGAACAGTCCGGTTGGTTTTCCGCCAGTCAATGGCGTTCCAGTCGGTCTGTTTCTCGGTTCCGTTTGCTAAGCGTGTGGCTTGCATCTAACTTTTCCCTTGATAACTCACCTTCACATCGTTCTTTGGGTGATGCACCAGGATCACGTCAGCCGCTTTTTGGCGTGGGTATCTCCGTTTCCGGCCCTATCTGCCCAGTTATGAATTCCTGTTGCCTTTCGGCTGGCAGCATTCGCTTTTTGATCCCTCCCTTTCCCACTGAAGAGTTCGGCTTTCCTTGCGGTTGGCTTACTCAGAGCATCGACCATCTCTGAGACTTCATTGGGGTTATCCTGTTTCGCATGTGTGAGATACAACTGGTGAGGAGTGCCTTCTTTACTGCGGGGACTGGGTATCCATTCCTGGGATGGCTTAGCCCACAGGGACCGTTGTCCCATTCATCATCGTTTTAGCCGTTTCGATGACCGCGACGTCACGCAGCCTCATCGAAGGTTCATTTGCATTCATCCTTCCAGTTTTCCCCTTGCCCGGTTGCCTCATTCGGCTCGAAGCTTCCTTGGACGTTACCCCTCGCTTTCCACCTCACCGTTGCCAGTGACGCAGAGAGGGATTGGAGACAGCCTTGGATACTAGGCTGGGAGCGCCTTTGCTCCACTCAACACAAGCGACTTCAGGTCGCACTCAGCCAGTCATCGGCATAGCGGAGGTACCGCATCCGTCTGTATCCTGGGTCAGTTGGATCGAGGGAGGGCAGACACTGCATCTGATGACGCAGTGTTTCCGCTTCTTCTCGTTTTCCTGTCTTTCGCAGATCCAACGCGCGTCTTTGGAGTGCTCCGTATGGGGGATTGACCCGTCTTCGCTCTCCGCGCGTGTAGGCTGGAGCAAGAGTCGTTTCAACAAATTTGTCCAATTTATCCAGATAGATATTGGCGAGCAGCGGGCTCAAAATGCCCCCTTGGGGGCTGCCACTGTACGTGGCATGATAGCGCCACTCTTCCAGATATCCAGCTTTGAGGAGTCCTTCGATGAGTCGAAGAAATCGACCATCGTGGATGTTCTCGCTCAAGATTGACAGCAAGACCGAATGGTCGAGCGCGTCGAAGCATTGGGCGATATCTCCCTCCACCATCCACTTTGTGCCTATCCACGTGTGGTAGATCTCCGAGAGCGCGGTGTGGCATCCTCGGCCTGGTCGAAACCCATGTGAACTGGGACTGAATTGCGGCTCGTAGTATGCAGACAAGATGAGTCGCATGACTTCTTGCAGCAATTTATTCGACCAAGAAGGCAGTCCGAGCGGGCGTTTCTTCTTCGAGTGACGTTTCTCGATGTAGATGCGTCGCACTGGTGTCCAGTGATAGCGCTCATATCGCAGTGCTTCAATGATCGCTGCGATTTTGGACATGGACATACCATCCACCGTTTCTTCCGTTGAGCCTGGTGTTAATGCACCGTTGTTTCGATAGATTTTCCCATACGCTTTGAGGTACAAAGCCGGATTGAACAGTAATCGATAGACTCGTTCCAGTGGCAATCCTCGTTTGCCGCGTTCATGGATGATACTTAACACCTGATCGGCTGTTCGCATCTCGCGTACCTTTCTTTCTGTAAGTATCGAAAACACCTACCATCCTTCGCCATGTACAAGGTTACTTGTTCCCTTGCGCGGACTACTACGATGGTTCCGTGACCTTACCGCTCGCGCGGTTTAGGCCATCCCAAGTTCCCGTGTGGCTAGACGTATCGAGCCTGACGTAGGTGCCGTGTTCGCTCCCTTGAGTGAAGTCATTCTTCACCGCTCATCCTCTGGAGGGTTCAGGTGCCGACGATTTTGACACCCTATGAGGACGATCTCGCAACAGACGCTGTAATCGAGAGATGTACGCTTTCATCGCTGGAAGCTACGATTCAGCCAGTGTAGGTTTCACCGTTCAGGCGGGTCTTGCAGAACAAGGCCTTTAGCGTCTTCTTTGCCTTTTCCGCTTTCTCAACATGCTCATTTCCCCTTCAGCTTTCACATCCAGGTAGGTTGAGTGACCCAGAAGTCTTTTCCTCCAAACTTCTCCTCTCTGTGAGAGGGATCTAACCACCGGTTAAGTGGCGCACATCGTCGGCATATCGGCAATACCGCAGTCGTCGGTAATCAGGGTCTTGTGGGTCTTGTGAGGGGAGCTTCTGGGCCTGTTGTTTTAATTTTTGAGCAGCCTCCTTCTGCCCTTTCTTCCTCAGGCGGTAGGCGCGGTGCATCAGGCTTTTGTATTCCCGATTCTCTCTTCTTTTCTCCCCTTTGTTGTATCGTGGGATGAGTTCTCCTTCTACGAACCTGTCTAGTTTCGAGAGCAGGATATTGGAAAGGATCGGGCTGAGGATCGAACCTTGCGGCGTACCGCTAAGGGTTTTGTTCAGTTTCCAGTCCTCCATGTATCCTGCGTCGAGGAGCTTCTTCACGAGATTGAGAAATCGTCCATCCTGGATGTGTTCAGCGAGTGCTGAAATGATGAGGTCATGGTTGAGGCTTCCGAAGCAATCCGCTATGTCGCCCTCGATGATCCAGGCGCAGCCTTTCCAGGTGTGGTAGATTTCTCGCAGCGCCGTATGGCATCCCCGTCCTTCGCGGAAGCCATGAGAGTGGTCACTGAATGTCTCGTCAAAGTAAGCGTTCAGGATCATCCTCATAACCTCAGCAAGAAGCTTGTCGCTCCAGGTGGGTAAGCCTAGCGGCCTCTTTTTCCCGTTCTTTTTCAAGATGTAGGTTCGTCGTGCTGGTTGCCATTGATATTGTTCCTGCCTCAGTGCAGTAATAATGGTGTCAAAGGTTTCCAGCGAAGTGCCATCAGCCGTTTCATCCGTGACGCCGGGTGTTAATGCGCCGGCGTTGCGGTAGACCCGGCCATAGGCCGAGAGGTACAGGTTTGTGTTGTAGAGTTGCCGATAGACGCGTTTTAACGGCAAGCCCCGCTTGCCACGATCACGGAGAAGTCCTAAAAGCTCTTCGGTGTTCTGCATTTCGCATACCTCCATGCGTTAGCGACTTCTTGATACCTTCCCTGTGCATGGGTATCAATCATACACTCTGGCCTGCCTTCGCAGGCTGCCCCTTCATTTCTCGCGGGAACCTCTTTGTTCTTTGAGTCCTTACTATGGGGGTTCCGTCGCCATGAGCCTCGCGGCTTTCAGGCGATCCCGCTTTTGCGCATATGAAACGTGTAGCGTGTTTAGGTGCCCGTTTGTTCCTTATCGGGTTCATTACCCGCCATACATCGAAGAGAGCGTGAGATTGTCGAGTTGTAGGGCAATCTTTTTTTTTGTGCCGCAACACCAGCCCGGTTGCGGTTTTTCGATGTCGTCATCTTAGACATGGTTTGACGGATGTGGATTAACATCATGCAGGAACTTAGGTTTAGCAATTGGCCAGCTTCACCTCTACCCCTTGCGGGGCTTCTTGCACACAGGACTTGCAGAGCAATCCCATACATGCCTTCTGGTATTCTCCGCGTTAATGACATGCTACTGTCCACCATTAGCTTTCGCCGCCGGATAAGTCATTGTCCTAGAGGTTTTTTTACTCTCTTCCTCTCCCGCTTCATGCGGGTATTTCATATGCGCCGACGCGGCGCACGCTGGTGATCCAGTGTTTCGCTCGTTACCACCCGACCTCAAGTCGTTTGAGAGCAAGCCGGATGGTTTCGATACTCATCTGGCTCTCTGTCAACCCTTGCTCAAAACTGACCTCTGCGGCCAACTCAAGAGTCCAACAGCTTGTCGCGTTGCCAAACGTCCGTGGACCCTGGTGCAACAGGGCTCGCAGCGCTTCACACTTGGCCTGATCGAACTGGGCTTGGACTGTTTTCGGTCGGCTAGACTCCTGCTTGAGACAAGCTAAATCTTTCTGCTCAAACGCATGGATGGCGTTGCGCACGGTTTGCGTCGCACAATCCAGGTTGCGGGCGATTTCTTTGGGACGTTGCTGTCGACTGGAGGCTAACAGGATTTGACACCGGCGCAGGGTGAAGGCATCTGCGGAGCGCAATCCAGCTTGTATCCAGTCCTGCTCGACTGGACTCAAGGCTCTGACATACATAGGGGCTTTCATGCCCTCATTCTACCAGGTCGCCCTCTCCTTACACAAGAGCTTTTTTGAACCTGCACTAGGGCATGTGTTGCCGATGCTTGATGAGATGCTACCCAAGATGTATCATGAGATAACATGAGGAAGAGGATCCTCTCTTACGACGTTTCTCATGAAAAGATCTTCCTCCTTTTTTCTCTGCCAGACAACTCGATTCCCCATTTAGTTCTTCTCAGTGGCCTGCTGCGCATGATGTTCCAAGGTTGCATAAGAGCCATTCAATACATGCATTTTGGGAAAATGTGCTATAATACGATTATGCGTGCATACTTGCTGTACCTGAAGAAACGAATGAAAAGCAGGAGGGAATACACATGGCTATTCAGGACAAATCCGAGTTACCAAGAAATATGATGCAACAAAAGATAGGTGATTCAGTAGAGTCGCGCATCGCCTGGTATCGAGAAATGCGCGAGAATCAGCCAGTCCATTATAACCAGGATCTCCAGGTATGGGAAGTTTTCCGCTACAAAGATGTGCAGAGAGTTTTATTGGATCATGCGGACTATTCGGTGAAAAAGACCTTACCGGAAAATTTTCCCAGTACCTTAGGAAAATCAGAACCTCCACGCCATCGCCAGCTACGTTCGCTGGTCTCCAAAGCCTTTACGCCCCGCAGTATTGAAGAACTTACGCCCCGCCTGGTCGAGATTATCGATAGCTTATTAGAACCCGCGTTGGCCATCGGAAAAATGGAGGTGATGACTGGTTTGACCTACCCCTTGCCTGTGCGGGTCATTGCAGAGATGCTGGGCTTGCCGGCAAAAGATCAGGAGCGCTTTCGCGTGTGGTCTTATCAGTTACTTGATCAGTTCACAAAAGGAGCGCATCCAGATAACAACGAGCTTTTTCATTACTTCTCTGACCTGCTAGAAGAGCGAAAAGCTGACCCACAGACAGACCTTATGAGTTCGCTCCTAGCGGCTGAAGAGGATGGCGCGCGTCTGACACGCGAGGAAATTCTCTTTATGTGCCTGGAAATGATGATGGCTGGGAATGTAACCACTACCATGCTGCTGAGCTATGCTCTCGATCGTTTTAGCCAGCACCCGGAGATATACGAAGCCTTGCGGGCCGACCCGTCATTGATCCCTGGTGCTCTTGAAGAGACATTGCGCTATGATTTCTCAGAGATCAGCCTGCGACGTACCGCGCGTGAGGATCTTGTACTGGATGGGCACGAGATCAAAGCAGGTGAGATGATTGTGTCCTGGGTTGGAGCGGCCCATTTCGAGGAGGAATATTTTCCTCATGCCGAACAATTTGATATCAGGCGTACGCCCAATCCTCATATGACCTTTGGCTATGGCATTCATGTCTGTCTGGGAGCACCCCTGGCGCGCCTGGAATCAAAGATCGCGTTGGAACGAATCGTCGCCCATTTTTCTTCCATCCATCCGGACCCAGAGAGACCTTTGAGCCGAAAGAATGGGCATCTTCACCAGCTGGGCTTGCTCTTTACGCCTGTACATATGCCGGTGGCTGAATAGATCCTTATAAGAACAATAATTAATGGCCTCTTGACACTCCACCCGCATAAATGTAGGGTAGGCCACTGGCAAGGTGCATGATGCTCCCTTTTCCATTGGCCCCCCTCCGAACGGCGCATTGCCTCATGAGATATCGTACTCCTCAGTGCAAAGGGAACAAGCCAACTGGGCATTTTCAGAACACGTGTGAAGCAGGCAGAGGCCTTCCTGGAGGCGACAAAACATTCGAGGAAAAAGGGCATAAACAGCACACCATCGGGTACGATTTCCCGTAAGGCAATGCGTCTTGACGGCAGAGGTTACTTTAATTACAATAATCCTATTAGAATAAGACAAAAAGTTCAGAGGTTTGAAGGTGGGAAGAAGAAGAGATAACAACAATAAGGAAGACCTACACAACTGAGTTTAAAGCCAAAGTCATCTGAGAAATTCTGAGAGAGAAGAAATCCTTCTTCTAAATTGCCGCAGAATTTGGCACTCATACCAATGAGAGCTCGATCAAACACTTCACGTACCTTTCGTGATGGAAGAGACAACACAAAGACACGTATTAGTATGGATAGTCGAGATTGAGGCTGAATAACATTTTCACACAATGCCTATGGAGAACGCTTAAATATGAGGAGGTCTGTTTGAAACAATATGAGAGCTTTCGTCAGACTCATCGGAGCTCGCGGAATACCTGCGATTATACAATAAGCGACGCGCTCATCAGACTCTCGGTTACTGACTCAGCAGAGATTTACTTTACCAGAGAAAGGACACCCTGAAACCTCCGCTTTTAGTGTCTTGACATTAGGAACATCATACTGTGGGTGGTTTGGTGCTTGAACGATAAAAATTACTATCAATTTCTCAAAAAGAATATTCATTGAATGGCATCCAGACCAGAATACCTTGAAGCGGTTATTAAAAGTGTAAGCCCTTCTAGCGGATTATAAAAATGAAAACAAAACACTCTTCTCTAAAATCTTTTTTATTACCCTGGCTCACTCCGTTTGTAGTCAAATTTGTGGTCGTTGATGGCGGAATCGAAGTTCAACTCTATAAGAAAGACCACATCAAAGAAGATTGGCAAGCTTCACAGTTGAGCCGTGTATTACCAGAGCCTCTCGTGCAATGGATCGATGATCATCATATTGCTGATGGTCCTCAACCGTATCCGGTGGCGAAAGCATTGTGGCAGGGCCTGGCGCCATTGATTTCAAAAAAACTCGTGATCAATGCATCCGAACTGGAAGCGTTAGAGGAAGTCGCTCAGCCACAGGATTTTGCGCTGATTTGGACCCTTAATACGTCTTTGGAGCGGATCGAAGGCAAGTGTGAGGGCATAGATCGTTATCTGGGCATGGGCTGGTTCCAAAAAGGCACAAAAATATGGTCTCTTAAGAATAATCCATCTCAGGATACGTATGCACTCTTTGATAATCTGACCATGCCTATCCAGCAAGCCGATACATTATTGCATTCAGTGATTCCTTCTCTACAAGAATATTTGCCCATGCGTGCCGATTTTCAACTTATTACCGATTTTGCCCCACAGGTAAACGTTTTAGACATACGAAGCCAAGAGCTCAAACTGGAAGTCCAATGCAATTACCCTCAACTGCGCTCTACAATTCTGCAACCCCAGCAAGGTGACGCATTATTGGCGCAACAAACCGTCATTCATTTTCCCCGGCAGTTGGTTACTTCAATCCTGCTGCACCTCTTACGAAGTAACGCACCAGTTACACTCCGAGGAATGGCAATACCCATTTTTATTGTCGAAAATTTACCTGTTATGCGGCGTCATCATCAGATCAGCGAAGATCTGGTTGCAAAAATTAAGCAGACTCACCCCATTGTTTCAATTGCGATGCTACAACCGACCTTGTCACTCTCCCACAGATATGGTGAGAATGGAATTGGTAAATATTTCATTACGGGGTCATATCACTACCAACAAAAATCACTACAGATGGATGCCTTCTTGAGTGCATATCAGCAAAACCAACGTTTTGTACAACAAGATGGTGTATGGTTTGAGTGGCCTCAGCCTTCACAGAATCTCTTTACGACGATTAAAGGACAGCTAGAGGCAAAAGAGATACGATGGGAAGAAGTTATGGGATTTGGTACTCAGCGCATAACACGCACGGATCTGCAGCCAGATGCGCGAACCATTCGGCCTCTTGGCACAATACCAACTGAACGAGGGCACTCAGCCCTTGAACAGTTACATCACCACGGCATACCGGGTGGTATTGTTGGTGAATCATCCCTGGTTATACCAGTGTTTATTAAAGCCTGTGAGAAGTTATTGCAAGCAAACCGACAGGCACGCATTCTCTGGCTCACATCATCGAGACAGAAAGGAGCAGTAACGCGTGCCCTGAGAACCTCCACGGTGAGTAGCTATATAACAGCAGCATCCCTGATCACCTTGCGCGACCAACCTGCACTGCTTTTACGTGCCTGGACACTGGTGATATTTCAAGACGTAGAGCAGTTGCACGACGGCAGCGCGCAAGCTAGGCAGCTCTTTTCTTTAAAATGGGGTTGGGCGCTTATTTCGGTTACTTCAAAACATGTCGTAAAGCCATCTATGATGCAGATACTACATCTACCGGAGCAACACCATAAACAATTTTGTGAGCTTTATCTGTTTGATCCTCAACACGACAATAGTAATACAACACTGAACAAAAATGCGGTTGTCCAGAATACTACTGCACCATCAGTATCCCCAAAGGCAACGCCAGGGGGAGCCTCCCAGCGCAGAACAATTGAGCTAAATCAAAAAAAGATCGCAGAAATACACCAGAGTTCAGAACAAATACAAAAAAATCTGACAGTCAAGAACCAAGGGCCATCACACATTGCATTCACGAAAACGTCAGTATCGTCGGCAGAAGTGCCAGCTCCATCCAAACCCGCAGCCCACCAGGAAATCAGGCAAACAAATACACAAGCACAGATCGCGTATCAGCAGTCAACAGAGGTCTCAAATCGCATCGCTGTTTTAAGGTTATACTGGCTGTACCTGGATGGTATTCATGCACGCCAGAAAGCAGGTATGAAACCACTGTGGGGACTGGTCGAAGATTATGCCCATTTTAACTTTACTCCTCGTTCTCAAAACCAAACACCATATCAAGCTCAAATCTATAAGAAACTGTTGCCTACACACCTATTAACCGAAATTGATCAACTCTGGGGAACAAAGTTGCTCGCCCGTTGGCCTGAACGCATTGTGAGTGAACCCTTCCCACATAAGCAGTTGGCAGATACTTTTGGCGTTGCATTAGAGTTCTGGCATGGTTGCGCCCTTACGGTATGGTTCAATACCGAAGGTCCGTCTAGCCGTGCTGCTCTGAGCGAACTGACAGTATACTATCAGAAAAAAATACAAATGCTGAAAGATATGGGGACACCTGTCGATGAACGCCTTTTTGAAGAGCTAAAAAGAGCTGATGCCAATCTTCCTCAACCGCAACCATTTATGAAAGAAATAACAGGGCGGCAGGGAAATATACCTGGCAGCATCATGGCTTCAGGTCGACGTCGAGAAGGATTTGAAAAATTACGAGATATCGTTTCAAGCTATCGCCGCCAATGGGCTGAGAGATATTTGGATTACTATCTGCAGCAAAGGTTTCACACAGAAATGGGAGAGGTTATACATGTTTATCAACTTATTTCTAAACCAGAAAGAACTCCAACTGCAACCAAACGATTTATCACCGATGCAGAAATGGCAACCAATCATTGGTTTGGTGGTGATATAAGTAAGTTGTACGGAGCCATACAGCAGCCATCTCCTATCGAACCTCGACGCGTTGCTATTTTACCGCTTGATAGCGCCAAATTCGTGTCCGCGGTGTATGAGGCACTCAACACCACAAATGGCAGGGCAATGCCCCGGCCAGGAGCAGGCACAATCCAACAATTCCCCGGTACTGGAAAATTTGCAGGAGCTACCTATTACAATTTGAATAAGCTTGCCAATCTCAGCTCGTGGTATGTGCAATTAGAAGAGGCTCGTGGATCTGTTCCTACATTGAAAGATTTTGGCACCAGCAAATTCACAAAGTGGAGTACGACCTTAAATGACAACGTAGATAAAGCATGGGATATCTTCGCACAGGCAATCGAAGCAGCCAAGAGAGAAGTCACTCCTCTACCAGGACGAAACACTTTCAACCAACCTCTCACCGAGAACATAAAAAATGTGTTTGGGACGGCAGTCAAACCTGAGGTTCAATCACGGCCAGCATCTCCTACAAATGTTCCTCCAGCAGCAGAAGCTCCATTTAAAGTTCAACCTGAACCAAAAGTTGCTACCAAAACGCCTGCACCAACAGGAGTCCAACCTGAACCGGGATCTGCTACCAAAGCGCCATCATCAGCAGGAGTCCAACCTGAACCGGGATCTGCTACCAAAGCGCCATCATCAGCAGGAGCCCAACCTGAACCGGGATCTGCTACCAAAGCGCCATCATCAGCAGGAGCCCAACCTGAAGTTTCTCTCGATATGGAAGCTATTGCTCGATTACAAGAAGAGTCTAAGCGATTACAGGAACGCTTGACTATTGAGGCTGAAGAAGAGGAACGAGGAAGCACGCAGCCACAGTTAGAAACAGTAACTATTCCTCCCGCAGTCAATGAGAGTGATGCCGCAATAGGGGTAGATAAGGGCAATGCAAGTATATCAGAAGTAGATGAGGAGTGGCAGCTCATTGTGTCGCAGTGGAAAACTGAACATTGGGAGATTCTGGCACTTCTGTATCAGGGGCAGTCAGCCGAATTAGCAACAGCGGTACGCAAATATCACCGTCCGTTATCGCAGTTTATAGACGAGATCAATGCACCTGTCGATGAACAACTGAGCGATTTACTGATTGATCCTGAGGATAACACTATTTTTGAGCATCTTCATGGGACAGCCGAAAGTCTGGTTCGTTGGTATCTTTCTTCTAAAGGTAGGTAAACATTTTCATGTCCGAACGTAAAATTTCACCGCGTCATAGTAGCGCGATTCTACAGGCATTTAGTAATGGCGTGACGCCACGTATTGGCCTTGAGCATGTAGTGGTTGGGCGTAGTGCAGAGATTGAAGCACTGCTCGATGACCTGGATTATCGAACGACACAGGGAGGGGCAAGCTTTCGTATGGTGGTGGGTCCGTATGGGTCGGGAAAAAGCTTTATGCTACAGGTCATCCGTAACTATGCCCTCCAACGCGATTTCGTGGTTGCGGACGCCGACCTGAGTGCTGAGCGGCGTTTAACTGGAACGAAGGGACAGGGCCTGAGTCTGTACCGTGAACTACTCAAGAATATGGCGATCCGCACACGTCCTGAAGGTGGTGCCTTTGCCCCACTCCTCGAACGTTGGATGAATGATGTCCAACACAAGGTCATGCAAGAAACCAATATAGCACCTGATGCCCCATATTTTCCATTATTGGTTGAGCAGAAGGTACAGGAGACACTTCGTTCGATTAGCGCTCTCACCAACAGCTTTGACTTTGCACGCGTCCTTTCTCTCTACTGGCGGGCATACCAGGTTGGTGACGAAGGAAAAATGGAGCAGGCGATACGTTGGTTGCGCGGTGAATATCAAGTACTCGCCGAGGTGCGCGCTGATCTGGAAGTCCGATCAATGATTACAGATGGCAATTGGTATAATTATCTCAAGCTCTTTGCCGCGTTCTTTCAGCAAATTGGGTATAAAGGCCTGGTGATCTTCTTCGACGAAGCCGTCAATCTCTATAAAATCAGCAACGCCACATCGCGCAACAATAATTATGAGCAGTTTCTGACCCTGTTCAACGATATTAACCAGGGTGTTGCTCAATACCTTGGCATGATTTTCAGCGGTACACCTCAGTTGGTAGAAGATCCTAAACGTGGTCTCTACAGTTATGAAGCACTACGTTCTCGTTTGCAGGAGAGTCAGTTTACCCAGCAAGGACGACGCTCATTTGCTGGACCGATTATACGTTTGGATACCCTCACCAATGAGGAACTCTTTGTCCTCCTGCAAAGGCTACGCAATATTCATGCGCAACACTACCGCTACACGACAACAATCACGGATAATGATCTACAACAATTTATGGCCGTGATTACAGCCCAGATTGGAGCAAGCAAGCAACTAACACCACGAGAGATAGCCCGTGACCTGATTGCCGTCATGGAAATGATGCGACGTGATAGTGCCGCAACCTTCTCAGATATTATTCACAAACGCGAATTTGCCGTTTCACTTCAGCAATCAAATCCAGATGAATTAACACCACAGAACGAAATCTTTGATGATGATGACTCATCTTTCGCTGGATTTACGCTATGAACGAGCAAGATCCTTTTGAACGTTTAGCGCCATTTATTCAAGCCTTTATTTACCGAAACCGCTGGGCAGATCTGCGCGACATCCAAAAGAAGGCGATTCCCGCAATTCTGGATACAAGTGATCATATACTGATCATGAGTGGTACGGCCAGTGGCAAAACGGAGGCCGCGATGCTTCCTGTGCTCACACAACTAGACGAGTCACCGGCAGAATCAGTCGGTGTACTCTACATAGGTCCACTAAAGGCCCTCATTAATGATCAATTTGAGCGTGTTCAAGCGCTTTTGAAAGACAAGGATGATATCCCCATTCAAGGCTGGCATGGGGATATCTCCCAGCATCAGAAGAAGCGCTTTGTCCAAAAACCACGCGGTATCTTGCAGATTACCCCCGAATCTATGGAAGCGTTATTTATAAATCGTGCAGGGGAATTACGGACCATCTTTCGCGATTTACGCTTTGTCATTATCGATGAAATGCATGCCTTTCTTGGAACAGAACGTGGTCAGCAGGTGCTTTGTCATCTCCAACGCCTGGAACGAGTCGTTCGTCGCCCTATACGCCGTATAGGATTATCTGCCACCATTGGGGATATCGATGTCGCCTTACAATGGCTGGAAAGCAGTACACTCTTTCAAACGCGAGCCCGTCTCGTGAAGGAGTCAACACAAGAGCGAGAGATACAGTTGCGCGTTAATCATTTTGTGATCGCCGCCGAAACGCAAGGGTACAACGCATCTATGGCGCCCGAGGCGATAGGTGGTCGCCAGGTGCCAGCCACCAGAGATACGCTCGAAGAAGAAGGTGAACGAGAGCCGACTCCCCCCATAGATGAACGTGTAGCATTGCAGCAAGAGATCACCGATTACTATGATGACCTCTTTACCATGACCATGCGGTACCAGAAAACGCTCATATTCACCAATCGACGTAATAAGGCTGAACGTATTGCATCAGAACTGCGCCAACGTCTCGCGGAACAACGTCCAGGCCAGGATTGGTATTTTGTGCATCACAGCAGCATAGCTGCTGATTTGCGCGAAATTACCGAAACACAGATGCGCGAAAACAATCAGCAATCCTGCGCAATTGCCACAGCCTCCCTAGAGTTGGGCATTGATATTGGGCACCTCGATCTCACTATGCAGGTTGATGCTCCCCATACCACATCCAGTTTTGTACAACGACTGGGACGTTCTGGAAGGCGTGGCAAACCATCACGTATGTGTTTCTATACCCTTGAATACATGCCCAAAGAACATCAACAGCCAACAGAACTGGCCCAAATCCCATGGAATTTCCTTCAAACGATAGCAATCATTCAGGTCTACTTAGAAGAACGCTGGATCGAACCACCAGAGCTTCTGAGCATGCCGCTCAGTTTGCTCTACCAGCAGACCATGAGTGTCGTGCTCGCGCAAACAGAACTATTACCAGCACAACTGGCTCAAGCAATCCTGAAACTCACACCGTTTCAAACTATCACCTTAGGTGAATACCGCCTTTTTCTGCAGCAGCTCCTGGCGCTTGATCATCTGGCACGCATGGAAGAGGGCACACTCATCGTAGGTATGAAAGGGGCTCAATTAGCAAACCATTATCACTTCTATGCTATCTTTGCCAACACGCAGGATTATCGCGTCCTGGCTGGAGCACAAGAGGTAGGCACGATTCAGGAATTACCAGCAATCGATAGCATCATTGGCCTGGCAGGCTACGCATGGCGTGTCTTCTCCGTTGATGAGCGCAAGAAAACAGTGCATGTTGAGCGGGCTAAAGGTGTCGTCAAGCCTAATTGGATGACACGTAGTAACATACGCTTACACGAACATATCATGCTCCGGCTACGTCAGGTGCTGCGAGAGGAGAAGGTATATGAATACCTTTCTCCATTGGCTTGCGAACGCCTTACCCTGGCACGTCAGCTGGCCACACATTCGAAGTGGCTGCAAAGCAATGTGGTCAAGCGTGGCAGTGGGCACTTTGTCGTATTTCCCTGGACAGGATGGCGCATCCACAAAACACTCATGGATATTTTTGTGCACAAAGGTTGGTTCCCGAATCATCTCAACCATATGTATTATATAGAGATAAGATACAACGGGAATACAGAGGATGTACGCAAGGAGTTTAGAGAGTTAAGTACACAGGTACCTGAACTGGTGAGAGGCCTGGTACAGAAGATGAAAGATTTTCAGCTCTGGCAAGGGAAATATGATTACCTTGCTCCACGTGCTCTGCTGGAGAAAGCTTATATTCAGGATATGCTAGACATTCCAGGGACAATGCAGTGGCTGGCTAACTGTACTTAAGGGTTCTGTCAGAATTGAGAACACAGAAGCGTATCAAAGTCCCATGGAATGCTGATTGCTTGATTTCTCTTGCTATGAGGCTGCTTGTAGCAGTACTTGCAATGCGACAAGTTGATTGAGGAAAACCCGTCTCTTTTCGGAGAGCGAGATCGATTTTCCCATCATGCAGTGCGGACGGAAATAGGAGCCTAATTCATCAAATGCACGACAGAAGCGCGCCGCTGATGCAAAACTCCCCAAGCCATGCATGGAATAGTATTGCTGTTTGATACCCCGATGGTCTTGTTCGATGCGGTTATTCAAGTACACATTCGTTCGGTGTACAACTTCCTTTCCCAGGGTCTCGCGTACTGCGCGTGGATAGGAGCGATGTCCGTCGGTGGTAACCGACGCTGGAGCGTGGCCAACCCCCGTAAGAGCTTGCTCGAAGAACTGTTTGGCCGCCTCCATGTCTCGCTTTTCACTCAGCCGCGAATCCACCAGATTGCCATCCCCATCAATGGCTCGGTAGAGATAGCACCACTTTCCACCACCTTTGAGATACGTCTCATCAACTGGTAATTAAGGTGAAGAACCGCTCTTCACCTTAATTACCATCAACGTACCAGGATCTTCCTGCTTGCCCATGTCGTTTGATCCGCAGTTGATCTGCGATCAAAGGAGCAAATCTCTCTTCCCAGTCTCGAATCGCCTCATGGGTGAAAGCAAAGCCACGTTCGAGAAACATTTCGGCGACGTCACGCAGGCTCAGCTTATAGCGCAACCTCCACAAGACTGCGAGGAGAACGATGTCCGTGGGGAATTCCAGATAGTTAAAGGGAGTGCCAGTTCGTTCATTGAAGAGGCATTGGCAATTGGGACAGAAGAATATTGCATAGCCAGGCTTGGTTTTCTTTGCTCGTTTCTTGGTCATTGTTGCTGCACAATGGGGACAGTTCACAGGTCAATGTTCCTCGTTCCATCAGAATGATGAGATCAGCATAGCAGAAACGCGATCTCTGCGCCACATGGAGTTTGAGTTCTGACAGAACCCCCAGCAACATTCCACCTACACTTTCATCTTCTTTTTTATGAGTAGAAAAGCGGTTACAGGTGCAAAATGTTACTGGGTTGGTAGAGGGAGTTGTGCGCCTAAGGCTAGGCTTTGTTGATGCTCGCGATGATCTCGAAGAGCCTTTTTTGTTCCTGGACAGGATCGTTCACGGGACTGATGGCCACCAGGAGCTCATCGACGCCCCCCTCGTACATCGCATACAGGCGTGCACGGATGGTATCCTCATCGCCGTAGAAATAGAGCTCATGAATCAGCTCGTCCGAGAGTTGACCGTCACTCTTGAGTGGGAACCCCGCCTCTTGAAAGAGTTTCGCATAGGTAGGAAAGTTTCTGTAGACGTTGAAGGCGGCCTGGGCATGTTGACGAACAACGCCGAAATCGTGCTCAAGCATGATTGTGAAGTTGGCGATCATGCGTGGTCGCGGTCGATTGACGCTACGTGCACCCTCTTCTAAGGCAGGCAAAGCGACGTTTTGTATGTATGGTAGCGGCGACCAGATAGCGAGAGCACCGTCGGAGACTTCACCGGCCAGGCGCAACATATTACGGCGGACGGCCGCCAGGACGATGGGAATGCGTGGTGGCTCGATCATCGGGGGGAGCGCGGCGTGCACGTTATAGTACTCGCCGCTAAAATCGACATGGCCCTCCCAGAGGAAATTGCGTAGAATCGTGATATATTCGCGTAGATATCCGATGGGCTTCGCAAAGTCCAGACCATAAATTCCTTCGATCGCTGTCTTGTGGCTGGCACCGATACCCAGGCGGAAACGTTGCGGGGCTAGCTCTGCCATCACCAGGGCCTCATTCGCCACAGTGAGCGGGTGCCGTGGATAGCTGATGGTAATACCTGTAGCCAGTCCGATATTCGAGGTCTGGGTTGCTGCCGCCGTCACGATATGGAAACCATCGGGACCAATCGGCCAGGAGGGTACCCAGATCATCGGAACATCCATTTCCTCAGCAAGTTTGATCGAGTTAATCACCTTCTGTGCTGTAGGGGGAAAGATAGCGGTACCAATGGGGAAGCGAGCCGTCATAGCTTATTGTCACCTTTCACTAGAAAAGTCTCTTCTATCCTAGAATGCTATCACATAGAATTTTCTTGCCGCAACTTTCTCGTTTTTGATTTTTCTATAGACTTTTTGGAAGCTTCACGAAGTACTGAGCGCCGAGTAGTTGTAGGATTTGCCTGATGGGTGATGGCAGGGCTGCAAAGCCAGCTTTTTTATCGATCAATGCGGGCTTTTGAAAGTGATATTCCTGGTTGTGCAAGAGCAAGCTTCCCTGGCCAGCTGCCTGGAGATTGCGTAACCAGTCGACGTGTGGACCATAAGTGAGCATAATCACAAAACCATCTTTCACGTGCCAGAGCATGATCGGTGTCTCATAAGCTTTCCCGCTGTTACGGCCAACATGGCGTAAGAGCGCAAAAGGTCCGTGCTTACCCATAGCAAGGTGGCGTAGAATTGGATTGATGTAGCGTTTCACAAATATGCGTATGCGTCTGGTGCCTTTTCCCATCCTGTTTTATTCCTTATTAACAATAATATTTGTTTCATTAAATAGTTCATGTTGTGTAGATCAGGTATATGCGGATAACAGATCTCAATTCACACTCGTACATGTGCCAAAGCTGAAGAGTCGATGCTTGCTTCAATCTGCGCGCAATCGCCAGCACATTGCCTCATGAGATATCGTACTCCTCCGTGCAAGGTGAACAAGCCAACTGGGCATTTCCAGAACACGTGCAAAGCAGGCAGAGGCCTCCCTGTAGAAGACAATGCATTCGAGGAAAAAGGGCGTGAGCAGCACACCATCGGGTACGATTTCCCGTAATGCAATGCGTATATTGCGTATATAAGAAGACGAGCGTCAATTCGCCCCTCTATAATAATCCTGATTCATCACAAGCAGCAGAGGCCCGATTCCTCGTGGCGCAGTGCGATGCAAAAGATGGACAGTCGCACCTCTTGAGGAGTACAATACGTGGAACGGGTCTATCCATTCGCTCAAAAGCGAGCCCGCAGAAGCTTTCCCCTGCCGCACTGTCATAGCCAGCGGCTCCCGTTGTCTCTCCTGAATGCAACAGAAAAAAGGGACTCATGAAGGGAAAGGGTGTTGATCTGGATGGTGGCGTCCCGTTCCATCCAACGTGTGATGGTGAACATCAGGAAATACGTGAAATCCGCTCTGGGAAAAGAGACATCCCTTCACCAGGGATGGCAATAGAAAGCGCAACTGCATGCCAGATGGACGCATCCGTCAACATATCCGTTCAGGCATCACTGTGTCAATCGTCCTCAAGCAAGACCAGCGAACAGGAAAACTGACCCGAGGCATCGTCAAGGACATTCTGACCAACTCCGCTTCTCACCCACATGGGATCAAGGTGCGACTGGTCGATGGACAGGTTGGGCGCGTACAGAAAATCGAGGAGGAGGATGCCACACCAGGCTAACCTCGCTCTATTTCTCATGACACGTGGTGTAGTACTACAGTGCCACTTACAACGAAAAAAGCGAAGTAACACAGCTTGAGAGGCCAATCGGCGATCCATATCAGTAAATGGGTGAAGGCGCTCCAAGAGCCATCTCATATGCTAAGTGGCACTGTAGTACTAGTGCTCTCGCGTCTCCCCGATACGACAGCTCCTTCTCTGAGAGAACGCCTCTCTCATGTACCTCCCTCCGGCGATCATATCGCAAGAATCGCATTTTCTTGGCGATAGCGTTGGCATCCTGACAAACAGCATGACAGATGCGCCTCTGCTTGCCTCACAGCTCTCATCCTTTTGTCATGAGGAGAGCGCTTAAAATACTGGTTGAGCCCGGGAGCCTCATCACGCTTGTGGCCTCATCGCAAGGGTAATAACAGCCGGGAAAGGAAGGGCGACAAAGCCGCAACAGAGGAAGATTTTCCTGAGGCAATGCACTTGAGAAAGAAGACTTTCCCCGGCAGTATTTATCGAGCAGGCTCAGCCCTGCTTAGCCCTTACGTAAGAGGGCTTACCAAAATCTTAACATATAAGGAGAGGGAGCTATGTCCAAATCTGCTGATTGTGGTGTCATCTGGTGTTCAGAACGCGCGGCCTATGAGATCTACCAGGATCAGCGCAGACACCTGCTCAGCTTTGAGCCGGGAAGCCAGGAATGGTTTGACTGGCTTGCCGCTTGTTCCTCTTTTACGTTTCAGGGCAAACATGGAGCGATGACCGTTTACCAGGAGCGGCGACGGCGCGGGGGCAGTTACTGGTATGCCTATCGTCACCGTGCCCAGAAAGTCGTGAAAAAGTATCTTGGCCGTTCTTGTGCCCTGACTATCGGGCGTCTGGAAGAGGTGGCACAACAATTGCAGCAGGTACGAGATGGTGAAGTAGCACCTGCACAGCGCTCTTCTGTTCCCTTTGCCATGCAGTTTGTTTCTGCCACCCATGCGGAAAAATCCACAGCATTCCAGCAGACGCCCTTCGCGTCTCTGGTGGCAGCAGATGCGCCCCTCTTTCTCACCACCAGGCTTTCGCTCCCATCGCTCCAGCATCCTCTGATCAGGCGTGAACGCCTGTTGACGCTTTTAGAGCAAGGCACGACGTACCCCCTGACGATCCTCTCTGCTGCCGCTGGTTTTGGCAAAACGACGCTCCTGGCACAATGGCTGGCCGAGTATCACCATCTGGTCGCCTGGCTGACGTGTGAGACTGAGGATAACGAGGGGTCTCGCTTTCTGAGCGCTCTGATTGCCGCGTTCCAGCGGATTGAGCCAGCATTGGGGTTGACTGCCACCGCACAGCTCCAGCGACAACCGCTCGCGGCGTGGGAAACCGTTTTACCCGTGCTTTCCCATGACTTGGCCTCCTTGCCTGCCTGCCTGCTGGTTTTGGATGATTATCAACTGATCACCTCACGCGATCTCCATAACGCGCTGGATTACCTGTTGTCCCATCTGCCGCCACAGATCCATGTGCTGGTGAGCAGCAGAACGACTCCACCCCTGACGCTCGGACGCTTGCGGGTCAACCGGCAGCTTTTTGAGATTGACGAGGGTGATCTCCGCTTCAACGCGCAAGAAATCACCCGCTATTTCAGCGAATTGATGCAACGGCCCCTGCGTGACGAGGAGGTGCATCTGCTGGAACAACGTACCGAAGGATGGGTCGCGGGGGTGCAATTGGCGGCCCTGCTGCTCCAGAAACACACAGGCATGGGGGAAGTTCTCCATGCCTTTACCGGACAGCATCGCTTTGTCTACCGCTATCTTTTTGAAGAGATCCTGGCGCACCAGCCACCTGAGTGGGAGGCGTTTCTGGTGCAGACCAGCCTGCTCTCGCGGTTGCATGCCTCCCTCTGTGAGGCGGTGACGGGCCAATCGCATGGACAGGAGACCCTGGAGGCGCTCGAAGAGGCCAGACTCTTCTTGTACCCGTTGGACGAAGAACGCCGCTGGTATCGATATCATCCGCTTTTTGCTGAGATGCTCTCTGCACGGCTGCGGCAAAGCAGGCCAGAACTGGTGCCGGAACTGCACCGGCGCGCCTGTACATGGTATGCCCGGCAGATGCTCATCCCGGAAGCGGTGCGGCACGCTCTGGCTATTCCTGATACACGCCAGGCGCTGCACCTCATTCTACCCGAGAAGGATGAACTTTCCCAGGAAGTGCCCCTCCAGACGATGTTGGAGTGGGTGCGCATCCTGCCGGAAACGCTGCTGCTGGAATATCCAGAACTCCACCTGCACTATGCGTCGCTCCTGCTGATCACCTATCAGTTTACCGCGGCGGATGCGCGCCTGGAGATCATCGAGCGCTCCGTGTATGAGATGGAGGAGAATATGGTGGAGCAGGAGACTCGCCTGGGCGAAACCGCTTTCTTGCGCGGTTTTCTGGCGATCTGCCAGGGCGATCTGGCGCGGAGCCTCTTCTGGGAGCAACAGGCCGTCCGGCTCCTTTCCGCCCTCCCTGAGAAGCAGACCGTTGCACGCTTCCTATGCTCGTTATTGCAGATGCAAAAGACGAAACCGGATAGCCCGGCGCGTTCAGGGGAGCCCTCGCGCGAGAACGCAATGCTGAAAGAGTTTCGTTTTCTCGCAACGCTGTATCGCCTGGTCCAGAGCGCTTTCTCTTGCCAACAACAGGGCAAGCTCCGGCGCGCGCAGGCTCTCTATGAGCGTGCGGCACAGTTGATCGAGCAGCAGCAACAGGTTTTTGCAGATGCGTCACTGAACATTATATTCTCCTTCGGCCTGGGGTATTTGCGCTGGGAACAGAACAATATCAAAGAGGCTGAGGAGATCCTGTCTCGTGGATACCAGATCTTGCGAGAGGTATTTGCCTCTCCCAACCGCACCGATACAGCCTGGCAATACATTAGTAAGCAGTTCTATAAAATGCTCCCTCTGATCCAGCAGGAGATTCTCTTGCAGGGGGTCAGCACCCTGGCCGAAATAGCCAGTATGCAGGGCGATGCACAGCGGGCCCAGGCGATCCTGCGCAATTTTGCCCGGCTGGTTGAACCTTTTCCTTGCGCCTCTACCCTGCTGCCGCAAATCTCGGCGCAGCGGGCAGTCATCTCATTGGAAGCGGGACAACTCACGGAAGCTTTGACCTGGACGGAGCAGCAGCCAATCTCCCTGGTCTCGCTCCCTGAAAGACACGAGCAGCGCGGCTATCTGGTCCAGCTTCGCCTGGCACTGATGCAGGTTCATGGTCGTTCACAACGCACGGTGCTACGAGCAGCGCTGCCCGTACTCCAGCAGTTGTTACGGGAGGGCAAAGCCCAGACTCGTCCGGGAAACAGCCTTGAGCTTTTGATGCTGCTGGCTTTGATCCACGAGAGGCTCGGAGAACATGCCCACTCCCAGGATGTTCTCTCCACTGTGCTGGAATCTGTCCGCCTGGAAGGATACCGGCGCAGTGTTATGCGCGAGTTGCCGCTCCTTGAGCCGCTCCTGCGCAGAAGCGCTGCGTCTTCGCCCACGCTGAGCGTGTCTCTCCAGTCCGTTCTTGCCGCAGCTAGTCTCAACCCCCTATCCATAACACAACCCGATCAACTGGCGCTTCTGCGCGAACGTATGAGGGCAGGAGCGCAGATCCTGAGCCCGCGAGAAAGAGAAGTCTTACTTTTGCTGGGTACTGGCGCCTCCAATCAGGAGATCGCCAACCAACTCATCATTACCCTTGGGACAGTGAAGCGTCATGTGAACACTATTCTCGCGGCCTTGCATGTGAGCAATCGTACGCAAGCGGTGGCCCGCGCTCGCGAGCTTGCTCTCCTCTAAATCCATCCCTTTCGCCCACTGCAGTTTTGGTTACCCAACAAGAGGATGTTCACCCTTGTTGGGTAACCAAAACTGCAGCCAGTTGAGAAGAACGGGCACCTCCTTTTGCATTTTTGCCGCTCTTATTGTTATTTCTCTCTAAAGAGAAAGACCATCAAATGTATCGTTGGATGCATGACAATGGCCGATCAGCCACCTATACTTCTAAAGAAAGGACCACCATTCCTTCCGCTGCTGGACGAGATGCCTGCGCTGGGAGGGAATTGGCGGACATTGATGCGCAAGGCGCAATTCGGTTATGGATGGGATTTTGGTCCTGACCTCCCGACCGTAGGCATGTGGCACCCGGTGCATTATTGTTTATTGATCTGAAAACGGTCTTTTCAAAGGAGGAACATTTCATGAAAATTGGCATCACCTCATACGCTTTCGGTGGAATAGCCAGCATTCTCGGCCTTGGCCCGACACTCCCTGAAAAACTCAAGGCGATCAAGGCTCTTGGCTTTGACACCGTTGAACTGCTCTCTGTTGACCTTGAAAACGATGTCGAAGATATCAAAAAATGGCTGGACGAAACAGGCCTTGCGGTCACCTCCATTCACGCTGAACCGGCAGAGGAAATCGTCAAAATGATGGCTGCTCTCGGTGGCCAAGCCGTTATCTGGGCAGGAACACCCTTCTGCAACAAGGCTGAGGCGATCGAGGTTGCGCATCAGCTCGATGAGATGGCCAAAATGGCAGAACCCTATGGCATCAAGATCGGGTATCACAACCACAGCCAGGAATTCTATTTTGACGAAGGCAAATCCCTTCTCGAGCATCTTCTCGACAACAGCACCAGGTGCTTCTTACAGCTGGACTGCGGTTGGGCAATGAGCGGCGGCATGTATCCGCCGTACTTCATCCGCAAATACAAAAACCGCATCATTTCCATCCATGTCAAGGAAAACAGCAAGGTCATGGGTCCCGGTGGAGTCCCGGAGTCACGTCATACCGATCAGGAAAAGCCGTGGGCGGCTCTCGCGCATGTGAAAGAACTGCCTATTGAAGAGCGTCAGAAGATTCTCGGAAACCTCAGCGAGATGGCCGAGGCAAGCAGAAACAGTATGGATGTCCAGTGCAAAATGGGCGCACCCGAATCCAACATCGATTGGAGAGAAATCAAAAAGGCGCTTGACGAGCAGGACTTTGATGCTTTCTGGGTCGTTGAGCGTGAGAGCTTCTATGACGAGCACGACAAGTGCCTGGCGGAAGACTATGCGTGGATACAGGCAAATATCGAATAAGGCCAGTGTGTGCCAGCTGCCTCTCCTTCGATTCTACCAACATATTTCGCTCAGACCTTCAGTTTCATTCGGTTTTGTGTCTGAGTGTAGCAAACGAAAGGAATGACCATTCGTATGAAAATTGTAAACACTGCTCATGTGTCCTATCGGGTATCTGATTTGAGTAAATCGCTGGAATTCTATGAGAAAGGTCTGGGGCTAAAAAGAAAGTTTGCATTGATGAACGCTGAAGCCGCTGCTTCTTTTGCTTCTTCTCCAGAATTTGTTGACAGCAATCCTGAATATCAACAATATGCGGAATATCTGAATGCGCATAAAGATGATATATGGTTGGTTTATCTTGAAGTTGCGCCACACCAATATATCGAATTGTTCCCCGGAACCGCCGAAATGCCCCATAACGAGACGACTATGAGTCAAACTGGATATTTGCATCTATCATTTGAGGTGGATGACATTTATAAAGCAAGAGAAGAACTCTTGGCAAAGAATATCAATGTGACATCAGAGATACATTTGGGGATAGAAAAAACGTATCAGTTTTGGGTGACCGATCCGGATGGCAACCCTATAGAATTTATGCAGTATACAGAGGATTCTTATCAAATCAGGGGCAGGGAATAAAGCTTCATGGAACAATGCTCGAAATGAGCAAAAGAGTATATGGGGTAACATGCGCAAAGCTGCTACCGAGTGCAAAGCGAGTCTCCATTTTTGCCATTTCACTTTTCTGTTGCGAGTTTTCGCCTGTCATTACGGCTGTTGCCTGTATTCTCTGAACAGAAAAGCTAGAATGGCAGAGTTTCAACTCGTGGCAGAAAGTATCTTCTGCCACGAGTTTTCTGCGGCGAGCTGATGGTGAGCGATGAGCCTGAAAGGCTCACTGGTAATCATCAGTAGTAGAAACTCAGCAAGGCGAGATTGCACTTCATGTCACGCTCGCGCATTTCGCCCCTATATGGGACCCCGCGTTCAGATAGGGGACGTGGAGCCGCAAAGGAAAAAATTGCGACTCCGTCCTAGTGCTCTTTGAGCAGAGTCATCGACCTGCAATTTCCTCTTCTCAACGACCACGGAGCCGAAATGGATTTTCTTGGTGTCTGATGTACGAGTGCAGCCTATACCATAGCATACCTATCCCTACGGGATGCCACGATCGCTCTTCGGCACTGGCAGCTCCCCTGTCCGAGCAGCGGTCCAACGATCTGGATCAACCGAGCTACTATTTGAGCAACCCAGAGTAGCCGTAAGAACGGTCGGAGACGCCTCAACAGCTCATGAACAAACAGCAAGAGTTCCTCGGTTTGGTGTGTCCCGTTGCTCAGATCCTGTAACCAGAACAGCACCAGAGCCAGTTGCAACCCGTAGAGCATCGTGACCAGATGTCCACTTGTGAAGCGCGAGGGACATCGCTGGCTCCGGAAACTAAGATGAGATAGCTTGCTCGGGCGCGGCGGCGGACCTCCGCCCCATCCGCGCCAAAAACTCCGGCGCGCGAGAGCGGATTCGCCGATGCGGTGCCATCACCTCCAACAACGCGCGCATGAGGTGGTGAAAACGGTCAGCGATGGATGCGGCAGGCAGCAAGAGTACCAGTTCTTCCAATTGGACAGCTAACCAGCGATAGAGTTCCAGGACCAGATCCTCTTTGCTCGCAAAGTATCGATAGGTGAGCCCAAGTGAACAATCAGCTGCTGCTGCGATATCTTGCATGGGGTTCTGCGCATTGCCTCACGGGAAATCGTACTCCTTAGTGCAAAGGGAACAAGCCAACTGGGCATTTTCAGAACACGTGTGAAGCAGGCAGAGGCCTTCCTGTAGACGACAAAACATTCGAGGAAAAAGGGCGTGAGCAGCATACCATCAGGTACGATTTCCCGTGATGCGATGCGGCACATTCAAATTCCAGAGAAAGCTGACCTCATCCACAAAGGTGATCCTGCCACCCATAGCTTGCAAAAACACTGCACACACATGTATAACGATATGTATATACACCTGGAGAAGGTTGAAACAGCGTCACAGAATGCATGTACCGTGACGGTGCCAATCGGACAATATGCTGTTTTTGAGGTCCATTCTTTTTTTAAATGGTAAGGAGCACTACGATGAGATTCGGGATAAATACCTCATTTACCGAGGTTATGGCGCTTCAACACATCTCCTTTGATTATCTGGAGGAGCATGTGCAGCGTTTTTTGCTCCCAGAGCAGCCCCAGGCGGCCTTTGAGGACGTGTGGCGGGCTGCGCGCAAGTTACCGATTGCTATCGAGGCTGCAAATAGCTTTTTGCCGGCAGACCTTCCCCTGGTCGCCACGCCGACACGACCGGTCGATACCGCGCGCTTAGAACGCTATGTAAAAACAGCGCTGCGCAGGGCTGAACAGGTGGGCATCCGCGTGATAGTCTTTGGGAGTGGTGGCGCGCGTGCCTGTCCAAAGGGGTATGGACACGACGCGGCTCTCCGCCAGCTTGAGGAGCACCTGGCTCAATGGAGCGAGTGGGCAGGAGAACATGGTGTCGAGATTGTGCTGGAACCGTTGCGCTACGCAGAGACGAATACAGTGAATACGGTATCAGAAGGCGGCGCTCTGATATCTCGCCTGGCGGCCTCTGGTGCTTCGCATATCGGGCTGCTGGCGGACACCTATCATATGGCGAGCAATGCCGAGGACCCGGAGACGCTCTTGCCCTGGGCAGCGCTCCTTAGCCATGTTCACGTAGCTGAACTGACCGAACGCGCGGCCCCCGGACAGCATGGGGAAAGCTTTCGCCCATTTTTCTCAGCCCTCCAGCGTGGTGGCTATCAGCAACGTCTTTCCATCGAGTGTACCTGGAAGCGTTTGTCCGCTGAGGTTGATCTGGCAATCGCCATCCTGCGGGAACAATGGGAAAGCACCTCAAACAGGATGTGAGTGGTTTTCTAGTATACGAAATGATTGCACCAGTATCTTCTTATCGCTGGCGAATCGGTGGCATGACTCCGTTCCGGCTCACACATACGTTGGACGATCCTGCGGACATTTTTCAGCATATGCCACCGATCGAGTACCAGATGTGCCTTTGGGGGCTCCTTCCGTTGCTCCACGCATATACTCGCTTGAAAGATCCCGGCTGATAAATTCCATTCAACGAGAAAGCGTTTCAGCAGTTCGTTCCGTGAGCAGATCAACCACGATCATTCCGTATATCGAGCCCGATTTGCGAGCCTTTGGCTGCTGGAGGGTGCAAGAGACGCTTCTTGCCGATCTTGAGCAGGGAACACTTCGAAAAAAAAGCCGGTGCAGCACGAGCATACTATTGGGCATGGTTAGCCTTTGCTTAAATAAATGAGTACTAGCTCTGCCCTTTATTTTTCCTGTGCTTCCTTCATAAATAAATTATTTCTTATTAGACTGTGTTAAGAATGGCAATCAATTCCTACTAAGATATCGTTTCGATGTGTTTCTATAATCTGCTGTGTTTTGATTTCCCACTCACTTCTATCCTGCTCACCACATTCTAGTTTCACTCCTTCACTGCCTATTTCATACCAATGTATATCTGGTGTGACTAGAGCAAAAAACTGAGGAATAGTTTCTACTTGCGCTATGCGAATCATGTTGCCTTTTAAACTACAATGTCCTAGTTCGATATCTGCACGATAATCATTGTTATGACGAGACATTTTACTTGCTACCCCGTCCCAACTTCCTCCAATACACCAATAATCCCATTTTGCTTGAGAATTATAGGTACTACTATAATAAGATCCTCGTTCATCAAGAGCTAACGGACGCCCATACCATTTTTCTAACTCTTTCTGAGAAATATTATGATCTTTGGCTATGTTACTAATTTCCTCTTTATCTAAATAGACTTTGTATGGCTCGACTTTCCAGTCATCACCGAACGGCTCTAGCTGTCTTTTTACTGTATCTTCAACGTTCTCAAATGCTGTAGATCCTGGAACAATGACTCCAACAAAAATATGTGCCATTATGTCACTTTCCCAATGAACTGTCTATAAAATAACTGAACTCGGCCTTATTACCTTGAAGGTCTTCGTACCATTCGCTACGATATAAATATAAAATACACCAAAATTTCCTAATAGTGCAAAGTTTTAGCGGTAAGATTGGTTCATAAGCTTTATCTGGGGCGCATTGCCTCATGAGATATCGTACTCCTTAGTGCAAAGGGAAAGAGCCAATTGGGCGTTTTCAGAACACGTGTGACGCAGGCAGAGGCCTTCCTGTAGGCGACAGAACATCCGAGGGAAAAAGGGCGTGAGCAGCACACCATCGGGTACGATTTCCCGTAATGCAATGCGTATATTATAAGGAGCGAATGCGTAATGGTCAATGCGATTCAGCAAGTATCCCTAAAACCCTTCTCGTGGCTCTGGCTGGATCTGCCTACGAGAGCACATGGCTATAAGATCATCTCCTCTCGCGGATGAAGAGCACCGAGCACCACCGTCTCCGCCAGCCACAGCCAACGAGCAATGGTTTTTGGGGAGATCTTCCTGATGAGGCAACTCCCACCCATTTACTTCATGAGATATCTTCCCCTTAGCACAAGAGGAATCACCCAAGTGAGCATGACCAGAAGAGGTATGAAGCCTACGGAGATCTTGTTGCAGACACAGAAACGTTCGCAGAAAAAAAGCGCCAGAATCTTACTAGTGGGTAAGGTTTCCCATGACGCAATGCACCCTTTTTGCCGCTGACCACTGTTGGAAAGGCCGCGGCGACGTTTTCCAAACCTGCGCTGATGCAAATGGAAGATAGGTTTGGTCAAATTGAGAAGCAAGTTTGGCCGTGCATTGACGCAGGTTTTTCTCATGAGATATTAAGGGCTGCATTCCGACTCTTTTCCGCTTGCGCGAAAAAGAGCTTATTCCACCACGTCCTCATTGGCAAGCAAGATCACCTCATCACCGACATGGACCTGCGCATCCCAGGTGATATTGATCGCGCCTTTCACGCTTTGGTGCGCGGGACAGCCCTCTGGATGGACACGCAGAGCACGTTCTGTCGCTTTGCGGTCTTCAGGGGGAATGGTGAGATCGTAGTGAAGAGTGATCGACTCGATGCGGATGGTTTTGCCAATACCTACGATACGCCCATCGACGCTGGCGGTATAGGCTGAGCGATCAAAACGAATCTTGCGCCCTGACAGGGCACCGGCAAGAGTGCCATACATTCAACCAGCGACGGCTGCGACAATATGATCGAGCGTTGAGGCCATCGGTGGTCCCTCTTTGGCACCATAATACTCACGCAACGCTCCCTGCACGCCATAGATGACTGGCTCTGGCACCTCCCCAAGGTAGGCATAGCGATAGCCATCTTTGTAAACCAAGCGAGCATGAGAAAGATACTCAAAAGGCTCTGCCATAAGAACATTTCCTCCTTCTATCTTTGACACAGAGCATTTCTCTGTCCAGCACAGTATACAATATTGAGCAACACACGGCAGATCTCCGTCGGGCATTGTCAACTTATTTGTAAAATGGAAGAGCTTGCAAAAAAGAAGGACGAGGGAAAGAAAAGAAGCAGAAGCAGAGGAGTAGACAATACAGTGCTATGTCGCAGTTTTTGTTTCGGTGACCTCATTCCAGGTCTGGAATCGGGTCTGTAAAAGGGCACGGTATTCCCCGGCACTCAGACGATGTCTTCGCGGTTGGAAATGGCCAGAGATGAGGCCGAAAGCCGAGAGAAAGCGTTGCGCGTGTTTGGCGAATTTGAAGCACCGCATTTTCTTCTCTCGCAATCTTGTGGGTTGATACGAGTTTTCTGCCCGATTGTTCAAGCCTTTGTGTTGGCGGTGCTCCACGCCAGGCAAGATTTCACGTTTCGCCGCTCCATAGCTCTTCAGTTTATCGGTAATGATCACGCGTGGGACGTATTGGAGTCCTTTGAGGAGCTTCCGAAAGAAGCATTTCGCCGCGTGTGTGTTCCGTCGGCTCTGCACCAGGATATCCAGCACGTTGCCGTCTTGATCCACTGCTCGCCCACAAATAGTGCCTCTCACCACGGATTGTGAGAAAGACCTCGTCCAGGTACCACGTGTCGCCGCAACGAGGGCGACAACGGCGCAGTTCGTTGGCGTACGTTTGCCCAAAGTTGAGATACCATTGCCGAACCGTTTCATAGGTGACGACGATTCCGCGTTGTGCCAGAAGTTCCTCAACATCGCGAAAACTGAGTGAGAAGCGGAAATACAGCCAGACTGCGTGGCTGATGATTTCAGGTGGGAAGCGAAAGCCCTTGTAATCGAGAGCAGGAGCGTTTGTTTTCATGCGGCTATTTTAGCACAGTGTTCAACTCTGTTCCCAAGTTGACAATACCCAGATAACGGTATAGCCTCACTGAACACACAGAAACAGAGATGGAGAAAATAGCTTCTCAAAAGCGGAGATACAAAGATTTTTCGTGAGGCAATGTGCATTGCAAACGACACTGCGCCTAGGTCATCCTCACTTGCTCGCATAAGGTCTCTTACAATTGAGCCGGTCGTTCTCTTACAACGGAGTCAATATTATTGAACCATTGTTTAGCGGCACTCAGTAGACAACTGTGGGGCACATTATTCACGAGCTGAAACACATCTTTCATTCCTTCAAATATTTATTACATGCAAATCTTTGATTTTAACTTATAATTATTCAAGCAATAATAACCATCTATATCAGATAATGCACATCAAACAGCGCATATTCACAAACATAGCTTTGATAGTAATATCAACCACCATTTATATGTCAGTGACAGTGAACTCCAGCAAGATACTTTAGCATCGATCGCTTCACATCCTCGCTTGGGATGAGTCGCATAGTACAGCAACTCACATACATTTATTGGCACTCTTCATTGACACATATATCACCCTCATCTTGATATAAGACGTCAGGCTATCGCAAAACCTTTTTAGTGATTTGCCTATCACTAAAACCTTTTACTGGATGGCGGCAGCAAATTCTCATAGTGATTGCCGCCATCCAGTACTGCTATCGCTGCCAAATTTAGGGTACTATTTTGATTTTAAATCGTGTACCATTAGGATATGGCCTCATCTGATTTCCAATAGATGTACCAGCTCCCGCGTTATCAGAGGCAGAGATATACCTAATATCAGCACCTGCACTCCCTTCTTTAGTAAAAGCCATCGGATATTCGTCTCACTCAAATGGATTCATTACAGGATAACCCTTTAAGGCTGCCCTTGATCTAGCATTTCTGCCAGGACGATCTAAGGAAGTGTCAGAACTCAGAACACAACAAGGAAAGCTCACACAAAGTGGGGAAATGCACATCCAAAATGAGTGAAAGGTGGGAACAATGAACCCATTTTTCCGCCTTTTTATGGTGGAAGTGGGGATACATTCCTTGCATCACATGACTGTATCCTGAGTTCTGACAGAACCCATGCATGCGATCACGGAAGGTCAAGATGGCTTGAATGGAGAGCAAAAAGGTGCGCACGAGACCTTTGTCCAGCTGTTGATCTAAGCGGACGAAGAGGGGAAACAGGTACACGGCTAACGCACGACCCACAGCCTGGGCCACATCGGCGGCTTGATAGGGTGGAGCTTGCACCCTTCGCCGTAGTATGAGATACTGCGATGACATCACAAAACCTCCAACAGAGAGTACAGCGTGTTTTTTCGTTTGCTTGTACTCTATCGCAGGAGGTTTGTTTTTGCGAGCTCTACCTTCGGCAAAGCTCCGCCCCTAAAATTCGGGGTGTCTCATGTTTATTGGTTCCAGAGCACAAAAAAACACCTGCTCAAGGCGGGTGAGACGGCGACGTCCTATTTTCCCATGCAGTCGCCCACATAGTATCATCGGGGCTGAAGAGCTTAACTTCCGTGTTCGGGATGGGAACGGGTGTACCCTCTTCGCTCTCGTCACCAGCTCACCTGCACTGGCAGGTGTCTTCTGTGCACTTCTCTTTACAATTTACGATACAGATCCTCAATTTTGCCGAGCGCGTTGCGACTGACGTTGCTCACACCAGTGAAACAGCCTTCTCACAACGCTCTTCGACGATCGTCCTGTTCACATCTGGAGGGACACTCCTGTGAAACAAGCCGTACGATCATAAGTCCAACTTCGCTTCATCCGTTACCGGACTTCCACGTGTCGTCTTCCTACCAGGTTCTCTTCCTGGGATCTTGATCCTCTCCGAAGAAAGGATGGGAGAACTTGTCTTGGGTGCGGCTTCGCGCTTAGATGCTTTCAGCGCTTATCCCTTCTCAACGTAGCTATCCAGCTCTGGCCCGGGCAGGCCAACTGGCTCACCAGCGGTTGAGCCATCTCGGTCCTCTCGTACTGGAGATGACGCCCCTCAATTCTCCTACGCCCACGACGGATAGAGACCGAACTGTCTCGCGACGTTCTGAACCCAGCTCGCGTGCCGCTTTCATGGGCGAACAGCCCAACCCTTGGGACCTACTCCAGCCCCAGGATGCGACGAGCCGACATCGAGGTGCCAAACCTTGCCGTCGATATGAACTCTTGGGCAAGATCAGCCTGTTATCCCCGGGGTAGCTTTTATCCGTTGAGCCACACTCCTTCCACTCGGGAATGTGGGATCACTAAGTCCGACTTTCGTCCCTGCTCGACCTGTCCGTCTTGCAGTCAAGCTCCCTTCTGCCTTTGCACTCTTTGCGGGTGATGTCCATCCACCCTGAGGGAACCTTTGAGCGCCTCCGTTACTCTTTGGGAGGCGACCGCCCCAGTCAAACTACCCGCCTGGTCCTGTCTCCTGACCAGCTTCATGGTTCAGGATGAGAAACAACATACAGTGAGAGTGGTATTTCACTTTTGCCTCCATCACCCCCACAAGGATGATTTCTCCGGCTCCCACCTATCCTACGCACACTCCACCTCGTTTCCAGGCCAGGGTGTAGTAAAGCTCCACGGGGTCTTTTTGTCCTGTCGTGGGTAACCCGTATCTTCACGGGTACTTCAATTTCGCCGAGTCCTCTGTCGAGACAGCGCTCAACTCGTTACTCCTTTCGTGCGGGTCGGAACTTACCCGACAAGGAATTTCGCTACCTTAGGACCGTTATAGTTACGGCCGCCGTTCACCGGGGCTTAGATTCGCAGCTACGTGCACCGCTCCTCGTAACCTTCCGGCACTGGGCAGGAGTCAGCCCCTATACTTCCACTTTCGTGTTCGCAGAGACCTGTGTTTTTGGTAAACAGTCGGTTGAGCCTATTTCTTGCAGCCTGCTCACCCCCTCACTTACGCGAGAAAGCTACTCAGGCACCCCTTCTTCCGAAGGTACGGGGTTAATTTGCCGAGTTCCTTAACAGAGGGTCGCTCGTACACCTGGGGAGATTTCCCCCTGCCTACCAGTGTCGGTTTGCGGTACGGGCGGAGTATACATCTTCCTAGAGGCTTTTCTTGGCGGCGTAGGGTTCAATGACTTCCGCACTCTTGCGAGCGCTCGGTGCACGTGTCATGCACTGGAAACCGGGATTTGCCTCGGTTTCGCACTTCAACGCACACGCCCATCCTGTCCATTCGATGGGTTCACCTTCCTTACCGCGTCCCCCCTTCGGTCAAACAATGTACTCCGGTGCAGGAATATCTGGCCTGCTTGCCATCGCCTACGACTATAACGTCCTCGGCTTAGGACCCGACTGACCCTGGGACGATTGACGGTGCCCAGGAACCCTCAGGCTTTCGGTGTATCTGGTTCACACAGATATGGCGCTACTCATTCCGGCATTCTCACTTCTGTTCGCTCCACCAGTTCTTCCGATCTGGCTTCTCCGCTCACAGAACGCTCCCCTACCAACCCATCTCAAAAAGAGACGGATTTCACAGCTTCGGTACAGGACTTAAGCCTCGATACGTTGTCGGTGCCACTACACTCGACCAGTGAGCTATTACGCACTCTTTCAATGATGGCTGCTTCTAAGCCAACATCCTGGCTGTTTGGGCGTACTGACTCCCTTGTACACTCAGTCCTGATTTGGAGACCTTAGCTGGTGATCTGGGCTGTTTCCCTCTCGACGACGAAGCTTAGCCCCCGCCGTCTCACTTGCGTGCTCTCTCTAGTGGCATTCGGAGTTTGGTTGGGTTTGGTAACCAGCACTTGGCCCCTAGCCCATTCAGTGCTCTACCTCCACCAGAGCCACTACGCAGCTGTACCTCAATACATTTCGGGGAGAACCAGCTATCTCCACGTTCGATTGGAATTTCTCCTCTATCCACAAGTCATCCCCCAGTTTTGCAACACTGGTGGGTGCGAGCCTCGACGGACTGTCACATCCGCTTCACTCTGCTCATGGATAGCTCACGTGGTTTCGGGTCGCATCGCCGCAACTTTTGCCGTGTTTCAGACTCGGTTGCCCTCTGGCTCCCCAACGTTAGCGTTGGTTAACCTGCTACGACGATGCACTCGCCGGATCATTCTACAAAAGGCACGCCATCAGCCCTTGGTTCCTCATGGAACAGTGGCCTCTGACTGCTGGTGAGTACGTGGTTTCAGGATCTCTTTCATCCCCCTCGCGGGGTGCTTTTCACCTTTCCCTCACGGTACTTGTTCGCTATCGGTCGCATATGGTCTTTAGCCTTGGAGGGTGGTCCCCCCTGCTTCCCACAAGATTTCACGTGTCTCGTGGTACTCAGGATCCCAGCCCGATCGGCACCGGTGTCTTCTACGGGACTCTCACCCGCTCTGGTCACGCTTTCCAACGTGTTCGAATACCGCTGCGTCTCTTTACGCTGGTCCTACAACCCCAACGGTCCCGAGGGATCGCTGGTTTGGGCTGTTCCCGGTTCGCTCGCCACTACTACGGGAATCTCGGTTGATTTCTTTTAGTCGGGCTACTGAGATGTTTCAGTTCACCCACGTCCCCCCGTCACCACCTATGTGTTCAGTGGGCGGTCTCCAGACATCACTCTGGAGGAGTTGCCTCATTCGGAATCTCGGGGTTCTTCGCTTGTATGCAGCTCCCCCCGAACGTTTCGCCGGTCTCCGCGTCCTTCTTCGGTCATATGCGCCAAGGCATCCACCTCGTACTCTGTGTAACTTGTTCTTCTTCAGTCGCGGATATGCCTGGACGTTGCCGTCCAACCACCTCCCGCTGTGTCCCCTGTGTGAACAGGTTTTTCTCATTTACGAGATTGTGATCCTCTGTTTCAACTCATGCAAACAAACGTCGTTGTCACAACATTCGCTCAGCAAAATTGAAGATCTGTATCTTAAATTGTTCAAAGTGCGGTTCTCAGCAGCGACACCGAGGAATCCAAGATGTCGCGTCTGACAACTGGAGAGTGGAAAACAGCACATGGCTGGAGAAAACTGAGATGCAGGAAGTGTACTAAAACTTCAGGTTCCTGTTCGACCTGGGATTGGATGACATTGTGGTCCTCTGATAAGAAGACCGTCACCACAACTCCCTAGAAAGGAGGTGATCCAGCCGCACCTTCCGGTACGGCTACCTTGTTACGACTTCACCCCAATCACCGACCCCACCCTCGACGCTTGCCTCCCTTGCGGGTTAGCCTGGCGGCTTCAGGTGTTGCCGACTTTCGTGGTGTGACGGGCGGTGTGTACAAGACCCGGGAACGTATTCACCGCAATGTGCTGACTTGCGGTTACTAGCAACTCCAACTTCATGGAGGCGGGTTGCAGCCTCCAATCCGAACTGAGATCAGGTTTGCTCAGATTTGCTCCCCCTCGCGGGTTCGCTTCCCATTGTCCTGACCATTGTAGCGTGTGTGTCGCCCAGAACGTAAGGGCCGTGCTGACTTGACGTCATCCCCTCCTTCCTCCGTTTGACCGGCAGTCTCGCTAGAAAAGTACAACTAACGATAGGGGTTGCGCTCGTTGCGGGACTTAACCCAACATCTCACGACACGAGCTGACGACAGCCATGCAGCACCTGTGCAAACGCTCCCGAAGGAGACAGCGCGTTACCGCTGGTGCATTTGCATGTCAAGTCCTGGTAAGGTTCTTCGCGTTGCATCGAATTAAACCACACGCTCCGCTGCTTGTGCGGGTCCCCGTCAATTCCTTTGAGTTTTAATCTTGCGACCGTACTCCCCAGGCGGACCACTTATTGTGTTAACTGCGACACTGGAGGGGTCGATACCCCCAACGTCTAGTGGTCATCGTTTACGGCTAGGACTACCGGGGTATCTAATCCCGTTCGCTCCCCTAGCTTTCGCACCCGAGCGTCAGTGACTCCCCAGGATGTTGCCTTCGCCTTTGGTGTTCTTCCAGATCTCTACGCATTTCACCACTCCACCTGGAATTCCACATCCCTCTGAAGCCCTCAAGTCGTGCCGTCTCCAGAGTCCTTTTCCGGTTAAGCCGGAAACTGTCACCCTGGACTGATACGACCGCCTGCGTGCGCTTTACGCCCAATAAATCCGGACAACGCTTGCCTCCTACGTATTACCGCGGCTGCTGGCACGTAGTTAGCCGAGGCTGATTCCTCTGGTACCGTCCGTTCTCGTCCCAGAGAAAAGCAGTTTACGATCCGAAAACCTTCTTCCTGCACGCGGCGTTGCTCGTTCAGGGTTGCCCCCATTGACGAAAATTCCTCACTGCTGCCCCCCGTAGGAGTCTGGGCCGTTCTCAATCCCAGTGTGGCTGATCGTCCTCTCAGACCAGCTACCGATCGACGCCTTGGTAGGCCATTACCCCACCAACTAACTAATCGGCCGCAGGCTCATCTTCCGGCGCTCTTGCGAACTTTGCTCTTACGAGCGTATGCGGTATTGTCGGCGATTTCTCGCCGGTATTCCTCACCGAAAGGTAGATGACCCACGTGTTCCTCACCCGTCCGCCACTCCCTTATTGCTAAGGGCGTTCGACTTGCATGTGTTAGGCACGCCGCCAGCGTTTATCCTGAGCCAGGATCAAACTCGCCAAACAATGTGTATATCGACAGCACGACGCGCGTGCTGCGAAGATGCATGGTAAGTTGCAATCATGGCACATGTTCTAAAAACATGGCTATTATAATCGCAGATTATGTTGTTGTGGACGTCGTCCCGAAGGACTCTGTCCGAATTGACAGGAACTGGTAGCTTGTACATATACATCTCTGCTGTGTGTCTCTCTTCGAGAGACACGTTCCAGTTACTGTGTTGTTCTGCTTTCCACTCTTCAGTTGTCAAAGTGCTCAGTTGAAGCCTATCTGCTTCATTACCAGCAAGCAGTGTGTTTCGTTCGCTTGCTTCGGTAGCTGTAGTATCGCACGTCTCTTGGGATTTGTCAAGTATCAGGTTCGCAGGTCTGCGAAGCTCGGTACTTTTGTGCTTTCGGGGTCAACCCACTTGAAAACAGGGCTGGCATACCCACGGCAACAGAAACTGTTGGAGCCATGAGCGAGAAAGAACGATCATTCCCAGAAGAGCCACCTTAACGTGGCGCAGGTGCGTGAAAGCTGACAGGAGCTTGATCCCCAGGGATCAGAGATTGTCTTGTTTTCGACAGCTCGCGTAGTATACCATATCGCTTCCGATTGTCAAGCGTTTTAGCCATCACTTTGTAACATCGTGCCAAAATCAAAAAAGTTGAGGAGAACTTGTGCTCTCCCCACCTTTGAAACGTCATGCGCTGTTAGCGCACCACTCCGTATGAAAAAGAAAAATGGAGAGAGCTTTTTTATTTTTTTACAGAGATTTTCAGAATACACTGCTGGCAAACTCCTGCGACATGTCTAGCTTGAGCTTGTTAGGATGGAAACGATGAAACGACCTCGATGGGCAGGCGTGGACGCACGATCATGGACTTCCCATGGGGCGGCTGATTGAGGAGTCCAATGGCATGTTTACGGGTATATCCAGTGGCCGCCATGACGGCATCAAGCAGGAGCCCCTTCTGGGTATATGAGGCATCATGATAGCACGGAGCCACGCGCGCAACCGCCTCGCAGCGGGCTTGATAGCTCAAAGATGTGACAGAGCATGACATTGTTGCTTCGGTTCCTCCTTCATAGGAAATGCATTCATCGTCAGA
The DNA here is from genome assembly GCA_015099395.1 of Ktedonobacteria bacterium brp13. GTDB lineage: Bacteria > Chloroflexota > Ktedonobacteria > Ktedonobacterales > Ktedonobacteraceae > Dictyobacter. The sequence continues at coordinate 7,657,798 of AP024096.1, read as the reverse complement.
GAAAGGGAAGAGAGGAAAACACGCCAGGTACAGCCCAGGACTCGTGGAAGGAGACCGCATCTAGGATCAAGACCAGGGGTGAACACGATAGGAGCAAAACATCCACCACCACCTCCAGCACCACCCTCACGAGGCAGCAGACGATCAATTTCCGCTTGCCTCATGGGATATCGTACTCCTGGATGCAAAGGGAACAAGCCAACGAGATGTATTCAAAACACGTGCGAAGCAAGCGGAGACCTCCCTGTAGGAGATAGAACATCCGAGGGGAAAAGGGCGTGAGGAGCACACCATCGGGTACGATATCCCATGAGGCAATGCGGGGGGGCAGGGCGTGACGTTCTCAGTCGAAAGACAGGATTTTTCACCATCTGTTCTTCTCCATCATCACTCCGTTGCTCACGGAAAGCCTTTTGTACGCACTTTTCAGGTTTCATGCTTGCTCTTCCGTAAATACCGTTTGACGGCAGCGCTCTCCTGTTGTCCTAATCGGTCCCGCAACGTGAACAGGTTCCCTTCAGTTTGCAGATACCGCACCGCAAAGCTATCTCGCACCAACGTTGGGCCTACCTCCTCTCGTGTCACCCCTGCCCGTCTCCTCAAACGACCAAACAACAATACGATTCCATTCTCGGTGAGCCCATTGCCCGTCTCCGAGAGAAAGAGCGGCTTGTCGTTGACTCCTCCTTGCGCCACACCCTCTACACCTACGCTCCTCCCACGCAACCGATGCTGATCCAAATACACACGCACCGAGTGCAACGCATCGTGTCCAAGTGGGAGTCATCGTCCCTTGAAGCCGTTGCGCCTCACCATGAGCATGCCCTGCTCTCGGTCTACATCCCCAAGACGTAATGCACATGCCTCTGACAAGCGTATCCCAGTGTCATAGAGCACCCACAAGAGCACACGATTGCGCGCTGGTCCCCAGTGGGTCAATGCGCTACGCTCCCCTGGCGAGGAACACGCCAGAAGCAACCGCTCCCATTCCTCCGTTTCCAGAGGATGCATCACTGGAGGCTCCACGTTGCGAAGAGGTATTGCGGCAAAAGGCGTTCGCGTGAGGTATCCAGCGTTCACCAACCAATGGCACCACGCGCGGGCAGAGCGGACATAAGACGTCATCGTACCATCTGAGCGTACCACACCCATCGCCGTTGGCATCTGCAAAGACTCCACCCATCCATAGATATGCCCCTCTGTCATCTCAGCAAGCAGGACACACTGACCCTCGGTTCGCAGATACCGCCCGAACAAACCCAAAGCCGTCTGGTGCCATTCCATCGTCTTTGGTCGTCGCTTCGCTCGCTGCTGAGCCTCCAGATAGTCCCCGATCGCGTCTTCAATCGTCATGCTCATGGAGTGCTTGCAGGACGTGTTCGGTTTTGCAGAGCAGTTCGACACCGCAGAGGCATTGAGTGCCTGCTCTTCATTCACTGGAGAGGTCTTCTCAGGAGCACTTCCAGATGACGGTTCTTGAACAGGCTTCAGCACTTCTTGTGCAGCCAAGGAAAGGAGGAAGCAGGGGCCGTTCGCATCGTCTTGCTGTTCATGCTCTTCATGCTCTTCTCCTCCCGTCGAAGTGGGCACCGCTGAATCGTGTACGTCATGCTGCTGCGGTTCATGCTCATCTGGTACGAGAGAGGGAGCCACCGCTGCATCACGCTCTTCATGCACGTTCGCTTGCGGCTGTACGCCCTCGTGGAGAAGTCGCGCCCGTATCTTGCGCACTCCTCGTTGCAAGGCCCGGAAATGCGAGGGCTGATAGCGGTCGGGAGAAAGCCGTTGCAGATCCTCAAACATCGCTCGACAACTTCGTTCAGGTTGTGTTCGTACCCACTCGGCAATCACCTCCCACTGCTCCTGAAAAGGATCATTGCAGGTCCGATGCCACTCTCCTTCCATCGTCGTTGCAGATCGCTCATCTTCACGTCCCTCTTCTCCACGTTTGGAGACTGACTCTGCTTGCAATAAGGCTTCAGCAGCTCGCGGCAAGGGCGACCTACCTTCGGCGCGAAATCGCTCGCAGGCAACCTGTCGTCTTCTGCTCTCGCTCTGCGGAAAGGAGACACGTGTGGCACAGCAAAAGAGCGTCTGTTGTGCCTGTTGCACTTGCTGCAACAGAGAGACTGGGTCCAGGGTCTCGAACCGCTTCAGCAGTTCACGCTCGGACTCTGCTGGCAGCACCTGAGCTTGGAGGAGACGCAGAAGCGGCGTCATTGCCACATCATAAATGCGTCGCACCCTTCTTCCCTCTTTGAGCTTCGCACACAACTTCATCGACGGTTGGAAAGCGTTCACATACAGACTCAGAACGCGATAGAGGTCGTCCAAGTGCTGATAGGCCTGTGCTCCAACGAAGCGATCATAGCCCACTACTTGACGGACAATGTTCCCATTCTTTTGCTCCACGTAGCATTGATTGTTTTTGAGAGCGGGACGACCTCGCGTGAAGGTAATCTGTTCGGCTTCACAATAGGCCAAGAGCGTCTCGTTGATGAACTCGGTCCCATTATCGGTATCCAAGCCCAACAAGGGAAAAGGAAACAGAGAACGCGCTTGCTTCACGGCGGCAAGCACCGCCTCCGCACTTTTGGTAGGCAGAGGAAGGCATTCGGTCCAACCCGTCGCAATATCGGTCAACGTCAAGGTGAAAAGATAGGTTCCCTCCACCGATGAACCACAATGGGCCACCAGATCAGCTTCCACAAAGCCAGGGACCTGCTCATCCCACTGCTCAAACGTGCGAATGGGAATAGTGCTTTTGAGGAAGGTGCCTGCTCGCGTCGTGCACAGGCCGCGCATCTCTCGCTGTCGATGTGGGCGCAAAATACGATCTGCGGTTGCTGCACTCATCGACAGCAAGCGCGTTCGACACTCTGGCAGAAGATGAAGATGGTTGTGCCGCACGAAAGCGTCAACAAACATTGGCAGACAGGGGATCAGCCGTTTGGCACACAACCGATTCGTCTGGTTCCAGATGTGCACCAATGCCTCTTCGACCTCTGTCTCGTACACCCGTCGAGGCGGATGAACGGGAGAGGGGCGTTCATTGCCTGGATGATTGAGAAGCCACATCGCATATTTGCGATGATAGCCCGTCAGACGAACGAAATCCGCAAGCACCACACGTTTGTATGCCGACGACGCCTCTTGATACTGCGGTGCCATCTGCCTAAGCACCTCACGCCGCATGGACAAACTCAATCCCACTTCCACCATCCTCTTCCGCCGAGGTTTTTGAGGAGGCTCAGAGGTCGAAACGACAACGACATCTTCTGCTCGTGTCTCACCCAAAATCTTCCTTGTTCTTTTCATACTATTCTCTTCCGTCCTCAATGAAAAGTGTTATAACGTCAGGTCCTGTCCTGCGGAACACCTGGTGAAGATCGTGAAAAGAATCGAGGAGGAGGCAGATACACAGGAAGGATTTGGGTGAGGCAATGCGACTTGTAGACGCGCAGAGGGTTTACTGGAGTGAAACCCGGTCATCTTATTTCCGTGTGGCCCCTTAGCGGTTGGCAAACCACGTCGAATAATCATCCACCAGTTGTTGTGTGGAGGTGTCTGCCTGTGTTGCTTGTAAATCACACAAAGGAAATGTAGCCGTCCGATGCTTGGAACACACTTCCACCAGCGTCCCGTACAGATCATCCAGACCGACAATGCGTCGTACCGTGACCTGATCCCCTTGCCTGATTGGGCCACGCTGCCCTTCTGTCACCATGCCGGTAAAGGGAACCGTGAGATGCTTCGTGAGGTGCGTGTGCCAGGTTTGCATGACACTATAATAATCGTCCTCGTCCTCGGCCTGATTCACAATAGCTTGAACGCGTTGACCCTGTTCTCCTCCCAAATAGAACCAGTTCGTTTGAGATTCAATGCTGGTACGCGCCTGGGCCACATCCTCTTCGGTATCGCGAGCGGCGGCTGGTAAAACCTCATCAGCGGCAAGTTGCATTTCTGACCAGTCCAGGCCCTCCCCCTCGCACCAGGCAATATGTGTGTGTGACATATTCTCCAGCGTGAGACGATCCCAGCGAATCATCACCGTCCCCTCTTTCTCAAAAATCTCACTGATGCGTCCCTGCCAGCCGCCAATGTCGTGGCCTGTATCGGGATCGCTTATCCCTGGTTTAACGACGACGCTCTTGCCAATCGTCCATACGTTCTTTTCCATGTGTTTCTCTCTCTTTCCGTTTCTCTGTTCAATGCAGCACTCTCATCCTAGCCTCGATCATTTGCTCACTGAAATGCCCTCTCTCAAAGTCCTTTTCTCTCTAGCTCCTCTTTGAATGCACGTAAGCTCTTATAGCGCGTGCGCAAACCGACGATATAAGCCTTCCAGTTTTTTTCTCGCTCCACCTTCTGGTAGAGCTGTTTCATCTGGTTCAAATACGCGACTGCTTGTTGGTAGTTTTCCCGTCCACGTTGCTCGATCAGCGCCTCAACGACACGCGTGTATATCTGAATGGCCTCATCCGGGTACGTCTCTTCTGCAACTCTGGCCACGCGCACTCGGAGTGTGGCCAGGGGGTATGGGCGATAGCCATATGCTGCGTATGTTGGGACTTTCTGCATCTGTTCTTCCTCTTGCAGGGCAGTCAGCGCCCGTTCCACTTCTCCTTCATCGACAAAAATGGCAACCAGGGCAGCCCAGCGACGCTGCTGCGTGAGGACTTGCAGCAACTGCGAGCGGAGTTCTGACCAGAGATGTATGCCCTGCTCATCAGCCTGTGCGGCTGAACGAACAGCAAGATAGGTTGCCTCATCTGGATGAGCTTGGAAACGTGCCATTTCGATGTCTAACTCCTGCTGCATTCGATCCGCCAGACGATACTGTTCGCTCAACCAGCGACGATAGGTGTCGATAACATGTGGACGCATGAGATCCTTGGGCATCTTCTTTGCTACCGTGATTTCTTCAGCAAGCCGTCCTTCGACAAAGGCCAGGGACTGATCTCGCCACTGTGCATCTGAGGCAAGCAAGCGTTCAGCAAACCGCGTAACCTCAAACGTTTCGGTCAGATGCTCCTGGGCAACAGTCAGGGCCTCGCTCTGACGGCCAAGTTGGAGATATTGTTCCGCCAGGTCGGTATAGAGGTGTGCATGACGATACTCAGCCAATACTTCTTCCTGATTGAACCCCTCAGCTTGCTTGAGCAGAGCCAGAAAACCCACCAGGCCGCGATTGCGCCACTGGCTGGAAGCATCCTGGCCTAGCTGCAGCTTCTCACGCAACCAAGCCTCAAGCAGGGTGCGTTCAGAAGCGGTTGCTAATGCTACTATTGTGGATGAAATCTCTGATCTGATCCCGCCATAACGATCGCCAAAGTACCAGAGGGCAAAGAGCGATGTGAGCAGCGTCTCGCGTGCAGGTACATCCAGGCGTTCGGTTTGCGGTAAATCGGTTTGCACCTTCAGGCAGGTAAGCAGACCATCAGCACATTCGCTTAGCACCCAACCCAACTGGCCTTCATCCTGGTAGCGATCATACTACGAAAGGATTTCCTCAGCGAGCGTCGCGTAGACAATTTGTGCGTTGACCCATGCACCTGCCTGAGCAAAATCCTGTCCGATGACGTATATTTGCTCTAATTCAACTGCCGCACGCCCGGCAGCATCCCAGTCGTCTCCAGCTCGATCAAAGGCAACATCGGCCTGACGTCTGATCGCGGCAGGATCAATCGTGTGTTTTCGACTTTGTTTTTCCGGCACGGAGGTTCCACTCAGGGGAAGCTCAACCAGCAATTCCAGCACCGCTTCAACCTCAGGCTGTCGTTGGACAAGGTGTTCAAGCAGGACAACTAACTCTTCCTGGCTTTTGCCCTTGAGCCGCCAGAAGAGGGTTTCGTGTTTTTTCGTCATGCCTGATCCCTCTCTGCTTCCTCTCATCGTGGGAGGCTGGATTAACGTTCAGCGAAGATGGCGAGAAAATCAGCAAGGTGACGCTCCAGCCAGGTATTGCCAGAGGCTTCGCCCAACGTTTTTTCTCGCTGGACCCATGCCTCGATACGCCTTCGCTCGTCTGCCGTTCCTTGCTGCGCGAGAACCTCTGGGATCGCATCCACCTCAAGCCCATACTCGCACCCGTGTTTCCACAGCGCCAAAAGCGAGACCAACAGTGCCTGGCGATCGCTCTCTTCTAGCTGATCTTCAGCTGGAAGCTCTTTCTGCGCTTCCAGGCAGGAGAGCAAACCACCGATACAGCCTTGTAACGTACCTGCGATGTGATCTTCCTCCTCCAATTCCTCATAGGAGGGAAGGATTTCATCGGCGACCGTCGCGTACACGATCTGGGCATTGGCCCATTGGCCAGCTTCAGTAAAGCGGTCGCCAATGTCCAGGACTCGCTCCAGGTCAGTCGCGGCGAGTAGAGAATATCCCCAGGCATGGCCAGCCTGCACGAATGCCGCCTTCACCTGGCTCCGAATAGTTGCTGGTTCAAGGGTACGTACTCGGCCAACTCCCGGCTTTTGCGCTGCCAGAGCCTCGCCGGTCAAAGGAACATTGAGCAACACTTCGAGGAGATCATTGATCTCAGGTTGCTTCTGCATGATTTGCGCCAGTAATTCCAGTAACTCTTCACGACTCTTCCCTTGCAATTGTTCTAGGAGCGAGTCTTTTTCATGCGTTGCCATTTTCACCTTCCCAGAATAGTAGGTGCTTCAAGACTTGCTGAGTAGTATTCTCACTTCAGAATCGCCAGCGCTGAATTGACCTGCTGAACAGAAAAAATCTCAGGATCATAATAGGCACCCACCCACTGGCGCAAACGCTCGTACTCAGGATGGTTTGGATTCTGCAACGCCTCCAGCAACAACATATATCCACCTATCCCGCCCGCATCCTCCGGAGGGCACGCCCGTTCACCAGCCAGACAACGCGGTGTGACCCAAAGAGCGTCCTCGCTCATTTCGTGCTCTGCGAGATGCTCAATCTGTTCAATGGTAATCTGGTGCATCCAGCTGTCTCCCAGGTCATATTCATATGTCAACTTCAACCATTCGGCCCAGACGGTTGTATCAAGCTTCGTGCGCCGACTATCCCTGATGTGTATGTCTGCACTTTCCCAGTCCTGGTCTGGCAGACCATACATGATGGTTTTCTCATTGATTGCCAGCCGGAATACATAGAGATGAGCGTTCTCCCATCCCATCACTACCTGAAGCATTTTATGGAGGGTATGAAGACTGATAGCCCCCGGAACAACGATTTTGCGCCAGATCGGCGGCTCAATGCCAGTCAACTGAATGTGTAGATAATAGCGGCTCTCTGACTGGTAATGTCCCATAGACATCTCCTCCTCTCCATATTGCTTCTAGTAAAGCAGATCGACACTGAAAAAGCAAGATAAACTCTTGCTCTGCATACTCCTGCCTTATCAAGCATGCATTGCCTCGCAAAAATCTTCCCCATCTGTCTTCCAAAACTGTCTTCATTCCTGTTCTCTGTTCACCGTGCAACAGGGTCTCAAACGCGTTCGGGCCTTTGACCAAACAGAAAATAAGCGATCTCGTGAATGACAAGAGGACGATCGTCATGAAGCACGCAGAGACGAATCTGTCGCTCCAGGTCTCGGCATCCATGGGAATGGTCTCGACTTGGAGGACCCGAGAAAAGCCACATCCCGTCAACGCTCTTCGGTCTCTTGCTGTCTCTGTTTGTGAAGCAACTGATCATGCCAGTGCAGATACTGTCTGACCGGGGCCATTCCCTCATAGCCCAACAATTCCTGTAACCCCTGGGGAGGGCCTCCTGCCTGCAGATAACGCAGGGCAAAGCTGTGACGCAGGACCTGGGAACTGAAGGTGGTATCACTGATCCCTGCTCGTTTGCGGAATCGAGCAAACACCATGGTCACGCCATTCTTGGTCAGCGACTGCTTCCCCTCGGAACCGAACAAGGGATCTCCGCCCGCCTTTCTCCTGGCCAGTCCTCTCCTGGTCGTCGTGGCCATCTGCCTCAGGTACGCACGCACCTGGCTCAAGCTGCTTGGCCCAAGGGTCAGTTGGCGTTCTCTCCCCCCTTTTCCTCTGACATGCAACAGACCCGTTTTCGGGTCCAGATCTGCCACCCGTAAGGCACATACCTCTGCAACCGTGATACCGGTGTCAAAGAGCACCCAGAGCAGCGCCCGATCACGTGCCGCCAGGCGCATCGCCCCAGGGGCTGTCGCTTTGTGAGAATACCCTGCTTGCACCATCTGTTCAAAGGTGGTCAGCGACACGACATGAGGGAGAGGGACACTGGCCCGAGGAAATGCGCTCTCGCTCATGGGGGAGAGGGACACTGGCCCGAGGAAATGCGCTCTCGCTCATGGGGGAACAGGAGAGCACTCATTGCTCGACGAGCCACCCGAAAAACGCTCGGGCCGAGCGTGCATACGTTTCAATCGTGCTCTCCGAACGCAGTGCCCCTCTGGGCGTTGGCGTTTGCATCAGAGACGCCAACCAGTTCCTCATGGCCGTTTCCGTGATCTGATGGATGAGATGCAGGTGACACTCGATCAGCAGATACTGGCGCAAATGAGTGAGCACCATCTGATGCCATTCCAGGGTTTTGGGGCGATGTCCGACCGTGCGATGGGCCTGCAGATACTCCTGGATCGCTCGCTCGATCGTCAGGCGCTGATCTTTCTCTCGTGAGAACGTCTGGTGAGCAGATTGTGATGAGACAGAGGTGGAGCGCCGGATGATCTGACCTGCTGCTTCGCGCTTCGGGGGAGCCTGGGTAGCGAGGACGCAAGCGCTCCCCTTCCCGCTGGAACGTGCCGACAATGCTCCTCCTCCCTGCTGGGAGTCGAATGAACGCGTGCCCAGCTCACCTGGAGTGGGAGCTCCAACGCTTGCGGGAGACGAGAAAGAGACCAGGTCCTCTGGCGCTGGTTGAGCTTGCGGCAGTTCGTCAAAGGGAAGCACGTTTCCCTGAAGTCCTTGTAGTGATCCTGCTTCCTCAGGTGCTTGGAGCACCTGCGCCCGGATCTTGCGGATACCCCGTTGGAGGGTACGCAAATGCGAGCGCTCATAGCGCCTAGGAAACAAGGATTGGAGTTCTCGAAGGATATCTCCGCTGCTGCGCGTCGGGTTCGTTCGCACCCAGGTGAGAATCTGCTCCCACCGCCCGGCGAACGGGTCTTTGCTGGTCCGTCGCCAGTCCAAGACACTCGCACGTTTCTTCTCCTCTGGGGGCACCTCATCTGTTTCGCTTCCCTCCAGCAAGACCAGCTCCGCTGCGCATGCCGCCAGATCGAAGGGTACCAGCGAGGTCGGCGGCGTGAATTGACTGGCGCAGCAACGGCTCGCTTCACAGCGAAAGGTCGCCTGCTGCAACTGTTCTACCTGCTGGAAGAACCGAAGCGGGTCGAACGCTTTCCCAATGGCACGCAGTTCCTGCTGCTCTTCAGGAGACAACGCTCCGGAGAGCAACACCCGTTGCAGCGGCGTTTTGGCCGCATCATAGATCCGATGGATCTTTCTTCCCTCGACCTGTTTCGATACCAGCTCCATCGAGGGTTGAAAACAGTTCACATACCAATGTAAAGCGCGATATAATTCGTCTAGTTGTCGGTAGGCATGCTCCCCGACCAGGCGACCGTGGTCGACCACTTGACGCACTACGACCCCATTTTTCTGTTCTACGAAGCACTGGTCCTGTTTCTCATAGGGACGTCCTCGAGTGAAGGTGATCTGCTCACGCACACAATGGGCAGCGACCTCTTCGTTGATAAATTCTCCACCATTATCGGTATCGAGTCCCAGGATGGGAAACGGAAAGCGCGTTCGGGCCCGCTGAAGGGCGGCCAGGACGGCCTCGCGTCCACGGTTGAGCAAAGGGAGGCACTCCGTCCACCCGGTGGCAACATCGGTCAGCGTGATCGTGTAGAGGCACCCACCCTGCAATCGCCCTCCACAATGGGCCACCAGGTCCACCTCCAGGAAGCCCGGCTTGGCCTCGTCCCACTGCGCATAAGTGCGGATCGGAATCTGCTGCTTGAGCAGCGGACCGGCTTTGGTGGTCGCAAGGCTATGAGGATGGATGTAGCGATGGGCTTGCAGGAGGCGGTCTGCGGTGGCTGCGCTCATCGAGAGCAGAAGGTTCCGGTGTTCCTCACTCAGTTGGATATGCCCTTCCTCTTCCAGGGTTTCCAGCAGATCTGGCAGGAACGGGATCAAGCGTTTCGCGCAAATCCGGTTGAGTGTCTTCCAAGCCAGCACCAAGGCCTCTTCTACTTCCGGCCCATACCTCCGACGGAGTGCTGTTGGTGGCGCGAAAACGTCCTCGACATGATTGAGCAACCACTGGGCATATTTGCGTGCATACCCAGTGACGGCCACAAATTCCTCCAGGATCTCTTGTTTCTGGGAGCCTGAAGCATCGTGATACGCTGGTGCCACTCGCTAGAGCAAGACCCGTCGGGCTTGCGTCTTCAATCCGTTTCCCACCTGTTCCTCCTTGTCGGTCAAGCAACCAAAGATCGCATGCGACAGATCTCCTTACGCTGCCTCATGACCCTCGTCCTTTTGTCATGAGTATACCGCTTGAGTGCTGGTTTGGCCAGTGGCCATCCGCGCACTTGTGATCTCGTGGCAGCGTCTTCGGAAGCCAGAGAGAAAAAGGTGATGGGGAACCGACAGAGGAAGATTTTGTTGAGGCAATGCAGATTATCATAGTATTTCACGAAATTTTTTCCTCTTTTGAACTTCTTATGCATGAGCTTTTCTCACTCAGGCATAATATGTCGTGAAACTATTTTGCCCCCATTCAGGCATAATATTTCCCAAGGATTTTTTCCACTCTATGAACATATATGTTTTAAGCGCCTGTAGGCAGGATGATCTGCCTGAGAGGGCTCTACAAGCACTATACGCGAACGCCTTCCAAATTTCAAGGCAGGCAGTATTTCCCAAAGGAGCATTTTCACAAAGAACCTTTTTTTCGTTGCTCTTCTCTCCACCCTCTCTTCTTCCTTTTCCAGGTATCGCAACAACCCGTTTCTCGTTGCGATATATCATATATAAGGAGCAGATGCACAATGACCAATGCGATTCAGCAAGTATCCATAAAACCCTTCTCGTGGCTCTGACTGGATTTGCCTAGGAGAGCTCATGGCTATAAGAGCATCTCCTCTCGCTGATGAAGAGCACCACCGTCTCCGTCAGCCACAACTCACAAGCAACGGGTTTGGGGGAAATCTTCTTGATGAGACGACCCTCACCCACTTGCTTCATGAGATATCTTCCCCCCTCAGAGCAAAGGGAATCACCCAAGTGAGCATGGACAGAAGAGATACGAAGCCAGCGGAGATCTTGCTGCAGATACAGAAACGTTCGCAGAAAAAAAGCGCCAGAATCTTACTGATGGGTAAGCTTTCCCATGACGCAATGCGCTTTTTGCCGCTGATCACTGTTGGAAAAGCCGCAGCGATGTTTTCCAAACCTGCGCTGATGCAAATGGAAGATAGGTTTGGTCAAATTGAGAAGCAAGTTTGGCCGTGCATTGACGCAGGTTTTTCTCATGAGATATTAAGGGCTGCATTCCGACTCTTTTCCGCTTGCGCGAAAAAGAGTTTATTCCACCACGTCCTCATTGGCAAGCAAGATCACCTCATCACCGACATGGACCTGCGCATCCCAGGTGATATTGATCGCGCCTTTCACGCTTTGGTGCGCGGGACAGCCCTCTGGATGGACGCGCAGAGCACGTTCTGTCGCTTTGTGGTCTTCAGGGGGAATGGTGAGATCGTAGTGAAGAGTGATCGACTCGATGCGGATGGTTTTGCCAATACCCACGATACGCCCATCGACGCTGGCGGTATAGGCTGAGCGATCAAAACGAATCTTGCGCCCTGACAGGGCGCCGGCAAGAGTGCCATACATTCAACCAGCGACGGCTGCGACAATATGATCGAGCGTTGAGGCCATCGGTGGTCCCTCTTTGGCGCCATAATACTCACGCAACGCTCCCTGCACGCCATAAATGACTGGCTCTGGCACCTCCCCAAGGTAGGCATAGCGATAGCCATCTTTGTAAACCAAGCGAGCATGAGAAAGATATTCGAAAGGCTCTGCCATAAGAACATTTCCTCCTTCTGTCTTTGACACAGAGTATTTCTCCGTCCAGCACAGTATACAATATTGAGCAACACACGGCAGATCTCCGTCGGATGAGATACTGTTGCTCACCCGCCGTTGCCTCAGGTGTTTACGCTATGAATCACCCTACCTGGTTTGCTATGATGACCATGACCAGCTTTTCGGAAAAGTTAACGAGATCGTATCCACCTCTTAGGGGCAAAAACCTGCTTGATCCGGCTTCCCACGCGATGGAGACGATGTGCTGCATGGATTGCCCGGGTACGGTCCGTCAGTACATTTCGAGGTGGGGTGGGTAAGGTGATTCATAGCGTAAACATCAGTTTATGAGGATGGGGGAAACCAAAGAAAGGAGGTGAACCTCAGCAAGACAAGGGAAGAAGAGAAAGACTCTTCGCGTTGTCTTCCGATCTGTTCATACGGAAAGTCGCCGTATACGGAAAGAGCCGACGTGCCTATTGGAACGCGGCGAGACCCGCCTCCGCACTCTTAAGGTATCTTCCCCTCAGCGCAAGAGGAGTCCCCAATTGATCATTGCCTGAAGAGGTACGAAGCCTACGGAGATCTCGCTGCAGGCACAGAAACGTTCGCAGAAAAAAAGCGCCAGCATCTTACTACTGGGTAAGATTTTCCATGACGCAATGCGTGAGGATACAATGCGCGGTACAACTCCTCATAGTCTATCGGAAGATAAACCTCTCTTCTTATTTAAATAGCATTGCCCACTAGTTTGCCCTGGAGGGTGATATCTTCTCGCCCTGTTGTTCATCAGAAAGTAAACCAAGCTTCCGGGCGCGGGCTACAGCCTGAGTGCGATTGTTCACTTCCAGCTTCCCAAAAATATTGCCGACATGGCGTTTGACTGTCTGGACGGAAAGCACGAGTGTTTCCGCGACTTCCTGGTTGGTTGCCCCACAAGCCAGTTCGCGCAATACCTCCAACTCTCTTGCAGAAAGCGGGTCCAGTAGCCCTGGTTGAGGCTGCGGCTTTGCACGCACGCCTTCTCTGGGAAATGCAGCCAGCAGTGTGTCGAGATAGGGCACGTGCTCTTCTTCCTGCGGTTGCTTACGCAATCTGGCAAGCAGCGCCGCCAGCCGGGGGCCTTCATCCACAAAGCTCTGGATGTATCCTTCCGCTTCGCCCAGACCTACTGCCCTGGAGATCGCCATGAACGCTTCTTGCTCCTTCCCACTCATCTGAGCAGCCTGCGCCTGAAGGAGCCTCATTTCCAGGACCGACCCCCAACGTTCGGCTCTTGTTGCCTCGGATACGGATGGAGCGAGAAGCGCTTGCACCCTTTCAGGCTGTTGCTGGGCAAGCAGGAGGCGAACCCGTGCAACCGTTTCCCGTTCGCGGGCAAAGGAAGCGCCAAGCTGACTTTGTGGAGTGACGCGATTCCATTCCCTGGCCCAGTGCAGCGCATGGTCCTGCTCACCTAGCGCAATCCAGAGTCTAGCCTGTTCAACCGCAGTCAGCCAACTACGCCGATAGGCGTTATCTGCTAATGTGGGCAGTTGCAGTGCTCGCTGGAATGTTGCGTTTGCCGCCTCGATCTCTCCACGTGAGAGGTAGATACGGACAAGCACCAGATATCCCCTATCAATATTGAGGGTATACTTTGCCTGTTCCACCATCTGCAGCCCCTGCAAAGCCAGGTCAAGCGCTTCGTCAAGCTTGTTCCACTCTCTCAGCACGTCGGCCAGACAGGTATAGGCGACCCCGACCAATGTAAATGGCTGCCCTTCTGATGACGTGCCGAGCGCAATTGCCTGCTGTAAGACCTGTCTTGCTTCGTGAAGCCGCCCTTGAAGATGGAGAAAGGAAGCCGCCATACACAGGTAATTGATTGCTGCTCCTGGCATACCAGTCCTTCGCATCAATGCCCCGGCCTCCAGGAGTGAGTGCGTTGCTGGAAGAATCTGTCCTTCTCCAAAGGCAGCCTGACCCTGCGCCGCGCAAACCAATGATTGTTGAAAAATGTCCTGCTCAGAGAGGTGCGAGAGCGCCTGTTGGCACCGATCGAGCGCCCCCTCATAGTCTCCATAAAGGGCAGCAACGATGGCCCGGCGCGCGGCAACCTCCCCAAGGAGCTGTTCGTGCTCATGATCTTCTGGATGAGGGGCAGAAGCTTCCTCTCTCGCCTCAGGAGTTGCACCCGATTGAATGGGGGACGAGGCATCCTTTAAGAGCGTTGCTTCCGCTGCTTGGACCCAGGGTTCGATTTCCCTGAGATGCCCGGCAAAGAAGAGATTTCTGGCATAATAGAGCGCGAGTCGAGGTCTCGTCTGTACCATGGAGACCGGGATCTGCCGAAGCCAGCGCAACATGAGTGGAATTTCCTCATAATCTCCCCAAATTTCCTCGTATTCTTTCCACAGGTGGACCTCGGTAAATGGCTCGATGAGTTCAGCCGCGCGCTGCCAGGCATGAGCTTGCAGCGCGTGATGAATCGCTTCGAGCAACAGTTCTCTGCTGGCGTACCACTGGCTAGCTCGCAGGTGGAGAGCCGGAAGATCTTCCTCTTCGTCCTGTTCGAGTCGAGCGCGCAAAGCGTCGGCAAACAGCGCGTGATACCGATACCAGCAACGCTGCTCCCCTAAGGGAACCACAAACAAATTGGCACGTTCCAGATACTCCAGCATCTGCTGGCTTCCAGGGTGTTCAATGACGGCGTCACAAAGCGACGCGTTCAGACGCTCCAACAATGACGTGCGCAGTAAAAACTGTTGAACCGCAGCAGGCTGTTGTCGAAGAACTTCTTCGGTTAAGTAATCCAGAAGATAGCGCTGACTTCCATCCAGATGTGGAAGGAGATCAGTAGGGCTAGGATGCGTTTGCAAAGAGAGCCCGAGTAACTGCAAACCCACCAGCCACCCTTCGGTGCGAGCGATCATCTCGTGGAGCATCTCTGGAGCCAGCTTGATACCCATGATTTCCTTGAGAAAGGCAGCCGCTTCCTCAGTCGTGCAACGTAACTGGTCGGTACGTATCTCCAGCATTTGTCCGCGTACTCGCAAGCGGGACAAATTGAGAGGCGGATCAATGCGTGTCAGGAGAATGAGGTGCAGTTGAGGGGGCTGATGCTCCAGGAGATAATTCAGCGACGTGTGGATGGCCTGTTCATCCGCCAGATAATAATCGTCCAGAATTAACACATACTGGTTTGTTGCCTGGCTCAGAACATTGATAAAGGTTGTTAATATCTCTTCCAACGCAGGTATGTGCGGATTCTGCACCATCTGAAGCGCCGATATCGCTATACCTGGTTCGCTCCTTTCCAGTGCAGTCAGGACATACGTCCAGAACTGCACGGCACTCTTGTCAGCAACATCAAGCGAAACCCAGGCTACTTTCTGGTTTTCCAGCGTACGTTGTGACAACGAGTGAACCCAGTGCGCCAACAAGCTGGTTTTGCCAAAGCCTGCTGGAGCCGAAACCAGCGTTAGTTGGCGCCGTATTCCTTCATCGAGCAAGCTTGTCAAGCGAGGACGAGCAAGCAGCGTGTGAAGGGATGTAGGGACAAAAAACTTGGTCTCCAGTAAGTGCTTCTGCGCCTGATCTGACAGCGCGATCTCAGGCCCATTCTGGTCAAGGAAAGCAGGCAGGCCAGGCAAAAAAGTACGCGAAGAGACTGGTTGCCTTTCTCGCTCAGCAAGAGCAGCAGAGACTCGCTCTAAGCGAGAGAGCGTGATCTCCTGCGGCACTCCCAAGTATTTGCATTTGAATTTTCCCTGGACTTTCCGATAAGCGGTCCAGTACGCTCCTCCGCGTGTGCGGCGTTCCTTAAGCGCCGTAAAATGCGTACCATCTTTGCTCTGAAAGGTAAAGGACGACACCTGACTTAGCCACTGCTTCCATCTTCTGCTCTCACTCTCCAGGGGAACACATGTCCGCTCTTGATCTGTCTGCTCGCTCAGCTGATAACAGGCGCAGTGACTATCCCAAACGATCTGCCACTGCACACGCTTGTTCATCACTGTATCTCCCTGGTGCATCGCTCACGATAACACCATTCCTTTCTTCTATTTACTGCATCCCACGTATTTCCTTCTTACTGCAGTGGATGATCTCTCGAATACTCGGAGAGATGCCCATCTCGGACAAGGGAGCTACGCTGGATTCCCTTCCAGGGAACATGCTACCCAATATTTCGCAGACAAGCAAACACAACATCTTGAACGAGATTGTTGTGCTTAGCATTCACGAAGAAGGGAGCTCTGGAGCCATGCTTGCAAATCAGCCAGAAAGATCTCAAAGGAACTATACAGAAACCCATGGAAGCAACATTCCTAATAGTAGATATCAAAGAAAATCGGAAAAAGGAGAGAGCAATCGTTTATCTTGAGGTAAATAATCACCAGAGCGCATTTCTAGAACTACGAGCATCACAAGAGGATGTCTAAAAAGTCAGATGGTTACACTCCATTTCATCTTTTCCTTATGTGTACCAGTGTCGGCTTGAACAAGGATGGTGTCATGACCAAAAAGCAACATTCTCTCATGAGAGGGCAGACCCACGTTTCACTACTCCCTCTGGCGCTATATTGGCATGAATCGATTGAGCAGAGCGGAGCATCGGTAAAAAATATGGCGAGAAAGAGGCAGAGAAGCACGTATGAGAGTTACCACTTTTTCGGCATGACAGTCTGCAGGGTGACCCCCTATACTCTTTGCCATGGACGCGAAAAAGCAAAGCACTGCATTTCTTCCGTCAACCGGACAGCGTTTTCGTTTTAAGGAGTTTCAACTATGCGCGCCTTGCGTTTTCATCAATTTGGTGAACCTGCTTCTGTTCTTCATACAGAAACCGTTCCTGATCCTATCGCACGTTCAAAGGGGGTTGTGGTCAAGATTCTCGCAGCATCGGTGAATGCCAGCGATGTCAGGAATATTCAGGGAACATTGCCCTGGACGACCACATTACCCCGGACGCCCGGACGCGATTTCGCCGGGATTGTTGTCCAGGGACCGACTGAATACCTCAGCAAAGAAGTCTGGGGCACAGGTGATCTTGGTTTGATACAGGATGGCTCCCACACTGACTATCTCGTGATCCCAGAGGCAGCTGTGGCCGAGAAACCGAACACGCTTTCCTTTGAGGATGCAGCAACGGTCGGCGTTGCCTATATTACTGCCTGGCTCTCGCTTCTTGATGCCGGACACCTGGTGTCCGGTGATGTCCTGGCAGTGACTGGAGCAAATGGTGCCGTAGGAACTGCTGCCATCCAGCTTGCCAAATGGCGAGGGGCTACTGTGATCGGTATTATTCGACGTGAGTCCACTCGCCAGGCAGTTCTTCGCGCTGGTGCAGATTATGTTCTCAATATGTCTCAGCAAGATATGCATGACGCTATTCTGGCGATAACCGGGGGAAAAGGTTCAACTATGGCCTTTGACACGGTGGGAGGTGAGTTGTTTGAGCCGTGTCTGAACCTGCTGTCACGCAAAGGCCGTCTGATCGCGATTACAATGAGTGGTCCGCGACGTGTGTGTTTCAACATGGTGAACTTCTTTCGCCGTGAGCTTCACTTAATAGGCGTTGATAGTTTTTACCTGAACACCACAGCTTGTAGTGCCATCTTGAGCCAATTGCAGCCCTGTTTCGAGGCAGGTATCCTGCGTCCGCTGTCTATTGCGCGTTGCTATCCTATTGAGCAGGCTCTTGAGGCGTACCACGAGGTTCAGCAAGGAGGTTTGGATGGCAAAGTAGTCCTCACCATGCACCAGAGCACACGCGTAACTCAATCTCTGTAATCTGTCGTGTTTTTATCTTTCAGGAGGTTTCTATACACCATCAGCAGCATCAATCCATCAACTGGCCGCAGCAGGAGCGTTATCACCCACCGCTCCGGCTGGAGCAAAGAAATACCATCGCTACTTTCAAGTCATGAAGGTGGTGAACCGCATCTTTGTACCATTTACCGCTTGTTCAGTTCATAGGAAAAAGCGTTGCATTGAGTGAAGAGGTGTGATCTGGATGTTCAAACAACTTCCAGAGGGGTGTAATGTTTGCTCCCATTCAAAGACTATAAACGAGTGTGAAAAATCTGCCCTTCTACCCGAAAGGAGAACCGTATGAAAACCGTGTTTCCATTTATCGAGCGTATTGCTCCCTACTTTTTGCGCTTCAGCTTAGCCCTCGTCCTTCTCTGGATCGGAGCCCTGAAATTCGCTGATCCAACACCCGTTAGAATGTTGCTTCACGCATCGCTCCCTTTCCTCGCGTTTAACTCATTTGTCTATGTCCTTGGAGCGCTCGAAATCATCACCGCCATCCTCCTCTTTGCGGGTGTATGGTTACGTTACATTGGTCTGCTCTGCCTGATCTTGTTTGCTGGGACACTGACCATTTTCCTGATTACTCCAGGGGTGACCGGTTTCCCCTTGCTCACCCTGGCGGGACAGTTCCTGCTGAAGGATGTGGTTCTGGCTGCCGCTGCTTTTAACGTGGCAGCGATGGATGCGGCCAGACAAACCAGTAAACAACACGTGGTTCAGATGGTTGCTTAAGGTGGTCAGGCTCTTCTGAGTGTTATCGGGTCTGACGGACAATAAGTACAATCAATTACATTTCGCAACATGGGATGCGCATGGTAAGCAGATCTCATGCCGTAGAAGTTGTGTGATTGTACTTAGCCGGTCCCCTAGCTCGCGCCTGTGCTACGAGGAGCCTTCATCGAACCTGTCAAAGGGGATTACCACATGAATAAATATGTACGGCGTGGCTTGATTGGTTTACTAGCGGGAGCCTTTAGCGGCGTCATCCTGGTGCTGACGCTTCCTGCTCATTTCGCCGGTCTTCTGCTGGGCATGGTCGTGGGCATCTGCTCTACCATGGCCTTTCGTCCTGCTCCCAAAGCATATGCACAAAGCATGCTGGCAGCGGCTGCCAGTGGCCTCGTATTCTGGGGAGGTATCAGTCTTTTCCTTCTTCCCCTTTTGTCTGGTCAACCACCACAATGGACAGCGCAAGGGATGCGCTTACTCTTTCCTGCTCTCGTTGGTTGGATTCTCTATGGGGCGAGCCTGGGACTGCTTGTCCAAGGACTGAGCGATCTCGCGACGCACTTTCTAGGGCCAGAATGTGAGCGCCCCAAGCCTTCGCCAGTCATCGAGACGCGGATTGTGATCATCGGAGGGGGGTTTGCGGGGATGACGGCAGCTGAACATCTGGAACGCCTGTTTGGGGCCGACCCGACGGTTTCATTCACGTTGGTCAGCGCTTCGAACTCGCTGCTGTTTACTCCGATGTTGGCAGAGGTCGCCGGAGGTCGCCTCGAAGGGATGCACATTTGTACCCCCTTACGGACCAGTCTGCGACGGACGCAGGTTATATACGGGCAGGTCGAGCACATTGATGTAGAACAGAAACGACTGCGCTTAGCGCCAGAGGTTCACTCCTCGCAACAGAGCGAAGTGTGCTTTGATCACCTGGTGCTTGCCGTGGGCAGCGTCTCCAATTTCCTGGGACTCAAAGGAATTGAGGAAACTGCTTTCGACTTTAAGTCAGTGGCCGATGCCATACGTATTCGTGAGCATGTGCTCAATCTGCTCGAACTGGCCGACCGGGAGTCCAATCCTGCACAGCGGAAGGCGCTGCTCACCTTTGTGATCGCCGGCGCGGGCTTCGCTGGTGCGGAACTGGCTGGTGCATTGAACGACTTCGTGCGTGGAGCGCTCTTCACGTATCCCAACCTGACACCCGCTGATGTGAATGTGATGGTCGTTCATTCCCATGATCACATTTTGCCGGAACTCAGCCGATCCCTAGGGGAGTATGCGCTGCAACGGATGATGGCCCGTGGGGTTACATTCAAACTGAATACCCACCTGATCAATGCGCAAAGTGGAGTGATTCGACTCCAACCGCAGGAAGACCTTCGGGCGGAGACGCTGATTTGGACGGCAGGGAGCAGACCCCACCCGCTCATGCTGACGCTGCCAGCAGCACATGATCCACGAGGAGCTATTCTTGTCGACCATTCCCTGGCCGTTCCCGGTCTTGCAGGCATCTGGGCACTGGGCGATTGTGCTCACGTCACGGATGGGAAAACGGGGAAACCCTGTCCTCCGACTGCTCAGTTTGCCTTACGCGAGGCAAAAACGCTGGCTTATAATATTCATGCCAGCATGCACCATCGCCCCCTCAAGCCCTTCCATTTTGAAGCGTTGGGACTCCTGTGCGTGGTTGGGTATCAGACAGCCTGCGCCGAAATTAAAGGTTGGCGCTTCTCCGGGTTTCTGGCCTGGGTTCTGTGGCGTGGGATCTATCTCTCCAAGCTCCCTGGAGGAGAACGCAAACTGCGCGTGCTGAGCGATTGGATGATTGAATTGTTCTTTCCTCGTGATATTGTCCAGACGATGGAATTCAATGATCGTGATTGGCTCCATCAATCCCACCAGGAGAGAACACCTGTAGGGAAAGGCGGTGAAGACAGATGAGACAGATGACTATGCGTTTTTCTTGGACACACATCATCATCCTGAGTCTGTTGACAGGAGGCATTGGAGGAGCCTTGCTTGCTCAAATATCCTCCTCATCGCTCTCTTTGCCCCTCAGTATCTTTCTTGGAGTGCTATACGGGTTGACGTTCGCATGGCTGTTCGCCAGACTGATTGTCTCGGTTGGGTCAGGACTCATCTGGGGATTGGGGTCTGCCTTTCTGCTCTGGCTGGCGGTTCCGATGGGGATTCTTCCATTCCTCCAGGGAACAGCGCACATGGGGATGCTCGACGAAGCCCGAGCGCACTTTCCTGAACTGGTAACTTATCTTCTCTGCTTCGGCTTACCTCTGGGGTTCCTGAATGGGCTGCTGAAGATGAGCAAGGCTTCGGAAGAGAACATGCACTTCACGTTTCTGCGCGCTGTTACTGTCGGAGGGCTCGCTGGACTGGTTGGAGGCTGGGCTTTCAGTTACTGGTTTGCACAGAACAATGCGTTTGTGCTGATCGCAGGCATCGTTAACTCTGACTCCTCAGCCGTTGGGATGCTGTTGCATTATCTTATTGCGGGAAGCATTGGTGCCAGCTTTGGCTTGCTCTTTCAACGGGATGTGCGTAGCGCCGGGTCGAGCATCTGTTGGGGATTGGCCTATGGACTCTTCTGGTGGTTTCTGGGACCACTGACCCTCTTGCCCCTCCTGCTGCACCAGCCCATTGACTGGTCGTACCTGCATGCAGGTGCCTTTTTTGGCTCACTCGTCGGTCACGCGGTTTACGGCATTCTGTTGGGATGGATCTATGCTTGGGGAAATCGCCTGTGGCTTGGGTTGTTTGTTGAATCCGACCCCATCAATCGCCAGGCAGAGGGGCCTGGCATCGTGACCCTTCGTTCGCTGGGGTGGGGAACGCTTGCCAGTGGCTTGGGAGGACTGCTCTTTAGCATTATCACGGTAGCGACGGGAGTATTCCCACAAGTGGCAGTTCTTATGAGAGGATCGTCTCCTCTCGTCGGTTTCGCAGTTTACCTGGTCATTAGCGTCCTGATCGGCATGAGTTATGGACTCTTCTTTCAACACGAGTCACCTGATGCGGGATCCAGTATGGCCTGGGGCATGCTATATGGGCTGGCGTGGTGGTTTCTTGGTCCTTTGACACTCATGCCCATTCTGTTGGGCCATCCCGTCACCTGGACCATACAGGCTGCTGATCTGCTCTTGCCCTCGTTACCAGCTCATTTGATCTATGGAGCCACGATGGGCCTGGTATTTTTTCTGGTTCGAAAACCATCATACACAATGGCTGCTCCTCGATAAGCGTGTCGCGGCGCAGGAAAAACGTCTGCGTCGCCCATTGGGAACCCCTGCACCTGCACTCTGGCTCGTTGTGCTCGGCCTGGGGGTAGTATTACCGATTATCCTGGGGTAGTGCTGCGTTCGTCAAATACTATGGTAGCAAAAACATGGAGGAATTCGTTTAGGTTGGCTCCACAAGCTTATCCGTTTTGTTACCGTATTTAAGGAACGCAGCAGTAGGACCGAATTTTCTCTAGGATAGCTCTCTGGAGGAGCAGATCTTGCACAACTTTGGTGAAGGATGAGTTTATCCGTGAAAGATACTCAAATTCTTAAGCACAAAGAAATGCTGTGGGTGTCTGTTGAGAGGAGGGCAGCACATGGCGCCGACCCCTCCCGTGCTCGTCGTTGCGATGACTGCTTTGTGACCTCACATGAGGAGACATTTATTCCTGATGTTCCGCCTTACTCAACCACTCAGTGTTCCAGTTAGTTGGCCGCGATGCCCGTGCTTCCAGTTGGAAGGGTGATGGTTGGCAGATAAAGAGCACCAAGACCGCCATCCTGCTGAATGCGGAAGCCACTCAAGGAGCGTGGGCCGTTGGTCGTGTTGAGGGTGTACAAGGTAGCGCTATCAGGGCTGAGAGCCATTTCAATGGGCGCATTGCCTGTCCCCGTGCTCGTAGTGTTGAGCAGGGTCAGACGTCCATCGTTGTTGACTGTATAGCCAGAAACGGACTGGCTGCCTGCATTGGCCGTATATGCCCAGCGACCATTATTGGTGATAACCAGCCAGCAAGGAGCGACCTGCTGATCGGCAACCGGTCCATCAACGGTCTGGATGACATTGTTGTTGAAGGAATAGGACGTGACGGCATCGGCAGCTGCATCAGAGACGACCAGCAGGTTTGGATTGGTCGGACTGAAGGCAAAGCCATACGGTACTGCGCCACTTGCCGGTGCCGAGACCCAATTTCCAAGACGACCACCAGTAAGGATGCTATATCCCACGAATTACGCAACGAGGCCATAGTGAGGGGCAAAAAAGCACAGGAATAGACCTCTTCTTGCCTAAGAGCAACGTTCATCATGCTCTCACCCGGATACAAAACTGTGCTGCGGGCCACACTCGCTCACATAGTGCTGAAAGCTGGTCAAGGCTTCAATGCATGACCAGCTTGTCCTCGTGAGTTCCTCGCGCCTTTTCTCCACAGCCACGATGGCTTTTTCAGGACGACCCGCCGCCAATTCGTCGAGTACCGACTGGATGGCGTTGAAAGGGTAGCCAGCGTCTCTGAGCAAGGCCACGACGCGCAGGCGGCGCATCTGGTGCTCGTCGTAGAGACGGTAGCCCTTCGGACTACGCTGTGCTTGCGGGATCAAACCACTGGTCTCGTAATTGCGCACTTGTTGGACACTAATGTGTCCAGCCAGTGCAAGATCATGGGTACGCAAAGAGGGGCGATCTGTCATGCCAAACTCCCAGATGCTCTTAAAGCGATATTCTCGCGGTGGCCGATGCAGTGGGGGCAGATCGGTTCGCCTACTATGGCTACTCCTGGCTTGCGCTGATCGGGCTGCAGCTTGCCATTCGGACCGACCGCCTGTCGGCGTTCATCATGGGTGGCTTTCCACCGCTGGGCGGGCCATACGAGGAGATGCTCCTCGTCACGACCGCAACCTACGAGATAGCGAGCGGCGCACGGGCCATGCCATCAGCAGATGAATCCGAATGGTCTGGCGTTGCTCCGTCAAAAGATCAGACACGGCAATTTGTCACGCTGTACCAGGCGCTGCAAGGATTTGACGACCGAGCCGCTCAAGCGCAGATTACTTGTCCTCGTCTCTGCTTTGTGGGTTCGGCGGATGAGATCCAGTACGATCAGCATTGGGGAAATGTGTCTGTGAGTTTAGCGGGTCCCATCGTGCAGGGACAGGCACAGATCCGAGAGCTCGGCTGGGATGTGCGAGTGCTCGATGGGCTTGATCATATTCAGGCCATGCAGGCAAACCAGGTGGTGCCAATCCTGCGTTCGTGGTTGGCGTCCCAGCTTCGGTCATAACCTGTTTTCCATGCAAGAATCCTTCCTCCGCTCGATGAAGTCTGGATTCTTGCATGGCCCCATGGAGGACGAATGAGCAGTCACGTCGATTCAACGGTCACTATCCAGACCTCTGCGGCATCTGTCTTGTCGCCGCCTTCATGGTTTGGAGAGGCGGTACTCTTGGCTCGGTATTTGAAGCAGCAGGGAGTCCTCGAAGCCATGAACGAGCGCGTGCGCTTTGCGCGGCGGCGTTTCGGGCGCTACGAGGTCATCGATTTTCTCGCGATCCTCTTCGGCTACGCCATCAGTGGCGAACGCACCCTGGAAGCTTTCTATGAGCGACTCCAGCCGTTTGCCGTCCCATTCATGGCCTTGTTTGAGCGTGATCGGTTCCCTGCCCGCTCAACGCTCTCGCGGTTTTTAGCGGCGTTGACGGAGGAACCGGTCGAAGCCCTGCGGACGCTCTTTCTCGATGATCTGCTCGCGCGCCAGCTGACACCTGACAAGCAAACCGGAGGACTGGTGGATCGAGCAGGGAACACCTGGATGGTCTTTGACATTGATGGGACACGGGAGGCAGCCCGGCAACGCGCCTTACCCCAGACTGATGAACTTCCTCCGCCCTTTCGCCGGTTGGATGACGTCTGCGCCCCTGGCTACCGAGGCCGCAAACGCGGGGAGGTTGTCAGGACCCGCACAACGGTGTCACAGGCGCATAGCTATCAGTGGCTCGGCAGTTTCGGCAACCGAGAAAACGGGCACTATCGGGAAGAATTGCGCAAGGGGCTGGCGACCATTGGCCGGTATCTGACGGCGTATCAATTCGAAGCTTCACGCACACTGCTCCGCCTCGATGGACAATGCGGCTCGACTCCTGACATTGGTCTTCTCTTTTTGCTCGCTTGTTTACTACTTCCCTTCTCCACAGAAATTGGGATGGTGTCGACTTTCATCGAAGCCGATTGTATCAGCGATCTCACAGTGCATAACACAGCGCACATAGCTCGCCCAGGCCTTCGCACTCCTACGTTCCTCAACACGTTTTTGCGATAGAACCATTCTGCCTGCTCAACGCCATTGGCGAGAGAAGATCGCTACTTACTGGTCGGAGCCTGACCTGAAAGGCGAATTCGCGGGTGAGCAGTTCGTATTGAGGCAGCACGCCCGGCCCACAACTGGCAGTGCCTATGCCGTGCTGAGCAAAGTCGAGATGCAGCGTGATCTCTCGGTGCGGCTGTAGTTCGTAATAGTGCTTTGCCTGCGCCATCTCATGAGCGGTATAGTGGTGGGCGCTAAAGTTGAACGATGGCGAGAGTTGGGCGAACAGGCCCTGTCCACGAGTATTGGTCAGGCTGAGCCAGCGGACATCCACGCGATTCCCGTTTTCCTGTGGGCGCTCGTATGGAGTGAAAAGCTCCTCCACGCGTTTGCGATAGACGCCCATGCGATTGGCCTGCCAGGTGTCGCGATAGGCTTCGCCGGGACCGCGTCCATACCAGGCGACTTGCTCCAGGTCACCTGGCAGCGTCATGATTAGCCCGATGCGAGGGAGCGTTTGAGGAAATGCTCCTTGTGGGCTGCCGTGAATATCGACCAGGACATCGCCGCTGCCATAGATGGTATAAGTGAGGGCGCAGGCAAGTCCCCAGGCCAGGAACGGCGGCGCGATGCGCGTTTGGACTTCGATCACGATGGTGTCACGCTGTTCATCTTTGTGCCAATTGACGTTCTCTACCCGCTGCTGAAGCCAGTGTAAACCGGCATTTCTCCATTCGTGCGCGGCAGCGTAACGGTCGTTATCGGTGGGAGCACGCCAGAAATCGAGTTTGGGCCCGTGCGTCAAAAGCTGCTGTCCCTGATACGACCATGCATTGATCTGCCCGTTAACCAGGTCGAAAGCAAGCGTGAAATCGGTTCCTGCGATGTGCAATATCTGGTCGCTCTCCTGGCATTGCAGGGCTGGCATTTCGATGCTGTCCAGTGGCGCGGCTGGAACTTCGGCAGTCTGGAGTGAGAACTGTGCCCAGGCCACTTCATGACCCGCGTCGGCCCAAGCGAGATCGTGCGCCAGCTTAAAACTGAGATTCAGCCAGTAATCGCGATCTGGCTGCCACACATCTGGCATCTTGCACGGAAGGGTAATGATCACGCTTTCACCTGCTGCGATCTGGGGCAGAGGTAGTGAGCCAGCGTGCCATATGCGTTCATCTTCCACAACACTCCATACCAGAACCAAATGTGCAAGATCAAGAAAGCTGTAGCGATTGGTAATCTCAACGATTCCGGCAGCCAGGTCGAGCACCTTGACGGCCACAGGTTCAAGGATTTTCTTGTATTCCAGCAAACCCGGACTCGGAGTGCTATCCGCGAACAGAAGCCCATCCATGACAAAATTTCCATCGTTTGGCTCATCGCCAAAATCACCTCCATAGGCAAAGTAGGTTCTGCCATCGCTTGTCGAACGGCGTAGGCCATGATCGCGCCACTCCCAGACAAAGCCGCCCTGCAAATTTTTGTAGCGATAGAACATTTCCCAGTACTCAAGCAATCCGCCTGGCCCGTTGCCCATGGCGTGCGCGTATTCGCAGAGAATCAGTGGCTTCTCCAGATCTGTTCTTTCCCCAAACTCCTGCAGGATAGCGAGCGAAGGATACATTTTGCTATAGACATCAGCGCTTCGCGCCTCCTGATCGCCTTCGTAGTGGACCGGGCGCGTCGGCTCATGTTCCTTGACCCAGCGGTACATAGCCACCTGGTTGCGCCCGTAGAACGCCTCGTTGCCCAAGGACCAGAGGATGATGCTGGGATGGTTTTTATCACGCTGCACCATGCGTTCAACACGATCAAGATACATAGCTTCCCAGGCGGGATTGTCAGATGTCCATTTCTCCGGCTCGCTTGTCATGCTAAAGCCGTGGCACTCCAGGTCCGCTTCATCAATTACATAGAGGCCATATTCGTCACACAGGTCGTAGAAGCGCACATCGTTGGGATAGTGTGACGTGCGTACTGCATTGATATTGTTCTGCTTCATCAACAAGATATCGTCGAGCATGCTACTGAACGGTATCGTTCTGCCAAGATCTGGATGATGCTCGTGCCGGTTTACTCCTTTAAACAGGACAGGTACGCCATTGACGAGGAGATTTCCATGTTTGATCTCAATAGAGCGGAAGCCGACTCTCTGCGCCACCACTTGCAGGATCGTACCCTGTTCATCGCGCACAATCAGCAGGAGATGATAGAGTGACGGGCTTTCTGCTGACCATTTTTCTGGATTGCGCACCAGGAGCTGCAACTCGACCTCCGCTCGTTCGCCCGGCGTGCAGGCCAGTGTGGTGCTTGTCTCGGCTCCTGGCACCAACTCCCTGGTCGTATCCAGCAGACGCAGGGTGACCTGGCACCTGATCTTGTTATCTGAATCACTGTTCTGACCGACAGACGCTCTTACCCGTAAAATGGCATTCTCGTAGCGTTCATCCAGGTCCGTTTGGACAGTATAATCCTCCAGATGCACACGCGGGAAAGCCTGCAAAGAGACATCGCGAAAAATGCCACTCAGCCACCACATGTCCTGATCTTCGAGATACGAGCCGGCGGACCATTGATAGACGCGCACCGCCAGACTATTGTGGCCGGGTCGTACCAACCTGGTGATATCGAACTCGGCGGCGTTGCGACTGCCCTGGCTATAACCAGCCGACTGTCCATTGATCCAGACATGAAAGGCGCTATCCACGCCATCGAAACGCAGCCTGATTTGCTGGTCAAGCCAGGACGCGGGCACTGAGAAATCGTGACGATAGCAGCCGGTCGGGTTTTCCGTAGGCACGGAGGGGGGATCGATGGGGAAAGGATAGACGATGTTGGTATACTGTGGCCGGCCATAGCCTTGCAACTGCCAGCAGCCTGGTACTGTGATCTCGTCCCAGCTGCTGGTATCAAACTCCTCCGCGAAAAACGCTGCGGGCGCGAGAACTGGAGTACTCGCGTAATAAAACTTCCATGTGCCATTGAGCAGTTGGAAAGCGGCAGCATTGCCTCGTTCATAGCTCAGCGCTGCCTGCTCATCCTGATAGGGGATAAAAGCGGCCCGGCTGGCCAACCGGTTGCGCTGCAAGACAGCCAGATTTTCCCAATCGTTGGGCGCTAGACTACCAGTACCAGTCATAAAGAGGTTCCTCTTTCTTATTCCCAGCTCTGTTTACCCGGAGTGAACGGTTCCGGCCTGCTGCACGAGCTGCTCAAGATAATATGTTTGCCTTCGCGAGAAGATTGCAGGAATGCTTCGATAACGTCCTGGCATTGTTACCTGGACAACGGCCATTCAGTCCGCCCGGCGGACTGAAGCGTCGGGCATAAAGCAGGAGACACTCGGCTTTTCAAGCGTCTCGGTGAAAATACTCCAGAGACATGCGCGCGCTTTGCAGCGAAGGCAAGGTAGGGTGATCGTGTTCGACAACGGCCCAGATGCCATGCTGGTGAGCAAAACGGGTGATGCCCTGCATGTCCAGAATGCCGTGGCCTACTTCGGTCATGGAATGATCGACGGCCATATCTTTGAAGTGAATAAGCGCGACCCGCTGGCCGAGTTTCTGCAGCAGGGGAAGCGGATCAGAACCAGCGTAGGCTGCCCAATACATGTCCAGTTCGATTTTGACCAGCGCAGGGTCAGTAATTTCTAAGAAATGTTCCAACCAGGTGCGTCCAGCGAGGCTAGCGAACTCAAAATCATGATTGTGATACCCAAAGGTGATACCTGCGTCCAGGCAACGTTGTCCAATCGTATTCAGACGTGGCGCCAGCGCTTGCAAGCCTTCAAGCGTTCGCCATGCTGGCTCCAGCATGGGCAAGACCATTGTGGTACAGCCAATGGCGCGGCAATACGCGATGGAAGCCTCCAAATGCTCATCTGTTAACGCTGCAAGGCCGACATGCGTACTTACCGCTTTCAGGCCCGTCTCGGCCAGCAGCGTGGTCATGGTTTGCGCGGACAAGCCAGCATACCCCGCAAATTCGACGCCTTCGTAACCCATCTCTGCGACCCGCCGCAATGTTCCGGTAAAGTCCCGGCTGGTCTCATCACGCACGGTATATAATTCAAGCGCTACCCGAACAGTGTTCATGCTTCATCCTCCTTAAAGCAACAAAGGTTCTCGGAAAAAAGAGGCAGGGATGTCCCCCGTTCTTTCTCAACACATCTCTTTGAGAAAGAGGTGTGTTGATTATGTGCTGGTAGTTTGTCCATTGTGATGTGAGGGGTGAGCAAAGCGGGAGTGTAGAGGGCGCAGTCCTCTGCGTCCCTCCTTCCCGCTCCGCCTGCGGCGGAGCCCTCCTCGAAAGAAGATGGACAGACCATTAGTAGTACTTCTGAGTTACACGAATCTCATCCGACCATGAGAGCTCAACGCCTAGTTTCTCGACCAGCATCTGTTGAAAATCTTGCAGATGCTGTGGAGAGTTACGTACCTGCCGTGGCGCCAGTCCTTTGGTAAGGCAGTAGGCAGCCAGTGCTCCCGCGACTTCTCCAATGTTCCATTCAACCGGGTGCATCCGATAACACCCATTGGTAATGTGCGTAGAACCTATATTCTTGTTGGCTGGCAGCAGATTCTCAACCCGTATGGGTATCAGCGCTCCCAGAGGAATCTGGAAAGGCCAGGTTGCTATATCTATCGTATCTAGCCCACTCGTACTGGGATGGAGGTCGATGCGATAGCTGCCAACGCCAACGCTATCATGGAAGCGCTCAGCTCCTTGCAGAGGCTGACGAGCCTCTACCCCTACATGCTGCTCGGTGATTGTGAATTCTGCCTGAATACGTCGACTCTCTCGTATATAAACGGACTTCGCCAGTCCGTCACTACTATCAACAATATCAGAGCGCAAACGGAGTTCCGGATATCCATACCCTCCTTCTGGGCGTTCCGCTTCCGTCTGCATCCAATACAAAGAAGACAGGCTTAATTGCTTAGAACTCCGCAGATTGCGCTGTTTTTCCTCTTCGGAAATGCCTACTAACGGACCAAGCCAGTAGTCGTTCTGCCACCAGTTCACCAGGGTAATATCACTCGGATAGAGACCATCTGGATAGTGCCTGCGGTAGAAAATGCGCCGGAAATGCCAGAAATCATAAGAATAGGCCAAGTCACTTGACCCTAGAAAAAGAGGGCGGTACGCTGGTTGCAGCGTGATGGGTTCATTGAAACGCCAACTCAGATGGCGATCGGGCCAGAAGTCTGCTTGATACGTTCGCCAGAATTCATAATCTTCCGGCTTGTCAATGGTATGATTTTCACCAGGCAAATAGTCCATAGCAAAACACCAGGTAATAGCCTGTTGATTGAGCGGCTGAGGTTCCCCCACAACGGCGTGCGGCTCGTTTGTTTGTGCTTGGCTCTCTGCTCCTATCACGTGTTCTACCTGAGCAAGAGGCAACAGATCGCCCAACTCTGTAGCATCAAGGATGTAAGGAGCAGTAATAACCGTCTGGGCACCATCCTGCATATTCTCGACAACCACCGCATGGACACGGTCACCATCGTACTCTACAGATAGAGGACGATGGTGCAAAAGGACATCTAATTGTCTACTGGTGCGGTAAGGAGCGAGCATTGCTTCTAGCACAGCCACCGCCACACGCGGTTCATGACAGAGGCGGCTCACGTAGGCCTGACCAGGATTCAGATCAGGGAATGCGTAGGCTTCGGGTGTCAGGGGATAGTACTGCCGATAGTAATCGCGGACGGCCTCACGAAAACGGCGATAACTTGCTGTGCAACCGCAGCTTTCGATCCACGGGTGCTCATCGGGGGGAACCGCCTGTGCCGTGATCTGGCCACCGAGCCAATTTGTCTCCTCGGTGATGATCACATTTTTCCCCAGGCGGAGCGCTGCGAGTGCGCCAGCAAATCCGCCTAAGCCCCCTCCAATGATCAAAACGTCTGCCTGTAGTTCTTTC
Source organism: Ktedonobacteria bacterium brp13 (assembly GCA_015099395.1). Classification (GTDB taxonomy): domain Bacteria; phylum Chloroflexota; class Ktedonobacteria; order Ktedonobacterales; family Ktedonobacteraceae; genus Dictyobacter. The sequence continues at coordinate 7,626,963 of AP024096.1, read as the reverse complement.
ATTGTGTCTCCTCTTTTCTAAAAATGGGGTGATAGGCTGTCCATCTTCATGAAAAAACCGCTTGCTGCGGCAAAGGAGAGAGGGAGACTGGGGCACAGCCCCAGACACCAGTCAAGGGGTTGCCTCCCCTTGCATCCCCGCCCTTCAAATGAAGGTTGACGGGCCATCAGTATATTATGACGTAAGTATTTCATTTAAATAAGCCATTATTTCTCCAGGGGTGCTGTATTGCCATAGATAAGCGGTGTACGATAAGTTGGCGCGGCCCAGCGTACCGCATTGGCAATAACACGCTGTACCTGGGGATGGTGATAGGTTGGGAATGTCTCGTGGCCGGGACGGAAATAGAAGATTTTGCCCTGTCCACGGGTATAGCAACAACCGCTGCGGAAAATTTCACCACCACTAAACCAGCTTACCAGGACCAGTGTGTCCGGTTGTGGAATATCGAAGTGTTCACCGTACATCTCTTCGTGTTCTAGCTCGATATATTGCCCAATTCTCTCAACGATTGGATGGCCCGGCGCAACAACCCATAAGCGCTCGTGGTCATTGCCTACACGCCATTTGAGATCACAAGAAGTTCCCATAAGACGCGTAAAGATCTTTGAGAGATGTCCTGAGTGCAGCGCGATCAGGCCCATTCCCCCTAGCACGCGCTGCTGAAGGCGGTCCACAATTACATCCGCAACCTCTCCATGCGCGGAATGTCCCCACCAGATCAACACATCTGTGTTCTGCAATACGTCTTCGGTAAGACCATGTTCCGGCTCATCGAGTGTCGCAGTGCGCACCTCTATTTGCTCTTCCTTGCGTAACGCTGCCGCAATTGTCGCGTGTATGCCTTCTGGATAGATATTCGCCACCTCAGTCATGTGACGCTCGTGACGAAATTCATTCCAGACTGTAACACGAATAGTAGTAACCATATATCATACCTCTTTTCTCACCTTAAAAACACTACAACTTCACGCGAGATAGACTGGCTCACCTGTGCGAGCGGATTCGATGGCAGCAAACATCAGGGCGAGTGTCGGCAGGTTATTACGTCCAGAAGTTGCTGGCTCTTTCCCTGTGCGTACTGCTTCAACAAAAGCAGCCAGGCTGCCATCACGATCAGTCAGGGAAATGCCTGGTAGTTCTACCTCTTGTGGTGTTTCTTGCAGTTGATGCATAACAAGTCTATCCGGTTCTTCCCCTCGGCTTGTCCAGGCAATCTCACCTTGAGTGCATTCCATATGCCATTCTCCAGCCCACAAAGTTGGCTTGCCAGCGCTGATCCAACTGCCAGAGTAATTGACAACCGTGCCTTTATCGAAAATAACCGTCAGCGCGCCAGCAGGCGGCTCTTTAAAATTACTCCAGGTGGGATTCCAGGTGGTACAGAAAACCTTGCGCGGCTCTTGCTGTAGCACCATGCGCATCAGATCGAAGTGGTGAATAGCCATATCGAGCAATAATGGCTCAGTGATGTAGTAGTGGCGGTGAGTTTCACGCGGAGCAGAGTTGTCGTATTTGCGAAAGTCGATGTTTACCGAGCTAACCGTTCCCAGTTGTCCGTCGCGCAACAGTGCAGTAGCCTTTTGTGGGGCCGGGAAATAGCGATAATTCTGGCTGACCATAAGAACGCATTCGCGTTGTGCCGCCAGGTCAACAACTTGTTGTGCTTCTGCTACGCTGGGGGCGAATGGCTTCTCCAGCAAGACATGTTTTCCGGCATTCAATGCAGCGATTGCAACCGGCACATGTCCAGGAAGACTGGTTGTGATCAGCACCGCTTCAGCTTCAACAGTGCTGAATGCATGCTCAAGAGATGTGAAGCAGCGCTCAGCCGGTAGATCAAGGTTTTTTTGTGCTTGGGCGAGAGCTTCCGGATCTATTTCAACCCAGGCTGCGATCTCTACATCTTTCGTCTTGCTTAGAACATTGCGTGACCAGTCTAATCCCCAACCACCAAGTCCTACATGGATAAGACGCATATTCATATGTTGCTCCTTTTCTAGTAAGCCATAATGCTCACAATCCCAATTTTCGCAACCATTGGATACATGGTTGTGTCCAGATAGCATGTAGGCCGCTACCATGCTCTCCGAAATCGTCACGTACAAACTCGTAAGGGACACCCGTTGCAGCCAGTTGTGCTGCATACGCATCGGAGTTCGCAATGGGGACCAATGTATCTTGCGTAGAATGTGCCAGGAAAGCCGGTGGTGTTTGTGGAGTGACGTGTTGTTCAGTACTTAACTCGTCCAATAGTCCAGCGGTTGGATGTGGCTCTCCACCCAGCAGGCTGCAAATGGGTTGATAGGTAATGTGCAGTGAGATGACCGGATAGATTAAGATCTGTATGTCTGGACGTGAGGATGCACGCTCTACCGGGTCTACTGCGTCTGGATTGCTATCTTGAAAGCGGGTTGCTGTTGTGCTAGCCAGGTGCCCACCTGCAGAGAAGCCCAGAATACCAATGCGCGCTGGATCAAGCTGCCATTCGGTTGCATGTGTGCGTACAAGGCGTATAGCGCGCTGGGCGTCCAGTAACTGCGTGGGATGGCGATACTTTGGGCCGAGCCTGTAGTGTAGTATAAAGGCAGTGATCCCATCGGAGGACAACCATTCGCCTACGGGATTTCCTTCGTGATCGGCTAAATGTGCGTAGCCACCACCTGGACAAACAATGATAGCAGTTCCTGTAGCTTTTCCCTCTACGGGAAGAATAGCTCGTAGAATGGGAATAACTTCTTCTGCAGTGCCTTGTGCTACTAGCAGCGGGTCATTCCATACTGCCAGCAACACGTTCTGCTTTAGCTTCATGCTCTATTTTTCCTACTAGAAAAAGACGGAAACGGATGCCAGAAAATACCTTATCAAGCATATCACATCAACTATTAGTGCGGGCCGACAACTTCGACGCCGCAGGGGCCGCCGCCTGTGTTCGCGTCGATCTCGACTTCTTCACCCTGCATGGTAAGGATGGGGCGATACCAGGTTGACAAGCGTTCGGACGAACGACCAATATAATGGCAGATGAAGGAACGTCGGAAACGATCCTGCGTTGAGTTAGGCTGTGATCCATGCACTAAGCTGCCATTGAAGCATCTTATGCGTTCCGGGTACAACTTCCAGGCCACCATTCGCGCGGTCAGCGAGGTCGAGAGCGATCCAGGCAGCAATACATGTTCCTGGTTCAACGCGCAGATAGAAGTTATCCTGGTGGAGAGCCTGTCCGCGCGCGCCCGCTGGCTTAAAGTAGAGCATACTTTGCGCTGCCAGCGGCTCCTCGCCAAAAAGGTCTTGCAGAATAGAGCCCAGACGCTGATCCAGCAAGTAACGCCGCGCCATCTCATTGAAGCGATGAGGATGCATAATACGTGGATATTGCTTGAGGATGTCGTTCTCGGCCTCCTCGGGCGATACCGGCTCAAAATAGCCTGGCACCCGGCCTTGAGCGTGAATAGCCATGAAGTTGTCTATCAGCGCCCCTATTTCATCCTGGCTAAAGACACCAGGCACGACCAGATAGCCCTGTTCCTGGAATGTCGCAAGTTGAGCAAGGGTTAAACGGATTGCAGTGGTGGTCATAAACTTCTCGTCCTTTCTCTCATCAATGAATCTTGGCGACATAGTTTTTACAGAAGAACGCTAATCGATTGATGTTAGCCCATGTGGCTATCGAATAGCGAGGAGTCAACATTCGAAGCGCTCATGTCGAACTATTTTTCTCACTCATCGCCTTTGACTCCCTCCTTGTTTGCAGGAGGCACAGGTGCCTTTGTTACAAGAAAGGATGTGGGTGCGACAATTTGTTGCGGATGTTGCGTTGGCTTCCAAATACGTTCGAGGAGAAGCTTCATAGCAGTTACCCCCAGTTCCGAGGAGGGTACATGCATCTTTAGCGCCCTATGTAAATGAGCAATGCCCAGGTCATCGTGGTCCATCGTCGCCAGCACAATATCCTGCGCTACCGGCAACCCCAGTTGCGTAAGATCTCGTGCAACCTGCGCCAGACTCGGACCATTGGCCGCAATGATCGCTGTGGGATGGTAATCAGACTCCAGCCAACGTTTAAGCAGATTCAAGCGTTGCTCATCTGGCCAGTTATTATAGGCTCGCAGAGCGGCCAGATCAGCATTCACAGCCATTCCTCGTTCCTGAAATGCTCGTCGGTATCCTAACAAACGCTCAATGGTACTGGTACAGGCTACTTCAAGCCACACTGTACCGATATGCGTATGGCCCTGGCGCAGTAGTTCTGCAGTGACTTCGTAGCCAATGGCGATGTTATCGAAAACAACAGAGCTGATAGCAAGTGTAGGATAGTAGCGATCAACCATGACGATTGGAATACTTTGATATATCTTTTCAATAAGGTGGCTGTTCGTCCAATCATTCACAGGATACAAAATAATACCATTCACATTGGCTTTGAGCGCGCGTTGAAGATTCTCTGCCTCTATTTCTGCGGACTCACAAGAGTCAAAGTAAAGCACATGACAACCGTTTTCGCGGCAGATATTCTCAATACTACGCATAATACCAGTGATATGTTCAGTGGGGTTGATACTGATAATACAGGCAATAGTGATGATTCCGCCTTCGACAAGAGAATGATCAGCTCGTTTGGTCCGTTCGACCACGAAAGTTCCGCGCCCACGCCGCCGTTCGAGCAAACCTTCACGTACCAACTCATTCAAGGCTCGGTCAGCTGTGATACGACTAACCCCAAAACGCCGAGAAACTTCCTGTTGCGTAATGAATGACTGCCCCGGCGTATATGTTCCCTGATTTATCTCTTCCCGCAAGGCAATAATAATACGCTGATAGTTAGGCACTGAAGGTGATATGTCCATTCGTTGTTCTCCTTACATCCTATTCTAGAATACATTCAGCCTATATGTCAATACATATAGGGATCTTTCTTTTATTTGATATACATAATACGATCGATACGATCGGGAGAGTATGCCCCTATATGATAGCGTAGGGTCTGGGGCGCACTACGACGACAGCTTTCTTACTCATCGCGCTTCAGGCCTGCTCTGACGGACTGAAAAGCTCAAGGCCCTGACTCCATCTGCTCTCCTGCAAAAAATTTAATGTCTCTTTATGAGAGATTCGCGCATGAAATGTCCTCGAACTAAAGAAAAGAAATAGCCGCAACATATTGACATATTGATATGCCTTTATGTATACTTTTCATCAAGAAGGAGGTAGTATTCCAATACATAAACGAAGAAAAGAGAATTCTTCGTCAGTGTATTATCAACGCTGTTTTTCTATTTTAGGTCAGTGTCATAGCCCATTTTGCATTCAAGGGAGAATTACATGGACCAGGAACAATTTCGTCAGAACATATTTAACCGTCGTAACTTTTTACGCGGGGCAGCAGGAACCTCTCTGGGTTTGATGGCTAGCAGTAGCTTACTTGCCGCCTGTGGTGGCGGTAGCACTAGCAACGTCACGAATGCGCCAGTCACTATTAAACTCATGAATGCCCCTGATCCCAAAACCGATTCCAGCGATTACAGTACCTGGATGAAGGTGATCCAGCAGATCACGCAAAAAAATCCCCAGTACAAGTACCAATTGCTCAAGGGTGGCTACGATGCCACCACTTTCTACACCCAGTTCGCCGCAGGTCAAGCTCCGGATGTCATTCAGACCTTCTTTACCGAACCACAGTCAATGATTGCGCGCGGCGCGGCTACTGATATTAACGCGCTGTTCCACAGTTCACAGTATGCCAATATTTTTGCACCCGGCGTGCTGGACAGCATGACTGGTCCCAACGGGCATATTTACGGTTTGCCCTACGGCACCTACGAACTCTGCCTCTTCTATAACCGCTCAGTTTTCCAGGAAGCCGGCCTGGATCCCAATAAGCCACCCCTCACCTGGGATGACTATCGCCAGTATGCCAAGCGCATTGCTGATAAGACCAACAAAACGGGATCTGTCGAGTGTTCCAGTGGCGGTCAGGGCGGCTGGCGTTTCGTTAACTGGCTCTACAGTAATGGGGGCAGTGCGATGGTACAGCAGAACGGCAAATGGACGGCTACTATTAACACGCCGCAGGCACAGGATCTCTTACAATTCTTCAGTGATATGCGTTTTACCGATCGATCCATGCAAGCTCAAACCGCTAGTATGCAACAAACTAATACCGCCGACCTGGTGGCATCAGGAAAAGTTGGTATGACCATTGCCGGAGCTTACGTTCCGGGTACCTATTACACTGGCAAGGGGAGTATCGACTTTCTTGGACTTGGACCTATGCCGCAGAACGGTGGCAATGCTGCACTTGGCGGCGGCAACGTCTGGGTCTTCAACTCTAAGTCCTCGTCGGAGGTAATCAAGGCAGGATTTGAGTGGGCTACCACGCTGGAATACGATTTGGGCTACTACGAGGCCAATGACAAGGCTCTGGCTGCCGCCAACAAGGCTGTTGGCATGCCTCTTACCTATCTCTATACCGGCAGCTATTCCCAACAGATCCAGCAGATTGATGCAAAATATGTCAATGTGCCTACGCAGAATTATGCTCCGTACGTCAACAATACCAGTGTACATCTGAAGGCCGAGCCGCCTCAGAATGCTCAACAGTTGTATTCTTTGCTTGACGTGGCTATGCAGGATGTCTTTACCAACCCTCATGCTGACATCAGTGCTCGACTTGCGAATATTCAGCAAACCTTCCAGACGCGTTATCTTGACGCGTTATCCTGACGTGGCTTCGGCCTGATCTCTCTTCATTTATGAGAAAAAAACGGGCAGTATTTCTACTGCCCGTGCTGGAATCGCATTGCACTGAGAAAACAGCGAGAGGCATACTATGGCTATACAACAACGCGGTGCTGACGTGCAAATGACCGTGCTCCCTATCAAAAGTGGAACCAAAACTATACGGCGTGCTCGTCAACGCCGGAGCATTATCAATACTGTCACCGGCTATCTCTGGCTCGCGCCGGCGCTCCTCTTTTTCCTGCTTTTTACCGTTGTACCAATCTGGAATGGTTTGCAATTTGCTTTTGAACGAGTGGACCTGATCACCGCGCCACGCTGGGTAGGCTGGAGGAATTTTCAGGACGTCCTCAGTGATCCGCTGTTCTGGACAGCCTGGCGCAATAGTATCCTGTTTATGGCCTATGGGCTGGTCTTTGGTTACCTGACCCCAGTGGTGCTGGCGATCGTCGTCAACGAAATTCGGGTTTGGTCCGGTTTCTTTCGTCTGATCTTCTACTTACCAGCGTTCATTCCGCCGGTGGCCGGCGTTTTCTTATGGACCTGGATCTATACACCTAATGGTGGCCTGGCCAATACCATTCTGGCCTTTTTGCATCTGCCAGCGCAACAATTCTTAAATTCGCCGAGCACAGCCCTGCCTTCGCTGGTAGTCTTTAATATCTGGGGAGGCTTTGGTGGCGGCATCTTACTCTACATTGCGGCGTTACGGGGGGTACCTCCGGAACTCTACGATGCAGCCGAGATAGACGGGGCTAACATCCTGCAGCGCGTCTGGCACGTTACACTGCCACAGATTCGCTTCCTGATGCTAGTGACCTTCATTTTGCAAATAATTGGCTCGGTGCAGGTGTTCAATGAGCCTTTCCTGTTTACTGGCGGAGGTCCCGTCAATGCGACGACCACGGTAGTGATGCAGATCTATAGTTATGCCTTCACCGATGGCGATTTTGGCGCGGCCAGTGCCCTTTCCCTGATTATGTTTCTTGTCCTCGCCGGCCTGTCCCTTTACTACTTTTACCTGATGAGGCGCAATCTGGGCCTTGTTAAAAATTAGTACATGTCAGGAGAAAGGAGCTTCTACAATGGCTATAGAAACGATCAAGGAGAAGCGAACTCCCCGCGCGTTCCCAAGGGGTGGTGAGAAAAGCACGCAGGCACGTAGCCTGATTTCGCCAATCGAATTGCGCAATAATCCAGTGGTACGTGTAGGATACAGTATTGCTCTCGTGATCTGTATTCTCCTGGCTCTGGTCGTTCTCTTTCCGCTTTACTGGCTCTTTTCGGGAGGTTTCAAGAGCCTGTTAGAACTTTTGCAATCTCCACCCACGTTCTGGCCAGTTCATCCACAATGGACAAATTATGTTATAGCCTGGCTTTCTGTTGATTGGGTAGGAGCTTTTCGTAATACACTGATCCTGGCGTTAGGCAGTTGGCTGCTCAGTACCTTCGTTTCGGCAACTGCTGCCTATGCCTTCTCGCTGCTTCGACCCAAATTTGGCAACGTCATTCTCTTCCTGTTTATGTGTACGCTGATGATCCCTGGCGTTGTCCTGGTGATTCCTCAGTATGCCAATATCCTTGATGTCCCTCTCGTTCACTGGAACTTGATTGGGACACCATTCGCTATCTGGTTTCCTGGAGCGTTTAGCGCCTGGAGTATCTTCATTTATAAACTCTTTTTCGATGGTGTGCCACGCGATCTGGTAGATGCTGCCCGCCTGGATGGAGCCGGGCACTGGACTATTTTCCGGCGCATCTGCCTGCCATTGATCAGACCAGCCATCGTTGTCGGCCTTATCTTCTCGTTTATCAGTGATTGGAGCAGCTTCTTCTGGCCAATGCTGACGTTGACAAATTCCAACTGGGAGCCGGTAGGTTTGGTGCTCTACACCACGGTACGGTTAGAGCCGCGACCTATACAAATCGCCAGTAGTGCTATTGTGACGATTGTTCCCTTTATTCTTGTCGCGATCTTTCAGAATCAGATTATCAAGAGCAATGCCGCTTTTGCAGGTATCAAAGGCTGAACATATTTTTTGTAAGAGTTCTTCAAAGGAGGAGATATATCATGGATGATTTTTCGCCGACAGATGTGGCTCGAATGCAGTCTGTACGGCCTATCGGGCGCACCCGTTCGCTTTTCATCGGCCTGGCTCTGGCACTGTTGATAACTCTGGTACCATATTTCCCCTCAGCGCCAGCGCCAACGCCAGCCCACGCAGCCACAACAGTTGCAACCAATACGATCAACGCAACCAATGGGGCGAATGCCAACAATCCACAGCTTATGGATCCAGCTACGCAAATACTCTGGCAGCTTGGTACTAACGACAATTCTGCGGCGGAGTTTTCCGCTTATCAGAAAGCCAATCCTGAAAGGGTAAGTGTTCCTGGGAACTGGGCTAAACGCACGGATTGGTCTTTCATGTCCGAGGGACTTGACGCCGCAGACAATCCCGCTATGGAAATTAATTATGAGCTGACCGGCGGGAGCATCCCCCAATATGGGGTGATGTTCTCTGTGCATATTCTGGATGCTTATGAATCAGAGCCCCAGATGTCGGTCTTCTCTAACGGCATTATGGTGGGTCAGATCCAAATCACCGGTATGAGCGGTTCCGGCAGCACCTACCCTTATGAAAAGTTGTATCGCGTCTACATTCCAGTGCAGTTCCTGCGTCTTGGTCACAACGTGCTGCGCCTGGAGGCCGACAACTGTATCTGGTGTTCCAGTAGTGAAAATCAGTATCTCTGGTGGAAGTGGGACTACCTGCAACTGGCGACATTGGACGCGCCGGCCACAGAGCCGCTGAATGGGAGCTACATCAATCTTGGAACGACGATTGTCAAGAATCAGTTTACCTATGACCAGGATACGCTACGCATGGCTCCCTATGCCATGAAATGGCTCGGGATCGCTTATAGTGGCAATACCATTCGTTCCAGCTTCTGGACCGATACCACCAGTTCGTGGCAACCTAATGCCACGGCCTGGCTGCAAATGTTGCGTGATTACAATATGCAGACGGTTGTCGATCATGTAAACGGCAATCTGCTGGGCTATCCACTCAATGCCGATGGGACGCTGCCCCAGGCTGTACAAACTGAGTACACCAATTTCTTTAAGACGTATGGTCCGCTGATGCAGTACTACGAACTGGATAACGAACCTGGCCTCTCCGGGATGTCGCTGGCGAATGAGGTCGCGATGGCCAAATGGCTGCACGACAACCTGCCAACCCTTGCTCCCAATGTGCAACTGGTGGCTCCTGGCTGGTCGTACTGGCCCACTGGTGGCACGCCCTCGGGTTGGGAACGTGATCCTGCCAGCCGCTGGCAAGTGGAACAGTACACGGCTCTGACCAACGGCCATTCCTACAATACCGAAGAAGGTGGACGTGGCCAGAGCTTCCTTGAAAACCTGTTGACCTACGGCGATCAAGGTTTACTCACCGGTAATGGCCTGCCCAAGCCCATGCTGACCACTGAGATGGGGGCCTACGACTATACCACTGACGACCCTCTCTTTGGCGCGGACCCCAATCATACCAATTCCGCTGCCTGGGATCGTCTCTTGCGGGGGCAGATCGGCTATGCCAATAGCATTGATCAGTTTGCCGCGTTTTCCTTCAACGACCTGAATATGATGCAGGATAACTGGTCCAATGATCCCTTCTCAACGCGGGAGTGGCCCGCGGTCGCAAATGATGATCCGCGCATGGATACCTATCGCCGTCTGGCTCTGGCCTACGCGACCCATGGAGCTCCGCTGCCATACACGTATCTCAATACTGACCAGGTCCAGAATCAGAGCGTCTACTTCCGCGCTGTGAATACCGCGACACTGGCTCCGTTGCCTGGGAGTGGTGGTACATCCAATAAGATTCTGCTCAACTTTGTCAATTTCAACCACGAAGGAACCGCGCCGGTTACGATGAATGTGCAGGTGCAGATGCCGCAGGCTAGCGCTTATAGTGGTGAGCGCTTCGGCGCTGGCACTACCTATAATCAGGCACATAGCTATGTAAACAATCTGAGCACCAGCTCGGCTAACAATACAATTACGTTGTCTGAAACACTCAAACCGGGTGAAGCCGTTCAGTATATTCTTTCCCCCCAGGTTCCGGAGGTTACACCATCCGCACCAACGCATTTCACAGTTCAGAGCGGGAATGGCGAGGTTGGCCTCAACTGGTGGAATGCCTCTACCCCCGCGACCAGCGATGTAACCTATACAGTCAAACGTGCTACGTCTCCACTATCGACCTATACAACCATCGCGAGTGGCTTGACGAGTACCAACTATATAGATCAGAGCGTAACCAATGGCACAGCCTACACCTATGTCGTTACCGCTGTGAACGAGGCGGGCGAGAGTCCCGGTTCCACCACTATAAACGCGAACCCAAGCGATCATCTCCAGTATGCAGCGGGTCAGGCAGCCCTCAGTGGCGGAGCGAGTTTGCAACGCGATAGCGCTGCAACTACCGGTGTCGTTGTCGGCAACCTCCATCTTAGCGGGTCAACCGCAACCTTTAAGAACGTCGATGGTGGGCCAACTGGTGGGCAGAAAACGCTGGTTTTCCGCTTTGCCTCCGCGAATAGCAGCGTGACGAAGGGGCTAATTGTGAACGGCCAGCGCGTTGCGCAGCTGACCTTCCCCGATACCGGGTCGTGGGGTGGCAGCGCATCGGCCTACAGTATGCTTGGGGTCACCGTCAATCTCAATCCTGGTTTCAACAATACCATCGCGATCACCAATGATTTTAGCAAGGGCGATCAGGGAGGTATTTCGCTCGACTATATAGAGCTTTCAAACGACCAGATTGATACCACGCCTCCCAGCGCTCCTGGCAATCTGACAGTGACCAGCAGTACTAATACTACGGCCAAACTCTCCTGGGGAGCAGCCACGGACAATGTTGGCGTCACACAGTACCTGATCGAAAGCGGTGGGCAGGTCCTGGCCGTTACTGGTGCAAGTACTACCACGGCGACTGTCACTAACCTGACACCGGGTACTACCTACAACTTTGTCGTCAAAGCGCGAGATGCTTTTAGTAATCTGTCGGCGGACAGCAATACGGCAAGTGTTATCACGGACGCCACGCCGGTCAATTTGCAAGCTCTTGCTGGGGTCACTCACGTAAAGCTAAGCTGGACTGGCGGTACCAGCAATGGCATTACATACAATATCAAGCGCGCAACTGTAAAGGGTGGTCCCTATACGACCGTTGCTACCGGTATCACTGGGACGACTTATGTTGACGGCAATCTAACCAACGGTACGACGTATTACTATGTGGTTTCGGCGACAACCGGGAGTAACGAAAGTGGCAACTCCAACGAAGCTCACACTACTCCGAACGCGACGATTGTCTACCCGGCAAGCAGTGCCGAAACTGGCGGCGGAGCATATATTGAGGGCGATGGCTCCGTCGGAGGTATGGATCGATGTAATTCCTACGTTACCTTCCATAACGTTGATGGTGGTTCTGGCGGCACGCATGTCTTCCGCACTGCCTACGCGAGCGGACAGTCCAACGTGTCAAAGAATCTCTATATAAATGGCACGTTCTCGCAAGGGATCTCGTTCCAGAATACCGGAGGTTGGAGCACTTACACCACCATGAATATCACTGCTACCTTGAATGCCGGCATGAATAATGACGTGCAGATTAAAACCGATAGCTGCGGCGGCGGTGTGAATATCATGAGTATTACGCTGCTGTCATAGGCTCTGCCAAAAACGGCTGCTGCTATGAATAGCAGCCGTTTCTTGGAAGTGGTTGGGAGCAATAATACGCTCCCCAATCACTCTTGCGGTGACGAAGTGAGCCAGGCTCCGTGTGCTCACTTGAGCGCATAGAACGTCTGCCCATAGGGAAGAGTGATACGGTGGAGGTAGTGTCATTCTCTCTTTGTTTGTCTGTCGATATGCTGGTATGTTGGCAGTGAGTCGACCCTCCTGAAATGGAAAACGGAGATGCAAAGGATCTCATTGCTATCTTCTTTTCCAAAGGAAGGTTGTCAGTTCGCTAGTAAAGCGCGCGAAGTGTTTCGTTATACAGCTTATGTTCCGGTATCCTTCATGTTTCTCACTACGACTGTGGGTAATGACGTACAGGCATGATGGATGATTATACGGGAGCAAGACAAGAAAGGAGCCCATGGATGGGAACTTCCTCGTTTAACAATCTGTGTCGCGCATTGGAGCAGCGATGGCAGATTCGCTACAGCTGGTTGGTTGCCCTGGCACTCGTATTCTTTCTAGTCATCGGGCAGTTTCTTACGGCTTTGCCAGCCAGCGCTACTGTCTTAAAGACAACGCTACCCCGGCCCCAAGTGGCCTCAAGTGGGAGTAGTTCTTCCGTCATCGATCCCGCGAGTACGGTGCTCTGGCAACTTGGCAAGAATGATAATTCCGCAGCTGAATTTGCTGCGTATCAAACGGTCAATCCTGAAAATGTGACTGTCCCCTCTGATTGGAGCACACGCACGGATTGGTCTTTCATGTCCGAGGGACTTGACGCCGCAGACAATCCCGCCATGCAGATCAACTACACGCTTAATAGCGTACCGCAATACGGCGTGATGTTCGCGGTGCATATCCTCGATGCTTATGAATCCATGCCCCAGATGTCGGTCTTCTCTAACGGCATTATGGTGGGACTGATTCAGATCGCGGGCATGAATGGTACAGGCAGCACCTACCCTTACGAAAAGCTGTATCGCGTCTACATTCCCACGCAATTCCTTAACGCTGGCAGCAATGTGTTACGCCTGGAAGCAACCAATTGTATCTGGTGTTCCAGTAGTGAAAATCAGTATCTCTGGTGGAAGTGGGACTACCTGCAACTGGCCGCATTGGACGCGCCGGCCACAGAGCCGCTGAATGGGCGCTATACCAATCTCGGAACAAGCATTGTCAAGAATCAGTTTACCTACGACCAGGATACGCTGCGCATGGCTCCCTATGCCATGAAATGGCTTGGGATCGCTTATAGTGGCAATACCATTCGTTCCAGCTTCTGGACCGATACCACCAGTTCGTGGCAACCCAATGCCACAGCCTGGCTGCAAATGTTGCGCGACTACAATATGCAGACAGTTGTCGATCATATTAACGGCGGTTTGATAGGTAATTCACTCAATGCCGATGGAACGCTGCCCCAGGCTGTACAAACTGAGTACACCAATTTCTTTAAGACGTATGGCTCCCTGATGCAGTACTACGAACTGGATAACGAACCAGGCTACGGCGGTTCCCAGCAGGCAGGCTGGCCGCTGGCGAATGAGGTCGCGATGGCCCAATGGCTACACAATAACCTGCCAACCCTTGCTCCTAACGTGCAACTGGTGGCTCCTGGCTGGTCGTACTCACCCACTGGTGGCACGCCCTCGGGCTGGGAACGTGATCCTGCCAGCCGCTGGCAAGTGGAACAGTACACGGCTCTGACCAACGGCCATGCCTACAATACTGAAGAGGGTGGACGCGGCCTGAGCTTCCTTGAAAATCTGTTGACCTATGGCAATCAAGGCTTGCTTACCGGCGATGGCCTGCCCAAACCCATGCTGACCACCGAGGTGGGTGCCTATGACTATACCACCGACGACTCCCGCTTTGGCGCGGACCCCAATCATACCAATTCTGCTGCCTGGGATCGCCTCTTGCGGGGACAAATCGGCTACGCCGATAGCATTGATCAGCATGCCGCGTTTTCCTTCAACGATCAGAATATGATGCAGGATAACTGGTCCAATGACCCCTTCTCGACGCAGGAGTGGCCCGCGGTCACAAACGATGATCCGCGCATGGATACTGAGCGGCGCCTGGCTCTGGCCTACGCGACCCACGGAGCCCCGCTCACCTATACCTACAACAACGTCTCGGCTGTCCAAAACCAGCACGTCTACTTCCGCGCCGTAAATACTGCGACGCTGGCCCCGCTGGCCGGTAGTGGTGGTACATCCACCAAAATTCTGCTCAACTTCGTGAATTTTAACCACGAAGGAACCGCGCCGGTTACGATGAATGTGCAGGTACAGATGCCGCAGGCTGGTGTCTATAGTGGTGAGCGCTTCGGCGCTGGCACTACCTATGATCAGGCACATAGCTATGTACGCAACTTGCAGGGTCCCACCCTTAATCTCAGCGAGACCCTCGCTCCTGGTCAGTCGGTGCAATATATTCTGGATACACAGGCTCCCCTGACAGCGCCATCCGCACCTACGAACGTAACGGCCAAACCCGGCAACACCGAGGCGCAAATCAGTTGGTGGAATGCCTCGACGCCGGCGACAGCGAATGTCACCTATAATGTACAGCGCGCTATTGATGGACCGCAACCCAGCTACACAACTATTGCCACCGGGGTCACAGGAACCAGCTATGTAGACCATAACATCAACAATGGTACAAAGTATGACTACGAGATCAGCGCGGTCAATGCCGCCGGAGAAAGCCCCTATTCTATCGCGGCCAGCACGACGCCATGGAACGATATTCGCTATGAGGCGGAGTCGGGCGTGCTTACAGGCGGTGCAAGTATTCAGTCTGATTCATTCGCGTCGGGAGGTGCAGTCGTAGGTAATATGCATATTGGCGGCGCTACTGTTACCCTGAACAACGTAGATGGGGGGCCGAGTGGCGGCACGGCGACTCTGCTGATTCACTATGCTCAGGGCAATACTACTACCTCCACAAAGGGCCTGCTCATCAACGGTCAGCGTGTCGCGCAGCTCAGTTTTGCCTCTACTGGAGCATGGAGTGGAAGTGCGAGCGCCTACGCCACGCTCACAACCACGGTGAAGCTCAACTCGGATTTCAACAATACGATTGCGTTGACCAATAACTCCGGTGCTGGAGATCAGGGTGGTGTCAATATAGACTATATGGAGCTTATCACGTCCTATCCTGGTCAACAGTTGTTCTATGACGACTTTGAGAGTGGTAATGCCAATCAGTGGGCCCCCTACGACGGTTCGTGGTCGGTCTGTCAGGTCGGTAGTAACTCAAAAGAGTATTGTGGCTCCAATACTACAGAGAATATCTCGCTTGCCGGGAGTTCCTGGGCAAATTATAGCGTCCAGGCGTACATTGTTGCTAGCAGTTCAGGCAATGCCGGTATCTGTATCCTGGGGCGCGTTCAGGATGGAAGTCACTTCTATCAAGCCGAGCTAAAAAGCGGCAATACCTGGGATATCTGGAAGAACGATGGAGGAAGTTGGAGCCAGATCGCCAGCGGCACTTTCAATTGGTCGGCCAATACGTATTATCTCGTTCGTTTCAACATGAACGGCAGTACGCTTACCATGTCCTACTCGACAGATAATGGCAATACCTGGGCGACGCTTGGATCTGGTACTGACGGTACCTGGTCTAGCGGGAAGGTCGGAGTGCGCGTCTGGGGAACAACCGGTCGTTTCGATCAAATGAAGGTACTCGCAGACTAACCCTTCTTTGATCGCGTTAAACACTACATTTTGCACCATATAGCAAAGGGATCTTGATTGCAAGCACAGGCGGAAAGGAGGAAACTGGCTTGCATATAATTTACAATCTCTAGATCAATAAATGACATGATTATTAAGGAGTATTCTGTGATTCACCAAACTCGCTGGACTATTCAAAAGATTACACAGCGCCTGGCATTAATCGAACCTCTCGTTTACCAACAACGGCATACCATTCCCGCATTCCGCTTCACGACGCTACCAGGTGCCCGGGACAGTCCCGCGCCGCTGATCGGCGCAGATGTCGATGATAGCGCCTGGCAGATCATCGAGGCAGGTACCTACTGGGCTCAATGGCAGACAAATTTTGTCCTGCGCAGCCATTTTCAGATTCCCGTTGATTGGGATAGCAACAAGCCAATTGCCCTGTATTTGCCACTGGGTGAGGCCGGCGATTTTGTTCATCCGGAAGCGCTGGCTTACATCGATGGGATTCCCTACGCAGCCTGCGACCGCTATCACCAGGAAATACTCTTGCAAGCGTGCTGGCAGGATGGACAGGCTCATACCCTGGCCCTGCATGGCTGGACGAGCGGAGCAGAGGGGAACCGTCCTTCTATGCGTCCCTGCGAGATTGTACAAATCGATCAGCCGACACGCGATTTCGTTGCTACTGCGCGCGTTGCGCTGGGTGCTGCCAGAATGCTGGACGAAAATGCGCCAGCGCGTGGAAAACTCCTGCATGCTCTAGATGGCGCCTTTACCACCCTGGATACAAGAGAACCCTTCAGCGACGCTTTTTACGCCAGCATCGCTCCCGCGCATGTTGCATTACGTTCAGCTATTTCTCAGGCAGGTGCGCCACTAGATGTCACAGTCGTAGCAACGGGACACGCGCACCTTGATGTGGCCTGGCTCTGGACATTGGGACAAACGCGTCGGAAGGCCGGACGCACCTTCCATACTGTACTGCGCTTGATGGAACAGTTTCCAGATTATCACTTTACGCAGAGTCAACCACAACTCTATGACTATGTGCGGCAGGACTACCCTGAACTGTTCGAGGCTATCAAGCAGCGTGCAGCCGAGGGACGCTGGGAGTTAACAGGCGGGATGTGGGTTGAAGCAGACTGCAACCTGAGCGGACCAGAGTCGCTGGCGCGACAATTTCTTCTCGGTCGCAGCTTCTTTGCCGAGCATTTTGGTCCCGATGCCGAAACACCCGTGCTCTGGCTCCCCGATGTCTTCGGCTATGCCTGGGCTTTACCACAATTGATTAAGCAGGCAGGGTTAGAATATTTCTTTACCATTAAGATCGGTTGGAGCCAGTACAACCGATTGCCATACGACAGTTTCTGGTGGCAGGGCCTCGACGGGACACGCGTCCTGACACACTTCAGCACTGTACCGACCTCGGATGGCTACGCGAGCACCTATAATGCGATGGCTACCGCGGAAGAGGTGCTTGGGACATGGCACAACTTCAAACAAAAGGACCTCGGACACGGCGAGATAACTCCCCCATTGTTGATGGCATTTGGTCATGGCGACGGTGGTGGTGGTCCAACGCGTGAAATGCTTGAGAACATCCGTGAAATGGCTGCGTTTCCTGCGTTACCACATATACGACAGGATTCTACCAGCAATTTCTTCCGTGAGTTGGAAACTGGCAGCGGAAACTATCTACCGACCTGGAATGGCGAACTCTACCTCGAATACCACCGGGGAACGTATACTACCCAGAGCCGCAACAAGCGAGCAAACCGCAAGAGCGAGTTTCTCCTCCACGATGCCGAATTCCTGGCTACGCTTGCCTCCTTGCTGGATGAAGAATATGCATACCCTGGCAGACTCTTTAATAAAGCCTGGCAGATTATTTGCCTCAACCAGTTCCACGACATTATTCCAGGCAGCAGTATCCATGATGTCTACGTAGAATCGCAACAAGACTATGCAGACATCCGCGAACTGGGCAAAGAAGCATGCGATACCGCGCTGCAAAGCATCGCCAGAAAGATAGATGGCGATCTGCTCATTATTAATTCATCTTCTTTCGCGCGTGAAGATCTGGCATTCTGGCCCGAACAGTTATCCCCGGAACACACTCTCTCCAGCGGCCAGGATGGTGAGCCCATCTATACGCAAAGAACCAGTAATGGTACATGGATCGCTGCAGGCATACTGAAACCATGCGCTGTAACCGCGCTGCATATAATCAGTGGCGAAATAGCAATCCCAGATACCGGGATAACGGTCACCCCAACGCTGTTAGAAAATATCTATCTGCGTATAGAATTAAATGCAGCAGGCGATATCACGCGGATCTACGACAAAGAAGAACGACGCGAGGTATTGCCGAGCGGTGCGATTGCCAATCAGTTCCTGGCATTTGAAGACCGCCCTTTGGCCTGGGACGCCTGGGACGTGGACATATTTTATGACGACAAGCATTGGACTGCCGACCCGGCAACGTCAGTGCGCGTTGTCGAAGCTGGTCCACTACGAGCAACCGTGGAGATTGAACGGCGCATCTTACACAGCGCGTATACGCAACGTATTGCGCTGTGTTATAACAGTCCACGCATCGATATCGAGACGACTATCGATTGGCGTGAACGACATATCCTGCTGAAAGTGGCTTTCCCCGTGGATATCCTCAGCCCTGTGGCGACGTATGAGATCCAATGGGGCAATGTGCAGCGTCCAACGCATCGCAACACCAGTTGGGACTGGGCACGCTTCGAGACCTGCGCGCAAAAATGGGTTGATTTGAGTGAGGGCGGCTACGGCGTCAGCCTGCTCAACGACTGCAAGTATGGACACGACATTCGAGACAATGTCATACAAATCAGTTTGCTCCGTGGCCCGACCTACCCTGATCCAGAGGCCGACCAGGGGGAGCAGCGCTTCACCTATAGCCTCCTACCGCACAGAGGCCCCTGGGACGAGCATACAATCGGTGCCGCGTATGCATTGAATGATCCCGTGATTGTCTATGCAGCAGCAGATCAGTGGCCTCAAGTAAAAGAAAGGCAGATAACTCATCACGATTTCCCATCGTTCGTTGCTGTTGACCAGCCAAATATTGTCATTGAAACGGTGAAAAGAGCTGAGGATGGCAATGGTATTATTCTCAGGTTCTATGAAAGCCAGCGGCAGCGTGGCAATGTCACACTCACTGCAGGTTTCGAGCTGGCGGCAGCATGGCATACGAATTTATTGGAACAGAATCAGCAGGAGCTTTGCATCGGTAAGCAGGAGGTAACCTTCTCAGTGCGGCCATATGAGATTGTGACGCTACGACTCGTGCCAGCCTGAGTTGCTTCATCGATGATCTGACAACTTTCAAAGGTAACTACTCAGGACCACATTTTGTGCCTTTAGAGATTCCTGCTACTACATCTATAGTGATAAGCTCAATAATAACTCGCAAAACGTCCAAAAATGGCCTTTAAATAGCTATTGATGAACAACAGTGAACACTTTTGAGCTCAAAAACGCTCTATAGGGTACCTGAGTAGTTACACTTCCCCAACAATTCCAAAGCCACAATGAACCACAGTGAGCCTCAATGTAATGAAGTCGCATTCCATTATGGAAAATCGTATCGAGTCGTAAGATTTTTGCACGCATTTCCTTCACACGTTTTGTCTCCAGAAAGACGTTGGTCTTCTTCGATTTTGCTTTGGAAACGGTCAGTCGACTCGCTCTTCTTGCGCTCATCACCCCAGAGTACGTGATATTCAGTATATGAACGTCATTGATACGAGAGAGAACACATCACTCGGTTCTCCTTCTCCTGGTAGCTTGATCCTCCCGCTCCTGCTTCTCACCCATCTCATGACGTCCAGCTGAGACACACTCGCTCATGGGTCATCATCTGCAAAGGTGACTGGCTCCTTGCCCACCGAGCCATTGCGCCTGCCTGCACCTCGCCGCACACGTTTCTTGCGTACAACCGAAGGCGGTCTCTTCTGGCGCTGCCAGCGTTCCTCTGACTCAGGCATCTCTTGAAGAGTGTGGAGATAGTCCTCTCCAGGCTCCTTCTGCTTTTCCTTCTCGATCATCTGGGCACTCAGCCGTTCATAACGTTTGACCGCCGCCATGTCCTTGAGGCCAAGCTGCTCCCGCAAGGCTTCTGGCTCGCCTCCCGCCTGCAGGTACCGCACCGCAAAGGTATCGCGCAACGCTGATGGACTCACCCGCTTTTCTGTCATGCCTGCGCGCCTCTTGAGCCGATGAAACAAGAGCGTGATCGCATTGCTCGTCAACGGACGAAACAGTTCAGAGAGAAACAGATACGCTTCCTCAGCATGTCCTCTCGCATGTCCTGTCTCCTTGCAGCGATACTGCTCCACGTAGGAACGGAGATGGGACCATCCCTGTGCTGAAAGCGTCATCCAACGTTCTTTGGAGCCCACACCAACCTTCAGCCTGCCTCGCTCACCGTCCACATCGTCCACATCTCCTACGCGCAACGCTCGCAACTCTGAGAGGCTGATCCCCGTGTCAAGGAGCACCCAGAGCAGAGCACGGTCGCGCGCCGTGGTCCAATCGACAGGCGCATCGTTGTCTCTCGCATCTCCACAGGCTTGCAGCAAGCGTTCAAACACGTCCGGTTCAATGAGTTGGAGACACACCTCCTTCCCTTTGGGAAGTGAGCCTTTGGCCATGGGCATGCGCTCCAGGTACCCTTGCCGTATTACCCAGTTGCCAAAGGCTCGCATGGAGCGTGCGTACGTCGCAATCGTGCTGGCTGCTCGTAGCGTGCCTCGGTTCGTTGGCAACATCTGTAGATACGCCACCCAGTCACTGGCCTCCTGCTCGGTGATCTGGCTCAGGAAGACAAGGTGCCGCTCACGCACCAGATACTGCTGCAACAGACCCAGCGCCATCTGGTGCCATTCCATTGTTTTGCGACTGCGCCCACGATTCTCCTGATCCTCAAGGTAGGCCCGGATCGCACCCTCAATCGTCATCGTGAAGCGTTGCAGCTGAATAACCTGGGATGACGGGCATCTCTCATCGCTGCTGCATTGTTGCAAATGCTCGTTGGGGACAGCGTTCACACCAACCGGTGGATACCGAACCTCTTCCTCTGTGACGGGCTGATGCTGCTCCCCACGTTCTCCGGCTTGCACGTTCGAGACAGAAACAACCGATGAGCACAAAGGATCAGGTGGTGATTCTGCCTCCTGCTGATCGGCTTCGGCTTCGCTCGGGATGAACACGCTCGCCTGGATCACTTCCTCTGGCCAGGGCTCTTCCACGCTGTTCAGCAGACGGGCACGGATCTTGCGCAGCCCACTCTGCAACGTGCGGAGTTGAGAGGGACGATAGCATCCGGGGAACAAGCGCTGCATCTCCTCAAAGAGGTTGCTCCCGCTCCACTCCTGATGCGCCAGCACCAGGGAGAGAATCAGTTCCCACTTCCCCTCAAACGGATCTTTGCTCGTCCGTGGCCAGTCCAACACATCCGTGCCATGTGGCACGTCGCCCTGCAGCTCGTGCCACACCGATACCGGAGCAGGCGTGCTCTCCTCTGGAGCAAGAGATCCTTCCAGACACCCCTGGATGCAAAAACGCAGCAGAGATGGCGTAGAAGCGTCTTGCATCAGAGGGGAAGCGCTGTTGGCGCAACGCCATAACGCCTGTTGCAAACATTCTAGCTGGCCCAACAAGCGGAGCGGATCAATAGCCTGGACCACCTCACTCAGGTGGTGCTGGCTGGCAACGGACAAGATCCCTGAGAGCAAGAGTCGTTGCAACGGGGTCTTGGCCGGATCGTAGACCCGGCGCACCTTTTCCCCCTCCCCGTGTTTCGACCGCAACTTCATTGAGGGCTGGAAACAATTGACATACAATCGCACCGCGCGATACAGCTCGCGGAGTTGCCGATACGCCTGTTCTCCCACCAGGCGATCATACCCCACAGTCTTTCGCACAATCGCTCCATTTTTTTGTTCCACCAAACACTGGTCCGCCTTGAGATTGGGACGTCCTCGGGTGAAAGTAATGTGTTCGGTTTCACAATAGGCAACGATGTTCTCATTGATGAATTCCCCTCCATTATCCACATCCAGGCCCAGGATGGGAAACGGAAAGAGCGCGCGCGCGCGTTGGAACACGGCCAAGACCGCCTCTGGACTCTTATAGAGCAACGGAAAACATTCCGTCCATCCCGTGGCCACATCCGTGAGGGTCAACGTATACAAGAAGCTCCCCTCCGTGTGCTTGCCACAATGGGCGACGAGATCCGCTTCCAGAAAGCCCGGTTGGGCCTCATCCCATTGCAGGAACGTACGAATGGGAATCTGGTCTTTGAGCAGCGGTCCGGCCTGCGTGGTGGAAAGACCACGAGAGGCAGGTTTGTGGTGTGACTGTAGATAGCGCTCGGCAGTGGCAGCACTCATGGAGAACAGGTCGCTTCGGCTCTCCTGGGTCAACTGCATATGCCCATGCCGTTCCAGTGCGGCGACCAGGGTCGGCAGAAAGGGAATAAGGCGCTTGGAGCAGATACACCGAGCCGCCTTCCAGGCCGCCAACAGGGCTTGCTGTACCTCGGAACCATACCGGGGGAAACGCCGACGCTGGATCGTCCGCTTGCCTTTCGCACCCTCATTGAGCAGTCGAATGGCATATTTACGCGCATACCCCGTGATAGTCACGACGGTATCGAGTAACAACCCTTTTTGGGCCAATGAGGCCTCACGATAGTCTGGGGCCACTCGCTCAACGACTTCACGGCGAGGTGCATAGCTCAAGGCGGTAATGGGGCGCGACATCGTTGTTCTCTCCTCAGAATAGGTATTCACCATCACAAGTGATGAAGAGTAAAGTGAAGCAAGCAGTGCACACTCCATGTCATGGATGGAGATCGCCGCTGGGGCTCATGACACACGGGAGGAATCGAAGAAGCCATGCCTTTCCTCCAGCACCTGCCACGTAGAAGCGGTTTCGGGAGTGACATTCCTAAGAAAGCAACCACCCCAAAATCCTCTTTCCTCATGAGATACCCTCTTTCCTCATGAGATATCTTACCCCTCAGCACAAGGGGAACCAATCAACTGGTCATTTCTAAAACAGGCATGAAGCATATGGAGGAGCTCATGGAGGCAAAAAATCTTCGAGGGGAAAAGACGTAAGAATCTTACTCTCGGGTAAGATCTCTCGTGAGGCAATGCGCATCGGGTACGATTTCCCATGAGGCAATGCGTATTTTTATCTTGTATAATTGAAAACACATCTTCTTTCCTTTATTCTTTATGGTAAAAGGCAGGTATAGATAAAATGAGGAAAGGTTAACGTAAAATCATGGTGAGTCCTATGTATTCAGAACTGGAATGGGCAGCTTTTCACCTTGTTGGAGGCCTGTGGTTTCTTGTCATTGGAGTAGTTAATCTGCGACCTGGGTGGTTGCTTATGCGTAAGAGCAACTATCTTGTTCATCATGGACACCTAACGACCGGATACTCCAAAGGCGGGAGAAGAGTTCAATTTACAATCGATACAGGGAAAGTTATTGATTTTCGCAGTCCTTTTGCTCCTCATATTATTGACATGCCTATCCCTATTCTGTATGATCCAAGCAATCCATATAAAACGTACCTTGCTCCATCTTCACGCCACTTTCAGCCTATAACTCAGTTCGCTGCCGGATGCTTCTTCACTCTCTTCGGTTTAAGTTCTTTGCTAGGCTTAGATGTCGCTTTCGGTGTTTTTCTGTTTGTTGGTATGTTCATCCTTGGGGGCATAATTATCAGATGTTACAAGCAATATTGCTTAAAGGTGATAGCAAGACGTTTTGGCGATACGAAAACGCAGTAAAATCAGGGCTTCGGGCCACTGGTTCCATTGCACATCTAGAATGGGACGAAGCTCTTCCCTTTGAGCAGAAATCAGATCTGTAGTCTCATTCTAGATGTGCAGAGATGCTGAGTGGCCTGAAACCTTGAAAATGTATCTATTCTGCAATGTTTTGTAACTCATATACTAATTGGTAGGTAGCAGACCTTCTCTGAAAAAGAGGGGATCTGTTAGACTGGTGGAAACAACGGGAGAGCCTTTGTTGTAACATGCGGCCTGTCCATGATTGGCAGCGCATTGCGTCACTAGAAATCTTCCTGTGAGTCGGCGCCATGCCCCTTCTTTGATCGACCTTGAGCAACGCTCTCCCCTTGCATGACCACACGCTTCCTTCACGAACGAATACTCTTGCTATGGAAAGAGTTTCTGTCGCCTCGCCTGAGCAAACGTCGCTCGACGAAGACCTCCTCGTTCTTACGCAAGCAGGGCGTGACGTTCTCAGTCGAAGAACAGGATCTTTCACCGTCTGTTCTTCTCCATCATCACTCCGTTGCTCACTGAAAGCCTTTTGTACGCACTTTTCAGGTTTCATGCTCCAGCTTCCTGTTTGCTCTTCCGTAGATACCGTTTGACGGCAGCGCTCTCCTGGTGTCCTAATCGGTCCCGCAACGTGAACAGGTTCCCTTCTGCTTGCAGATACCGCACCGCAAAGCTATCTCGCACCAACGTTGGGCCCACCTCCTCTCGTGTCACCCCTGCCCGTCTCCTCAGACGACCAAACAACAATACGATTCCATTCTCGGTGAGCCCATTGCCCGTCTCCGAGAGAAAGAGCGGCTTGTCGTTGACTCCTCCTTGTTCCACACCCTCTACACCTACGCTCCTCCCACTCAACCGATGCTGGTCCAAATACACACGCACCGCGTGCAACGCATCGTGTCCAAGTGGGAGCCATCGTCCCTTGAAGCCGTTGCGCCTCACCATGAGCATGCCCTGCTCTCGGTCTACATCCCCAAGACGTAATGCTAATGCACATACCTCTGACAAGCGCATCCCCGTGTCATAGAGCACCCACAAGAGCGCACGATTGCGCGCTGGTCCCCAGTGGGTCAATGCGCTACTCTCCCCTGGCGAGGAACACGCCAGAAGCAACCGCTCCCATTCCTCCGTTTCCAGAGGATGCATCACTGGAGGCTCCACGTTGCGAAGAGGAATGGCGGCAAAAGGCGTTCGCGTGAGGTATCCAGCATGCACCAACCAGTGGCACCATGCGCGGGCAGAGCGGGCATAAGACGTCATCGTGCCCTCTGAGCGTAGCACACCCATCGCCGTCGGCATCCGCAAAGACTCCACCCATCCATACACATGCCCCTCTGTCATCTCAGCAAGCAGGACACACTGACCCTCGGTTCGCAGATACCGCCCAAACAAACCCAAAGCCGTCTGGTGCCATTCCATCGTCTTTGGTCGTCGCTTCGCTCGCTGTTGAGCCTCCAAATAGTCCTCGATCGCGTCGTCAATCGTCATGCTCATGGGGTGATTGCAGGACGTGTTCGGTTTTGCAGAGAAGTTCGACGCCGCAGAGGCATTGAGTACCTGCTCTTCATTCACTGGAGAGGTCTTCTCAGGAGCACTTCCAGATGACGGTTCTTGAACAGACCCCAGCACTTCTTGTGCATCCAAGGAAAGGAGGAAGCATGGGTCGTTCGCATCGTCTTGCTGTTCATGCTGTTCATGCTCTTCTCCTCCCGTCGAAGTGGGCACCGCTGAATCGTGTACGTCATGCGGCTGCGGTTCATGCTCATCTGGCACGAGAGAGGGAGCCACATCTGCATCACGCTCTTCATGCACGTTCTCTTGCGGCGGTACGCCCTCGTGGAGAAGTCCCGCCCGTATCTTGCGCACTCCTCGTTGCAAGGCCCGGAAATGCGAGGGCTGATAGCGGTCGGGAGAAAGCCGTTGCAGATCCTCAAACATCGCTCGACAACTTCGTTCAGGGTGTGTTCGTACCCACTCGGCAATCACCTCCCACTGCTCCTGAAAAGGATCATTGCAGGTCCGATGCCACTCTACTACCATCGTCGTTGCAGATCGCTCATCTTCACATCCCTCTTCTCCACGTTTGGAGACTGGCTCTGCTTGCAATAAGGCTTCAGCAGCTCGCGGCAAGGGCGACCTGCCTTCGACGCGAAATCGCTCGCAGGCAAACGGTCGTCTTCTGCCCTCGCTCTGCGGAAAGGAGACACGTGTGGCACAGCAAAAGAGCGTCTGTTGTGCCTGTTGCGCTTGCTGCAACAGAGAGACTGGGTCCAAGGTCTCGAACCGCTTCAGCAGTTCACGCTCGGACTCTGCTGGCAGCACCTGAGCTTGGAGGAGACGCATAAGCGGCGTCTTTGCCACATCATAGATGCGTCGCACCCTTCTTCCCTCTTTGAGCTTCGCACACAACTTCATCGACGGTTGGAAAGCGTTCACATACAGACTCAGAACGCGATAGAGGTCGTCCAAGTGCTGATAGGCCTGTGCTCCAACAAAGCGATCATAGCCCACCACTTGACGGACAATGTTCCCATTCTTTTGCTCCACGTAGCATTGATCGTTTTTGAGAGCGGGACGACCGCGCGTGAAGGTAATCTGTTCGGCCTCACAATAGGCCAAGAGCGTCTCGTTGATGAACTCGGTCCCATTATCGGTATCCAAGCCCAACAAGGGAAAAGGAAACAGAGAACGCGCTTGCTTCACGGCGGCAAGCACCGCCTCCGCATTTTTGGTAGGCAGAGGAAGGCATTCGGTCCAACCCGTCGCAATATCGGTCAACGTCAAGGTGAAGAGATAGGTTCCCTCCACCGATGAACCACAATGGGCCACCAGATCAGCTTCCACAAAGCCAGGGACCTGCTCATCCCACTGCGCAAACGTGCGAATGGGAATAGTGCTTTTGAGGAAGGTACCTGCTCGCGTCGTGCACAGGCCGCGCATCTCTCGCTGTCGATGTGGGCGCAAAATACGATCGGCGGTTGCTGCACTCATCGACAGCAAGCGCGTTCGACACTCGGGCAGAAGATGAAGATGGTTGTGCCGCACGAAAGCGTCAACAAGCATCGGCAGACAGGGGATCAGCCGTTTGGCACACAACCGATTCGTCTGGTTCCAGATGTACACCAATGCCTCTTCGACCTCTGCCTCGTACACCCGTCGCGACGGATGAACGGGAGAGGGGCGTTCATTGCCTGGATGATTGAGAAGCCACATCGCATATTTCCGATGATACCCCGTTAGACGAACGAAATCCGCAAGCACCACACGTTTGTATGCCGACGACGCCTCTTGATACTGCGGGGCCATCTGCCTAAGCACCTCGCGCCGCATGGACAAACTCAATCCCACTTCCACCTTCCTCTTCCGCCGAGGTTTTTGAGGAGGCTCAGAGGTCGAAACGACAACGACATCTTCTGCTCGTGCCTCACCCAAAATCTTCCTTGTTCTTTTCATACTACTCTCTTCAGTCTTCAATGAAAAGTGTTATAACGTCAGGTCCTGTCCTACGGAACACCTGGTGAAGATCGTGAAAAGAATCGAGGAGGAGGCAGATGCACAGGAAGATTTTGGGTGAGGCAATGCGGTCCCGGCTGTACGAATTATATTGAGCAGATGCGCTTAACTATCGGTATGTTACATAATCTGGTGCAAGAGCCTGTTTTTCCCGAAACAAAAGAAGAACTGGTGCAGGTGTTTCGGCAATGGAAGCAGAGTTAATGGTCGGTCGAAGATCATCCTTGCCCTACCCCAAGACAATCGGTAACACGACCCCCAGGCCGAGCACCACGACCCAGAGTGCCGGTGCAGAGGTTTCCGGCGGTCGACGCCGACGTGCTTCATGCGAAGCGTACCGCTTATCAAGGAGCAGCCATTGTGCATGGTGGTGTTCGAACCAGAAAAACACCAGGCCCGTCGCAGCGCCATAGATCAAATGACCCAGTAAGGAGGGCAGGAGCAGATCGGCAGCCTGCATGGTCCAGGTGACGGCATGGCCCAACAGAATGGGCATGAGTGTCAAAGGACCGAGAAACCACCATGCCAGCCCATATAACATGCCCCAGGCTATACTTGATCCCGCATCAGGGGACTCGTGCTGAAAGAAGAGCCCATAACTCATGCCGATCAAGACGCTGATGATCAGGTGGACCGCGAAACCTGCGAGCAGAGATGATCCTCCAATGAGCGCTGCTATCTGCGGTAATATTCCTGTCGCCACCATAATAATGCTAAAGAGCAACCCTCCCAGGACACTTGCGAGCGCCCCCCACTCCAGCGAGCGAAGGGTTAGGATGCCAGGCCCCTCTGCCTGACGATAGAGGGGGTCGGATTCAATGAACAATCCGACCCACAGGCGATTGCCCCAGGCGTAGATCCATCCTAACAGCATGCCATACACCGCATGACCAATGAGCGAGCCGAAAAATGCACTCGCATGCAGGTATGACCAGTCAACATGCTGGTGCAACAGAAGAGGCAAGAGGGTGAGTGGCCCCAGCAACCACCAGAAGAAGCCATAGGCCAATCCCCAGCAGATGCTTGATCCGGTGCCACGCACATCCCGTTGGAACAGCAAGCCAAAGCTGGCACCGATGGTGGCCGCAATCAGATAATGCAACAGCATCCCGACGGCTGAGGAGTCGGAGCTGATGATACCCGCGATCAGCACGAACGCGTTGTTCTGCGCAAACCAGATGCTAAAAGCCCATCCACCAACCAGCCCTGCGATACCGCCAACGAGGACGGCATGAAGAAACAGAAAGAACATCCGTTCCTCTGAAGTCTTGCCCGTATGCAACACTCCGCTCATGATCCCCAGAGGAAAGCCCAGAAAGAGGAGATAGGCAACCAGTTCAGGAAAGTGTGCACGTGCTTCGTCTAACATCCCCAGGCGTGCCGTCCCCTGGAGCAATGGAAGAAGTCCAGCCGGAACCGCCAGCCAGAGCAAGAAGGCAGAGCCCAATCCCCAGATGAGCCCTGACCCAACATATGGGATGTGTCTGGCGAGAAGCCAGACGAAGAGCAGCCCGTACAAGATCCCGAGGAGTGCGCTCAGAGGCATGGAGAGCGATGATGAGGGAACCAGGGCCATCAAGGCTCCTCCAAGGCCCCCTATCACTATGAGCAACATGTTGATGGTCATCATTCGTGTCAAGGAGAAACGCATAGTCACCTCTCTTCGCCATTCTTCCCCGCGGATGCCATCTCCTGGTGTGACCTATTGAACCGACGACGATCATTGAATTCAATCGTCTGGACAATGTCGCGGGGAAAGAATAATTCGATAATCCAGTCACTGAGGACGCGCAGTTTGCGTTCTACCCCCGGGAGTTTGGAAAGATAGATACTACGCCACAAGACCCAGGCAAAGAAACCAGAGAAGCGCAACCCTTTGATTTCAGCGCAAGCGGTTTGATGGCCAACGACGCACAGGAGCCCTACCGCGTCAAAATGAAAGGGCTGAAGTGGGCGCTGATGGATGCTGGCATGAATATTATGGGCCAGCGTCTCTGCCTCACGCAGGGCAAACTGGGCTGTAGGAGGACAGGGCTTCCCTGTTTGCGCATCCACGACCAGGGCGCAATCGCCCAGTGCCCAGATGCCAGGCAGACCGGGTACGGCCAGGTGCTGGTCTACGATAATGGCCCCGCGTGGATCATGCGCGGCTGCAAGCGTCTGCACGAGCGGATGGGGTTTGACCCCTGCCGTCCAGATCAGCGTCTCCGCCCGAATCTCTTCCTGTGGCCTGAGCCGAACCACGCCTTTCTGCGCATCGACGAGGCGTGTATTCAGCTTGAACGCGACACCACGCGCCGTCATGTGTTCAAGAGCATACTGTGCCAGGGATTGGCTCAGCTCAGGTAGAATGTGATTGCGTGGGTGAACAGCAACCACGTGCACGTCATCGGGGGCGAGATTGGGATAGGAGAAAAGCGCTCCACGCACGAAGTCGTTCAATGCACCCGCCAGTTCCGCCCCGGCGAAGCCCGCGCCAGCAACCACAAAGGTGAGCATGGCACGTCGCTGTTCTGGATCTGGCTCGCGGTCGGCCAATTCGAGCATATCGAGCACATGCCCGCGAATCCGCATGGCATCGGTCACAGACTTAAAGTCAAACGCTGTTTCCGCAACCCCTTTGAGCCCCAGGTAATTGGAGACACTGCCTACGGCAAGCACCAGATGATCAAAGAAGACCTCGCTCTGGTACAAGGAGTGAGCCTCTGGTGCTAAGCGCAGTCGTTTCTGTTCCACATCAATATGCTCGACCTGCCCGTACACAACATGCGTACGTCGCAGGCTGGTACGTAGCGGGGTACAAATGTGCATCGGTTCAAGGCTACCTCCGGCGACCTCTGCCAGCATAGGAGTGAACAGGAGCGAGTTCGAATCACTAACCAGCGTGAGCGAGACAGTAGGATCGGCTCCAAACAGACGTTCCAGGCGTGCGACCGTCGTCATCCCTGCAAAGCCTCCACCCACGATGACAATTCGTGTCTCGATGACTCGCGAAGGACCGGGAGGCTCATGTTCTGACCCCAGAAAGTGCGTTGCAAGATCAGTCATGCCTTGGACAAGAAGCCCCAGGCTCGTACCATAGAGGACCCAACCGACGAGGGCAGGAAAGAGCAGACGCATCCCCTGCGCAGTCCATTGTGGTGGCTGACCCGATAGGAGCGGAAGAAGGATAAGGCTGATACCTCCCCACAGCACGATACCAAACGCCGCGGCCCTCATCGCGCTCGGCGCGTATGCCTGGGGAGCAGGACGAAAGGCCATGGCAGAGCAGATGCCTACGACCATGCCCAGCAGAAAACCAACGAAATGAGCAGGAAGCGTCAGCACCAGGATGACGCCGCTCAAGGCTCCTGCCAGCAAACCAATCAAGCCACGCCGTACATATTTATTCATGCGGTAATCCTTTGTGACAGGTTCGATGAAGACACCTCGTAGCCCAGGTGCAAGTCAGGGGATGGGCTAAGTACAATCATTTGGGATGAGACCTGTGTATCGAGCATGCATCATGCCGCAAAAGCCCCTTGATTGTACTTAGTAGCCGTTATGCTGGCCAGTGCTCAACATAGCCTGACCATAATAGCCTGACCATAGCCTGACCATCCCTTGCCAGGCATTAAGAGGCCATCTGAACCACGTGTTGTTTACTGGTTTGTCTGGTTTGTCTGGTTTGTCTGGCTGCATCCATCGCTGCGACGTTCACAGCAGCGGCAGCCAGAACCACGTCCTTCAGCAGGAACTGTCCCGCCAGGGTGAGCAAGGGGAAACCGGTCACTCCTGGAGTAATCACGAAAATGGTCAGGGTCCCGATAAACAAGATCAGGCAGAGCAGACCAACGTAACGCAACCATACACCCGCAAAGAGGAGGATGGCGGCGATGATTTCAAGCACCCCAAGGACATAGACAAATGCGTTAAACGCGAGGAAAGGGAGCGATGCGTGAAGCAACATTCTGACAGGCGTAGGATCTACGAACTTCAGCGCTCCTATCCAGAGAAGAACGAGGGCCAGACTGAAACGCAAAAAGTAAGGCGCAATACGCTCGATAAACGGAAACACAGATTTCATTGTATCCTCCTTTGTTAGGATAGACTCCGGGATGGAAGGGTAGATTTTTCCGTACGACCTCCGTACTACCTTCTTGTCTCTGAACCAGAGAAAATGTTACACCTCCCTGGAGGGAGCTTGAGAATCCACATAACTGGGGTGTAAATATCAAAAAGCGCCACCTGCTCCGTCGGCCATAACCAATGAGAAATGGGTTTGAGGGGAGACCTTCCTGGTGAGGCACCCCCACCCACTTGCGTCATGAGATAGCTTCCCCCTCAAAGCAAGAGAAGTCATCCAATTGATCATGGCCAGAAGAGGTACGAAGCCTGCGGAGATCTTGCTGCAGACACAGAAACGTTCGCAGAAAAAAGCGCCAGAATCTTCCTGATGGGTAAGATTTCCCATGACGCAATGCGCGTTTTATGTCTGAAGCAAACCTTATGTCTGGCGTATACAGGCCGATAGGTATCTATAGACATTAAAATCCCCCCATAGAGAATGTTGTAGGCACAGAGTAACAAAGGATAGTCCATGATACAATTCCGATAGAAATGTGTAAAAACTCTACAGCGATCTTCTCGGGAGATTTCGCGGAAACAGAAAGTAGGTGTACTGTATGCAGCAAACAACATCAACACCAGATTTTGTGCCAGCGGATCTGCCCTCCTCTTCAGCTACGACGCCAGCCAGCTTGATCTGGGCGTATCGACTCTTCTGGCTCACCTTTCTCGTCTTTTTTGCCTCAACGGCGGCGGGCAAACTGTGGGATCGTATCTATCACCTGACTGTGACCTTTGATACCTTCTGGTCGCCGCCCCATTTCTTCGTGTTTGTCATGACCACCACTTCCGGCCTGATGGTTGCAGGTATCGCATCCAGACCCAAACTGCGTGTCTGGTTTGGTCCATCAGTGCGCGCTCCCATCATTGGCTGGAAGATGGCAGGGACACTGGTTATCCTGGGGGCCGGTCTTATCGCCTTAAGTATCGACATTATGTGCGATAACTTCTGGCATACGGCCTTTGGCCTGGATGAAACCCAATGGTCGGTGCCCCATGATGCTCTGACCTGGTGCTGGTTTACTATTATTATGGGCTTTATCGCAGCACGCATGGCATTTCGCCAGTATCGCCCTCTTGGCTGGCTGACCAAGGCTGTGATTGGCTTCTTAATGCTGGAATTCCTGTGCCCACCGATCCTGGGACCGTTTTACTTGAATTATTCGCCACATCTGTTGAACGCACTAAGAAGCGTGCCGATTGTGCGTGCCGAGGGCACCGCACAACATATGTATCGCATCTACCTGGTCGCAGGCATAACGCGTCAGACCAGCCCACTGTTTATTCCAGAGGTTGCGCTGTTCGTCGGAGCCGCACTGGCCCTGCTGCGCAAGATTGATGCCAGAGCGCGTATCTATCTCCTCGTGCCATTTGTCTGGTCCCTGTCTATGATAGGACGCGATCTGTATACCTTACTCTTCATCCATTACGATGGCATAACTCGCGTTGCACAAATTCCGCCTGCTGCGCTCAAGGAGCCATCGCTGTGGGTCCCTATTCCGCTCTTTCTCGCGGCTATCTGTACAGTCATTTTGCGGCGTCGCAGCCTGACAGAGAACCGCATTTACCTGGTGACCGGGTTCATTTTTGCCATCTGTACCTTTTTCATCTGGCACAATAACAATCTCATGCTTTTGCTAGCGTTTCCGGCAGCCTTTACGATGCTGCTCGGCTCCAGGATCGGTAGTTGGTTCTATGGCTTTATGGAGGAACCCAGCACTGAGAAGCTGATGCTCTTTCTAAGTATTGCGTGTGGGCAGATACCAGCGTTCTGGGGCATCGTCGACTTGATCTTGCGCCGCACCATTCCATAGCATAATCGTAACGCTTCAGATCCGCAAGAATATGAGTCATCCCGGATTTTTGGGAAACCCTTCTAGCACCTTTCAGATGCTAGAACCTGAAGAGTCTCTAAATTGGGAGGAAAAATGCTCCCAAGAATTGGGTGATGATCGTCCCAAAGACGGCTGATCGCCCACCGTACTCGGTAAAGCGGTGTGAGAATATCTCGACATCGCTTTCCGGTTCGGTGGCACTTGAGACGCAAAACCGATTGTACAAGATCCCTATACAAAGGTTCAAGAATATGAATAAGAAATGCGTAGACAAGTATTACGATTGAAAGAAGCTTCAAGCGATTTTCAAATGCCCACAGGCGCGGACTTTCCATCGCCAACTCGCATTTTCCATAGCGAAAACTGGTTTCGATTTGCCATCGTCTCTTATAAATGAAAACAATCTCCCACGCCTGTGCTTCTTTTTTTACAGGCTCATTGGTAATGAGATACCATACCTTGTGTTTCACTCTCACTTTGACGCAATACAAAGGATATGCATAACTTGCATGCCATACCGATGTCCACCAAATATCACACGGCACCTTTTGACCAGTATTCAGATCGAAGATTTCTTTATGCGCAAGATACATTTTTCCACGCCCAATCTTCCATAATTTCTTTTCCACTCCCTGGCTATCGAAAAATTTGTGCTTTTTTATCCATCTAATCACGAATTTTACTTTTAGCGATTGCAGAAACTGTATCCACGGACCAGAGGCATATCCACGATCAAACACGTGTACAAGAATATCACCCCATTTCCTCACACATTTTCGCAACATTTCTTCTTCTTGCTTTCTCGTTTTTGTCGCATAGTCCCCTTTTGTTGTCCACCAACTCATCAACGCTATTTTAGGAATCCCTTCCACCCCTGCAATTAATGCACCTGTCCAATGCATTCCTGTCACCATCACCGGTCTTGCTGCTGGCATATTAAACACATGCCCTTTTCTTGAACGATTCAGTCGTTTCGCTTTACTTGAGATGACTGGACATAATCCTTCTGCTGTGCTGCTTTCTGGTTTCTCTACCACACTTCCATCCCACAGGCAGAGGATCCTTTTTCCTGAATTTTTGAGCCTCTTCACCTCTTTATCAGCTTCTTCTAGTAAATAACGATCAATATGGAATACATCCCATTTTATGGATCAAATGAGATTGCCTAGTCTCTTTGTTCCTGCTGCCGCACTCTCTGATAATCCACGATAATTATCCATATACGACCCTAATTCACTCAGAAGAAGCCCTTGTTTATTATTCCTGAAACGAATGATTGCAACGCAGCACTGCACCAATGTCCGTAGTAATCTCTTATCAAGGAAGCTATTGAGCATCATTAATAAAGGTGAAAGAAATATTTCAAGCTCTTGGGCTATTTCCTGCGAAGTTTTTTGGGGATCTTGTTCATTTTCTTGAAGTATGGCATACTTGGTTGGCATTAATGTTAATGGCCTCCTGTCTTTCCTGTTGGTTTTTTTGCTATTCAACAGTTTAGATCAGGAGGCCATTTTTGCCTAGTCTCTGCAATTCCTGGATTTTCTTGTTTGCTCTACTCAAGGAGTTTTACAAGGTCTCCAAAAATCCGGGATGACTCATAATTGTAAATCCCAACGTTGGTGAGAGTGGGATCGGTCCAATTCTTCTGGTGACGATGAGACGTTGTTTCAGCACGGAAGGTGTCTTTCTTAGCCTACCAGGCTATAGGAGCAGCAAATGAACCAGAGAGAATGGATATCCATCAGCAGAACTGGATAGATTTCGCTATTGATGAGCCAACGACAGGCCGACTAGAGTAAATAATTCCCTAGAGGATACGAGAACTGTACCGTTAGCCAGCTGTACGACACCGATTTACACGATAGTTTACTCATGGTTCAAGTTTCTATGGCGATAAACTTGGCTCATCTCAACCAGGGACTCCGCTTCCAGAGCCACGAGGGCATCGAGGGAAGCATGGTTTTATCGCAAGGAACACTTGTCATATGTGTCACCCAATATAGATCGGTGTCCTATGAAGGAGCTACATTTCACTATGGAAAAGAGTACCTATCATCTACGGCGTAACTTGTTTATCGTTGTGCTAGTCGTTGGCTTCCTTCTCATCATAACGGCAGCCGCCAGCATAGTAGACCACGCCTTCACACACCAAGCTACCCTACAAAAGCAGACCGTCCAGGCTGGTCCTTACCAGGTCACATTACAGGTAGCACCGAACCCTCCACCTGTTACGCAACCAGCCAACCTCTCATTGCAAGTCTTCCCCAAAAATAGTCAGCAGCCCATTAAGAACGCGCATGTCGCCATCGACAGCCGTATGGGGACCATGGACATGGGAACTGCGCACGTGAATGCCCAGGTACAACCAAATGGCGTGTATTTGGCACAGGCGCAATTCACCATGAGTGGACCCTGGCACGTGAACGTCGTCATTAGCGTGCCAGGCCAACAAACGCAGCATGCCATGTTTATGGTAACAGCGAAATAACAGCGAAATAAAGGCAGTGTGCTCGGACCTCATTTTATCGTGAGGTCCGAGCACATTTTGAGCGTCGAAATGGAGTCAAGGACGAGAAAAGGTCATTCACTGATGAAGAACGAAACAAGCCAAAGCCACCAGCCTAGATGAAAATCGGCACATAAGGCCCAAGAAACCTGGCTACCTTGCAGAGAGGATGAACATCCCTGAAAAGATTGCGACTCGTGCTCGTAGCAATTAAGTCGCTGCCTGTTTTTCGGTGACATGTGGCAGTCGTAGCAGTGGAAACACTGCGTTTCATTGAGGCTATATTCCCTTTCTTCGTTTTGAGACCCTCTATATTATATTAATGGGTAATGGGTCAATAAAAGAAGCGTCAGATGGACACATTCTTGTCCATACAGACTCGTACAACGTGGCCGAAGAAGACGGAGAATCTGTATTATATTAATGGGTAATGGGTCAATAAAAGAAGCGTCAGATGGACATATTCTTGTCCATGCAGACACGTACAACGTGGCCGAAGAAGACGGAGAAAAGGAGTTGATTTATGCCATGCGATGCAGCCAACGACTGAGATTTCTCATTTTTCTTATCCTGTGTCTGTTCATACTCATGCTTGAAGCGTGTGGTGGAAATGAGACACAGAGCATTTCTCTCGTTACACCACAAAAGGTAAATGGCTTTGGTCCAGCAACGAACCATGTCCATTCCTTTATCGCGGCCTCACCAACTATGCTTCTTCTAGCAACGCACGATGGGACCTATCGTTCGCAGAATGCCGGAAAAACATGGGAACAGGTGTCCGGGGGAACGGGGCAGCCTATGCAAGGATTAATGGACTATTCACTCACGGAAAGCCCGTTGGACCCACAACGCCTGTACCTGTTGACGGAAGCAGCGATAAATCAGCCTCAGAGCATTCCTGGTCTCTATACCAGCACGAATCAGGGGCGAACATGGCAACTGACCATACCAACCGCGCGTTTCTCGGCAGGCAGTATTTTTTTTGTCGTAGCCGGAAACGAAGCACCAGGAGAGGTCTATCTCTACTTCCCAGATCAGGGGGCTACTGGACTCAAAGTGAGTCTGGATGCGGGCAAACACTTTGCAAATGCAGGCCCATTACCATTTAGTAATCTGCTGGGTCTGCTTGCCCTGCCTGGCGCTCCTGGTCGTCTCCTTGCCTATGGAGATAATGGCATTGCGCAGAGCTCTGATGGTGGCAAGCATTGGCAAGGTGTCAAGGGGATAACCGGTGGCATCATCGATCTCATTTCTGCTGGCCCTGGTCGCCCTCTCTATGCAGATGGCGATGCAGGTATGTTTCTGTCGACCGATGAAGGAGAAACCTTTCTGAATGTGAATACACAGGTAGCCTATGGTGCACTGTGTGTATCAACCGTGTCTCCACAGACGCTCTATGGAAAAACCGGCACGGCCATCTATCGCAGTAATGATGGTGGTCGTAGCTGGAAGGCACTGCCACGAATACAAGGGAATCTTGGAAATCTGCTCGTTGATCCAAGGGATACGCAACAGGTGTACCTTGCCCTTTCGTATCCGACACAGGTTTACCGCTTTGAGCGACAACAAGCTGCATGGATATCACTTACCCCACAACAGTAAGAACAGAAAGGTTGATAGGAGCCATGCTCTCTCTTTTTCAGAAGATACATCATCTCTTCTTGGTGTATTGCCTGTGTGTGTGTGCCACTGTCTGTCTGTTCCACACAGCCAGGGCCGATGGCGGAGCACCAAACCTCGCCTATGTCGCCGGAACCCCGAAAGGGATCTCAATCATTGATATTGCGCAACAAAAAGTGGTGAGGTCAATTACCACGCCTGAGAGTCCCCAGAGCCTCCTTTTGAGCATTGATGGTCGGTATCTCTTTATCACCCAACCACAACAAGGTCGCTTTCTCGCGTTGAGTGCGAAAACAGGAGAAACCATCTGTACCGCAAATGTGCCGGGTGATCCATCGTTGCTTGCGCTCGACCCGATCATCAACGTGCTTTATGTCGCTGGAAACGCGGCGAATCGTGTGACGGAACTCGATGGCCTCACCTGTAAGATCAAGCGGGTGTTTCTAACAAAGGACCCCGTCTATGGAGTTGCGCTCGCCTTTGCGGGTCCAAATCTCACGAATACAAAGGACAATCAGCTCTGGGTTGCAACCACGCATACACTCCAAACCTTCGACGCGAGCACCGGACGGGCGCTTGATACGATTGCGCTGCCGCAGGGGCAGCGATCTCAATTTCTGACGATCCCCCCTGGGTCAACCGTGTATGCAGCGACGCGGCAAGGGAGTATTGAAGCCATCGATATCAAGAGCCACACGATGTTGACACTGGTGACTGGTGGATCTTATGGTCCCATGGATTTCAACGAGCAAACTGGCGAGATTTTTGTCCCCGACAGGAAAAAGACGCGCCTGCTGGTTCTCTCGCCTGTGACCGTGGGAGCGCCTCTGCCTCAAGAACCTCGGCGGGTCGTTGCATTTCCCTTTGCGCCAGTTTCGGTTGCCATTACCAGTGATGGACAGCTTGGTTTTGTCGCCTTGCAAAATGGCACCGTCAGTATCCTTGATCTGCCTGGAAGGCAAACTATCACGACGCTGTTCGTTGGTGGATCTCCACATTTTATTGTCACGGGACTCTACCCACCCCTTGTTGGCTTGATCCCGCAGGAAACCACCCTATTGGGTACGCTCGTCAATGATGGAGCGTACACCCTTTTGTTCCTGCTCATTTTTGCTCCTCTTACCTATTTCTGGTTTCTTGCGCGTAAGAAGCGAGCCAATCATTTATAACAAAAAGATTCAGAACAGCCTACTCAGGTATCTTAAGAGGGAAAAGAGATCAGATGCACTACTTTTGGAGAGGAGAGAACAGATGCAACGCTGGTGTGTTTTAGGGGGACGATTGCTGCTGCTCATGATTGCGATGGTTGTGTGTGGTTGTGCGGGGATAGCAAGTGAGCAAAACGTTGTTCATATGGGAGCAACGTCGTTTGAACAATCGTCCATCAGGATTAAAAAAGGGGCAACGATCACCCTTGCTGATGATACAACGGCAGTCCACCGCATTGAAAATGGAAGATGGGATACGAACGGGATGGAGAGGCCAAGCAGAGAGCGGGGAGCACCAATGATCGATGTACAGATAGGAGGGAATGAAAGCACAACGATTGGCCCATTTAATGTCTCCGGCACATTTTTGCTGTATTGTACGGTACACCCTGGCATGAACTTAACCATCATTGTAACCTAAGACATGGTTCAAATCAATGTGACAGTT
Source organism: Ktedonobacteria bacterium brp13 (assembly GCA_015099395.1). GTDB lineage: Bacteria > Chloroflexota > Ktedonobacteria > Ktedonobacterales > Ktedonobacteraceae > Dictyobacter. The sequence continues at coordinate 7,587,684 of AP024096.1, read as the reverse complement.
GTGAACAGTTGGGTTACCCCAAAATAAATCCTGAAACCGCTCAGGAAGACAGTTCAGAATTTATTTTTCACCGTTCTGATTGTTCAAAATTGTCACATTGGTTCAAGCTCATTTTGAACCATGCCTAAGCTAGACTTTATCCATAGTATGCAGCAAAGGCGAGCGTCTGGGTGAGGCGCTCGAAAAGAGCTCGCGGAATTTCTATCATATCGGGTTTGACAGGTGATAGGTAAGAAAGTGTCACCGGCCACAGGTGCTGACGAACGAGGGCCCAACGTAAAGGCCAACGTATCGGAAAAAATGGGAAGAGCTTTGGTATACTAAGCCGCCTGACAAACAGGCAAAAGCTGACCCTGAAGCAACTGATGAGCGAAGACTGTGACCAGAGAAAAGAGAGCGAGCAGTGCAGGGGTAGTGCGCAAGATGGCAAGGTCGGACCATTGTCACTGCGTCTCCACCCCCAAATGAGTACGCACCGCGTGAACAGTTGCTCTGTTCTCTGGGGAGTCTGCGTGATAAAGCCATGTTTCTTTTAATGCTTCAAGGTGGCCTTCGTCCTGGAGAAGTGCTGAACCTTCATAGGGCAGAGTAGCAGGCATGAACACTATTACAAGCCAAAAAATATTCTGTGCCAATACCGGCATCTCCTCCTGATTGAAAATGATCTGAGCGCGACGAGAATACGAGCGGATTGTACCTCGAACTCCTCAAGAAGAAGGGCTTTCTCCATTTTACTTATGACTCTTCCCGAAAGCGCTGTTCCTCCAGATCGAGTTCCCGTTCTATCTCGCGCAGGATCTCGTCATCAATCTGCCTCTGATTTCGGAGATTGATCACCGCAGCCCGCTCTGCCTCAATAACCTCGCGGTGGAGACGTTTGTGGGAGGTGATAGCCTCCTTGTGCGGCGTTCCCTGCACATGCTGCCTGGCATGCCTGGCCTTCTCTTCATAGCGAGCCCGCAGGTCCATAAGCAACCCCTCATCGATCCACTCAGCATCGGCAAGTTCTTGCAAACGCTGGAGCGCCGCCTGGGCTGCGGCTTCGCGTGCGCGGTATTGTTCCTGTTCAGTAGGAGCACTATCAGCGGTGATGCCGAGCCAACGAATGAGGGGGATGAGGCTGAGCCCTTGTCCTACCAGGGTGACGAGGATGACCCCAAAGGTGAGCGCAATCAGGTGATCTCGCATAGACACAAGCGCCCCTCCCTGCAGCGTCTGAGGAAGTGCCAGCGCGGCGGCCAGGGAGATGCCCCCGCGTAAGCCCGTCCAGGACACGATCATGACACTCTTCCAGGAAGGTGTGAGATCACGGCCGTGCAGCCTGATCAGCCAGAAGCGAGACAGATATGTTGCTGGAAAGACCCAGAGAATGCGCACGACAATCACTACCAGACTGATAAGCAAGGCTTCTCCCACGACCGTAATCAGAGATCCATCAGTGAGAGCACTCAGAATATGACGCAGTTGCAGCCCAATCAAAAGGAACAACAAGCCATTGAGGATGAAGACGAGGACGTTCCAGACAGCATTGGCTTGTAGGCGCGTGGTGGATGAGAAAAAGCGTGAAGAGTGCCAACTCAAATAGAGACCTGCCGAAAGTACTGCCAGCACCCCCGAGACCTGGAAGGCTGAAGCCGCCAGATAGGCAGCAAATGGAGTGAGCAGCGTAATGGTGATTTCGATAGGGGCATCATCTAGATGGCGATGCAGCCAGGCGAGGAGCCATCCGACGATGAGTCCGATGAGGAGCCCGCCCAGGCTCACCACCACAAATTGCCAACCTGCTGCGGCCATTTGGAAATGCCCAGTCATTGCAGCCTCAACGGCAAAGGTATAGACAACCAAACCAGTGGCATCATTAATCATGCTCTCTCCCTCCAACACCGTCACAGTGCGTCGGGAAAGCCCCATCCGCTGGGCAATCGCGCTGGCGGCCACCGCATCGGTTGGAGATAACACTGCTCCCAACACAAACGCGACTGACCAGGGCAGCGCGAGGAGGGTATGAGCCACAACGGCGACACAAACGGTGGTGAAGAGCACGAGACCGACAGCCAGCAACAGGATGGGGCGTAAGTTGGCCCGAAACTCGCGCCAGGAGATCTGCCAGGCTGAGAAGTAGACCAGTGGCGGTAAAAAAAGGAACAGGATCAGGTCGCCGGAGAGATTCATCTCAGGCAATCCTGGAAGAAAGCCAAGCAGTGCTCCACCAAGGACCAGCAGAATGGCATAGGGAATTCTCAGGCGCGTTGCCAGATTGGCAAAAACGAGCGTTGTTACTAGCAGGCCAAGGACGATGGTGATGGTTGTTGTCATGGCGAGAATGCTCCTTGTTCCCACTGCTCGCGGGCATCTTTCAATGTTCGGCTAGAGCAGATGTCCGACGACGAACAAGAGATATAGAATGATCATTACCGCTCCTCCCATTTTATCATCCCTTTGGCTGGGATCAGGAGGAGGAGCCCTTCCCACGATCATGCCAAACAACCACCCAAATTCGACCTTTCTATCCCTTGCAGTACTGTACTCCCCATCCAATCACCAGAGCACGGAGTGCCAATCCAACCACGAGATTGATCGTAGTTCTGTTAGCCGCGGTGCTGACCACATTTGCTCCTCGATTTCGAAGCGCCAGATATGCGGCTGTAGACGTATTGGGTATGCGCGTAAGCGAGGCCAGGATGACTCTTCCTACCAATGTATAAGAGAGGTGCCATGATCAGTGGCTAGTACCAACGCAGCTTGCACGAGCCACTCAGTGAGCAAGAACTTGAAATGGAGCCATCCACCACAAAATGAGGATTATCCTTCTCGCTTGGGGAGCTCATTTTCCTTGTGTTGCAGGGGAGGGGTAACGCGAAGATGGACGAAAGCCAGCAGCAGCAAAAGTCCCCCGAAGAAAACAGCGTCGACGCGGTAGGTGGTTGACAAGGACGGAACAACCAGACCCCAAATCACGCAGTAGAGGCTAAAAAGTGTAATGAGAGATGGTGCCACATATCGAAGAATACGCATGAGACCCTCCTTGAAACAAACCCAGGATACATATACAACTCGATCGTAAAACAATTTGTGCTATTTCCCTTATCCTTGAGGTCAGAACTGGCTCTATCTTTCGATGGCACGCCTCTTCTGTCCTCCTCGCCTTGCTGCCATCTGACTCGATTCGTCAAGTCAAATGACACTTGCATTTAAGGCATGTTTATCGCCTCCTTTCATCCTGAATGTCTAGTTATCTCACTTGGTGCCGTTCCGTTCTGATCCACAGGGGCTCCTCCACGATGGGTACCTTCTTCTCCCACAACTGCCCGGTGGCACCCCACCACCCGCAGAGTCCATGCCACCAGGCGAAGAACCTGACCGAAAGGCTCGCTGCCGATGTCATTCCTTCTGGCGTTGACAGGCGCATAAGCACGAGCGCGGCGGGCGGTTTAATGAGCAAGCGCTTCACCTCCTCATTCCGTAGCAGGAGGCTATGCTCCTCGCCGATCACCAGCACGATCCCCTCATAGCGTTCCACCGGGACCTGGAAACGCTCAGCGTGGTGTCGCAAGTCCTCCAAGTCCTCCAGGAAGTCCTGCAGCTACGGAATACGCTCAAGACGTGCTCCATGGGGTGAGACGGAGATGAGCGAGGCAGCCACCAGCGTAGCTCCGGCGCTTTCTGCCAGACGAACCACACAATCGATGGCCCGCATATCCACTCCGTGCGTAAAGGGCAGCCACCAGCGTGGTGTCTTCATCGCATCCGGCATCCGCACAACGTGCATGGGCTGGTGTACATGATCAGACATGATGTTCCCCTCGTTCTTTCTCGTAAGACCCTCAATGAATTGATGCTGGCCCTCGACTGCCGTGTGGTCATGTCCCAGCTGCTTTCTTGCACACAAAAAGCACCGGGATCGATCAGACTTCCAGCGCCCTTGTGCCCTGCACCCACACGGCGCTGCATAAGGGAACCCTCACCTGACCAAGCTTCCCGGTGCTCAACTATATATGTAGATATAAATAGATATAAACGTGCGCTACACGCCAAAAAGCACCACAGTTAGTCAGGCTCATGGCACCCCTGTACAACGCCAGCTTGGTACATACAAAAGTACCTCTACCGACCAGTCTTCCCGGTGCTCCTCTGTGTACATATATTAAATTATGAAGATAGCATAACATGGTTATTCCGCCATAGCAAGGAATGGCGCGACATTTTCGAGCTCTCTAGATAAACTTTTTAGAGCATATGTCATTTTCCTGAGCATTTCTTGAGAGCAGGCATTGTTAGAGGTGTTGTTCAAGAACGGTAAATCCCAATATCCTGAAGCTCGTCCGCAACTTTCGTGCTATAAGAAGCAGAAGCGTCTAGAAAAAGCTTGATTATTTCCATTCTTCTCAAAAAAATCTCCAGAAGATGAGGTGAATGGCGCTTCTATCGGCACGCTTTTCTAATAAAACATTATGCGGGAGGAGTATGCTCCAATATGCGCAAAAACATATCAAAAGATCGATAGACGAGGAAAACGAGGATGATGGCAGCAAACAGCGGGACAACGGTGTGGATCAACAAGACACAGAGAAAACCGCAGAGGAGAACCAGAAGCGAAACCAGGAGAACCAGTACCCGATTTTTTTCGTGGCGAATCAGGAGCGCAGGCGCACATAGCCTTCGTTGGTCAGGTTCCTCGGCCAGTTCAGTGTCCTCGTCGCAGGAAAAAGCATGCTTGACGAAGTGCATATTTTGTAGAAACATGTTCATCCTCCCAAATGGGCGTAGTTCTGCGTTTCTTATTCAAATGACCAGTAGGAACAAAGATGCTGGAATGGGAAATGACACACAGTGTTCATTCCAACTTCAGGGCTTCTGAATAAAGTATACTAGCCAGATAATCAATGTGTGGTATATGTAGGGTCTGGAATCCTCAGAAGAATCTCTAGAGATTACCGAGATTGATAAAGAAACGCTCAACACTAGCCAACAGTTGAGTTGATGTGGTACGCTGAAAGTAATGAAATAAGCAAGGTGCGCCGGGAAGTCTGGTCGGCAGGTCCCGGCGTTTTTTGTGCTCAACGCGGAGAACATTCCTTCAAGGAAGAATGAGACACGGCTGGGTGATTGGATATTCTGGAAGAAAGAAACACATGTTTATTCTTATCACAGGTTTCGTTCTCTCATTGCTCCTTGCGATTGGAGCCTCGGCCTGGTTTACTCGTCGGCTGGAAGTACTCAGTGACCTCTGGCAATGGTCTCCTGGTTTGCTCAGTCTGTTAGGAGCTCTGGGAGCCAATATTCCCAACTATGTTGCCTCCATCGCCGCCATCATCGCTGGTCAGATGGTTGTGGGCATGGGTATCATCATCGGTTCCAATATTTATAATATTGCGGTGATCCTTGGCATTTCTACTTTTGCTTCACCAGGCCGACGTGGCATTGTCCTTTTACACACCGAAGCCCAGGATGTCAGTCAGGTCGGCGTCTTGACCCTGGCGATGCTGTTCACCACAGCGGTCATCGTAGGAGATCGCTTCTGGCAGGGATCGCTACCCACTGGAAATCCACCCTTTCCGGTCGTACATATCGCCTTGATTGGCCTGAGCCTGCTGACACTGGGCCTCTTCTCTCTGCTCTGTTACCACGCGCTCCAGCGGAAACAGCATCCAGGCCACACGAGCCAGAGCGAGCGTGAAAAAGCCACGAGCTACCAGGCCACCATGCGCTGGTTTAAAGTGCGTCTCTTGGGAGAAATGACCCTTGCTCTCGCGCTTGCCCTGGGGAGTGTGATTCTCATGGTCCAAACAGCCCAGAGTATCGCCGCCAGGATCGCTCTGTCACCAGCTATTCTCAGCCTGCTGATCCTGGCAGTAGCGACATCGTTGCCCAATACGGTCGTGGCATTCACCCTGGCGCGCACTGGTCGTGCTTCAGCGAGTGTTGAAGAAGTGCTCAGCAGCAATAGTATCAACGTTGCGCTGGGGATAGCCCTTCCCTTTGTATTCTGGTCTAATACCCAGAATGATGGCTTGCTGGCCTTGCTCGATGGTCCCTTGATGGTCGTCCTCACTGGCATTACCCTGCTCTGTATCTTCCGACGACATATCAGTCACATGACCGGAATTCTTCTCGTGCTCGTGTATGTTGGCTGGGTTATTTTGCATATTCTTGTCAGTTGACTTCATTCCTGATTCTTGGGGTTTGCCCATAGTGGGAACCAAAACTTGGAACCAAAACTCGGACGAGGAAAGAAAAGGGAGCCAATGTGGTTCGCATTGAGAGAAAAAGCGGCAAGACCAACTTTTCGAGCGTGCTATTTCTCTTGACAGTGCTTCTTGTCTGTCCAAACAGAGAGCCTCATCTTCAGCAGACTATTCCGAGTTTTGGTTCCTACTATGGGCAAGCCCCTGTTTAGCGCACCCACGGCTGTACTGCATGCGCCTGTAGACGTGCCCGCTCAAGAATAGAGTTGGCCTGCTCTAAGAAGATCCAGAAGAAGGCCAGGGGAGCCTTTTCTTCTTTCTCCTCCTTCTCCTCGTCCAGTTCCTGGCTGGCAGGTAGCTTGATACTGGTAAACCAGGGGGCCGGTTGCTGGATGCGCAGGCAGAGGACGCCAAGCGAGCGTGCACCGCGCTGCAAAGGGATCAGGCGCAGCATATCGACATCGCCCGGTAGCTGGCGGTAGAGGTGCAGATGGTTGGCAGGATCGTTCAGTGCCGGATGTGGCAGGGAGCGCTGATCGATGACCTCTCCATTCACCATCGCACGTACTGCCAGCAGCACCTCTTCGCGAGAAAGCGCAAAGCTATCGTCGTCAGTCGTCGTATCCAACAGTTGCGTCAACGCACCCTCATGATCCGGTAGCAAGAGTGCGCAGGCGTGCACACCCCAGGCTGAGAAGACCCGCGCCAGCGACAGCAAGACGATCTCCAACTGATCTTCCAACCCTTCCTGCGAGTTCGTCAGCCGAATCAGTTCATAGAGAATCTTTGCCTCGCGTTCACGCGCATGCGCCTGGTTGCGCTCATAGCGGAGTCGCAGCGTCAATTGACTGGTGAGCAGTGCCGTAATCAAGAAAATACAGAGCGCGACCCATTCCTCCCAGCGGTCCATTGTCAGCGTATAAAATGGCGGCACGATAAAAAAATCGAAAGAGAGCGATGCGACAATGGACGAGAGCAATGCAGCATAGCGACCATACGCACTGGCAAGCACCAGAATAGCCAACAGATAGATGATAGATATATTAGGAATCCGTGGATACAGTTGCCAGGCAAAAATGATGCCGGTGATCGCAAGGGTACTGGTGATTGTCACAAACGTCTCACTACAGAGACGCGACCAGCGTATCCTGCTCTGCCCCTCCAGTACCGGCATATGTGCAACACTCGGCATAGCATCACCCTTTCGTGCGCAGCACTCAACGAGAAATATGTCGCATTCATCATAGCGCACAAAGCAAGAAGAAGAACTCAAAATATGCTCAATGTTTACACGACCACGAATACGTCCAGCGTACGAGGTCCGTGCACACCTTCTACACAGCTGAGCTCAATATCGGAGGTTGCCGAAGGACCAGAGATCAAGGTAAGTGGGAAATGGCGTACCTCTACAGCCTCGCTCAGGTGCCTCACGGCAGTTGGAACAATGCCGACAATCTGCTCGGCGCGAATCACACAGAGGGCATAGTCTGGTAGCAGAGAAAGGACCTGCCGTCCCTGCAGCGCTCCACTATCCAGGACGATTGTCCCGGTCTGCGCGATCCCTAGCGCACATCGGGTTTTGCCCATAGTGGGAACCAACACTCGGAATAGGAAAGAAAGGGGGGCCAATGTTGTTCGCATTGAGAGAAAAAGCGGCAAGACCGACTTTTCGAACGTGCGATTTCTCTTGGCAGTGCTTCTTTTCTGTCCAAACAGAGAACTTCATCTTCAGCAGACTATTCCGAGTGTTGGTTCCCACTATGAGCAAGCCACAAATACATCGGTACACAACATAAGCGTAATGTTCTACTCAAGAAGACTTACCCTGGTGCATATATTCAGCATGGATAGTAGCTCCCCACCTCGCGAGAAAAGAGATCAACGAGCACATTCAAGCACATTCCTATTGGTATTTCTCTGTTGCCACCGAAGATGCTTTCCTTTGATGTCGCTCGCTTTCGTATGGCGTGGATATCATTCCGAAGAGATAACTCCCTAGATACGCCCTTTCCATTTGATTCTCTATCGCCTACTCTCTCATGCGCAGAACACGTTTCACTCTGGCGCTTTCCTCTTGGCCCAGCAGTTCCCGCAAAGCGAACACATCTCCTCCTGTTTGCAGATAGCGCACCGCAAAGGTATCTCGCAACAGAGAGGGACCGACCTCCTTTCGGGTGATCCCTGCCCGTCTCCTGAGTCGACCAAACAAAAGCTCAATCCCATTCTTCCTAAGGGGACAACCCACCTCGGAGACAAAGAGCGGTTCGTCTCCAATCCGTCTGCCCTTCACCCCCTGCCCTGTCTCCAAGCGATAGTGATCCAGATACATGAGCAGACAGCGTAATCCCTCTGGCTTCAGCACGATCCATCGCTGCCTGGAACCCTTCCCCCGTACCCGAAGCACACCCTGCTCTCGGTCCACATCCGAGAGACGCAGCTCACACACCTCGGAGGTACGCATCCCGGTCTCAGCGAGAACCCAGAGAATAGCCTGGTTACGTGCGGCAGCCTGCTCTGCACGCACCGTCTTCCCTCCCAGAGACCGACAGGCCAGCAGCAAACGTTCCCACTCCTGTGGGTCTAGCAGGTGAAGAGGAGGGGGGCTCACTTTGGGCAAGATGAGATGAGCAAAAGCCATCTGCGTCACATACCTCCGACGAACTAACCAGTGGCAAAAAGCACGTGCTGAGCGGGCGTAGGACTCCCTGGTCCCAGCGGAGCGGAACATGCCTCTGGCCGTGGGCGTCTCACACAGATAGGCGAACCAGCCACGCACCTCGGTCTCTGTCATCTGGTCGATAAAGATACAGTGGCACTCCCTCAGCAGATACTGTTGAAGCAGACGCAGGGCTGTCTAATGCCATTCCAGCGTCTTTGATCGTCGCTTGCCTTTTCTCTGCGCCTCCAGATAGTCTTGGATGGCTTGCTCGATGGTCAGCGACGAGCGTCTCCGACCGGGTCTGAGGTGACTTCCAGAAGAGTGAGACGACAGGCATTGCTGAGGTGACTCCACGGGCGACACGAGAGCAAGGTCTCCTTCTGCACTGGTCTCCGTTCTCTGTGAGGACATGGTCTCTTCTTGGACGGCACAGTGAAGTGGAAGTGCATCTGGCGTTTGTTGTTGACATGGGTCAGATGTTGGGGAATGAGCGCTGACTCCCTCAAGAACGTCTGCCTTGCTTGCTTGCTGTTCCGGCTGCTGTGGGAAAGCGCGATCAGGCACATCACCATGCATCACTTCCGGTTGCCACTGCACAACCCACGAGTTGCGCAACGAGCTAAGCCCAAGTAGCACTCACTCCCAAAAATGTGCCTCCCTACGAAAGGAACATGAAAAAAGCAAACACCTTTCCGTAAGGAGGACTCATGACCAGTATCGCGTATTCTTCCATCACTATCCAGTCCTGTGCTCGATCGGCTCCAGCACTGCCCTGCTGGTTTGGTGAGCTCACCGTGATCGTGCATCACTTACAGCGTCATGGCGTGCTTGCCGCCATCGCAGAGCAGGTGCGCTTTGCCCGTCGCCGTTTCGGCCAGTATGACGTGATTGATTTTGTCGCCGTGCTTTTCGGCTACGCTATCAGTGGTGAGCGCACCCTTGAAGCCTTTTACGAACAGATTGCCCCCTGGGCTCACCCTTTCATGGCGCTCTTCGGACGCGATCGCCTCCCTGCTCGTTCCACCCTCAGTCGCTTTCTTGCCGCCCTCGACCAGGTTCCCGTTGAAGCCCTGCGTACCCAGTTTCTCGCGGATCTGCTGGCTCGCCCTTTGACCAACGAAGCCCTTCCAGGTGGGTTGTGGGACCGGCATGGAGATCACCTGCTGGTCTTTGATGTGGACGGCACGCGTGAGGCGGCGCGTCAACGATCCTTGCCACAGACGCAGGATCGACCCGCCCCCGTCCGACGCCTCCTGCCACTCTGTGCCCCAGGCTACACCGGACGCAAGCGGGGGGAAGTGGTCCGCAGCCGAACCACGGTGCTGCAAGCCCATACCCATCAGTGGCTGGCCAATTTTGGCAACCCAGGCAATGGCCAATACCGCCTCGAGTTGCGCCGGGCGCTCGGCGTCATCGAGACCTACGCACAGTCAATCCATCTGCCCCTCTCACGCCTGCTCGTGCGTCTTGATGGCCAATATGGCACCAGAGCGGTGCTCACTGATCTGGGAGAGATGCGCTACGTCACGCGTGGCAAAGAGTACCACCTGCTGGATCACGCCGCGATCCAGGCTCGCCTTTCGCTCCCCCCCGATCAGTCGTTCACGCTGCCAGAAAGCGGGATGGTACGCACGCTCTATGATTGCCCGGATCTGCCCCTGGACGCCAGCGGGAAACGGTACCGGATCATTGTGGCCACCCACCCGGCAGGTGCCAAGAAAAGTCGCATTGGCAAGACCCGCGATGGCATGGTCTACGAACTCTTCTTCACGAATCTGGCGCCGACGGCATTCACTGCGGCAGATATCGTGGCGCTCTATCTCCATCGCGGGTCCTTTGAGACGGCACTGTGGGATGAAGATCTCGAACAAGATCCCGATCGCTGGTGTAGTCATGCGCCCTGGGGACAAGAGGCCTGGCAGATCATCAGTCAATGGATCTGGAATCTGCGTCTGGAACTGGGTCAGCAGCTGCTGGCCGAGCCAGTCCGCACCACGGAGTTCGCGCCAGCCCACCAGGAGCAGGCGTCTGGCTCCGCATCTGGCACTCCTTCTGCTTCTCCAGCAGGCTATGCGCCCGCCGCTGCCGCCTCGTCCTGGAAAGCTGGCCATTTTTCGGGCAAGGACTTTGCGCGCCAGCCCAATGGGACCTTGCGCTGTCCTGCGGGAGCGTCGTTGGTGCTGCAAGAACGGCGTCCAGATGCCAACGGGAGTCTCCGCCTGGTCTATGGAGCCAGCATTCGCAGCTGTCGTCCCTGCCCCTTGCGTGAGCAATGTCAGTGGGAGGGACATGCCACCGCGAAGCCACGCCAGGTGAGTCTCCTGCTGCATCCCCTGGCAATCGGCAAAGAGCCGCTGCTGTGGCGGGATTGGAGTCGCAGGCACTCTCGTCGAGCCTGCATCCAGTTGGTACGCCATCAACACCTGGAGGTGGCGCTTCCTCCTACGCTCGCGCCTCCCTGCGCTTCATCGTCTGGCGTGCTTTCGCGTGCCCAACGGGCTCATGCTCGGCTGACCTTTCACGAACGGTGGGCTCGCAATGAACGGCCCCCAGCAACGGCACCGGTGAGGATCACGCTCTTCGGTATTCCCGAGGCCTTTGCCGCCTTCCTCGGCCTTGAGAGCGTGTAACGTTTGATCTCAGGAGCGGCGATGCGGTGCGTTTTCGACGGAACAGCCAAGCTTTCCGGGTGGGATCCTTGCGTCTTTTTTCTCGTTTCCCTGCTTTCGCTCATCTTTTTCATCATTTTTCCGCCAGGAAACCTCATCTCTTCTCGACGTTTCCCTCATCTACAAGCGATGAGCTCTTCTACAGGCTCATTGCGCAACTCGTGGGCACAACGACCATTGCTCGCAGTCGTGCTCGGATCTTGCGAAGCCCTCGCTGCAAGGTGCGCAGATGCGACACCTGATAGTGCTCAGGGAACAAATGTTGTAACTCCCGAAGGATCTCTCCGCTCGTCCGTTCGGGATGGGCAAGAACCCAAGAGGCAATAAGCTCCCAGACGTCCTTAAACGGATCGTTCCGTGTCCGATGCCACTCCAGCAGCAACCTCGTTGAAGGCAATTCCTCAGGCTTCTCGTGCTGTGCAGCAATCGTCTCCGGGATGAGAGCGTCAGGAGTAAGAGAAGGAGCAAAAGACGCCATGAGACAGTCTTCCACGCAAAATCGTCGCAGCGGTATGAGCTCCCCCTCTGAGCGGGGTGAGACGCTCGCCGAGTGGACAAAGAGCGCCTGTTGCAATGCTTTCACCTGCTCAAAGAGACAAACGGGGTCCAGCGCCTGAAACACCTGCTGCAATTCTTGAGCCTTGGATGCAGGCAAGACCTCTGAGAGCTGAAGGCGCTGCAGCGGCGTCTTGGCCCGATCATAGACCAGGCGTACCTTTCGCCCATCATAGTGCTTCCCTTGCAGCTTCATTGAAGGTTGAAAACAGTTGACATACAGGCGCAGCGCTCGATAGAGCTCGTACAATTGCTGATAGGCCGGCACTCCAACAAACCGATCATAGCCGACGACTTGACGGACAATAGCGCCATTCTTTTGTTCAACGTACCCACGATATGCGCAACGAGATGACAACAAGCGAGCAGCATAGAGCATAGTAACAGAGAGAAATGAGAAAAATATTGTAAAAAAGACAAAAATGTGTCTCCTTATAAGAAAGAAAAACAAGTATTTCCAATAAGGAGGACACACAACCAGTATGACGCATTCTTCTGTAAAAATCCAGATTGCGCCTTCGTCTGTTCCCACTACGCCCTCATGGTTTGGTGAGGTGACCGTTCTTGCTCATGTGCTTACTCAGTTGGGCGTTCTGGATGCCATCCAGCAACGGGTGCAGTTTGCCCGCGCTCGGTTTGGCCACTACGACACGATTGACTTTGTCGTCGTCCTCATCGGCTATGCGGTGAGTGGAGAACCCACCTTAAAAGCGTTTTATGAGCGCCTTTGTCCCTTTGCTTCCACCTTTATGGCCCTCTTTGGCCGCAACGACCTTCCCTGTCATTCCACCCTCAGCCGTTTTCTCGCGGCTTTTGATCAGCCGAGTGTCGAAGCCCTCCGGCTCCTCTTTCAAGAGGACCTGGTGACACGATCCACGTTCGGTTCTCCACCGGGTGGGCTGTGGGACCGCCTGGGACATCATTGGCTCCTGGTCGATATCGATGGGACCAAGCAGACAGCACGGCAGCGGGCACTTCCCCAGACACAAGACCTTCCTGCCCCTCACCGCCGTTTTGATCACGTCTGCGCCAAAGGCTATTTCGGGCGCAAAAGAGGGCAAGTAGGACGCACCAGGACGACGGTGTTGCAGCCGTACACCCATCAATGGCTTGGCACCTTTTCTGGTCCAGGAAACGGCAAGTACCGAGAAGAATTGCGACAAGCCCTGAGGGCCATCACGGCGTATGCGGCGGCAGTTGAACTTCCCCTCTCTCACGTCATCGTGAGAGTCGATGGATTGTATGGAAACACGGTTCCGTTACAGGAGATTCTTTCGAGCCAATGTGGAGTGATTGGACGGAGCAAACAGTATGCCTGGCTTGATCTACCAGAAGTCCAAACCCGACTCCAATCAACTCCTGATGGGCAGATCACTCATCCTGAAAGCGGAACCATTCGCGATCTCTACGATTGCCTTGCCGTGCCACTCACCCCAGAAGGGCCTATGATTCGCCTCCTTGTTGCCACTCATCCCGCTGGTGATCACAAACCGGCCATTGGAGTGGTCCGCAACGAGACGGTCTACGAACTGTTCTACACGACGTTGCCACCATATGCCTTTCTTGCCTCAGATGTACTGCATTTGTATCTGCATCGTGGCTCGTTTGAGACAGTCCTCTCAGACGAAGATCAAGAGCAAGACGCAGATCGTTGGGTGTCTCGCACGCCCTGCGGTCAGGATTGCTGGCAAGTCATCTCGCAGTGGGTGTGGAATCTCCGCTTAGAACTTGGGCAACAGCTCACACCTACCGCCATGCGTGTGACAGAATTTTCCCCAGCTCAATCAGTTGAGCCTGCTGCGGTGGTTGAACCTGCTGCGGTGGTTGAACCCATAGCGTATGGTCCTCCTCAATGGGCCCATCGATCATTCACCAAAGGATTTGCTGGCTCCGATTTTGTGCTCCAACCCGATGGCACCTTACGCTGTCCGGCTGATCACCCCTTAACGCTGCAAGAGCGCAGACCTGAGCGCAACGGCTCTGTACGCATGGTCTATGGTGCTCGTGCGTGTCATTGCCGTCCCTGTTCTCTTCGCGATCAGTGTCAAGAATCCACAACAACGAGGAAGCCTCGGCAAGTCAGCGCCGTTGTTTGGCCCACCACCTCCGACCCGTTTGCTTCGACAGCGCCTCCACCTCCCCCCATTGAAACTTCACCGATGTTGCGTAAGCCTCTCCCTGCTCCACCTCCTCCGGAACCCGCTCCGTTCCCAGTCCTGTGGGGTGATTGGCCACGCTGTTCCATCCGGCGTCGCTGGTTTCAGTTGCTTCGCTCACAAACCGTTCTTCTTTCTCCTGAGACAGTTCCGTTGGAGAAGAAACCAGCCAGCAAACCGTCAGACAGACACACCAGAGCACAACGTGCGCATTGGCGTTTGAACTGGAATGAGCGTCTTGCTTGTAACGCTCGTTCCTCTAGCGCTCCACCGCTTTCTATTACGCTTCATGGCCTTCCCGCCACCTTTGCCCAGTTCTTTGACTTTGCTCTCGTGACGGCTGACTAAAACACGGCCTGTTTATTCTTTCTGGATACACTCAGCTTGCTCCTCTTTCTACCATCCACTTTCTTCTATGTAGCTCGTCTTTTCGCTCCATTTTCCTTTTTTGACGCTTGATAGGCCCTCCTCTATTTCTTTACTGCTTGCTTGTTTTGTTTTATCTCATTGCGCATATCGTGGGACGTAACACATATCGTTCTTTAAGGAAGGGCGTCCTCGCGTGAAAGTGATCTGTTCCTGCTCACAATAGCACAAGAGAGCCTCATTGATAAACTCCCCTCCATTATCGGTATCCAGCCCCAAGACGGGAAACGGAAAGAGCTGTCGTGCATGCCGCAACGCGTCGAGAACCGCCTCCTGGCTCTTAAAGAGCAATGGCACGCATTCGGTCCATCCCGTCGCGACATCGGTGAGCGTCAACGTCGACACATAGTCTCCGGCAAGGTCTGAGGCACAATGCGCCACCACATCCGCTTGCAGAAAACCAGGCTGCGTCTCACTCCACTGCTGGAATGTGCGAATGGGGATCTGTTGCTTGAGCAAGGTCCCTGCCCGCGTCGTCGACATGCCATATGGGCCTCGCCCGCGTTGGGAGCGCAACAGACGATCTGCCGTGGCCGCACTCATCGTGAGCAATTGCTCGCGACAGGCATCACTCAAGTGCACATGATCATGTCGCTCCAGTGCCTCAATGAGCGTGGGCAGAAACGGCATCAGCCGCTTGGCACAGATCCGATCCATCGTATTCCATGCTAGAACCAATGCCTCTTGGACCTCTGCACCATACCGGCGTCGATGTGGAGACACAGGGGCCAGATGCCCTTCTTCCGTATGATTGAACAGCCACATCGCATATTTGCGATGGTAGCCCGTGACCTGGATCAAGGCATCGAGCAATTCACGCTTCTGTGACGGTGATGCAGCACGATACTGTGGTATCATCTGTTGTAATAATGCGCGCCTGGCCTTCAGACGCAACCCCACTCCTTCCATCGTCCCCCTCTGAAGCGGTTCTGTGCGAGAAACAGCCATCGTCGGCAGGACGACAACGACAGGTCCGTTTGCCTCACCAGAAATCTTCCTTTTTGTCCTCATTCTATCCCATCCTGTTCTTCTGAAAGAAAGGGTCGAGATGAGGATATGTCATTGCAAAACAGGCACAAAATATCGACGGGGCGTCTGTTTTGCCAAGGGTGCAAAGGAAGATTTCTGGTGAGGCAATGCGTACTCCATATCCTACCAATACTAGGAAACGTTAAATTACAGAAACTGGCACCTCAACAACTACAGATGCTCTACAACCAGAAATTGGAGGAAGGCTATGCTCCACAAACTGTGAAACATATCCATCGAGTCCTCCATAAAGCACTTAGTGATGCGCTCAAATGGCAATTAGTGGTACGTAACGTCTGCGATGCGGTCAGTGCCCCACGGGTTCCAAGAAAAGAGATGCAAGTTCTCTCAGGAAAGCAGGGCCAACAATTTCTGGAAGCCGCCAAAGGTGATCCGTTAGAAGCGCTCTACGTGCTAGCGCTCACAACTGGAATGCGGCAGGGTGAGTTGTTAGCGCTCAAATGGGAAGATGTTGATTTGACCACAGGAACCCTCCAGGTGAAGCGAACCATAACACGCCTAGTACAGACTGGCGTAAATAGTGAGTGAGGATGTGATAGAATAAGGAGAGAAAGAAGCAAGGAGATTGTCCACATGCCTCATCCACAAGCAAACGAGCTTCATGTGAGCTCGTTACAACACGAATTGTTGGAGCGTATGGTGCATCGGAGCACCAATGCCCAACGACTGGTGAAACGCGGTCGCATCATTTTGGAAGCAGCCGAGGGGGTCAGTAATAGCAAAATAGCCCAGCACTTGCAGATGGGGTATGAAACAGTGCGGCGTTGGCGGGATCGCTGGCACATGGCGCAAGCCCATTTGGAGGCGATCGAAGCTACCGCAAAGCCAAAACTCCTTGGTCAAGCCATCGAGGTTCTCTTGACCGATGAGAAGCGCCCCGGTGCCCCAGAGACCTTCACGTTCGAGCAGTTCATGCAAATCATGGCTCTGGCGTGTGAAACACCAGGGGAATCACAGCGACCAGTCAGCAGTTGGACCCCACGTGAACTGGCTGATGAAGCGGTGAAACGCGGGATCGTCAAGCAGATTTCTCCCCGGACGGTGGGACGTTTTTTAAAAGGCGAGCGTTTTGCAGCCTCATCGCAAGCGCTACTGGCTCACGCCACCTCCCGACGATCCAGCTGAGTTGACGGAACAGATCTGCACGGTGTGCGAAGTCTATGAAGCGACTCCGGCACTTGCGGCGCAGGGCACGCATGTGATCAGCACCGATGAGATGACAGGAGTCCAAGCATTGGAGCGTTTGCATCCTTCATTGCCGATGCTACCAGGTCATGTCGAGCGGATGGAATTCGAATACAAGCGGCATGGCACCCTGAGTCTGATCGCCAATTTGGATGTAGCCACCGGTCAAGTGATCGCCCCGAGCCTCTTACCGACACGCACCGAAGCCGACTTTGCAGCTCACATTGCCCAGACCATTCAGACTGATCCAGAGGCTGCCTGGGTCTTTGTCGCCGATCAGCTCAACACGCATCAGTCTGAAACGCTGGTTCGTCTCGTCGCGGAGCAGTGCGGCATCCAGGAGGACCTGGGCATCAAAGGCAAAAGTGGTCATTTGGCCTCGATGCCGACGCGAGTTGCCTTTCTTTCAAACCCGAGCCATCGCATTCGCTTCGTCTACACGCCCAGGCACAGTTCTTGGCTCAATCAAATTGAGATTTGGTTCAGTATTCTTGTTCGCCGCCTCTTAGCTCGCGCCAGTTGGACATCCCTGACTCACTTACGCGAGGGCATCCTGGCATTCATTGCTTATTACAATCGTCTTTCCAATGGTCCTTTTCACTGGACCTACAAAGGACCGTCTCGCCTCTAGACTCCTACGATATTTCCGCCAAGCTGTACTAGTAGGAAAAAGGTTTACGCTATCCGAACCCAAGACGGCAAAGAGCCGCAGGCGTATTCACCTTACCAGGATGGCTATTGAAGCCTTGAAGCAACACCGAATACGCCAACGGGAAGTGCGGCTGGCAGCAGGCCCAGCCTGGAATGAGCAAGAATGGATCTTTTGCAATGTGATTGGAAACCCAATTGACGTCGGCAATATGATTCGCCGGTCATTTCGACCAATCCTGGTCAAAGGGGAACTCCCGATCATTCGCTTCCACGATCTGCGTCACAGTACAGCAAGTTTACTATTAACATTGGGTGTGCATGCCAAAGTGGTGCAGGAACTATTGGGACATAGCCAGATCAGTTTGACGCTGGATACCTATTCTCATGTTCTCCCATCCTTACAAGAAGAGGCTGTAAACTGCCTGGATACCCTTCTGTCTAGATCACGTTAAGTATGGTTATAGGGAGTCGGCGAGAAAACCACGAGGTCTTCAGCCTCGTGGATGAATCGCCACTTTTTCCCTTGACGCTTCATAGATTGTCGGATTGTTTCCTGACTCACATTGCCAACAGTGAAACAAACGTATCCATCACTCCAGCATGTCCTTTCCTTCCAAAAATGGCTTCTCAATTCACACTCGTGCATGTGCCAAAGCTGAAGAGTCGATGCTTGCTTCAATCTGGGCACAATCGCCAGCGCATTGCATCACGGGAAATCGTACTCCTTAGTGCAAGGGGAACAAGCCAACTGGGCATGTTCAGAACACGTACGAAGCAGGTGGAGGCCTTCCTGTAAGCGATACAACATCCGATGGAAAAGGGCGTGAGCAGCACACCATCGGGTACGATTTCCCGTAATGCAATGCGTATATAAGGAACGAATGCGCATTGGCACATGCGATTCAGCCGGTATCCATACAACCCTTCTCGTGGCTCTGGCTGGATCTGCTTAGGAGAATTCAAGACTATAAGAATATGCACAAAACACCACCGTCTCCGCCAGCCACACCCCACTAGCAATGGGTTTGAGGGAGATCTTTTTGATGAGACGACTCCCATCCACTCGCGTCATGAGATACCTTCCCCCTTAGCGCAAGAGGAGTCATCCAATTGATCATGATCAGAAGAGGTACGAAGCCTACGGAGATCTTGCTGCAGACACAGAAACGTTCGCAGAAAAAAAGCGCCAGAATCTTACTGATGGATAAGATTTCCCATGACGCAATGCGCATCGCGAAGAAGTGGACCAAGCCAATCCGAAACTGGGCACCTGCACTCAACTGCTTTGCGATTGAATTTGGGGAGCGATTTCCTCAATAAATGGAAATACATACACAAAATACTTGACAGACTCTAGAATGCCTCCCTTGTTCGTTTTAACGTACTGTCCTCGCTAAAATAATAAGCGCAATAATACAACAAAGCTACTATCAGAGGATGAAAACACAGCCAAACTCACTCAGACAACGTTCCCATGGATGTCATTCAAACATAGAATCGCGGTTCTACATGATCATAGCCGTTATGATCATGTAAGTACAATCAAGCAACTTTTTTGGGATTGTCTGTGCCTGCTGAGCAAGTTTTATCCCACGTTTGTTGCTTGATTGTACTTAGGGCATGTGTTGCCGATGCTTGATGAGATGCTACCCAAGATGTATCATGAGATAACATGAGGAAGAGGATCCTCTCTTACGACGTTTCTCATGAAAAGATCTTCCTCCTTTTTTCTCTGCCTGACAACTCGATTCCCCATTTAGTTCTTCTCAGTGGCCTGCTGCGCATGATGTTCCAAGGTTGCATAAGAGCCATTCAATACATGCATTTTGGGAAAATGTGCTATAATGCGATCATGCGTGCATGCTTGCTGTACCTGAAGAAACGAATGAAAGAGCAGGAGGGAATACATATGGCTATTCAGGACAAATCCGAGTTACCAAGAAACATGATGCAACAAAAGATAGGTGATTCAGTAGAGTCGCGCATCACCTGGTATCGAGAAATGCGCGAGAATCAGCCAGTCCATTATAACCAGGATCTCCAGGTATGGGAAGTTTTCCGCTACAAAGATGTGCAGAGAGTTTTATTGGATCATGTGGACTATTCGGTGAAAAAGACCTTACCGGAAAATTTTCCCAGTACCTTAGGAAAATCAGAACCTCCACGCCATCGCCAGCTACGTTCGCTGGTCTCCAAAGCCTTTACGCCCCGCAGTATTGAAGAACTTACGCCCCGCCTGGTCGAGATTATCGATAGCTTATTAGAACCCGCGTTGGCCATCGGAAAAATGGAGATGATGACTGGTTTGACCTACCCCTTGCCTGTGCGGGTCATTGCAGAGATGCTGGGCTTGCCGGCAAAAGATCAGGAGCGCTTTCGCGTGTGGTCTTATCAGTTACTTGATCAGTTCACAAAAGGAGCGCATCCAGATAACAACGAGCTTTTTCATTACTTCTCTGACCTGCTAGAAGAGCGAAAAGCTGACCCACAGACAGACCTTATGAGTTCACTCCTGGCGGCTGAAGAGGATGGCGCGCGTCTGACACGCGAGGAAATTCTCTTTATGTGCCTGGAAATGATGATGGCTGGGAATGTAACCACTACCATGCTGCTGAGCTATGCTCTCGATCGTTTTAGCCAGCACCCGGAGATATACGAAGCCTTGCGGGCCGACCCGTCGTTGATCCCTGGTGCTCTTGAAGAGACATTGCGCTATGATTTCTCAGAGATCAGCCTGCGACGTACCGCGCGTGAGGATCTTGTACTGGATGGGCACGAGATCAAAGCAGGTGAGATGATTGTGTCCTGGGTTGGAGCGGCCCATTTCGAGGAGGAATATTTTCCTCATGCCGAACAATTTGATATCAGGCGTACGCCCAATCCTCATATGACCTTTGGCTATGGCATTCATGTCTGTCTGGGAGCACCCCTGGCGCGCCTGGAATCAAAGATCGCGTTGGAACGAATCGTCGCCCATTTTTCTTCCATCCATCCGGACCCAGAGAGACCTTTGAGCCGAAAGAATGGGCATCTTCACCAGCTGGGCTTGCTCTTTACGCCTGTACATATGCCGGTGGCTGAATAGATCCTTATAAGAACAATAATTAATGGCCTCTTGACACTCCACCCGCATAAATGTAGGGTAGGCCACTGGCGAGGTGCATGATGCGCCCTTTTCCATTGGCCCCCCTCCGAACGGCGCATTGCCTCATGAGATATCGTACTCCTCAGTCAAGGGGAACAAGCCAACTGGGCATTTTCAGACCACGTGCAAAGCAGCAGAGACCTTCCTGTAGGAGACAATACATTCGAGGAAAAAGGGCGTGAGCAGCACACCATCGGGTACGATTTCCCGTAATCAATGCGTATATTATAAGGAGCGGATGCGCAATGGCAAATGCGATTCAGCAAGTATCCATAAAACCCTTCTCGTGGGGCTCTGGCTGGCTCTGCCGATGAGAGATCATGGCTATAAGATATCTATTCTTACTAACGAAGAGCACCTCCTCCTCTGCCAGCCACAACCAACGAGAGATGGGTTTGGGGGTAATCTTCCTGATGAGGAGACCACCCACTTGCGTCATGAGATATCTTACTCCTCAGCACAAGAGGAGTCACACAATTGATCATGGCCGGAAAAGGCATGAAGCCCACAGAGATCTGGCTGCAGGCACAGAAACGTTCGCAGAAAAAAGCGCCAGAATCTTACTGATGGGTACGATTTCCCATGACGCAATGCGCCAATCAACTCGCAAACGCATGAAGCGCTCTCGCTAGGCAAGGATGTGCTATACTGAACAAAATCTCATCCTGCATGATACGTTCACGGAAAGAAGGAACGATGACCATTCACGTTGGATTAGTTGGCTATGGCATGGCAAGCGCCGTCTTTCATGCCCCTTTGATTGAGAGCACTCCAGGACTCAGGCTGAGCACGATCGTGTCCTCGCAGCCGGAAAAGGTGCGCAAAGACTTCCCCACTATCACCGTTGTCCCTACTCTTGAGCATCTGCTCGCACAGCCAGAGATCACCCTCATCGTCATCGCGACGCCAAACGAGATGCACTACGATCTGGCGAAACAAGCCCTTGCCGCAGGCAAACACGTCATCGTAGAGAAACCATTCGTGCTGCATGCCTCCCAGGCCGAGGAACTCATGGAACTGGCACAGCAACAGCAGGTCGTTCTCAGTATCTTTCACAACTGCCGGTGGAACAACGATTTCCTGACCATTCGCCATCTCTTGCAGCAGGGCCTGCTGGGAGACCTCTTTACCTACGAAGCCCATTATGACCGCTACCGTCCCCTGGTGCGTGATCGCTGGCGAGAGCGAGCAGAGCCGGGAGCAGGCATCCTCTATGACCTGGGTTCGCATCTGATTGATCAAGCGCTATGCCTGTTCGGTTTCCCACAAGCGGTGTGGGCTGATGTCCAAGCCCAACGTGCGAACGCCCAGGCCGACGACTATTTTCATCTCGTGCTCAGCTATCCCAAACTCCGCGTTATCTTGCATGCGAGTTCGCTGGTCCGGGCCTCGGGGCCGCGCTTTCAGCTCCATGGAAGCACGGGGAGCTTCATCAAATCGGGGTTCGATTCCCAGGCAGAAGCCTTGCTTGCGGGGAAACGTCCCGGCGATCCTGGCTGGGGAGAAGATCCTGTCGAGCAGTATGGCACTATCACCATGGATGTCGGCAAAATCACCATTGAGGGCACCGTCAAAACGCTTCCCGGCTGCTATGAGGCGTTTTACCAGGGGATCATTGAGGCCATTCTGTCAGGCAAGCCTGCTCCAGTCACGGCTCAGGAAGCGACGAATACGATCAAAGTGATTGAGGCCGCCTGGCAAAGCCAGCAAAGGAAGTGTCAGAACTGAGACCACCGTGGGATCAGAGGTATTTCAATGCCCCTCAAATATGATCTGTGGAGCTAGGAAACTGCTCCCATGAGTACTTGCAAGGCCAAGAAGCGGTCGAGAAAGAGCGATCGTTGTTGCGCAAGCGAGACGGTTTCACCCATTGTACTCCGAGGGCGGAAGGAATGGCGTCATTCACCAAACGCCCTGCAAAAGCGAGCTGCTGCCTGGAAATTGCGCAAGCCGCGCATGGGATACTACCGCTGCTTGATGCCACGGTGATCTTGTTCCAACCGATTATTGCGATACGTAGTGGTCCGATGTTGCACGTCATTGCTCATCGTCTCGCGTCTAGCACTTGGATAAGAACGATGCCCATCCGTCGTGACCTGCTCTGGAGCATGGCCAACCACAGCAAGAGCTTGCTTGAAGAACTGCTGTGCGGCATCCCTATCTCGCTTCTCACTCAATCGCGAATCAACCAGATTGCCATCTTCTACGGGCAGAAAGATCAACGATCATCAATTTTATCTTTCTCATTTCTCTGGGACACGCCCGGGTTCAACGCAGTATCGAGAAACGCCAGTAAGGTATCAATCTCTGCACGATAATGCGTGAGCACTCCCGGTTCCACTTGCCGTTCCAATGGAAGGAAGAGCACGGAGACATACAACGCGCCAATATAATGAGCTAATTTCTCAAGTGGGAGATCGGAGCGAAGTTCACCCCGCCGTTTCCCAGACGCGAGAATCGCTAACAGCGTCTCCAAGAAGCCCGTCCCAGCATCCTTCTCACCGCCAGGTTCATGATGGAAAAACTCTTCCTGCAATGCTCGGTAGAGATCAGGAACCATCAAGATATGCTCATGGATACTCATAAAGAGCCGATGCAGTGCTTGCACCGTGCCTGGCTGAGTATCCAGATAGCTTTGTATTTCCGGCTGAACATGCTCCCGATACAATGTACTAGTTAACTGCATCAGTAAGGCTTGTTTCGTCGGAAAATAGTTGAAAAGCGTTGCACGACTGACTTCCGCTTTTTCGGCGATGGCATCCATCGTGGTCTGGGTATAGCCAGTGGTGTGAAACAACGCAAACGCAGCATCGACGATCCGCTGACCATTTCGTTGCCTATTTCGCTCTCGTAAGGGCAAACGATTCATTTATGCATACCTCTTTTTTAAAAGGCCACAGGCAAGACAGTCAATCCGCGCAAGTTGCCACTGACACGCCAGGTAATAGTCTCACGAGGCACGCTAAGATGTACATTCGGCATCCGCTTGAGCAAGGTAGTGAAGGCAATATCTCCTTCCAGGCGTGCCAGTGGCGCTCCCAGACAGATATGAATGCCCTGCCCAAAGGCAACATGACGATTGAGGGTACGGGCAATATTCAACTCATCGGGGTCCGTAAACTGCCTCTCATCCCGATTGGCCGAAATCAACGCGGTGATGAGCACATCGCCTTTCTTGATCTGCTGCCCGGCAAGTTCAATGTCCTCCGTCGCAAAACGCGGAACCGGCATGGTCACTGGCCCATTAAAGCGCAGAAGTTCCTCGACCGCCGAGGGGACAAGGCTGAGATCGGCTTTTAGCATCGCAAGTTGGTCGGAATGGTCTAGCAGCATCAAGGTGCCAAGACCAATCAGGTTTGAGGTCGTTTCGTGCCCAGCAAAGATCAGTAAGGTGATCATTGAGAGCAATTCCATCTCACTCAGCCGATCCCCTTCCTCTTCAATTGCGATGAGCTGGCTGATCAGGTCGTTCTGTGGCTGCTTGCGCTTCTCGGCGACCAGATGCCTGGTATACGTGGAGAACGCCCGCATACCAGCGATTCCATCTTCACTCCTACCCATCATACCGCCGCCAGTAACCATTGCCTCAGACCAGGCGCGGATCTGCGGTCGATCTTTCTTTGGCACTCCAAGCATCTCGGAAATGACGTTGATCGGCAGAGGAAAGGCATAACTCTCGACGATATCCATCTGACCCTGCCCCTGCACTTCGTCGAGTAGTTCGTCGGCGATCTCTTGGACACGGGAACGCAAGCTTTCCATATACCGAGGCGTGAAGACTTTGGAGACTAATCCGCGTAAACGTCTATGGTCTGGCTCATCCACGGAAATCATAGAGGATCTGGCGGTAAAAGTGTCGTCGGACGTACCCGCGAAGCGCTGGCGCAAAAAGTCGTCAGCACCAATAGATCGAGGATCAACAGTAAAGTGCTCATGATCTTTGAGGATGCGCACAGCCTCTTCGATGCGCGTCACCATCCATGCCCGGATATCACCGCCGATGGGGAAGGGAATGGGAACAACAGCGCCCATCTCGCGCATCTGCGCGAAGAAGGGAAACGGATTCGCCGAAAGCTCGCCGCTGAATAAGCTGGCAATATCTGCATTGGGAGTGGTCTGGGGAGTGGTCTGGTCCAACGGGTTGTTCATCAACATCATCCTTTCGCGAGAAAACCGCTGATTGAAAATGATATTTTTAGACTTCCATTAAATTCATACCCAGTCTAATACTTTGGAAAACCTGTGTCAAGTGTGACACATGGCAAAAAAAGACCACTTCGACGTCCAAAAGAAAACTCGCTGCGCATCCCTGAGTGAGTCCCATCATCCTGCCGGTTTGACAATTGAGAGAATGCTTTATAATGTTAACACCCTAATGATTAGGACCCTGCAAAGGAAAGAGACATATGCAAAACGAGCTTGAGGCAGTTGCTGACTGGGAACTCTTAGCCCAGATCAGTCAGAGCTATCGCCATTTATCGGATACCCTGATGGAGCAGATCGGGATGCATCGCGCTCCAGCCACGGTGCTCTGGCGGCTTTTTTTGCAGAATGGCCTCACCCAATCAGAACTGGCTGAACAACTTGCAGTCCAGGGGGCGAGTATTACCCAACTGCTTCAACGCATGGAAGAAGCCGGGTGGGTCACGCGCCAGCGCGATCCAGAAGATAATCGGCTGGTTCGAGTCTATTTGACAGAGAAAGGTCGCGAAAAAGAGCGGTCGATCACCGAGCAGTTCATGAAGCTGCAAGAAACCATTTTTGCAGGCATCGGGCCACGCGAACGGATATTCCTTCGCCAGTTACTCACGCAGATGCAGCAAAACATGAAGAAAAAAGACTAAAATTTTTTGGCTAATTTGTTAGGTTCCTAATCATATGGATGTAAACTGTTTTCTCGTCTTCGAGAGCTTTGCTCTTCTCGATACAAACAGACACCATTCTTATTCTCAGAAAGGCGCATTGCCTCATGAGATATCGTACTCCTCAGTGCAAGGGGAACACGCCAACTGGGCATGTTCACAACACGTGCGAAGCAGGCGGAGGCCCTCCTGTAGGAGACAAAACATTCGAGGAAAAAGGGCGTGAGCAGCACACCATCGGGTAAATGTAATGCATGTATAAGGAGCGCATGTGTAATGGTCAATGCGATTCAGCAAGTATCCATACAACCCTTCTCGTGGCTCTGACTGGATCTGCCTACGAGAACTCATGGCTATAAGATTATCTACGCTCGCTGATGAAAAACACCACCTTCTCCGCCAGCCACAACCAACAAGAAAGAGTTTTTGTGGAAGATCTCCCTGATAAGGCGACCCCCACCCATTTGCTGCACGAGATATCTTACCTCTTAGCTCAAGAGGAATCACCCAATTGATCATGGTCAGAAGAAGCACGAAGCCTATAGAGATCTTGCTGCAGGCACTAAAACGTTCGCAGAAAAGAAGCGCCGGAATCTTATTGTTGGGTAAGATTTCCCATGACGCAATGCGCCCATTTCCGCGCTCACTCCCTGTCTCTTTCTTTGGGACACGACAAATATCTCGTGTTTCTGATATTGTGTTGACAAATCAACTCAACAAATGTTATACTGTAACAGTTGATAGAAAAAGAACCATCTTGCGAGATGAGGAGCACCATGGAGTTTGGGAAACGCCTCCGCGAGTTACGGAAGCAGAAAAATATCAGCCAACGTGATTTGGCAACTCAGGTCGGCATCGATTTTACCTACCTCAGCAAGATTGAAGGAGGACGTTTAGCACCACCGAGCGAAGAGGTCATTGGGCATATCGCACAGGTATTAGAGGCTGATGAGAATGAACTCATTAACCTGGCTGGGAAGGTCCCAAAGGATCTCAAAGCCGTACTCGAAGAGAGCCCACAGGCAGTGGAACTCTTGCGTGTACTCAGCGAGCGGAAGCTACCCGATGAAACCTATCGCAAGATGCTGGATCTAGCCCGCCAGTCAGACACCAATCAGCCTGACAACCAGAAGAACAAATGAGGAGGCTCAAGGAGAGTACGTGACCATACAGATTCATCGGTATATCCCCGATACGGAGATTGAGGCCTGTGCCACTCACCTGCTCCATCAATATAGCCGGCAGCAGAAATCTATTCTGACAGCTCCCGTGCCTGTTGAAGATATCATTGACTTGGGGGTTAATTTACCCATCGTTTATGAGCCCATTCCTGATCATGAAGGGACACCTGTCCTCGCAAAACTAGCAGTTCGAGGACAGCCACAACCTACCGTTGAAATTATTGTGAATGAGGAGAAGCAGCAGTTCTTTGAGGACCATAAAGGGACACAACAATACTCCCTTGCCCATGAACTTGGTCATTTCATCCTTCACATTGATCACGGCAACCTGTATACACTCCTGCTTCCGGACACAAACGAGCAGGATGTTGTGCTCTGCCGCAAATTTACTGCTGCTGAACATGAACAAATTACACATGACGAGCGGAAGCGCATCGCGCAAAGAATGGAATTCCAAGCAGAACGCTTCGCTGCTTATCTGCTTATGCCTCAGGATCTCCTGAGAAACGCCTGTGC
Organism: Ktedonobacteria bacterium brp13; assembly: GCA_015099395.1. Classification (GTDB taxonomy): domain Bacteria; phylum Chloroflexota; class Ktedonobacteria; order Ktedonobacterales; family Ktedonobacteraceae; genus Dictyobacter. The sequence continues at coordinate 7,560,444 of AP024096.1, read as the reverse complement.
TACTATGGATTTATGCCAATGGCAAAACCTATACCAACTCAAGGATACATTCCAGGTCTCGATCACTGCCTTAACACGTCGGCTCAAAGAGTTGCACTTGGTCATGGTCACACCGGATAAAAAACTGGTGCCGTACCGAGATCCTCTCGCTACACAATCACGCTCCCTCTGGGAGTAATTTTTTTACAAGGATTGTTGAGTGGATATATCAACACAATCTCTCAGTTCAGGTCCAGGACCACCTACACGGCTCTTTCTAAAAGGAAGTTTCCTAGTTGGTCAAAGCAGAAAACATCACAAGAAAGGGGGGAGCCTTCATGAAATGGTATCATGTCGCTCTTGCCGCTCTGGGCGTTCTGATCGCAATTGAACGCTTAAGTCAAGCGCTCAACGAACGCTAACCTTGTTTACCGGATTTTCTCCCATCAGCCTGGTAGAACTCCAAGCTGATGGAGATAGTTTTACCAGAGGAGAACACTTTATGGCAGATACCCTAGTAACCTGCATCAACAAACCGGACACCAATAGTCCCCATGAGCATATCACTCATCTGGGCGGGTACACATGGCGCAGGACAACGCAAGAAGTGATAGCGTCCATCGAGAAAGGGACCAATACCTTTTACACCTCTGTTGGAGGGAAAAGAGCGGATATCGGGGTACGAGAACGCAACGGCAGGAAGTTTGTACAGACCCATGCCGATGGGTACTGGAACGACAACCTCCTCGCGTTAGATACGTGCCCACTACGATAGTCCCTCGATAAAGGTATCAAGAGGCTGGAGTTACTCCAGCCTCTTGACATAGCACAATCAGGCGGAGCTTGAATATCGTATGATGGAGGACTTTAGGCAACTTACCTGCCATCATACCGCTGCTTGCCCCTTGTTCAAGATACTCTACCTAGAGAAATATTGTTCAGTTGCACATCTGAAACATGGTATCAACGGTTTTGAGAAGTTGTCATCTCTACCGTGCATAGATGAACAAAAAGTGAATGTGAGCTGCCATTGGATCGGCCGCTTCATACAAAGGAGAAAACCTTATTATGGGAAAGAGTAGTGGTATGCGTAGCGATCGGTCGCGCAACGCGAATGGGCGTTTACGAACGGTGCGTTCAGACAAACACCTGCAGACAATTCGCCAGCAATATGATAAACCAGTTGTTCCAGGTCGTGGTGATACTCATCTTGGCACCATTCGGAAACAGACAGGAAAGAGCGAAACCAAACTAGTAAAAGACTAGCTTGAGGAAGCTTTCATGCCCGCATTGCCTCATGAGATATCGTACTCCTCAATGCAAGGGAACAAGCCAACTGGGTGTGTTCAGAACACGTGCGAAGCAGGCAGAGGCCTTCCTGTAGGCGACAGAACATCCGAGGGAAAGAGGGCGTGAACAGCACACCATCGGGTACGATTTCCCGTGATGCAATGCGGTATCTGCTTGTATCGCAACAAACATTTTCTCGTTGCGAGATATCCTATATAAGGAGCGCATGCGTAATGGTTAATGCGATTCAGCAAGTATCCATACAACCCTTCTCGTGGCTCTGGCTAGCTCTGCCTACGCGGTCTCCTGTCTATAAGAATGTCTACTCGCGCTGATGAAGAACACCACCTTCTCCGCCAGCCACAACCAACAAGAAAGAGTTTTCGTGGGAGCGCTCCCTGATAAGGCGGCCCCCACTCACTTACGTCATGAGATCCCTTACCCCTTAGCGTAAGAGGAGTCACCCAAGTGAGCATGGCTAGAAGAGGTACAAAGCCCACGGAGATCTCGCTGCAGACACAGAAACGTTCGCAGAAAAAAAGCGCCAGAATCTTCCTGATGGGTAAGATTTCTCGTGACGCAATGCAGAGTGATTTCATTGATAAAGGTCTAGAGTCCATTGCTGCCATTGCAGTTCACCACGAATTTTTTCCTCGAATATATCTGGTGATATCATCCATCCTCTAATCTGTTCTACTCTTGTCATGGTTAGAGGAATTGGTAGATCTGATTGTGCATACAATAATGCGTATAATGCTTTGTGATTTTTTTTGCACCATTCATCAAATGCGGTGCATGTTTCTAATGCTTTCTTCTCTCCATTTTCTGGAGATGGATTCACCGAGAAATGTATGGATTTTGAGGCTTTTTGATAAGAAATCGGTATTACTCCGACGCTAGGTATTGGTACTAGGTATGCAGCTTCTTCTTGAAAGCCGTGAAGTAATACATTCCGCCATTCCTCTCTTATTTCGCGAATATTCCTGTAAATCTTAGCCATTGATGGGTCTGTAGAAACTGGAAAGACTGTTTTGAATCTATCCGCCCATGGTTTTTGCCGAAATCTATCCCAGGGATTATTAGCAGGATCATAAATATGAAATATAAACATTATATCGATAAGGAGTTCTGTATAGGAAAAAAAGAAAGAAATTAGTGAGCAAGCATTGTAAGAAGCTACGCGTTCTAGACGCAAAGTGTCATTGACTGAGTCTGTCAAGAGTTCTAGCTTTGTAGTTTTTAATTTTATATGTGCTTCATCCACCAGCTGCAGCACTTCTTCTGTTTGCTCAAAATAATAATCATATAAATCGCGAAGTTGATGATATGAATTTTGTAGAAAAAAGTTGTTTTGCCCTACGAGAATTTTTAAATCGGACTCTAAAATTTTATCCAATTTTTTACATGCACTTTCTATGCGATGCCGGAGTTCTTCTGCAATTCTCTTAGCATTCTCTATATCAGAATTTGATCCGATAAGATCAATAGACCAAGTTGCCAATTTATGATCGCGTATACAAAAGCTTATGTTCTTGTATTTTACATATACTTGCCATTTTGATTTATCTTCACCTGTGTAACAAGTAAAAGCAGACATTTTCATTAACATGTAAACAAAATAAGTTGGAGGATTTTGAATTTTAGTTAATAGGGGATATTGAATATACTCTTTTGGATATTGGTCCTCATCTATTCCTGTTAGATCTTTTAGCCGCTCTTTTATCATTAATGAATTGTTATCTTTCTTTTCCATTACTCTTGACACTCCTTAAACTTGCCGAGCTTCTTCTACCCCACACGACTCTGATAGTTCTTCTAAGAATTATGGGTTTTAGAGTGTGTCTCAAAGGGTGTAAAGTGGGACGTTTGTCAGACTACTCCGAATTCCGTCTGGCTTCATGAATAATGCTTATGTCGCAGTTTTGATGCTTTGCATTTTATGCAATCATGTTTCTCTCTCTTGGAATCCGCATTCAGACACTCTCTTAGATACCTTATTGCTGATGCTATTTTGCGCTATCTGATCGAGTAAAACTTGAAACAATAGCACCAGTATCTAAAAATTCTTGCCAGGTAGTCTCGGGAAATAAATCCAACGAGTAATGTCGCGCCTTCATTTTCGTTTTTTTCATGCCTTACTTCATCAAAAAATTCTAATGAGTTTATCTACGATATTTTACTTAAAAATGCTAGATTTCACAAGCTAAAAAACACTCTCATCCCGAAAATAATGAGAGATGAGAGTGTAAAAAAGCCTCCTGGGTAAAACTGAGAAAAAACAATGAATCAGTATTCACGCAGGAGGTTTTCTATGCATATCAATATGGCATCTCAAGGCAGGACAAGTGAACACACCTTCACCTTTCCCAAACCTCCGCTCAGCATCTGCTACAGTTTCTCGCCCCATCGTTGACTGAATTGGATACGCTGCTGGACAAGCGTCTCTGCATAGACAATTACTTATATCTCAATTGGGTCCAGACAAATTCGTTCAACATGTGTTGAGATATTGTTGACGGGCAATTATTCTTGCTGGCCGCATTGCCTTATGAGAAATCGGTTCTTCCTGGTTTTTGAAACGTCATGAGATGTAAGCGCACCACTCCCGATGAGGTTTCTAGGTGACCTCAGAATACTGCTGGCGAACCCTCGAAAAAGCGGAGACAATGCCATGCGCGCAATGCGCCGGCGATGTGTACGCTGAGAAGACGCTTCATCTTGCTCAAACTATCAAGTATACCCATCCCGTTGAGCGCGAATTGCAGAGGAAAAAAAGAGCTTGATCGTTCTTCCATCAGGTCGGCTTCAGTCTGCTCTCTGTGCTTCCCGCAAGGAGGCCGTTGAGAAGGGTTCGCCAAAGTATATTCTGAGACCATGTATAACCTCATACGGAGTGGCGCGCCAATCGGCGCATGACGTTTCGTTTTTGGTGAATCTGTCTCTGAAGTGGGAGAAATATAGCGCCGATTTCCTCTTCTCACGCTCTCTTCGAAAAGAGAGGAGCCATCTTTTCCAGTTCCTTCACCAAAAACCAGGAAGACCCGATTTACCGTAATACAATGCGGAATCATATTGATAGGAAAAATGAACGAGAAATATCATGTGATTTCACTGATGCTAATCCTCTATTTTACATCTTTAGTGCTACAAGATATACAAAATTATAGCGCTGCTCAATATCGCCCAAGAGGCGAAATTTTCCTATTTCTACCTCTTTTTTCAACTTCTCTATGCGATCCTTCCACTTTTTTTGCGGTTCTGCTATGAATAGGTACCCATACGGTTTCAGAGTGCGGTATGCCTCTCTTAAATAATCCGTCCAATTCGTACCCATAAGCGAAAGTGAAAATACCACTACATCAAAATATGCATCATCAAAGGGCGTTGAGGACATATCAGAAGCAATGACTTGCTTATTCCAGGCAACGTGATCGATGCCCACAACTTTGTTATGAGGAAGTGCTTGCCCAAGCAAACACTCACCACATCCAAAATCCCCGACGATCCAATCAGGGCGTACGCGAATGTGCCCTGCAATTCTTTCGATTGGGTGCTCGGGCCACTTCTCGCGCATTTCTCGGCAAAGTGTATGGTATAGATACCACTCTGATGCATCCTGTTGAAGACGCTCGTGGGTAGTCGCACTTCGAGACGTACTCCAGCGCTGGTTGAGCACAGTGAAGTCACCGTGTCGCGCCTGTACCTTCCGAAGCAGATGCAAAGGAAGAGGGACTGCTAGGCGTGGTCTCTCCAAAGCGAGAAGCCCATCATGACCTATCCGTTCGATCCACCGTTCGAGCGCCTCGCGGCTTTGCTGTAACAGCGCACGCTGGCTAATCATGACTGTTTCAGGAATATACACATCTAACGCGCAATCGGAGAGAGTGCGTTTATAGCTTATTACTGCCATGCGCCCTTGATCCCAAGACCAATTCTCTCCTTTATAGTCCAGTGTAACCTGGGGAATAATGATTTCCACATCGCCGAAGTTACTGCCCTGGCGACGAATGCGTCCAATAATTTGCTCGTACTCTGCCCCCGTCCAGGGGAGACACAACATCACTAGGCGGTTACACACCTTTTGCAAGCCATCCAGGCCAGTCCCAACTGGGCTAGTTCCTACAAGGACATCACATTTTTCTTTACGGAATTGATCTAATCCCGATTTATCATCTCCTGTATAGAGTCCCACAGAAAGGCCCATGTTTTCTAGGTAGGTGCGAAGAGGCGGCACGATCTCATCTACATAATGCGCATAGACAATCGTTCCTTTGCGAAAGAAAGGTTGTGCCATTTCCAGTTTTGCTGGAAGCAGGAGTTGTTCAATTCGCAAGACGCTTTTTTGCCCCTCCTGTAGCGCTTCCAGAAGATCATTCCGTGTCACAGTAACTACTTCGGTGCGGATCTCTTGCTCATAGCGAGGTCGATACCGAAAGCCGTGAAGCATCAGAGCCTGATGCATAGCAAGAGCGTTATTGATGGTTGGACTCACCGCAAGTTCTGGAAACTCCAAGCCAGTGATGATCTCCAGCAGCTTCTTCGCCTCGGTGAGATTATTAATGACAGGAGTTGCGCTCATTCCCAGCACGCTCAGGTTTGCGTTGACTTGTGAGGTATTTCCTACCAGATTTTCGAGTGCTTTGCGGCGATTGCTAGCATGGATATCCCGCTGCTTCACAAACTGTACTTCATCCAAAACGATGAAATCAGGGTGGAAGCCACGTAAAAGTTGGACCAGTTGATGACTCCCGTTCCCCTGGAATTTTTCGTAGTTGAGCACCACATAATTATAGCTGTTCTTATCCAGCGCGATGCTTCCGTAGACATCGAGATACACGATACTGTCTGGGTAGGCATTCTGAATCTGCTTGCCCCATTCTTCGACCGTAGCGTTATTAGTTACCACCAGCGTGAGGCGAGCCTCGATTACGCGAGAAGCCAGGATTGCTGCTAACGTTTTGCCTGTGCCGACTCCAGACCAATTCCCCACCCGCCGTTTTTCACGGACAGACCAAGCAGTTCGACGTTGCATCACATTGGGGTGTGCTCTTTCCCCATTGAGAGTGGTAAAGGACCATCCGGCTGGAATAACAAGACTTTCGACCCCTTCCAGTTCGGCAAAAAAGCGCCGCTTTATTTCCTGAAACCAGGAGCCGCCGACATCTGCTAGCAACTCATCGATGGTCGATCTACCTTGATGGATATACTTCTCCCAAAGAGCGCTGACACGATTGGCGACCAGATACTCCACTGCAGTCTCGTCTAATCCGCATGATAATTCTGCAAGCACATCAATGACGCAAAGACTTTCTTTTGAGACCAACATTGGAAGGTCTGGTTTCAAAGCAAGCAGAGAAGCCTCCTCTAGAGGCGTTTGCGCACTGGAAAAACGGTCACTCGCCTGTTCAAAATCCTGAGCTAGCTCAGGAACAGGACGAGTGCTCTCTTCTTCCAGGTGCTCGTCCTCTCCGAGAAAATCATCCGCAGATCCGATGAGCATATCGTTAGGAAGAGCGCGTAGCGCTTGTTCAAGTTTTTTTCCCTTGTTCTCTTGGAGATCTCGTAACACCCGCAAAGGGGGGCTTCCTCCCAGGGTCGTGCGAAGTGCTGATAGTGCGCCTCCTTGTTGGAGAATGATGTAGAGTTCCTGTTCCTCAAGCTGATCGAGTTGTGATCGCAGGTCATAAAGAAGGGAAAGAAGCGCCAGTTTCGTCCACCTGTTGTATATCAGGGAATATATTCAGAGAAGGAAAAACTAATGCATATTTTGATGGATACCCTTATTATTAGCAGTGCTGTCATAGTGTTTTTTTGTTGTCTGCCGATCCTCTTCGTCATCGCCATTACCATTATGGGTGTCTGGAAATACCTTAAAACCTCGTCCTCGCAGAATCTAACTGACCAGGGTCTCCGCGCATATGTAGAGTGCTGGCGGCCTATCCTCAATGTCATAGTGACACTGAGCCCGATAACATGGCTTATCGCGCTTGTAAAGATGCTACAGTGATCGATTTGAAGCAATAGTACCGATTGTTCCGATGCCGCTAGGGAACAAGATGGGCATATGCACCAAGATCCGTTCGCCATTGATACCTGTTGCGCGCTCTCCATTGTGCATATGCCCATTGCTGGTATTCCTCGAAGTCTTCCGGGCCGCAAGCATTGACCGTCGGAAAATGCGCTACGGCTCGATCCCGGTCTATTAGGCCATGCAGGAAAGATGCGAACGTGTTACAATAATCTCTATAATTTTATGCCAGTAGAAAGAAAGAGGTTCCCCTGATGGCTGTCTGTACCAGTTGTCAGAATTATTATATCGTCTGGCTTGGTGCAACAAAATCATCTGGCCCCCAGATTTGCTCGTCCTGTAATACACGATTCCTCGGTTTACAGCAGTATACTGCCACTACGATCGAACAGGCGTTTGCCCGAGGTGGCGTCTCATACGAGATGGAACAGGCGATTTGTACTAGATTTAATGTGGAACGTATGCCGAAGGAGTTCGGGGTCCCAGTGATAAACCGCCTGGTGTATTTGCGCCGTGTAACAGAAGTCAATGCTGCCATATCATATTTGGAGGCAGAATTTAAAAAAGGCGGGGTCTCAGTCCAGGTCGGACAAGAAATTCATGCGCGGTTGAATAAATTCCAGGTGCCTGAAGAGTTTCAGCGCCCGGTGCTTGATCGTCTAGCACGGCTCCGCACTCAAACAGAAGTCAATGCTGCCATATCATATTTGGAGGCAGAATTTAAAAAAGGCGGGGTCTCAGTCCAGGTCGGACAAGAAATTCATGCGCGGTTGAATAAATTCCAGGTGCCTGAAAAGTCTCAGCGCCCGGTGCGTGATCGTCTGGCACGGCTCCGCACTCAAACAGAAGTCAATGCTGCCATCGCGATCCTGAACACGGCGTTTGAGAATGAGGAAGATTTCACGCAGGCGGTCCAAAATTTCTGGGGGCACCTTCATGCTCACAGCGTTCCTGAAGACCTCAAAAAACCGGCAATTGACCGGCTGGCATATCTGCGGCGTCTGCTGGAGATTCGGACGGGGAAGCTTCCAGTGGTTGATGTGGATATCCACCTGGATTCCGATGAGTACGCTCATTTTGAGTGTTGGGCCATTTATATTAAGCCCACGAAAAGTATGAAGTTCGTGGATGGTACATTGATTGGCACCAATAAAAAGTGTTATTTTATTGCCGATAACGGCCCCGGAAGTATGACCATGGATTGGAATAACGTTGTCGAGGTATTTCAAGACGAGGTTGATGTTGATGGCCTGGATGTTCCTATAAATGGGAAACATTTAACTGTGTCGGGACCAGTGCCTGCGTTAAGTATTCGCGTCTCACGTGGCACTGGGGGTGGAGATTACCTGGTGGAGGACCCGTTGTATCTCAAGACTATGATGGATACCCTGGTGCGGCTGTGGAAACGGCAGCTTGTGATCTATAGGGAGAATAAAGATTATGGTCCGGTGCCAGACCACGTAAAGGCTGCCGTTTTCCAGCGCGATGGCGGCAAGTGTGCGCAGTGTGGCTACGAGGGCGAGTATATCGAATACGATCACCGTATCCCTAGGAGCAAGGGTGGCATCAACACAGTGGATAATATCCAACTGCTGTGCCGCAAGTGCAACTTGAAAAAGAGTAATCGGTTGTAAATTTGGGAAATAAGCTCGTGGAAACTTGCCAATTATGCTGGTGGATCTCGGCTCACCCTCTCGTCCATTTGTCTAGAGAATGGCGCCAGGCCAAAGAAGGAAAGAGGCTTTCAACAGAGTAATTGCAAAGAAATCACCAGCTTATTGGGTCTTCCGCCACTTTGGTGAAATAGGCTCATCCACAAGACAACGGAGAGAGGGTCTTCCACACCAGAGGCTGGTTCCCAACTCGGTGGAATACCTCTGCAATTTCCGAATCACCAAAGTGGCGGAAGACCCGCTTATTTCCCAAAGAAGTCATGCGGCGCAGCCGCACCACCCGGTATGAAACCGAGGGAGACATGGCAATATTCACTTTTTCTCCGGCAGTTTCAGATGAATTTACATGCAATGAGCAAGGATGTGAAAAAATATATGGATAAAAGAAAGTCTCAGCAATATGTGAATGACTTATTTAAGTCGGTTATTGCAATTAACAATAATCGTCTTTCTCCTGTAGATTCTACCACGTATAAAAGAGTACGAAAGACGGTAGGGAAGAATGGGATTCTTGAACTTGATTCAGATTATTATGAAAGAAATGTTCTGAACCCCTTGTTAGAAAAAGAACAGTGGGAGAAAAAATGTACTGAAAGCTATATAAGTAGTGCCCTAAAAGAACTGTTATTCTCTGCGTACAAGGAAGAAAATACAGAGAAAAGGAAAAAAATTGCTTGGGAACAATTTTCAAAACTGGTAGAAGAGGTGGAAAACTATTCCCAAGAATGTATTACTTTTATACCAATTGGCCATATCCAATTAATGGTTGACAAAGTTAAAATTGGAAATAATTTTACATTAGTGACCGTAACAGATCAGATGATAAATGAGTATCTACTCCATCTGGGAAAGGATGTAGAGAATTGGTTAAGGTCATTGAGATCAAAAGTATGTGTAGAATATCGTTGTATCGCCCATACAGATCGGGCTATTGATCGAGCCCATGAAGAGTGCGAACGTGTTTTTGACCTTTTGCGATATACCATCTATATGACAACTCCGACCCCTGATAAATTTCATAAATTTCGTATAGGAAGATTGGAGGAAGTTCCACAATTTATTCGTGAAAACATTGTTATAGCATCAGATTATAAAGAAGTTCATACGAGGTCCTCCTATTATAATGGAACTTATTATAATGGAACTTACGAGACATTTTTAATAAATCAGGATATTATTGAGAAAATGCATGATTTGAAAATATTCGAATTGGCGACTTTAATAGATAAAGAACTGGATAAAGATAGTTTTGATGAAGTTATACTTCGCGGTCTGTATTGGTTCTCGAAGTCCCAAGTCCAGGAAGTAAAAGAAAATAAATTCCTTAATTTAATGACAGTCCTTGAAACTTTCCTTACCAGGCGAGATACAGATAAAATTACCCAAACAGTCGCAGAAGGTACCGCATTCGTTCTAGAAAAAGAGCTAGAACAACGGAAAAATAAGAAGAAAAGAATTATTGATTTGTATAACAATAGAAGTAGGATCTCTCATGGTGGGCATAGTGCGATGCTTGAAGCAGATCTGGAAGAGCTAGAACACATAGTTGCGAAATTTTTAACCAGCATGATCGAAAGAAAAGATGAATTTAAAACATGCAAAGATTTGTGGGATTGGATTGAAGATCAAAAGTTTGCTTAATGCAAAAAAGGTTTCCGCTTTCGGATTTTGCTTGGAGGCCAATCAGTGTGATTTTAACGTTCTCTACGTTCTGAACAAGGCTAAAAGTGGGCCGAGATAACGGCGATTTCGCACCGATAGGCCTGTAAATCACGGAATTAAATGAGTCTTACACACTTTTGGTGATGCTGGATGAGTATCGACCCAGGTCTAGCCTGCAGAGAGATGACTTTCCTTATCAATTTCCCTGGTTTCTCTGTCGCGACTGTTCTGGCCTCGTTTGAAGGACGTTTCCATCACCAAAAGTGTGTAAGACCCCACGGGATGCGCAACGAGATGCACTCTCAAACGAAGTGACTCTAGACCGTCTTCCGCGCGGTTGTGTTTTCTGTGTGGATGTGGTATTCCTCCCCTGTCGCCAACAAGTAAGCGCTATGACCAAGATGGCTTCATAAGCCGCTTTGCACTCTATAGCCTGCTTGTTGCAATCTCGTTGCGCATCCCGTGGGCAGATCCGATTTCCCATGATGCAATGCGTGGTATCCTTAGTCAGGTAATCGTTGTAAATCGTAATTTCAACAGACTCTGCTGCTATAAATGCCTTAATAGCTTCCCGGTGATAGAAAGCTGCACTTTTTTCAATTTCTTCCATAATATAAACATTAGTACTCGTTATGTGAAATTTGAATAGAATGTCGTTTTTTCCTCCTCTGTAGCATATCTAAATGTGAACTTATTTGGAAAAGTTGTAGGAGCAGATATGTATTGTGTCTCTAGAAACTTTACCTCAATCCTATACTTATTAGGGAAACCATTATCTCCAGCAATTTTAAAGGTATCTAGATCATCTGTCTCATCTACTGGCCACATATAATAGTTCAACACAGTAAATTTTTGCAGTACTGTAAAATCTGAAAATTTCTTGATATCCATGGACTTTTTCCTTTCCTTAACTACTGATAGCTTCCCATATTACCTCATGAGATATCTTACCCCTCAGCGCAAGAAGACTCATCCAATTGATCATGGCCGGAAAAGGCACGAAGCCGACGGTGATCTTGCTGCAGACACAGAAACGTTCGAAGAAAAAAAGCGCCAGAATCTTACTGATGGGTAAGATTTCCCATGACGCAATGCGCATTTCAAACCGGGGCAGGCGAAAGATACCGCCAATTATGGATCGGCTGGTTATGCTCCCCCCGAACAATATGGACGTGCTCAGACCACTCCCTGTTCGGATATCTATAGCCTTGGAGTCACACTTCATCAACTGTTATCAGGGTATGATCCCTCCCTATCGCCATTTCGCCTTCCGACTCTGATTGCTGATCAACTGGGTATCCCACCAAAACTTGCCGACCTGATCGCGCGGATGATCGAGCTAGACGAGAGTAAGCGACCGGCCAATATGAGAGTTGTACAAGAGGAGATACGGCAACTTTCTTTATCTGATACTCCAGTGCTCACCGCTCAAAGAGAACACATTTTATTCAATGAGCAACCTGTATTCAATCAGGTAGAAGAGCCAGTGCGAGCATACAGACAGGTAGTTGAACCTGTACGAAACCAGAATCCACAGGGTTATGAGTTCAACGGGGCTCGTGAGATCCCAATGCAACAGCAATCTCCCCAGCAAATGCACTTTACCCTCCCCAAAGCCATATACCCCTTCAGTTTCCGGTGCATCATTATGGCGCCGTAGGATTCTTCTCGTCGTGGGAACGGTTCTGGGATTAGCGCTTACTTTTATCGGAGACATAGGTTTCTCATCAGCATTTAACGATCTGATCAATCATGTTCATGTGGCAAATAGTAATCTGGCTGACGGCTATATTTTTAGTTCGATTTTTCTGCTACCCGGCCTTTTTCTCCTGCTAAAAAGCACTATTTCGGTCATAGGCAAATATGTTGGTCTTCCAATTCTCGGACTCGGCATTATCATCGGCCTGGCTGGAGTTCTGTCCAATGGTCAGTTTGCCTCATATCTCGTTGCAGGAGCATTCGTTATATTGACGGGCGCAATTATGTATCTATTCTCGCGGAACAGAAAATGGTAGTCCCTTACGTATCACTGAGCCTCTTCTCTGGATTTGTCTAAGTAGATATCACGCGAGTGGCGACGTAATTATTGTTTTCGTCGAGCAATGACCAGCATAATCGAGCAGTTCGGCATCCAATCCATAAGCATTACCTATATATAAAGAGACGTAAGGTTTGGGTGTTGTTATTGATCCACTTTTGTAGAGATTTTGAATTTTAAGATTAGCACATCAGTGATTCATAGTAACTGCTCAGGTTCCCTTGGAGAGACTGGACAAAGTTGGTAAGATAAGAGCATGACAGAAGAAGAAGCGAGAAAACTGCAAAGAACATACAGAGAGCTCAAAGAACAAGTGGAGCAGAAAGACAGCCGAATTGAAGGACTCGAAGCCTTTCTGATGGGGGCATTATTGTGCGCTGAAGAACTGGAAAGACGGCTGGGAAAAGATAGCCACAACAGGAGTAAGCCACCCTCCAGCGATGGTCTTGGACGCAAGCCTGGCAAAGAACGCAAAAAAATTCGCAAGCCATCGGGTGGTCAACGTGATCATCAAGGGCATACGCTGATGCAGGTCTTGACACCTGATACCGTGATCACCCATCGACCAACGCACTGCGAAGCCTGCCAGTGCAATGTGCAGCAGAAGGTGGATTGGGTCAAAGAGCGCCGTCAAGTGCATGATTTACCAGAACTGCGCTTGCAGGTACAGAAGCACCGCCTCGAAGAAGTCTGCTGTCCGGCTTGCCAGCATTTGACGCAAGCCAGTTTTCCGGCAGGAGTCGATGCTCCTGCGCAATATGGTCCGAGAGTACAATCGTCCTCGTGACACTGGGGACCACCAGAATATCTCAATAATAACTTACAATATTTGTATATATTTAAAAATCATGCAAAGACTTGCCCAATGTTAGATTGAAATTTAGATAATTTGTTGTTACACTTAGAACAAAACATACTGCAACTAAATAACGAGCAGACGGTTTTGTATGTGAGGCTTTATCCATTAAAGGTTAACATAAAATGATAAGCGACAAAGGTACTAGTGCATTACAACGACATACAGCTGCACCTCAGTTAGCAGGTTACTTATATCAAATACAATGTGCCTTGATCCAGTTATTTGATTTGCAAGAGGGAGAAGTTCTAGGAATTGAAGTTGTTGATGATCTTTCTATTGAGTCAGAAGGAGAAATTAAGACCTTAGGACAATATAAATATCACATACCAACTAAGCAGGTAAAGTTAAGAGATACTTCTCATGAGTTCTGGAACACATTGGGTACATGGGCATCTGCAATTTCAGATAAATCACTCAACTTACCTACAGTACAAAATTTTATACTCTTCACAAGAGCGATACCGGACCCTTCTTCTTTAGTTGAAAGCTTGACATCAAACGAAAATAGAGATATTGACAGCCTGATTAATAGACTATTAGCAATACCTAAATCTAAAGATAAAAAATTATTAAAGGCATTTGAGTATGTTCATGCACTTAATAGGTCTGACTTAGCATCTTTAATTGGAAAGGTAACGATTAAAGCTTTCCAACCAAATCTTCAAGAAACTATAGACCAATTGCATAGTAAAGTAAGAAAAGTGGGCTTTCATGATCATTCAATTGAGGATGCCACATTAAATTTCTGCGGTTGGATATGGTTCAAGGTGATATCGGGATTAGAAGAAGAGGGAGGCGTAAAAATAAGTGAAGAAGATTTTCATAATTTTCAATGTCAGATTCGTGATAATTATATCAATGGAAAATTGTACCCTAGGTTTGCTAACTTAGATGTGAGTGAAATTGAAATCCTTCAACAGCACGAAAGAACATACATAGATCAACTCAATATTGTAGGAGCTACGGAAGAAATAAAATTAGAATCCATCGTAAATTATTTTAGGGCTATGACGGAAAGAAGTACGTGGTTAGAGAAAGGAGAACTACTTCCGAATGATCTAATTCTTTTCGATCAAGAATTATATAGTAAATGGAAAAATCATTACGAAGATATGTGCGATGATTTAGGGGAAGAAATAACAAATTATACTGAAAACGAAAAATTAAAAAGAGCAGGTATGAAGCATTTTAGAAAAATTCAAGACATCTCAATTTCAATTAGGGCTGAATGGTTTTATAGCTATTTAACCAAAGGAAGCTATCATGCATTAGCTGATGCTCAAAAAGTCGGGTGGCACCCTTGTTTTCGGCAATTACTTAAAGTTACATAATGTAAAGAGGAGAGAAGGATTAGTGAACACTTTATTTCCCGATGTGATTGAAATAAGATCACCAGAAATTGAAAGGCTATTAAATCCTATTTACTGTTCTTGCTTACTAAGTAAATTTACTAGCTCATACAATTCTTTAAGTCAAGAAAAACTGCTCTACCCCCTCATCTTTGTTTGCTTGCCTCTTGTACTTCAATCTAATACAAGAGCTGTCATAATTAAACATAATAAAAATTACGGCTTACACCGCCTGATACGAGAAAACCCGCAAACTTTAATTAAACTACCTCAACGTGTGGAAAGCTTTAATTCTGTAACTAAAGATGCTTTATTATTTGGGGTAAACTATGGATTATTAGATATAGAAGTTGAATATTCGACGGTTACAAGTAATAACAAACTGATGCGACAAATCAACAAGGCTTTTGATAATGGGGAAGAGGCACAACCATTTAAAGCTTCAGAGCTACTAGGATATTGGTTTGCACAACTTAGCGCAGCTGAGGTACTATTGCATCTTGGCATCCAGTTTTAAGGAGAAGCATATGAATTGGTATATAAAACGCATTATTATTTACGGATTAAACAATGATGTTAGAACAGTTCCTCTAGAGCCTGGAGTGAATATAATCACAGGAAAAAGCCAAACTGGTAAATCTGCTCTCATTCCAATTGTTGACTACTGCCTTGGATCAAAAAATTGTGAAATACCGGTAGGTATTATCCGGGAGTTTGCTCAATGGTATGCTATTTTGATACAAACAGATGGTGAACAAATATTTTTAGCTCGAAAAGAACCCAAAGAAAAAATCAGTACAACAACGATGCATATCAGAATTGCGCAGGAAGTAACAATACCAAATTTAGAGGATTTGAAAAAAGTAAGTAGTAGTCGAAAAAACGTAATAGAAGAATTGTCACGACGTTTAGGAATGATGGATTTTTCCCTGGCTAAATCTATATATGATACTGGTTATACAGAGCCTCCTACTGCTCGCAATACCACACCATTTTTATTTCAACCTCAAAATGTTATTGCAAATAAAGACATACTTTTTTACAAGACAGACCAAGAAGGTCATAGAGAACAAAGACAAAGATTAACACGTATTTTGCCTTATCTTTTAGGAGCGATTACCGCAGAGTACTTTAAAACCAAGAGTGATTTAGATTATGCGCAACGTGTTCATCGCCAAGCAGAAAGATTATTAAGGGAAAGCCAGAACTTATCAAGCGAAGGGGTTAGTGTTGCACATTCGTTATTAGATCAAGCAATAGGGCTTGGAATGACAAAAAATCCTCCTAATTACCAAGCAGATTTAGTATATATTCGTCGTTATCTTGCATCTCTTCTCGAAATAGAAATCCAAGAAGAAAACCCAGAAGTTCCAACTGCTGAGCATACAAATTTAATTACAAATCTTCAACAAAGATCTCGAAGTGTGCGTGGTGAAATTATGTCATATCGCCGTCAGTTAACTAGCGTTGAAGAATTATCAGAAGAAGCTAGTCAATTTGCTTCCACTCTAAAATATCAATCTGGAAGGCTAAAAGTGATCAGTTTATTTCAAGATAATGAGAAACAAGGACTTACATGTCCACTGTGTAACCAAGCAGTAGATCAAAAATTGCCGAGTATCAAACATTTACAAAAAGTTAACAATGAATTACGCAAACAAATTGAAGAAGTAAACACTGCTAGCCCTGCTCTAAATGCCCAAACAAAAAAAATCCGTGACAAAATTTTTGATCTTCGTACTGAATTAGCACATATTGAAGCTGAAATATCCGAACTCTATAAAACTCAAAATGTTGTATCTACAGGAGATAATAAAACATTATGGGTAGAACAGCAAAGACTTTTAGGAGCTATTCATTTTTATTTAAACCGTGTTCCTGAAATATCACAGAGTATTGTAGAGTATGAACGAAGAGAAAAAGAAGCTCGTCTGCAGGTTTCCCAATTGGAAGAGCTACTGCAGGATCTAGATGTTGATGAAAGGCTACAGACAGCTTTAGATATCATTGCTCAAAAAATGACAAATTTTAGCAAACGTTTAAGGTTAGAGAGCCCTGATGCAGGACTTAGATTAGATATTAATAGGCTTACGGTTATAAGAAATTCTCCAACTGGTAAGCCAGAAAGACTTTCTGAAATCGGTAGTGGTGAGAATTGGGTAGGATACCATTTGTGCGCTCTTTTCGCTCTCCATGCTTTTTTTCAACAAGTGAATAGCCCTGTTCCTGCTTTTCTATTTGTTGATCAACCTAGCCAAATATATTTTCCTGAGGAAAAGATAAATACTGGTACAAACCTTCTTGAGGAGCGTAGAACAGATTGGGAAGCAGTTAGAAGAATTTACAATATGATCTTTGAAACAGTAAATGAACTAGAAGACAATATTCAGGTGATTTTATTAGATCATGCTAAGCTAGACGACCCCAAATTTGAACAAGTTACTAGAGTAAATTGGCATGATGATGGAAAAGCACTAATATGATAAAACCAGGTAAGTGAAAACCAAACAAAATTGCAAATATATAGGGTGTTTTGTTTTACCCTTACAATATAAAGCCGCATTGCATCATGGGAAATCGTACTCCTCAGAGCAAGGGGAACAAGCCAGCTGGACATTTTCAGAACACGTGCGAAGCAGGCAGAGGCCTTCCTTTAGGAGACAATACATTCGAGGAAAAAGGGCGTGAGCAGCACACCATCGGGTACGATTTCCCGTGAGGCAGTGCGGGCAGATTGCACTCAACAACTATACTGTCCCCAGGAAAGATGCTCGCTAAAATCGAGGTATGGCATGCAATATCAACTAACACAACAATACATTCCGCAAATTCAAACGATAGAGCTGCTTCTCCTTGAAGCTTGGAGAGCATGCAAGACGAAGCCATTGAAACCCAAACAGGCACTCTTAGAGTTTGCTTATATGGTCTTTAAACATTCTCCACCTCCACTTTATCGTTTTCCTGACAAATACGATCTCATCATGATGGAGGATTTTCTTCTTACAGAGTATCCTTTTTCACCTGATTTTCCCTATAGCCGAGAAGAGATGCGTGAGGCCCCATAGAAGATTGAGGGATCAACCTATGAAGATGTTCAATGCTTCTAGGTACCGAAAAAGGTGCCTAGAAGTCTCGTCCATTGGCATGGAATGCCCGTCCGTATATTCACTATATACACCTCAAAATTGCCAGTTTTGAGGTGAGATAGACAGAATCTCCCCTTCTCAAGCGGGTTTTACTTTATTTCCACACAGATGAGTGCCTAATAGCATCGTGTCTAATCATCGCCACTCTAGCCATGATGCTTCTTCTCGGAGCCATGTGGTTGTTTGAGTGGATGCTCCAACGGCGTAGATGATGGCATTGCATTTGGATAGGTTGAGGTGGCCTGCGGTATCGGAGCGGGTGTCGTCGTTGACGTTGGTGATTGCGAGAACGCAAAGACCAGGAGGAGTCCCACACACAGGACGACAAGCAGTGTAACAAGCAGTAGCTTTTTGGGGTTGCCGTCGGCTTGCATCCCTACATGTTGGGCAGGAGCAATGCCTGGCCTGGTTTGCACGACCGGAACACGCTCAGTACGTTCATTTGCATCGAGGGCGATTCGAAGCTCTTGCAGCAGCATAGATGCGGACGGGGTGCGCTGGGACGGGTCCTTCATCAAGGCATGGGCCAGAACCGTGTCGATCGCTGGTGGTAGTGCTGGGTTGATTATGGTTGCTTGGGGTGGTAGCTCCTGCATATGTTTGATCATGACCCCCATTGGGGTTGTAGCTTTGAATGGAAGGGTGCCTGTCAGCATCAGGTAGAGCAAGACACCGAGCGCGTAGACATCGCTCTGTGTGGTTGCTTCGTTGTCCAGGAGCTCGGGAGCCATGTATTCCGGCGTACCCAACACAAAACCAGTGCGCGTCAGGCTATAGTCATCGGTAGGACTCTTGACCAATCCAAAATCGGCCAGGTAGGCGTAGTGAGCATTGCATAGTAAGACGTTCGAGGCTTTGATATCACGGTGCAAAATGCCACGGTCATGCGCGTACTGAATAGCCCCAACGATCTGTTCTAGCAGTGTTATAGTGTGCTCTATGCTCAAGGGACCTTGCCCCGTCAACTCACGTAGCGAGCCACCGGCTGCATACGGCATGAACATATAGTGCCAAGCTGCATATGAGCCAGAACCGAGCACCGGTAAGATATGTGGATGGTGCAGTGACGTCATCGCCTGCGCCTCGCGTAGGAAACGTTCGCTTTGCTCTCCCAAACCCTGTCGTACCACTTTAATGGCCACTGTCCTCTCTGGTTGTTGCAGGTCTCGTGCGAGAAAGACATCCGCCATCCCACCCCGCGCCAGGTGTCGCTCAATCTTATAGTGTTCTATTGTTGCATGAATAAGTTCTTGTGTCTGCATAGTTTCTTCTTTATATGAATGTAGAGAATTTACAACAATTATAAAGCATATTAATAGGGAAGTTTGGAGGGAGGACAACTTTCGGGACTGAATTGCTACAAGATTATTTCTGTGCGCACAAACCAGGAGATGTGTGATAATAGGGGACGGGGAGCAGTTCCTAGCCACTGCTTCTCTGATCCCACAGTAGTCTATGGAACGGACGAAGAGCGTTTGAACGCCTTCCGCCAAGTTCATGATACAATTGAACAGCAACTTCGGATCTGGTTTACAAGATCCTGCTACCCCCCGTCTGGATAGCATAATACACACAACATCCTTATCACGCTGAATATCCCTCGCTACCACAAGAAGATACGATGATACATTTCATGCCTGGTTGACGGCTATTGATTCTTCAAGCAGTCAGTAGAGCCGTCAGATGTACCGCAAAGGAGGGCTGTGTTTTAGGATGAGACAGACATGATTCTTCTTCTCAAGCGATTGCTTATTGCTGTGCTTTTGAGTAGGAGAAAGATTGAGTATCTCACTATAGAGATAAAAAATAGAATCAAGCAAGAGTACAAGGGTTGACATCTCCTTCATCACCTGCTACGATATTATCGTAAGGTTACGATGAAAGGGGGCTTATGGACAACCAATTATTGCAAAAAGAACAACGTATTCAGGTACATGTGCCATCACAGAGCACTGAACTTGCTCGTCTGTGCAAAGCACTGGGGCATCCGGTTCGTATACAGATTCTGCAATTTTTAGAAACGCTTGATGCAGCTTGTATGTGTGGTGATATCGTGAATATATTGCCACTGGCTCAATCGACAGTGAGTCAACATCTCAAGGTGCTCAAAGATGCAGAACTCATTCTCGGAGAGATCGACGGCCCCCGGACCTGCTACTATCTCAATCGCGAAAAACTCTCTCAGTTTAAGCAGCTTGTGGCGCAGCTCTAAGCCGCGCTTTTTGGCCTGCATCATCGTCTATCGGCGATAGACTATAAAGCGACGAAGGAGAACACTTCATGTTACAAATACAACCGACGAAAACGATGACCGTGCGTGTGTATGATCCAGCGATGTGTTGTTCAACCGGTGTCTGTGGACCCAGCGTGGATACGCAACTGGTGCAATTTGCGGCGGATCTACAATGGCTGGAGACCCAGCAGGTACGCGTGCAGCGCTACAATCTTTCCCAGCAACCGGATGCTTTTCTTCAGAATAAGAAAGTAGCCGGCCTACTCCAGGCCTTTGATGAGAAGGCGCTACCTATTATCCTTGTCAATGACGAGATTCTTGTCTATGGACAGTATCCCTCTCGTGAGGAGCTCGCGCAGGCTTTGGCTGACGCGAAAGAGCGATCGCAGGTAAAGCCACAAGCCCCCTCTACAAGCAGTTGTTGCGGACCAGATTCCAATTGCTGCTAATGGTTTTTCGCCAGTGAGCGGCTCCGTTCACTGGCTTTCTCTTTTCATCCCCTGATCATAACCCGAAAGGACCGCTATGTCGCTGCACTATAAACGCCCACTAACTGATATCCCTGCTATGAACTGGTCAGCGTGGCCTGGCCGCTTCCTCTTTTTTACAGGCAAAGGTGGTGTAGGCAAAACGACGATTGCCAGTACCATTGCGCTACATCTGGCTGAAACGGGAAAGCGTGTGTTACTGGTCAGTACCGACCCTGCTTCCAATTTAAATGATGTCTTTACCATGCAGGCAGGTTCCACTGCAACGCCTGTGCCCGGAATCGCTGGTTTGTCATTGATGAACCTGGATCCTGAGGCGGCTGCGGAAGCATATCGTGAACGGGTAGTCGGACCCTATCGAGGCCTTTTGCCTGCTGCTGCGGTACGTAGTATGGAAGAGCAGTTATCGGGTGCGTGTACCGTTGAGATCGCAGCCTTCAATGAGTTTACTCGCTTGTTGGCTGATCAATCCTTGATGGCGCAGTTTGAAACCATCCTTTTTGATACGGCTCCTACCGGCCACACACTCCGTTTGCTGCGTCTTCCCAGTGCCTGGAGTGGTTTTATTGAATCAAGCAGTCACGGGGCCAACTGTCTTGGTCCATTAGCTGGCCTTGAAGATCAACAAGAACAATACCGTGCGACAGTGCACGCCCTGGCTGATGCGCAGCAGACAACGGTTGTCCTGGTAAGCCGTGCGGAGCAAAGCACCTTGCAGGAAGCCGCTCGTGCAAGCGAGGAATTGCGGGCGCTTGGCATTCGCAATCAGCGTCTGGTCCTCAATGGCGTCTTTCAACCCTCCACGACTGATACGATTGCTCGTGCCATGGCTGAGCGGCAGCAAGAAGCGTTTCATCTGCTCCCTCAGACGTTTGAAGATATCGCTCTGGTCTCGGTGCCACTGGTCGCCAGTAATCTAACCGGGATCGCGGCTCTCCGTGCACTGGCGTCTCAGTCGTCAGCACAACCGCTGCATGATCAACGTCCAACGCTGCAAGCGACGCAGCCCATGGGCGAAGCGCTACCCACACTTGATGACCTGGTACAGCAATTTGCTCATCAAGAGCGTGGTGTCATTATGACCATGGGCAAGGGTGGTGTGGGCAAAACGACGATTGCCGCTGCTCTCGCGGTTGCCCTCGCGCATGCGGGATATCGTGTGCACCTCTCAACAACCGATCCCGCTGCCCATCTCACACAAACGCTTGCGGGGGATCTGCCAGCCGGACTGAGCGTGCATCGTATTGATCCCACCGCAGAAGTGCAACGCTATACGCAGGAAGTTCTCGCAGCAACGGGAACGTTGGATGCCGATGGCCGTGCCCTGCTTGAAGAGGACCTGCGTTCACCTTGCACGGAGGAGATTGCCGTGTTTCGCGCCTTTGCACGAACGGTCCAGGAAGCCGAGCAAGGCTTTGTCGTGCTTGATACCGCACCGACGGGTCATACCTTGTTACTGCTTGATGCTGCTGAGAGCTATCACCGTGAAGTTGCCCGCACGACGGGCCAGGTTCCAGAAGAGGTACGGACCCTGCTCCCACGCTTACGCGATCCTCAGTATACGAAAGTGCTCCTGGTGACGCTTGCTGAATCAACGCCAGTGCAAGAAGCAGAACGACTGCAGAACGATCTGCGTCGCGCCGATATCCAGCCGTATGGATGGATTGTGAACGCGAGCCTTTCAGCCAGTGGAACACAACACGCCTTGCTGTCTCAACGAGCATCCCTTGAACACTCCCATATCGCACACGTGCAACATGACCTTTCGCAACACTGTTGGCTGATTCCCTGGTCTGCTCAAGCTCCTGTAGGCGAGGCTGCTCTCCTTCAGCTTACACAACCTCAACGGTAAATAATACCTAATGCATGCGATCGCAACGTATACTGATGCGATCGCATGGCTGATGGACGAACTCATTGTCATGCATAGAATGTACGATGCTCTATTCTCTGTATGCCCATTGCATGCTCATTGCTACCATCGCCTTGACTGCATAGGGATGTCCATGCACTGGCTCACTTGGCTCACTACCCACACACTCCACCTCTCCTGTTCCTTTACGATGATCGTTTGAGTTCTCACTTGCCGCATATGGTTGTGATACAAGGCTAGCCTTGGAAGCGATAGCCAGAACCATACACAGTCTGAATCACCCTTGGTTCCTCTTTGAGATCGTCTAAAGCTTCTCGCAGCAGATGAATATAGATAGTGACGGTCCGCTTATTGCTTGCTTGAATATTTTCTTTGCTATACCCCCAGACATGTTCCAGTAAATGTTCACGTGTGAGGGTCTCTCCCGGATGCTGGAGAAAGTAGATGAGGAGCTCAAAAAGGAGCGGTCGTTGTAACTCAAGCGGCTTTCCTTTATAGCAGACTCGATATTGCGCGAGATCGACAGAGATATCTTTTGCTTGGAGCAGTGTGCCTTTTTTTCTAGGATCGTAAACTTTCCTTGATGAGTTTGGCCTCAAGATCGGCAAGATAGGTCGCGGGATCTCTGCGAAAGCGAGATTGCTTGCAGCGACTCTCTTGCCGAAACGAGACCTGCGCGCGAAGGTCCCGCCAGACTTGAACATCGTGGGGTACGAGTTGCTGAGCCGTAAAGATCTGCAAGCGAGAAGCCAGAGCCGCCTGCACACGCACCGCCCCATGCACAACCAGTCCCGGGAGCGCACCTTTTCGTCCCGTGGCTCTGCGTTCATGGAAGCGTACCTGACCAAAGGCTTGTTCCAGATCATTGTTGGTGCGTGGCAAATCAGGAACCTGATAACAGAAAAAGAGATGAGGGCCATAGCTCTGCGTGACCTTGAGAAAATGGGCGATCGCTTGCGGCCAATTCCCTGGCAATTGTGCTGCATGCTGTTGCATATGCAATAAAACGACCTGAAAACCGAGCTGTCGTTCTTCGACGGTCATCTCTTTGGCATCATCAAGCACGTGGGCGAGTCGGTGAACCCATCCATACACACAGGCAAGCGTTTCCCAATCGATTCCTGTGCCTTGAAGCCCTTTTTTCAGCAGTCGTTGCAATCGCTCAAGCTGAACGGGAAGCCCCTTTTTTCAGCGACTCGATCAATCGAGGCGCTGATCTGCGTGAGACGCTCATGCAATGTGAGCCCTGGTGCCGACAGTGGTGGATGCCCATCGTCGGTGAGCGCGCTGCGTACCGCCAAACAATAATCACGCACGACGGGTGCTTCTTGCCCACCTTCCCCACCTTCCCCACCTTCCCCACCCTCTTCTTCCAGACTTCGCTCAATGGCACGGATGCCTCGCACTTTTTTCTTCAACTCTTTTTTCGCATGCCGGTCGGCCTCATAGATCGGTTTCGCCGCCTCCCGTAGGTAATGAAAATGGCACAGTTGATGGGGGATACTGGGAAACACGCTGACGACGGCTTTGCGAATGCTCTGTTGTCCATCGGAGATGATCCCACTCACCGGGACGGCCAGCAGTTCCTTTGCTTCGGTCAGCAGCCCCGCCAAATCCTTGTGTGCCGAACTGAGTAAGGCTCGCGCCAGCACAATTTCCCCTGAGAGGACTTCGCGGATGACCCAGAGGACTTCATGCCCCACATCTGGTTGCAGGCCATCGATGGCCAACAGTGCTCGTCCCTGTTTCTCCATCTGCTGGTGCAGACGCTCCCGGCGCTGCAAGTGCACGGTCACCAACTCTTCGTAGCGGTGCATTGCATGCTCAACCGTTCGTTCGCACACCTGCACCCCTCGCTCCTTCAGCTCCTGATGGATTTCAGGAACGCTCCGGTGTTCTCGATAGCGCAACGTCCCTATCAATGCAATCACATCCAGTCCGCACTCTCCATGCGGCAATGCCCAACGCCCCTCTTCCTCTGGACGATAGGGCTGCTGATAACGTGAACACTGCTGATTACGACATCGACGTACCACGAGCCGGATCTGGCACAATCCTTGGAGTGTAAGGATGGTTCGCTCGGTATGATAGGCGACCCACATTGGTTGTTCACAGGCGACGCAGGTTTTTCTCTGGGGTTCGAGTTGTCGCTGCTGTTGTGCGGGAGGACGTCGTTCGTTTCGGGACATCTTTGCTTTTTCCACCTTCTGCTACTTTTCTTCCTCCTTATATTACCTCTCTTGTCAATATATCCATCTTTTATGGTACCTTGCGTGATTCATTTACGCTGTGTCAAGAAACCTTTACGATTCTAGAAAAAAATGACTCCTTCAGTCCTAAAAGCGCTAAGAAATGTTTATATTGAGCAAATCGGGCCTCTTCAGCAAGATAAAATCGAAAGAGCGATGTTAGAGCGTAAAATGAGTAATCTCGTAAATCGTGCCTATCACCCCACAGAAGAAGAGATTGCTGCGGTTTAGAATACAGCCCCACCACATATGCCTTTGAACAGATCATAGGCCGATACGCCTATGTTTCAGAAAAAAGGTGAGAAAGCCATCTAGAATAAACACCAAGAAGGAAGGAAGCCATTTTGTACGTTTGCAGAACGAGCCCAGTGATCTTCTGCATTCAGTGCTTTCAAATAGTGGCTCTTCTGCTACATGCAGCCTCCGATAGATGCGCAGGTATTCCTTTCGAAACGAGTCTGGTCTATGAGAGTATTTCATTCACTTTGTGTGTATTGATACTACTATAGAGAAAAAGGTCAAGACAGTTACCTCTTTCGTTAAAAACAAAGATGGAAACAGAGGGAGAGACAATGTCACTCATCTTTTTCAATCGCGCGGAGATCCCTGCCATTCCAGGCATGGAGAGGAAGCGCGTTCCTTTCTTCCTAGTAAACTATGCTAAACTCTCTAAAAATGGTAGAATCTACGTATCGAGATGTTTTACTCAAGGCACTTCTGTTCTCCAGAAGAAACAGTTTCGACAGGGAGACCTCTCTGGTACATCTCTGACTGAGCCAACTCGTGAGTGCTCACCACATGCATGGATCGGCAGGAGAGCCAACGCTCTATGTACTAGCTCAACGTGTGCATCCCTTTCCATGTGGGGCGACCGGATTCGTCCGGTAGTGGTTGGTTGAACCACTCTGTCACCCGTCCTAACGGCCAACAGGTCTGTCCTGTTGGTTCACGTATCCTTCCCTGATCCACGGGCAAGCGTGAGAAGAGATGCAAGCCCCTGAATTTATTCATGGGGTCTGGTGACTGTTACCAGGGCCAATCGTTACACACAAATCTCAACCAGAAATCACAAAGCAACGCAAATTGCTCTTCTGGAAAAAAGGTCTGGAGATCATGCTTGGTAGCACGCAGGTAACAATACCTACGCCAGAGGTAGACGTGTCTTCCAGCTTCTACCTGACGGGCATCATAGGAGGTAGGATGTTTCTTCAATGAAACGCACCATGCTGAGAAACTACTCACCTCTTCTAGCGCAGAGAGGGCCTGAGACACAGCTACGAGGATGTGAAGAGAGGTGGTTGGCTGCTCGCGCGTGTTGCTCAGAAAAACAATGACTTCTCTCACTTCTTTCTGTTGAGTGGGTGTACTATCACGGCAAAAGGTTGCTTTATAGGGATCATGACAACCACTTACCTGAACCAAGTCAGCGACATCATCTTGCGCCTCGAAGTGCAGGGTTACACCTATGTATTCCAGAAACCGACCAGCATCTGTGGTCTGCATTTTCATCATGATCGCGCGTAGAAACCGTCCGCTTGAGCGGTAGGAAGAAAACGCGCGTCCTCCTTTCCGTTTTTTTCGTAATGTTGAGAGAAAAGCGAGAGAGTATGTGAACAAGCAAGCACCAAGGCCCCTCTCGGCAGAGAACCTGTTGATGATTGGTGGATATCCCCGATTGAGACTGTTTCATCTTTGATTGCCTGTGGAGATTCCTAAAACGGAAAAAAGTGTTGAAACACTATTGTCGGTTGTGTCTGTGTTGATCTGTGTTGATATCCTCTATTTCTCGAAACAGAAGTCTCCTCGTTGCAAGAAGGCGATGATATGCTTCGTCTCGACATGTCCATGAGGAAGGATCTCTTTCGCAAAAGCGCGGTAATAAGAACAGGCATGCCCTTGTCCACGAGCAAATGCTCGCATCGACAGGTCTTCCCCAAAGAAATCAGCCAGGATAGCTAGGGCAGCATCAAATGCTGGAAGGTCGGTAAGACCAAAGCCGTACGAAAAGATCGGGACATGTTTCAGTCTCCGCTCCGAAAATCCTGCCTCATAGACGATAATGGAGTTGGGGGCAGAGTTTCTCTGCTGAAATTCGTATGTTTTTGTGGGGAAGGGAAGCGGCAGAGAGACAAGAAGGTCAGTCTGATCCTTTGCGCAATCTTGTTGTATTTGCCCAATCAAGAGCAGCAATGCATCTTGAAGCACATGAACATCTTGCGCATTCAACTTGCCTAGTCCCTTTAAATCTTCTATATGTGCCATCAAATGTGCTGCGCGTCGGACCATTGTAATTGATTTCATTGACTATCTCTCTTCTCCTTATCCTCTTGTTGCTGGTTCACCATGCGCATGCATTGCATCCGACCCTCTGCGCCTTGAGATCAAGAGGCGAGGAAGACGGAGTAGGAGAAACACTACCATTTGAAGGAGGTACTGTCATCCTTCTTCTAAGAAGAGATTGGGTATCCTGGTATTGCTTGTACTGGAAACATTTTACCTTCGCTGGTTTTGGGATCGTTCTTCCCATACGTTCGATAATACCCAAGAAGTTGATCTCTTGGTAGCGCGTTTTTCACCTGAACGAGCTGTTGATATCCCCTGTTTCTGAGCCAATCAACAAGCAGTACATCATCCTTTGTCCCAAACTGGAAGATCCACTGACCGCAGAATCGAGTAAAAACCATCTTGAATCCAACTCTGCGCTGGATCTTCACGTCGCCATCTTTCCAACCATTGAGATGGTCAATATAGGCGAGACGCGAGAGAAAGTACATGATCCACCGTTCGTCATCGGTGATAGTTTTTCCATTGAAAAGGTCCTGAAACGCTCGCGACACTGCTGCATAGAGTTTTCCTCCATTGGTGCATTCTCGTCCTGGACCTTGAGTCGTACATCCACATGAAATGCACGTCATGTTCTTCTCCTTCTTGATGAACTAAACACGTCATAAAAAGAGCTATCCCCCAAGAAGGAATAGCTCTTCTCATTGTTCAAACAGAAAAGGACCTGTCTTCTGTGAAAACGTGTTCTCCTATCTCAGTTCACATGATGGCACCGCTTCATCAATTATTTTGATCACGTTGTGCGCTTCTTGCCTCAAACACACAACATACTTGAGCCCTTTCCACCAAGTCTTCAGATAGTGGAAACTCCTGATGAATACGCAAAACGTGCTGATCAAAACACTTGTAGCTAAAAGGGGCGACGGCTTGCGAACGCAGCGCCTCATGCAACGTCTTCCCGAACCCTGGGGAAAGACGAAGTCCGCGCCGCGCCACAATGCGATCACTCGTCGAATCTACGAGCACAGTGAGCAAGGGGACAGACTCTCCAGGGGCAACCTCAGGAGGAAGGATGTTGGTTGGCACACCCCCAAACACGTGCCAATTGTACGGGATATCTCCCCATGACGAAAAACCATGAAAGTGATAGCACAAAAACAAGATATGTTCTTGCACGAAGAGTGCTAACTCTATCCTATTGTTTTGCATCGCCTCGATACGGCTCTGCGATAGCTGAGTTTCAGACAGGACGAGTAAATGGTTTCCATCACGATAGCAATAAAAATGCCCCTCTTTCTCCTTATGGATGAATGTGAGCCATGGGTCACCTATCTGAAAGGGATCACGATAAGTCATCATTCATTCCTTTTGCAATGTACGAACCAGTATGTGTTCAAAATGCGGTTAGAGCAATCATTTTGCCGCAGCATTGGCAAATGAATAACGACCACATCCTGGAAAAAGTAATACGTAGGTGGAAGGTGCGGAAGAACATCTGCTCGGGGATAGCTTGACATGACAGAGCGTCATCATCCTTTTATGAAGAAGAAAACAAGACTGCAAGGGAGTTTTCCCTGCAAGCTTGTTTCGTATCATCGATTCCTAAGAGGCAATGTCACACATGGTTGTGGAACCACTAACGACCGTCTTTGGGCCGAGGGCGATAAATGTTGACGCCAACTTTGATGTGTTCATGTCCTGGCACAGAAACATTCCCATCTGTGCTGGCTATCGTGATGGATTTACCACTTGATGAAAGACCATATTCTTGAGACAAATCGGCTGTGATGATGAGTGTGTTGCCTTCAACTCTCATGACAATATTTTTCATTCTATTGCTCCTTTTGTGACTAACGAGATATTTGCTGTCCATTAATCGCAGAATGCCTCAAAGACTTTTCAAGCAAGGTCTGGGAAAGTCTTACCCTCATGAAAATGGAAATGGCACCCTTGTCGTTTCTCTCATGAACAATGGTTGGTTTTGACCAGTCATTTCACACTTTGTGACATCACCTATTTTGTTCACGCTGTGACATCACCTATGTGCTTTATGGTTTCGACATGCTCCGTTCCACGGATGGGTCCATGGTACAACCAGGTGATTCTGGCGGATTGCTCTAAAGCTACCTGTTCTATTGCTCTCTCGGAGAACGTTGGGTTTACCTCGACGTCCAAGGTTCCTTTGACAAATGCCTCGGCCGTAAGGGCCACTGTATAGATTTTTTTGACGATAATGCGGTTCTCTCGTTCATTCACTGGAACTATGGTGGCTTCAGGAGCAATGTCGAGAGAAACAGAGCCTGGATGGGTATTTTTCTCAACAAACTCGCGATAGGTTTCACTAAACGCGGAAAGAGGAAGCCAATACAGGTGAGGAATATGGTTCGCATTGAGCGCAAACCACGCTCGGGCAGTGCGTAATGCAATGACGTCTATGTCCTCACGAGCAATGGTGACAACGACTGCGACATCCTTCCATGCGCTCTGCTCAAAACAAGCAAACCAGTCCTCTAACAGCTTGAGGACTGCAGGTTGGTTGGCTGTTGTATGTTTTTCATCAATCCAGAGATTATACATCTGTTCATTGATATCCTCTTCTTCAAGATGGAGTTCTTTGGCAAGCAGCAGTACAGCCTCATACTCCAAAGAATAGCGATCCATATTAATGATGATGACACGTTTCATGCATTCTCTCCTCTCTTTGATACCAACAATTTCTTCAAAATGACTCGATAATTGCTCAAAAGAAAACCTCATCTTCTTGTAAAGGACTCTCCTGGATACGCCATCAAAGGAAGAATAGCGACCAGGAAAGTCCCGCACGAAAGAAACGAGAGGACCACGATGCTCTGTAAAAAGAGAAGACCGGTCACGATCAGGTAGCAGTTTCCCGCTCATCCTGACGCTGTTTTTCTCTCATGGAGAGCAGTTCTTCTCGGACAATAGTGACCTCTGGTGGTGCACTAATCCCGATTTTGACACGCGCACCTTCTACAGCAAGCACTGAAACCGTAATGATCCCGGCGAGTACCACGCTTTCGCCAACTTTCCGCCGCAAAACAAGCATGGTTCTACTCCTTCCTCTGTGACCCTATCAAGAATCAAGATGGGCACAAAAAATCCCCTTTGCAGGGAAGTCGTGTGACACTATTTTAAAAGATGCTAAGGTTGGCTCATGGGAGTGTACCGTCAGCCACAACACATCGCCAGATGCAGGGGTATTCATACACCCCTCTTGAAAACAAAGCACCGATGAACGACGCAAAAGATTCATCCGTGTTGCAACGGTGCTTTTTCACTCCATGCATATAAGAGAGAAGACGTCTCGATAGTTGGACCTCCTTTCCTGTCAGGTGCAGAACAATAGTAGGCAGAGTGCCTCCTATTGCCAACGCCACACTGAGAGAGCGTTCATATACGAGCACTGGTATTGTCTCACTTCCAGTGCTTTCATTGGGCCGATCATTCACCGCACTGTCCCTCCTCGTCCTGCTCAGAAGAGGGGAAGAAAAGGTGTATGCTGATGCCCATGTCTTGTTGAGAGTCCGGGTCTTGAGCCGCTAAGAACGTCATTTTTTTCGGCGGTTGCGTCGCAGTGGCAAGGTCAAACACCTTCCGCGTTGCGGCTTCGTAGGCGGCTTTGTAGGTTGGATGTCCTAAACCATCCTCTCCATACAACCCGACACATCGGACGTAGGGGAAGTAGAAATCCTTTCGTAGGGTGATTTCTTTCACTTCCTGGCATGATCGTTTAACGCCTGGAAAGTAGTAGACCGGTCGCTCTGGAGGGAGAAGGATCACCACAGTCGGATCAAGAATCTTTCCGTCTGGCATCTCGACCCATCCATGCTCATTGATGACAACCTCATCCTCCAGGTCAACGACATACCAACCCTCAACAAAGGTGTGGGAAGCAAACACATCAGGAAAGAATTGAAACAGGTCTAGTATATTGTCGAAGCAGGTGTTCGGCTCAGCACCTATGGTATGAGCAATCGAAAGGGACACATTATAGGCAAGATAGTCTTGCTTCCGTTTCTCCATTACTGGCTGATTCTGTTCTTGGAAACATGGATTTGTCACCTTGGATCTCCTTCCACAAAAGCCAGCGACAGGCGCTATCCTGCGCTGGCAAAATGATCAGGATAATAATGATATTTTTGCGTTCAGACCCCTTCTCACTGTGCCTTCCAGCATTCAGTCCACGAAGACGCACGAGCATGAAAAGCAAAAGAGAATGTATGTAAGAAATGGGTATCAGCGCTCTCGGTTCTGCCAATGGCTCTCGGTATTACAGAACACGAGGTAGATGTATGAGAGGTAGATGTATAAGCAAACCCTCTTTGGTGAGCGTTGAGTATGCGTTTGCAGATGCCATCGCACCTGCACGAATACGTGGCGAATGGGAAGAGCAAGCTCTTCTTCATGGCCGAGAGCTTAAAGCAGCACTGCATCTTTATTGAACAGATACCAACCTTTTCCCCAGCACCGTTTGATTGCTTGTTCGACGCAGTGCCACTTCCGAGGAGAAACTATCTGATGAAGGAAAGGAAACAGGATGTACTGCGTTTCCTCGCCACACGCATAGATGGCAGCAATCTTCCTCATGAAACAGATCGCTTGCCTCAACACAGATACCCAGCTTTTCTTCAGGAACAAGTCAGATACAGCACGCGAGCAATGGACACCTTCTCACTACCTCTGTGTTGTCAGGGAGACCTCAGCTTCACCAGCATCACTCCTCTGAGAAGCTGCAGCCCGAGAAGGACTCGGCTGATCCCCTGTGATGGGCATCATCATGTACACGTATTCCCCTGGCCCAATTGGCTTGATGATGGCGGGACGATTGCAGTCAGTCAGTTCCAGCGCTACTTCTGAGGTATCCAGTGCCGCCAGCACCTCTAAAAGATAGTGTGCATGCAGATAAATCTCCTGATCGGGGCCCTGTACCTGTGCGGGAAGCGTATTCTCGATCTTGCCAATATCCTGCGCAACAGTCTCTAATACCATCGTGTTAGGTTCTTCGCCCAAACTGAACCGCTCCGTTTGCGCACTCAAGAGTTTGACATGGATCTTGTCGCCATTCTGATGAGCATAGGGAAGCATTAACTTGATCATTGAGGCAAGTTCTTGCGTATGTATGACCACACGTGTGATCCATGCAGATGGAACTGCATGACGAAGATCTGGATAGTTTTGACTCATAAGGAGCCGAGTTGAAAGATCAATGGACTCGCTTCGATCAGCCGTTTCTATATGAAAGAGGACCATATTGCGATCAGGTGTAAGTAGCACCTGTACCGTTCCCTCGTAGGGGAGGATCTTTGAGAGCTTTTCCATTGCTCGGGCAGGGACAAGGAGGGTACATTGAAGCTGATCATCTGGAACCGCAAGGGTATACATGGCCAGACGGAACGAGTCGGTTGCCGCGAACATCGCTCTTCCTCCACGGATCTCAATCCGAATGCCGACTGACCAGGGCCACGTACTCTTTTCTTTTTCAGCAGCAGCAAAAGCAGTCCGCGCAATAATCTGTTTAAGCAACTCCACATCGAGGTGCAGAAGCGACTCTCCGCCCTGATCAAACGAGGGAATCCAGGGAAATTCCGCAGGGTCATCGGTCGCATTCTGCATATCTGCACGACTAAGCAGACACCGAACATGACAGGAATCTGCACGCCCTGGTGACGGAGAAGTCACCACGACGGAAGCAGCAGGCACATTTCTCACAAAGTCTGAGATGAGATTGGCTGGGAGCAACACGACCCCCTCGCCCTCCACACCTTCAACATCGATCCAATAATGAATACCAATATCATCCTGTCTCGCACTGAGCCGGACACGCTCCCTTTCAGTCGTAGCAAGGATATATTTCTCAATAGGCAACGTTGCCCGATGTGGTACAGCGTGACCAACAATCGTCAGGCCACGATTCAGTTTTGGTTGTGTTGCGGTAAATTTCATAGATGGGTTCTTTCCTTTTTACGGTAGTCACCAAGTACTTCTGCGAAGCACAAAAACACCCCGCAGAGGAGGGTACTTCCCTACGAGATGAACAGACGGAAGAAAACAGAGCGTTGATGATCAGAAGAAACGTGTGGGCGGCTGGAGAGAGGAAAAACGCTCACAGCCGCAACCCGGACCACAGCGCCTGCAATCCATCATAGAGCGCATCCGTGTGGAGATCAGCACATGTTAACCAGGAACGGATGTAGCGTTGCCAGGCGGCTTCAATGAGCTCTTCCCGTTTTCGCGCAGGCACTAACACCCACAGGTCTCGTCGAAGAGGCTCACTCCGTTCATCCGCCTGCTTCTCTCCATGACAGAAGTATTCAAGACTCATGTGATAGAGATGTGGCAATGGAGTTACTGTCTCCCTCCACTGTGTGTCTGCATACAGTGTCCATCGCATTCGCGCAAAGCACGCAGGGTGATCAAGCAACCAGGCATTCACA
Source organism: Ktedonobacteria bacterium brp13 (assembly GCA_015099395.1). Lineage (GTDB taxonomy): Bacteria > Chloroflexota > Ktedonobacteria > Ktedonobacterales > Ktedonobacteraceae > Dictyobacter. Next base: position 7,526,839 of record AP024096.1, on the reverse strand, counting down.
TGTGCAATGATGAGGGAGAGATCTTGCTCGCACTCAATGCGAAAAAAGGCGAGGGACGTGTGATCTGCCTTCTGCAGCGGAACGTACAATATCTCCTGTTCAACAGGATATGCGACCCGTTCCAATGCAGAGCGCAGCACACGAGCGGTCCTCAGCGTTTGTGAAAGTGTCCATTGACCAAAGGGGTGAGGCTCGTCAGCCCATGTACGCGTACTCGTGGAAAGCCAGTACTCGCGGAGTGAGCAGCGGTCAAAATCCAGCACAACGGCGTTCGCTTCTTCTTCATCTTCATTCACCCCACCTAGCGCTGCCTCAAACTGAGCATCGCTCCACTGATATCGCTGTTGCACAGCGAGAAGTGCATGATAGGTATCACGAGCAATATCGGGAGCAAGATTGCCTGCCAGTTCCCCGGCAGCCACGTGACAATTGTACAGATGGGCATCTTCGGACAGGAACGCATCAAGATCGGAAGCCGAGAAAAGATCTTCTCGGTCCCATGCTTGTGCCAGGGATGCCGCCTCTCGATGTGCCAAGCGAACATGCTCCCAATCTTCCTCAATGGTTGTTGGAGGAGGAAAGTGCAGTTTCGCGTGGGCAATGAGTGTAAGCACACACTGCAAGACATCACGAGCGCCTTCCTCATCTCCACCATCGTAATGGCACCATGCATCGCCGGTCCGGCGATCATAGCCTCCACAAACACCTGGAGCCAGAGAGCGGGAGAGGACAAACAGCGTTCCAACGGGGATGCCTGCGGCTTTTGCCTGATCTAAGAGATCCTGACACGCAGGCGGCGTTGGCAAGACAATACTTCGTCCGAGTCTCTGGCGAATGTGATCCAGATCATCGACAAGGGACATAGTGACTCCTTCCTATGAAACGATTCTCGTAGGTCGTTTCATATGCCTCTTTCGCATGAAAGGAACCGGGCATGTGACGTACACACCCGATTCTCCGTAAACGCTCGTATCAGAAGCGTCTTACGAGACGCTTCGAGGTGCTCGTTGTGCTTCGCTCTCCATATAACTCCAAAGAGATTGCATCCCATGTTCGCCCACTTCCGCTCGTTCCCCTCGAACATCTGCTCGGACCTGGGCAAGATTGAGAAACTGCGTTGCATCCAAGTCTAATCCCAGTTCAGCGCGTGCCTGACGGACAGAGGCCTCCGTGGGCAAATCAGGAATAGCGATCTCACGAGCCACTCTCGGCTCCTCTTCCAGGTCAAGCAACGTAGACCTCGTGACCGTCGCGATCGCTCGCAATGTTCGCCCAATATCTGCGATGCTGCGTTGCCGCTCCTCAGGCGATTGCTCGACAATCTGCTGAATCTGATCCATCATGCGTTCCATCTCGGTATCCCCGTAGAAATTCAACTCCCGAACCTGCGTGAGCAGATTACCCAGTTGCCTGACTGATTGATGGGCAACGCTTTCCCCTCCTCGCCGTTGCAGCGTTGAGAGGACATCACAGGCCACATCGTAAGTGAGGCTGCGCAGTTGGCTCACGACCGAGGCGAGGAAGCTATCAAGGGCAGTATTGACACGCTCTTGTGCATGCATCCGTAGGTCCTGCTCAAGAACAGAGCGTTGCCACTCACGCGCTTGCACCTGCAATCGAGCAACCTCGACCGGTGCAGAACGTCCTTCATGCGCGTTGACGCTGCTCTGTTGCGAAGGAGGCTCTGCTTGCGTCGTCCCAAGCTGTGAGAGACCATCAACAAGCAGGTACTTGAAGTCAAAGGTATCTCGGATGCGGTCAGGAGACGGTACCTGGGAGATAATACGGTTACAGTAGTTCGTGACAAAGTGTTCTCGCGTCTCGGTGACCAGTTCAGGATGTGTTCCACACAAGCGTTGATAGGTATCGCCAGCAATCACCTCATATTCTGCGAGCACTTGCCGCGTGAGCAAGCGATGATTCGCAAGAATGTCATCACGCAACGCTTCGTACTGCACTTTGAGGGACAGTGTCATATCGCGCCAGCCGATGTAGGCAGAGGAAGGGACAAAAGATCCAAGTTCGGTGCGAAACGAGCGTTCCTTGAGGGCGTATCTGGCACTGCTTTCAATACGAGAGAGGGATTTCATATACGCTACGGGAAGTAAGCGCTTTTCGCCTAAAATGAGCCACGTGGAGAGTTTCTCTCTCACCATGTCATCTTCAACCCGTACCCCGATGTCTTCCAGGACAAGACGAGTGGAAAATCGACAACGCCGAATATGCAACCGGACAAGCACACCGTCTTGAATGAGTTGCCGCCAATCAATACACTCAAATGAGTGTTCACCAAAAAGTGAGGCAATGGTCTGTCTTCTGCGTGATCCAACAGGGTGTCCTCCTTGCACGGTCTGTGGAGGTTGGATGGTTTGCGTCATAAAAAAACCTCTTTCTTGTAATGTGTGATTGGAGAAGAGTGCACCTTCCCAGGCACTCTTGCCGAACACACCATAGCGTTCCCGCCATCGCTCTCCTTGCGAAGAGCACAGCAAAAGCAACAGAAACAATGGGATCAAAATGGGACCATAAAGAGAGAAGAAGCGATTACACACGCCGCGAGGAGCGAGCTTCCGAGATTGAGGTAATCGACCCAGCCTCTTGCTCCTGCACAGAAAGCGCTGCACGGCGGTGTTCTCGCTCTCGGGCGGCCATTGCAGGGGGCAAAAATCGGAGATTATTACAGGCATCCACCGCCCGTCTCGTGAAGGTTTCGACGAGAGCCAACGTCACCGGGCGAATATTTTCCAGAGCCTCCTGTGCCTCTTGGCGGCCAATGCTTGTTCGATCATTCCAGCGAGCAAGCAAACGAGCCTCTTTCACGACTGCCTCCAAGTCAGCAGCACTATAGTGACCAGTCTGTTGCGCAATGAGCGAAAGTGCGTCTGGTATAATCGCGGTTCCCTGAAGACGAGCCTGCACGACCAGCATCATTCGGCGCGCATCTTCATCAGGACACAGCACAGGAAAAATGACGTCGAAGCGCCCAGGGCGTAAGAGGGCCGCATCCAGCAGTTCAGGATGGTTTGTGGCTCCCACTACAATTACCTGCCCACGAATCGCTTCGTCCCCCATAAACGTGAGAAGTGCTCCGAACAAGTTAGCCGCAACAGGACTGCCCGAGGTATTCCCGCGTTGTGCGACAAGCGTCTGGTCGATTTCGTCGATAAAGAGAATCGTTGGAGCGAGACTGCGGGCAACATCAAACAGTTCCTGCAGATTGCGTTCGGATGTGCCTACTACCCCACCAAGAATCGTCGCCATGCGCAAAGAGAGGGCATTATAGCCAAGCTCCTTGGCCGCCGCCTCAACGTAGCGCGTTTTGCCATTGCCAGGAGGGCCAACCAGCAGAATACCTTTCGGCACGTCTCGACGCCATCCCTCACGCAGCGGAGCTATGACTTCTTCCCTTGTAAAATCAATGAGTTGCTCCATTCCCCCAAGGCCAGCAAACCCTTCAGGCAAGGGATCGAGCATAACGATAGCCTCGCTGTATTGCTGGCGAATAATCGCATCTTTGCGTGTTTTGACGAGAAGGCGCGTGACCCCTGTAACCCCTGTGCCCCCTGTCGTCTCGCGTTCATTTCCATTGTTGGCTCCTAACAGTAAAATGTCCTCGACCTGTCTGAGCTCAAGCCCTGCCGTGTTTCGTGCAAGATCTTCTCTCGTGAGATCGATCAGAGCAATCGGGTCCTCTCTGCGGTGATCTTCTAAGTACCAACGGATATAAGATAATCGCGTCTGTTCATCTGGCAATGACTCTTCGATCACCTTGTATCCACTTCCGCTCATACGTAAGTCGGGATGAAGGTCACTCAGTCGGGGAGTCAGAAGAAACACAGGATTATCTTGTTTGCCCAGGCTACTATCGAGTCCCCAATACTGAAGTGTTGCTAAAATCGAGAGTTGATCATCTCTCATGACGGCCTTACTTGTTGCTGGACAGATGAGATCCGCTCCGTCCAGAATAATAGCGACGCGCCCCTTCTCTTCTGGCCCTCCTGCGCGAATCAGAGATTCTAAAACGGCGAGCGCTTCTCGTGGACGCCGCGCGCTACTGAATACATCCCCCTGCGATGCCGTACGTACAGTGATGCCAGTAGCATCTAAGGCCGCAGAGAAATCATCATCAGACGGAGGCAATGTCCAATCCGATCCTAAAAGAGCCAGCGCATCAGCACGCATAGAGGGAAGAGGAAACGTGATCCCGATGGCACGGTGATAATACGCGATGATATTACGGCGCTCCGTATGCAGGATACCCTGCATGAACCGCAGTTGCGATGCCCCTCTCATAGAGGTCACTCCATGGACATCTCCATAAAGAATGAAGCAGTGACCAGCACCTGCTCCAAACAATGTGCTGAACTCGCGGTACCAGGCAGGCAATGCCTCCTGCATAGTCAGATCTATCGTCGTTCTACTCATCTTCCTACCTCCATCAGCACAACCAGCTCCGCTCTCCCCATGGCGCGATAGAAGAATAATTGATCCATCATCAGAGAAACTCCTTCAACACAAAAACCGGGAAAGTGGCCAAAAGCCATCTTCCCGGTCTCCACACACAATGATTCGTTGTTTCACTCACATGCTTGCAGGCGTGAGTGGATCAGGGACAAACGTACGCTTGACGGTCGGTCATAACAATGCCGAGCGTTGTGAGAAGGGCAAAGTACCGATTGCGATCAAAGTCCAGCTCCTTGTCCCCATCGGCATCCCACGCCCGATCCGGTCGTCCATGCTCCCAGAGGACGCAGTGCTCGCAGGTTCCAATCTTGTATGATGCATCGGCTTCCAACAAGACATGGAGTGATTGTGCAAGAGGGCAAAGCCCTCCTGTATCCGCCTGCCGCTGATCAACCCCATCGATACCACTCCATCCTTGTGGAAGTTGTAAAAGCAATTCGTCTGCTGTCATCTTATCCCTCCGCTTGTATTTTGTGGTTCGTCTCAAGATCAGCACTCAGTTCCTGCTGCACCCCTTGGGCCGCTAAGAGTTCTGGTTTTGGGGTAATGTCGGTCTGATCGACCAGCACTCCAAATTGGGCAAGCAGGGTGTGCATCTGTTTCCCTGCTGCAAGGCAGTCAGTTCCGGTGAAGTTGCTGAAATCGGTCTCGTACGACCCACCTTCTTTCACCACAATATGAATAGTTTTAGGCAGCATAGCTTCCTCCAGTGATCGTGATTTGGCCTTCAACTTGTTGCGTACTGACCTGATAATTCATCTGTCTGAGCACTGCCATGTGGGCCAGGGCAGTGTATTTTTGCACAATCACCTGTTGCACCTGCTGATAGAAGCGCTCATCAACATCCCAGGGATCGCCAAAGAATTTCAGAGCACCCGTTTGCTCATCGACTACAAGCCCGATGCCACGAGGAAGCGCCTCTCCTTCCGGCTTCCCAGGTCGTACAGGGATATGCAATGCCAGGCCGGTATTCGCTGGTTGCTCTTGTCCATAATAGTCGTAGTAGGAGGATAGAACCTCACCGTCATATTGCTTTGCGGCCAACAGAACCGCCTGATGGAGGAGTTTCATACAGGGATGTTGTGTCACTGCCTGTTGGTTCCCCTGTCGGAGTAATACAGACAGTTCGTTAAAGACGAGATTTGTTTTTCCTTCTTCGATATGGCTCATTTTTCTTTCACTCCTTGCGTGTGAACACGATGGATAGACGTTCAAACAAGAAAAAAAGCGCAGCCTGAACTGCGCAGAGAAGGAACGAGCAGGATGGGGGTGAACGAGGCCACGGTGGACAGTGGATACAAACAGCAATCATGGGAACGATTCATCCTTTCTCCCATCTGTTTTCGGGAGGCAAGATGGGAGAGAACAGCTCAAAAACGAGACATTTCAATCTCTGCTACCGGTCAATAGACATATGAAGAGCAGCTCCTCCACATGGAAGTGAAAATGGTGTGTGGGATTTACTGAAACGGTTGGTCAGATGCCAGCAACGCATCAAGCGTTGATTGTTTAATCCGATACGACTGCCTTGCACCTTGATGAGGGAGCAAAATGGCTTGGAGCGTGCCACTTTTTATCCAACGTCGTACGGTTGTGTCATCAACGCGTAAGCGGCGTGCGACTTCATGAACGGTTAATAACGCTTCGCTAAAGAACGCTTCTTTTTCATCTTGAGTCATGAGTTTTTTTCCTTTTCTTTCTCAACAGTTCATCAATAGAACCGTGAATACAATGACAAAACAGATGCTGAACGACCTGAGATGTACCAGGCAAGAAAGTGATGCGAGGAATTTCAGTCTGTATCCAGCAAGAACGTGGTAGATGCACCTGATCATCATTCGCATGCTTCTCAGATGCCTGCAAAACGATGGAAGGACGTTATTCATCAGTGGAAGACCTGGCAACGCTCCGTTCACGATTGAGGGAGCAGAACGCTTGATCGCAAGCTTCCTGTCGCATGGCATACTCAATGGAACGAAAAACGATACTTGAGAATTGATCAGCCAAACGATAGAGCATTCCAGGGATCACAAGTGCATTCGGATTCTGAGGCGTTCGAAGCAGCGCTCCAAGAGCGAAGTAGCCAGGATAGAGACGCATCCGACTAGGAGCCCCAGGCAGACGCTGGATCTCGCCATCGTAATCAGAGGCAATGGTCCCTAAGTAGTCATCGGTGACCCACATACCCAGCGCTTCCAACTCTTCTTTCGCATGTCCATAGCCAATAAGCGTGTAGAGTTGGTCGTAGGCAAAGACGTGCTCAGTCTCATCAGCAAGCCGAACCCTCATCTGTTTGCGCTCCTCGGTCTGTTCGAGTGTCCAGAACGTGACCGAGGAGATGATTTCCTCGCGATCAGGATCGCGACTATCCCGTGCTTGTGTAAAGGCGCGTTCGATATGCTCCAGATCACCAGCCAGTTTTGTAAGTTTCGGGCGATCAATATCCCGATAGAGCTGCTGAATCTGGCCATTCACATGCCGTGGATAATTGGGAGAGCGCAACACTTCTTCTGGATAATGAGTCAGCACCTTATAGCGCAAGTCAAGTCCAGCTTGTATGTAGTGCTGTATTTGTACCAACATTTCCGCCGTAGAGTTTCCCAGTCCGATAAAAACCAACATTTTGCCTTGCAGTTTCTTCATCTGCTCCAATGTAAGCACCTGCTGCCAACGATTGCCAGCAGCAGATGCAGGAATATCGGTCGTCATCACCCCATTGCGTGATGGTGATAGTGGTTTTCCCAGCCCCATCGTGTTGATGACAATAGGTGCTTCCAGGTGCTGTTCACCACGTTCGTCGCGAAAAACAACCTGATGAGTAAGGTCCCCTGGAAACACGTGAAGAACTTTGGCTTTCTGAATTTCTGGAAGAGCAGGCAGGCCAAAGGAACGCGCAGGATCGGCAAGATCGGCTAAAAACGAGGTGATCTCGTGTCCCATGCCTGGTGCTGCTTCTACCCGAAACTGCTCATACATGAGCGGAATGGGATTATTTCGAGAACCATTGTAGACGTTTTTCTGGTTCCAGATACCTCCATAGTGGCCTCGATCATCAAGGACGTGAATATGTTGGTATCCGGCATTGACTAAGGTACGTGTGATCAGTGTCCCAGCGGCACCTGCCCCCAGAACGAGGATAGGCGTTTGTACCAGATGGGAGTGGTGGGCAGGCAGGCGAAAACCTTGCAACGAAAAGGAACTGGCAGATCCATATCTAATACTGTCTCGATAACCAGAGCTATCAAAGCTATCCATCACACTCCCATCGATCTGTACATTTTCCTGAGCTGTGCCGTAGTAGGTAGCAGTTGGCTCACAAAACACGCTTGAAAGAATAGCCAGTCGCAAAGTCTGGGAGGAAGAGGAGTAAGGAGCTCGCATCATAAAATGTCCGATGAGCTGCCCGAGAGTAGAAGCTCTTTTCTGATCATCGAGCAGACGCTCGTCGAGAAGATACTCAAGCGCATTGAGTGGAATTCCTTTGTCAAACAAGGCGTTACAAAGAAGCTGACTGAGCTGATCTGGCCGCTCAAGAACACCATCTCCCCCTTTAAGGATTTCGATAGCTGGGGTCATATGAATTCTCCATTCCCTCTATCACTGTAGTCCACAGCAGTAGAGACACAACAAAACCCCTTGTCTTCTACGCAGACAAGGGGCAAACCAGTAGGCGATGGAACACATGAGTACAGGTGAGACCGCAACACGTATCAAAAGATCGTGCCGAATACGTCTCCCGTACGAGTCAAGTAATCAAGCGAAACGACGAGACGGCGAGCAAAGGAATACTGTCGAACAAAAGGGGATAGGCTCGTCTGATGGAACAGTAAACCTTGTTATAGAGGCCATGGTATGGATTGAAGGGAAGCAGGAGGATCTCGTATCCAATACATACTGTTCTCCGATTCAGTTTCATACGATGCGGAAGAGAGAAAGGGGATGGCTATTCCCGTGAGAGTTTGGTCAGCGTCGGGGAGGAAGGCAAGGTATCCAGAGGTGAGGATTTTCACGATCAGCAGAAGAGACAATGCTGCGGCCATCAGGAGACCAAGCAAGAGCGCAGACGACTGTCGAATGTCAAGTACCCAATTCCATAGACACCCAATGATGGGTATTTACGGAGGACGAATCTGATCACGAAATGGAGCAAAAACCATTTTTTTGCTTTGCAATTGGTGCGCACTTTCCATACCATATTGACGGAAGCCGTCAAGGGAAAAAGCGAATGCGATCCTTGACGGCTTCCGTCAATATGGTACACTGTTGGCCGCCAATGCCGCATTTGCCTGTACAGAAATACGATTCGGTGCGGTAGTTAACCGTATTTTCCCGGCCTTTGGAAGCCCATGCGCTTGTGCATACTGATCCGGTGAAAGATCGTTCAATCCCTCATGAGGCCGAACTTCATTATAAAAATTGATCCAATCCTCTGAGGCTTGAAGAAAGACTCCAAGATTTTCATACCGTCGACGCTCGGCAACCGAGAGCTTAAATTGCCCGACAAATCGTTCAGCATAGCCATTATCGGTTGGAGTTCCTGCTCGACTCATAGAACGAAGGAATCCCTTTTCAAGTAAAGCTGCTTGTGTTACCTCTGCTCCAAATTGGCTTCCCTGGTCCGAATGAAAGATAGCCTGAGGGATCGCATCGTTGATCAGGTTGATCGTGTTCACCACCAGCTCGGCACGCATATGGGTTTCAAATGCGAGAGCGAAAATGTGCCGGGTCCGTTTCCAAAGCGCAAAACAGCCACGAACTTTGCTCTGGTCAGCCAGTTTGATCTCAAAAATGTCAGAGAACAGGACTTCTTCCAGACCAGGAAGAGCAGCCTGATCGGAAGTTCGGCCAACCTGTTGCACGAATTGCTCGGGGATTTTTTCAGGATGGCGCAGTAAATTGGGCACCGTGCTCTTCGCTTTTCCCGGATAGACGTACTTTCTTCTCTTTCTCCGTGCAGCGATACCATATTTCTTCATCACTCGTTTCACACGATTTTTCCCCATATGCAGGAGCTTTCCGAGCTTGCGATGCCCCATGGTATCGTCTTTTTCATGCCAGGCTTCGATAGCATTCGCAACATTTTTATCTTTTTGCGCCTGTTTTCTTTGGATATACAGGGAGCCACGAGCCAAACCGAGTGCCTCGGCAACGTGCTTTTTTGCATAGGGGCCGTTGGGATGACAGAGCTGGTGCGCTAGCTCCACCTTTTGGACCGTCGTTAGTTGCCCAACAGCCCCTGTACTTTTTTTAGGATTTCGTTCTGCACTGTCAGGTTTCCAATGATCTTCTTCAAATCATCGGGCGATTCCCCAGGGGCGTATCCTTGAGCCATCGCTTTCTGCTTAGGATCTCTTTTATCTGCAAAAATATCAGCAGCTTTTGTCTGGAATTCTTTTTTCCATCGGTGAAGCATAGAACTTGAAATGCCGTAGTGTTTACAGACGGCTTCCTGCGTTGTATCTCTCTGGAGACTTTCCAGGACCACCTTCAATTTGAATTCAGGAGTATAGCTCTTCTTTTGGTCACTCATGTGCATGACTACCTCTCTCTGTTGTTGTGTTCATTATAGCAGGTAGTTGACAGGTGTCTGCACTCCCCGAGGCAAGATACCGCCCGTCGGGTGACCAGACAAGAGCGGTAATACTCTTGCAGTGTCCATCATGCCGTCCCTGTGAACTCCAGAGAAGTCTTCCAGGTGGCTTCTGTCGAACAGAAATCATCCCGTGATCATCTCCTTGGGCTTTGAGGCTACCACCGAAAACGTGTTCTATCATTGAAGTGCCCTTTCTGCATAGAGATGGAGATTACCCTGCTGATGCGATACAAATGCGCTGCCGCGTGCCAGTCGCGATGTGTTCTCCATTCGGAGAAAACGCAAACGCACGTTGTACAGAGGGATAGCGTTGCGTTAATATACCACTGTGCTCCCGTGGGAGCAGATCCCAAAGCGTCATCTCCGCACAATCGTCGAGTGCAGCCAGACAGGGGTTCCCCCAAGAAAGATGTGAGATCCGGTGAGTAGACAGCGAATAGGTGGTAAATCGCTGTCCTGTCGAACCATCATGGATCTGGATAGTTCCTTTGGCTGTGCCTATCGCCACGTCTTTTCCATTAACGTTCCAGGCAACAGAGCACGGTTCGCACACGTCCACATCAGTGAGGGTATAAACTGTTCGTCTGCGCAACACATTATACACAAACACATCACAACACACGGCTGCAAAGCGTCCGCCAGTAGGAGACCATGCGACATCAAGAACAGGAGAAGGCCCAATGATCTGGAGAGGAGCACGCCATTGGTCATCGTACATAAAGATGGTTTTTCCAACGGCAACAAGGAAACGTCTTCCTCGCGGTGCAAAGGAAATCTTTTTGACAGGAGCGTCAAACATCTGTGAGAGAACGAGGGTTCCATCACGAATTTGAATGACGGTGAGCGTATTATTTTCGCTCCCAAGGACGAGACAATGACCATTTTCAGTCCAGGTCACGGTTAAGAGCCTGGTCCTTATGAGGCGGCGGCAGAAGACGACTTCGCCAGATGGGATATGCCAGACAATCGCTGTGCCATCTTCGCAGGCGGCCGCTATGAGATGACCATTTGGGCTCCATGCAAGTGCAACAACATTTCCACACTGCCTTGGGAGAGAGAATGTCTTCATACCGATGCAAATCCTTTCGCTAAAAAGAATGGCGACGCTCTTGATGAGCGTCGCCATATTGAGATCAGGTCAGAGTATACGAGCAAAGGTGAAGTGCTTTGGAATCTCCTCCCTCGATGAATGGAGGAGAAAACAGATCAACGCGAAGAGGCATTAAGGGGAAGAGATTTAGCTCTTTCTCAGGCGAGAGATACGGAGGACACCTCCAAAGCGAGCCATCATCGAAGGTCGTTTGTTTCGGTTTCGAGGGGTCTGTTTTTTGCTACGACATCGACAGGTAAAACAGATCGCACCCACGCCAACCACGCAAAAGAGCACTGCCAGAACAATCTCAACCATCCCACCAAGTGCGCTCTCGGGCACATGGATGAAGTGCCAAGCCATGAAAGATTCTAAAGCAACACGAATCAGGTCAACGAGATGTGGGCGAATCCCTTCAAGAGAAATCAGTCGCAGTTCTTCAAAGCTCCATTCCATCCCTATGTCAGCCATTTTGGGTTTCTTCTCCCGTGCAAGGACATTTGTCACCGTGACAGCAGCCGTAACCCCGCGACGATCGAGCAATTCCTGCAAATGGAGAAGCGTTGCTGGTTTCAACTCCAGATGTTTCCAGCGTTCCTGAAGTTCTTGTTTCGTTCCCATCATCGTCCGAGTCGCTGCGTCTACCTGCCGTGTTGAGTTCCTCTGAGACATGTGATCCTCCTTCATCTGCTCACCTCACGTGAGCACAACTCATCAGCGTATTGGAGAGAAAAACAGCATGAGGATAAGATGAAGCCACGCCCTTCGTAGCATGCTCCATCAAGCTTGACTACGCACGTCCAGATGCGCGGTGCTTTTGGAGAACGTGGAGCAGACAAAGGGTAATAGGAAGCAATCCCAACGCAAGCAGTGGGAGAACCAGATGTGCCACGAAGATAGGACCCCACACGATGTTCCATGTCAGGAGAACATCGATGATCAGCCGGCCAGACTCGATGAGATGTTGGCACCCTTCCTCCAGAAAAAGCAGGCGCAGTTCTTCTATTACCCAGCCCCACAGCGAACGAGTCATGTTTTGCTCCTCACGCTTGAGTTCCAGGATGAGGGCCGTTGTCGCCGCCACAGTAATTTCCACACCTTCTTCTTGGAGAATATGTGCAAGATGGTCTTTGGTTTCGGGATGCAAATGTAAGGAATTCCAACGGTTTTCTAATTGCGGCACCGAAACAGGCTGCTTGACACGAGAAGCACGACGCTGATTATGCAGAGACTTACGCGTTGAGTTCTTCCGAGACATATGATCCTCCTTAATCTGCTCGGCTCGTCTGTCGTGTTCTAGACAAAGTGGAGCACAACAGACGAGCAAGAGAAGGAAAACACGGGTAAGATGATGAACAAGGAGCCATCGGAGATGAAAGTAAGCGGAATGGCAGGGAGAGAGATGATAGGGAAGGCAGCGTTATCGCACGGCGCGAAGGTATTGATGAATCAATGAAACGGCGACCGCTCCATCACCGGTTGCGCATGCTACCCGCTTGATAGACGCGGCTCGAACATCTCCAGCCACAAAAATGCCTGGGACGCTGGATTCCAAAGGGAACGGATCACGATCAAGCGACCATCCATGCGCTTTCACATCGCTTCCAGTCAGGACGAAACCTGCCTGGTCACGTGCAATGGTTTCGGGGAGCCACTGTGTCTTCGGAGCGGCACCAATAAAAATGAAGAGAGCGGAAGCCTCGACACTACGTTCTGTTCCTGTTGAACTTTCACGCAAACAGAGTCGTTCGAGATTTTCCTCTCCGAAGCAACCAACAACCTCTGTTTGCGTTTGGACAGCGATATTGTCCCGGAGTTCAATTTCCTGAAGTAAGTAGGATGACATACTTGCCTCCAGTGATTCTCCGCGTACAAGAATGGAGACCTGCTTGGCATAATCAGCAAAGTACAATGCAGCTTGCCCAGCCGAATTGGCCCCACCAACAACAAAGACCTGTTTGCCCTCGCACGCAGATGCCTCCGTCATAGCCGCTCCATAATAGACCCCACGGTCAGTCAGTCGGTCCAAGCCAGGCACCGCAAGTGTGCGATAGGCGACACCTGTTGCTACTAAGAGCGTATAACAACCAATCTCTCTTCCGCTTGCAAGCGTCACATACCGATAAGGATCTGCAATCCGAATCCCTACCACCTCTTGAGGTCAATGCCATTCAAATAAGAATAATGTCGCGAAAGGTGGTATTTTTGAAGCATACGGAGTGATATTTGTCTTGCTGACGATAGAAGGCGGAAGAGACGCCTTTGACCACACGCGGACAGAAACGCAAGCGGCGAGGAGACAGCAATTTCTTGGGGTTCCGCAGATCGGCAAGCAAGCGTTCTTGCTGGCGAGGCAGCTCTTCCTTGGTCGCCACCGAGAACTCATAGAACGCCGTATCCAGGGTCTGCAGCGCATGCGTAAAGCTGAGACGATCAGGATCCAGATCCCCTTGCAGGGCCGCTTCATGCATCCAGGCTCGGATGGCATAATGTGCCATCACCAGGCCGTAGAGCTCCTGATAGATGAACTCCGGCGTTTTGCTGCGTAAGGGCTGCGGGCTGAGTCGTTGATGAATTTTCATTTCCTTAATAGCCAGTTCAATCTCCCAACGCTCATGGTACAGGCAGATCAGGTCCAGGGCCGGAGCCTGCTGGGGATCAAGCAACGTGGTCACCAGTCGATGCACCTTCGAGGGATTGGCCCGGTCCGAGGTCCGTGAGGTGGGCAAGTCGGCCAGCTCACGCGCCACCGAGGGCTCAAGACGGTACTCAATGATACGGACCGTCAAAGGTGGTTGGTTTTTGCCTTTGGGTCGCAGATTGACCAGGTAACTGCCGTCAGCCAGGGTGCAACTGCGTTGGGTGAAGATGCCTGCCTTCAGTCGGCAGAGCAGATGTGCCCCCTGGTGCTCGACGGCCGTCAACCAGTTGATCGAGGGAAAATTGCGATCGGCCAGCAGCAGCATCCCCTCATGGAGCGAGCGCAGCAGAGCCCAGGCCATGCTTTGTTCGCTGGCTTTACAGCGGGCAAAGAGCGCATCGACGATGGCATGGGTGCCCACTTCGGCCAGATACATACAGCGCACCTGGGGATAGGGAGACTGACTTTTGCCAGAAGTGAGGCGACCAAAATGCAAGGCATTGGTCGGCGAGTCAGGAACCTCATCCAATGTACTATCAATGGCCATCAGTCGCAAGCCAAAGGCGAAGGCTCCTTTGGTGCGTTCAGTGGCCAGCGGCCGGCAACACTGGCGGAAGAGCCGACGCATGACGATGCTGCCCAGGCTCGCTCGGCGTGCGGTCAAGGCCCCCCCAGTCGGCAACGCAAGATGGGAATCGGGCCAGAGCCACTCCAGGCCACGGCACAGATGGGCAAACACGTCGGTGACATTGTACTGACGGAACAACGACAAGGCCATCACATAGTAGACCATGACCAGTTGACTGAGCTTGCGTTCGCGCTTCTCCCAGGCTTGACACTGACTCAACACCTCACCGACCAGTTCACGCGGGTAGCACCGTTCCAGAAATGGCAGCTGCAGGTGCTGGCAAAACTTGCTATCTGGGTCAATCTGCTGTAACCTAAAAGGCATAAAGAAGGTCTCCTTGCTTCGACTAAATGAGTTACATTTTCTACTCTCAGTATCGCACATGGAGATCTTCTTCTTCTTATTTGAATGGCATTGACCTCTTGAGGTGAGAGGATATGAGCCCCCAAGCGCGCCGCCTGAGCACTCCCCCGAATGGCAAACTCGGACCCTGGTAAACCAATCGGGAAACCCAGATAATTCTCAATGCGAGAACTCATCCCAGCCTGACCGCCCGGTACATCCCGTTCAATCACCGCCGTCAGGAGTCCTTCCGAGGCCCCATAAACAGCCGCTGCAAGTCCTGCAGGTCCCCCTCCAACAATAATCAGATCATAAAAAGGGATCTCGCTCTGTGTGGCAAGGCCGACTTTTTCTGCGATCTGAGCAGGCGTTGGCTGAGAAAGCCACGTTCCATCGGAGAATTGAATGATGGGAAATGCTGGATGATCTTCGCCATGCATGAAAGCTTGCGTATCTTCTGGATGCGCTTCAAGATCCACCCATTGGAAAGGAATTGCATGACGCGCCAGGAAATCCTTCATCTGGTGAGAGTGAGCTGACCACCGATGTCCGATGACACGAATCCCGTGAAAGAGTGGTGAGAACGTGGTCTCACGCCCTTGCCTCACCCCCTGATTGAGTAATGCATCAAGAACTGGAAAGAAAAAGTCCTCTGGCGGAACACACGTGCGAAGAATGGCATCAACCTTGAAGTGCAGGACGCCAAGAGGCTCCTTCGTTTGATCAGTCACTATCAGACATTTCGCTGTCGGCGCCAACGCTTTGGCTTGCTCCAGGAAGCAAACGCCTTTCATATCGAGTAATTGCTGATCCACTAAGAACAGAACAATGGGAATCTGCACTTGCTTCAATTGTGCCAGCGTATCAAGGGCCTGTTCTCCTCGCTGACACACAATGATCTGATACTCAGGATAGCGTGAGGCGAGATCGAGAGAGGAAAACGTCGTTCCGACGGTCAAGAAAACCTGTTGCATGGTATCCTCCTTGAATGCGCTCGTTTCCTCCTGTCCTTTACAGCAAAAATCTGCTCACAACTTCGCACGAAGCACGAAGAGTGTCAGCAGATTTCTTGTATGCAACACGAAGGAAAACAAGCGGCAACGATAGAAAACAAAAACGAAACAAGGTAAAAAGATGGAGCAAGAAAAGAGAATCATGGAGTAGGATGGAGACAATTGAGCAGAAACGAAGACGAAAAGGGATGATGGCCTGCTATTCTTTCATCTCGTTCAGTATCCCTCTTTCTTCTGACAAGAGAGACAATGGAAGCACACGGGTACCCAACATGGGGAATATTTCCTCAATAATTCGATGCCAAACAGGACCATGCGCTGCATCAGCATCGCCAAGCACAACGACATCAAACAGCCTGTAGAATGGCAGCGTACGATCAACACCGATCTGAACCTGGATATCGAATATACTCGCGATGCAGATGTCTGCATCTTGAGCATACTGCGGTGAGAACGTTACAGAGAACTGCTCGATGTGTGTCAACCCATCTGCGGGCTTCTGCTGCCAGCCTTTAAGCAACGTTGCTTTCAATTTTGGCGGCACAATGACAAGGAGATGTCTGCACGGGGCAGAGCGTAGGAACTGTGCGAGAGAAATCATCATTGTTTCCATTGTTTTTTCTTCTTTCCTTGGAATAGGGTAGGGATGAAGCAGCGTTCTTTCCACTGCCACGATGATCATCCTCTACTGTGAGTGCGAACGACAAGGTGAGGGCAGAGATGTTGCTGTTCCATACTGCCCCTGCTGATACAGAGCGTGTATCAGGACATCAGGAACCGTAGTCAACAGATGTCGGGTCATGATCATTCCGTTCATCGACATATCCTTGTGCGACAAGGGCTTTTGCTGCTTCCGAAAAATCCCCTCCATGTTCTAGAAAGGTGTAGGCAGCGAACTTGCTGATCCCGACACGGGGCTCAAAGATCGTTGAGGTTGAGAAGACATACAAGAAATCGCTGCCTTCATAATTGGTGCTGGCACTAATCCCGCGATCTTTGCCAGGCCTGCGCCAGAAATCTTCATTCCCAATCGACGTAACCCTCGTCCACCCATGTGGTTCGAGTATCTCGGCCCAGGTGATTCGTTCATTAAAAACGTGACCGGGTAAACGCTCTCCGTGCTGGCTTTGATATTTTTTGTATGACCGATTGGCATCTCTTGGATGCTGTTCTTCTTTCACAGGCATTTCATCAAGCATACGAGCAACCGATAAGAGGACCGCTCGATCTTCTTGCGCAATAGTTTGAATCGTGGCAAGGTTGCCTGCCACGAGTTGATAGGGTTGCCCACTTGGATGCACGCGCCCACACGAAGGAGCTCCAATGCTATACCCTCCCTCCCCTCGCGTTTCAATTTTGCTGATGACCCATGGTGGCTCTTGGAGTGAACACTGAGCCAACTTCTTATTTCCTTCGATCAATGCGCACCGATAGTAAAGGTGAACTCCTTTCGGAGAAAATTCCTTATATCCTTGCTCGATTCTCTCTAAAAGCCAGGTCAAGCCTTCAAGATGCATATGTGCAATGAACTCTTCATAGGCTGCATGAGAGTCAAAATCCAGCATTTCGAGACCGCCACTGACGGCACCAGTGACAAAGGCGATCCCACGCTGTTTCCCATAAAACCAGATTCTCGCCTCCTGCAGCGTTGGCACTCGTCGTTGAAACTCTTTCCAGCTTTGCAAGTCTGGACGCTTACTGCCATCAGCCTGGATCGGGATGAAACTGATACCTGCGCGTATCGCAACGAGGGCTGTTTGATAGACACTGAGCGTACGTATGGACCCTGGTGATGAAAGAGTCATCCCTGCCCTCCCTTTCGCCACTCTCCTCCTTGGAGAACAGATGATCTCACACAGGCCACAACGCTCCCACGTTGACCAGTATGAGTCATCCCGAGCACCATAAAGAGATCAATGCGATGAGCAAAAGAAATCATGAATACCATCCTCCTCGTTTTGTCACTTGCATTGCTGAAAAACGATCTGAGTAGAGAGAGCTTCGATCGTGAAAATCATGAAAGGTGGACCGCGCTCTCATGTGCCGTTAGAGGTTCCATACGTATCGTTTCCATCGCACTTACGTCGTTATGTTGGGGCAAGCGGACGACAATACATCCGATATTGTCTGCCCCACCGCCATCGTTGGCCATCTGCACAAGGTGGTCTGCCAGAAGCGAAGCATTCGAACAAGAAGAGGACAGAACCTCTTCGATCTTCTGATCGCGGGTCATTTCCCAGAGCCCATCGCTACAAAGCAGCAGTGTTTCGTCTCCATACAAAGGAACAACAAAGGTATCGACATCAACCGAGGGGGTGACTCCTACTGCACGAGTAATCTGATTGCGCTGAGGATGCCTATAGATGTCTTCTTCTTGAAGGAGGCCATCAGCGAGCAGTTGAGCAACCAGGGAATGATCCTGTGTAATCTTCTTCAGAGCGTGAAGAGACTGATGATACAGGTAGGTGCGACTATCACCGACGTTCGCAACATAGGCAACCTCACGAAAAAGAAGCACAGCCGTCGTGGTTGTGCCCATACGGCTTATTTGGGAGGTACTCATAGATCCTTGAGAGCGGGGAAATGCCAGGCTGTTCCCTGTCAACTGAGACTCCATCGATTGGTTTCGTGCGTAAATGGCACGATTGGCCTGGTGAATACTTTCAGACAGCGTAGACAGACAATTTGATGGAAAAGCATCGCCCACAAGAAAAGGAAAGACATAGTCCAACATGGTCTGGATCGCTATGTGTGCTGCCTCTTGACCATTGGCATGGCCACCCATTCCATCGGCGACGATAAAGAGCCCGAAGGCCTCTTGAGTAGCAGGTAATACCCCCTGCAATGCGAGAACACAGTCTTCATTCTCTCCACGAACACGCCCACGATGCAAACCGATACTGACATCAAGAGGCAAAAGTATCGGAGAGGAGGCTTCCTTCTTCGCAATTTTGATGGCATACGCTACCAGAAATTGCGCATGTGGATATTGCTGATTGGCAAGTGCCACTTGGACATTTTGGAGAAACTGATTGATATCTACTGACATATGTATATCCTTCCTTCTCTACCTCCCAAAGGAAGCACAGATGGGCATCTGTAAGACACACCTATCACCGCTCTGGAAAAAGCACAAAAAATCTCCCTACGATGCTTCTTTTCTCAAAAAAGAGCTCATTTTCCCGATAAGAATGGGAATGCAGCCTTTTCTAGATAATACTTTGTATCACGTCAACAGACACGCTATTCCAATGAGCAGCGTCTCTCGGGCCGACACCATCGCTGGATCACATCAAGCCATGGATGACGAGAGATACGAACAAGGCAAACAAGGAGAACAAAGCGCATACCACACAAAACACGAGACGCTTTACTGATACAGCCTACCAAGTGTCTTCTAATACTTTTTGCTATCTCCATAATGCAACGTACAGAGTTACCGCCTACAGAGACCCTCTTTCCCACTTTCGATATACAAGGCACGATCTATAGCATCTCTTTCCTAAAACATTCCCGCCTATAGAAAATCCTCTTCCACTGCTATCACCTACAAAAAACAAAACAGTCTGTGCTGATCATCAAGAGAGTTCGTTCATAGAAACTATGAATGCCCTACAATCCTCATTTCAGCCCATCAACAATCACACGCGTTCATGTTAGCTTGCTGATGCTTGTATCATCGCCATTCTCTTTCAGCAGGAGGGAAAACGACGATACGGGTGTGGCATTGCTGCCGGGTGCAGATTGTTCATCCGCTTTTCTTTTTTCTATTCACTTCAACTATACAGACAC
Source organism: Ktedonobacteria bacterium brp13 (assembly GCA_015099395.1). Lineage (GTDB taxonomy): Bacteria > Chloroflexota > Ktedonobacteria > Ktedonobacterales > Ktedonobacteraceae > Dictyobacter. The sequence goes on along the minus strand of AP024096.1, from coordinate 7,507,276 downwards.
ATCTCCTGGAGTAGGGGGGCATCTGAGAGGGAGGGAGGGAGAATCAAGGGGGAGGGTGGAGGAGGGTAGGGAAAAAAAGTTGGAACGCTTCCTCCGTTTACACACACGATTGCCATTCCTTTTCTTGGCGCTCGCCGATCTTCCACATGCCTGCCAGGCTGTAAGAGACTGTTGCTCACGCTTCGGCAGATCTCGGTTTCGTCACACGTTTATCAAAACGCGGCGCATCTGAAAAGGTTGCGGTATTCCCTTTCACACGTGCTACATGCAGAAGCGGTATTCCTGCCTTGGATCTATCGTTGACTGATCCCAATACGTCATTCACACATATTCCGCAGGGTCATTGAATAAAAAATGAACAGCAGAGAGAAATAGTAAATAGGGTGAAATCCGCACAAATTTTGAGGTAAAACTGACAAAATCAGCGCGAAGAGTTGAAATCAACCATCCAGAACCTGGAGAAACCGCTCCCCATCTGGTATACTTTTCTCAGCATTGTAAATGGGAGACACGAGGCGCAAACACAGAAGCAGCTGAGGCGCTTCATTCCCCGCCCGGGCAGGAGGGATACCAGTGGTTGTACCGGTTGTTGATGGGATCGATCTGTTCAAAATTGCAGGTCGTTCCATTTCGGGATGGCTTCCCAGTCTCAAAACCGATACCGTTTTTCCTCTCCGCCAGCCGTTTTGTAGCCAACTCGAAGAGCGCCTCCTTCTGTTTCTGTGGCTTGAATACAATCCCCAGGTGGTCAGCTATGCGCGTGGCGACATTGGACCAGCGTTTGCAAAGACCTACCGACTCCCCACCCCCAAGGATGCGCCTTTTGCTATCGGCTACACGTTTGAAGGAAAGCCCCATGACTACTTGCCCGATGCGGTAGGCATGCTCTCGAATGGAACCTTTTTCATCGCTGAGGCAGGTATGGAGGACGACAAACGGCAAGATCGCAATCTTGCAAAAGCAGAGGCTGCACGACGCCTGGCGCGTATCCGACGAGGTGTTTTCTGGATTGGCACGGAACGGACGCTTACCCAACAGCGCCACTACAATTTGGTGTTCTTGCATGTCAGGCGGAAGACGTTTCCCACCTTTGCGGAGATCGTGCTGGCTGTGCAAGAGATCTGGCCCTGGGGAGAGGTCGCCAGCGTCGAGGAGATTGAAAGCCGTCTCGCCGGACGGTGGCCTGCGAATCTGGTCGAAGCAGCGATCTGGAAACTCATCGGAGATAGTGCGGCAGCAGGGCATCTGTTGATTGATCTAGAGCGACACACGCTTGATCGGAAACTTCCTCTGGCCTTGCTCTCGCCTGATGCTGTCGCACTTCAGCCTCCGCCTCTCCCTGATACGCTTCTTGCAGACGTTCCTGGAGTTTCGGCGGCAACCGCTTTGCCAGAACAGAGCACAAGCATGGTCGGTTCGACCGTCGATGCCTCCACCTTGCCGGAGAAACAACGGGAGCAGTTTCACCGGAATCTGCGTGCTGTCGAGCTGGTGCTTGCCGGAGCCTCTCAAACCATCGTTGCGAAGGAGTCAGGGATGGTGCCTTCAACACTCTCTCGTCTGGTCCAACGAACTCGCGAAAAAGGCCAGATAGCCTGTGTGCCTCGTGGGAGTTACCAACGAAAGAGCACCATGCATCCGGCCTTCCAGGAGTGTATCCGGCGGTTGTATCTGCTGCCGACGCGCCTGTCGAAGACCGCCATCCATGAGCATTCAGAAATGCAGCAGGTGGCCGCCCGCTTGTCGAAGGATTCTGGCACCCCGGTTAAACTTCCTTCTTACGACCAACGCAAAACGACTACTCCCAATACCGGACAACGATGGGCCAGGGGGAAAATGATCTGGGAGATGGTTGGGAGATAGCAAAGGAAGCAGATGAACATGAGCCAGGAGAACAGTATCAAGACCGTATGTTGCTATGCGCACGAAGATCGGAAGCTTCTCGATGAACTCAAAAAGCAACTCGCTTCTCTCGAACGAGTAGCGCTTATTACCCTCTGGGCTGATATTAACATCCCTCCCGGTATGATATGGGAGCAAGTATTCCATGCTCGTTTAGATGAGGCTCAGATCATCCTCTTACTGGTCAGCAAATCTTTTATTGCATCGGATTATTGCTATCACAAGGAAATGCAGCGTGCCCTCGGGCGGCATCAGCGCGGAGAAGCATGGGTGATCCCCATTATTTTAGCCCCTGTCGAGTGGCAGATAACCCCATTAGGGGCACTTCAAGTATTACCAGAAGAGGCAAAACCTATTACAACATGGCGAAACAGGGATGAAGCTTTTGTGAATGTGGTAAAGGGGATCAGCCAGATCGCCAGAGAAATCCTCAGAGAGGAAACGGTGCGCCATCCTGCTCTCCTGCCTTCTTCTCCTTCCTCGCAAGCCACCACAAGCAGCCCTACACCACCATCACCGCATTTGCCTAACCCAGCAGCTCTCCGCAAGGGGTTGCAGAGCTCGTCGGGAAAGCTATCCCGTCGTACGCTTCTCAACGTTCTCAAATATGGCGCTGGTGCTGGTGCTGGTTTCGCACTCCTTGCGCTCCTGGGGGACAGAGCTATCGGCTACTTTTCCCACAAGTGGACGCCCCAGGTCTCGGGCGCCTCGCAACCTCTTCTTGGCATTGCCTGCTCAGGGACACAGTTTGTCGCCGTCGGAGATACGATCCTGACCTCGCTGGATGGGCGCACCTGGAAGCCCCAGAACTCGCGTCCCTCGTACGATCTTAATGGCATTGCCTGCTCAGGGACACAGTTTGTCGCCGTCGGATGGGATGGCGCGATCCTGACCTCGCCGGATGGGCGCACCTGGAGACCCCGGAACTCAGGCACCTCGTACGCTCTTAATGACATTGCCTGGTCGGGATCGCAATTTGTCGCAGTCGGAGGCAATGGCACGATCCTGACCTCATCGGATGGAATCACCTGGAGACCCCAGAACTCAGGCACCTCGCAACCTCTTTTTGGCATTGCCTGGTCAGGGACACGGTTTGTCGCCGTCGGATGGGATGGCGCGATCCTGACCTCACCGGATGGGCATACCTGGACGGCCCAGACTGCAGGTGCCTCGCACGATCTTATTAGTATTGCCTGGTCGGGGACACAGTTTGTCGCCATCGGGGGAAGCGCGATCCTGACTTCGCCGGATGGAATCACCTGGACAACCCAGAACTCAGGCACCTCGCAGTATTTTAATGACATTGCCTGCTCAGGGAGGCTGCTTGTTGCCGTCGGATCCAATGACACGATCCTGACCTCATCGGATGGAATCACCTGGACGGCTCAGATCTCGGACACCTCGCACCATCTTGCTGGCATTGCCTGGTCGGGGACACAGTTTGTCGCCGTCGGATTGGATGGCGCGATCCTGACCTCGTCGGATGGAACCACCTGGAAGCCCCAGGTCTCGGGCGCCTCGCAACCTCTTCTTGGCATTGCCTGCTCAGGGACACAGTTTGTTGCCGTCGGATTTGACACGATCCTGACTTCGCCGGATGGAAGCGCCTGGACAACCCAGACTGTGGGCACCTTGCAAACTCTTTTTGGCATTGCCTTCTCAGGGACACAGTTTGTCGCCGTCGGGGGAAGCGCGATCGAGGGAAACGTGATCCTGACTTCGCTGGGTGGAATCACCTGGACAACCCAGAACTCAGGTACCTCGCACGCTCTTCTTGGCATTGCCTGCTCGGGATCGCAGTTTGTCGCCGTCGGATTGGATAGCGCGATCCTGACCTCACCGGATGGGCATACCTGGACGGCCCAGACTGCAGGTGCCTCGTACGATCTTAATGGCGTTGCCTGGTCGGGGTCGCAGTTTGTCGCCATCGGAGGGAATGGCGCGATCCTGACCTCGCCGGATGGGCGCACCTGGACGGCTCAAGCCTCAGGCACCTCGCAACCTCTTTTTGGCATTGCCTGGTCGGGATCGCAGTTTGTCACCGTCGGGAGTAACGCGATCCTGACCTCGCCGGATGGGCGCACCTGGACAGCCCAGACTGCAGGTGCCTCGTACGGTCTTAATGGCGTTGCCTGGTCGGGGTCGCAGTTTGTTGCAGTCGGAGGGAATGGCACGATTCTGACCTCGCCGGATGGGCGCACCTGGACGGCTCAGATCTCGGATACCTCGCAACCTCTTGCTGGCATTGCCTGGTCGGGGACACAGTTTGTCGCCGTCGGATACAATGGCACGATCCTGACCTCGCCATGATCCATCCGGTGCTCTCTTTTCCCGTATCGCTCCATATACATGTAGGGTATCTAGAGTCTTACACTCCCCAAAGGAAACCCGCGTCTTCGCGCCCGTCGTGATGCCGTCTTGGCCAAAACGACACCGATCCTGCATACTTCCGCGAGAATCTGAGGCTACCCTCAAGTGCCTTGCTTCAAAAGATGCCAATTTACAAGGTATCGATGGAAGAAACCAGATGGGGAGCGGTTTCTCCAGGTTCTGGATGGTTGATTTCAACTCTTCGCGCTGATTTTGTCAGTTTTACCTCAAAATTTGTGCGGATTTCACCTTATTTACTAAGAAACGAAAACAATGAAAGGAGATAGACTCAACGGATGAGCAATCTCTCAATCAGGTATGCTCAACGATCTTCTAAAATACAGGGGTAAAATCTGTTTCGGATTCTATGGACATTCATGGCTATATGTAAACCTAAATTTGGTCCAAATTAGCGACATAAAAACTCGGAGCACATTGATAAACAACTTAGACCAAGCAAACAGTAAATCTCTGTGCATACGAAGCTCCAGTTCTTCTGCCTTTTTGCTGTGCTATGATTTGAGGCCCCAAGCGCATTGACAAAAATGTGTCGCTAATTTGGACCAAATTTGGGGTAAAGACTTTTCTGCCATTACCGATTTTGCTTACCAGTGAGAGAATACACCTGGTAGACATATGTTTCAGGAAATCAGTAACGGGATGTTCAGATGAGACTCACACGTGGCTACAAAACTGAGGTAGATCTCAATAATGTGCAGAAAACCGCCTGTCTTCAGCATGCAGGGGCCGCACGATGGGCGTACAATTGGGGTCTACGTCGCTATCAAGAGGAGCGAGAGGGGGGACGAAAAACACCAAGTGCGATCAGTCTGCATAAAGAGCTGAACGCACTGAAACAGACAGATGTTCCCTGGATGTACGACGTCTCGAAATGCGCCCCTCAAGAAAGTTTACGTGATCTAGAGAAAGCCTTCAAGAACTTCTGGAAACGTTGCCACCTCAAGAAACAGGGCAAGTGGCGCGGCAAACCTGGATTCCCTCGTTTCAAATCAAAAAAACACGGCATTGGGAGCTTTCGTTTAACGGGCGCTATTCACGTGGGCAAGTCCTGGGTACAATTGCCGCGTCTAGGGAAGCTGCGTTTGAAAGAACCTGGCTATCTTCCTACCTGGGGAGTCAAAATCCTGAGCGCGACCGTCAGCGAACAGGCGGGACGCTGGTATATTTCTCTCCAGGTGGAAGAAGAACATCCTGAACCAGTAGCAGCTACTGGCCTGTCATCGGGGTAGACCTGGGGATCAAATCGTTAGCAGTGCTCTCCACTGGGGAGACGATTGAGAATCCTCAAGCGCTGCGAAAGAACCTGAAGAAGCTCAGACGACTTTCACGGCAACACGCTCGTAAGGGAAAAGGCTCAAAGAATCGGCAGAAGGCGAACCGTAAACTTGCCAGATTGCACGCTCATATTGCCAATATTCGCAAAGACACGTTGCACAAAGCGACCTCTCAGATGGTGATGAGAACCAAGTCACCTGAAGAGAGGCCATCTGTGATTGTGTTAGAAGACCTGAATGTGTCTGGAATGCTCAAGAATAGACGATTGAGTCGGGCCATTGCCGATGTAGGTTTGTCTGAGTTCAGGCGACACATCGAATATAAAGCAGCTCAGTCAGGAAGCACTGTACAGATAGTAAGTCGCTGGCATCCATCTTCGAAGACCTGCTCAAGTTGTGGAACCATCCGAGAAGCGTTGACACTCAGCGAGCGCGTCTTCGTCTGTTTCGATTGCGGCTATGTAGCAGATCGAGATTACAATGCAGCGAAAGTATTAGCAGCAGCAGGATATCCTATTGAGTACCGTGAGTTACACGGGAATTGACGCCTGCGGAGATTGGCGCTCTGGCTTGCTGGCAGCAGCAAGTGAAACGACGGTCGTTGAAACAGGAACCAAACACGAAATGTAGCCTGTCTATATTTGGGTAAGGTTTGGATAACGGAACAAGAGAAGAGGAAGGGGAAAACCCCGACACTCTTCTTCTTGTTGTTTGATGGTCACAATAAACGCTATGGGATGGATGGTCATGAACAAGCTCAACCATAAAGGGAGCGAACATGATCAGACAACACATAGTGGCATCGTTGAGAGGATGAAATGCGCCTCACGAGCAAGCTCAACCATAAAGGGAGCGAACGTGAACACGTTTCATCCTCTCGCCAGATCACGCTCCCAAACGGAGGCTTGATCTGCTTCTTCGCACGAGCGAAGCCTCTCCCGGATGCGCAGGAGAGGATTTGCAACGAGGGAAGGAGCAGCAGTGCTATATTCCTTCCTGGCCAAACTACAATGGTGAGGATTAGTGATGGGGAAACGCGAGATAGACCGCCGCCAGAAGACCGACGACAATCAAGATCCAGATGAAGAGGCACCCAAGGGTATTTTTTCCCGTGCTCACAACCGTGTTGGCAAAGGAATTTCTATCGTCCCATTTGGCAAGCTGCCGCAGGGCGATTTGGTGTGCTCGGTCATCACTCTCTTGCTGCTTGATGAGTTGTTCACGCTCTTCAAGCTGTCTCTCACGTGCCCTCATACTCTCCTCATATTTGTTTGCCCATTCTTGAGCGGCCTGTTGACCTGACTCAAAAATGGTTTGGCGCGACTGCTCGCCATTCAAAACAGCATCACTCAAGCCCTGAATGACTGGGTATGCTGCGCCGAAGGCTTGTTCTGCTTCTTGCCGTTTCTTGGCTGCTTGCTGCTTGGCTGCTGCTGCTTGCTGCTCATCTTCCTGTTCAAAGAACAGTTGGAGATCAAGGACCATCGTTGAGATCTCTTGTTGAAGATCGAATTGAAACGGTTGGTAGAAATCTTGCCGAATGGGCTTGCCTGTCGCTTTCTCACGCAGAATGGCGATGGCTTGCTTGCGCGACCAGTTTCGTACCGCTGACAGCAGGTGTGGGTCGGGATTGGTGCGAGCACGCTTGGCATTGTCAAGGGCTTGCGCTAACCGTCGGTCCACCTGACGCTCGTCAGCTTGAAGCTGTGTTTCATCACTACCGGGTGCCGCACTACTAATGGTTTTGAGGAACGCCTGTCCACCTTCAAACATGGCAGTTGCCACAAAACGCGTCCAATCGATGTTGGCTTGGTTTGCGCTTGCATGCGTGGTGGTTGCGTTGGTGTTTTGGTGATGACTGGTCATGGAAGGTCCCTCTTCTTTCTTTCTCTCACACACCGCACTGCATCTGTCCTGAGGATGTCCATGACGAAGGTTTTCACCATCGCCAGAGAAGCATGCCTCCAAATGTCTCTGCGATGGATGATATACGTGCCCTAAACGCTAGGACTACGCGTACTGTACCAAAGTGTCTGCGAGAGCACAGAGGAAGTCAGTCGAGAATCAAGAGAGACGTGAGAGGGAGACAGGAGCAGGGTCTTCATGAAGAAAAGCAGGACACGAAATGGAGATCTGCCGAAAAAGAGATGCGAGCCACATCCAGCCTATGAGGCACGTTGACGCATCATGTGCTCACTTTTTTTCGTCATGGTGACTTCCTGAAAGAAGACCAATGGTGCCCACTCATCTTCAGCAGTCACACTTCAGGCGAGACATGTTGCGGGTGCATATGCGCGCTCATCTGCACGCGCTGAAGAGACGTGCTTCTTCTCGTGCTCTAGGAAACAAAAGGGCACAGATCCTGACACCTCTCCTCCAAAACACCGAGAAGTGAGCCAACATTTTCTTGCCACATTTGTTCGATCTGTGATATGATCAATATACGGCACGGACTCACTCTCCGTTACCCTTCTTGCTGCTACTACCTAATTAGATGGGTAACAAACTATCAAAAAATTTGGAGTAAGGTCAAAACAACAACCACAACGAGTTTCTCGGATGTGTGAGTGAGGGCAAGTGGCGGACCTACTCTTTGCGAGCTTCGGTTTCTACCGAACTGCGAGGAGAAGGTCGTGTCCCAAATTAGTGCCCAAGCTTTTATATCTTGCATATCGCCTGTTTCCATCAACTTCGCTTCCTCGGTATGTTCTGCTAATCCCTCGCTTTGTTCTATTCGTGCTCCTCCAATCTCTTTTGGTCTGTTAGCGTGATTCTGACCAGAAGATGTATTGTGCCTTTTAGCTAGCAAAGCAGAAAGAAGGATAGCTATTATGATCGACGATATCACCTTGCAAAATTTTGAGCACTACATGAACAACGTGAAAGAAGGATACCTGGTTAATGTATGGCTTGGCCAACGAAGTGCGAAAGCACATAATCTTGCACATTTAGCTGAAATATGTAGGTCTACCCTTAACACAAACGATCCCAACAACTATCCAAAATTTTTCGCTTCGACGCTTGAGGAAGCGAAAAGACATGCACAACAACAGTACGCAGTTCCAAATGAGTCCTGTACATCCTGTAAGCAATGTGACCGGCCTAGGTAGCGTTACATCTAGCGTATCGGAGGCAGGTTCTTCAGTGTAAAATCACCAGAAGATACTCTTGATGATGAGACACAAATTTATTGAGATCTATTAGAGGGTTCATGTAGTTCAGCAATCCTTGTAAGGACACCATGCCGATTTTTGTGTAGTGACAGAAACGGGAAGAGGTTGAAGCTAGGTCTGGCCTGGCTTCCCGTTTTTCTGCTCTGCACCATTACACAACATTCGAGATGGTGTCCTTGTAAGAGGGTGCATGGCAAATCATGCACCCTCCATGAAAAGAATCTGCAATCGGATGCCGCTACGGTAGGCTTGACCATCGCTGGACTCATAATCGCCGCCTACGTGATCATGGTCATGTTCACCGACGACACCAATGTGAGCGCCCACAACAAACGCTGGGAGAATCTTCGGAAAGTGTTTCTGTGTACTGCTTTAATAGCAGCAGGTGCGATCGTCACCTTCGGGCAGCAGTTGGGACGAGGAAGTCGGTCGAGAATTGAGGGAGACGAGAGAGAGACAGGAGGATGATCGTCATACACAAAAGAAGACGCGAAATGGGGATCTGCCGAAAAAGAGATGCGAGCCACATCATACATGCACTCTTTTTCGTCATAGTGACTTCCTGAAAAAAGATCGCTGATGCACACTCATCTTCGGCAGCCACACTCAGGAGTAACATGTTGCAGGGACATATGCGTGCTCATCTGCACGCGTCGAAGAGACGTACTTCCTCTCATGCCCTAGGAAACAAAAGGGTTCACTCCAAGTTCCGGCCACCTCTCCTTTAAAACACCGAGAGCAGAAGGTGGTTGCTGCTCCACTACAGCCGCACTTTTAACCCCAGCAAGAAGAGATTCGAGAAGAAGCAAAAAGCTTCATTCCCTTCCTTGGCACGATGTGACACTCTGTCTATGTCTATTCAAAATCCAGAGTCGTCCATGTGAAAGAAGAAGGGGATGAAGCATCACGCTCCTACCATACCACAGGAAACCAAGACCACCATCACTGATGTCGTGCAATGGACCCAAGAATTAGAGCGTCTGCATGCCCGCATTGCACCTCGCTTTGCCCGGCCAGAACCCTCTCAGCGTGTTCTGGCTTACCTGCAAGCCATCCTCAGTGATATCCCGCGCAAGAATAGTTGGCAGATCGCTGAGCATGCCGGGGAAACTCGCCCCGATGGGATGCAGCGTTTGCTTGCTCGGGCTGTCTGGGATGCCGATCTGGTGCGTGACGACTTGCATACGTATGTCCTCGAACAGCTCGGCGATCAAGATGCCATTTTGGTCATTGATGAGACCGGTTTTCCCAAACGCGGCACAAAATCAGCCGGTGTCGCCCGTCAGTACTGTGGCACGACCAAACAGCGTGAGAACTGTCAAGTCGGCGTCTTCCTCTCCTACGTCACAACATCTGGACACACCTTGCTCGATCGCGAACTCTACATCCCCAAGCGTTGGTTCAACGACCCACAACGTTGTCGTGAGGCGGGGATTCCCGAGACGACGCATTTTCACACAAAGTGTGAGTTCGCAAGGATCATGGTTGAACGGGTCTTCCAGGCGCAGATCCCGATCCGCTGGATCGTGGCCGATACGGTCTATGGCAGCAATCAAGACTTGCGCGACGACTTCGAACAGCGTCGCATGTCCTATGTGCTGGCAGTGCGCTGCACCGAACCCATCGAGATCCAGACTGCTGATGGGCGTCAACGCATGACCGTAGCAGAAGCCGAAGCGCGCTTGCTCCAAGCCCAGGATTGGCAGCAGCTCTCGATGGGCAGCGGGACCAAGGGGCCACGCTGGTTTGATTGGGCCTGTCTGCCGATGTTACATGGCTGCGAGGAGGATGGGCAGCATTGGTTGCTCATTCGTCGCAGTCTGACTGATCTGACGGACAAAAGCTATTACTTCGTCTTTGGGCCAAAGGGGACCTCGCTTTCCCAGATGGTCGAAGCGATTGGCGCGCGTTGGCACATTGAAGAGGATTTTGAAACTGGCAAAAGTCTGGGGCTTGATCAGTATGAGGTGCGGACCTGGACCGCGTGGTACCGGCACGTGACGCTTGTCCTCCTCGCCCTGGCATTTCTGACCGGGATCTGTGCACGAGATCCAGCCACTCAGACGAGCGAACAGGAGAGCCTCCTGCTTCCACTGACTCGGCCTGAAGTGTGTCACCTGCTCGGACAACTGATCTGGCCTCATCCTCACAACGTCCCGTTGTTGTTGGCCTGGTCGTGGTGGCGATGGTGCCACCGCAGTCGGGCCAGCTATTACCATACCCAACGTCGCCTCCAGGCAGGATAACATGCGGTGCTGTCTGGAGGCACCGCAAGCGTATTGGAGGAGGTCCCTGGATATTCCCAGCGTATTCCCAGGGAACTCCCCCTGTTTTCCCGGTTTTCTCACAAGGAGGTTTCATGAACGCAACCTTTCCTTTCACCCTGTGCTGTCAACTGCTTGGGGTTGATCCCAAGACCTTACGGCACTGGCTCGCGGAAGCAAGCATCGAGCCAACAAACCCGCCGACTGATAGCCGCCTCAAGCTCTTGACGCTGGAGCAGATCTATCAATTGGCCGTCTTGTATCGTCGCCCGATTACCCCTCCAGCTGATCCGAGCGGAGAAGCGCAGCGCGAGGCAACGCTTCTCCAGGGAGGTGAGCTGTCCCCACCTCGCTCAGAAGAAGCTGCGATGTTGCAGCAGAAACTGACTCAACTGGAGGGCAGGCTTGCCACCGTGTGCGACCACCTGACCCACCTCGCACTGCTCCTGGTCCAGCAACAGCAACGGCAGATCGCCCTCGTGGAGCCTCTGCTCCACACGATGGAGGGGAATCAGCCAAGCCCCCTGGACGCAAACGAGAGGGGAACACAGGCGCAAGAAGCACCTCAAGCCCAAGGCTGGCAGCCTCTGCCAGCAGAACTGCGAGCACGGACGCACATGCTTCCTCTCGTCGAATATGGAGCACAGGGCCGCTATGTCATCATCAGTCCACAAGAAGGGGAGTTGTCCCTGCTGCCGGACTCACCAGCGTGGTTTGATTGGTTGGCTTCGTTGGCCTCGTTTCGTTTTGTGGGCCAACAGGGTCGTTTGAGCGCCTACTGAGCGCCTACCGTGTCTCCAAGCAGGGAGGTCCGACGCGCTCCTGGCAGGCGTGTCGCTGCGCGCACTATCGCGAGTACAAACTGCATCTCGGCATCACGCCGCACTTGACGATCTCCCATTTGGAGCAAGCGGCGGCAACATTGCAATCCCGCGTGGCCCACGTGATGCGCAACGAGATGACAGCAGACAAGCAGTAATGAAGAGAATGCAAGCGAAAGATGGAAAACGCTTGTAAAAAAAGAGAAAAATGTGTCTCCTTAGAAGGGTGAAAAAACATCATTTCCTAACTAAGGAGGATACCAAGGTAGTATGACACATGCTTCGGTAGACATTCAAATTGCACCAGAATCCCTTCCTACTCTTCCCTGCTGGTTTGCAGAAGTCGCCATCGTGGCACAGGTCTTGATGACATCCGGGATGCTGCAAGCCATTGAAGAGCGGGTCCGTTTTGCACGCGCAAGATTCGGCACCTATGAGGTCATTGACTTTGTCGGCGTGCTCCTGGGATATGCGGTGAGTGGTGAACCAACGCTTCTGGCATTTTACGAGCGGCTGAACCCGTTTGCCTCACCCTTCATGGCCCTCTTCAATCGGCACTCCTTACCTCATCGCTCCACGTTCAGTCGCTTTCTTGCCGCTTTGGATCAACCATCCGTCGAGGCATTACGCATGCTTTTTCAAGAGGATCTCGTGGTTCGAACGGCTCAGACCTTTCCACCAGGTGGATTGTGGGATCGTCTGGGTCATCATTGGCTGATTGTCGACATTGATGGCACCAAACAAGCCGCACGACAACGAGCGCTGCCGTCCCTTCCCGAACTTCCCCCTCCTCATCGACGCTTTGACCGGGTCTGCGCTCCTGCGTATCTCGGGCGCAAACGAGGAGAGATGGCTCGGACCCGCACGACGGTCCTGCAAGCTCACTCCCACCACTGGTTAGGGACCTTCAGCGGAGTGGGGAATGGGGATTACCGGGGAGAATTGGCTCGTGCATGTGATGCAATTACCAGCTATGCGGGCGCGCTTTGTCTGCCACTCTCTCACATCCTGGTTCGCTTAGACGGATTGTATGGCACCAGAGCGGTTCTCATCGAAATTCTCTTGTCCGGGGTGGGAGTCATCGCGCGGTGCAAAGACTACGGTTTGCTTGATCTGCCGGCTGTTGCCGCCCGTCTCACCCTACCGCCAGATGCTCACACGACTCATCCCGAGAGTGGAACACAGCGTGCCCTTTTCGATTGTCCCAACATCGCCTTGAGTCCCACTGGACCTCCTGTTCGTTTGATTGTTGCGACCCACCCAGCTCTCTCGGCTGACAAACCGCCGATTGGCGTCTTGCGAGCGGAGACGGTGTATGAATTGTTTCTCACGACCGCACCGCTCCCCGCCTTCACTTGTGCAGATGTGCTTGATTTGTATCTGCATCGCGGCTCATTTGAGACGGTCCTTTCCGATGAAGATCAGGAACAAGACCCTGATCGTTGGTGCTCTCGCACCGCATGCGGCCAAGAATTTTGGCAAATCGTCAATCAGTGGCTCTGGAATCTTCGTCTCGATCTTGGATCGCATCTCTCCCCATCGCCCATGCGTTTCACCGAATTTGCTCCGGTTCAAACCAACAACCCTGCTCATCAACCGATCATTGAGCCCATCACTGAACCTGCTCATCAACCGACCGTTGAGCCCTCCAACGAGCCTCCTTTGTATGGACCTCCCCGATGGGCTCACCGATCGTTCACCAAGGGTTTTGCCGGAGCAGACTTTCTGCTCCAACCCGATGGAACCTTACGTTGTCCAACGGGTCATCCCTTAACGGTGCAAGAGCGCAGACCTGAGCGCAACGGTTCTCTACGTATCGTCTACGGTGCTCGTGCGTGCCATTGCCGTCCTTGTCCTCTTCGAGCACAGTGCCAAGAATCCGCGACGACGCTCAAGCCACGGCAAGTCAGTGCTGTCTTTTGGCCCATCAAAGCCTCCGCATCCACTTCGGATCAGCCTCCTTCTCACCCTGTTGAAGCTTCGTTGATGGTGGCCGAGCCTCCCCTCCCACCCCCTCTCCTCACGCTTGACCCAATCCTCTGGGGCGATTGGCCTCGCTGTCAGCTCCGTCGTCGATGGATGCGTTTGCTGCGTACACAAACCGTTACCCTTCCCTTTGGCTCTGAAAGCCCCGAAGAGATCCTGGAGACTCCGTCTGATTCTGTGCAAACCAGAGCACAACGGGCACATTGGCGTCTGTGTTGGAATGAGCGCATGGATCGCAATGCCCGCCGACCCCAGGCGGCTCCACTGAAGGTGACGATCCATGGACTTCCACCTTCTCTTGCTCAGTATTTACACTGTGGCCTCGTGACCGCTGCGTAACTCTTTTTTACTGCTTGTCTGCTCTTCCCAGATACCTTCTACTCCCCGAATACCTTTCATTGATATTCATCTCTGTTTTGCTATCTTCCCTGCCTCCATCTTTTTTCTTTGAGCGAACTCTCGTTTCTTTTTTTCTGTCTGCTTGTTGCCAGCTCGTTGCGCATCACGTGGGGATAACGACACGACGCTGAGGGCTACGCGCAAGCGCCTCTTCTCCATGTTCGGCCACGACTGCTTGCTGCGCTCCCTCACGTTTCGATCGTTGTTGCTCACTTCCCGAAACAGAGTTGGAATTGTCGTCATCGTTGCGCTCTCCAAGTAGCAAACGCCGCTGCTCAAACAGAAGGTCTTCTGCGGCAAGCGGTTCATGGCGCAAGGCGAGTGGCTGAAAGATAGCTTGCAGCGAGAGGGACTCGGTCGTTCCTAGCGGTAATGTCACACTGCTATAGCGCTGAGAGACAGCGGCTAAATACTGTGGGCGTATTTCGTTCTGCTTCATGCTTCCTTTATCTTTGCTTTCCGATGCAGCGTACACGCTGTTCAATGTGGGGCATTAACAATTGTTAGTAACATCTGTTGAGGAGAAGGCAATCCGTTAGTCGTCTTCGATGCCCGTCTCCAACGAAAGAATTTCGGCCAGTGCGGCATCGGCTGCCCAGGCGGCTCTGCCCAGACTCGCATCCAGACGCATCTCCATCAGCCGTTTGATAGCCCAATCAGGAATATTGCGCCGGATTTCGCCCAATGCACGGATAGCCGCCAGCCGCGTCTCCCAGTACGGATGATCCAACAGATCGGTCAAAAACGTCAGGAGATCAGGCCGTGCCAGCTTCAAATTCCCAAGCATCTCTGCGCAGTGCGTAAGCATTGGCGTACACAACACCTCACCCACACAGACGCCAGTCTCCACTGTTTCTCGTACATCCGGCATAAGCTCATCCAAAACATCCGGGTAGCTACTGTTCAAAGCCTGTACAGCAGCAATCCTGACATCTTCGCTGGTATCCTTCAAGGCATTTACAAAAACATGCCTCTTCACACGCTCTCCCTGCTCCTCCAACGCCCCCACCGCTGCACGGCGCACATCCGCAGCAGCATCTTGTAGCATACCCTCCAGGGCTGCCAGAGGCACACGCTCTCCCTGCTTCCCCAACGCTGCCACCGCTGCACGACGCACATACGCAGCAGCGTCTTGCAGCATCCCTTCCAGTATCGCCAGGGACACACGCTCCCCCTGTTTCCCCAATGCTTCCACCACCGCACTGCGTACATCCTCATTAGCATCTTGCAGTAGCCCCTCCAAAACGTCTAAGGGCGCACGCTCCCCCTGCTTCCCCAACGCTGCCACTGCCGCACGGCGCACTACCCGATCCTCGTCTTGCAGCATCCCCTCCAATACATCCAGTCTCACACGCTCTCCCTGTTTCCCCAACGCTGCCACCGCTGCACTACGCACTCCCTCGTTAGTATCTTGCAGCATCCCCTCCAGGGCTTCTAACCGCGCACGCTCCCCTTGTTTCCCCAAGACTACCACCACGGCACGGCGCACATCCGCATGACTATCTTGCAGCATCCCCTCCAGAACTTCTAGTTGTGCGCGCTCCCCCTGCTTCCCCAACGCTTCCGCTACTGCTCGGCGCACCGATGGTTCTGCATCATTTTTAAATTTTTGTAGTATCAAAGGCACGTCTCTATTGGTTAATAGTTTAATTAAAAATATCTTTATAGCGCTATCCATATTTCTATACGTAATCACCTTGTCCATTTGTAAAACTGTATGGCTTGCTTTATACATCAGCGTAACTGCTGCACTACGGACTGACCAACTACTATCTTGCAGCAGCCCCTCCAGGACTTCCAGTCTCACACGCTCGCTCTGCTTCCCCAACGCTGCCACCGCTGTACGGCGTACTAACCACGCTTCATCTTGCAGCATCCCCTCCAGGACTTCCAGAGGCACACGTTCCCCCTGCTTCCCCAACACTTCCACTGCAGCCTGACGCACTACCCCCGATGCGTCGCGCAGCATCCCCTCCAGGACTTCCAGAGGTACACGTTCCCCCTGCTTCCCCAACACTTCCACTGCAGCCCGACGCACTACCCCCGATGCGTCGCGCAGCATCCTCTCCAATACTTCCAGCGGCACACGCTCCCCCTGCTCTCCTAACGCTGCCACCACGTCTCTGCGCACATTCGCATGACTATCTTGCAGCATCCCCTCCAATACTTCCAATCTCACACGCTCTCCCTGTTTCCCTAACGCTGCTACCGCCGCACTGCGTACACCCTCATCAGCGTCTTGCAGCATCCCTTCCAACACTTCTAGCCTTACACGCTCCCTCTGCTCTCCCAACACTTCTACTACTGTATTGCGCACATCCCCATCAACATCTTGCAGCATCCCTTCCAGCACGTCTAATGGCACACGCTCTCCCTGTTTTCCCAACGCTTCTACCGCTGCACTGCGCACATACACAGCAGCGTCTTGCAACATCCTCTCCAGAACTGTCAGCGGCACACGCTCCCCCTGCTTCCCCAACGCTTCCACTACAGCATAACGCATATCCTCATCAGTATCTTGCAGCAGCCCCTCCAACACTTCTAATGGCGCACGCTCCCCCTGCTCTCCCAACACTTCCACCACTGTACGGCGCACACTCGCATCTGCATCTTGCAGCATTCCCTCCAACACTTCTAGTCGCACACGCTCCCCCTGCTTCCCCAACGCTTCCACTACAGCATGACGCACACGCATATCAGCATCTTGCAGCATGCTCACCAACGGTTCTAACGGTGCATACTTTCCTAAAGCGTCCAGAGCACTCTGCGCAAAATTAGAAACTGCATCATCTCTATCGCGGATACATACTCGTAGCTGCTCAAAGATTTCATCTGTCCACCCATGCGATAACAGACCAATCTCACCACCCAATGCACTTAAACGCCTTACTCTCTCATACCGCTGATGACGTGCAGCATCTACCTGTTCTTTGAGCCAGAGCGCAACCACTTGCTGCTCTAACTGCATACCTATACGCACTGGCTGTTCAAGCAAGGTATTGAGTTCGGAGAGTGATTTTATGACCAGCATCAATCCCAGATCCCCAAGATCTCCTTCCGGGCTTTCTCGTTGTGCCAGTAAAGCTACGAACCATCTTTCCAGCAGTGTCTGACTCTGCACGTCAGGGGATTGCGAAATGATGCCCGCCGTCATGCGCAAAATCTCGGACCACCGGCTATACATGCGCTTGTCCCAGGCAAATGTGAACCATTCCTGCTGTGTGTCTTGATCCTCGCTCGTCATGTTCGCAGCAAGCTCAATGGCCACCAGATATTCCTGAAAGGTTTGATGCCGAAAACCGTAGGTCTCATGAGCCACTACATCCAACAGGCCCGAGGAGAACAGTTGCTCTGCAATAGAACGCCTCTGCTCCTGGTCTAGAAAGAGCAAAATATCATCATATGTGAACGTACGCCCTTTCCGCTGATACAGCCAGAAGGCCAGGCGTGAAAACACCTGCAATAGTTGTTTGCGACGCAATGTGTCTTTTTCACGAGACGCCAGAACCGCTTCAATCACTTCCTGGTAGAGAATGACACGACTGGCCGGAAGCGCACCCGTTTTGACGTAGACTATGGCAGCCAGGCTTAACAACAACGGATTCTGTCCCCAGGACGCGGCATTGGGATGGGCCTCCAATGCCGCAAGAAATACTGATGAGGACAGAGGAGACGACGAGAAGCTACCACTCTTTTGCAGTTCCGCAAAGAGCTTCTCGGCCAACGCACTGCGCAATGGCGGGCTCAGCGGTAACAGTTCCCATTCCGAGAAGCTACCAGCTTTAAACTGGCCCCCTTTGTACTCGGTAAAACGCGATCCTACCAGCCAGGTATTGCCAGCCTCGCCAGCCCAATAGTTGACCAGGTCAATCATCCGTGCACGTAGCGCTGGACTCACTTCATCCAGGCTATCAAGCGCTACGAATGCATTCCCCTCTGCAATCGCTTGCCAGAGGACATCCGCATAGCTCGGCTCAATATGTAAATTCGCGACCACATCGTGCAAGTAGTACTGCAGGCTTTTCCCTGATTGTGCCAGTTCTGCCAGGGAAAGAAAGATAGGCAGAGGCGCATGCTCGTCATATTGGGCTTTTTCAGCGTAGCGACTCACGAGATATTTGAGGGTCGTCGTCTTCCCGGTACCCGGCGTGCCCAGTATAACGACACGACGCTGAGGGCTACGCGCAAGCGCCTCTTCTCCATGTTCGGCCACGACTGCTTGCATGGCCCCCTCGCGTTTCGCACGTTGCTGCCCACTTCCCGCAAAGGAGTTGGCATTGTCGTCATCGTCGCGCTCGCCAAGTAGCAAACGCCGCTGCTCAAACGGAAGGTCTTCTGCGGCGAGCGGCTCATGGCGTAAGGCGAGTGGCTGAAAGATAGCTTGCAGCGAGAGGGACTCGGTTGTTCCAAGAGGGAGTGTCACACTGCTATAGCGCTGAAAGACAGCGTCTAAATACTGTAGGCGTATTTCGTTCTGCTTCATGCTTCCTTTATCTTTGCTTTCCGGTGCAGCGTACACGCTGTTCAATGTGGGGCATTAACAATTGTTAGTAACATCTGTTGAGGATAAAAATAATAAGAGAGAGACTGCCAATATCATACCTATCCGCTCTCTCTTCATTCTATTCAATTTCTTGTATGTATTATAATGCCTTACCCTCATCTATTCAATAGAAATAGCCGCTGGCAAGGAACAGCATAGCCACAAAGGCAGAGCGTTTGCTGATCCTTGCCAGTAAAAAGCGTGGGCATTGAATGAGTCAGTGAAGCTCATTTAGCCGAAAACACATCTTGTTGCGCATCCCGTGGGCGTGGCTTCGCTCTAATCGCTGAGCTTTCCCACGTCGATGCCTTTCCCTCTCTCCTCACAAGTGCGGCTGTAGTGTGCTCGTAACATCCCTCCATTTTACCGTCCCTCCCATCCACCTCTCTCCCCTTGGACTCCCTCCTCCCTCCCTCTCCTTTACCGGTCTGTTCCCTGCGGAAGAACAGTAAACTTGTTACTGACGCATCCTCAGAAGGCGCGGAGGAACGAAGGAACAGACACACAGGCACTGTTTCAATCAGCAAGGAGAACGTGCAACGATGAATTTCGCATTAGCATGGCAAGCACTGCAAGCGTTGTTGAATACCCCAAATGGTCAGTTTGGCACCGCTATTCTTGGCCCACTGGAGCCACTTTTCGCACAATTTCTGCGCACAACACCAGAGAGCTTGACGACGGCAAACACGGTCGTTATTGGTACATTTGCAACCATGCTTGCCATTGCAAATGCCTTCTTTCTTCTTCTTATTCTTACAGGAATCATTCAGATGATGATTTCCGAGAGTACCGGCTCGCTTTCCATTCCACTGAGCCAATTTGTGCCAAAGGTGATCACCACAGGGCTGATGATGAATCTCAGCTTCTTCTTTGGCAGTCTGTTGCTCCAGATCAATAATGAGCTGTGTGACGCGATCAATACGAACCTCAACAATTTTTTTGCTACAGTGAATACTGGAAGTCGTATTACGGGAGGACAGGGTTTTTTGCTGGATCTCATCATTGTTGTCTTCCTCAATTTTGGCATTATCCGTATCCTTTTCCAAGCCTTTCAACGCTTGGTGCTGTGGAATCTCTTGTTTGTATTGAGTCCCATCGCCTTCTTATGCACGTTTCTCCCAGCGACCTCGCAGGTCTTCTCCTTTTGGGGGCGACTGTTCCTGGTCGTCACATTTACGCAATTCGTCCAGTTTCTCGCCTTTGCTTTAGGCCTGGCGCTTTTCACAAGCGCAGGAGTGAATGGAGACTCCCTTGTCCAGTTACTCCTGGCCATCTCTATGCTCCTTTTGGTGGGCAAAATCCCTGATATGCTCGCACGCTTTCCCTCGATGGCGGTCCCAACGACGCAAGGAGTAGGGCGGCTGATCGGAGAAATGGTGGTTGCCATCAAGCTCCTGGGAGTTTAAGAAACGGCTACGGGCATCGTATCACCAATCAAATGAGCTCATGCTCATCTGGTGAGGCCTGAGGTGTTGAAACCATTCGCAAGAACGAATGACAAATGATATCAAATATAAACAAGTATTGCATAGTTTTCCTTGACCGATTTTCAGAGGCTGTAAGAGAATAGCAAGAGAGAAGCCAAAAAGCCAGAAGGAGATGACACGTGCAGCTCGTAGAACAGCATTGTATTGGGAAGCGCGATCCCGGCTTTGCCGCCATTGATGCCGCCGCATTTGCCTCGAAGAACCTCTACAATCAGGCAACGTATCAGATCCGTCAAGCGTATATCCATGATGGCATCTTTCTGCCGTATGCCGAAATCTTCCATCGAGTCAAGCATCTGGACTGCTACCAGGCGCTCCCTCGCAAAGTCTCCAACTCCATTCTCATCTTACTTGACAAGAATTGGCGTTCCTTTAGAAATGGGATGAAAGCCTGGCATCAAGACGCTTCCAAGTTTACCGGAAAGCCCAAGATGCCAGGCTACAAGCACAAGGAGAAGGGGCGAAACATCCTGATCTACGACAAGCAGGCCATTGGCAAGCGCGCTTTCAAAAAAACAGGCAAGATTGTGCCATCAGGACTGGACATTGAGATTGAGACGAAGG
This sequence comes from Ktedonobacteria bacterium brp13, assembly GCA_015099395.1. Taxonomy (GTDB): domain Bacteria; phylum Chloroflexota; class Ktedonobacteria; order Ktedonobacterales; family Ktedonobacteraceae; genus Dictyobacter. Next base: position 7,486,472 of record AP024096.1, on the reverse strand, counting down.
TTTCCTGGGAGGTTCTCGATCAGGTGCGTATCATCCCACGAGGATCGTCCTACGTGATCGAAATAGTCTATCAGAAAGAGATCAAACAGGCGGCTGTCGATCCAAACGTCATTGCTGCTATTGACCTTGGCGTCAACCAACTTGCCGCCGTTACCAGTACCAAACCACGTTTCCAACCGCTGCTCATCAATGGTCGTCCCCTCAAAGACCTCAATCACTACTACAATCAACAACGCGCCCACCACCAAATCCGTCTGGCCAAACAAAACCGCAAGACGTCCCGCCACTTGGATCGTATTACGACGAAGCGCAATCGCCGCGTCAATGCCTATTTGCACACGGCAAGCCGTCGCATTATTGACACATTGGTGGAGGAAGGGATCGGCACGTTGGTGATCGGCAAAAATCGCTATTGGAAGCAGGAAGTGGAAATGGGACGTAAGAATAACCAGAGCTTTGTCCAAATTCCGCATGCAAGATTCATTGACATGCTGACCTACAAGGCGCAGCTTGTAGGTATTGAGGTACGGGTTCGGGAAGAGAGCTATACCTCAAAAGCATCTTTTCTCGATCTGGATAAGATCCCCACCTTTAACCCCCAACGAACAGAGAAACCAACATTTTCAGGCAAACGAGAAAATCGTGGCTTATATCGGGCAAAAGATGGGCGACGCATCCAGGCCGATATCAATGGGTCGTACAACATTTTGCGGAAGGAATTTCCCAACGCATTCTCTGATTCCCAGGCTCGACCTGGGCAGGAGATAGGGGGTGCCGCAGTTCATCCTCGCAGTCTGGTTGGTAAGCGTAGGGAGGATAGGATTCCTCCGTGCCAACACGTCGTCTAAATGAAGAGCTTGTCATCATTTGTCATAGCTTTTCGATACTGTCAGACGCTGCATGAAAGATGCATCGGGCACCATTTCACCGATGCCTAGTCTCCCCTACGAAAAAAAGATTTCGAATGTTCCCATCTTCAGTCGTTTACCAAAACAATGAGATGGAACTCAGGCGAGTGAGAGTGCACACGACCACACGCTTCCTAGCAGCTTGTCGGAGAGAACGCTTTTCGCCAAATTTTTCCCCACTGGAGGGTCGCTTTAAGCTCAAAAGTGAACGATGGATGCCCCACTTTTAGGGTCAAAATGGCTGTCGTCAGGGTTTCAGATTTTCTCTCCGACAAACTGCTAGGTTTTTTCCCATTTTTCCTAAAGTCCGCGCCTATGGTGGCATTCTCTTTCCCTCTGGTCTATACTAGCTAGACTTAATTGCATCCTATTTCACACAGAAAGAGTTTTTATGCAATCACATTCATCTTTTGAAGTTCACAACAGGGCACCCGATGGACCTAAAACACATGAATGGGACGTTCTAAGGCATGGAGTCCAGAGCAAGAGCGAAGGAACCGTAGAAAAAAAAGATTCACTCCCTCTCCTTGCTCTGGCCCGTGGCACCGATACGATTGAATCACGCACCAAGGAATATATTGCTGATATTAATAGATCATTCAAGTATCTTGCTCCCAAGGATCCATCTCTATTTACGGATCAACTTCAACACAATCCCGATGGACAGGCATTTCAGGCAAACGTTCGCAGGATGGTAGAAGCCGAACGAGCATTGACAGGAATTTCGGCAAATTATGCCTGGATCGGGATCAATGTCCGACAAATGAAAATTTATCACAAAGGTGGAATTAATGATGTATTTTATTCATTTCATGCAGATGATATAGAGCAAGCAAGTGAGACATATAAGGATGCATTAACAAAGATGCATGACTTCAACACAACGCTAGATGGATGGGCAAGATCGTTTACTGCTTCTGATACTAGTCAGGGCCTATATGGCCTATATCTACCTAATAAGAAACGAACGAACAAAGGCAAAAGAGCATTTTATCAGACTAAATTTAATTTAACAAGATTGCTAGATCAGAAACAACAAGAACTTAATGACTACGCAGAAAAGCTCCGTTTTCCTAAATACGAATTTCCCAAGGAAAAATAGGTGCCAAAAATCGACATTTACCGTCCCTAGCAGCTTGTCGGAGAGAACGCTTTTCGCCAAATTTTTCCCCACTGGAGGGTCGCTTTAAACCCAAAAGTGAACGATGGATGCCCCACTTTTAGGGTCAAAATGGCTGTCGTCAGGGTTTCAGATTTTCTCTCCGACAAACTGCTAGAAAAGGATAAACATACTACTTGAAAGCACCTCTCCCTCTCCCTACCTCCCATCTCTACCCCTGTCGTCTGCTCCAGTACCTCTCTGCTCCCAGAGCAAGATTGCTATGCTCATTCTTGAAGTATCAGTACGAGCAGCGTATCTGCCAGGACTGCTGCCGAGCAAGCAAGATCCATCAAGCAATTGACTGGATCAACGCAACGACCATCAGAAGTACCAGACACTCAGAAGTCTGAGTACTATTCAGGAGGATCAGATGAATTACACCACACTCAATTCGCTCAATAGCATTTTAAAGAATCTGCAGTCGGATGCCGCCACGGTCGGCTTGACCATCGCTGGACTCATGATTGTCGTCTACGTGATCATCGTCATGTTCACCGACGATACCAATGTGAGTACGCATAATAAACGCTGGGAGAATCTTCGGAAAGTGTTTCTGTGTGCGGCCTTGATAGCGGCGGCAGGCGCGATCGTCACGTTCGGACAGCAGTTGGGACAAGGACTTCACCCCTAACCGTTTCTGTTGACGGAGAACGAGGAAAGAGGATGACGTGTCATATCGTCATCCTCATAACAGGAAAAAACCATCATGCAAGAAGAACCGCAACATGCGGCCAATCCGCTAGTGAAGGAAGTCGCCGGTCACCTCTTCACCTTTGAAGAGAAAATTTTTGGCATCGGCCTGACGCAGCTCCTGACCGATCTCGGAGTACTCACTGGCAGCATTTCATTCACAGGATCGCTGCAGAGCATTCCTCGACTCATTGTCTGTGCGCTGCTGGCACTGGTGACGATCGTCTGTGTGCACAGCAAGATCCAAGGCATGTCTCTTGCATACTGGCTCTTTTTACTCATGCGGTCAAAAACCATGCCGACGAAAACCATCTGGCAGCCGGTACAGGCCAGAATACAGCAAGGAGAAAAACGCCTCCCATCCGTTCAGGAAAGTTGGATACCGATCGACAGCCTCCAACATGGCATCGGTGGCAAGATCCACCAGAAGAAAAAGGGGGAGATTGCCCAGTACTGGATGGCGTTGGAAATCGAGGGGAAAAACATTCGTCTGCTTCCCGAAAGCGAACAGGTACGCGTTTTTCGCCGCTTCGAGGGGTTTCTCAACGGATTGGAGTTTCATCTCCAATGCATCTCTATCTCTGAGCAGATTGACCCGCAGACCGCTCCTGCCGTGTTGATCCAGAAGGATGGGCTCGCGACCCTTTCACACACGCCGCAGTTACAGGCATTGCAGAGAGCAAGCCTGCACGCACAGGAACGATACATGACGACGTGTACCCGGACGCGGCATTTTCTCATCGTTGCTGCTTCGAGCGCGGAAGCCACGTTCCAGCAGCCTGACGGAGCACCGCGCTCTGTGATTTCTGCCATCTTTGGTCTCCTGACCTTCAAAAAGGCAGTACCGGTTTCGCGTGAGCAGGTGCTCGACCACCTCCGCATTCGACTCTCGGTCGTGCGAAAAGCGGTTCAGTCATTGGATTTGCGGATCTGGCCAGTCGAAAATCCGGAGCTATTACAACTCTTTGTACGCTGTCTTGCGCCGGGAAGCGCTCAACCTACGTTTGTCCCAGAGCTCGTTGAGGAACGTCTCCTCTCCACGCAACAAAACCAGCAAGGACGACGGGAGCAACAGAAGATTCCGACGTCTCCAGTGCACAATCAATCGGGAAGCCGTGAACACCGGATGGTCCTTGTTCAGCGAACCGAAACAGCGAGAAGCACAAGCACGCAAGCCCGAAGGATGTACAAGAAACGCGTGCATGGTCTCCATGGCACCTTTTTCTATACGAGCCCCAATGCACACAATCGCTATGAGGCTGGAATCCTTGCGATAGCTGATCTTCTTGCGCCCTCCGCAGTGACGATAGCACCAGGACATCTGGAGATCCAAGCAGGGACGATTACACGCTACACACGCACCTTTACGATCACGGGCTATGGTCATCACGTACTCTGCGGATGGGTCAATAGTCTGCATGAGCTGGGATTACCGCTCGTGGTCTCATCTCATTTTGAGCCGATCGACAGCCGGTTCATGATTATGAAGCTCGAACAGGCGCTGACCAAATTGGAGAGCCAACGTCTCTCCGACAAAAAAACGTTGCGCATCACGAAATCAGACCAAAACATCGAAGCGGAACAAATTCGCCGCGTCACCCGCGCCCTAGCATCCAGGATATTGAACATCTTCGACGTGTCTCTGACCATCTGTATCCACGCCGGAACGTTGGAACGACTGGAGCAACGCTCGCGCTACCTGCGCTCTCATCTGCGCGATATGCAGATCCAAGCTCGCTCGGCGCTCTATCAGCAAGATCTTGCCTGGCAATCATGCCTGCCAGTAGGTCGGGATCTCCTCCAGAGCTGGGTCAAGCTTACCAGCGACGTAGTCTCAACCATGCTTCCAGGAACCAGCGGTACCATTGGGACGCCCACCGGAGTGTTTTTGGGCTCGACAGGCAGTGGCCTTTCTCGCCGTCCAGTCTATTTCAATCCCTGGTCCACTGACAAAAAGATGGCCAATCCACATGTCGTTGTCATTGGAGAGACAGGACAGGGCAAATCCTGGCTTGGCAAAACCATGGCCACCGGATTCATGGGACTTGGGCTCGCTGATGTCGTGGTCCTTGACAAAGACGACGATTACTTGCCCTTACACGAGGCACTCCAAGGGGAAAGCCAGCGTTATCATCTGGCACGTCATTGTCCCATCAATCTCTTTGATATTCCCTTCGGACCAGCAGACGTCGACCCAGATGATCCAGCAGATATGCTTGCGGAATTCTTCAATAATTCCTTGATGGCTGGGCTCGCGCTGCTCGTCACTGATGAACAGACCAAGCTTTCCACGAGTGAGGAAGCCTATCTCGCCACCGTCGCACGCGCTGTCTACGCGGCTCATGGGCTCACATCCGAGGCCATTCGACGCCATCCAGAGACCCTCCTTTTGCCTGCTCCAACCCTGGCTGATTTCATCACCAAGATGCAGACCATACCCGCATCTTCCGAGAGTATGCACCAATCACTGCTTGAACGCTTGGGAAATGCCTCCTATCTCTTCCAGGGTCAGACCAGTATTTCACTGGAAAAACCACTTACGATCTTTTCGATCAAGGGGTTGGATAGCAAATGGTTTGCGCTGATGACCTACGTGGTTCAGAACTTCCTCATGAGACATCGGGCACTCAGACAAGACGACCGCTACGTTGCCTACATCGTTGAAGAGACCTCCTATCTGCTCAAAAATGCCGCAGGCCGACGTTACCTGGAAAGCGGCAGTCGAGGCTTCCGAAAGCTTGGAATTGCACAAATCACGCTTTCTCAGCATCCAGCTGACTTCCTGGAAGCAGGCCAGGTGGTCCTGGCGAACGCAGGGACGGTCTTCTATCTGGGCATGCAGCAAACAGCCGTGGAAAAGCTCCATCTCCCAGAGGAATTGGAGCACTTACTCACTCAGAGCGTCCCTGGTCAGTGCGTGCTCCGTACTGGCAATGAGTACGCGCCCCTCACCATTTGGGACAATCCCATCTATCGTGCCATTTTTACGACCAACCCTGTTGAGCAACGGGCCATGCGACATAAAGCAAATGAGCAGAGAACAAGCAACACAAACGCATGGTCCCATCACCGCTAGCACAAAGAGCACGCCTGTGAACGATCTCTCGACCGCGTGTATCGGGGAGGCAAGGAAAGGACACCACCTATGAAGCAGATGACGACGTCCACCGTCGATAGTGCCACGATGCTCACTACACCACTTAAGCCATCGCCACAGATGGAAATCATCGCAGCACCAGATGGAGATGAGTATGTGATGCTCATTCTGCCAAGTGAAGAAGGAGAACGACAAGCCAGCGCCATGGAGAATTTTTTTCAGGCATGTGCGACAGACGAGGCATTTAGCCTGGAACTGGTGGGGACACGCAGAGAGCAAGGGTTCGTCTTGCGCGCCTCCTCAGCTGAACAGCTCGTGCTGCTCAGCAAACAATTCGCAGCACAGTATCCGCAGGCCGAGCTCCATCGTATTGAGCCTGCCACCGATCCTCTCTTCCTGCATCCTGGAGAGCATGCGGTCATTGGCGAATTTGCGCTCTCACAGCCGCCGTGGATGCCGCTCAAGACGTTTAGCGGCAAGACGCTCGCCGAGCCTGGCGCTGATCCGCTCGCAGGCATTCTTGCCGCCATGGAGCCACTTGGGTCAGGACAACGATGCGTATCACAGCTTGCCCTCGTGCGAGCGCCGGACACCTGGATAGCGCACGATATCCGCAAATCCGTCGAACATCCATTGCAAGGAGAGCGTGACGCAATTACGAGGGAAAGGAAACCTTCTTCTGAGACAGCAGAAGGTCTCAAAACGCTGCTCCTGATTGGCGGTATCTTCGGGGCTCTGCTCTTCTATCGCTGGTACACAACGCATGCCTGGTTTCAACTCACGCTCATGTTGGTAGCACTGGTTGTCGTTGGGGTCATGGTGCTCTTGTGGAAGGTCAAACATGGGCGGCAGGACATCTATGATATGAAACTGGTCTCCGAAAAATTGTCGCGCCAAGCATTTTATACGAACCTGCGCGTGGTGGCAATAGGGCAACAAACCAGTTCAACCCACGAACAGTTGAAAGCACATATAAAGCGTCTGGAAGTCGCGTACCGACAATTTACCTTGTCTTCCGCCAACAGCCTCTTCCTTAAGCGAACGCGCTACGTGCAGTCCGACGACCAGCAAGCGACACGGCTCAAGCCAGCAGATGCCTTTCCTTATCGTCATCCATTGCTTCGGCTTTTCCACGGAGGCGCACCAGGCCCCGATATCTGGAATGGACTAGAACTCTCGGGGGCCTTCCACTTACCGCAAGCCTTCACTGATCTCCCGCTCGTTCGTCGGTTGTCGGTGAAACATCTCTTGGCCTCTCCTGAAATTGCCCATCAGATTGAGCAGACACCTGCCCCGCTTCCACCAGCACTGATCGGCTATTCTCGGCATCGCGGCTTTTCCATTCCCGTGTACCTGCCCTTCGAAACACTCTTCAGCCATAAGTTCCTTGTCGCAAGATCGCGGTATGGCAAATCGACGCTGATTCAACTGCTGGCACAGGCTGCAATGCATCCGGTACGAGATCGTACACCGCAACCAGGCCTTTTTGTGATTGATCCGCATAAAGATCTTATTCAGGATCTTCTCCTGCTTATTCCATCTCATCGTGCAAAAGATGTTGTGCTCTTAGATTTGACAGATACTCAGTATGTAGTGGCGCTCAATCCGCTCGATGCAAGCATGGGCTTTACTCGCGATCAGGCAGTAGCCAACCTGATGGCAAGCTTCGAACGCGTCTGGTCAGATTTCTGGGGACCGAGAATGGCCTACTTCTTGAAAGCGGTATGCTTGCTTTTGTACACGCTCAACCAACAAAAAGTACAGCAGGGGCACGCAGGCCAGCAGTATACCTTGCTCGATATTAATCCATTGTTGCAGTATCCTGATTACGCACTCCAAGTGCTTGATGAGCTTGACATGTCTGAAATATGGCACCAAGAACTGCTGGCATGGTGGCAAAATGTCTATTTTGCGCTCCCCAAGCAGAGCTCATTTCGCAGCGAAGTGATCATGCCCATTGTTTCGAAGCTTGGTGTGTTCCAGGATAACCAACAACTCCGCAGAATCGTCGGACAACCAGTGACGAAAGCGCCGATCCACCAGGCCGTCACGGAAGGAAAGATTGTACTGTGCGCCCTCTCTTCACGAGACATGGATGATGCAGCAGTCAACGTCCTGGGGTCAACCCTCATCAACTTGCTCCACCGCTCCTTTCGTCTGCAAGAGCATCTTCCGCTCTTGGAGAGAAGAAAAGTTTTTTGTGCGATTGACGAGTTTCACGCATTTTCGGGAGGCGACTATGACCGATTGCTTTCTGAAGACGGAAAATTCGGCTGTAGTATGCTGCTTGCCACCCAGAATCTCAAACGTCTGAACAAAATCAGAGATGGTCTGCTTGAAATGGTCTTCTCCACCTGCGACAACATCTGCGCATTTAATGTCTCGGCAGCGGATGCCAAACTCCTTGAAGAGGAACTGCGCAGCGTTGTCGAGCAACGGCACATTATCAGTCAACCCAGACTTCATTGTTATGTACGACTTGCCATTCCCGGCTATCCCGTGCAGATCGTTTCCGTCTCACTTGCCAGTCCTCCTTCATGGCAGTACAATGCTGCTCGCCTGAGCCAGGCCGATGCCATTCGTCGAGACAATCAGGATCACTATGCCCACGCTGATGCTATTGATCAACAGTATGCACAGCACCTGACGCAGTTTCTCACCATCAAGCCATTTGCCCAGAAAGTTCACCGTGATGCACAAGCAGCTCGAACATCCAAACAGGAGCAAGAGGAAGCAGAGCAACGAGCCGAAGAGTTTCGCTTGCAGACAGGAGCCTCGAAGAGCATATCCCAGGGTCCCATGACACCATCGTCGTCCTCCAACGATGACCACACAAGGCAGCAGGAGCAAGATGGTACACCCAAAGGGATAGGAAGCAGTCTGTCGGCGGGTGGAACAGCGTCAAAAGGAACAGCCAGCCATGCAGAAGGAGAGCAAGAGGAAGGCAAGCGGAATCATCCACGCAGCAGACGCAACAAGGACGCCAAGGATGCTGTTGGGATCGCGCCTCCAACGCACCAGGATGAAACGGATGATCCCCTACACCACAAAGAACCGGAGTATCGGCCTCCGTTCTCAGTGAGCAACCGTCTGGGTAGTGGATGGGGCAGCGAACGAGAAAGAGGTGAACGATGACGAAAGAACCCAAAGCACCCAAAGCGCCGAGCGAACCATCCCCCATCTGGACGCCATTGTCTCGCGCAGATCTGGAAGCCTGCCTGGAAAAACACAACTATACCAACCAGCATCTCACCATCCTCTCCTGGCTGATCTGGCTTCCGCTCCTCTCGGGTGATGAACTCCTGCGTGTGCTTTCCCGAACAGAGCGACACCTGGATGTGGCAAAGGGAGATCTTGCTGAGCATCTTAAAAGCATGGCGAGCCTGGGACTCATTGAAACGATCAGGCTACGAGAGCCCTCTGTGAGAAACCACCAGCGCTATTATGCGACTGATCTGGGATTATACCTCTATCTTTCGGCGGTCCATTCATTCCCGCCGCTCTCTATCGCCCGACTCGTGCGATCCTATCCGGTCGAACGCGAGGATCTGCTGGCTCGTCTGGCTCGTCCACATATTCACCTTGCGTGCATGTCCCTGGTGACACGCATCATCGCCGAAGAAGAAACGCGTGGCAATCATCTCGTCAGCTACCAGCAACCTTGGCAGCATATCACTTCCATTGCACAGAAGAGGTATCTCATCTGCAGTGATGCCGCCTTGCTTCTTGAACACCACGCTTCGCGAGCGCACTATGCCTTCCTTATTCATGTGGATGTCGAGCCACATCAGAAAGAAGAGCGAGAGGTGGAAAAATGGTTGCTCTCCCTTCTGGACCTGCGCCAAAGCATGAGACTCTCTCGTCAACACTGGCCTGAACTCTTGATCATTTCCACACGCAACCGCCTCCCTCTCTGGGCGCATCTCCTCCTGGAGACAAGTTTCAAACGAGTCACAAAGCCCCTCGCAGGAGGCATAACGACCCTCGATGCTCTGAGTCGGGCATCGACACCCTGGTGGGATTTTGCGATGCTGACAACGGCAGAACATCCCGACCAAGTTGACCAGGTATCCCTAGAGCACCTGCTTCGCGAGCCTGCCTCTCTGGAACTGATAGAACTCTTCTCGAAGCAACGTCACTTGTATGAGATGCGCTTAAAAGAGGCGGCTTCACCACCCCCACGAACGAGGAAACGGCTGCAACGCTATGTCGGCAACACCCTGCAAGATGAAGCAGATCATCTCACCAGAGAACACCTCGAAGCGCTGTTTGGCGCAACAAGGAAAAGTCGGCAAAGCGTGGAGGGCGCAGGGTTGCTCACCCTTGCGCTGACTGCTACAGAAAAAGAAATGCTTGGCTGGGCTGCCCATCATCCTTTGCTTGATGTGCTCACGTTGCAGGCACTCCTGCGGCCTGCAGCAGACCCCCAAGCGATCAAACCGCTTCAGCAACGCATCAGCCATCTCTTCAAGCTTGGCTTGATCGAGACCAGACTGTGGTCAAGGGGAAAGACACCATTAGAACAACAACGGTATCTTCTGACATCCGTTGCAGTAAAGTTTATAGCAACGCGTCATGGCGAACCATTCAGTGTCTACTTTGTGCCTCCGAAGTATCAAAAAGGCGATGACGAACAGCTTGATCGACAATGGGGAACACGAGGGCTCAATGCTCAGATGAATCATACGCATGGACTGTATGCATTCATGCGTCAGTTGTACAGAGGAACACATGCACGAGGAGAGATTATCTACCACTGGAAAAGCGCACACGAGGCAGCCCGGTGGTATCGGGACACGATCTCACAAGACGATGAACACGCCCGTCCAGACGCTGAGCTCGTGTTTGCCCTATCCCCTATTGATCAACCCGTGAGGATGGTCCTGCTTGAATATGACCGTGGGACTACGGGAGCCGTTGAGTATTCCCGCAAGTTTACGGCGTATCTGGACTATCAACAGGCAACAGGGAAAGCGCTTCCGCTTCTCGTTGTGACATCGTCCCGCAAAGCAACCGAGCGTATGCAGCACGTCCTGGATACATTACAAGGATCGTTGCCCGTCATCATACTCCTCGAAGAGGATCTTCTTGCACACGGTCTCGCACTCGTGCTTCATCATTTCCCGCCATAGCAGAAGGAGAAAAGGGAAGCATCTGGATTTCTCGCTTGTTGCTTTCAAGCGTGGTTTTCCTGTCCTTCTGCTTATGCTCATTGCACAACATCACGAATAATCGTTTTTGCTTCGCTTTGTGTAGTTCGTATGGGATATTGCTAAAATTCCATACTCTTTTTTCTTTCGTGGCAATGCTCTTTGTTGCTCTTCGCTGTACAGAGAAGTGTCTGAAGCTTTTTTCTTCACAGGATTCGCGTGTGCTGAGGGGAAGATGTGCGGCTGTGGTGTATGATCACACTCTCTGCCTCCTCCCCCTTGCTTTCCCAGATCTCACGGGTCATGAGACGATGCGAGCAAAAGAAAAGCGCCACAAAATGTCCTTGCAGCCATAGATAAAGGTCATGCCATCTTTTCTAGTTGATAGTATGATTGCATCACATCATCTACTGTTCTAGTTCTCGAATAATTTCTTTATCTAGCTTTTTTGTGCTCTTAGCCTGTTCAGCAGTAAATGAACTCATCATTCCATTCAATGCGTCGAGGATCACATCGGGGGGAACTTGATTCTTTGGCGGATACATCTCTGGCTCATATATGACATTCACTCCGCACATTCTGAGAAAATCAATACTTCTGAAGAAGGCTGGATGACCGTCGAGTCCACCGCCTGTCCGGAAGCATGGAACTGCAATGATGGGATACCCCAATCCCATATATTCACATAAAATGCCAACTGCGAGCGTATCGCTTATCCCATTGGCCCATTTATTCATCGTGTTAAACGTAGCAGGGAAGACGACGATAGCGTCAGCGCGCGGCAACACATCAGGTTCTGTTGGATGCTTGTACTGACTTCGTATCGGATACTCAGTCAGTTGCGCAAAAACAGGAACGTCGAAAAAGTTGTATCCTTGCGGAGTTGTAAGAATGCAAACATCCCATCCATTCGTTTTCGCTTGGATGATAAGCTTTTCTGCTAATGGAGCAGAAGAACTCGCGCAAATGATGATATAGAGTACCTTTTTTCCTCGTTGAGCTGACATATTACTCTCTTTTCAATGAAAGACGTGTTCCAAGTCATGTATTTGCTCATTCAGATTTTTGACATACGATGTAGATGCCCACAATGCTGCATCGGTGCGCAGTTTGCAAATACGCTGAAAGATTTCTAGTGCTTTTGTCTGAGCTGCCACTGCAAGAGCATCACTTGCGTATCTACACATTTCGTCAATCTTGCCTTTTTGAATATAGGAATTTGCAAGAACACTGAGAATATAGCCTTTTTGATAGATAGACGATAGAGACATTTGGGTGAGCGCTTCATGAAGAACAGTCTCTGCATCTTCTGGAAGTTGAAGAAGTGTATAACAACTTCCTTTATATCCTGCCAGCAAAGATGATGAAAATGTCGTGTGATAGGGATCATCTTCTAGTATTGCAGAATCTATTTGCAACTCGGCTTGCTCTAAAATCGCAAAACAATCTTTATCGTTTTTTAAGTTTGCATAGATCTCAGCAAGTGCGGCAGCAATCCAAGCACGCGTCGTCATGGTTGCATGTTTATCGCATTGCTTCATCAAACACAATGCCTCTTGGACAAGAGGGAAAGATACATCAGGCCGGTCATTTCGTGTTGAATTAAAACTCAAACGTACCAAGCCAACAGCTTGCAAAGGAATGTTTTTCGCTTCCTGTGCCGCCTCAATACCAAGTTCATAGTAAGTCTTTGCAGTATGGTAGTCTCGCATGTTTGATGAGATATTTGCAGTTATCAAAGAGAGTTCCCCTGCAATTGAACAAAGTTGCTGATAGGTCGTTTTTGGCTGTGAGACTTCCAACAATCTTGTCACAATGTCAAGACACTCTAAAACATACCGTCGTGAATGATGAGAAACAACACCAGCCACCACAGGTATCATCCTCCAGCAATCATTCGTGATGCTCTCAAGGCGTTTTATCGTCGCGTTATCAATAACAGCAGACTTCCTCAAGGCACGTTGAAGTCGTTCATGCAGCTCAAGGTGAAACAAATCCTCAGAATGCAGTAAATTTTTTGCGGAAACAGTATCAAGATATTTTGTAACTTCGCTATTATTCACAATTGCATCATTTGCTAAATCTTGTCCTCGCAAGGTTGCTAATTCTAGCAAACTATTATGCTCTTCCGGTTCGTGATCTTCCATCCTACTTGATGTATTGATACATGAAAAGGGAGCGTCTGCTCCTCTTTGCATATAGAAAGAAAATACTGATTCGACATGAAGTGATGACGTTACCTCTGACTGATTTTTGTGAATGCTCTGTCTACTATACAAGTTCTGAGCGGTTTTCTGGGTACATGGGTCGGGTGCAAGTCCCTTCGCCGCTAATTGATTGTAAAGTCGGCGATAATACTCTTCTGCTTCCTGGCGATAACCACGTTTGCTGAGCAGTTCCATAAGTGGTCTGAGTGTATCTTCATCCATGGGATGTGTACACCAATGGGTGCGCAAGAGCAAAAGGGCGTGCGCTTCCCCTGCTTCACCATCATGAGTGAGATAATAACGACGAAGCGCATGAACCGATTGTCTTAACTGGCCTTCAACAGTATCGGAAAGTGATAGCAAATGCTTCAACTCATCCATTCAGACAGCTCATTCGTACAGAGGAACCCGTATCCTCCCTACGCTTACGAATCAGTTGTCGGGGGTGAACTGCTGCACCCAAGATCTCCTGCCCTCCTCGAAGAAAGGATTCAGAGAATGCGTGTGGAAACTCCTTGCGCAGAATATTGTAACTGCCGTTGACATCCGCTTGAATGCGCCGCCCATCGGAGGCCCGATATAATCCACGGGTTTCCCGTTGGCCAGAAAACGCTGGCTTTTCCGTTCGTTTTGGGTCGTAATTGGGAATCTCATCCAGGTCGAGAAACGAAGCCTTTGACGTATAGCTCTCTTCCCGAACCACGACGATCACCCCAACAAGCTGGGCCTTGTAACGGAGCATTTCGATAAAGCGGTGATGTGGAATCGACAATAGAGTAGGGAGCGAGTGCCTTTTGCAAGATCACTCGTCACCCTCTCTCAGAACCGTGCGTACAGCGTTAACCGTACACGGCTCGCCCTCTACTCATCTCTTGAGTTGGCTCCTTCCGGGGAGGGTTCCGGCATGTAATCGTTGATGGCATCCGACGCAGAGTATGAGTGTCTTTCTGCGTCTCGCTATCATGATGCGCTGCCAGAGTTCTTTTCCGTTTGCTACATCTTTCATTTTCCGAATGTGATGGACTTGGAATGGACCTTCTTTCGTTTCGCAGTACTCGCATTGCTCCGCATTGATCCTTCGGATCAGTTCTGAACGGCTGAGCGTTAGTGCAAACGTGTTGGGAGGAATGTCGATACTTTGATAGGGAGAAGGTGACGTTTTCAAGTCTTTCAGCCGGAAAAGTCTGATGGTGCGTGTCTTTCCTTTTTCTTGAACGGTGTGGACGTAGCCATCATCTGTCTTGAGGCGCTTGGCGATGGTTGTCACATGGGTTTTGTGCTTGTGAGCAAGAGTTTTAAACAGGCTTGTTTGCCAGATATGGGCAAGCTTGTTCATCTCTCCTTTTGCACTATGCGCCAGAGCGTAGTAATTCGCCAGGCCCCGGAGTTCCCCGTTGTAGGCAAGAATAATTTCCGCATCACTGAGTGTCGAGAGTTCTGCTTTGTGGCGGCCCTTGACGTTTTCGTAGATTCCATATCGCTTCTCTGCGCAGAACTTCTGAAGTTTTCCCGGTGGAATCTGGAGTTGGATACGCTCAGACATAGATTTTCGCGTGGTATGTCGTGCGTTGCATTGCACCTTGACTACGCGAGCGCCTGAGTACGTCTTGATCCAGTATCCCACAAAGGTCGCTCCTTGTTTGCTGTGCCGGATATGAGACTTTTCTTCGGCTATTTCCAGCTTGAGCGTCTCCTGGATGAACCGCTTGACCCCTTGCTGAATGCGTTCGGCATCTGCTTTTGAGCCAATAATGCTAATTACATAGTCGTCGGCGTAGCGGCAATAGTGAAGTCTCTTGTATCCCTCGTCGAATGGGTCGCTACTCGGCAGGTGTCTTCTTTGACGTTGGATCTCTTTGATTTCTTTTTGGATGGCCTGAAGTGTCTCTTTGCTGTTCTCCTTCCCCTTCAGCCTATTTCCTCTCTTCCTGAGACGATGGATTTTGTTGGAGTAACGTATGTACGCTCGGTTTCCCTTGCGTCGTCCGCCTTTGTCGAATTGTTCTTTCATGGTTTTCATGAAAAGGTCTAATTCGTGCAAGTAGACGTTTGCCAGGATCGGAGCGCAGATTGAGCCTTGAGGTACGCCACTGTAGGTCGTGTGGTACGTCCATTCCTCCAAATAGTGTAAATGTTGGAATTCTGTGAGCGGAAATTTTGACAATTCAATGAGCGGGTAAAACGAGCAAGAATCTACAAAATGTTTGCAACGTATCCTTTTTAATGATCTATTTAGCTGTTTGCCCGTCTTACCGCTCACCTCATTGTCAAAATTTCCGCTCACAGAATTCCAACATTTACACTTCGGCTGTCGGGGGAGAAGTTCCTGGCGGGATCGCGCGGTCCTGCGTTCCACTGGCAAAGATCCAGAAGCGCATGAGGAGATACGAGAGCACCGCGCCCACGGCCACGGCCAGCAGTTTTGAGGCATTGCCCCACACGGTCACATTCGCTATGAAGGGAGATAACGCCATCCCTGCAAGCCACAGCAGACCATTGCTCGAAACCAGTTCGAGCGCCACGCTGAGCAGAAAGCGTCCTCCTTCCCGGCGGGTTGGCCTCTGCCTGCGCCGAAACGTCCAGTATTTGTTCAAGAAAAAACTACTCACCGCGCCGCTGGCATACGCGACAGAGTTCTCGACCACCAGGAGGTGGACATTGTGCGTGGGAAAACGCCAGAGCAAGACATTAAGGATTCCCACATCAATGAGCGTATTCGCTGCCCCTACCAGACAGTAGCGCGCAACCTGCCAGCAGGTGCCCATTCCTAGAATGGGCGACACTTTCACGCATTTCATAGCACTTCCTCCCGTGAGACATATATGCTCTCCTTGCTGCTCGGCGGGGAGCTGTGGGCTCGCGAGTGGTCTATCTTGTTAGCAGCCTCATGAATCCTCTTCCTGAGTAATGGCGCAGGCGCAGCACCACCAGGGCAATGTTCGGCAAGGCAAGCCTGGAGCTGGCGACCAGATAGCGGCTCTCCCAGCAAGGGTGAAATTTCTGCTTGAAAGCGAACAGCGTCCGGCGATGCTCGAACACGCTCAGGCGATTGGCCAGGCCGGCACACCACTTCCCCACCGCGGTCATCTCCTGCCTGCTATCAGCCAGGGCCACCAGACCCAGGCTGACCCGATGCGCGCCATCTGCTTGAAAGCGCTCAATGGCTCGCACCAGCGGCAGGTCCATCACTCCTGGCGGGGCATCCGCGGTTCGGCGCATGAGATCGAGGGCCCAGCCCCAGCGTTGATCGGTGCCTTGCTCGCCAGTTCCCGCTCCATAGATGGGCGTAAAGGTGACAAAAGCGCAGGCCTGACCAGCGCGAGTCAAGGCGACGCCTGTCACCAGCGGCAGCGACGGGAAGGGGTGGACCAGAGCGGCCATCTGGTTGGCTCGTTGAGCGTGTATCTGGAGCTCATGCAGCCTCCCTGTGCTGAAGCCTGTCTCTTCCGTGTGTCGGCCTCCTTTGCACTCCAACCAGGCATTGGAAATGGCTGCGAGCTGCTGCATTACAGCGGCTGGCAGGACGCCATCGTACCACTGGAGTTGCACCCCTTCTCGTTCGGCGCGCCGACAACTGGTCCGCACATTCGCGAGAGCAGAACCCTGCAAGGTGAAGGTCTGGGGAAAGAGCATGGCCTCTTCCCCCATCTTGAACGCATGCAGATGGAGGGCCCGATAGATCGCCAGAAAGTCGGGACCTGTCTGATAGAACGCGACGGTCCAGCGATGCATGCGGCAAAAGGCGAGAAAGCTGCGCGTGACTGCTTTGGCTGCCTCCGGCGCGCACAAGGGGTCTCCGAGGGCCACCGCCACGCGATTGACCACGCGATAGGTGATCAATCCCTGATTCCCTGGTGCCAGGAACTGCTCATGTTCTGGTGCCATACCGAAGAAGGCCAGCGAGTGGCTGCCATAGAGTTGGAGGAGCCCCGCTTCTGGATGACGCAATGGGGCCCGTTGGTTCACTGGATCGGTGTCTGCTCTTGGTGATTGTCTCTTTATCATAGGGATGAATCCGTTCAGCAAGAAAGATCGGGAGCCGGGCGCTGGTGTCTTATGGCACCAGCACCCGGAACTCGTGGATCAGCGACGCAGTGTAGCGCAATCGTACAGGATGGTGGTATCCAGTTGAGCACTCACGGCAGCAGGAGGGCCGGGCAGGGGGGATTGCCACAAGCCCGGCAGCACGGTCGCGCAGTGCTGCGCCACCCAGGACGTCACGGTGCTCTGATTCCTGCTTGTCAGCAGGAAGAAGCGCACCGTCCCACTGGCGACCAGGGATGCCGCTTCGCTGGCCGTCAGCGGATAGATTGAAAAACCGCCTAGTGGCATCACCGGCCTGTTTGTCGCGAGAATGAGGGTATCAGCATTCCCGGCCACGTCGGTGACGGCCAGTACATGCGCGTGGCCCTGATGCTCCTCCAGGTAGCGAACCAGCGCCGGATCAGCGGTGGCCTGCCCCGGCCCGCCGGTGCTCACGATGATGCCGCCTTGCTGTCGTACCTGCCCACCGGTGGTCGGCCCACCAGGACCCTGGACAGCGAGGCCGGCACCTTTACCCCCCTGCGGACCGGCCAGGGGGAGATCCGATTCGGTCCCCTGGAGGATGGGGATAGCTGCCCACACCATTGGGGCAAGCAAAAGCGCGACCAACCCGACGGCCAGGGCTGGCAGGAGGATGCGGGCGACTTGCTCCTTGCCAGGCAGGCGCACCGGGAGGCGAGCGCTGATGAGCACTCCTGCAACCAGGACGCACGGGACGGTGAGCAAGGGAATCATCCACCGACCCCACGTGGGGTAACTGCTGAGAAGCACGATCTGCTCAGCGGCGGTGAGCAGCAGGGAAATCGGCAACAGCCAGCCGCGCCAGCCCTCACGACGATAATCCTGCCACATCACAACCAGGCCGGTCCCACAGAGGGCAGCAATGGCGGGAGCCATCACCGTCAGGTAGTACTCGTGGAAGAACCCCGCGACGCTGAAGAAAATGCCCATGGTGAGCAGCCACATCCCCCAGAGAATCAGCGCGTGCACTTTGCGATTTTCGCGCAGGCGGGGACGCCCCTGCCAGGCAAGCGCTATCATGCCCAGAATCGCCAGGGGTAACAGCCAGCTATCCTGCCCTGCCAGTGGCTGCTGCGTGAAGAGGCGCAGGGGACCAGGTCCCCTTGCCCCTCCTCCCGTGGGTTGTCCCTCTGGCTGGCCTGTTGATCCTCCGCTCCCTTTATTCGGATTGTTACCAGGAATATTACCAGTCGTCTTTCCTCCAGCCGTTCCACTCAGCAGGCGCTGGATGCCATTGTAGCCCAGTGCCAGGCTGAGTTCCGAATCGTCCTGGGTACTCCCAATGTAGGGCCGCTGCGACGCCGGAGTCAGGTCCACCGCCAGCACCCAGGAGAACGAGACGACCAGGAGCACGAGCAGGGCAAGGGCCAGGTGGAGCACTCGTTTTCTGATGCTGGTGGGAGCGGCCAACAGGTAGAGCAAGCCGAAGGCTGGCACCACCAGGTAGGCTTCCAGCATCTTGATATTAAAACCGATGCCAACGATCACCGCAGTGAGCAGCAGCCAACGCAGCCGCCCGGTCTCAGCCGCGCGCAGCACCGCCCAGGCTCCAATGAGCAAGCACAGCGCTAACGTGCTATCGATGGTCGCATTGCGATTGGTCACCACGCTGACCGGACTGATGGCCAGGACCAATGCCGCAATCAAGCCAGCCACCACACCGAAGTGGCGCCGCACCAGGTAATAGAGTAAGAGCACGGAGAGCACCCCACAGAGCGCCTGGGGCAGCAAGACACTGACCGCGTTAAAGCCAAAGATTTTGGCACTCAAGACCTGGAACCAGAAGCCCAGCGGAGGCTTATCAAGTGAGGTGTAGCCACCGGGATCATAGGCGGCAAAAAAGAAATTATGCCAGTTGTCCATCATACTGCGCACCGCAGGCGGATAATACGAATCGAAGCCATCCTGCCCCAGCCGGTAGAAGTCCATGAGGACAGTGAGGAGAAGAATGCCGAAGAGCGCAAGGCGCGGCCCGTGCACGGAAAAGCGCTTCGGTTCCTGTTGTTCTATCGGATGTTCAGGTTCTGCCTGAGGATGTGTTGTGGATGCCTCAGCCATAGTTTGGTTCTCCTTTCATGTGTGTCGCCTGGCGTTCCTCTCTGTGAAAAAAGGAGATCATCACACCGGACAACGATACGGGACAGATACCTACTCGTCTTCCAATAAGCGAATAGTGTTCCATTGGCTACTCTAGCAGCTTGTTCTGCTGTTTGTCATCGTGGAACCTCCCTTGATAGAAATGTCTGCAGAGGCGGGGATACATTACGGGAGTACATTACGGGAGTAATTTTGGCGTGGGCAGGAGATGGAAGCAATGGTATACTAGTGCGGAAATAGAAAAGCATCGCTCATCAAGGAAGGAGGCTCTGTTGTTATGAAGAAGAAATCTCTTATCCAGTCGCCGCTGCGCTGGTTTCTCCTGCTCTGGATAGGCATGACGGTTGCTGTGTGGCTTGTTGGGAACTATATACAGAATGCTGTTTCTGGCTCGGCGCGGGTTGCTATGAAGCCCCCCCCGTCCCTCCCGCTTACCCTGCTCTTTCTCCTGTTGGTGGCACTGTATAGCTTCTTGCTGTGGAGAGGACTTTCTGACCTGGTACAGCCCCGGTTCTTCTGGTGGTATTTCCTGGTGCAGGGGCTGCTGGTGGTCGCCATGCAGCTGGTGGGAGCTCAGCCCAATCTCACGCTGAATTTCTACCTGGCACTGACACTGTGTGCCTGTAAATTTTGGAATTCTGTGAGCGGAAATTTTGACAATTAGGTGAGCGGTAAATGTTGTTTGTCGCAATTCCGTTCGTATTTTGAGCCATAAATCTTCGTGTATCTTTACGGATTCAACTTGAGTATGGCCGTTTGACCAACATGAGTGTGGCCACGAGCTACGATTCCTCAAAAACTTGGCAAAGAGCCTGTAGAGCGAGATGAAGCACAGAACCTCACCTGATTTTCTCGGTTGCACCTCTTCGGTGCCAGGCTGTGCCTCTTTCGTGTCAGATCAGGTAACACGGCCAATAGAGCTGACTGAGAGCTTCTCCTGATCGCGGCCACACTCATGTTGGTCAAACGGCCATACTCAAGTTGAATCCGCAATCTTAGCAGTTAAGAGGCAATAGAAGCGTATTTCTGGCACTCTCTGACGCAATTGTTTTCGTGACCGCAAGCAGATTGTTTTCTGCCTGTCGGAATCGCGCAAATGGCCTTTTTTCGTATCGAGGCGAAAATTTATGGGTCAGGAAAGGTGCTCTTTGATGCCGCTCCAGGAGCGTCTTCATTACACTACATGAACGGTTATGGGTCAGAAAACAATCTGTTTGCTCGTTTTACCGCTCACCTAATTGTCAAAATTTCCGCTCACAGAATTCCAAAATTTACAATCTGGCATCTCTTTTCTCCAACTTTCTGCTCAAAAGATTCTCCGACAAGATTTTGAGGACAACTTTGGCTTTTCCTTTGCTCTATACAACGAAGCGGAGCACGAGAATGGGAGGGACATGACGGAGAATAGCTATTCTCCGACAAGTGTTCTCCGACGAGATCTCCTTGCGATCGTGTGAACAGTGGTGAGAGGCGAGGAATCTCCGACTCTGGTCGGAGTGAAATCCTCCTCCAGTCCGACGTCCTCAGGGCGGTTTCAGCCCATACTACAACAAGGGGTGACAAGATTCTCCCTGGTAATCTCGTCACCCCACGCAGAAAAAACTTCCAGCTCCTATTGTTCCACCAGCACCCCATCGTTAATCTGCACAATGCGATCGGCGGTGGTGATGACCATGGTGTCGTGCGTGGCGACCAGCAGGCCGATGCTGGTCTGGCGCACGATTTGCTGCAAGAGATGTGTTATCGACTGGCCCGTGTGCAGATCGAGATTGCCGGTTGGCTCGTCGGCAACGACCAGGCGCGGCTGGTGAGCGAGCGCGCGCGCCAGCGCTACGCGTTGCTGTTCCCCGCCGGAGAGTTCCAGGGCACGGTGATGGACGCGCCCAGCGAGACCAACCATCTCCAACGCTTCGAGCGCACGCCGTTTGCGCTCGGCTGGCAACGCGGCCTGCAAGCGTAGAGCCAGCTCGACGTTTTCCAGCGCGCTTAACGCCGGGAAGAGGTGCGCGTTCTGGAAGAGTATGCCTACGCTCTCGCGGCGCAGAGCCGCACGGGCAGGCTCGCGAAGGGTCGCCAGGTCGCGACCAAGCACCTGGACCTGGCCAGCGGTGGGATTATCCAGGCCCACCAGGATATTCAGCAGCGTGGTCTTACCAGAGCCAGAGCGCCCGCGCAGCGCGACGAATTCGCCGCGCGCGATGCTGAGATCGATGCCGCGCAGCACGTGAACCGTTCCGCTGGCTGTCTTGAAATCACGTGTGATGCCGCGCGCCTCGACGACGGCTGTTGTTACCTGGGTTGTTTGCGTCATTGTACACCATCCGTTCCAGTTGTCTGCCTTTGCGCAGGGATGAGCGTCTCCTGCGCGCGCTCTTTCCCATTGGTAAAGGGCCAGAGGATTACACGATCCCCGGCTACTTGCACCTCGGCGCGGCCATTCGTAGGAATGAGTTCCAGTGCCTCCCTCGGCAACTGGAGGCGTCCGACCCGATCAACCAGCACCAGTTCGCGATGCGAATCCAGCGAGAGGCCGATAACTGAACTCGTCCCTCCACTCGGCATCTGGCGTTGTGTGCTCACCGGCCAGAGTTCGAGATGATCGCCCGCGAAATGGATTTCCAACTGATTCCGCAAGTGATGCTGTTCCAGGATACTCGTGAGCGTTGCTACCAGTTCAGACGCGGGCTGCGCTGTCTCGGCAGGCGCGCTGGAAACCGCTGCTGGAATCTTCGTCTGGATCTCGGCAGGCGTTTCTGGTGTGCGGCGGATCGTCTCAGTACTCGTGCGCCCATCGCGAATCGCCAGCGTGCGATCGACGCGCTGTGCCACGGCAGTATCGTGGGTCACCAGGATGATTGTCTGGTCGAGTTCGGTATTGATCTGACGCAGCATATCGAGAAGTTCCTGAGCGGTCTGCGAATCGACCTCGCCCGTCGGTTCGTCGGCTAGCAGCAGTTCCGGCTGGTTGGCAAGGGCCACCGCAATAGCAACACGCTGCTGCTCGCCACCAGAAAGCTGGAAGGGGCGTTTTTTCGCGTGACCGGCCAGGCCGACCAGTTCCAACAATGTGTGCGTGCGTTGAGCCGAGCGTTTGGCAGAGATGCCATTGAGCATCTGCGGCAGGTCAACATTCGCGGCTACGCTGAGATCCGGCAGCAGGTTGCGCCCGCTCTGCTGCCAGAGATAGCCCACGACGACGTTGCGGTAACGCGTGCGCTGCTCTTCATCCAGGCGGGTCAGATCGTAGCCAGCCACGTTGCCGTGCCCGGCACTGGGAGCATCAAGTCCGCCCAGGATGTTCATCAGTGTGGTTTTGCCGGAGCCAGAGGCGCCAACCAGCGCGATCATTTCGCCGCGTGCGACCTCCAGATCCAGTCCCTGAAGTGCCACGACCTCCAGATCTTCAGTTTTATAGATTTTTAACAGATTATCGCAAGTGACAATGGATTCTTGCATAAAAACTCCTTAATCCTCGTTCAGACGCAGTGTCTGGCTCATAGAGGGACGAGAGACAAGGCGAGCCATCAGCGCCAGAGCCACTCCGCAAATCACCACGAGCGCGCCCAGCAGTCCGATGATCAGCCACGCAGGTACGACAAGCTGGACTGGCAGGGTATAGATCGAGGCATTGCTACTCCTGGTCGTTACAACGTCGGTGAAGATCAGCGCCGGGCCGACAAAGGTCATCAGGAACAGACCCAGCCCCAGACCGAGCACAACCGCGAACACATAGATCCAGCCTTGCTCCCAGAGCAGCACTGCTGCAATCTGACGCGGCGGCATACCAAGCGCGCGCAAGACAGCGAAGTTAGTCAGACGTCCCGAAGCATTCAGCCAGCTGAAGAAGAGCGTTCCAAGCAGGGCCAGCAGGAGCGCAGTCGCGATGCCCAGGTAGAGCATACCATCGACATTGATATAGAGCGGATTCGATTCCGCGCTGGCCAGTTGGGCGCGCCGGTCTTGCAAGTTTGGGAAGGCAGCACGCACGCGGCTCAACGAGGCATTGTCGCTGTTGGTCTTTAACCAGACGAAATTTGGATCGAGCGCGCTGCCGCTATTTTGCTGAGAGACCGAGGCATAGCTCTGATAATCGCACAACATGCCGTACGTGATCGGGTCGCTGGAGCTATCGTAAACGCCGGGAATGTAGTGGACAATGCCCGCCACAACGTAGTGGATGCTATAGCCATCGGATGTGGGCAGGACAAACGAAGAACCAGCAGAGAGGTGCTGATTGTTCGCCATCTCATCGTCGATAATTGTATAGACGGTATCGTTGTTGGTTGCGTCGGCGCGATGGCTGACCAGCAGGGACATCAGGCTGGCAAGCGATTGCTCCGAGTACTGCGAACCCCAGCGAGCCGTGCTGGCATACGTATCAGCATCCACCGCCACCACATCTGTCAGTGTGCTTGTCTGCTGATAACCCTTATAACCCAACGTCGCGGAAGTTACGCCCTGCACCTTTGTATAGGTAGCGGCCTCCTGCGCCAGCGTCAGATGCTGGGAATTGGGTCCGGCGCTTCCGCTGAAGTCTGCACCGACAGCGAAGTCCACCGAATCGCTGGTGCGCTGCTGCTGGGTCGCCGTATAGACCAGGGCGAACATGGTCGTCGAAATGACCAGCAGAAGCAAGAGAATCATGCGCGAAGCCGGGCGAGGTGCGCGCGCCATCTGCGCGAACGCGAGCACGGCTGGCGCTTTACGCCTGCGCGACGCCAGGAATGTACACAGGCGTAAGCAGAGCGGGAAGAGGCGCAGAAAGAGCGTGAAACAAATGGCAGAAGCCAGGAATGGCGCACACAATGCCATGACGCCCCGAATAGCCAGCAGGGCATTACCAAGTGGCCCCGCGATCGCGGGCTGCGACAGGTACAGGTAGCCGAGATAGCCCAGGCAGAGCAGAACAACACCAACGATATCCAGGTTGAGGCGCCGCCAGAAAGGAGCGCGCGTGCTACGCGAAGATTCACGCCGGAATGCGAGCACATCCATTTGAGAGGCGCGCCTGACCGAAATGATCAGTGTGAGTAGTGCGCAGGCGATTGTTGCCAGGGCGAACCAGCCCACGCTCAGCGCCGTCGAGAAGGGATTGTCCAGCAGGACATTCAGCGACGATTGAGGAGAACCGGACAGGAGCAAATGAACCAGCCATTCAACCAGCAGGATAGCGGCAAAAGGGCCAAGGATCAGCGCAATCAGGCCCAGGATCGCCCCCTGGGTCACAAAAGCGCCAAACACGTGGCGCCGAGTCGCGCCGCGGCTGCGCAATGTTGCAATCGTCGCGGTCTGGCGTTCTACCAGTGCCACCGACATCGTGCTTACCAGGAAAATCAGCAGCGCCAGGATCAGAACAAGCAGGGCGATAATGGGGATATTCGCGATTGCGATCTCAGTTTCGTAGTTTGAAATGGCATCAAAGAGTGGCCCAGACGAAAGCATCTGAAAAGGCGCGGCATCCGGCACCTGTTGCAACGATTGCCCCAGTTGTGAGGAAAGATTAGTGCCACCTTGCACAAGCGTGTCCATATTGTTCGTATTGACGCGTGTAATATCAAGCGGATAGCTCCAGTTCAGTCCGAAGAAAGGCAGATTAGGAGAACCTTTACCACCAGCCTTAGGAGAACCTTTACCACCAGCCGCAATAACCACGCCCTTATTCCCGAAAACCTGTTGATTATTCAGCGAGATCTGCAAAGAAGAGATCTGTGGCAGGAGCGCGCTGCTTGAGGCCAGTACTGGATATGATGTGCTATGGGAACTTGTATTGGCCTGAAAGTCATTGGCATATTCCCAGTTCTGACTGGTTCCGAATATACCAACCACATGCAGGGTCCAGGTCACACTCCCCACGGAATCGGGAAAGGTTGCCTTCAGCACCGAACCAATGCTCGCATGCAAGCTTGCCGCTTCGGCCTGAGTCAACGCGATCTCGATTTGAGTGTTGAGGGCATCTGGCAGGTGCCCCTGAACAACAGTTAATTCGCTGCCGACCTTATCGAGGTCGTAGCCAACAACTTGCAGCGTATTGGTGTTCTGGCTGCTGGCGCCCCGCGAGGCACTGGACTGCAACGTCAAAGGCGGCAGAGAGACCGAAAAGTCTGCGTTGCCGTTGACAGAGGAACCAATATTGCGCTGCACAGCCTGGTTAATCTGCTGCTGCGCCTGGAGAATCTGGTCGGAGGTCGGGTGCAAACTATAGAAAGTCGCATTGACCCTCT
The DNA here is from genome assembly GCA_015099395.1 of Ktedonobacteria bacterium brp13. Classification (GTDB taxonomy): domain Bacteria; phylum Chloroflexota; class Ktedonobacteria; order Ktedonobacterales; family Ktedonobacteraceae; genus Dictyobacter. Next base: position 7,460,875 of record AP024096.1, on the reverse strand, counting down.
GCTGGTTCAGCGGGATACTACTCAGAGTTGAGCGCAAGCCAATCGTGCTGGAGACCTGGGCGAAGAGCGGAACGGAACAGATCAGCACAACCATTGCGATCATGCCCAGCCAGGTGACCAGCAACGAGCGCCACATCTGGCGCAGACGCCACCAGGCGAGTCTGACAATCGCGGGCAGCAGCGTCAGCGTAGAACGACGCGAGAGAGTGGTAGTTGGAGAAGCCATAAACACTCCTTTACATTTGCATGTTTTTTGTATGTGAAATGCGAACCAGGCAGGCTATTCTACCCGGCATCCGGAAATATAACTCAGAGGCTGTTCGGACGTCATTTACCACCTGCATGGCTCACCCCTTGTCATGATGCCACTTCCAGGCAGAGAAAAAGAGCTCGCGCAAAGCGCGCAGGATCACCGCTGGCTTCGCGCCCGTTGCCCGGCCCTCCTTACGCGGCAGGTGGCGCACGCCTATTTGCGTGTAGGTCAAGCCAGCGCGCGTGAATTTCGAGAGGATCTCCGCATTGATCATCGCTCCACGCGTCTCCAGGCGCTGTTCGCGCAAGAACGTGCCAGGATAGAGTTTAAATGCGCAATCTATATCCCGTACATGCACGCCCAACACCATCCCTACCAGCACCTTCCAGCCCCAGGCATTGAGCTTGCGCATCCAGGTGTCCTGCCGATTGAGACGGTAGCCCAGCACTGCGTCGTACTCTTGCAACAAGGGAAAGAAGCGTTCCAGATCGCGAATAGCAAATTGCCCATCTGAGTCCATAAAAAAGACCAGGTCTTTGGTACTCGCCTTAAAACCAGTCACCAGAGCTGCCCCGTACCCCTGGTTCACGACGTGATGAAGCACGGTTACCTGCCGATGAGCCGCCGCTATGCCCTCCAGAAGAGCAGCAGTCGCGTCCTGGCTCCCATCATTGACCACAATGACCTCAAAATCTGATGTCCAGGTTGGCAGGGCATCAAGCACATCAGCCACTGTGCGGGCAATCACTGCTTCTTCGTTATAGGCTGGGAGAATCACCGAGAGCCCCGCCCTGGTGATGTTCTCCTTCACGCCTGGCCCCGCTTTCTTGAGGCGAGAGGGGACGTTCCTCGTCGGTCCGGAGACGGCCGTGGGGATGGGTGCCCGCAGCGCTCGGCGATTGGATGACCCACTGGCAAAGATCCAGAAGCGCATGAGAAGGTACGAGAGCATCGCATTCGCGGCCACTGCCAGCAGTTTTGAGGCATTGCCCCACACGGTCACATTCGCCATGAGTGGGGACAAAGCCATCCCTGCGAGCCACAGGAGACCATTGCTCGAAACGATTTCGAGGGCCACACTGAGGAGAAAGCGTCCTGCTTCTCGCCGTGTTGGCCGCTGCATGCGCTGAAACGTCCAGTATTTGTTCAAGCAAAAACTACTCACCGCGCCGCTGGCATACGCCAGGGAGTTCTCGACTACCAGGAACTGGACGTTGTGTGTGGGAAAGCGCCAGAGCAGGGCATTGAGAACCAACACATCGATGAGCGTGTTGACTCCACCCACCAGGCAGTAGCGAAGGATCTGTTGGAATGTGCTGCTCATACTCATTTCTCTCCCCTCCCTGCATAGTTTCGGACACGGAAGATCGCCAGGGCAACTTTCGGCAATGCAAGGGTGGTGCGAGTGACCAGATACCGACTTTCCCAGCGAGGATGAAATTTCTGTTTAAATGGGAAGAGCGAGTGGTGGGGATCTCCCAGGTGCAGGCGATCGGTCACAAAACGGGCAAGCGTTCGTTGGACAGGAGTCATCTCCTGGAGCGTATCGGACCAGGCCACCAGCCCCAGGCTGAGGACATTTGCTCCACAGGCGCGAAAACGCTCGATGGCCCGCACGAGGAGCAGTTCCATCACGCCTGGCGGAGTCGTTGGCGTCCTGCGCGTGAGATCGAGCGCCCATCCCCATGCTCCGACTCCTTCTGGGTGGTCGCCTGTCGCTGCGTTGGTCACACACCCATAGATGGGGGTAAAGGTCAGAAATGCGCATGCGGTGCCTGCACTGGTCATGGCAACTGCGGTCAAAAAGCGCGGGACGATGCTCTTTGAGACGGTCGAAAGCGGAGAGTATGTGGCAATCATCTCCGCCTGTTCAGCCATCTCGGTCAAGTCCTCCAGGCGTCCCACGCTAAAACCCGTCTCTCCTGCACGTTTGCCAGCTTTGTGCTCTAACCAGGCATTCGAGAGGCACTCGAGTTGCTGAAGGACTGGGAGAGGGGGGACGCCTTCGTACCACTGGATATGCACCCCTTCCCGTTCAGCGCGTCGGCTGCTGGTCCGTACATTCGCCATCCCTGCGCCACGCAAGGTAAAGGTTTGGGGGTTGAGGAGCGCTTCTTCCCCCATCTTGAAGGCGTGCAAGTGGAGGGCGCGATAGGCATCCAGGTGCTGCGGGCAGACTTGATAGCATGCCACATCCCATTGCTGTTGTGCGCAAAAATCGAGGAAGCAACGCATCACCCGCTCAACTGCTGGTGCCGCACACACGGGATCACCAAGGACCACAACAACCTTGCGCGTTAAGCGATAGTTCACCAGTCCCTCTCCATCAGGGGTCAAGAAATGTCTGTTTTTCGGAGCCAGACCAAAGAACGCCAGCGTGTGGCTGCCATAGCGGCGGAGCAGTTCTGCTTCTGGATGACGAACGCGGGCACGCTGGTCCACTGGATCGGCGTCTGTTCCTGGTGGTTGTCTGTTCATCATAGGGACGAATCCGTTCAGCAAGAAAGATCGGGAGCTGGGCGCTGGTGCCATAAGACACCAGCGCCCAGAACTCGTGGATCAGCGATGCGGGGTGGCGCAATCGTACAGGATGGTGGTGCCCAGTTGAGCACTCACGGCAGCAGGAGGGCCGGGCAGGGGAGATTGCCACAGGCTCGGCGGCACGGTCGCGCAGTGCTGTGCCACCCAGGACATAACAGTGCTGTCCGGATTGCCTGCGTCTGCAGGTGGATTTTCCCCCGGCAGCAGGAAGTAGCGCACCGTCCCGCCAGTGACCAGGGCCGTCAGTTCGCCGGGCGTCAGCGGATTGATCAGTGGCATCACCGGCCCGTTCGTAGCGAGAATGAGGGCATCAGCATGCACGTTGGTGGCGACCAGTACACGCGCGTGGCCCTGATGCCCCTCCAGGTAGCGAACCAGCGCCGGATCAGCGGTGAGCTGCCCGCCATTGCTCACGACGAAGCCACCAAGCTGTACTGCCTGGTTCGGCCCACCAGCGCCCTGGACAGCGAGGCCAGCACCCTTCCCTCTCTGCGCCGGACCGGCCAGGGGAAGATCCGCTTCGGTCCTCTGGAGGATGGGGAGAGCTGCCCATATCGTCGGGGCAAGCAAAAGCGCGACCAACCCGACGGCCAGGGCTGGCAGGAGGATGCGGGCGACTTGCTTCGAGCCCGGCAGGCGCACCGGGAGGCGAGCGCTGATGAGCACTCCTGCGGCCAGGACGCACGAGACGATGAGCAAGGGGATCATCCGCCGACCCCACGCAGGGTAACTGTTGAGAAGCAGGATCTGCAAAGCTCCGGTGAGCAGCAGGGCAGCCGGCAACAGCCAGCCGCGCCAGCCGGAACGCCGATAGTCCCGCCACATCACCACCAGGCCAATCCCGCAGAGAGCAGCGACGGCCGGGGCCATCACCGTCAGGTAGTACTCGTGAAAGAAGCTTGCGACGCTGAAGAAGATGCCCATCGTGAGCAGCCACATGCCCCAGAGCAGCAGTCCATGCACTTTGCGATCTTCTTGTGGGCGGGGGCGTCCTTGCCAGGCAAGGGCGACCAGGCCCAGCATCGCCAGCGGCAACAGCCAGCTCTCCTGCCCTGCCAGGGGCTGCTGCGTGAAGAGGCGCAGTTGTGTTGGTCCTACATTCCCTCCGCCAGCTCCCTGCGCAGAGCCAGCCAGGCGCTGGATGCCATTGTAGCCCAGGGCCAGACTGAGTTCCGAATCGTCCTGAGTATTGCCAATGTAGGGCCGCTGTGACGCCGGGGTCAGGTCCACCGCCAGCACCCAGGAGCACGAGACGACCAGGAGCACGAGCAGGGCAAGGGCCAGGTGGAGCACTCGTTTTCTGATGCTGGTGGGAGCAGCCAGCAGATAGAGCAGCCCGAAGGCCGGCACTACCAGGTACGCCTCCAGCATCTTGATATTAAAACCGATGCCGACGATCACCGCAGTGAGCAGCAGCCAGCGCAGCCGCCCGGTCTCAGCCGCGCGCAACACCGCCCAGGCTCCAATGAGCAAGCACAGCGCCAGTGTGCTATCGATGGTCGCGTTGCGATTGGTCACCACGCTGACCGGGCTGATGGCCAGGACCAGTGCTGCAATCAGGCCAGCCACAACGCCGAAGTGGCGTCGCACCAGGTAATAGAGCAGGAGCACGGAGAGCACTCCGGCCAGGGCCTGGGGCAGCAGGATGCTGACGGTATTAAAGCCGAAGATTTTGGCGCTCAGCACCTGGAGCCAGAAACCCACCGGGGGCTTGTCGATCGAGGTGAAGCCTCCGGGATCATAGGCGACAAAAAAGAAATTGTGCCAGTTGTCCATCATACTGCGCACCGCGGGCGGATAATACGAACCGAAGCCGTTCTGACCCAGTTGGTAGAAGTCCATGAGGACGGCGAGGAGAAGAATGCCTCCCAGCGCAAGTCGTTCCCAGAGCACGGGAAAGCGCCTCGGTTCCCGTGGTGCTGTCGGTTGCTCCGGTTCCGCCAGAGGATGTGTTGTGAATGCCTCAGCCATAGTCTGGTTTTCCTTTCACGTGTGTCGCCTGGTGTTCCTCGGATGTCGAGAAAGGAGAGCATGACACCGGGCAACCGCAAGGGATGGATACCTGCTCGCCTCTTGACGAGCGGTTCCTTCCACCTGTTACTCTAGCAGCCTGTTCTGCTGTTTGTCATCGTGGAATCTCTCCTGATAGAAAGGATAAGGGGCAAGTGTTTAATGAATGTTTAATCGTCAAAAAATTGACCATTGGGTTTTCCCAAAGGCCAATGATCATATTCTTATTCTTTCATCAAGTTTCTTATTCAGATTTCAGCGTAATTGAAAATGTAGTGAGCCCCAGATTACTTTGAGCGGAAATTTTTCCTCCTGCCCGTTCTACAATAGATTTAGCGATGGAAAGCCCTAATCCGAAGCCACCGCTGTCCTTTGAGCGGGAAGAATCCGGTCGGTAAAATCTGTCAAATATGCGCGGTACATCTTCTGGTGGGATTCCCTTGCCGGTATTCTTTACACGAAAAATCGCATGTTGCTTCAATTTTTGCAAGGTAACATGTATGTCGCCATTTTCATCAGTATATTTCGCGGCATTGTCAAGCAAGATAAGCACCGCTTGCTTGATTCTCTCCATGTCGCCTCTGACCGAAACGTCTTTTTCAATTCCCATGGAAAGATGTCTGTTTTTCTCGTACATGATGGCTTCCATGGAGGCGACAGCGGTTTCGCACACGATGCTCAAATCAAAAGTTATCAAATTTTCTTTTGCGTCCTCTGCTTTCGCAAGATACAGCAGGTCGCCCACCAACTTGCCCATTCGGGATACTTCCGAGCGGATATAGGAAATCCACTCCTTCTGGCTGTTCACGGTTTCCTCCCCGCTGGCTTCTATGGCGTCCATGTTCGCGCTAATAATCGCCAGCGGCGTTTTCAGTTCGTGGGAAGCGTCCGCGATAAACTGCTTTTGCTTTTTTATGCTTTCCTCGATGGGGCGGATGGAGAGGTTGGCGAAACACAGACTGAGCAAAAAGACAACGCCTACTATAATCACCCAAACAATGGAAAACGTCTTGAAAAGTTGTGTCAGTGATTGGCTTGAATTGGTAATATCGATGAAAGAAATCTTATAATTGAGATTCTCTGGATTGGGCAGCGGTTTTCCACCTATGCCTGTCTTATCAACATTTTCGATGTTTGTAATACAATACTGCCATATTCGCCCTTCAATTGCTATGGTCCCCTTCAGCTTGTGTGGATTCCAGGTGTTTTTCAAAACGGTCTGATATTCGGAATCCGACATGTCCAGATACGATAACTTACCTACAAGGCGTCCATTGTTATCCACGTAGAGGATAAAAGCTTGCGCAAAGTTAATCGTGCTGCTCCCTGCAAACGTTTCGTTGTTTGTAGACGGTGCTAAGGGAAGCGAAGCAAGTTCGTCAAGCCGTTTGCCTTGCTCCTGCTGCACATTCGTGTCTGTGCTGAGATAAACGACCGCAAAGGCAATCAGCAGGACAAGAGCAATCACTGTTGTGAGCAAGATAAGCAGTCTGTTCCGCAGTTTTTTTAGCATATTCATTGATTTCCCTCTCCCGTGAAGAGAACGTAGCCCGCTCCACGAACGTTCTTAATGCCCACAACAGATTGGAGCAGCGCCAGCTTTTTCCGCAGAAATGCCACATGCACACGTACATGGCTATCCTCGGCTTCTGTGTTATAGCCCCACAGTTTTTCGATGATCAAGTTCGGTGAGAGAAGCGTCCCTTTGTTCCTGATAAGGAGTTCCAAAAGTTGGCTTTCTTTCAGAGTTAAATAAAAAGAATTGCCTTTGCAATACAGCTTCAATGTATGAGGGTTGAGCTCGATGTCCTCAAAGCGCAGCAAACCGTCGGGGAGAAATTGACCTTTTCGCCGCCCCAATGCCCGTAGCCTCGCCAGCAGTTCCTCCGCCTGAAAAGGCTTTGGCAAATAATCATCCGCGCCGCTGTCCAGGCCTTCTACTTTATCTTCTAAATCACCTTTGGCAGTCAGAAGAATCACCGGAGTTTCCCTTCCCTTTCGGCGCAGTTCTCGCAAAACGCTGATACCGTCTTTTTGGGGAAGCAGAATATCTAAGATGATAATGTCATATAAATCGGTGAGCGCCATGTCAAGACCGCTTTCTCCGTCGTAGCATACATCCACGCTATAGTTGTTTTTTTTCAGCACGTGCGCAATGGCTCTTGCCATATATTTTTCATCTTCCACATACAGGATTTTCATGCGTGTATTTCCTCGCTTTCCGGCTTTCCAGAGCATTGGAACAGTGAAACCTTTAATGAGTGTTCAATTGTTACGTCTTTTTAACCGTGCGCCTTAAAGCCTGATTCTTACCCACATTTTACAAAGTGATAAAATGCAGGATGAACAAACAAGACATACTGGATCCTAAAAGCTGGGCCGAGCGAACCTTTGGGACGGTCCAACTGCACGATATGCGTCGAACGAGACGAGCAGTGCATGTGTCGGCCTGCTTGGCAGAAAATCCACTGGGGTCTCTGCCCACTCAAATGCACTCCTGGAAAGAGATGAAAGCCTTGTATCGTTTGCTTAACGAACCCGATGTGACCTTTGCGGAACTGATACAACCACATGTGCAGCAGACAAAAGAACAAGCCAACACCTCTGCGGTGACCTTGTTGGTCCAAGATACGACCGATATTGATCTGTCGCATCGCCACAAAATCAGCGGTGTCGGGCAAATTGGCAATGAACGTGGGCGCGGATTTTTTGTGCAAACAGTGCTTGCGGTCTGCCCTCATCCTGAGGGGCGAGAAGTGCTTGGATGTTTGGCACAAGAACCATTCGTGCGTGTACCTGCTCCCAAAGGGGAACAACGCCATCAACGCCTCAAAAGAGAAGAACGGGAAACGGACGTCTGGATGCGCCAGGTGCTGGCGATTGGGACGCCCGATCCAGGAAAGATCTGGGTTCATGTGGGCGATCGAGGTGCCGATATGTTCCCCTTTTTTCAGACGTGTCAGCAGACGAAGACCCACTTTTTGGTCCGGGCAGCCCAAAACCGCCGCATCGAGCATGAGGATGAAGAGATTGCCTACTCGTTGATGCGGACACGATCCTGGTTGAGCCAAGCAAGCCGTCCATTCGAGATCCCCGCTCGGCATGGACACCAAGCTCGCGAGACCCAACTCCAGATGGCGTTTGGACAGATGACGCTCTTGCCTCCGCGCAATGAACCGCAAGCGAGCCAAGACCCGATGCCGGTGTGGGTCGTTCGCGTGTGGGAAGAACACGCTCCTGAAGGCGAAAAGCCACTGGAATGGGTGCTGTTGACCTCGGTTCCGACAACGACGATGGAACAGGCGTGGGAGCGCGTCGAGTGGTACAAGCATCGTTGGTTGGTTGAAGACTATCATCAGTGTCTCAAAAGTGGGTGTCGCATTGAAGAGCGGCAATTGCAACAGGTTGACAGCCTGATCCGTTTGTTGGGATTCTTGTCCCCGCTGGCTATTCGCTTGTTGCAAGTACGTGAGCTCGCGCGCGTTGATCCAGAGCGCCTGGCTTCTGAGGTCATCGATCCTCTGATGCTTGCTGTATTGGCTGAGCGCTCTGACCAATCGCCGACCACCATGACGTTGAGCACATTTTGGATCGAGATAGCACGCCTGGGTGGGTACCTGGCTCGTGCCTCTGACGGCCCTCCCGGATGGCGAACCATCTGGAAAGGGTGGCTCTTCTTGCAGACACTTCTTGAGGGCGTTCAACTGGCTTTTCACCTCCGTTTGTAAAATGTGGGTAAGAATCAGGCCTTAAAGCCCTCCCGCAATTGTGGGGATAACCCCTACCTTGTCGAACCGTACAACACGCGAAGAAAGGGTTCAACAGTTCCCTCGTTTTGAAGAGCAGCGTCCTGTAACTGCTGAAAGAGATTTTCATTGAGTGTGAGTGTCACTTTTGTCATGCCGTCTCCCTCCTTTGGGAATGGAGTTCAGAGGAGGTTCCTCTGCGTAGGCGTTTTGTCGCAACTGTTCAACTCGCGTGGAGAGTTGCTCAAGAGTTGGTAGGCTATAAATTCTCGTGGTATCGAGAGAAGTATGCCCCAAGAGACTGGCTAGTCCCACGAGATCGCCTGGATGTTCTGCCAGATAGTTGCGTGCGAAGGTGTGTCGCAAGGTATGCGCACTTGTCTGGGCTGGCACTAGCCCACGCGTAGCTGTATCGCGGACGAGCACATCAATCATCTGTCGCATGGCCGAAGTGGTGAGGATGCCTTTTTTCTGGCTCAGCCAGAGGGAAATGGTGGGGCTATCAGATGAATGAGCTGGCCAGTGGCGTGCGACAGCTTTCACGGTTGGATCACAGTTCAAACGAGAAGCCATGTACTCGGTCGAGGCTTGACGTACTGAAGCATTAAGGGGAACCATACGTGCCTTATTGCCTTTGCCTTGTCGGATCGTGACCCGCCCGCTTCGCTCGCCCAATTCGATGTCGTCGAGCGTGAGTTGGCTGCACTCATCCAGACGGATACCTGTCTGTAAGAGCACCTGGACAATGGCATAGTTGCGCAAGGGATCGCGAGAGGTACGAGCTTGACGCAAGAGAGCATTGACCTGAGCGTCATCCAGACCCTTACGAGAAGAGACCTCCTGCCGACCAACCAACTTGAGATGTCTCGCCGGGTTGGTCTCCAGGTAGTGCTCTTCCGTGAGCCAGGCGCAAAAGGCTCGTAAAGCACTGATCTGTCCATTCACGGTACTGGTGGCCCGACGTTGGGTACGTTGCAGGTCATTGCGGTACCCGACCAGGGTGATGGGCGTGAGCGTTGCAAAGGTGAGGGAACATTGCTCACAGCGTTCATACCAGACGAGGAAACCCTCCACTGCGCTTCTGTAGCGACGAATGGTGCCTCTGGCACGATCGTTGGCTTGTAATTCCTCAAGCCAGTACGGTAAGACTTCTTCAGGAGAGAGAGGGATGATCGCCATAGTCGTTATGGGTTTTTACCTGTTTCTGTTTTTTCGCCTATTTTTTTCTGGCATTAGCAGTATAGCATGATGATGGCGTTGAGCATAAGGGGTTGGTGTATTTTGGGAAGAAATAGGGGAAAATATGGGTTTTCGCCTGTTTCTACGCTATGCTCTCAGCGATCCTTCAGGTTGAGGAAAGGGATACCTGAAAAAGGTTCCCTCTCCTCATTGATGCACCACGCGTGGCTTATGCAGATAGAGGCTCTTCAATTTCAATTCGTTCGGACAGATCCAAACTGAACATCCCGTAGGGTGTCACATGGCTATAGATGAGTGGTGTCAGCCCCCGCAGATCTTCTTGCTGCATCCGTTGAAACTGCTCTGGCTCGGCCAGAACCCGTTGAATCAACAACGTGTTCACAAAGACCAGGCAACTTTGCAGAAGATGCAGAGATAATGCGCTCAGCTCTTGCTGATCCAGGCGATTGGTCGCAAACGCCCCTTGCTTGCCATAAAAAATAAAGTCATTTGCCCCATTCCAGTTCTCAATCACATTGAGTCCTGCATGAACTTCACGGCGCAATTCCTCTGATTCCAGGTAACGGCACAAAAAGATGGTTTTAACCGCTCTCCCCAGCTCTAAGAATGCCAGATAGGCAGGATGCTGTGGACCAGGGCGAGTGAAACGGCGCAGGATCGCCTCTGTCTCCGCTGTTCCCAGTCGCATCGCTGTGGCGAATTTGATCATCAGATCATAGTTTTGTGTAATCAACTCCCAGTTGATCGGACGTGTCAGGACGAGCTGAAGGTTGGAGTACGCATCAGGTTCACCGGTTTTCGGACGGTAGAGTTTTTGCCCTCCGATATTCTTGAGCCGTGGCATGAGCTGGAAACCCAACAGATGGCAGAATCCAAAAGCAACTTCGTCCTGTCCATGAGTATCCACAAACTGCTTTTCGACCTTCATTTGGGTACAATGCCGCAGCACCCCCTTGATCATCACTGCCACCTCAGAGGACGAACAGGTTTTGATCTGCGAGTAAATACAGGCGGCATGCTTTTCGACATGCCAATACAGCATCACTCCTTTGCCTCCATAGCGTAAATGCCATTCTGTCATCAGGTTTTCATCAAACGCAGCAAATTGCGTCGAGTCAGACGCACAGGTTGTGGTCACTTCCCCCCAAATGTGCTGCAAACGGGCTTGAAAGGTCGCGTTGGTCACATCCACGATTGCCGCACGCAATTGATCAGCATGGATGTAGCGACGGCGCATGGTCAGCAGTTCCTGGTAGCTTTGTCCATGGTCTCCCTCACTGACCGCCTTGATGCCAATATTGGTTCCCATGCCATACAAACAGAGCAGCAAGCGCTTGTAAAGGGTCTCCTGGTCCAATATTTCACGCCTGCCGGGGCTACGAAAATGGTTGAGAAAGCCCGAACGCAAGGCGGCTTCTTTCAGGATGTCCAGTAACGGCGTCCCTCCCCAGCGCCTGCGGATTTCGGCCTTCAGCCTCCCCAGATTCTGCGGTTCCGCCAGACGTTTCAGAGGCGAAAGATGAATCCACCCTCCTTTTTTCGGCAAGAGACGTACTTGATCACTGATCTTGGGCAAAGCCCGATCGAAAGACGAGAGCGCCTGGGTCATTTCTTGTTGCAGGGTTTCTACAAAAGCCTTGGCCTCGCGTGGAACCGAGAGGGCCTGATAATATTCCTCACGTTTGGTGTCGAAGTCGGCGGGCAGATCGCGGTCTGGGTCGCGATATTTGTCGGCCCCCACAACCCATATTTCCCGGCAGCGCACTCGGTCGCGCATGGTTTCTAATACACACAGTTCATAGTTAATCCGGTTGATGCGCTCCTCCCCCTGCGCGTCTTTCTGAACGACCAGGTCATGCCACAAGGGACGAACGACCCCCGCCAAAGGGGGATGCTCATCAACCGGATACCAGACCCCCGACGTTCCCAGCGAGCGTTTGAGCAAGGCAATGGCCTCGACGAGCGGTTGGTAGGCATCATTATTCGAGCGAAATTCCAACATCTGCAAGATCCCGGGCATCATCCGCCGATAGTGATCCCGATAGGAAGAGCGCATCCGTTGGTAAACTCGGTCGTGATATGTTTCCTTTGTCTCCTCGCTGACGATTGCTTCGCAGAGCTTCGGACTCATGACGGGATAGATTCCATCACGAATGGTCTTCTCCGGACTGTCTAAGGCTGCCTGAGCGACTCGCTTGAGCAAACGAGGTTTATTGTCCACGTTATCACGTGCCTCATCGACCACCTGCTTGCCAATCCGTTTGTTGGCCGTTGTTTCGATCCGGCGAAAGACCAGAATTAACAGGTCGATGAGATCATCAATGATCTCTGCCTGTCTCTGTTGGCAAAAAGCCGCCAGGTACATATAGCGGGTCGCATCAGGATGGCGACGCAATTCATAGAGCGTGTCGGTTGCTGCCCGTTCCCGATAGAGCCTGACCACGGAGGGGGAGACTTGCTTGAAGAGGTCAGCGGGTAAGGCTAATTGAGACAACACGCGCAGCTTATCAGTCTCAAAGAGGACACTCTCTAACCCAATGGCTCCGGGGTTGGTTTTTAAATCATTCCAGCGCACACAGTCGGGGCGCGTTTTTGACTGCTCTGGTTCGTCTTGATCCAGCAGCTCGGTTTCTGGGGAAGCCGATGCGTCTTCACGTTCAAGCAACGCATCCAGATGCTGACGTGTGGCTAGCGGAATCTGCATGAGCACATCGTCAAAGAACTGCTGTTCATAGGTGGCGCATGCCGAGCGAATGAGTCGTTCGACCCGTTCATTCGTGGGAGGTTCAATTTTACAGGCTCGAAAGCGCTTAGCGACCAGCACTTTGAGGTGTTCAATGTTCTGATCAGACGCCAGGTGTTCCGTGATGAGCCATTGGGTCATTTCCTCAGTATCAAGAACTGTGGCTTCATGAAACTCCAACTGTTCTCGGATTTGCGCCCGATGAGCTTTAATCGTGCGTCCCTCCCAGTCATACTGGGCATAGATGCTGGCATTCAACTTCAACTGATGGGCCACATAGCTCACGACATCTTTGGGAATCTCGTGCTTACCATGAGGAAAACGTCCTTCGTATTGAAAACATTTGAGTAACAGGGCAAAGCCGAGTCGTGTGGGACCAGACTTATTCGCGAGCAGATCCATGTCCTCCTGAACCAACGTAAAATGCTCGATGAGTTCCTCAATATCCCATTGCCGTTTCATAGACTGCTATCGTCCCTCTTTCAATCAATGCTTTGGCGAGGGTAGCATCAGACATCCTCTGGAGCCTCGTGGCTCGTGCGCAGAGGGAGCAGACAGAAAAGACTCCTAACCGTATAAAAAGCACCATCTCTCTCTTGCATTCCATGCTACATTCGCTTTGCTCTTCTGAAAAACTCGTACTAGAATCAAGTATCTAATACGAGGTTTCTGATACGAGCTATTCTAGCAGAAAGAGTGCTTCAAGGGAACAAAGAAGAGTGAGGAAAGGACTTTTTCATCATGAACGATGGACATGCTCTGCATTTACTTTGCCCCTGGTGACAGCGTCGCGCATTTCACCTCTTGTAGGCCGTTTCTGTGAAGCATATCCTGGCACCATTCCACGCTCCCAGGCTGGTTGAGGACAAGCAGGCAATATGACACTGTGAAGCATATGTTGGTTCTCCCGCAGGCTCGATGATAAAAAGCTCAAGGATGGTGATCTGGGAAATACAGTCTTGCATGGCAAGCCACATCTTCATAGATGAGTTCCATCATCCTTTGCCAAAATCATCGAGCCTGCGGGAGAACCATATGTTAGCCGTGATTCGGCATTGTGTAGCATAATGCAGCCGTGAATCATTTCGTTGCTCGATCAGCGGATTTTCGTGCTCTTGCCTCGATTTTCGCGGCCAATATATGCTTCACAGGCCATCAGATAGTTCTCAAATTCGAGCGATGTGGCTCACCATGCGGAACGCCCGCACCGACTCATTTTGAGTCGGTGAAGCATATGTTGGCCGTGGATCAGTCCACCTTTGCGGCCAGAGGCATCTGGATGAGATACACAGCTATCCAAAGCTGTATTGCGCATCCAGTACGCTTCAGGTACGTCTAGAATTGGCCTGAGCCTACATTCAGATTCAAACATGGTTTGTGAAGCATATTGTGCCGATGTGCCTGTGAAGCATATCTTAGACAAGTTTTGCCACATTATGGCTCATGGCCAACTTTGATGCATACAGGTTGCTTGCCCACTGTGATACCGGGTTTGTACCGAGAAGGTTCTTTCCTGGAAACGCCTCTCAGGCGATTTCGGCAATGAAGCTTTTCCACGTGTTCTTCTCCTTGTGAGAAACAAGCAGACTGTATGCATCAAAGTTGACACTGCTGGTAAACTCTCGGGGCTCGAATTGCACCAGCTTGCTAGGATAGAGCAGTCGAAGGAGTTGTTGGAGCAGAGCATCGAGGAGAGGAGTAGAAAGATGACATTGCAGCCTCAAAACGAGTTTTCTATCCCGGAAGAGACCATTCGTGTCGCTCGTGCCGCCTATCCCAAAGGCACGAGGTATATGAAGATGCGCGACGCCCTGGGAACCATCTACCAGGACCAATCCTTCACCCATCTGTTTCCTCACAATGGCCGCCCTGTGGAGGCACCATGGCGATTGGCCTTGATTACCGTCATGCAGTTCATTGAGGAGCTTCCGGATCGGCAAGCCGCAGATGCGGTGCGAGGTCACATCGACTGGAAATATGCTCTGGGGTTGGACTTGACTGATCCTGGCTTTGACGCAACGGTCCTCTGTGAATTTCGCACACGCCTCGTGCAAGGAGGAGCCGAAGCGCTGCTACTAGAGGTCATGCTTACCACCTTCAAAGAGCGTGGTTGGCTCAAAGAACGCCAACAGCAACGAACGGACTCGACCCACGTGCTAGCCAAAGTGCGAGCGATCAATCGACTCATGTGCGTGGGAGAAACCATGCGTTTTGCGCTCAACAGCTTGGCTGTCATTGCTAGTGACTGGCTGCTGGAGCACTGCGACCCGGAGTGGCTTGATCGCTATGGGCATCGCATTGAGGAAGCTCATCTCCCTCACCAGCAGGCTGAACGTCAAGTCCTTGCAGAAGTCATTGGACGCGATGGGGCAACCTTGCTGACCGAGCTCTTCGCTTCAGATGCTCCCGCTGTGCTCCGCGAGATTCCCGCTATCGAGATTCTGCGTCGGGTCTGGATCCAAAACTACGGCTGGGAAGAGGGACAACTTCGTTGGCGAAGCAATGACAATGTTCCTCCCGCAACGCTGTTCATCAATTCGCCTTACGATCATGAAGCCCGCTATGGCAAAAAGCGGGAGACGAGATGGACCGGCTACAAAGTGCATCTCACCGAAACGTGTGAGGAGGACCGTCCTCATCTCATCACCCACGTAGCCACCACATCTGCACCTACAACTGACGAGCAGATGACAGAAACAATCCATGAAGAGCTAGAGCAGGCTCACCTCTCGCCTCGTCAACATTTTGTGGATACAGGATATATCACCGCACCCATTCTCGTCTCGAGCCAGCAGCAGTATGGCATTGAAATGATTGGACCGAGACGTCCAGATGTCAAATGGCAAGCGAATAGCGAGCATGGGATCGATGTGAGTCAGTTTCGCATTGACTGGGAGCATCAACAGGCGACGTGCCCTGAAGGGCATACGAGTAGCAGTTGGACACCTGCCATTGACAATCGGACAAATGAGGTGATCAAGATCCGCTTCTCCACGACGGATTGCCGCAGTTGCCCGCGTCTGACTTCCTGTACCACTTCGCAATCACCCACTCCTCGCCGATTGATCACGGTGCATCCTCGCGAACAACATGAAGCATTGCAAGCTGCCCGTCGGCGAGAACAGACCCCAGCATTCGCGAAGCTGTATGCTCGACGAGAAGGGATCGAAGCCACCATCTCGCAAGGTGTTCGTGCCTTTGACATGCGCCGTTCACGTTATATTGGCTTCGACAAGACTCATTTACAGCATGTGAGTATTGCTGCTGCCATCAATGTGGTTCGTATTGTGGCGTGGCTGGAGGGCGACCTTCCTGCTCCAACGCGGGTCTCTGCCTTCCAAAGGCTCTGCTCTGCTGCTTAGCAGGTTTGCCAGCAGTGTCAAAAGTGGACATGAGCCACATTATGCTTCAACGTTCACTATGATATCTATTTGCTCCAGGCAGGCACCATACGCAATCATTTCAGCGGCATGATTTCGCCACGTCAGCCCGCTACTCCACTCCATCTCGGAGCCCCAGCCACGCCTGAGCAGCAATTTCACCGCCGCTACTGGACCGCTCTACAGGCACAGAATCTCGCCCAACTTCGCACCCTCTATCACCCCAACGCTATCAGTATCTCCGTCAGCGGCGGTTCCGTCACCCAGGGATACGATGCCATTGAGAACAACTTTCAACACGAGACGCGCGAATTGGGTCCTTCGCGGCTCAAGGCCCTCACCCGCTTCATCGAAGATTCCGATCTGATCTGCACCGAAGGGACCTTCACCATCGACATAGACCCCGGCATGTCTCTTACCAGGGTCCCCCTGGATCTGCAATTCTACAACATCTTTCTCCTGCAGACCGGAGTCATTCGCCTAGCCTTCAGTGGCCTCATTTCCCCACGTCCCGCCGAACTCAAAGAGGCATTCAAGCTCATTGCCGAGCGTCGCCGCAAAGCGCTGGGCATGACGTGGGACGCCTTTATAACCTCCCAGCGCCGCTGGGGGTTATAAGGGGTGTGGATCTCGTTGTTATTTACACGCTTCTCTGCTGATACCCCAGATGTGAAGCGGTTTGCTCAAGTAGTTTTGTACCAGTGCTCACATTGGAGGGCAAGTGCTTACGTCGGAGGGCCAAACCTGCTCACTTCGGACGGCATTTACCAGGTTGCACTGCTGTTTGGAATAGAATTGCGTCAGATTGCACCGGAAATGCGCCTTTCCTGCTTCTCGACTATCGAGATACACTACGGATTCAACTTGAGTATGACTCTTCCGCGAATTTGGTGAATGATGAGTTTGTTTGAACCGTTTCAGCATTGGAGAAAATTTGATATACTTGTGCTGACTAAGAAAGTGC
Source organism: Ktedonobacteria bacterium brp13 (assembly GCA_015099395.1). Taxonomy (GTDB): domain Bacteria; phylum Chloroflexota; class Ktedonobacteria; order Ktedonobacterales; family Ktedonobacteraceae; genus Dictyobacter. The sequence continues at coordinate 7,444,038 of AP024096.1, read as the reverse complement.
GAGTAATGCGAGTAAAGAGAACATTCCACCTCAAGAAAGAGAACTCCTGTTATGACCATTTACTTTTACACTCCTCATGATGAACCTTACGGGTGTTTCTCGAACTTCTCTCGGCATGGTATCGAGATGGATGGGATCTGGTGGCAAACTGTTGAACACTACTTTCAAGCTCAGAAGTTTGCTGGCACCCCTCATGCAGCACAAATCCAGAGGGCATTGACACCCAAACAGGCTGCCGAGATCGGAAGGAATCGCAAACTGCCTTTGCGTCCTGATTGGGAACAGGTCAAGGACGAAGTGATGTTCAAGGCCGTCTTACAGAAGTTCGAGACCCACAAGGGGTTGCGCACCCTCTTGCTAAGCACTGGAGAGGAAGAAATTGTCGAGAGTGCTCCTGGCGACTATTACTGGGGATGTGGAGCGGATGGGAGTGGACAGAATACATTGGGGAAACTTTTAATGGAGGTCAGGAGCATGCTGCGCCAGCGTGCAACTCAAGAAAGGAGCCTGGAGAAAAGCGACCGGAAGATGAGAGGATGACCCTGCTCGTATGGTTCTCAGAAGCGATGGAGGACGCGCTGGCGCAACAAAGGAAATCCAGCGCGGCCATACATCATTCTCTTGAGAAGCTTGATCCTGGTCACCTGCCCTTCGGCCTGCGCATTGTTGTGGGAGTGCGTTAAGCCCATGAGGACAGCGGTTTTGTCCTGTTCCAAGCCAGCGGCGAAGCGTTGCAGAGCCTCGATCTGGCTTTCTGCCACCGCAGTGAGCCAGGTCTCAAGGCGTTCTCCCTCCAGTTGGCGAACCATCTGTAAAAACTGCTGAACCAGGACGTAGAGGGTCTCAGCCGTCTCACTTGCCTGACGAATGGTTGCCAGTTCCTCTCGCTCCTTTTCATCTAAATCCTTGAAACGACGGATGAAAAGCCACATGGTCTTTTTTGCCGAAAAGTGGTCAAGGCGAGAGGCTGCGGGGAAATCGGCTTGCTCTTTGCCGCGAAGAGGTTCGAGATGAGCTCGCAAGGCCCGATCGGAATGAGGATAGCCTTGAGCTTTGATCTCGCGCCAGAGCTGTTGAATGTTGTGACATCCCTCATCCCAACGTCGCATGACATACGCCTCGTACGCATCAAAACGACTTCGATGCTGATGGTGGTAGTTCGTTTCCACATACTCTCCCTGTGTGAACCACCGCTGAATTGTTCGCACTCCCAGGCCAACCCGCTTGGCGATCTCTTTGGTCTTCATTCCCTGCTCATGGAGCGCCATCACCTGTTGGTAGCGCTCATACCGCTCGGCTTGGTGCGCTGAGTAAGGTTGTCCATCAGAGGTCAAAAGGGAACGTGCAGACGCTTCTCTGGCTTCCGGATCGACAGGCTCGGCTCTCTTCGGCTCTCGTTGCAGTTCAGCACGGCAAGGGACTAATGCTTTTTGTACTGCTTCTGTCAGATTTTTCACCAAATGAAAACGATCGGCACTCTGAGCCGCTTGTGAAGCGCCTAGACTGGCTGCGCTGGCATAATCCCCTCCGCGATCACGGCTGACCAGGTCTATTTCCGGGTGGGCTTGCATCCACACTTTGGCGGTTTCTGCCTTGCGATCTGGTAAAAGGTCGATGACTCGATGACGCCCTAAATCAACAAGAACGGTTCCGTAGTTTCTCCCTCGCAGTAAGGCAAAGTCATCGATTCCCAACTGTTTGACCAATCCTACCGCATCGGTGGGCAAGGCCATAATACGGCGAAGAAGAGTTGTGGGAGAGGTCGGCAGGGCAAGCCGTTCAGCCAGACGCGTACCGACCTCTCCACAGGTTGCTATCCCAACGGCCTCCAAGGCTTGACGCAGGCGAACCGTCATCCGTGCCCAGGGTTCAACAAAGGCTGGGAGCCGTTCGGTAAAAATCTTGCGGGAACAGTCGACTGTCTCGCAGAAGAACTTGCGCACATGCAAGATGAGTTGCACGCGGAAGTCCGCGCATGGCCGATCAGCTACCACGCGAGTATAGTGGCTATGTCGGCGTTCACTGGGACAGTGACAGAGGGGACAAAAAGCTCTCTCTTTTCTGCAAGCCACTTGAACCTTCAATAGGTCATCAACGGTCTCAATGCTGACGATCTCTAAACCTGCTGGAAGAGGAAGAAAGGGAGATGAAGACATCGTGGGTAAAGACTCCGGATTGAGGATCGCTCTCGTTTGCGATCGTATCTTTCAGTCTATCACTTTGCTGCAAATATACTCATCTTCTCTTCACCAAATTCGCGGAAGAGTCTGAGTATGGCCGTTTGACCAACATGAGTGTGGCCACGAGCTACGATTCCTCAAAAACTTGGCAAAGAGCCTGTAGAGCGAGATGAAGCACAGAACCTCACCTGATTTTCTCGGTTGCACCTCTTCGGTGCCAGGCTGTGCCTCTTTCGTGTCAGATCAGGTAACACGGCCAATAGAGCTGACTGAGAGCTTCTCCTGATCGCGGCCACACTCATGTTGGTCAAACGGCCATACTCAAGTTGAATCCGCAGATACACGAACGGTTATGGGTCAAACGGCGAAAAGAATTACGACAAACAACACAAATTGCTTTACTGCACATTTTCGCTAGGATCTTAGTCTACCCTCTTCTTCATTTGGCTGAAACCCTGCTTTGGGATTACAAAGCATCGGTAGCCAATCCGTAGAAGCCCCCGACTTTCGTCGTGGGGAGTAGTCGCTTGCTTTAATTCTTTTATATTGTTAAACTTTAATTGAAGGGGATGCCTATAAGGCTCCATAACAAAACAGAAAGTGACTGCCCATGATAGATTATGCAACAGTCGAAGAGTTTGTAAAAAAAATGTTCAATGAGTCCAGCGTCAGTGACAGAATCCACGATGTCGGCTTTGCCTATCGTGTCAACACACAACCCCGCGCTTATATCGACTCTCGTGATTTGAGAAAAATGACCTTTGGCAACGGTCCAATTATTATTGTAAAAGACACGGGAATAGCATACGGGTTTTCATCGAACCCCCTTCATCAGTTGGGCAGAGATAGCAAGTCCGGTGGTGTAAACACGGCTACTACTCTTGAGGATTTTAACCGGGAACTCGAAAAACTAAAGGCCCGTAACGACTATCACGCTCTCAATCCCATTGCTTTTCTGAAATAGGCGTCTCACTATTTTGGTAGGACCCCGCTAACTGGTGAAATGGGGGGAGAAAGTTGAAAAAATCGACGCCCCTTAGCATGATGTGCTTATGCAAAACAGTACACCAGAGCCAATGGACGCGCCTCTCCAATTTTGCCCTAACCTGAGAGGCCATTTACAAAGTGTCGATGTGTCGTTTGGCTCATGTTTTCGCCCCGTGGCAGATTAATTGACAATCCCGGCCAATTCACTGTGTCTTCTGCTTTTTCTGATGGTACTGAGCATTTTGCAAGTTTCAGATCACTCAAGCGAAGCAGATGGGTTTATGGTTCTCGATCGCCGAAATGGTACTCAAACAGCCGATTGACAATATCATTGCCGCTTTTGTCTCGTTCTCTGCCCCAAAAGCAAAGAAAAACAGGAGCGTAAAACGGTTATACAGCCTAAAATCTTTTGGGGCAAGGTTATTTGTCAAAATGCTGATGAGGCAAAGTATTTGTCAAAAATCTTGCGCCTATCTGAACCTTTCAAGCTCAAAGAAGTGGCGAAGTTCTTGTCAATTTTGGCGATTATATGCGCCAATCAACACGATGGAGGAAGCCGGATCGGGAGCAACCTTGCCTGGACATAAACCGATGATTCCCATGATTCACGCCAATTTCCCATCCTTCCGTTCAAAACCTGACCACCATTGAGTTAATTTACCAACTCTTGATGAGAAGCGCTGCGAGAAAGGGAGCAACAGGAAATGCACCATCTTTGCCAAATAAAATGGCGCATTGCTTCTGTAAAGCCGCCTGAGAAGCGATCTCGACTTTTTGCTAGATAAAATGGCGCACTATCAAAACATGAGAGAAAAGAGATCGCTTCCCGTAGCTGTTCTGCTTCTGCAAGATGTCTCGCCACTTTATGTGGCACTGCTTGCTTGGCTAAAGCCAGGAAAACCGCCGCCAGATTATTTGGCAATCGTCATTTTTTATCGGGTCTCCCGCTCTTTTGGTGCAAAAATCTCATCAACAGAGTATATTGAAAACCTTCATCCGCTCCAGGAGCGGATTGCGGAAAGAGAATATTCCTAATAAGCTCATCTTGCACCAAAAGAGCGGGAGACCCTTTTTATCTGACAAATGGCATTTCCGTTTCTTGCACCTCAGATCCCGGATTTAGCGGCGAAGGGACAGTGGCAGGAGCAGGAAGAGCACGAAGACCAGCGCACCCCCTCCGATCAGGGCAAGGCCTGCTACGGGATTTTTTGCCTGACCGGTAACTTGTAGATAGATTCCCGCGGCACAGGCAAGAAAGCCTATTGTTCCCATACGGACCTGAAAACGACTGAGACGGCGTCTCCGCTGGTAGGTTAATCGCTGGTGTGCCCTCCCCTGACTCTGAGGATACCCTGGTTGAGGAGGATACTGACCTTGAGGATATCCCGGCTGAGGAGGAACATTAGACTGATTGGGATCGCGCATGCAAAACTCCTATATTGGTGAGCATCGATAGTTTTCTTTTGCGCTAGCATATCTTTTTTCCCGATGGGTGTCAATTAGTAGATAAAACTACTCAAGGCCGGATTTGGATGTAGTTTATTGTTTAAAATGGGTCTAACACAAAATTGATACCACTGGCGAACCCTTCTACGTCGCATCGCACTGGGAGAAAAAAGACAGATCATGAAACTGAACGAGCCAATAGTGCCTCTACTTCCGAAAATATGCACGATTATTTCACAATTGCACGATTTACTCGATTCAAAACGCTCCATCCAAGCGAAGCTTTCCAGGAAAATTTTTGTGCTTGGCTCCAGTATCGTGTGCATCAGGTTTCGCCAGTGGTATATTCTGAAAATCTCTGTAAAAAAATAAAAAAGCTCCCTCTATTTTTCTTTTTCATACGGAGTGGTGCGCTTACAGCGCATGACGTTTCAAAATTCGAGACGGTATTGTCAACGGTGCCATCCCGATGAAGGCTGTCATTTCTCCGATTTCCTGGCGCGTTTGTATCAGATAACTTGGCGCTCTTGGCTTGAGAGGCGCATTCAGCAAATCAGCCTCTCACATAAAATGGCGTAGCATTTTGTCTCATCTATTCAGCCCTTTGCTGGATAGGCTCAAATGAGCAAGATTTCTCGTATAACATGGGGTCATAACATTTTTTCCTTCCGTTTTTCCCGCTAAGCATGCAGCAATTCATGTAGAAGGCGAGAAAGAAGTCTTTCGGGGCCGGCGCTGGCGCGAGGAATACAGAGAAGTTAGTATGGATTATGCTTTTCTCGTAATGAATCTCTCTTTTCGGTTTCTGGAGGGCTCACACCCGCTTTTAGAAGCCCTGTTTTATCCTTCAATGCTCCTGAAGTTCCAATTGCTTCTCTTGCTTAGCGGGAAAAACGGAAGGGAAAAATGTTATGACCCCAAATTTACACAGCAGGAGTTGTGAGAAGCGATGTCTCAATCAGGAGGAAGATGGCGGTGTTTCCGAGGTGTCATCGCTTTGTGTGAAAAAATGTGCTGAACCTGGCCAGGGGATCAGGAGCTCTGGGAGCGGCTGTATCTGTGAGAACTGGCTTGCGCGAGGCAGTCTTGCGCGAGGCAGTTTTTGAATGAGAAAAAAGAGCACGACTAGCAGTGCCTCGTAAATCACATGCATCAGGAGTGCGGCAATCCATCCATACTCAACCATCACCAGAAACAGGAACAGCGAGATCGGCCAGGTAAGAAGCCAGTTCCCTATGCCTTTCTTGCTGACCCAACGCTGCTTGCTCCGTCCATGTGAGATCAAAGCAGCGGCTCCAGCAGACCAGCCCCACGAGCTGAAGAGGAGCGGATGGAGCTTGCCAAAAGAGAGGAAATTGACAGGAGGCGCTATGACGAAGGTGTAGATCCAGAGCAGAAGGCCGTGGCCCATGAAGCCAAGCAACAGAAAATTGACGATATTCAGTACAATCACCCAGGAATAGAAAAGCAACCAGCGATAGATGAACGCTTCCGCCAATGCAACCCACGTCCCCTGCAAGATGCCCACGATAGGCAGCGAACCAAACTTGTTCAGAGCTTCCTGTTGGAGCCCCAGAAGTGTTTCAAACGTGGGGAAGAAGAGATGAAGGATAACCAGACTCCAGGTGACCGCAAGCAAGATGCCCCAGGCAAACATCGGCCAGGCAGCGCTCATAATATCGATAAATGATCCATGCAGGCCCCAGAACTGGAAGAGGCCAAAAGGTAGTACCCAATGCCAGAAGCTCAGCGGAATAAGCAGGAGAAAGGCAATCACAGCCAGCGAGTTACAGCCCATGCTGACTTGGCCAATCCGCAACTTGATTTCTCTCCGTATTCCTCTCCGTGTGAAGCCCACACGCACCGGTCCGGAAGAAAATTCCCTATCACCCAGCCAGTCTGGCTCTTCCACATGCCATCCTTGCGTTGTTCTTGGCGCGGTAACATCCGAGATTGAGAGGAAGAGGAAGTTCATTGCGCAATGAGGACAATAAAAGAGATCAGCTCTTTCTGCATTCTGATTGAGCGGGGTTTCGCATCGCGGGCACAATTTGTTTGCGTTTTGTGTCATGATCACGAATCCTTGTGATAATAGGAGAGAGCCTCATTTTACTCGTATCCTATACATTTTTCGTTAAAAACCTGATTATAAGTATACTATCCAGAAAAGGCCAAGCCCCAATTCTATGAGTGCCGCTTGGTAAATTCACTGAAGGGCTGACCGATTTTGCACGCAAGGATGGAACTCGATACCTCCCTATCTAGAAAAACTGCTCCTCACCTACAGACACATCAGAGAAGGTTGTAAATAAACCGATCTCTGATGTTTTTACCGCTGTCAAATTTGCGAAAATACCAGAGAATCGGGGAGTTCTGTCCGGGCGTTGGTCAGTCATGAAATGGATGGCTTTTTACACGTATCCTGAGGCTCCCTCAACGATGATAGACGCCGGGTTTATTCGGTTGGGGCATGGGAAGATCCCTCATTTCCGGGAACGGGCGCGCCGCCGAACAGGCAAAAAGAATCACACTGGCACAACTTCTGCTCAGGGAACAGAGCTCCCTTCCTTCTGTTGCCGCCCCGACCATGAGCGTCCCTCCTGAACGTGCGAACGTCATTCACAATTCTTAGAAGCAGTATACCAGATGTGGAGCGGTTTCCTCAAGGAGTTTGGTCCCAGTGCTCATATCGGAGGGCAAGTGCTCATGTCAGAGGGCAAAACCTGCTCACTTGGAAGGGCATTTACCAAAAGATAAACACGAGGAGGAGAGGTGCATCCTGTAAATTCGCTCATTGTAGGGGAAGAAATTCGCACATTGCGTGGGATGTCCCGCGCGAAAGTGCATTGCGAAAGAGACCGAGCCTCCCATGGAATGAGCGAATTTACACAGAGCGAGCGCCGCAGGCGCGAGAGGTGGATCTCCCATGCTGGATATACAGACCTGAGCCTGCATGAAGAGGAAGCATGAAAGAGGCATATGACGCGAATGTGCTTCGTGAAGCATATCTTGGCACCTCTTTTTGTTCGCTTTCAAGAGAGAAAAACACTCCTTACAGGGTTTCGGGCCACTGGTTCCATTGCACATCTAGAATGGGACGAAGCTCTTCCTTTTGAGCAGACACCAGATCTGTAGTCTCTTTCTAGATGTGCAGAGATGCCGAGTGGCCTGAAACCCTGTCCTTAGCCATCCTCAAAACGGCCTTGGGAAAAAGTGGAGACAGAGGCGGATACATATGAGCACGCTTTACAGGCTAAGCCGATTGATGAAAAGTCGCTCATCTCGACGTAAATCCTCTCTGTGAAGCATATCGTGCCTTACTCTTTGTGAAGCATATTTCTCCCGATTTTACCACAATATGGAGATTTTCTCACAAAATTTACATATAAATATAACAAGTTAACAAATGCACATTACATGAACAAAGTGCAATAAAAAATGCTGCATCGCTTCAGCGTCGATGTCGTGTGGGTGAGTTGGTAGTTACACATGGATGTCCCAGATGGCCTGTGCGCCTGCATCGGGCTCATAGAGCCAATAGAAGAGATGCATGAATTTGGGCACGACATACTCCTGGGTGCCACGTTGTTGCATCGATGGCGCAACATTTTCATAGAATTATCAGAAAAAACGTTTGACACAAAAGGGAAAAGTCAGTACTATTGGCATTGTATTACAGGGGCATTTAGTTTATGCAGGTAAAATACGACTATATGGAACATTGTTTTAAGGAATAACTCGTTTTTTTCTTTTTGAAAGGTGTCAATATGCAGGATACCCCATCAGAGAATAACCCTATATACCGGTATGCACTTCATCAGCCACGTGTGTTTACCCCGTTTTTAGGAACAGAAGCTGAGAGGGTATTCTGGGATTATTTTCAGGAAAGCTACACGGTTGCGCAAAATTACATTGAAGAATTCCGATGGACCTTTTTTATTACTTTATCTGAAAAAGCAGATCAATGGCTCAAGTGGTGGCTCCGATGCTCTTTCCTTTTTATGGCCTTTTTATTTTTCCCCTTTTTATTGACGACGCTTATTCATCATTATTTTCCAGGCTTTTCATATCTCTTTTTTGATAATATAGAATTTCTTCGATTTGTGGGCTTTCTTTTAGCTATTGTTATAATTACGTTACCAGTAACCATCGTGGCCAGTATTTTTTCAAATTTTACAAGCAGGAATAGATTTGTTGATATTTCTATTGCAATTGGGCTCCTCAATTGCTGCTACCTTTGTTCCCTGTATTCTCGATGCGGCTATACACGTCGGATCGAGATTCGCAAAACGCTTCTTTCCGAATGCCAGTATGTAACATCTCAGATAAAAACCTGTTTTCTTTCCCAATGGCAAAGCGCAAACAAAGAAGCACGCTTGTCGTTTCAACGATCCATGGTGGGATTTGCCAATGACATTGAGGAAAAAGCCATGTGGATAGCAACCCCACAACCACAAACATTTCAAGATTTATCTGTATATTTTGAGAGGTCCTTTTCCGCCTTTGTACAACAAGAGTGGGGAATATTAGGTCAGATAGAGGCTCCAGATCGTTCTAAACTCTTCTGGCGGTATACGTTTCTTCCCAGTATACAACGGTTGGCAGCGATGCTTATGCGCCTTCTTATTACCTTCAGTGGATACCTTGTGGTTCATCGATTTCTGCCTACCTTTGGTACAAGCCTTGACTTGCCTTTCATTGTTATTACGATAGCCATTGTCATTACCTGGCTCGGCCCCTCTTTTGAACCAGTGACCAACCAGGCCAAAATCTGGTACGACATGCTTCGACCTCCATCAAAATAGCCAATCCCTTTATTGACCCTCTTATTGATCTCAGCAGAGAGAAGTAAAGAAAAAAAGTGAAGTGCCGATAAAAGGAGGTTGAGTAAAAAATCGACATCTCCTAAAGATTGGCGCGAAGGGAGACTGAACGTTGAAGCATAATATGGTTCTCCCGCAGGCTCGATGATGATGGTTAAAAACACTGCTATGGAAAAAGTATCAACCTAGTGTGTCATTTCTTCGATATTCTGGCTCATACACAGGTTTGGTGAAGGATGAGTTTCTAAGCTAGAACATAATCTTTCCTTGAGCACAAACTCCATCGTTTTCACGAGATTATAGAAGGGCTTTCACCAAACCTGTGTATGAACCATGAAGCGTGCAAATTTACACATCCTCTCTCTCCTCGTGTTGCATTTACTTTGCGGAAACGATTGTATCCGCAAGTTCTATTGTAGTTGCTGTTCTGCCTTGGCTTCGATCATCTTGACGATCTGGCTTTGCAGATCACTATTCTGTAGGGCCAATTTATCGGCACGAGCCTGCGCTTGAGCCTGTTCCCCGCGAAGACGTTTCAACTCCGCCCGCTCCTGCTCTAAACGCTCCTTGGCCTCTGAGCGTTCCCGTTCCAGGTTGGCGCGTGCCTCTGCCCGGTCGGCTTCGCGCTCGGCGCGGGCGTCGGCAATGGTTGCCGCCAACTCCTCACGTAGCCTCCTGATCTCTGCACGCTCCTGCTCTAAACGCTCTTTCACCTCTGCAAGCCGCTCTTCAGCGCCCTTGGCCTGGGCCTGGGCAAGCAGCTCAATCTCATGAGAGCGGGCCTGGGCCTGCTTCACCTCTTCCTGGGCCTGAACGAGCGCGGCCTGAACCTGAGTCAAAATCACCTGAGCCTGGGCTTTCTGCTCAGCAAGTTGGCGCTCGCCCTCGGCCTGGGCTTCCTGTAAACGCTGATTGGCCTCTGCCTGCTGGCGTTGCATCTCTGCCTGCATATCCTGTAAGCGCTGTTCGGCCTCTACCTGCTGGCGTTGCCACCGCGCCTCTGCCTCTTCCATCTGACGGATCGCCGTCTCGGCGGCTTCGCGCTCGTCCTGGGCCACCTGCTCTGCCGCTGCAACGGCTGACTCGGCGGCCAACCGAAGAGAGCGCTCGGCCTGCGCAATCTGTTGAGCCTCGGCAATACGAGCGGCGCTGATTTCAGGATCAGCCAAGTTTTCAAGCTTCTCGATATACAATTGCATATCTTCCTGCCATTGGCTGTAAATTTTGGAATTCTGTGAGCGGAAATTTTGACAATTAGGTGAGCGGTAAATGTTGTTTGTCGCAATTCCGTTCGTATTTTGAGCCATAAATCTTCGTGTATCTTAGCAGTTAAGAGGCAATAGAAGCGTATTTCTGGCACTCTCTGACGCAATTGTTTTCGTGACCGCAAGCAGATTGTTTTCTGCCTGTCGGAATCGCGCAAATGGCCTTTTTTCGTATCGAGGCGAAAATTTATGGGTCAGGAAAGGTGCTCTTTGATGCCGCTCCAGGAGCGTCTTCATTACACTACATGAACGGTTATGGGTCAGAAAACAATCTGTTTGCTCGTTTTACCGCTCACCTAATTGTCAAAATTTCCGCTCACAGAATTCCAAAATTTACAGTATGGGCAGCGTATCAGGGAAAAGAGTCCGTGTCAATTTCCAGGGAAAAGAACGAAGGTATGATACACAAGACGGTCGCACCACGAAACACCCTCTTGCAACCAGTTCATCATCTGCTGGTTGTTCATATTCCGAGCATGATCAGTGGGAATGCGTTTTTAGCCCACCGGAATCTTTGGCAAGTGAATATCCTGGATGACCGCCCAGACGATGGTTAGGCAACTCGTTTCCGTCGTGAAGGCATCAATCTGATCCATGCGCTGCCGCACATTGCTAAACAGGCTTTCAATCGCATTGGTACTGCGAATATACCGATGCATCACCGGTGGAAACGCGTAAAAGGCCAATAGATGCTCTTCATCTTCTCTGAGGCTGCGTATCGCTTCAGGATAGCGCTTCTGGTATTTGGCTTGAAAGGCAGCTAAATGGAGCAAGGCATCCTCTTTCTTCTCCTGTTTGAAGATTCCAGCGAGTTCTGTGCTGACCTCCTTGCGCTCCCGATGGGGAATGGCATTCAGGACATTGCGTTGTTTATGGACGATACAGCGCTGCCGGGGAGTTGCAGTAAAGAGAGCGGAGACCGCCGCCAGGAGTCCTTCATGCCCATCTGTAACAATCAGGTCCATCTGGGTCGCTCCACGAGTGCGCAAGTCTTGTAAAAGGCAGCTCCAACCATCCTTATCTTCCTCCGCACAGGCCCGCAAGGCTAACATCTCTTTGTTGCCTTCCAGATCCACGCCCAGGGCAGTTAAGATGATGGTGGAATCTGTTTGCGCACCGTGGCGAACCGTAAAATGGATGCCATCCAGATACAGAATGCGATAATGTGCGAGTAAAGGACGTTCTCGCCATGCTTCGTACTGCTCAGTCAATGTTTGGTTCAACCGACTCACACTGCTTGCACTTGGAGCTACACCCATCAGGGTTTGAACCACCTCTCCGATTTTGTGGGTACTGGTCCCGCTGACAAACATTTGAGTAAGCGCTTCAGCCACTTCTGGTTCGTAGCGACTGTATCGCTCGAACACCTGGCTGTGAAACACGCCTTCCCGATCTCTGGGAACGCTCAGGTTCTCGATGCGTCCCGTTGAAGTCACCAAATCCCGGGTGTAGGTGCCATTGCGATAGCCACGACGCTTCGGAGTGACCTCTCCCCACGAGGCTCCAATACACTGCTCTAACTCTTCACGCATCACCTGTTCAATCAACACTTGGACCGCGCTTACGGCCAGGTGGCGCAGATGCTGACGAAACTCGTCCTGCTCTGGCAGCGTCGGTGATGAGGATTGCTGAGTTGAACCTTCAGAAGTCGATGTGGTGGTTTTTTTCTTGGATACAGGCATAGTTTTCTCCTTGTCTGGAAATGAGTTATGTGTCCTCAAAGGACACCCTATGCCTGTAGTATCATCTCAAATGCCCCTCTTTGAACAGGTTGGACTTTACACAACAATCGGTATGGTGCCTCCTATCTGCATCCATTGGATGGGATATACCCTACCCAACGTTTCATCGAACGTGTGCACTGGTTCTGTTTGCATCATATTTCCACACTCCTCTCACATCCTTCTCTCGCGCCTCGTTCTATCAATACTCTGATTCCCTGGCAATAGCAGTATACTCAGTATGGAGGCTTCTATCTGCTCACGCTGAGTATAACATAGCCATACCCATTGATACATGCTGTATGACTAAAAGAGGAAAGAGTATGTATCAATGGGTGAACGTATGTAGAAAACGATCTTCAATCCCAGCGGATGCCTCTTCTTATCTTATCAAAGGAGACTCCTACTACATTCCTACCATAATTCGCCTACCTCTGATTGAAGCAAGTCAAGAGAGAGATACTCATCTCACCTACCATGTTGCCTCCCCTACTCCCACCTCCATGCCCCTCTTCTCTAGCGGAGTCATTGAACACAGCATTTCTACTCATAGGAGCATCTCTACGCGGACAAACAACCTTTTCGCCCAACGTAAAGTGCTGAGATCATCCTCTCTCTCCCTCCTCCTCTCTCCCTTGCCTCCCTCTGTCATGCCTCTCTCCTCACAGGGTCACCGGGCTACGCTAGGAAGAGCAAATGACCGTCAGTATGTTTTTGATATTTCACAACCAGTCATAGCGCTACGCTGAAAACTTGCCACTCATCTTCACGTGTTACGCACAAACCTTGCCACCAAGATAAGCCATACGTGCACCTCTGAAGAGCGTTCAAGCGGAAACGCTTTTGCTGGGCTGTGGTAAGGATATTTGAGTATCATTCTGTAGGTAAGTGGTAGGCCCGATCATTATCGAAAACATCAGTATTCAATCTCATAGTAAAGGAAAAGGTGACCCATGATCCTCTTGAAAAACCCGCAACGCCTTCGGCTCTTTGTCGTTCTTGGAATCAGTCTTGTGACAACATTCGCCCTTCTAGGTGGAACGATAGTGCTTCATGCTCAAGGATTCACACCCTTTGCGACGACAGCGCATGCAGCGAGTTCCACAACCACCTGTGCCGCAACCAAAGGAACACAGCAAGTCCTATGCGAACACCAGGACCCAGTTGAACAGGGATGCGTTACCGATGCAGAAACACTCGATCTACAAACAGTGGTTCAAGAAAGCAAGCCAATTGGCGAGGTAGATCTACGTTATTCGCCAACGTGTAAGGCGTATTGGCTGCGTGCACAAGCATTCGTGACCACCAAAGGCGTATTCAAAGCCATCCACGCCATCCTCCTATTCCACAACCACACACAAGAGGATATCGTTGGAACTCCCACCGTCAATCCTCTCAGGGCATATGTAGTTTGGACAGACATGACGGTCGCACCCATTCTTCCGCACGCGGGATCAGCTCGATTTGACCTCTTTTCCCAATCCCAACCCATTACGGTTCCTCTAAAAGAGTGAAAGAAAGGCTCGTGATTCTTTTCATCTGCCTCTGCAACGAGAAAACATGCCATTTCTACCTGTTCCAGAAAGGGAACCAACCATGAACACAACGCAACGCAGGCATACCCAAACCTTTCGTATGAGCCTTCTGCTCACAATCACCTGTCTCACCACATTGATACTGGTATTTGGAAGCCTGGCTCTTCATGTCTCCAACGTCTCACCCGTATCCTTTGCCCATGCAGCAACCACATGCGCGGCAACCAAAGGAACGCAACAAGATGTCTGTGAACAACAAAATCCGGTCACCCAGGGATGTGCGCAAGATGCTCATTCCATTGAAGTTCAGTCTGTCTACACCGCTCAAAATATCTTGATTGGTGAAGTAGATTTCAGGTACTCCCCTACGTGCAAAACCCGCTGGATTCGTACCATTGCCTATGCAAACGCCTGGCAAGTACACGTAGTAGCCATTGATGCTATTATCTCCTTTCACACAGGCAAAAGTGAGGACATCAAAAAAACGAAAGCCAATGGGCAACAAACCACTGCGATCACAGACATGCTCTTGCTCCCACCAAAGAGCCTCACTACCTGGCAGGGCCTGTTTTACCTAAAAGGACAAGCTCAGCCGATAACGATACCACTCGTATCCTTGCCTCAAGGGGCACCAATAGCACCCAATACCGAAATACAAAGCCTCCCACCCTTGACCTGCTCATCTGATCCCACAGGACCACACTGTACTTTCCAAGATCCTATTGTGCAAGGGTGTGCTAGCGATGCACAGACAATTTCCTACCTAGAAATACGCACTCCTGATATGCAAAGCCTGCAGGCAACCGTCCAGCGACGGTACTCTCCCAGGTGCCACAGCGAATGGGGAAGAATTCTCGAAGCTCCAGATACCCATCTTCCCATTTCCCTCGCTATAGGGGCAAATGCTATTCAATCGGGGTCAGGACCAAATTTGTTTAGCCCAATGGTTTTTATCCCTAACCTGAGTAGAGCCTCTCAAATCATAGGAAGTGTGAGTATGAATGGCATCCTCCCAACCCAAGATAATGCTATGGGCGCCGCCGCTATTCTCCCATCCTTGCCAGCGCCACCGCAATAGATCATTGTTGGCACCGTTATGCTTCTTCGCCAGTTCTCACAAGCTGCAAAGAAGCACAGCGGTGCCAACAAGCATCTGTTCCCAACAAGCTGTATGCTACTATCTTACTATTACCCACTCAGTGACAATTCTTAAGATAGTGTTGTAAAAAATTTAAAGCACAGCAAATTGAAGTGCATATAAACATATTCCACAAGTAAAAGATGCAAAACAGGTACATCTTCTCTACTGCAATGGTTCTTACGCCGTAATTTCTTGCCTCATTTCCTCAGCTCAAAATTTTTTGCAACACGACCTACCTATAGACATACCGACCAGGACGGCGACGATGATAGCTGTATTCGAGTGTTTCTTTTATGAAGGAAATAATCATAGGGGTCTCCTTTTGCACATAAATAGCTAATTAAAAATATTCAAGCATATAATACAACAAATGGACAGAGAACATGCCCTGTCCATACCACTGAGAGATTGAAAGAGGCAACTACCCGCTAACTATCCAGGCTCGGCAGGTACCACGCGTTATCGTAGACAGACCATGCAGTATCCTGGTAGAGATTGTCCCAATTGAATTTCTTAGCCGTAGAAGCGAATAATTCACATGTACCGACAGGACCGACGCTGGCCTTTCCATATGCATCTGTTAAATTGCTGGTCACAACAACCTTTGCATCGTTAAAGGCGGAGGTGAGGTTGCTGGTGTAGAGGGCTTTCAGGAAGGTGAAGCAGTCCGACTTGATCATGGTTTTTGCGGTGCCGTTGTCCCAGAACTGCGCGTAATAGATCGTAGAGACGACAGACTTAGTTTTTGCATCGTAGGTGGTACTTTTAAGATCACCTGCTGTACCAGCATTGCTCACCACCTGCTGTATACGCTGCGACATGGTCAAAGGCTTCGGGGTAGGTGTCGGAGCTACGGTCGGGGCGGGAGTTTGCTGACTAGTATCTACTGCCGTCTGATCACTACATCCCGCTAGAATCACGACAAGTACGCACAAAGCAACGGCCACAAACATTACTTTAATATGCTTCATTATAATCTCCAAGTATACTAATATAAACACATCCATACGATTAAGCGGCCAAGCAATAAAAACATAACAAGGACCGAAGATAGTAGCTGCACGAAAGGATGTGATGAGAGAAGCAGTTACCAAAGAAAATAATTCGATTGTGGTATATATTGAAACACTATCAGATACGGTATTAATTGCCTATAGTTCAGATATAAGATAAACTATAAAGAACAATACAACTGAATATATAAATTCATTTCTCCATGGGAGGGAATCCTATGGCCGAGGCGTTATTAAAAGATTATTTGAATGAAATTGGGGAATACTACCAGAACGGTAAGGCAATGGAGCACACGTATCGATGAACATTACGAACGCTGCTTGAGAAGATTGAAGCAGGGGTTAATGCAACAAACGAGCCGAAACGTATTCAATACGGCGCACCTGATTATGTTGTGGAGCGCAATAACCTGTACGCTGTCTTCCATTCGCCAACTTATTGTGAGCGTTATGCAGAGTTCCTCAAGAGTGATTTTCCTCGTCTACCTCTTACTTCAAATCCTGATCTTTTCCGTATGCTTTGTGCCCTGGGTGAAAGATTAGTGGAACTACACTTGCTGGAGAAG
This sequence comes from Ktedonobacteria bacterium brp13, assembly GCA_015099395.1. Lineage (GTDB taxonomy): Bacteria > Chloroflexota > Ktedonobacteria > Ktedonobacterales > Ktedonobacteraceae > Dictyobacter. The sequence goes on along the minus strand of AP024096.1, from coordinate 7,427,361 downwards.
ATTGGTAAGATCACTACCCGCTATCCAGTAAATGGCAACCATGTTGTTGAGAAGGTAAGCTATACCCATGACCCCAATGAACCAGAAAAGGGGCGTGTCTGGATCAATAAAGAGCAATATTTCAAAGGTGTCACTCCAGTGGTATGGGAGTTCCGCGTTGGCGGTTATCAGGTCTGTCAGAAGTAGCTGAAGGACCGGAAGGATAGAAGGCTAGAGTTTAATGACATCATGCACTATCAACGTACTGTAGCGGCCCTGGCAGAGACAATTACCTTGATGGAACAGATTGATGACGTGATTGAAGAACATGGTGGATGGCCTATCGAGTAGTGGATTTGGTAGAGAGAGGACTATATCCGAGAAAACAGTGAGTATAGCATCCCCTTTGATAAATCGGAGTCATTAAAAGCATTGTAAAGATCAATAGAAAGCGAATAACAAAATGCCACAAAGGCAAACATATTACAGACAGCGTACTAAACGGCGTACTAACAAGCAGTCAACAAATGATGGTTTTGGATGTTTGGCAAGTATTTTTTTTGGGTTATTGCTCATCATAATGCTAAGCGCAATACTCAATAATTTAAATTCTTCGCCAATTGGGCAAGCCAGCTGCGGCATTCTTGTATTAGGAGTAATTGCGATCCCAATCGCTTATTCTAAATGGAGATCTAATAAAATACAAGCTGGGAAACAACGGATGGTTTCTTGGCAACAGCAACAACAGGCACTTCTACAACAAGCAACAGAACAGATACGGCAATATGACGAGCAAAAAGAACAGATACGGCAAAAATTGATACAGGAAAATGAACAGAAAATACGACAACAAATACTAGAAAATGAAATGCGACAACAAATACTAGAACGCGAGAGGATCGCTCGCCTCAAGTCACTAAATGACATTTTGGTATTGACTCCGAGAGAGTTTGAGAAACTTACAGGAAAAATCCTGGAACAAATTGGCGGCCTTCATAACGTACAACACGTTGGGGGAAGTGGAGACCTCGGAGCAGACCTTATTGGACTTGATTCCCATAACGAAAAAGTGATTATACAGTGTAAAAGGTATGCACCAGGGAATATGATTGGATCTCCTAGTATTCAAACATTTATTGGCATGATACACGTTCACCACAAGGTTCAAAAAGGTATCTTTGTAACCACCTCTAAATTCACGCAACCGGCAATTGATCTTGCAAACAAACATAATATATCACTGATAGACGGTGATGATATTGTGAAATTTGTACAGGCGATACAGACAAACAAACAGTCGCAATAAAATGAACCAAATGTCATAGCAAACATGGAGGTTAAATTATTACCAATTTTAAAATACCGAGAAAAACCAATATACAAACAATGTATAAGAGACTGTGAGTAAAGTGGTTTGAGGCAGCTTAAAAAGAGTATTGAGCAACAACAACATAAATTTCATCAAACCTCTCGCAGAGCAATGCGCGACTACCTTTACACACAGTCTCCAAGTCTTCCGGTCCAAAAAGACAGATTACTTGGACGTTCCGTATGTCTAAAGCCGCTTCACACCTGGTTTCAGAAATATCAGGAATTACTGAAATTACACCGTGGACACCGACACTTCATAGAGGATTGAGATGTCATGGAATGGCTTGTGGAGGGGATTTATTGCTACGTCTAATTAGGAAACCTATCCTCGGAGCTATTGCCTGGATACATGTATAGTGGTCTTGAGCTCATTGATTGCTTCCTTTAGCACGCATCGCCCTTGAAAACAAGCCATCTAACACGTGGGAAGAGCAGGCCCTAAGTCACTGTCGCTCTGCACTCCATAGCTTGAAATCAGCCAATCGCTGCTCCCAAAATCTTGCTGAACCGTAAAGCTCAGTGTATAGGATCGTGGAAACTTGCTGCGTGTAAGAGTATAAACAACACTGAGATCTCCATTTTGCATCTTTTCGCTATGAGCAACTTCACTGTAGTTCATCACCATGCCATAACAACGCTCATCGGCTTGTACTTGTCTCGTAAAATCCATCACTGTTGTCACGAGCAACAAAGAACTGCCGAGACGAGTATACGCTTGGTTATACTCTCGTCGTGCCACTTCGCTTAAAAATGAGGAGACGACCATTCCCTTGTCATTGTTACCTGCCGTACTAGGTCCACTCGTCTGGAGTAAGACATTGGTAAGGACTGTTTCCATGCCCACTGTAGCACTACCAAGAAGAAGAAGCACTCCAATCATCAAGACAACAGGCAAGAACCATGGTTTTTTTGCTTTAGACAAGGACCGAAGAGAAACGGAAGATTGCGTGTGAGGCAAGGAGACTGAGAGAGATTTAGATGCAGCAGGCTTTGTAGGCGCATGCATTGGCTGTAACGCAGGAGGAACAGAGAAAAGATACTCGGAGTGGACAAGCGATCCGGAAATACTACAAGATGCTTGTCCCTTTGAAACCAAGGCAGGAGTTTGCCCTCCGAATGATGGAACACGCACCTTGCCTGACTGGTCAATCTTTTCAGCATGACTTGCCTCCTCCAATGCACGCGCAAAGTCCTGCACAGTAGAGAAACGCGCCAGGGGGCCTTTCATCAGCGCCCTCAGGATAACACGTTCAACCTGAAGTGAAACACGTATCTGATCGCGTAGTGGCTGTGGCGAAACCAGTGCATGCTGGTATGCCAACTGGGTAAGCGAGCCGCAAAATGGGGGAGCACCCGTGAGCCATTCGTAGGCCACGATAGCAAGAGCATATTGATCACTGGCGGTACGTGGCTTGCCGTCAAACAACTCAGGAGCCATATAGATACCCGTCCCTCCAATATGCTCTGTCTGGCGCAAAGAACGCTCACTGTGAGCCATCACAGCAATCCCAAAGTCACTGAGTGCGATGGCATTCCCCTGAGTCACTAACATATTCTCTGGTTTGACATCGCGATGGATAAATTTACGGTCATGAATATACTGAAGTGCAGATGAGACCTGTCCGACGTAAGAGACGACTTGATGAAGTTGCAAACAACTTCCCTTTGGATAGATGCTTCGAAGAGATCCTTGAGAAGCGTAGGGCATCACAAGAAAAGGTACCTTCCCTTGCATCCCAAATTCGAGAATGCGAATAATATGAGGATGATCCATACCCATTATCAGCCGTGCTTCATTACGAAATTGCGCAATCTCTTCTTCAGCAAAACGTGCCGTTAAAACCTTGACCGCCGCCTGTGTTTTTAAATAAACATGTTCGCCAAGATAGACGTCGGCAAATCCACCGCGCCCAACGAGATGCATCAGACGATAATTTCCAAACCGTTGGCCCGTATACATACACCACCTCCTCACGATGCGCACAATCTTCGCTACTTTTCGCGTCTCTCTCAAAGCATAGACGATTCTCTCACCGCTTACGACCTTCTAGACAAAAATGGCTACCAGTCGTTCTTCGAGGAAGCCAATGGAAAGGGACAAGGAGGCAGGAAGCAATGCTGAGAAAGACGTGTCTCACTCCTTCTGTAATGACAGACGAAAGGCACTTCTTCCTCCTCTCCCTCCCTACCTCCCCTTTCCTCCTCCTTTCTACCTCTCCTCTCCCTGCGTACCTCCCCCGCCTCTCCCTCTCCTCTCACGGTGGCAATTTTCTATGCTGGTGATGAGGAAACAGTAGGAATGATGTCCACCATGCAGATAACCATCTTGATACAAGATAGGAGTAAACCCAACTATGATGAGGCAAGAGAAACCACCAGAAAAGCATCAGAGGCATTGGACTCCACGTGATCTCTCCTTCTTGACACTCGTAGGCCAGCAACGAGCACTCCGTCTCGATCAGGTCCCACATTTCATCATGCTCCTGGAAGCAACGTCAGACAGCACGTGCCAAGCACCGCAAAAAAGTACGGCGCACAATCTGGTTGAGCACTTTCAACGTGCAGGCCTTCTGCATCTGCACCATTTTGGGAAAAGCGAGCCTTGGATCTGGCTCACGAAAAAAGGGTGGCAGATGCTCGGCAATGCGTCACCATGGAAACACCCGGCTCGCAAGACCCTCCCATTCCTTTACGCCATAAGTGAAGTCCGCCTCCTGCTAGAGTATCAGCCACAAGCACACTGGATAAGCCAACAGCACCTTCGCACCACACCGACCTGCCAGACGCACCCAGTTCCAACGGCAAAGCTTCTTACTGATACAGGCGAATGTATCGCGATTCATGTGGTCTGTCGCCTCACAGAAACAGAAGAACAAATAACGGAGCAGATGCGTCAGCAGCTTGAGCAAGCAACGAGTACTGGAACCCCCTCCTATGTCGCCCTCTGGTATTACGCCACTACCACGGATACAGCGAAGCGACTTCGAGCAGCCAGAGACAGGATTGCTGACAGCGGAGTAGAAGTGCTGGCACGTAGCATCGCTATCTTCTCCTATCCATGGCAGCATCCCTTTGTGTATCGCGGACATCACGCCCCGGTTCGCGCCCTCGCCTGGTCGCCTGATGGATCGCGTCTCGCCTCCGTTGGAGAAGAAGTACAGGTCTGGCACGCAACCACGGGAACCAAGCAGTTCTGCGTCCCCATTCCAGCATCTCCCTCCGCCATTGCGTGGTCCCGCGATGGGTCGTGGATTGCGCTAGGGGATGAAGAAGGAGGAATCTCAGTGTGGACAGGAGAAGGGAAGGAAGCATTGATCGGCGTTGAGGACACGGAAAAAATCACGGGACTGGCGTGGTCACCACAACAGGATGATCTCGTTGTCTGGTGCTCATCTACCGGCCTCATTCAATTCCACGATGTCCGTCAAAACGCGTTCAGATGGGGCATCCACTGTGTTCATGGAGCCGAGGCATTGGCCTGGTCTCCTGACGGAACACGGCTCGCTATCGGAGGAAATGACAGCGTCGTGTGCCTCTTCAATCCTATCACAGGAAACCTTCTCCGTACATTTAAAAGGCATCGCAGCGCTGCGCAGGCACTGACCTGGTCTGCTGATAGCCAACTGCTCGCATCAGCAGCCAATACCCACGTGATTCGGATCTGGGATGCGACCACCGGCAAACAGCGGCGCACCATCTGGAGTCGTTTCAGCGCGATAGGCATCTTGGCCTGGTCTCCTGACGGAACACGGCTCGCCTGTGCAGGAAGCGATTCCTGTGTACAGGTGTGGCATATCCCTACTGGCTGCTTGCAACAGATCTATCAGGGCCACACAGATGCGATCACCAGTCTTGCGTGGTCCCCTGACAGCACCATGCTCGCATCAGCAAGCAACGACGGGACCGTCCAGATTTATGCTGCAGGAGGCTTTCTATGAGAACACAGTGCGACCCGTGGTCATGGGCCACTGGGATTCGCGGTCCACCAGGCAAGAACCAAGTAGCCTTTCTTTCCTTCTCTCACCAGAACACAGACACTACCGATGTTTCATCTCTGCGACAAGGAGAAATCTCTCATGACCAAATGCGCTTTTTTTGACGATCAACCCGATCAACCACCGACAGAACTGCCCCAATGGGCCACCATCACGCAGATCAGTCATTTCCTTGAGATCCCTCGTGATGCTGTTCGCTCTGCGGTTCGAAGAGCCATAGCCAACAACGAAGCGTGGGTAAAAAAAGAGGATGGCGAAGCAGGAAGCACTCGCTACCTGATCGACACCACCCACGAGATGTATCAATCTCATCAGGAACGGTGGAAACTACGAGCAGGGTTCCTCGATGAGATCGATCCTGCATGGCTCCATGCGGGTCAGCCACGCTTTCTTCCACCGAGTTCGGAGGAAGAGTTACAACAATGGCCTCATTTCCGACAGTGGCTCTACATGCAAGGCCTCCAGATCTATCAAAACGTGCTTGCCGAAGAGCAAGAGAAACCCTGGCAGTGGCGCTGGGATGATCTTCATGACGAAGGATACCGAAGTATTGAAGAGGCAGTTATTGCAGCGATTCAACGCCAACTCGATACCCACGACGCAGAGCGCGAGGAACAGGCATTCTTCCAAATGCTTGAGAACCAAGAGCACCAGAAGCTGCTTGAGAACCAGGAGCGTCAGGGGCATCAGGGGCCTCAACCTCCCCCGCACCCAAGACATTCCTGGTTCAGAAGCCCACGATATGCGCAACGAGATGACAACAAGCGAGCAGCATAGAGCATAGTAACAGAGAGAAATGAGAAAAATATTGTAAAAAAGACAAAAATGTGTCTCCTTATAAGAAAGAAAAACAAGTATTTCCAATAAGGAGGACACACAACCAGTATGACGCATTCTTCTGTAAAAATCCAGATTGCGCCTTCGTCTGTTCCCACTACGCCCTCATGGTTTGGTGAGGTGACCGTTCTTGCTCATGTGCTTACTCAGTTGGGCGTTCTGGATGCCATCCAGCAACGGGTGCAGTTTGCCCGCGCTCGGTTTGGCCACTACGACACGATTGACTTTGTCGTCGTCCTCATCGGCTATGCGGTGAGTGGAGAACCCACCTTAAAAGCGTTTTATGAGCGCCTTTGTCCCTTTGCTTCCACCTTTATGGCCCTCTTTGGCCGCAACGACCTTCCCTGTCATTCCACCCTCAGCCGTTTTCTCGCGGCTTTTGATCAGCCGAGTGTCGAAGCCCTCCGGCTCCTCTTTCAAGAGGACCTGGTGACACGATCCACGTTCGGTTCTCCACCGGGTGGGCTGTGGGACCGCCTGGGACATCATTGGCTCCTGGTCGATATCGATGGGACCAAGCAGACAGCACGGCAGCGGGCACTTCCCCAGACACAAGACCTTCCTGCCCCTCACCGCCGTTTTGATCACGTCTGCGCCAAAGGCTATTTCGGGCGCAAAAGAGGGCAAGTAGGACGCACCAGGACGACGGTGTTGCAGCCGTACACCCATCAATGGCTTGGCACCTTTTCTGGTCCAGGAAACGGCAAGTACCGAGAAGAATTGCGACAAGCCCTGAGGGCCATCACGGCGTATGCGGCGGCAGTTGAACTTCCCCTCTCTCACGTCATCGTGAGAGTCGATGGATTGTATGGAAACACGGTTCCGTTACAGGAGATTCTTTCGAGCCAATGTGGAGTGATTGGACGGAGCAAACAGTATGCCTGGCTTGATCTACCAGAAGTCCAAACCCGACTCCAATCAACTCCTGATGGGCAGATCACTCATCCTGAAAGCGGAACCATTCGCGATCTCTACGATTGCCTTGCCGTGCCACTCACCCCAGAAGGGCCTATGATTCGCCTCCTTGTTGCCACTCATCCCGCTGGTGATCACAAACCGGCCATTGGAGTGGTCCGCAACGAGACGGTCTACGAACTGTTCTACACGACGTTGCCACCATATGCCTTTCTTGCCTCAGATGTACTGCATTTGTATCTGCATCGTGGCTCGTTTGAGACAGTCCTCTCAGACGAAGATCAAGAGCAAGACGCAGATCGTTGGGTGTCTCGCACGCCCTGCGGTCAGGATTGCTGGCAAGTCATCTCGCAGTGGGTGTGGAATCTCCGCTTAGAACTTGGGCAACAGCTCACACCTACCGCCATGCGTGTGACAGAATTTTCCCCAGCTCAATCAGTTGAGCCTGCTGCGGTGGTTGAACCTGCTGCGGTGGTTGAACCCATAGCGTATGGTCCTCCTCAATGGGCCCATCGATCATTCACCAAAGGATTTGCTGGCTCCGATTTTGTGCTCCAACCCGATGGCACCTTACGCTGTCCGGCTGATCACCCCTTAACGCTGCAAGAGCGCAGACCTGAGCGCAACGGCTCTGTACGCATGGTCTATGGTGCTCGTGCGTGTCATTGCCGTCCCTGTTCTCTTCGCGATCAGTGTCAAGAATCCACAACAACGAGGAAGCCTCGGCAAGTCAGCGCCGTTGTTTGGCCCACCACCTCCGACCCGTTTGCTTCGACAGCGCCTCCACCTCCCCCCATTGAAACTTCACCGATGTTGCGTAAGCCTCTCCCTGCTCCACCTCCTCCGGAACCCGCTCCGTTCCCAGTCCTGTGGGGTGATTGGCCACGCTGTTCCATCCGGCGTCGCTGGTTTCAGTTGCTTCGCTCACAAACCGTTCTTCTTTCTCCTGAGACAGTTCCGTTGGAGAAGAAACCAGCCAGCAAACCGTCAGACAGACACACCAGAGCACAACGTGCGCATTGGCGTTTGAACTGGAATGAGCGTCTTGCTTGTAACGCTCGTTCCTCTAGCGCTCCACCGCTTTCTATTACGCTTCATGGCCTTCCCGCCACCTTTGCCCAGTTCTTTGACTTTGCTCTCGTGACGGCTGACTAAAACACGGCCTGTTTATTCTTTCTGGATACACTCAGCTTGCTCCTCTTTCTACCATCCACTTTCTTCTATGTAGCTCGTCTTTTCGCTCCATTTTCCTTTTTTGACGCTTGATAGGCCCTCCTCTATTTCTTTACTGCTTGCTTGTTTTGTTTTATCTCATTGCGCATATCGTGGGAGAAGAAACGACTAACCCCACTTCGCGACAGCGATGAGAACCGAGAGCTGCTCCTGGAATAGCCACCGAGAGCAGTTCTCGCCAGGATCGAAAGTCACGAATACCTGTTGTAAAAGGGCAAAGGAAGAAGAACGATGAGAGACGTCGATACGATCGCAGCGCTTCGCATCGGCCTCGCCAGTCCTGAGCGCATCCGCAGCTGGAGCCATGGCGAGGTCACGAAGCCGGATACGATTCACTACCGAACACAAAAACCCGTCAAAGATGGTCTCTTCTGCGAGATCATCTTTGGACCCACACGTGACTGGTCCTGCGCGTGTGGAAAATATCACGGCAAACGACAGGTCGGATGCATCTGTGACAAATGTGGTGTCGAGCTCGCACCAACAACCGTCCGCCGAGAACGTATGGGACACATTGAGCTCGCTGTCCCCATCGCTCATCCCTGGTATCTCCGCGCCATTGGCTTGCTTCTCGATCTCTCACCCTGGCATGTCTCGTCTCTTCTGGCCTATCAGCGCTACCTAGTCCTTCACATCGACGAAGAGCAACGAAGCAAAGCGCAGGATCTTGCACAAGACACTAAAGACACTGGAAACCATGAGGAACAGGAAGCATACCAGCAGCTTCTGGCACTCTCCGTCAGGGATCTGTTAGAGGAGGGGCCGTATCGCACGTTGTCCATCCTGTTCCCTGATACCTTTCTCGCGAAGACAGGCGCAGAAGCAGTGCATCATCTTTTGAGTACGCTTGACCTGGATGGACTTGCAGCACACCTTCACGATGAGATCGAAGCTGAAGGAAACCATGCGAAGAAAGCGATCCGACGCCTGCACGTCGTGAATGCTTTTCGCACTTCTGGTCAACGCCCTGAATGGATGATTCTGTCCAGTATTCCTGTCATCCCGCCAGAGCTCAGGCCGCTGCTTGTCTTGGATGGGGGTCGCATTGCCTCTGCTGATTTGAATGAACTGTATGTTCGTATTCTGCATCGCAATACTCGTTTGAAGCGCTTTTTAGAACAAGGAGCACCGGAAATCATCGTGAATCATGAACGCCGCATGCTCCAAGAGGCCTGTTCCGCTCTCTTCGACAATGCACATACGAAGAAAAAGACAACCGACGCACATGGACGAGCACTCAAGAGTTTGACGGATCTCCTACAAGGCAAGCAAGGACGATTTCGTCGGAACTTATTGGGCAAACGCGTTGACTATTCTGGTCGCTCAGTCATTGTAGCCGGGCCACAGCTCAAGCTCAATGAGTGTGGATTACCCAAAGAGATGGCCTACGAACTTTTTAAACCGTTTGTCATCGGGAAATTGCTTGATCATCAGTATGCGCGGAGCCCGAAAGCCGCCAAACGCATGGTGGAACGTCGCGATGACATGATCTGGGATGTCTTAGACGAAGTGCTCTTCGAACGTGTTATTTTACTCAATCGAGCCCCAACGCTTCACCGTTTGAGTATTCAGGCCTTCCACCCCAAACTTATCGAAGGCAAAGCCATTCAGATCCACCCGCTGGTGTGTTCAGCCTTCAACGCGGACTTCGATGGCGACCAGATGGCCGTCCACGTGCCGTTGTCTGACAAGGCACAGCAAGAGGCCCGTCGTCTGCTCCTCTCAATACACAACCTCCGTCATCCCGCCTCCGGCGAGCCATCGATCTCCCCAAGTCAGGAGATCGTGCTGGGTTGCTTTTATCTCACAGAGGATCGGCCAAGTGAGAAAAGGGCTAGACGCGTGTTCACCGATAGCAATGAGGCATTGCTTGCCCACACGGCTGGTCACATTGATCTGCATACGCGGATCATTGTCCGCATCGGCGACGTATCTGTGTACAGTACACCACCGCCAACGCAACCAGAGCATCCCTCACGCGGACGAGTTGAGACCACGGTCGGACGCGTCCTCTTCAACGATATCCTTCCCGAGCCACTCGGCTACCGGAATTATCCTCTGCATAAAGATGCCCTCAAGGCGCTCGTTGCCGAATGTCTCACGACCTGCGGAGAAGAGGCAACCGTTCACCTGCTTGATGACATGAAACGGCTTGGCTATCAGTATGCAACCAAGAGTGGAATAAGCTTCGCCATGAGCGATATTCACGTTCCCCCAGAACGGGAATTGCTGATCGCACAGGGTCGCAAGCAGGTAGCAGAGGTAGATACTAGTTATCATGCAGGAGAAGTGACCTACGATGAATGGTATCGCCAGATGATTGAGATTTGGACGCAGATTACCGAAGAGATCAGTGGAAAGCTGAAAGACGTCCTTGATCCATTTGGGACGATCATGACCATTGTGAAATCTGGTGCAACCAAGGCAAAATTCCAGCAAATACGACAACTCAGTGGTATTCGTGGTCTTCTGGCCAGCCCTTCTGGCAAGATCCTCCCGATCCCTGTCCTTTCGAACTACCTGCTTGGGTTACTCGTCTGGGAAATTTTTATTGCAGCGTCCGGTGCCAGAAAGGGATTTATGGATAGAAGTCTCAATACGGCACTGTCTGGCTACCTGACACGCCGTTTAGTTGAGGCCGGAATGGAAGTGATTGTGACCCAACAGGATTGTCACACAACAGAAGGCCTTCTTATGGGGCTGCCAACAATGCGCAGCAGCAGTATTGGCCGAATTCTCGCAGAACGCGCAGGCGAGAGTGCTGCAGGGACACTCCTTGATGAAAAGCTGGTTGATGCTCTTCTGGCGAGTGGCATCAAACAGATACGTGTTCGTTCTCCTCTGTATTGTCAGGCGGCCTATGGAATATGTCAGCACTGTTACGGGTCTGATCTGGCGACAGGCACACGTATCAGGCTGGGAGCAGCCGTTGGCGTCCTAGCCGGTCAGGCCATTGGCGAACCTGGAACACAGTTAACAATGAGGACGTTCCATTCGGGGGGCATTGCTAACAATGCGTCTGACATCACGTTGGGCTTGCCTCGGATCAACGATCTCTTTGAAGTGCATGTCCCTGCTCAGGCAGCGCCGATAGCAGAGCAAAGTGGCATCGTGAAGGCCATAGAGACAGACCCCAGTACCGGAGCATCCCAGATTCACATCGCATCTACGACTGAGGAGGGTGAGGAATGGACGTACCACATTCCACGCAAAAGCAGGATAGCCATAGTGGAAGAACAACGGATAGAGATTGGAACGCCTTTGGTTGAGGGATCACTCAATCCGCACGACATCTTACAGCTTCTTGGGAAAGAGGCAACACAACACTACTTGATTCAAGAGATACAAAAGGTCTATAGAGGTACTGGTGCAGTCGTCCATGATAAGCACTTGGAGGTTATCGTCCGACAAATGCTGCGCTACGTCCTTATCACCGATGCGGGAGACACCGATCTGCTTCCGGGTTCGATCATCGACCGCTTTATCTATCAGGACACCGTAGCTGCGGTCTTGGCACAGGGGGGCGACCCAGCCCAGGCGCAGCTACAACTCCTTGGATTGACACAGACCGTCTTGCATACCGCAAGTTGGATGGCGGCTGCATCCTTCCAGGACATGAGCCGTGTCCTCTCTCGTGCCGCCATCTGGCACCAGCAGGACGATTTGCTCGGACTGAAGGAAAACCTCATGATTGGGAAAAAACTTCCTGGCATGAGTTAGATGCAGACCATCTATGGAGGAAGGACAGCACGCTCTTCCTCACACGCAAGATGAGAGAATTGCCCACATCACACCATTGAGAGAAGAAGAGAGCTGAAAAACAACCCTTGCCTGTTCGATTATCGACTACAGTTCCTGCTATAGTGTATACTTAATTCTATTGAGGTATTTTTGCTGCTTTATCTCATTGTAGATTGACACAGAGATCGAAGCAGCAGAGGGAGTAGGAAAAGTGGCATGGAAAGAAAAGCAGGCACTATCATGTATGAGAACAGATGATAAGGAGCTTCATTGCTATGCACCAAGAGAGAATAATTCACCCTCAGACCCGCCTGATCATCGCAGGTGCGATTGGATTCCTTATTGCCATCTTGGCGACCGTCCGAATATGGATTCCAGCCCTGTCGCTCCTTGGTCACCTTTCCCAATTCTCGCCGCTGGTACGCGCAGATATCATCATCAAATTTCTTTCTCCGCTTCTTAGTTTTGTGCTTGCAGGGGGCTGGGCGTGGGTGCTCCTTTTTCTTGGAGAACGACTCATCCTCGGAGGCAGGAAACACAACACTGACGACGTCGTTCCTTCTCGGAAACTGAACTTTCAAGGAACAAACCAGCAAGAGCCGCAGCCACCGTCCTCATTTGCGCCAGCAGTGACTCCACAGGAAGGCACCACGACATGGGGAACCAGGAGACCGATTGCGGTTCCTCCCCTCTTCCAACTTGATCCAACCACTCCCTGGCACGACAAAAATCTTCCCGCTACACCTTTGCCTCTCACAAATCCTGCCTGGTCTCCAACTGCGAATGACGTTGAAGAGGAGGATGCCGCCAGGGCAGCAGCAGAAGGAGAAGAAAAGGCAACGACGACGCAAGCGGAACAGATCATGATCATGCAATCACAGGTCGTTGATGCCCCTCCAGAACAACAGCAGCAGCAGAAAAAAACAACAGGGGAGTCACAGACAACGTTCTCCTTACAGAAACCCAGAGAGCTCTCCCAAACACCAAAGCCAGTGACCTTGACCCTGCTGAAGCAGGTACGCTGTTGGGTACAGGCCGATGACGGGACGAGCGTGGAAGTAGCATTACGTGGAGGCGAGAACGCCATCCGTCTTATCCAGCTTGCCTACATCGCTTGGAGAAAAGGAAGCTCAGTCGACCGAGACAAAATGCTGACACTCTGTCAAGTACCCAATTCCATAGACACCCAATGATGGGTATTTACGGAGGACGAATCTGATCACGAAATGGAGCAAAAACCATTTTTTTGCTTTGCAATTGGTGCGCACTTTCCATACCATATTGACGGAAGCCGTCAAGGGAAAAAGCGAATGCGATCCTTGACGGCTTCCGTCAATATGGTACACTGTTGGCCGCCAATGCCGCATTTGCCTGTACAGAAATACGATTCGGTGCGGTAGTTAACCGTATTTTCCCGGCCTTTGGAAGCCCATGCGCTTGTGCATACTGATCCGGTGAAAGATCGTTCAATCCCTCATGAGGCCGAACTTCATTATAAAAATTGATCCAATCCTCTGAGGCTTGAAGAAAGACTCCAAGATTTTCATACCGTCGACGCTCGGCAACCGAGAGCTTAAATTGCCCGACAAATCGTTCAGCATAGCCATTATCGGTTGGAGTTCCTGCTCGACTCATAGAACGAAGGAATCCCTTTTCAAGTAAAGCTGCTTGTGTTACCTCTGCTCCAAATTGGCTTCCCTGGTCCGAATGAAAGATAGCCTGAGGGATCGCATCGTTGATCAGGTTGATCGTGTTCACCACCAGCTCGGCACGCATATGGGTTTCAAATGCGAGAGCGAAAATGTGCCGGGTCCGTTTCCAAAGCGCAAAACAGCCACGAACTTTGCTCTGGTCAGCCAGTTTGATCTCAAAAATGTCAGAGAACAGGACTTCTTCCAGACCAGGAAGAGCAGCCTGATCGGAAGTTCGGCCAACCTGTTGCACGAATTGCTCGGGGATTTTTTCAGGATGGCGCAGTAAATTGGGCACCGTGCTCTTCGCTTTTCCCGGATAGACGTACTTTCTTCTCTTTCTCCGTGCAGCGATACCATATTTCTTCATCACTCGTTTCACACGATTTTTCCCCATATGCAGGAGCTTTCCGAGCTTGCGATGCCCCATGGTATCGTCTTTTTCATGCCAGGCTTCGATAGCATTCGCAACATTTTTATCTTTTTGCGCCTGTTTTCTTTGGATATACAGGGAGCCACGAGCCAAACCGAGTGCCTCGGCAACGTGCTTTTTTGCATAGGGGCCGTTGGGATGACAGAGCTGGTGCGCTAGCTCCACCTTTTGGACCGTCGTTAGTTGCCCAACAGCCCCTGTACTTTTTTTAGGATTTCGTTCTGCACTGTCAGGTTTCCAATGATCTTCTTCAAATCATCGGGCGATTCCCCAGGGGCGTATCCTTGAGCCATCGCTTTCTGCTTAGGATCTCTTTTATCTGCAAAAATATCAGCAGCTTTTGTCTGGAATTCTTTTTTCCATCGGTGAAGCATAGAACTTGAAATGCCGTAGTGTTTACAGACGGCTTCCTGCGTTGTATCTCTCTGGAGACTTTCCAGGACCACCTTCAATTTGAATTCAGGAGTATAGCTCTTCTTTTGGTCACTCATGTGCATGACTACCTCTCTCTGTTGTTGTGTTCATTATAGCAGGTAGTTGACAGAAACATGCAGCCCTCGTAGCCCATCCCTGGCTCATTCAACACCCCCAGATCGCACAATTCCATTTCACGCCCTGGCCCCAAGGGTTACACATCAAGAATAGTGAGATCCCCGGCTATCCATTTGGCAAACAGGAAAAAGAAGAGCTCCAATGAGAGGAAATAGGAACAGTAAGACAAATCAATAGCTTCATTACCCTTCACAAGCTTGAAGCATGATCTCAGTATATTGGATCAACTGTGACACAAAACATGCATTGACCACTCTTTTTTCAGAGAGGAATATCTTATAAGGGAGGTATAGCAACGGCCTTGTTCTGTTGATCACATGCAAGACGCAAATCTTCTGCACACCCTGCACTGCCTTCATCGCCTCAATTGAAAACGAACATTGCGCGATGCTGATTGATTCCTACCATAGCGAAAGCACGCTGACTTACCACCATCTCAATAGCAGCAGGAGCACAAACTGAAAAGGGTGTATGTCTGCAGCCTGCATAAGGAGGCAGAGGTACTGGATAGTTGCTTTCTGTTTCCTTGTCTGACACATACCCTTTGCAGGTCAGAGCAAGCACGAGGAAAACCCATCACACTCTCCCTGAAACAAACCGGGTCTTCCGCTGATTAATTGTGCCTGCTTGCTTGGTAAACCAAGAGAGATGGGACACCCTTGTAAAAAAGACCACGGGCAACGTAGAATGAGGGAAAGACACCACTGTCTTCATTTCATTTCTGAGAGGAGCCCGATCCCGTGCAGGAAAAACCCGTGCTATCCACGCAGAATCCTTCAGCGCTCCTTCCCCTTGAGGAACTCGCTTGGCTCAGTCAAAGTTTAGCTGTGCTTGATGCAGCACTGATGCCAGAATGGGAAGGCCGTTATTACTCGTTTACTGCTCGCTGGAAAGAAGCCGAAAGGATGGCTTCTATGCGCAACGGCTCAGGTGATGACTATTTCCTTTGGTTGAGCCCAGCGGGAGCGGTACTCAAGGGATTTGCTCATGAGTCTGCTGTGTGGAAACAGCTTCGCGGAAAAAGCGATCTGGTTCTTTCGAGCCTGGCTCAGCAGCTTCCTCCCAAGCTAGAACCGTTTCTCCACGAACCCGCTTTTTCGTTGGAAGAAACCACGTTCTGCCTTTGGAGACAGCCTCTTGATCCTACTTGGATCATGTGGCAACCTCCTGTGCCACAAGAGATTCGCTTTTTCGACGGTTCGGCAGACCTCCTCGCCCTTCTTGATGGGAATCCAGTCACGTACCAAGCTTGGGCAGAGGATTACTATGAGATTCGTCCTGACCTCGCCGCCCTTCAAGCGGTCTATGCCCATATGCCTCTGACAGAAGAGCTCTTGAGGGGATTGGGAAGCCCAAGAAGGAGAGATGAGGTCGCTGTGGAACTGGAGGAAATTGGCTATCCGTCCGTCTAACGCCAACGAAACCAGGAGAGGTAGTTCTCTCTCTGCGCTCTCATGAGCTCAGGCAAGGGATATCTCATGTTTACAGAGCATGGAGTACCCGTTGGCGCAATAAGGCGAAGCCAGCTCGACCATACCCCATGCGTTTCAGGAATTTCAGTTTATGCACTTTTCCTTCGACCACTCCATTGCTGTGAGACAGCGTGAGGCCGGCAAGCACAGCCGCTTTATCTCGTTCGATGCTGCGAACCATTCGCTGAAGTTCACCGATCTGACTGTTTCGCACGTTCTCCAGCCAGGTATCAAGCCGTTCCCCCTCGCGATGACGAAGCATGCGCATGAAGTCTTGCGTCAATTCATACACCGTATTGGCAGTTGGACTAGCCTGGCGAATGGACGCGAGTTCTGCTTGCTCAGTCTCGTCTAAATCAGAATGCTCGCGAACAAACAGCCAGACCGCCTGGTGCGCAGCAAATTGCTGGAGGGGTGTCTCCGAGAGAGTTTGCGCATGTTCAGCTCTGCCTTGCAATGAAGCAGGATATCCTCGGAGGACCTCCAAGAATCGATAGACGGTCCTGGGACTTCCTCTATACCCTTGAGTTTGCAGTTCTCGAAAGAGCGTCAGGCCATTGTGCTCACCCTGGTTCCAGCGCTCGGTTACATAGGCCATGTAAGGATCTATCCGCTTGCCTTCCTTGCGACGACTGTCTGCGTTCCCATAAGAGATGCCTCGTTTGAGCCAATAACGAACCGTGCGCTCAGCCATATCGAGACGGCGAGCGATCTCTTTGGTCATCAGCCCTTCATTTCGTAGTTCGACCAGTTGCTGGTAGCGGTCTAACCGCTCTGCATGGTGAGCAAGATGAGCACTTCCTGCTGGGGAATCTGGAGCAGGACCTTCGCCGAGAGATGTCACTGTTTGTTGTGCATGCTCTCCATCTGGCTGCGCTGAGGCGGCATCCACAGGCTTCGATGCCTGACGGATTTCGGCACGACAACGAGCGAGAATCTCTTCAACAATCTCCGTTAAATTCTTGGCTAAGTGAAAGCGATCCGCGCACTGGATGGCTTGAGGAGCGCCAGCACGTGCAGCGGCAGCGTAGTCTTCCCCTCGGTCCCGGCTGACGATCTCAATTTCCGGGTGCAAGCGCATCCAGGCCGTAGTCGTCTCAGCATTGCGGTCTGGGAGCAAATCAATGATGGCGTGCGTGGTTAAATCGACCAGGATGGTTCCGAATTTGCGGCCTCGTCGAAAACTCCAATCATCAATACCAAGGACCGAAACCGTTCCGACTGGAGGAGTAAACAATGCCATCAGTCGGCGCAAGATGGTGGTCGGAGAAATGCACATGCCGAGGTGCTCGGCTAGCCGCGCTCCCACCTCCCCACTCGTTGCGCGACCAATTGCCTCGATCCACTGGCGCAACCGATTAGTCATGCGTGCATACGACTGGACCAGCTCTGGCAACCGCTCCGTGAAAATCGAGCGTGGGCAATCACCTGTATGGCAAATATATTTTCGCACGGTAAGCAACAGGAGAACCCGCCTCCCTCCACAAGGAACGTCAGCGACTTTACGGCTGTACCTGCTATGCACCCGCTCAGAGGGCTGGTGACAAAGCGGACAGCATGCAGTTGGATCAGAGCAGGCCAGGTCGATGGTCAGCGTGAGTGCAGTCGGATGGACAGAGGTAATGGCCATGTTCTCTGGCAGATCAAAACAAGAGGCAAGTGTCCCCATATCTACATAACTCATCGGTGCGCTTCTCCTTCCAGAGAATCAGGGCATCCCAACTCATCGATGACAATGTATCAGGAAAACACCACTCCTGTCGAAGCAAGCAGGCACACTTAATCAGCGGAAGACCCAACAAACCTCCCTCTCACGACAGTCGCACTTCTTTACTCAGCAATGAAGGTATCAGAAAGAGCAAAAAAAGCTTCAAGCACGTTTTCTTCAAGATGTGACATTCTGTAAGTGTAAAACAATACAGGAAATCACTTCAGAAAGAAAAAGAGCATGAAGCCATCTTACCATACCACACACAGTGGAGCAAAAACGACCGTCCTTGACGTTGTGCAATGGGCACAAGAATTAGCACGGTTGCATGCACGCATTGCTCCTCGTTTTGCTCGCCCAGAACCGCGTCGTCGTGCCCTCGCCTATCTCCAAGGGCTCCTGAGTGCAACAGAACGCAAAAATGGCTGGCAATTGGCTGAGCACGCCGGAGAAGCGAGACCCGATGGCATGCAACGATTACTCGCCAGCGCTGTTTGGAATGCCGATCTCGTCCGTGACGACCTGCGTGCGTACGTTTTGGAACACATCGGCGCTCCGGGAGCGATCCTGGTGATTGATGAAACCAGCTTCCCGAAGCGGGGCAAGAAATCGGCGGGCGTGCAAACGCAGTATTGCGGGACGACCGGACAGCGTGAAAACTGTCAAGTTGGCGTTTTTCTCTCCTATGTGAGCACGAAAGGACACACCTTGCTCGATCGTGAGCTCTACATTCCCAAGCGTTGGTTTGACGATCCTGAGCGGTGTCGTGAGGCAGGGATTCCTGAGACGACGCGTTTTCAGACCAAATGCGAGCTGGCGAGTAGGATGGTTGAGCGCGTGTGGCAGGCTCAGATCTCAATCTCCTGGGTAGTTGCTGATTGTGTGTATGGCAGTAATGCCACGCTGCGTGCTGGGTTGCAAGCCCATCACTCCTCATATATCCTGGCTGTACGCTGCACGGAGCCAATCGAGGTCCTGACTCCGACTGGACGCATGCGCATGACCGTGGCGGAAGCCGAAGCTCGCTTTTTGGTCGCTCAGGATTGGCAGCGTCTCTCGATGGGAGAAGGAACCAAAGGACCTCGCTGGTTCGACTGGGCTTGCCTTCCTATCTTGCACCAATGCGAAGACGATGGACACCACTGGATGCTCATTCGTCGACTCCCGACGGATCCGAATACCAAGGCCTACTACGTTGTCTTTGGACCCATGGGGACGACGTTGCCTGAGATGGTCAACGTGATCGCGGTAAGATGGCATATTGAAGAGGATTTTGAAACGGCGAAAGATAGCGGGATGGATCAGTATGAAGTACGAACCTGGACCGCGTGGTACCGCTCTATCACGCTTGCGATGCTGGCTCAAGCCTATCTTGCAAGTATCTGTGCACGAGACCAGTCCTCTCAGACCGCTGTGCCGGACGACGCTGTGCAGGAAGGGCGACTGCTTCCACTGACCAGGCCAGACATTCGTCATCTTCTGGGACAACTCATCTGGCCTCACCCTCACACGGTTCCGCTTCTGTTGGCCTGGTCCTGGTGGCGAAGATGCCATCGGAGCTTGGCTTGTTACTACCACACCAAACGTCGTCGCGAGAAAGAAGCCCTTGTCTTTGTTTTTTGAGGACCCTCCTCTCTTCTTGTATTGATTCCCTGATTCCCAGGGATAATTCCGGAACATCCCCGGAACATCCCCGGGATATCCTTGGGAAAAATCCCTGGGAATAGTCCCTGTGTTGGTTGTTTGACTCGAAAGGAGCCATACTCATGACTTTGTTTCCTTTGATGGCGTGTTGTGAACAGCTTGCTATCGATCCTAAAACGTTGCGCCGTTGGCTACAGCAAGCCACGATGTCTCTGCAGGTTCATCCCATCGATGGCCGCCGGAAGTGTTTGTCACATGAGCAAGTGCAGCAGTTGGCGGCCTTGCATAGTCGCGTTCTCAAGCCTGACGAAACTCGTCCAATCACATCTCTTGGAGCACAACATCCACTGAGAGCGCCTGAAGAGCCTCCTCACCCGCAAACAATCGGGAGTACGGAACGGGTGAAGACGACGTCCGCTGTTCTGTTGAAAGATGAACATCTGGGCCAGAAGCTTTCCCAATTGGAGGCACTCGTCGTCGCACAGCAGCAACAGTTGGTCCTTCTCACGCGGGAACTGCTCCATGAACGTACCACGCGCATGGAACGCCCCTCCTCACCTCTTGATGCTCCTGTTCAACCAATGACGGAACCAGAAATCTTGCGCACACAACACGAGAACCTGGCGATCAGCGTCCCCATTCCGCTGGATGGAGGGCGACCTCTTCACCCAGCAGAACAACGAGCACGGTTCCTGGTACTGCCTCCTCTCATCGAATACAGCGCAGCTGGCACCTATGTCGTGATCAGTTCACAGGAAGGAGAAATCCATCTCATCCCTGATTCACCGGAGTGGTTTGAGTGGTTTCGGACGCTCTCTTCGTTCCGTTTTGTCGGCAAGTGTGGTCGCTTTGGAGCCTGTCGTGGGTACAACCGTCGTCCAACACGCATGTGGCAAGCCTATCGCACCATTCATCAGCACGATTACAAGCACTACCTGGGCTTGAGTGAGCATCTCACGATCGCTCATTTGGAACAGATGGCGGCGAAATTCCAATCCTACGTTGATGCTCTCTAATTAGCTGAGCCATTCAATGGAGATGCTTGTATCCGCTTTCCAACAAGTGCGACTGTAGTGCCTCTTCCTCCCCCACCCCATCCTCCCTCCCCTTCCCTCTCCTCTCCCCCTCACCTGCCCTCGGGCTCTCCCACTGCGCTGAGTAGACTCATTCTTGAGCAGAGAAACACCCACCTGCATATGCGGGCGAGTGTCATCTTGGACAACTCAAACACGAGAGTTCATACAAAAGGAAGGTTCTACCATGCAAAACAAACCACCAGAAGATCCACAGGATCAGACAGCCTTCACGCCTCTGGTCCCCTCAGTATCTAATCCGTCTGGTCCTTCTGGTCCTCAGCACCCTCTCGCTGGGGAAAAGCCAGTCCAGCCAGACAACAACCAACCACTGTTTTATACTGTGGAGCAGGATGACGATCTGGATCTCCATCTTCCACCTGCTGATCTAGAAAGTGATGTGCAGGACGATCTTGAAGATCAATACGGGCGAGACGATCAGAGTGCCCCTTTCGTCGTACCATTTCAGCGTTCTGATGCCATGCCAACGCTCAACACGATGCATGCACAAGGCGCGCAGCGATCGATGGGACCACTGCCACCGGTCACCACGCCTACAGCAGGAAAAAAGGGTTGGGGATCGTTTCCATTGCTCAGACTGCTGCTGATCGGAAGCGTTGTGCTCATGACGATCATTGGCGCAAGCATATTCGTCTTTGCTCAGCCAACGACTACTCCAACGCCCATCCCTGGGACGAGAGGAACGTCCCCAGCCATAGCCACAAAGCCCACGCACCAATCCCCAGCACAACCACCAACAAAAACGCCAACGCCAGCCAGAGGCTCCACGCCACAAGCCACCACGCCATCGCATCAAGGACAAGGCACGCAAAAATCAGGGACCACCCCGTCTACCCCGTCAGGCAATGCTCCACCTCCAGCGGCTCTTCCATCGGCCTCCTTCCTTCAGCAAATTGGATGGACGCAAGCAGGCCTCACCATGGACGATGCCATTGAAGCCCTACGAACAGGAAGCACCTTTACCGATCGCGAGATGAGCTATGACTACCGTAATATCGGAACCCCCACGCACCATAGCGGAACGCTCACGGGCGCGACCTTTTTGCTCACACCAGGGGGACAGATTCGTTTCTCCCACTATGACGTGCGTGCCATTAATAATGTGCTCTACGATACGATCTTAAACGGAAAGATCATTCAACAGGTCGTGAATGCGCAACCCAGCCTCGTCCAATTTGAGATCATCCAGCTTCAAGGGCAACAATACCAATTTGCGTGGGTGAACGTGGCCTTTGGGTTGTTTCAATCGAAGATTGACGCAGTCAGTGGCACGCGTACTGAACAGCTTGAGCTCGATCCCACCACACATCAGCCTCTTCTCCATCATTTGGTCGTCGTACTCGTGCGACAATCACCTCAGACCCAGGGAGCCTATGCCCCAATGGGGGGCACAGGGTGGCTGGTTGATACCTATGCCCTCGATCCAAACACGCTCCCCTTTGCCACCGCGACTCCCTTACTTTAAAGAAAAAAACAGTGTTGTATCACACAATCATACAGGAGCAACCAAGCATGAATCACGATAAAAAACAACAGAAAAGCGATGTTTCTCACCAATGGCACCTTCCTCTCTTGGAAGAGCAATGGCCATGGGCAGATGTTTTTACCATGGAAGAGACCTTTCGGGGCCGGTACTTTTATCTCTATAGCATAAAAGAAGAGGCACCCACGCATGGTCTCCCTGGGCTTGCTTCCATCCTGCCTATTGCAAGCAGTGGCCAGTGTAGTTCACCATTGCTCGTCCCCACAGAAGAAGGATTGTTGCAATTCGGCCTGCTGGGAGTACCCCCACAAACAGATCTCCAACAAGAATATGCGTCGATGACAATAGACACATTGTTAGCAGCGCGATGGATTTTCGCAGTAGAATGGGCAAGCGAGATGGCAGCCTGGGAGGCATTACTTTTTACCTTTGATCGCCTCGATCCCTTGCTGCTCTGCTTAAAACCAGCGCTGATGTTAGCTCTGGTGTTTGTGACACGAATGGCAGAGCATCCACAATGCTCCGTCTTTGAAACCATCATCACCTGGGCACCCCTGCTTGACGAGATACAGGAACAGCTACTGCCCCTCATCCTCACGCTCTATCTTCACTGGATTGAGGGTCCCAGTCCGGTTGCACAACAGATACGAGATCTGGAAGATCAAGACGACCAAGACGATCAAGATGATCAAGATGATCAAGATGACCAAGACGATCAAGATGACCAAGATTATCTTGTGCGTATGGAAAACGCAAAAACCATCTTTCAATACGAACTTGATACCCTACGAGACATTGTTGGTGCTGCTCGCATCGACGTCCTGCTGCACGCCGAGCGGCTGATCCCTGCCGTGCTTCGACTTTTAGATGAGGTCAGTTGGTCCTTGTGGAAGAGCTCAACAGACCTGCGAGAGCAGTATGGCTCTGTCCTTAAGGCACATCCTGCTTTCAAGGCGCTTCTCCCCATTGCTCTGTGGCGTTCTGAGGCACCACCTGCTCTCACGAGTGCATTGCGCGAGCATTTCTCACGTGAACAGCTCTCGCTGGAAGGTCTCTACGAGCTCTGGCAATCCGGAGAGATGGCACCCGAGCAGCGTGAGGATGCTCTCGGAAACGATGAGCATTGACACGCTCATTTCACGTTGAGCGGGGATGCTGATCTGATGCTGATCCATCTGCTGGATGCTGTCCCTCATCATAGATGAAGCAGCGGAAACGCAAGGAGATGAATATAGGAAGTACACATAATGGTCAACAACGAATAACAAGATTCCCTCTCCTGATACTACCGCGTGAAAACAGCGTCAAACAACGGTTCTTGCAGAGAGAACCAAGAGAAGAGCGTCCTCCGTTACTGGAAGAGGAACGCTCTTCTCTGTGCGTGGCGGCAAAAGGGGCTACCTCCCTACGAGCTGAAAGTTGCGCTCAAATGCTTGGAAACCTGCCATGCTGGATGAAGCACATAGTGTTGAATAGCACGGCTATCCCGGTACGCAACCACGAATCCTCGCTTTTGCAAGACGCCCAGCAATCGATACACCGATCCAGAGGGCAGGCCTGTCACGCGGTGGAGCGTCGAAACATCCACCCCTTCCGACATCGACCAGAGCAATTCAAGAAGCTGGCGTGTACACCTTCCCTGTGGGATAGACGACCTGCACAGATGTTTTCTGGCATCCTGTCCGTGAAACGGCACGGTGTCGCGGAAGAAAGGTAACGGTCTCCATGTGCCCTGCTTCGTCGGAGCATCCGTCCTACTCGCAAGCACTTGCAACACAAGGCTACCCAGGATCAACACGCCAGCAAGATAGACCAGGGATACAAAGCGCTCATGTGCAAAGAAAAAAGCGAACGCCGCGCCAGCGACTGGCTCTAAGAGGCCAAGAAAGGTTACGAGTATTCCACTCACATAGCGTCTTCATCACCATCATCGTCGCCATAGGCAGTAGCGTTGTTGCTACGCCAACGTAGGCAAAGGTGAACATATCCTGTGGGAAAGTGAAGTGGACAGTACGCCAATGGCCACAGAGGAAGGCATACACGAGCATTTCGAGCGTCATCGTAAGCAACTCTCCCCCGAAAACGGCACGGAGCGACAAGCTCTCGTGCTGTGTCGACTGACACCAGAGCTTCTCAGTGAGAAACGAATAACCCGTTAGCAGCAATCCTCCAGAAAAGGCAAGAAGGTCAGCCTCCCAATGCATCTGCGAGACGGAAAGCAACACGACGATCCCGGCTGCAGAGCACAGGCACGCACACCAGGTCCACAAGGAGATGCGATGCTGGAGCCAGAGCCACGAGATCAGCACGACAAGAATGCCATTGACGCACGAAAACATGGCCGTTTCCGTAATACTTGTGTCTGCCATGGCACGTGTGAGGCACAACAATGCGATACTCATGCAACTGCCAAGTCCCCATCCCCAGAGGACGGCTCTCCAACTGGACATCCGTGACCAGAGCAGCAGAAGCAGAGCAGGTGGAAGGAGCCAGAGCATTTGTGCGGCTAGAAAAAGAGGCGGGTCAACACTAGCAAGTACTGGCTTGGCCACCGGATAAAATGAGGCCGACAGCACGCTCATCAGGATGAAGCCTCCGTAGCTCCACACACGCAGATTGCGCTTTTCACTGTGAACACGCCTATGCCCGGTTCCTGGGATAGCGTTCCTCTTCTGTTGACGTTCAACGTTCGTGCTTTGCCTGTACGAAAAATCAGCGGTTCTCATCATCGTCTGCTTCTCTTCTTTCATACCCTTTGCCGGTCTTGTGAGAGCAAGGCGTCTGTTTTCCTTTGCAGACACATTTGCAGACACATGCGTCCGTTGACATCTTTGATCGGGCAGCGCGGGTTCTCATCGTCATCGTCCCAGGGGAACTCGTCCGCACCGTACAATCGCAGTGTTCGCAATCGTTGTCGCAGGTGCACGGTTTCTCGCTTCTCAGTCTGCCACTGAGCCAGAGATTTCACCTTCCACGCAGAGGAACTGAGTGCGTCAGTGTGTCGCTCTACAGGCTCAGGTGGGAGGACAATGCTGCGATCTGTCGCAAAGCGGCTCATACGCGGAAGAGGCAAAGACTGCTGAGCAGATCGTCCCTTTACCTGGTGCTTGAGCATGGATGTCAGCATCACCCAGAGTAGGATACCGACACCCCCTCCTGCCGCAGTCAGACCAATGAGAGACCAGGAAGGGAAAGGCAGGACAGGAACAAGCAGACGAACAGGTGCTCCTGAAAACAAGAAGACAAAGCTCGCCAGCATGCTCAGCGTGACTCCGAGAAACACACCAATCAGTGCCACCATGCGAACTCCAGACAGGTGAAACGATGACTGTGCAGGAAAATCGTCATCGCTCACGCGGTTTGGTTGTGGCACACGAACATGGTAAGCGTGGTAAGCGTGGTGAGGCATCTGAAGTTCTTGAAATGGCAGTGCCTTCTGATTGTTCACTTTGTGAACCATATGTCCCTCCTTCTATGATGGAATGAGCGTAAAGATCAGGCAGACAGCGATAGAAACAGGCAGGGCAAGGGACAGCATGGAAGCGACAAAGCGTCCATCAAGCTTGCTTTCCTTGGCCACAATCACCGTGAGCAGGGAGGCAGGAAGAGAGGCAGCCAGGACAACGGCAATTCGTTCTATTCCCGTCAATCCAAATAGCACGGCAATCATCAACCCAACACTGATCCCAATGGCCATTTTCAGATACATGGTCAGACCAGGCAGCAGAAGCGATGGAAAGGAGCATTCAAATTCCAGCCCGATGAAGAACATGATCAAGAAAAGCAGGCTGGAAGCAACCATCGACAGCAGATTTGACACCATCGCGATGTGGATATGGGACACATTAAGCAGCACGCCAATCACAAATGCCCACAGGAGCGGCGTTCGTGCAATCTGCTTGAGCACGCTTGCCACATGAAACTGTTCTGTCCGTTGACCAAAAAGCGAGGCGATAATGGGGATGATCAGGAAAAAACAGCAGGCATTCCCCAGATCGAATAATGCAATACTCGTCAGCCCTACAGGTCCAAAGGCCGCTGACATCACGGCATAGCCAATCGATCCGCACTCAAGCGTCGGAAACGAAACCAGGAACGCTCCCTTCGTTCCTCCACGAAGCCCGAGGAGCCCAACGAGCAGAAAACTGATAGCAAGCAGTATCAGTACAACCGTGACCCCTGCAATGGGTAAGAGCAAAAGCCGGGGTTCGATCACAGCCATGGAGATCGAGTTCATGATCGTTGCAGGCACAATAAGATTCATGAGCAAGAGACTGATCACCTGTCCATCTTCCTTCTGAACCCAATGGAACTTTTTCGCCATCAATCCAAGGAGAAAGATTCCAAGCAGCGGCAGTGTATGATCAAGCATGAAAAACCTCCTGTATATCACTCTATGGTATGATATGTGAAGAGTATGAGGAGCGTTCCGCGCTCATATTCATGACGAGTGCCGGTGATCTTGCCAGCACGACACGACGAGCAACGAAAAAAAACGATGCTTCCTCTTTCACGTGCCCCGTGAAAGAGGAAGCATTTCGTGAACAAGCAGAACAGGCACAGGAACGAAGGATAGGATCGTCCGAGCCAGGCACGGAGCCTGGAGAGGAAGAGCAAAGGACGCTGCCTCCTGTTGCCCGGCAGGTTGGCGTTCACATCCCAGCACTGTTTGCCGCGTGACTACATCATGCAAGAGCGTGCCCAATGGCTGCGTCGGTTGCCTGTGAGGGCGAACCTCTGGTGGGAGGGGATCAAGCAAGAGCAGTGATGCTGCAGAGAGCAGATTCTCCCCAGTTCCCCCATGTTGAAGCAGCAGGCGCTGATCCGACACCCGATCGCTTTGCTGAAAGCAGGTGTCAGCGAGCGCAAAATCGAGTCGCGTCACCTCCTCGGAGAGCAGTTTGATCCTGATCGAGGTGTGCAAACAATGCACCAGCATGCACACGGCATCACACTGATGGACAAAGGCTTCTTCCAACTCCTTGCCTTTGGGGTGTTTCTTTGGTTGGAGGTACCAATTCATGGAGTAATCCTTTCCTCTCCTGTGAAGAGAACCACACGCGGCGAGCGTCTGCGCGGTCGCACGAAGGAAGCCACGCAGTTATCGCGTAGCAGCCTTCAATCGCTGTCGCCTGATCTTGTTCAATTCCTCCTTCGTCGGTTGCTGTGACCGTTGTCGAATGCGTTCCCGCCCACCTGATCCATGTACAGTTGGCAGAGGCGTTGAAAGGGGGCGCGCGCGCGAGTATTTCTTGCCCTGCGTCGTCTGCTGCGGCACGGATATCAGGGACTGATCATGAGCCACGAGGTCCGACACGGTGGCACAGATCGTCTCGCGAGCAGATTCCCAGCCGTTCTGTTGCTGCCGCGTCCGATCAAAGGACGTACAGGCCTGCAGAAAAGCATCAAAGAGCACGGTCCCGTAGAGTTGATCGAGCCCCCAGTCCAGCCGCCCGATGATTCCCAGACCAAAGGCTCCATCTCGTCGCTCAAAAGCGGCAACAGTCCCGTCTTCGGACTGCGCACAGGACCGTAGTCCTGGTGCCAAATGCTCCACACTCTGGTGGGCAATGCCATTCAAATAAGAGTAAAGGGTGGAAACATCTGAAGGGAGCAGTGCTCTTGCTGAGCGCGTTCGTCAGCCTCCATGCGATTCTTTATCGAAAGGGCATTATCGCTCCTCTGAGCTCAAATTCTTCTTATTTGAATAGCATTGCACTCTGGTGGGGCATCGGCAGAAAGGGCAGTGCCCAGGGCTTCTGCTCACCGCTCTGCTGAACCAGTGCCGGTTGGAGCACGGTGGCAAGCATACTCTGTGCTCGAACGCGGATCGTATGGCGATCCCAGGTCTCAGGCGACGTGAAAGGAGCTGTCTGGTCCAGATCTCGCGGGACTTCACCTCGTTTGCCTCCGAGGGCGCTATTCCATTTTTCCGCACCATCGGCGATCGCCAGGATAGGCATGCCAATATAGCTGGCCAATTGAGCGAGCGCGATCTCCCACAAGATCGGCCAACTCTCAGGTCCTGGCTCACCTGCTTTCCACAAGGGGTACCAGTCCGTCCCGATGCCTGCTGGCAGAAACAATCCATCCATTGACTGTAAAAGCTGCCAGAGAGACTGGTAGCGATGGGGGTGCGTTGGAAATGGCCACAGTGGGATCAGAAAGACGCGTGCGTGCATGCGTTCAATAGCCCACGCTCCGACAGCATCCGCCACCAACAATGGCCCTTGATTGCCTTGCTGAACTGGGATGGGAAGACCGATAATGGGTTGATGTTCTTGATGTTCGTGCAGAGATGGCTCCTGCCATTCATCTTGTGACTTCTCATGCGGGACTTCACGAGATTCCACCCGTTCTGACGCAAACAGTATGTCTGTATCAATCATCACACTCGTTCCTTTTCTGTTACGCAGAGAGCAAGGCACACATTCCTTTGCCCATTCATACGTGTTCTTGTGCACAGCACTGTGTCGTGAGGGAGCTTGACAAAGGTGCCAAGAACCCATGACGCAGCAACGAGAGAGCGTTCCCATTTAGAGATGCAGACGCCACAGAGCCACGCCTGCTCCAAGCGCACCAGCCAGCAACGAACCCGTCGGTGACCATGAAAGCGCACCGATGGCATCCTGTTGCCATTGGAGGAGCAGAGGCTTCATGGTCCGCAGAGACCAAATGATGAGTTTGTGATCATCTCCCCCAGTCGCAAGCTGTGTCCCATCAGGTGAGAAGGCAAGGGCACGCACCGGTTGGGTATGCCCCTGCAGGCGGATCGCCTCATCCAGACAATGCACACCAAAGACATCTGGAACCTGACGCTGACAGGTTCGTGCATCACTCCACAGATAAATCACCCCCTCATCGCCCCCGATGGCCAGACTGCCATGTGAGGAAAAAGCGACCGTACGCAATGGGCGTTGGCTTTGAGCATAATAGCCATGAATTTCCTGTCCACTCCGTGCGCTCCACGTACGGGCAAGCCCACCTTCTGAGGCGGTCACCACCGTCGTTTCACAGGTCGCTAGTGCCTCAATTGCCGAGGTATGTCCACGAAAGATCACCAGTGGTTGGTGTGATTGCTCACTCCACACCACGGCAGTGGTATCCGCACTCGCCGAGAGGGCTTCCATTGACGATCCTTGCGTCCATCCCAGTGCGGTAATCGCCGCTGTATGCTGTTTCGCATTTTCAGCGAGCAGGATACCTGTCTGCGCATTGAGAAAGGAAACCGTATGGGCCGTCCCTGCCAGCAATTGCATTCCATCGGGTGACCAGGCAAGAGCACCCACCGGGGCAGGAAACTGCTGTCTGAAAAGCACACGTCCCTCTTCGTTCCACACCAACGCCATTCCGTCGTTGCCTCCCGATGCTATCCGAAGCCCATCAGGAGACCAGGTCAGTGTTCGCACCGTTTGCTGATGATCGCGAAACAGCGTACGCAGGGAGATGGGTGGGATTGCCTCTCTTGCATGCATGAGGAGGTGTTGGGCGAAAGCCGTTGTCACGCCAGAACCAAACCCCAGAACACTGCAGGCAGAGAGAACACCGAGCAGCGAGCGGCGGGACACCCACAGAGCGGCAAGCGATGTCTGGTCTTGCTCTCCTTGCTCCCCTTGCTCCCTCCTCGGCAGCAGCGTCTGTCGCTCTCGCTCAAGAATAAAATGACTTCCAGAAGGAAAACGAGCATCCGCAAATTGCCCCGTTGTCAGCAGGAATGCTCCAGACACTGAGCGCAAGCGATAGATGAGAGGAGCGCCAAAGGCATCGACCAACGGGTACCCAACACGTGCCGCCAGAGTCGCGACCCATGGCCCAATGGCAGCACGGTCGTCGACAGTGACCTGAAGACAGGCCTTCCTCTGCAAAGAGGGATGCGTGTACTCTATCATGAGTTGACGAAATGCCATCTGCTGCTGTTCCTCCACTTCCTGCCAATACGTTCCGTACGGATACGGGATAGTCAACACCAGTGAGTATAGCGGCACGAGAGGGGGAGCACCGAGGGAGGGCAGGGAGAGGCAGAGAGAGAGCAGGGAGAGGCAGTGGAAGGAATGAGGCAAATCGTCCTCACCTGCAGGCGTGAAGAGAGGAGAGAAGAAGAGAATGAGCATGTATTTGCGACCTCCCCCGACCTCCCCCGACCTCCCTCTCCGCTCTCCCAGTGCTCCCTGCTCACACATTGTAGACTTCTGAGAGAACGATGACGCTCATCTGAGATACCTGAAGAACAGCGATGCGTGAAGCACCTCCCCATCGCAACAACCACCGTGAACAGCCGCGAAAGGAAGCACATCGATGTCTTTACACGTAGCATTGAAAAATCATCTTGTTTCAGTCCTTCTCCTGACCGGTTCGGGAATCATTGGGAGTTGGATCGTCTGGAGACGCGTTTCGAAAAAGCAGGAAAACGCTTCTCACGAAGAAATTGACTTTCCCGAATGGATGGAGGAAGACGACCAAAATATGCAGGAAATGACACCTCTCGACGAGAACAATCAGGATATGCAAGTGACGACACCTCTCTCAGAACCTCCACACATCGACACTTCACGCGGGTGCGTGCTCTTTCATTCCTATGTCTTTGGAGAAGCGAGGGAAAGGTGTACACCTCACCATTGGCACCAAACCTATTGGCTCCGCTCTGTCGCTATCCTTGACCAAGAGCCGCGACGTGTTATCGTTCAGCATACCGACACCCAACGCTATCATTTGATGGTAGAGATTCCGGTCGAAAAGACCCTTCCCTGCGGCGACTGCCTGGCTCCCCACGAAGTGTTTCGTCTTCCTGTCCAGGATCACTTCGCCTACTTTGTGTTTGCCCCACAACAAGATCTCGATGGATTTATACACGCTGCACACGCATATGAGGCAGCACAATCCCTTTCCATGCTTCATGATCTCCACCATCTGCTTCCTGGCGCTCAGAGGGAAGATGTGGAAAACAATGGGGAAAATGTGGAAAACAGTTTCGTAAGAGAAAAGGCAAGCAGCATGTATGCAGAGAGAGCAGGCAACACAGATGGCAACGACATCGGAAACGAAACTCACACCAGGAAAACGAAACCGGCTTCTCAAGACGTTTGGTAAGTGTCCAGCAGGCTACACCACCAAAGAACTCGAACAATTCCTCGATCTTTTGTACGGGATGTACAGTCATGTTTACACGTCACTCCAACTCCGCGAGATCATCATCAGTGATCCGTTTGATCAGTCTGAGACCCCTCGGCAGATCAAGCTCACGGATTTCACGGACTGGCTTGAAGCGGTAGTATCATAACTCGAAGCCTCGGAAGGAAGGTATGAAACGAAGTTCACGCATGATCACTCAGGAATATCCTGGGAGATCATGCATATCCTACCGTTGTCAAGTGACCCCACGGATATTTCTTTTAGACTACATTCATGCGTCGTCGGTCGCTCCCCGTTTGTCATTTCATCTGAGAAACGCAGAAAGGAAGCGCAGGAGAAGAAGAAGGCACGTGCCTTTGGCTACGCGACACGCAACCTGATACATCCTTCCATTCTTATCTGGTTTTCACCAGCTCTGGTACGAGTGCAGATACACGCCAAAAATGGCAGGATGACCTTGCCCTGACATCGAAGGAAACGCTCTTGACGATGCTGAAGATGAGACACATCTTGGTCGTTGATGGTGTTGAGCGTATCGCAATAAACAACCTTTCGTTGCGATACGCCCATTATCACCACATTTACTCTATCCTCTGTCGTAAGGAAAGCAAGACGTTCGCTCTCATACGCGTCTGTTCCATGTGGGCAGGATACGACCTCGTATCTCCGTGAGGGCTTCCCACTATCCACTGGTATAAACGGAGCACTATCTTACACGTAGAGAGATTTAGAGCTTATTCGGAAATCGATAAGAATGTGGTAGGATAGGAGAAATATGTCTTCAGGAGGAAGGATGATTTCACTCCCCTATACCATCAGGGTTTCTGGCCAAAGCGCCTTTTGCTCATGTAGAATGAGACTCTCTCCTGATTGATGCTCGGGCAGAGGAGAAGAAGCCCACTCTCCAGAAGCAAAGAGCGCAAATGGTTAGCAACCCTGATAATTGGCCATAAAGAACAGCGAGAAATACTTTCTCCTCGGAGGTTACACAATGCAGCAATAAACCTCGTTTGGCATCTTTGTTTACCTGTAACTATTCAGGTGAGGGTGTAGGACTATCGATCCTTTTGTGGACGTATTACTTCAAAGATATGTGCTATATTATCTGACTTTAGCCACCTTATGTTAGAGGGGTTGTATTCGCAGATTGCCAGATCCAATCTTCAGCTTTCAGTGCAGCCTTTATTTTTGGCAGATCGTTTTCGAGAAATGCGGTCCAGTGTTTACGAATCTCTGCTTCGAGTTGATCATCACTCGCATCCTCGTAGGATTTTGCTGTTAGGAATGGTTGTTGATAGATACTATTCCACTTAATTCTCAGCGTCTTATGAACTGGCTTAAATGGTGGCATCTTTTGTAGAGCCATATCAAGTAGCTTCTGACGCGTTTCCTGTGGTCCTGGTCCAATATACAAGATCAGCTTGAGAGAATCTACCTCATTCCGAAATTCAAAGAGCAAGATACGATGAGAAGCAGTCCAATCTTTTCCTTCTAGCAAGATCGGCACATCCCATTCCTGAACAACGAAGCGGATATTCCCTTTGAGGTGAGCATCTAAAACCATGTCAGGCGTTTCTTGTATCAACTTTTCAAGAATCATTTGAACTGTTGTCTGTCGATCTGGGCGATGTTCATAGATTAAGTCAAGCGCACGCTGGTGTTTCTGGTAAATACGACGACAAAGCTCTGCGATATCAGACTCACTCATAATATGCCTCCTCAACATTTGCGTATAGTGACGTAGTAACGTAAGTATGTCTGCCCCTAATGTAGAAGCTCGGCTTTCTACCAAACGCTCAAGTATGTTGCACACGAACCCGTAATCCATTGACAAGTACATTTCCCTCGCCTCATCCGACGGTGACTCCCCATCCGGAGTGAGGTACAAACCGATAATGCCCCAACCGGGATAGTGCCGACGGACCTGCTCGCGATAGCGTAGAAGCTGGTTTGAGTGCTCACTGCTATCGATCTTATTTTCGATGATAATAGCGAACTTATGAGCCTCATCTAACAACAAAATATCGATATGCTGCCATTCTCGACGAACGAGTATGTGATCGAGACTCCAGATATCTAAATCAATCGGGGTAATTGGCACCACGACATCTTGCGTTGCTACCAGTATCTTTTGGAGTAACCGTTTAAGAAAGACGTCACCCAAACCGTGGTTTTCTTGAGGGTTTAACAAAAAGGCGAGAAAGTCGGAGTGGCGCAATTCTTGCCGGACCGCGCCGATGGCCTCGAAAATGTTGAACTGCTCGAGCAAGGCTTCCAAGTGCTCAAGCTCGGGGTTATCTACTACGAATGCTTCAAGTACTTTCCTGTCGACATTGGTAAGGTTGGTTTCTCCTCGAATCTGGCTCATTTACATCTCCGTAACTTATTTGCGGTGTCGCCTGAGGCGATTATAAGGACTTGTCAAAGAATAACTCGATCAAACACCAGGGCGATGTGGAAGTATAGTGTAGTTCCACTCACCGTGGAAGTCATCGCGCTGGATGCGAAGCATAGCCATCTCCTCATCAGAGATTTTGCGTCCCGATGGGTACTCATTGCGATCAAGCTGGCACTGCACCGTCAGTCCCTTGCTTGTCGTGGTCGCTGCAATCAACCTGATGATGACCTCAGAGCTGATGAGCGGTTTGCCACGCCAATTCTGGCTGATGAAAGCAAAGAGGCGATGCTCAATTTTGTTCCACTTGCTGGTTCCTGGTGGCAAGTGAGAGACCGTGAGAGCAAGCCCTGTCTCATCGGCCAGACGTTGCAATTCCCACTTCCACAAGCGCATCCGCGATCCATTGCTTCCCCCACCATCAGCACAGATGAGGAGCTTGCTCGCCTGTGGATAGTCCTGCTGACCGGTGGCAGTCCACCAACGTCGAATGCTCTCCACGGCGAAGGCAGCCGTATCGTGATCGATCCCCACGTTCACCCAGCCCGCATTCTGGGCCACATCGTAGACCCCGTAGGGAGTGGCCCGCCCCAGTTCAGGCACCGGAAAGTCATAGACTCGCACCTGCTCTGGCTCACCCTGTGGATGCCATTCACGCCCTGCATTCTTCAAATCGCCCACCAGTTCCTTTTTCTTTGCATCCACCGAAATCACTGGTTCACGCTCGGAGAGAAAAGCTTGTGAGAGGCAATTGATGTGCTCAAATTGGGCGTTTCGATCTGGCTGAGAGCCTCCCTCGCGCGTCTTGCGATTGGCTTGTAAGCTATAGCCCAGATCGTGGAGCAATTCACTCACCAATTGATGGGACACCTGATGCCCCTGATGAACCAGTTCCTCAGCCAATTTGCGCACACTCTTACACGTCCAACGCAGTGGCGATTCTGGATCGCCTCGCGTCACAGGCTCCACCAGTCGTTCCAGATCCTCGCAGAGATGCTGGTCCTTGCTCACGGTTTTCTTGCGCCCGCCTCCAGCGCAGCGAATACGTCTCTTGCTCTTTGGAGTCTCCTCTGCCTGTTCCTTGAGCTCTTTGATGCCTTGACGAATAGCCTTGCGGGAGAGTCCAGTCGCGCGACTCACCAGCGAGATCCCTCCCCATCCAATCGTCATGGCCTCGCTGGCAGCCACCAGCCGCCGTGTTCGCTCATTGAGTTCCCCGGCAAGTCGATCAAATCTCTGCTTGATGTCCTGTTCTCTTGCATCCATGCTCCACAGCCTATCACATACGCCCTCATTTTGCTACCTTTATTTTTTGACAAATCCTAAGAGATTGCAAGAAAAGCATCGATTATCAGGGTTGCTGACCACTTGCGTTCTTTGCTTCTGGAGAGTGGGCTTCTTCTCCTCTGCCCGAGTATCAGTCAGGAGAGTCTCATTCTACATGAGCAAAAGGCACTTCGGCCAGAAACCCTGACCATCTGTTTCTGCCTCCACGGCGACCAAGTGTTGATGCTCTACCGTAGTAATCCTCCCAATGCGAACCGCTGGAATGGCTTGGGTGGAAAGATTGAGACAGGGGAGACCCCTTTGAGTAATATCCATCGCGAAATGATGGAAGAGGCCGAAATTGATTTACATCAAGCTCAGGAGTTGCGTTTTGCAGGCTTGGTCACCTGGACTGTTCTCAATACGCACACGCCATCTAGGCGTGGAATGTATGCCTTTCTTGCTCATCTTGCTCCCAATTTTCCAATCGAGCCCGATCGTCTCACGCCTGAGGGTTTGCTCTCTTGGAAGAAGTTAGACTGGGTATGTGATCGGTCCAATCCAGCGGTAGTAGACAATATTCCATATTTTTTGCCCCAAATGCTGGCTCATCCGAACCCTCAGGAATATTACTGTTCTTACCAGGATGGGGTATTGCAAGCGATTGCGACTGGCACATTGCCAGATAATTTGTCAGACAGCGAAGTCTTCCGTTCGGGAGGAATGGTGAACGAATGACACAGGAAGAGGAACCGATGCCAATAACACGACCATGGGAAGTGACTGATGAATTCTGGGAGCGTGTCCAACCGCTGATGCCGCCTGCGCCATCGCATGCCAAAGGCGGACCGGCAAGCATTTGAAGCTATCATGTATATGGATGCGGGCTACGACTACCCACTCATGGGCCTTTTCATGAGAGCACGTGGCTATCTCGATCATATTCGTAGTCGCGGTGAAAAAAAGCCGAGAAAATCACTATTCCGGGATATCGTGCGCGACGATGGGTGATCAAGCGAACACAGTCTTGACTCAACCGCTCTCGCCGTCTGCTCATTCGTTGGAAAAGAAGACTGCCAACTACCTTGCTTTTCTCCATTGCACTTGTGCTCAACTCATCTTTACTAAGGTTTTCGGATAAGCTCTTAATCTGGAGAAGCATGTGCCCAGCGGGAAAAGCTCTCGTGTCATCCGTTCACTGTGGTTGTCTGTATCCTGACAAGACTCCTTAGATATGCTGCGCCAATTGCATACATCGTTGCTCGACACGTCGTACCTCTGCAATACCAATAAAACCAGGAGTCATCATTCTGCAAGCGAGATCCACACCCTACACATGTTTCACAAAAAGCAGAAGAAAACTGTACAAAATGCAGAAAGTCTAAGAAAAAGGACAGCAGGGGCAGGGAGAGGGCTGGCAGAGAGAAGGAGGGAGAGGCACAAACTTCGAGAAGAGCAATGCGTGAAGATCGATCAACCGTTCCCCACGCATACTCTTGTCTATCCCAGATGATTAATCATCAAGGACTTGACTTGCTGCTTTGGCTACCCTATTCGAGAGGTGTGGTTTTTGTTCAACTCTTCGTGTTCCCTCAAAGGAAATTGGCGGGGCCGATTGAGCAGAAGCGTTTGGACTCCAGGCAGAAATCGCCTTCCCATTGCGAAGTTTCTCCCATTCGATAAGTATCCGACGCGTCGCTTCTGCACGGGTCAGTCCTCCCCAGTCTTTACAGAACACATCCAGCGCTTGTAAAGCTTCGTGATTCTTCGGCAGACTTGTACTCCAATAGACATCCTCATCTGTGCGCATTTAGTTCACCTCCCAGCGATCCTCATCCAGGGAAGCGGCAAGTTCCGCATAGCCACAGATATTAGCGTGTTCGGGATCTGGTACGGTGACAATATGGCAGTCTGGCAAGGCCTGGCGAATCACTTCCTCAAAGTAGTAGGCCCCTCCTCCTCCCAGATAAATGGTCTCGAATTGGGTTCCAGCAGGGGCCTCTTCGACATTCCAAGTACCAATGATAAAGGAGGAGAGAGGGCGGGCAACGCGCTGAATGGACCCTTGAATCACAGCGGTGATCTCATCATCTGGAATGGAGCCTGGAAGCCGTAGGTAGGAGCGATGATGGGCATAGGCAGTCAACACGGCATGGACTTTCTCAATAGGCAGTTTGCGACGATAGCGCAGTCCCAATTGCTGCAAATCCTCCACAAGCTGACCCGTTCCAAATTGTTCACCTTTACAGAAGCGCATAAGAAGTCGTTGCCCGTTGGCTGCAACTAAATCAGCAGTCCGCTCACCCACATCGATAACCGCTTGATCGCTACTGGCATCACCACAGTGAATCAGAATGCCTTGTCCTTCCATCGCGACATACCCACACACCACGTTCACCTCGCGGGCGCGTCCGTTAAAGGTAAAGTGATAGTGCTTTGAGAGCGCGTTTCTGACCTGTTGACGTCGTGCGTGATCGTAGAGGCTGACAGGAAGAGCCGTTACCAGACGAAGCTCGAAGCAACGTTCAGGAATGAGGATACACGCGAGACAAAGCAGCAAGGCTTGTGCATGCTCCGACCAATACCGACGTTCATCGCTGAATGCATTCGTACAATAGGTGCCGTGCTCAAGCAAATGACCGAGAAAGTACGTGCGATCCTGCCAAGTCAAAACATACTCTTCATCCTGGAGCACGTCAGCAAGCTTTGCTTCGAGATCACTGCCTTGGAGCAAAAAGCGTACATCTCCATCAGCGAGGAAACTCGGAAGTGTGACCAGGTCTTGGGCAAGCGTGAGCCCATCAGCTGGAAGCAGTTTCAAACCAGAGAAGCCTGAGCCGACCTCAAATCCAGCATAATAGATGGGAACATTTCTGTCCATATGTACTCTCCATTCATCTTTGATAGCTTTTTACAACGAATCCATAAAAACGCCGGACACGTCCAGAAGAATACCGGACGCGTCCACAAAAATGCTGTACCTGTTCAGAAAAATGCCAACAGTACAGGCAATCACCGTCCCCGTCCACAATTTCTTTGGACAAGTACTGCAACACGCTGTACCCATCCCTCCTCTCGCATTCTTGGCAGAAAAGGCGTAGAGAATGCAGAGAGGAACGTCCATCCGGGACAGAACGGATAGGCATCAAGGTGATAGCGTGGACTCCCTTTGCCTCGCTCTCACTCATCATGAGGCTCCTCTCCACTAGAGTTCTTGCCAAGATCGCCTTTCTTGCCATCACACCTCTCTCTGTCTGCTTGTTGTTGTGTAAACAGACGACGCCCGACGAGAAAACGTACAGAGTGAAAACATCGGCGTGGTAATCCTACTTGTTCGAGCGCAGCATACCAGTCTTGCAAAAAGCGCTGAATGCTCAGTTCTCCTCCAGTACCGTCAGGAAAAACGAGGCCAAGGTGCGATCTGGCTGTCGTTGTGTCACTCTGCTGCTCCTGACGCAGAGCATGCTGCCTGAGCAGAAAGACAACGTTTTCAGGCAAGTGTATCTGTCGAACAGAGTTCTTTGTTTTCACGTTCAAGACATGCATCACACCTGTTTGCAGATCAATTTCGGACCACGTTAAACGTCGGAGCTCGTCACGCCGTATCCCTGTGACAAGCGCCAGGAGTATCATTGTTTCCAAGTGATGACCTCGCAGCCCCTCTCGCAACATTAAAAGGTGCTCTTCAGTCAGATTCTTCTTCCTATTCACATTCTTTCTCCTTCACAATCTGTATGAGCGAATATGGAAGAGGCGGAACAGGTATGCTCAGGCTTGGTTACATCAAAGAAAGAGACATCTCTTGCTTGAGTCCACCATATCTGGCACACCCGACCCTGCCGTCACAGCAATCACACACATGTGGCGGCAGGGAGTCCCTTTCACTACTTCTTGTTCCCGTTTTGGTCAGCTGGTCGGTACCCTCTCCGTCTCGTCTCCCGTGGTCCAGGCATACGAGCGGAAAGATGATCACTCGGGCTATATTCTCTCTTCTTTTCCTGAATTTCCTCATCATTCATATGCATATACAGCTTTACCGTTGCAATATCTTCATGTCCTAATAGCTCTTGAAGGCTGAAAGGGTCCCGACTCAGTTTGAGATATCGAATAGCAAAGGTGTGACGGAAAATGTGTGGACTAATACGCTTGCCAGTGATTCCCGCTCGCTTTTTCAGGCGCACAAACAAGAGGGTCACGCTATTTTTCGTGAGCGGTTTGCGGGTTTCGGCAAGGAAAACATGATCTTCCCCGAGACTACCCCATTCGGCTAATTCTTTCTCATCAGGTCGATGCCGATCCAGATAGTGAAGCACATTACGCAAACAGTTTTGGCCAAGTGCAATCCTTCGTTCTTTTGATCCCTTTCCCTTGACCGTAATAAGTCCATGCTTGCGATCAAAATCCCCCAGACGCAGATTGATTAACTCTGAAAGGCGAATGCCGCTATCATAGAAGAGCCAAAGGATAGCCCGATTGCGTACGGCAGCTCGTTCTGCAAATTGCCCTTCCTCATTAGGTGGAGCACAGGCTAGCAAAAGTTGCTCAAATTCTTCTTCGCTAATCGTTTTGATTAACGGCTTGCCCACCTTTGGAAAGGTGACACGTTCAAAAGGATTCTCCGTAATGGTTCCTTGCCGGACGAGCCAATAAAAGAAGGCTCGTGCCGAACGGGCATAAGTCTGGACTGTCCGTTCACTACGCATTTTTCCGTGCCCGCCCGGGGTTTTGCGCAGGTAAGTAAACCAGGCAACGATATCAGGAGCATCAATTTCGCCGACGAGCGTGATATCGCGCCCATTTTTCAGATACCTCTGAAGCAGTCCGAGGGAGGTACGATGCCACTCGAGTGTTTTGTCACTATGATTGCCTCCAGCATGATCATCAAGGTAATCATTAATGGCTCGCTCTATGGTCATCCTTGCTCGCCTTCGGGCCTGTAACGTTTGAGATTTCGTTTCCTCCTCTCGTTCTTCATGCTCAGGTTCATGTTTTGCTTTTTGCTGTTGTCGTACGTGTTCTTCATGATCTGTTTTCGCTCTCTGTGCTTTGGCACGAGCCTGGGTGACCTTCGTCGCGCGACGGCGATGCGTAGTAGATCGGGACTGCTCCTGAGCATCTTCAAGCGAGAAAGCTCCTGGATTTGTTTCATGCAAACTCATACGTTCCTTGCCTCCTTCAAACAGCATTGCTGTACTCGTGAGTGATCTGTTCCTATGGTAACGTTGCATGAGGGGGAGCAGAGAGGCAGATGAAAGGTAAGGTGAGGTAGGGCAGGGTGGGGTAGGGGAGCAGGATGGCAGAGCCTGAAAAGGCAGGCTTTTGGAACAGTGCATAGGCAGAATGTTGTATCTCACGAGGCAGGCTCTCACCCCAAAATGAGGCAGGCTGCCTACACACTTGAGACAGGATGTCACAAGCCAGCATTCCTTGCGACATCCTTTTTTGGGACAGGCTGTTCCTGTCATCGAGGCAGGATATCGCCCAAAAGCGTAGCAGGGTGTCGCGATGCACCATTGTCCCATAAAAAAAACCGTTCCCCTCCGGCCGCCTCGCAGCTTGCTTCGTATGAAGCGGCTTGTGGCCTCTCTTGAGAAGAACGATCTATAGAAAAAAGCGGGAGACGAGATTCGAACTCGCGACAGCCTGCTTGGAAGGCAGGAACTCTACCACTGAGTTACTCCCGCAGAATCGGGGTGCGCGGACTCGAACCGCGGACCTCCTGGTCCCAAACCAGGCGCGCTACCAACTGCGCCACACCCCGTCAACAGGGCATACTATAACACCCCTCTAGAGCTTTGTCAAGCACTTTTTCTGTTCTTTTCAAAACTCGTTGAAAACTCGCTTACTCGCGCTTGCCGTTCTTGCGTCGATACCGTAATTTGAGAATGAAAAGATTCCATTGCGTTCTGATCGTGCTGAATGGTCCACGTCGCAATGGTGTAATGGTGACATTGCCGTATTGCTGCGAACGCGAACGCGCACGCCGTGGTTGCGCGACAAACGACGAAATAGCAACTCCGATTAAACATACAAAACTGATCAACGCTAACAGTAAGGTGATAAGACTTACACGCGCTACATATGCAATAGCACCAGCTACTAAAGCAAGAATAATCGCAGCCACCAGAAGACGCTCTGGTGTCGATAGATTCCATGAAAATGATCGAGGCTGCTGCACACGCAAGCGAGGACCAGGACTCTTGCGGAAACGCTCCCCAAATTTCTGGCTCTTAGCCGCTTTGGGGTCCACTTCATCCATATTGCGTAAGATCTCTTCTATCTCTCGTTCATATCTATTTGGCATAGCCACACTGCTTCCTTGAACTCGTCAGGACCGCTCTTGCTTGTAATGATACCAATTTTTCAGCACAGAGACAAGTACTTTATGACACTTTTTTCTGACGAATAGCGACGCATTTTCTTGCGCACATGTATTTTTTTAATTATGACCGATTCGAGGCCTCTATTTCAAGTATCGCTTTGACTTTTTCAGCAACCTCTAGTGGGTGAAACGGCTTGGTAATATGCTCCGCCGCTCCCAGGTCAATACTGATGCGTTCATAAATATCTTCAGGATGCGCTGTTATCATCATTACTGGTATGTGACGTGTCACTGGTTCGCTTCTCAGCCAGCTACAGATGTGATAACCATCCTCTCCTGGCATCATGACATCTAATATGATTAAATCGGGTAGTTGTAAGGTAAGCAGCCGGTGAAGCTGCTGGCCATTGCATACTGATTCTACCTCAAAACCATGTCGCGTCAGCACAAAAGAGATGATCTCTCGTATCTCTCTCTCATCATCTACCACAATTATCCGCTTTGGCATTTACTCCACCTATCCCTCCAAGCAGTATGCCTTCTCTCCTATTATTATGATACAGATTTCTAATGAGAAGTACAACTTCTTTGTTACTCTTGTGACTCCTTTTGCTATCTTTGACTCACAAGCTTTTTGTAATTCACTAGGCTTCTTTATGTAATTGATACAAATGATGTTAATGATGTTTAAGAGTTGACTCTCTGCACTTCCTCTGCTATCATATGCCAAAGAACCCGACTACATCTTATTTCATAGTCATAGTAGCACTGAGGAGATAAAGACATGGTCACCCCTCCTCCATCCTGGCCCAACGTTTTGCAGAGCATTATAAAATCAACTTCTGAACGTCAACGCCTCTCAGCTGCGTTGGGGGTCACAAGCATGACGCTATCTCGCTGGGCCAGCGGCGAGTCGAAACCGCAAAAACCTCATCTCATCCATTTGCTGCAAGTTGTTACTACCGCCCAACGTCAGGAGTTAATTGAGGCGCTCTCCGATACCTATACTGATATTGGCTCCTGGTTGACCGAAGATACTTCTGAACATATCCCCTCAGAGTTCTTCGCACAGGTTCTCAATATTCGTACGACGACAACCGAGAGCTTGCGCTTCTGGCGCATCAGCGATGCTGTCTTGAAACAGGCGCTCGCTCAACTTGATCCTAATCGTCTGGGAATGGCAGTGAAGCTTGTCCAATGCATGAAACCTGGTCCCGACCAGAAAATTCGTAGCTTACGCGAGCGCGCTGGCAAAGGTACACCTCCCTGGACTGCTGATCTCGAACATGATGTACTCTTTCTGGGCCTTGAGTCTCTCTCAGGCTACGCTGTTGAGGTTCGTCAT
This sequence comes from Ktedonobacteria bacterium brp13, assembly GCA_015099395.1. Taxonomy (GTDB): domain Bacteria; phylum Chloroflexota; class Ktedonobacteria; order Ktedonobacterales; family Ktedonobacteraceae; genus Dictyobacter. The sequence goes on along the minus strand of AP024096.1, from coordinate 7,384,756 downwards.
ATTGTGAGCGATGATGATCTCGATACCAATAAGACATTCCCGGTCATTAAAGATGAGCACGAGGTAAGTGCAGCCGCACATCCGATTCGCTTCGAAGGTAAGATCGCTGGTTGCCTGTTAGCTTCAAGTACACAGCCAGCTTACTTTTCAACACAACGTCAGAACCTGTTGGCTACCTTCAGCGATCTTATCTCTCTGGCCTTTGATAAGGAGGATTTCTATTCATCTCATGAGATTGAGCTACGTGTCATGCCACGGCTAGAGATACAACGTCCCATCCTGGCAAACTTTCGTCAACGTGTAACCACAAAGTTCCAACAGGCGATGAATGAACACCGACGCTATTCAAACGCTGAAATCGAGCTTCAGGCCTGGCAAGAGTTAGAAGCACAACTACTCTCCTACCAGATCGAACAGAACGATATGCACGCCCAATTCTAATTGGGCGAACACGTCTGGCAGCACTCAATTGTCTATTCAATACCATGCTTACGCATTAAATAACGTAACTGGTCAACTTTGGCAAAACCGAGCAATTCTGATGCACGGGTCCGGTTATGTCTTGCTGTCTCTAGCGCCCAACGTACTAGATGCTGTTCAAAACGTGCACTGACCTCTTCAAACGAGAGAGGACCGGTGGGCCGAGCATTTAACCACTGCTCCCAGGGGTCGCTGAGTTGCCATTGACTCAATCCTCCCTGCTCCACAATCTCTAATGGCAGGTGTGATGGGAGTAGTTCATCACTACTACTCAGTATCATGGCTCGTTCGATAACATTCTTGAGCTCGCGGATATTGCCAGGCCAGATATAAGATTGCAGAAGATGCTGGGCCTCCGGCGAGATACGATGTACGTTCCGCCCCATAGAGCTATTGAAGTCGTCAATGAAACGTGTAGCAAACAGCATAATATCGCCAGGCCGTTCACGTAAGGCAGGTAGTTCGATCTTTAAGACGGTTAGACGAAAATAGAGATCAGAACGGAATGAGCCGCCTGTCTTTGCCTGATCCAGATCACGGTTGGTTGCTGAGAGAACACGTGCGTTTAAACGTACCTCTTGACTCCCTCCCAACCGGAAGAAGGTCCGCATCTCCAGCACACGCAGCAATTTGACTTGCATGTCCGGTGACATCTCACCTACCTCATCAAGAAAGAGTGTCCCCCCCTCTGCCAGTTCAAGCAGACCACGCTTCTGCTTCTTCGCATCGGTAAATGCATACGGCTCATAACCAAAGAGCTCACTCTCCAAAAGATGACTGGCTATCGCAGCACAATTCAGTGCATGAAAGGGCCCACTACTGCGATTACTTTGCTCATGAATGGCGTGCGCCACTACCTCTTTCCCGGTCCCGCTCTCGCCTGTGATTAATACCGAAGCATCACTCTTCGCAACCCGTGTCACCAGGTCAAAAACTTCACGCATCCGCTGGCTACGTCCAACGACGTACTTAAAATGATAACTATCACTACGCTCCTGCCGCAATTTTCGCAGCTCGCGCGACATAGCGCTGGTCTCTAGCGCTCGCTGTACGACCAGGAGCAGTTCCTCAAGATCGAAGCCTTTCAGAAGATAATCAGCTGCCCCTAGCTTCATCGCAGTCACAGCCGTCTGTACGTCACCGAATGCGGTAATCATTACGATAGGAATATCCTGATCCAGACTACGCATACGCGACAACACTTCGAGACCACCAAGCCTGGGTAATCGTACATCCAGCAATACCAGGTCCAGGGTTCGATGTTGTAACTCGACCAGTCCTACTTCACCATCAGAGGCTGTATATACATCATAGCCGTGGCGTTTCAGGAAACGAGCAAACTGGTGCGGTAAGTACGGCTCATCATCGATGATAAGTATTGCCAGACCCATACTATTCCTTTCCAAAGATACTGGAATCAGTAGAGTCTCCCAATGCTTCCAGTATCTCCTTTCTTCCATCCTCTTTTACATTACACACACTCAAAATGATCAGGACCGTTCATCGGCAGCCGACTCGATATGCGAAACGAATGGTAAACGTACAGCAACCGTTGCACCATACCCATATTGGCTCTCAATATGCAGATAACCGCCATGGTCTTCAACCAGCCTCCGTGTAATCGCCAGGCCAAGCCCGATCCCATGCGCCTTCGTTGTATAAAAAGGCTGGAATATGTGTTTCAGCTGGTCAGGTGCGATACCAATCCCTGTATCACGTACCACGATCTCTAGCCAGCGCTCAACACGAAACTCTTGCTGACTGGCATGCCGATCGATTAAACGCGCATAGGCACTGATCCCTGTACGCGCTGCTCCTGCTGGCCTCTGCGTCGGTGGGCAATCAGAACCTGCTGTATCATAGATAGCCTGTTCCGCTGAGATGCTATGACAGGCGATGGTCAGGATACCGCCATCAGACATAGCCTGGAGTGCGTTTAAATAAAGGTTTAACAGCACTTGCTCAATCTGCCCAACATCGACCCAAATATCTGGCAGTTCATCGAAGATCCTGTGAATCTCAATATTCCCTTCAGTGTATTGAGGTTGCACAACAGCAAGCATATGATCGCATACCTCAACGATGTCACAACGGATACGATGCAACTGGTGCGGACGTGCGAAGAGGAGAAGGTCACGTACGATGATATCCAGCCGCTCTACTTCTTTGAGCATCACTGCGATCGACTCTTGCATCCATTCTGTATGCATTGGCTCAGGCATTAACGCAGTCTCGGAGGTCTCATAGGCTGAGTTCGCAGCAATATTGACGTCATTGATATCATCCTGCAACATCTGAATCGAAGTCTTGATTGACGCCAGCGGATTGCGAACCTCGTGTGCGACACTGGCTGCCATCTCTCCCAATGAGGCAAGATGGTCCAGGCGACGTTTCTCCTCCTCCAGGCGATGCATCGACGTTACATCGATAAACGTTGTCAACATCCCAACTTGCTTACTCGAATCGTCATAGAGTGGCCGCATATCAACATCTAGCACTAACTCACGCTCATAGCGATCAGTAGTCACAACCGTCTCACTCATCACCTCACCAGCATGCATGCCAGCCAGGAATGCGCCCTGCTGTGACAGGGGAATAAGATGAGTCAGCGGTGCATGCATTGCCGTATTACGCAGTGCTCGTAGATCCAGGATCTTTTGTAACGGTTGTCCCAGTACCTCATAAGGATGGTACCCCAGGATCACTGCCGCCGCTCGATTAAACGTATGAATACAGCCATTAAGATCCGTCGTAATGAGGCCACTTGGTACACTCTCCAAGATCAATGCGTTGAGTCGCTTATCATCTAACACCTGCCTCAACAATTTACGAGCCTCGTTGCGCGCCTCCACAACTTCAGCAACCAGTTGCATATTCTCGAGCACAGCACTGGCCTGGCTGGCAAGCACATGCAATAATGCAAGTTCTGACTGGCGCATCTTCCAGGGACGATGATATGCACCAACAATACATCCCACCAGGCGAGTCTCAGAAACAGTATCAGCGATAAGATCGTTGATGCTGTGAAGATGGTCACGCCCTGGCTTAAATGCACGTGAAGAGCATCCACTAAATAATGGAAGCACAAAGAAGGTCTTCACACGGGCCGGAAGCTCCTCGAAATAGGCACGCGCAAACATATCATTCTCGTTGCCCGGTCGCTCAAAAACCAGAGGGGTCTGCGATCGATACCCTTGTAGACGCTGCAACAACATATCACGCAAGCGTATAGTTACCCAGGGGATCGCACCTGGCTCCATACAAGGCTCTAAAAGACCGCAAAGGTCAACACCAGCAATCTCACGTGTACGCTGCACGATAACGTTACGTAGTCGCTCTTTCTCATACAGCGAACAGGTCATCTGACTACTGATGCTATTCAGTAGCGAGAGCTCATGAATCCTCTCACGATCATGCTCAAGTAGACGGGTATTTTCGAGTAGCAACGCCACAACGCCTGCTACTACTCCCAGTTTCTCTTCCTCATCTGCTAACCAGCAGTGAGAAATATTTCGTACATTGCTCACCATATTCATACTCGTTGAGGACCCGCGCAGGGCGACCATTATACCGATAGCACGCTGTCGATAGATCAATGGGACGATCATCTGCGTTGCGATAGGCATTGGCTGGCGTATGACTTTGCGCGCCCGCCAGGCACGGGATTCAGGCTCATCGCTATTCAAATTAATCGGGTTCACATGAGCAACCGAGAGAAGATCTGTAGACCAACCAGGCAGATCGCCAGAGGAGCCAGAGGCCAACTGTAATGTCTCATCAATACGTAGATATAATAGGACACATCGGCATTTTAATAAAGTGGTCAGGCGCTGTGGTAGGCTATCACGTAGCGTTCGATAATCAATAACCGCGCTGAAGTCACTTAAGAGTGTGTTTAGAGTGGTAGACACATTGATCTGCTCGCTGTACCGCTCCACTTCCATCGTCACCTATCCCCCCCAGCCTTACACATCTTCTTTTTGTTCTAACGCTTCTATATAATTTGCATTTAGTAGAGAAAACTCTCTACTACTATAACAGAATGATCCTCACTTTGCATCAGAGTAGTATTTTCAATGAAAAGATTGTCATTATAGGGGAGCAGAGAAGCGTTATTAGAATAGTTCAAGACCTCAAATACCTTTTTATTCTACCGGCGTGAGAAGACCCGTCTCCATTCATGGGACGGGATGAGAGCGCCGTTCCTTTCTTCTACCGGCGTGAGAAGACCCGTCTCCATTCATGGGACAGGATGAGAGCGCCGTTCCTTTCTCTATATTGTTGACATTTTACACCGTGTGTGCTATCATGTAAAGCATGAAACAGAAGAGAGCATACAAGTATCGGGTGTATCCCACCCCAGAACAACAGCAGATTCTTGCCCGTACCTTTGGGTGTTGCCGCTTCGTGTACAATTGGGCGCTGCGTCAAAAGACCGATGCCTATTACAACGAGCAGCAACGTCTCTACTATAAGGACTTGAGCGAACGGTTGACCGACCTCAAGAAGCAAGAAGAGACCTGCTGGTTGTCTGAGGTCTCTTCTGTTCCATTGCAACAAGCGTTGCGCCATCTGGATAAAGCCTTCATCAACTTCTTTGACGGTCGTACTCCCTATCCCACCTTTCACAAAAAGCGGAACCAGCAGTCTGCCACCTATACCTCGAATGCCTTTACCTACAAAGATGGGGTCATGACGCTTGCCAAGATGAGCGAGCCCCTGACTATTCGCTGGTCGCGCCCACTGCCAGAGGAATCGAAGCCGTCGAGTGTGACGGTCACGAAAGACTGTGCGAACCGTTACTTCATGAGTATCCTGGTAGATGATGAAATTGAGCCCTTGCCTCAAACTGAGCAGACGATCGGCGCTGACTTGGGGCTCAAGTCCTTTGTCATCCTTTCTGATGGTGAAGTCGTGGGTAATCCCAAGTTCTTCCACAAGGATGAAAAGAAACTGGCGAAAGCACAGAGACGACATGCCAAGAAGAAAAAGGGTTCCCAAAACAGAGACAAGGCTCGTCTCAAGGTCGCTGGTATCCATGCTCGTATCGCTGATCGCCGCCGTGATTTCTCGCACAAGCTCTCGACACGCCTGATCCGTGAAAACCAAACGATCTGCGTCGAAAGTCTTGCTGTGAAGAACATGGTCAAGAATCCGAAACTCAGTAAAGCGATTAGCGATGTCGGATGGAGTGAGTTTGTGTCTCAACTGGAATACAAGGCAGCATGGTATGGCAGGAACCTCGTCAAGATTGACAGGTGGTATCCCTCTTCCAAACGCTGCTTTGACTGTGGACATATTCTCGACTCCTTACCCCTTGATGTACGCATGTGGACGTGCCCCGAATGTGGCGTCATCCATGATCGTGATATCAATGCTGCTCAGAATATACATGCCGTGGGGCTCACGGTATTTGAAGCCTGTGGAGAGTCCGTAAGACCTGGCGCGGTGAAAACCAAGCCGGGCAAGACTCAGCGAAGCAGGAAACCCTCAAAGTGATTTGAGGAATCCCGTCAGCCTTTAGGCGACGGGAGGATGTCAATAACCATTGTTCTATCGTCTGAGGAGCGTGTACAATACAGAGAGTAACTATTTCCTAGGCAAGAGGTTATGACAAAAAATGCATCAACTACATGACTCATCCATAGGAAAAAAGGACAACAAAAACGAATCTCAGTCACGGTACAGAATACCGATCTCTGCCTTTACAGTTTTAATAGGTATTGCACTGTTGTTTGGCGTGCTCTACCTGACGCTGCCAGCACGTATAACACTGGGGCCAAATTGGCTACCGCTGGCAGTGATACTCATTACGCTTCTACCGATTGTCACTACTCGCATTTTCCAGCATCCTATCTCTTATCACTATACACGCGCTATGATGTTGATTATGCTTGGGTTTATTACTGTGGCCCTGATCGCTGGAGTCATTCTACTCATTATAACGCTCCCTCAACGGCAGCAAGGACAATCAGTCAGTCTGCTCAGAACTGGAGCATCACTCTGGATTGGCAATATTTTAGTTTTCGCACTCTGGTATTGGGAACTTGACGGTGGTGGACCCAAAGTGCGCCATGAGAACGGGAATAAAGCAGCTGACTTCCTCTTTCCACAGCAGGCAGATGGTAATAAAAGCGGTTGGGTCCCTCACCTGATTGACTATCTGTTCCTCGGCTTCACTGGCGCGACAGCTCTTAGTCCTGCCGATACATATCCCCTGACACGCCGAGCCAAGTGCCTCATGATGCTTGAGGCAATCCTCGCCTTGATCGTACTTACCATCTTGATCGGGCGGGCAGTCAATATTTTATAAAGCTATGGCTTTGGTGCAGGCTGAAACGTAATCTCCTGCGTCTTATCACCATGCCTCACAACACTCTGTGCAGGATTCGTATGGGCAACCTCGCGTCCAGCTTTAAAGACATGCAGGCGAGCAGGCAAAAGTCGCAGCGCATCAAAGGTCGAAGGAGCATCCAGGACCAGGAAGTTGGCGGGCTTCCCCTCTTCAATGCCGTAATAATCCTCAATACGCAGGACACGCGCAGCATTGGTCGTGATCAAGTCGAAGACCGCTGCAATCTCTTCATAGCCACTCATATGACAGAGGAAGAGCGCAAGTTGGGCGGCAGATAACATATCACCCCGTCCCAATGGAAACCAGGGATCCATGATCGAATCGTGTCCCAACGCGACGTTCACGCCACCTGCTAACAACTCCTTCACACGTGTAATTCCTCGACGCTTTGGATAGGTATCGAAACGTCCCTGCAACACGACATTATCAAAAGGGTTCGCCACCACATTGACCTGAGCGCGAGCCAGCAATCCTATCAATTTGAACGCATAGGCATCATCATAGGAAACCATTACCGTTATACAACTGGATAAGCTTTCAAAGCTCCTTACAGCCGTTCAACAGATACTCTCTATGCCTCTTGCCTCTTAAAATCCTCACTCTAGCTTTAGAAGGGATTGTACTGAAAGCTTATTTCCCTTCTAAAGCTATGTATCACCTCAATCTATTTCATCCATAAACAACTAATGCTAACCATTTGTTGCACTAAAGAGAGCACAAACAAGATATACTTGCACGCTTATGCTCTTCTCTCTTTTAATAATCAGGTCGCCAGCAATGGTAAATCCTGTTTCCCCTGTCCTGTGTTCTCTCGTATTCATCAATCTTAGGCTGTACGATCTTATCAAACACATGGGCAACGCAAGCGTAGTTCCTCATAAAGCGCATGTATAAATCAAGGTCATCACAGTAAATGTAATGCTGCTGTAGCTGTGGGCTCTTGCCCGTTTCCAGTAGCACAATAAAGCAGGTCTGCTTTCCATAGCCCCGCTTTTCATGCATATACGTTGTTAGCCCATCACTGACAAATTGCTCTAAGACGTTGCCTGCATACCCAGTCTGTACAGGGGTATAAACAAGGGTCCCCTTATACTCCCAATAGCGTTTAGTAATCGTATCTTTCATCTTCCCTCTATCTTCTTCCTCTGTTCCCTTCGCTATTAGCTGACTTCCATCTGTTGTCACCTGGTTGGATGTATCCAGACGACGTTTTTTGTTGCCAGGTCGATACAATACCTATTCCTCCCCCAATCCCCATAGTCCCCTTTGTCAAGTACAAAGGTTGTTAGCACAGGGGATACAAGCATAGGCACCCTGGCTAATCTTGCTGCTGATAAGACAGCACACAACCGCTATATTGATGCAAAGGCATTGAACACCCTCCGTCGTCAAAAAGCAGACTTAACCCTCTTCTTTCAATTCCTAGAAGCCGCCCATTATACAGCACCTAGTGCTTACTTTTTCCAATGGGTAGAAGAGGGGCGCAATCAAGACGCCTGGTCACTGTGGAATGGTATCACCCATGGGTTAGTAGAGGCCTTCATAGAATGGATGAAACAGCAAGGGTATGCAATTAGTAGCATATCTGTACGGCTCTCCACAGTAAAGGCGTATGCAAAGTTAGCCCAAAGGGCGGGGGCTATCAGTCAGCAGGATCTAGCCCTTATCCTTATGGTCAAAGCCCCTACCCATCGTGAGGGTGTCAATATCGACAAGAAGAGAGAGGTCAAGCGTGTAGGGGCTAAGAAGGAAGCTGCTACTATTATTAGCCCCGCACATGCTGTTCTGCTGAAACGACAACCACGGCATAAAGATGCTGCTATGATGTGCCTCCTGTTAGACTTAGGTTTGCGTGTAGGGGGATGCCATGCCGATTTTTGTGGAATGAAGTACAATGAGAAGACGCTAAACTCAGTACAGACCTAGCTTCCTGGCTCTTCTCTTATCTGCCGTTACACAACATTCGAGATGGCATCTCTCTCTTTTGCTTGTGAGGTTGTCAAGAAAGTCCGTTAGTCTATTTACCCCTCTCATTTTTCCTAGCTCCATCACACATTTGCTAGTCTTTTGTCATTTGCATTTTTTAGTTGACGAATTATAATTTAGCAAGATATGATACTTAATACTGTGTAGATTAAGTAAGGAGGCACTGAATGCTTGCTAGCGATACTGTACGCAGTGATATTCTAGACTACTTAATAACACAAGAAGAAGACTTCTATGGTAAATTGGGCCTATTGGAATTTCTTGGGAGGATTTGGGATTTAGGGGCTATGCCTTCAACAGATTATCAGTTTAATAATGCTTACCAAGACATCCATCAACATTGTGTTTTTAACGATGATTGGGATAAACATTATTTGTTCTATACCTATTTGGAGCTTACTAAATGTGACGATACAATCTTCTTCAAATTTCTTGAAACCTGTCTGCATCCACTTGTTCTTCCAACTGGTCAGAAGCAAAAAGAGCAAGCAAATGCCTTTAACGATATCTTAAAAAGAGACAATTTTGTTTTGCAAACAATAGCACAGATAGCAGGAAAGCCAATATATAAAGTTACTTCTCTCAAAGGAGGAGTGCATGGTAATGTAAAAAATCTAATTTTTGCTGCAAAAGGGGCCAAACCAGAAATCGTATTCAGGGACTCAATAAGTAATGATATCCAGATCGTTAAGAATGCTGAGAATTGCCTTATCTATTATAGACCTATTTCAGAAAGCGGACTACTTTGGACGGATTTAATTGCTTGGTGGTCTGAAGAACAGCAATTAACAACTCTAACAAAGAAAGAGCAAGAAATTCATCTATATAAAAGGCTATATGCGTCACTTGATAGCATGCCAGAACAATTATTATTTCGGACATACTTTGAACATTTCAAACCGCTTTTAGGCGATGCCTTGCCCGCACTGATTCCTCAAGTGTATCTTCACTATGATCCCTACACGTTCAATCAGCTCCATCAGGGAAAAGATTTTGTCAGGCAGCGCATGGATTTTTTAATGCTCTTCTCCAATCATGACAGAATTGTACTTGAGATCGATGGAATACAACATTATTCAGAAAATAATACAGCTAAGCCTAACTTGTATACAGATATGGTTGCAGAAGACAGGAAACTAAGGCTCGCTGGCTATGAATTGTATAGATTTGGCGGATATGAACTGTATCAGGGAAAAGGAAAGAAAATAACAACAGATTTTTTTCATATGCTGTTTCGACGACGCTTAATACAAAAATAGGAAGTGTTATGGATTACGAAGAATTAGAAGCTAAAGAAGTCTATGCCATGTATGGTGCTGCAATGTATTTCGCACAATGTTTTGAACGGCAATTAGCTATCACACTATCGACCGTTTGTTTATCAGACCCTGACTTGGTCACAAGGGACCAATATGATGCATTACTAGGCAAACATTTTAAGAAGACACTGGGGCAATTACTCCACAAAATGAAAGAAGGATCAGAAATTAATGATGAAATTAAAGGGGAAATTGAGGAGGCTCTCCAGCTAAGAAATTTTCTTGCCCATAATTACTTCTGGGAAAGAGCTGTTCAACATAATAATCCTATTGGCCGACAAAGAATGATTCACGAGCTAAATCAAGCGTGCACCGTATTTCAATCCATAGATAGTAAGGTTGAAGCGATAACTGTTGAATGGGGTAAAAAACGTGGTGTTACAGAAACAGATTATGCAAAAGCATTAGCAAAGCTGTTGAAACCTGAATAAGTCTTTGAAGGGTTGTTTGCTTATAAAGTGAATCACATCCTAAAGAGTTCTCTTTGAAAAACGAATCTATGACGCGGCTGGGATTCCATAATGTTAAGAGATGTCAAGGTCCCATACGGTACCTGGCTGAACATCATGGTCGTACCACCCAACAATCTTTCCCAGCCTTTGTAATTTACCTAAATATTTCTATTCGTTGTAGGTTATATTAATCGTCTATAGATTTTTACCGCTGACTAATGCATTTCATACAAATTAGCTTCCCCTTTGCCGTTTTTCAATAAAATCAAGTAGAGATGCTTTAGCTATTCTATATTCTCTCTTCCCAATAGGTATGCTTGCAAGTTCCCCAGATGATACCCAAGACCTTACTGTTTTAATATCGACACGCATTATATCTGCCACTTCCCGCGCTGTTAACATTTCGGGATAATTCTGCAAGTAGTTCTCCATCGGCCTCTCTCCCTTTCGGCTGCTTAGTGGCCTCATTATAGTCGTGTTACACCTGCGTAGTCAACACACACCCTCTCTACGTATCTCTAGGACCTTTTAGCCCCCCTTTTACCTTGCAATGTTTCTCTATTACCTGCTATACTTTTCTATGTAGTGAAATAAATGCTTTTAAAGAGAAAGAGGGTGATAAATGAATGACCCCCTGTGCGCTAACACAGAGGGACTGAAGATGGAAACCAATAAACGTACATTGCAAGCAGTTTATAAGGGTTCCCTGTGCCTATTTTGGCATGATGGGAGCCTATAGTCAAGGAAAGGCTATAGTATCATGCAACCTTATGGAGATAATTTCATCCCTGTTATTCCTGTGGACTGGAAAGAGCATACAGCAGAACACCCTTTCTGTTGTGATCCTACCTGTAGCTGCCATGAAGACGAGAGCAATATAGATCGTGTCTACCAGGAGTATCAAGACGGTGAAGTCACCGAGCAAGAAGCTACCTATATTGTGCAAGGCAAGACTGTTTAACAGGGAGGTAACAGGTATGTACAAGCCATTAGATCACCAAGTAGGCTACCCTGTTCCTACACAACAGGCTAGCAGAACAATCACCACTGAACACAGGAGAGCCTCAACACCGCAAATAAGTAGCATTCCTGTCGATGAAGATGCTTTATACACTACCCGTACGTCAACAAGTGCCAGGCGCTATAAACCTACGGTTCCAACAAAGGTAGTGGTACATGATCTTCGTAAGAAGCAGCCATCTCTAAACACTCCGCAGTCATTTATCGCCTGTACCCATTGGAGAGTTGTAGCAGGTGGGAGCATGCTTCTTACCGTGATTTTAGTATCGGTTGGTGGGGCTATTGGTAACGCCTGGAATAGCTATCAAGATAATCTCAACTATGGTATGCCACGTACCTACCAGACAGACGCCAGTGTAGGTCATGGTCCTACCCCTTCCCATTTTATAGCCCTGAATCTGCATAGCCATATTGAGGTTATAGAGCTTCCTGGGGACAATGCCTCTAAAGCGAAGATCTACGACGGTCCTACCCTCACCGGCTCTCACACTGATAGCATCCTTGTCACCCTAGTATTCAAGGATGTCAACCATGATGGCAAGCTTGACATAGTTGTACAAACCTCTACTGAACAGTATCCCATGATTAATGATAATGGACAATTTAGGCCTTTGAAGCCAGGGGAAAGGATAGATGGGTAAGCCTATGTACGATGTCTTCATTCTGTGTGAATGGACCTATACCACTACCTTTGCCCAACATCTGAGGGAACTGTTACGGGGCCAGGAGGAACAGGTTGAAGTGCTTAACCATGGTATGACGAACAAGCAAGGGATAGGCTTTGTCCTGTTGATATGGAAGGGCAATGTCCCTCAGAGCTTTTTAGGTCAGTTATTCCACAATCAAGAGGTCCTAGATTTTGCCGTGTATAGTATCGGCAATTCTCCAACGTAGCCTAGCTAACTTTTAGGGAGTAGGTCTTTCCTGCTCCCTTCCCTAACTTGAAAGGATAGATCACGATGGAAGACAACTTGAAGAAGCAGATAGAAGATATCATGAGGCAAATAGATGAACAGAAGGACGATAACGATAGCACAGGGACGAAAAACACAGTACACGTCTACATCCTTGATGCCAGCACGCAAGGGAACAAGCCAGGGGAACAGGTCAAGCAAGCTCTCCTCCATAACCGCTTATAGCTAATAGCCCTTTGTATGTTGATTTGTGGTATTGGGCTGCTGTTCTCATTGTTCCCATTGATCAACACCACTACCAACACCCTTACCTCCACAGCAGGAGCTAGCATGACGACGCAACAATTCACCTTAGGCCCTACAGGAGTGGTGCTTGTGTTGACGTTGCTAACGTGCCGACGTTGCTAACGTGCCTGGTTAGCTTCCTAGTTTTAGCAAAGAGGCAAAATTAGGGGCTGTTTCAAGAATAATTGCCCCTCTTTCAACCTTTGTATAAGGTAGAAGACAAATTACAAGGGGTAGAAAGAAATTGGAGAGCAGACATCAAATTTTATGGAAGTCAGCAAAGTTAGCTTTGTGCGAATTGTATAAGGAGATTGCAGAATATGAAAGAAATGAACAAGCCGAAACGCAAAAAGGTCAATCAAGGCAATATTTTTGTAACGATGGCAAAGCCAAAGATCCATACAATGGAGATGCCGACACTCCCTACAGACGAACACATAGCCCTTTACGGGCGTCAATCTACTTTATTCCAGGTTTTGAATAACACCCAAAGCTATGACTTTCAGGTTGAACAACAAAAGACTATCATTATCAAATACGGATGGAATGAGGAGCTAATTGTAGAGTATTTTCAAGACTTTGCGGTTAGTGGGACATTGGGGTTAGGGGAGCGTGTAGGCATCACTAAATTAACAGAGGACATAGCAGAGGGTAAAATTAAGGCTGTTTACGTCTTCCTGGTAGACCGTCTATTTAGGGATAGAAACCTAGAAAATGTTATCCGGTTTGCTAACATTTGCCAGGAAAACAATGTAGTAATTATCACAAGCGTTCGTATGTACTACATGAATAACCGCTATGATTGGGAGTATTTTATTGAGGACTGTAAACGGGCGTGGGAACAATTCGACCTGCAAATAAACCAGCGTATGCTACCGATGCGTGTAAACGCCTCTCATAAAGGCTACTATGATTCTAGGGTTTCTGACATTGGCTATACAGTCGATAGAGACAAACAAAGCCCCACTTTTAAAAAGTATATCGTTCATGAAGAGCAGGCCAAAGTTATCAAGTGGCTGTACAATCGGTTTATTGAATTGGGTGGAGATTTGCCCGCTTTAGTGCGTGAATTATCGGCTAAACCTGGCTACCATTTCCCCAAATATGAAGACCCAAAGATGCATAACAAATGCTATTTGATGAAGGTAGAAGGGGGTTACAGAATTGGAAGCTACCAGACAGTAAAACGTTTCCTAACAGACGAAACTTACATAGACATATGGAAAACAGGAGATGCCTGCTATGAAAATAACCATGAGGCAATCATAGATAAATACACATGGGATACTGTTCAGTACTTATTAGAGAAAAGAGCAGAAAACGCATCCACCCGGCGTCATGGGGAGGTTAGCATTATACAAGGACTTGTTATACGACCTTCAGAAGACTGCATAGTGTCATTGGATACTGTAAGCAATAGCATATGTTTTTCATACACTCCCCCTACAGAACTATGCCCGACAAAATACCAATACATCAAACTAAGCACAGTTGAAGATCTTTTCATAGAAATATTCACTAAACGTGTACAGGAGGATGAAAACGCGTCAGGGATAGGGCAATCAGCTAGCGAGCTGTATGAAAGGGAACAAAAAAACAAGGCACATCTGCAAAAAACTATAGCAGGGCTGCAAACCAAATACGACAACATCTATGCAGACCTGAATGATACAGAAATATCCGCTCGTATGACCAAACAGACAAAGCTAAAGAAGTATGAAGACTTGGCAGCAATAGAGGCGGAAATAGCAGAACTGCAAAAGCAAATTAGCAAGCCTAGTGAGGGTATACCTATTGTTAAACTGAATGAAACCTTAGAGGCTTTGCGGCAAAATTATAAAAAACTGCCTAAGGATCGTCTACGTCAAGTTATCAATATCTTTACAAAGGGGATTGAACTAAAGGAACTGTCATCACACTTTTGGGGCTTTGCTATCCATTGGGAGATATGGGGTATAGACAAGGGTATTATCTGGTTTAAAAACTCGTCTAGATACGATTGGGATGATGAGGCCGATAATGAACTAAAAAGGCAGTATGAGGCCGGGGCAACTGAACAAGAATACATGCAAGCTTTCCCCGATTGTTCTTTAAGTTCGTTATCTACCCGTTTGTGGCGTATTGTAAAGGAGTGGCCTATACCTCAGCAGAATCACAAACCCCATTTTAAATTAAGCTTAAACGATATGCAGCATGCAAAGATACTAGAGGATGCTACAGGACTATCCTTGAAAGAGATTGCAGACAAAAAAGCAGATAAGGTCTTTTTCATGGAACATATAGATGCGGCTAATATCCCTATGTGTGATGAATGCAAGGCAGGTTGTGATACGTCTGTTCCCATTGCCGTACAATGACTAGCAGTCACGCGACCCTGCCATCCTTGTGCGATCGTGTCAGCGGCCATGACCTCAGAGAAACGCGAGAGCGGATCATCAGTCTCATCACAGTGACAGTCGATATCGCGATTAAACTCTTTGTGTGGGATACCACCCACAACATCACAGCCAAGCTCCAACGCTTTCCGCATCAGTTCGCACCCACCAGGATACGATAAGATGCCATCCTGGGGGAACGCTACCAGTTGCAGATCACAGATATCGTGTACCTCTTCTCGCACCTCTAGTAGCGCTCTCAGGGCCGTCAACGATGGATCACACACGTCCACGTGGCTGCGAATATGCAACGTCCCTTGCGCTACCTCCCACTTAATCTCTTCCAGGGCGCGACGCTTCACATCCTCATAGGTCAGAGAAGGTTTACGCTCACTCCAGATCTGTATTCCTTCCAACAACGTTCCACTTGTGTTGTAGCGTGGTTCACCAACTGTCAGGACAGCATCCATGTGCACATGCGCATCAATAAATGGAGGCGAGAGGAGCCGTCCGGCAAGATCGATCTCGCGTGCCCCTGTATCAGGATAAAGGTCACGAGCGATCCGCACGAACTTCCCATCTGAGATAGCAATATCTACCAACTGCGTATGACGAGGGAGCAACGCGTGACGCAATAATACATCATAGTGCATGACAATCTGCCTTTCAAAATAAAAAAAATACAAACAGATGCCCTACTCGCAATAGAGACACCTGTTTGTAACACCATCCGCTCAATAAGAAACCGGCCAGTAATGTATGACTACTGCCGAGAACGGCGTAATTCAATAGGACGCAGAATCAGGTAAACAACCGCAGCAAAGACCACACCTAACTCAAAACCAATATCTGTATTCAGCAACTTCGCTATCGGTCCAACAAACAATGTTTGATCCGCACCCAGATAAACTCCGATCAGACCGATCACCATCGCAATTATTGCTGCCCAGCCGAGTGGCAACTTACTGCGTGTATTCCAATCATCGACGTTGTAGTGTCCATGACGATACACGAAATGCTCAAGGATCAAGATGATCGACCACGGGCCGAGCCAGTATGCCATCAGCAGTAAGAAATTATTGAGGGTCTCATTGAAGTTACCAGCAGCAGGGATGGCAATCAGTACATAAATTACTGCGCCAATCAACGTCCACACAGCTCGGTTTACACGTTGAAATGAGCGACCCAGTACCTGGATCGAAAGGCCCAGACTGTAATCGTTCGGAATGTTATTCGCGATCACACTCAAGGCCAGCAGGATCAACAGAAAGGTGCCGAAACCACCCAGCGGATGCAGAACAGCGGCCACCAGGTCACCACCACTGACGCCCTTTAGATAGGTTGTCAGGCCAACACCAAGGACCTCTAGCAACACACATGGGATCGTTACACCAAGGAATGTCAGCCAGAATACACGACTAGCAGGCGTATCCGATGGCTGATTGACATTATAATCAGCGGCATACGAACTCCAACCGGTAGCAAAACCGTAGATCGCACCACCAAAGCTGATAAATAAGGCCCATGTTGATAGACTGAGTGCAGGACCCGCCACAATCTTCATATGTGGACCAGCAATTACTGTGATCAACAGGAAGATCAACGCCATCGGGATCCAGGCAATGCGCTCGTAACGATGCACAAGTTTGTAACCGTAGATACTCACAAGCGTTGTAATCACTGCAATAGCAATAATACCAACCCAGGCAGGGACGCTGCCTTTGCTTAGTGCCGTCACAAGTTGCGCACCAACAATAACATTTACTGCAGACCAACCAATACAGGCGGCTACATTAAATAGAGCCATGATAATAGCACCGACCCAGCCGAAAGAAAAACGAGTAATCGTCATCTGGCGCAGGCCAAGCCGCGGTCCTAAAGTAGTGAAAAATGCAACGGGAAGCACGCCTAAAATATTGAAAATAATGATGACACCAACAGCCTGCCAGAAGCCTAGACCGAACACGGGGATAGCCAGAGCACCTAACGCCATGGTTGATAGCACAAGATTCGCGGAGAGCCACATGGTGAAATTATCAAAAATACGGACATGGGTGCGTTTGTCAGTTGGTACACGCTCAATACCACGTGACTCGATACCAGCCTCTTCCAGAGCAGGTTCGAGAACATCTGTACTAGCCAAAAGAAGATTCCTCCATCACGGTAAGAATGCAAAAATAGATACGAAAACAGAACGCTATACTTTTTGTTGTATAGTGTTAAATAAATTCTGCGAGCCCCCCCATTATGCAAGCATTAATAATGAGTTGTCAACAGAACAATAACGGCAAGTAGTAAACTTATACATATCTCTATTGTTGAAAAGGCCAACAATTTGACAAATAAAGATGCAGAAAAAGGTGTTCAATAATACAATTATGCGTGAGATCCACTGTTCTTTTTACAAATTTGTATTAAATAACGATTAAACTCTAGACGTGGCGGCAGAAAATGGGTACAATGGCTCATATATAATTAGAGTAATGGACGGAATGTCCATATACATTTACTCACTTACGGGCGACCGATGGTGTGACGCTCCAGGTTCACATTATTGGTCATCTATCAGTACAGAGCACGTACAGATAGACGAACAAACGACGCAGTGCCGCGCCAACTGGTTTACTTCTAACCACCGCCATGGTTCCAGAGTGTGCGCTTATGGCTTGCGTCGATTGACGCTTTCTCGCGCACCTTCATTTATAAGGAGGTTGCATGTCTTTTAAGGCCGGTACCAATCATCAGCTTCCTACGAGCTCCTCGTTAGACCCGGAGCAAGCAACTGAACAGCTTCGTGCCGAAAATCAAGAACTACGGAACGAGATTGAAGTGCGAGCACAAGAGAATACCCTGCTAAATGAAATGATCTCGACTATTGGCTCAACGCTGAGGCTCGATGAAGTATTACGCCATCTTGTGGACATTGTTGTCCGCGCTACCTCCTGCCAGGTTGCTTTTATTTATCTTTATGACAAAGACAAGGAACGACTGGTGCTCTCCAGTACGAGCGAACGTTATCATCACCTGGAAGGTAAGATTACGATGGCCGTCGGTGAAGGCATTGCTGGATGGGTGGCACTCCATCGCAAACCGGTTTTCCTGACCGACGAGGCACTGGAAGATCCCCGCTTCTGTTATTTTCCTGAGCTCGAAGAGGAGCAATTCCAGTCGATCATGACAGTTCCCATGATCACAAAAAACCGTCATCTCATTGGCGTCATTACGGTCCAGGCTGTCGCACCACACGAGTTTACTGAGCAACACCGTGTCTTCATCAGCAATACAGTTGCTCTGGTTGCCAGTGCAATCGAGAATGCCCAACTCTATGAGAATACACAGCGTAAGCTCAGTACACTTACAACGCTCTCCGTGCTGAGTCAGACAATCAGTTCGGGTCTCTACCTTGAAGATATGCTACGCTCGCTCGCGACATTGACGGTACAGCTTATGGAGGTGGATCTCTGCGTCATTATGCTGATGGATCAGGTACGCGAACGTGACCTTGAGTCTTCACGCCAGGGACGACGGCTCACGGTCCGGGCAACCTCACCTAATCTCAATGATCGGGGACAGTTTCGCACCATTGATGTGGATCGTCTGACGCTGGAACGGCTACGCGATTTCAACGATCTGCAGCAGAACCGTGACGGCAATCCGATACCAGCGGATATAGAGCAAGAGAATGAACATACGCTTGAAAGGCTTAATCCACTGAAGGATACACAGTACCGAACCCTGATCTCTGCTCCTCTTATCGCTGGCACCGAACAATTGGGTCTGATCAACTGCTATGCCAATAAAGCCCGCCGCTTTTCTACCGAAGATCAGACGCTACTAACAACGATTGCGAACCAGGCAGCGATCGCTATTAAGAATAGCTACCTGGTAAATCAACTGGCGCAGAAAAACCTTGTCAAGGGCTTCTTTGACGATCTCATGCAAGGTACGACTGACTCGGAGGATTCGCTACGGCAGCGTGCACACTTCCTGGGCTGCGACCTGACACGTCCACATTCCGCAGTCATGATCGAGATTGCGCACGTCGATACACGCTGGGATGAGACCACAGCGGCTAATAAGGTGAACAAACCTGAGCGCCCGCGAAGTAACAGTACCAATGATGTCGGAAATTATCCGCAAGCGCTAACACTCCAGGCAGCGTACAAGAGGATGAGTGGCATCGTGCGACGCCGTATCCAGGATAGCTATGCTGGTTCTGTCTTCTATGTGCACGAAAATCTCATCACATGCATCCTGCCTTTGAGTAAAGATCCCGGTGGTACACGGCTCAAGACCTGGCTGAGCGATCTCGCTCAGCAGATGCGCAACGAATATGATGTCTATCTCTCAATTGGTATCGGTAATACCTGCCAGCATATTAATGACTATCAGAGAGGCTTCGCTGAGGCGAACGAGGCACTACAAATGGGGCAGAACTTACACGATACAAAGGGCAGCGAGAGCAAACATACCACAATCGTTACACATTTCAACGATCTGGGCGTGTATCGCTATCTGTACAAGATCGCGCATATGGACGACCTACGCGACGTCTATCAAGACCAGATTGCGCTGATCGATAACTACGATCGAAGAAAGAATACCGATCTCCTGGATACGCTGGAGACGTATCTTGAATGCGCGGGCAATCTGACCAAGACATCCGAACGTCTCTTTGTACACCGTAATACACTCATTCAACGCCTGGAACGTCTACAATCTCTCTGCGAGATTGATCTGCAAGAGCGTAGTAACTGGCTCACACTCCAGGTCGCGATTAAGGTCTACAAGCTCCGTAACAACGCGAGTTAACGGTGCCAGTAGCATCACCCATCACCAGTCATCTGCTGCTAAAGGAGCGACTATCCGTAGCTGTTTTACAGGATATCGCTCCTCTAGCGTACTAGAGTACACCCATCAATACTTCGCGGAACCGCGCTTCACTCTCGGCAAGTTGCTCCAGAAGACTGGCAACACGTGACCAGTTACATCTGACCGCCTCTGAGTGGCAAAGGCCGAAAAGCTGCGCCTGCTGATCTTTCTCCTGAGCCAGTTGCTGATTGTATGGTGTGAAAAATGTAGCATAGTCGATGGCACGCTTAGCGCCCAGAGCAAGCGAGAAATGCTGCATCATCTCTAGATCAGCCGATGACGCTTTATGCGTTTGTACTAATTGAGCAAAATTGTGGATCGCGACGCTGCCTACCTCTGCTGGAATATGCGGTGCAGCCTCCTCAAGACCATGATAGAGCTTTTGGAATGACTGTACAGCTGTGCGATAGAGCTCTTCGGGACTAACGATACGTTGCCGTTCTGGCTGTCTCCATAAACGATATGGCTCGTGACTGTACCCGATACGCTCAGCCTTCCACGCGCACATGAGAGCATCAAACGGCAATGAGACATAGGGATAGCCATCGGGATCATGAACCTGTAGCGTAGTATCAGTCATCTTATACGCCAGAACAAAGTGATCAGCTCCAGCCAGGTGACGATAATTGGGATGATAGGTGAGATAGCCCATATCTATCGGCCCCAGTACACAGGGTCCTTGCGTCAACGCTACACGTAAGCGTACCAGCGCATCATCATCCGCAGCCTGCTCCTCAAAGGTAAAACCAAGCAGTTGTAAAGCCTGAGTAATACCGCCATCCGGGGACTGCATACTAAATAAGAACGGTGTCTGCGGGAAACGAGCCGCACCAAGTCCGACGCCCGTCAACACTTCAATCGTGCCAGGTGCAACCTGTTCGCCGATAGTCGCCAGTAGCATAGCAGTCGAGTTCGCATAACAATATTTGGCATTTCCATGATAAGGAACAAAGTTCATAGCCTCTTTCTCCTCTTTCTGTACATAGATGTCCGCCTGTCATGATGTATGTATAGGTCGCAGAGCCAGTATGGTGTGTGTTTGTTGCCTATCTTATATGTTACGCACTCAATCCTTCGGATCAGTAGTGAGTCTGGCAACAGGAAACTGTATCTCGGTAACAAAATGCTGTTGATCACCGCCACGCTTATAAGCGATATTGATCTCGCGATTAGGTCCAATGATCTGATACCCATTCGTGCTGATCCAGGTGAGGATAGCGTCATAGGCAACGGTCAATGTATCAAAGGTGCCATGGTGGATCGTCGAAGCCATCTGCTCTACTTCTGGCAGGATGTCAAGTTGACAACGATCTGGGAGAAGCTCCTCATCCATATATCCATCATAGCTGATACAAGCTCCCACGGATAATTCACTCTCGTTGTCCTCACCATCAAAGTAGAGGGTTGTACCGTATCCTATACAGCGTACACGCTGATTCGTGATAACCGCCTCGACACAATCGAAGAGCGCATCTAGCGTTAAACCAAGCGCCTCACTATTGGCGGCACGCCCTTGAGCCATCACTACCTGCTGGGCTGGCACCGCTTTCACTATCACTGCGTAAGGAGAGATCTCGTTCTCACGTTCAAACTGCCGGAACCAGTTATCAATACGTTGGAGTTGCACCTGTGCCTCCTGCAGTTGTTCCTGTAGCTCCACCTGACGCAGACGCAAGATACCACACATCTGCTCTCGCGGCAGATCATTCGCCAACAATCCGGCAATCTGAGCAAGCGAGAGTCCCATATCTTTGAGTGCGAGAATACGGTTAAGCGTCCCCAGCTGATCCGCCATATAATAGCGATAACCGCTATGCATATCGACACTCGCTGGCTTTAACAGTCCCAATTCATCATAGTGACGCAAAGCCTTAATCGACACTTTGCTCAACTTTGAGAAATCTCCTATTCTGAACATCAGATAGTCTCCAATCTATCTCGTTCTAATGCACATCTCTACTGCTCCATCGGCCTGAGGCACCGTAGCAGTGATACATATCAATCATACGCTCTCCCCTAACAGGAGAGTCAAGAGCCTTTCCATCGTCTTTGACTGGTAATACCAACGCACCAACAAAAAAGCTACCTTTCTCACTTTAAGAAAGGTAGCCTCGTAATCTGGTAGCGTGCATCATGCTATGTACCCAGCAATCAAGGATCAGAACAGCCAGCAAAACATCACACTACATGTTCAGGAGTATGTTCATGCTGGTGGCTGTGGGATTGCTCTAATTGGCAATAGAGTCGCTCTTCAGTACAACAACCGGATGAATGAGCCTTGCATTCAAGCTGTACAGTGGCATGGTTGATATTATAGTTATGTTCCAACAATTCGTTGATGTCATGCAGAATACGGGCATTCTCTTGTGACGTTACCTCGTCAACTGAGATATGACATGAGAGTGCTGTCATGCCGTTAGAGATACGCCAGACATGGAGATCATGGACTGCGTTCACACCTTCTATCTGCTTCACTTCATCAACCAGTGAGCCCAGAGTGATATCCTTTGGTGCGGATTCTAGCAGGATATCGGCGGTCTCGCGTACGATACTCCAGGCACCAAAGGCAATATAGAGCGCAATAGCGACGGAAAGCAAGGGATCCATAAAGGTCCAACCGGTAAACAGAATAACGACGCCCGCAATGATAACAGCCACTGAAGCACCAACATCGCCAAAGACATGCAACGTTGCCGCACGAACATTTAGATTGCTCTTCTCTTTGCGCAAACCAAAACCGATATACAGATTGATAAGAATGCTGATCAACGCTGCGATCGACATAATACCTGGCGTGACCGGCTCGGGATGCTGGAAACGCTGAACGGCTTCCCAGAGAATGAAGACGGCGACCAGGATCAAAGTAACAGCATTAGTCAGAGCTGCAAGAATACCAACGCGATGATAGCCAAAAGTGTTCCGCGCATTGGCAGGCCGCTCAGCCTGTACAGCGGCGAACCAGGCCAGACCTAACGCGAAAATATCTGTTAGCGTATGGGCCGCATCGGAGATCAAGGCCAGAGAGTGTGAGAGGAAGCCACCAATGAGCTCAGCAAACAGGATCACTATGGTTAGTAAAAAGGCGATGCGTAATGCCTGCTTGGCCATACCATGGGTATGATCGTGATGGTGAGCATGCTGAGCATGCTGATTGTGCTCGTTATTCATACATGCCACCTCCTTCCAGGCCCTCACCACCTTGCGCAACGCAAAGCATAGAACGTACTTGCGATACAAATGTGCTAACCATACACTGTCCTTTCAACGCATATCTGCACAAATATGCAACTATCATGTCAGTAATATAGCATAGATAATAGGGTATTTCAAGCTGTGCTACAGCGTACTTTCATGCGCGAGGTAACTTGCATAGAATGTAAAGAAAATGTTACACTTAATTGTGTCTACTATAACTTTCGAGAAACAACAGATAACTCATGCATGGTGGCAGCAATGGCGGTCGCACATACTCAGGCTCTATCTGCTCATCGTTGTAATCCTGCTCGCTTTCAGCATAGCAGGACATATCCGCCTGCTAAATGAGATAGGAAAAACGTTCGGTGGCTTTACCTGGATGGTGGACCCAGACAGGAAGGATGGAGCGCTGATCCTTATCACGACCCCGCCACAACTCCCACTCTTTGCCATCTCGGCGAATTCGCTCACCAGCACAACGCATATTGTTGCCGTCGATGGGCATACTGGAGGTGCTGGCATTCAATATGTCTATCAACACACTCGCCCCGATGCTACGGTTACCTACAGCGCACGGATGGATAGTAGTAAGCACATCTATAACTATGTCCGTCCTACGACACAATTTACGTGGGATATATGGTGGCAGACCTTTGGCTTAACCTTTTTTGCGGGAGCAAGCTGGTTGATCGTTGGCGCAATCGTGCTGGCAACTTCGACCGAGTGGACAGGCGGCGTAGAGGGGATCACATTGATTCCACCCGGTATGCTCCTCCTCCTCTACAGTCATTGGGGCAATATTCAGACGGCCTATGCACCGGATCTCGTTGTGCAACTCCTCTGGATACCATCCTTTGCGCTGCTGGGTGCGGCCTTCATCCACCTCAGTCTCAACTATCGTCCATCCGCGATGAGTAGCACACGCACCCCGAACTGGCTAGTGGACGGTCTACCCTATGCGCCACTAGGAGCATTATTGCTTTTTGAATGGCTCTCGTTGCTTTTTCTGGGTCATGTCCCCTTGCGTATCAACATTATACTTAGCCTGAGTTACGCAGCTATCGGGGGACTGATCAGTTTAAGTATTGGCATCACGTCGCTCTGGCAGATTGCTGGTTTCTGGTCACCCACCCGCCGCGTACGACATCGCGTACCACAACATATACGCCATTATGTAAGCGATCTGCTCACCCTGTGGATCGGAGGAGTTGGCCTGGGCTTCTGCTTTGGCGTCCTTCCCATCTTGCTGGTCGGGCAAACATTGCTCCCACTTTCGCTATTTTATGTGCTTGCAGCAGCCTATCCACTTATCTTGCTCTACGCTATCCGCTCATTACGCCTGATCGGGCGCCTGCATACAACGATTGACCAGCGTGAAGAGGCACTGAACGAGCAGAAGAAGACCGCCCAGGCTCTGCAATATACCAATAAAGAGCTGCAGCAGGCAACCGATCTACTGCTCCATGCCGATGCCAATCTGCGTTCTATCCTTTCACAGCGTATTCATGATCAGCCCAAGCAACAGGCACTACGTATCCGCTCGCAGCTTGGATACTGGCAGCATAAACTCCGTATGGAGGCTGAGCGTGATGCCAGCGGCAAGGTGGCCGCACAACCGATCATCGATTCCCTTGGTAAAGTACGCAAGATCAGTGAAGAGTTAGAGGGAGACCTGCGTGGACTACAGTTGCTGGTTGAGGATGCCTATCAACGTAAGAGTCTGGGTCTGCGGTTGCATCTAGAGAAGCTTATCAATGAAGATCTTCCTATGCTTCATCTAGAATCGTCCCTGAAAGTGCAGGCTGATCTCTGGGCACTCGATGCCCTCAGTCCTGGCAGCGAAAGCACGCTCGAGGGTGAACGCATCGCGGAAGCTATCTCCTATACCGTCACACAAGCTCTACTTAATATCTACAATCACGCTGGTGCAACCATTGCGACTGTACATACAAGTTGCAATGACGATATGATCACGGTTCAGATCAGTGATGATGGGCGCGGCTTTACAACAAATACCATTGAGCCAGAGAAGATCAGCCTGTTTAAAGCTCGCCTCAAAGTTCAAGCAGCACGTGGACGGCTCGATATCGTCTCAACACCATACAGGAAAGCCAGCGATGGAATAGAAGGCCAGAATAATCCAAATACGCTCTATCATCAACATGGCACCACTATCACACTCCAGATCCCTTTATCTACGCAACAAACCGATCTGCCAAATACGACACCACATCCAGCAATAGCAGCCTCCACACAGCATGAACAGCGCACTAGTGAACAACCAAAATAAGAGCAACAACTATAACTATAGTGATGGTGGATCTTGACGCAGACCAGCATAGGCTTCATAGGCATGTGCTAGCAGAACACGGCGACCAGGATCACTGGGCGCACCATCGATCGAGAAAAACGTATACAGTTCGCTCACCAGGTTCTCTACCGGCCCGATATTCGGTCCTCCTTTAGTATTCAGAAATCCCATATGCAACGCAATATCGTCATTGCTCAAACCCTTTGCGATCCAGACCGCGCATTCCTCCTGGCGCGGAGTCAGACGTTGACCCCGTAGACGCTTCAACAGATAATTCAGCACCTCAGAGTCGATAAAGGTCTCGTTACGCACAACCACCGTTGCGGCAATGTGATCCAGATAATCAGGATCCATATTATTGAAGAGGGCGTAACCGTGCAGCCCAGCCGCTTTTCCTGCACGACGAGTAGCTGTACGGGGCGTACCGCGCCGGGTATATTCATGACGGAAAACCTCGGCAGCCAACGTCCAGCTTGGATCTTGCGTATAGATAACAACACGGAGTTCCGGTGCTATCTCTAATAACGCTCTTCCCAACTCGACACCATTGCCTGTCCCCAGACGCAGGTCAGAGAGCACCAGCCAGTTTGCGAGTGGTGTATTCTGCGTTTGCTCCTGTACAAGCCCATCAACCAGAGCGAGCGCACTATTCGTATCGCCCGCCTGTGCAGCAAGTTTCAGGAGAGGTGTCTCCTCCACAAACTCACATATCCCCCGCCGTTTTACAGGAGTATCATCGATCACAATAGTAGGAATCTGTTCATATATCATACACTAAGTATAAAGGGCAGATTATAGCGCTGTCCAGCCTTGAACGAGACAATATCCAAGAACTATGCTGGCTCCATTCCTGGTACTTAATAAAGCATCATTCTATACAAGTTCAATAGCCACAAGAAAACTTGTACAGATCTTGCTCTGTGTTGTACGCTATGAAAAGTCCCTTTGAAAAATGCTCCTCAACGACAAGAGCTAGCAAGGAGTTTATAGTGCCAGAGCAGAACAATCCCAATAGAAAACCGTCAATTCTGGGCCAGGGTCATGGCCTGTCCGATGCAGAAGGGAAGATGATTCAAGAGATGATTCGGGAGGAACAGCATTCCTCCAGAGAGCTCTTCATCCCCCAGCAAGATCTAGCCGCAGAAGCTACCACTACAATGTCACCCCCAGCAGCACAGGTTATCAATGCCAGTCGCATACGACCAATTCTGAATATGTTCAACCGCGATTTTCTCTACGGACAAGGTCGCTTTGATGAATATAAAGATGGCTTGATCTTTAAGTGGGGCGATGGCTACTCGCGTCGTCATATCTGGACCTCTGTTGAAGATGGAAACTTGATTTTCGAGACGAGCCACGAAAAAAAGTGCGATAAGCCTTATTGCAATGGAACACACCATGTTCTAACGCCCGATCTATACACCGATGCCAACCTGATCAATCAGGAGTTAGGCGACCTCTTCCGTCGTCCTGTCTATGAGAGCCCAGAGGATTAATCTTATTGTCAATTTGACGCTCTTATCCAGGGTAGAAAATAGGATAACAATAACGTTATGACAGAGGTCATTATCGCCTTAGAGAAAGATCTTTTTTTTGCCGTGAAGATGCGCGATACCTTACGTCATCATGATATCGCGGTCACGACAGTGCGCAATCTGGCGACCTTTGAACAGTCCTTTGCGAGTGAGCAAGATCGGCCAATCCTCGCCATTGTCAATATCTCAACACCAGGTATCGACTGGGAGGCTGCAATCCGTTCCGCCAATGCGCATAATGTTCCGGTTCTGGCTTTCGGCTCGCATATCGATATAGAGGCACAACAGCGTGCACGCCAGGCAGGAGCACGACGTGTCGTTGCCAACTCAAAATTTGTCAAAGATATGCCCGGTCTCGTTCAACGAACACTGCAAACGCCAGTTCAGACGCAACCTATCAGCGATGAAGATGAAGATATGCACGATGACGAATGAAGACAGATAGAAAAAGGGAAGAAAAGGTAGCGAGGGAAGATAGTAGAAAGAAGCTCGCTAGCATAAGAGCATAACAAAGGGCCCTTCGTGCTCAAGAATCTTGTTGCGAAGGACCCCCTCTCGCCTGCCAGTTATGCTACCTCAAACAAGATAACATACAGCAAGCAATGTGTATCTGGCAATTGTGTGCTTAAGATTAGTGACCACAACCACAACTGCGAGACTCGCCTGCGCCACCATCAGCGGTGCGGAAGGAGTGACCACAACCACAGCTCGAAACAGCGTTAGGGTTGTTCACGGTAAAGCCAGCGCCCATCAGGCTATCTACATAATCGACTTCGCTACCTGAGACATAACCCAGGCTCATGTCGTCAATGAAGATTTTGAAATCGCCGACGGTTACAGTGGTATCACCCTCTTGCTCTTCGTCCAGAGTCATACCATACTGGAGACCGGAGCAACCACCACCGGCGACAAACACACGCAAGCCCAGGCTTGCATCGTTTTCCTGCGCGAGTAACTCACGTACTTTTACTGCTGCA
The DNA here is from genome assembly GCA_015099395.1 of Ktedonobacteria bacterium brp13. Taxonomy (GTDB): domain Bacteria; phylum Chloroflexota; class Ktedonobacteria; order Ktedonobacterales; family Ktedonobacteraceae; genus Dictyobacter. Next base: position 7,356,680 of record AP024096.1, on the reverse strand, counting down.
GCGGGGGTCATGGTAATCGAGCTAATCTCTGTCACCGTCTGCTGGTTCTGCTCTATCATATTACGTTTACCTCTCCGAAAAGGGGGGAAAGCTGATGCTACCCCACATATCAGATAAAAATGACTACATTTAGTTGTATTATAAACGACAGACAATGAAGCGTCAATGAAGCACGTTTCATCATTCTATTAGAACACTGCAGCCAGCGCACTTTATTCCCATTCATATCAGCATAGTGAGCGCTACTGATCTGCACGCCGATGCGCTCCTGGACACCAATTTACTACGTATCCGAAAACTTGCGTGTGCGGGCACTAGCGACGCCAGTCGCGTTGGTTTTCGGAATAAGATCTTAGACACCAAAGCGCTGTTGCACATGAATACTGTTCGCCAGGAGCTGTGGTACTTCTGGCGGAGTCCCATACGTAGCCTCACTCCGCGTATCACTTCCGTCTGCGAGCCGAGCCATGATAGCCGCAGCGGGAAGACCCTGTGCCATTAAGTGAGCCCCGAGCGCACTGATCATTGGAGTCGCAAAAGAGGTACCCCGCCAATCAGCCCAACCTGAATTATTGGCTTCACCTGCAGGGAAGGTCGGTGCGATATAGATGCCACGTACAGCATCTGGCAGTCCGTTATGGTCGATAGCACGTGGCTCGTCGCCACCAAACGTGGCGATCCCACTCCGCTGAGAGCCCATATTCGCAGCGTTAGCATAGGCAGCCGGCGCAAAATTACTGTTTATCGATGTTACGCTGATAGTTGAGCTATAGCGAGCCGGAGCGCGCGGTGGACGTGGTGCTGCGCTATGCTGGTGCGCGAATAGGGAGTCGTTCCCAGCAGCAGCGACAATCAGTGCGCCCTGCTCAGATAGGCACTCAAAGAGTTGTCGAAGACCCTCTTCAATATGGCGCAAGACCCGTACGGCTCCCATCAGACGCGAATTAGGCCATTGTCGATCGGTAAACCAGATATAAGGTAGGCGCTGAATATCAGGCATGATAGTCAGGCTCAAGTTAATAATGACGCTCCGTAATGCTCCTGTGTGTAGCTCATGCTCAAGATCGGTAAGAGCCGCATACAGTCCATAGAGATCACCACCGCCGTAGTCATTCAGCACACGAACCAGACGTATCCGTGCACCCGGCGCAAGATTGCGTATGATACCCACTACCGAGAGCCCATGATCAGGCATGAGATAGTAGCGTGGCACATAACGACTATCCCGACCAGTACAGACATCGTTAGCAGGAGGATAACGATCGTATTCGATAGTGAACGCTCCATCTTCCTGACGCAGATCATCAGCCAGCCGACGCAATAACCAGTTACGGCGTAGCTCTGGTCGTGTGACAGCACTCAGAATGCGATCAGGATGATGCGCAGTATCCAGCACCACTACCTGCACACCTGCAATGGTACTCTCTTTTAATGAGAAGCCAGGGGAAGGGAAATAAAGATGCCAGCCAGAGAGTCTATCAGATGGAACCACAGCATCCAGTGAAGGTGCCGGTACCGGCGGAATGACAGCGCCGCCCTGTGCATAGAATAAGGGGGCAGCAGTCACCAGCCAATTAGGCATTGCTGAAACGATATGTAAACCATGCTGGGCAAAATATTCGAGATGACCATGAATATAGGATAGAGCAATGGGAAGAGGATCATCTTGCGTAGCTTGTCGCCCTTGTCCTTTTTGTGTACGACTCTGCTCCTCAAGACGGCGCACATGAAAGAAGAGCACAGCCAGTGGTTGCTTACGCCGCAAACCAAAGATAAAGGCGCGCCTACGGATCGGCGGCATGCCCACATTTTCAAGCCAACGTCCGCCACTCCCATACAAATCGAGGGAAAATGCATAATGCGCCAGAAAGGTGTTGAGCTGCACGCGCACTTGCTCAACCAGAATATCCAGAGCATCATCAGCGGGAATGCGCGCCAGACGAATTACTACAACCATCTCCCCTGGCATCCAATGAAACACCTCAGTAGGTGTTCCCATGACTTCCGTTGAGCTTAGAGACATGCACCAAAATCCCTCTCTACACACTGTAATCTCAAAGTGTGCACGCCACGTTACAGGCTATGTGCTGAGAATATGCTATTAGCTATATTCTCGTGACATTATAGCACTACCAGCCTCAGCTGTCGTTTAAGCTGGCAAGGGCGTTCTTACCCTCATCGCATCTCTTCTTGCTCCATTATGATCAGATGTAATTCATTATAGCGCTCATTATCTTGTTCTGAATAGAATTCACATAGGACTTTTTGGAAACATTTTTATAAAAGTCCTGGCTACAACGTCCTTTCACCTGGGTACCACTACGCTGGGCCGGTCTCCTCTCGTATAATATGTATATCTGGCACTACCTATTCATTAGAAGAGAGGAGAGGAAAAGATATGTTCGTTTATGCTGACCGTCTCGCTCAGACACTCATCGACATCGTACGCATCCCCAGTACTTCGGGACATGAGGAATACGTACGTGCGTATCTCGAAAAACAACTTACGGCCCTTGGCTTACCCATGCAGGTAGACGGGCAGGGCAATCTTATAGCGACCATGGAGGGTCAGGGAGATGAGGGGAATAAGGGAGAACCCTTGCTGCTCTGCGCACACATGGATAGGGTCGCGCCCGGTCTCGGTCATGAACCAGTCCTGACCGATGGGGTACTCTATAGTGATGGCAATACCAACCTCGGAGCAGACGACGCTGCGGGGATCACTATTATTCTTGAGGTACTGCGCCGTATCATCGAGCAGCAACTTCCCCATCCGCCACTCGTGATCCTCTTTACCGTACAGGAGGAAAGTGGGCGCTGTGGTGCCAATGGCTTTGACGGTGAAAAATGGCAGGTCAAGAGTGGCTTTGTCTTTGATAACGCCTTTGAAGCCGGAGTAGTCATTTCTAAAGGTGCCAGCTACGAGTCCTTTGACGTTACAATTACAGGCAAGAGCGGTCATCCAGGCAAAGATCTCACCGGGACCGCCAGCGCAATTGAGATCTTTCGTAAAGCAGAGATTCCAATCGGCATCCTGGCAAACGACCAGACGCGCATCAATATCGGTCGCGTACGTGGGGGAGAGGCCCGTAACGCAATCCCCGAACATGTCATCGTCGAAGGGGAGATCCGTAGTTACGAGTCGTCGCAAGACCGCCAACGTTACAGAGTAGCCATTCAGCAAGGTTTTGAAGAGGCTGCCAGGAAGTCAGGCGGTCGCGCCGAAGTATCGTTCAATATATCCAGCGACAGCTATGTCACCCAACTGGATGAGCCACTACTGGCCGTCTATCAATCTGTCCTCTCACAGCGAGGAGCAACCCTTCAGATGCAACCAACCTATATCGGTAGCGACACGACCGGCCTGCTCCCCACTATTCATGCTCTAATGGTCTCTACAGGCGTCGTCGACGAGCATACAGTAAGAGAACATGTCGCGCTAGCACCTTTAGAGCAACTGGTCATCGATACGCTGCACGTACTGCACCAATGGCGCATACAGACAACGCGCGACCACTAAACATCTCATCTACACACAACACAACGATAGTGTTCCATAGCTCATTGCGCAACACTATCACGAGAAACAGAGCACCTCTACGGTAAGTAACGGGAATAGACCTGTGTTATCATATATGGAATATCTATCAATGCTAACTTTCCATAGTAGTAATCGCGTATTACAAGATAGAACTCTCTACATGAAGGTATGCGGAGATGGCATAAAACAGCCCTCCCATGTGTTAGCGATGACAGACGTGATTATTTTACTATTAAGTGAGGAACATATATATGACAAAGAACTATGGTGTGATCATAATTGGCTCCGGCCCTGCTGGATATACGGCGGCCATCTATGCAGCACGCTCGAATCTATCTGTACTGGTATTGCAGGGCTACGAAGTTGGTGGTCAATTGATGCAGACCAGCGATGTAGAGAATTATCCTGGTTTTGAGACCGGTATCCTGGGCCCTGATATGATGGAGAAGTTTGAAGCCCAGGCACGCCGCTTCGGGGCCGAACTGATCCCCGAGGATGCAATTGAGGTCGATTTTAGCAAACGTCCATTCACAGTAAAAACCGACACAACTGAGTACCGCTCCCGCGCGGTAATTATTGCCACCGGTGCCAGTGCCAAATGGTTGGGACTACCCAGTGAGCAGCAGTTACGCGGTCGCGGTGTCACTGCCTGTGCGACCTGTGACGGCTTCTTTTTCAAAGGCAAGAACGTTGCGGTTATTGGTGGTGGTGATACAGCAATGGAAGAAGCTATCTTTCTGACCCGCTATGCCGACCACGTCACACTGATCCATCGCCGTGATAGCTTCCGTGCCAGTAAGATTATGCAGAATCGCGCTGAAGCTAATCCAAAAATCAGCTTCTTGATGAATCACGAAGTCACCGAGGTTCTGGGTAACGACTCCATGAACGGACTCCAGGTTCGCAACACGAAAACTGGTGCAGAAGAGAAACTGGCTATGGATGGACTCTTCCTGGCAATTGGCCACCAGCCAAATACGAGCCTCTTCAAAGGCATCATCGAGATGGATGAGACTGGCTATATCATACCGACCGAGTACACCATGACCAACATTCCTGGTATCTTTGTAGCAGGCGACGTCTCAGATCACCGTTATCGTCAGGCCGTCACGGCCGCTGGCGAGGGGTGTCGTGCGGCTATCGACCTGGAGCGCTGGTTAGAGGAACAGGGCGACGAAGTTGGCATCGAAAACTGGGATTAGCTGCCAGCACCTGTACACAACATACACGAATACGATCTTTAGAGGAGAGTCCCAAACAATGCGCTGGGACTCTCCTCTTGTCGTTTCTAGCTCGACGTACAACAGGGACTACTCGGCCAGAGGGACATGATAAAGTCCAACATCGCCAGCGGAAGAGACCTCGGTCAAGAGGAGCTGTGCCTGTCCTGGGATGAGCGCAATAAAAGTGAGCAGGGCAGTAGGCTCAGTGAGGCGCGTTTGTGAACGCCAGACAATCTCCAGGCAATGCAGTGCATTGTGACCCTCATACTCAGAAACCAGGAAGTAGAGCCTTTGCCCGGTCTCATCCCATTGAGGACGATAGGGACCGGGTAACACCGCTGTTTTCTCGTCAGCTTGCGATACGGCAAACACCTCTCCCTCAAGAGAGGGACTGATAGCCAGCGTATGATCCCCAACATTGCCATAGCGAGTCACAAGAAAAAGTTGACGCGATTGCTGACCCTGTTGGTCCTGCACGTGCTGACGCATACCGACTACCACCGCGGACTGGCTATCGGGAGCCCAGGCATAGGTAGCAATGTCCAGATCATGCTCGGTCAGACAACGTTCTATGCCCGTCTCCGCATGAAACATCAACAGATCCATTACCTCAGCCGGGACAGGTTCCCCACTTCTCGACTGCTCAGCGTGGCCCAACACAGCAACCTCATACCCATCCGGTGTCCAGGAGAGTTGCCGATAAGCACTACTACTATGCGTCAAACAGTGAGGGCTCGAGACAACCATATCATCAACGGTGGATTGAGAGGAGAGCGAGAGCAGATAAAGTTGATCCACAGAAGACTGAAGAGTGTCTGTCGCTGAAGAGGATGTATGAGAAGTATGAGTGCCAAGCAAAGCGATCCGCATCCCATCTGGCGACCATGCCGCCTCATGGACAACATACTCAGCAGCAAGCAAGTGCTGTATATGCTTATCTTCGAGAGAGATTGAGCTGAGCACAGATTGTTTGCTAGCCTCATTACCCGCAGCATCCATACCATCTATAGCGTGCGCAAACAAAAGATGACGGCTATCAGGATGCCAGGCTAAGACGCTCCCCACGTGAACATCTTCAGTGAGCAACTGTGGCTCGAACGTGCCCATAGCTGAGACGACATCACGTGCACCCAACGCCAGCAAGTAGAGGCGCCCCCTCTCTCTGGATCCTGCACGTTGCACTGACAATCCTGGCTGCTCGGAAACCGACTCAGACGCACGCGAGCGCACAATAAAAGCCAGATAATGTCCATCAGGAGAGAGAGCTAGCGTCGCAGGAGTGTACGAACGCCAGAAATCATCACGGACCGATAGCTTCAATGCAACCATCACACAGCCCTTCCTATTACTTCAGCAATAAAAAAAGAAAAGGCATCTCCCAACTGTGGGAGATGCCTAAACACAATTTTCTGCGTGGTATTCACAATGAATGACTACTTTACAGAACCACCATAGATATCCATGATCGTGTTTAAGAATTTGACGGCATCTTCTTTATTGCGCTGGAACGAGTTACGACCAATAATGGAACCGAAACCGCCACCATCGCGAATGGCACGTGCCTCAGCGAAGACCTGATCGTCTGCAGCAGTTGCGCCACCGGAGAAGATGACAATACGGCGGCCATCGAAGGAGCTCTGGACAACGTGACGCACGCGGTCAGCCAGCGTAGAGGTGGGAATCTCATACTTCTGGTAAACCTTCTGTGCTTCAGCAAGTTCAACTTTAGCACTTGGTAACTTTACTTTAATGATGTCAGCACCCAACTGGGCAGCAATCTGTGCAGCATAGGTCACAACATCGATTGAAGTTTCACCATCTTTACTGATCGAGCTGCCACGTGGGTATGACCAGACAACAACTGCCAGACCAGCCGATTTTGCATCGAAAGCCAGCGTACGCAACTGCTCATACATCTGATTGCGCTCGGATGATCCGGGATAAATAGTGAAACCAACGGCTGAACAACCCAGACGCAGAGCATCATCAACGCCTGCAGTGACAGCAGAGATTGGATCTCGCTCATCATTCAAGATATCGTGGTTGTTACATTTCAAAATCAGCGGTATCTCGCCAGCGAAATCAGAAACTCCAGCTTCTAAGAAGCCCAAAGGAGCGGCATAGGCGTTACATCCCGCATCAATCGCCAATTGGAAATGATAACGAGGATCATAACCAGCAGGATTGGGAGCGAAACTACGCGCAGGTCCATGTTCAAAACCCTGGTCAACAGGCAAAATTACCATCTTGCCAGTGCCACCTAGACGCCCATGATTGAGCATACGGGCAAGGTTTGTCCGCACACCAGGATTCTCGCTAGAATACCAGCTTAAAATCTCTCTAATACGGTCATTCATATCTCTTTTTCCCTTATGACTTTCCCTCGAATTTTCACACCACTGGCATAGTGGTTGTGCTCACCCTTATTGTATCACGCAAGCACCACAAGGTGAATAGCTTTGCGATGGCACCCACCTCTTAGTATCACGCAAAAATCCTTGCCTGTGGATACATGAAATACCACATAGATACACACGCTACACCTTTTCGTGCTCCTCACAACTCAGAATAGAAGTTTTACCTGATAACAAGATGGAGTGGGGTACATAATGATCATACAGCTCAACCATTGTTACCTATTGACTCCAACAACTCGAAGAAGGCTCGATACGCATTTATAAGGCTGACAACACGTTAATACGCCTTGCCGTCTGGTTCATAGTACATGGTATTTTTCCTGGCCCTAACCACTACCATTGTTACCACATCTTGCTTTGGTACGTTTCAATATCCAGATGGGAGTGAATTATATATTCTCAATACAATTCATCATTTTGAGTCCATTATACAGAGAAGAGGAGATATATAATATGGGCGGCAATGATAGCTTCGACCAGATAGTACAAGAACTTTCAAAACAACAACAACGCATGAACGAGATGCTCACCGAGAATCAGCAGCTACACCAACAATTGGCAAAGCTGCGAGCAGGGAATGAGATATTTCTGGAGATTCAGGGCATGCGCGTTCCTGTAACGATACAACAATACGATTCCTCTCCATCCTTGACATTCACACAACAGATAGATCCTCAACTTGTGGTCCCGTCTGAGCAGAACTCAACGCCAGCGCAGACAACATTGCGACCACTAGAGCCACTGGCTTCTACTGAACTGGAGCAGCAAGCTATCGTAGCTGCGCCACCCTCACAGCCAGCGCCTCAGGCAGTACCAGTTATAGATCAGCCAGTACAGCCAGGTGAGACAGCATCTGTGGTAGAACAATCAGAACGCGCAAGCGAGGTAGTAGCGGAACCTGAAGTCGTTGCGCAACAAACAATGCAGCAATCAGCACAAGCAGCCGGACAGAATCAATCACTACAGCCACTGAAGCAGGGGCAACCCTCATTCCTGGAAGAGATCATGCTCGATGAGTTCTCATCAGCGCTAACATCACCGCTCCGACCGATTCAGCAGCAAAAATCGGCAGAGAACAAGCAAGCAGAGAACAAGCCAAAAGAGCAATCAGAGGAAGAGCAGAAGGCTGAATTGCGACGCCAACTTGTTAACAGCTATATCCTCGAATAACAAAACTGGCAGCGTCGATATCATGATCGCTTAGCTGCCAGCTTTACTATTTCTCTTCGGCTATTGTATAGAGCTTGTACGAACAGGAAAACTCCTTATTCGTGAGGCCGGAGGCAAGGTTACTACGATTATAGACAGCAGGATCAAGCCCTTGCATATCTACAGTAACGGTATCTTCCACGAGACACTACATAAAACTGCTATCCGGCAAGATGCTTATAAGAGCCTCATTCACCGCCCTGGTGAAGCTAAAATGATATACTATGAGTAGGATTGGAAAAAATATTCTATAGTAAACAGAGGATATAGGGAAGCAGAGCATGCCAGCATTTAAGGTTGAAGCTCCTTTTGAGCCGACAGGCGATCAACCAACAGCGATCGCACAATTAGTAGATGGGATAGAGCAAGGCTATCGTTATCAGACGCTTCTGGGTGTCACTGGTAGTGGTAAAACATACAGTGTAGCGAAAATTGTCGAGCAGATACAGCGACCAACACTTGTCCTGGCCCCAAATAAGACCCTTGCAGCCCAGTTGTATAGCGAATATAAAGAGTTCTTCCCCAATAACGCGGTCGAATACTTCGTCTCTTACTACGATTACTATCAGCCAGAGGCATATATAGCACGTACTGATACCTATGTCGAAAAAGAGAGCATGCTCAATGAAGAGATTGAAAAATTACGCCTTTCAGCGACCCGTAGTCTATTCGAACGCAAGGATGTGCTGATCGTGGCTTCGGTCTCCTGTATCTATGGTCTGGGTAGCCCGGAAGAGTATGGCGATGTGGTACTAACCTTGAAGATTGGCGAGGAGCGCCGGCGCGATAAGATCCTGCGCCACCTGACCGAGATTCAATATGAACGCAACGACGCTAACTTTATCCGTGGTCGTTTCCGTGTGCGCGGAGATGTGTTGGAGATCTTTCCGGCCTATGAAGATGTAGCGGTACGCATCGAGTTCTTCGGCGATGAGATCGAGCGTATGACAGAGATCGATCCACTTACCGGCGAGATTCTCGGCAGACGCACGCGCCTGGATATCTATCCAGCTAAACACTGGGTTACCACAAAAGAACGCCTCAATGAGTCGATCAGATTGATCGAGGCAGAGCTCGAAGAACGCCTGGACGAGTTAGAGACAGAAGGCAAATTATTAGAGGCGGCACGCCTGAAACAGCGTACCAACTTTGATATTGAGATGTTACGCGAAACTGGCTTCTGCTCAGGCGTTGAAAACTACTCTCGCCATCTAGCGGGACGTGGTCCCGGCGAGCAGCCCTGGACGCTGCTCGATTACCTGCCAGAAGATTTCCTGTTGGTGGTCGACGAGTGTCACGTAGCGCTCCCACAGGTACGCGGCATGTTCGCAGGTGATCGCTCGCGCAAACAGGTCCTCGTCGATTACGGCTTCCGCCTCCCTTCAGCGTTAGATAACCGCCCACTGACCTTTCCAGAATTCGAGAAAGAAATACATCAGGCGCTTTTCGTATCAGCGACACCAGGCCCCTTTGAATATGAACATAGTCAGTCTATCGTCGAACAACTTATCCGCCCAACCGGCCTGATTGATCCAGAGATCAGCGTACGCCAGACGCAAGGGCAGATCGACGACCTCCTGAGTGAGATTCGTCAACGCGTCGAAAAAGGGCAGCGTGTCCTGGTGACAACTCTCACCAAGAAGATGGCTGAAGATCTTGCTGACTATATGCAAGAGCTCAATATCAAGGTCCATTACCTACACTCGGAGATCGATACCATCGAGCGTGTTGAAATACTACGCGATCTACGACTGGGAGTCTATGACGTTGTCGTTGGCATTAACCTGTTACGTGAAGGATTGGACTTGCCAGAGGTTTCGCTCGTCGCAATCCTGGACGCCGATAAAGAAGGCTTCTTGCGCTCCGAGGGTTCGCTGATCCAGATGATCGGTCGTGCCGCACGCCACGTCGAGGGCAGTGTCATCATGTACGCAGACCGCATTACCCGTTCAATGCAGCGCGCAATCGATGAGACCAACCGTCGCCGCAAACTACAGGTGGCATACAACGAAGAACACAATATTACTCCACGTGGCATTAAAAAAGAGATCAAGACGCTCTCTGATCGCATTAAAGCAATGAGTGGTACCTCTAACGATAAAGCTGAAATGACGGCTGCTACTATCCTTACAGGCATACCGAAAGAAGAAGCGCTTCGTCTGATCCGTGATCTTGAGTCACAGATGCGAACAGCCGCTAAGCAGCTTGAATACGAGAAGGCCGCTCAAATTCGCGACCAGATCATCGAACTACGACGCGCAATGGTTGAGTAAATCGATACGACCGGAGGGTACCCATCATTATGTGCCCTCCCTCCATGCGCGCATCGTCCCCTACGGCATCCCTTTGCTCTTACGCTACATCCCTTTTTTCTACTCCTTTTCTCTATTTCTTTCTCTATTCCTTATCGTCATTTTTAGACTATGCGAAAAAGTGAGCGTGATATATTCTACATTAGATCAACAGCTTATATTTAGATAAAATTAAGTCCGCAAAAAGCCGAACTATTTTATTATTAAAAGTATAAATAATGAGTAAGAATAGAGTTACATTATATATATATTCAGCAGCAATCACATAACACCTAATTACTAGCACATCCATCCTCTTGATTGCTAAATGCTTGCGTTCATACGCAGAAAATTGGATAGTATAAGAGAAAGAGGGCAAGGAAGAAACAAAGCGAACCATGTAAGCTCTCTAATAGAGTGAACTTTCCCGATTATCAACGGTTTAACAAGAGAGGATAGCGAATTGACACAGCATCATGATCATCCCAATGGACATCACAACGACCACCATGAAGAGCAGCAGTCAGTGCATGACACACTCTTAAGCGGGCCGAAGATCCTGCCGACCCGGGTCACGCCAAATATGACCGTTACAGAGCTCATCGATCAGCAGTTCCAGGCGTATAACGCAGCCCGCATGAGTGAGGCTGCACGCCTCTACACAGAGCGTATGCTGGATCCGGAACAGGATGTGACCGTTGGCCTGACAATGGCTGGCGCACTAACACCAGCCGGATTAGGTGGCTGTATACTGACACTTATGGAATATGGCTTTGTCGATTTCATCATCAGCACTGGTGCAAACCTTTATCACGATATGCATCATGCGTTAGCGATGACATTGCATCGTGGCGACTTCCGTCTAGATGATATTCAACTACAAGAAGAAGGTGTCATTCGCATTTATGACATCCTCTTCGACGATAAAGTCCTATTAGATACCGATGCCTTCGTGCGTGAATGCTTGAAGACGCTGCCAAACCGTCCTATTGCCACTTCTGAGCTTCACCATCATCTGGGGACCCAGTTGCTCAAAGCCGGTGTCAAGCCAGAGTACTCGGTACTGGCACAAGCCGCTGCGTGGAATGTACCGATCTATACATCGTCTCCAGGCGACTCCTCCATCGGTATGAACGTCGCACGTCATGCTCTCGATGGCAATCAATTGACACTCGATCCACTGGCAGATGTCAATGAGACCACGGCGATCGTCCATCACGCGACACGCAACGGCGTCATTATCCTGGGCGGTGGCAGTCCTAAAAACTTCTATCTACAGACGCAACCACAATTATGGGAAGTACTCGGTATTCAAAAAGGAGGACACGACTACTTTCTTCAGATTACTACTGATGCACCCCATTGGGGCGGTCTCTCAGGTGCAACGCCCTCTGAAGCCGTTTCATGGGGCAAGATCAAACCAGATCAGCTACGCGACGCCGTCGTAGTATATGGAGATTCTACTATAGCTTTACCTCTCATTACTGCGTACGCCGTCAGTAAGGCTCAGCCAAGACCACGCCGCGAACTATTCAGTAAACGTGAAAGCATGCTCAAAGAGCTCAAAGAGGCATATGAAACGGGCAAGCAAGCCCGTCCATAGCGCCTATAGTCCAATACTCGGCCCTGCTCCTGCTCAGGAGTAGGGCTAGTGTTCTACCTAATGCGCAGCACTATTCCCAATTAGATAGAGCTCGACCTAGCCATTAGGTAGACAACAAAATGCCATTTAGATGGAGCGTCTGGTTGCTATTAGGTGGAATGAGACTAGTCATTAGGTTAAAATAACATACGCTTATGGGCATTAGCTTGACAACCTAATGTATAATTACAACCAGTGTGCATGTTGTTTAGCGCACCATGAAATTGCAGGATGCGCCCTTTTCATAAGCGCTAAAACCTGCACAAAGAGAACATATTAGGAGGATTTGCGATGCTGGTTCATCTGATGCTAGAACTCTACAATATCGATCGGACGACCCTGGCAAATGAGGCTCTTTTGCGCCGCACATTGAGCGAGTTGCCTGAGCGTGTCGCAATGGAGAAGGTCAGCCCCATCCATCTATACGACATTGAAACATCTAATCCACTCGACGCTGGTATGTCAGGTTTTGTAGTTATTGCTCAGAGTCATGTCAGTTTACATGCCTGGCCTGAATACGGAGAAGTTGACATCGATATCTGCTCGTGCAAAGAGTTCAGCCAGGAAGATGCTATCGCGTTCTGTAAAGAAACGTTCAATACAGATGACGTTGAAGCCCATTTTGTCGTTCGTGCTACCCGCTCGCTGCGCCCAGAAGAGCCAGATCCAGTCCTGCTGGAGCAGGCAATGGAAGCTCGCCGTCTAGCGAAACTGGGGGTGCGCTAAGGGCAATAAGAGAAAAGCGAAATGTACACTACCTTGTAACCTCGGTCTCCCCTGTACATTCGCAGCGCCCACTAGCGAACAAACCTGAGAAGAGAGTATGGTGCTTACCAGATTGGCTCAGCACCCACTCTCTTCTTGTTAAGTGGAAAATTATACGGTATACTTTCTATAGAAGGCTTCTCGTTTCAACAGAGCCTCCGCTCTCCAGCAAAAACAGGCTCTCCGCACTGTTATGGCTGTACAGGTACACAACATCATTACATATATCATATATAAAGAGGAACACACGTCATGCAAGATGAGGAACAGAAGGCTATCACTCAATTTGGCGCTCCTGACGCTCCCTATTGTGATCCCACCACAGCAAAGATAGCTATCATTCCTGCTCCCCTGGAATACAGTGTCTGCTATATGAAGGGGACCCATTATGGTCCGCAGGCAATCCTTGACGCCTCCAGTCAGATGGAGCTCTACGATGAGGAGTTGGATTGCTGTCCCATCGAAATGGGCGTCTATACGTATCCGCTACTCGATTATGAAGGTCTGGACCATGCAGCAGCACTCCGGGTCACAGGCGACGCTATCCGACATGCATTGCAACAGGGTCAGTTACCTCTCACATTGGGCGGTGAGCATTCGCTATCCGCTCCGGTCATCGCAGCGGTACACGAGCACTATCCAGACGTGACAGTGATCCATATTGATGCTCACGGTGACCTGCGTGATGAATATGAGGGAACGCCACTCTCACACGCCTCTATCGAGCGCAGAGTCGTTGATATGCATATCCCACTGCTAGAGATCGGTATCCGCAGCTTCAGTCCAGAAGAAGCCGCTTTTCTACGTACCAAACCTGATGTCGCTATCGTCTGGGCCTATGAGATGGCACGCGGAACGGCCAAAATCCCATGGGAACGTCTTGGTGCTCATACCTATGTCACCGTCGATCTTGATGCATTCGATCCTGGCGAGATGCCTGCAGTAGGGACACCGGAACCAGGAGGACTCCACTGGTATCAGGTATTAGATATCTTACGTGAGATCAATCGCCGAACGACCATCGTCGGTATGGATGTCGTTGAACTCTGTCCAATGCCAGGCCAGACGAGGGCCGACTTCCTGGCTGCAAAGTTAGTCTACAAAATGATTGGTTACCGCCTGTGCACAAAGCAGTAAGGGACTCTCAAAAAATAAATCATCCTGGCAAACAAGGGTAGCTCCCACTAACTCGGGGTCGATAGTGGTGTGACACTCTCAGCCAGAACAGGCTTACGAGGACGACCTCGTGGCCGTTTTGGCTGAGTTGGATCAGGAAGCGGCCTTGTGCGAGGACGTCCTCTTTGCCGCTTCTGAGACGTTGACTTCTCTTGCACGAACGGATGAGATTGCGGCGCTATTGGTAGAGAAGAGGGAATATCGACGCACCATTTTTCTAAGGAAGGCCATCGCTGGAGGTGGGTTTCCACCACCTGCATGGCTTCTTTGGTCAGCTTTACCCCAGTCTGATAGGCGTTCGTGACCAATTCAACAACCGGATGCTTCCCTTTCCAGGTCATCGTTTGCGCAAAGTGGATGATGGCATCCACTGAGTCGAGCAAGGCTCCATTCCAGTGGTGCTCCAAAATGCCCCAACAGCGTTCAACCGCATTGTATTTACTATGGTAGGGCGGATAATACGCCAAACGGACGGTGATCTGATATGTTTGTGTAAATTCGAGCAAACGCTGCATAAACTGAGTACGATGACTGTGATTCTCTGGTCCATTATCCAAATTGATGACGAGCAGCTTGATCTGACCAAAACGCTCTTTCACGCTTTCCCACCACTGAAGCAGCCGATCAACGAGGCAGTCGCTGGTGACCTTGGACGTGACGCCGTACAGAAAAAGCTCATCCAAAGCGGGAAGGAAAATGCCCACTGGCGTGACGGTGGCTTGTGCCTCAAAATCATGATCAGCCGCTTTGGCCAGGACCCGGTTTTTTCCTCCGCGTGCGAAGGGACCGACTTTGACCACCGCCTTGGCATCCATCGAGATGCGTAAAGTTGAAGCTTCTGCATCGGCCTGCGCATTGACCTCTTTTAGGTGATCGAAGATGGCATCGGTTTCCGGGAGTTTTTTTGGGGTTGCGTCTTCGCCACCTTTTTGAGCGTGTAGCCCTGTTCGTTGAGCTTGGTCGTGATGGTGGCTGTCGTTGGTAATTCCGCATCCGTGTAGTGGTAGGTCGTGATCAACTGGCGACGGACTTCTGCTGCGGTCAGACGGGTATACAGCCGAGCACTGCGAAACTGCGGATCAGCTTGGCTTTGCCCATCCACGATGGCTGTAATGTCCTTCAGCAAATTCGGCAGATGCTCTTCGCTGCGTTTTCTCCCCCGTTGATTGAACGCATCCACACACACCATCCCGCTTTTGAGTTCATGCTCGCCTTTTCTGATGCGTCCACGATTCCAACCCAACTCCTCTTCCGCCCGCCGTTGCCCTCCTTTTCCCAATGCTCGTACCGTCCGTGCCATAAAAAGACGACATGCACTCCCTTTGAGCTCTTTTGCGGTCTTGATCAGCAACTCTTTCACTTCTTCCGTTAACTCCATCTTCCATCCTCCCAAACCTTTTTCACTTTTTAGTTTATCATTCCTAATCAAGGGGGTATCTGGGAGGATTTAATTCTTTTGCTTCCCTAAGAGAATAAGCGCAATCTACATAGAGCGAGAATCGTCGAGCATCCTGGCACACAAGCGCATCATACACATGAGTCAGGAGTGCATAAAGTGGCCCCTGTAACTTAACTTGTGGTATACTATCAGGGACGCGCCCCCTTACAAATCAACAAAACCAAATGCGTTAAGCTTGCTAATGCAGATCAATGCAGCGCTGCGGGAAAGACGTGCTGTTGTATTGCGCGCAACAACACACGCTTATCACTGATGACGAATAAGAACAGGAAGAGGCATCTTCGATACCGTTACAATACCTGTTATCGTCGCAACTCCTACGAGTTGCCCCATGGTTTGACAACGAGTACACAAACCAACTAAGTAGGTGCGGATTGACCGATGGGAGGAAATCAAGGAAGATCTTACCGATCTGACCACTACTAGTACTACAT
The DNA here is from genome assembly GCA_015099395.1 of Ktedonobacteria bacterium brp13. GTDB lineage: Bacteria > Chloroflexota > Ktedonobacteria > Ktedonobacterales > Ktedonobacteraceae > Dictyobacter. The sequence continues at coordinate 7,340,523 of AP024096.1, read as the reverse complement.
CCCCATATGGTTTAACTGTGAAAGGAAACATGACCAGACAATTCAATAATCAAAGACGGAATGACGACCATTCATCGTTCCGCAGCCCATCCACCAGACGCTTCGATGAACAGCGATCGACGCACCCAGCTCGGCCTCGCCTCAACCGAGAAACTGTAGATCGCGCTTGGGAAAATGGAGCCAACCGCACCCACGCGGACTATCACCCTCGTTCAACCGGACAGTCAGGGCAGCCTCCTCGTAATAACTGGCGCAACAAACCAAATTCATATCAGACATCAGAGGGCGCACAACCTCGTGATTCGCACAATTCACAGCGTCAGGGACCACCATCCATCCATGGTCGCAACTCATTCCAGCGCTACGGCCAGAACCAGGACGATCGTCAACCACGTTCACACTTTGGCGCGCAGCAACGTGACGATCGCCCCGCTAATGGTGGTCGTCCAAATAACCGTCCGTATGGAGCACGTAATACAGACGAGCAGCCTTCTCGCCCATATAGCCGTGGTCCCCAGAGTGGTGGCTACCAACGTGGCGGCTATGGTGCATCTCGCCCGGGTGACCGTAATGAGCGCCCCCGCCCTGCCGGTGAGCGCAACGAGCGCCCTTCCTATTCGCCTTACGGACGCTCCGATACCAATGATCGTCGTGAAGGTGGCTATCAGGGTCAGCGCGGTGGACGCTTTGAAAGACGTGACAACGATTCTCGTCGCCCAAACGATGGCCCTCACAATCGGGATACACGACCACAGCAGGGAGATCGTCGCCCGTACTCTCCTTCCTATCGTCCTGACAGCGACCGACATGCGCGACCGAATCCTCGACCGACACAACGCTTCGAGGGCGATTATGAGCAGTTCACACCGGAGGGGGGGCGTCCTGAACGCAAGGGCGATTATGAGCAGTTCACACCGGAGGGGGGGCGTCCTGAACGCAGTGGCAATCGCTTCGAGGGTCGTCCTGAACGTGGTGGCAATCGCTTCGAAGGTCGTCCTGAACGTGGTGGCAATCGCTTCGGGGGTCGTCCTGAACGTGGTGGCAATCGCTTCGAAGGTCGTCCTGAACGTGGTGGCAATCGCTTCGGGGGTCGTCCTGAACGTGGTGGAAGTCGCTTCGGGGGTCGCAACGATCGTGATGAGCGCAACGACCGCTTCCATCCACGCGCAAATGGTGAGAGCGCACAGCAGTACGGCGAGCGCGTACATGGAAAACCACGTGAATATCAGGAACAGAATGATCGCCACGTCACACCATTGCCCGATGGACGTGTAATCAAAGGCTCACGACCTGAACAGCGCAAACAGGCTCGTTTCTGGACTGATGTCAATAGCGAGACCAATCAACTGGTACAACGCGAAGATAAGCCCAAAGAGATTGTTCCTCCGCCAACAGTCACGCACGAAGAGAGCGTACAGACAGCACCTTTCCGTCCAACCAACCGACCGAGCTCAGCAGCGGGAAGAACGCGCCGCCGCCAGTCTTCAGCATCGGAAGAGCGCAGAGCAAAAATCAAAAAGCCTCGCTCAACCGGGGGCCCACGACCGTCACAACGCGGATTCAAGTGGCCCACACAATAGCAAAATAGGAACGTGTGACATAACTGCTACTGTTGAGGTCACTTTTTGCGGTATACTGGTTATGGTCACGCGCTCTTCTATGTAGGTAAGAATCAGAAATGAGCATCTGTGTCCAGTCTCAGGCTGGACACATTTTGTGAAACAAAAAAAGGCCAGCCTTATATATCTAGAGGATACCGGAGTAGCTAGTATGTCTTATCCCAGCTATCTAAATCTGTATGAAACGGGCGAACTCGCGGAGCGAGCCGCTGCCGCATGGGAGACCTTGCGGAGTTGTACTATCTGCCCACAAAATTGTCGGTGTGATCGTATCGCTGGCAAAACTGGCGTATGCCACTCCGGCACAGAGGCGATTGTCGCTTCCTGGAATGTTCACCGCAAAGAAGAACCACCGATCAGCGGCACACGCGGAGCTGGCACGATTTTCTTTGGCTACTGCCAGGCTCGTTGTACATATTGTCAGAACTTTTCACTGAGCCAGGGTGGCCTGGGACATAGAGTGCAGCCGGAACGACTCGCGAATATGATGCTCTACTTGCAAAAGAAAAACTGTCATAACCTGGATCTAGTGACACCAACACACTTTGTGCCCCAGATCCTGGCTGCGTTGGTGATCGCTTGCGATAAAGGACTGCGCCTGCCTCTGGTCTACAATTGTGCTGGTTATGAGAACATGGAAACGTTACAGCTTCTGGATGGTGTGGTAGATATTTATCTGCCCGATGCTAAATATTCAGATAACAAAAACGCACTACGAACCTCAAAGATGCCTCACTATGTTGACTATAATCAGGCAGCGCTACGAGAGATGTATCGCCAGGTAGGACCACTCCAACTGGATGACGATGGCATTGCCAGACGGGGTCTCTTAATCCGCCACCTTGTCATGCCAGAAGATGTCTCCGGGACACGCGAGGTTCTGCGTTGGATCGCTGAAGAGCTAGGACCCGATACACCTATAAGCTTGATGGATCAATATTTCCCGGCATGGAAAGCGGTAAACGATCCCGTTCTCAATCGACGTTTAAGCTGGACTGAATACAGATCAGCCCTGAATGTTCTCGATGAGTTCGATTTTACAGCTGGATATGTACAGGAAGATTTAGTAGAGGTAGATGTAACATCTGACTCATAACCTATCAACAATGCGCCAGGCAATCGCAAAGAGTAATTCCTGGCGCTCTGTCACATTAATAGACCAGGCACGTTATAATCAGTAAGGAAGATACTACAATTCGTTAACACTTCGTCATCTTATCAAAAGATGGTGCAAAACAGTGAGCTGTAAAGAGTAGTGAGGTTTCCAAATCTCCTGTACTCTGCCCTGTAGGTACTGAGATATCTGGGTACGTGCCAGAAGATATGCAAATTGCAAATGGAGAATCCATATGAACACGACGGCCACGTTGAGCCGATTATTCGCAGGCATTCAGTCTGATCTCGATCAAGTAGATGCTCTCTTCCAGGAACGAGCAACCTCGGGACTGACTATCCTCAATACAGCTTCAATGCATGCCCTTGCATCACCTGGCAAACGCTTGCGGACAGCACTCACACTCCTGTCAGGCAAGCTGAATACGTACCGCTTTGAGAAGCTGTTGCTCTTGAGTGTGGCATTTGAGATGGTGCATCTGGCAACACTCATTCACGATGATATTATTGATGAGGCCAAAACACGCCGGGGTAACGCGACTGTCAATGCACTGTGGGGTGATAAGATCGGTATTCTACTCGGTGACTATTACCTGGCGAAGACCGCCGGATTGATCGCAGACGTTGAAGATTTTCGTGTTGATCATCTCTTCTCCGATACGGTCGCGACGGTTTGTGAAGGCACGATCCTTGAACTTATGACCGCAGGTCGGGCAGATCTCAGTGAAGAGACCTACTTCGAAAAAACCCAACGTAAAACAGCCTGCTTGATCGCCGCATGCTCTAAAGGTGGCGCTATCCTGAGCAATGCATCCGATGAAGAGATTGAGTGGATGTATAGCTACGGCATTAACCTGGGTATCGCATTCCAAATTATCGATGATATTCTCGATTATACAGAGGATCAGTCGACAATCGGCAAACCCGCTGGCAATGATCTGCGTCAGGGCATGGTAACGCTCCCTCTGATCTATGCATTACAGAAACCATCGATGAATGGGCATCAGCAGCAAGTCCAGGCTATCCTCAATGGCGCTGACCATAGTGAAAAAGATATTCTCTCTATCGTTCATTGGGTAAATAATGGCAATAATATTGAGCACTCTTTTGCGACTGCCTATGCATACGCTGATAAGGCTCGCCTGGATCTCTATCATTTCCCGGCTTCACCCAATCGCGATATCTTAGACGAACTTATTGACTTTGTTGTACAACGAAAACGTTAATGGAATGTACTCTCTATGAAAACTAACTTTGCTCTTGAGGAAAAGTTCCGTGCCGTTGGCGGTAAACGTACCTATGTAAAAGGTCTCTTCGGCAGGATTGCTGGCGTCTACGACCTTATGAACCGCCTGATGAGCCTCGGACTCGATATCTACTGGCGCAAGCGCGCCGCACGCTATCTTGCTCTGGCAACTGGCGAGACCGGCCTGGATCTGGGTGCCGGAACTGCTGACCTCTCAATTTCAGTCATCCACAATTCTGGTCCAGGTACGAAAATGATCGGCATGGATATTACGCCTGAGATGCTGGCAGTGGGCCGTAAAAAGCTCAAAAGGATGGGCTTGGAAGACCGCATCGATCTGCGCGTAGGTGATGCTGAGCATATCGATCTACCTGATAACAGCGTCGATGGCTGCTGCTCCGCCTTCACAGTCCGCAACCTGACCAACCTCCACCAGGGATTCAGTGAGATGCTGCGAGTAGTACGTCCGGGTAGCCGCGTCCTCTGCCTGGAGATCAGCCACCCCCCCGGTAAGATCTTTGGTGGTTTATTTTATCTCTACTTTTATAAATTGGCTCCCCTCTTTGGCACTATTATTGGAAAAGCGTTTGAAGAATATAATTATCTTCCAAACTCGTTAACAACTTTTCCAAAAGCACCAGAGCTGAAAACCATTATGGAAGAGGCTGGCCTGAGCAATGTACACTACTATTATCTCAATGGTGGCATCGTTGCCATCCATGTTGGCACGAAAGCATAAACGGTCAGGCAAGCATGAACGTCATTGGCACTATGCTGATGACGTTCTTCAATTTGCTTCAATCTCTCCCTACACTTTTACCACCAGTCTTTTCACCCTCAACGTCACTAGGAGAGACACTGATGCTCGCTAAGATAATCTTTGAGCATCTGTTCGCAGTCAAAGGCCATATGCCCTAAAACGCTCTCTGGTGAACGCCAGCAGGGTGTTCCCTCACCAGACGCATGTTCAGTACCTCCGACGATATGTCCCCGGTAGGCGATCGAGGCAGCACGGAAACGTGGGTCTCGCTCTAGCGCCGAATAGACACCGACCAGGCCGGTAATCGCAACTTCGTAGCCAGTCTCTTCTTGAGCTTCACGCAGGACACATTGTTCAACTGTCTCTTTGTAGCGCACAATACCACCCGGAATGGTATACCCCAAGCCATCACTACGATCGATAAATAGAAGTTGCCCATCGCGCTCAATAATGACACAGGCACTCAATACTGGTGAGATATTTCCCAACGTCAACAGCGCAATTACACGAAAGATAATACCTGCTAGCAATCCTTTTAGCTTTTCTCGCATCTAAGATTCTCTCTCCTCTTTATTTTCAGGTATAACGTTAGTATAAAAATAATTCGTGTATTTGGCAAGCACTTAGGGATAGTCTCCAAGGGTTCCTGGCAGATCAATGGCACATAATTCCTTTTGCTACCTGCGCTCATGGCAGATTTTAACAACAACAAGCTGGAAATCCACTGGAAATGTAGTCCGAATAGCTATTCACGGCACGAATAAAATACTATATAATCGTCATATCCGCACAGACAGGTACAGATCTGATCAATTTTTATTCAGAACAGTGGAAGAGAACGACAATGACCACCAATAATCAGATGCAGTATCCAGTACTTGAACAAGGACAGATGCTTCCTCCTTTTACGTTACCCGGCGCTGACAGTATGCCGCACAGCCCATGGAACTACAAGCAGCGTGAGCATCTCATCCTATTGTTTACACAGAGCGCATTACAGACTGAGAGTCGCGGACTGCTACGCGAGTTTGCTCGTGCTTATAAAGAACTTCGTGAGGAGCAGTGTGCCATTCTGGCGGTTACCGCCGATCCTGTTATCGCTAATCTGCAAGCACAAGAAGAGCTTTCGCTCCCATTCCCACTCACTGCTGATGCTTCCGGAAACGTCATTCAGCGCTACACTGGTTGGAATAGCGTGCAGCATACTCTCGCTCCTGCGCTTATGCTGGCAGATCGCTATGGCGCTATCTATGAGTACTGGATCAAAGAGAGTGAAGCCCAACTACCGCCAATCACAGAACTGTTAGTGTCGTTACGCTATCTTAATAGCATCTGTACACCATAATAGCTCAAAGCTAGCGGAGCTAACAGGCTACGATCTTAGCGGTAATGAAAGGAAAACCATGTCACAGCATGATGCATCCCAGGATCAGCCACAATGGGATATCGAAACCATGCTTGTCCATAGCGGACGGAGCAAACGCTCTGCTAATAAGAGTGGTGGTATCCCTAACATTCAACCTATCCATGCCAGTACTACATACCTTCATGAAAGTATCGAGGATCTCGATCAAGCATTTAACGGGACAACCGTAGACGGAGAACCAGCCTTTGTCTACGCCAGGCAGGGCAACCCTAATGCAACTGGCTTTGAGGAGTCGATGGCGCGGGTAGAGAAAGGCGTAGGAGCTGTCGCCTGTGGCTCTGGGATGGCCGCTATTCATATCGCGCTGCTGGCTGCCGGGTTGACCACCGGAGCAAAGATTGTCGCGTCACAGGACCTCTATGGGCAGACGATCACATTGATCCGCAAGCTTTTCACCACTATCGGTGCACAACTGATACTTACCGACCTCAGTGCGCCCACAGCGGTCGACGTAATTCGAGATGAAGAACCCGATATTGTTTATGTAGAGACCGTCTCGAATCCACTTGTCAAGGTCGTGAATCTGGACGCCATCAGTGCAGTCGCACATGAGATAGACGCCATTACCATCGTCGACAGCACCTTCAGCACCCCTTATTTACTACGTCCCATCGAACACGGCTGCGATCTGGTTGTACATAGCGCCACCAAGTACATAGGAGGGCATGGCGATAGTACCGGTGGCATCGTCATCAGTGCCACAAATGTCCTGCTCGATCAGTTACGAGCCTATCAGTCCCTCACTGGTGCCATGCTCAGTCCCTTTGAGGCACACCTGCTTCAACGTGGCCTGCGCACCCTGCCATTGCGTATCGAGAGACAATGCCAGAACGCATTACAGGTCGCACTGTTCCTGCAAAGCCATCCGGCCGTTGAGCGCGTCTACTATCCTGGTCTCGTAGACCATCCTCAGCACGAGCTCATAGAGCAACAATCGAGCCATAAGCTCTACGGAGGTCTGCTCGCGTTCGATCTCAAAGAGCAGTCACGAGAGGCCGTCTTCCGCTTTATGAATCGCCTGAAACTCTGCATCTCTGCAACATCGTTAGGGGATGTCTTTACGCTGGTCAGCTATCCACCCATTGCATCGCATCGCAACCAGAACGCAGTTGAGTTGAAAGACATGGGCATCAACCCCGGCTGCATCAGAGTTTCAGTTGGTATTGAACAGTGCGACGATATTATCCGCGATCTAGCACAGGCCTTAGCTGAGTAATAGAAGCAAGCATCTCCCAAGATGGAAATACACGCAAAGAAGAGGACCTGCCCTACTCACTTGCTAGCGGAGGCACGTCCTCTCAATTATATATGCTTACTTGGTATGACGGACCATCTTCCCTGGGATCAGGTCCTCAGTCTCCGCACGACCTGCAAAGGAGAGTACATTTAACAGGTCAGCCTTTGGATCGACGGTAAGATTGTTCTCAACGCTACGGACGCCAGCAAACGAACGAGCAATCTTCTCAGCCGCTTCACGCTGCTGCTTCGTGCGCACTGATCCGCTCAGCAGGACGACGCCCAGGCGCGGATAGACGCCAATCGGTAGATCACGCGTGCGAGCATCACGACCCAGGGCCAGCGCAAGGTCAGCTGCTAACTGGTCGTCGCCAATCAGCCAGTTTTTGATCTCCAACAGACCCTGTACCCCAGCAGCCTGATCTTCAACCATATCACCACGCAACGAGCTTGAGATATTGCCATTCAGATAGAGCACGCTATCTAACACACGAATCGACATCGCAGGAAAGTCAACATGCAACGGCAGAATATCCATTACGACCGACTCGACATCGCTCTGCAGCTCCTCATCAGACCGGTAAGTAGGCAGCGTCTGAAAGGTCGCTTCAGGTACAGTTATCACAATGGAACCAGCTTCGATTTTTACGATGTATTGCTCAAGCACGAGTGCATCCTGGTTGTTGCGCAGATGACGCGCTACAACGTATGCCAGCAGGCCGCTTTGGGGATGGACTGCAACCAGCGAGACAGTACCATGAGACCCTGAGTTGGTCTCTTGCACAGTAGTACGTCCATCGATCTGGACACCAGAGATCGGCTCTCGATCAGCGGCAGCCTCTTCGCGGGTAATGCTCAGCACAACGCCATCCACACCGGCATCAGTTACAGCCGAAAAAGGAACAGTGATTGTACGGCCAAAAAAACGGCCCAGGCGAACACCAAGTGCGACAATATGATGCGTGTTGGGATCAATGCTCAGGTGCAGCAGAACTCCCTCTTCGCCATCGGAGCAGAATACTTTACCTCCAAAATGGAATTGCTCCATCTCAGATACGGGTGTCATTTTGTCTTCCATCTATCAACCTCGTTTAACTGATCAATCCAAATAATCTGATAATATTGCGCTAAATGCAATCAGAAAACTACGTGCCAAAGAAGCAGGCAGGATGAAGAATTTGGCACAAGTAGCGGCACTGACTGCTCAAGTAATAGTAGGATACTACGTTATACTAGAGAGAGTGTAGCACTTTATAGTTGTGCATGACAAGCCATGGCACTGGCCATGAACACACACAGAGTGGACCAGAAGTAGGCCACAAGCATAGAGCTACACTAACAGGCTCTGGTCGATCTGGCCAAAGATGGTATCAACTATTTCAGGAGCGTAACGATAGACTATCTCCTCTGTAATTGCATTCGCGCGGCAGATCTCACCATACATACTGGCACTCCGGCGTGGGACACGTATCTGTGTTACCGGGTCTAATTCGATCAGACCAAAACGAATAGACCAGCCATTATTCCATGCAAAATTATCCGTCAGCGACCAGTGGAGATAGCCACAGACCGGTATCCCCTCACGGATAGCTTTGTGGACCATCGCAAGGTGCGCGAGAATAGCAGCCGGACGATGATCATCAGTACGATCAGTACGATCACTAAAGCCATTCTCAGTAATGTAGATCGGCTTATTGCCCCTGGTGCGCTGATACACAGACGAGAGGACACGATACAGCCCATAGGGATAGATTTCACCAATGTCCTCATCCAGTCCCGGATCAGTACGTGGCATGCTTGCACGCATAAAACGCCGCCCAACGGCTGCCGTTGGGCGGCGTGGATCAAAACGCGCTCTATCTCGCGTATAGTAGTTCACGCCATGATAATCGCGTGCACCCACTGCGCCTGGTATCTCTGCCAGTAGCGAACCAATAGGAAACGAGAAACGCCCACTCTCACCAGCGCGTAAGATCGACCAGTTGAAGAGTTGCTCCTGGATACGCGCGACACTTACATTGAGCATAGAATGAGGATGAATCGGCTCACGCAGGTGATACCGCAGGCAATAGCCAATTTTAGCCTGTGGTGAGCGCTCACGCAGCAGATAAAACGCCGCCACATGCGCTTGTAAAAGATTGCGTAGGACCATAAAAGCACGCCCCAGATCCTGCTCACCAGGCGGGAAAGTCCCGAAGAGATAACCTTGAAACGCATAGTTATTCGGCTCATTGAGCGTTACCCAGAACGTACATAAATCTCCCAGCGCCGCAACAACATGCTCCACATAGCGCACAAAATACGACACGTTCTCCTGTAGAGTAAAAGCCCCTCGCTCAACAAACCAGAGCGGATCTGTAAAATGGTGGAGCGTCACAATCGGCACCATATGACGGCGGTGCAGATCCAACAACATTTCTCGGTAGCGTTCAAGCGCCGCGCTATCCCACACACCCTCTTGCGGCTCAATACGGCTCCATTCCAGGCTTAAACGGAGTGCGTTATTCTCCATCTGTTCAGCGAAAGCAAAATCGTCTTCTGCAGCGTACCACCAGTTAGCAGCCCGTCCACAGTGCTCACCGCTCAGAATATGCCCCTGTTGCTCCCAGCGATACCACTGATTCTGCATATTCCCACCCTCGCACTGGTAAGATGACGATGCAGTCCCCCAGAGGAAGTCTTTCGGGAAGGAAAGACGACGCTGTTCTGAATATCCCATAAGCATCCCGCTTTCTCTTCTACAGTGTCACTTTTGTGATATCCGCTATTTTACCACGCAAGCAAAACGCAGTATAAAGCACCACTATGAAAAGAGAACATCTCACACGTGCATCTCAAATAAAAACTCTATGCTCCAGATGACCCTCTATGCACAAAAACCGGGAAAGACAGAGATGTGTGTCTCTATCCTTCCCGGCTATGCAATGCGTACGAACAGGTTATTCGCGGATACCGCGAGCAGGCAGAGGACGTACCAATGGACTCATCACTGGCAGGTCTTTCTTGCCACGTGGCAGGCGCTGGCGTACCAGATAGTTTGGTGCATTCGCCAGATCGTTCTTTTCCAGAGTAATATCATCACCCAGGCGGTTGAAGAACGAGAGCTCGAAATTCGGTGTCTCACCCAGAGCACCGTGAGGGCAAACCTCAACACAGTCGCCGCAGAAGATACAACGATCAACCGCGAAAGAGTAGCGTTTGAGGTAGCGCTCAGCCATCATCAGTGAACCGGTCGGGCAGACCTGAACACAGGCACCACACGAGACACAGTCTGTATCGTGCAAGCTGACGTTGAATGGCGTCGAGACAATGGTGTCAAAGCCCTTACCAAACATACCATAGCAGTCAGGTCCGATCACATCATGACAGACGCGAACGCACTGCGTACAGTTGATACATTTGTTAGGATCGCGCAGAATAAAGCTATGCGACAGATCCGTCTCATAATCATGATAATCACTGGGTTCACCGTCATGGAAACGGTTATCAGCCAGACCATGCTCGATACTGTACTTTTGCAGATCACACTGACCGGCAGCAGGACAGGCACATTGTAGACAACGAGATGCCTCGCGCTCTGCCTGCTCTTGCAAGTAACCCATCTCAATCAGGTTAAAGCTGCGATCGCGCTTCTCGTAAGGCAGCATCGGCATCTTTACCTTTGGCTCAACGGGTTTGTATGGCACAATATCAAAGAGATCCGGGCGGCGCTCTTCGAGCTCCAGACGGCGCGCAACCTCGTTCATATCCTCACCCATCAGGTAACTATGGATCGAGCGAGCGTTCAGCTTACCCTGAGCCACACCTTCGATGATGGTCTGAGCACCCATCTGACAGTCACCACCGGCAAACACGCCTTTGCGATCTGTCATGAAATTGTGCGGATTGGTCTGGATAGTTTTCCACTTGGTCCACTTGATACCGGATTTCTCATTCAGCACTTTGGTATCAACTGCCTGACCGATAGCAGGAATAACCGTATCGCAGTTTACCACGAACTCGGAACCCTCAATCGGCACAGGACGACGGCGACCGCTGGCGTCAGGCTCGCCCAGTTTGTTACGCTGGAACTCAACGCCGGTCACACGACCGTTATCAGTGATAACTTTGGTCTGACTGACCATCAGCTGCAAATGTGTGCCCTCAGCCTCACCGTCTTCAACCTCTTCGGTTGTCGCACCCATCTCGGTACGACCACGGCGATACATCGTATGCACTTTTGCGCCCAGGCGCAGCGAGGTACGAGTACAGTCAAATGCGGTAAAACCACCACCGATAACGATGACCTCATCACCCTCTTTGACCGGTACTGGACGACCCTCAACCTTGTCACCAAGGTAGCGGATCGCGTTCACAACACCCTCTGCATCCTCACCAGGAACACGCAGATCATTACTGGTCCAACAACCGATCGCCAGATAGACAGCGTCATAATTCTGGGCGAACAGATCATCGATCTCAAAGTCGCGACCCAGTTTCACATTAAACTGAAAATCGACGCCCATATCGACCAACTGCTGGAACTCACGATCCATCATATCTTTCGGCAAACGATACTCAGGGATACCATAGCGCAACATACCACCCGGCTGCGGCTGCATGTCAAGAACCTTGACCTCGTGTCCGCGCAGTGACAGATAGTACGCACAAGTCATACCTGAAGGACCGGCACCGACGACCGCGATCCGCTTACCAGTCGGGGGGTCCTGCAAATAAGGCAGGGGTGCGTCTAACAGACAGGTTTCTGCCGCGTAACCATGCATACGACAGATAGCAATCTCCTCGTCAACCAGCGCGCGGCGGCACGCCTTCTGACAGGGGGCAGGACAGGTCAGGCCCAGCACGAATGGGAACGGCAAAACCTCTTTAACCAGGCGAGCCGCCTCTTTCATCGAGCCCTGAGCGATCAACTCAAGATACCCAGGAATATCGATATGGGTCGGGCAATCAACCTGACAGGGCGGCTGACAGTAGGCATTGTGATCTGAGAGCATCAATTCCAGGTTGGTACGACGCAGATGGAACAGCTCATCAGAATTGGTTAAAATAACCATGCCAGGCTCAGCAGGTGTATTACAGGAAGGCAGAGGTCGATCAACACCCTCTACATGAACCAGACACATGCGGCAGGCAGAGGTCGGCTCCAGCTTCTCGTCATTACAAAGGTTCGGGATATCATGAATCCCATTGTCGATAGCCACACTCAGGATCGTCTCTCCCTGGTATGCCTGCATGGTCTTGCCATCGATAGTCACCGTAAAACTGGGGTGACCTACATCGTTACGGACCATGGGCAACTGGGCAGTCTGAGTTGCGGGTGAGAAATTATCGCGAATCGATATAGCCATGTACTTTCTCTTCCGAAGTTTCTAGTGCTAAATCAATTAACCTTCTCTCGTCTCATTCTCTCTACAGGGGCAGAGTAAAATCAAGAGAGCGGTAATTTTACTACGGCAAGACATGTTTCGTCACAAAACGATGTGAGCGCAAAGGCACACACGTCCCGGTCGGACACGTCTGCTCCTGAATATGCGACGAAAAATGCTCTGGCCAGTAGCGCTTTGCAGTTTTTAGCGGATTGGTGGCTTGTACACCAAAACCACAGAGCGAACCATCAGGCACATATTCAGCAAATTCGTCCAGCACATCCAGGTCTCCACTAACACCCAGGTCGCTGGCAATCCCTTCAAGGATACCAGTGATACGTTTTACCCCGATGCGGCAGGGGACGCATTTGCCACACGATTCCTTGCTTAAGAAACGGCTACGCTCCATCGACCAGGAAACCATACATGTCTCGACAGGCAGTAGCTCTAGAATACCAGAACCGACGATTGCTCCGGCCTTTTCGAGTGGATCGAAATCAAACGGAGTATCGAGCAGAGAGATAGGGAGAGCACCGCCCTCTGCACCACCAACGACCACCGCGCGATGCTCTTGCTCAGTGGGTGTAACACCCGCATGCACGAGGATATCCCGCAAGGTTGTACCAAAGGGAACCTCGACAACACGAGGCTCGCTCTCAGGCGATGCATAAACGGTCAGAATCTTTGTTCCACCACTCATCTCCGAACCGACGCTCGCAAAAGCCGCAGCACCATCGCGCACGATCACAGGTACATTGACCAGCGTCTCGATAGAGTTAATTGCTGTCGGTTTATCCCACAAGCCATAGCGAGCAGGGAACGGAGGGCGTTGCTCAGGCATACCACGGCGGCCCTTGATCAGTGCCATCTGCACCGTCTCTTCACCACCCATAAAGCCCATATTCGCGCCGAGCACAGTAATAGTACAACTAAAATCAGTGCCAAGGATATCACGCCCAACAAGATTGGCTTCAAGGGCCTCTTGCAACGCCTGTTGCAAGGCAGCCGTTCCAGCCTGGAATGTGCTGCGCGTGAAAAGATAGGCCTCGGATGCTCCAACGGCGTAGGCAGCAAGAACAATACCTTCGATAACCTGGTGAGGATTGCGTTCCAGCAGAGAAGCCGCTGCTAACGAGCGACTATCGGCATCATACGCATTACAAATAACATATTTTTGCTCGTCATCTAACTCCCGTACGATGCGCCACTTCTCGCCAGTCAGACGGCCAGCGCCGCCTCGACCGCGCAATTTCGCATCAATCACTTGCTGGTTCACCAGCTCAGGGGTCAGTTCACGAATAGCTTTTTCAAGCGCGGCATAACCGCCCGCACTGCGATACGCACTCAATGTACGTGCGTCCGCATCTGTATTTTGCCGCAAAACGCGATAAGATTGTTCAAACTTAGGCATCTGGCTGTCTCACGTGATTAATATTTCCCCACACACCGCGCGTATCCGGGGCAAGTCCACGTACCGGTTGATCGTTACGCGTGATCCCCTTGACAGCCGGAGCGGGTTTGAACTTCGGACTCATTGTCGCGATACCAAAGAGATCGCTCAGGTCCACACCGCGGGCCTGCACAATACGCTTGGCTGCTTGCAAAGGCAAGAAACCGTAGAGATCCATCACGGCATCCAGTAGATCCGGTAATGCACCGGCTTCCTGGGACCATGTATCCAGCAAGACATCGACCTTGCTCAGATCAATCGCGGGTTCTAGCTCGTCTTTCACCGGCATCGCCACACAGGGCGTTACTGGCTTGTTGAAGTACTCAACTGCGTATTCAGAGATGCGCGTCTGGTAAAAGCCAGCACGCGAAGTGCCAGTTGCAGGCGACAGTTTACGAGGTGTAAACTTCTCAGCACCCTCACGAATGTAGGATTTGAACCAGGGACGATTCTTCCACTGGTGCAAGGGTTCATACTCAATCGTGATCGCACGAGGAGGACATGCTTTTTCACAGAGAAGGCATGCTTCACACTTCAGATTAAACTCGGTACCCAGACCATCCTGCGCAATCAGTTGGATTAGACCACGGCTGCGCGGTGGCAGTTTGGGTTTCTCGTATGGATAGAAACGGGTCACCTTTGGCCGAAAGAGGTGGCTAAAGGTTAAACCCATACCTTCCAGAATACCACGCATACGCTATACCTCGATTTCCGTTTCGCCGCGTACTTTCAGACCCTGCTTTGCGATCTTCTCACGCAACTTTAGAATTCCTTCAATCAACGCCTCAGGGCGCGGTGGGCAGCCAGGGACATACACATCGACCGGCACAATAGTATCGACACCTTGAATGGTGTAATAGCTATCATAAAACTCACCACCGGAGTTGGCACACTGGCCCATACTGATGACCCATTTGGGGTCAGGCATCTGCTCCCATAGAAGACGCAAGCGAGGCGCCATCTTTACCGAAACCGTCCCGGCAACAATCATCAAGTCCGACTGACGAGGGCTTGAGCGGAACACCTCTGAACCGAAACGTGACAGATCATAATGCGCTTGTGCCGATGCCATCATCTCAATCGCGCAACACGCCAGTCCATAGCTAAAAGGCCACACAGACTTAGATCGCGCCCAGTTCTGTGCCCATTGCAACATGTCTGCTATGCTGGTGAGCTGAACTGGAAGCTCCTGATCTCCTGGGATATACTCATGTGGTCCGGACGCCATTGCGATAGGTATCGCCTTGCGATGCCCAGCCAGTTTCCCATTATCATTCATTTCGCTGCTCATATAAATTTCACTCCTAGGCAAAGGTTCAGCAGCACCGATGCTTGGTTAGGGTAGTTATTTGTAGGGTGCTTACAGAAGACGGGGGCTGTGTTATCTACACTCCATCTGCGCACTATTATAGCACGTTTCGTTGGGCCATGCTATAAACACCCTAGTAAGCAAGCCACCCTACGCACCTTTTTACCTGCCTTGTTTCTCTCTACGCCTCCCCTTGCCAGACGGTTTCAAGCTCTGATAAACTGGTACATATTGATCCCTACGCAGGACAGTTGGGTTGCGAGCTCTCAGCCTTGATACTACATCTATACATGCAGGCTATGCTCGTTAGAAAGGCCATAACACATGGGAACATATACGATTACCGTTCTAGCAGGCGATGGCATTGGACCAGAGGTCACGGAGCAGGCGCTCCAGGTCTTAAATGCCGTCGGATCTCGCTTCGGCCACTCTTTCACTTTTCATCAGCGACTCGTTGGCGTCGCCGCAATTGAAGCCGAAGGTGAGGCTATTTCAGCCGAGACGCTGGCGCTCTGTCAACAAAGTGATGCGATCCTTTTTGGCGCAGTCGGCGGCCTCCCCCGGTATGATGGCTCGTTTAAGGTAAAACCGGAACAGGCACTCTTTAAACTACGCAAAGGGCTACAACTCTTTGCGAACCTACGCCCGGTCAAAGCCTTCGAGGCACTGCTGGGTGCTTCTCCGATTAAGGCTGAGATCGTACAGGGTACAGATATGCTGGTTGTCCGTGAATTGACTGCTGGTCTCTATTATGGACACCTGGAACCACCGGTACCGGGTAAGCCTAGCGAGATTCGTGAGACAGAGCACGGGATTGAGGCGATCGATACTCTTTTGTACACGGAAAATGAGATTGAACGCATCTTGCGCGTCGCTTTTGAGGCAGCCCGCGATCGCAAAAAGAAGGTGACCTCGGTCGATAAGGCCAATGTGCTGAGCTCTTCAGTGCTCTGGCGCAAAGTGGCTAACAGGGTTGCGCAAGAATATCCCGATGTAACCTTTGAACATCTGCTAGTCGATGCCTGCGCGATGCACTTGATCCGTAAGCCAACTAGCTTTGATGTCATTGTTACAGAAAACCTCTTTGGCGATATCTTGACCGATGAGGCCTCAGTGCTGGCTGGCTCTATGGGTATGCTCCCTTCAGCAAGCCTGGGCACACGCGAGACCGCATATGGACGCTTTGGTCTCTACGAGCCCATTCATGGCTCTGCTCCAGATATCGCTGGTCAGGGGAAGGCTAATCCTATCGCCAGTATCCTGTCTGCCGCGCTACTTCTGCGCTACTCATTGGGGCTGAAAGATGAGGCTGCGGCGATCGAGTCCGCAGTCGAGCAGGTTATTGAGGCAGGCTATCGCACAGAAGATCTGCGTGAAGAGGGCGCTCAGATCGTCAATACACAGGAGATGGGTCGGTATATTGTGGACACCCTCACACAGGTCCGCGCATAGCACGATCAGTCCTGACAAGGATACACAATAAAGAGACCTATCCGCATAACCAGAACGTGCGGATAGGTCTCTTGCTATCTTCTCTTGCAATGCATGCTGAGACAGCAACACTATCCCATCATTGGTCGCGGGCAGGGACCAAGCAGCACTAGCCTGGCATGAACCTGCTGCAACTGGCGGACCAATTCTGCAACCTCTGGGGTCAGTGTCTGATCAGAAGAGGCAATAATGCGCTTGATAGAGAGAGAGACCCGCAGTACCGACATACTTAAACTTACTGATTCCGCCGCCGATTGCTCGACTCTTTCAACAATATCAGTATTCTCGGTGCTCTTAGCGCTCTCAACACTCTCAGCAGTAGTGTCGATAGACGTAGTAGCGACGATTACCTGTGCCTTCTCAGATGTAACCTCTATCGCCAGCATATTCACACGTTGAATTTCAGCTATCCGCTGTTCTAATTGTGCAATCTCATTGAGGATGGTCTGACGCTGAAGATACCAGCGTGTTACTGCGCGTTCAACACCCATACAAAACCTACCTCACACTTTAGATCCAGTAACAATCACATTTGTAATACGCATCAATGACAACAAGGGGGTAAGATGGAGAGTTCAACTCTCGAATCTTACCCCCTATCAGGAGCATTCACTCCCGGTATTCCTGTTTAATGCTAGCGAGTAGCGGCTCCATACACCAACGAGTTGATGGTGTTGAGCAACTCCTCATCTTGATATGGCTTAACAACATACGAGCTAGCACCCAGCGACATAGCACGCTGCTGATGCTTGGAAGCCGCACGAGAAGTCAAGACAATCAAAGGCAAGGTACGATACTGTTCCTGCGCACGTACAGTCGAAATTAACTCGTAACCATCCATGCGTGGCATCTCAACATCCAGTAGCACTGCTGCCGGAGTCTCATTGGAGATCATCTCCAACGCTTCAACACCATCGCGAGCCATTTGAACAGCCCAACCATTCTGCTTCAGCATAGTGCTGACGACGCGACGTACACTCGGACTGTCATCAACAACCAGGATATGCTTTCCACGCTCACCACCGACACCTGTACTGGTTTTCGGCTGCTGTGGTAAGCTCCGGTTGCTCGGTGCCGATACATCAACTCGCTGCGGCTTCACCGGTCCAGCAGTACCCTGGAAGGCCGGAGGTGACGCCGGAACAACATCACGACGTCCAAAGAGTGCGTTACTCACCATTGAGTTAGAAGCGAGCAGTGAGTTGAGATCTAGCACTAGCACGACACGACCATTACCAAGGACAGTGCCACCAGCGATACCATGTACCTCACGCAAGTGTGGTCCCAGACTCTTCATCACGATATCGGATTTCCCGTTGATCTCATCAACAACCAGAGCAACGCGATGTCCACCAGCATTAACCAGCAACAACTGCGCTTTCTCTTCAACCGCCGCAGGCATCGGCAACGCGAGATATTGTGAGAGCATCTGCAATGGGTAGAGATCGTTACGTACTAATACGGCTGGCTGTCCACCCGAGTTCGCACGCTTAAAGCCGTCCAGACGCCCGATCGATTCAACATAGACAGTCGGCAAGGCAAATTGTTGACCCGCTACTTTCACCATCATCGTACTTTGAATCGCCAGACTCGTCGGGAACGTCATTGTAAAGGCAGTACCCAGGCCAGGAGCGGACTCCACAACGAGCGTACCACGCAGACGTGAGACACTATCACGAACAACGTCCAGTCCAACGCCACGACCACTCTCTTCACTAACGACGCCAGCAGTAGAGAAGCCAGGACGGAAGATCAATGACACCACCTCATCTTCGCTGAGATGCTGGTCAGCACGGATTAAGCCTCGCATAATGGCCGTCTGCCGGACACGCTCACGGTCAATACCGTTACCATCGTCACGCACGGTAATCATAATCTGATTACCTTCGTACGCCGCCGATAGCTTAATCTGCCCAGTCGGTGTCTTACCACGGCTCACACGTACAGCTGGCGTTTCAGTCGCATGGTTCACTGCATTGCGCACCAGGTGCAGCAATGGTCCTGCGATCTCTTCATAGACGGTACGATCAACCTCGGTAGTTTCACCTTCCATCACGAACTCGACGTCTTTACCCTGCTTCAATGCAACGGCACGAGCTGCACGATAGAGGCGGGGGACCATTGTAGATAGCGGCACCAGACGCACCTTCATCAGCCGATCCTGGAAGGTTGTGTTCAAGCGATTCTCACGTGAGAAGACGCCTTCACACTCACGAATGATTGTATCCATCTCAGTACTTAGCGTCGCCATGTCCGAGATGCCTTCACTCAGACCACGTGCCAACTGATGGAACTCGGTATAACGGTCCAACTCCAGTTCATCAAATTCAGAGAGGTGAGCAGGTACCGGGTTCGTGCCGCCCTGACCGCTCTGAAGTAATGGATTAGAAGCATGCTGAGTACCCGAAACACCCGAAACACCCGACAGTGGGGGGAAAGCATTCCCACGTACCACCAGACTATGATCGCCTTCACCAGGCATGGTCTGAACTGAACGACCACTGGGCAACGTTGCAGCTTCGAAGCGGCTCTCTAGTTTCTGGCCAACGTCACCCAGGCGGTTACTACTCACTACAACGTCCGAGACAAGTCGGGTCAGGCGTGAGAGGCGTTCTTCCAGAACTGAGCGGTTCACCAACATTTCACCAAAGAGGTTAACCAGCTCGTCCATCTTTTGCAAACGAACACGAACGCTTAGATCGTTACGAGCAGCTCGAATACTGGCATCACCGGACTGATTGTCTGCCATTTGATTAGCAGGCTGCACCAGATGGTCTATCTCATCCAGATCCTCATCGACGTGTTCCATCAACTGCGCTACAGGGCTACGTTCGCCCAATAACTCAGCATAGCGCTTGTGGACAGCTCGCACCTTCATATCAACTTCAGGTGTGACATTGCCAACGATCAACGACTCTAATGCCTCTGCAGTATCCAGAATGAGACTGACAGCAAAGGATGAGATCGCCATCGTCCCTTCCATCACCAGATCGAGCAGGTCTTCTGATACGTGACAGAGATCAGCAATCGCTGAGAATCCCATCATACCAGCAGCACCCTTAAGCGTATGAGTTGCACGACGCACACCCTGGATCAGGTCACGATTAGTCGGATCTTTCTCCAGAGCTGCTACATGCATACTGATCGTCTGAAGATGCTCCTCAGCTTCCAGACGGAAGATCTCAGCAGCCTCTTCGTTGATATCGTTCATTTGCTGAGTTGTACCGGTAGCGGGAGAAAAAACCGACGAGGTAGGTCCAGGCGAGCTGACAGGCAAGAACCCGGTAGGTGGATGCATGACGTTCGTCACTACATTATCTATCGCGGGCTGACTGCCATTACCTTTTTCAGTAGCTCTACTATCCGGTGCCAGACGATTGGCAAGAGACGACGCATCATCTCCAGCGCTCATGATCTGGTTTAAGAACTCCTGGCGGACCTTAATCTCGATCTCGCTACGCAAACGATCCTCGATAGACTTGAGCGTCTCCGCTTCAAGATTTACCGGCTCTACCGTGCGTTGCGTCTCGTACTCCTGACGTAACTCTTCACGTACCTGAGACTCAATCTCCCTACGCAGTGCAGTAGGATCTCCCTGGCGCTCGAATGTCACACGCTCGCTAAAGTGATCCGCGTCATGGTTAACATTGGCCTGCCAGGGACTCCAACCGTCCTTTGTATCAAACTGTGGTGAATGTTCAGCAGACAACTGCTCAAAGGCCTCACCGCAAGATTGAATGGATGCATGAAGTTGCCGCAGGGATTCGTTAAATTGCTCATCGGTCAGCTCAACGCCTCCAGTAATCTTGTGCAGGAGGTCCAACACCTTCTTCAACTTGGTGTTAGAGACCCACATAACCGATAACGGAAGGTAGCGCCGCACCTGTTCAGGACTATTACGTAGATTCAAGCCCATGGCCTTACCGGCCCAGACCTCCATACGATCTAGTGCATCTTTCGAGCCGTTTAAAAAGCCTTTAAACTCACTGCGCTGACCCTCAATGACCACCATCGCATCGCGCAATTGCGAGACAACCGTCTTCAAGGTAGCAGCTTGCGTCTCTAGATTGCCTGTCTCACGCTGCATATCTTCATAGGCTGCTGGTAGCACAACTTCTTGCGTGGTCTCACCCTGATCAACGCCACGCTCCTGGCGAGCCTCAGCCGGAACAAGAGCAGCAGAGGGAACCACAGCTGGCTCAGATGACAAGAAACCAGCATCGGGTAACTCTACTGATCCAAACATCGGTCCGGGTCGCATAAATTCATTGTTAGAAGCCTCCTCATACGATGAAGAGGGGGATGTAAAGACCGATGGTGTATGTAGTGGTTGCTGAGCTGATGGCAAAATAGGTGGTAAAGCAGCTTCAATTCCCCTGGAAACTGGCTGCCCTGACTTTTCAGTCGCATCCAGTCCCTCTTGTTGCATCGGCATAAATGATTGACGCCCTGACTGGCTTTGCCCCTCCGGATCCTGTGTTACAGACCCATCGCGATTTAAAGATGCAGCCGAGTGGCGTGTTGAAGCCACCAACGCATCCAGTGCACTTGGAGAGATCTGCGGTAGTGATACAGAGGCCGGACCAGACTCCAACGGCTGTGATGGCTGTACAGAAGCTATCTGAGCCGGTGTGGACTGAATTGGAGGAGTCGGGGGAATCTGCGACATCGAAGTCGTCGTATCGAAGCGCGTTACCAGTTCAGGCTCCTCAGGCCAACCAATATCCTCACCTGGCGAGGACGACTGTGTGCGAAAAGAAGCCAGAACTTCGTCAAAAGATGGGATCGACGAAGGGACGGGCGGTATGGGCGACAGCGATGGCATAGTTGGTACTGACGATGCTGGCGGTGAAGAGAAAGAAGCAGGCGACGCTGGCATGCTGAAACCGTTACTCTCCATAGGAGTATCAGCAACTCCGGAAGATGCAGGTGCAGGCGACTCAATTTGAGCGCGATAGCGAGCGTAATCGGCATCATCCTCCGCAATCACAGCCTCTTCGTCAATACCTGTGCGGATACCCTCCAGGAGCTGATGCAAACGGCCTAATGATCGTCGTAAGAGACCCAGACAGGGCTCATTAAGCGATATCAGACTGTCTCTAGCATCACCCAGGATGTCTTCCATGCCATGAGCTACATGAGCCAGGCCAGGAAAGTCCATCATGGAAGCGGAACCGCCAATGGTGTGAGTGCGGCGGTAAGTTTCTTCGAGGGCATCCATGTCGCCAGGTGACTGAGCCAGTCGCTCGAGATTCGTCTCGATTTCTGGCAAATAGCTATTCACCTCTTCGATAAACGAGTCGAGGACGGATAGTTTATCAAATGTGTTCGACATGTTGCGCGTACTCACTTAACTATTCTGGGTGTCACGTTCATCGATGGCGCGCTCTGCTTCTCCAAGCTCCTTCGCGCGAGAACCAGGGTCACAGAAGGGCATATCGCCCCTCTGCGTTCCTGGTAACACGTGATGCCGTGACACCTCACTTCTCTCAAACAGACCACTTTGCCAGGCTTGTATCAAGCGAGGGAGGTACGAAGAGTACAGGTCTGCCTGGATGAACAATTACTGATTCTGGTCGTGCTGCACGCCACTTTGCCAGCGCGGGCGCGACCCCATCGACTGTCCCTGCTGCTGCTGCTGTTGTTGCTGCTGCTGTAGCGGTGAAGGGAGTAAGCCTGAATTAGGCAACTGCGCATACCCAGAATTTGACGGTTGCTGGTAGAAAGGCTGACCCTGCTGCTGGAAGTTCTGAGCAGCATTACCCTGTCCACCATCAAAGCCCTGACCATTAAACTGAGCGTTATCAAAGCTGCCGAAATCACCAAAGTCTAACTGATTACCACTAGCAAAACCCTGATTATTGCCATTCGTTTGCGCTCCAACGCCTGCGCCCATAAACGGAGCACCATTATAGGGTACACCACTGAGCGAAGGTGGGTTACCGACAGGTGGCAAACCACCTGATGACATACCTGAGTTCATCGCCGGACTTATCCCCTCATACTGATTATTCATAGGGAATTGATTACCACGAGAGCCCATTGGAACAAGAGAACCGGTATTACCAGGCTCGGGCAGAGGAGGGAAGTTCCCAGAGAAGCTCTGGCCCCAGTTATTCTCATTCTCGCCGCCCAGTGGCGGGAAGTTCTGATCACCATGGTCCGAGAAATCGTTCATAGATGACATATTAGAGAACGAGCCAAGCATATCATTTGTACGATCCGGCAGACGGAAGGTCGATACTGAAGCACGTAGCTGCTCTGATAATTCAGCGAGGTAACTAACGCTCACAGCGGCTTCCTGCGTACCAGCATCGGTCTGACGTGTAATTTCAGAGATACGACCCATTGCAACAGCAACAGCTTCAGAGACAGAGGTCTGTTCGTTCGCAGCGCGAGCAATGTTTTCAATCATTTGCGCCTGCCGTTCTACAGCGCTATAGATCGAGTTCAGTGAGCGACCAGCATCATCTGCCAGTTGCGATCCTTTGACCACCTCTTGCGTGCTATCTTCCATAGCGACAACCGCTTCGTAGGTATCACCCTGAATACTCTTGACCAGTGTTGCAATACGCTTGGTCGACTCTGTCGAACGTTCAGCAAGAAGTCGAATCTCATCAGCAACGACCGCAAATCCACGACCGTGCTCACCAGCCATAGCAGACTGAATAGCAGCGTTAAGAGCCAGCAAGTTTGTCTGATCAGCAATGTCCTCGATGATACGAACGATTTCACCGATCTCGTTAGAACGCTCGCCAAGACGCTTAATTTTTTTCGCAGTCTCTTGTACGTTCTCTCGGATCAGCATCATACCTTCGATCGTTTGACGCACAGCCTGCTGACCATTACTTGCGCTATGCAGTGCTTCCTGGGCAATATCCACGCTCATCTGTGTATTACGAGCGACATTTTGAATAAAGACGGCCAGCGCTTCTACAGCTTCAGTCGTCTGAGCAATCTGCTTCACCTGTGTATCAGACGCCTGCGCCAGTTCAGCGGAACGGTCCAGAATACGGCGAGTCGCATTCGTTACCTGCACAGCTGTCGCCTGTACACGACCGACGACCTTCGCCAGCTCTTCAATCATATAGTTGAAAGAGTCAGCCAACACACCCAGCGTATCTGGCGTTACCTCAGCCTGGACACGCAGGTCACCATCACCGACCGCACTAACCTCCTGGAGCAGTTTCTCGATCTGCGCCTGTAGAGCCGCAGCATCGTTACCAACCGCGCCAACCGAGGCTACCTGACTTGAACCCTGGTTATCAAGAGCCGCATTAAGCGAGCTTGCCAACTGAGCCAGTTCATCATCACCGTACACCGAAGCGCGGATAGAACGATCGCCGCTCGCAAAATTACGGCAGATCTCAGCGATATCAGTCAAGCTTTTCGTCACCGCTTTTTTAGCAATCAGGTAATAAGAACAATAAACAGCGATCAAAACAATGACGGCAAGGGCAACGGCGACGATCATTAAAGTAGTACGATCCAGAGTAAAAGACAAAAAAGCAATAATTATAACAGCAAGAACCGGAATAATAGCGGAGATCGCAAAGCCCAGAGTAAAAGGGCCATTCAGCGTCGTACCGCTTCGGTTTGGATCAGGATTCATCCGCCAGACCTCCATTGATAAATATATATCTCCATCTATACAGAGACCACCACAACTGCTGCACTACATTTTTTTATTAAGCTTTATAGCGCTGCATTTTTTCAGAAAAGAGTAGACGCGCTACGTCTAAAATGACCATTACACGACTTGTTAGTAGCGCGCTACCAGTTGCATAGGGTGCAGCCCATGGTGGAATAGTAGTCTGACGCACGTTTCCATTAATGGCTGTAGCAGGAATAGGTAACATCTCGCTAACCCCATCCACCACCAGACAGATCACCATCTCATTACATTGTAATGCAAGAAGACGTGTACGAGAAGTATAGGGGACCTGTTCTAGCTCTAAAAACGTCCGCAAATCTACCACGGAGACAATCGAACCACGCTGGTTAATCACACCTTTGACCCAGGGAACAACATTAGGAACCGGCGTCAATTCTGCGAGCCGCTCGACTCCTTGCACTAATTCAGCCTTCACAGCAAGTTCGCGATCAGCCAGGGTGAATACCAGATACTGTTCGCCAATAGCCGCAGGGGGAACATCTCCAGTGTTGGTGCCATTTACACCGAATTGCCCCTGGGCAAGCTGCATCTGCAAAGCCGCCATTGAAGGCGACTGAGACATTAATTGCTGAATAGCAGCAAAAGCTTCACGTTTTTTCTGATCTTCACTGGACACAAGATTTACTCCATTTAGGCACAAGAAGCAAGAGGCATCCTATGCAACCAACACCAGAGAGCAGGGAGATCCATTCCACCACTCTGTTCCTATGACGAAGCCTTAAATAAGGCTTCGTACACTGGACACTAATTCATCCCCATTAAAAGGTTTCGTTATATATGCGTCAGCCCCTTGCCGCATACCCCACGCTTTGTCCAACGGGGTACTTTTGCTCGTCAACAAAATGATTGGAATATGTCGACTCACTTCTGAGCTTTTTAGCTTTCGGCATACCTGAAAACCATTTTGTTTCGGTAAGACAACATCTAAGACAATGCACTGTGGACGTTCTTTGAATACCTTCTCTACAGCTTCATCACCATCGACAGCTGTCACTACTTCAAAACCGCTATTGCGCAAGGGAGTGACGATCATGGTTAGCTCAGTCCAGCTATCATCCACAACAAGTATTTTCTGACCAGGCATCCACTTTAACCTTTCCTATCAAGCCATACCGGAACTGGGAAGTCCTGGCTACGCATCCGGCTATTGTATGCCCCCGTTATAGATGATGAGCATGGCACATTCGTCTTTGGAGACTAGCCGCGATAGCGTAAGCGAGGGCGCGCACCTTCTTGTTGAGAGGGGGCACGTTCTTGCCAATTTGCAAGGTGCTTTTTCACCGTTTGTACTAATTCTGCGGAATCAAATGGTTTGGTCAGATACTCAGTTGAGCCCGCCAGGCGACCTCGCATCTTGTCAAACAAGCCATCCTTCCCACTCAGCATAATAATGGGTATTTGTCGAAACTGCAAGTGTTTGCGTATTATCTGGCAAATTTGGTACCCATCCATCCTCGGCAATTGTATATCTAATAAAATAAGAGCGGGCATTTCGTCGGCTACTGATGTCAGCGCACTCAGCCCATCGCCAACAGTAATCACTTTAATATGTTCGCGTTGCAGTGTCATTTGTACGATTTTTCGTACCGTAGGACTATCGTCTACTACCAGTACTGTTGGTTCTGTAGCCATCTCTAGATTGTCCTCCTTCGCGTCTCAGGCGACCAAAAATCTCCGTTGTTCTCGTTGGGCTGCTGTGGCCAATTCTGCACAACACCTAATGATGATCCGTTATCTCGACCACGATGCATCTGCGCGTTACGATGCGCACGATAAATCTGATACTGCTGCATCTCGTGGTCAATCTCAGAAAGAAAGATGCGCCAGGCGACCATTAATTGACGCCCTGTATGCGAGTTGCCCACTTCGTCACGCAAAAGCTCTGTAAAGACCATACGTAAAAATGCAACCAGACCCTGTACAGCTTCCCAGTAGAACTCTTCCAACTGCTCACCTTTGACGACTTTGTTCAGGTGCAAGATATCATTACAATCTAGTCGACCATATTGAAATGTGGCGGTCTCCAAAATAGGAAATTGTTGCTGGGACAATGCTTGTACCTGTGGAGCGAATCGACGCTCCAGGTAACGAGCGATCTCTATCTGTGGTATATTGCCACGCCCACGCAGATTGCGGGCATATGAGCCATGATGTGCTAATAATCCGTTAATGCATTCAGATAAGGTGGTAACCAGTCCTAAGAGATGTTGCTCTGGACTTGACGACTGGCGCTGTTGCGCTAGCAGATACTGGCACTTGATGATGATATTGGAAAGGTCACCCTGCAATTCGGTCTCCAGGGCGGTGTCTACGACTTCTATGAGATTGAGTTCAAGCAGGCGCGACATTAAACGGGCGACACGCGCCTCAGGCAACATTAATGCAAGTGCGACTGCCTGCACCGTGAGCTCTCCATTCGCCAGGCAGAGTACGTCGATGCCCTCTTGATTGAGGCCGATACCACGCACATCTTTCACCTCCGGCAGCCAACGGGCGACGGTAGTCAGGGTGAGATTGGTTACCCCTTCACTCATCACCTCTTCCCATTCATCGGCCTGCCGCAATGCCTCTAACAAGACAGAGTCGACATCTAATGGATGCATCTTGCTCTCCATAGAGATCACCTGGCGGTGAAAGGCAAAACGTCCATTGACCCAACGTAGGGCATGACTGATCGATTGGGTAACCAGAAACTCCAGACGGCGCTGCATCTCTGTCGCTGCCATCCATCCACGCTCTACAAGGAGAGCGAGAGAGAGGTGCATATCACCACGGGAAAGTTCTCGTATATATTGAGCTCGCGGCGGATCCAGTTTATTAAGAAGACAGAGCATCCCGAGCATGTCAGGCTGCGGCACACCATCTTCGTGAAGCCCCACAATCTGCCCTTTGCGGAGACTGATCGAGAGGGTCTCTGGCCCCGAAGTCACATAGAGTTTCCCGGTCTTTTCACTCAAGGCGAGCATTTTTAAAATGGATTGGAGACCCAATGTCTGTAGATCTCCATCCATGATGCGGTCTTGCTGCTCCATTACTCTTCTATTTCCTTTACCAGACTAGCTTGCAAGTCTTCCTACCCTGGAGGCAAGCGATTGGATGTCGTAACTCCAGGAGCGTTGCGGTCTGCATTATACGCTTATATCATAGAACAGGGGCAGTCCGCGCAACGTATCAATACAACAGAGAGCGCATCATCAGGTACCCAGTCATCCATGATACAAGGAATTCTATTAGTATACATCGTGGATGCTATTTTTTTCATGAGCTTCAGTACGTCCCCAAACACATACCGCTTTTCTTTTCTCTCCTCCATACTTCCCTCCCACGTCTTTTTCTTATGCATATCACGCTTTGTATGCCTATAGTGTCAGCTTCCATCTACTCATTGTCGATGAATGGGTTGCTTTCCCACTCACCACCAGTGGTCAGGCATTGTACTACTACTCTACCATAATACATCTAATTGGACAGACACACAATGATATAGCACGCACTCTGGCGGCATATGTACAGGACAGTTCCGGTTTTCCCGCCTTTCTTCATTCGGCGATGGAAACAATTTTGTGATAGTCAATTGTTTCCTGCTACTCAGAAGAACCAGACAACCCCTCTACAAGAGTAGTCTACGCCGAAATTGGTTAGGCTGTAATAAAAATAACACGGGTAGGCATTAAAATTGTATTAAGGATTTTAGAGATCTCCCTGCGAGCGGAAAACATACCCAATACCTGGTTCGGTAATGATGTATTTAGGATGCGAGGGCTCTTCTTCTACTTTTAGACGCAACTGCCGTACATAGACACGTAGGTAGTCAGCTTCCTCTCCGTATTCCGGTCCCCAGACAGCTCGTAATAGTGAGCGGTGCGTCATAACCTTTCCCGCATAAAGCATCAACTGGCGCAGAAGCTCAAATTCGGTCGGCGTCAGACGCACTTCGCTGGACCCTGCTCGCACCTGACGGCGCACAACGTCCATATGCAGGTATCCATCTTCGCTGGATAGGACCTCTGGTTCGTTTTCGTTGCTCGACTCTTTGTTGCTCGCACGACGCAAACAGGCACGCACACGCGCCTGTAACTCATCATTGCTAAATGGCTTGGTCAGATAATCATCAGCACCCAGGTCCAGCGCTTTGATCTTTTGCTTCTCTTCTATCACTGCTGAGAGCACAATAATAGGTGTCTGTGTAAATTGACGCACCTGCACACAGACGTCAACACCATCGATGCCGCCTGGCAGACAGATATCGAGTAAGATAAGATCTGGTTGATGCAGTCTGACCATTTCGACCGCTTGCCGACCATTCTCCGCTACTAGAACCTCATACCCTCCAACGGTCAGGTTTCTTCTGAGAATACGTTGAATCGGTGGCTCATCGTCAACAACCAGAATACGTTTCCCCTTCACTCGCATAGCGGTTCCTCCTCCGCAGGTGTACGGACCTGCCGTAACAAGACCTCTACCCATCACATAATCTCCCTCATTCTTTGTTTCCTGCCTGGCTATCAGCATGGACAGGCTATTACGCCCCTATCGCATGCTTCGTAGAGTGTGGATGAACAGGCAGCGTAAAGACAAAACATGAACCTCCACCCTCTGTCCCTTCTACCCAGATAGCACCCTGGTGCGCCTCCACAATCCTCTTACAGATAGCCAACGCGAGCCCATTGCCGTAGCCCTGTTCTTGCGCCTGAAAAGCTGTAAACACCTGCTCCCGTTTGTTTTCCGGTATCCCTATCCCATGATCTTGCACCTGTACGTGCAATTTCTCGATACTGTCTTCTTTGAAGATGTCGATTGCAACAAGGATATCTGAGTGATCCTGACTATGCCGTGCTGCGTTCTCCACGAGATTCAAGAGAACACTCCCCAGATAGGTGTGATCGGCATAGATCAATGACATATGCGACTGAAATTGTGTGCGCAACGTACGATTCCCCAGCACACGCCGTACCTTTGGTAGGACGCCATAAAAGATCTCTACTGCATCGCACCACTCTTTCTTGAGATCAAACGCGCCAACCTCGATACGCGATAACTCAACCAACGAGCTTACCAGTATCGTAAGATGGTCCGCTTCGCTATCGATCTCTTCGAGTACTTCACGACGATCCTGCTCGTCCAGGACAGTACCAAATTCGAGCAGGCCAGTGACTGCGGCTTTGATGGTGGTTAATGGCGTTCGTAGGTCGTGTGAAACAGATGAAAAGAGAGCCGAGCGGTTCTTTTCATCACGGACCTGCTCGGTAACATCTTGCATCTGTAATGCATTAGCTTCCAGTTGCCCACCCTGTTCCGTATAGAGTGGATAGCGGGTCAGTTTGTAGTAATGATCGGTTGCGTTCTCCTGCTCCGTTGCCTGAGCATCTAGCAGCTCTTCGGTCAATACACAACGCAATTCATGCACATAATCGCGTTCGCGCATGAAAGCGCTGAGATAGCTACTCACCTCATCACTGTTGCGCATGCGTGACAACAAACGAGCAAACACATTTTCAATATGCAGAGCCAGCCCCTGGCCCAGTGTAAGTCCCCAGAGCATACTATTATAGGATGAGGTCATCGCTTCCAAATTGATCTTACACAAATTCTGAGCAGCCGGATTCATGTATCGGCACACACCATTTGTATCTATAACGAACCAGGCATCCTTTACCCAGTTAGTAGATTGCTTGAGTTGTGTGATCAGGCGACTCAACTCACCTAGCATGGCGGCATTACTAAGGGCCGAATCAGCTGTATGCTCTAGCAGAACCATGTTTTCAGCGGAGGTGACCTGCAATTGTTGATCGAGGTCGCTACCCGGCATCGACCAGGGAAACGCATACTGATCGGTGCCTACGATGCCATTCAGGTTTGCCATCGAGATATCCGGCGTCACTTGTGGATCACGTTCTTGCGACGTCGACAGAGAGCTCCCAATATAGTTGAGAAGGCTTCCGAAGTTGACACCAAACGTACGCTGCATATCACTACGTAGTTGACGCAAAAGCTCCAACTGCTCACGTTCTTGCTCAGCACTAAGCTCCTGCTCTTCATGACTTAGCCGCTGCTCAAGGTGGGCAATTGTCTGTTGAAAACGGTTGCGTTGGTATGCCGATGCCAGCAAAATATCGTTATGGATCGCGACCGTAGCCTGATTTGCAAACAATGTAAGAATATCTGTTTTCAGTGGGGTAAAACCGCCCAGTTCGGTTGAACAAAGCACCAACCCTCCATAGACAGAGGCATCAGCAATGAGTGGGTAGCAATAAATTGAACGCAGACCAAGCTTTGTGGTCAAGACACTCTGCTCGACATAACGCTCATCGTTCTCGAGATCAGAAGATTCTAATGGTTGGCGACGTTTCAAGGTCTGCCATATAATACTCTTCTCACTGATCTGGGTACCAGGGTGGAAGAGTTGCTCAAGTGATGCTTGCTCTAAACCTGAGAAAGCTCCCAGGCGTAGCAGATTGGAATGGAGATCACGTAAGAAAAGAAAAGATGAGACGTTAAGAGCATTGGAGACGCCAGAAACGATATACCCAAGAACGGTCGAGAGATCCTTCTTTGCAGTAAGAGCTGAGGTCACGTCTTTGAGAGCCTGGCGCTGACGATCCTGGATCGCTGCGTTCCCACCCAACTGCACACTCTCAATAGCTGTTGCGAGCACGCGAGTAAAGGCGTTCATGAGACGCTGCAAGTTCTGATCCGCATAGGTACCGAGAACTGTACTCCCTAGCTCTAGTGAACCAAGGACGCGATCCTCGACTATCAGTGGGGCAATCAACGTTGAGCGAAGATAGTGATATGGGCTCAGGGCATCACCGCTATCTGCGGGTGAACCATCGAGTCCCTCCGGATAATCCTGCACGCGTAATACCGGTTCCTGTAAGACATGCTCTAACATTGAATCAGATAACGGGCGTTGGTGAAGGCGAGCTATCCACACATCCTCTTCGCGTTGACAGACAGTGACACGTGCAGCCTGACGATCGTGCCGCAAAAGCACGACACCAAAGACATCGAATGGGACAGCCTGCTCTAATTCACCAGCCAGACGCGCATAATCCGGTTTTGTTCCTCGCACACTAAAAACAATACGAGCAACGCGCTCAATAATAGCTGATTCCTCAAGTGCCGAGGTATGTACTTTTGCTTCCATTGCCCTATGCCCAGGTTCTAATGATATCTGTAATAGCTATCATTACAAACAGGAGGGCACTTTTGCTTGTTCAAGGCCTCTCCCTCCTTCCCTACAACAACGTATGTAATCGCATTTGTTCTATGGTATATGACGAATGACTTTGCAAATTATTACATGTAGCATACAGATGTTTTTACATTTCTATCACAATACTAGACATACATGCGAGTTATTTGTTTGTCATCGCGCAAAGTATACCACATTCGTGTCATCCTGTTACCTACATTGTTACATAAAAAGATTGTGTCTATTGCATTTTCTAACATTGTTAGTAGCAATGCTACCTCTATTCATCTCATGAACAGAATACACAGGTAATAAGCACGCTAATCTACCAGTCCACTATGCTGAATATTATTTACATCTTCAACCTCGGTCGATGAGCTGATGGCACGTGCACGTAGTAGTAGTATACTATAAGATGAACATGATTTCACAGGTTTCAAACAAAAAATGTACAATGTAAAAAACGGATTTTAGCATACTAGAAAGGAGAGCGGCACACTGCTGCTCTCCTTTCCATATATATTGATTATTAACGATAATTACTTGCTATAACCCGTTAATTCCACATAACCCTGTCCACTCACGCTCGCACCATCGCTCTGTCCTTGAATATTTACTGCTCCTTCCCAGTAGATATTGCCGGTCGAATTTGTGACGACAAGCTCTTGATTTTTG
Organism: Ktedonobacteria bacterium brp13; assembly: GCA_015099395.1. GTDB lineage: Bacteria > Chloroflexota > Ktedonobacteria > Ktedonobacterales > Ktedonobacteraceae > Dictyobacter. The sequence goes on along the minus strand of AP024096.1, from coordinate 7,307,962 downwards.
CGGACAGGTTGGATAGTTAAAGCCGTGTGCAGATGGGGATCGTTGATCTCCAGATTCCATCCTGATGGATAGGTGATGCCTGTAGTTGGACTACGCCAATAGCCCAATACACGTGAGTGCAACGCCGTCGCAGGGATTACGGTATCATGACCCTGGGCGTCGATCAGGCCGATATACGTAGTTACCGTATGACCAGAGGCATCGCGGATAAAGTAGAGCATCATTTCGGTATTATTGTTGAGCTGGATGCTGTACCAGTCCCATCCACCACCACCAAGCGTTAAGAAGTTGCCCCACTGATGATCCATCCAGGCCTGGCCTGTCACTTGTAGCGGCTGATTGTGATCCATGAGCGTTCCCTGCACGCTCATACGGGTACGCGAGTAGTAATAAGAGAAGCCGCCCAGTCCATAGGTGATCAGACCATTCCCATTGTGGAGTGTCGCTGGCTTCAGACCGTCCAGTTGCAGATTGATCGCATAGTTGTTCATACTTGCGACGAGATGATCATGACCATTCAAGCCCTGGATCGACCAGTTACCGACCTGCTCATCTACGCCATTGGTCGAGGTACCATTGGGCAGTGGACCAGAAAACTTTGTTATGCGACGCTGATCATACTGGAATGTGTTCCGTGTAATATCAGTGATGGCGAAGTGCGCTGGATAGACGGCTGGTAAATCACTACGAATAGCCTGGAAGACGACCAGTTCAAAGCCATATGTATGTTGCTTGCCGTCTGGTGTTTTCGCCTCCAGATGACCGGTATAGTACCACCACTCGGTCAGATCGTTATGTGCGCCTTCGTCCTGTGGAAAGTGAATCGGTGGCAAAGCATGCTGTGCAGGCTGCTGACTTACTATTGGCAACTGCGCAGAGGTTGTCGCCAGACCTGGAAAAGCACAGGATGTCACTAGCATCGAGAGCAACAGACAGCTAGCAAACAACAGACCAGCACATCTATGCGTCTTATAAAATCTCATCGCTTGCCTCCAACGTGAATATCACCCGCTTTTGTATCTGTACCTGTCGTCAATATCTCTCCTGTAGCTTCAGAGAGCACAGGTGGACGGCGTTGCATTCCGGCAAAGGGCATCCACCAGTTCCATTTTCCAAGCAGGCGCATTGTCGATGGGACGAGCAAACCACGTACGAGCGTCGCATCGATCAGGACAGCCAGTGACATTCCCAGGCCGAGCGCTTTTACCAGGATCATATCTGCCGTCGCAAAACAGGCACTGACCACAATTACGATCACCGCCGCACTGGTGATAATACCACCACTCCGTTGTAGACCCAGGGCCACAGCCTGCTTATTATCCCCTGTCTGCCAGTATGCCTCTTGAATACGCGAAAGCAGAAAGACTTCGTAGTCCATCGAGAGGCCAAAGATGGCACAGAAGAGCAAGATGGGACTGGAGGCCTCGACAAAACCCAGCGGAGTAAAGCCCAGGATCTGATGCAAAAAACCATCCTGAAAGATGAGCACCAATGCACCATAGCTCGCCAGAATTGAGAGCGTATTCATAATAATCGCCTTCAGAGGCAGCAGGACCGAACGGAAGAGGAAGAACAATACGATATAGGTCGTGATTGAGATGACCAGAATAGCTATAGGAAAGTCGGAATACAGCGAGCTAACGTAATCAATATCGCCTGCCGTTCCGCCATCCACAAGTACTGTGATCCCATGTCCTGGCTGAGTATTGCGAATCGTCTGCACGAGCGTCTGCGAGCGTGGATCAACCATCCCATACTTGCTGATTACCTGTACAAACATCGTATTATCCGCAACCGTCGACTTTAACAACGTACCAACATACGGATCAGCAATCAGGTCAGGATGAGCATAGAGCAGTTGATACTGATCCAACGTAAAACGAGGATCAGCGCTGACAATACTATCTACACGCTCAACAGCGGGATCAGCCTCGATACGCTGTACATAATAGTAAAGATTTTTGATATTGTCGGGTGTCAGCACATTGCCCTTTGTCTGCACGGCCATCAGAATAGGCGTCGTCTCACGCTGGTTAAAACGTGCCACCAGTAGATTATAGGCGGCACGCGACGGCACATAGTCCGGTAGGATCGAGGCATCCGGTGCGGAGAAGCGCACGCCTAAAAAGGGCAGACCAAAGCCAATCAATAAGAGAAGAACCGGAAAGAAGATACGCAGCGGATAGCGCATGACAAATTGCGAGAGGCGGTACCAATAGCCATGCTGCGCATCGATCTCGCCCGCCAGCGTCACATCATTATTCGCTGGCACAACGCCACGACGCAGACGCGGAACCCGTACAGGGAGAGCATTCACACGCAGTCCTAATATGGTCAGCATCGCCGGCAACAGGGTCAGGGCAGCAACAACCGCCAGCAAGACCACCATAATACCACCCAGTCCAACCGAGTGGAGCATATTAATATGGAAGAAGGTCAGGCCAAAGAGACCAATGGTGACCGCCAGACCAGAGAAAGCAACCGCGCGTCCAGCCGTTTCAAGTGCAAGCACCACCGCATCTTCTACAGTATGTCCGCGTCGCAGTTCTTCTCTGAAGCGGCTTACGATAAAAAGCGAATAGTCAACACCCAGTCCCAGACCAAAGAGGGTCGTAATATTCAATACAAAGATCGAGAGGTCGGTAAAATGCCCCAACCAGAAGACCAGGGCCAGCGAGATCACCACCGCGAAGCCACCTACCAGAGCGGGTAGGATCGCCGCGATCACCGAACGGAAAACAAGGAGCAATGCAATTATTGCAAAAGGGAAGGCCAATAACTCTGCACGACGCAGGTCGTTCTCACTCACTACCTGAATATCTTCATAGAAGACCGGACTCCCACCGACACTACTTTGCAGATCTGGTACCTGTTGAAGACGCCTCTTCAGTTCAGGCAATAACTTTGGTGAGTTATCAGTATCAACTTTCAACTGAATATTCACATATCCCGCGTGCCGATCCTCCGACACCTGACGTGGATTATCCAGAAATGTCGTCATAGAAGTTACTTGATCCCAGCTGCGTAGATTCCTCAATGCCTGCTGGGTCTGATCGATAAACTGAGGATCATCGACACTATAGCGCTGACTCGTAAATATAATCTGTACAATCGTCTGACTCTGATGCAACTTCTGTGTCAGCACATCAATCGCGCGCTGCGACTCAGAATCAGGACTAGAAAAACCACCAGACTTAAGCACCTGACTGGCCTGCGGAGCAAAGGGTAACGCAATCACCGCAGTCAAAAGCCAGAAACCAATAATCCACCAACGATAACGGGTAGCCAGCTTACCCAGGCGGTAAAACATAATAGAACCTTTCCATATCAGGCATAAAAAGAGACAGTCCCCGTGACCTTCCTGGACTCTGCCCTTAACTATGACGACAGCAATCTCACGGTGGGGTAACGCTCCTACGTCAAGCTAAAAACCATCGAGCAGGAGGCAACAAACTATAAGCTCGACTCACTACGACATTTGTTGTATGATGGGAACACATTTTTTGTCGAGTGATGTTTATCACAGCATATCTACATAACCACGCAACCCTCTGCAACGGCGTATAAAAATAGTACACGATAAAAACACAACCTGCATATGCAGAGTTCCTGCCAACCGAACAGTATTTGTATATGCCGTAAAGTGTATCAGGTTGGCAGATCGACGTCCTTAAGAGAGAAAAGGAGTACAACATTGGCTAAGAAAACTGCGACACCTCAAAAGAATACAGCGCCGACAAATCATGTCCCGATCAAGGTGATTACGGTGAATCGCCAGGCCTATCATGATTATGAAGTAGAGCGTACAATTGAAGCAGGCATCGAACTGATGGGGACTGAGATCAAGTCGATTCGCGAAGGGAAGGTCCAGTTGCGCGGCTCCTACGCGATGTCGCGCAAAGGAGAGATCTGGTTAGAGAATGCCAATATTGCTCTCTATGAACACGGCAATCGCTATAACCACGATCCTATTCGCAACCGTCGGCTACTGCTCCATCGTCGCGAGATCAATCAACTTGAGGCGCGTATCGCGACCAAGGGACTGACACTCGTTCCGCTCAAGCTCTACCTCAAGGGTGGACATGCCAAAGTTGAACTGGGTCTCTGCCGTGGTAAAAAGCTCTACGATAAGCGTGAGGCTATCGCTAAACGCGATGTCCAGCGTGATATCGAACGCGTAGTACGCAGAGGATAGCGACAGCGACAGAAGACCTGACAACATCACTGTAAGAGCAGGCCGGGTAAACACAGAGGAATTATCTCGTTACCAGCCTGCTCTTGCCACCAAGCTTCCGATCCTGCATAACAAGCCATACTAAAGAGATAAGCGCGACACAAGCCAACAGCACCGTCAGATAGATCAATCCGTCAAAGCCAAAGCGACGCGCAAAGAGACCAGCCAGGCCGTTCCCCACTATCTGTCCAACGCCAAGGAAGATCGAGTAAAGTCCCATGACCATACCGCGATCTCGTGCCGCATCCTCCGAAATATCCGCAAGATAGGCCAGCGCGGCAGGCGCGAAGCTTGAAGCCGCAAAAATGCCTATCAATAAGAGGGGAACCCAGGCCAATAGTAATGTCGTATTCGAACCACGATGATTGAGGCCCCAGAGCGCAATACAGGTCAGCAAGACACCAATTACCGATGTCACCATCAAGCGCAGACGCACAACTCGATGCAGGAAGAAGGCCCAGAAGAGCAGGCAGAGGCCAAAGAAGAGCACCACGCCCCCTAGCGTTATACTCAACCTGCGTCCACCATTTGGACCGTTCATACTCCCCATCAGTAGCTGATGCGGCACATGCACAGAATTAGATAAGATAAAGGTAAGTTGAGAGCTTAGCCAGATACCAAGCAGAGCACTGATACATAACCAGGCTGGAATAAAAATAAAGAGACGAGGCATACGAATGATAGACCAGTAGCGCTGGAACGTCAGATGCACCTTCTCTCGACTCACATGCTGCTGTACCATAGGGGTCAGTGCCATACAACCAGAGACAGAAAGATAGATCACTGCCATCAAGACAAAGGACCAGTGTCCCATACGGTCCCATAAGATACCACCCAGCACAGTGCCAGCGCCCAACCCACCACTGGTCACCAGTTCATACAGGCTCATCAAACGAATACGTTGAGACCCTTTCAAAACCGTAAAGTCAGCCAGATATCCCAGCACGGCAGGAACAGACATCGCACTGGAAAAACCAGCGATAACCTGCATGCAAAGGATATACGTCAACGGATTCACATCCGGAGTAAAAAGCAGTAAGCTTGCCTGAATACAGCCAAAGAGCGGTCCAATTACCAGAAATTTCTTACGACCCCAACGATCGCTCAAACCACCGAGAAATGGAGAGAGGGTCAACTCCGCAAGATAGTATGCAATTGGTAACAGCCCTACTTGCACACTGGTCACAGTGTGCCCGGCAGTTTTTGCCGTATGCGCAAGTAACAGGCCCAACACAATAGTTACTGCGCCTGAGTTCGCGCGTTGAAGAAAGGTCCCTATAAGCAAGGGAACAGCTGAACGACGACGGTTCATTCATCTTCTCTCTACTCTCCGGGGATTATATTCTATCTGCTCTCGATGCTTTAAACTTTATATATGAGTAAAATGTATAGAGAGCGATAGCCGCACCAAGTAGAATCAATACAATGGCAAGAATTAAAAGCAGCGATAAAACAAACCGCAAACTGTCAACTGCCCCATTGTCCGGAGCAGTTGATGTTATGAATACAAATGCAGCAATCAAACTTTCAGTCTCTTCCTTCCTGACAAAGATAAGCAGGTCTTTCCAACCGGACTGCAGGCCCTTTCCCTACATACCGACAGTAGCAACCTTACTCGGAGAGAGTAAGCTCTCTCTATGCTCTGACTGGGCGTGCGAAAGAGCAAACCCCTCCCCTACTAGGACTATTTAGCAGCAAAAAAGGTAACAGGTTCTCAATGAACAGCACTATAGAGAGGCAGTGACTGGTCTACCTCCTGGCAAGGGCCCTCACTTAACACTTTTTCAAAGACATCATAATGGCGAACCTCATACATATCAGTATATCCTATAAGATTCGGCGTCCCTTCGCCTTCACGAGGCCCAGAAGGGAATTTTGGCTCTCTATCCCCTATATGCAATGCAACATCCAGAAAGAGTGGTTGCTCTTGCTCAGCTTGTGTTGAGCGAGCGACAACCTGATCCATAGAAATCCGTAGACGCCAGAAATACCAGACCGGCGTGTAGCCGTCCTGCACAAGCAAAGAGCGCAGCGCTTGATCGCGGCGACTCATACAGATCCGTGACACTGTCCTGGCACCCTGTACATGAACAGCTAACAGCTGACGCGCACGTGCCTCGATCAAACGCAGTAGTAGCGTCTCGATACCCCGCTCACGATAATCCGGATCCACACACAACGTAAAACATAAGGTAAAATCAGATGTCCGCCGATAGGCACACAGGTTGATATCTGATCCTTCGCGTGCCTTACTCTGTTCTCTTATCTGGTAGACAGCAACATAGCCAACGATCCGCCTATCCTGCGTTGTAATAATCCGTGCATCATTCGCCAGTACAAAACCGGGTTGTTGCCAGTCAGTAAGTATATCTGCTTCGTTACGTAAAACACCATCATCACATTTACCTATCAGTGATGCAATCGCCTCTGCATCACATAGATCAGGGGCACATGCAGATAGATTACGTAGACGTATGATCTTCATGTTTGCTCCATTCATTTTATAGACGGCATAGGGATACCAGAGATGCCAGAGATACCAGTGACGCCTGCACATTCGTTATCCTGGAGACAAATTGCACGTCAGCGTGCCTATTACGCATTCTTTACGTCTGCTACTGCTCTAAAGTGGATACTCTACCTGAGCTACTTTATTCATGCTATGTTTGAGCATTCAGAAGAAAAAATGAGAAATAAAAAACCGTGGAACTGGATCTTCATTTCTCCAGTGCCCACGGTTGAGGGGTTACATTCGCTCTTATACAGTCACACATGGTGGACTCCCTCGGAAGATGGGCACACGGATCCCTTCATTGGTAGCATCGCTTCGGTGCATGAAACAACCGCGCAGGCCAAAGAAGCCATAAGAGCCTCCCTCAAAGCCAGCAAAAACGACGCCAGGATTGCCATGCTGAACACGATCATAGCCAAAAAAGACAGCATATGTCTGCTTATAAGCAGCAAGTATATGCTGAATTGTGCAATGGATACGTAACATGCTCAACATCTCCTTCCTGAAGTTTTCTCTGTGTCGCTTGATTCAGTAGTATGTATCAATGTAATATAAGATGGGATGGTAACTTATGGGGATTGCATGTGCAATCCCCAGTAAGCTAAGTATACGGAATAAGCTCGCTATTTGTCAAGAAGTAAACATACGTCTTTTCAAGTAACACGTGCGCTTATTTGCTCTCTTGCAAATATTTCTTGAGCTTCCCTTGTTGAATGGCTACAATCACATCTCGATGACGCTTTAAAGCCTTCTCTTCGTCAGTAGTACTGAACTCACAGACAGGCAAGCGTACAAGTGTCATATACCCATTCTGCTGCGGAAAGACCGAGGTTACAATACCGCGGCCCAGGCGTGTATCAGTGTATGTTGCAACAACATAACGCTTATCATCGGGGTCAGCGGCAATATGGCGTGCCAGATCTAAGGTTTGATGTTTAACCGGTGGTGCACCAGGGATCACAAGGTCATATTTTTCCGCCGGGCTAATCGGAATCAGTGTGTGCTCCGAAGACGCTACTATTTCATTCTCAGGCATAGTTTCCTCCTACCAACAACAACTATAGGTTGCAGCCTACAGCATGCAAGACAGGAGGCCGCAATCTATAGTGTACGCAAACTGTTGCGTTTGGTCAAGTCAAATACCCCTGGATAAATCCGAGGGGCTTGTGTCTAGACTCCACCGCAACTCTGCATACCTTCGCAGGCGTGCAGCTTTGGCTTCTTTGTCTGACACATCAGGGCATTCTGACAATATGCCCGTACTCGTCCAGTCTTGCCGAACGAGCAACGTTCGCATCGTGATATTCTTGGCACCGAGAAGATCGGCGTGTAACGTATAATGGCAGTTTTGACAGATGAACATCAGACCTTTTTGAGGACGATTCTCAGGGCAGGTATGTCCACACATCGGACACGCTTGGCTTGTGTAGTTAGCATCGACCTTGATTGCCATCGAACTCTGCATCAGGGCCTTATATGCTATCATGCCTTGCAACTCAGCAAAGGACCATTTGGAGTAGACTGCATTGGCTTTCCTCTGCTTCTTGCTCGCACGTTTGCCATGCTTGCGCCTGGTTCGATCTCTGATGTCTGTCAAACTTTCCAATCCAATCAGACTATTGGGGTGTCGTGTGGCAATGCGCTTAGAGACCACATGATTTGCGTCAGCTTTCAACCGTCTCTCTCGTCCACTAATCACCACCAGACGGCGGGTAGCAGAGCGAGTGCCTTTTCTTTGCAGACGCTTTCTCAGTCTCGCATAATGATTGGCTTTGGGAACTATCTTCTTGCCAGAATGAAAGGAGCGATCTCCCCTTGTCGTGCTGGTTACGGCCAGGTAGCGAACACCCACATCAACACCGACAATACCCCTATGGGTTGCTGGTGTTGGGTCCGCTATCTCAATCTCAAGAGAAACCAGCAGATAGAACTGTTTCTTGGCTTTGTCGTACCACAGTTTGGCAGCACCGATTTCAGCCCCCCTTTGGATCAAGGCAACATGTTGATTGTATCCAGTATAGGGAACAATGACACGCCCTTCCAGACTCAGAATACTCACATAATTGTCAGTCTTAAAACTGTAGTCTTTCTGGTATTGATAGGTCAGGGTAGGAGATACATACTTTGGAGCATGATCAAGTCCCTTGTATCGCTTCTTCGTACGACCTGCCTTGCGATCCGCTGTATTCTTTTTGACCTTTGTCCACAATCCCTTGTAGGTTGCGCCGACTTGTCTGGGAACGCTACAAGCCATTTGAGAGGGCAGATGAAAACGAGCGCGGAGATCATGATAGGTTCCATCTTGCAAAGCAACCTTATTGCTCATCTTATCATGTTCAAATGCATAGTGACTCACAAAATTGAGAGCGTCTCGATATGCCAATTGAGTAGCACGCAGTTGATGAAACTGCTCTGGAGTCGTATTCAGTTTGAGCTTTGCAGATATCACTGTTTTCATACGTTGTATTCTATCACACATTCACAGGATTGTAAAAAAATGAACAGTGTTGAATATTGAAGGTGCTGCAAGGGCTAAAGCCATGCAAACCCGCTTTACCACGGATTGAAATACCGTGGCTTCCAGCGGGTTCATTGCTGTGAATTGATTATTTCCATCCGCAAAACTGCGGTTCGTACATTACTGCAACTTACGGTGAAATCGCAGGCGTTGCAATAAGGTCAGCACGTTATGCATAGCAACAGAGGTCGCATGCCATAAGAAAAATGGATGTTGTGCAACATAGTGATAAAGTCGTGGTCGTAAGAGTTGCCAGACACCTGGTAAAGTTGAACTCTCGCCACCAGGTGATCGGGCCTCTTCACTATCTGGAGCCGCCCAACGTTCACGTACATAGATATGACCCAGGCGTTCCAGAGCGACAACTTCATCCGGCGCTCTAAGTGCGGCAGAAGAGACCTCGTGTAAATATTCGTACGGCGTTTGTGAGATCTGGCGCTCCAGACCAGCCCATTCAGCGAGCATGCAGATACGCCCATACAGTTGAGCAGCCAGACTATAGTGCCGGAAGAGACGTCGCCACCATAGATAGAAGAAGAGTACACCGCCTACAAACAGAAAAAGACAGAGCCATAAGACAATATCTATCCCAACCGCCAACTGCTGCTGAATACGCGCTGCTACACTATTAGAGCCGCTACCATTGCCACCAGTGTTTTGCTTGTGCTGTACATTCTGCGCCTGAGTTGTGGGGGGTGTAAAACCACTGGTCCCATTTGAAGTAACCGTACTGGCAGAGAACTGGTGCAGTACCGGACGAGTAAACGTCTTAAAGGATGCAGACGGCTCAAAGTTAATCCAGCCATAACCTGCAAAATAGATCTGTGTCCAGCTATGAGCGTCGGTCCCCCGAATCACATATTCGTTATTCTCTTGCGTTCCACTGGTATAGCCAACAACTTCGCGAGCCGGAATGCCGAGTGAACGTGCCATCAACGTCATTGCCGTCGAGAAATAGTTACAATAGCCGTCCTTATCAGGATTCGCAAACAGAAACCAGAGTATAGGATCCATACTTACTTGAGGATGGATATCGGTACTATAGCTATAGTTTGTACGCAGGTACGTCTCCAGTGCAATGGTCTTATCGTACATGGTCTGAGCATGGGCATGCGCTACAATCGACTCGGCCAGTGCCTTGATACGCCCATCACGTGTCAAGGCTGGTGAGACCATGGTAAAATCAGTGACAATCGATGGGCTAAAGTATTCTACAGGGGTGTCCTGTTCTGGGCCATGATTGCCAGGAAGTTGCCTGGGCGCATTGGCCGGCATAGGGATTTCACGTAACTCATCCTCATCGGCCGAAGAAACAGCCGACGTTACAGTATAGTGCAGACCGGTATTCATGCTGACATTGTTACCTAACCAGGCAACGTTCCCACCTGCCCCTTCCACAATATAGGATGGAAGGGAGAGCGAGATAATCTGTGAGGCTCCAACTATATAGGGTTGCTGTTCCTGAGGGGATGAGACAACCTGGATAGTCTGCTTCACAGTATGCGTCGCCAGTGCTTCAGGGGTAAGCACCTCATTCGTCTTGATCGCATACTTCTCATCAGCAGGCGCGTAATCGATCGCCCAACCATAATCATAGGTATCATAGTTGACCAGAGCCAGATATTGTGGATCATTAGGATCACTATACTGTACCTTCATGACCACATCTTGCGTAAGATTTGGATTGCCTCCTAAAGACCATGCATCAGTAAAGTTGCCATGATTAGGTGCTGCTGTCGTGGCCCCTTGCACCCCCGTCACCCGTCCTAACGCCGACTGAACCAGTGCCAGTGGACTCCCTTTCATCAACCAGAGATTGCTCAGAGACGGATTCAAATAGCTGCCAGGTAAGATCAGGGAGAGGATCAAGATAGCAGTAATAATAGCCAGGCCTGTCTGCATAACGCTCCAGCCCAACTCCTCGCTATAGCGTAGATTGAGCAGATCCCAACGCATTACCGTCTCAAACAGGTTAAAACGTAGGACCAGCAATAATCCTGCTGCAAGGAAGAGGAAAAGCAGGAAGATATACGTATCAGTAAGAAAATTGAGGTTAAATAGAAGAATAGGAATATTGAAAAGGATCACCAACCAGGGCTTACGCCAGCGATACAGAGCGATCGCACTCACACATGCTAGCATAAGGCAACCAAGTACAATAAATGGCATTACCAGAGACTCATCCTGGCTATGCCCTCCGCTAGACGTCACCTGCAACCACTGCTGAATACTGACGATGAATGCTTTAATAGAGTCATTATCAAAGGCAGCAATGGTCTGCCACAGAGCAAGCAGCAGCGCTAACCCGGCACCGATACCGTACACCCAGCGGGAGGCAAAACGATGCTGCTTCACAGACCAGGTTCCAAAAATGATAGCGATCAATGTGTCCAGCGTCAACACTTGCAAATTATCAATCCACGCGGCTGCTTGAATAGACCAGATAGCACAACACACGACCAGCAGCAAAAGAAAGAGCGAGAAAAAACCTTCAGCAAGCCCTAGCGGCCCATCCAATTCAGGAGGACGTTCTATCTGCCGTTTTTTACGTACAGCAGAATCTTCAATAAGTTTAGCAAGTCGATCGACCGCCGCATCGCGCATCGAGGTTACCTCCGTTTTACAGCATACGCATCGGACCCGCTTTCCAGCACCTGAGCGATTGCATCGCCCTTATTTACCCGTATTATCGGTACACCTGCACCCTCTAACAATGCCAGAGCATCTTCGTCAGCGGGTTGATCATTAAAGGTGGCAGCGTGTAAGCCGACAACTGCAACCTGTACGCCACGCATTTGCAAGTGACGCAGACTGCCATGCCAATCTTGCGAGTTCGATGGTGTGATCACAATAGCGACCGCATTACGCCCAAAGTGAAAACCATCCATAGACAACGCCTCTTTTAAATCGGGACCGGGTCCGGCTGTCACCACCGCCAGTAGCTCTAACACGCGCTCAACCTGGCGATCACCACGATCCAGATTCAACAACTCACGCTTCTCCCCATTCGTAACCAGACCAACAGCAAGACCCTGCTGCAACAGATGAATAGCGATCGAAGCAGCGATCGTCACACCATACTCTTCAGTCGAATGAACGCCCTCACCAGACTGCACATCTTCATGCAGATCGAGGAAGAGCCAGACATCGACCGCCGGATCCAGATCAAACTCTTTGACCATCAATTTATTGAAGTGTGCGCTCGAACGCCAATGAATACGGCTTAACGCATCACCGGAAACGTATTCACGAATCGTCATTGCATTCGTAGTGGCCTGAAGTGCACGACGAGAGCTATTTCCCCGTCCAGGTAAGCCACCGGTAAAAAGAATAAAACGTGATAGATCATAGACACGAGGCAGCACCAACAGATCTTGCGTGCCGGCCAGGGTCTTCTGCTGCGAGAAAAGTCCAAACGGATCACCACTGGTAACGACGACTGGACCTAAGGTAAAACGCCCACGTAACAGACAGCGACAACGTGCCCGCCAGAGTGCACGTTTACGCCCACCCATACTCGCCACATAGCCAGCACGATGACCAGGCAGATCAGAACCATCGGAGACCTGCACCCAGAGCTTGGGTAATGTACTCAGATTATCCAGGATCAAGCGCTCGTCAAATGTCTCACCAACCTGGACACGTCCACTACTTGCCGTACGCTGAAACTCTAGCTTACGCAGACTAAGCCGAGACCAGAACCAGGAGAACACCAGCAACGCCACGAGCACATAGGCCAGAATATAAAGCACTTTCCAACCGCTACTGACCGCGAAGAAGGCGAGTACAATAACAAGAATGACAACTTGCCAGGGCCGCATAGTCTAGCGCCCCTTTCCACCACCAACCCATGCATTCGGTATCGCAACCGATTGCAGGATCTCGTCAAGGATTGCATTTGGTGTAATCGAGCGCACACGGGCAGCAGGAGTCACAATAATACGATGAGCCAGCGTCGGCTTCACAAGCATCTTTACATCATCTGGTATCACATATCCGCGCCCCTGAATTGCTGCCAGTGCCTGTCCGGCACGGAGCAGTGCCAGTGAACCACGAGGACTGATACCTAAATAGATATTCTGATGGTGACGCGTCGCATTCACTAACGCGACGATATACTCTCGAATGGATGCATCGACATGGATCGTGCGCACCTGCTGTTGAATAAAGATCAGTTCTTCAGCGGTCATAATCTGTTCCAGGTCATCTAACGGATGACGCAGCTGATGGGTATCCAAAATATTGATCTCATCGGCTGGCTTCGGATAGCCCAGTTGTATGCCCATCATAAAACGGTCAAGCTGCGCCTCCGGCAGAGGAAACGTTCCTTCGTACTCAATCGGGTTCTGGGTTGCCATCACCATAAACGGTCTTGGCAACTTATACGTGTTCCCATCGATCGTGATCTGCACCTCCTCCATCGCCTCCAGCAATGCCGACTGCGTCTTTGGGGTCGCACGGTTGATCTCATCGGCCAGGACAATCTGGGCCATAATCGGACCCGGGCGAAACTCAAAGTTACTGGACTTTTGATTGTAAATGGAGACACCAGTGACATCACTGGGCAACAGATCTGGTGTAAACTGGATGCGCTTAAATGAACAACCGATGGAGCGAGCAATCGCTTTGGTAAGCACTGTCTTGCCCACACCGGGTACGTCTTCAATTAAAATGTGTCCCTGGCAGATTACCGCGATCAAGCTAAAAGTTACTGGCTCGGCCTTCCCCACAATCACACGTTCCACATTGCCAATTACACGCTGTACTGCGGAAGCCAGATCTTGTACTGACTGCATTTATAACTCCCTGATAACAAATATATGTATTAGCGTATTCGCGTAGTGACAGTATACACAATATATACAGGATTCTACAAAATAGAGCATGAGCGCGAGAAAAAGCTTGTTACTCACATAGAAAAGTGGAGCCAGCTTATGCGACATAACTTTAGCTTGTACATTAAGGCTGATACACTATGCTCGTTCGCTTATACATAATAAAGGACGCTATACTCTATCTACTTTTATCCACTATATAAGAGGCATCGTACCACAATTACGTAAAGGTCCCTATATACATACGGTAGATAGGCAACTTTGTTGTAGGCTACTTTTCCCATACATATCTTTCAAGCGACCTCTCTAGAAGAGAAACGATTCATCGGGTTAAACGCATGAAACGAGCAGACAAAGGGGCTATTCGCAAAGGCGAGTCTATGCTATGATTGGGGTCATGAGCCAGAACAACCAGAACTCAAAAGAAGAACTCTATGCAGTCGTAGTCGGAGATGTTCAGGGAGTTGGCTTTCGCTATTTTGTAATACAAGAAGCCCAGCCCCTGGGCCTGCACGGATATGTCCGCAACGATAGCAATGGAGATGTAGAAGTCGTCGCGCAAGGACCCCGACCGGCCCTTGAACGATTACTCCTGTCGCTGCGCAAAGGACCTCCGGCAGCGCAGGTGCAAGACGTACAAACGACGTGGCGCGAACCCTCGATACACGCGAGCGGCTTCCATATGAGATGGTAGCGAGCAAGCCGGTCCCAATCCGGTGTTACTCCTATCGATGAACACGGCGAGCGACGATACGTCGCTCCTGTCTACTAATAGAGGATTTAAGCATGATTGATCGCGAGACGGTACAAAACGTTGCCAGACTCGCCAGATTAGGACTGAGCGAGGAAGAGATTGAAACTTTAGGAAGTCAACTTTCTGCTATCCTGGATCATATTCAAGTCTTACAAGAGGCTGATGTAAGCGGTGTCCCGCCAACGGATCACGCCTCACGCCTCGTTAATGTGATGCGACAGGATGTATCCCGACCATCCTATGCTCCAGAGGTTCTACTGGCGAACGCGCCTGATCAGGATGAGAACTGCCTGAAGGTCAACGCGGTATTTGAGGAGGCATAGGCTAGATGACAGAATTGTATAAACTTTCTATTCATGAGGCAGGACAACTGCTACGCGATAAGAAGATCTCGTCTGTCGAACTGACACAGGCACACCTGGATCGTGTACGCGAAGTTGAACCACAGGTGAAGGCGTTTACTCTGATCACTGATGAGTTGGCCCTGCAACAGGCGCAAGAGGCCGACAAACGTTTTGCTAGCGGCGAGAATGTACATCCACTGACCGGTATTCCAATTGCGATCAAAGATGTTATCTGTACAAAAGATATTACGACGACCGCTGGCTCACGTATGCTAGAGCACTTTAAGCCTCCTTACAATGCTACCGTTATGGAGCGGCTCAATGAGGCTGGCATCGTTATGATTGGTAAGACCAATATGGACGAGTTCGCTATGGGTTCTTCAACCGAGCACTCGGCCTTCTTCCCAACCAAAAATCCCTGGGATCTTGAGCGCGCGCCAGGTGGCAGTAGCGGCGGTTCCGCAGCAGCAGTCGCAGCAGGGATGGCGATGGGTTCCTATGGCAGTGATACCGGTGGCTCGATTCGTCAACCGGGTGCGCTCTGTAACCTGATTGGTCTCAAACCAACCTATGGACGTGTTTCACGCTTTGGCCTGATCGCCTTCGCTTCATCACTGGACCAGATTGGTCCCTTCGCCCGCAATGCCCGTGACGCGGCAATCCTACTGCAAGCGGTCGCTGGCTATGACAAATGTGACTCGACCAGTTCCCCGGTTGATGTCCAGAACTACGGTGCAGCCCTCAATGGCAGCATCAAAGGCATGCGTATCGGTGTTCCTGAAGAGTATATGATTGAGGGCACACAACCCGGCGTTGCACAGGCAGTGCAAGAGAATATTGAACGCCTGCGTGAGATGGGTGCGGAGATCGTTTCAGTCTCATTGCCACATACAAAATATGGCGTCGCAGCCTACTATATCATCGCACCTGCCGAAGCCAGTTCTAATCTGTCACGCTACGATGGTATCAAATATGGCTACTCGTATCGCGACACAACCGACCTGTGGGAGGGAATGGAGAAGACACGCGAGTTTGGCTTCGGTAGCGAAGTAAAACGCCGTATTATGCTCGGTACCTACGCGCTCTCAGCTGGTTACTACGATGCCTATTACAAACGCGCAGAGAAGATCCGTACACTGATCAAGCAGGACTTTGACAAAGCCTTTGAGACAGTCGATGCACTGGTCAGTGCAACGTCACCAACGGTCGCCTTTAAGATCGGTGAGATCTCAGATCCCTATCAGATGTATCTCAACGACATCTTCACGATCCCGGCTAACCTGGCTGGTATCTGTGGCGTATCGATCCCTGGCGGCTTTAGCGAAGGTCTCCCGGTTGGAATGCAACTGCTGGGCAACACGTTCAAAGAAGATACTCTTCTGCGGATCGCGGATGCTTTCGAGCAGGTCACCGATTATCACACACGTTGGCCACAAGCTCTGGCAACCGTCTAAGTACTATACAATCAACGCTGAATGGGACGCGTCACTTATCGATGTGTCCCATTTTGAATCTCACTATC
The DNA here is from genome assembly GCA_015099395.1 of Ktedonobacteria bacterium brp13. Taxonomy (GTDB): domain Bacteria; phylum Chloroflexota; class Ktedonobacteria; order Ktedonobacterales; family Ktedonobacteraceae; genus Dictyobacter. The sequence continues at coordinate 7,291,243 of AP024096.1, read as the reverse complement.
CACGCCACGCAGTCCTTGCAGGTCGCAAGAACTACTGTTATCTCAATAATCTTAGACGAAGGAAAAAGGAAATCTGCATGAAGCGCCGTTTTCCTACGCGCGTAGGTATCTTGCTCGTATGCTGCCTGCTCATATTTCTGCTTGCAGGATCCAGCTCACGGATTATCACTACTCCGCTGGGATCGGTTTTAAGTTCGACCAATCAGAGTACACCGACTGTCGTTGTGCGTCCAACTCTACCGCCTACACCTACGCCCGTACCTACGCTGGCACCTGTGCTGACAGCAGTTGGCACTCCCCCTCCTATGGAGGTCTCCACCGCTTATTTAGTTGATGAGGATAGCGGTCATGTCCTCTATGATCAAAATGGTGAACAGCCCTACTTAATGGCGAGTACCACCAAGATTATGACAGCACTCATCGCCATCCAGACCGGTAATCTTAATCAGCCAGTGATTGTTCATCAAGATGCCGTGAACCACGTTATCGAAGATGACGGAAGTAACGCTTCTTTATCCGTTGGGGATCAGATGCCACTCAAAGATATGCTCTATGGCCTCTTACTGCCATCCGGTGATGATGCAGCCTACGCTATTGCAGATACGCTGAGCGGCTCACAGAGCGCCTTTGTCGCCCACATGAACCTCTTTGCACAACGCCTGCACCTCTATCAGACACACTTCAACAGTTCCGATGGCTTAACCAATGACAGCCTCACACATTATTCATCCGCCCATGATCTGGCAACACTGGCACAAGTTGCGATGAAAGAGCCACTCTTCGCTCAAATTGTACAAACACCCAGTTATACCTACCAGGATACGGCAAAAACATACACATGGACCAATACAAATACGCTGCTCGGCATCTATCCAGGAATGACAGGGATTAAGACGGGTCATACGAATGATTCTGGCTACTGCCTGGTCTTCTCAGCCACCCGCGCTGAGCATCATCTACTCGGCGTAGTGCTAGGTGCCCCCAATATGCAACAGCGCGATCAAGATGTCAGCAATCTACTCAATTGGGGCTTTGCATTACCAATGAAGACGCCTGACCAATAAAGATTTCCAGGCAGTAACGGTACACACGATATCCGGCGTTATTGCTGGCTGAAGGCAGCATCAAAGGCGACGCTGGAGTGTGCAAAATCATTACGGCGCACAAAGGCAATCGCGTCCTGTGCCCCGTACTCGCGATCCATACCGGAGTCTTCCCATTCAATGGAGAGCGGACCCTGATAACCGATACGGTTGAGTACGCGGATTATCGCTTCAAAGTCAACATTTCCATGACCTGGAGAGACAAAATCCCAGCCACGCTCGCCTTCGCCGAAGTTGAGGTGTGAAGCCAGGATACTGCGACGTCCATTCAGATTGCGCCGTGAGTCTTTGACATGCACATGATAGATACGATCACTAAACTCTTCTAAGAAGGCGGCCGGGTCGAGGAACTGCGGGATCAGGTGACTGGGGTCAAAGTTGAGCCCGAAGCCAGGACGATTTCCGATGGCATTCAGCGTCTTGCGCGTCGTTACGAAGTCATATGCGATCTCGGTGGGGTGTACTTCCAGACAGAACTTGACCCCTTCCTGATCAAAGACATCAATAATCGGATTCCAGATTTCGGCAAAATACGCATAGCCACGCTCAATCTCGGCAAAATCATTGGGCGGAAACGAGTAGAGCATATGCCAGATACTAGAGCCGGTGAAGCCAGTCACCCGCTGTACACCAAATTTGGCCGCAGCACGTGCGATATCCTTCATACGCTCAATTGCTCGTTTGCGTACTCCTTCAGGATCACCATCACCCCAGACCGCTTTGGGTAACACCCCTTGATGGCGTGGATCGATAGGATCACAGGTCGCTTGCCCGATGAGATGCGCCCCAATCGCGTATACCTTCAAATGATAACTATCCAGTATCTTCTTGAGGGATTCAAGGTAGCCAGGTTCGTGCAAGATACGTGTCTCATCAAAATGCAGCCCCGAAGAAGCTAACTCAAGCCCATCAAAGCCCCACTTGCTAACCTTTGCAGCCAGTTCTTCTAATGCTAAATCGCCCCATTGACCGGTAAAAAGTGTGACAGGTCGTGCCATTACGCCCCCTTTGATTAACAATATTATCACTCTGCTACAGTATAAAAACGTCATCGTCATTCCACAATACAAGCGTGTATTTACAAGTACCTCAGTATATCATATCTGCTAAAGCTTGCTTATTGCGGAACAACGAGCACCACATAGAGTTGAGAAGAGTGACGAGAAACAAGAATACATTACCCAGGAGGGCTTTCATTGCCATAGCTACTAGTAAGGTTGCCATAAACATGGTAAAATAGGCACACCTACTAGTATCATATAATTTGAATAGAGTTTGCTGCATGCGTTACGCGATTTTTACTGATATACACGCGAATTTAGAGGCACTGGAAACGGTGCTCTCCAAAATCGACGAAATAGCTCAGGATGAGCCAATCGACGAGCTCTGGTTCCTGGGGGACCTGGTCGGTTATGGCCCCAACCCGAATGAATGCATTGATAAACTCCGTGAACGCACAGATGTTATTATTGCGGGGAATCATGATTGGGCAGCGGTTGGCAAAATTGATCTTGAAGACTTTAGTGAGGCTGCTCGTATCTCCGCAGAATGGACAGCAGAGCAACTCACACCAGAGCATCGTGACTTTTTGACTCACCTGCCTGAGCGCATTGTCAAAGACGATGTCACATTAGTTCATGGTAGTCCCTACGGCCCTCTCTGGGAATATTTAACCTCTGAGGTTTTAGCCGAGCGTAGCTTCCAGGAGTTCAATACTCGCTACTGCTTTGTCGGACATACTCATGTACCTATTATCTTTCAACAGCCAGATACCATCGCAAATACTCCTACCAGTCCATTGGAGGTCCCTGTCGCCCAAAATCCAGAGCCTCTTACGCTTGAGGAGTCTCAGAACACTGCCATTGCAGAAGATACAGACGAGACGGCAGAGGACATCCATCAGCAGAATACTGGCGAGTCGGACAACGGTGCACACGCTGCGATAGATCAGACTTTCACAGAGAAAGTACAAAGTATTGCGACCGATGCCGCTGATGCAGTCGCTGATTTGCAACAGCAGATCGCTGACGATATCCCCGCAGCCAGAGTCACAACCCCTAGCGAGCTAAAAGAGATCATCACGTCAAAAGAGGCTGAAGCCCGTGGTATGCTCTCACACTCCGAACAGGATGACGCAGAGGATGACGCAGTAGTAACCACCACCCGTGATGATGAGCAAGATGCCATTGACGAGCAAGCAGAAGTTGACACCGAGGACGAGGATGCTTTTAACACTACAACGCCTGAGGAGACAATTCAGAATGCTGAGGATCGTCTGAACCAGGAGATCGAGGAGTTGCTCACCCTTCTCGGGCTAAGCCAGAGCATGATAGAAGTCACCAATGAGATGCTTGTGCCACCCGAAGGAGCATGGGAGACTACCGATGGCTATCGTGCTATTATCAATCCAGGTGGCGTTGGACAGCCCCGCGATGGAGATCCTCGTGCCGCCTTTATGATATATGACACAGAACACGGTTTTACCTTCTACCGCGTTCCTTATCCATTTGAGAAGACACAGGAGAAGATCATCAAGGTGAAACTGCCACCTTATCTGGCAACTCGCCTGGCATATGGTCGTTAACACAAAACACATTTTATGAAATTAATTATTGGCCTGGGAAATCCAGGTGCTCAATATGAGAAGACACGCCACAATGTCGGCTTTCACGTCGTTGATGCGCTATCTACAAAATATGCCTTACGCTGGGAGCGCCGTGGTCGCGCAATGATTGCGAATGGTACAATTGGACGCGAAAAGGTCGTACTGGTCAAGCCTCTCACGTATATGAATAATAGCGGTGAGGCAGTTGGTGAATTGGTCCGCTGGTTTAAATGCGAACCAGATGATCTCTTAGTCATCTACGATGAGCTTGATCTCCCTCTGGGGCATATTCGCTTACGCGCCAGGGGCAGTTCCGGCGGACATAACGGCATCAAAAGTATCGTCCAGCATCTCCATACCGAGCAATTCCCTCGCATGCGCGTCGGCATCGGACGACCCAAAAATGCCCATATGGATGCTGTTGATCATGTGCTTGGTACGCCAAATGTCGACGAGCAGATCCAGATCGAGATTAGCGAAGGTAAAGCAGTTGATGGGGTCCTACTTTATCTGGAGCAAGGACTGGAGGCTGCGATGAATAGCCTGAATACCGATCCTGATGCTCAGAGAAAAGCCGAAGAGAAACGACTGCTCAAACTAGAACGGCGCGAGCAAGAGCGCTTGCGCAAGGCCGAAGAGCGAACTCAAAAAGCGCAAGAACAAGCAACCGAAGAACAAGCTCAATAGACAGGAAGGGGACTCTCTGTGCCCCCTTCCTGTCTATCTACATTGCCACATTTCTGGAAAAATCTCAGCCTCACTGTTACTTAATACCTATGCTACTATCGTTATTGCTTTTTACAAAGGTACACTAAGACATTGCATTGCCCCTATTGGTACGGTATGATAACAAAGAGTTGGAATAAGGGCAATGCGCACGACACCCCCACAAACATCCAGGGGTGCTGTTCATTGTGTCTGTTGTTGGAGGAAGAAGTTGACACTACAGGGTTTACTTACATTACTGACACAAAGACCGGAATTCCGTCGCCTACAAGAAAAACTTCAAAAGGCTGAAGGGATCCCAGCACTCACCGAACTGACAGAAGCGGCACGCCCCTATGTCGTTGCAAGCATTGCCGTCTCATATAAACAGCCCATCCTACTGGTGACTACTGATGAGACAGAGGCGACCCAGATCACCGAGATGCTGAAAGCATTTGTACCCAATCCCAGCGATGTGTTTTGCCTGCCAGATCGCAATGCTCTCCCCTACGAGAGACTCATCGGCGATGCATTAACCACACAGCAGCGTATGCAGGCGTTAATGGCGATGGTCGAGCGCGAACGTACACCTATCGTTATCTGCTCAGCACGTACACTCACGCAACCGGTCATTCCTGCGCAAGAACTGTCTGCAACGCTCTTCCGTCTGCAAACGGGACAGGAGAGCGATATGAGCCTTTTGCTCGAACACCTTTATAACCTGGGCTATGAACCGGTCGCCGAGGTTGAGGATACTGGTCAGTTTAGTCATCGCGGTGGTATTATCGATATCTTCCCCCCAACATTGGTACGCCCGGTGCGTGTCGAGTTCTTCGGCGATGAGATCGAATCTATCCGCACCTTTGATCAAGAGACACAGCGCTCGCTCAATCCAATCCCGACCTGCACCATTGGACCCGCACGTGAGGCACTGCCCGGTCGTGGTCCAGAGGCAGCCAATGAACTTGCACAATTGGATAGCAGGATCTTACATCGCGATGCTGAAGAGCGCTGGAACCGTGATCTTGACATACTCCGGCAGAAACGTTCATTTGAGGATATCGCCTTCTACCTTGCCTATCTGCATCCACAAGCGTCCGTCCTGGATTATCTGCCGCGCAATGGCCTTCTCCTTTTAGATAATCCGGTCGCGGTACAAAACAGTATCCTTAATCTGGAGGCTCAGGCACAAGAGATTAAAGCGGAGCACGAACGGGAAAGAGAGAACCCGGCCCATCTTCGCGATGCATTTATATCGTGGCAGCAACTAGAACCACAGATTCAACAACGCCGCCAGTTGCGCTTCGCCGATATCCTCTCCAGCGCTGAACATGAATACGAGGCCAGTCGCCACAGTGAGACCGAACACCTTGTTCCGGTCTGCAGTAGCGCGAACTCATATGGTGGTCGCTTACGTGCCTTTGTACAGGATTGCCGCAAGGCACTGGATAATCGCGACCGTATCGTAATCGTTACGATGCAAGCACGGCGTATGGCGGAGATGCTGAGCGATGAGACTATCCTGCAGGATACGACGATTGAGGTAAGCCCGGGTACCAATATCAACCAGTTACCAGAGGCTGGTACACTTACGCTCATCCAGGGACAACTCAATGAAGGATGGCAGTCCCGTTCACTTGCACTCTATATCTATACCGATACAGAGATCTTCGGTTGGTCCAAACGGCGCAATGCCCAGCGACGTAAACCTGTAACACCGGCCTCTTTTCTCGCCGAGGTCCATCCAGGTGACTATGTCGTACATCAAGAACATGGTATCGGACGCTTTGAGGGTCTGGTCAGAATGAATCTGACCGGTGTAGAACGCGAATATCTGCTCATTCATTATGCTGGAACCGATAAGTTGTATATCCCAACCGATCAACTGGATCGCATCACGCGCTATATTGGTATGGGCGATGCGGTCCCAGCACTCAGTAAGCTCGGCACAACCGAGTGGACACGCGCGAAGTCAAAGGTCAAAGAGAATGTACAGGAAGTGGCACGCGAACTACTCCAATTATATGGAGCCCGTGAAGCCGCTCAGGGACACCCCTTTCCACCAGATAGTGAACAACCATGGCTACAGGAACTCGAGGATGCCTTTCCTTATCAGGAGACACCAGACCAGCAACGCGCCATCGATGAAGTCAAAGGTGATATGGAACGCCCACGCCCAATGGACCGTCTCGTCTGTGGCGATGTCGGCTACGGCAAGACAGAGGTGGCCTTACGTGCTGCCTTTAAATGCGTCTTAGACCAACGACAGGTTGCCGTTCTGGTTCCTACTACTATTCTGGCCTTGCAACATTACAATACCTTTAAAGAACGTCTCAAAGCCTATCCTGTACGCGTTGAATTGCTGAGCCGCTTCCGCTCAGAAAAAGAACAGCGCCAGGTGCTTGAGGAACTGGCCCTGGGTAAAGTTGATATTATTATTGGCACCCATCGCCTGCTACAAAAAGATGTCGTCTTTCTCAATCTCGGTCTCCTCATTGTCGATGAAGAGCAACGCTTTGGTGTCATTCATAAAGAGCGACTTAAACAGATGCGTAATGAGATCGATGTCCTAACATTGACTGCGACGCCGATCCCGCGCACCTTACATATGTCGCTGGTCAACCTACGCGATATGAGCGTCATTGAGACCCCACCACAGGAACGACTACCGATTCGTACGACGATTCGTGAATACGACGACGCAATAACACGAGAGGCTATCCTCCGTGAGATGGATCGCGGTGGACAGGTCTTCTTTGTACATAACCGTGTCCAGGGTATCCAGATACTCGCGCAGAAGCTTCAGCGGCTGATACCAGAGGCCCGTATCTGCGTCGGGCATGGTCAGATGAACGAAGAACTGCTTGAACGAGTCATGGTCGGCTTCTCGAATGGAGAATATGATGTCCTTATCTCAACAACTATTATTGAGAATGGCCTGGACATCCCTAATGCAAATACGATCATCGTAAATAACGCCGCCTTCTTCGGTCTCTCACAGCTCTATCAGTTGCGTGGACGTGTTGGACGTGCTACACAACAAGCATATGCCTACTTTTTCTATGGGAAAGAGGCCAAGCTCACACCCATTCAAGAGAAGCGTCTGCGTGCCATCTTTGAGGCGACTGAACTGGGAGCAGGTTTCCGTATAGCGATGAAAGACCTGGAGATTCGTGGTGCAGGTAGCCTGCTAGGAGCTGAGCAATCCGGTTTTATGAATACAGTCGGTTTCGACCTCTACTGCAAATTGCTCACCGAAACAGTCGAGGAGATGCAGGGCAAGCGGGCAGAGATAAGTACAGCCAATACCAGTGTCGATCTACCTATTGATGCCTATCTCCCCGATGAGTATATAGGAGATCGCACACTTAAAGTCAATTTCTACCAGCGTCTGGCCAACCTTTCCTCGATTGAGCAGGTCGAAGCCATGGCTGCTGAGATGACTGATCGTTTCGGTCCCGTCCCAGAGCCAGTCCAAAACCTGCTCGAACTGGTCCATTTAAAGGTGAATGCCGGTCAGCTAGGATATGAAGCTATCTCAGTCAAAGATAACGAGTTTGTGCTTACCGTCAAACGAAACGTCATCCCAAATCGCATCCTCCTCTACAGACGCTTCCGCAACGATGCCCGCGTCCAGCAGAGTGTCATCCGCATTCCACGCAGGCTGATGGGACAGAACTGGCTCGTCCAACTCAAAGAACTGCTCCCAACTATCACAGCCTCAGCATCGTCGACCGCTCCATAGCAAGAGCGAAAAGCGTACGAGGTAGCAAGAAAGCCCGGCTTTTTATCAGCCGGGCTTTCTTGCTACCTCGTACGCCAGTACGTTTTCTTTCATATGGCAATAGAGATACAACTACTTCAGCACCAGATCCGCAATTTATAACTATGTTTATTTTACGGGCATCTCAACGTTTTCGTCTTTTATTGGCATCTCAACATCCTCGTCTTTTACCGGCATCTCAACATTATCATCTAAGGGGGAACTATCTACAGACGTTGTAGATGCTGCCACTGGTCGGAAGACAAACTTCTTGGAAACAAAGAAACCATAGACGAAGATGACGATGATACCAATCGGGTTGGCAATGTATTCGTTCACCTTCAGTCCATAGAAAAGTATTAGACCCACTACAAATGAGAGCAATATGGCGGAGAGGCTGGTCAATTGCGCTGTGGCGGCACGCCGAATCCAATCCCGTCTCGTAAGTTTTTGCTCTCGGTAGGTAAAGAGCTGGTTAAGCACAAAATTAATTGTCGTGCTTACCTCAAATGCACACGCTGAAGCAAGAGCGTAATGCAGATCAACGCTGAAAGAGTGACCCACGAGTGCGAAGTGAATAGTGAGTGGAAGCGCGCTCAGAAGCATTGTAAAGATAAAAAGTGCCCCATCATTAATTGGAACCCCAATACCACCAACCAATCCATAACGAATAATGCGAATATTTAATAGCCTTGTTATCAAAGATCTCATATACGGAAGCACTCCTCTAGAGATAAGACATGGTTATATATCCACCTCATCCTATCATCTCTCTAGCTGTTTTGTAAAAATAGCTCTTCTTTTTTTAGTGCAACAAGTACTTTCGGCATGTGTCACTCATCAATATGAGTGACACATGTTATCTTCGGTCTACTCTCAAAACGATACAACTAACCTAAAGTTGTCAACAAGAGCAGCAGTAACAGAGTCTATATTCACTACTGACGTCGCGTATGCATCAAATGGAACATCAATGCCTGTTTATAATCAAGTACGCTAACCAGGCCGGTCTTGATCACCTGATTCGCGAGATTGAGCAAGGTGGAGACGACCTGTAAACGCGTCTCATCCATGCGAGCTTGCTGGCGTAGCAGCTCTAACAATTGGGTCGGACTCTGGTTCGTGATCTCCAGACCGGCTGTGATCGCCTCGATACGCAGCCAGACGACCAGTTGATGACGCAACTGTTCAAAGATCGCAGCATCGTCTTCGCCCACCGACATCATGTCACGTGGCCCAGAAGTACTTGTGGGCAGCGTGCTGGATTGGGTAGCAGACTGTAGCGATGGTTGGGTACGGCGTGGAACCGTTGCAGATCCCTTTATGGCCGCAACGCTACCTGATAACGATACCGCGGGCGTTGGAGCAGTATCACTCAACGGGGAGGTCGGTGGCCTCACCCCGGTCCCATTTGTAGCATACGACCCTGCACCATTCAGTTCAGTCCCTCCACCTGCAGTCCTGGTCGGAGCAGCAGGTGCAACAAAAGCAGCAGGCTGCTCCACCGACTGGTTATAGCCTGCCTCTGTCCTACGCGCAACCGGTGTTGCCGTACGTGCTTCGTATGGTTGTGCAGTCTGGGGAGCCTGAGAAGTCAGAGGCTGAGCCATCTCCACAGGTGGCTGCGAACCACGATACGCCTGTGGCGCTGATTGTACTTTCGATGCAGATTGCCCTGGAGCCACAGGAATCTTGACCTCGGCAGCAGGCTGAACCGGGCGCGGGCTCACCGGAGGAATCGACATCGTCGGCTGATGCACAACAGACGAAATATCATAATCAGCAATGCCAGGCTGCCCGCTCGGTTTGACACTCGCAGCAGGAGCCGTCATTGGGCGATGCACATTGCTACTCTGAGTCTGATTAGGTACCGCAGGGTAACCTGTCTGTACAGGATTACTGGAACTACTGGTGCTCACGGCTCCCATAGCGCCAGCCATGCTTGCCAGAGTCGGCGCAGACTGCTGAACACGAGCGTCACGCCCATCATTGGCGACAGGAGCAGAGGAAGTACGTATCTCACCACGTACCTCCTGTAACTGCTGCTGAATAATCATCGTTGAAGCTGAAATCTGTTCCCAGGTCGGCTCAGGACGACCACTGATCGCAGGCGTTGCCCAGGAGACAACCGCGCGCGGACTACCAAAGGGAGGATTGCTCTGTTTCTGACCAGTCAGATGATTGCGCAATCCCTGGGTTACGACCGTCGCGCTGGCACTAATCTGAACACGAATATCGAACATCCTGCGACGGCCTTGCTCTCCAAAAAAATTGCGGTTACGTTGAACAAACTGAATAAAGAGACGCTCTATCTGATGCTGAAAATCAGCAGACATCAGGTCAACACGGCTCCATGCAGTAAAATCAACAGAGCTTAGATATAGCCAGACTTCCTGGCGTTTTGCACGGTCAACCGGGCGCATCTGTAGCGCCTCAGTGCGATGGTCAAAGAACCGTGGATAGCAGAAATTCGCAATCAGCGTCTCCGCTAGCTCAGCTTTTAAGCGCGCAATTTCAGCGGGCGGTAGTTGACCTAAATAAATGCCCATCCTACATCCTCTTTCGTTTTACTGCGGAGTATGCTATAGAGATCTGGAAATGCCACCGGCGCACATTAATTAACAATAGTGAATGACATCAACGGCAATACGTTTGTGTTCTGGTTGGCTGTTCCTATCATTCCAGACGCTTTTATAACGTGCACTGTTAAGCGGGAGTGTATATCCCCTATTGTACTCGATTCCTGTGTCTGCGGTAAAAGCGCAATGGACATCTTTGCTAGCCCATTTGGAATGGCAACGTTGTGCAGGTTGAACGTTTCACTCGTGATACGCACAATCGAGCCGGGAGTCCAACTTTGGGCGGGGCACCACGAGAGTTCAGGAATATCGGTATTCACCAGATAGTCTTGTCCGTCACTCCCCTGCAACTGCATCTGCAACGCCACCGATTGCTTGAGTGGGGCAGCTATACGCCAATAGGTTGTTAGCGTTCCATAGCCATTCGTACGGCTCAAAGGACTGCTCGCCCCGATCTGATAACCCACGAGATCTAACGATCCTACATCTGAACGAGTAAACTCAACGGAGACAGGATTTGTCACATCCTGTGGCGCTACATAGATGTTCGAGCAAAAATTCGTGGGCAGATTGAATGAAAGACTCGACGGATCACTCGGGTTACCTGAAAGGATACTCGGTGCTGGCAAGCCTCGCTTGAGTAAGAGATACCCATCCTGAGCGGCTTCTACACCATACTGACCACTGGCCAGCACACGCTTAACTTCACTCGTATAATCGCCGGCATACGTAGTAGTACTCTTCTCACCCGCGTAAAGCGTCCCCTGAAGATCCTTTTCGCCTGCATACGGAGTTGCTTGAAAATAAGGATAGATATCGCCAGTTACATCTAATAGCACATAATCAGCAATAGTATCTGCATACGGGAACAGATAGATATGCTGGCGGTGACTCATATGCGGTGGCAACTTGGATTGAGCGGAGACAGAAGCATCCGGCGGTATCATATCAATAAAATGCTGCGCCAACTCGGTATGTGCAGTTTGCTGCGGCCATGAGAAGCCGATCGAATATGGTAACTGGCCATGAAAATAATAATTTGTGCGTAATGAACTTCCCAACGCACCCACTGTCAGTAATCCAACCAGGGCTAACGCGATCATATGTTGCCTACGATTGACAGTAGAACGTCCATACACAACAGAGATTTCATCACTTACAATCTCGTGTGCCCCGTTACCAATCCTGTCTGCCCGGCGTCGTGCGACGGTATTCAATACCAGAAGGGTAAACCAGCGTGCTACGACCAGAGCCTCAATCGTTGAGAAGATAATCACCGGTACGATCTCTGCGTTATAGTGGAAGAGACCAGAATATTGCTGCGGATTTGAGCTGAGCAGGTTGATCGCTAACGAAGGTACTGCCATCACCAAAATCCAGGGAGCCAGAAAGACCAGATAAAAGATTGCGCCACCATGCGGCTTCGGAATATAGCCTGCCGGGGCAAAAAGCGCATGAATATAAGCAATATGCTGACTATTGATAAAGTTACGCGGATGCGCGATGATCTCTTTCAGCAGTCCAACCCCGCTAGTATCGCCCCCATAGCGAGCACTCAGCATTGGCTGACCTGTCGGGCTAAAGTGCGGCATAATAATCTTTGTTGCCAGCACAAACCAGACAAGACCGATTACAGTAAGTACCAGACCGCTCCGCCAGCGACGCTGGAAGAACACAGACCACAAGCCAAAGGTAGCAACAACAATCGGGATATCCTCTTTACAGGCCATCGCCAGGATCGCACAGACAAAGAGCCAGAGCGTCTGACGTGTATACATAAAGTAGAGCGTAAAAAGCAACAGAGAGGCTGTCAACGTCACGGCATGAAAATCATAGGTGGTCGCCTGCAATTGCGCTGGATAGATCAGATACAGAAGCGCGATCCCTAGCGCGAACCACTCATTACGTAGACGCAAACGAGCCAGCAAGAAAGCAGGATAGGCACCCAGTGCGACCCCCACCGTCTGTATAATAAACAGAAGCTTAGGATCAGACCACAACGCATAGATCCAGGCAATAGGAAACAGGATCGGCTCAAAGTGGATTGCGAAACGCGAGATACCACTTGGAGATCCACAATTTGTATCACTCAATGTATTGCAGATAGACTGCAACATCACATGACCATGGGTCGTATTCCAGATTGCCTGATTCATAATGCCGAAATCTTCAGCATTCGTCTGAAACGCATTCTGCATCGCTGACATATAGGCAATATAGAATATGCAGAAGATGAGCACCGACAATGTCACTAGCCCTAAAGCAATCCAGAACTGAACCGTTCTGGACATGGGTGCTGGTGCCGGGTAGAGCGGATTACGAAGTAGACGCGCCTGTAAGCGCTTTCGTAGCTGTAACCAGCGTTTATGGCCGATCTCACTACTCACGAGCAATCCCCCCTTCACTGACAAACAGGCTCCCCATGTTCAGTACAGCACTTACCGGAATTCGTGGACCTGCATCAATCATTTTCATGGACGAATGCAGCATTAACGCAGTTCCTGCCTGACATTCGACTCCTCACCACGCTGAAATGCATAGTGGCGTACCATCTCACTTTGTAGACCAGCCAGGAAGAACTGAACACCAAAGATCATCAGCAAGATACCAACAAAGAGTGCCGGCTGCTGGTGAATCGGCTCATGAATAATGTACAATGCACGAATCACCTCATACAGATCAACCAGCACTCCTAGAATGAAACACCAGAAGCCAAGCGGAGCGAATAGACGCAGCGGACGACGCAGGTACTTTGTCAGGAATAGAATGTTTGTCAGGTCTATCAGGCCCTGCGCAAAACGCCTGGCACCATACTTGGAGACGCCGTACTGACGTGGATGATGCTTTACTTTGATCTCCGCCACACGAAAGCCACGGGAGGTTGCAATAATCGGAATAAACCGATGGAAGTCTCCATACAATTTCAGGTAGGGATCCTCAACCACCTCGCGTCGGTAGGCTTTAAAGCCACAGTTAATATCGTGCAGTTGGACACCGGAGAGCTTACTCACCAGACCATTGAAGATACGAGAAGGAAAGGTCTTCGAGATTGGATCCAGGCGTGGGAACTTCCAGCCGGTGACCAGATCATAGCCCTCATCCAACTTCTCCAGATAGCGCGGGATCTCCTGCGGATCATCCTGTAAATCGCCATCCATCGTAAAGACCACCTCGCCGCGTGCTCGATCAAAACCAGCAACCAGGCCAGGGGTCTTACCAAAGTTGTGACGAAAACGTACAACGCGCACAATATTGGGATGAGCCTCGTATAAACCCTTCAATACAGAAAAAGTATTATCGGTGCTACCATCGTCTATAAAAATAATCTCATACGTTTTATCTAATACTTTAAGCTGCTCTGCTATTCGATCATAAAGTATACTAACATTTTCCTGTTCGTTCATCAGCGGAACAACGATCGAAATCGCAACACGCTCCGCTTCTAATAAGGGCTCAGGCGTATCCATTGCAGATCCATTTACGTTCAAAGGGATATCAGTTTGTTGCATAGCTCAGATTCTCCGCTCATAACCGGTGGATTAATACAAAATAAATGCTTCAGTCTGTTACATACACAGATTTACAAACTCAAAAAGGACTGCCGTTCGGGGCACATTATAACATACCTCTTCTGGCAAGCTGAAAGGGATGGTACCATTGCTCTTTCTGAAGAATACAACGTATAGATATCTAGCAGAGACACATTCCAGACACAACACTATGACTAAAGTTTATTCTCGCCATAACAGAGCAGATACAGACAAGACCTGATTCCAGGGCCTCTGCTCCAGGATTTAGATACTTGCAAAAAGATCGGGGCGATCGCTGGTCAAAGAATCAACGCCCAATCGCGACCACGAGCGCAATGCCTCCAGTTCATTGACAGTCCACAGACCCAACTTAAAGCCATTCTGATGAATAATAGAGACCATCTCAGGCGTACATATATGATGATCCATGTTGATCCAATTACAACCTGCGGCGGTCACCTGCTGGCACAACTGCTCTAACCCAGCATCATCTTCAGGATTCCAGAGCTCTCGCGCAACCAACGCCCCCATCACCAGATCCGGCTCTAGCCGATGCATGCGTGACAGTGTAGTCCAATCAAACGAGATGATTGTCACATCTTTCACCATCTTCGCCACATGGAGCTCTTTCACCACCGTCTCAGCGATCTGGGGATAGCGACCAAGCTTACCATCGCGCTCACTCAGCTTAATCTCAATATAGACATTGACACGATTCTTCGCCAGGTTCAGCACCTCACGGAGTGTCGGTATCTGCTCATACTGTGGCCAACCACCTGC
The DNA here is from genome assembly GCA_015099395.1 of Ktedonobacteria bacterium brp13. Classification (GTDB taxonomy): domain Bacteria; phylum Chloroflexota; class Ktedonobacteria; order Ktedonobacterales; family Ktedonobacteraceae; genus Dictyobacter. The sequence goes on along the minus strand of AP024096.1, from coordinate 7,276,178 downwards.
GAAATTTGCAGCAGCATTTAACGAACGGAGATATGCAAAATCCAGGTCCAGGATATTGCCCGTCCCATCTGTCACTCGATCCACCGTCTCATCGTGGAAGACAACTATCTGTCCATCATGACTCATCTGCACATCTAACTCAATAGTATCTGCAGGTAACGTTAAAGCATTGCGAAAAGCAGCCATTGTATTCTCAGGAGCAAGCCGAGCACCACCTCGATGAGCGACCCGCTGAGGGGAATGAGACAATAAAGCCATAAAAAATACCTACCTCATAGAGAGAAGCGATATACAGAGAAGCGATGCATCCTCATGGCAAGGACACAGATCATAGCATAGAAGAGAGCACTAGCTTCTCAGCAAGCCCCCGACCATCTCGCTCTTTTTAACTACCGATAAGAGGATGATCTGCAAGCGGTCAGCCTCTCCTAACCATGGTATTATACAAAGCTCAGTTGGCAGAGATCAACAACGCAATGAGCTATGTTAAAGAGAGTAGCAAATAAGCCCAAAAGTGCGTACAAAGACGCTCTACAAACTGTTGCAAGTTAAACGTGACTATGGTAAAATGTTAGGACCAGTAGAAGGAAAAAGGCGCGAGCCACAACCAACTGCGGGTATGTTCTTCATCTGGGGATGTCGGGTTTCGACAGGCGGTCAGATTGGAGAATTGCAGGCCGAGGTGCCGGTACGCACTCTCGTTAAACAACCGGCAAAACAATAGTTGCCAAACCAAGCAACACACAACTCGCTTTCGCTGCCTAAGAAGTAGCGATGCGACGTCTGCCCGGTCTTCCCCCTGTGGGACCGGATACAGGCGTCATAAACGCAGGGGTGCAGTGGCAGTAACCGTCTTCTAACTGCGACTAAAGACTAGAGGACCAGCGCTTCTGGTATCCCGTCGGCGGGAGACTGAAGCGATAAGAAAAACGCCGAATAAGCCTGTAGTACATTTTTCAGTAGGGACGCTTGGACAGGGAGTTCAACTCTCCCTCATCTCCACCACTCAAGCCGCTTGTGGACACGCTTCACAGGCGGCTTTACTTTGGTGTATAAGCTGTCATTGTAATCACTGAGAGCAAAAGTGAGAGCAAAACCTTTTACTCTTCATTTTCAGCTTCATCCTCCTCACTTTCAAAACTGAAATTACCAAATGCATCATCCCACTTATCTACAGCCCCTTCTTGCATCGAAGGTAACACATGACCATAAACACCCAATGTTGTGACTATGTCACTATGCCCCAACAACTCTTGAATAACTTTAATATTCACGCCATACTCGAGTCTGTCAAGTATTTTGTGTATGCATTTTCATTTATTGAGGAAATCTCTCTCCAAATTCAATCGCAAAGCAGTTGAGTGCAGGAGTCCAGTTTCGGATCGGCATGGTCCACTTCTTCGCGATGTTGTGCATGGTCAGGTAGACCACATTGTAGACCGACTCATCCGAAGCAAAAATGCGGTGATTGCGGGTCACTTTCCGTAAAGACATGTTCACCGACTCGATCGCGTTGGTGGTATAAATGACTTTCCGTATATCGGTGGGAAAGGCGAACAGCGAAATGACGTGACTCCAGTGCGTTTTCCACAGCTTGCTGATGCTGGCATACTGCTGGTCCCACTTCTCGGCAAAGAGTTCCAGATACCATTCCGCTTCCGTTTCCGTCGCTGCGGAATAGATCAACTTGAGATCCGTGGCGACTTCCTTGCGGTGTTTGTAGGAAACATATTTGAGCGAGTTCCGTACCATGTGCACCATACACAGCTGGACACGTGTATGCGGATAGAGTGCTTCAATGGCCTCTGGTAAGCCGGTGAGACCATCCACACACGCGATGAAGATGTCTTGAAGCCCTCGGTTCTGCAGCTCAGTAAAGACGGATAACCAGAATTTCGCGCCCTCATTATGACCCAACCACATCCCCAGCAGTTCTTTTTATTATGACTACTTACACAAAGTATTTTACACCCTCGGTTCAACTGAAAATCAAGCCCTATTTTGAACAAAAATCGATTTTCGGACAAGCTAATCTATAATGGAGTGACACAGAAGAAATAACACCATTTTGACCCTCGGAATCGCTGTTTTATGATTGATTATTATTAGAATATTAGTTATACTCTATCGTATGAAATGAAGCTGGTACAAAAAGATTCGCCTGAGGATGATGAGGCACGCTACCCACCTCACGGTCTGTCTAGCTTCATGCATCACAGGAAACATGTGGTTGGTACCGTAGGGCATACGGGAACCAATACACCAGCGAGTGTATAAAACGCTTCTGGACATCAGGCCTCTACTTTCTGGTAGCAATATCAGTGAGCAAGTAGGATGGATGAAAGAAGAATCCCCCGTGTGCGCCGTATCACCGTTTGTTAGATTCCTCTCGCAGAGAGGAGAAGGTAGAGAACGAAACCTTCTAGGATAATGACTACCAGAGATTGCGGGGACGGTAGGAACGTTCTCTACAGAGAATGGCAAAAACGGGTTTGTAAACGATCAAAAGGGCATCTAAACACTCTGTAACGTCTGACAATCAGGGAATGCGGGAAACGCTACGGGTTGAGAGTTATTGTTCATTCTATACTTATGTAAAGAGAGGTTTCTCAGTGGGAGAAGAACAACATACATATTTGCGACGTAACATATTTCAAAACAATCGTTCTGAAACTACAGGTAAAACAGAATTCAGACAACAACTCTATAGTAATCTTGTAAAGCCTGCTTTGTCTCAATCTCCACAAAAGGTTCGTAAGCAGGCCACGCCACAGCTTGGCAAATCCTACCAGAAAATGCAAACCTCTCTTGAAAAAGCAGAGGAAACCTTTCTTGCGTTAGAACATACTCTTAGTGAAGACCGACAGGCTTTCTTGGAGGCAGAAAACACCTACAGAGATATTTTACAGGTCTATCGTGAAGCGAAAAATATCTACGAACAGACAAGTGATGCTTACATCCAAATCCTGATTAGTCATACAGAGGCTTCCAGTTCCTTACAACATTCAGACATTACCAGAAGTGAGGCACAAATAGCCTACCGAAAAGCTAAAGAAGTTTATACCAAATTGAATGAAACATATCAACAAGCATGGATGTCTTATATAGAAATTAGAGAGAGATATAAGCAATCTATGGAAGCTTATGACGAAACAGAAATTTCTTATCTGGAGACACATCAAATCAGTCTAGTAGTCAGACAGGATTATGTAGAAACCTTAGAGGACAATTTGCTTATTAAAAGCCCTGGCATACAATAAATAATTAAAGGAGTATGTACTATGGCAAGCGAAGTTAGAAATAGATCTACAGAACACGTTGAGCAACCAGAAGGGTCTGATAATGTTACTAGACCTCGGGATAAAACTTCGGATAAAGTGAAACGAACCGCAGATGAACATTCTCAAGAGTCCCAACGCCAATATCAAGAGGCCAAAAACAATATTCGAGATGCCAAAAACAATATTCGAGATGCCGGACGCGCCCTAGGGAAAGGCGCTGAGGCGTCTGTCAACGAGGGTGTAACTCGGCTCAAAGATTCGCTCTCTTCTGCTAAGAGGTATGCCAAGGAACGTATAGGTAAGATCAAAGATTCTGCTCGCCAGGCTCTCGATAATGCCAAAGATTCCGCTAAAAAATTCGCAAGTGCTGTCAATGATAGCCGACCTCAATCAAGAAGACATGCGAATGCACGATTCAGTGAATTAAGTGCACAATTACAAGCATTACAAAAACAAAATCAAGAATCAAGGCCAGTCGCTCAAGAACAAGCTCGAGAATCAAGGCCAGCCCCTCAAGAACAAGCTCGAGAATCAAGGCCAGCCCCTCAAGAACAAGCTCGAGAATCAAGGCCAGCCCCTCAAGAACAAGCTCGAGAATCAAGGCCAGCCCCTCAAGAACAAGCTCGAGAATCAAGGCCAGCCCCTCAAGAACGAGGTCGACCCTCGAATCGATACGCACTAGACTCAAACCAAGTCTCTCGAGAAAGCTCTCTAGAACGAGATCAATCCTTGAATCGAGATGCACGAGACTCAAGGCAAGGCTCGAGTCAAGACTTAAATGCACAACTTAATGCACAACTTACTGACTACAAAAGAACAATTCATGAACAAAATGAATTACTTCATCAACAAGATGGAGTAATTCAAAGCTTGCAGCAACGATTAGATGCTCTGGAAGCGCAAAGGGGGTCCTCGTGGCTGCCAAGGTGGGGGGCTTAAGGTTGTTGTCACCAGTCGCAAAGTAGAACCTGGAGAGAGAGGGGAGCAAAGTACCCACCCTCTTTGGAAAATGAACTACACATCTTTGGGCTATTTTCCCTGATCGCCTTGTGCTCATGGCTTACTCTCGATTCCGTAGCAGGGCTCTTGATCCGAGGGAGGATACTGAAAGTAACAGTAAAATAAAAAGCACCTGGAGCTAAATAACCCAGGTGTTTTTTATTTATCAGTTCGCGGCGTAAAACCCCTACTGAAGCAAAGGTACTCACCAAAGTAAAAATGAGTGCATGGAATTGATGAGACAGCAGACTTGACAGCAACCAGGGTAGATAGCAGCCGTTCTCCGAAACCGGGGGCGCTGGTTCAATTCCAGTCGGGAACACTAAGTTTAATGGCAAGCCATACAATGGCTTGGAAAGCGCAAAAGCCTCAATGAACACGCTATAAAAAGCGTCGGTAGAGCCGCATTAACCGGTGAAATTGGGAAAAGTAAAACGGTAAATGATCGAAGAATTATGTAATGCTGCTAATACCTGCCTCCCTCTTTGAGGGGGGAAAGTCGCCATAGCGACAGGGGGGAGTAGAAAGTTAGCAATCGCCCAACAGAAGTTAATACGGACTTAGTAGATAAAAAGTGTTTTTGACGTAGAGGTATCGTGAGTAGCGTAGTTCGAGAATCTACTCCCCCCTGTCGCTGCGGCGACATCCCCCCTCAAAGAGGGAGGCAGGGGTATTACCATCCTTTCCTGTGAATTTCTACTTTTTGGTACCAGAGGTTTTATTGTGAAGGTTGTTTAAAAAACTTCACCAGTTAGTGTTGTTCTACCAAAATTTGAGCTTACAAAGGATAACCAAAAAGAGGATGAAATAGACTCTCCCTCATCTCCCTCATCTCCACCACTAAAGCCGCTTGTGAACCAGTTTCACAGGCGGTTCTATTTTGCTCCCATTGCTATATATTTGAGTATTGACATCTTTATTGACAGTTTAAGCCACCTTGCTAGCTTCATGACAACCTCAAAGTTACTCTACATGGAGATGTTTAATTCCATGTAGAGTCTCTTCAATACCGCTTCGCAGGCTTTCTCATAGAACCGCTTCTAGCCTTGTTCCATAATTGGGGCTATTTACCCGCCAAATTGGAAGCAAATATTGTATATTAATCAATGAACAACTTTTTCGTGATAAACAGCTTTATCATCTAATGGAGGTGCCATGAATTTTGGGTCCCTGGCGATAAAGGCGGTGGTCGTTATACTGTTGCTGTTTCTCCTATCTCTCGCCAACGCTATCACATTCCCTAATCTTGCTGCGGTTGCGAATAACGCTGGAACAGGCTTGACTAGCATCCTGCTGTTCCTGGCTGCTATACTGGTCCTCTCTATCGTGGGTAGCTTGCTTGGAAGAGGTATCAGGAGTTTGAAGAAACCATTTGAGGTTCTTATCCTGGCTTTTATTGGTTCTTTCTTTTTAGGTGGTGCCCTTGCCCTTTTTGAAGTTCTCAATGTTCCCAATGCCATCCATGTGAATCTTAATTGGGTGGGGACAAATTGGTACAGCCCTTTGCTTGCCTTGCTCTTTATTGGTGCGCCATTGATGCTTGTCTTCATGATTGGTGACTAATTCATGCATCGTTATACATGTCATTTACAATTATATATGCGGCACTTCATACTCGTAGCTAGCCCGAGTAGACAAAAGAGCGAGGCAAGAAACGCCATTCCCTGATGCGTTTTTCTCCTCGCTCTTCTTTCTCCTCTTTCTCTTTTCCATCTCACATTGATCTGCATAGTATAGGATGTCATATAATCTGCTATCTTCCCACACACGAGTTTTTTTGCCATCTTCATTGAACCATTTCATAATGGCTCAACGTGTACACTAATGGTGAAAGGACATTCGTGGTTAGGGATAACCTGTCACACTGTTCAAGCTTGAACAGTGTGTATAGTAGAGAAAGGTGAATGTTATGAACGTTAATCCTGATATGATCAATCAGTTGATCGGTAGTATTCCTTTTCCTATCGGGAAAACTGAACTTGTTAAAATGGCAAAACAACATGGTGCCAATGATCAGATGGCAAATATGCTCAATCGCCTCCCCGATAAGACATACAGCAACGCTGACGAGCTGAAAGGCGATTTCAGTAGTATGATGGGTGGTAAGATGGGCAATCTCGGTAACCTCGGAGGCAGTTCTAAGATATAGCACGCATAGTTTTCAGAGGCGTCCTCAAGCATCACACAAGCACGAACATCTTTTTAGAGGAGGCGCCAGGTAGTAAAACGAATACGACTATAAGATACAGTCTTCAAAAAGAAAAGGCGCAGTCTCACTTGTACACATATGAGGCTGCACCTTTTCTTTTTCTTTTGCAATCTATTGCCAACGTGGGGTTTGAGAAGGTTGTTGAGGCGGCTGAGCCTGCTGTGGCTGCTGTGGCTGATTCCACGGTTGCTGAGCCTGCTGTGGCTGCTGTGGCTGATTCCACGGTTGCTGAGCCTGTGCGGAACCTTGTGCAGGGGTAGAGGTTGACTGTACGGCTGCAGCCTCTTGCATGGCATGAGCAGCGCGAGCCTTGTTGTCATTACGGATATGCCGCCAGATGTAGAGAACTATCAGGATGACAACTGCTGCAATTACAACATACTCTAAACTTTTATAATAGGGGTCAATCGCACTCATGTTATTGCCAAGTACGACGCCAGCATAGGCCAGCAGTACGCACCAGGGGAACGAGCCAAGGAATGAGTAGATACAAAATCGACGAAAAGACATCTTCGTCATACCAGCAGGCAACGAGATATATGTGCGCACGACTGGTAAAAGACGGGAGAAGAAGGCTGTTGCACTACCATATCGTGCAAAGAAACGGTCCGCAATATCGGTATCATGCTGCGAGATCAGTACATAACGACCATATTTGAGCAGCAGTGGACGCCCACCTTTATATCCAATCCAATATGCAACGGCAGAACCAATTAAACAACCCACTGAACCAGCCAGACCAATGATGATCACGCCGGTAATGGTGCTCATACCGTGAAGAATTTTTCCTTGTGCGAATAAGAGACCAGCAATCGGGATAACAATTTCACTCGGTAAAGGAATACAACAACTTTCAATCGCCATTGCGATAATCAGGCCAAAGACACTCGTCTGAACATATAAGTTCGTAATGATGTCCGTCAACAGGTTTGACACGAAAACCTCCTTCGCAAAACCTACGCTTTTTGGTCATACTAGCATACTTTGCCAAAAGAGGCTAGAACTATCAGGGTTGTCCCAATGAGAAAAAACCCTTAGTCATCTTCTTGTGGCGCAATAAGTTTTCGTGATGAACGGCGCGTAATAGGAGGATGTGCCTGCTGTGCAAGTTCACTTTTTAGCTCATCATCATCATACATATAGGGCGCACGGCGCACAAGCGGCTTTTGTAGATCCCCGGTAAAGGGTTGGGTATTTAGTACTTCTGTCTCTGAATAGCGTACCTTATGTCCTGAATTTTCAGTACTTTTCATCTCTTCGCCATGAGGACTAATGGGCGATAATGATGAGTCTATAATACGTCTTCCACTTCGCATGTGGAATGCTGAATCCTGCCCGGAATAGCGTAAAGAGGAGGTTGGCTCATAAGTTGAACGTTGTGAACCATTGGTCAATGGCTCTTCTTCTTTATAACCATCGTCCTGACGTGCAGCCTCTTCTCTAGCCAGACGCAGAGCCTGCGATTGGAAACGACTACGTGTATCGTTGGCCTGGTAGCCCGGGAAGCCTGGATAGCCAAGCCGCCGCGTAACCGCTCCCTGGCGACGTGGGGTCTCAAGTTCACGCGTCAATTTACGGGTGGTAGGTGCTTGCGGGGAATGTGGAGGCCGTTGCATTGATTGCTGACTTCGACGTGAGGCGGATGATGCGGGTAGCTGACGCATTGGCTGTGGTGCGGGTAGATACCGTTGCTGTGTGTCGATCCAGTCATCATCTTCAGCAGGTGGATAGATATCATCAATATACTCCGGAGCCTCTTGATAGATGGAGACAGAGTGGGAGTCTTCACGTTCATAGAGGCGTAATAGACGCTCTTCACGAAGGGCACGCTCGGCTTCTCGAGCCGCAAGCTCTTCTCTCTCCGCGAACAGGCGTTCTTCTTGACGATGCGACAGGTAAGAGAATAGGGTTAAAGATATAGGAATACTGATCAATAAGGCAGCCAGGCCACCGATTAATCCGCCCAAAACCCAGGAATTCAATGTATTACCATACCATAAGACCACAGCGGCTCCAGCAATGAGTACCAATGCCGTCGCAACAGCTCTCTTCAAAGCCGCGCATCCTTTCCAAATCTCCCCTGATAAACTCAGTGCTTACACGACAACATATTCCACTTCCATTTTAATGAGTAGTATACCAAACTGGGAAGAAGAGTACAAGTGATGAAATATGTGAAGAAGCACTTAAGAAATGTTGAGAGGTGCAAAAAGCAAAGCGGGAAAGTATGAAAATCTAATACTCCCCGCTGCTGTGACGTGTGGTCGGTATTAACGGCGGCGTTGTATGCTATGCAGCACCAGTACACTGACGGAAAATCGCTACAACTTTGCCCTGGATCTGCCACTCACGATCCCAGATACTTCTAGGGATCAGGATCGGGTCCAGTTCAGAGTTTGCAGGCTGAAGGCGGACGCGATCGTGATCTTTCTCTTGATAGAAGCGTTTCAGGGTTGCGCTACCACTTTCACCCTCTTGCATATGTACTGCGACAACGATATCACCATTCTGGCAGGTCGATTGCGGTTTGATCACCACATAATCTCCACTACAGATATGGTCCTCGATCATAGAGCGTCCACGTACAACAAGTGCATAGGTACTCTCGGCATCGGCAATATTTTGACCTATATCGACAGTTGCAGTTGGGCCTGGATAGATATCGAGCGGCTCACCAGCGGCAATAGTCCCCATCACGGGGATACCCTCTTCCTGAGTCTGCTTCATCAATTTAATGCCACGGCTCTTCTTCGCCTGGCGAGAGATCAGGCCCTTTTTCTCTAGCATCGTAAGATGATAATCTACATGCCCCGTACTCGCAATATTGAGCTCATGCCCAATCTCGCGATTGGTCGGCGGCATACCTTCCGACTTCATATAACCCACAATAAACTCGTACATGCGGCGTTGTATTTCGCTGGGCTGCTCCAACGACATAATTGGTCTCCTGCCTTTCTGAAACAGAGGCACACACTTCCCACACAGCCAAAATCTAGAACGACTATTCCAGAAAATCATACCACAACAGCTATCCCAATTCAAGTTTTTTTTGAACGTATTTTTCAAATATATGATCCAATAGATATTTGTAAAAATACGTTATGGTACAGATGATATTATTATACACAACAAAAATTGCATAGATACATATTTTATGTATTAAAAGTATTACTCTGTTTAAATGACAAAACAATCTATATATGCAATATAAGTGTTTTACATGATCTTATCACAGCTTGATCCCCGTGACAATGCGTGCTAAGATTTACTTAGATTTGTATGAGAAAAGAAGTACTTTTGTAATACTCTCTATACCGATATGCTATGAAAAGTAATCGTCAGTAATCAAGATGCCGCTATAACGCGGCTGATTGCGCCGCCACAGCTCAAGTAATGGAAGCTCGTTTGTTCCTGAGAAGCCTGGGAAGTACATCACAGTCCAGGGGCTGCGCTCAGACGATTGAACAGTATGTTGTGATACGCTCATAAAGAATGTCATTCGGCTCAGGAAGAGCTATCTCTTCTCTATGCTTTTTGCACGGAGACAGTTTGCGTTGAATACTTTGCTAGGTGTACAATAAAGGCGTTATGTATTCGACGGATCCAAGCACGAAAGAGAGAGTCAGAAAAACTATGGTAGAGATGACAGTTGAGAGCGTGCGCATCAATCTGGCTACGCAGCAGCGAGTAGTCATCTTAAAAGCTACGAAGCAAGAGCGCTATCTCTTTATCTGGATAGCGTATGCAGAGGCATATGCTATTGCCGTCGAGTTGCAGGGAACAACCTCACCCCGTCCACTCACACATGATCTGCTCAAGAACGTCATCGAGGAATTGCACGCGAAGATCGAGAGTATTATCATCTCCGATCTGATTGATGAGGTCTACTATGCACGTATTGTTCTCGATATTGACGGACGCCATGTCGAGATCGATTCGCGCCCAAGCGATGCGATTGCCCTCGCTGTACGCGCCAAGGCACCCATCTATATTGAGGAGAGTGTGCTTGAACGCGCTGGCGTTGTCCCTGAACAGAACGAAGAATCACCACGTTCCATTTCATCCGAGCAAGATCAGAAAGCCTTGCCAGGCGTCGATGATAATCTGGACGCCTACCGCGACTTTATCAATAGCCTGGACGCCCTCGACGAATTCGGTAAAGAGTAATTGGACCAGCGCACGTTACAACTGAACAGATAAGCAAGCGCAGCACGGCACCCTTTATTGGGCGTCAAGGAAGATCTTTGCCAGACTGAGAAATAGACGTGCGCACAACCACCCATGCATAATCACCCATAGCAATATTCCTCTATTGTTCCCCAGGCAGGGAGCTATTTCAATGCTACGGGGTAACAGTTTAGCTATGTTACAATAAAGCGAAACTATAGTAAAGCTGATGCTTAAGGAGAATTTTTTCTTTTATGACACAGATCGACGACCGCACTGAGGACGACTCACAGACACCACGTCTGCGCTTTGCGCCGAGTCCGACCGGTTTCCTACATATCGGTGCTTTTCGTACCGCTCTTTTTAGCTGGCTCTATGCCCGTCACAGCGGAGGAAAATTTATCCTACGCATCGAAGATACCGACCTGGCACGCACTGTTGAAGGAGCGGTTGAAGATTTTAATGCAGGCCTTGCCTGGCTAGGGATGGACGTTGATGAGGGTCCTGTGATTGGTGGCCCCTACGGTCCTTATGTACAGGTACAACGTAAAGCTCTCTATCAGCAATATGCTCACCAGCTTATCGAGTCAGGCCATGCCTATCACTGCTACTGTACACCTGAGCGGCTCGATGAGATGCGCAAAGAACAGATCGCGAATAAGCTACCACCCCGCTACGATCGTCACTGTCGCTATCTTACGCCAGAACAGCGCGCTGAGATTGAGAGCAAGGGCACATCCTGGGTCGTACGCTTCGCTATGCCACTGGAAGGTGAAACAGTAGTTCCCGACAGACTGCACGGCAATATGGTCTTTAAAAATAGCGACCTGGACGACACGGTAATCCTGAAGACCAATGGTCTTGCTCCCTACCACCTGGCACATCTGGTTGATGATCACCTGATGAAGATTACACATGTCATCCGTGGTGAGGAGTGGATCTCCAGCGCCCCACGTCATGTACAGATCTATCAGGCTCTGGGTTGGGAGACACCTCTGTTCTATCACGTCCCGAATGTGCTGGGTAAAGATAAAAAGAAGCTCAGCAAACGGCGTAATGCTCCTTCATGGTCAGACTACAAGAAGCAGGGCTATCTTCCAGAAGCTGTCTTTAATTTCCTGGCTCTGTTGGGCTGGGCATATGATGATAAGACAGAGATCTTTGAGCGCGAAGAGCTGATCAGGGTCTTTACGTTGGACAAGATTGGTATCTCTGCGGGCATTTATGATGCCGATAAACTGCTCTGGATGAATGGCGTCTATATTCGTAAACTACCCTTAGCGGAGCTGGTCGAGCGCACCATCCCTTATATGGAGCGCCCAGAGGCCGAGGGAGGCTTACCAGAGGCCGTTGCGCGTCCGTTAGATAGGGCTTACGCTACACGTGTCCTGGAACTTGAGCATGAGCGTCTCAAGACGCTTGGTGAGGCCGCTGAGATCGTCTCGTTCTTCTTCGAAAAAGAAATTGACTATGATCTAAGCATCTTAATCCAGAAGAAGATGGATGCCGAGGGGACACGTATAGCGCTGGAGCGGACCCGTGATGCACTCAATGCACTCCCCAACTGGGAGCATGAGGCAATGGAGGCTCTCCTTCGTGAACTGGTTATCACGCTTGGTATCAAGAACGGTCAGCTCTTTGGGGCTATCAGAACTGCGGTAAGCGGTCGTACTGCGACACCACCACTCTTTCAGATGATGGAAGTGCTGGGCCGCGAAGTCTCGATGCGGCGCATCGATCAGGCTATTGCAAAACTCGGTTAAACTAAGATCTTATTCCGAAACCCAACGCGACTGGCGTCGCTAGTGCTTACACACTCAGGTTTTCGGATAAGTAGTAAATAGAGAGACTTTTTCGCGAGGGCACTAATGACTTATTGCATATCCGCGCATCTGAGTGCTAGCACGAGCGACGTCATTCGCGTCGGTGTGCGGATATACAGTGAGATCTTATTCACGCGTTCACGCGTATACATCCCACCAGGTGTCCTCTCTCGTTCACTAGCACAGATAATGGCACAAAGCGAGGCACACCACTATGATCAATAAGGACTATATCCTACGCATCGCTGAACAGCTTGGGCGCGAACTCTCCATCCTGGTAGGGCTGCGCAAACGCAACAAGCAGGAGGAGGAATTGATCGCAATCGACAACTTCTTCCTCAAGTATATCGGTATGACTTCCCGCTTTATCAACTCTCTCTCTGACGAGATGTTGTTACAGACCCTCGCTCCTCTCGGCAAGCTCAACATCGAATCAGCACTCTGGATCGGAAGTCTCTTGCATGAAGAGGGCGATCTCTATGCCGATTATGGCAACGAGACCGAGAGCTATTATCGCTACTGTAAAGCGCTCTTCTTGCTCCTTGAAGCGTACTATCAAGAACATATACCAGACGATACGATTTTCCTCTCCACCATTCAAGACCTCTCAGATAAACTCTCTGTCTACCAGATACCAATGCATCTTCAGCGCAAGATTTTTCGCTACTATGAGCAACGAGGTATGTATGCACGCGCCGAGAACTTGCTTTTTGAGACGCTCGAGCAGACACCTGATGAGACCTTGTTTGCAGATGGTAACGCATTCTATCAGCGCCTCTCCCTCAAGAGTGAGATAGATCTACAAGCAGGCAACCTTTCACACGAAGAGGTTGAGGAGAGCCAGGCACAACTCACACAGCTCCAGACACAAAATAGCTAGCCACTACCATCTATAGAATAGCGCATATAGTATAAGACTGGACAAAACAGTAGCTATTATTTACACTTACTTCACCGTTAATTAACGTTCTATTAACACAGGCAATAAGAAGGTAAGTGTATACAATGGCAGCAAGTCCAAGTCAGACGAGTAATATCTTTTTACCCAGGAGAGGGAATACTGTGTCATCTGTAAAGTCATCAGCGACGGAGATCGTTTATTCAACGCCAGCCACAACCTGGCGCTGGCTCTGGCCCGATGTACTTATGCGCATCGTGCCGATGAGCATTGCTCCACTCATCTATATCCAGGTCTTCCATCTGCCAATCTCATTTCTCGGTCTGACACTTACCCATGTACCGCTGCAAATTGCGATTGGCCTTGCTGTAGGCATCGGAATGGCAGCCTTCGCTATCCTCTATCGCGCGTATGTGGTAGGTCCCTGGTTTCGTCGACCAACACTGGCGGATCAAAGCTTGCAAACATTTTTCTACCTGTTCATTAATGCACCTGTAGAAGAGTTTTTCTTTCGAGGCTTTATCCTGGCAATCGTCACCCAATGGACACACTCACTCTTCATAGGTTGGCTCATCAGTACGGTCGTCTATACGTTGTATCATCGTCTGGGCAAATGGAACTGGCGTAGCGTTGGTGGCGTCGGATTAGCTGGTATCGTCTTTAGTCTTGTCTACTTACTTTTACCAGGTCCTCATTCATTGGTTGCGGTTGTAATCGTCCATGCGATGACGACCAGTGGATTTTTGAGTTGGGGAGATGAGGCACTTTATCAGCGCTGGAAGCACAGGCAGGCAAAGCTGGCGAAAGACGCCTGAGATGCATAGCATCTGTGACGAAAGAGAATGCCAAAACGTATTGTTCATATGAAGCATTGTGTAAAGAGACAGCAACAGTTAGCACCGTGTCTCACGAATAGCAGAGAACACAGGAAATAGAGCCGCTCACCCATTGAAAAGCCGCATCTATAACGATAGATATGCATACGAAAACGCGTGGCGTGCTATGATAGAGGGTATGTACCGATATTGCTATGCTCGTTACCAAGCAAGACGCAACTCGTCTACCCATTACGGTGCAGATTTTTAATCAAGATATTTTTTATATGTCTGGAGGTTTTCATTGAAAATCCTTGTTACTGGTGGAGCAGGTTTTATTGGCTCAAATCTATGTGCGCGGCTCCTCGACGAAGGTCACACGGTTCTTTGTGTTGATAATCTTATCACAGGTTCAGTCGATAATATTCAATATTTACTTGATCATCCTCAATTTACTTTTATTGAACAGGATGTCATCCTTCCTTTTGACGCAGAGGTTGAAGTCATCTATCATCTTGCCAGCCCTGCTAGCCCCGTAGGCTATATGGAGCATCCTATTGAAACGATCCTGGTCAATAGTCAGGGCACGTACCGGATGCTGGAGCTCGCAAGAAAGAATAATGCTCGCTTCCTGGTCTCCTCAACATCTGAGATCTATGGCGATCCTCTAGTCCATCCACAACGTGAAGATTATTGGGGCAATGTAAACCCAATTGGTCCTCGAGCCTGCTATGACGAGAGCAAGCGCCTGAGCGAGACATTGACGATGGAGTTCTATCGCCAGTACAATCTCAATGCACGTATTGTGCGTATCTTCAATACCTATGGACCAAACAGCCAGATCCATGATGGCCGCATGATCCCGAATTTTATTACGCAGGCTCTCAAAAATGAGACGATCACTATCTATGGCGATGGCAACAAAACTCGTAGCATCACCTATGTGAGTGATCTGGTTGAGGGACTCATCCGCGCAATGTTTACACCAGAGACCGAGGGTCAGGTCTTTAATCTGGGTAGCACCGAGGAACATACTGTTCTTGAGTACGCTCAAATGATTATTAAGCTTTGCAATGCATCTTCAGAGATTATTTTTGAGACGAGCCGTGTAGATGATCCAGAGCGTAGACGACCCAATCCAACAAAGGCTCAACAGATTCTTGGCTGGCAGCGCAAAGTAAGCATGGAAGATGGATTACGTACGACCATCGAATGGTTCGGCAAACGCATCGGTCAATTATCGACCATTGCTTAAATCTCGTGCCCGTCATACGAGCACAGTATACGATAGCATTCCAGATCGTCATCCTTATATCCATATAAGTCTATACAAGCAGTTCATCTTTTCTTTATACTTCAGCGTTGGGGTTCTCCATGTAAGTAGCCTCGATCGCTGATACATCCAGAATGATGATCTATACACTATATAATCGAGCAGTTTCTTGCTACCTTGATGAGAGGAGATACTCTCGTTGCTGCACAGGCAAGAATTGCTCAATTATATACATTCATAGACATTTTATAACTATTTCACGCCTCCTACGCATGCTGCTGGCATCCAACTTTCCTACATCTTTCCTACAATCTGCTATAATATACTGGTATCTATTATAATGTACAATAATTCTCATGTATATTTCAGGCGTTTCAGTATACTAACAGTGATGAGAATGAAGACGGCTACGTTTAACAGGCTTGGAGGATGCTTTTGGCTACAAATAAAAAAGCACTGCATCAGGGAAACTCAACCATTGCCAATACGCAACATGAGGAACAATCGGAGGAGCAAGCAGATACTACAGTATCTGCAGAATCGGTGGCTACTACACTATCCAGTGAAGAGGAAACAGCCAATGCAACTGCAAGAGAGACTTCAGAAGTCACACGCGAGCAACTCGCATTAGGCAAAAAGCTTTTAAACTGGCGTACGCTACTCCCACTCGCGATCGTTATCGCTGCCCTTATCTTTGCCATCGCCAAAGCAAATATCAATCCACAAAAAATCTGGGTCACGATTCAGCACGCCAATCCATTCTTTCTAGTGGCGGCCTTTGTGATCTATTATCTTTCATTTGGCCTGCGTTCGCTCCGCTGGCGTCTCCTGCTTGAAAATGTAGGATACACCAAAGAGAACGGTATCCATCTGCCAAACTTCTGGCAACTTACCAGGATCGTGTATATCTCGTTCTTTGCCAATACAGTTGTACCAGCCAAACTTGGCGACCTCTATCGCGCCTATCTCCTGCATCAGCAGATCGAGGTCTCAACGACACGCAGCTTTGGTACTGTCCTGGCCGAGCGTCTACTCGACCTCTTCATACTTTTGCTCCTCTTTATTCCCGCTTTCTTGATCAGCAGTCTTCACCAGAGTATGCCGACGGAAATTGTGCTGGGAATGAAGCTATTGCTGGGTGCGGTCGTCATCTGTGGCATAGCGCTCTTTGTCTTACGTATGCAGCGCGAGGCCATTGCTAAACTCGTTCCTATTCGCTTCCGTGAACACTACTACCACTTTCAAGAGGGAACCCTTGGCTCCTTTCGGCGTTTACCGGGCCTGATAGGGCTAACAGTGGGAGTCTGGGCCTGCGAGGCGCTCCGCTTCTTCTTTATTGCCCTCGCGCTCAAATTGATCGGCGGCAACTTCCTGCACATCTTTTCCGCGTCCATGTTTATCGGTCTGGGTGAGGCACTCCTGACCGTGATCCCAACGACAGGAGGAGGCGTAGGGCTGGTTGAAGGTGGAATGGCAGGGATGATCGCCCTCTTCAATCACAGTAAGGATGTCATCAACCAGGCTGCGGCTGCGATTGTCATCGATCGCGTTATTTCATTCTTTAGCATCCTTATCATTGGTGCTATTATCTTCGCTCTCACCTTCGGCCATAAAGGGAGGAAGAAGGCAAAATAAGCACGTGGTGAGCATCTTGACACGTCTGTATGTCTACACTATAATTCTTTCGCAGGTCCACGAGGTACTGAAAAAGACCATTGCTATACTCTAAAGAGGCGATCGTCGACATCTTTTTCTCTTAAACAAGCCATGAGAGGGGGAATCTGGTGTCGGAAGTCAACATTAGCACGAACAAACAGTTTGAAACTGCGCAAAAGCTCTCATAGAGGCTAGGCCCTTGAGCGTCTTCACCATCGTCAACACGAGATGTAGACAGCCTTTTCCGCGCACACGTTGAGAATACGTTCCAGACTGCCAAACATGTCGCAGCCAGGTAGAACAAAAAAAGCTGTGTTTACAGAGCGACCCTACCTGGCTGCTTCCATTTTCCCGGTGCCGATATCATTACACATAATCCTTCTCATGCAGGTCCTTTATCATCTCTGAGGGAGTTTTTTATGCAGGAGCATCCTCTCATCGAACTCTATGTCACGCATAGCGATGAGGCACAGAACGCATTTATCGAGCAGGCTATTGCAAAGATGAACCTCGATGGAGTAGTCTTCCATACATTAAACAGGGCCGGAATCGCGGAACCGGTAATGCTGACAGTAATGATTACCGATGATGACGGTATCCGCGAGATGAATAAGCAATACCGCGAGCAAGACAAAGCCACCGATGTCCTTTCATTTCCACTCCAGGAACAACCGCTCGTTCATGCGCCTGCGGATCAACTCTGGTCACGACCGGAAGGTGAAGAGACACCAATAGCAGAGTGTATCACTAAAGAGGTCGAGGCTATAGAGGATGAGAATGCTGACGAGAATGAAGAGGATGAAGGTACGCCAAACACACACTTTGTGAACCCTCCAGGTATGGTAATGAACCTTGGCGATATTGTCATCTCATGGCCAACTATCCTACACCAGGCAGCACAGGCAGGACACGACTATCAGACGGAATTGATGTATCTCCTTTCACATGGTGTGTTGCATCTTATTGGATATGATGATCAGACTGAAGCAGGTTATCAGGCAATGGTAGCGCTCCAACAACAGGTTCTACAAGAATTGGGTCAGAAAGCGTATCGTCATGAGTCAATCAACGAAGCCTCCCACTGAGTATGTTAGCCATGCATTGCCACCTGAGCATAAAAATAAGAGTGAGTTGGCAAAATTTATCGCAGGCTTTGGCTATGCATTTCAGGGTATCTGGTATACGCTACGGACACAACGTAATGCCCGTGTGCACGCCTGTGTAGCGCTGATCGTTATTCTCATGGGTATCGTTCTACATATTTCGACGGTCGAGTTTGCAATCATCTTTATGGCTATTGGGGCGGTCTTTGTATGCGAGATGTTCAATACAGTTCTAGAGCTCTGTGTAGATCTCGTGAGTCCTGGCTATCATCCGCTCGCCAAACACGCCAAAGATGCGGCAGCTGGCGCGGTACTGGTCGCAGCAATAATCGCAGTCATCATAGGGCTTTGTATCTTTCTCCCGCATCTCCTTCCACTCATCATTCACTTTATCTGATGACATAGAAAGAGCAGTGGGATACCCTTTTATTGGAGCGGTATCCCACCGCTCTCTGTCTTGCTTGAAGAGTTCCTATTGTTTTACACGCTCAACGTACTGACCGGTGCGTGTATCGATACGAACCTTGTCACCAGGGTTAACGAACAGCGGTACGTTAACAACAGCACCAGACTCCAGGGTGGCTGGCTTGGTGACGTTATTGGCGGTATCACCACGTACCCCAGGCTCAGCACTCTCAACGGTCAATTCCAGGAAGTTTGGCAACTGGATGGCGATAATTGTCTCACCATCGACCAGCATCTCAACCTCGTCCTGCTCTTTGAGGAACTTGATCGCGTCCCCCAGCATCTCTTTGGGCAAAGGCTGCTGATCATAGCTCTCAGTATTCATGAAGACATAATCTTCGCCATCAACATAGAGAAACTGCCAGTTCTGGTGCTCGACACGTACTTCGTCAATATCTTCGCCAGCCCGGAAACGCTGCTCAATGACGCGACCATTCTTCAAATTCTTCAAGCGAGTGCGCACAAACGCACGCCAGTTTCCTGGACTCACATGGTGGAATTCGGTAAGTGTCCATAATTCGTTATTATAGCGGATAACCATGCCGTTGCGAAAATCGGCAGTCGTTGCATTAGCCAAGGGAGTATCTCCTTCATTGAAACAACATATACTGTTTTATAACTACTCTCGTTCGGCAGTACAAAAATTTGTGCTGCATAGATAAGAACGAATGCTTTGTATTCCACCGTTTTTATATCATTTAACGTTCATCCTCTGAGAACGTGTCCACACAAATCTCTGCGAACTTACTGACGCGAAGTCACAAAAATACTGGCAGGTTGCCCAAGTACAACACAGACCACTTTCTTCTCAATGCGCCAACCCTGCTCACGTAGAATACCCTCCCATAGACGATCCTCACTGGTCAGTGAGACAATCAGCCCATCGGGGGCTAATACACGATCAAACTCGTGCAATAGATCGGTATAGAGTTGTTCGTTCTCTTCCCGTAAACCAATCTGCTTACCAAATGGCAAGTTGGTGATTACACGGGTGACGCTATTCGCAGCAAGAGGCAATGAGCGCGCATCCCAGACCTGTAAAGCCAGATCAACCTCTGCGGCTCCAGCATTGCGCTGAGCCATGGAGACAGCCTCCTGCCTGATATCTCCCCCCAGCAGTTGCGCGGGGGCATCTCCTAGCAGGCTACGCTCGATTAAGAGCGTTCCGGCACCACAGAGCGGATCCAGGACACGATCTTGTGGAGTAGGACGAGAGACCCAGGCCATCGCGGCTGCAATAGTCGGACGGAGAGAGGCTGGTAGATGCTCACGCTTATAATGACGATGGCGCATGCTGGCGTCGCTCAGCCGTAAGCCGATCAACGCATCACTATTGCCGAGCCAGTTCCAGATCTCCACATCGGCATCGTCGGCAACCTGCTGCATATGCCGTGGCATACACTTACGCAAAGCCGCGATCACAGCCTCACCTGCATCCATACGGCGGAAGTCGTAGGTTCCACTCATCTGACTGATCACGCGCCATGTACGAGGTTGCGCACCGTGATGAACACGACGCCAATAAGCCAGCGCACTCGGTAGATCGGATTGCAATGTTGCGCTATGTAGCACACGTAGCGACTCAGGTCCTCGGCGTAGCTTCTTAATATGTGCCAGCGTGCAATACACGTCTTCGCTGGTACGAACAGAGAGTAGCTCTTCAGGTGCGGCAGCACTGCTAAAGAGAGCGATGCCACGCAGAAACTTGATCAATTTGGTCTCGGGAGTCACTGCTGCCATCTCGCTAAAAGCCAGAGTCTCTAACCCTGGCATAGCCATCAGATAAAATTGTTGCGGCGTATATAACGAAATCTTCACAGCGTGTCATGATATCATACGCCGTCTGAAGTAGCAATCCCCATCAGACTGACTATGAAGGGAGCAATTTCAGGATCGAGGCTGTATCTTGCGCGAAACGAGCCAGCCGCTTCTTCTTCAGATTCTCGCGCAAGATCCAGACGACATCGTCATCATGCCAGAGTGCACATTCTCGCATCAACGCAAAACCAGCAGACGGATCAGCCGCTGCCACCACACTCAGCGTATAACCAAGCGCACGGCGCAATACACGAAAATCCTCACACTTCCGCTCTGTAGAAGGAACCTGTACAACCCGCTCCATGACTGTTTTCTGCAAACGGCAAGCGTCCGCTAACAATTCTGGTTTATACAGCAACTTTGGCTCTGCGATGGCTGCCACCGCCGCACGCTGTTGGAGCAAATCTCCATCCACAGCAAGATTATGCAGCGAGTGCAACGTCTGCTGAGGATGCACACTCAAAAGATGCTGGTAAGCAGTCGCCACAGCCTCACGTACACGCCAGGAGGCACTACAGGCATAGCGATTGAGTAGTGCAATAGCCTGCTCTCGCCACTCAGGCTGAATGGCTCCACAGACACCAGCTGAGATCACGCCACAAAAAACCAGAAACTCGGTAGGAACAGGACTGCTCGCAACCTCGGACTCATGTGCCACAAATTGCAATATGAGTTCATGCACACGTGTGGAATAATCAGTGCTTGCCTTCGCCAGCAGATACGCAAGATCGTCCCCTAATTCAAGGTTCGCACGCGGACCAGGCAGACGACTATGCTCTAGCAAATAAAATTCGAGCGGGCGTTCACTGCCCTGGATAGCCCTCTCGACCAGAGAGGGTAAAGTGTCATGCATAGAAATGTCCTTACATCTCATCAAAACAACCTGACAACTCTGGTTACCTATAAAAATCAGGCGTACTTACTACAACATACTTTAATCAATCACGTCGAGAGCGACAGCGAATACACTCATCATTTTATCATATGGAGACGCACATGCTGTAGTTCATGAAATAACAAGCACTCATCCATAATTATCGATCCCCTGGTAGCAGTGAAAAAATAATCATGCTGCGTAGACGCCCATCAGGAGCCATTTCAGAGTTGCGCAATATCCCCTCCCGCTGAAATGCTAGACGTTGAGCCAGCGCGATACTAATGAGCTTCGCGCTATGTACGAATTCCTTGTGCACGTCGGATACGCTCAGCAATTTCATCCAGTTCCTGGCGGGAAGGTTTGATCTCCCAATTAGCATCAACCTTGAACTGATCTCCTTGGAAGCGAGGGAAAACATGCATATGAACATGAAATACGTCCTGAAAAGCGGCTTCTCCGTCAGCAAGAAAGAGATTGACGCCCTCACATTGAAGATCTGAATGACGAAGTGCCTTCGCCATTTGCATTGTGACCTTGAAAAGATGCATTCCTGTCTCTTCATCCAGGTCAGAGAGAGACGACTTGTGTTGTTTTGGAATAACTAGCAAATGTCCTGGATTGACAGGACCAATAGTCAGAAAAGAGCATACAGTTTCATCTTCATAGACCATACTCGCTGAAGCTTTCCCAGCCACAATATCGCAGAATACGCAGTCTTCCATACATTTTATCCTTCGTTTTCCTTGAGCTAACCACACTGCCTTTTCTTTGTCAAATCCCATTTTTTGCTGGTAGTTTTCCAAAAAAATTTGCTCTCTCAGTGAGCATAAACCAGGCAACCAGCCGTGCACAAAAGAAAAATCTCGGCCTGGAATTGGTACCATTTGAATAGATATTGCTCTACTATGACGATCCTCTTATGCTCTTTTCTCCCAATGTTAGCAGATTAGCTTATTTCTTGTGACACAACCTTTATTCCCATGCTCGCTCTTTCCTTCTGTGTAAAAACGCGGTATACTATTATTTGTGTATTACACAGTAAAATTTTTATTTCTCTTATTAGGAAGGATGCCTCTCTCTATGCTTCAGAACCGATCATTTCGTATTGGTAACAGTATTACACTCGCTGGCAGTATTCTATCCCTCTTCGCTTTTTTCACACTTCCCTATATCAATCTCTTGTTCTTCCAACCAACCGCCGTCGCCCTCGCCAGTGCATCAAACTCCCCTATCGGTCTTCCAGTCCTCTGGCTCGAAGTTCTCGTCTCACTCGCTATCTGTGCCCTGGCCGGATCTCAAGCACTCGAACTACAGGCGCCCCCTCCATCTGATCCATCAACCTTCACCGTTATTAATCGGTCACCAATCACTACCGGTCGCCCGCTGGCCTGGACTATTCTCTCAGCACTCACCTTGCTCATTCTCATCTACAATTACTTCAGTGGTATGCAACAGCAGAACTCCCTCCTCGGTATATCGCCCTCCAGTCTACTCCTCTCTGGTTACTGGACCTATCTTTTTGGCATTGTTCTTTGCCTCGTCGGTGGCTTCATCGAAGTTCGTCACTATTCCACCCACTGATCTTTAGCGGACGCAACCGTAATACCAGAATGGAATGGCTCCCCCGCGCCTACATGCTTCTGCAGTAATGAAGAACGTCCAAAAAAGCGTAAGTAAGCTGTGAAGTCAGTTTATAAATGCAGGCGCAGAAAGCATACCGAAACCTTCACGCAAGGTGCGGGAAGGCCACTACGTGTCTCAAGCATTTCTGCGAGAAATTACTATTTTTATATCTCGAACAATGCGAAAAAATTGACACGTTGTCAGGAAAATCACCAAAATGAATGTCATACAGGCCCTCTAGAGATCCCTGCTTGTTGACATTGACGTTAACGTTAACCATGTGATACAATAATGACAAGTGAAGCAAAGCTATCTTTTTTGTGCTGTGCTTTTATGCTTTATTGCTCGCCCCTCGTGGGCACCAAGTGCTGAATGTTATCCCCTCGGAGTAGCGAAACAATGATAGACGCAACGAATATAGGGACTAATGCCGTAATGGATAATCAATCAGCAAAGCAACTACCTTCTCAAGAGCTCTCTTCAGGTGCGCACGAGGAGACGGTCACGTCGTCTTCCGAACAGCCGGGTGTTTTCTATACCATTGAGCAGGTAGCGACACGCACAGGGCTGACAAAGCGTACGTTACGCTACTATGAAGAGGTTGGCTTGCTCAAGCTTACGGGACGTACCGAAGGTAACTACCGCCGTTATACCGAAGATGAAGTTCAGCGTATCGAACATATTAAAAAACTGCGCGATCTGCTGGACTTTCCGCTCAATGATATTCGCGCTATTCTTCAGGCTGATGACGAGCGCGAACAGATACGCGAAGCCAATCGCCAGGACCCCGATGTCCAGCGTAAGCTTGAGCGACTTGAGCGTGCAGATGAGCTTCTGCAAAAACAACTTACGATTGTTGAGCACAAGATTCATGGCCTCACCCAAATGCACGAACAACTCCAGCAACGTCTGGAGTCACATGTAGCAGTCAAACAAGCTTTAAAGGATCTTTTGTCCTGATAATCTGCTACATCGAGAGTAATTGAAGATTTATAGTATCTCCTTATATCTTTATGCTCTCTTACTTATAAAACAAACAAACAAACGCCTTTATAGGCGTATTTATATATTATTATTCACATCTATCCAAAATTCATTCTATGTTTTTTAGATACTAGCACTCGTGGTCTAGAAGGGACTTCTATGCAACTTACTCACACACAACCAGAAATGGAGGTGACCGCAAGCAGCGGTACACCACACAAAAGGGAGCTACCACAGGCGCTACAAGCACTCAGCTATCGTAATTTTCGCCTTTTCTGGTTCAGCCAGATCGTTTCACTTTTGGGCACCTGGATGCAGACAACCGGCCAGGCCTGGTTGGTCTTACAACTGTCTCATAATAATGCGCTCTGGCTCGGTGTCGATGGGGCGCTACAATTCTTACCGGTACTCATCCTTGGCCTCTTTAGCGGCGTAATCGCCGATCGCATTCCTAAACGCAAACTTTTGATAGGGACACAGGCAACATATATGGTACTTGCCACTGTACTCTGCCTGCTCGTTGCGACCCATACAATACAGCTCTGGCATGTGCTGATACTCTCCACCTTACTGGGTGTAACGAATTCACTGGACATGCCGGTACGCCAGGCGTTTGTGGTTGAGATGGTCGGGCGCAAGTCATTGCCAAATGCGATCGCACTCAATTCGTCATCCTTTAATGTAACACGTATTATTGGACCCAGCATCGCAGGTCTGGTAATCGCCGGTTTTGGCGAGATGCCGCTGTTCCTGCTCAACGCAATCAGCTTTATTCCGGTTATTATTTGCATCAGTTTGATGCGTGACGCTGAGCTACAGTATCAGCCACAGGCAAGGAGCGAAGAGGAGAGACAGGGTGTCTTTCAGAGTCTGGGTGAGGGCTTCGCCTATGTGAAGCGCACACCAGCCGTCTTCTTGATTATAGCTATTGTTGGAGTCGTTTCGCTGTTCGGTATTAACTTCAATGTTGTACTTCCGCTTTTCGCAACCACGGTCTTGCATTCAGGTTCTACTGGCTATGGACTTATCTCATCGTTCTTTGGGATCGGTGCTTTAGCGGCGGCACTGAGCATAGCGGCACGCAGTCGGAAACCACGTATTGGCTTTATGGTCGGAAGTGCGTTCCTCTTTGGTGTCTTTGAGGCGATTTTCTCACTATCACATCAGTACATTGTGTCGTTGATCTTGATTGCTATTGTCGGTTTCGGTCTGGTCTCGTTTACAGCAACTGCAAACTCGGCTATTCAATCAGTGACACCTGGACATTTGCGTGGTAGAATTATGAGCGTTTATACGATCGTCTTTACAGGTACAACGCCTATTGGGAACCTGTTGACGGGGGGAATCGCTAACACTTTCGGCGCGTCTGTTGCGCTCTTTGCGATGGCTTTCATTAGCATTGTCGCAGCCGTAGTAGCCTGGCTCAAGCGTAAACCAGCGGAGCAGAGTCTCAATACACATACCGCTTAACATAGCGTAGGTGGCGACTTCGCGCCGCTCTCCTTACGATCAAGTTGCTCTCGCAACAAAACGGTAGAGCATACGGAAAATCTCATGAGTAACTGGCTCATTTATCCGCTCACTATTGCTGATCAGCAGCAACATATAGAGTTTAGCGAGCATCTGCTTAGCACCATCCAACCTGGGGATCCGGCGATCCTTTATTGGTCAATCGCTGATCCCACTGGATTGGTGCTTGGTTTTTCACAAAAAGAGACTGTGGTCAATCCAGCGGCTCTCTCTGCCGGTACGTTGCCTCTTTACCATCGTCATGCTGGTGGAACAGCAGTACTGGTTGGTCCAACACTACTCAGTCTAGATGTTATACTACCCGCTGGACATCCACTTATCCTGGCTGATATCGTTGAGTCCTATCGCTGGTTTGGAGAGGCCTGGGTTACGGCGCTCGCGCAACTAGGTATACAGACACACCTGGTACAACCCGAGCAGGCACGCGCACAACGTGAGTTGCGCAAACAGCCTGAGACTCGTGAATACGAGCTACTGATGAATAGGGCCTGCTATGGCTCGCTCTCCTCTTATGAGGTAGTTGTCGAGCAACGCAAGGTTGTTGGACTGGATATGATTCGTCGTCGCTGCGGAAGCATGCTTCAGGCAGGGGTACTGCTCAGTTGGGATACCAGTATGCTGGCTCATCTGCTCGGACATACGCCAGAAGAACAGACTCAACTACAAAAAGGGCTAAAACAGCGGGCCGTGGGATTAGATTCCCTGGCTGGTCGTGTTATAGAGATTGAAGAAGTTATCACTGCTTTTGAAGATGCCGTCATCGCCGATGCGCGATTACGGATGTATATGCATACTATTTGATACTGAGACGAGAGGATTACAAGTTACTATGGGCGATAGAACCGCAGCCGGTGCCGTCGAAATGATTACTACTCCTGAATTTGAGGCGATGGTAATCGGCGCGCATCCGGATGATAATGATTTTGGCACTGCCGCTACCAGCGCTTTATGGGCGAGCCAGGGCAAGAAGGTTGTCTGGGTCGTGATGACCGATGGCTCAGAGGGTAGTGAGATCCCTGATCAGCCTGATGAAGAGCTCATGCTTCTGCGTGAGCGTGAACAGCGTGCCGCCGCTGAGGTCTATGGCATTACAGCCGTCGAATTCTTGCGTAACCGCGATGGTCATCTGGTAAATACAGAGGATACGCGCCGCCAGGTTGTACGCCTGATCCGCAAATATCGACCACGTGTTGTGTTCACACACGATCCAACCCGGCATATCTTTGCACCAGATCCCGACGAGAACCCAAATGCTACCGGTTATCTGAACCATCCTGATCACCGCGCCACTGGCAATATCGTTCTGGACTCCATCTTTCCCTTTGCAGGCAATCCGCGCTCGTTCCGCGAACTACTTGCTGAAGGTCTGCAGCCCTATCGTGTTCACGAGGTCTACTTCTTCGGTACCGAGTCCAACACGTACGTCAATGTCAGCGAGACGATCGATGTCAAGTCAGAAGGTCTGATGCGGCATGCCTCACAGTTTAATCCGGAAGACCGCGAGAAACTCTTTGAGCGTATGCGCGAGCGTGCTGCTATCGTTGCAAAAGAGGCGCGCGAGAAAAAAGGACTGGATATCCAGTACGCCGAAGGCTTCCGCCGCGTCAAGATTCACGTGCCACCCGAGCCAAAGACACCCGCACCGGGCAACGAAGAATAATAACATTACACATGTCTGCTTTTAACACTCGCGCTATCACTTAGCTGCCAGCGAAACACTAGCAGACAAAAAGAGAGGCACAACGCATAAAGCAGGTTGTGCCTCTCTTTTGTCTTATACTAGTATATGTTGTTTGCCCGCAACCTATTTGGGGAAGACAACGACACCAAAGCCACCCCAGTACTTCATGAATGTAGCACGCGCCATCACCTGCATATTCAATTCGGATGAATCAGCCAGATAGACGTCCTTGCTGTCGCCACCACGCACAACCAGAAGATGTCCACCGGGCCAACGATCAGGGGGGAAATTGACGATAACAGGATGACCCTGGTTACCAATCTGTTCCACACTATCTAGTGTTGGAGAGTTGAGATATGTCGATGCAAAACCAAACTTAGCAACGGTGATACCGATACCCTGATTGTCTAAAAGCCCTGCAGCGGGGGTAATTTCATGTACCTGTGTCTCAACTTTCAAAATGTCTGTGACACGATAATTCTTATGCGTGTATGCATTAATTACTTCTGTCATTGCGGCAGCTGAACAGGTTGAGTCGGCCCAGGTATTGTATTCACTATCCGAGTTATACTGTGCATGATCCAGCTGATTGATGCGTATCAGGGAGCCGGATACACCTTTCACATTGGCATAGGACGATTGTGTCGAGCTTTTCGCGGCAGTCTTCACATCCGGTGCTGCATTAGGAACACTCAATGAGGGTATAAAAAAAGCCCCCGCGCTTGAGCGGTGGAGTATTGGTAGAGCCAGGTCCATACTGAAAATAAAAAGTACGGTCAATATAATGATCGCACCTACCCATGGAGTCGGCTGCCCCTCCCGTGGCTTCACAAATTGCATAATATTAAAATGAGGTAACGCACGTGCGACAAAAGTCTCTTCACGATAGACTTCGTACGTTACATTTGCAGCTGGAGCTTTCAGACGAGGCGAGGCCTTCACATATTTAGGCGCACTCTTGATCAACGTAGCATCATTCGCTAGCGTATTGCTGTACACTCTCGAACCACGATGATAGGTACCATTCGTTTGTGTATCCCCTGATCGGCGAGAGGTGGATTGAGGCTTATTAGCCGCCAGATGTGACCTGTAGGAAAGTAGAAATCCTGCCACCGTGAATGCGAGGGCTATGACAAATAAAGTCAGCAGGATATTAGTAAACATTCATGACTCCTGGTCGCTATATAGCCTGATTTTGTATTTGAATTGAAAGATTGGATCGAAGTATAGTCTTTTGCTACAAGAATAGCGAACTCTCGTAACTACTTCATCATCATTATTAATGTACCATTACTTACAGGTATTCATCAATAGTCAGG
This sequence comes from Ktedonobacteria bacterium brp13, assembly GCA_015099395.1. Classification (GTDB taxonomy): domain Bacteria; phylum Chloroflexota; class Ktedonobacteria; order Ktedonobacterales; family Ktedonobacteraceae; genus Dictyobacter. The sequence continues at coordinate 7,247,657 of AP024096.1, read as the reverse complement.
CCCCTTTTCACGAAAATTGCTATGCTCAAACAGAGTACGTGAAAACATTCAGGCGTCTACGGGAATCTATACGTAGCAATCAGGATTTATAATAGAGGAACAATTGGAATAAATATATAACGTTCTATAGACAAAGGCCAGGTAACAAGAGGAAGTGAAGCAGTAGCCTGGAGAAGGGTCGATACTATGCCAGTAGTAGCAGGATGGCTAACCGGGGAGCAGGTTTCGCCTGCGGTAATCGAGCAGACATTACAGGCAATGGAGGAGGTGCTAGCTCTCCATGGCGGAGAGCCAGCACGTTCAACTCAGCCAGGAGCAGGTCTGGTAGCCTTCGCTGATGCAGCCTATGCAACGCCTGACTATAAAGAGCCACCCGTACTTGATTGGATACCCGAACGCCGTACACTACTCTACCGCCGGCCGCTCTCGGGCCTCCATCCGCTCTACTATATCGCAGATTGGCCCGCACCTGGCAATCTGCTCTTTGCCAGTGAGATCAAAGCCCTCTTTGCGGTTGGCGTACCACGCCGTCTTCACCTTGCCGCACTCGATGCACTGCTACGCTTCGGCTTTATTCCTGCTCCCTGGACCGCCTTCCAACAGATAGCAGTCGTGCCTGCTGGCTCGCTGCTCCGCTGGCAACATGCAAAGCTGTTCGTGAATCACACTACCGATTTTCGCATGCCTGAACTTGAAGATCGTACCACACCACCACCTCCTACTCTGGACGAGCTAACAGCGATACTCGCTCAGGCCTGCAGCTGTATGCTTCCTTCGCATGAGCAATTTGCAGCACTGGCTGGAGGCGGTCCGGCAGCCGCTCTGGCGACACTCTTACTCGCACAACAGACGAGGACAGACTTCCCAATCGCTACAATAGGCTCCACCAGAACGCAACGCACAAAAGCCTGGAAAGAGGTGGAACGTCTGGCAGCCTTCTGCCAGCACAGTCAACTAGCGATTACAGGTAGTACACAACCAGAATTCTGGCTTGCTACACTCCAGGCAACCGAGACGCCCAGTATAGATACACGTTCTCTGGCACTCCATCAGCTCTTACATACGACAGCAGCCGAGACCAACGCACGTGTTGCGTTTAGTGGACTTGGAGCACAAACATTACTGGGCAGTCAGGCAGTCAGACCAACAGGCAAATTTGGTTCTAAGCAGGGACCGCAAGAGCCCCTCATTCAGCGCTACATGCGCACTACAGTACCGCACAAAGAGGGGGCGATCACTTCTACGCTGTGGTCCGATGAGGCCCGCATAGCCTTACATGACGCTGAACCATGGGAGACAACACTCCATGCACGCAAGCTGCTACGACAAGCCGAGCAGTTTTCACAGTCGGCACAAGGAGTACACTATCTAGATCTCCACTTACGGCTCCCCGATCAGCTCGTACTGCCGTTTCAGCAACTCGCACAACAAGAACAGATAGCCCTGCGCTCGCTTTACTTACACAAACAGGTTATGCCAATGCTTATACGTAATGCCAGCGATAGCGATACAGCAACCGATCCTCTTACGCAGCTCATGCAGCACTATGCACCTGCACTCTCAACGCGGCCAGCACGACTCCCACTCGCTATGCCACTTACCCTGGCTCAGCAAAAGGATACAAGTGAACTGGTTGAGCAGGTGCTCTCGCGAGAAGCTATTCAGAATACAGGACTTTTCCAGCCTGCGATTATTGAGCAGTTGCGTCAACAAGCGACTCAACAGGCCCCGTCACCCACATTGCTACTGGCCTTTACGACACAACTCCTCTGCCAACTTTTTCAGATTGAAGGTTGGTAAGCATGCGGCAATGTGAGTACGGTACCAGAGTGTTTATAGCTAATGGTCGATGCCCTCTATCCCGGATGCTGCTTGCGTATCGCCATGGTCAGCGGCCCAACGCAGAGCTTCACCAGCCACGTAGAGCGAACCGGTGGCACAGATAAGGTCTGTATCATTTGCCAGACTACGAGCACGATCAAGTGCTAGATTGCTCTGCTCTTCAGCATAAACGGTCACATGCGGCGCATGCTCAGTAAAGAGGGCATGCAGTTCTTCAAGCTGGCTCGCACGCGGATTGTTCGCACGCGTCAGGACAACCACATCAATAGCAGCCAGGGTCTTGACCATACGTGCCAGATCTTTATCTTTATTGACACCAAGCACTGCAATCAGGCGTCTCGGAGCAAAGATCGTGTGCAAGGTCTCCAGCAACTTCTCCATCGAGTCGGCATTATGTGCGCCATCGACCACAATGGTGGGCTGATGTCCAACAACCTGTATGCGTGCAGGCCAACGGACACTGGCTAACCCCCGACGTAAGGCATCCTCAGTCCAGACAATGCCTTGCGCACGCAAAGCTTCGAGTGCCGCTAACGCAACGGTCGCGTTCTCAGCCTGATGCGCTCCGATCATTGGAGTCTCAAGATCGCGATAGACAAGCTCTGGTGTCGAGACAGTAAAGTGTTGTCCGCTCTCGCTCTGTTGCTGGATCTGATAACGATAGCTGAGTGCAGGCAATTCCCCGGCTTCAACTTCGCGCCAGGCAGGGTCCTGAGTAGCCGGGCCAACGCGGATCATACGTGCATTCCGCTGCCGTGCTATCGTAGCAATAGCAAGCAGCGCTTCGGGCGACTGAGCAGAGGTTATAACGATCCCATCCTGCTTGATAATGCCAGCTTTCTCAGTCGCGATCTTCGCCAGCGTATCGCCTAAGATATTCATATGATCGTAGCTAATCGAGGTAATCACAGAGACCAGAGGATGCGTAACATTGGTAGCATCAAGCCGTCCGCCCAGGCCTACCTCTACAACAGCATGTTGTACCTGCCGTCGCGCAAAGAAGAGCAAGGCCAGGGCAGTGCCAATCTCATATGTAATGAAGGGGCCATAGCGTTCTTCAGCTTGAATACGCTCAACCTCGGCCTGGATAACTGGCACAAGCTCGCTCAACTCGTCTTCACTGATCAACTCACCATCGACCCGTGAACGCTCGCGAAAGGTATGGAGATCGGGTTGCGTATAGAGACCCGTCCGTATCCCCGCGGCTCGTAAGACACTCTCGATGGTGGCCGCAGTCGAGCCTTTGCCCTTAGTACCGGCGATCAGCGTATTCGTGTAGCGCTCCTGAGGATTCCCCAGCAGTGCAAGTAAAGCTCTGATACGCAGTAGATTCTCATTGCGATCGCGTGTATATTTGCTACCACGTTCATAATCGGTAAAACCATAGATATAAGCCAGCGCTTCTTGGTAATTCAATCTTGATCCTTCTCTCTAACCAGAGGATTTAAAAGACACCCCGTACCACAGCATCGCTCATCTTTACAACCCGCGCCATCGCCCTGACGTCGTGTACCCGTACAATATCAGCCCCCTGGGCAATCCCGAGTGCGACAGTCGCCGCTGTCCCCTCCATACGTTCAGAAGCAGCCAGACCACCAAGCACACGACCAATACTCGATTTACGAGATGTACCCAGGAGCATGGGACGCCCTAATACACGGAGTTCGCTCAGACGGCGCAACATGGTCAGGTTCTCTTCAAGCGTAGTACCGAAGCCGAACCCCGGATCGATGATAAGATGCTCCCAGGGGATATTAGCTGCAAGAGCATCATCCATGGAGTGAGCGAGAAAACGTAGAATGTCGCTGACGATATCGCGCTTACGAAAATCGCGCATGTTCGCCATCAGGATGACTGGTACCGCATGCTGCTGGATAACCGCCGCCATATCTCCATCTTTCTGCAAACCCCAGATATCGTTAACAAGGTCCGCACCCGCTACTAAAGCGCGATCAGCCACCACCGCTTTATATGTATCGATAGAGATAAGCACATCTGATGATAACGCCGCTCGCAGTGCTTGAATGACCGGAACCACACGCTCCGACTCTTCCTGAGCAGAGATGAGAGGTGCACCAGGCCGCGTCGACTCTCCACCAACATCGATGAATGTCGCACCCTCGGCTACAAAGCGCTGAGCTTGTGCGACAGCCAACTGGATAACGTCGGTCGTCGACGTCTCCTGACCATTCATCACCTGAGCACTTTGTAGACCATCACCTGAAAATGAATCGGGCGTCACATTCACAATGCCCATGATATATGTGCGTCTTCCCCACTCAACACAATGGTCAGCCCATTGCATCGGCATGGGTACAGATACTTCGTTCATACTGCTTGCTCCCCGTCTGTCTCGATCTCTATCTCTGTCTGCTTTGCGATGCTATCATTATAATGCAGCTAAAGATTTCTCTACTGTGCCATTATTGTAACCACCACAGCCAGGAATCCGCAACAGAGAATATACTCGATCTTGTCGATCATAAGAAGAAAGTCAAAAAGAATAGGTAGCACTTTGTTCTCTTTACTCTATGCTGATTAGGCTATTCAGGCCAGAGCAGAGCATATATAGAACGACAAGAAAACGTCAAGCGTTATACTGATAGAATATGTCAGTGCTATACTACCCGTAAGCATTCTTCCAGGCATCTGAATTGGAGAGATTATCTCTCCTTATGATCATGATCCTCATAGATCAATAGCGGCAGGGGAACAAAAACGCATGCAAATCAATACTGAAAACAAACATTTTCAGGGCAATGTCAATGTCGCTCGTCGTTGCCACGAGTGTAATGAAGAGGCATTAGGTCGCTGTCCCGACTGTCATATGTGTTTCTGTCAGGAACACTTTCCAAAGCAACAGCACTCACCTTGTGCAGAGAAACAGATGAAGCTGGCCCAGACCCAGGTCTGCTACGTCTGTGGAATTCCTGTCTATCCATCCCAATGGTCCTTGAGCAAAACAACACATTATGTCGATCAATCGACCTGTCGCGGTTGCGGTCGCTATATCTGTGACGACTTGCATACGCGGAGTAAAGATGAGGACGTTGTTATTTCACGTGAGGGATTACGAGGACATCGCTACCAATACGTTAAACGCTACTGCGATATGTGCTCTCCGTTACGGGGGGTCGGTGGCGTCAAGGGACTGGCAAGCACGGTAACCATTATTGGCACAATCGTAGCCGCTGTCTTCTTCTATATTCATCCATAATAGTTTGACCTATAATAGTTTACATCCATAGTCTATACCCATAACGAGCGACTTTTAAGAGGAGAAAGGGGAACGAGGCGGATAGCGAATAGGCGCTATACAAACTCGTATCATCATTCCATGGTTTTATCGACAACTATGCAATCAACATTGCTCCGGCATCAGCATACCATTGACGTTGCGCTACGTGAGACGTTGCGTAAGATAGAGCAATCTTCCGGCGTAGACACACTGAGCACCTACTACGGACAGATGCAATATCACCTTGGTTGGCTCGATACTCATCTTCAGCCTACACAGAGCAACCCGGGAAAGTTGCTGCGCCCTACGCTACTCCTGCTTTCTTACGAGGCGGCAGGCGCATGGGGTTTGACCGAAGCACAGGCACACGAGCGGCAAGAGCGCACAAGCTACCTGTATCGTGCTCTCCCTGCTGCGGTAGCTGTCGAACTGACCCATAACTTTACGCTGATCCACGATGATATCGAGGATAGTGATACCGAGCGCCGCCATCGTCCCACACTCTGGAATCGCTGGGGTGTCCCACAAGCTATCAATACAGGTGATGGCATGTTTGCGCTGGCTCGCCACTCCCTCTGGGGAGTACTGGAACGTGGCGTTGAGGGCAATCTGGCCGCACAACTGGCCATCATCCTGGACCGGACAGTACTGGAGATCGCAGAGGGACAGTTTCTGGATATTAGCTTCGAACAACGCCAGGACATCTCTGTTGCGATGTATATCGATATGATTCATCGCAAAACAGCGGCACTGATGCGGTGTGCAACACAGATAGGAGCAATGTTGGGCACTCAAGATCAGGAGATTATTCAACGATTGCAAAGTTTTGGCACTGCAATTGGGCTGGCATTCCAGGTACGCGACGATCTTCTGGGCGTCTGGGCGACCTCAGCGGAACTGGGCAAGACACAGGCTGGCGATATCTATCGCCGCAAAAAGAGCCTGCCAATCTTGCATGCACTGGAAAACGCGAATGAGGCAGACAAGCAGACATTGCATAACCTGTACCAGCAGCAGGATCCACTTCAAGTGACACAGGTTGAACAGATCCTCGCCATTCTGGAACGCACAGAGACACGATCTTACTGCCAAACATTCTTGCGTCAACATAGCCAGGCTGCCCATGATGCATTGGCAAATGTCCCACGCACCGGTCTGAGCATCGCCCATCAGGCCCTGGCAGACATGGAGACAATGGTTAACTTCGTCGAGGCTGTAGCCAATTAAGCTGCACCCCATATACATAGAGAATAGGGAGGAGACAACGAGCTTCTCACGTCCTCCCTACTCTTGAAACCTCGCTTACAGACCCTGCATCTGCCATCTGACAAGTTAACGCATATTCTGGTAAGCTGGAAGGAGAAGCTATGTAGAGGAAAGGAACAAGAAAGATGGATGGAGAAAGATTGGAGCATCCCGACAAATGGGCAGGAGAAACCTTCGGCACGACAGAATTGGGGGATCTGCGGCGTACAGATCGCCTGGTCAAGATGGCGACGGCCATTGCGGAGAACCCCTCGGCATCCTTGCCGGAAAGCATGCGTAACTGGGCAGATACGCTGGCCGCCTATCGCTTCCTGGACAATGAGGCCGTGACCCACGAGCAGATCATGACCCCCCACTGGAGAACAACCCGTCAAGAGGCAATGCAACGCTCCCGTGTGCTGCTGGCCGCCGACACCACGGACATCAACCTTTCCAGCCATGAGACAGCCGAGGGTCTGGGTCCCATCGGACGAGGAAACAAAGCCCAGGGCTTCTTCGTGCATACCGTCTTGGCGATGGATGCCGATTCGCAGCAATTGCTTGGGTGTCTGTACCAAGAACCTTTTGTCCGTCAACCTGCTCCCAAAGGGGAGACAAAGGCCCAACGGAAAAAGCGTGTGCGAGAATCGCAGGTGTGGGAGCACAGCATCCAGGCCATCGGACCGGTTCCAGACCAGCAGAAGTGGATCTACGTGGGGGACCGGGGCAGCGACATCTACACCTTTTGGCAGACGTGCGAACAGTTGGGATATGACTTTGTGGTCCGTGTGGCGCAGGATCGCCGTGTGCTTCTCGATGAGATCCCTGAAGCGGAGGACCCTGAAGTGCTCCGTCTCAAAACCCTGGCTCGTGCTTTGCCTGCGCAAGGTGGCCGGATTTTGCACGTTTCTGCCCAGCGTCAGCGCCCCGCTCGCGATGCCTTTGTGCAGATCAGTTGGCAAGAAGTGCGTATCCAACCTCCCGCTAACGGGGCGGTGCTCTCGAAAACGGAGGTCAAGGCTTGGGTTGTTCACGTGTGGGAACCAGAGCCGCCACAAGGAGTGGAGCCGTTGGAGTGGATCTTGCTGACAACGGTACCGATCGCATGTGAGCAGGATGCCTGGGAGCGGGTGAAATGGTACAAATGGAGGTGGCTCCTGGAGGATTTCCACAAGGTACTGAAAACCGGCTGTGGCATCGAAGTCCGTCGAAAACAGACGGTCGGAGCCATGTGGAATCTGCTGGGGATCTTGACCCCGATGGCGATGCGATTATTATGGCTGCGGCAGACCGCACAGCTGGCTCCGGATACCCCTGCCACTGAGGTGGTCTCGCAAGAAGTGATTGACGTCGTCACTCACCTCGATAAACGCCCGAAGGTCATACTCACCGCCAATGACTTGTGGCGTACCATTGCCAGCTTCGGAGGCTACTTCAATCGAAAGAGTGATGGACCTCCAGGATGGCAGACCTTATGGAAGGGTTGGCTGTATATTCAAACAGTTCTCCAAGGCGTTCATCTTGCGACTCGCTTTCCTCCCCCATAAATTGTGTTAACTTGTCAGATCTGCCATAACGTCACCTGGTTACCAACTGCAGTAGCAAGTTGATTGCCATCGGGTGACCAACTCACACTACGCACATTTGAATTTTGTCGTAGCGTCAATACTGGTTGGGTTCCCTTCATTGGCTGTAAGAGCACAATCATTCCATCATTTGTTCCTACTGCCAGCGAGCGTCCATCCGATGACCAGGACAGCGCACGAATAGCAGCCTGCGTTATATGAAAACGTTGCGGCTGATCCATACAGACCATACCTGCATGCGTACAGGTCAGACCACTCCAGATTCTTACGATACCGTCATCACCACCAACAGCCAGCATTGCATTGGTACCCGCGAAGGCCAGAGCGCGCATCGGTCTCTGCACATCCTGAAACGCGGCATGCAGATCCTGTCCGCTACTCGCATTCCAGACGTGCACACTCCCATTGTCGGCAGAAGTTGCGACACTCTGCCCATCATTACTCCAGGCAACTGTATCAAGCGCTGAATGCTGATTGCGGTATGTGAGCATGGCATGATAATTAGTCGTATCCCAGATCACTGCACGCTGATCCATACCAGCAGAGACAACGCGCATCAGTCCTTGCTGTGACCACGCCAGCGCCGTCACTTGTTGCGTATGATGATGGTGCGAACGCGCTAATAATTTCCCATCCAATGCTTGATAAAAAGCTACCTGCGTATTTGCGCCTACTACCAGACGTTGTCCATCCGGCGACCATGCCAACGCATGCGAGGCGGCAGGCTGTGGCAGATCTTGTAATACGTTCCCCGTACGATCCCAGACAAAGAGATGTGCATCATCCCCAGTGCTCGCCAGATGTTGCCCATCCGCTGACCACCCGACAACGCGTACCAGTTGCTGATGACGCTGGAATGTAAACAGTTGCTGTGCGACAGGTCGTTGTGCCAGCTGAGCAGCCTGCTGGACTGGCTGAGCAGGCACTTTCGACTGAACGTGTCCCCCCGTCTGCCCAGAATGAAGCAAAGTATGATAAGCGGCATAGCTCAAACCAACCCCACCTACGCCCAGCAACGCTCCCATGGCAAGTACAAAAACCCGTCGTGACTGCTTCCGAGGCGGAACGACAGGTTCATACGCCACCGGGGCCAGTGCAGTAGCGGACAAAGCATCGTGATCACCCAGTGTATTAGCAGAATGGAGCAGCGGGTCGCGGTTACGCGCTGAAGTACCCGTTGAGCTACTCGGAATTGTTGGAATTGTCGGAACCGCTCCCAACTGAGTAGGAATGAGTGTTGGAACCGCTAGATCAGGCCTGGAATCCTCATCCAGCATAGTAGCTTCCAGGCGCAGATGCATACCAGGCTCAACACCAGCCTCTGCGAATGTCTGTTGTGACAGGAGCCGCCGACCACTGTTTGCCACATAGAGTTGATACGAGAGTTGCTTTCCAAAGAGGTCAGTGCGCGGCAAACGCAACTGCACAACTAAGCCAGGAAGCAGCGAAGAGATAGGAAGATCCATTGCAACCTCAACAGGTTGCAACGTTCCAAACACGTCCCGTTCTATCAGTAACTCATATTTTTGCATACAGATACCTCAATACTTCTATCACTGCACCTAGTGTATCATGTTGACTATTCTTTTTTCATAATCATAAGTAATTATGGCTACCAAAAGCAGAGTTTCACTCTCTATGGTACAGTACAGCAGTCATAGTCACAGAAGAATAGAGCACTACATGGTGCGAGTTCCACTTTCAGAGAGAGACACAGATCTACATTTCAAGGTTGAAAATCGTTACATCCACAGAGGCGAAGAATACAGCGGCGTACTATGAGAGATCATCGTAGAGCACACTGGCATTGATCAGCGTATGGGATCAATCTCAGATGTTGCCCCTTGTCAGAGCAAGAAAAACGGTCTATGATACCTGAGCCGTCATGCATTCAATACACAGGAGACGGCTCCTGGCATGTATTCCGACATGTATAGCGAACGATACATCCTTAATAACATAACCAGGAACAACCCGACCCCATCACGCTGGACGGAGAACAAAGCAAATGACACGACCTATCTATGTTATTGGCCATAAAAACTCGGATATGGACTCAGTAGCATCAGCTTATGCTTACGCGCACCTATTGCAGGAACTTGGAGAAGAAGAGGCTATTCCAGCCCGCCACGGTGAATTAAAACCCGAGATCAAATTTGTCCTCGACCGCTTCAATGTCGAGCCACCCGAAGCCATTGAAGATGTGTACTTACAGGTACGCGATGTCATGCGACGAGGGATCATCTCAGCCTATGTTGAGCAGCCGCTGTTCGAATCAGGGCAACTCCTACAAGAACATAACCTTGGTTCAATGCCAGTAATCGATGCTGAGAACCATGTGAAAGGCACAATCGCTCATGACGACCTGGCAAAATTATTCTTTAATGATCTGGATCCAAAATCAGTCAATCGTATCCCTTTGAAACGGGACAATCTGGTCAGCGTGCTCAAGGGTCGTATTCTGGTGGAAGGACGACGCACGCTCGGTAATCGTATTCTGGTTGGTGCGATGGAAGCTGAGACGATGGCTGATTACGTGGAACCAGGAAGCCTTGTCCTGATCGGAGATCGCGAGGATGCACAATTAGCGGCCATCGAGCGTGGTGCAGCGGCTCTGGTTATTACGGGAGATCTTCTGGTCTCCGAACGAACCCTGAACTCCGCCCGTCATAATGGTGTCATGGTTATAAGCACCGCACATCACACCTTTACCGCAATCCGCCTGATCAATCTGAGCATCGAAACGCAGGAGATTATGAACCGCGAGTTCCCTTTCTGCCATCCCGACGATCATATGAGCGATGTACAACCACTGCTTGCACGCTTACGGTCTATCCCGGTTGTCGATGATGATGGCAAACTGGCTGGTTATATATCACGCACCGATCTCATTAAAGCACATCCAAAACGCGTTATTCAGGTCGATCATAACGAACAATCACAGGCTATTGATGGCATCGATGAAGCTGAATTACTTGGTATCATCGATCATCATCGTATCGCCGATGTTCATACGAGCAAACCAATCATGTTTCGTGCCGAGCCGGTAGGCTGCACGGGCACAATTATCGCGGAACTCTACCACGAAGCGGATATCGCCATTCCACGCCCGGTCGCTGGATTGCTGTTAGCAGGGCTGCTCTATGATACACTTATCTTGCGCTCCCCAACCTGCACTGCACGTGACGAGCGGGCTGCTGTCGAATTCGCCGCTATAGCGGGAGAGAATCTCGAAGAATACGGTCAGGCCATTTTCACAGAGGCCGCTCGTGATCTGGCAGAAAAGCCGTCCGAACAATTGCTCACGTTGGACTTTAAAGAGTTCACGGTACGTGATTATAAATTTGCAGTCGGCACAGTGGAGACCGCCAGCCCTGCGTTAATCGAGGCACGCAAGGATGAGCTACTAGAAACAATGGGACGCATCGTGCATGAACGGAGCTATGCTTCGTTCCTATTTATGATTGTTGATATCATAAATATGCGCTGCCATCTGTTGATCTGTGGAGGTGAAAAAGCCGTTGCAGAAGCCTTTGGTAATCCCCTGGAAGAGGGCGGACACTCGATCACAGTAGAAGGTCTTGTCTCTCGTAAGAAACAGGTAGTCCCCCTGCTGACACGCATCGAAGCGACCCTGGTTGAAACATCTAGCATTCATTAATTCAGCCTGAACAATCTTACCCAGGCAGCACAACGCCGGATTGTGAACGAGGTCCGGCGTTTTGCTGCCTTGCGTTATCACTTACACCTCCAGCCACTCTCACCTTCCGCCATTGCGCATAAAACATAACAATTTCTACAACCTCAACGATTTTATACACTCCCTCGTTACTACTGTAGAGGGAAAGGTGTTTTCCTCTCACAAGCAGAATACACATATTACGTATGTAGAGGGCAGAAAAACCAGAGGTGCCCTCTACGAACGTGGAATGGAATCAAATAACCCTTTCAGCGGGTAAGAAAAGAAGGAAAGGCGCACAAGGAGATGGAAAGAAGGCGTTATAGCTACGTGATGGCGGCGCTGATGATACTGTGTCTATTGCTTACCGCCTGTAGCAGCCAGCAGATTACTATCAAGGTTGGCAGTAATAACGGGACCATTGCCTCTACCAGTGGCTCAGATTCGACGGGCAGCACGTCAACAAGCAGCGATGTGTCAGGTAGTGGCGTCCAGGGTGTACATCTTTATGTAGAGCCTGACGACGGCGAAGGCGTAATTATCAGTGCTATCAACAACGCCAGAAAATCGATCTGGTTGGAGATGTACTTACTCACAGACCGCAATGTGATTAGCGCACTCGAAGATGCGGCGCACCGCAATATAGATGTGCGTGTCATGCTCGAAGACCATCCCTATGGTGGTGGCTCGCTCTCACCAAAGGAGACACTCCAGAAGCTCCAATATGCAGGAGTGAAGACCATGACAACTAACCCTCAATTCGCCTTGACGCATGAAAAAGGCATGGTCATCGATGGACAGACGGCATATATCATGACCAGCAACTTTACGCTGTCGGCGCTCGGTGGTAGCAAATCAACAAGTAATCGTGAGTATGGCATCATCGATAGTAACATGAAAGACGTCCAGGCTGTCCAGAATATCTTCCAGGCCGACTGGAACCGGCAGACGCCAACTATCAACGATAGCAACCTGGTTGTTAGCCCTATCAACTCGCGCTCAAGCCTTACCAGCCTCATCAATAGTGCGCATAAGACACTACTTGTCGAGGCTGAAGAGATGCAGGATAACAGCATTGAACAAGCACTCATCTCAGCAGAGAAGCGCGGCGTTCAGGTTGAGGTTATCCTACCCAAAGGTCAGATCCAGGAAGGCGGCAATGATAGCAATTCCAGCGGCATTCAGGCCATTAGCAGTGGTGGAGTGCAGGTCAAGGAAGACGCAAAGCTCTATATGCATGCCAAAATCTTTGTTGTAGATGGTAAGACAGCCTTCGTCGGCTCTGAAAACATCTCAATCGCTTCACTAGAAAAGAATCGCGAATTAGGCATCATCCTCGCTGACAGTACAGCAATCAGTAAGCTCCAACAAACATTCCAACAAGACTGGAACATATCAATGGCAGCGTGAATAGCAATGTGCCAGGCAACGTTACTACAAGCAATACGGACTATTTCATAGAGGGCTCTACCATGGACATGCTAGCATGTCCATGGTAGGATACACAGGGATACACGGGGGACTATAGCCAGTTCACACACTCGATATAGCTCCCATCACGCGTCGTTATAAGAAGGAGTTTTTCACAATGGTCACAGAGATTGCCGTTTTTACTGCTATTCCTGGCAAAGAAGAAGAACTTGGGCATGGTATTATCAAAGGAATCGAAGCCATCCGCCAGCATCCAGGCTGTATCTCAGCAAATGCGACACGTTGTGTCGAGCAACCTGGACGCTTTATGTTGACAGCGGTCTGGTCATCACTTGAAGCGCACATGAATGATTTCCGCAACAGCCCCAATTTCGCCGAGTGGCGCAGCCATGTCAACGGACGTTTCGAGGGTCAACCAGAACTTTTCCACTATCAGGCGTTCTAAAAAGAATAGAACATTAAGATTAACCAGGATAACACTATACGCCAGTAACAATCCGACAAGGAGTGTAAAGAATGTCAGATGTACAGAGTGGGCAAACCGAGCAAAGCAAGTCAAAGCATACAGCAAACGACCTGCTAGAGCAGGTTACAAGCGATGAGGGCAACGATGAAGAGCGTCTTGAGATACGTGTAGCCGAGCTCAGACACCAGATTGAAGAGGCGAATTATCACTATTACGTCCAGGACAATCCAGTGCTAACCGACGCAGAATACGATCAGTATATGATCGAACTGCAACGTATCGAACAAGAGCATCCAGAGTTACAGACTCCAGATTCGCCCACTCAGCGTGTAGGGGCACAACCGATACAGGATGTTCCCCAACAGCGACATCCTTTGCCTATGTTAAGTCTGGCAAATGCCCGTAGTGAACAGGAGCTACAAGACTGGCAGCGTAGAGCTCAAAACATCCTACCGAATGCCACCTTTAGCTATGTATGTGAATTGAAGATCGATGGTCTGGCAATGGCTCTCACGTACGACGAGGGGCGACTCATGATCGGAGCGACCCGTGGCGATGGTCTGGTCGGCGAAAACTGGACGCAGAATATACGTACGATCCGCACTATCCCACAAAAACTGCGTGGTGACCAGATCCCTCCTAAGGTTGAGGTACGCGGCGAGATTTATATGCCTATTAGAGACTTCGAGCGTATCAATGCAGAGATGACCGATACAAGCCACCTGTTTGCGAATCCCCGCAACGCAGCCGCAGGTTCACTACGCCAGAAAGACTCGCGTGTCACCGCTACGCGCCGCCTCTCATTCTTTGGCTACCAGATCGGCTACGTGGATGGCATGCGTATCACCAGTCATTGGGATACCTTACAACTGATTCGCGCATGGGGCTTTCCCGTCAATCCCCATATTCAGATGGCCCACAACCTGGACGAAGTGATGGACTATTGCCAGAAATGGGAAAAAGAGCGCTTCAATCTCCCCTATGAGATTGATGGTGTCGTCATCAAAATCAACGATCTCGCGCACCAGGAAGAGCTAGGGACCGTCGCGCGTGACCCACGCTGGGCGATCGCATTTAAATATCCACCTATCCAGGTCGCTACCAGATTACAAGATATCCGTATCAATATCGGCCGCACCGGCTCGGTCAACCCTTATGCGGTACTCGACCCGATTACGATTCGTGGCGTCACGGTCTCGCGCGCAGCTCTACATAATGAGGGCGATATCCAACGCAAAGACCTGCGTATCGGCGACTGGGTTCTGGTACAACGCGCTGGCGAGGTCATTCCTCAGGTCGTCAAACCGGTCCTTGAGCGACGTACTGGCAACGAAGAGATCTATCATCTCCCCGATCACTGCCCCTACTGTGGCACAGCAATCGAGCGCCTCGAAGATCAAGCAATGGCCTACTGTCCCAACAAACAATGCCCCGAACGCATTCTACAGGGCGTCATCCACTTCGTATCCAAAGGCGCAATGGATATGGAGACCATTGGGGAAAAGATGAGCGAACAGCTCGTCAAAGCGGGCTATATCAAGACCCTTTCCGATTTCTATCAACTGACCGAAGAACAGTTGTTAGCACTGGAAGGGGTGAAGAAGAGAAGCGCAGATACTATGCTTAAGTCGATCGAAACCAGCAAGCACCGCGCGTTATGGCGACTCCTCTTCGGCTTAAATATCCGCTATATCGGCGAAAAATCGGCCCAGATCATTGCCTCTGCCTTCCTTAGTATCGATCGTTTAGAGCAGGCAAGCGCCGAGGAGATCACCGCCGTCCCAGGCATCGGTCCAGAGATCGGGCAGAGCGTATATAACTGGTTCCAGGATGCCGACAATCTGGCATTGATCGAACGCCTGCGCCAGGCTGGCCTGAATATGGAAGAGATCGTCACCGAACAGACAGGACCCTTAACCGGTCAATCCTTCCTGCTCACAGGACGTCTCACCAGCATGACGCGCAGCTCAGCCGAAGAAGATATTAAGCGTCTGGGTGGCAAGATCGCAACCGGTGTCAGCAAAACGCTCAGCCACCTTGTCGTCGGCGAAGATCCCGGTTCAAAGCTTGCCAAAGCACAGAAAGCCGGCGTCGCTATTCACGACGAACAATGGCTGATTGACCTTCTTCAGGAACTCAACCAGCAGGAACTCAACCAGTGAACTAGGAGTAAGGGAGGGAGGATAAAACCGTTTTCAGGTCTCCCTCCTTGTCTTCTTCCGCAATGCTATCTTACATCAGCGCAGTGTAGCGTCTTGTGAAATGTATGCTATTACGCCTGTACAACTTGTGCACTCTCAAATTCCCACTGCCCACTACTGTCTGCGACATTATAAGAGCCACGAAAATGTTTAACGATATTACCACTGTTCGTACTCTCAGTCGAGTCCAGTATAAACGCTACAGTATAAGAGCCATCAGCGTTTTGGGAAGTTCCAGTGATAGTGGCATCATCATGAATGGTATTGGCAAAGCCGCTTGAGAACTGAGTATACGGGGTCGCCTTCCGATAGCTGCTGTTTGGATCCCATTGCTGATAAGCACTCTCGTAATCCTGCTGATTGATATCTGAAAAATACGTCTGTACGGCTGCAGCGGCCAGTTGTGATGGATTGGAAGTTGGTGTCGGCGTCGGCGTTGGCGTTGGTTGTGTAGCCGGTGTCGGTGTTGACTGCACAATAGCGGTGGGTGTAAGCTGAATTGTATGACCTGACAATTGCGGCAAAGCGGTGTACGCAATAAAGGCTACCAGACCAATCACACATAAAGCGAGCAGGCTTATTAACCATGGAAGAGCAGTATGACGCTGTTCAGGTCGCCTGTTCCGTGGTAATGGCTGATTCGAAGCACTATGAGAATACGTAGTACCTGCTTCAGGCAAGACATGTTGTGTACCACGGCCCTGAGCAAGGGTCTGATAAGATTGAGGCGTATTCATAATCACAGGTGGATAAGGATATGCCTGGTATTGCGATTGTTGCTGCTGTTGCGATAGATAGTTTTGCGCAGGTGAGGGGGGTGGCACAACCGTAGGTGTATAGTGCTCCGGTGGGTACATTGTGTTTGGACGAACAGCGTTATCCGCTGTTCCTGCATCTATACTGTTAGAGATGCCAGGATTACTTGGGGTACCAGCGTTGCCAGGGCTACTGAATGGTAAATCAGGATTGCTTGTTGGTTGCGTCTGATTGTCATTAATACTGTGTGTGTTTGGCCAGGGCTTATACGCTAAATCACCAGCAAGCTGCATCTGTTCATGCAACAGAGCCATCGATGGAGAAACAACAAGCCGATACGCTTCAGCGAACTCGAGCACCGATTGGTAACGCTCATCAGGTGATTTGGCAAGCGCCTTCTGCACGACGGCATTGATCTCTGGCGAGATCGTTGGCTTCAGTTCCATCAAAGGCTGCGGAAGATCTTGAATATGCATAGCAGCCAGCGCAAAAGGCGAAGACCCGCGAAACGGTACGCGCCCGCTCAATAACTGATAGAGTACAATCCCCAGTTCATAGATATCCGCTCGGTAATCGACTGGCCTACCCTGGACCATCTCAGGAGCCATATATTCGACAGACCCCATAAAGTTGCCAGTCCGTGTAATTGACTCAGCCGACTCCTCTGTGCTGTCATGGAGAATACGTGCGATACCAAAATCAACCAGCACAAGCCGTCCATCGGAATGGAAGAGCATATTCGCAGGTTTAATGTCGCGATGGACAATCTTATGATCATGCGCGTATTGCAATGCTGATGCAGCTTGCTCTATATAAACCAGCGCCTCTTTAGGCGAAAAGGTCCCCCGCTCGGAGAGTAAGGTCCGCAGACTCCCACCATTGAGGTACGGCATAATAAGATATGCCAGATTGTTAGCCTCGCCGTATTCGTAGATCGGTAAAATATTGATATGATCAAGCTGAGCAATTACATCTGCCTCGCGCCGAAAACGTGTCAGGAACTCCTGGTACGCCTCTGTATGCAGCCCCACGGAGGGTTTTAGCAATTTGACCGCAACATGACGTGATGGACGAGTCTGCCGGGCCAGATAGACTACCCCCATGCCCCCGGCACCGATCATCCTTTCAAGCACACAGGTACTCACCTGTTCTCCTACGAGGCTCTGATCATTGCTATCCATGAAAAGGTACTCACTCACTTCTTCTAAATGTATGCTATAAGTTCTAAGTTCAATACAAGAGATAAACGCGCTTGCCTCTCATCTCTGGTTGCTCAAATTCAACATAAGTACATCCTCATGGAAGAGCACAGTCATTCATATAAACGTAATAAAGCGCCAAAATATTACATACATTAGGTTGACTGTTACTGATGACAGATGGAGGCATTTCCATTAACATAGCATAGTACAAACCACATAGCTAAACAAGCTAGTACGCATCTTGTACTATACATACCAAACAAGCTAGTGACGCACTAACGATCAACAAGTCTCTATCCTCTACAACTTATACATATTGCATCTCAGTATAACGACTACGTAACGCATTGACCTGTTGTCGCACGTTCTCGCCCCCGACGATGTCATGTAATAACTGAGCCAGTTCTCCCATCGCTGCTTCGTCCATACCAAAACGCGTCATCTCGGAGACGCCGATGCGTAGACCAGAAGGATTGCGTGGGTCGCTGTCACCCGGCAGCATATTATAATTGACGATGATATCATTGCTCTCCAGGCGTTTCGCCACCTCAACGCCCCCTCCCGCATGTGCAACATTCACCGCAATCATATGGCTACGAGTATAGCCAAACTCACGTGCCTCGACTGGCGTTCCCAGTTCGTCCAGACTGCGTCCGAGCGCCTGTGCATTGCGTACAATCTGCTCCGCATACGCATGTCCATAACGCTTCATTTCACGAACAGCGACGAGCAATGCTGGGAGCGTATTTAGATGGTGGTTACTGGATGAGCCAGGGAAGACACCACGGTCGGCTGGTTGCCAGTACTTCTTGATTGCTGCAGGATCGCTAAGGTTGCTCAAGATCACACCACGTTGCGGACCCGGAAAGGTCTTATGCGTGCTACCTGTCATCCAGGTCGCCCCTTCTTTTAATGGCGATTGGAACTGTCCACCTGCGATCAGGCCCAACACATGTGCGCCATCATACAAAACCGGGATATTTTTTGTATTACAGAAGCCAGCAATAGCGCTCACCGGTTCGGGGAAGAGAAAAAGGCTCTTGCCCAGAATGACCAGTTGAGGATTCTGTTGATCGATCAATGCAATCGTCTTCTCTGCGTCGACATGATAGTTATCAGCGGTCAATGGCAGATAATGGAGATTGATGGCATGCTCACTGCCGAGCTTGAGCGATTGCCCTCGATTCTGGATGCGCCGTCCAAAGACACCGACCGCTCCATGGCTGATATGTCCTCCAGCATCCGTTGAATTGGCAATGATGGTGTCGCCACCACGCAACACGCTCAGCGCAATCGCCGTATTAGCCGCGTTTCCGCTAATCGGGCGCACATCTGCCTGCCGAGCCTCGAATAAATCCAACAACTCATGCTCGGCCATGTTCTCGATCTCATCGATATAACGCGTCCCCTGATAATAGCGATTCACTTGCTCGCCCTTATTCGGATGTCCCTCAGCATAACGACCCATAAAGTCGGATGTCTGTACACGGCGTACCGCATCACTCGGCGTATTCTCACTGGCGATCAGGTTAATCGTCTGCGTTTGTCGCCATGTGTTCTGTTGCCGAATAATCTCTTCTATGTCATGAATGTCTATCGTCACTGGTCTCTCCCTTCTCGCGAACCACAACAAACAAATAATGAATGAATGAATAAGCTGTTAGTATATCATGCCACATGTAGTACTGTATGAAAAAACAATCAACCTCTACTCATATGCTACCATTACAACACGCAAGTAACTTCTCGCTGTTGGATAAAGACGATCAGTTGAAACGTATTGCTCAATGCTGATATACTTACGTCATACACCTACGATAAAAGAAAGGAGCGAATTTCAAGTTATCATTCGCTGTAAAAACATAGCCATTTACGTACATGGCCGCGTTGCAAAGGTGCTCTAAGGTAGACACCAACGCTGGGTCTAGCCGAACACTTTTGCTAGTAACTCAGGAGGACATTGAGTCTATGAAAGTTTATAGAGCGGAACAAATTCGTAATGTAGCGTTAATTTCTCATGTGAGTGCAGGTAAAACCTCTCTTATTGATAGCGCTTTGTTTGACAGCGGTGCCGTAACCCGGCAGGGTAAGGTTGACGAAGGCACCTCTATTGCAGACTTTGATCCTGAAGAGATCAAACGTCGCATGACACTACAGGTGAAAGTCCTACCAATCGAGTGGAATGATCACAAGATCAATTTTATCGACACACCTGGTTATGCCGACCTCTTCGGCGAAGTTAAAGCAGGATTACGTGTAGCAGATGCAGCCCTGGTGGTTGTCTCGGCTGAAAAGAGTGTAGAGGTCGGTACGGAACTGACCTGGCAATACGCCGATGAGCGTTCCTTGCCACGCGTTGTCCTGATCAACAAGCTCGATCGCGAAAATACATCCTTTGATCAAACCCTCGAAGCACTACGTAATCAGTTTGGTCATCAGGTCGTCCCTTTACAGATCCCCATCGGCGAACAGGCCACCTTTAGAGGCGTCATAGACCTGGTAGAGCAGAAGGCCTATACATTTGAGAGTGGCAAGCCACAGGAGATCCCTATCCCCCCAGAGATGCAAGAGCAGATCAGTCGCTATCGCGATGAGTTGATTGAGTCAGCGGTTGAGAGTGACGATACCATTATGGAGAAGTTCCTCGATGGGCAAGCACTGAACGACGAGGAGATCCAGACAGTCGTCAAGAAAGGAACCTGCACTGGTCAGTTAATCCCGGTCCTCTGTGGTTCAGCCTCGAAGAACATCGGAGTACAGACACTCCTCGATACCATCATAGACTACCTGCCCAGTCCGGTCGACGCCATCCCGGAAGATGTACAGCCGTTCAAAGACAATGTCGCAGTCTTTATCTTCAAGACTGTCAGTTCGCAAGTTGGTACTATTTCCGCCTTCCGAGTCTTCAATGGGACACTCAAAGCGGATAGCCATCTGTATAACGTGCAGACAAAGGTCGACGAACGCATGAGTCAGCTCACTATCCAGCATGGCAAGACGCAAGAACCGACCAATGAGATTCCAACTGGAGATTTCGGAGCTATCGCAAAGCTCACCGCTTCACATACAAATAATACCCTGACCAGTAATAAAGATACAACGGCCATCCTCGAGCCAATTGCATTTCCACAGCCCTGCTATACCGTCGCGATCACCGCGCACAGCCAGGGTGACCTGGATAAGATGGGCAGTGCACTGTCCCGCGTGCTTGAAGAGGATCCCACGCTGCGTGTTACTCGTGATCCAGAGAGCGCCGAGACCCTCCTCTCGGGCATGGGTGAGTCACATGTACAGATCGTTGTTGAGAACATCAAACGCAAATATGGCGTCGATCTATTAACCCATGATCAGCGGATCGCCTATCGCGAAACAATCCGTAAAAAAGCCCGCGCCAATGGTCGCCACAAACGGCAGAGTGGTGGACACGGACAGTTCGGAGACGTCTGGTTGGAACTTGAGCCACTACCACATGACAGTGCGGAGACCTTTGTCTTTGAGGATAAGATCGTTGGTGGTGTGGTACCGGGACAGTTTATCCCAGGCGTAGAGAAAGGTATCCGTGAATCCCTAAAACATGGTTTCATCTCAGGGCACCCAATGGTCTTTGTGAAGGTCGCCCTCGTCGATGGTAAATATCATCCAGTCGACTCGTCTGCACAATCCTTCGAGGTTGCGGCCTCATTGGGCATGCAAGAAGCGATACCGCTCGCGAATCCTGTAATCATGGAACCGATCATGAACGTCGTCATCGATATCCCTGAAAGCAATATGGGCGATGTGATGAGTGATATCAATACCAAGCGCGGTCATGTACTCGGTATGGATACATTAGATAATGGTATGCAACGTATCACCGCAGCGGTCCCACAGGCCGAGATGTTACACTATGCAACCGATCTCCGTTCGATCACCCAGGGACGTGGTGGTTTTACTATGGAGTACTCACACTATGCTGAGGTGCCAGCCAACATTCAGCAAGAGTTGGTCGATAAGGTAAAGAAACACGAGGAAGTCGCGCATAAATAGCATGAGGGCAGCAGGAGCCGTGTATGAACCCGGACCCCTGCTGCCCTTCTCATCCTATTTCAATGCAAAAAACTCAAAGCTCTTATTTGTTTACTGACCAGCCTGCTGTAAGCGCTCTATCGACATCTGCACAGCGTGCTCGCGCGCCGCTCGCGCCCTCCTTGAGTGCAACAGATAAAAGGCAAAAGCGATCAACAGCATCCCAATAGAGACGATGCAGACCCCATTCCACTTACCCACGCTCCAACCATAGGTGCCCAGCAAAGAACCAAGCGAACCACCGATAAAGTAACAAACCATGTACACAGTATTCAGACGATTTCTAGACATTGGATCTAAGCTATAGATCCGCGTCTGACTGGAGACCTGATTTGCCTGCGTTCCCAGATCTAGCAGGACTACACCAACCACTAATCCAATGATCCACTGCCCCGTCAACCACATCAGCACAAACGAGACAACGACGATAAGAATGCTCAACCCATTGGTGAGACGCGCATCCCTACGATCGGCAAACCGACCCACAAACGATGCAGCCAACGCGCCCGCAACACCAACAAGGCCAAAGAGACCAGCCACCTCACTCCCCAAATGATAGGGAGGAGTCTCCAGTAAGAACGAGAGTGTCACCCAGAATGCGCTAAATGCACCAAAGACCAGCGCACCAAAGACACTGGTCTCCTGCAAAATTGGCTCACTCTTCAGTAAGTCCCACAGCGAGCGCAACAGACGCGGATAACTTATGCTTCTCTTCGTACCTATATCATTTGGTAGGAGCGTGCGTAAGACGATTGCTAACACGATCATTAAACCTGCAGCGATCCAGTACATAACCCGCCAGCCCAGGTACTGTCCCACCACACCGCTGATCGTCCGTGCCAGCAGAATACCAATCAGCAGACCACTCATCACAGTACCCACCACCTGGCCACGAGAACGCTCCGGAGCCAGATTCGCAGCATAGGGAATGATCAATTGAGGGACGACCGTCGTCAAACCAAGCAGAAAACTAGCGATAGTAAGGATAAATAAGGATGGGGCAAGTGCCATTATACCCAACGCAATGGTCACGGCAATCAAGGTAATCATGATTAATTTGCGTTGATTAATGGTATCGCCTAATGGGATAATCAGCAAAAGACCACAGGCATACCCGATCTGGCCTGTCGTCGCCACAAAACCAATCTCACCAGCCGAGACGGCAAACTCATGTCCAATACTTGCCAGCAATGGCTGAATATAGTACAGGTTCGCAACAGTGAACGCACAAGCAACGGACAGTAATAAAACCAGACCTCGATTGATTGAAGTAGATTGCTCATTCAAACCCTGTTGCGATAGATCCTTAGATGCATGTGTATCAATATGTGTATTTACTATTTCTTCATTCACAAAGAAAAAACCTCCCTACCATACACTACGTTGAATGGATATATTTACTATCATCAATAAAGCTTCTTCCTACTATAACACCGATGACACACGTTTCTATTGCATGATGCAGAGGGGAAAATACTTCGTGGTGATTGTATTTGCACGAAAGACAAGAAGAATCCCGACTATACGCCAGAATTCTTCTTGTCTTTCGTGCAATCTTTTAACTAGCTACATATAAACAGCTTTGTTTTAAAGCTCTAATATTGAGACGAGTGAAACATCAATAAGGTACAGCAAGCGTGAAGGACAGCAAACAAAGCTTTTTTAAAAGATACTTAGCATGCACAGAGGTATTTAAAGCACGGAGGAGGCATAAAAAAAGAACTCAAGACAGCAGAATGAAATACGAACGACGCAAAGAAGATGAACGGTAAGCTTATGCTAATTGAGCATCGAGAGATCATCATTCGGCTTTTTGAAAAGAAGCTGACGCATAAAAGGGACCTCACGACGTAAGATGTTGATCTCTTCTTGCAGGCGTTGTCCAGTCGAGGTCAATTCAAGAAAGCTTTGTTTCCTGGTATCGTCAACCTCCATAAAGTAGGCAATGAAATGTGAGAGGTCCTCTGGCTCCTCAGGCAGGTTCGTATGGACCTCGCGCTCATCAGGGGCATCCAGTAACATATTGAGATACGCGCCAAAGAGGCTACGCACCTGCTGTACGGAAGTGCTCAGTTCATCCTCTGGCTCGACAACATCATCAAACAATGTTACCACGCCTGATAGATACGGTCGACCGCGATGCGTACGCTGGATACGAAAACGTTGCGTCCCCACACCCATCAGGTTATAACAGCCGTCCTCCAGTTCCTGCAAATTGTGTATCTCGGCTACGGTCCCTACAGGATGCGTCTCTTCAAGCAATAGCTGACTACCGGCCTTCGCGAGAACCACACCAAAGGGCTTCTCCTCTTCCTGGCAATCGACGATCATCTGTCGATAGCGTGACTCAAAGATATGAAGTGGCAAGACTGTTCCCGGAAAAAGCACTACATTCAGTGGAAACAACGGCAGTTCAATTTCGGATATCATAGCGAGAACCCTTCCATGATCATGAGATTCACAAGTTATTTGTACAAGACCACTTGTACGTAGAGACGCTGTCCACAGCAGTTAGGGGGCAATCAAAAAGCCCGCCAGGGGACAGCTACGACCGCTAAACATATCGCTACAATAGCACGTCCCAAATATGATGAAACTACTATGACACTACTTACAAGCATATCACATGTGCACCTGCACAGAATATAATATTAGCATAAAAAAAGTTCGTAGAGAGAGGTTTCCATCTCCTGCTCTACGAACCAGATCTTGCCATACTGCTGTGATATTTTATAGACCCACTACCGGTTCAGGTCAGATATCGTGCGTTATTGGACTGCCTCTTTAACAAAGCGCTGAACACGAGCGCCATCGGCACGTCCCTTCGTCTCCTTAGCCGCCAGTGGCATCACGCGCCGAAACTCTTTACCATTCTCAGCAACCAGGCGTTGTATAATCGCCTGCAGATCCTCGTCACTCATCTGCGACGCTTGCAGGTAGGACTGCAAGATATCTAACTCGCGCTGCTCGCGATCCGCAAGTTCGTCACGCCCACCTTGCTTGTACAATGGAATAGCCTGTTTCCGTTTCTTGGCCTCTTGCTCCAGTACAGTTACGCAATCCTGCTCCGTCAGTGGCTTATTATAATCGGCATTCTTTGCGTCTGTTCGCGCGACCTCGAGATTATGGATCGCGCCCAACGCCATGCGTATGGTATCCAGACGAAGCTGGTCGCGGCTACGCATAGCTTCCTTCATATCCTGCTTCAACTGTATCTCAATTGCAAAATCTTGCCGTGCTGCTGCCATCGAACCTTCTCCCTACACGAGAAGAGCACAGGACCCTTCCCTACTTGACGAATAACAAATGTTCTTCCACCAGTATACACTTATTTTCAGGAAAAAACAGTATACTTCTCAATTGTAGAAGCTGAGCGAGCAGCGGCATAGACAATCGTCATTAGGATTGACTAACGAAATATTTTAACAAGCGTTCGCTATTCACGAGCACTTTCCAATGAAGTCCTCTTTGCGATACAATGGAACATGCTAGCATTCATAGAGCACGAAAAGGCAAGGCAGTGTGGCAAGGAGTTTCACTATGACAACAGTATTTGACAGTATCATCGCACGTGCCCAGGCTCCATTTAAAAATGAGCCAGTTGTTGATTTCAAACAAGAAGATAAGCAACAAGCGCAGTTGAACGCGCTGGAGCAAGTAAAAAGTGAACTGGGTCAGACGTATCCGCTGTTGATAGGTGGTCAAAAGATTACGAATCAGCAGACATTTGCTTCAGTGAACCCCGCTCAACCTGAACAGGTGATCGGGTACTTTTCAGCGGCTACCATAGAGCAAACCAACGAGGCGATACGTGTCGCCAATACAACCTTTGATGATTGGAAACGTGTCCCAGCAGTTGAACGCGCCAGCTATCTTTTCGCGGCTGCGGATATCCTGCGCCATCGCCGTTTCCTGATGAACGCCTGGATGATCTACGAAGTCGGCAAAAGTTGGGTAGAGGCAGATGCCGATACCGCTGAAGCCATCGATTTCCTGGAGTTCTATGCCCGTGAGATGGTACGCCTTTCTGACAAGCAACCGGTAATTCAGGCCCCAGGAGAAGAGAATGATCTGGCCTATATCCCACTGGGAGTTGGCGCAGTCATTCCGCCGTGGAACTTTCCATGTGCGATTATGGTTGGTATGACCAGTGCATCGTTCGTCGCTGGCAATACCGTCATCTTAAAACCTGCCAGTACTGCAGCCGCTATCGCCTACCAGTTCATACGTATCCTGGAAGAGGTAGGGTTGCCAGCCGGAGTTGTCAACTATCTGACAGGGTCCGGTGCGGTGATCGGCGATACGCTGGTTGAGCATCCACAGATCCGTTATATCTCTTTTACTGGCTCCCGTGATGTCGGTCTGCGTATCTATGAGCGTGCCTCAAAGCCGCATACCGGCCAGATCTGGCTCAAACGCTCTATCCTGGAAATGGGCGGTAAAGATGCCATCGTTGTCGATGAGACGGCTGATCTCGATGCTGCATCTACTGCGATTGTCACTTCCGCCTTTGGCTTCCAGGGCCAGAAGTGCTCTGCAGGCTCACGCGCCATCATTGTAAAAGATGTCTACGATACAGTAGTCCAGCAAGTCATCCAGAAAGCACAACCTCTCGCCACCGGGGATGTGACGCAGCCAGGAACGTATATGGGTGCGGTTATCGATGAGAATGCATTCAAGAAGATTATTGAGTATATCGAGATTGGCAAGGGCGAGGCTAAACTGGCGCTAGGCGGTGAACATCACGGCCCTGGCTACTTTATTGAGCCCACCATCTTCACCGATGTCGCTGCAGATGCACGCATTGCGCAAGAAGAGATCTTTGGACCAGTACTGGCCATTATCAAGGCTGAGGACTATGAGGACGCGTTGCGTATTGCCAACAATACCGAATATGGCCTGACAGGTTCACTTTACTCAACCGATCCGCAAAATATCAAACAGGCCAGAGAAGATTTCCACGTCGGTAACCTCTACATCAATCGCAAGTGTACCGGAGCGCTGGTTGGTGCGCATCCCTTTGGCGGCTTTAATATGTCTGGTACAGACTCAAAGGCTGGAGGACGCGACTATCTGTTGCTCTTCACGCAAGGTAAAGCCATTACCGTCAAACACTAAATCCTTATTCCAAGAGCTTGTTGTACACAGATGTACACAAAGGAGCAAGTTTTGGCAGAAATCAACCAATTGAGCCCTGGACTCTGGCATATCTCACTGCCATTCCAGGGCGAACAGGGTGTTGTTGGAGCCTACGTTCTGACTGGGCAAAATGCCGTAGGACAGACCGATCTGGTACTGATCGATCCCGGACCGGAGACCACCGCACAGGCGCTACTTACAGCATTACGGGAAGGCGGCTGGGATTCTGCTCAGGTTACCCATATTCTCATTACCCATATTCACCTGGACCATTCAGGTGGTGTGGGAACACTCTTGCATAGTATGCCGCGCGCCAACGTCTTCGTCCACGCACTGGGCGCTCCACATCTGAGCGATCCTGCCCGACTTATTCAAAGTGCAGCGCGCATCTATGGTGAGCGTATGCAGACACTCTGGGGCAAGATAGAACCGATACACGCTGACCATATTCAGGTCATCAACGATGGTACACGACTCCCTATCGCAGGACGGGAGCTACAGGTCTATCACACACCTGGACACGCCAGCCACCATGTTATTTTCTACGATCACGATACACGCGAACTGTTTGCCGGCGATGTTGCCGGCGTCCGTCTCGAAGGCATCGACTATGTGCGCCCGCCAACGCCGCCGCCCGATGTTGATCTGGAAGGATGGAGCAGGAGCATCGACCTCATCGCATCGCTCCAGCCTGCGGTCCTCTATCTCGCGCACTTTGGAGCCGAAAAAGAGACGACACACCTGCTTGAAGAACTGCGCCTGCGCCTCTTTGAGTGGGGAGAGCTCGTTTTACAGGGGCTACGCGATCACAAAGATGAGGCAACAATCATTGCCGATCTGATTGGTCATGTCGAACCTGAGCTTCAACAAAGAGCAGGCGGTGATCCTGACGTCAGTATTCGCTATGATCTCACAGCCAACTACAAGATGACTGTCCAGGGCTACATTCGCTACTGGCAAAAACAGCACCCCGAACGACTGGTCTGACATATTCTGATTTAGCTTGCTACAAGCTATCGTTGAGAACGGTGACCAAAAGTGTTCTCCTTTCGATCACCGTTCTCGACAAATATACTCTTACGCTATGAGCGATGCGGCAACTTAATGCTCGCCATCTTACGCGTGACTGCGCGACCTACTGCCTGTATCACACCTGTCACCTGACGAAGGCCAGATGGCGAAATATCATCTTCCACCAGATCATCTTCAAACTCTATGGGTATCGCCTGCATTGCAGGCAGGGGTGGTGTCGCAGGAAGATGTTGCAGTTTCCGCGTACTATTATTCCTATCTGCAGCCAGGAGCGACGGTCCAGCCGAAGCAATAGTCCTGGTAACTGTAGGGATAGCAGAGGACGCGCTCACAGTGGGCCATTCTGAGGAAGAACGAGAGAGAATCGTTTTATGAGCTTGCAGCGGCATCTTTACAGCAGGGAGTGGCGCAGTCTGCCGCAGTAAGTGGGCGGCAAGACGTTCCTCCAGGCCATTCACGAGCCCAGGTGCAACACCACATGCAATCGCACGCAGTTCCAATAACGAGAGCCAGCGCGAGAAGAGCTCAGCCTCCTGCGAGCTTACATATTGATGCTCACCGATTACATTCCAATCAAAACGCACCTGGGCTTGTGTCCAAGTTAGCAGGTCACGCAGCACAATCGCACCACCACCTTGCTTATCTCCAGCAATATGTACCAGCAAAGCTCCGCGAAAGTAGAGGTGCGCGATGCCAAAGCACTTCTTGTTGCGCAAGGAGAGACGACCAGACCCACCACTCTCGTAGACGCGCAGAAGGATCGTAGTCACCTGCACAAAGTAGTGGAAGTGCGAAGACTGGAATGTATCAAGCGTATATCTCATGCCCACCATACCACCTTAACCCGGCCACAAACCGGATATACACATATTTCCTAAATATAATTATATGATACTTTATAAATAATTTGCAACACTTAGGACCTATATTACATCACATATATGTGCTGAGATACTTTTACATGTGAAATATCCTTCATATTGCAGTACCATAACAATAAACTACTGAGGTACAAGAATAGGGGCATTGAGAAAAGTGCCATGCGCTGAAGGGCAAAAAATGGCGTAAATTTCAGAAATGGTTCTCATTTATTGAGAAAACGTAATCAACGAGGCTAGGAGTTTTTACTCCTAACCTCGAGCAAGAAACACTTGAAAGCATTTAGAGCTTAAATTTGCACCATGATCCACAGCTTGAACACCACCCTATACACTGCCCATCTTCCTCTTTCACTTTATCAAGGCGCTGTGCACAATGACAGACATAGCCATGAAAGTGAGCAGGATTGCCATAAACCAGACTATGTGGTGCTACGTCTTTTGTAACCACCGAGCCTGCACCAACCAGAGCAAATTCGCCAATCACCACACCACAGACAATGACAGAGCCTGCTCCTAACGAAGCTCCATACTTTACGAGCGTCGGGGTGATCATCCAATCATCAGCGGTCTTGAGATCTCCATTCAACGTGATGGCACGTGGATACATATCGTTCGAGAAACAGACGTGTGGACCGATAAAGACACCGTCCTCAATGGTCACCCCCTCAAAGAGAGAGACATTGTTCTGGATCTTGACGCGTGAACCGATACGCACGTGCGATTCTATATAGACCCCTTTGCCGATATTGCATTGGCTACCGATTATTGCCTGTGAGCGCACATGGGCCTGACGCCAGATACGCGTCCCCGCTCCGATCTGCGTATCCTGCTCAACTTCCGCAGTGGGATGAACATAATACTCTAGCGGTTGCATACTCTTCCTTGCTTCTTTGCCGTACCAATCGAACAAGACGCACAGAGCAGAGCATTCATGCGTCCTTTCAAGCGCTGCGCTATAAAGCCTTACTGCGCTGGGAATTCGTGAAGTTCTTGCGAATAAATGGAAGCCAGCGCAGACGCGCAACAAAACCCCAGAGTCCCGCTGCCCCGGCGGCTACCACTAACCAATGCTGATCGATATCAGCCTCGACACGCTTCAGACGATATGGATCGGTCTCTGGCGTATTGACACCATACGTTGTCGTCAGCGCCCAACGGTATCCAGCATCTTTCACGGCCTGAATAACCACCGCATCAATATGCTGCGCCTGTCCCAGTGGATAGGCAAAAGAGCGAACCGGGTGACCCAATCGCTGCTCCAATACCTCTTTACATTGACTCACTTCACGCCGCATCTCTGCTACATCGGTAATATATGAGAGAATAGGATGATGCATTGTATGCGCGCCAAACGAGACCCAACCCTCTGCATCCATCTCCAGCACATGTTCCCAACGCATCGGCAAGCGCTCCCCGTCGTGATCCCGCTCATCGGCGTCGGGTGAGAGGTCCAATAGCGCACTTGCCTGCGCCAGAAAGTCTTCACGCTTGGCTACCGATTTCGCAAAACGCACTCGATCATCGATCAATTGTGCAACGGCGGAACGCCCTTCATCGTTGGTCAGATTAAACGAGCGACCATCAAGGATAGCTTGCCGAACACGGGCACGATGACCCATGCTCTCACCTTCAAACCACCAGAAACGCTGACCGCTCTCCAGATAGCCAGGGATTAAGTAGACCGTCATCGGAACACAGTAGTCACGCGCAAGTTCACGTGCATACCGATAGTTATCAATATAGCCATCATCGAAAGTGAGAACCAGCCGTGTCCGATGATCTTTCTTCGCTTCGTTGCTTTCGTTGGTAGTAAGCGCTAAAGGCCCCTCTTGCGCATACAGTTCGGCCAGAGCGGCTTCAACATGCATGATGCGATAATGGCGACGCAAGTACAGAATATGCTGGAGCAGGTTCCCTCCTTGCGCTGTATGATAATTCAACACAACTACACGTGGGCCAGAACGGCGTGTCCACCAGCGGGCCAGAGCTACCAGCCCGCTATAGTAGAAACAGCCAGCAATCCAGATCAGTACTTTTTTACGCATCCTCTACCTTATTGAGCGTCATTAAATGTTTTAAGCAGATTGAGAAACGCTTATATTATGGGACGATATGGGTATCGATCATTATGAACGAGCTCCACTTTTTACGGAGGCTGCATACCGTACGGCAGCCGCTGCCGTACGTCTGGCCGCCGCCGCAGATCCAATGACAAAGCGATATAAAGGACCAAAACCACGCGCCGCAGAGAAACCGATAAAGTACATGCCCGGTACACTACTCTCAAACCAGCTACTAAGAACCGGCGAACCGCGATAAGTGCGCAACGCATCCTTAATATCCTGACTCAACATTGGCAAACTCTTCACTTCAGGACGGAAGCCGGTTCCCAGAATGACATGCTCTACCTCTAGTACTTCGCCAGTACTGAGAGTCAGACGTACCGCTGTATCATCATTGATCGCCTCAGCTTTAACGACGTTTGCATGCTCTTTAACCTGCACCTTCCCAATAATACGTGGCACCAACCATGCAGAGCCAGCAGGACCATGCATCTTGCCCAATACATAGTTCTTCCAGGATTTTACAGTACTATGAAGAAGATAGGGCAGCTTCTCAAGAATTACATTCGACCAACCCTCACCCATACCGGCCTGTGGGGCACGGATCGCATGAATTGCCGACGTAAAAGGCGTACCGACATCAGCCTTGGAGAGCCATTTCAGTTGACGACGCACAATGACCGTCACCTGCGCCCCCTGCTCATTGAGCAGCGCGGAACACTCCAGGGCCGCCTGACCACCACCGATCATCGCCACATGCTTTCCAGCGAAACCGGTCAGATCGTTGTATTCGTTCGTATGCGATATCAACGATTGGGGCAGGTGCGCATAGAACTCTGGCGTATACTGATAATAGTTGAGTCCAGGAGCCATGACGACTGCCGCGCTCGTGATCACGCGATCATCCTCCAACGTAATACGATAGGACGAGTCATCAGTGCGCTCAATCACCTTAATATAGGTCTCGTCAACATTGGGGACAGCATTTTTTTGAAACCAGAGAGCATAATCGATAAAGGTCTCGATAGGCAAGGGATCAGGCGGCTCGACCCCCTTCATCTGAAAGTAACGCGTAATCGAATAGGTTCCCTCAGGATCTGAGAGATTGCTCGCCCACCAGTAGGAGCGCAAAAGCATACCTGCGGGCATATGGTTCTGCCAGAAGTGGATCGGCTTCCCAAATGTCGCCACATTCACGCCATGGCCATGTAAATGAGCAGAGACCGCCAGGCCGTAAGGGCCTGCACCCAACACGACAACATCATAATGTCTGGTAGGTTTTTGCTCTTGCACGTTGTTTTTATCCAGCGCTGTACTCACTTATCTCTCCTTGCTAACTTTTCTTTCCTATTGAGACGCCAACGATACGCCAGGTTCTGTGCAGCAACCCAGGCCGGAACAAGATCATGAATATCAACATAGTCATAATTACACGGCACAAAGAAGCTACCCCAGAAGCCCAACAAGGCTTCACGTGCATCGGTGACGCCAGGACGTCCCTGCTCACGTAAAGCCTGCAATGTAGTCATCATATCGCCCTCTAGAAAACGCATCCACTTATCTGTCCGGTAGCTACTGATACGATCAATACGCTCGCCCATCGCCCATTGATAGATGAGGTACGGGAAATCAACACCTGCGCGAACGGCAACCTCAACGGAGGCAGAGAGACGTGGATTAATCTCCATCAGATACGGTTTTCCGGCTGCATCACGCCGGAACTCTACCTCGGAGTAGCCATCGAGATTGATCTCACGGATCAGGCGCTCTGCCTGAGATCCGATATCATCTGGAATCGCGATACTTTTGCGATAGACCGAGGTCCCGCCCAACTGTGGCTGTGTCCGTTTCGCCCATTGTGCAAAACGCGCGTACATCTCACCATTGGCATACAAGAAACTCATGGCCTCACGTCGGCCAGTCAAGAACTTCTGGAAGAGGACAGAACCACCATCCAGCGTTAATTGTTCGACGGCCTGATACGCCTCATCCGGCGTCGCCACCAGTGCGCACGTCAATCGAACACCATGTTGCTCTCCCCACAACCATGACTCATTCGGCTTGACAACGGCTGGCAGGCCGATTATCTTCAGCGCCTCTTTAACCTCAGCGCGAGAAGAGAGCGTTACACCTTCTGGCACACCCAGGCCCAGACGGTGAGCAATCTCTAGCGTCTGATCTTTATTGGTGGCAATTTTGAGGGCTGCTTCATTGCCGATCGCCAGCCGCGTCAACGGCTCAAACTCTGCGCGATGAGCGCGTAGAATCTCAAGTGTTCCATCCGAAGAGGTAAAGAGCATACGCGCTGCATTATTTTGTAAGAGCAACTTGAGGTACTCAACAAAAGGCGCATCTGACTGACTGTAATTAGGCGCAATGAACGAATGTTGGCACCAGCGCGAGGAGAAGGTCGGTATCAGCTTATAAGACGACGTCTCCAGCGCTGCAACACGCATTCCACGCTGCCCCAACGTCCGCACGGTCACCAATGATTGACGCAAAATTGCATCGAGCACCAGAGCATCATATGGCTCACCATACGATGTTGTTACAGAAGTAGTATTCCGAGCAGGTTTTATCGCCACGACGTATTTTTCCTATTCTTAACAGGGAATTATTTAAGACGTTCTGCACGGCGAGCGATTGCACTTGCCACACGTGGAGCCGCCGCCTTCGCACCAACCACAAAACGATAGAGAGGACCAAAGCCGCGAATAGAGCTCAAACCAACAAAGTACAGGCCTGGCATATTCGTCTCAAACCAGGGATTTAATTGTGGGATACCATTATCCGCGCGTAACTGCTCAAGTAGTGCCGGCGCAAGCATCGTCATCTTCTTCACGTTAACTACATAGCCGGTCGCCAGCATAATATGGTCCACATGAAGATTCTCTCCATCCGATAGTGTCACATCACAACCACCATCCTTCGGCTCAAGCTGCGTCACTGTGCGCTGCTCATAGATATGCACTTTATCTTTTGTGCGATCAAACAACCAGTCAGAGGCGGCTGCGTTATAATGTGTGCGCAGATACTTGTCTTTGGCGGGTTGAGACAGACGATAGAAGAGATAAGGGAACGCCTCTAAAGCCCAGTTTGCCCAGCCTGGGGCGATGCCTGCGTTCGGAGCCTGGATCTTTTGCTTCAGCGTACGCTCATCAGTGCGATCTGGTGCTAGCCATAAGATTGGGCGGCGTGCCAGCAGTGATACCTCAACCCCCTCTTCATAGGCCAGAGCCGCATTCTCTACACCACTTTGTCCGGCGCCCACAATCAAGATATGCTTGCCTTTGAAACGCTCAAAGTTAGCATACTCAAATGAGTGCGAGACCAGTTCGGGTGGCAGTACGTCGTACTCGGTCGGCTTATTTGCAAAATAGTAGACACCAATCGCCATCACGACTGACGGAGTCCGCACGACCCGACCGTCTTCCAGATTCACTGTATAGAGACCGTTGTTACGCTCAATCGACGCTACATAGGTCTCGTCGACATTGGGGACTACATTCTGCTGAAACCATGTTGCATATTCTATAAAATGCTCTATTGGCGTTGGATGCTCTTGAGAGTAACCCTTCAGCTTTAAGAAACGCTTGAAGGTATAGTGCTGCTTAGGATCAGAGAGATTAGTCGCCCACCAGTGCGAACGGAGATTCATACCCCTGGGCATATGCTCGCGCCAGAGTTCAAGGGGCTTACCAAAGATCGCAACATTGAGGCCTTTATCAAGCAGGTGCGCAGCAATTGAGAGCCCATATGGTCCAGCACCAACGATCACTACATCATACTGAGTAACAGCTTTCTCTTGCTGCTCTTTTTGTGCATTAGAGATAATGCTCATTCGAATAAAACTCCTTACTCTTATATATAAATACTCACTTTGATTGACACATGGGGTAAAACCAGCTATAGATTTTCTTCCTCGTGGACAAAAGGTTTCCACAAAAATCTAAAGGCGCTCCAGATACCGGAGAGCTCAGCCGCTAACAGCAACCAGTGTCGCGAGGCATCCGTTAACGTACGCTCCAGTAGATAGGGATCATTCTGGGGAGTTGCAAATCCACTATGCGTCGTGACTGCCCATGAAAAACCCGCCTTCTTGACGGCCTTTATGGCTTCATCCCCTATATGCTCTGCCCGACCAATAGGGTAAGCAAAGGAACGGATTTTTTTGCCCAGGCGCTCCTCAAGCACTTCACGACTGTTTGAGATCTCTGCATACACCTCGCCTGGATCAGATATGTAGGATAAGACCGGATGATGCATAGTATGCGCACCATAAGAGACCCAACCACTTTCCTGCATCTCACGAACTTGCGCCCAGGTTAATGGAACAGTGATATCCTCATCATCAGCGATCACACCCCGTGTTGGCTCTACCGCCAACTCCTGGCGTATACGAACCAGAAAAGTATCACGCTCAGCGATTGAATGCGCATAGCGTAAATGAGCATCGATACTGGTTGTTAACGCCTTTTGCTCTTTCTGTGTTCCCTGTACCTGATAAGTGCGACCATCCAGAGAGATCGTCGCAACCGTCGCATGTTTGACCAGGCGTTTACCCTCACCCCACCAGAAGTAATCGCCGCTGTCCAGATAGCTGGGAATGAGGAACAGGGTGATCGGAATATGCAGCTCACATGCATACTTGAAGGCATGTGTATAGTTGTCACAATAGCCATCATCGAAGGTCAATACAACAGCGGTACGGGGATCATGAGACTGAGACTGTTGCCCAGGAGGGGCGTACAACTCTTCGAGTGCTTCATCCAGATGCATCACCCGATAATATCGGCTCAGATAGAGCATTTGACGTCGTAGATCGCCACGACTGGCCCGATGATAGTTCAAGATAATAAGCTGTGGGCCCTGTTTCTGCATCTTGCGACTCCACAGGCCCACCAGACCACTGTAATAAAACAACGCTGCCACTATCAGGCGTACAATTTTTCGCATAGATATCCTCTTCTGCTACAAGAAAGATCCCTGACACGTCACTTTTACATTTAAAATGAGTATGAAAGTAGAAATGAGCATTTGTTAGTAGCTTCGTATATACTACTTGCTTAAGGGTTAAACTGTATAATGGCATACATTAATCTATTATAAGCATGTGCTCTACTAGCATACATGGTGACTCAACACAATGCAACTAGTATTCCAATGCACCCCTACTAAATTACCATAATGGCTGTGATAAAAAGATGTATATGCAGGTAGAGAAACAGTGAAGTATAACAAAGTGTTGTAGAGAAATTATTATCTACATGCCAAGCATAAGATAAAGTCCCCATGCATATCATGATAAAATATCAGGAAGCAAACAATAAAAGATGC
Source organism: Ktedonobacteria bacterium brp13 (assembly GCA_015099395.1). GTDB lineage: Bacteria > Chloroflexota > Ktedonobacteria > Ktedonobacterales > Ktedonobacteraceae > Dictyobacter. The sequence continues at coordinate 7,211,494 of AP024096.1, read as the reverse complement.
ATTCTAGGAAATTACTCCCCTTATCCACACGAGTAGCTTATTATATATTATACTACGAACATTGAACGAAATACATTCAAGAAGAAGATGGCTCGTGATACATAAGCAGATACAGATAATTTTGTATCAACAAGCAATCAATAAGAGGAAATATATCTGCTACGCTATATTGAAACTAGCAGAATAGACGATGGAGGACGTACATAATTAACAATAAAAGATAAAGTGATACGATAGGAGGTAAAGAAGAGTTCCTATCTAAACATAGGTGTTCTATTTTCAACGCATTCTCAACACCTGCTGCAACCTGAATACGAGGCTACAGATTGTATCTTCTAAACGAATGGGGGAATAATGAGCCAGCTGACTGCTGCAGCATCAAAGGTTTTTTACTTATAAATACAGCTGACAGGACGAGGCTGCTCCTCTTCCTCACGGTTGATAAAAATGTACCAATCCAATGTATAGCTGTTTGTCTAAAATCTTAGAAACATTTCACAAGATCAAAATTTTATTGGTAAGGACGGTATCCACATGCGAATGTCGTTGAGTCGTTATATACTACTTATCAAACGCTGGGCATGGGTCATTATCCTGGGTGTAGTGATTTGCGGCGGCGCAACTTATTTGGTAACAAAGTTGATGAAACCGGTCTATGAGGCTACAACTAGCCTTGTTATTTCGCTCCCAGGGTCTTCACAGTTTGATAGTGCTCAGGCTGCGCTATCGATGCAGACGACGTATAACCAGCTGATCACTGATCCAAAGGTACTTGAGAGTGTAGCGACTGAGCATAATATGACGCTGCAGCAGTTGCAGAGTATGGTCAGTACAAAGCCACAATCAAATACACCGATCATTGAAGTCGCTGTGGACAACAGTGATCCAAATGTGGCGGCACAGATCTCTAATGATGTCGCACGTAATTTTGAGAGCTATGCAAATACGAATCTGAACAGTCAGGCGAATTTTGGCATCATCCCTGCGGTTGTACCAACAACCCCGATCCGCCCAAAGCCCAGTACGGACGCAGTCTTTGGTGCTCTGGTTGGTCTCGGTCTGGCGCTGGCCATCATCGTTATCTTTGAATGGGTTGATGACCGTCTGACGGCACCCGAAGAGATTAATAAATTGCTCGGTGCTGATGTTTTGACGATCATTCCTGAGCTTTCACGCAAACAGCGCACCAAAAATGCTGAGGATACACCAGAACTGGCTGAAGGTTGCCGCATGCTTTGTGCGAACCTGGGCATGGCGCAGGTTATACGCCCTTTCAAGTTAGTGATGGTTACCAGCGCGCTCGCGAGTGAAGGCAAAAGCACGATTGCCGCCAATATGGCGTCATTTTTGGCGATGTCGGGGAAACGTGTCCTGTTGGTAGACGCGGATCTGCGTCACCCGGTCCTGGATCAACATTTCCAACTCAAATCGCAGAACGGCCTCTCCAACGCCTTTCTTGAGTCCTGGAAGCAGACCGAGTCTGAACTCGATGGTCAGTCAACCGAAATCCCATCGTTGCGTGTGCTACCAGCCGGACTGCTCCCTTCAAACCCGTCAGAGCTTTTGCAGTCCCAACTTGCCTCACAACTATTCAATCATTTCCGTACAACACCCAAGTTTGATTATGTGATCTTCGACGCACCACCGCTACTTCCAATCGCCGATGCGCAGATTATCGCTACTTATATGCAGGTGACAATTCTGGTTGTCGATGCTTCGAATACATCTCGTAAAGCTATTGTGCGCGCTAAAGAGGCCCTGGCGCGTACCAGCACACGGTTACTGGGCGTTGCTCTTAATAAAAGTAAGTGGAGCGAGTTTGGTGGAGTCCATGACTATCTCAGCAATATTCAGTCTCGCCCACGCGCGGATATCAATGCAGCGCTTCCGCCACATACTCCACCTATCAATCATGCTATCGACGCAGCAAATACTGTGATAATACCTTCGACGAATAATAAACGTTAAAGAGGAGGGCCTGATGCCCTCCTGCGCTCGCGCATAAAACAAGGAAGCACAACAGGGATGAAACAGCAACTTATCGAGAAGATCGCTCAGCACTCGCTGCGTGTCGGCGTTATTGGGCTTGGATATGTCGGCTTCCCATTGGCACTCACCTTCGCTGAAGCAGGATTCAATGTCACTGGCCTGGACATCAATCAGCAGCGTGTTGACCAGGCGAACGCTGGCCATAGCTATATTCCAGATGTCGATAGTAGCAACCTACAGAGTTATATCGATAAAGGTCGGCTCACCTTCACTACTGATTTTGCTGCTCTGCGAGATATCGACGCAATCAGTATCTGCGTCCCTACTCCGCTCCGCAAGACGCGTGACCCAGATATCTCGTACATTCTGTCTGCAACACGCGACATTCGTGCACATCTGCATCCCGGCCAGATCATCGTTTTAGAGAGTACAACCTATCCAGGTACGACGGATGAGGTTCTACTGCCAGAGCTTGAGAGCACTGGACTCCATGTCGGGCAGGACTTCTTCCTGGCCTTCTCTCCTGAACGGATCGATCCGGGTAACCCACACTTTGGTGCTAAAAATACACCAAAGATCGTTGGTGGCATTACGGCAGACTGCACCGAACTGGCCCACGCCTTCTATGCTTCAGCAATCGAACAGGTTATACCGGTCTCTTCTGTTCGTGTCGCAGAGATGACCAAGTTGCTGGAAAATACGTTCCGCGCAGTCAATATTGGCCTGGTGAATGAGATTGCTATCATCTGCGAAAAACTCAATATTAATGTATGGGAAGTAATTGATGCAGCAGCGACCAAGCCCTTTGGCTTTATGCGCTTCCTACCAGGCCCTGGCCTGGGTGGTCACTGCATTCCGGTTGATCCACACTATCTCTCCTGGAAGATGCGTACTATGGACTACAATGCACGCTTTATCGAGTTGGCTGCTGATGTCAACAGTAGTATGCCTAACTATGTGATCAACAAGATCAGCAATGCACTTAATGAACAACGACGCAGTCTGAATGGTGCGACAGTACTGATACTGGGCGTAGCCTATAAGCGCAATGTGAGCGATGTACGTGAATCGCCTGCACTCGATATCATACGAGGGCTATTGGAACGAAAAAGTGTGGTGCTCTACAATGACGATTTTGTGCCGTCACTGACGTTGCAAAGTGGGCGCATAATGCATTCGCAGCAACTAAGCAGCGGACTGCTCCAGGCGGCGGATTGTGTGGTGGTTGTCACCGACCACAACTACTACGACACCGCCTGGATAGTAGATGAAGCACGCTCGATTGTCGATACGCGCAATATGACCAAAGGCTTCCAGGATCCCAAAATATTCATGCTCTAGACCTTGCAGGCTCCAATAGAACGGTAATAAAAAATAATGTCTCAATCTCTAGATCAAGGAAACTCTAATAGCCGGCCGTTGAGCACGACAAGTGCTCGACTGGTCGCGGTAAAGATAAAGTCTGCCAATAAAAATATCTTTCGTGCACTGCTCAGTCTGGCCTCGGCGAATCTATTAATCCGCCTCATGGGCCTGCTCAATCAGATTATTGTGACAGCCAAGTTCGGACAGGGCGCAAATATGGATGCCTACTATATTGCGGTCCTGATCCCTACTACGGTTGCGCCTCTTATCGCCAGTGCTATGGAGTCGTCTGTTATTCCGATCTACGCTGGCATACGAACGCGACGTGGGCGTGCACAGGCATCCAGACTCTTCAGTACTCTCTTAAATCTATTGCTGATCGTAGGCGCTCTATTGACAATAGGATCGATCGCCTGGAGCCACTATCTACTCTATCTGGTAGCCCCTGGCGAACAGCCATCGACGCTCATGATCGCCAACTCATTCGCACCGCTGACGATGCCGCTGTTGTCACTGATGACGTTTAATAGTTTTATGGAATGCTTGCTGAATACTGAGGGCAAGTTTGGTTGGCCTGCATATGCTGGTATCTTTGTGCCGCTCACAGCTGTCGTCTTTGTCTACTTCGGCGGGAATAGTCTGGGCACAGTCATGCTATGCCTGGGCACACTGGTCGGGCAGTTCGTTCAATTTGGAGCAATTGTCTATCGTGCTCATAAAGCCAGGATGATATATAAGCCTGTCATAGATCTACGTATGCCAGAACTTAAGCCACTCTTTGCTGCGGCGTGGCCTGCGTTTTGCGGAGGCCTGATTGGCATGGCGAGCCCGATCATCGATAACTTCTTTGGCTCATTCCAGCCTGCGGGAACAATCTCGGCACTCTCGAATGCGCTTAAGCTCAATAGTGTTCCGACGGGCGTGCTATTCGCGGCAGTTGGACGCGCGGCACTCCCGTACCTTGCCAATCAGGCATCAATCAACGATATGAGGGCTTTCAAAGGAACGTTACGACTCTATCTCTGGGTCGTCGGTATTGCAACGTTGATCCTGACGGTTGTAATGACGCTAGGATCACACCTGATTGTGCAACTCGCTTTTCAACGCCATAACTTTACTGCTCACGATACCGATAGCACTGCAGTAATCCTGGCTGGCTTTACTGTCGGTATGTTCCCTATGGCAATCGGTTTTATTGCGTCACATGCGTTTAGTGCTCTGGGTAGGACACGAGTGCTGATGTGGGTCAGTACATTTACGCTCTTTGCGAATGCTCTCTTCGATGCCGTTTTCGGCCATTATCTGGGTGGAGCAGGGATCGCACTGGCTACCTCTCTGTACTATTTCTGTACAATGTTCATCTTGTTGATTGTATTAACCAGGACCATTGGCCCACTTCATTTGTTGACGCCACCACCAGAGTTACTGGATATTCTACGGAAGGTGAGTATGGGTGACTACTTCGCAAATCATACGGGAGGGAGTGGGTCAAGTCTCCATAATCTTGGCTTTACCTATGCCTTCCGCAAGAAATTTTCGCAGATCGCTTTCGCACTAATCGTCTTTATTGGCGGTGTCGCTGGCTCTATATCTAACGCTTCTTATACTGTTCGCGTAGCTTTCGGCTCTATTATTATTCTAGCTCTGTTGCGTTATCAATATATACTTTTGCTCTGTTGGGCATGTATCAATGTTTTTATTGGCTCTGCTCTCCCACTTTTTAATGGCGCGAATCTGCTATCAGCCCTGACTGTACCGACACTCCTATTGCTATTCTATCTGCCAACTAAGGATGCCTTTAAGCGAATGCCTGCTCTGGTCTTCTGGCTACTCTACTTCCTGTGGATGTTGCCGGGGATCGCATTCGCACCGATTCCGATTTCACAATTCATCATCATCTGGTTGCAATTGCTGGACTTTGTCGGGGTCTCTGTGCTGGTAATTATTCTGGTCACCGATCGCAAGAGGATGCTTCTCCTTATCGATATGATGCTCGTACCAGCAATCTTTATCGCATTCTATGGCTTCTATGGATTTGTGATCAAGCAGCATGGTGTGATTGATACTAGTACCGGCTACTTCCGTATCAGTTCGATCTTCTATGATACGCCACCGACGCTGGGTCTCTATCTGTCGGTCATTATTCCGTTGGCTATCTATCGCGTCTTTACCTTGCGTGGTTTCTGGAAAATCAGCCTTGGAGTCGTGTTAACGCTGATCTTTATGCTTGCTCTCGCTATGACATTTAACCGTGGCACGCTCATTGCGGTAGGTGCTGGTCTGGCAATATCGATACTCTTCCTACCATCCTGGAAGATGCGCGGCATCGGTATTGGCGGTGGGATCGCACTGGCCGGGTTAGTCATTCTAGGTGCATCGGCTGCTGGCATTCCAGTGCTGGCACGCTTCGCGAATAGCGATATCTCGTCACTCAATGGTCGCACCTATCTCTGGCAAGCTCTACTCTCACATTTTGATCCTGGCCAACTCCTGGGCAATGGATTGAAGTCGTCCGACGTGCTCCTGACTAATCTGAAGGTGGGCTTTAACGGATACGTTATCGCTGCTGCGGCACATAACATCTATCTGGAATCGTTATATGAGACTGGCGTTATCGGTCTCTCGCTGATGGTTCTGGCTTTCCTGATCACTGGTCTGATCTTGCTCCGGCGCTATGCTAGTGGCAATTTCGAGTTGCGTCTGTTCCTGGCTGCTGCAATTGGAACCTTTGTGAGCTTTCTTATCCAGGGCTACGAGTCCAACGATATGTGGAACCAGGAGGTCGGTATGTATTTCTTTATCCTTCTGGCACTGGGCTTCTGCCGCTATTGGGATACCACAAAACAAAAGGCCAGACAGACGAAACTACAAGCTGAGGAGTTACATGTGACGGATTCCAGAGACGTGGATATATTACCAGAGAAAGAGGATCCATTAACAGCCGCACCTTATCGCGTATAAGTCCACTATTGACGGTGTCTCAATCAGCAACTGAGAGGGAGACGAGCACAGTATGGCTCCTTCTCAGCTGCAATAGCGCTCTTCCTCAATAATATATGATCTTATGAGTGAAATATAGCGAAAACGGCCTGCAATAGCACAACAAGGAGTTTTATTTATGAAAAGTAATCAGTTACGTATCTGTATGGTCAGTCTTCATTACCATCCTTTTGTCGGAGGTGCTGAGACGCGTACAGCGAAGCAAGCACAGCAATTGCAAGCATTAGGACACGAGGTTATCATTATGACGGCCCGGCATTTTAAAGAGCTACCACAAACAGAGATCATCGATGGCATTCCTATCTTTCGAGTCGGAGGATCGTTCACTCGCGATGGTCGGCTACGTGTTGGTCGTCTGGCACACATTCCTAACGATATCTTGATGTTCCTGCAGTTGTGGCGTATGCGTCAGCATTACGATATTTTACACAATATGCAAACATCGCCACTCTCAGCAGCAGTTATGCTCATTGGGAAACTCACAAAAAAGCCCTATATTGTTAGTATCCCTAGCACAGGTCCCGCCAAAATTTTAGGCCGTAACGAGGCACGCTTAATGGCGGATACATTAGAGATCCAGGATAACACTATCCTCAAAGTCGACTACGATGACACCAACGCTGGCGATACGATGAATATGAGCAAGACAGCTCTGGGCGGCAGTCTGATTCTCTCATTCTTGCAAAAATCTCCGGCTATCTATCATATTCTCAGTCAGCGTACTCGAGGCTATATGATAGCCCATGGCTTTCGCGCTGATAATGTTGTGCATATTCCAAACGGTATCGATATCGACAAATACACTCCTGATTCTCAACGGCGGCCAGATCCCGCACAGCCTGAGCGCACGATCCTGTGCGTGGCACGTCTGCAATATCCTAAGGGCATCGATATTTTGCTCCATGCCTGGAAACGCATGTTGAGTGAGCCGGATAAATGGCGAGCAAAGATCAAGCCACGTCTCCTGATAGCGGGGACGGGTGATCTGGAAGGTCAGTTGAAATGGATCGCATCCGAACTCGGTATTGAGGAGAGCGTAGAGTTCCTGGGATCGCGCACCGATGTAATCCCTTTACTCCAACAGTCGTGGGGCTTTGTGCTCCCTTCGCGCTGGGAGGGGATGCCCAATGCGCTCTTAGAGGCGATGGGCTGCGGTATCCCTTGTATCGCGACACGCGTCAGTGGCAGCGAGGATATCCTGCAGGATGGCGTCAATGGCCTGCTCGTCGATCCAGAACAACCGGCACAACTGGCAGTAGCGCTCCATCGATTGCTGGCTGATACGCCCCTGGCTCTCAGACTGGCTAAGGAGGGACGCGCAACCGTTGTCCGCGACTACCAGCTCGCACATATCGCACACCAATTTGAGGACCTCTATCGCAAAGTTTTACAACAGGAAGATCAGACATCGCCATCAATAATAGAGCCTGCGTTGTTGGGTAACGTAGGAGGACGTGAATATTGACACATTTCATTATAAAGAGACGTATACAGTCACTAACTAGCAAAAGGTAGAACGATAAACAGATGGAACGCAAACCACGCATCGCAGTCGTTATTTCGACATTTATCCCAAACGTGGGAGGAGCCGAGACCCAGACACTCGCCCAATGCCAGCGTCTCATTGAAGCTGGTCATCGGGTCCGTGTTTTTACCTTTCATCATAAACATCATTGGCTTCCTTACGAGATTATTCAGGGTGTTCCGACAAAGCGTATCGCTGGCAGATTACTAAGCCGAAGACAGAACTTACCACGCCGTGTACAGCAGTTTCTCTATCTCCTGGCAATCATACAATTAACATGGACGATCTGGCGCGAACGCAACAACTTCGATGTGCTTCAGGTTATCCAGTGTAGCTCTCTGGCATTGCCGCTCGCCTTTGTCTGCTGGCTCGCCCATAAGCCAATGACGATTGTGCTCATTAGCGCGGGTGCCGACAAAGCGACGAAGACCGGTGAGGCTATTCGCCTGCTCTCCGGGACACTCGATCCTACTATGCCCTGGCTAGAAGTTAATAATACTTTCTGGATTGATGGCGATCTTTACGGCCTGCAGGCCGCCGGTCCCCTGGTTGTAAACATTACTCGTACTCTGCTCAAAAAGATTGGGGCTGTGATGATCGTTTTGAGCACACGTATGTATCGCTATATGAAGATCAATGACTTCGAGATTCCAGGCACCCGACTTATCCCCAATGGTGTCGATGTCGAGCGCTTCTACCCGGTGCCATTGACACCCGAAGATGTCTATACAAGGAAGGCAAAGACTGTCGTCTGTGTCTCTAAGGCACGCTACGAGAAAGGTCTGGATGTGCTGATCCATGCGTGGCATATCGTTCAACAATCGGTCCCTGATGCACGCTTGATTATTGTCGGTAATGGTCCGGTCTTTGAACAGCTACAGAAGATGGCACAATTGCTCGGTATCTATGAGAGTATCGAGTTCGCTGGCCTGCAAAGTGACGTTCCTGCTCAACTTCACCGTGGTGTCATCGATGTACTGCCTTCACGCTGGGAAGGGATGCCCAATGCGCTACTCGAGGCGATGGCATGTGGGCTGGCCTGCGTGGCGACATGTGTCAGCGGCAGTGAAGATCTGATCCAATCAGGTGAGAATGGTCTCCTTGTTCCAACCAATGACTATGAGGCGATGGCTCAGGCCCTGCTGACCCTTTTAAATGATCCGGCGTTGGTAGAGCGCTATGGTGCGGCGGCACGCGCTACTATCGAGGAGCACTATACACTCGATCATGTCTTACATATGTATACAGATGTCTATCAGGATCTGCTCTCCTGGCCAACAGATCGCGATCCAGGAGCGACTGCACTGGCAACCTCCCCTGGATCGCATATATAGAAGAGAACTATCACAACTCAATAAGAATACTCAAAAAAATGTAATGCTTCACTACAGCCAGACGTATAAGAGGATGATTTTATGTGTGGAATAGCAGGATTTGTGAATATGCGCTGCAGCGAGGAGCAAGCTGAACAACGTATCGATGCAATGTGCCAGATCATTCGCCACCGAGGACCAGATGACCAGGGAACCTGGCTCGGGTCCAGCGAAGATGGTAATGCGGCTCTCGGTATGCGCCGCCTCGCTATTATCGATCTCGCTGGTAGTCACCAACCGATCTTTAATGAAGATCAGAGTATGTTAATTGTCTTTAACGGCGAGATCTATAACTATCAAGAGCTTCAGCTGACCTTGAAGACACGCGGACATCAGTTCCGTACGGATGGTGATACGGAAACTATTCTCCATGCCTACGAGGAGTTTGGTGACGATTGTGTAAACCATCTGCGCGGTATGTTCACGTTTGCAATCTGGGACCGCAAACGTCAGCGGCTCTTTGCAGCACGCGACCGCTTTGGCAAGAAGCCATTCAACTATTATTGGGACGGCAAGCAATTTATCTTTGGCTCTGAGATAAAGTCAATCCTGGAGGCTGAGATCCCACGCGAGATCGAGCCAACCGCGCTAGACGAGTTCCTGGTCTACCGTTATGTCCCGACGCCGCTCACTCTCTTCAAGAATGTTATGAAGTTGCCAGCGGCTCATAGTCTGGTCTACGAACAAGGACAGGTCAGGACGCAGCGCTACTGGGATCTTCCCTTCGTCGAGAGCTGCAACGATGATGAGGCGACGGCAATCGAGCGCGCCACCGCGCTCCTTGAAGAGGCCGTACGTATCCGTCTGATGAGTGAGGTTCCGCTGGGTGCCTTCCTCAGTGGAGGGCTCGACTCCAGTGTCATTGTCGGAATGATGAGCCGGATGATGTCGCAGCCAGTAAAGACCTTCTCAATTGGTTTCGAGGAGGATAGCTTTAATGAGTTACCACATGCTCGGAAGATTGCGCAACACTTTGGAACCGATCATCATGAGTTTTTCGTCAAGTACGATCTCGTCTCTATCCTGCCGCAACTGGTCTGGGACTACGATGAGCCATTTGCTGACTCTTCACTCCTGCCAACCTACTATGTATCGAAGCTCGCCAGTGAGCATGTCACAGTAGCGCTCACAGGCGATGGTGGTGATGAGGTCTTTGGCGGCTATGAACAGTACCGCCGCGAATACCAGATCTATCATATGCCAGCGCCAGTGCGTATAGCGTTAGCCCAGGCTGGCCGTTTGCTTCCCAACAATGTACGCGGTAAGCAGCGCCTGCAAACATGGCGGAGCGATTATGGCACGCGCAGCCTGGAGGCTCTGATGCTCCTCCCGGATGTGCCACGCCAGGACATGTATACCAGCGATTTCATGCGACAGGTGGGGCAGCATCATCCGCGTGATCGCCATATGAAGATTTATAACTCGGTCAAAAACTGGGATCCTACGGCCAGGATGCAATATGTCGATGCTATGACCTATCTGCCTGACGATATCCTGGTGAAGGTCGATAAAGCCAGTATGTTCAATTCACTAGAGACGCGGGCCCCACTACTCGATCATAAACTGGCAGAATATGTAGCTTCGTTGCGTCCATCCCTGCGCGTCAACAATGGACACTTTAACGAAGGGCATGGCAAGTACTTACTTACAAAGGTCGCCACAGGACTGCTCCCACCAGCGATTCTTGAACGCCCTAAACGCGGTTTTGCAGTCCCCCTTAGTCACTGGTTCCGTAATGATATGTCCAGTTATGCACACGATATCCTGTCATCATCGACTGCACGCGAGCGGGGTATCTTTGCGCCTGCCTTTCTAGATCGTCTGCTAGCTACCGATGGTAGCAGCACACTCCGCAATCATAGCAATGTACTCTGGTCGCTCCTCTGCCTGGAACTCTGGTTTCAGATCTATATAGATACGCCAGGACGCTCGCTCACGTCAGATGGGTCCTCCTTACGCCCGACAGTCAAAAGTATTCTTCCATAAAAAAAGGTCGTTCAGGAGGGCTGTACCCTCGTAGCAAAGGACCTTACGTCCTTCCGTTTTGAAAGGCAGATGTTTTATGTGTGGTATCTGTGGAATCTACAACATTGGGAACGGTGAACCAGTCTCCCCACACCTGATCGATGCGATGAGCAGGCTCATTGCACATCGCGGACCAGATGACACTGGTAAGTATATCGATGGTCCGCTAGGCCTGGGCTTTGTACGCCTCAGTATTATCGACCTGAGCGGTGGTCATCAACCAATGACCAACGAGACTGGCGAGATCTGGGTCGTCTTCAACGGCGAGATCTGGAATTATCAAGTACTGCGGAAAGATCTGGTTGAAAAGGGCCACCAGTTCACTACGCATAGTGATACCGAGACGATCGTCCATGCTTATGAAGAGTATGGCGTGGATTGCGTCGCAAAACTGCATGGGATGTTTGGCCTTGCTATCTGGGATGCACCACGCAAGCGACTCCTCATTGCACGCGATCGTGCTGGTAAGAAGCCATTATATTACACACGCACCAATCATTCGATTGTCTTTGGCTCGGAGATTAAAGCACTGCTTGGACACCCGGAAGTTAAGCGCGAAGCCGACGAGCAGGCGATGGTAGACTTCTTGAGTATACGTTATGTGCCCGCTCCGGCAACGCTCTTTAAGGATATCTATAAGGTCCTGCCGGGCCACTGGATCCTCTTTGAAGGCGATACTGTACGCGATGAATGCTACTGGGATTTCACCTTTGGCAAGCCTGAGCATCGTCCGATCCCTGATTACCTGGAGGGGATCCGCCACCACGTACGTCAGGCTGTCGAAGAGCGGATGATGGCTGATGTTCCGGTAGGAGCAATGCTGAGTGGGGGTGTCGACTCCAGTATCATCTCTGGGATTATGAGCCAGCTTACCAATCATAAGGTAAAAACCTTCTCGGTCGGCTTTGATCAGCCCGACTTCAGCGAGCTCCCGTATGCACGCATGGTCGCCGATCACTTTGGGACTGATCACCACGAGCTGGTTGTTAACTCGGCTGATATGACAAAATACTGGCCGTTACTGACGTGGCATCGCGACGAACCTGTCAGTGAACCATCAGACCTCGGTGTCTATCTTATCTCAAAGCTGGCACGCCAACATGTGAAGGTCGTACTCTCTGGTGAGGGTGCCGATGAACTCTTTGCTGGCTATCCAAAATACGTTGTCGACTGGATCGCACGTTACTATCATATTCTACCGCCGATGATACGCGATAAAGTACTCCAGCGGCTGCTTGACCAGCTTCCATACAGCATGCGCAAGCTGAAGACCGCCGCTCGTAATCTGTCTCAACCAACGCCCCAGCGTTGGATGAGCTGGTTCGGTATCTTCAACAGTCCGCTTAAAGAGCAGCTCTTATCAGCTGACCTGCAAGCCAACGTCGATCTCGACGCCAGTCGTGAGTTCAAACGCTGGATTACGAATAATCCACAGCGCGATGACCTCTCGTCGATGCTCTACCTCGATACCAAGATCTGGTTGCCCGATAACCTTCTGATGAAGGGCGACAAGATGACGATGGCTGCATCGCTAGAATCACGAATACCGATGCTCGACGACCGCCTGATCACGTACGCGGCCAGCATCCCTTCTAGCGACAAGATTAAATCTCTCAAGCCTAAATATCTGTTGAAGCAGGCCTTTGCTGACTTCTTGCCAGAGCCGATCCTGACGCGTAAGAAGATGGGCTTTAATGTGCCGACCGGGGCCTGGTTCCGCAGCGATCAACGTGAAGTCATTACCAATCTGTTACTCTCAGAGCGCATCCGTAGCCGTGGTTACTTCAATGCAGAGTATGTAGAGCGCATCGTGCAGGACCATCTGAGCGGCAAGACAAACTACCAGGCTCAGATCTTTACACTGGCCAGCCTGGAACTCTGGTTCCGCGTCTTTATCGATACACCAGAGCTGGAGATGCCACAGTTGTCAGTGGAAGAGATGATCCATGCAGAGCAACTTACCGTCGCGTCACACTAATACGAGAACACTATCCATAGAGATCCATAAACAGAAAGGATAAGAAGAAGGCATGCAACTCTTGACGCCTGCGACAAAGAAGCGTGAAGCCGCTCACAAGCCATTTCGAGTGCTGATGGTTACGGGGGCCTATCCAACACCGCAGCGCCCACACTGGGCAACTTTCTGCAAGAGTCAGGTGAACGCGTTGCGTGAGGCAGGACTTACAGTCGATGTTCTGCAACCGCGACCTGGCCCTTCTCCCTTGCGCTATCTCTCAGCTGCCATAGAGGTCTTCTTTGCGTCTTTAAGCAATAAGTACGATGTCATCCAGGGTAACTATGGCCTCTGGTGTCTGGTAAGCCGTCTCCAATGGACTACAACTGTCGTTGCCTCCTACTGGGGTGACGATATCCTGGGGACGGTGACCAGCGATGGCAATCATAGTGCGAAAGGCAATTTCGTAGTCGCGCTCAGCCGTAAGCTCTGCTATCTCTGTGCGGCTGTCTTTGTACAATCGGCACAGATGAAAGAGCGCACAGGAGGGCCGCAGCACAAAGTCCATATTATTCCAACTGGCATCGACTTCACTCAGTTCCAACCAGTTCCGCGCGCTACAATGCGTGCGACATTAGGTTGGCAACAGGATCGCTATTATGTCCTCTTCGCTAATAATCCCGACATCCCTGTCAAAAACTTTGCGCTGGCGCAGGCAGCAGTTGAACAGGTACGGGCCAGTGGCAAAGATATCGAACTGGTCGTTGCCAACGGTCTACCGCACGATACGGTTGTGCAATATATGAATGCCAGCAATGCCCTGCTCCTCTCTTCACATGCGGAAGGCTCGCCCAACGTTGTGAAAGAGGCGATGGCCTGTAATGTCCCGGTTGTTGCGACGAATGTCGGTGATGTAGCCGCTGTCATCGGACGCACAGAGGGCTGCACTGTCTGTACACCAAACAGTGTTGCAGAGATGGCCCAGGGTATCGAGGTCGCGCTGGCACATACCGAGCGTACCACAGGCCGCCAGGATATCCAGTACCTGGATAACACAGTGATCGCACAGCAGATCCTCGCCGTCTATGAACAGATCACCGGGCGTCAGCTACTTCCACCGGCACCAGGAAGAGCAGTTCAGAAGGATACAACGTATGCCAACAAGTAAACGCTCTGCTAACAAGACAGCTCGTAAGAAAGTTTTGTTACTCGTTGAAAATCTCTCAGTGCCTGCCGATCCGCGGGTCTGGCGTGAGGCTCAGACCCTCATCCAGCATAACTACGAAGTCAGTGTCATCTGTCCACGTGGTGACAAACGTGATCTCGAAGCCTATAGCTATCTTGATGGTGTCCATATCTATCGCTATCCACTCAATACAGAGATTACGCGTGCAACTGACTATCTCAGAGAATATCTGACAGCTATGCTGCGTACACTAGGACTGACCTTCACGGTCTGGCGACGGCATGGCTTCGATGTCATCCATGCTGCAAATCCTCCTGATACCTTCTTTCTTATCGGTCGCTTCTATCAATGCTTCGGCAAAAAATATATCTTTGATCAGCATGACCTGGCACCAGAAATGTTCCATATCAAGTTTAACGATCGTATGAAACCGCTCTATCACGCACTGAAATTCTTTGAATATCTCTCATATCGCACTGCTGATATCGTCATTACGACCAACGAGTCACAGAAGCTGAATGCCATTCATCGCGGACGTTGCGCTGCCGATAAGGTGGTGGTTGTACGCAATGGGCCAGATCACGTTCAACTCCATACTGTTCCTCGCGATCTTGAGCTGAAGATGGGCCATCCCTTTCTGCTGGCATATATCGGCGTGATGGGGCTACAGGACGGTGTCGACTACGTGCTTTATGCGCTCAATGAACTGATCAACAAACGCGGACGCCGGGATATCGGGCTGGTCCTGATGGGCGATGGCGACCAACTGACGCATTTAAAACAACTTACAGAGGATCTTCTATTGAACGAGTACGTTCACTTTGCAGGTTGGATTGGCAAGCAGGAGCTATTGCGTTACTTGAGCGTCTCTGATATCGGTCTCTCACCTGATCCGAGCAACCAACTGAACGATCATAGCACGATGCTCAAAACTATGGAGTATATGGCGATGGGCCTGCCTATTGTCGCCTTTGATCTGCTAGAGACCCGCTACTCAGCACAGGAGGCCGCGCTTTATGCGACCTCAAACAATATTGAGGAGTATGCCAACAATATCGAACTCTTGCTGGCCGATAGCGAGTTACGTCTGAAGATGGGTGCATATGGACATCAACGCGTCGAAGAAGAGTTAAGCTGGCTTCAGACCAGGCAGCATCTGATTAGAGCATACGAAAAACTCTTTGGTTCAGCACCGCTTGTAGACTCAACACAGCCGTTAAAATCATCGCTGCAACCAGTAACCGGCGATTAAAGGGGACGAGAGACGATCAGGAAGGTCTCCTTGACCATCTCTCTTCTCCGTGTCGATACGTTGTCAGTTCTTTAACATCTTGAATATATCAAGCTTTCTTGAAGAGGATCCGCGCCGTGGTGGCTGGTAAACTCAATGTCAGGCCAACAGGTTTTCCAGCGGGATCTACATAGGATGATCCCTTTGGTAATGTGATAGTAACAGTCGCACTGGATGGATTAACAATAACTTCACCATTGCTAAAATCACGCCAATAGGTCGACTGCTGCTGATACATCTCACCTAAAGCATGACCGATAGGAACGATACGCTCCTGGGGGGTCATCGCATGACCATAGCCACGCGCTGCGGCGATACTCAAGTATTCCAGATGCTGATTACACATTAAGTACGAGCCCTGGATCCATTGTAACTCATCACTGGTCATGGCTTTGAGCTTATACTGGTTAACTGAAAAGAAGGCTTTATTCTGCTCCTGGATTGAATCGATAAAATACACCATGCCCACCCAGGCCTTACCTGACAAACGATACGATCCGTAATGGGTGAAGCTACCTTCATCCAGGATCGCATCAGAACTCGCTATCACCTCTTGTGCCGCAGTTGCGCTCTTCATGGCTGCACCGGTGCTATAGTTTGGGATAAACATCATAGGTCGTGGGAATGAATGCACCACTTTCGCCATACGCGAAACCCAGTTCGCCATATCATTTTCCCACTGCGGATCGCTAACATTACCAGTATAGCGCTGTACCCAGCGCCCCGGGCGATCATAATAGCCGCAGGCATTAAAAAGGTTTTCCATATTGACGTTATCCACTGCCAGCGCATCATACCCAAAGTCTTCGGCAGGCTTGACGTAATTCGCAACTTGCCAGTCAAGCACCGCCGGATTCGTCAGGGTAAAGGGAACGTTGGGATCACCATATTCATAGGCCGGTGTCTGACGATCACATTTATATAACACCCAATCTGGATGCACCTGCTGCCAGTAGCTCAAGCTATTAATCTGATTCTGACTGTAGAATTGGCCATTATCGCGCTGTGCCGTTATGTAATAGCTTAGCAATAGTGACGGTTTCGCATTACGAAAAGTTTGATATTGATACGGACCCGCATTCCAGACAAAATCATAGTCATTCGCGACCGCACCAGGATTATTGATATCAAAATCAAAGGAGAGAAATGAATGTGTATTATTTCCAGTATCCACAAAAGGGAGCGCTCCTTTGATCGGCGTGAAATTCACACAACTGGCTAGATGACAGATAGGTACATTTAAGCTCGATGTCACAGGTAAAGGCGCCGGCGTTTTAGTTGCACCTATATGAAAGGAGGTGAGAGATGGCACGCTACAACTGCTCAGTATAAGAAAGATCGGAAGCATTGAAAGCGAGAAAAATAGACACCTCGCTCGTTTATTATGTGAATGCCCAAACACTGAATTACCTCGCACAATATACTCTATAAGATCATATTCGCAAATTTTTGTTTTAACCCATGCCAGTATAGCACAGGCATAGAAATAGATAACTATGCAAACAGAGTACAATCTGATACAGCGAATGTTGGTGTAAGCATTATTAACGTATCTTGCAATTGAAGAAAGGAGAAAACACTTGCTTTCTTTATTAAGTAGAAAGTACTAGTGTTTTAGCGAAATTTATGACAACAGCACGCTATCTCGTTACCGGTGGAGCCGGTTTTATCGGTTCACATATTACGGTGGCACTACTGAAAAAAGGTGAGTCTGTGCGCGTCTTTGATAATTTCGAGACAGGACGCCGTAGCAATCTCAAAGCCTTCGAGGGACTGCCAGGCAACGTTGAGGTTATTGAGGCGGATCTGCGCAATCTGGCGGCAGTCAGAGAGGCGGTACAGGGCGTCGAGGTCGTCTACCACGAAGGTGCTCTCGCCTCGGTTCCACGCTCTGTCGCCGACCCCATCAAATCGCTAGAAGTCAATGTAAATGGGACACAACATGTACTGGTGGCTGCACGAGATGCAGGAGTCCGACGCGTCGTCTTCGCCTGCTCTTCATCAGTCTATGGAGATACACCAACGCTACCAAAGCGTGAAGATATGACACCCACGCCGATGTCACCCTATGCCATTCATAAGCTCACCTCTGAGCAACTCTGTGGCGTCTTCACACGTATCTACGGACTTGAAACGGTCGCTCTGCGCTATTTCAATGTCTTCGGTCCACGCCAGGATCCTAAGTCAGAGTATGCGGCTGTTATCCCCCGTTTCCTGACGGCCCTGCTCCAACAACAACGCCCGATCGTCTTTGGCGATGGGGAGCAGACACGCGACTTTACCTATATCGATAACGTCGTACAGGCCAATCTGCTCGCAGCTGCCGCTGAAGCCGCCAATGGCGAGGCGATGAATATCGGTTGCGGCGAACGGATCTCACTCAACGAGGTTCTGCGCATTGCCTTCGATCTGATTGGCGTAAACACCGGCATCGACTATCGCGAGCCACGTACAGGCGATGTACGCGATAGCCTGGCCGATATCAGTAAAGCACAGCACCTTCTCCACTATGAGCCAACCATCAAGTTCCAGGAGGGTCTTGCGGCCACACTCGCAGCACTTCGCTCCGGCATCGAATAATCCCATCGCTTCTAAGCATAAGCGCAACGATCCCTGTCTGTTACTCAAAAAGAGTACGGGCAGGGCGTAAATTTTGGAATTCTGTGAGCGGAATTTTTGACAATTCACCCATTTAATTATCAAATTTACATTCGGATGCTTCTTCATCTAGTTCGCAGAAAAAGCTGTCTCTCTTCGTGTATCAAGGCAGCTCCTTGCGTGACACTCCTGTCCCCTAAAGGGTGACAGGCTTCTCAGCATCATCCGGGCGGTAGCCTGTTTCCGAAGAAACCACGTCTGCAACGTGTGGTTGAAGCCCTGACTGACTGAGACAACAGGGAGGCGTGTCTGCCCTACTACTACTTCCCTGGACAAGCCAGGTGACGTAGATACGTTGGTGCAACAAGTCTCTGCCTTGATCCTGCGCCAACACAAGAGGCAATAGGTGAGCAAACGAAATACTCCAATGCCGTCTCTCTGGAAGGAGCAGGCCAACGGGCTTGTACCGTACCTACGAGCGCGACCAAGACGGTTATTCGTTTCTAGATCTTTCGGGTAGTATAGCACAGAACAAGGAAAAAGAAAAGGAAGCGGATCGCTTTCATCCCACCCCCTCAAACGGGGTGGGACTTCCCGCTCCCATCGTTAAAAACTCTTAGGATCATGCTTTACTATCAGCGCGGCCATAACATTTGCCATTAATGCTTGCATCCCAGGTACCGCTGTACTTTTGTTACCACACTTTGGATCGACATGCGCCCGATAGTTGTCCAGCGTTGTCTCCCAATATATCGAACCAGTTGCAAAGACCAGTGCACCCGAGGGGGCAATGTAATACGCGGAGTTGCTGACATCAGCCTGCTTGGTTTCACTACTGACAGTAGGCGATGAACTAATAATATGTAAATTTTTCGGAGTGGCACTACTATAGGATGGGTTATTGGGTGTACCATTAGGACTGACGTAAGCTCGATCCCATTCATAACCAACCACCCCACAGCCGTACTCCTGGTTAGCCTGTAGATCAGTACCTTTGAGCAGTGGCAACGAGGCAGCCTGGGGGGCTACACGCCAGGGAAAACCATTTTGATCATGGGTGAGATTAGAAAATAAAATGCCAACCAATGCATTCTCGGGTTGGCCTACAACAGGGTCACGCCACATACTGGTTACGACTGAATTATCTTTGCCATACATTGGATCGCGCGTCAGGTCCTGGTTAGCGGTCTGAACCTTATACGATACAATTGTTCTATTGGAAACTCCAGCCGAATCGGGCTCAAAACGCATTTGCCAGTAGATGGCGTCTGCCCCCATAAAAGCTAACCCGATCCCTTTATTGCGAGCATTCTCCACCGTTGCGCGCATACTCTTCGTCCAATATTCATCATGACCAAGAGAAATATAGGCCTTGTGATTATCCAGTAGATGGGTATTGGTTTGCATATCAAGGTCACTCGCATATGAAACATCATAGCCATGCTGTTCCATCCAACGCACCGTCTGGACAATAAAGACCAGTACCTGGCTGGCACCATTCTCCACATCATAGGGTTTATCCATTGAGACTTTGACGGCCATTTTAGCCACGGCCGTACCCTGGAATGCATCATCGGCACTGTAAAGGCTGGAACCACCCCAATCATTATAGGCAGCGTAGGTAGTATCAGGTGTTACAGCTATATATGGCGAGGTTGTCGATCCCAATACATCAAAGGGTGCATAGGACTGCTTGCTATTGGCATCAGTAAATTTTGCCAGATAAATCCCTGTGGTCCAATCCGTGGGAATCTGCAAGGTATAGGATGGCTTCCAATGCGTCTCAATCAGGCCGCTATCCTTTATCAATGTACAGGTAGTACAATTCACGAGGTGACTACCAACGCTATCGTAGTATCCCTGAGCCTGTCCGGATAGATTGGGAATTGAGGTCATCAAGCGCCCACCCAGGCCGCTATACCATCCCAATCGAAAAATATCAATACGATAAGAGGTCTGAGCCACCTGCGTGCTGATATAGAAAGTCAGTGACTTCCCCGGTTTTACAGAAGCCGAACTTACATATCCCTGGATTTGTGTAGATGACTCATTTCCTGGCGGAATCTTCCATGATGTTGTGCCAGGCAATGCATTTTCACGCGTTATCGCATTATTTGCTTCAGAAGAGCCATTATTCATACCATTATCGATCTTATATTGCTGGTTATTTGTACCAGACAATAGAGATGGGGACAAGAAATAAAAACTGATCAGAGCTCCTGCAATAATAAAAATGGTCACAATCGTGACAACAGACTTAAATTTCATGCAGGATCCTCCGCATTCATTTTTTTCGTCATAGATTTATTCCTTTACAATAATACAATAATACAATAATACAATAATACAATAATACAATAATACAATAATACAATAATACAATAATACAATAATACAATAATACAATAATACAATAATACAATAATACAATAATACAATACAAGTAAGAGAATATTCTCCATTAGAATATAGCATCATAAAATGATGGAGCAATGAATAACATGTTACCCCTTACAAGAATACCATAGATATTGTAATAAAGAGATGTTTATATTGGTGGAGAATCAGTGAATCATCCTGTAAAAGTGTGGAGAAATCTATGAATTAAGATTTAACGATCTCATGAACAAACTATAAGAAACATAAGTAAGGGTAGGAATATTCTCCTTATAGCTACATTATTTGAGTATTATCTACTATACTATACAAAGTATGAAATTTGGGCAACAAATATTACATTGCGACACAAATGCCATCGGGCACCGTTAACAATCCGCTTTGTTCTTTTCCGGATCCTGGTCGAGTAATGAAGGGCCTGTCAGTGTTTTTTTTACGTTTCGCACTGACAGGCCGAAGGGAACCATCGAATCTTGCTTTCTTCCATGGTTCCTGCATTGTCCCACACACATTTTTCAATGGCGTCACAGCCAAGAGTAAACCAACCTAGACCTGAAGCCAAAAGTAGTCACAAGGTGGATTGAGGCCAATGAGGGAAAAGGGTAAGAGCGGTACCTGCACCGTTTGTAAATATGCTTTGACGTGGGGAAGGTTTCCATAAAAGAGATCGGCGCACTGCAATGCAACAGATAGGGAACGAAAACGAATAGCCATGGGGGGAGATTGAGAAAAGGAGACATAGTGAAATCCATGGTCACGGAACCAGGTATGATCACAGGTTCGCGGCCAAAGAATGAGAATGTGTCCTCCTGGCTTGATGACCCGCTTCATTTCAGATAGGCCCACCTCTCCACCTTGTTCCTCCAATGCGGTAAAAGCCGAACAGGCCAGTGAGCAGTCGACGCTTGCGTCAGCAAGGGGAAGCTGTTCAAAGCACCCCTGAGAAGCTGTAATGGTGTCTTGAACATGTTCCATGGTGATTTTCTGACGTAATAGCTGTAAGAGGCCAGGAGAAGGCTCAATCGCATAGATGTGTGCCGCTTGTACTCCAACACAGCCAAAGGTGGCCCGACCGCTTCCTGCCCCAATATCGACCACGGTCTTCCCGCGTAAGAGGGGCTCCAGAGAAGGAAAAAGAGCAGGATGAAGCGCCTCTCCCTCCGTTAATTCTTCATACCGCTCAGGCATTTTCCAGTAGATGAGTTCCCAAAACAAGGCATTTAAGAGGGTACACTGTGCACGTTGAGCGTCGTGGAGGGTACAGGGAACGCGAACCTCTCCCCAAAACTGTTGCTGTTGAACAGGAGAAAGGCATAAGGCGATCTGTTGGACAAGGGTTTCCGAAACATGGTGACAGCTTTGGGCAAGAAGGTGAAGAGTAACCCCAAATCGTTGCTGAACAAGGATGAGTTGAAGCGTTTGTTGATCAAAAACGAGCAGATCTTCGATCTGGAAAGGATTGATAAACCAATGAACAGGTGGGAGAGCTTGAAGCATACGAGTTATTCCTCTCGAATATTTGGAGAGGATTGTACAGGATAGAGCAGGTTTCATCAAGGGGAAATGAGGGAAACTTCATCCTTTCTGCTCTTTGTACCCCTTTCTCCTAAACCACTTTTCTGTTCCATTGCACCACAGACCCCTGATACAGTCCTGACGCTGGGCGCTATTGTAAGCTTGATCGATACCGGCTAGCCATCCTGCTGTTAGGCTTTAAAGACCCACAACCTGCTGCCAAACATTAAAGACCCACAAAAGGACTGGTAACCAGGAATATCTCTCTCCTCGGCTACCAGTCCTTCATTTTCTATAAGCGCAAAATAACATCAGCGCGAGGAGACGGTACTCTCTTCAGCAGTAGTAGCCATAGGTATCGACCGCTCCTGCTGCTGTAAGGCCTCTTGAGCACGCTCTAGCACACGTACAACGGCCAGTCCGACTTCGCCATTGGCACGCGGCTTCTCGCCAGTGATAATGGCATTGGCAAAGTCTTCACACTCCAGACGTAACGGCTCCATCCAGTCAATATGTGGGATAGTAATTGCACCGTAACGATAGGAGACGACAGGATCGGCATGGACGTCAGCACCTTTATTGTAGACTTTGATCATTTCAGAGGGATTGGTATCATCATAGACAACCATGCGCTCATCACCAATAACGGTGACACGACGAATTTTGCAAGGATGGAGCCAACTCACGTGGATATGCGCACTCATGTCACCCTCAAACTCCAGGTCGAGATGAGCGACATCGCAGATATTAGGTTGAATATGGGCGTGAGCCTGGACTTTGATATGTTTAGGGGTCTTACCAAAGAGATAGAGAAGGATGGAGACATCATGAGGGGCAAGATCCCAGATGACATTGATATCGCTACGGAAGAGACCCAGATTAACCCGTTCAGCCTCTACACAGTAGATCTTGCCCAGGTCACCGCTCTGCACCAACTTGCGCAGTTCATTGACGGCCGGGCTATATTCAAAGGTATGGCCCACCATCAATGTAAGCTTCATGTCGTGGGCCAATGCGACCAACTCTTCGGCCTCGGCGACACTGGCTGTCAACGGTTTCTCAACCAATACGTGCTTCCCCTGTAACAATGCCTCTTTCGCCAACGCATAGTGTGTACGCACAGGGGTAGCAATGACAACACCATCGACATCGGAGGCCAACACATCTTGTATACTTGTCGTCGTCTTGATCCAGGGTTGATTGGCAACAATCGATGCAAGACGCCGCTGATCCAGATCAGCAACCATTACGACAGACGCATTCGAGAGACCATCTAAATTGCGCGCAATCTTCGGTCCCCAATATCCCCAGCCTATAACACCAAATCGTAGATCGGTTCTCATACAGACAATCCTTCGTCATACGCTATTACGTTCTTACATACGCTACAATGAACACCATACGGCTGCGCTCATATCCGCGTGCCCAGGCTTATACCAGACCTTGAGAAGTAGAGCTTTTTACATGTTTTTTGACACTATCAACGACTAGCTGCAACTGTTCTGCGGTCAGCTCGGGATACATTGGTAAGGAGACAATATCGGCTGCCAATCTCTCCGTGATGGGCAGGCTACCAGGCTGGTAGCCATAAGAGGCACAGGCCGCTTGCATATGGATAGGGGTAGGATAGTGGATGCTTGTTCCGATACCATCGGCGAGTAACGCTTGTTGGAATTGCGCACGTTCAGCAACCCGAATGACATAGTAGCAATAGACATGCGTCCCCCAGGGGCGTACTACCGGAACGGCATCCACAACATCACGCAACTGCTCACTATAGTAGCGAGCATGCTCCTGACGCGCCGCATTCCAGCGCTCCAGATACGGTAGCTTGATCGCCAGGACCGCCGCCTGTAGCTCATCCATACGGAAGTTCTGCCCCATAACCTCGTGCTCATACCGTACCCGCGAACCATGGTCACGGATCATACGCATGCGTACCGCCAGCGCATCGTCATTGGTGGTACAGATACCTGCTTCCCCAAAGGCTCCAAGGTTCTTGCTAAAATACAGACTAAAACAAGCGATATCGCCCAGCGAACCGACACGACGTCCCAGGTACATAGCACCATGCGCTTGCGAAGCATCTTCAATCACCCGCAGATCATGAGCACGAGCGATATCGAGTATCGGCTGCATCTCCGCAACATGGCCATAAAGATGCACCGGGAGAAGCGCGCGAGTCTGCGCGGTCAGTACCGACTCTATCTGTCGCCAATCCATCAGGTAGGTCTCAGGATCGACATCGACAAAGACCGGCGTCGCACCTACTGCCGCAATCGCCTCGACCGTCGCAATAAATGTATTGGAGACGGTAATCACCTCATCACCAGGGCCAATCTCACAGGCTCGTAACGCCAGGATAAGAGCATCGGTGCCATTAGAGACACCAACACCATAGTGGCTCTCACTATACGCCGCAAACGCCTGCTCAAACTCTTGCTGGCGTGGTCCTAGAAACAGATGCATAGAGTCCAGCACATCCTCAAAAGCAGCAAGAAACTCTGGCTTCAATGTGAGGTATTGTGCGCGTAAATCAACAAGAGGTACACGTAATGAAGGCACTATCTCTAATACTCCTTGAATTATTTTACATAGTTCAAACAGATATAAAACATAACTTACAATAAGCGCTTATACTCATCATAGTAGCAAATAAAAGTAGCAATGTGATGGTCCTTATGGTGTAGTATAGGTTAAACTGCTGATTCTTAGTAAAGATAACGTCACCTATACTATAAAATTGTATGTAGTATATCATGCTCAAAATAATTTGATACATCTAAGCTATTCTTGCGTTTTTACCACCCAATTTAAAACTCTTTACCATATCTCCATTATAATCCTCACCATTTGTACACCTGCATAAAGTAATATTGAGTGTAGAAGAATGAAGGAGAGAACACTGAATGTTTTTTCTCTGCGTCTGACATTTGGGAGGGCAACAATGGTTGTTCAATCGGCACCAGTCCGAACGATCAGCATAAATACGGGCTATATACGAGCCAAGCGCGTCTTCGATATCGCGCTCACGCTTCTTATTGCACCACTTGTTATCCTGGCGGGTATTGTCATCGCGCTCTGTATCAAGCTCGACTCTAAAGGTCCTGTCTTCTTTCGTCAAAAGCGTATTGGTCAGGATGGCGTCGAATTTGGCATGCTTAAATTTCGCTCAATGTATACGAATAGCGATCAAAAAGCTCACCAGGAAAAAATTATTCAATATATGAATGGCGCAAAACTTCATGATGATTCCAGCGGCAAATTAGCATACAAAGATGTAAATGACCCACGTATCACACGTGTCGGCCGCTTTATTCGCAAGACAAGCCTGGATGAGCTACCTCAATTCTGGAATGTATTGCGGGGTAAGATGTCGCTCGTTGGGCCACGCCCACCGCTCCCCTATGAGGTTGAACTGTATACGTCCTATGAGTGGCTGCGTATGGTAGGCAAACCTGGTATTACTGGTACCTGGCAGGTCTATGGGCGCTCGCGCGTGACATTTCAAAATATGGTTGAAATGGATATCGAATATCTTGAACATCAATCGCTTTGGAAAGACTTTCAATTAGTCGTCTTAACCGTTCCAGTTATGATCTTTGCTCGCGGTGGTGCATAAGACGTGCATGATATATAGACACATAAAAATTTACCTATCTTCCTTTCGATACAGTTCCCCGCTATTATAAGTAAGGAACTGTATCATCGTTTGTACAGAGGGATACAATTCTGGCTTCTCCCTTACACGCCAGGGCTCCAACTCCTGTGGCTGCTCGCGCTTGATAGCTCGCTCAATGCGCCGTAACAGGAGCTTCATCTGCCGCTCACTCACCATCACAGGAAAAAGAGCATGACAGCCAGTTAACTCCTGCACAATCGTGAGCCTCTCCGTGTTATGGAGATCCGTCACGGCTAGCGTTAAAGCATCACTGGCTTTTCCAATAACGATGCAGCGATAGCGCTGCATAAACCATAAAGGTAATAGCCGATAGTGTCTCTTTGAAACCCGGCGTATCAATGATAGACAGGGAACAGGAATTGCAGACACCTCGTCTGCGATCTTTTGTGTATGCTCCATTTCCTGCTGGACTTCTCTTCGCTGATTACTCACAACAACCTCGCAATCCGATTTTTATTTCTTTACCAGCATAGACGATGGAGGTTTACAGAGCATGCCAGGAGCTAACACAATGCGGTGATCATGAGGAATAGGAGGTAGAGAATCGAGTACACTTCTTCTAGAGATATGTCTACTTCCTACATAGATACATCTATTTAATATATAAAGAAATTGCTAAATGTTTGTGTGAATAGCAAAAAGGTGAGTGTGGGCATATCTGTTGACACTTCTCGCATGTAATGGAAAACGACCATACACACAATAGTAATCAATAAAAATCACTGTAAGATGAAGGCCAAAGTACGGTTCACATACGAGAACAGGCTGCACACACTCTTTATAGAGAATAGTATTGGCAATAATCAATTAAACTGAGACGACATGTAAAGCATGGGCCGACTCATCTTCTAACGAACGACGAATCAAGGTATAGCCAACACCAGGGACCGTCAAGATAAAACGTGGGCTACTGGGGTCTGGCTCGACCTTCTGACGCAGGTGACGGATATGAGCCTTAATGAGGCAGGCGTCGCCATCTCCATCATAGCCCCAAACATGGGTCACGATCTGGCTAGCAGTACAGACATCGTTGGCATTAATGGCGAGCAGATGTAACATCTTGCTCTCAGTAGGCGTGAGTCGCGCCGTCTTCCCGCTTACGGTGACCTCGTTATGGAGGGAATCTACACAGATAGGGCCGACATGAATTAACGAGGAGGGACGTCTCTCCAATGTATTGCGCGAACGTCGGCTTACGGCGCGGATACGAGCTAGCAATTGTGATGGGAAGAAGGGCTTGCGCAGATAATCATCAGCACCAGACTCAAGACAACGCACCTCATCCTGCACATCTTTCCCATCAGTCACAACCAGCGTCAAAGCATCATGCTTTGTACGCAATTCCCGGCAGAGAGCAAGCATATCAACATCTTTTAATGCAGTATCCATAATCACCAGGTCAGGCCTCTGCTCCAGCCATTCTGTCCTGGCTCGGTCCGCAGTATACGCACGATACACTTCGTATCCTAACGTCTTTAGCCAACTAGTGAGCATCTCGACCAAATCACGGTCACTATCGATGACCAGTAATTTCATCTTGTCTCCTCCAACTTCATTAAGAAGCGCATTTTTTCAGAACTTCTTTACCACAATACATGGACAAGAGATGAGAATGAACCTGTGAAGAAGCATATACATACACATATACAATCGGTCAGACAGGAGTGGGCGACTACATACAACACGTCAACAATAAAAAAGTGGTGCACAAGTCTTTATTATTGCACCTACCTGTATTCTATTCTCAAAAGGATTGAAAACATAGAATATGATAAAGAATATCCTATCATAGCTATTCACTCATATATTGGCCCAGCTACATCCAGCCTATGAAAGCATATCCTTATATCACTATTTGCTTATCGTCTGATAAACACTATACAGTATGACTTTTTAAATTGCAATGTGTCAATGTGGTAATTTCATACATTACTTTAATTCCTTACATGTTGATCAACCATCTCTAATGTATTTACTAAGGAAGCCTTCTTCTCACTCAATATCCATATATATATACTCCCTATACTCAAATTTCCCGTGCATGTAAAATCTATTCACTAGAATAAAAAGACTATCTGCTATATAAGCCATAATATACGTTAAAAATAATAATTTCCTTTTAACCTGAATTGACAAATTCATATATTACAGTGTGCTATGCTACATGAAAACTATTTTTCAGCAGATAAATGTGTTTCTAAATATTTCTAGCGACGCCACTGCTGTTTCTAAATTGGTATACGTAGTAGTGGTCAATTAAAGAGAAGGCTGCAAATGAAGTCATAAAAAAAATAAGCCTTCGTAGAGCGAAGACTTATGAAGAAACGGCAAAAGAAAGCTATCAATACACAAAGCAAGACATGCGGCCATGTGGCGATAGCTACGTCAGAAGGAAACCAATGACAATCCCTAGTATCCCACCGACAAAGACTTGCACAGGCGTATGACCAATGAGTTCGCGCAAGCGCTTCTCTGCCATCGGGCTCCCCTGAAAAGCCTCTTCAATCATTTGATTTAAAATACGTGCCTGGATACTTACTGCACGCCGCACACCGGCTGCATCGTACATAACAATAGAAGCCAGCACGACCGCGATAGCAAAAACCGGCGAGGTCACACCATATTGACGACCAGCAGCAGTCGCCAATCCAGTGACTAACGCTGAATGCGAGCTCGGCATACCACCCGAAGAGACAAGGCGACTCAATATAAGTTTGCGTTGTGTTATAAAATCGAGTAGCGCTTTACTTACCTGAGCGACAAACCAGGCTAAAAACGCTGCAACCAGAACATGATTATCCAATATAGAGGTATTCATTATGCGAACCTAAAATCTACCTCTCTACATATCAAGAGGCGAAATAGTGAGTTCATCTTCACTCTCCGAGCTGCTGAGCTGCTGTACGGTCAATTCTGCCTTCTGCAACAGTTGGTTGCAATACTGAGCAAGCTGCATACCACCTTGATATTGCTGTAGCGCCTGATCCAGCGGCATCTTTCCATCTTTTAATGCAGCAATCGTCTTTTCAAGCTGCTCAAAGGCTTCTTCAAAGCTTAATTCGTCCATTTCTCTTCTTCCCACAGCATGTGTATTAAGAACGTACGTTTACCAGGATATCTCCGTCCTGTACCTGCACAGTTAAGGCCTCGCCAGGGCTGACCTGTTGCACACTGGAGACCACGGCCTGATCGCTATCGCGGCGCACAACGGCATAGCCACGAGCGATTGTCAGCAGAGGACTCAATGAATGCAGTTGCAATGCCAGGCTACGCAGGCGTTCAGTCTGTAGTGAAAGTGTGTGCTGCATGCTAACCTGCATACGATCCGTGTATTCGTCCAGCTGCTGACGACGTTGCGCTATCATGCTGAGTGGACTTACACGCCGAAGATCCTGTACAGCGTCCTCTACCTGTTCGCTGGCATTAACAATATACGCCTGGATCAGGTCTGTCAATAACTGTTGTCTGTAGAGAAGGTCTTCACGCCATTCTGCGATATCGGGTACAGCAGCAGTGGCGGCGGCAGTTGGTGTCGAGGCACGGTGATCAGCGACGAAGTCTGCAATGGTAAAATCGGTTTCATGTCCAACACCACTGATCACGGGGATCCGCGAACGAGCGATGGCACGCGCTACACTCTCTTCATTAAAAGCCCACAGCTCCTCTATTGAGCCACCACCACGACCAACAATGATGACATCAGCCTCTCCATGCTCGTTTAAGAGATCCAGAGCCGCGGCAATCGAAGCCGGGGCATCAGCACCCTGGACCAACGCAGGCGAGAGTATAACGCGCACCAATGGATAGCGGTTGCGTAAGACACGCAACATATCACGGAGCGCCGCAGCTTGTAATGAGGTGACAATACCGATAACCTCTGGTTGTGCTGGCAATGGCCGCTTACG
Organism: Ktedonobacteria bacterium brp13; assembly: GCA_015099395.1. GTDB lineage: Bacteria > Chloroflexota > Ktedonobacteria > Ktedonobacterales > Ktedonobacteraceae > Dictyobacter. The sequence goes on along the minus strand of AP024096.1, from coordinate 7,181,689 downwards.
CTCTTCAGCAAAAAGACCTTCAGCCGCAAGTTGATGCTTTAACTGCTCAAACCGCTGGAACAACGCACCTTCGCCCAGGGGCAGGACCGCATCCACATAACATTGAAGCTTCCCATCGCGCTCATAAAACGAGATACGACCATTTACTGCAAGCGCCATACCATCTCGCAAAGTCGGAGCAGAAGTGCGCAAGCGTGCATGCTTAAAGAACACGCACATGATCTGTGCCTCGCCCTCCTTCAGGGTAAAATAACAATGGCCCGATGGATAGGTTTTGCAGTTCGAGACCTCACCATGTATCCAGATATTCTGTAAGATATCATTGGCCTCCAGCAGCTCTTTGAGATACAAAGAGAGAGCTGAGACGCTGATTGCGGTGGGAGTGCCTTGTGTGCCTTGCGAGTCCAGCGAATACATGCGGTCTACGCCTCCTCTGAGCTGTCGATGACCATCAATTGCTGCCCATATTCAACGGCCTGACCCTCTTCCACCAGAATTTCGACGATACGACCGGCAATAGTTGTTTCGATCTCATTCATAACGTTCAAAGATTGCAACGTACCGACGCGCTGGCCAATCTTCACAAGATCACCAACGGCTACCAGGGATTTGCCTTTAGGCTTTGCCCAGCTATGAAATATACCAACCAGCGAGGCGGTAATTGTATGCCGGGTCTCGCCAGCCTCAATCTCGCTCGACGATAGCTCTTCTTCCGAGCCTTCGGCCCATTGATAGGCAGCGGTTCCCTGGATGCCACCATCTTGCGCTTGCGCTTTGCGCATCACCAGGCGCATCCCCTCGTCCGCACGCTCGACGCTGATCTCTGATACATCACTCTCATCAAGCATACGGACCAGGCGGCGCAATTGCTCAATGCTTACACGCTCCACGGTCTTGTTCTCCTCATCAATACTCACTTTACCGTTCGCATTAGAACTATGGGGATATTGTCCGTTTCTTTTCATGTACACACACCTCCCATTCAATAGAGAGATAGCTAGTCTGATACTCCCACCATACGTTGACAGAGAGCACCAGAGAGCTATCTCTGCAAGAACCACCGCAAACTATCTTGCAAACTACAGGTTCCTGGTATACTGAACAATTATGCACGCTCGACGTATGAGCCGGTCGTGGTGTTGACACGAATCATATCATCGATGCTAATAAAGAGCGGTACCTGTACGACCAGGCCGGTTTCGGTGGTAGCTGGTTTGTTGCCACCAGTGGCAGTATCACCTTTATAACCGGGCTCGGTATAGGTTACACGCAAAACAAGTTTCTCAGGCAGGTCGACAGAGAGAGGCTCACCTTCATAGCTGATGATATCCAGTTCCAGGTTATCGATCAGATAGTTCTTTGCATCCCCCAACTGCGCAACAGACAAAACGATATCATCATAGGTGCTTGTATCCATGAAATGATACTGATCGTCGGCTTCGTATTGATAGTTTACAGTCGCACGATCCAGGTAGATACGCTTGAACTTATCACCTGCGTCACAGGTGCGCTCAAAGATTGCGCCGGTGCGCAGGTTACGTACTTTCAGACGTACAATCGCACCACCGCGACCAATCTTGATATGCTGCCAGTCGAGGATAGTACAGAGCTGTCCCTCAAACTCAATTGTCAAACCTTTTTTCAGATCACCAGTAGAAACCATGAAAATCTTTCTCCTCTAGCGCGGAATCACCAGTTCGGTCGGTGATTGCGTTAATACTTCAACACCATCTTCTTTAATCAGGACACTATCCTCAAAACGGGTACCAGTCCAACCAGGAATATAGACTCCTGGCTCGACGGTGACAATAGAGCCGGCAGGTATTTTGATCTCTTCAGAGGCCCGCTGCGATAGATTCGGTCCCTCATGAATCTGTAAACCAACGCCATGACCGGTCGAATGAATATAATACTGAGCCAGTCCAGCCTCCTCTAGCACGTTACGTGCCAGAGCATCCCCCTCGCGTCCGTTGATACCTGCATGCAATCCCTGCTCGCACGTCTTTGCAGAGCGCAAGACAGTCTCATAGACTTCACGCATACGTGGCTCGGCAGGCTCGCCTAAACAGATGGTACGCGTCATATCAGCACAATAGCCATGGTAACGAGCTCCCATGTCGATCGTGATCAGTTCACCTCGCTGAATACGGCGCTCGCCTGGCACGGCATGTGGCATAGAGCCGTTAGGACCGGAAGCGACAATAGAGTCAAATGAGGGACTCTCGGCACCCAGTTCAACCATCTTGCGATGAATCTCCCAGGCCACCTCTTTCTCGGTCATGCCAGGCTGTATCCACTCACGGATATGGGCAAAGGTAGCATCGGTAATCTCAAAAGCCTTGCGCAACAGTTCAAGCTCATAGGGCTGCTTGACATAACGCAAGGTTTCAACGATGCTTGATGCGTAGGGTCGCAAAGTGAAGAGACCATCACCTGCGCTACTCAGCTTCTCATAATCGCTATAGCTGATCTCGCTACTCTCAAAGCCAATCTTCTGCCAACCATGCTGACGAGCCAGGTCTGCGATCGCGACGCTATAATCACGAGCGGAGGGCGTCTGCACTTCCCAGCCAATAGCGGTCTTCCGTGCCACCTCAGCATAGAGCAGGTTGGTGAATACAACTTGCTGCTCAGCACTGACCAGTACGGCGATCGCCCCTGCTTCATCATTCAGCCAGCCACTCAAATACGAGGCGTTCTGGGGTTGTGTCACATAGAACGCGTCCAGACCCTGCTCGGCGATCCAATTCCGAAATAGCTGTATACTTTCTTGACTCATTGCTTTTCTCCCTCTTTTAACGCATGTATTATAGCCGTCAGAGCCTCTAGCGCCAGCACATAACCACGCCAACCAAGGCCGGTAATCTGTCCACGACAGACTGCCGCAGTTACTGAGTGATGACGAAACTCCTCACGAGTATAAATATTGCTCAGGTGAACTTCAATGGCTGGTAGATGAGCGGCTGCCAGGGCGTCACGCAGAGCAATCGAATAATGAGTAAATGCACCTGGATTTATAATGATACCATCAGCGGTTGCTGTGTGCTGTTGGATAAAGTCAATCAAGCCACCTTCATAATTGGACTGATAGCACTCAATCGTTACACCCGTTGCCATCGCACGCTGGCGCACCTCCTCATGGATCTGTTCCAGCGTCATGACACCATAGATAGCAGGTTCACGCGTGCCCAACGTGTTTAGATTAGGACCACTGATAACCAGGATATGCGCGTTAGGCGTAGCTGGCTTGTCGAGCGCAGAGGATGGCTCATGCATGGGAGTGATCCTCCTCTGCGCCAAAGAACTCAGTCACAACCTGTGTGACAAGCTCATCAGGCAGGGTCATGCTTCTGACCTGACCGATCCGCTCAGGCATGATCCAGTGCACTCGTTTTCCTACTACTTTTTTATCCAGTTGCATCCTCGACAGGATATCTTGCGCACTCACGGTCCCATGATAGGTTGTAGGCAATCCCAGGGCCGTCAATAAGTTATTCTGCCGCTCGACATCCTCGCTCGCATAAAGACCGGCCTTCTGAGCCAGGCGCGCTGCAACAACCATACCCAGGGAGACAGCCTCTCCGTGCAGCCATTCACCATAACCGGATGCATTCTCCAGTGCGTGACCAGCCGTGTGACCATAGTTGAGAATTGCACGACGTCCTTGCTCCCGTTCATCCTCTTCAATTATAGTCACTTTCAAATCGATACAACGGGCGATTATCTGGCAGAACAACGCCTTTGAAGCGGGAGAGAACTCTCGCAATGCTTCCGCGTGCGCCTCCAATAAGGCAAACAATTCAGCGTCGAGTATGATACCATACTTTACAATTTCTGCCCATCCCTCCGTTCTTGAACGCGTTTGTAAGCTCAATAGCACTAAGGGATCGGCCAGCACCAGACGTGGATGATAAAAAGCGCCGATCAGATTCTTGCCCTTCGCATGATTGATACCAGTCTTGCCCCCAATAGCGGAGTCGACTTGCGCTAATAACGATGTGGGAATCTGGATCAGCGGCACACCACGCAGGTAGGTTGCAGCGGCAAACCCTACCAGGTCACCAACAACGCCACCACCCAGAGCGATGAGCGCTTCACGGCGTTCAGCATGCTGGTCGACTAGCCAATCATAGATGGCATTAAGCTGACGCTGGGATTTACTGGCTTCACCGGCAGGTATAGTATAAACGTGGGGTTCAAACTGTGCAGCCCGCAGGCGCGCTACCAGCATGGGTGCATAAAAATCATGGATATTACTATCAGTGATCAGAAAGACCCGTGGTGGTAGGGAGAGCCGCTGGAGGTGCTCAGCAATGTGACTGAGGCCACCCCACTCAACGATCGTATCATAGCCATCCCCGATATGCACATGACGAATAATGGGTGGGATGACAGGATCGGAGGTGCTCGGCTCGGACAGTTCTGGCGTCCCTATCAGAGACGCAGCATGCTCGTTTTCATTACGCGTTGGTTCGATCATGTCGATTATCTCCTGGACTACATGCTCAACCGGTCTACCATTTGTTACGCACAGGTATTCCGCCTCTTGATACCAGGATTCACGCGTTGCCTGCATCGTGAGTAAATTCGCCAACGGATCGGGTCCAGCCAGCATGGGGCGCAGTTCAGGCCTCTTGCCCTGCTGCTCTTCACTTGCAATTTGTGCACGGAGCCGCTCTAGCGAAATCTGCGGGTCAACCTGCATATAGATGCGCACACCATGCGTAGCCATCAGCTGGCGATTCTCAGAACGTATAACAATGCCACCACCGGTGACGATGATGGCAGAATCTGTTTGCTGGATAGTACGCTCCAGAATCCGGCTTTCAAGGTCACGAAAGTACTCTTCACCGTGGTGCGCAAAGATGGTTGGGATACGCTCTCCGTAATGTTGCTCGATAAGCACGTCAATATCGAATAGTGGTCGACCTAAGCGTTGTGCCAATAGGCGGCCAGCAGTGCTTTTCCCACTCCCGGAAAGCCCGGTCAAAAAAATATGCTGCATAACCGTTATTGTACCACGATTTCAAACTCAATAGAGTTCTTCGTTCCTGATACTGGTACTCAGGCTCTCTACCATGCTATAACTAGTCGTGTCAACTGAGCTCATACTGTCTTGCACTGGAATACCCTGGCGTGCAAAAGACTCGATGCGATTGTCATACACAGAATACTGACGACCAAATGAGAAGACGTAGCGTTCAAGCTGACCACTGCTCCGATTCAGCACAAGAATAGAGTCTGAGCCCGCACTCGCAGATGCAGTCGTTGTACATGTGGTTACACACTGTTGTGGGCTCGCAAAGTCCCCGATCAAGATCTGCCACTGCTGATCCCAGGTCTTTACTAGATACTGGTGGGCAATATTCAGCTTATTGTCAAACCCTATAAATGTGCTCTGCGCACTGGACGCGTCATAAAGCATGATGCTGAGCGTTGGCATACCAAAATGTCCGGCATAGAGCACCTCGTGCGTGCCAAGGTTACTTTGCTCTACCTGTCCACTCAAAGCCAGATTTTTATCAAAGCGCAAGATCTGGATATTGCCGACGTTGGGATCATACATCAAGAGCTGTGAACGTCCACTATCCGCAAAGTCACCGCTATAGATAACATAGTTACTGTTAAGATTATGCAGCTCCTGATAGTTGTTCACCAGCAGATGATTGGTGAAATCCATGATCCGTCCCTCACCAGCGACGCGATCATACAGGAAGATGCCGTCTTGCTGCGTTGAGTCAAAATGACCAACGTAAACCTCCCAGCTATCATGCCAGAGTGTGTACTGCTGCTGCTGGCGTATGCTGAAGTCCGCGTTAAAATCCATCAACATAATGTTGGCAGTGCGATCCTGCTTCTCCCAGGTCTGCAATGTACTCCCACTGAGATCACTATTGCTATTGGGATTAAGCACCACAGCATTCGTCTGTGGCAGCATTGTGGTCAAAGCGGTGTAGGTATCGGTATGCGAGTTCACAGTGTATGAGTCTTTGATCGTTGCCGTTCCACTCGGTGTTGGCGTCAGAGTAGACCCGGTCGGCACAGTGGACACGGGCGTCGGTGCTGGCGGAGCAGGAACTGTCGCGGTGACAGTTGGTATCACTGGCGTTGGCGTCGGCGCTATTGTGGGTACGGGCGTCGGCGTAACCACCGGGGTTGGTGTCACTACTGGTGTCGGCGTCACGGCTGGCGTTGGTGTCACCTTTGGCGTCGGCGTCACGACTGGCGTTGATGTCGGCTTGACTACTGGTGTTGGCGTCACCTTTGGCGTCGGTGTCGGCTGTGGTGATTTCGGCTTCACGACCGGCACTGGTACAGTGGTAGGCTGCGATGTCACTGGTCCGCCAGGAGTCGGCTGATTATCTACGCTACCAGGGTTCAGTGTGCCAGGATTGGGGGTAGGAGCAGGCGTCGATGCGTCAGGCAACGCGAAACGTTTATACATAAAGAGCCCGCTGCGCGTCCCATCGAAACGTCCAACCGAGATCTCCCAATTCGTACCAACATCAGGGATCGTGACATGACGATTGATCGTGTAATCTGGATTTAAACTGATCAATTGGATCGTTCCTGCGCTACGATCATACAGCAAGATCTCTGAGGCCTTGCCGCCGGAGAAGTTTCCGACATGGATATCCAGATTCGATCCCCAACCTCCTGCCGGTGTCTGCTTATCACTTAACTCGACCAGTGGTGAAGATGCAGCCAGTGGTGGATAAAATGAACTTGTTAGCGTTCCATCTGCTTGTGTTGTCCAGGCCCTATGCCTCTCAACCGGTTGTTGATCCAACTTCAAGATCTGGATATCACCCTGCTGACGATTATAAAGCAATAGATCACTATGTCCGGTCCCCGTAAAATCTGCATTGAACTCCTGATCCGTTGAAGCAGGCGAGAGTCCAAGCGCAATACGATCGCTGGTATACGTTTTTGCTTGTTGTTGTTGACTATTGGCACCCGTCGCACTCTGTGTGGTCAACGCTTGATTCGCCGAGCTAACCAATGCAGCAGCGTTATCACTAGCAATACCGGGTAGTTGGTCAAATAAGTGAGGATCGATGTCATGCGGGAAATAAATAAACTTCAATTGACCATCCTGATACCAGGGCTGGTTGATGGTCGAGACATTATAATTGGTCCCGATATGCATGAAGGTTGGATCACCAAAATTTTGATAGGTCACGTTAAATAAATTACCATCAGCACTGACATCGGTGACAAAGGCCACATGACCCGCTGGTCCAGCAGCCCACGTGCCATCACCAATCGGGAAGACGGCAATAGAACCAACCCGTGGTGTAGTACCCAACTCAAAGCCCGACTGAGAGGCGTCTACGGCCCAATCAGCCGCGTTACCCCAGTTGAGAGGAAGGTTTAAACCGAGCAGATGCCACTGCTCCCATGCCCACCACACACAGTTACCACCGGTAGGATAGGGGCCTGGGCAGAGTGCGAAGGGATTGCCATCTGGCGAGAACTGCGAAAAATCGCAGGAATAGTTGACCGAAGAGACCTGGGTATGATTCAAGACTTGCGTGCTCGCTGCAGCCTGTCCTTCATGTGCGCTCGCTTGCGCAACGAAAAATGGCGCGAACTCGGCAAACACAATCAGAAAAAGAAACAGGACTCCACACAAAAGTACTTTTAAATGACGAGCTTTACGATCTTGTCTATGAAGAGCAACACGAGTACGACTCTTATTACCACTCCCCCGCACTCGTCCTTGAGCTGAAAATAACATATGATCTGTACCTTCCTGGCTTAAGGGAACCACGAGAGGAAGTATAGCATTCTGTCACTGCAGAATCAATAGTACGAAAAACTTTTCATGTATTTATAGATATTATTTCCTATCAGTCTCTATCTTCTTGTCGAAAAGTAGAGCTTTTATGAAATGATGGGGTTAGACAAAGCGAAAAGCCCGGCCACATAAAATGCTTGACAACATGCTAGAAGAATGCTATCATTATCGGCGTTGAGGGCGATTAGCTCAGTTGGTTAGAGCGCCACGTTGACATCGTGGAGGTCACAGATTCGAGTTCTGTATCGCCCACCGAAAGACCTCTTTTGTATGAAGACTCTTTCAAGATAAGACATCCCCCAACATTAAATTGCATATGGGCGATTAGCTCAGTTGGTTAGAGCGCCACGTTGACATCGTGGAGGTCACAGATTCGAGTTCTGTATCGCCCACCGGAAGACCATCAGATTGATGGTCTTTTTTTGTGTTCTCTGCAAGTGTCGATCACATAAAAAAACGGGAGAGCTGAAGCCCTCCCGCCAATGACGTATGGTGTTATGCGTAGTATGGTCTTATGCGTGTGGCAAGATCGGCAGGTTCATGCCCTCATTACGAGTACGGTGTGTACCAGCAACATCTGTAATACCACCCTCTGGATAGACCAGTTTCGCCTCTGCTGCTGGCAGCAAGCTAGCAACTTCTTTCAGGACCGCATCCAGGAATTGATCCTCAGGCACCGTACGGATTACCTGACCTTTACGGAAGATAATCCCCTTACCTTTACCGCCAGCCAGACCGACATCGGCATCCCGCGACTCACCAGGACCATTTACCACACAACCCATCACAGCGACCTGAATAGGCGTCTGTACTTTGGAGAGGCGCTTCTCTACTTCGTTAGCAACACTCACGACGTCGATCTCGACACGTCCACAGGATGGGCACGAGACGAAGGTTACACCACGATTACGCAACTCCAGCGAGCGCAAGATCTCATAGGCAACCGGAATCTCTTCCTCTGGCTCGGCACTCAGGCTAACGCGGATTGTGTCACCGATCCCCTGCGCCAACAAGAGACCCATGCCGACCGAAGACTTGACAGCACCCGTTACGAGTGTTCCAGCCTCGGTAATACCCAGATGCAACGGATAGTCTGACCGCTGCGAGAAGCGCTGATAGGCTTCGATAGCGGTCAGTACAGTCGAGGACTTGAGCGAGACCGTTAGATTATGATAATCCAACTCTTCACACCAACTCACATACTCTAACGCACGCACAACCATGCGCTCTGCCAGTTCCTCACGCTCTTTGCGGCGTGTCTCAGCCGGATCGCTACGCTCCAGCGTACCATCATCACGCAGGCGTACCTGCACGCGCTGCATCTGCGCCACCTTATCAAGTGCATCGATCGAGCCAGAGTTGACGCCAATACGCATTGCGATATCATGCTCACGCGCGGCACGCACGATCTTGTCCATCGACTTGCGGCCTTGCAGCAGATTGCCCGGGTTGATACGAACCTTGTCGATACCCTGACGAATCGCTTCCAGGGCGAGTTCAGGATTATAGTGGATATCAGCCACCAGCGGAATATTAATACGCTTCTTGATTTCGCTTAGAACAATTGCATCTTCCATCTCTGGAACAGCCACGCGGGCAATCTCGCAGCCAACATCCTGTAAACGATGAATTTGTGCCACCGTCGCTTCAACATCACGGGTATAGGTCGTGGTCATCGACTGCACAGCGATCGGTGCATCACCACCAACTAACACATTACCTACATGTATCTGTCGTGTTTTTCTTCGCATAACTTTGTATTTGACTCCGATTAGCTTAATTAGCTTCCCCAGTGCATGATATCACTAACTGTGACTGCAATCATGAGGACAAACAATAAAGCAAAACCAACAAGATTAATTAAACCTTCACGCTCCGGCTTCAAGCGTTTACCTCCACGTAAAAGCTCGACCAGTATTAAGAAGACGCGTCCACCATCCAGAGCGGGGAAGGGCAATATATTAAAAATGGCAAGACTCAGACTAAGGCCGGCAGTAAGACTGAGTATTGGCCACCAACCAGCATAGGTTGTCGCTTCTGCTACAGTACCCGTCATCTGGGCAATCCCGACCGGACCAGAGAGCTGGACCTTATCCCTGCCAGTAACCATGCGACCAATAGCTATGAGATATTGGTGTACAAATGAGAATGTCTGATGGATACCCTGGAAAGGTGCCTGCCAGAGTGGATATGTGACCATGGTTACCTTCTCGGTCACGCCCATCGCCCCCTCATTAGGGCCTGGGTGTGCACGCGCATCGACGGTAATTGGCACGACTTGCTGCGACCCCTTATGCTGCACCTGCAATTGGACAGGCACACGATCGCGCTTGCTAGTGTCTGCCTTCAATGCATTCGTGACCTGCGTCGACATGTCCAGGAATGTATTGACCTTATGACCATTCACTGATACCACCAGGTCATCCGGATGCAAGCCAGCCTGCTCAGCCGGTGAGCCACTCACAACTGTTCCAATCAGAGGTTGTGGAGAGAAGCTTGGTTGCCCCACGCTGTAAGCCAGGGTGAAAAGCACAATCGCGAGCACGAAGTTCATAAAGACGCCCGCACAGAGCACGATAATACGCTTACCAGCCGATTGCGCGGCGAAACTATCTGGCTCATACTCACCATTCTCATTAACAGTATCGCCCGCCTCACCAAACATCCGCACAAATCCCCCAATGGGGAGCAGATTTAACGAATAGAGAGTGCGATGGGGAGGCTCTGGCAGTGTAACCTCTCCGCTAGTATTACGAAAAGGATTTTGTACTTCGCCAGTCTCCTCATCCCTCCCCTGCCCAAACCACAACACGTCCCAACCACCACGCACGCGTCGCCTGATGCTCACAATATTGGGAGGGAACCCGATACCAAACTCTTCAACGCGAATACCAGCCCATTTTGCCGTCAGGAAGTGTCCTAGCTCATGTACAAAAACAAGCAATCCCAGGACCGGAATAACCGCCAGTATATACCAGTTCATCCCCTATTCCTTTACTCTGCGATCAGCCTCTGGCTTCTCTTGATATATTGCTATAAGAAATATCGCACTCATGCCATACTCTATGAGTGTCAGATGGGTGCCAGATACGCCAAACGTTCTACGCATATTTTTTCCATAACTCACGTACGGTCCTGCGGGCGGATGCACATGCATCTAATGTTGCCGCAACATCAGGCTGATCAACCGATTGGTGACGCTCTAGAACAGCTTCTATCAATTCTGCAATCGCCAGATAGCTGATATGACCATGTAAGAAAAGGTCTACCGCCTCTTCATCGGCACCCACCAGAGCACATGGATATGTACCACCACGCTTGCCTGCCTCAACAGCTAAACGGAAGCAAGGAAAACGCGGCAGATCTAGATCTTCAAAGTGCAATGAGGCAACCTCAGACCAGCGCAGTTCACGAATGAGGTGAGAGCCAGAGACATCCAGGCGATCAGGATAAGAAAGTGCATTCATAATAGGTATATGCATACTTGGCAGGCTAGCCTGCATCTTGATCGATCCATCCACCATCTCAACCATCGAATGGACGATACTCTCCGGATGCACCACCACATCAATCGACTCGTATGGCACCTGAAAAAGCCAGCGCGACTCGATAACCTCCAGGCCCTTATTCATCAACGTCGCACTATCAATAGTGATCTTCGGACCCATATGCCAGGTAGGATGCGCCAGTGCCTGGCTCACAGTGACGTCCTTGAGTTCGTCTAGAGGAGTCTTACGGAAAGGCCCGCCAGAGGCTGTAATCAGGAGACGATGGATATTTTTATTTTCTTCACCACGCAAACACTGCCAGATTGCGCTATGTTCGCTATCAATAGGAAAGATCGGAACTCCGACACGTTGTGCTGCCTGGGTTACCAGATGACCAGCCATCACCAGTGTCTCTTTATTTGCCAGGGCAATCGCTTTACCCGCGCCAATGGCAGCCAACGTCGGTTTCAGTCCCACCAGACCAGAGGTAGCCGCGACCAGAATATCCGCATCCACATGAGTTGCCACCGCCAGCAAGCCCTGATCACCAAGCAGCGCGTCAGGAAGCAGAAGGCGAGCCTTCTCTTCAGACTCTGGCGTATCGGCATAGCATGCTACCAGTTCTGGCCGAAACTCTTGTACCTGTTGTGCTAATAATTCAACATTACTGCGTGCTGCAATAGAGACAATCTGAAACTGCTCTGGGAACTTACGCACAACATCGAGCGTCTGTCGACCGATGGAGCCTGTACTTCCAAGTAAAGCAATTCTTTTGGGAAACGTTGTCATGAAATTCAACCTATTACAGAATATTTTGCACCGATGCGTCACATCGGGTATCACGTATCTAGAACGAGACAGTTTAACCTTTCAACCTGATTATAGCATGCACAAACCATGATAGAGGAGAAAGGTAGCACCCCTATGACTTATTATGACCGCATTATTGCGAACAAAGTGATGAGCATTTTTACTTCACAAAAAATTGCGCAAAAATAAAGACGACCATGATTGCAAACAAGAGGCTATCGATCCTATCCAACATCCCACCATGTCCCGGCATAATTTGTCCACTATCTTTGACTCTCGTCTGCCGCTTCAGCAACGACTCCGCCAGATCACCGAGCGTTGCAAAAACGCCAATACAGATACCCAGTAAGATAGCAACATACCAGGGCACCCCCAGCGGAACCACTGTACAGAGCAGGCTCGCAATCACTGACAAGATCAGGCCACCCAGTACACCTTCCCAGGTCTTGGCCGGACTAATAGTTGGCGCAAGCTTATGGCGACCAAAATAGCGTCCTGCGAAGAAGGCTGCCGCATCAAAGCCCCATACCCCCAACAACGTCACTAACAACCACCACGTCCCTGCTGGCACCATCAATGGAATAACACGACCGGGCTGCATACCACGCAACAACAAGAAAAAGCTCATCGGCCAGCCCAGGTAGAGCGCAGAAGCCAGTGTCAAGGCCCAATCGACGAGTGCCCCATCCAGGTTCTTGCGGAAGTAGAAACAACAGAACGAGAGCATCAGCAATACTGCGATCCCAATCTCCAGAATAAGTAACTGGTGTAGTGGGAACATCGCAGCAACAAGAAACAATAAAGCCAGTCCAAGACTGACCCACAAAAGAGGTCGATAGCCAGCATGTCGTAACATCGTAGAAAGCTCATACAACCCCAACACAACCACCGCCGTAATTGCTACGAATGCAGCCCAACCCCCAAACCACACAAAGAGGAGCACAATCGGCATTAAGATGATCGCTGTCAACCAGCGAAGTGCAACCGAGGCCCCACCCTTTTTCTTTTCTGGTTCCATCGAACCGATCTCAATCTTTTGACTACTTGCATATTGCCAACAATTTAACATCCCATGCTTTGCATATAGATCATTCTATCATACAGCCAAACAGCAATAACATCCCTCTACACAGAAGCTGCACAAAAGCTGAGTAGAGCTAGCATGTCCAGATACCAGCATGTTCAGATAGAAGAGATACGCTTCAAAAAAAAAGAATACGCAGGCACGCGGTAGAGCGCGGTCTACGTATTCTTTCTCAGATGCGTTAGGTCGTTGCCGGCTCATCCAGGCGTCCAAAGCGTCGCTGACGCTGATGGTAGCTCTCGATTGCCGTCCGTAGATCCTCACGCCCAAAGTCAGGCCAGAGCGTCGGAGTTGCATAGTACTCACTATAGGCAGATTGCCAGGTAAGGAAATTACTCATACGCATCTCGCCAGCGGTACGAATCACCAGATCAGGATCAGGAAGATTACGTGTGTATAAATACGAGCTAATCAATTCCTCACAGATAGAGTCGGGGTCATGACCATCTGCGATGATCTGACGGACAGCATCAACCAGTTCGGCACGACCCCCATAATTAAAGCATACATTCAAGCCAATACGAGTATTGTCTTGCGTTAACTCCATCGATTCGTCTATGACTCGCTGCATGTCAGATGAAAGGTCTTTAAGGCGGCCAAGACATCGCAGACGTACCCCTTCACGGTGAAGGTCCGCTACTTGCGAACGGATAGCCTCCCAGAAGAGACGCATTAAACCATCAACTTCGCTCTTCGGGCGTCCCCAGTTCTCAGTAGAAAACGCGTACACACTGAGCATCCCAACATTCTCATCCGAAGCACACTGAACCACGCGGCGCAGTGCTGTCACGCCAGCGTTATGACCGGCCAGGCGTGGTAAGTGTCTCTTCGTCGCCCACCGCCCATTGCCATCCATGATGATGGCAATGTGCGGCACTGACGGTTTTTGCTGTTGTTGCTCAGATTCGCTAAGGGTCTGCATGTCATTATGCTCTTTTCGTTTCATGGAAAAGAGTTGTTGCATCTTGGCCAAAGTTAGACCTCCAGGATCTCCAATTCCTTCGACTTGCCGACCTTATCCATCTCCTCAACGGACTTGTCGGTGAGCTTCTGCAAACGCTCCTGGCTTCGCTTCAGCTCATCTTCGGAAACTTCTTTCTTTTTCTCACGATCGCGCAATTTGTCCTGTACATCACGACGGATATTGCGGACTGCTACCTTGTGCTCATCAAGCTTTTTGTGCAGTGCCTTCACCAGATCGCGGCGGCGCTCCTCGCTCATTGGCGGGATAACCAGGCGAATCATTTGTCCATCGTTGTTCGGATTGATACCGAGATCGGACTTCTGGATTGCCTTCTCGATATCGACAAGTAACTTTTTATCCCACGGCTGAATGACCAGGAGCCGTGCATCTGGGGCAGTGACTGAGGCGACCTGATTGATTGGGGTTGGAGTTCCGTAATACTCTACTGTAATTCTCTCTAACAGAGCAGTGCTCGCCCGGCCAGCACGAATACTGTTTAAATCGTGCTTTAAGGCTTCAATAGCCTTATGCATGCGTCTTTCCGCATCTTCAAGTAAATCTGCTGTCATTGCTTACTCCCTATTCTAGCAGTCCGTCTTCTCTCTGTAACATCGAGATCTGACAAGAGCAGTGGTGCCTTCTATACACTTATGCACAGTTGCGCTATTTAAGAGGCTCTTTCCTGTCAGTAGAGACAAGTGTACCATACTTGTCTCCCCGAATAATGGACTCTAATGCCCCCTCCTGGCGCAAGTTAAAGACCAGAATCGGCATGTCATTATCCTTACAGAGCGAGAGTGCGGTGCTATCCATGACTTTTAGTCCCATGTTTAATGCCTGCATGTAGCTCAAGTCTTCAAACTTGCGCGCCTGTGGATTCTTCATAGGGTCGTCATCATAGATACCATCCACCTTCGTGGCTTTGAGCAATATCTGCGCATTTAATTCGACAGCACGCAGCGCAGCAGCCGTATCAGTAGTAAAGAATGGATTTCCGCTCCCCGCTGCCAGTATGACAACACGCCCCTTCTCTAAATGGCGTACCGCACGGCGGCGGATAAACGGCTCTGCCACAGGTGGCATGTCGATGGCGCTCTGCACACGGGTAATCATACCTTGCTTTTCCATCGCATCCTGCATTACTAGCGAGTTCATGACAGTCGCTAACATACCCACATAGTCAGCAGTACCACGATCAATACCTGTCGCGGCTGCATCCGCACCACGCCACATATTGCCGCCGCCTATGACTAACGCGACCTCGACACCCAGATCATGCACCCGTTTCACTTCGCGTGCAATACGCTGG
Source organism: Ktedonobacteria bacterium brp13 (assembly GCA_015099395.1). Classification (GTDB taxonomy): domain Bacteria; phylum Chloroflexota; class Ktedonobacteria; order Ktedonobacterales; family Ktedonobacteraceae; genus Dictyobacter. Next base: position 7,166,233 of record AP024096.1, on the reverse strand, counting down.
ACTGTATCGGCATCAATACCGCTACCACCTTGAGGTCCAAGCGCCTCTCCACTTAGTTTGAGTAAGATTCGTCGATACTTGAGCGCGACTGACATCTTTTCCATTCTCCCTTGTGCTCGATCATGAGGGCGATTACCCTATCATCGCAGCTGTAGCGGAAGCTTTGATGAGCTTCCCTTTTACAGTTGAAACCTATCCCTCTTTTGCTATACACAAAAAAGGGACAGGCATTGCTTCTCTGCTGCTCTCACTCTGATCACCTGCTGCCGCTCTCCCGCAGAGAGCAGAGCCAACAGGTATGGTAGGCAAGGACTGAACTCCTTACTTACTCTTCACCCAGAGCAAAACGGCTGAAGCGGCGTACGACGATATTTTCACCGGTCTCAGCAATCATCTTACGCACAAGGTCACCGACCGTCTGTGACTCGTCTTTGATCCAGGGCTGCATCAACAGGACCTGCTCACCAAGTTGTTTTTTCAACTTGCCTTCCAGGACCTCTGCTTTACGTGCTTCAGGCACACGCTCCATCGAAGGATCTTCCGCGAATTTCTGACGGGCTGCGTCGAGCACGTCCGCAGGGACATCCTCGTAGCTAACATACTTGGGAGCTACACCAACAATTTGCAGGGCCAGTTCACTGGCCAGGTTACGGAAACCCTCGCCGCGGGCCACAAAGTCTGTATTACAGTTGAGCTCGATCAGTACACCGACACGATTGTTGTGATGCACATATGAAAAGACGCCACCCTCTTTGGTCTCACGACCAGCAGTTACCATCTTCTCCGCCTTTTTGTCACGGCGAGCTTCCAGATACTTTACAGCATCATCCCAACTCTTCGCCTCGGTTAAAGCGTTTTTGCAATCTGCAAACGTCGCTCCCGTCTCTTCGCGCAACTTCTTTACATCAGCGGCTGTGTATTCCATGTCCGGTCTCTCCTCAATCTTGCTGTATCATACTCAGTTTCTACCAGGTCTACAACAGCCTGCTGTCCACCTGATATGGTATCCGAGTGCTTGACAAATGTGATAAGTACTGTGTACACGCTCAGAAAGCGTACAGAAAGATACAATGTTTACACAAAAAGGCGGGAGTCAGGGGATATCTCTACCCCTTTTCTCCCACCGAAACACACAATCTGTTCAGATTAGCGAGCCTGCGCCTCTTCGGCTGTTGGCTCGACCGGAGCAACGGTCTCCGTAGCAGGAGCGGTCTCGGCTGCTGGTGCAGCGGTCTCCTCTGCGGGAGCGGCTGTCTCTGCAACAGGGGCAGTTTCAGCTTCAGCCACCGGCACAATAGGGGCCACAGGAGCCACAGGAGCGGACTCAATGGCAGGAGCCTCAACCTGTGCCTGTGTGGTGCTCTCGGCTGTCTCTTCGATGCCCTCTTCGTCTTTCTGCTGCGCCTCTAGCTCGCGACGACCCTCAACGGCGGCGTCAGCGATCTTGGCACACAACAGGCGAACGGCACGAATAGCATCGTCGTTAGCAGGAATGGGATAATCCATTTCATCGGGATCACAGTTTGTGTCTGCCAATGCAATGATAGGAATTTCCAGACGGCGCGCCTCCATAACGGCTGTGCGCTCTTTACGAGTATCGATGATGAAGATGGCGCTTGGCAGGCGGCGCATGTCTTTAATACCGCCAAGGGTGCGCTCCAGACGATTGATCTCTTCCGTCATATGCTGGACTTCTTTTTTGGGCAGGCGCTCAAAATCACCACGATCGCGGCGAGCCTCCAGATCACGCAGGTAGGTAATGCGGGACTGGATAGTTTTGAAGTTTGTCAGCATACCACCGAGCCAGCGCTGGTTGACAAAGAACATTCCACAGCGCCTGGCCTCTTCGGCCACGGCCTCCTGGGCCTGCTTCTTGGTACCAACGAACAGCAGGGTACCGCCATCAGCGGTCAACTGCTCTACAAACTTGTAGGCCTCGTTCAGGCGAGTTACCGTCTGCTGAAGATCGATGATATGAATACCATTGCGATCCATGAAGATGAACTGCTGCATCTTCGGGTTCCAGCGACGGGTCTGGTGACCAAAATGGACACCGGCTTCCAATAACTGTTTCATGGAAATGACGTTAGCCAAAAGGACCTCCCTTGATCCTCCGCTCTCGTCCACAAACGCCAGGGTCCCCAGGTATTTCAACCCAACTGATACGTATGGACCCCAGGGGTAGCGCCTGTTTGTGCGGGAGCGTGTGTAGTGTGTGAAAATACCTGTTGTAGCAGATATTTTCTGTAACAATTTTTCTTTACTCCGGAAGTGGGCATACAGATAGAATGATGCCCATTACGACTGTGAAGTATAACACAGAGCTAGCGGAGGCGCAAGAAACGCGCAGCCAACTCCCATCCCATCTGGCATACCATCTTCCTCTCCTATCTCTCGTCATTTTTCTTGCGTCTCCCATCTCCTCAAAATCGCTGAAATAAGGTATAATAAAATAGTTTATGAGGATCCTATTTTTTTGGGTAATAGGACTTTCTGGGAGGAAGTGTAGAGGAGCTTGATGCGAAATAAAATGTACTATTATCGTGTACGTTTAATTGCTTATATGCCATTTTATATATCTCACATGCGTTTTTTCCCTCGTATACCCACACCCAACCCAACACCATTCGTCTTTTATCAACGCGGTCAGAGACGTCCACTACGCAAAGTTCTCCTGATTAGACCAGAAGATCACTGTTTGCCTCTTGAATTCAGTCGTATAGTATAAAGTGAGTGTACACATTTTTAGCTAATACACTCAACAAGGTTTATACCATTTTCAGGGGTTGTAGATGTAGAAAGGGATGTATATCAATATGGTAAATGTTCTTGTTGTTGACGATCATTCTTTAATGCGCCGCGCTGTACGTGAAGTCGTGGAAAAGGAAGCTGGCATGGCTGTTGTGGCTGAGGCGAGCAATGGCGAGGAGGCGGAACTTCAGGCGGCTCAGACCCAGCCCGATGTCGTCATTATGGATGTCGATATGCCCGATTGCAATGGCTTTGAGGCGACCGAACGCGTCCTGGCCTGCTCACCAAACTCTCGTGTGGTCATTTTTACCTCTTCACACCAGGAACAGCTCGTCTTTCAGGCTATCCAGAAAGGAGCAATGGGCTATATTACCAAGGATATTGAGCCCGATGCTTTGATCCATGCAATACGCTGCGCGGCCCGCAACGATCTCTGCATTCCAGGAGCCTTCGCGACCCAGGTCCTTGCCCATCTGCGCTCTTATTGGCGCGGCAATGCTCCCTATGCAACGTTCTTGCCTTCCTCTGTCGCCTTTCGTGCACCACGCCGTAAGAATAAAACACAGACAACTACCGACGGTGAGAATGCTGAGTCTGAAACTCCAATGACGGAGGAAGAGGCAAATGCAGCCAGGATGCCGCGTCCACTTACCGAGCGCGAACGGCAGATCCTCGATCTTATGCGTAAAGGGAGTAAGAATCGCGAGATCGCCCTCGAACTGGCAATCGCGGAGTCGACGGTACATAAGCATGTGCAAAATATCTTCGAGAAGCTCCATGCCCGCAACCGAACCGAGGCTATCTATTTAACTAGCTTCGAAGGCTAATACACATCATAGCAAAACAGCCTACTAATCAAACATTTTGAAAGGCAGGCTTCTCATTCCCTTACAAAAATATCATCAGGCGAACCTCCTCGGCGTACAGAGGAGGTTCACCTGATTTAAGCTCTACAGATAACCTCTCTGCGCCAGCGAGCAACCTCAAAACGTAATGGTACAATAAGGGTTGACCATGTAACTACGTAATAGGACAAATTTCAACGTGCAAGACAAACGCGTAAACGAGCAAGTAACACTATCTGAGCCGGGCAGCTACTTTGACGAAAAAATATCCTTTTTGGCCCATACACCCATCTTTCAACAATTAAATGGCGATGAGATACTCGCACTGGCACATATCACAGCACCAACCCACTGCCAGGGAGGTCATATTCTCTATTACCCGGGCCAGAAAAATAATACGCTCTTTCTACTGAAAAGTGGAGGTGTCCAGATCTACCATCTTTCTGCCGATGGTCGCAAACTCATTACGCAGACAATTACGGCTGGCGAATGCTTTGGAGCCTTTCCAGGAAGTCCACTCGAGATCCGCACCAGTTTCGCAGAGGCCATATGCAACAGCCAGATCTTCACGTTGCAAAAAGCTGATCTGGATGACCTTTTGCAGGTGTATCCAGCGATCAACGGTGGATTCCTTCAAATGTTAGGCCAACAACTGCTTACGTTAGAGAGACAGTTGACCGCCACTACCTTTCATACGGCGACCGCACGCCTGGCCTCTCTTCTACTTCAACTTGCACAGCCCACTGTGCCACCGTTAAAAACATCCAGGGAACATAATACCTATAGCACGCTTGCTACTCATCACGAGTTTGTCGTTCAGGGATTCAGTCACGAGGATCTGGCAGATCGGCTGGGTGTTTATCGCGAGACGGTGAGTACGGCACTACGCGAGCTGAAAGATGTAGGCGCGATAAAGATCGGACGGAAACATATTACGATTAGTCAACCCGCTCGCTTGCAGGATATGGCACAGGCCAGTGGGAAGACACATTCAAACCATTCAAACCATTCGACTCACGTGCATACTATACAGCAAAGAGGGGACACATGATTGTCACAGCGCAACACGTTTGCAGAAGCTATCGCAGTGGAACGTTACGAGTTGATGCATTAAAAGATGTCTCGCTGGAGATTGTTAAAGGCGAGATGGTCGCGATTATGGGGCCGAGCGGTTGCGGCAAGACAACCCTGCTCAACTGTTTATCGGGTCTGGATAGTATAGATGCAGGCGATATCTTTATCCGCGGTGATAACTTGCGTGACCTCAGCGATAAAGAGCGTACGAGTTATCGCGCTCGTCATATGGGCTTTATCTTCCAGGACTTCAATCTGCTCCCCGTCCTCTCAGCTGTTGAGAACGTTGAGTTTCCAATGCTCATTACCGGTGTACCTGCGCAGAAAGCCCGTAAGAGGGCACTAGAGGTGCTCGACCTTGTAGGTCTTATACCGCGCGCTCGCCATCGTCCAGCAGAGCTCTCCGGTGGACAACGCCAGCGTGTCACTATCGCACGCGCGCTCACGAATGAGCCTGACATTGTATGGGCCGATGAACCAACCGGCAATCTGGATAGCGATACAGCGCAGGAGATCATGGATCTCTTGTTACACCTGAACCGTGCCCACCAGCAGACCTTTGTCATAGTGACACATGCCCAGGACATCGGTGATCTGGCACATCGCATTATCCGTATGCGTAACGGTACCATTGTCACCGCAGCATAGACACTACCATTCTCCTGTATCGTGTGCAAAGAGCAGAAAAGAAGGAATACTCCCTGATCACCTGGTTAGGAGCAACCTTCTTTTTTTATGGGCTGGCTCGATACTTTCTGTGTTCCGCGTGTCTGGCAGGCCTTTAGCCAGTAGCTTCTACAGATAGCTATTTGGTAACCGAGGAACGATTACTGCCTAACTGCTCGCGAATAACCTCTTTAATATGAGCCGAAGAGAGCCCATGGAGTTCACGCAGGATAGCAGGCGCACCATGCTCAACAAATTTGTCGGGAAGACCGATGACCTGTGTATCAATATCTTTCAAATTGTGCTGTTCTAACAGCTCCAGCACAGCACTACCGAAGCCACCCATGGCTACATGGTCTTCGATAGTAATCAGGCGACGTGTAGCCCGTGCCAGACGCAGGATTAGCTCTTCGTCTAGCGGCTTGGCCCAACGTGCATTGACAACCGCCACATGGATACCATCGTCAGCCAATTCACGCGCAGCCTGTTCAGCATATGCAACGGTCGAACCATAGGCCAGAATGACTGCATCCTGGTGTTCGGCAGCCTCGATCGTCTCAGGACTGAGTAGCTCGGCCTTACCAACCTCTAGCATATGAAGCTCACCAGTCATCTGGACGCCGAGACCCTTGCCACGTGGATACCGCAACGCGACCGGTCCATGTAGATACACCGCGGTATAGAGCATGTGTCGTAGCTCCTCTTCGTCCTTTGGAGCCATGACCTTCATACCCGGAATCATACGAGAGAAAGCGATATCAAAGACACCGTGCTGCGTCTGACCATCCTCACCAACGATACCTGCACGGTCCATTGCGAAGACCACATGGAGGTCCTGTACGCTGACATCGTGAATAATCTGATCAATGGCACGCTGCATAAATGTAGAGTAAATCGCTACAACCGGTTTCATGCCACCAACGACCATACCAGCAGCAAACGTTACCGCATGTTGTTCTGCAATGCCAACATCAAAATAACGCTCGGGGAAACGCTGATGCAGCTTCTTCAGACCGGTACCCTCTTCCATCGCGGCAGTAATACCAACGACGTTCGAGTCATGTTCAGCAATCGACACCAGCGTATTTGCAAAGACTTCCGTATAACTTGGGGGATCGCCAGCATTCTTTTTGATCTCACCAGTGGTGTAGTCATATGCGCCAGGACCATGCCACTTGGTGGAATCGCCTTCAGCAATCTCCCAGCCTTTGCCCTTCTTCGTCACCACCTGCACCATCACCGGGCCTTCAAGTTTTTTCACGTTCTCGAATACATCAAGTAGTAAATGAATATTATGGCCATCAAAGGGGCCAAAGAACTTTAGACCCAACTCTTCAAAGACCGCGCCACTTTTACTATGCATCATGAACTGTTTAAAACTGTTCTCAGCACGACCTGCCGCCTCACGCGCTTTGTCACCTACGACTGGCATTTTCTCGATGGATGCCTTTGCCATCTCGCGCAAGCGCTGATAGCTCGGCGACGTCTGCATGCGGCGCACATCACCCAGGTACTGCGAAACAGCCCCAACGTTATCAGAGATAGATTTATCATTATCGTTAAGGACGATAATAAGATTTTTCTTCAAACTACCTACATTATTGATCGCCTCAAGAGCCATGCCACCTGTCAGGGAAGCATCTCCGATCACGGCAATAACCTTATGATCCTCACCCTTAAGATCACGGGCCGCAGCTATGCCCAATGCCGCTGAAATCGATGTACTGGCATGGCTGGCACCAAAGACATCATAGGGGCTTTCATCACGTCTCAAGTAGCCCGAAAGTCCACCAAACTGACGGATTGTATGAAATTGTTCACGTCGCCCGGTCAGAATTTTATGCACATATGCCTGGTGACCAATGTCCCATACGAGCTGATCATTCGGGGTATCAAAAATGCAGTGGAGTGCCATTGTTAACTCTACAACACCCAGGTTAGGAGCCAGGTGGCCTCCTCGTACTGACACCTTCTCAATGATTTCGCGCCGTATTTCCTTTGCGAGAAGTTCCATCTGCGGAACTGTCAAGGCACGCAACTGCTCTGGACCGTCAATCGTATCTAAAATCCTTGTCAATGGTATTCCTCCAAATTACTAGGCACCGGCTTCCCCTTGTGAATGTCAGCGACCAAATTTCTCTTACTACTTATCCGAAAATTTGAGTGCATAGCACTAGCGACGCCAGTCGCGTTGGGTTTCGGAATAAGATCTTAAATAATTCCCCTGAAGTGGCGACACTGCTATAGTAAGGATGCTCAAAAGCAGGATAAAGGGTCTATTCTCAGTACCTCCTGCATATTATAGATATCTTCTTTGCGACTAGCAAACACCACAGCCACGAAAATTCATGCACTTGAGGGCTTGACAAGCCTTCGAGCCGCCTGTAGCGCAACGTGAACCCTCTTAATAGGTCCCTTGACAGTCTCCTACTTTCTTCTTATTATGATCCTCATATGGTATCACTCGTAACAACGATAGTCATGATATCCTTAGTGAGGCGTTCGTATGCTGCTCAAAGCATGCCAGCGTGACGCGACCGGATAGGTCTTCGTTTATAATTTAGCAAGACACAAGTAGAATTTGAAGCACAAAGGAAGGCAGGAGCGGTGCCTCTCTCTTTTAGTAGAGGGGAGCCACACATCTTACTTATGGCAAGAAAAGATAGCGAAAAAGACTCGGAACGGCCACATTATTATTCACAGTTCTGGCTCGATGTTGCCGCGGGACGCCGAGTCATCGGCGCACCCAAACCAGAAGATGGCGAAGTTGTAGAGCCAGAGGTGGCTGAACCCGCTGCCTCACGTCGAGGCTATACTGCAGAGACAACTGCACCCAGCGCGATCGTACATCCCGTTGTAGAACCGGTTGAGGAGCCCGCTGAGTATGTCGAACCCGATACCACAGCATATAGCGATCTGGATAATGTAGACTACTCAACAGAATCTGAGGAAGAGGGCGCATTCGAGATCCCTGATGTGGATCTTGAAGTCGCGGACGAGGCCGAAGAGGCCGAAAGCGCTGAAGATGAGGAGTTCTACGAAGAGGAATCTGAGGAAGAAGAGGAAGAAGACGACGAAATGAACTGGGGTCGTGGTCGGAAAAAGAAATCTCCTCGTGTTACCAAGCCTGTTGTAAAGAAACCCGGCAAGCGCGATACACGGAGAAGCTACTAATCATCTCCATAACCTGGTGACCAACACAAGCTCTACCAAAAAGGAAGCTGACACAGCAGAGATTCTCCCCTGCGTCAGCTTCCTTTTTTATGATGAGGGAAGCATCCTGTGATACTTCCCTCCTCTTTCTTTCCAGTATAGGGGCCTTAGCAGCGACTCAAGGCGATCCAGCTTACGGATAGATGCCGCGGACCTGCGTGGATTCTGCGACACGAGCAATCGCTAGCATATTAGCACCAAGCCGCATATCACAATGGTACTCATCAGCTTTCTCGGCAACTGCGTCGAAAGCCCGATTCATAATCACTTCTAGCCGATGTGTAATCTCTTCGTTATCCCAGAAAAAGCTCTGAAGATCTTGTACCCACTCAAAGTAGCTCACAGTTACCCCACCCGCGTTCGCGAGGATATCAGGGATAACAACGCAGCCTTTATTGAAGAGGATAACATCAGCCTCTGGCGTCGTTGGACCATTAGCCGCCTCAGCGACGATACGAGCCTGAATACGATCCGCGTTCTCCTCGGTAATGACACCTTCGGTCGCGGCAGGGATCAAGATATCACAGGGGACCTCCAGCACATCGTGAATGCTCATATGTTGGGCATTTGAATAGCTAGAGAGCGTCCCATGCTCTGCTTTGTGGCGCAACAGAACGGCGGGATCAAAGCCATCTTCGTTATAGATACCACCAGAGGTATCACTCACCGCAACAATCTTACAACCTTCGTTATGGAAGAGACGTGCCGCGACACCACCAGCATTACCAAAGCCCTGAATGCTGACTCGTGCACCTTGTAAGAGGAATTCCATGCGCTTCGCTGCACTCCTTGTTACAAATAAAACGCCAGTGGCAGTGGCATCATTACGACCTTCACTTCCTCCGATCGACAAAGGCTTCCCTGTAACAACCGCTGGTACAGAGTATCCTTGATCCATCGAATAGGTGTCCATAATCCAGGCCATCACCTGTGCATTGGTGTTGACGTCGGGAGCAGGAATATCGCTATGTGGACCAATAATAATGGAGATCTCAGTTGCGAAACGGCGAGTAAGACGCTCAAGTTCAGCGGAGGTCATATGCTTGGGATCGCAGATTACTCCACCCTTTGCACCGCCGTAAGGGATACCTACTACGGCACATTTCCAGGTCATCCACATCGCCAGAGCCTTCACTTCATCCAGTGTCACTTCAGGAGTATAGCGAATCCCGCCTTTAGCCGGACCGCGCGTGACATTGTGCTGGACACGATAACCAGTAACCATTTGAATATGACCATCGTCCATACGCACAGGAAAGTTTACTGTGAGCTCTCGCTTAGGCTTGCGCAATAGCTCGCGCATATCCTCGGAAAGCCCCAATTTATCGGCAGCCAGTTCAAATTGCTGAACTGCCATCTCATACGGATTAAAAGATTGCTGCATACAACACCTCATTATGATCTAGAGTACACGACATCGTGTCCAGCCGAGTATGCCATCCTTACAGATTCCATGAATACTAGAGGTTGAACAAAATGAGGCGCAAGGTATTACCCTTGCGTCTCATCAAGTTTCTTTCGTAGAAGCGACTGAACTATATCTGCTTTCGCCTGCCCACGGGTCTGTTTCATAACCTGACCAATGAGCATTTGAACGGCATTCGTTTTTCCATTGCGGTAATCAATGACCGCTTTCTCGTTTTTAGCGAGTACTTCGTCAATAATGCGCTCCAGGGTTCCCTGGTCGCTAATAGGAGGCTTAATGCCCTTCTTTTCAACAATGGCCTCTGGCATTTCGCCGCTAGTAAAGGCCTCATCGAGAATGTCTTTGGCCTGTTTACCGGTAACTCGCTCTTTATCCAGCAGGTCGAGCAAATTCACTAACGCCTCTGGACGCAGACGGCTTTCCTGCACTGGAATGCCATGAGCATTTGTCAGGCGTACAACTTCGCTTAAGAGCCAGTTGCTGGCCGCTTTAGCGCGTACTCTGCGATCTTTCTCTTTCACCTGAGAGGCTGCGATAACCAGTTCAAAGTAATCGCCTAAAGCCTTATCCTCGGTCATAACGTTGGCTTCCTGTTCAGAGAGCCCATACTGCTCCTGGTAACGCACACGGCGTGCATCCGGCAGTTCGGGCAGACTGGCACCTAGCCTTTTGACGTTCTCAGGATCAATGATCAGAGGTGGCAGATCTGGCTCAGGGAAATAACGATAATCGTCTGAGCCCTCTTTCACGCGCTGAGTAACGGTGATGCCTTTGTTCTCAATCCAGCCACGCGTCTCCTGGCGGATCTTGCCACCATTACGCAGGACCTCGATCTGACGACGGGCCTCAAACTCCAGCGCGCGCTCGACAGAGCGGAAACTGTTCATGTTCTTGATCTCTGTCTTCACTCCCAGCTCTTTTTGGCCGCGTGGACGTACCGATACGTTCGCATCACAGCGCAAACTGCCCTCTTCCATACGACCGGAAGAGACACCAATGTAGACGAGAATCTCACGCAGTTTCTGCATATAGAGGCGAGCCTCTTCAGGAGAACGCATGTCAGGCTCGCTAACAATCTCCATCAGTGGCGTACCAGCACGGTTAATATCGATCAACGAATAACCCTGGTGGTGCGTCGATCGTGCTGTATCCTCTTCAAGGTGGACGCGAGTAATCCCGATACGGCGATCCTGTCCGTTCACCTTCACGGTCAGATAGCCATCATGACTCAGAGGAATATCAAATTGCGAGATCTGGTAACCCTTCATCAGGTCAGGGTAGTGATAACTCTTGCGATCAAACTTTGAGAACTCAGGAATGGAACAATGTAACGCCAGAGCAGTCATAATGATATAGGAGACCGCCTCCTCGTTAATTACAGGTAGCACTCCAGGCATTCCCATACAGATAGGGCAGACATGCGTGTTGGGTGCATCATTCGCATAATTTGTACTACAAGAGCAAAACATTTTACTCTTCGTCAAAAGCTGCGAATGCACCTCAAGACCGATGACAACCTCATAATCTGTCTCAACCGAAGTAGATGCAGTTGTAGTCATGAGCGTATTCTCACTTCAATTCAATGAATTAACTATGTCTATAGCAGAGTAGCCTTATCTATCGTAAGTCTAGCTCGTTCTCTTGCTCTCGTCAATACAAAGGCACAGCTCACGTCAGTACAAAAAGTACGCCTCGTCTGAAGGCTGAACATGAATATATCTGTTCAAAGTTGTTTGTGCCCTGAAAAGTAGGACTCAACATCTGTGAGGTGCCGCGATCTATTGTAACACAGAGACCCACAGGAAGTGGAAGCGTGATCATCAGTGCAGAATCTTCTTCTCAAACGCTATCTCTCGCTATACCTCATGTATACCACCACCCACTGCATAGTATAAGCCGAAGATATGAAGCGAATCAAGCAACCTGACGTAGTTCCACTTTCTATCCGCTTTCTAGCAATCTTCTGTTTCGCTAATATCAAGAGTGATTAGCTAATTTTGGCTAACTCAGAGCTGTTAATTTTGTGATTTCACTCGTTCGCTCATAATATGACAGCAATATGATACTGCAGACCTATCACCCTATCTCGATAGCGAGTATGAGAAAGCATAAGTAGGTGTTATGGATCTCTTTAAATGTACTGCATTAGACAATGAATGTAACGGGCAGCAGACTTACATTATCACTATGTCAAGCACTGCGCGCACCGCTATATTCGCGGTTGCAGCCCTTCTGAGAATAAGGTATACTGTCCCAGGAAAGAAGTAGCATAGTTTACACTTACACGCGTCTGAGATAGCAACGCGAAAAAAGTGATCCGGCAGGAGAGCGTTACGTATGTCTCTAATTAATATGGCGAAACGCGAGATTAATTGTAAAATCGTCTACTATGGCATAGGTCTTTGTGGTAAAACAACGAATCTGCACTACATCCATCAAGCGGTCAATCCACAGGACGTGGGCGAGATGGTCTCGATAGATACAGAAACAGAACGTACACTCTATTTTGACCTCCTGCCCCTTGAACTAGGTAAAGTACACGGTTTCAATATTCGCTTCCAATTGTATACCGTTCCAGGCCAGATTCTGTACCAGCAGACTCGTATTTCGGTTCTTAAGGGTGCAGACTGTGTCATCTTTGTAGCAGACTCGCAAGCGAGTAAATTACAAGAAAACATTGAATGCTGGAACGAGTTGCAAGAACAGTTGCGGCGTATGAATAAAGACGCTTCAACATTTCCGCTCGTTATGCAGTGGAATAAACGCGATCTGCAAGACACGTTGCCGATCTCGGTTCTGGAAAAATATCTTAATCCGTATCGCGTCCCTAGCTTTGAAGGGGTTGCGGTAACTGGTCGCGGGGTGATCGAAAGCCTGCGTACTGGTATTAACTCTACGTTGCAAAGGCTTGAACGCTTCTAAGGGTCGATATTTTGCAATCTTTCAGTTTTTTTATCGCTCGGTCAGAGAACAAAAGTCAGGAGTGTCATCGCTCCTGACTTTTTTGCTTTTGGATAAGAGTTTTTGGTAGGATGGAGTTAACCCAAAAGTCCTGACAGGATGTGACCTGAAAAGCTTGAAAGTGGTGTAAAACCGCGCCAATCCTTATAGACGCTTGAAGCATTAATGTGTATAATGGGCACAGTCATAAGGTCTACAAGTCCCTTGATCAGGCAAAGACAATAGAAACTTGGAAGTTCACTTTAGATAGAAAAGAGTGCAGACAGTGTTATCGTGGGCCTTCGCGCTGTCCGCTCTTCTATGAAGGGATTACATGGAAACGATACGTGTCATCATTATCGATGAGCAACCACTCTTCCGCGAGGGTATCCGAGCCACCCTGCAACGTATGGGAGATTGCGAGATAGTCGGAGAGTCGACGGATGCTGAAGAGGTTCTCGAAATAGCTCGTACGTGCAACCCTGATGTAGCCCTCATCGATGCTGGATTCACGTCCTCAGATCCGTTGGAGATAGCGCGCCAAATGCGGCATATTTCACCTCGTATTGCTATCATTGTGCTCACGCCATCCGAAGATGAGGAACGTTTATTTCAATCTATTAAGGTCGGTGCCGCCGCCTATACGACACGTAATATCACCGCTGAAGAGCTGGTCGATACCGTCCGTAAAGTGAGTCACGGCGAATACCTGATCCGTGATGATGTGTTGGCTAAACCTCAACTCGCTAGCCGCGTACTCAAATCTTTCCGCGAACTTACTGTCGAGGAAGAAGAGAGCGAACAAAAAGAGTCGTATTCTCCGCTATCTACTCGTGAGGTCGAGATTCTCGACTATATTGCACGTGGAAATAGCAATAAAGAGATTGCTAAGTCTTTAAAGATTAGCGACCAAACGGTAAAAAATCATATTACGTCGATCTTGAAAAAACTCTCTGTCAACGACCGTACGGCGGCTGTTGTACATGCACTTCGCCATGGTTGGATCAAGATGCATGACGAATAAGGTTGGCGATAGCTACACATTCATGCTCGTTCTTTACACAGCTTATCAGCATCGAGGAGTAATGGGGTTGTGCGTCTGCTCGCTTGTACGGCTGCGCGGATGAGTGCTCTACTGTCTATGAAACCTCTCGCTTAAAAAGAGATAAAAAATCGCTGGCACACTTTCAGGCTTTCCCTCTTCCCGATCGTGCCAGCTTTTCTCTATGTCTGAATATCTGAATACGCATTCTCTCAACCACCTTATGACCAGATCGTGAACAACTCTTGCCCCGTTTTAGCATCCAGAAAGATATAGAGGTCATGACTGGGCTGCTTGTCGATGGCAATGCCATCGCCCCCTTGCGGTACCTGCTGATACCAGACCATCCACGCTATGGAGTGATTGAAGTCAGCATGCCCTTTGACAACCTTTGAGGCTGGATAGCTCAATGTGACAGCATCTGCTACTTGCTTCTTAGCACTACTAGCAGCGTCAGGCTCATCCTGACCCGCTAACTGTAACGCCTGGGTCTCACTCATAGTAGAAGGCGGCTGGATGGCGCTCACGGTGATGCCAGCGGCGCGTAGAGGGGCTGGTGTAGAGAAAGTGAGAGGGCTGCCGCCAACAGCACTGACAGTTGGTCTGGCACCTGCACCTGTGCCAGGCATAAGGGGCGCGGCAGCTGGCGTGTGAAAAAACAGTAATTTCGCGAGCCAGAAGATACCAATACCTAGTAATATACCACCACTGATCTGACTGATCGTATGCCAGCGTGATGGATGAGGCGAGGATGAATTCCTCATTTTTACCCGTCCTTAAAAAATCTCTACCTGTTTATCCACAAGTATAGATAAAATCCTCAAGAATGACAAGAAGCAACATTGCCCGCCTTTCTTAAAAAGGATATACTGACAAAGAGTAAATACACGCCGAGGGGTACTCCTTTCAGCGATGAGTAGAAAAATAGTGTATATGTAAGTAAAGAAAGGAGCCTGACTCGTGAAAGTTTACGGTCGTATAACGGTTTTCCCTATTATGCCAACTCGCGTTAACCGCCTATATGAGTTAGCTTATAATCTCTGGTGGAGTTGGCATCCGGAAGCTCGCGCCCTGTATAGCTCTCTCGATCCTGATCTCTGGGAGCAGGTTAGCCACAATCCGGTGCATTTCCTGAGTGCTGTACAACCACAGAAGTTGGAAGCGGCAGCTGAAGATACTGCTTATCTTGCTCAGTATGACACAGTCATTCATGATTTTGACCACTATATGCATCCACGCGCCGAGGAGACCTGGTTTTCGACAACATATCCTGAACTAGCCGATAAGACCATTGCCTACTTCTCTGCCGAGTTTGGTTTGCACGAGTCTCTGCCTATCTATTCTGGTGGCCTGGGTATCCTCTCTGGTGACCATTGTAAAGAATCCAGCGATTTAGGTCTCCCTTTCGTTGGTGTCGGTTTCCTTTACCCTCAGGGTTATTTTAGCCAGCATGTAAATCGTGCTGGAGTACAGGAAGCTTCGTACGATAAGCTGCATTTCTCGGAAGTACCCGCTATTCCCGCTATCGGCCCTGACGGCAATGAAGTGGTCATTAGTGTAGAGCTCCCTGGACGCCGTATCTATGCGAAAGTCTGGAAATTGATGGTCGGTCGCGTCCCTCTCTACTTGATGGATACGGACATTCCACCCAATGCACCGGCTGATCGCGAGCTCTCGGCTCGCCTCTATGGTGGGGATCGCGAGATGCGTATCTCGCAAGAGATTGTACTGGGTATCGGTGGTGTACGTGCGTTGCGCGCTCTGGGTATCTCACCCGCAGCCTGGCATCTCAATGAGGGTCATGCTGCCTTCTTGAGTCTGGAGCGCTGCCGTGAACTGGTTGCCAGAGGTCTGACCTTTAATGAGGCACGCGAGGTAGTCAAGACTAATTCGCTGTTTACTACACATACGCCTGTACCGGCTGGCAATGACACGTTTAGTTATGAACTGATCGATACATACTTCAGCTCATATTGGGGTCAATTAGGTCTGAACCGTGAACAGTTCCTTGAGGTAGCACGTGAGGATCACGATCAGGGCCATGGTAATACTTATGGCATGACAACACTGGCTTTACATCTTACAGGACACCATAACGGTGTAAGTGAGCTACATGGTCATGTATCACGCAAAATGTGGCAGTTCCTCTGGCCAGGCCTTGACAGTAGTGAGGTGCCGATTGGCTATGTCACTAATGGTGTTCATACCTTCTCATGGATCGCACCTGAGATTAATGCGCTCTTCGGTCGCTATATGGACAAAGATTGGGGTGCACATGTCGATGAACAGGCATTTTGGGATGAGCATATAGAGGATATCCCTGATGCTGAGCTCTGGAAGATTCACCACATACGCAAAGAGGCACTGATCACGTATGCGCGTAGAAATCTGAAGCAACAACATCTGCGCCTGGGTGAGGGAGATCATCAGATCGCTGAGTTTGATACGATGCTCAATACTGATGCATTGATACTGGGTTTCGCTCGTCGCTTCGCGACCTACAAACGTGCAACGCTCATCTTCCGCAACCTGGATAGGTTGCGAGGGATCTTGAACAATCCAGAACGCCCGGTGCAGATTGTCTTCGCGGGCAAGGCCCATCCTGCAGACGAGCCCGGGAAGGCACTTATCGAGCAAATCTATAAAATCTCACGGAGCGAGGAGTTCAAAGGCAAGATTATCTTTCTGGAAAACTATGATATCGACATGGCGCGTTATCTGGTCTCCGGCACCGATGTCTGGCTCAATAATCCAATCCGCCCTTACGAGGCTAGCGGCACGAGTGGACAGAAGGCTGCCTTGAATGGCCAACCGAACTGTAGTATTCTGGACGGCTGGTGGGCCGAGGGCTACAATGGTCGCAACGGCTGGGCTATCGGCGAAGAACGTGACTATCACGATCAGAACATACAGGCTGAAGACGATAGTAACTCGCTCTACTCTCTGCTTGAAGAGAAGATTATTCCGGCCTTCTTTGAACATGGCGAGGATGGTATTCCACATGCATGGGTTTACTATATGAAGGAAGCGATCCGCACCTGTGCACCACAATACAGCATGCGCCGTATGATCAAAGAGTATAGTAATCGCTACTATGTTCCAGAGATCCATCAGAGCATTATCATCGAGCAGAATAGCTACGAGCGTGAACGTCAGCTGGCAGCATGGAAAGAGCAGGTGCGACGTGCCTGGGATAAGCTGGAGCTCTACGTTGACGGACAACGGGACGGTCAGATCAGTCTGGGCGAAGGTATCGAAGTCCATGCCTGGGTACGCGCCGACGGTCTCAAACCTGAAGACCTCGCTGTTGAGCTTGTCTACGGTGAGACCAGAAATGAACTCGCGATACCGCAACATACGCTGCCTATGGCCTACGTTAAACGCGAGAACGATGGCTCATATCGCTTTGATCTCCAACTCAAACCAAACGAGAGTGGAAGCATCGCGTATAACATTCGCGTCATTCCTACCCATCCGTCTCTTACTGAAAGATATGAGTTGGGTCTGCTCCGCTGGGCATAAATAACGTAACACAAAACAAGAAAAGAGCACGCACTTCCTGCATGAGGAGGTGTATGCTCTTTTCTTTGTCTACTACAATTACTACCAGTCAATAACCTTAGCGTGCGGCTGAAGGGCCTGTCGCAATGTGCCGGTAGGTGAAGAGATGATGGAACGTAAAGTTATAGAAAAGCACGATAAGTATCGCGAGTGCTTGTCCGACCAAAGGATAGATGTGCACAACGTGGCTGAAGAATTGCTGCAAGAGTACAGTCAACAAGAATCCTACCAGCGCTGTTACATGGAAACGAGCGCAGCGTAAAAACCAGGAACGTTGCCGACCAGGTACATGACGGAACGTAAAGTAATCGTTGGGGATGAAGTTGGCAATGAGCGATACTTCACAAGCGATGACATCAGCTACGAGAGTACGCATAAAAGGATTAAGTGAACCAGGTAGTAATGCAAGACCTACAGCAAAGACAATCAGGTTTACAACAGCCGCCGCTCCACCAAAGAAGAGGTAACTGACAAAACGTACCACCCAATCCGCTCGACCATGTGTCACCTCATCCACAACGTCCAATACACGATTGATAGTAGACCAGCGTGTTGGGTGATAACTAGGAAGATAGCATAAAGGGGCTGTCACATGTTCTACAACTTCTTCTACCAGATCCCCCATCTCATCCCCCGGTTTAAGAACATCATCTACATTACCGCGTACTAAAGACTGATCCATACGTGTCCCCTGTAACTCTTCATTTATAGTTGATGATCTATGCTTCGATAGTAACCTATACATAAGCCAAACGAATTATTCTCAATGAATGTCACACTATTTTGTTATAAAAAACCGACAATCGTTGATTTCTAAGTATATAAGAGTTTTCTCAGACATCAGTTCCTTACCAGCATCATGGGAGTGACACACTGTGAACTTCCTCTATACATAGATATACGCAATGAAGAGGCTATTGGACTTTCCAAAACTTATCGCTAGTACTGATAGGCCAATTTTATAGGGCGTAGCGAAAGGAGATTTCTATGCTGCCGAGTTGTCATGGTTACGCTGCGCATGCTCAAAGCGGTCCAGTACACCAGGCACCGCTTCTAGTAGCGAGAAAGCATTGGCATAGGGGTCAATAAATATGGCTTCGACTCCGTATAACTGCCTGACTGGTGTGGAGATAAAGGTGACGCCACGAGCTATAAGGTCTTCATAACGCTGCTGACAATCTCTGGTCGCGAAAATCGAAGCGATGCGCTGGCCAGTATGAGTGATTAACTGTTGGATATGCTCTGTCCTATACGTCGCAGGGTCCGGTCTGGCCAGTGCGAGCATAGGTCTGCACTGACCACATGCTGCAACAGTGACCAGCCTTAACCCTGGCGCAAACAAGATATCTTCGCGCTTCTCTAGTCCCAATACCCCTGTATAAAATTGCAATGCTTCATCCTGATCATCTACCAGAATAGAGATAAGTGTGTGGTGCGAAATGATTTTCATACTGCCCCTGCAATCATCGTTATGCCAGATGTTACTACGCTGATTATGCATAAACATGGTTCACAATCTTCTTCTTTTTAGCATGTCCCTATTATATAAAACATACGTTCTAATTTCAAGAGGGTATAGAGACTAACAGGACGATATCGGCGATATGCTATGATGGAAAGGATTTTTCGCTTACTACTTATCCGAAAACCTGAGTGCAGAGCACTAGCGACGCCAGTCGCGTTGGGTTTCGGAATAAGATCTTAGGGCTGCTCGCCGTGTACGTGGCAAGCAGCATTTTTATCACTATTGGAGCACTTATGCAACTGAAAGGTTTTCTGTTCGATCTAGATGGCACATTAGCCAATACATTGCCACTATGTATCAAAGTTTATCAACTGACAATGCACCATTTTACAGGCAAAGACTATACAGAAGCTGAGATTACGGCACACTTTGGCCTGACTGAAGCTGGGATCTTTCAACGCCTGCTACCAGAGCACTGGCAAAAAGCTCTTGATTATTATCACACAACCTATGAACAACTCCACAATGAGTGCAGTGAGCCATTTCCGGGCATCGATGGAGCACTACAACGCTTACAGCAGCGTGGTATCAGATTAGCGGTCGTCACTGGCAAGGGTTCACACACAGCCAGGTTTACACTGCAGTATCTTGGACTCGCTCGCTATTTTGATCGTGTTGAAGCTGGAAGAGAAGATGCTGTCGATAAGGTTACCGCAATGCAACGCGTTATGACAGCCTGGCAGATACAACCAGAAGATGCGGCATATATCGGAGATGCAGCCTCAGATGTCGAACAAGCAGCGAAAGCCGGTGTACTGCCGCTTGCGGCTGAATGGGCCGAGACTGCGACCATCAATGCCCTGGAAGAGATCCGTCCAGCCGCCAGTTTTCATACGATCGAAGGCTTCATCAGTTGGATTGAAGAGAACATCGAAGCTATCGGGTAATCTTCTACCTTTTACACTTGCCGCTCAGAGTGCAAAAAGAGCTGCAACAGAAGCAGTCATACGTATCCGAGACTTTGCAATAAAGCCGCAGGTAAGCATACAATAGGGCTGTCGCGTGTAGATATTATCTCTATGCTGAAAAGAAAGGTATTCCGATGAAGGTTGTACAATTTTCTCAGCCTGGTGGACCAGAGGTGTTGCAACTACAAGCAGTAGCGGATCCACAACCTCAGGGTAACGAAGTGTTGATAGAGGTCAAGGCTTCAACTGTCAATCGTCTGGACCTCTTCCAACGTGCCGGGAAACGCCCTGTTCCGTCGCTCCCTTTCGCACCAGGACTGGAAGCGGCCGGCATTGTTTTGCAGGATAGCAATGGTTTTCATACAGGCGAGCATGTGCTTACGACGCGTGCATCTATGGCGCGCGGTGGTGGTGGCTATGCCGGTAAGCTGGCAGTAGCAGCGACCGATCTAGCACGCATCCCTGAAGGTGTGAGCTTTGAGGAAGCCGCTGGTGCTGGTCTGGCCGCCTCTACTGCATGGTCGGGCCTCTTCGATCTTGGTCACCTGTGGGAAGGTGAGCGAGTTCTCATCTGGGCCGGTTCTAGCGGCGTTGGTTCAGCTGCGATTCAGCTAGCCAAACAGGCAGGTGCCTGGGTGGCTACGACGGCTAGTTCGGAAGAGCGTGCTGAAGTACTGCGCCAGCTGGGAGCTGATCTCGTCATCAATCATAAACAAGAGAATGTCAGCAAGGTACTACAAGAACAAGGTGCGGTCAATCTCGTACTCGAATTGGTAGGCTCAACATTGCAGGAGAGTCTGAATGCCTGTGCTGTCCATGGTAGAATTATCTTAATCGGTAACCTTGGTGGTCAGCAGGCTACAGTCGACACGCAGTCCTGGCGCTTGAAACAGGCTGATGTAATTGGTGGCGGTCAGACAAGAACCTCCGTTGAGAACGAGGAGAAGATCCTCAGCTTGATCGCTGCGAAGCGGTTCAAACCGCTGATTGCACGTACCTTCCCAATTGAGCAGGCTGCCGAGGCCCATCGCATGCTTGATAGCGGCGAGCCACAGGGGAAACTGGTCCTGCTCCATTCCTGATGTCAGTCGATTCGTTGGCCAGTTTCATACAATACAGTAAGAAGGAGATTACACTATATGCCAGCTCAGGTTAGCAGTGAGCGTATCCTCTTTACACGTGGCGTTCCAGCCGTGGAGGCGCTACCGAACAAACTTTTAAGTGAATGCTTCCAGGCCGTACTGGAGGGCCCAGAGGCCAAGACCGTCCTGCAATATGGACATAACAGCGGCTATCTCCCATTACGCCAGTTGCTTGGCGAACAGTATGGAGTGGCCCCGGAACAGATCGTAGTCGGCAACGGTTCACTCCACTTGCAGGATCTACTTTCCGCGTTACTTATTAAGGCGGGAGATGTAGTCTTTGTTGAGCAACCTAGCTATGATCGTGCGATCAAGACGTTCCGTCGTCGTGGTGCCAAAGTCATAGGTATCCCGTTAGAGCAAGATGGCGTGAATATAGCAGCGCTAGAACAGGCATTGGCCCGACAGGTACCAGCATTCATGTATATCGTCCCCGATTTCCAGAATCCTGCTGGAGTCACGACCTCTCTAGAGAAGCGTCAGGCATTGGTCGATCTGGCAGAGCGTTACAAATTCTGGCTACTTGAAGATATCCCCTACCGTACACTCCGGTATTCAGGTAACTCATTGCCGATGCTCCGTGAGCTCAATGCCAACCGTGTACTCACAGTGAGCTCTTACAGTAAATTGATCAGCCCGGCACTCCGCGTTGGTTATCTGATTGGTCCTGTGGAGATCGCGAAGAAGCTTGCGAGCCTGGAAGAAGAGACGATCCTGGCACCAGTCCTACCAACCGAAGCAGCGGTAGTCGAGTTTCATAAGCGCGGCTATTTCGAGCAGAATCTAAACAATTTAAAACAACTCTATGCTCCGCGACTGCAAGCGCTCATTGCAGCGCTCAAGACACATCTCCCAGACGTACCTTTTGCGGAACCCGAAGGTGGTTTTTTTGTGAGCATCACCCTCCCCAAAGAGGCCGTCAAAGGTAATCTGTTAGAGCGCGCCAGGCAGACCGGACTTATCCTCACTGATGGACGCGACTTCTTCGCCGATCCCTTCTCTGACGATGAGGAGCCCGATCTGGGCACACGCTTTGTGCGCCTGCCCTTCTGTGCATTGACCCCTGAACAGATCAACGAAGGCGTCAAGCGGCTAGCGGCCCTGGTTCGTTAAATACTGGCAGATAGTCAATCATAGTCTCTATTCCGTATGAGTGCGTAATAGAGATCATACAGACACAATACACATGCAACAACCAAACAGCCTCCCACGCGAGTATGGGAGGCTGTTTTACGTATAGAAGTAAATGACTACCCTGAACCAGGGACTCCAGACTATGGCTTCACACCAGAGTTGCTAGAGGTTTGATTGTTAATGAAGAGCCCCATATCATAGGAGCCATCGGTCGCTCCAAAGGACTTCCGCTCCCACCACCATTGCCAGATATTGCTAGCAGCGCGTAGCAGGTTAAATTGTGCACCCTTCGGTGGATTGTCACCATAACTCAGCCAGAGCCCTGGACCAACGCCGATATAGGGCTGTGGGGTCGTACAGGCATTCGTTGCCGACTTCACACACAGAGGCAACATATACCCTTGATCCCACTGCGTGCGTAGATGATACTGGTGATACTGGTACGTCTGAGCAAACTGCTGTTGCATCGACGCCAACTCTCCATCACCACTACCAAGGATAATCGGATAGGTGCTCGCAGTTGACTGACAACCGGTTGGATAATTAAAGCAGACATTGGTATAATCGCGCAGATACCAGGCAAAAGGCCATGTCGTATCATTGGTGACGCCAATCGGTACCGCATGACTACCATGGTAGAGCTTTTGATCAACCTGCTGAATCTTGTCCATAACGACGTTGATGTCCGTCGAGGTCTGGACATAGATCATCATCTCATGCGGCGCATCAGCCTCATGGACAAAGCTCACCTGATACATATTCTGCAACGTCGGTAGGAGCAAGAGCAGAGCACTCACCGCGATTAAGATTGAGGCCACCAGTGACAGGCGAGGAGAGCGCCTGCGTGGCGTAGGAGCCACTACGGGAGCAGTGCTGGCGGGTACGGGAGGCATGCTCGGGATGATTGGGATCTCCTCGGTTACCACTGGCACTACAACATCTGTCGTTACCGGGTCACGAGTCTCATCTTTCTCTATCGAGACGGCAGAGGTCGTTACAAAACGCTGCTTGATTGCATACCAGATGGAGGAGGCCGCTGGTTGTAAAGCGATCGCCGCCAGAATCATCAGCGGCATAGTGATATGGATCATCAACCAGGGCATCTTCTCACCAGCCCAGGTGTAGATGACGAGATTACCAACAAACCAGTAGACCAGGAAGAGACGGAGACGCGTGGGTCGTACCAGCGCATAAATGACGCCAGCAAGCCCAAAGACCACACCAATTTGCTCATAGAGCGGGATCAACAGGAGGTAGTAGAACCAGGGCTGTCCACCACGAGCCACCTGCTGCTGCTGTAACCAGTAGTAGAGACCCTGCCAGATACCATCACCGATACCAGTTGCGATATTGGTAAAGAGCACCGTAAAGAGAAGCATAAACACAAACCAGCTCAGTACCACTGCAAAGAACCAGTGTGTCCAGGGCATAGTAAAGATGGTGTCCAGCAAGGGTTGCTTCTCAGGATCTATCCGTTTCGCAATACCGTGCCGTCCTTCTTTCGGAGTAGCAAACTGATCACGTAGGAGCAGATAAACAATCAAGATAACCAGCAAGATCCCGAGCCAGGGCAGAATCATCTGTGTAACTTGCTTGAGTTGCGCAACTACAGCATTGGCATGATTGGTATTTGTCGTATTTGCCGTCACATAGCGCGACAGATTTCCTACGACCCCCAGGAACCACTTGGCAATGACACCAATCACAATAAAGTAGATCAGGACCACCCATGGAGCGGCTGTACGAGGCCAGAAGCGACGTTTAGTCTTCTTAGCGGCAACATGCTCTGCTGCAGTAGAGGCAGCAAGCAGGCTCGCATCCTGCTCAGTCGCCTCTTCCGTATCACTTTGCGCCAACGTCAGCGGTTCAGGTGTGCGTGGACCTAATAGCCAGCGTACCCCTAGCTCCCAGGCAAGCAGCGCGCCCAGAAAACTACCGAAGATACCGATCACCAGAAATGTTGATTCTTTGGTAGCGTAGGAGAACGTAAACGCCAGAGCAGCAGTGATCAACCAGCCAGGCTTACGATCACGCACATAACGTGCCGTAGCAACCACTGTCAGCAGCGTAAAGCAGGCCATATAAATATCTTCGCGTGCGAAGCGTGAATAGTAGACCAACCCTGGCGAGATTGCTAGCAGAAAACAGGAGAGCCAGGCTCCCATCTTTCCTAGATAATCACGCAAGAAGAATGGCAACGCTACGATCGCAGATCCAAAGGTGGCGGCAGCGATACGTACCGTTGTGGTATTAATACCGTGATCAGGTGCACCCAACCACTGACTGATTTGATAGACAAGTGCAATGATATGGAACTGGAATGGGCCGTGGGTCAGCGGATCATAACGATAACAACTTGCAGCAGCGGTCGCGAAGCAGGTGCTCCAATTATCGACGTTATTATGCAGCAATACCATCGCAAAATACGCATGTAGACTCTCATCATGGTGCAGAGGTTTTATCCCCAGATTCCAGAAGCGTAGCACAACCCCCAGCAGAATGACCGCCCCGAACGCGACAGCCGTCCAGATCTGCGCTCGTGTAAACGAACGCCAACCGCGGACGGCTGTCGCATCTTCATCCTCTTCTATCTCTACGTCGTTAAAGATTTCGTCTTCTCGATCTATAGCTTGCTCTTCTGGAACAATAGAGGAATTTTCGGCAAGATCATCATTCTCTGAGCTCTCTTCAGCGGGGCCATCATCCTCTGAAGTTTCGCCATCTTGATCAGGAGCCACTGGGGTCTCCAGTTCACGTGTACTGTCTTGCGCAATCCCTGCATCCGTCAGTACAGGCTCTTCGGCATTCGCCGGAACAGCCTCAGTAGTGGAGACAGTGCTATCAATGCTGTCCCCACTACTGGATACGATTTCGGTACTCGACGAGTCCAGACCAATAGGAGCGCGTTGCTCTTCCTTCGGTTCGTTCTCGAATTTTTTCAAAATTCTATTCTCCTCATGCAAAGTCACCCGGCGCATCTGAACGCAAGATGGCGTCGAGATCGCTTCCATTGCGCATCGCTAGTGACCTCGCCGAGAGTAGAACAAGAGAGCAAATACTCTCTGCATCGGCTTATGGCTTTACAAGGCCACTAAGGTCACTACGAATCATTAATCCCACATCGGTCGAGCCACCTGTACTCCCTATCGGAGTACGCAACCACCACCAGTTCCAGACATTTCTGGCTGCCAGGAAAGGATCAAATTGCGCCTGCGCCGGGGGATTATCACCATAACTGAGCCATAACCACGGTCCAATACCACCCCACTTTGGTTGACCCTGACAGTAATCATTCTCTGAAGGCACACAAACTGGCGGCTTATAGCCCTCATCCCACCAACTTCGCAGATGATAGCGCTGGAAGGCATAAACACCCTTGCTATTACCTGTTATAGCAGCTGAATATTGTTTTTGCGTCTTTATGATATCATTGCCCGCTCCAATGATCACCTCAGGGTTCGCATTGGCACAACCTATAGGGAAACCATAACAGACATCGGTATAATCGCGCAAGTACCAATAAAACGGCCAGTCAGCATCTGACATCACACCAATCGATAATGTGTGCCGACCATCATGCTTCTGCTGGTCTAGCGTATCAATCTTGTTCATGATGGTTTTCACATCGTTGGTCGTTTGCACATAGATCATCATCTCATATGGTCCATCTGCATAATGTACGAACGTGACCTGAAACATGTTTTGTAGAGTGACTGCCAGTAAGAATATAGTCGCGACCACAGCCACGACCATCATCACTTTTGAACGTGCATTCGCACGTGCACTCTTTGCTGATTGTACCCGATTTCGCTTCCGTCTGGCTGACTTCTGCCCATTCTGTGCTATTACTGACTGCTGGAAGAATCCGCCACAACGCAGTACCAGTGGCTCCAGCCCAATCGCTGCCAGCAGCAGCATTGGCATAGTAATATGGATCATGAGCCAGGGCATCTTCTCTCCGGCCCAGCTATAAAGTGTCAGATTTCCCAGCATCCAATAGATCAGGAAGAGGCGGAAGCGCGTAGGTTGACGCAGAGAGCGTAGTAACCCAACAATACCCAAGACCAGTCCAATCTGCTCGTAGAGAGGGATCAGCAAGAGATAGTAGTACCAGGGCTGTCCACCACGCGCAACATTCTGCTGCTCCAACCAGTAGTAGATACCTTGCCAGATACCATCTCCAATTCCATGGTGCAGGTTCGTAAAGAGGACCGAGAAAAGCAAGATAAAAAGAAATGAACTAACAGCCAGAGCGGCAAACCAATGTACCCACGAGGAGGTGAGAATGGTAGACAGTACAGGCTGCTGCTCAGCATCAACGCGCGAAGCAGGGGTATAGATGGGCGCACGCTGTCTATCAGGGTGTTTTGCTGCAAGCACATCACGTACAGTCAGTACAATTACACACAGCATTACGGAGACAGCCAGCCATGGTAACGCGGACTGCGTCTGATCCTTTAAATCGCGCACATACGTATCGGCGGTACTGGGATTACTTGTGATAGTGATTGAGAGGCTCTTCATAAAGGCAAAGAACCATTTGGCAAGTGGCAGGCAGACGCTACCGAATAGAGCTAAGGCCACTGGTGCCATGGTCCGTGGGAAATAATGCCCTGCTTGCTTGCCGAACTGGATATGCAACTGAAAACGCTCCGGCATGGCGACCCTGACACCTGACTCCCAAACCATCAAGATTACCAAAAAACTACCAAAGATTGCTGCAGTAAGAAAGGTAGCCTCCTTGGTGGCATACGATAAGGCAAAGGCCGCTCCGACCAGCACTAACCAGTACCCTTTGCGATCTCTTACATAGCGTCCAGCGGAGACGACCAGCAACATGGTAAAACAGGCCATGTAGATATCTTCGCGCGCAAAGCGCGAGAAATAAACCATGCCTGGTGAGATTGCTAGCAGAAAACAGGCCAACCATGCAGTCAGGCGACTACCCAGGTAGTCGCGCATCAAATACGGGAAACCGACCAGAGCCGTCCCCATTAACGCGGCGGCGATACGGACAGTCGTTGTGTTCACGCCATGATCGGGAGCACCTAAGATCTGACTGATCTTGTAGACAAGTGCGATAACATGAAACTGAAAAGGTCCGTGCAAGATAGGATCATAATGATAACAGGTTATCCTGCCAAAACAATCTTTCCACTGCTCCATATTGTGCATCAACTGTAATGCGAAGTATACATGCAGGCTCTCATCATGGTGTAACGGCTTGTCCCCGAGGCCGATAAAACGCAGCAAGGCTGCCAGAAGCATCACCGCAAGAAAGGGCCAATTGCGCTGAAGCCGAACGCGCCATATCGGTCTCTGCTCCTCCTGTGGAATATACACTGTAGTTGGCTCAGGAGCATGGATGAGGGTATTCAATATACGTGTCGTACGTGTCGAGCGAGTATCCACCCCACGTTTCACATCATTCTCCACTTTTGTATCTCGCATTTATTTTACCCTATAAATTGTGACACCATCGTTGCTATATACCGATTGCATAAAAGCACTATAACGATCCAACTGCGCATCTCCATATTTCTTGTACTCGTAAGGCCCCACATACAAATACCGGGCATTGTAGCGCCTCATAAGTGCAATGACAGTAAGCTGCGAAGTGCTCGTGTAGATCTGCTCAACATCGCTTGAGCGCTGATTAAACAGAAACTGATGCTTCGTGTCAGGTGCGTTGAGCCAGTTTACCCGCCATTGCGCCTCGTGGCCGACCCAACCCATAGGAGTCGGCAGACCAGTAAAAGTAGAGACACGTCCATTGTAGCGATAATCATCACCCAGAGCCTCGACGATCACAGGATCACCCGCCACATGCGCATTCAGCCAGCGAATCGCATTGTAGTCACCCTCCGTCGCAAAGTCACAATTGGGCGGAGCACAGGTTGCCATATAGGTCAGGCCATCCAGATCGAAGTTCGTAGAAAGGTACGGCAATGTATGCAGAGCATCGGTCTGTGCCAGGCGAGCATATGGTGCAACGATCGGATAGACCATCTCAGCAGCGATCAGTAATAGCAGGAGCGCAGCCCAGAACGTCACTGCACCTCGTTGTAGCCAGCGCCACGCGATCGCCTGAGAGCGTACAGGCCAGAAGCAGTTCCAGATATAATAGAGGCCAGCCGCCGAGCCGATTGAGAGCAGCGCCCACGCCTGGAAATAGAACTTAAAGATCGTATTCATGCGCTCACTCCCTCCACCGGCGAAGATATCCTTCAGGTAGAAGACCTCACAGCCAGCAATAATCGTAAACGCAGCGGCCCCACATAAGAGCGTAAACGCATGTGCTCGATCCTGGACATGATAGAAGAGCAGCACCACACTCAACAAGACAAGCTCGCTACAAACGATGAGTGTAGCGTCATCAGGAATAAGCCACAACAAGATTAGTCCCAACAACAAAAAGGCCACAACGCCTATCAGTACCGCACGTAGTATCCAGCTCTGCCATACAGGAGAGGCCAGAGTATATTTAAGAGCATGCTTAAAGGAACTCGTCTCAACTTCTGGACTCTTCTTCTCCGCAGACACCGCATCTGCGACAACAGACGCTTCCTCCTGCATACGCACATCAGCTTGCTTAATCGAAGCAGCTGGCTCAGGGACACCTTCGCGTGGTGTAACTGCAACCAGCGTGCGCCGGGCCACAGGAGCTAGCGACATATTCAAACGTTGTTTAGCAATCTGCGCACTCCCACCTGTATAGCTTGTCGACCTTGAAAGATTCGTAGCACTGGTATTCCTTCCGCAGGCACTGAAAATTGCAGTGGCAGACGCTGGTACCGTTTCAACATCAGTCGCTGTAGAGAGAGTATCTGTGTCTACAGCAAGACTCATACGCTTCAGTGTCA
Organism: Ktedonobacteria bacterium brp13; assembly: GCA_015099395.1. Classification (GTDB taxonomy): domain Bacteria; phylum Chloroflexota; class Ktedonobacteria; order Ktedonobacterales; family Ktedonobacteraceae; genus Dictyobacter. The sequence goes on along the minus strand of AP024096.1, from coordinate 7,137,143 downwards.
CTACACGCAGTGGACGTTTGAGCGCACTACCCAGTAGCAGCGAAAGGAAGACAAAGGCAAAGAGGCCATAGATCAACAATTCACCGCTCAATGGTGAACGGAGTGATGCATCAGCAAGACCGATACCTTGCGAGGGTGAAATAAAGTGCAGGTAGAATGGCAGGTAAAAGACATAAGATAAAGCGATCACACACAGTGAGACCAACGCGATATTGCAAGGCAGCGACCAGTGGAATAGCGAGTGATGAGCCTTCTTGCAGGCAAAACCCTGTTGCACAATGATGCAGACCAGTGTCAGACTTATATATGTCGGATAGTCCCAGCCATTCATTGTGAAGAGTCCACCCAGGATGATTGCCGTCAGTCCAAGATTCAACGACAACCGCCACCCTTTGCCAAAGAGCGCCAGACCCTGTACATCGTCCGCTAGGAGCCAGTTAAAGGCGAGAGCGATACACAGAATCGTAAAGGCCATGGTCAACACATGTGCATGAAAGCACGAGAGCAAGAAGCTAAAGGCCGGGAACTCATTGATCGTATTATCGATCACACGCGAGGGAGTAAACCAATTAAAACGATAGCCAGCATTCCCATGCTCCTGCCACCACTGCTGGGTCGCGGCTAGATTACCCAGGATCAAGCCCATCAACACAGAGATGCCACCAAATGGCGTACTGACCAGCAATTCAGAGCGCTCAACACACAGTATCAAAGCAGACTGACGATAGCGACGCGACCAGGCCACAATGTTACAGGCCGTACCGAACAGATTCACCGCCGTCAGGCCAAAGAAAAGACTGATCCCTGTATTGAAGGCAATCGACGAAGACTGACCAAGCAGTTTTGCCAATGTCGCAATCGTATAGTGCGCATAGTAGTAATAATTGATGCTATACCCGGATAGCCACATATCATTGGGTGGGAAATGCGGACTGCGCATAATAGCGGAGACAAAACCCTCATCCATATACATCTCAAAGCCCTGAATATTGGGATCGAATGTACGCAGGAAGCCGAGTAGTACCATCATGCCAGTAAACACAATCTCAACGAGTATGACATACGCTCTATTACGCCGCACAAAGGCCTGTAGCTCCTGACGCATCCGCCAGACAGCATAGCCGCCTCCAGTTCCCAGCAATAGCACAACAGTCGCAATAAACCAGCGGCTATATGGTAATACCGGTATGCACATCAGTGGCAACCAGATACAGAACGCAACAACGATAATACTTAATACCTTGCTAAAAGCCCAACCTCGATCAGGAAGATTGTGCAATAAAATGAAAGATAGAGGTAAACAGAGCACGCCCAATACCTCTACCAGCCCCCATAGCAGAAATAAGTCAAGCATAGATCCTCGCTAAAGTTGCAACCACCACACCACCAACCACTGTAGAATACATGAACACTAGAACTGCAAGCAACGACAAGTATTTTTAACTGGATCTGCTGCTTTACCGGTCCATGGATACTGTATTCCTGTATATGATACACCTTGATACAAACAGACATATGGCGTTCATTCACGCATTTTTATTCTATAAAGGGGAGTACAGCTCTGATTGTACAGGGAATATGGGCAGCAAAGGAGAGAGGAGAAGGCAGAGAGGGATAGACCGTTCAGGTGATAGGCCTCCCTGCCAGTGAAAGTGGTATCAGTCAGGTGGCAGGTGTAATCCCTGAATCAACATCTGGTCTAACTCTTGTGCACTATAGTGGTGATCGCGCACAAAGATACGTGCATGCGGATGATCAAAGACTGAATAGCTCTCATCGGCGTTACTATCATCAAGTGTAATCCCCAGTAGGTTTGGATGAACCTCAAACTGGGCCGCAAGCCGAAAACCAAGCTGACCACTATAGAGCAGTTGATAATAACGCAACGTCATAGGATAGCGCTGAGGAGAGCGCGGAATAGACTTATCAAGCCGATCAGTGGGCATGGCAATTACATCGGCAGTACTTAACAGCTGGGACAACTGCTGAGCCTTCCTGAGCGTGTCAGGATCATACAGGTCCATTCCTGTCGTGGGCTGCCCATTGGCATCAGTATATGTGGCCTGCACATACTCAGAAGGATTGTGTTGACCGATAGGATACGGAAGCGCATCATCCCACTGCTCATAGGTCAGAACACTGCCGGCCGGGACGTTTTGATAGATCCAACGTGACGCCTGAATACGCGTATTTGGTTGGCTATAAACATTGAGCAGCGCCAATCCTTGAAAGATTGTCCCTCCGATAACAACGATCAGCAATGCAGCACGCAGTATAGGAGCGACCCAATCGATCCGTGTCAGATAACGTACACTGGCAAAATCAGTCCGGCGCAGATGTTGCATACAGGTCACCAGAGCAGCGGCTCCAAGGATAATCAGCGGTGGATAGAGAGGCAACATATAACGCATAAATTTGACAAAGAAGCTACCGGTGATCGCGCCATAGACAAGTATCCATGAAAGCACTACTAACCAGGGTCCCCAGGACTCTAATCCTCTTATATGTTTCGTGAGTATGACACTACGCACAATGCGTACCAGGAACCAGAGCAGAGCAGCCAGCGCAGTACAACCCAGTGTGACCCCCATCCCCCAGAGCACCATATTCTGTGCCTCGTACACGAAAGGGGTAGTTCCCACAAACTGGCGCACATACGGCAAATCCAGACTGCCACGTGCCAATGCACCTTGTTCAGAGACCTGCTGTACATAGTTCGACATATCCAGCAGCGCATACGGTTGGGTAATCGCAAAGACTATCAGCGTCAACATTGCGGCGAGCAAGAGGGCTGTACTTACATCCCATAAGTCATGATGTTGCCGCCAGCGCAGATAGCACGCAACCAGGACAGGGACAGCCAGTGGTGCCGCACTAAACTTTGTTGCCAGCGCCAGACCATAGGCGATACCCGCCAGTATAAGCCACCAGACTGCATGTTCGCTATCGATATATTTCACACAGGCGAGTAGCGTAAGCACCACAAAAAAGACCAGCAATGTATCCACTGTATAGAAATGCGCTAGCTGAATATCTAAGGGAGTAAAGACCAGCAGGATTGCCGCGAGATATGCCACCATCCAGGCCCACCGAGCCAGCGACTTTGTGCGTCGAGCCAGCACCAGAGCCAGACAACCTGTCAGCACAATTGTCCCGCTATCAAAAAGAGCCGAGACAGCACGCCCTACAAGCGTAAGCGCTGGCAGAACAGTAGAGTCGTGCAGATGGAGTCCACACAGGTGGCCGATCAAAGCTATAAGATAGATGGGGAATGAACCGTAAGCGAAAAAGTGCGGATTTAACGGGGAATGCACAGGATCTAAGAACTGAGCCCAACTCTTAGGCCAGGCAAGTGCAGTGACCACGAACATAATTTGTCGCTCATCAGGATGAAAATTATTACCTGCATCCCAATTCAGGCCATACAAACGTAACAACAAACCAACCAGGGCCAGAGCACCCAGAATTAATACACGCCAACGAAATAATGACTTCAACGACCTCTTCCTTGCTCAACAGTGTTGCAGTATATCAATACACGCGGACCAAAGGTAGAAAGTTCGAGCTACCGGGTGTCCTCCGATGTGAACGATTCTAGCAGAAATTTTCTACGCAGGTCAAGCAAGTAAACAGTATACACATTCTTCAATGCTGCTACATAGCCTGATCGCGTAGCAGTTCTGCTTCTAACTGCTGCATAACTAAGCACTCAGCTTGCGCAAAGTTCACACTCTGCTTTGACATCATCATTGCCAGACGCTGCCGATAGGAAAGAACAGTCGCAATCTGTCTGGAAAAAGATGGCAGATGAGCAAGATCAATCACGTTATGCGGATGGTAGTCAGCAGGCTCGAAGGCTAGCGCAAGGAGGTTTGCGAATTGACGGATCAGTTCTTGACGTGACGGCAACAAGAAATAATCCGGTAAGAGGCTATAGACAACCATGCAGCCGGCGTATTGATCATCAAGGTGAATAGGGCAAGCCATACCACTCTCCATGATATCCCACCAATCCTGCTCCGAAAACTGGCGAAAACCCTCGTCCTTGCGCTGAATAACGTGAGGTTGACCCATATATACAGCACGGCCAATAAGCGACTCACGACCAAAAAAAGGCCGAATCGGCATCTCTTCACTTTTCTCACTGGGAAATGACATAGCCCAGGTATCTTCATAGAGGCTACGTACCTTACCATCGATGCGCGGTGGCGTACAACGAAAGACCGCGATATAAAGGCCCGCACCATTTGGATCTATCTGCTTCAGTCCTTGCTGCACAATACGCTCGCACAACGACCGCCGATGTAATATTCTGGGCAGACGGCAGTGATCCCGCAAAATCTGAGCATAAAAAGCCGAAGAGACCTCATTTGGAATAGTATCAGCCTCAATCTCTTCGATGAAAGCAGCGTCAAATTCCTCATACCATAGAGCAAGGAAATGTGAGCGATACTCAGGCAGCACATGCAACAGATAGCGCAAATTTTGGGCACGCGGCATCGACTCACCGGAGATCCAACGAGACAATGTTATTGGACTCACCCCCAACTCAGAAGCAATGCGCTGCTTATCCTGTGCCGCATTGACTATATTTCCAAGCAAATCCCGCCATCCCAAAGATCTTTGCACATTGCTTCTCCATCAATAAAGCTATGGATAACCATGAATATTCAATAAGCCTGCTATGCTTAATAGTAGCAGCAATGCATTCAAACATCAAGAATGCTTATAATTCATGACAAAAAAATTTTTACGCGTCTCTATTAAGCTCAGGCATTTCCACATTTTAACATTCTAACTTTCTTGAGTCCAGCACGACCCCTGCTCAAGCGGCAGCATGACCTGAACTTTCTATTGTGCCACTCACCGGACTATTCACATAGGTTTGCACGCAAGAGGTCAGTCGCCCATCCACAACATCGACCAGAACAGTATCACCAATAACAACAGTATTACGTAACAGCGCTTCGGCCAGCATATCATCCAACAGCCGCTGCACAGTGCGTCGCAACGGACGTGCTCCATACGTTGCGCTGTAGCCTTGCTCGGCCAGCATATTGCGTGCTGCGTCAGTGACCACAAGCTCGATAGATCTCTCAGCCAGCCGCGCAACGGTCTGGGCAATCATCAGATCGGCGATACGGCGCAGATGCTCTGGTTCGAGGGTATGGAAAACAATGACATCATCAACACGGTTGAGCAATTCAGGACGAAACAAGTGACGCAAGCTCTCCAGCATCGCCTCTCCCACCATGCTCGAAGCCTCCTGCTGCCGCTCCTGGGCACTACTACAGGTAGTAAAGGCCATTTTACCTTTCAATGCATGCTCAGAACCTGCATTAGAGGTCATAATAATGATAGTATGCTTAAAATCGACCTTGCGTCCATGAGCATCAGTCAAGCAACCTTCATCCAGGATCTGGAGCAACAGATCAAAGACCTTCGGATGCGCTTTCTCAACCTCGTCAAAGAGGACAACACAATAGGGACGACGACGTACCGCTTCCGTGAGTTGGCCGGCTTGATTGTAGCCAATGTAGCCTGGAGGTGAGCTCACCAGACGCGAGATGTTGTGACTCTCCATAAACTCCGACATATCCAGTTTAAGCATCGCCTCTTCGTCACCAAACAGCGCGGCAGCCAGTGCCCGTGCCAACTCTGTCTTCCCAACGCCCGTTGGTCCGACAAAGACAAACGAACCTATTGGACGTCGTCCATCACGCATATTCATACGTGAGCGCCGTATAGAACGCGCCAACGCCTGCACCGCCGTGTGCTGCCCAATCACACGCCGATGCAACTCGTCTTCCAGCTGCAACAGCCGTAAGCGCTCCTCACCTTCTATCTGTACCACTGGGATGCCCGTCCACATCGCCACAACCTCAGCAATACTACGCACAGAGACCACCAACTGTTGCTGCTTGCAACGTTGCTGCCAACTCTGTTCAGCTAACCAGAGTTCCTGGCGTAACTGGCGCTCGCGGCGCAGCAAATGGGCCGCATGAGGAAAGTTGTGCTGACCGATAGCATACTCTTTCTCACGTTCAACGCAGGTCAGTTTGTCACGAATATACTGAATATCTTTGGGCAAGAGCGAGCGCTGGACACTTACACGCGCAGCCGCCTCGTCCAGTAAGTCCAGCGCCTTATCAGGCTGAAAACGGTCAGGGATATAACGGCTCGACATCTTGACCGCGGCCTGAATAGCCTCCTCACTGATACGTAAGCGATGGAAGGTCTCGTAACGCGGACAGAGGCCACGTAGTACATGTACGGTATCGTCAGGGCTAGTCTCTGAGACCAGGACAGCCTGAAAACGGCGCTCCAGAGCCGGGTCAGCCTCGATCGTCTTGCGATATTCATCGAGCGTGGTTGCACCAATACATTGAAACTCGCCCCGTGCTAACATCGGTTTAAACAGGTTCGCCACATCCAGCGATCCCTCAGCGACTCCGGTCTGCGCCAGCGTGTGTAGCTCATCAATTACCACGATAATGCGGCGCGCGTTTACAATCTCACGCAGAATCTGTTTGAGACGCTCTTCGAGATCCCCACGAAACTTGGTCCCAACGGAGAGCATGCCAATATCAAGCGCGACAACACGACAATTTAACAGATGCTCAGGCACATTCCCCTGGACGATACGCAGAGCCAATCCTTCGGCAATCGCTGTCTTACCCACGCCCGCGGGCCCGATCAAGGCCGGATTATTCTTGGAGCGACGCGCCAGAATCTGCATTGTACGCTCTAATTCAGCCTCACGACCAATCAACGGATCGAGCATATCATCCAAGGCAGCTAAGGTCAGATCACGGCTTACCTGATTAAGGATGGGTGTCGCCTCATAACGCATATGATAGTGGGTCGAGAGGAGAAGGCGCTCATAGCCTCCATTCGTGAGGATACGTAGTTGCTCGCGTGCCACCTCCAGGTGAATACCAAAGCTCTCCAGCACACCAAGTGCAACGCTATTCTGCTCCTCAAGCACTGCTAGAAAGAGATGCTCCAATGCAACCAATTCAATCTGCTCTATACTGGCAAGTTCCTCAGCACGCAAGAAGGTCGCGCGAGCAATCGCGTTAAAGGTAGGCTCGCTCAAAATAGCCTTGTTCCCTCGCCCAACAACAAAATCTAGCGCCTGGGAAATACTGCTGGTGCTCACGTGCAGGGACGCGAATAACCCCTCAATTAGCGTATCTTGCAACTTGAGTATACCCAGCAGGAGATGTTCAGCTCCGATTAAACGATGGCGTAACCGCTGAGCCTCTTCACGCGCATAAGCGATGGCCTGTCGTACCTCAGAGCTATACCCGTCGTATTTCCCCATTTCGCTCTCCTTATGTCACAGTTCAATTGATATTTATTTATTTCCATATCTTTTGTTGCGATGCGGCATCATAGATCGCTGCGGTTGAATAGAATTGATGATTGTCTTCTCATACTATGAGATAAATATCGGGAAGCTAAGCAATTTGCATGAGAGCACGGGACCGGTTAAGCAGAAAGTAAGGGAGAAAGTCCTACGACATTGCAAGCACAGCAGGTAAGGAGAATAAGTTGCATAGATTGTGCCTCTTTTGCTAGCAGAACAGGCACACATAAAAAAAGAGAGCCAATGTATCAATATCAATCATCGGTTCTCTTTGGCGGTATCAATAATGTACCCGAGAGGGGTCGAACCTCCGACCTACAGATCCGCAATCTGTCGCTCTATCCACTGAGCTACGGGTACTCATCTGCACACACTTTACAGTCATTGAAAGAGAACTGACCACCATGATCAGTTCTCTTCAAGGAGTGTAAAGAAAATGTACCCGAGAGGGGTCGAACCTCCGACCTACAGATCCGCAATCTGTCGCTCTATCCACTGAGCTACGGGTACTCGTCTCAACAGACCCTCCATTATTTCTATACAGGAGCCTGCCGTAATGTACCCGAGAGGGGTCGAACCTCCGACCTACAGATCCGCAATCTGTCGCTCTATCCACTGAGCTACGGGTACTCGTCTCAACGCACTGCCCATTTCATGACGTTCGTTGCTGACCTCACAATGATAGCAGGACTTGCCACGAATGTCAATATCTTTCTCCAGGCTCAGTGTAGAGAAAAGGCAGGGAGGAGGCACTTGTGATAGGAGTCATACAACCTCCACCCCCGTCCTCAATGATACACTTGATTATCGTTTGATCAATCAGGTGGGGAAATATACCAGGGAAACGTTCGTCTATAGCTTTGAATGTCTATTAAAGAAGAGAAACAATCAACAATCTATAATAATGACGAATATGGTTGTACAGCATCCATCCAATCCAGCCCATATATTCAAACGAGTCCTGTTTACAGTTTGCCCTGGTGCTGCTCTGCTTATGCAAGACCCTCAATTACATCACGTGCACGGGTAAGAGCATCACGGCGAACATAGTAGTATGCCCACAGACCCTTCTTACGACAATCCACCAGACCTGCATCACGAAGAATGCGCAGGTGGTGCGAGATGGTTGGTTGCTCTAACGTAAAGCTCTCTACAATCTCGAAGACGCAGACCTCCCCTTCATGACGACTGAGTAAGCTCAGAATACGCAGGCGGGTCGGATCGGCCAGCGCTTTCAGCAGGCGAGCCTGAATGACTGCATCTTCCTCTGTCAATGTCGGTACGAATTTGGGGGCGATGCCAATACCTGGATTGCCAAGAGGTGCTGTCTGTCTATTTAACATACCTACCGAGTTTGTTGACCCCTGTGCAGATGAAGATGATGTTCTTGTAGGATTTCCCTGATTTAGTGATGTCATTATTCTTCTCCTTCCATCCTCCCAACCGGATGTAAAACCTACTAATCTATGGTGTACGGTATGTGTATACCTACAATTATTATAGAACTCTATCCAAATTATTAGCCCCAAATATTGGTCTTTACCATGAAAATCTTTATGATTTTTTTATAAGATTCATCTTTTCGTCATCCGTAAACGTATCTACCATAGATAAATGAATATATATACATATTTCAATGCATACAACCGGACAAATTTTGCCCTCTTATCCTCTTCTTTTGTACAAAAAAGAGATGAAATAATGCCCTGCCAATCCCCTATGGAGATCAACACGGCATTATTCATCTCTTTGTCATTTTTTTATTGCCCAAAAGTGGACAATGCACAATCATCAGGATAGGCTAAATGACCTACCCGGCCTGCTCTATACTCCTATTATGCCTGCTCTTTCGCTGGGCGCTTCTCTTGTGGACGCACCTGGAGATGCAGGTCGATCAATTGTTTCTCATCAACCGGAGAGGGCGCTCCCATCAAGATATCCTGCGCACTCTGTGTCTTTGGGAACGCAATCACGTCGCGAATATTATCGGTACCTGCGAAGAGCATAATCAAACGATCGAGGCCCAGAGCGATGCCACCGTGAGGAGGTGCGCCGTATTCAAAGGCCTCTAACATATGACCAAACTGCTCCGTAATCTGCTCATCGCTCATGTTCATCAATGAGAAGACCTTGTGCTGCAACTCGGCAACATTGATACGAACGCTACCGCCACCGACCTCAAAACCGTTACAGATGATGTCGTACTGTTTGGCCCGAATATTCAGAGGATCACTATCCAGGCGCTCGATATGCGCTTCATCCATACCGGAGAAAGGATTGTGCTCGGCATCATAGCGCTTGAGATCATCATCATAGTGGAAGAGTGGGAAGTCGACAACCCAGCAGAATGCCAACTCTTCAGGATCGATCAGGTTAAGGCGCTCAGCCATACGAATACGCAGACGGAAGAGTACATCGTTGGCTACTTTGGCACTATCTGCCACGAAGAGCAGCAGGTCGCCCGCTTTGCCCTCCAGACGCTCGATAATGGCCTGCACCTCTTCAGTCGACATGAACTTCGTCAATGGTGACTTCACATCGCCAGTGGCGCTTATAGCCAGCGTTACAAGGCCCTTGGCACCCAGGCTACGAGCAAACTCTGTTACCGTATCAATCTCTTTCCGCGTATAGCTACCCGCACCGGGGACGCGCAGACCTTTGACTATCCCTTCCGCTGCAAGTGCACTACGGAAGACACTGAAGGTCCCAGCACTCGCCAGGTCTGAGATATCGACCAGCGGTAACTCAAAACGCAGATCTGGACGATCGATACCATAGCGATCCAGCGCATCCTTATAGGAGATGTGTGGGAACGGACGCTGTTTAATATGCTTCCCGGTCGTGTGCTCGATGAGATAGACCAGGAGATCCTCCATCAAGGACATGACATCTTCTTCTGAAACAAAAGACATCTCCAGGTCGAGCTGGGTGAACTCTGGTTGGCGATCAGCACGCTGATCCTCATCGCGGAAACAGCGCGCGATCTGGAAGTAGCGATCCAGACCAGCGACCATTAAGAGCTGCTTCATCTGCTGAGGAGACTGTGGTAGCGCGTAAAACTCGCCCGGATAGAGACGGCTCGGCACCAGGTAATCACGCGCACCTTCAGGAGTGCTTTTCAGCAAGATCGGTGTCTCGACCTCGATAAAGCCACGCTCATCCAGATAGTCACGCATCGCTTTAACGACACGATGGCGCAGGATCACAATGTCACGCATCGACGGACGACGCAGATCCAGATAGCGATATTTCAAGCGCAGCGACTCATCCGGCTGCACAGTATCATTAAGGGGGAATGGTGTTGTGCGTGAAGTATTTAACAGCTCAATCTGCTCTGCTGCAATCTCTATCTCACCAGTGCTCAGGTTCGCGTTCTCCGTTCCTGGCAAGCGACGCACAACCGTCCCGCTCACCTGGATAACGTACTCCGAACGCAGCTCTGATGCCACACGATGTGCCTCTGGGGAGCGCTCGGGATCACACACAACCTGCGTCATTCCATAGCGATCGCGTACATCGAGAAAGATCAGACCACCATGATCACGGCGTCGATTTACCCAGCCAGCCAACTTTACGTGTTGACCAGCCTCACTTGCCTTTAGTTCACCGCACGTATGTGTGCGATAGTGCACCTCAAAGCCCACGTCAGTATTACTCCTTTTCAAACAAGTAAAATCACTGCTGTCCACCGGGTGTGAACAGCAGTGAAATACCAGGTTTCCTTCTTCTATTGTGGCACGGCTCGTCAATCCTATAGAAGGCCTATGTACAAAGGATCTTTACGGTGCAGACGAACAAGCCGTTGCAGATGAGACATCAATTGCGGTCTGCCGAGCATTGGTCATGTCTGTAGTATTCGTCAACAGATCGAGACGGTTGGCAATTGGATCAAGCGCCATACTTTGTATGATTGGTAGGGCAGATGGTGAGGCATACTGTGAAGACAACTGTAACTGTACATTTGCACTATTACTGGTATTCAGTACGTTACCGCCCACATTTCTATTTGTATTTGCTTGTCCACCATTCACAATGAAATCAAGCACACGATGATTGGTATTATCAGCCAGATAGAGATGATTCACCCTGTTTACCAGCCCGGTTGCCATATAGGTCTGCGGCTGCGCCAGCGATGGTGGTGGAATAGTTACAAATTTGCTCATATCAGGTGACGGTGCCGAGAATGCTGTATTGGCCGAGAGATGTTGAATATCAAGTGGCCAGGGCGTAGGGACAATACCCGTCAGAGCAACCGGTGCCTCAAGCGGCTTAGTCGAAGAGGCAACCAGGCTCTTTACCGTTCCATCACTATGAAGCAGAAAGAGCTGTTTATTGCTAAGGGCAGCGACACTCACCACGGGCGACGAAATAGAGAGCGTCTGTGGCTGTGGCTGAGTATCGGGCTGAGTTACATTGAAATCCAGGATTTGTGCCTGATCTGTCTGGTTAGATGACATTGCGATAATATAGACATCGTTATCCCAGGCGGTCATCAGTTTTGGAAGACCACTCGCCGGCGTCAACTGAACTGGCATCCCTCCACCAACTTCGCTGAGAGCACCTTTTGGATCGACATTATAGACATGCAGTGTGTAATCACTCTTAGAGCCCGTCTGCTTCGAGACAGGCAACTCAGTCAGTAAATAGAGATGCTGAGTATCACCGGACAGTAGCAAAACTCTGTCACTGGTCTTTGGATCGACCTTCGTTGCATTCAACGTATTGCCATTTGTATTCAGGAGATAGACCATATTATCGCTACCCAATGCAAAGGTCTGCACATGGGTTGTGTCACTCTTCACCATTGCGGTCGTAACGATATGCACGCTCTGGTTATCTACATTAGAGACAGGCGATGGCAAGCTCCCCGCGCAGGGAACAGTAGTAATGAGAGACAGCTTGTTATAGTTGGTCAGCGCCTGCCGTGTTGAAGCAACCAGATTCTGCTGGAGCTGTTGAAACTGAGTAGTTTGTGCTGAGTCAAGCGAGACGTTCACAGTGTCATGCAACTGTGCCTGAGCCAGACTCAAGTCGCGTAGGGCCTGTGTAGGATTGCTCGTAGACTCTTTTTGCGCTGCACCAATCTTGCTATTCGCTTGATCAAGAAATGCCTGCGCATACGTTGGTCGGATAAAGAACAGATAGCCAGCAGTCCCTATAAGCGCAAGGACGAGCAATAGCGAGATCGCAACCGTTGGGAATAACAGGCGGGAGCGTCGCTTGCGTGGCACCGTGACGGCTGCATGTGAAGCCGGTATACTACTACTCGCAGCAGGCAACGCCTGCTCATTCGCACTCCCTAATGGACGGCTCGGCGAGCGCCCCTCATCCATCCGCGGAGATGGTATCGTTGTTAATGATGGGGTAGCAATACGTCCCAACACTGCTGTACTCTCATCAGCGACATGAGTGCTATCACCAGGCGCACTACTGGCATTGCCAGCATGCACAGGATACAGAACTCCTGGAGGATCATCGCCCGGTTCTAGCACACGTATAACGATAGCAGTAATATTGTCTGGGCCGCCATTCGCGTTAGCACGCTCGACAAGGTGATAGACACTCTCTGAGGGTAAATATTGATTAATAATGGCACGCAGATCATCTTCGGTGACCGGCCCTGATAGGCCATCAGAACAGAGGACAAATGTATCACCCTCTTGCAATGTCTCAGAAAAAACATCGACCTCTACCTCGGACTGTGTCCCAAGGCACCTGGTGATCACATTACGCTGCGCATGTGAGCGCGCCTGATCTTTGGTGAGGAGGCCAGCCCTGACTTGCTCCTCCACCCACGAATGATCCTGTGAGACTTGCTTGGAGTGCCCGTTGTGAACCATGTATGCACGACTATCACCTACATTCGCAATGTAGGCAATACTGCCACGTAATACAGCGGCGACGCAGGTCGTCCCCATACCACTACGCATCATGTTTTCCGCCGCTCTTTGATGAATCAGTGCATTGGCTCTTTTAATGGCGTTCATCAATGAGAGAGGAATATCATCGCTTTCGTCCTGGTAGTAAGCATTGCTCACTGTGTCTACAGCGATCTCACTCGCCACTTCCCCTGCTGCATGTCCCCCCATGCCATCAGCTACAATAAAGAGCGCACCTTTTTTAGCCATCACCTGGCTATCCTTTGGGATGACATAGGCCATATTATCTTCATTATGGGGACGTTTACGGCCAACATCCGTTAGCTGTGCGACATCGAGCCGGAGTTGTCTGGACAACGCGCTTCTCTCCCGTACTTCAGTAGCTCTCGAATTGTGCGCACTGCCCACTAGGCAGTTGCTGAAACTTTAGGCTATAATACACCGATGCAGAGAAAAACGCAACGTAATATGTCTAATATACATTTCTTTTGCTGCGATCTTCTCTCTCGCATCCTTACATATACCGCTTACTGCACCTGAGTATACTCTTTCAATTCCTGGCATGCAAGATATTGAACCTGCGGTACTAGCTAGCTTCATGCGAGAGGCAGAGCGAACATGATTTCATCGGCGCAAAAAAGCCTTTTCGAGAGTGTCGATATACATCTCTCATCCTATCTAAAGGATTGGCTTACCTTCTCTACTCAACGTTATACGTTACCTGAACAAAATATACAAGATATACGAGCATCGATTACCCATTCGCTCTATACATATGGCCTATCTCCCCGTTTTCTTGACCCCGCACAGACCATTCTCTATGCGGCATCTCCCTATCCCGCACCTTACACACTCCTTCTCTCTCTCCAGCTACCTTCTTTGCCTATGGAGCCAGAGCAACAAGAGGCCTATATGCTGCCACTGTTCGCGAGCATTACAGCCTACCAGCATCTTCAGCAGCTCTTTCATCCACAAAATCAGACCAACTCACGGTCGCCGTTCATACCGATAGCACCCATTACGCCCATTGCATTCAAATGGCTTATAACGCTGACACCTTCTCACTCCCTGCATGCAACAGGTACTAGCAAGCAGGCATCTTATACGACTGTAGAACGCATTATTCAAAAGCAGCACTCGCTACTCAAGGCCGATGGTTGCCTTCTTTTTACACCCCATTCTGAATTAGATATATTTACCAGCACCGCAGAGGATCCTCTAGAGACACTTCCGCAACTTATCTTAGGGAGCAGGGGGCGGCTCCAGGTTGAACTTGTAACAAATACAACGACGAGACAGCTACCGACACACTATGGGACCATTGTACCTGATGCTGCATGGCAACTCCTCTGGGCATTGAATAGCATAAAGGACGCACGCGAAGACGTACTCATTGATGACTTTTATGATCAACTGAAAGCGCCCGAAGATGAACTGCTATCAGTATTGGCAACCTTAGCTGGGCGCACACATATCTCTGAACAGGACTGTGGCGTAGCACATCTGATTGCTGGTCTCCATGGTGTCCAGCAACTGTATGCCTATTTTCTTACTCCCTCCTGTAGTGTCACCCATCTACAGTGCGTACCTGGCATGCAGCCAGCGCGACATGAGCAGGCAGAGAGTCGTGAGCAGACGGCATTGGCAGGGTATGCTCGTGCTCGACTCGATTTTCATCTTGTGCCAGAGCAAGATCCAGAGGCGATCTTCAGCAGTCTGCAACGACACCTCAGTCAGCAGAGAGACCAGAGCATAGAGGTACATAAGATAACGGCTCATGCTCCAGGCGTAACCTCCATAGGTGAACGACTTGTGGACGTTACGCGCACAGCTTTTCAGGCGGCTTATTCCCGCCCGCCGATCCTCGTGCCACTGGGTGCAAACGTGCCTACATTCTCTCTCCTACGTAGAGAACTCAAACTTCCTACGCTCGCCATCGCTCTCCCCTGGCTCACGCAAACACAGAGCAATACAACACAAGCAATGCCAGCAGTCTATATCGAGCAGCTTCTCAAAACATTCGTTCTCCTATTCGCCGAAATGGGAGAAAAAGAGTAGGATGGTAGTGACTATCCGTAAAGCAACCTGTCAAGCCATTAGTGCCATTCACTAGGCCAATTTAAGTTTGCAGAGTATACTGAAACATATGTAGTCCTCTTCACAAGAGCACCGCACACAGCCGGTCATAGAGCCACATAACGAGCGAGAGTGGATAGCATAATAGGTGCTGCAAATATCACCTGTGTCGGCGTATATATAACGATGTATGACGGGACGCTACAGAAGGTAAGAGAGACGCACAAACACAATCCACTTTTATTAGCGTAAATGCACCATAACCGGAATTGTCTATGCTATCTATATTTATGAGGCGTTTGCGTTGGTAGTCGAATGAGGAGATGCGCCGAATGCATATAGGTATCAATGCACAATTGTTATCCTACAGCCAGAATTATCGCAATGGTGGAGTAAGCCGTTATATACGCTACCTGCTAACCAATCTGGCCTTACACCCAGGTGACCATCACTATACGGTCTTTGTCAATGGACAAGAGGTCATTGAACAGTTAGCACAGCATCCCCAGATCACATACGTCTCTGCCCCCTGGCCTGAGAAACGTCCGGCAGCACGTATCGCCTGGGAACAGTTGACGCTCCCTGCCCTCATTCAACAGCACCATATCGACATTCTGCATTCTCCTGTGAATGTCTTACCTGAACGATTACCACGACAGTGCGCAAGTATTATTACATTGCACGATCTGGCTTTCTTACGCTATCCACAAGTGTTGACACGCGCGAAACGTCTGTACCATCGCACTATGACGGTACGCAGTATCAAGCGGGCAACCATGGTGATTACCGTTTCAGAGAGTACGAAGCGTGACGCGCACGAACTAGTAGGTATTCCCAATGAATGTATCCAGACTGTATATCCGTGTATCGATAAGCGTTTTACAAACGTTTCAAACACAGAAGATGTACAGAATTTTCGTCGGGAACGAGCATTACGTGATGGCTTTATCTTATATTTAGGAACATTGGAACCCAGGAAAAATATTTCCACACTCATCGACGCATATGCCCGGCTACGGCAAGAGCATGGACGCACTGAGAAACTTGTGCTGGCAGGCGGCAAAGGGTGGCTCTATAATGATATATTTGCGAAAGTTCAGGCACTCGGTCTGCAGGATGAGGTCATATTTCCTGGTTTCGTCTCTGATGAGGAACAGGTCCTCTGGTATCAAGCGGCGTCAGTCTTCGCATTTCCATCGCTCTATGAAGGCTTTGGTATTCCGGTTGTAGAGGCACTGGCCAGTGGAACGCCGGTGGTAACCTCAAATATCTCCAGCATGCCCGAAGCAGGTGGCGAGAACGCTCTGTGCGTTGATCCATATGACGTCGGTGCATTAAGTACGGCTCTCCTGCGTACTCTTACGGATGAAGGGCTACGCACGATCTGCCAGCACGACGCACCGAAGATTGCACAGAGGTTTTCGGCGGCTACGATGGTAGAACAAACGCTGGCTACGTATGAGTTAGCAACAACAATGCGCAGTCAACAACGTATAAGTAGTATCTCGTAGGAAGTTGCTTCGCGCAACGCTAACCGCATAAATAATGATTATAAGATAGATAGATAGTGTAAGCATATGGCTCGAATTGTACCTGATAAAGAAACATTTTCGACACGACCAGTGCAGACGGGGTATACGCAAGCAATGATGAGTGGAGCAACTGGACCCATTACAAAGGTCATTACTAAACGCCGTTCAAGCCGTCAGCAGTGGCGGATTGTGGAATGCGTTGTGATGATCCTTTTGGATGTCTTACTCCTGCATATCGCGTTTCAGTTTGCCTACCTTCTACGCTTTCAATGGATGGAAAATGGCCAGGTTGTACACTGGCTCTACCAACAGCTTCTCGATCAAAAAGCACCAAGACATCCATCTACCCCTCCTGGTGGGTATTCTGACTTCATTATCATAGAGATTTGCATTATTGTAGGAATGATTCTTATTTTTGCATTTCGTCATCTCTACAACATACGCCTGACTGGTAACTGGTTTCGGCAGGCATGGACGATTGTCAGCTCAGTGACAATGGGCACGGCCTTTCTCATTACGTATTACTTCTTCTTTCAGAATCAATCGCAACCGGGTCAAGCTGATCCTATTCTCCCGAACTCACGTCTGCTTATTCCTTTTATCTGGTTCTCTTGTATCGCGGTACTTTGTCTGGGACGTCTGATTGTATCGGGGATCACAGGGATACTGTATCGCCTGGGTCTGGGAGAGACGCGGGTTCTGGTCGTTGGCTCAGGGCGTCTGGGTAAGATGGTGATGCAGAGCCTGGCCGCCAGTCCAAACCTGGGTTACTCGGTTGTGGGTTTCCTCCATGATATGCAAGAGCCGCCCAGTGACTTTGGACGATTCAAGATGCTGGGGACAATTGATGATATGCGGATGGTGATCCTTTCGATGCAGGTCGATGAGGTGATTATTGCCCTCCCTAATAATATGAACAAACAGGCGATTCGCAGCGTAAAGCTCTGTGAACACCTCGGAAGCTCGTTTAAGCTGATCCCCGATCTGTATGAGGTGAATCTTTCACGTATCGATATGGAGACGATCGAGGGTATTCCGCTGCTGGGCATCAAGCAGGAGTCGCTGAATACGCCACAGCGTATTGTCACACGCTCGATCGATATCATACTCTCGCTCCTGGTCTTAATCGTCGGCTCACCGGTCTTTCTCTGTCTTGCTCTGGCGGTCATGATCTCATCGCCTGGCTCGATCATCTATAAGCAGCAGCGGGTTGGACTGAATGGAAGGCATTTCCTGATGTACAAGTTCCGCTCGATGTATAAAGACGCCGATCAACGCCTGGCACAGTTACTCCAGCAGAACGAGGCGCAGGGTCCGCTCTTCAAGATGCGTTATGATCCACGCGTGACACCTGTCGGCAGTTTCCTACGCCGCACCAGCCTGGACGAGATCCCGCAATTCGTCAATGTCCTGAAGGGAGAGATGAGCCTTGTAGGACCGCGTCCTCCGGTGCCACGCGAGGTCGCACTTTATGAAGAATGGCAGCGTGGACGTCTGGCAATCAAGCCGGGTCTGACTGGCCTCTGGCAAGTACGTGGACGCAGTAATATCAGTTTTGATGAGGGTGTGTTGATGGATCTCTACTATATAGAGAACTGGTCGTTACGCCTCTATCTCAAGATACTCTTCCGTACTATACCGGCGGTGCTCTTTAGCAAAGGGGCTTACTAGTTGTGAAGCTTCAGGTGGTTTTTGGATTGGCACTCATAGGCAATAAAAGGAAATTGTATGAAAGTAGCACTGGTTCACGACTATCTTAATCAGATGGGTGGCGCTGAGCGGGTTGTCATGGCATTCCATGAGATCTTCCCCGATGCTCCTCTCTATACCTCTATCTATGATCCGAAACGCGTGGACCCGGCGTTCCAGAAAATGGATATTCGTACGACGTTTATGCAGAAGTTGCCGCTGGTCACGAAGCATCATCAGCCTTACTTGCCATTCTATCCTTTCGCGATGGAGTCACTGGACTTGCGTGGCTATGATCTCGTCTTGAGCAGTTCCAGTGCCTTTGCCAAAGGAGTCATTACACGACCAGAGACACTGCATGTCTGCTACTGCCATACGCCGATGCGCTGGTGTTGGAATTATGAAGAATATGTGGAGCGTGAGCAACTGGGCAGCGTCGCACGTAGTATGCTCCCTTTTATGATCACGGGTCTACGCGTCTGGGATCAAATGAGCGCACAACGTGTCGATCACTTTATCGCGAACTCACCGACAATTGCAGAACGCATTCGCAAGTATTACCGGAGAGATGCAGCATATATTCCTCCACCTGTCGATGCCAGTCGCTTCCCATTTGAGCCTGAGACCACGCCAGGTGACTACTTCCTGGTACTTAGCCGTCTTGTCCCCTATAAGAGGATCGATCTGGCTATTCAGGCCTGTAATCGTCTACAGCTACCACTCGTGGTTATTGGTGGTGGACGGGATCTGGAGAGTCTGAAACAGCTAGCAGGACCAACCGTACAGTTCATGGGTCACCTCTCAGATGAAGAGGTCACCTACTATCTCAAGCACTGTCGAGCCTTCCTCTTCCCCGGTGAAGAAGACTTCGGGATTACGCCGCTGGAGGTACAGGCCTGTGGACGGCCTGTGATCGCCTATAGAGCTGGCGGAGCACTGGCTTCGGTAGTCGATGGCGTTACAGGTACCTTCTTCAACGAACAGACCGTCGATAGCCTCACAGCCGTCCTCAGCAACTTCGATGAGCGTAGCTTCGATCCGCAAGTCATTCGTAATCATGCACTGGAGTTCGATATACCGCGTTTCAGTCGGCGTATCCTTCAGTTTATCGAGGCCAAGATGAGCGAGCGTGCCACTGGAGATACATCGCTATCATTGCCAATCAGGTAAGGTAGCAACAAAGCGCTAGCACGACCCCGACAGTGCATAAGAACAGAAACATGACGAAGAGCCATCTCCCGGGCAGGGAGATGGCTCTTGCATACTCTTCCTAGCAACTAAGTACATTTTATTGACAGCAGAATTGAGAGTCGATATAGTAAAACAGGACAGCAGGCGGAAAGACCACAAATAGAGATTACATATTGTCTGCCTCTATAGTTATCCCAGGTAGCAGGTAAAACTGTGCAGGATAACAGTAACACACCAGTATTTTATGAAGCGAAGCACGAATATAGAGCAAGCTTCCAGGTTACCTGTAATAAGCCCATATATACGCATTACACACGGTATATACAGTAGCCGACAACGTTGCAACGAGGAGGATATACTAGCATGCAAGGACGACAAGACCAGGAGAATGATCCATGGGGCAGGCCGTCAAGTTCATCAGATCCTAATCTTTCACCGAAGTTTTTGTCTCTATCAACGAGCGAGACAGGACAATACCGTATTTTACGCAATCCAGACGAGGGTACTAGCAAGCATAAAGCGATCAAAGAGACTATTTCACAACGCACCAGCGAGATGCGTGCCATCCCTAAACGACCTCCAACGATGACTCGCCTGGAAACACCCCCTGAGGCGCCACGTGCACCACGCCCACAGCGTACACACGTCCCGGCGCAGACACTACACAAAATACTGTTGATCATTGCAGGCGTCATTGTTGTTCTGGGTATCTTTGCTGGTGTCATTGGTTATTTTCTCGCCAGTGGTATCAACAATAGTACAGGCCCCAGCGCAACCACCACCAACTTCCTAGAATCACTGACAGACCAGGATTATACACAAGTCTATAGAGATCTTGGACCGGCAGTCACAATTCGTCTTTCACCAGACCAATTTATCCAGCAGGCGAAGTCACAAGATCAATGTCACGGCATCGTCAAAAACTATACAGAGGTGGCAAACTCAGCCCAGAACCTGAATAATGGTCAGACGTATAAATACGACTATACGATAACGCGTACTGAAATCACCAAACCTTATGTTATGCAGATTACATTACAGAGAGACCCCAATGATAATAGTTGGAAGGTTTCTGATTACGGTACCGACCTCGGCCCTTCTCAGCCTACAGCCTGCCATAAGTAATGTACTGTGTACTTGTACCCTTCCGCATCTCAAACATACTCTTGTTTAGCAGCGCATAGCAAAAAATATGTGTTTTTTTGGAAGGATACAAGTACACACTCCACATATCGACGCTTCTATGAGAAGGCATTCTCACCAGTGATGGCTTGACCAATAATCAATGTATGGATATCGTCCGTTCCTTCATAGGTAAAGACCGATTCCAGATTATTCATATGCCGGATAATTGGATATTCCAGTGTTATGCCATTCGCACCCAGCACTGAGCGTGCTTCCCGCGCCGTGTGCAGCGCCTCACGTACATTATTGCGTTTCGCTAGCGATATTTGCACGGGATGCATCAGACCCTCGTCCTTCAGGCGACCCAGTTGTAGGGCCAACAGTTGCGCTTTGACCAGCTCGGTCGCCATGATCACCAATTTATTCTGCACCAGTTGAAAACCTGCAATTGGACGACCAAACTGAATGCGCGTCTTCGCATACTCCAACGCCGTCTCATAACAAGTACGAGCAGCGCCAGTCACTCCCCAGGCGATACCATAGCGTGCCTCATTCAGGCACGAGAGAGGCCCACGCATTCCAAGTACATTGGGCAGCATATTCTGTACAGGGACCCTGCAGTCAGAGAAATGGAGTTCAGAGGTAACCGAGGCACGCAAGGAGAGCTTCTGATGGATATTGCTGGTCGAGAAGCCAGGCGTGCCACGCTCTACCAGAAAGCCTCTAATGCCTTCGGATGTCTGTGCCCATACGACTGCGACGTCAGCAATACTACCATTTGTAATCCACATCTTGGTGCCGTTCAGTATATAGGCATCCCCATCCAGACGCGCTGTGGTCTGCATATGCGCCGCGTCACTGCCTCTATCTGGCTCGGTCAGACCGAAGCAGCCAATCGCCTCTCCTCGCGCCATACGCGGCAGCCAGTGCTCTTTCTGCTCATCAGAGCCAAAGGCCCAGATCGGATACATCGCCAATGAACCCTGCACTGAGACAAACGAACGAATACCACTATCACCCGCCTCCAACTCCTGGCAGACCAGACCATAGCAGACCGCACTTAAGCCTGCGCAACCATATCCCTCAAGATGCATCCCTAACAGGCCCAGAGCAGCAATCTCAGAGACTAACTCTCGTGGAAAGGTCCCTGCTTCAAAATGGGTCCCAATTATTGGTAGCACACGCTCGCGCACAAATTTGCGCACAGTGTCACGCACCATCCGCTCCTCTTCGGAGAGCAGATGATCGATATTGTACAGGTCACTTACGGCTGGCAGCGGTGCCTTCCGCGAAATAGATGTATGAGCAGCATGTGTTTGCTCAACCATACGAACTCGTCCCCTCTACAGGTATGCCTGTGCACTGCTAGTAAAATGAACAACTCAACAATGAGTATCTTCTCAGCTTCTTATTATTATATCGTATACGACGATCGTATTCCGCACATCAACGCGACTCAGGCAAGGACCGGGCTCGTAGGCAAGCTATATTTCCCAGTACAATACCTATGCGGCACCTGCTTCGTAATATATACGACAGGTAAAAAATATCTATACACTATCTATCTGCATTTAGGAAAAACAGCAATGCCAAAGGTTAAGCCAGCTTCTCATACAACGAAGACCACGCTACGGAAGAGACGCCATATAAGAATACCTACGATAGAACTGAAACGCATCAGACGTACGACCAGACGTCGACGTCGTAGCAAATTTCAACGCCCATCATGGCCAGCACTACTCATCGCCATCTTCGCAGTGATCGGTATTTTCTTCTACCTCTTTCCACAAACAATAACAACACTGGTAAACACTCATACACAATCTACACAAATAGTACATCATTCAGGCCCATACATCCTGACAGGCAAACCAACAATCGATGCTACTTTTATCAATGAAGTTCTACAATATTATCACTCACCCGCCCAGGGAAAAGGACAGGCACTGTACGACGATGGCATCAAGTATCATATCGATCCCGCGTTCGCACTGGCCTTCTTTATGCATGAAAGCGATCTAGGGACCCAGGGCGTGGCACGCATTACCCATTCGCTGGGCAATATACGTGCCACGACAGGTTACGACCAATACGATGGCTATCGCAAATACGCGACCTGGGAAGATGGCTTTGATGATTGGTACCAACTCATCTCTACTCTCTATGTTCAGAAATGGGACTTAACCTCGGTTGAGCAGATTATTCCAGTCTATGCACCAGCCTCCGACAACAACAACGAACAACAATATATCCATTCTGTTGAATACATGGTTGATGCATGGCGTAGTGGGCAGATCGACATATCTTGATCATTAAATACCCATCTATCGATACAAAGTTAGCGATTGGATGCTCCCCATAGGGCAGAAAGAACAGCAGGACAGCCGTTGACGTTCCTTGCAAGGAATGTCAACGGCTGTCCTTTTCATAGATCGCACGTACTACTTGCCCGAAATCCGGAGCGAGTGGCATTGGTTTTTGGTATAAAAACGTTAGTGGAACTGAGTAATATCTCCGCAGGCGATTGGATCGGACATAGTCTGTGATCTGGAGTTTTCAGCACCCAGATGGACATTGATATACCATCCATTGCGCGGAATCATAGAGACATTAGGAATCAGCGTTACCGAGGTTGCATCACCTGCTGCATTGGCAACAATCGTCTTGAGGTCATGTACAATCGGACCCTGGCTGGCACAGCTTCCATAGTGAATATGCGCCATATGCTTCGAGGCAGGTACAAGTCCTTTGAGAGTGACGGAAACCTCTAACTGCTTATTGCTGATCGTGAGGTCAGCGGCACCACTGACATTCTGGTTCGGACTAAATGCATTGAGCAGGGCCGCAGTAATATCCTGCGACACACTGGTTGAAGCCGTCGGATTAAATACATTCGCGCAAGTGATCGCAGCAGACTGATCGGCACTACTCGTGCCAGGGCCATTGCTTACGCTCACAGCCCAGCCAGTTTCAGGAATACCAGCGGTGACATTTTTAATCGTCGTTTTAATGTTGGCAAAACCAATAGCCGTCCCATTCAGATGTGGTAGAGCATAGAGAGTCTTGCCAGGATTCTTACAGCTGCCTGCCATGATCATCGCTGGATGCATACTCTTCTCAGCAAGACCGGTCAGAGCAAGCTGTACATCGAGATTATGCGACGTATGATCCCAGTGCAAGATCACAGTACCAGAAGGACTATGCCTGATAAGAGCGCTAGCCGACGCAACCGTCGAACTTGTTGGTACCGCAGTAGTATTCTGGTTCGTAGAACCAGCACTACACCCCGATAGCAATAAGAGTGCCGCGCCGAGTAAGAGGGTAATATGGACAATTTTGTGCTTCACAAGTATTTTTGTAAGCATTTTGTCTCCTTTCCCATATGTATTTCCCTTCTCACCTATTATATATACTGCCACTTTTAATGACAAATCAACATATATTACATTTATATATGTGTATTATTGGTCATACATTTCTAAAGTTACTATATGGAGGGATAGTATAAGCAGCTTCAAAATTTGCACATGGACGCTGGCTGTGATTATGATGTTATTTATGGGGACCCCATTTACTTTTAGCAGGTTAAGCAACCTGTGATTTTTCGATATACTTTTAGCACCATTGAAAGGAAAGACAGCAATGAAATATAGAAAACTTGGAAACACCGGCCTCGACATCTCTCCGATTGCGCTTGGCTGTATGACATACGGAGAACCTAATCGTGGTAACCACCCGTGGACGTTACCGGAGGACGAGAGCCGTCCCCTCATCAAACAGGCAATCGAAGCAGGCATCAACTTCTTTGACACCGCCAATGTCTACTCTGCCGGCTCCAGCGAAGAGATCCTCGGTCGCGCAATCAAAGACTTTGCGAACCGTGACGAAGTGGTCATCGCCACGAAGGTGCACGGTGCCATGCGCCCAGGTCCAAACGGCTCCGGTCTCTCACGTAAGGCAATCTTCGCCGAAATCGACGCGAGCCTCAGCCGGCTCGGCATGGACTATGTCGACCTCTACCAGATCCATCGCCGGGACCACTCGGTGCCGCTTGAAGAGACATTAGAGGCTCTACACGATGTGGTAAAGTCCGGCAAGGCCAGATACATCGGAGCCTCCTCAATGTATGCCTGGGAGTTCAGCAAAGCACTGCACCTTCAACAACTCAATGGTTGGACACGCTTCGTGTCGATGCAGGATCACTACAATCTGCTTAACCGGGAAGAAGAGCGCGAGATGCTGCCGCTCTGCGCCGACGAGAAGATTGGCACAATCCCGTGGAGCCCACTGGCCCGTGGTCGCCTCACCCGCGACTGGGACAAAACGACCGAACGCTCCGCATCCGACGAATTTGGCAAGACGCTCTACGGACAGGAAGCAAGCGACAAGACAATTGTTGAGGTGGTCGCGTCGATCGCCGCTACTCGTGGAGTCACCCGAGCGCAGATTGCTCTCGCGTGGGTATCGCGCAACCCGGTGGTCTCCGCACCGATTATAGGCGCGAGCAAGTCCTTGCACGTAGACGATGCCCTGGCGTCGCTCGACATTCAGCTCAGCGACGATGAGCTGGCTCAACTGGAGGCGCCTTACACACCACACACCGTGGCGGGCTTCTAAATGGCTGTCGCCGCCCTGGCACATTGCAGCACGAAACGTAAAAAGAAAGGAAGTTTCATGACACTATAATGTGCTGGAATGACAGCCCTGCCTGTGGTGGGAGAGATTGACCAATACAGCGAAAATAGGTATCATGAGGATGCACCAACATACAAAGAGATTAGCTACAAGATTCTGGCGCGTCCTCATACCTTTTAGTCAGCGCGCCACAAGAGACCGAGAGTACAATGACATACATACCATTCTGGAAAAAACTACAACAACCTATCATTGGGCTTGCTCCGATGGACGGCGTCACAGATGCACCATGTCGAACAATGCATGGCATCCATGGGCGGCCCGATATTGTCATGACCGAATTCACCAACGTCGAAGGGCTATGGCGTGGCAGTGATCGTATCTTCCGTGATTTTCTGTACACACCCGCTGAGCGTCCAGCTGTAGCACAGATCTTTGGCTGCCGGCCAGAGTACTTCTATAAAGCAGCGCACGTGGTCTGTGAATTAGGCTTCGACGGCGTAGATATTAATATGGGCTGCCCGGCCAGCTCGATCGCCAATAAAGGCGGTGGAGCAGCACTCATCCGCATGCCAGATACAGCCAAAGCCATCATTCGTGCTACCCAGCAAGGGGTCCGTGATTGGGCCAACGGACAGACGCTCGAAGACCTGGAAATGGATCCGCAACGCATTCAGCAGATCCGCACCATGAACGAAGAGCGAGTCAGGATCTGGAACGATACACCACGAACAGAGCGCTATCTGCTGCCAGTCTCAGTCAAAACACGCCTGGGCTATGACTCGATCATTATTACAGACTGGGTACAAGAACTGCTCGAATTAGAGCCAGCCGTAATTACACTGCACGGACGCACCCTGGTACAGCACTACAAAGGTGAGGCCGACTGGGATGCAATCGCTGCTGCCGCTGAGATTGTACGCAAGACCGATACATTGATCCTGGGCAATGGTGATATTCATACGCTGGCTCAAGCAGGTGAGCGTATCCGTACGGCAGGAGTGAACGGCGTCCTGATCGGGCGTGCAACCTTTGGCAATCCATGGATCTTTAAGAGCATTCCACGTATGCGCCAATTGCTTGCCGCAGGGATTGCCATCACACCAGAAAACCTGCCAGAGGTCATGCCGACGCGTGAAGAGCGCCTGTACATGGCACTGGAGCATGCACGTGTCCACGCAAAAATCAAGGGCGAGTCGCACTTTGTCGAGTTGCGTAAGCATATGGGCTGGTATCTGGGACATTTCGCAGGAGCTAAACAGGTCCGTAACGAGTTGGTACATATCAATAGTCTTGCGGACGTTGAAGAGATTATCCAGCGTGCATTAGAAGAGCCAGCGAGTAGCGCCGAAGAACCGGAGCATTTGACAACGAACAGCGACGAGGACCTGAATGATCCAGAGCTCACTATGAGTTGTGCAAGCTAACAAAAATCAAGCTAACAAAAATAAGGAGGGCACCTGGCAGCCAGGGAGCCCTCCTTCTCTTTTTCTCGATACACGTCATGTACGTGTACGTACATGGTCCAACAAAACGAACCGGAGTGGTCGTGGAAGCATGATAAAACGGCACAGCGGATAAGAGGGTATCGAGATTTACGTGATCTGCATCACACATTCCTGAATATTGAGAACCCTTCGTTGGATTGAGGAATATGCCTGCTACACAGGCGTGCTGAGCGTCAATCAGACTGATTGGCGTTAAGCCAGCACCTCTTCAAAATCGCCGACCAACTTCTGGATTGCACGGAGGCGCTGCTCTGCGATCTCTACGTTTTCCAAAGCCTGCGCTAAAATACGGGATTCGAGCGAAGAATATGTATCGGCGATATCAGGATCAATAGAGCCGCCCAATAGTTCTAGTGCACGACTCAAATTGCTATCCAAGGTTCCAACTGACATTGCTTGTTACCTCTCCAAAGCATAGAAATGAAATGCCTTTAACGGGAACGACGTTATAGAAACAGCCTGCCATTGAAAGACAATCGTAGGTAATCAGGACACCGCTTACTTGCGGCTAGTTTCGTTCACCAGGCTTACAAAGTTCATCGGACTGAGACAAGTGAACGGTATCACATTAAGAAGAAACACGCACTCCGTTCTACCTCTTAGTACGTAAGCACAAGCTCGTTAGTTACAAATGTGGATACGAGATCCAGTCTATTCTCGCTATCTACGTCTATATTACATCAGACGCAAACATGATGCCAACCGGGGCCTTCGTAACCAGATTGCAGCTTAGAATTATAACCAGGCAATTCACTATACACAATATACTTAACGACATAATCTATATGTACGCATATGCAAAATATGCTTGTGCACTGGCATAATTGCCTCAATACAGTGTAACCAGGCATGCATTTTGAAATATGCACCGCCCTTTTGTTGTCCCTGATCACCTTGCCTGCATCAGCATCTTACCAGGATTTTCCCAACAATACAACAAGAGAGTACCTCTGTGTCTACCTCCTTTTTATTCACGACGAAGATCATATGCCGCACGCCAGCGCGCCGCGCAACTCACACTCCGCATTCTGCGTACGCAAGTGTTCGGCATATGTAATACACGTAATAAGGGGCATAGGATTTTTCACCACGCCACCATCATCGACGACTGGAATGGTTTCCTAATGAGACGAAGAACAGTGACTGTCCGTGTAAAAAGCAGCCAACGAAAGCATTTTGTGATACCCACATACCATAGAAGATCTTTACAGCCTGTTTGTCTCGTCGTTAATCTTACCAGGAACAGACAACTATTCCTGAAAGAAGGAAGGATACAGATATGCAAAAGAACTATGCGGAACACCATGCTACTGTAACAGTGAATGCACCCGTTCATCAGGTGTATTCACTTTTTACACACTTCAATGATTTTCCAAAGTTCATGCACTTTGTCAAGGAAGTGACCTATCATGATGATCAAAGTAGCCACTGGGTTGCTGAGATGGTCGGTAAGCATGAGTGGGATGCCGTCAATGAAAACTGGGTAGACAATCAGCAGATTGGCTGGCGCTCTACAGACGGCTTGCAAAATTTTGGAAAGATTACGTTTGAGCCGCTCGGCAACGATCAGACAAAGATCAATGCCTCCATTAACTATATTCCACCCGAAGGCGTCGTGGGTCAGATCGGCGAAAAACTTGGTGCTGGCAGTCGCTTTGAACATTCACTACAGGCCGACCTGAATAACTTCGCGCATATGGTCGATGAGGCCCCTGCTGGAGCGCTCGACCCTTCTGCATCCAACTACCTCTTCCACGGCGATAGTGCGGCTGCGAAAGGCGAGACGACCACACGTCAGAACCAAACGATGTATGATGATCCTAAAGCAACACAAACACGCACAACACAACCACAAGACAAAGGTAGCACCAGTAGCGATGAAGAGACACATGGTACTGTCTAAGCAATCAAGGGATACCGCTAGCCAACTGGCTGGATAGCTTAGCATCAATAAAGTGCGTACATAAACAACATAACACGCCGCTCGTCTCTGATCAGCTTCAGGGACCAGCGGTGTTTCACAACCTGTTATGCCGGTCAGATTCAGATTATGCATCCGGTGGAACCAACAGAGAAAATAAAATATGCAAGAGAATGTGGACCTACAGAAGGTGATGGAATCATATCGAGAGACATATAAAGATGCGATGCAAGACATTACACAACAAGAAGAAAACAGACCCACACTGCAATGAAAACATATGTAAAATATAAACATGTACCAATGTATCCACATTGATTATAAAAAATCGCAGGATAACCCTTGACAAAACACGATGACACATGATAAGATACCACTATCCCGTTAGGGGATAACTACCAGGGAAGCAAAGAGACCTTGGCACAAGACGAAAG
This sequence comes from Ktedonobacteria bacterium brp13, assembly GCA_015099395.1. Lineage (GTDB taxonomy): Bacteria > Chloroflexota > Ktedonobacteria > Ktedonobacterales > Ktedonobacteraceae > Dictyobacter. The sequence continues at coordinate 7,107,781 of AP024096.1, read as the reverse complement.
TCTTGCATAAGTAATCGGAAGGAGAACTTATGATAACCATGAAGAAACCAATTCTCCTACTTGGGGTAGTATTTCAAATTGACTAGGAGTGCCCGTAAATGCGGGCCAACCGAGACTCTGAGCGTCTGAACACCACCCCGCACCTGGACAACGCGCGACTCTTCGTGAGTCCACCAAAAGTCTCAACGGCTTATGACGTTTGGGGGGTTGTCAGAGGTAAACAGAGGGTTTTGAACTGAACGTTAGATGTGTGGTTTAGGACTCGGTTGACGTGATGTTAACTGCATAAAACGGGAGTTGTAAACAACAATAGAAAACGATACATAAAGAGGGCTAAGCAACCGCGATTGTTTAGCCCTTTTCATTTGCCCAAAACGGAAATCATAGAACAACACGAGCCAGAGAGAAATTCTCTGGCTCGTGTTACGTTCAAATACCATTCCATTACAGGCTAAAAATCTTTGCCCAGCGAGAGTACGGCCATGAACGCTTCCTGGGGAATCTCGACGCTCCCTACCATCTTCATGCGTTTCTTGCCCTCTTTCTGCTTCTCCAATAGCTTACGCTTACGCGAGATATCACCGCCATAACACTTAGCAAGAACGTCTTTACGCATCGCTTTAACAGTCTCACGAGCGATAACGCGCGATCCGATCGCGGCCTGAATTGGAACCTCGAAGAGTTGCCGTGGGATCAAGCTACGTAGCTTGTCTGCCAGCGCGCGTCCCTGATAATATGCCTTCTCTCGGTGCAGGATCAATGAGAGCGCATCTACGGGGATACTATTGACCAAAATATCCAGCTTTACCAGGTCGGCTGCCTGGTACTCGGAGAAAGCATAGTCTAGCGAGGCATACCCCTGCGTGCGCGATTTCAACTGATCATAGAAATCGACGATCAGTTCTGCGAGCGGGATATCATAGGTCATCAGCACCCGCTCAGCTTCAAGGTATTTCAAATCTTTGTACACTCCACGATGGGTAGTGACAAGATCCATAATCGTACCAATATAGCGCGATGGTGTGAAGATGGAGATCGCCATATATGGCTCTTCAATCTTCTCAATCTCACCAAAGTTCGGCATCTCAGATGGATTATCGACTTCTATCATCTCGCCATTCATCGTCGTGACGTGATACGCTACACTTGGTGCAGTCGCCAGGATGTCCAGGTTGTATTCACGCTCCAGACGCTCCTGAATAATCTCCATATGCAGCATACCCAGAAAACCACAACGAAAACCAAAGCCCAGGGCGTTCGAGGTCTCTGGCTCGTAATAGAGCGCGGCATCATTCAATTTCAAACGGTCAAGCGCCTCACGCAATTCAGGATAGTCGTTGCTATCCACAGGATAGAGACCAGCATAGACCATCGGCTTGGCCGGTTGGTAACCAGCTAGCGCCTCAACAGAGTCAACCGCGTCCGGCACAGTGACTGTATCACCAACCTGGCAGTCTTTAACGTTCTTAAAGCCGGTTGCGATATAGCCAACCTCACCGGTAGTTAAGCGACCGGTCGACGTGAGCCGTGGATGAAAACACCCTACCTCCAAAATTTCAGCAGAGCTACCGGCAGCCAGCATTGAGAGCCGTTCGTTCACATGCAACTGACCATCTATGACGCGCACATACGCAATCACACCTTTATAGGCATCATAATGCGAGTCAAAGACCAGGGCGCGCAAGGGTTTCTCTGGATGGCCTTTGGGAGGCTCAATCTGCTTAATAACTGCTTCAAGGATATCTTGTGTCCCAATGCCCTCTTTTGCGGAGGCCAGGATACATTCTTCTTTGGCCAGACCGATCACATCTTCGACTTCTTGCTTTACACGCTCAGGTTCGGCACTCGGCAGATCAATCTTATTGATAACCGGGATAATTGCCAGGTCGGACTCAATAGCCAGGTACAGGTTTGCTAATGTCTGAGCCTCAACACCCTGTGTTGAGTCGATTACCAGGAGTGCACCCTCACAGGCGGCCAGACTACGCGAAACCTCGTAAGTGAAGTCGACATGCCCAGGAGTATCAATCAGGTTAAGTTCGTACTCCTCGCCGTTCAATGCCGTGTAAAGCATACGAACAGCCTGTGCTTTAATTGTGATCCCTTTTTCGCGCTCCAGATCCATCTGGTCGAGCGTCTGCTCTTGCATGTCACGCTTTGAGATCGTTCCGGTAAACTCTAACAAACGATCAGCCAGGGTAGACTTCCCGTGATCGATGTGCGCAATAATGCAGAAATTTCTAATGTGAGACTGATCGGTCATGCTTCTATAATTCCTCCGCACAACGTTTCTTCGCCGTCCTCACCGCCGTAGAATACGGCTGCCTGGCCCGGAGTGATCGATCGCTGTGGGTTCTCCAATGTTACCTGTACACGGTTGCCCTCTAATGGAGTGACGATGGCTGGCTGCTCTGGAGACTTATAGCGCACGCGCACATTGGCCTCAAATGGTTCGGTAGGCACTTCACCACTGAGATAGTGCATCTTCCCCACCGTAAATGTTTGCTGCTCCAGCGCGGAACCCGGACCCACGACGAGTGCATTGTGCGTGGTGTCAATCTTTAATACATGCAACGGATCTCTGGACGTAATGCCCAGACCTTTACGCTGCCCAATGGTATAATACGCCAGACCACGATGCCGTCCTAGCGTGTTCCCTTGCTGATCATAGATAGGTCCCGGTAGAGGTATCGTGATGAGCGAGCCCGCGGCATTGACCGCACTGCCAACGGCACCAGCGGCTATTGCCACCTTCTTCTCTGACTCGACTGCCTCTGCCTCTGCCACCTTTGTTGCGGCATAGCGATCAATAAAACCACGATAATCGTTCTGAGCGACAAAACAGATCTCCTGGCTCTCTGCCTTCGTTGCCACAGACATACCACGCTCAGCAGCCATAGCTCGTACCTGGGGCTTGGTATAGCCACCCAGTGGGAAACAGGCATGCGCAAGCTGGTGCTGGTTGAGTACATGTAAGACATACGACTGATCTTTGTCGGGGTCCACCGCGCGGCGTAGACGGCGTTTGCCGGTCACCGGGTGATCATCTACGCGTACATAATGACCGGTCGCCAGGTAGTCAGCGTTGAGCGCCAGGGCACGATTCAATAGGACAGTGAAACGAATGTGTCGATTACAATTTAAACAGGGGTTTGGCGTACGACCAGCCACATAGTCCTCATAAAAGGAATCAACGATCTTATCTTTAAATTCTTCTTCAACATTCACAAGATAAAATGGGATATCAAGCTTCCGTGCTACACGCCTGGCATCATCAACGGACTCCAGGGAACAACACTTGTTCTGTACCACTCGCTCAACCCCATCATCCTCCTCCTCAATGACTCCTGGTTCTGACCAGAGGCGTAGCATGATGCCAATCACCTCGTGACCTTGCTCCTTGAGAAGTGCTGCGGCGACAGAGCTATCTACGCCGCCGCTCATTGCGACGACAATTCGTGCCATGGTATCAATTCCTGCTTGTTATTGCGAACATGTAATCATACATGTAGTTGTAAAATATACTCTATAGAAAAAAGGGCTAGCCTACCAGGGGCTAGCCTTGAGTGCTTTCTTGCCAGCATTAAGAGTAACACAGCCCGGAATACTTGTCAAATAGCAAGCAAGCATCCAAAGGGCTATGTCGACAAGCTGCCACTCGACTGTACACTTGCTTTCGTGTATAATAGCCTCAAAGTGCGAGTATACGCGAGAGGTTGCAGGTGCTACAACGCCTTGAATCCGCACGGGAGCATGCTCGACGGTACAGGCATGCCTTTCAATTGTAAGAGCTTGCTAGCCACAATCCAGCAACATTTACGATTGTTTGTAACGCATGCGCTATCTTATACTAATCTAAAGAATCGATCATACTACCTCGGAGGACCTGCCATATGGCGCAGGTTAGCGAGTAAGGAGTAGGAAACCACTATGCCGAAAAAATCACCAGCCGCACGCGCGGTGCAGCGCCAGAAGCAGAAAAGCTTTGAACTGGTTCGCCCTGCAACCGAATCCGCTGCAGATGATATTACGTACACTGAAACAGATATCGATGCTCCAACCCCGGATACCCAGACAAGCGCTGTAAGTGCAACAACGACAGAGACAACACCCGAGCCAGTCCGAAAAACTGCCGAGAAGAAAGTTGCTACACCAGCCGCCGCTACAACAGCTGTAGCCGAGCTTCCAATAACACCTTCCAGTGCCTCAGGTCCAACCACAAAAACCAGCGCATCCGCACGGCTCGCAGCTCGTCGCCAGTCTTCACAACGTGCGCAACAGCAGCGCAATGCCTCTGCGATGGTTACAGCGGAACATTTTGCCTATGTCAAACGCGACCTGACACTGATCGGCGTCCTGGCCGTACTCTTTATCACCACTATTATCGTACTTTATTTTGTCTTGCTTTAAAAAGGACTTGCTGAAACCAAAGACAACGCTTGTGGGTTTCCACTCACCTGCACAAAAAAGATGAGGCAGCGGGCTTTTCGCCTGCACATGCCTCATCTTTTTGCTCGTTTTTTTACTTTTACTACATTCACAGAGTACAGACTCAACTACGAACACAATCAAGACCAGAATAGATAGCGCACTGTACGCAATAAATACAGCGCTGTTAGTGTGCGAGAGGGCCGGTTCCTAATCCACTCAGGGCACCATGACGATGGGCCGCAGGGATTGTCACACCGAGAACACGCTGCATCGCCATCGTGTGGCAACAATCACCCCAGTCGTGGAAGAAGCGGCATGTACACTGCCATTCTCCATCATTATACGTCGTCGTATGAACATCGTTTTCGCCCTGGAAACTGGCTTCGAAACGTGTGAACTGGATGCGCTCTGGTTCTTCCGCGTAGCGTTTCGCTTTTGCGATCTTGTTGACCATACTTGAGTTCATGATGCACTCTCCTTCGATTCTAGCCACCACTCAGCCACATGCAAATCTATTTGTATACGCTGAGAAGCATAGCTTCTATTGTTCTTGCACCGACTTTTCGAAAAGAAACGTGAACGTCCTCCTTTCGCCACCACAAATAGGTACGTACTCCGTTATGAAGCAATGAAGTCGTTGTCATAAACGTGCTAAAGAATGTTACATGTTCTATGAGCCCATTATAATCAGCGCGCTGTCGCATTCACGGTAATAAAAAAAACACCAGGGCAATTTGTCCCCAGTGTATATCTTATGGCATCGTGTTGGTGGAATCCAGTGTCTCGAACTCAGTCTCAGTCGCATCCGCTACTATCGCATTCAGTATCCTGACTTTTCTTGAGACTATGCACATACGCATTCCACCTCTGCTCAGACGCCGCCTGAGTTCTACTCCCACGCGCTAACCATTCTATCATTATTAGAACGCATCGCATAATAAGCTCGTAGGATTGACGTTTCATTCGTGAATGTCTCTTACTCTTGCAAGAGAGTATACCACAGAGATAGGTGAAAGTCTAGCCTTAAGAAGAGCGATCTGTATCTACCAGGCAATACATCTACATAGTCTAGAACATCTATGCTTCCTATGCAATTATAGGAAGCAAAAAAAACAACTATCCATTCAATTTAAGCACAGCCTGTGATCAGCAATCGATCAACTCTTGCTATAAGGTTGCTTGCTAGCCGTTCATTTTTCTATCAATGTCGTTGCTAACTATACGTATCACCGCAGAGAAAAGTGTCAGATTGTCAGTATTGTCCTAAGGATCCCTGACGTCTGGCATATGACGCGCACCATTTGAGGGAATGCAGAAGGGAGGGCTAGTAGGGGTCGCTACGTTTTCCCTCAGATTACGCTAAAGGCTAGCGAGCAAGACAATTGGTTTAAAATTTTACTCTACAGTTGTCATCTCTTTCAGCGAGTGTGATGAACTTTTTATATCTATAAATCAGCATTTGTGGTGGACGCGAGAGGGGATTTGTGGGGATGATATTCCCTGCATCTCCTCTCGTTCGCCAGGATAGAAATAGTTTACTTGATGTTAGAGCCCATGTGAGGTGCCACCATTGACGTCGATCTCTGTACCTGTCAGAGTCACTACCTGTTTTGAAGCCAGGAAAAGCACAACGGCGGCTATCTCTTCGGGTTCTGTGATGTGCCCTCCTACAAAATTTTTTGTCGTTGTTTTTTCAACTTCTTCTAGTGAGACGCCAAGCCGCTGTGCTCTCTGTTCCATTAAGCGTACCATCCTCTGTGTACGTGTTGAGCCCGGACTGATGGCGTTGACCAGAATATTATGCTCTTTAAGTTCGAGCGCTAAACCTTTTGTAAAATTGCGTAGCGCTGCATTCGTTGCAGCTCCAGTTAAAAAACCGGGATCTGGCTCCTTACCCGCACCGCCTATAATATTGATGATACGACCGCTGCCAGCCTGTTGCATATGTGGTATCACTGCCCTGGCCATGCGTACATAACCAAAGAATTTGAGTTGCATGCCATCAAACCATTGCTGGTCGGGAATGTCCAGAAATGGGCCTCCCATCGCACTACCTGCGTTATTGACCAGGATATCGATGCGACCAAGTCGTGCAATTGTTTGTGTGACTACATTCTGTACATCTTCAATTTTTGTAAGATCAGCAACAATTGCGATACCCTCGCCTCCCGCTGCCTGTAGCTCGGCAAGCGTTTGTTGCAGCCGCTGTTCATTTCGCGCGGCAATTGCAACTTTTGCACCTTCTTTCACCAGCGCCAGGGCTGTTGCACGCCCGATGCCAGCGCTTCCACCTGTAACTATCGCTACTTTATCAGTAAGTCCTAAATCCATACTATAGCTCCTGTTCTTTTTGTTGTGTGTGTGTATGTCCCTGTTTCCTCTAAACCTTAAAGCGCAACAAGACTGTATCCATCGCTGACCAGTTCCTCGTAGACTGCACTCACCTGCAGAGCAACACAATGCCAGCCAAACTGCTCAACCGAACGACGGGCGTTGGCACTCATGCGCGCATGCAATTCTTTGTCACGTAACAGGAGATCTATACGCTCGGCGAAGGCTCCCGGCCAGCGTGGTACCAGAAGACCGGAGACGCCGTGCTGTACGACGGTCATCAAACCACCAGCGCGGGTCGCGACTACAGGTGTACCACAGGCTAACGATTCCACAGCCGCCAGGCCAAAAGTCTCATGATACGAGGGGACCACGGTAACATCAGCAGCGCTATAAAATAGGGGCATCTTACCGCGAGGCTGTGCTCCGACAAAGGAGACGCGCTGCTCAATGCCGAGCGTATGCGCTAACTGACGCAATTGCTGTAGATCTTTATCTCCACATAGCTTGCCACCCACGATCACAATCTGTGCTGGCTGGCGCATCAAGGCTGCCGCTTGCAGCAGTTGATCCGGCCCTTTAAAAGGATCTAGGCGACCAGCAAAGAGTACTACTGGTGTATGAGGATCTAGTTCCAGGCGTCGACGTGCCTCATGTTTCTCATGAGCCGTAAATAACTGCAAATCAACACCGCAGGGGATTGTCGCGACGCGCCCAGTGGTTGCGCTACAACAGCGCAGAATCTGATTCTTTTCATCATTCGTCGCGGTGATAACACGATCGACATGGTGGAGCAGGCGCTGCTCCATCTCCAGACGGAGTGGTGGCTCTGGCGCATCCGGGTTCGCCGTCTGCTTCAACCGACCCATCGTATGGAACATGGTGATATGAGGGATGCCCCAATGGCAGGCCAGGCGCATAGCAGTAACACCCGAGATCCAGTAGTGACTATGAATGATATCGTAGTGAATCCCTTCACGGCGGCGAAACTCATCAACATGGCGGGCAAAAGTAGGGGTATATTGATATAGTTCGTCTTTAGGCAATGGAGCCAGGGGACCTGCCTTAATATGGATCACCCGTACATTGGGCTGTACTGAGACGACCAGGGGGGTCTGCGCATCAGTACGGCGTGTATAAATATCAACCTTTATATCTTGCAGCGCCAGTTCGCGCGCTAATTCTTGTATATAGACATTCATGCCCCCTGCATCCTTCGTCTTCCCCGGTGTATCGAGCGGAGACGTATGGATACAGAGCATAGCGACAGTATACGACATAAGAAGTCGACTCCTCTTCCTTCATGCTCTCCTAGTTAGCTTGATTGCAGATACGCGGCCAACGGCCTTCGCTGGCAGCCTGCCCCATCTCCGGTATTAAAAGTATAGACATTAAAAACCTCCATTAATTCTCATACGTTCCAACAACACTCTATAGCCCTACACATCTTAGAATTGGCCTCAGCACCCTTATTCTTTAGCACGCAACTCGTTGATGGCATCATACATATCTTGCGTATCAACGCCACCGTTTTGCGCGAGCTCTTGTAGGCAGGCCACTCTGAGAGCCAGGGCCGCATTAAACTCATCATCGGAGAGGCCACACCAGCGCGCAAGATCCTGTAATATTGGCGCATCAGCATACTCAAACGTGTCATCAAATGAGTTCCAGAGCGAGAGAGGTACAGGGAGCGCTTCATCTGGTCGCGCGATATCAATCTCTGGTTGCATAAAGTGCGTAGTGAACCAGCGTCGGCGGGCAGGATAAGCGTGTCCGACCAGACCGATATTCACGATCAGACCCAGGCGACGTATATCCGGCGCAGTAAGACGCAGATCATGCCGAAATATTGAGAGCACATCATCGATAGTATCCGCATGCAAGCTGCTAGCAACATGAAAACCCTGACCTGGCAAAGAGAGATACCGACGTGCGATACGCCCCCACATATAGATCGGCAGATGATTGCTCACTTCGTTGCAGAGTGCATATGTTGTCGCAGGATCGATATCAGGAATATGCGTAAATGAGAAATTTTCATACATGCCAGACATGTACGCAATTGCTGTCCCTTCAGGAAGAAATTGCAATAATGCATTTAGCGTCGTTGTCTTCCCTACGCCAGGCTGTGGATCGGTTGGTCCTGCCACCATCAACGAAGCACCGTGCTCTAAGAGCAACCAGATCAGGCCTACCGTCTGAGCGTCAACACTCTCCAATGCAATAATTTGCGCCATAGAAAGCTGCCGCCGCGATTCATAATGCCAGTAATATCTTTCATAAGGGTCACGAGGATCAAACATAGTGTTTCCCTTCCAGGCACCGTTAGCAATTATTATAACGGCTACACGACACATCACCAATTGCTCAAGTGCTCAGTCAAACCAGGACACTGCAAGTAACAGGTAATGGACAATGGATCTCAATAGATAGACAATTCGTTCCGCTGAGTGAAGCAAGACCTGCTCCAGAGCTTATGACTTCTGCTCACCAGCCTCCTGAGCCTCCTGGCCCTGCTGTGCATCCGCCGACTTCTGCTCCTGGACAGGCTTCTTTTCTTCTGAGGTAGGCACCTTCAACCAACCCGGTTTCGGCGTCCATCCCACTGCAACGATATGCGGCTGCTGATCTTTATGCTCTGTATCAAGCTCAACCAGACTTACAGAGGCATTATCGATATGCAACGTCCCGGCACGGCTAGCATCCAGTCCCATATAGTGAGCCAGGAGGAGCTTAACAACGTCCGCATGAGCAACAAAGGTAGGATATGCACCGATATCATCGCGTGCCAACCACTGCTCAACAGCGGCAATGACACGCTGCTCCACCTGTGGAAATGTCTCAATCCCCTCTGGCGCGATCGTTGGATTCTTCACATACTCTTTCCAGTCAGGATCATTCTTCGAGACCTCTTCAATCGTCTGCCCGGCCCAACGTCCCACATTCGTATCCATCAAAGCTGGCTCTTTATAAATCTCTAGCGAGTGTATACGCGCGATATATTCAGCCGTATTGAGGGCACGTTCAAGGGGGCTGCTAATAATTGAACTAACCGGTAACACCTTCAAGGCCTCGGCCAACCGTTCCGCCTGCTCTCGTCCGGTATCATTCAACGCCACGCCCGGTAACTGACCCGGCAAACGGTGTTCAACATTCCAGGTCGTCTGACCATGCCGGACAATAAGTAATGTCTGTTTCATACGTACTTGTTTACTTTCTACTGCTTTGAGATAATTCAGGAGGGTGCGACGCCAACGGAAGAAGCGCCACTGTGCACGAAGATAGGTCCAACTAATCAGCACCATTGCGGAGAAGATGTTCTGTGAAGTTCGTCGTTGACTATCCATATCGTTGACTATCCATATGCATATCTAAAGTGTATAACTATGTGCTTGAGCTTGTGCGCTACGCTTCCCACGAGATATCTTGCGATATTACCACACAACCCTGCTATCTCTCATACAACCAACGCTGTCACCATCCCTGACTTGGAAGGCAGCTAATTATCTCTCATTGTATCAGCGAAAACGTAAGGGGCGCAAACACGCTACAGATTCGGTCGTGTCTCATACCCCATACATATTCAGAAACCAAAAAGCGGTATAGAGCGTTGTCCATACCGCTAACCAGAGCATCATTTTACATACGACTATGTAATGTGCAGGGAACGCTATGCTAGGAGCGTTTCTGTTCTACCCACGCTGCCTCTGGTTGAGCGAGCGCAGCCAACTGCGTTGCTGGATCGACAAGCGCCGATGTTTTGGGCAACTTTTGTGATACATGAAAGACGCCATCGGAATTGCAGACGTTGCCTGGCTGGTTCTGCGTAATCTGGCAGATCTCAGCGGTAAGGTAGTTCGCAGCTCCCAGCATACCAGTTGAGGTACTACTGGTCGGATCCTTCATGGCAGCAATGATCTGATTATAACTCTGACCGATCAGTAGCTCTGGCGAGTAGTATGTACCGGTCGATACATACTGATTGCCAACGCTAATAAAAGGGAACGCTCCACTGTTATCTGAACTGACATACGGTGGTGCATCGTACGTATTGACGATTTTTTGCTGAGCCGCTGTCATCTTTTGCAGAGGGACATAATTAGGGCTGCTATTAGCATAAATCTCTACTGGAACAAAATCAATGTAATTGCTCTTATACGAACTCTTATAGTAGGTGAAAGTGGGAACATTATCTTCAGCGGACGAGATAGAGGCTAATGGCTTCTCAAAGGTTCCAAAACGGCTGAGTGCAATCGTCAACGCCCAGCGTTGCGCGGCACAGATAGGACAGAACTCGCCACCCATATAAAACACTTCAGGCTTCCCAGCAGGCCCCTGCAAGATCGGAGTGCTCTTGACTGGCTTGACAATCTGAGCTACATCACTATCGACACTACCGCCCGCAATCTGGTTGAGTAGAGCAGGGCTCACATTCGTGATCTGCTGAAAATCACTCAATGTCGCAGGTATGGCTGCCTTCTGGTTATTCTGATTCGACACCCATGTCGCAGCTACGATCACAATGATGACTAGCACCAATAAGCCACCAGCAATCCCTAGCCAGCTCAGCAGTGGATTACGGCGCTTCTGCTGCTGGCGTCCCCCATTGGTACGCTGACTGTGCGCTTGAGTCTGCTGAGCCTGTTGCACACTTTGACGCTTCTTACGGCGCTGAGAACGCCGCTGCGTAGCCGTTACATTCTGCCTCGTTTTCGACATCGTACTTACCTCAAATAGAAAGTTTCGTCTCGGTTAAGGCGTATTGTAACACAGATGTTACACATGACAAACAAGCGGTATTATCAGGAAAAATCGGACTGCTTCCATCTCGCACACACGCCAAAAGCGGCATGGATACTGCTCCATGCCGCCAGCCAGAAAGGATATGCTCCTTCCTATGAGTAGAGACGCTTATGCGCTTTTACGATCCAGCAGCGTCGACCGTGGCAGATCAAGCACAGCTAGCTGAGTAGTGGAAAGTGCACTTACAGAGGCCTTCGGAAGCTTTTGCTGCAACGGAGGGATCGCGCCAGCGTTACAGACACTGCCCGGCTGGTTCTGCGTAATCTGGCAGATCTGGGCAGTGATATAGTTGGCAGAACCCAGGATGGCACGTGAGAGATCGCTGGTCGGATCTTTTATCGCGGTCAGAATCTGATCGTAGCTTGTACCAACCAACAAGGTTGGTGAGAAGTAAACACCAGTCGTTACATATTGATTGCCGACACTCATAAAGGGGAAACTGCCCTTGCTATCTGCGTTGACGTAGGGCGGCGCATCATATGTATTAACCAGCTGAATTTGGGCCTTTGTCAATGTCTGCAAAGCGTTAGGGTTAGGGAACGTATTATCACTTACCTCAGCCGGTACAAAGTCAATATATTTACTCTTGTACGTATGCTGATAGTAGGAATAGGTAGGAACTTTATCTTCACCGGACAGAATAGGGGTCAACGGTTTATCGAACGTGCCAAAACGACTGAGTGCGATTGTCAACGCCCAGCGCTGTGCGCCACAGAAAGGACAGAACTCCCCACTCATAAAGAAAACTTCTGGCTTTCCATCTGGCCCCTTCAAGACAGGTGTATTCTTCACAGGTTTTAGGACCTGAGCCACACTCTTATCGGTATCACCGCTCCCGACACGGTTCAGAAGATCTGGACTGAGATTGGTAATCTGGTGAAAGACATCAGGTGTGGCCGATTTCACTGCCTCTTGCTGGCTACGATTCGATAAAAAGATTGAGCCAACTACCACAAGAAGAATCAGGATGACTAGCCCACCAGCGATGAGTAGCCAGAGCCGAACAGGATCGCTGCGTTTCTGATACCGACGTTCCTTACCCGGGTTGCGCGCCTGATTTTGCATATTTTGACGCTGCTGGCGTTCCTGAGCGCGCCGTTCGGCAGCAGACGTGCCCTGCTTTGATTTCGACATATTACTTACCTCAAGTGCTAATTTCAGCGTTAAATCAGGCGTATTGTAACACAGTACAAAGCACCTGTATACTCATACCTACCATATTATTACCTTAAAATATAGTACACTATATAGTATAAAGGATCTCAACAATAGATTATAAACAGTAGTGTAAAAAATCTATATGATGAGAAAAAGAAAGGAACTATTCCCTTGATAGTTGACAGGTTTCGTCCTCTCTCTTTGCCATTGCCAATCTTGCTGTTGTGGAGCTTGACAATGTCTCCACAGTACGCTATAATCCTGTTCGTTGGAGACACAACAAAAAACCTTCGCCTCGTTCGTCTAGCGGCCTAGGACATCGCCCTTTCAAGGCGGAGATCACGGGTTCGAATCCCGTACGAGGTACTTATTTCTAGAGAAGCCTGGCATCACTGTTTATTTATGTGAGCCAGGCTTCTCTTCGTTAGAAAAGAAGGTCTTGCTATGATCAGTGTTGAAGAAGCTCGCACTCGTATCCTGAAGCATATTACTTCATTGCCAACAATATCAGTCCCGCTTTCAGAGGCGATCGGCCTGGTATTAGCCAGAGATGTTATCGCGCAAGAGAACATTCCACCCTTCGCGAACTCGGCGATGGACGGCTTCGCGCTCAAAAGCCAGGACAGCCGACCACATGAAGGCAAACCAGCACGCCTGCGCATTATCGGTGAAGTAGCCGCTGGCTATGTAGCGCAACAGGTCGTTATACCCGGTACTGCTCTCCGCATCATGACTGGTGCCCCGGTACCTGAGGGGGCTGATACAGTTATCCAGGTTGAGCTGACACAATCAGTATCCTCGTCAGAGCCGCGCACACAAGAGGCACAGGTCGACATTCTATCTGAGGTAGCCCCTGGCAATAATATTCGCCTGGCCGGCGAGGATATGCAGCGTGGACAGACGGTGCTCACCGCAGGCACAGAGATCGGTCCCTGGGAGATTGGGATCCTCGCGACGCTTGGTTGGGCCACGGTTCCTGTTATACGGCGTGCACGCGTGGCCATTCTCGGAACTGGCGATGAGATTATTGATGTCGATCAGCCACTGCAACCGGGAAAGATTCGCAACAGCAATAGTTACCTGATCGAAGCCGCTGTCCGGCGCGCTGGTGCCGAACCGATCCGTCTGGGTGTAGCGAGAGACACGCTGGCAAGCCTGCATGAGAAATTTTTGCAGGCTGTTACCTGTGATCTCATCATTACGTCGGGTGGTGTCTCGGTCGGTGATTTTGATCTGGTAAAGCAGGTTCTTACAGAAGAGGGTCAGATGGAGTTCTGGCGTATCAATATGCGCCCCGGCAAACCAGTAGCATTTGGTCATATTGGCAGTGTCCCACTGATCGGACTACCAGGCAATCCTGTCTCTACGGCAGTTACATTTGAACTCTTTGCACGTCCAGTCATTCGTAAGATGCAGGGTCAGCAGCGTATCATCAAGCCGCAGGCTCCGGTGATCGTTGAACAGGGCATTCCCGACCGAGCCTCGCGTCGCCACTATGTGCGGGCGCACGTCGAGTGGCAGCAGGGACAGCTTGTCGCACACCCAACAGGCAACCAGGGCTCACATATTATGACCTCGCTACGCAACGCGAACGCACTGGTTATCGTGCCAGAAAACGGCGAGAGTATCCCTCCGGGTGGCACGGCAATGGCGATTATGCTCGATTGGCCAGAGGTAGAGCTAGCGCAATAATCGATAGCGCAACTGGTCTCTTGAGATACCCAGCAGAGCAGCGGCGCGTACCTGATTGCCATCACAACGTTCAAGTGCCTGGTGGATCAGTACGCGCTCAATATCCATAAGAAAGGCTGGCATATCAACACCATCGGAGGGGAGCTGAATCTGTTGGGGAATATTCAAGAGTGCGGCATGTGTACGTCGGCCAACCTGCTGTAGATCATGGATGACATCAGGTAGATCGACAGGCTGGATAAGCAGATCATTACATAATATGCAGGCCAATTCAATGACACCGCGTAGTTGGCGAATATTACCAGGCCAGGAGTACTGTTTCAATAGAGCGAGCGCCTCAGCGCTTAAGCGAATCTCTGTGCCGCGCTGTAAACTCTCTTCGTTGAGAAAGTGTAAGGCCAACAACTCGATGTCCTCTGCATGTTCGTGCAGCGGAGGCATTGCAATGGTAATAACCTTTAAGCGATAGTAGAGGTCTTCACGGAATAGCTTGTCTGCAACAGCGGTCGGCAGGTCTTCATTCGTCGCAGAAATGACGCGCAACTGGACATGCTGCTCTCTGGTCCCCCCAACGCGTCGAATAGTTCGTGTCTCCAGAAACCGTAGCAGTTTCGCCTGCAGTACCAGAGGCATCGAGCCAACCTCATCTAAGAAGAGCGTTCCTTGATCCGCGCGCGCAATATAACCGTCACGCGAGACCTTGGCATCGGTAAAGGCGCCAGCCTCGACGCCAAAAAGTTCAGTCTCTAAAAGCGTCTCAGGGATTGCAGCGCAGTTAATCGGGATAAATGGAGCATGCGGTGGATAACTCAGGCGATGGATAGCACGCGCCACCACATCTTTCCCGGTGCCGCTCTCACCTTGCAATAATACAGTCGTCGCCGGATACTGAGCAATCTGACGCACTATCTTTACAATATCGCGCATCACAGAACTCTGTCCAACAAGCAAACCAGCAATAGGATCATCACCCTCGACATAATGAGGCACTTGTACAGATATCTTTGTTCCAGGCTTGAACACGCCAACCACCACCTATCCTCCCATATATACGTACTACGTACCATACAACGAGCTAAACCGCCGGAGACGCTCGCAGTACTACCCTCTCATAGCTCTTGCCCAATCCTTACAGATCTCTGACAGCAACGAGCACAACGTCAACAGGATTAATAGCCGTTCCCATAGACTGGTGCAGCATACATGCCACTCTGTCCGCCGTTCTGCTGTGATTGCGGAGCGCCCATACCCATTGAGCCATTCGATTGCAAAGGCTGCATAGGCTGTGGTGCCGCGACCCAACCACGTCCAGGCACAAAGATCGCGCCATTGCCACCATTACCCCACTGCGACTCGGTCTCGACAGGCTTTCCAGGCCCAGGTGGCGCAGGTGGCACAGCAGGCATTGAAGCAGACCAGGGTGAAGCTGTCGCTGATGCATAACCGGGGGCGACATAGCCATTCCCCAGACCTGAAGCAACCAGTTCATGTGAAACTGGTGAAGACTCCGAGGATTGATTAGCATCTGGCAATGAAGGATAAACCAATCCTTCGGCAATCAATTCTCCGGTCACCTGGCAGACCAGTTCCGATGCGGCATTTAGCGCCTGGCAGATGACAGCCAATGGGGTCTGCCCATCTACGTGCGTCAATAGGCACCACTGATCAGGAGTTAGTTGAACCTGTGGATTCTGCTCACGATACGCCGAAAGATCCGCTGGCAGTAGCACCATCTCTGGACGCATAAAAGAGGTATCGATACGCTTGGGTGGCTGTGGTTGCGCAACTGGCACCGCTGGCAGGAGACCATTATTCGCACTGTCATCTACTGAACCAAAGAACGAGAGAAAGCCAGAGTCGAGCTTCGCAGGTCCGGTATCTCTGGGGGACACGGTACTGGTTAAAGCAGCGGGATCGGATGCGGGCATAGCATCAAAATCTGGTGTGGGCACCAGTTCAGCCGCCGATAATGAACCAAAGTCGAGACCAGCAAAGAGCTCAGAAGCAGATAGTGTACCTGGATCATGCAATGCACCGGTATTGGTACGGGCTGGCTCTGCTGGGCGCGCGGGCTCTGCTGGACGAGCTGGGCTGGCCTGCATCGGTACACGATAAGATGAGTCATCAAGGAACTGCGACGCGCTCATTAAAGTTGGAACGCGGGCGACATCGGGCGACGGTGTGGCTGGAACCATCGGTGGCGTATGCTGAACTGGCGGTGCCGGGGGAGCCATAGTAAAATGCGGAGTTGGCGCAGAAGGCTGTCCCGTGGGTGTAACTTGCATCGGTGGTATAGATCGGGCAGGAGTAGGCTGCACGGGGGTTGGGGACTTCTGCAACGGCTGCACAGGTGCCTTCGGCTGTACAGGTTCGGCTGGCTTCGGAGCCGCCGGCAAAGCTGACGCAGCACGTTCGAGTAACGAAGATAGAGACATAGAAACGAGCAGGCGATCAGCAGGAGGAACTACATTTTCATCAAAATACATCTCACCTGTTGTCCAGGTCTGTAGCACCATTAAAACATTTACCGTATTATTGATCGTCCACAAACGCAACTGATCACGACTCACATAACCCCGTTCGAGTAAGGCTCGCGCAAATTGAGATTCGGTGATTTCGGTGGGGTGCAGTGTTGCTAACGTCTCTTGCAAAGAGCGTTGTGAAATTATTCTATCATGCAGAAGGCGTTCGCCTAGATTGGCATTTGCACGCAAAGGACCAACGCAGAGGAGATGGCCTGCGCTCAAATAAAATTCGATCCAACTTGGACCTTGTTTGAGGATCAGTAAACCGGTTTTTTCATAACGTTCACAGCGCTGTAAGACATTTGTTAAACCGAACTGCTCTAACGTACCTATCAACGACACAATATTTCACCGTCCGTCCAGAAAACGGCTCCCGAGTAGTATACATCCCTCAAAACGATAGATAATAGATATATATTACTTGCACGAGAGTCAACTATAACTGTCACACTATTATGGTTATTCGCGCATAAAGAACTTGTGTCTATATTGAACTCGCTGCAAAAACAAGAACTCGCTGCAAAGACAAGAACTCGTCGCAAAGACAACCATTTTGTATCTGCACGTCAGGACAGGGCTTATTGTTTCTTCAACCTGTTTTGCTTCCCATATAACCTGAAATTGGGGAAAAGTAGCTAAGACAAATCTAGAGCAGATGTTATCTGCTCTAGAACGGAAGGAGAGGGATTCGAACCCCCGGGGCTCTCACCCAGCTGTTTTCAAGACAGCCGCAATAGACCACTCTGCCATCCTTCCGCAAATAACTATACCACAACTATGGTAAGATGGGAAGGGGGTTTGCAAGTAATTTCCCCAAAGGTCCTTAAAATCCCCTCCCTTGCTCCCCTATTACTTGCTCTGACTATCTATGGTCGCTCGCGTTTCCTTCTCCGTTCGCAGTACTTCTCGTTCAATATGTTTATAGACGCTGTTCTATGCATTGTCGGATGGCACCAGCAGCGAGGTCTGCATATAAGGTCGCAGTACCTTGGGTACAACGACTGAACCATCCGCTTGCTGATAGGTCTCTAAGATCGCTGCCATCGTACGCCCGACGGCTAGCCCTGAACCATTGAGCGTATGCACATAATGGGCATGAGCATGCTTGCCTGCACGATACTTAATACACGCACGCTGTGCCTGGAACGCTTCACAATTGCTGACCGACGATACTTCTACATACTCATGCTGTGCTGGCATCCAGACTTCGATATCAAAGGTTTTCGCAGCTGAGAACGGCAGATGTGCACTGTTAAGTGCTACAACACGATAAGAGAGCTCCAATTGCTGGAGAATTGTCTCCGCATGTTGCAACATCTGCGAGAGCGCTCCATAGGATTCGCTCGGTGCCACATACTGGAATAGCTCCACTTTATTAAACTGATGCAGCCGTAGCAAACCTCGTGTCTGCCGAGATGATGAACCAGCTTCACGCCGATACGCGGTTGTCCATGAGACATAACGTAAAGGTAACTCACCCTCCGCAAAGATATCACCGGCATGCATACCGACCAGTGGAACCTCTGCCGTCGGATTGAGATACAACTCATCAGTACACTGATATACCTGATCCTCGAACTTCGGAAACTGACCCGCACTAAACATGGCAGCACGATTAACCAGTTGTGGTGGTAGGATCTCAGTATAGTCATGTTGACGGGTATGCACATCCAGCATAAACGTAATTAACGCGCGTTCCAGACGTGCACCCATCCCTTTGAGCAGCACAAAGCGGCTCCCTGCAATCCGTGACCCTCGTTCTATATCCAGCATCCCCAGGTGTGTCCCCACATCCCAGTGTGCCTGAGGATCAAAATAAAAGGTCGCACGCTCCCCCCACCGATGTATCTCCTCATCTGGATCGTTTGCTGCCCCAAAGGGTACGCTGGAATGGGGGATATTCGGCAGATTAAGCAATAAGAAGTGCAGACGGCTATCCCTATCCGCAATCTGGAGCTCACATCTCCGAATCTCTTCACTCATCACCTTCACTCGGACATTAAAGAGATCACGCTCTGCAATTGGCACGGCACTAATCTGCCCTTTGAGCGCCTTTAGCTCAACATAAAAACCATCACATTCCGTCGCATAAGCGCGCCGCTGTGAAGCCAACTGTAAGATATCATCTATAGTCCGCGCATCGTGCCGTTTTCGCAGTGCTTCACGTACGATTTGCGGATGCTGGCAAACAAAATCCAGATTCAACATGTTATTCAGTATAACGTAAAGCTCTTTTTCTCTGCAAGAGTATAGCTACATTGTATACCCGGTATACCCGCAAACCACACATCAGTGCCGCTGTTCACAGCTTCTTTTTAATGACGTCGCAAGATGTGCGTCTTCATGTTTACACACAGCTCATTTATTGCATACAATAAGATCTTGTACAGAAGACCTATGCAACTTTCGTCGCTCGTGCTCACGCACCCTGCGTATGCGAGTGCACGGATCGGCAGTACGCTCTATTGGAAAGAGCAACGTATATATCTGTTATACCTATCATGGAGACACTTTTCAGCATGAGTCAATCAATTACTATTTTGTGCTCAACCGGAGCATTTAGCCGTTATCCTGACCACACCGGCTACGAGGCAGTCCTCCAGTACGGTCCGGCTCTAGATGTTGCTGGCTTCGAGTTGATGTTCTATCCCTCCTGGTATACTGAGATAGAGAAGATTGGTACAGCACTACACAACTCGGGACTCCGTTTTCCTGCGATGCATGGCGAAAAAAGTATCGGGACCCTGCTTGGACAGGACGATCCGGCTGAGCGGCAACGCGGCGTTCAATGCCTGATAGAAAACTTTCGCCTGGGCCAGATGCTCAATACACAGCTCCTTGTACTCCACCTCTGGAACTGGCCCGAATTGGATGATAATCTCGACAACAACCTTTCGGTGTTGCGCCAATGCTACGATGAGGCAGCCCGTTATGAGATAGAGTTGGCAATCGAAACTATTCCTGGTCGGCACTACGATCCACTGAGCAATATTAAACGTGCCCTGCAATGCGATCCACGTTGCCATATCGCACTCGATACCGAGTTCCTGGCAAATTATAAGCAATTGGATACAATCTTCGAGACACCATGGCTCTGGGAGAGCGATCGCGTCCATCATGTCCATATCAAGGACTCCGATGGACAACCATTTCTGAATGGCAAGCGTGTGTATCTACACCCCGGTGAGGGTAATATCGACTTTGCCCGCTTCTTTCAACGACTCCAACACGCAGGTTTTCATGGCAACTTGAGTCTAGAAGCTCCTGCACTGGCAGATGATAGTGAAGTTCTTGTGCGTCACCTCAATGAGAGCTTACACAATATACAGCGCTACGCCTGGTAGCGCACCTGGGTTAGTAAAACACTACGACAGGGATGTCATATCGCATACACAGAGAGGATGGCGACAGCATCTCAACTCTTGCAACCGCCTTGAAAGTAAGCTACACTAGCTATTGCAAAACACACTCCACGTGTTTGAGGAGCAATCCCATTCATTCAGTATGAGGGAAGATGTTAACTGTCATTAAGCTCAATCCACAAGGCGCTGAAATGCTCCGTTATAGTGGCGAGGTGATTGCTCGCGATGCCCACCGCATCGTCATTCAGGCATTCTGGACAATGGCTGAGCGGGATCTGGGCTATACACGTTTTGAAACTGGTGATCGCTTTATAGAGTATTACTATACAGATCGCTGGTATAATATTTTTGATATTGCAAACACATCTGGTACACGTAAAGGCTGGTATTGCAATATTGCTGAGCCTGCTCATGTATACCACATAAATACGCAGGAGACTATCAAACAGGTGGACCTCTACCTGGATCTCTGGATCAGACCGGACGGGCAACCACTACTGCTCGATGAAGACGAATTTGCAGCAGCCGTATTAACCCCTGAGCAACGTCAGGGTGCACAACAAGGCCTGCACGAACTGTACTCTCTACTACACAACCACCAGGACGCGTTTGCATAAAGGGCTACCTTACCTTGCTCCTTGCATGCTTTACACGCGCGCCCAGGCAATCGCATTGAAAGGACATCACTTGATGGAAAGATGGGACGACAGGCCCTTCCAGCTACTCTCAGAACTCTCAGAGACCGCTATAGACATAAAGAACGATGGTTGGAATGTTTTTGAGCTTGAGTCTCGTATAAATCTTCGCAGTAAGATCCACGAGTTCATAGACCTGACCAATACCAGTACATTGAGTACGAGCGAACTACGCCAGCGACTCATGGCATGCCACACACATTACGGTCCACCCTTCGCGACCCAACTGGTGCATGCCCTGCAGAACCACGATGAAGCCGAGCGCGAAGCCGTCACCTGGCTCCTTGTCCAGCTCGACGATCCAGCAACAATTCCACAACTCTTTAAGCTTATGCAGCAGCCTCAGCAAGCCCGTACGATCCGTCTTGCCGCCGCTCTGACACTTGCGGGTATGGGCGCCACACAAACCATAACACAGGCCAGTAAACCGCGTCTCTATGCGCTAAGCTAGCATTCAGCAAGACCACCCTATGAGCGTGACCATGCAATCATCGTATGGTCGCGCTCATATAACTCGCCGGCTTTCCCTGCACAACACCGGACAGCAGCAGAGTTTTGAAGCGAAAACATTGGGACAAACGTACTTAACTTAGAAAATACGGAATTATAAACATTATATAACAAGGAGGTTACAGCATGCACTTTTCAGTTACAGGTCTGATTGTCTGGCTCATTATTGCAGCCATCGGCGGTTTTCTCGGCGAGGCTATCGCACGACGTCGCGCCCCTGATGGTATTGTCGGAGCGATGATTATCGGTTTTATTGCCATGTTTATCTTTGTCGGTCTCCTAAATATTCACCTGGCAAACGACTACTATATCGCTGGTGCCCCACTGCTGACATCTTTGATTGTCGCAGCCATCTTTGTAGCACTTTGGAGTGGCCTGTTCTATCATCGAGTCTATAGCCGTGGTCGTGATCGCTACTATCGCCGTGGTACCTACGCTCGCCGTCCACGCAGAGAACGCCGTCGCTTCTTCTAAGCGCTCTACGAGATGACAAGCGAGGCAAGTAATACAAAGCAAGCCCAATGAAACGACTCATTCGATAGTTCGATAGCTGTAGAAAAAGCGCATTCAATAGTTCGATAGCTGTAGAAAAAGCTCCCCGCAGTAAAGCTATGGGGAGCTTTTTGCGTACCTATTTGCAGACAATACTTGCACAAGAGACCAGCGGTACGCTATTCTGTAAATAGCAGACATACAATTGAATGATATCTATCAATAACAAAGGGAGAACTTTAGAAGTTGGCTATTGAAATTGACATTCCTCAGCGTGGAATACTTGAGCTGCAACATGCAGTCTTTGACATCAATGGGACATTGGCGATCGACGGAATCGCCATTCCGGGCATTGCGGACCGGCTTCAGGTACTTTCAGAGCAGCTTTTCATCCATCTCCTGACATCTGACACTTATGGACATCATGCCGACCTCGAAAAATCACTGGGTTTTGCTGTTCACAAGGTCATACGTGGCGAGGAGAAAATGCGTTATGTACAGAATCTGGGACCCATTAACGTTATCGCCTTTGGTAACGGAGTGAACGATAGCAGTATGCTGCGCCTCGCCGCTATTGGAGTAGCGGTCCTGACACCCGAAGGGCTAGCGACGCGTGCACTACAAGGCGCTGATATTATCGCCTACAGTCCTACCCATGCGATAGACCTGGTCATGAAACCTAAACGTTTAATTGCAACGCTACGCGGATAGTACACCGTTCTTCAATTAGATGCTGCTCCAGCTCTTTCTGTAGGCTCAGATGGATACCATAGATAACAGAGAGCAGACCGGTCAGAAGATTCTAAAGGGGAAGTCACAGGCGGCCAGCCAGGGACCATCCTGTGCCAGCCACGCCTCAAAGGGTGCGAACACAGAGAATGTAAGACAATCGCGGACAGTGAGCAGTGTAGAGGAAAGGTCACAGCGGATACAGGTCAGTGGTTTGCGACGAGAAGGAGCACTGGTAAAGTCCACACCGTAGATCGTTATACCACGAGTGGTCTCGGTTGTAGATGCATGAGTTAGCGCAGGCATCACCAATACCACTCCCTCGCAAACCACCAACCAGAAATAAAAATACGTCGTCTAGCGTCCGTTGCGTAAAAGCAGAACCTACAATTGTGCCATCACGTTTTTGCTGATTGCACGCAAAGACGCAAATACACCTCGCCCATCAGAGGCTACCGCTTCAAAGCTCGGTACCCGCATACGATTGAGGTAACGTTCCAGAACAGGAACCGGTAAAGCATTGGGCATGTCGCGCTTGTTCCACTGCATGACCAGAGGAAATGTCATCAGATCCTTTCCAATACGCCGCATATTGGCATCAAGCTCGGCAATGCTCTGAATGTTCTCTTCAAATTTCTCGGCCTGCGAATCTACCACAAACACGATCCCATCGGCACCGTTAAGCACGGCGAGACGTGTACGTTCGTAGAGAATCTGACCGGGCACCGTATAAAGATGGAAACGCGTGCGAAAGCCATGGACCGTTCCCAGATCCAATGGCAAGAAATCGAAGAACAGCGTTCGCTCTGTCTCCGTTGCGATAGAGAGCATCTCGCCCCTGGCACTCGGATGGATGCTCCTATGCACATGTTGCAAATTCGTTGTCTTCCCACAGTATCCAATCCCGTAATATACAATCTTACAGTGGATCTCATGGGTCGCAATATTGATGAGAGCCATATACGATAGGTTCCTCTAATCGCGGAAAAGCAGATCAATGGTATCTTCGACAGACGAGCGAAACTGAAGATTGAGTACAGACGACTTTGTACGAGTGGTGTCACTACGTACACGTTCCAGTACACGCCCCAATTCGTCGGAAGCCTTCTTCGATAGAACCTTGACCAGCCCGATGTGCGTCAACTTGTCAAAAATAATGACCAGCAGCCATTGTTCCTCGACCATAGTGGTGTAGATATTCTCTTGCACCCCTTGCTGGAAAATGTTGCGGAAATCTTTCTCATTGAGCAGTTTCGCAACTTCTCGCGAAGAAGAGAAGACACCGGCCAACAATGCACCAAGCGTTGTTGCATCACGACGAATACCGTTACCCTGTAGCGCTACCACCTGGCCGCTTTTATCCAGGAGCATAGCTGACGTGGCATTGGTATCATTCATGAGTTTCATCAACACATTTGAGATTGTCGTCAGTTCTCGATCAGAAATGATTAAATTCGTTAATTGTTCCATGGACGCGCCGCCCTCCGTGTACACGTCTGGCATAAGGTATTATAATAATACACCATATTATACTGCGCTATGCTATATCTAGAGCCTCAAGAATTTCATTACGACTCGCTTTAACCAGATGGCGTACGCGACCAATGTTCGAGGCATTATCTGAGAGCGTTACCATCAAGGCAAAATCCCCCAGAGGATCAACACTCACCAGCCCGTGTTCATATTCTAAAAGCAACCCCACCGCACTCCCGCGCCCTATCTCCTGCCCTAACGCCTCTGCGGAGCTAAAGCTTGCCGTTGTAATTGCACCCACCGCTTCCATGTCCTCTTTCCCATCACGCGTCATACTCTCGATCATCAGGCCATCACGGCCCACCAGGATCGCCTGACGCACGCCAGGAATAGCCAGAAAACGGCTCAGCATTTGTTTCAGATCAACCATTCTTTCCTCCACATTGGTAGGTTGCAATCTCTTTGATGCTGCGTGAGTCTTTATAATCTGTGCAGGTCTTTGTGAGTATAAGACCCTCGTTATTCTAACTGAAGCAGGTAATAGACGCAATTCATATGGGACATCTTGGCTAATGTCTAACGATCTTAGCTTTGTAAGCAATATCGCTGCCTCGTGTCTCTTGCTGCTTTATCCGCTCGCTTACATCATATAAAGGGCAACCATAGCTGCTACTAAATGAACGAAGTGCAAACTCCTGCTATGCTACAATCAACGTGAGGTGCGGCCGCAAGCATATGTATGCATATGTGCATACATGCACAAAAAAGCTGACCACTATTGATAAGCAGAAATCACCCCATCTTCATGCCTACGACATTGAGATATAGAGTGCCTGACACCATCACAAAGTCTCTTCAGCGCTAGTGTATCACAGATCATCCTTTTCCTGAACACTATCCAACCAAAAACGAGATGGTACACTAGAAAAGGATGTATTTTTACGCAGACAGGCGTACGTAAGTATCAAGAGGAGATTACGATGGATGAACCAGGGGCCCTCTGGCTCCCTTCTCATAATTATTTTCCGGGCCGCGCGGGACACAATGCACGCTACGTTATTATCCATGGTACTGCTGGCTTTGGGAGCGCAGAGGAGGTGGGACGCTATTTTCAAACAGTCGATGTGGCAACCCATTATACGATTGGACGCGATGGATGCATTGTGCAGTCGGTACGTGAACACGACTCTGCCTGGGGCAACGGTGGAGTGCTGACAGGGCATGATCCCTGGTGGACGAGCGAAATCAATCCGAACTATCTTACGATCTCTATCGAGCATGTCAAACCGCATCATGACAATTCAGATGAGTTAACCGCTCTCCAGCAAGAGGTCAGTTTTATGCTTGTCCACAATATCTGTCTGCGGCATCAGATCCTTATGCAACCTGCCGATGAGTATGGTGGTATTACAGGTCATTGCTCTATGGACCCGGTCACCCGCAGCTTCTGTCCAGGTCCGTATCCATGGGAAGAGCTCTTTACCTACCTTGCTCAATATACGGCTACGACAACAACCAACGAACTGAAGAATAGATAGAATGAGGATCTGGAGAACCAGAAACAGAGGCAGTAGAAAGGACCGAGAATATGTTTCCCGGTCCTCATGAATAAATACAGGCGTGTATAATTAATTGCTTGAGGCGTTAGCGACGAATGGTCCCGTAGTTGGGAGCCTCTTTGGTGATCATGACATCGTGTGGATGGCTCTCACGCAGGCCTGCGTTGGTAATACGAGTAAAGCAAGCATGCTGCATCGCTGCGAGGTCGGGTGCTCCGGCATAGCCCATCGCCTGGCGCAGACCGCCAACGAGTTGATAAACCAATGGGCCAAGCATACCCTTATAAGGGACACGAGCCTCGATACCTTCAGCAATCAGTTGTGAGTCCTCGTTCTCACCCTGGAAGTAGCGGCTCTTGCTATAGCTACGCTGCTTCATGGCACCAATGGAACCCATACCGCGATAGTCTTTGAAACGCTCACCACGAGAGATGATCAGTTCACCCGGGCTCTCATCGACACCCGCCAGCAGACTACCCAGCATGACGGTACTGGCACCGGCTACGATCGCTTTGGCGATGTCACCGGAATACTGAATACCACCATCGGCGATAATCGGAATATCGTATTTGCGACCGATCAGCGCACAGTCATAGACGGCGGTGATCTGTGGCATGCCAACCCCAGAGATGATACGTGTGGTACAAATAGATCCTGGACCAACACCAACCTTCACGGCATCGACACCAGCCTGGATCAACGCTTCTGTTGCTTCGGCGGTCACAACGTTGCCAGCTACAATCTGTACCTTCTTCCCAAAACGATCGCTGATCTGGGCGACGCGCTCGATGACCATATGCGAGTGACCATGCGATGTATCGACGATCAGAGCATCTACACCCTCTTCTACGAGAGCACCACAACGCTCTAAGGAATCGGGACCGACACCGACCGCCGCTGCTACACGTAGACGACCGAACTCGTCTTTGGCGGCATTTGGATACAGGATCTTCTTCTGAATATCCTTCATGGTGATCAGACCCTTGAGCATACCGTTATCGTCTACCACCGGCAATTTCTCAATCTTATGGCGATGTAAGATATCACGGGCCTGCTCGAGCGTTGTTCCTACAGCAACAGTCACCAGGTTCTCACGGGTCATCAGTTCAAATACTGGACGATCAGCATTGGTCTCAAAACGCATGTCACGGTTCGTCAGGATACCAACCAGTTTCCCGTTCTCTGTAATCGGCACACCAGAGATGTGGAAGCGCTCGGTAACGGCCCTCGCCTCACTCAATGGAGCATCAGGGGATAGCGTGATAGGATCAGTGATCATACCCGACTCAGAACGTTTGACCTTGTCAACTTCCTGAGCCTCATCTGCAATAGACATATTACTATGAATAACGCCAATACCACCTTCACGAGATAAGGCAATAGCCAGACGCGCTTCAGTAACGGTATCCATGGCGGCGCTTATAATGGGGATGTTCAGGTTAATGCTACGAGTAAAGCGGGTCTCAGTCGAGACTTCGCGCGGCAATACAGAAGAGGCAGCAGGTATAATGAGCACATCATCAAAGGTGAGACTCTCTTTGGCAAACTTTTGCTCAAAGGAGTCCGCGTTCTGTGCCATTGACATAAAGTATGTATCCTCCTTAAAAAAACACCAGCACACTTTTTTTGTGTGCTGGATCCTTCCACATGGAAGGCAACCACCTACCTAAGCACTTACACAGCGTATTTAGGAAACCGACGCTAATATTTCCAGTTAGTGTAGCACCCACGTCAATAGGCGTCAAACTCGCTGCAGTTCAATTATCACTGCTCCCTCGTTGCTATTCCATATGTCTTCACTGGCAATTCTGTTATTTATTGAAACTATATCGGCCATTTATGCATAATCTTTATGCTCATCCAGTAATAAATATTCGTGCCATGCCTCCAGTTTTTTATCATAACAGTAGAGTAAAAATATAAATGAATACCTCCCTTTTGAATAATACTCAGAGGGAGGTATTCATTTATAACTGTACGTTGTTATTGATGATGACGTCTACAATGTGCGGCGTCCGCGTGCGCCTGTGATCAGGTTATAGATCAACACGATGGCTGCGAGGACGAGCAGAATATGGATGAGCCCGCTCGTAATATGAAAGGCCAGGAAACACACGACCCAGACAATGAAAAGAATGACTGCGAGGCCCCAGAGAAGACCAATCATACTATAACCCCTTTGGCAATTATCGATAATAACGACTTGACTATGCCTCTATTTGAGTTCGTACTGAACACCTTTATTTAACTACTTTAGATACGTAATACAAAGGAAAATAGATGTACGCAACAGATAGAAACTTGTTAGATCCGTTAATTTACTGTACTGTATACAGAGGAATCTTCTTCTATCACTCGCTGTCTTTTCAAAATTAAGGAGCAAGCGTATGTCTGCCCATCCGCAGACAACGACAGATACAGCGCAGACGCAACTGCATGATCATGCTGCGATTGTCGTTGAAAACTTTAGCAAGAGTTATGGCACACATCGTGTCGTAGATCATTTGTCTTTCTCGGTGCGCCCTGGTGAGGTCTTCGCACTACTCGGCCCGAATGGCGCAGGTAAAACAACGACGGTCGAGACGATGGAGGGCTATCGGCGTCCAGATGAGGGCAGTGTTCGTGTGCTGGACCTCGATCCTCTGCGCCAGGCCGCAGCACTCAAACCACGCATCGGGGTTATGTTGCAACAGGATGGCCTCTATCCTGCACTGACTACACGGGATGTACTCAAACTCTTTGCTGGCTACTATCAGCAGCCACGTAGCGTAGATGAGCTTTTAGAACGCGTTGGTCTGACAGCGGCGGCAAAGACACGCTGTCGCCGCCTCTCTGGCGGACAGAAACGCCGACTGGCTCTGGCGGTCGCATTGATCGGGAATCCAGAACTGGTCTTCCTGGATGAGCCGACCGCCGGGATGGACCCGCAGGCTCGTCAGACGACCTGGGAGATTATTCGTGAGCTTAAACGCAAGGGAGTAACTATTCTGCTCACTACTCATCTCATGGATGAGGCAGAACGGCTGGCCGATCATGTCGCCATTATCGATAATGGTCACCTGATCGCGCTGGATACGCCTATGAATCTGACTGGAGCTCAGAATGCGAATGTGGTACGCTTCGTAGCGGTCGAGGGACTGGATTGCGCACAGTTAGCTGCCCTTCCTTCGGTTACCAGCGCTGAAGAGGTACGCGCCGGAAGCTACCTGATCGAGACCGATACGGTCCCTACGCTCCTGGTCGAATTGACAACATGGCTGCGTGCTCAAAATATTACACTGTCAGAGCTACGAGTAGGACATGGTTCGCTAGAGGATCTCTTCTTACGCCTGACAGGCTCGGAGGTGCGAGACTAGATGGAAAGTAAGCTCACAACGCCACCAACATCAACACAGATAGCAGGACACGATAAGCAGAACGCTCCGGCCTCGCCTCTGCGCCAGATCGGCATCCAGACCTATTATGAGCTTTTGCTGACCTCGCGCCGTGGCGAGAACGTACTGGTGACGCTGATCATTCCTGTCGTGTTGCTGGCCTTCTTCTCTTCGCTTAACATCATGCCACAGACTGGCAATAATGGACCGGCTGGATTCTTATTGCCAGGCATCTTAGCTATTGCAATCATCGCTGCTGGCATGGTTAATCTGGGTATCGCGACCGCCTACGAGCGCTATTATGGTGTACTGAAGCGCCTGGGAAGCTCGCCACTCTCACGGAGCAGTCTGATCGCGGCAAAGATTGTCTCAATTCTGGCACTGGAGATTGTCCAGATGATCCTGCTCATTGCCATTGCGGCCATCTTCTTCCACTGGCATATGATAGGTTCAGCACCGCTCACGCTACTCATCATCGTTCTAGGCACAATCACGTTCTCAGCACTGGGACTGGCGATGGCCGGTGCGCTACGCGCCGAGATGACATTAGCTGGTGCCAATGCACTCTTCCTGGTCTTCCTTATGCTAGGTGGCGGTATCCTGCCACTCAGCCATCTCCCTGGACCGCTGGCATCGCTGGCACAGATCCTGCCATCAACCGCACTGACGCAGGCCCTCCAGCAAAGTATGAATGGGACAACCTTCCCAACACAGGCACTTGTGGTCCTGTTGGTCTGGACAGTGATTATCCTTCTTGTCACTATGCGGACTTTTAAATGGGAATAGCCATCGAGATAAAGCAACGCATATACGACAAGGGCCAGAACAGCGAGAAGTTCTGGCCCTTGTCGTATACTCTATTTATAAAAAATCAAGCGTTAGTTTTGAATCCTGTGTGTTGATACTGGAGCGATAGCTTCATCATCTTCATACTCCAGTTCATCATCTTCATATACGTTCAGTTGTAGCAGTTGATACACGGCTATCAGTAGCGAGATAAAAATGATGATATGCAACGATGTACACCACGCACAAATATTATGCAGGTAGACCAGTTCCACAAACACCAGGTAGAAGGCAGTCAGCAATCCCAATGCTGCAAGTACAACCTCGCCAATCACCAGTATCTTACGCTCCGGCCAGACAAGCCAGGACAGAAGCGCCAGACAGGCGAACGCCAGAAAAAAGAGCAAACCTGGAATAGAGATTGGAATATTGGTATGAGGGATAGACCCATAAACACTATTAAGGACACGTTCACAATTGATGATCCCACTATTCGAGCAGGCTACAGGCGCTTTTTCATAGTGCGCGACATCGAGGTAGATAGATACTCCCACTCCTATAAGCGAAAGCACGAGCAATGAGATCTGCGCCCAGAAGCGTTGAAAGTATGTCATGTGCACCCTTTCTTCCCTATAAATTCAGATGCCAGGATAATCATATCCCTAAGCATTCAGAAATACCACTCGCGTGGATAAAAAGTATCGCAACACCTTTTCCATCTGAATACAAAGAAATGTCCGCTGTGGTTACTATAGTATATGGTAGCATAAGCCTGAAGATCATCGGCTGTCAACGCACCGTATGAACACATAACATTACGAAATCACCCTGGCTGAAGCGGTAGAGAAGAGCTGAAAAGGCATGAGACAAATGGGGGATAGGATGGAATAGAATGGGATGAGTCCTCAGCGATAAAAGGTAACACATCCCATTATGTAGCAGTACAGTAATGATCCAGCAGTAGCTAGTATGCATGATCGCGTGCTCGTATGCTCTAAACAGAGACCAATTGCCGGAGCGAACGCTCTAATAGGATGGGCATTGAAAATTCGTCACTGCCGTGACACGTTGCTCACACGTTGCTCACGCCCAAACGATCCATCAAGATTAAGACCACATAAAGATTGCGACACTACTTTGTATTCTGCTGGAGAATCTGTGCGATAACGCTCTGTGCCTGATTAGATGAGATCGCGTAGCCGACGCCGTTGGCAAGGGTGTTGGTCTCTGTGTTGATCGATGCCAGCGTTGGAATACCGATGACCTGTCCCTGTACATTGATCAGTGCACCACCGCTATTACCAGGATTAATCGCTGCGTCGGTCTGGATCATATTATGAATAGTGACACCATTCGACTCTTGTGCGCTACGATTCAAGGCGCTGACAATACCATGAGTTGCAGTCTCAGTATTACCCAGCGGATTACCAATGGCTAGCACCTCTTGTCCTACAATCAGTTTGGACGAGTTTGCGAATGTTGCAGCGACGATGTGCGAATTTGGCTGGATGTGCACGACCGCCAGATCATTGGCAGGATCAGTTCCGACAATGGTGGCTGGCTCACTGGTACCATTATCAAGCATTGCAGTAATCGATTGACCACCACTAACCACATGATTATTCGTGATGATATCTCCATTTTTGTTAATGATGACGCCCGAACCAATCGCTGTTCCTTGAGCAGTCGTGACGGTCAGTTGTACTACGGCCGGTTCAACCTTCGCAATTGCGGCCTCTTCTTGCGTCTGTATCGTATTGCTTGATAGTGCCGGTGCTGTAGTGCCCGTTGCTGGCGTAGTGGCGGCAGTGTTGCCCTGGTAAAACTGCCAGCCAGCGAATAGACCGATACCGAAGACCAGCAAGATCGCCAGCGCTAGCGCTAACACCGCAAATGTCATGCCACCCTTCTTTTTACGGCCGCGCGGCATGGCGGTGTCTGGCATTGGCATCGTAGCAGGAGTTGGCGATGCTTGATAGGGGGGTTCTTGCACCATAATAGGTTGTACTTGTTGAGGAGGTGCCCACGAGTTGTTAGAAGCAGACTCCAGGTTGTTTGGTTGGGAATACGAATCGTTCAATTCTCCAGATGTATGGTACAGCATAGCAGTTACTCCATCCTTCTCGTATGATTATCTATCTTATGCATCGTTACATAGGCAGGTATTTATATCTTCTATGTGTTTAAGAATAGCTTGTAAGGATCAAAAAAGACGCAAACAATAGTAAAAAAATTTCCCCTACATGTAAACAATTTGTAACGTGCACGCTCAGGATAGCGTATGTTTTTTTTTGATTTTGATCCCGACAGCACATCTTACAGATCCTTATGTCACTCTATTTCAATGCATAGATCTGCTTGCAGGTCGATTTCGCGACATCCTATACTGTTGCTCAATACGGGATAAAACTTTGCGGATAGCGAATATAGGAAAGAGAGAGAGGCAATGCGAGTAGTTATCAATTTAAATCGCTGCCAGGGTTATGCGCAATGTTGTTTTTTAGCGCCTGAAAGCTTTAAGCTCATCGGTGATGAGGCTCTTCTTTACAATCCCGCTCCCGATGATTCAATGAGAGAAAAGATCGAACGCGCGGCCGCTGCATGCCCCGTCCAGGCTATAGCCTTCGATTCAGCAAATGGGTATAGACATAGTACAACACAACAGGAGGCAGCGCATGGTCACCAGGCGTGATGTCTTACAACACTTTCTCAAAAATGGTCGTGTGGCCATTGTAGGAGCTTCACTGGCTGGCTTGACGGCGGCGGAACAGATACGAGCAGAGGGCTTTGCAGGACATCTGACGATCATCGGAGATGAACCATATGAGCCTTATGATCGTCCGCCTTTATCCAAACAGGTACTTACTGGCTGGGTACCGGCCAACCATACAACACTACCACATAGTTATGACCTGGGCGACGTTGACTGGCGACTTGGTGTTGCCGCTAGCGAGCTAGATATCGCCAGCAGGAAGATACGGCTGGCAGATGGGCAGGTAGTTGATTTCGATCGTGTACTGATTGCGACCGGTGTACGTGCGCGCCCATGGCCTGAGGCTGAGGAGGCTGCATTAGATGGTGTATGCCTGTTACGTACATGTGACGATGCACAACGCATACGGGAACATTTGGAGGCCAAACCTCGCCGAGTCCTGGTAATTGGGGCGGGCTTTACCGGTTCTGAGGTAGCTTCTGTGTGTGCGGATAAAGGACTTCCGGTTACTGTCACCGAACGAAGCGTATCTCCGCTGGTGAGTGCGCTGGGTAGCAAGATCGGCGCTGTCGCAGCACAGATACAGCGCCAGCATGGTGTCGATCTACGCTGTAACACAACGGTGACTGCGCTACAAGGAGACAAGCAAGGACATTTACGATGTGCGCATCTTTCAGATGGCAGTGTGCTTGATGTCGATGTAGCAATCATTGCACTGGGATCGATACGCAATACAGAATGGCTACGTTCTTCAGGCTTAGCGGCCGGTCAATTGGGTATCACCTGTGATGCCGGATGTCGTGCATTCGATATCAACGGGATCGTCACGGACGATATCTTTGTAGCAGGCGATGTCTCGCGCTTTCCACATCCGTTGTATGGCTATCAGCTCATGGTACTCGAACATTGGGGGAATGCCGTCGAGCAAGCAAAGATTGCAGCACATAATATGGTGAGCGAGTCAACCAGTCGCCGTCCCTATCTGGTTATTCCGGTTTTCTGGTCGTTTCAATTTGGCAACAATATCAAATCTGTAGGGTTACCCCCATTTGCTGATGAAGTCGTGGTTATGCAAGGCTCGCTTGAAAAAGAGCGCTTTATCGCCGCCTATGGTCACCAGGGACGTATAGTGGCAGCAGTCAGCTTTAATCAAGGAAAATGGCTCCCCTATTATGAAAGGCAGATTGCCGCTGCGGGTCCATTTCCACCTGATCCGCCTGCGTATGATACACCCACGGCATTCGAGATCGCTCCTGCTGGCTTCACTAAAATACCGGTCCCTACTACAACTCCCTCGATTGCATTAACTGGCTATATTCCCAGTGAAATGCGTGCAACGTATCTGGATGCACCATCTACAACGCGCAAGAATAGCGCAGCCACACGAGCTCAAGCAGGTTTCGCTAGTGAAAGAGGACAATGATGGCAGAGGAAACTCTCTTTCAACAGATCAATAATATCGCTCATCGCGCTAATCCCTATCCGCTCTATACTGAACTGCGCAAGACGCCAGTGCTGCGTGAGCCAGATGGGAGTTATATCGTCAGTAAATATCGGTTCATCACCGATCTCTTACATGATCCCCGCCTCAGTTCAGATATTCGGACACGCGATCCAGAGGATAGAAAAGCTAGAGCAGCAGCAGCCAGCGAGTTCCCAGTCTCCTTTATTCGGACGGACCCGCCCGAACATGACCGTCTGCGACGTATGATAACACGACAGTTTGGACCACCACATACGCCTAACCTGGTCGACAACATGAAAAATGAATTGGCGCAGATTGTCAATGATCTCCTCGATGGGCTCCATACCCAGCAGCGTACACGCATTGATATCGTGGATGACTTCGCCTATCCATTCCCAGTAACGGTTATATGCAGGTTGTTAGGCGTGCCGTCAGAAGATGAAGTGCGCTTCCATGCCTGGGCTAATAAAATCGCCTCTTCCCTCGATCCTCAACCGCAAGATAGTGAAGAGAACCAGGAACTGACTACACAGCAAGCGGTCTCCGAGATTGGTCACTATATGAAAGACTTAATCGTCCTGCACAAGCAGCAGCCTGGAGAGGATATGCTCTCGCGGTTGATAAGCGATACCAGTCCTGATGGCCAGTTATCAATAATGGAGTTAATCAGCACCGCAGTTACGCTACTGATTGCCGGCCACGAAACTACAGTCAATCTCCAGACCAACGGCATGCTGACCCTGTTGCGTAATCCAGAGGTGCTCCTACGTTTGCGTAACGAACCAGAGCTCATTGTTCCGCTTGTTGAGGAAACCCTACGTTTTGAGCCACCGGTCCAGTTCAACTCACAACGAACCGCCGGGCGGGATATTCACATTGGGGGTGAGACCATTCCAAAGGGCGCACCTGTCTATCTCATGCTAGCGGCAGGCAACCGAGATCCCGAGCGCTTTGACGATCCCGAACGTTTTATCCCCGATCGGACAGATAATCAGCACCTTGGATTTGGCAACGGAATACATTACTGCTTTGGTGCGCCACTCGCCCGGCTAGAGGTTCAGACTGCGCTTAATACGTTAGCCAGGCGTTTGATCAATCCACGTCTGGTCACTGATCCACCCCCTTATCGTCCGAATGCAGTACTACGTGGGCCGCGTCATCTGTTGATCGATATCGATGGGATCAAACAGTAGCTCGTCCTTTACGCTTTGTACTCTACGCAATAATAGATAATCTCGGCTCCCTCTACTCTCACCATCTCAAAGTGTGAATGGATCGTAATTTTTTGTCTTCTACACACCCTGCCAACTATCTTCTGCGCTGCTACATAGCATCTAATTATAAAAGTAGATTTTTGATCCTTAGATATAGATAGGCACGTATAATAATATCAATGATCATGTGTAGTTATATAAGCGAGGTGATTTTTAAAGGAGGATAATGATGGCACACGTTATTCGTGGAGTGGGGTTATAGATCAGTTAAAGGAGCAACATCGCTGTTTTGCTATTGATTTGCCAGGATTTGGACGTTCTACTGCTCCGGCAGATTTCACCTGTTCACTAGAGAATATGGCCCGTTTTCTCGACGAATTGATAGTAGAGGCCGCTATCCCAACGCCGCTCAACCTGGTCGTCGCAGACTTTGGAGCAGCGTATGGTCTGTCCTGGGCTGTTGAGTCTCCCGCTATCGTCGCACAACGGCTCGCGACATTCTTTGCTTGATCAATACACACAAACATGCAAGGAAGTATAAGAATGTCGCGAGAACGCCATATCATCACAAGACAACAGAGCATGAGGAGGAACTGACTATGCAGGCTGCTCTGCTGGATTTTCACGCAAGGTACGCAAGTTGCGCATCTCAGACCAGAACGTTGCGACCAGGATGACGACTAGAATGGTGCCCACACCGCCAGCAGCGACCGCCACAACCGGACCAAAGAACTGAGCAGCCAGTCCCGATTCAAAACCACCCAACTGGTTGGAGGTACCGATGAAGAGCGAGGTAACCGCGCCCACACGTCCACGCATCGCATCAGGCGTACGTACCAGAGCCAGGGTTGAGCGGATCACAACACTGATATTGTCACATGCACCCAGGACGAAGAGCGCTAGCAATGAAAGCCAGAACCAATGCGAGAGACCCAGAACGATCGTCGCGATACCAAAGCCGGTGACCGCTAACAGCAGGGTCCGACCGGCATGTTGGAAAGGAGGACGATGGGCCAGCAGTAGCGCCATACAGACCGCGCCAATCGAGTCCGCACCTTGAAGCCAGCCCAGACCAAAGGGACCAACATGCAAAATGCTCTTCGCAAAGATCGGCAAGAGAGAGGTCGCGCCACCCAACAGGACAGCGAAGAGATCCAGCGTAATCGCCGCCAGCATCACTTGCGTCTGCTTCAGGAAGCGTAGACCATTCAGCAGTTCACCCGGCGAGGGACGGCTCGCTTTGCGCACCTGCTTCTGCGGCTGCACACGCATCAAGCTTAGCATCAAGATAAAGGCCACAGCCAGACCAGCACTGATTACATAGATATATGAAGCTCCATGGAATATGCCGATCAAAAAACCACCCGTCGCCGGACCTAACACCGATGACAACTGGGTAACACTACTACGCCATGTCATCGCATTCTCAAAGGAGTGCTCATCTACAACCTGAGATACCAACACCTGACTGGTAGGTAAGCTGAAACATTGCGCAGTGCCAAGAGCGACCAGACAGAGATAAATCAAGAGTAACGGACCCTGCGTAAAAGATAGAACCGCCAGTCCTAACACCGCAAACATCTGCAAGAAAACGCTGGCAATCATAACGTACTTACGATTATAGCGATCAATCAAATAGCCAGCAGGCAAAAATAACACAATAATTGGGATAACCTGTGCCAGTCCAACACCGCCCAGCACCAGAGCGGAACCAGTACGATCATAGAGTTCCCACCCGATCGCCACAGTTACCATCTGCTGACCAAAGGAAGCCAGAAAAGCACCCGTGATCAATAAGCGAAAATTACGAGAACGGAGCGCACCATACGAATCACGATCAGAAACAATAGCATCTTCAGGTGTAGGAGGAAGTAGTACAGCCTCATCCATATTCTGTACTTCCTCTTCGCCTTCCTTCATAATAATTCCTTTATTCTAGTGACAAAAGTATACGCTTAAAAGTATACAACGTCATCTCACTCGATTACACAGGCTCGCTCAGGATTTCTCTTGCTATTCGTGCTCCAACCGCTCGATCCCTCTACTGTAGAAATGGCGAGAGACTATACACTTCTTCACATAGTAGTCTCATAAAACTCTACTGCAAGTAGAGATGTTACGTTTTATTTGCTTTAACGTGTACATGTATGTGCATTTATCTACACACCACCAAATTAGTCCCAGGGTGATGCGAAAGAAGCGTATATCTGGCACAACAAAAAGGTCGATACAAAGAGAAATTACTCCAAATGGAAGGATAAAAATATGTCAAAGAGACATCAGCAGCGACCAGCTAAGATACATGGCCATAACAATCCAGAGAAAACTACAGAGATTACAACTGGACCATATAAAAAGAAAGAGGCCTACGTTGAGCAGGCAAAACGACATGAGAATCCTGCTCCATTACCAGCACACATCAAAGTCCATCCCCAAAAAGTAATTCCCCCCGATGTGACTACCAAAAAGCAAGATTCGATTGCAATGATGGAAGAAGGAAAACATCGGTCTGGTAGCGACTCAAACGCGTACAGTCCTCGCAAGGACAGAAAGCTGAATGCAGGGCCTGAGAAGGAGCCTGGGTCCAGCGCACAGTCCAGTCAGGCAAATGAATTTGAAGAGGACCTCAGACCAAACAATTTTGCTGGCGCAAACTATAGCCTACGCTCAGAGCCACAAGATATAGGGCTACGAGCCGCTAATGTAAATGTAAAAGAACTGCACACCAGACTGGCAGATCTGACCAAAGACGAACTGCGTAGTATCGTTATCGTACCTGCAGGAGAACGCCTGGAGCAAGGGGCAAAATATATTGATCTACAGCATCTCGAACAAGGTGAGTTCGTCGGGATGGCGGATATGGTTGCCCCTGAAGGTCATTATTATGTCCCCAAACATCAAACCGATTATGTGCTCTGGAATCGCCTCCGGCAGATAGACAATCCTGCACGCCTGGACGAGTCAGAGACACCCGGTCAATAATGTCAGAATCCCATCCACACTTAAGAACCCGCCTGTGAGGCGGGTTCTTAGCATCCGGCAGCGGCGGCACGCATGATTATCTACACACGCTGGTCCACCCCTAGCGATCAACCAATGATCGTGTCAAGGTCACAACTGTGACGAAGGTACGATACAGGTCTAAAAGGTTTTCCCCACTAAATTTCACTGTACGCGCTGAAACACGCTCAACGCCGCGAATCCATAGCGCCATCTCCGCCATATCGGCGACCAGAAAAGTCACTTCTATCTGAGCAGGTAGATGGAACTGTGGTGTATGCATCTGCCCAATCATGCGAGCAGCCTGTTCTGCACCAGCATAGAGTAGTTCACACGCCACTTCTGGATGTATATTCGCAGCAGCGAAGCGCCCAATAGAATGCTTGACAACCACCATCTCCGCTTTCGGCGCAATAAATGTAGCCTCTTCAGCAGTTGCATCATCACCACTCACAAAGATAATCGGCACTCCATAGTGAGCAGCCACCAATGCATTCAGTCCGGATTCTCCGACAATGGTACCATTGATACGGACCTCCCAGATCGCACCAGGATTGTAGGTATGTGAGAGAACAGCATGCTCCGCACCAATCGAGCCATGATAGCTGACAAAGCAGATACCATCAAATGAAGCATCTAGCCCTTCCATCATATATAACGGCTTATGCTTACCGGTAATCAAAGTCGCACGCCCGGCGAGATCCTGAGGATGCAGATTACGCATCGCATTATGAGCGTCATTGACAACAAACTCTGTCGCCCCACCACTTTGAGCACCCTTGATGACAGCGTTAACCTCAGCAGTCAACAGTTGTCGTCCCTGAGCATACTCGGCCTGGCCCTCCAGAATCTGCTCCCAGGCCACGATGCCGCTGGTCCCTTCAAAATCAGTCGAAAGAAAAAGTTTCATAGCATACTCCTCTCTCAAAATAGAGAATAACTCGTGCGCTATAACTAAAAAATACAGAAAATCGACACCATCGAGTAATTTAGCATAATTGCACCTGACCCTACCTGATCACACAGATTGACCCGCATCGTGACACAATTTCACTCTTTATCGCGTAAGCGCCTCTGTCGTTGATCATGGCTCCAGCGTGTAATGATCAAATTTTCTTCATCATTCTGCTCATTGTGATAAACAGATGCCGCATCAAAGTCAGTGATATGTTCGAAAATGCGATAATCAGTTCTATCCGAGCAGCGTAACCACTCAGCTAACTTTTTCTGTGCACACTTTTCGCACAAATACATAGATGCAAGCCTATCCTGTGACTCTGTTAAGTACGAATGCACATAGATTGGTGGTGCTTGCTGGCATCCAGGGCAGATATGGTCCCATAAATCAGTGTGAAGATTGTGACGTTCTAAGCTCCACAGCATTTTTCCGTCTGGTCTCTTTCTCATAGATGGCTCCTCTTACTCTAAAGCAGGCGAACAAAGTAACGATTCTTCAAAAGATAAAAGTGTGGATGTTTTCGCATGGTCATTCAACGAAGGACACGCTGTCAAAAATGCGTGCTCGGCAGGAGATATTTGGTAAATATACGCATACAACTGCTTATTTTAAGCTCAAAATGTGGGTCACAACCATACCTCAACCAGATGGATTAAACAGTGTACCCTGAGTTATAAAAACTCAAATTTTAATTCTAAGGGAGGTGGTTCTTCATGAATGCAGCACATGAAAGTGCTTGCATGTGATGGATATACCACCAATCATACCACAAAACTGGCTAAAAATTGCGCGATCCGAAACAATATAGATCAGCTTACATAGCGTTCTATTGAAAGCAATTCAACAAAACGCTATGTACTTTGGTTTTAAAGGTCTGGCTATAGTACAGCATATAGTACAGTACTGCCCGCTTAATGTACCAAAAACAAAAGGCAAAAGCAGTCTGTGGTATACTTAGCTCATAATAAAAAGACACAAAAAGTAACTGATTGAAAAGAAGGAGCAGCCAGGGTCAGGGTTTGCAGTCGCCGCTTTTTTCTTACCAACTTCTTTGTCAATCACTGTATGCAAGCAATAGTTGAGAAGGATTTTTGCATCGATGAACAGTCAAAATCGAGCCTTTATCAAGCAAGTTCAGATGGACTTATTAGCTCTTAGTGATAAGGATCTTCTTACTATAATTGAGCAGTGGGTTCATAAGAATATTCTTGTCCCATCATTCGCCGATGCATGCCAACCTACCTTTCTAGCATTGGGATACACACGGGTAAGCCAGGCATCGACACTCCCTTACACATCTCATAGTGTGCTAAACGATGATAGAGAAGAGCCAGAACAATGGATTGCCCCGTCTTCCCAACAACTACGAGAACACCTGCTAAAGATAGACATTAACTCATTTGATCGCTATATCATTACACTTGCATTTCAGGCACTTCATGAAACACATCCAGATTGGTATGAGGGTGTAACCTTCAATGCCCAACTTGCTAATTGTCTGCGCCACATGAAGACGAAAGGCGGACATGCCTTTTAAGGCGTGAGGTCTCTATGCTCTTATTCTTCCTCTAGTGCTTCTATTGTATACACCCCTTCTTCCGGTACTGCTGATTATGTTCAGCAGGCCCGGCTTCTCCTTCGTTCCTATGACATTTGTCACACCATATACATGAGAGTCTTCACTAGTTAAAATATGCACACTGAACTATACTAAGGACAAGGAAGTGATGAAAAAAAGTTACTAGCATGCTTTTTCAAACAAGGAGAATAACTCATGTCCAAACGACTCTTTAGCATTCTGACTGCGCTTACTGGCATTTTTTCTGTGCCGTTGCTCTACCTATCTTTCAACATGGCACCCAAACCACCTGTTGATCCTGCACAATTACTCATATATGCCAGACAGTACCACAATGGTCTGATCTATGGGGGCTACCTCCAGGCAGCCATGCCATTTGTTATCGTGCTCTTTGCCCTTGCTATTGTTCATCTGGCTGGAGCGACAACGAGTTTTGCGGGCTGGGCAACCGTTCTGGGGGGCATCTCCCTTGTAATATTAGCTCTGCTAGAAGGATCGCTTTTTATTTTCTGTGCTTTCACTAACTCTGTGAATGTAGCATTGATTGGCATCAGCCTGATTCAGGCCCTCCAGCACTTTTACATGGCAGCATCCGCAGCACTCATTATCCCGTTGGGAATTGTCATTATTCAAACCCGCGTGCTCCCCCTGATCCTTGGGTACATAGCGATTGTGACAGGTGTTGTCTCTCTCATTCTAGGTTTTATATACTTCTCTCTTCCCGTTGTAGATGGTGTCGTCCCCGCGCTGACAATCATGCAGTATATCAGTTCAACCTGGTATCCCGTTGTCGCCATTGTGCTTCTTATCAGTAACCTGAGAGGAGCGCCCAAACAAACAACTGAGGACCATAAAGATACATTTAACGCACATGTCCCCAGCCATGCAACAGAACCCATCGTCGGAGCCAATTAAAAAGTATACGGAAGCGCAACATAGTAAGCGCGAAATGTCATATTAAAGCACCAGCGAATGCTGGTGCCTCTTAGTCAAAACTGGATTGCTTCAAGCAACCCAGTAGTGCAAGGTAAAGAGCATAACAAAGACGATGAAGAAAGAGACGATGAACGCTAAATATGCCTTTTCAAAGCGTGGTGACTTCACGGTTGCGAGGAAAATAGAGACAGGGAAGATGACCAGTATATAACGCGGGATAGAAGCCAACGGGTCGACACTTCCCCAGGGATAGAGCAGCGGAAAGACAAACAACAAAGCAGCAAAGAGTGTATAGTACAGAGGAAGACGCCGAACACCCGCAATAAGCACAGCCAGGCACACAAACACACTTAGCAGGTTCAACAGATTTTGTACCTGTAAAGTATTGTCAATAAACAGATTTTTAAGAGCCAGGTGCACAGTATACCAGGGCATAGCCCCTGTCCGTCCCCACACCACCTCAGCAGCACTAAATGCCAGAGGATCGCCTTTAGTCCGCCAGAGATAGAACATGTAGAGCCCCAGACCCATGGGGACCAAAAGAAGAGGCAAGAGGGCTAGAAACTTCTCATGCCAGTTGGTCTGCACAAAACGTTGACGCCAGATATTGAACTGAAAAAGAGTACGCCACTCACTACGCTCCAATGGGTGTGTTAGGGGCCAGAGATAGCATTGTATAAAGACAAGACCGTATGGTACAAGCAGAAAAATGCCCTGCGAACGGGAGAGTGAGGCACAAAAACCACCGATGCCAGCCAACAACCAGTAGACCATTTGTCCTTTTTGTAGTGCGCGCTGCAAACAGAAAAAGGTGAAGAGGCAGCAAAATAAGAAGAGCGATTCGGTATATCCGATAAAGAAAAAGATGGCATAGGGAGCAAACGCGATATAATAGAGCGCCCGTACAGCGACCTGCTGATCACCATAGAGTTCTAGCACCAACAGATACAACAAAACCAGTGCCAGGTAGAAAAAAAGATTTGCTAAGACTATCCCTAAAGCAGTGTAAGCCAGAATATTATCGCCAAATGGAATGGCAAAGATACGTAGTAGCGCTGGCCAGAGTGGAAAGAAAGCAGTCTCCCTGAGAGAATGGTAGCCATGTTCCGCTAGAGCAATATAACTATTTACATCATACCGATCCCACATCAAAAAACATTTGCCAGGGGTACTAAAACAGTTAAAAACCTCTGTGGAATGATCCACAGGCAAGATAGACGCAGCTACATATGAAAAAAAGACGACAACAATGCGACTGAGTATAAAAACATATGCTGCCTCTATCCATACAGCTCTCTTCTTAAACATACGATGGTATCCTCTGCAAAAATATTATATCGAAAACATGTATTTCGAGCTTTATAAGTCATACAAACTATACAGACACGCTACAATTCACATAATAACATAGATATATACAAATTAAGAGGATGATAGCCAATCTGTCTCCAAGTACAGTGGTGCATTACCACTTTTTTTGTATCATTTCAATGAAGCTTTTGCTGCTAGCAAGAAACCAGCATTGATCAGAATGTAAGCACTTCTCCATCGTCAGGTATGAGTACCTGTTGCGCCAGGCCTTCCGCTGCTACACGCGTGCGCAGTGCTGCGCGCGAAAGGAC
This sequence comes from Ktedonobacteria bacterium brp13, assembly GCA_015099395.1. GTDB lineage: Bacteria > Chloroflexota > Ktedonobacteria > Ktedonobacterales > Ktedonobacteraceae > Dictyobacter. The sequence goes on along the minus strand of AP024096.1, from coordinate 7,064,374 downwards.
GCAATGGTTGACCGTCTCCATATGTACAGCCACCACCAATGCCTCGGGTACAGCTCGACAGACGTGGCAAACATCATCAGCACTCATAGTAATCGGACCTCCGCCTGTCACATATGTAGCCTCCCCTGCGTTAAGCACAACCACCTCGGGCGCAAATTGCGCTGTTGTTTGGGCAAAAGCTCCTGCGCATAAGCATCCCAGTGATCCCGATGGGTATGCGTCACCAGAACCGCATCTATCTCTTGTACCAGCTGAGACAGCTCCGCCTCAGTCAATGGTAGATCAACCATAGGAATACGCCAGTCATTACCAGCGTTAGCGATAGGGTCCATGGCCTGCGCTGCACTGAGCATAGGATCAATCAATATGGTCTGATCATTGATAGTAATAACAGCGGTGGAATGGCGAAGAAAATGCATCTTCATGCGTGTTCCTCTTTCTAACAGTGAAGCTTGAGTGTACCTCTGCCACAATTGTAGAGTAATTATTGAAGTATGTACAGAGAATGAAACGAGTAATATTGATAGGGAGAATTATGCAAGTAAGACAAAAAGCTCGAAAATCATTTGATTACATAAAATAACGTATTTCCCCATATTTGGATCTGGAATTGTTTTATTTACTCCCAAACATGAGACACCACTCGCATCATCATTATTCATAGGATCGTTATCCGCATAAACATACGGATTAACCCTGGTAGTTTTTTCTCAGTTTTTTCTGTATACTTGGTTTGAGAGAAAAGATTGTTACTATTGTATCCTTAAATCCATAAAAGTCATCGACTTACAATCTGATTGCCAATCTTTATTTTGAGCATAAGATAATATTGTCGGTTGCCTTACAAGCATCCAATGGTCGGGCAATAACTGAGCACTTGCGGAATTTTACGATTGGTGGGTGAGGTACATGCGTACAATCTAGCATCATTGGATAAAGTTTATTAGTAACTGAGAAAGAATCGTTCATGAGTAATTCATCTATCGGTACTTCGACACTTCCTAATCGTTGGCTCATCGCAATAGCTGCATTTGTTTTACAACTCTCTCTTGGCTCTGTATACGCCTGGAGCGTATTTTCCAAACCTATTGCGGCCTTGTTCAATGGTATCACCACGACAAAAGTTACGCCAGCTCAGCTAGCACCAATTAGTCTGACATTTTCTATCACGCTGCTGGCTCTTGGCGTGACAGCTGCATTTGGCGGCTATCTACAGAATCGTTACGGCCCCAGAGTAGTTGCGACCGCAGGCGGCATTCTCTACGGCCTGGGTATTATCCTGGCAGGCATAACCTTGCCTTCGCATAACGTCTATATACTGTATCTCACCTATGGCGTTATTGGCGGTATCGGTATTGGTCTAGGATATATTGTACCGCTTGCGATGCTGCTACGTTGGTTTCCTGATCGTCGAGGTTTCATTACTGGTCTGGCAGTGGCAGGGTTTGGTCTTGGCGCGGTGCTGATCGCGCAGACTGTGCCATCCCTGCTCAGTCCCAAATCCCTCGGTGTTGCATCAACATTTACCTATTTAGGCATTATTTATCTTGTAGTGGTTGTTGGGGCGGCACAATTCTTTCGCAAAGCTCCCGATGGCTATACACCTGCAGGTTGGACACTACCCGCTACCGAGCAGGCTGTACGCACAGGCCGCAATTATACGCTGGGTGAAGCGTTGCGTGAGCCACGGTGGTATGTGTTGTGGCTGATCCTGGCACTGAACACCACAGCTGGCGCAGCCGTAATTGCTGTGGCCGCGCCCCTGGCAGAAAAATTTACCCTCGTTGATGCTGTCACGGCGGCATTGTTTGTCACTACCATCTCAATCTTTAACGGCCTGGGACGCTTATTTTGGGCCTGGCTCTCTGACGCAATTGGTCGTCCGTTTACCTTTTTGGCGCTGTTCGTGGTTGAGATTATTGCTTTCCTGTTCATGGCACAAATCGGGAAGGGCAGTTTCGGCTTGCTGCTTATCCCGGGCGCTCTTATCGGCCTCTGCTATGGCGGCGGTTTTGGTACCATGCCAGCCTTTGCATCTGACTTCTTTGGCTCAAAGAATTCAGGTATGATTTATGGTGCCATGCTCACCGCCTGGAGTGCCGGTGGTATTGTTGGTCCCATCTTGATGGCCAATCTGGACTATCACACGGCGCTGTATGTGATTGTGGTCATTCTGGCCATCAGTTGTGTCCTACCGCTCGTCGCGCGCTTCCTTGCTCAACGCCAAAGTCGGGACACCATCGAGGTTGTCGCAGAAAAAAGTGCGTAAAACATGAAGCACCCCGAATTCTAATTATCAAAGGGGGATAGTAGTAGTGTCGTCATAGTCTTTGACGAGAAGGAAGCATGCACAACCTGCAAAGACAGGGATAAGCATGCTTCCTTTTTTGCCCTTTTGTCTGTTTGAAAGCAGCAGCAGAGAAACACGCTCTCCTCTGGCAATGAAGAAGAAAATATGGAGAAAAGAAAGAGCGTGCTGGAGCGGACGGCACACAGGACCAGGGGCTACACCCATTGCTGCTTAGCGGAAAGCAGATAGCTACCCAATTCGCTCATAGGAATGTTCCCGACTGGAATTGAACCAGCGCCCCCGGTTTCTGATCTCGATTGCTTACTGCTCGCTCAGTTCTGGCATGATATGCCTTTGTTGAACTATGATTATTTCATGACGATAGGGTTGACAGGTGCGCCGACCGCGCGCGAGAATGGGATAGGCCCGGCACAAATAAACGCCTCGTATACGCCGTCCTCGGCGCAGTCCTCGGCCCATTCGTCCAGCAAAAAGTTCTCGCCGATCATCAGGCCCATATAGACGATGCCGACCGCGTGTATTGGCAGCCACAGCGGCGTCTTGCTTGGTATGGCCTCAAATGCCCAGGTGTCGGAGGCGACCGCGGCTACCTGATGTTTGTGGAGCCAGGGCAGCACTTCTAAGCTTGGGCCGGGCGCGTTGGTATAGGTGTACTCGTTCCACTCGCCCGAGGCTGAGAAGCGCGTCATGTGCCCGGTGCGAAACAGCAGAATGTCGCCCGGTTCGACGGTCACTTGCTGCCGCGCCAGGGTCTGCTCAATCTCATCCACCGTGACGTAGTAGTCCTCCGGCAGCCAGGGCACGTTCAGCGCACGTGGAAAATCCAGTAAAACGGCTCGCGACACAATGGGCGCGGATGCGACGGCGATGCTATTTTTCGCCGCACCCTCCGCGTTGACCAGGCTGCAGTGGCGATTATTATACATGTGGTAATCATGGAACATATGCGCGAGCGCATTCCAGTGCGTAGCGGCCTGCAGGGCCATGATAATCATATCATCGGCATAGCCATAGCCACCCTTCTGTCCTGGTTGGGTTCCGGCCAGGAGATCGGAGCCGGAGGTCAGCATAATATGCTGAGGATTCAAACGTCGGTCCATTGGTGGCTGCAGCCCAAAGCGGTCAAGCGGTAGCGAGAGAGAAAACGTCGTTCCCCGGCGCAGTAAGCGTGCGGCCTGAACGCGCTTCTCCTGAGTAATATAGTTCAATGTCCCCAGTTCGTCGTCCGGCCCCCAGCGTCCCCAATTGTTTACCTGTTCAATAATAGATTGAATAGCTAGTTGTGCATGCAAGTGGAATTCCTCGGACGTCAAAAACTTTATACGTCATAAGTATACACCAAAGTTTGTCTGGATCAAGGCGCGAGAAGTGCGAGGCAAGGGTATTTCCGTTCATAATGGCTCGTCTGCCGGTTCCTACCTCCACAATGCCTTCGTGGAAACCTGCAGTGTTGCTCTTCGCTCAATTTTACGGTATTCTTTCCTAAAGGAAGCAATGTTTCATACATAGCGCTCATATAAAGCATACATTTTACAGCGTGCATGCGAGGGGACGTACACAGAATGCGTCGAGGTGGTCATCATGCCGGGAGATAGGGCAGTTACAATCGCAGATGTTGCGCGCGTCGCAAACGTATCGCGCGCACTGGTCTCATTTGTTCTGAATGGACGTAACAAGGATGTTGCCCCCGCCACGCGTGCTCGTATTCTGCAGGCCATCGAGGAACTGGGTTATCGTCCGAACACCGTGGCGCGCAACCTGGCCAAGAAGCGCGCCGGGGCCATCGGCATCGTCTGTGACATGGAGGCATACCAGGACCCGCTCGATATGCAGTTCCTCGCCACGATCCTGACCCGGGTTTCTGAGATGGGGCAGCGTGTCATGCTTATTCCAACGGACGAGCGCCAGATTCAAGATGTGGCCCAAGATCACGCGGTCGATGGCATGATCTTCCTCGATGAACGCGTCTCCGATCCACGCATCGCTCGCCTGCTTGAGATGGGTATTCCGGCTGTCGGCTCCTGGGGAGATCACCTGGACGCGGCGTTGCAGTTGGGCATTGAAGAGCTTGCGCTGCACCTGGAGTCGCGCGGTCATCAGCGCGTGCTCTGCCTCTGTGGGCCCAGCGAGAAACTTTTTATCGCGAAGTTCAAGCAGATCCTGACCGACACGTTGCAAGAGCATGGTATTGCTGATCTGACCTACTACTGCCCTCCCGACACGGACACGGACACGGAGGTTGAAACGGCACACGCTATCATAGGTGAATTAAGGAAAAGTCATGCCGCCGTTATTGTCGCCTCTTCCGATAAGCTAGCTATCGACGCAATTCACGCGTTACACTCGGCTCGGCTGCGCATCCCCGACGACTGCGCGATCACCGGCTTTGGCGATGTGCCAGCTGCGCAATGGATACAGCCGCCATTAACCACCATTCGCGCCCCCATCCAGGCGATGGCCCTTTGGACGGTCACACATGTCTTGCGTAAAGCAGAGGAAACGGGTATGGCAGAGGACCGGCGACAGGCCATGGCCTGTCGCCTCATCGTCCGTCGTTCCTGCTAAGATCTTATTCCGAAACCCAACGCGACTGGCGTCGCTAGTGCTCTGCACTCAGGTTTTCGGATAAGTAGTAAGCGTATGCCTTGACCTATAATTACCTTTGCATAATCAATTTTGTGTGTAATCAATTTTGCATATACACCACACGCTTTTGCGTGTATTCGAGCAATCCATACTTGCCGTCAGCGCCACCGATGCCGGACTGCTTCCAGCCTGAGTGAAAGGCCTGGATGGCCTCCGAGTGTGCGCGGTTCACGTACGTCTCGCCATATTGTAGCTCGTTGCTGGCGCGCATCGCCGTGTGCAGGCTGCGTGTATAAATGGAAGAGGTAAGCCCATATTCGCTATCGTTCACCATGGCCAATGCCTCGTCCAGTTCATCGAACGCAATAATGGGCAGGACCGGCCCGAATGTCTCTTCGCGTACCAGGCGCATGTTCTGGGTGCAGTTGCCCAACACCGTTGGCTCAAAATAGAAGCCTCGTTTGTGTGGACCATAGCCACCGCCGGTCAGCAACTCGGCCCCATCGTTGATGGCTTCGCGTACGACATGCGTTATAGCCTGCCGGCGTGTATCGTTGATGAGCGGCCCATAGTCCATCGTCTCATCAAATGGATCACCGAAGCGTACCTGGCGCATAGCTTCCACCAGCCGCGTACTGAACTCAGCGAGCCTGCCGCGCTGGACGTACACACGCTCCGCGCAATTGCAGACCTGGCCCGCGTTGTGAATACGCGAGTCGCGGATGCTGTTCACTGCGAGCTCGATATCCGCGTCCTCCATGACAATGCATGGCGCCTTGCCGCCGAGTTCCAGCGATACGCGTGCCATATGGGTAGCCGCCGCAGCCATTATTTGTTTGCCGGCCGCCACACTGCCGGTAAAGCTAATCAGGCGTATATCCAGGTGACGGCACAGCAGATCTCCCGTCTCACGCCCACCGGGCAAAATGTTCACGACCCCGGCGGGTAGACCCGCTTGCTGCACCAACCGACCAAACTCACAGGCGTTCACCGGCGTCTCTTCCGATGGCTTTATGACGATCGTATTGCCGGTCAGCAGCGCAGGTGCGAGTTTACGCACCAACAAAAAGAGCGGATAGTTCCAGGGGAGAATCCCGGCCACCACACCGACCGGCATCGTGAACATGAAAATATTCTCATTTGGACGGTCGCTCTGTAATATCTCACCTTCATAGCGCCTGGCCCACTCGGCCGTGAAATCGAGATAGTCGGCAGCTGCGGCGACCTCTCCACGGGCCAGCGAAAGCACCTTCCCCTGCTCATATGTCAGGATGCGGGCGAGTTCTTCTGTGTGCTGACGCAGCTCGCGAGCAAGCGCGTTCAGGGCTCGGCCTCGCTCAATCGCCGGCAGCTTCGCCCAGGCGGGTTGCGCGCGCTTCGCTGCCGTCACAGCCTCTTGCACATCCTCGTCCAATGCACTGGCAACCGTGGCATACACGTCTTCGGTCGCCGGATTCATGACCTCTATGACGCCACCTTGCGTGGCCGGTCGGAAATCGCCGTCGATGAATAGCTGATAGTTGAGCACCATCTTTCCCTCCAAAAAATTCTTCAATACCATTGACAAGAGGTTGAGATATTCTTATACTTAATTCTAAACCGATTTAGGTCGGGACACAAGCCTGTTTGAGGAGGAACATGACAGCTCGTATCACGGACATTCGTATTCGGCACTTCGCGATACCCCTGGAGCCACCCTTCCGTGCGTCATGGGACCATGAGTTGCGAACCCGTTTTGCGGCGACGGTCGTCGAGGTCCATACCAATGATGGAATTGTGGGCTATGGGTCGGGTGACTCAATGTATGGCTTTGAGCAGTTTAAACACCTGTTCATAGGGCAAGAAGTGAGCCAGATAGAGCGGCATAGCGACGTTCTCACCACGCTCGCCTTTCACTATGCAAGATACTGGCCGTTAGAAATAGCGCTCTGGGACGTGCTTGGCAAGATTGCGAACCTCCCTTTATTTCGTCTCTGGGGTGGACACTCCAATTGCTTACCTGCCTACTGCTCAACCGGCGAGTTGCATGAACCGGATCAACGCGCCGAGGAGGTGCTTGGCTTTCGTGAGCAAGGTTTCCGCGCGGTGAAAATCCGCATGCGCCACGAAGATGTTCAGCGCGACTTAGAAGTTGTGGCAGCCGTGCGCCAGGCAGTCGGCGATACAATGGAGATCATGGTCGACGCGAATCAAGGGTGGCGTATGCCAGGCGACCTGCGCCGTCCCTGGGACTTGAAGAGAGCGGTCTATGTCGCGCACGAACTGGAGAAGTATGGCGTCTACTGGCTCGAAGAGCCGCTGGACCATGACAATTTCACCGGGCTCGCTGAACTGCGTCGCTCGACCTCCCTGCGCATCGCCGTTGGCGAATTGAACCGCAGTCCTGCTGACTTTCGCGAGTTCGTCACGCATGGCAGCGCGGACGTTTTGCAGCCGGATATTGTCATCTGCGGCGGTTTCAGCCTGGGCTTGAAGGTGGCGCACCTTTGCGAGCAATATGGGCTACGCTTTAGCCCGCATACGTGGGGCAATGGCCTCGGCCTGGTAGCGAATCTCCACCTGGCTGCCGCCGTCGGACTTTGTCCTTTCCTCGAATATCCTTTAGACCCCCCTGGTTGGACCATGGAACGGAGGGATTTCATTCTGGCTGAGCCTATCCGGGTCTCTCACAATGGTGAACTAGTGCTTGTGGAGAAGCCTGGATTAGGTGTTGAACTTCGTGTAGATATAGACCAGTTTGAAGTGCGCTAAGCAGCGCGCAGAGGGAATTCCACCGTGAGTGTGAAATTTGAAAACGTTACCAAGATGTATCCAGGCGGACGACCGGCGGTAAAGGATCTATCGCTCGAAGTGTGCAGTGGTGAGTTGATGGTGTTGATTGGCCCATCCGGCTGCGGCAAGACAACGACCCTGCGTATGATTAATCGATTGGAAGAGCCGACGAGCGGCATTATCTCCATTGATGGCCGCGATATCCACAGCTATGATCCGATCCAGCTGCGCCGCGGCATCGGCTATACCATTCAGCAGACGGGCCTCTTGCCACATATGACGGTCGAGCAGAATATCGAGCTCGTGCCGCGCCTCTTGAAATGGGATAAGCAGAAGCGCCATGAACGCACACGCGAACTGCTGGAGATGGTGGGCATGACCTACGAGACGTTTGCTCATCGCTATCCGCGTCAACTTTCTGGCGGTCAGCAGCAGCGCGTGGGAGTGCTGCGCGCTTTAGCCACCGACCCGCCTGTGATCCTGATGGATGAGCCCTTTGGGGCGCTTGACCCGATCAGCCGCGAGGTGCTGCAGACCGAACTCAAGCGCCTGCAGAAGATGCTACAGAAGACGATTATATTTGTCACACATGACATCGACGAGGCGATGCGCCTGGGCGACCGCGTGGCGATCATGCGCGATGGCCAGCTCCTGCAACTGAGCACCCCCGATGAACTGCTGCACTCACCGAAGGATGAGTTTGTCGCCAAATTTATAAGACGCCTCTTTGTCCAGCAAAAGACTGCGCTGGAGTCGGTGCGCCAGCTTATGCTGGTGGGCATGCTACAGGTGCGCCAGGAACTGCCCGGCTCCCACCGCGTGGTGCAGATAGCCGATGCACCGCTATGGTGCTGCATCGATGAAGACGGCGTACTGCATGGCTCCACCCGCGCCCTACCCGCCGACAGCACTCCTGGGGCCGAGACCGTTTGGTCCGACCCGGCCGAGACGGCGGTGAAGGAGACGGATGCGCCGCACGATGTATTGCGCCGCTTGACCGATGAGGGGGTCGAGGCTATTCCGGTGATCGACGCGGATCGCCACCTGGTCGGTATTATTACCCATCAATCGGTCATCAAGAGCCTGTCGAGCATGGTTGCGGGAGGTGGAGTGTGAACGGATTAAGCTCTTTCTGGGACGCGTATGGCGGCCAGATTCTGCAAGAGCTTGGCCCACACCTGTACCTGACAGGTGTCTCGCTGGCTTTCGGGGTCATCGTAGCCGTCCCACTAGGTATTATTTTAACGCGTTTCCCGCGCCTGGCTACGCTGGTTATCTCGGTAGTATCCATCTTCCAGACTATCCCGAGTCTGGCGTTCTTCGCGCTCGTGCTGCCGTTTCTTGGTATCGGCATGCTCCCGGCCTTAACCGCGCTCTTCATGTATTCGCTCTTGCCTATCTTGCGCAATACCTATCTGGGCGTGCGCTCAGTAGATGCCGCGCTGGTTGACGCGGCGCGTGGTCAGGGTATGACTTCGTGGGAGATCCTCACTATCGTGGAACTGCCGCTTGCTGCGCCTGCAATCATCACGGGCATTCGCCTGTCAGCGGTCTACCTGGTGAGTTGGGCTACGATTGCCGCTTTAATTGGCGCGGGTGGCCTGGGCGACCTGATCTTCTCCGGTATCGATAACTATGATATCGGCCTGTTACTGGCAGGAGCTATTCCTGCTGCGCTCCTCGCACTACTCATCGGCTTGCTCTTTGGCATTATTCGACGCCTGGTCACACCACGTGGGCTGAAAACGGAGGTGAAAGCGCGATGGATATAAGCCTATCAAATGTCAGTGAGCTGGCATTCCAACAACTCTACCTCTCGGTTATTGGCACATTGGTCGGCGGCATCGTAGGTTTCGCCTTAGCCGTCTGGGTACGCAGGCGTCCACGGTGGGCCAGCGTGCTGATCGGCCTGGCCGAGGTCATTCAGACCATCCCGGGTATCGCGCTGCTAGCTTTTCTGCTGCTCGCCTTCGGTCTGGGTGATACCACATTAATCGTGGGGTTGGGCCTCTATGCGATCTTGCCCATTCTGCAGAATACGTATGAGGGACTCGTGAGTGTTGACCCGGTCTACCTGGGGATCGGCACCGGCATGGGCATGACGCCGGGCGAGATCTTTCGCCAGATCGAGCTTCCGCTGGCATTCCCCTTTATTCTGGCCGGACTGCGCATCGCGCTGGTCACCTCAATTGGTGTCGCGACCATTGGCGTCTTCGTGGGTTCAGGCGGTCTCGGTACTCTGATCTATCGCGGATTACAGCTTATCGATATCCAGGTCATACTGGCAGGAGCTATTCCTGCGGGCCTGCTTGCGATCCTGTTAGAAGTGGGGCTGTCACTCTTAGAACGCAAATTATCCCAGAATGTGAAAAGCAATACGTAACACCGCTGTTCGCGGTGATTGGCGGAAGTGCCTGCATAGGCACGGTAAGCCAATCTAAAGGATAAGGAAGACCTATGAAAAAGACGACTATGATGTTCGTTGCCAGCGCAGTGCTGATGATTATGATGACTGCTTGCGGATATGGGCCGCCCTCGGCGAGCACCTCCAGTAGCAACAGTTCATCTAACAACACAATTGTCGTGGGCTCAAAGAGCTTCACCGAGAGTATTTTAGTTGGCAATATGATGTATGATCTGTTGAAGGCAAACCTGAAAGGGGTGACGATTGAGAATAAATCGAACCTTGGCGGCACGATGGTGCCCTGGAATGCCATTCAGAGTGGTCAGCTCGATCTGTACTGCGAGTACACCGGGACAGGCCTGGTTGATATTTTGAAGCAGCCCGTCTCTCACGACCCCAATGCCACATATCAAACTGTAAAGACGCAGTACCCGCAAAAGTTCAATATCGACTGGCTGAATCCAATCGGTTTTAACGATACCTATGCCATTGCAGTTCCCCAGTCCGTGGCCAATCAGTATCACTTGAAGACGATCTCCGATCTGAAGGCCGTTGCCTCGAAACTGACCTTTGGTGCGGAACCAGAGTATTTTAGCCGCCCGGATGGCTACGCCGGCCTTATTGGCGCCTACGGCTTACAATTCGGCTCGAAGAAAGAATTGAACGTGGGGCTGAAATATGAGGCGGTAGCCAGCAACCAGGTGCAGGTCATCGACGTGTTTTCGACCGACGGGCAGCTTACCAAGTACAACATGACCGTACTTAATGACGATAAGAACTTTTTCCCGCCATATTATGCTGCGCCTATCGTGCGCGAGAGTACTCTGAAGGCGCATCCCGAGGTGGCCACTATTCTGAATAAGCTGACCGGCAAACTGGATAATTCGTCGATGCAACAGCTGAATTACCAGGTAGATGTACAGCATAAGTCTGCTGACACTGTCGCAAAGCAGTTTCTCATATCAGCAGGGCTGCTCTCAGCCTGATAATGTTTGTTGGATTGCCTATTGGTTGTGGAGACAGGAAAGTGGCGCGGCCAATGAGTAGCAACAAGGAGGCGAGTGCAGGCCGCTTTCTAGCCTGCGCAGTCAACAGGCAATGTATTATGTAATGAGAAAGGAACCCTGGTGAAAGCTGCTATTCTGGAGGCACCAGCAACCGAACTTATTGTGACATCCATTGATTGCCAGGAGCCGCAAGCCGGCGAGGTGCTGGTGAAACTGGCCGCGAGCGGCGTCTGCCATAGCGATCTGCATGTGATACATGGGACGCAGGCTACTCCGCTGCCCGTTGTGCTGGGACATGAGGGGGCCGGCATCGTCGAAGCAGTTGGCCCCAACGTCACGCAGCCCAAAGTAGGCGACCACGTTGTTCTTTCCTGGGTCCCCTATTGTGGTCAATGCTCGTATTGTCTTTCAGGGCGTCCAAATCTGTGCAGCGTCGTGTACGCGGCGCTGGCTAATGGGACATTGCTGGACGGCACCTCGCGCCTATCTCGTGGGGGAGCACCGGTCTATCATTACTCTTTTATCTCATCGTTCGCCGAATATGCCGTAGTACCCGCATCTGGCTGTATCGTTATTCAACCGGATATTCCACTCGACATAGCCTCTCTTGTTGGCTGCGCCGTGATGACCGGTGTCGGTGCGGCGCTGAATACGGCACACGTGCGCCCGGGCAGTTCAGTGGCGGTCATTGGCGCGGGCGGCGTTGGCTTAAATATCATGCAGGGAGCACAACTTGCCGGTGCTGCCTCAATTATTGCCATCGATATCAACCCCGCGAAGCTAGAGCAATCGGTCATCTTCGGGGCCACGCAGTGCATCAATTCTGCGCAGACCGATGCCGTCACCGCCGTGCGCGAACTGACCGGTGGGCTGGGTGTAGATTACAGCTTCGAGGCTGTGGGCAGGCCGCAGACGATGCGCCAGTGCTGGGAGATGGCGCGGCCCGGAGGAACGGTCGTGATGGTTGGCATCGCGCCCGATGGCAGCGAGTTGGTTTTGCCGGCCACACGCATCGTGCGCGAGGAGCGTCACCTGCTCGGCAGCTTCTACGGGTCGGCGCGCCCGCATATCGACATGCCGATGATCCTGGAGCTCTATATGGCAGGCAAGCTCAAGCTGGACGAGCTCGCCACGCATCGCTTCTCCCTCGCGCACATCAACGAAGCCGTTCATCTGCTGGAAGTCGGAGAAGCGATTCGTCCCATTATTCTGTATGATTAGAAAGGGCGTGAAGTATGGATAAAACATCAGATAGAACACATAGTGTCTGGTATGCTGAAGCGTGGGCAGGGTCAGGTGCTAACGCCGCCCATCTCAATATCGCTGTTGGTCTGAAAGGGAGCCCTATCGAGCAAGCATTTTTGAGCGCCATGAGCTCGCCGCAGCCGGGTAATATTCCGTTTCTCACGGTCCTGCAGCCCAACTGGCCCATCAAGCCCTTCACTCTCTTTGTCAACAAGGCGGACCTGCGCTCCGAACTGCATTCCCGCCTGACCTGGGGACCAGCGCAGGCCGGGATCGCCGAGGGCATCCTGGGCGCGGTCCAGCGTGGTATCATCCCGCCCGCACAGGTTGATAACTACCTGATCATCGCCTCCGTCTGGGTCGACTGGAACGCGAATAGTGATGAGGAAGTATATCAGAACAACAGGGATGCGGCGCTGCGTGCCATTGAGCGTGCATTCAACGGTGAACCGGCGATTGAAGACCTGCTGGCCCGTCTTGGGCATGCAGAGAACCCGTTCTTGAAGCACTAAAGGGAGAAGCCAGGTGATGCGAACGAAAGCCGCGGTGTTGTACGAAGCCGGACAGGTTGCTGTTATTGAGGAGATTGTGCTGGATACGCCCCACCGTGGTGAGATGCTGGTGCGGATGGAGGCTGCCGGCGTCTGCCACAGTGATCTTCATGTGCGCGATGGTCACCTGCCCGAACCGTTGCCCATGGTGCTTGGTCACGAAGGCACCGGTGTTGTCGTCGAGGTCGGACCCGGAGTTACCGACTTGCAGCCTGGTGATCGCGTTGTGCTGACGCTGGTTCCCGCTTGTGGTCACTGCTACTTCTGCCGTCGTGGTGAGCCGCATCTGTGCGCCACTTCCGGCGTCATGGCTGCGGGCGGAGTGCTGGGGGATGGTACCAGCCGAATGCGTATAGGTACACAGACCCTGCACCATTTTAACTCCGTCTCCTGTTTTAGTGAATATATTGTCGTCCCGCAAGAGGGTGCCGCGAAGATTCCAGATGATGTGCCGCTAGAGATCGCTGCCTTGCTTGGCTGCGCCGTAGTGACCGGCGTCGGTGCCGTGGAGCGGACCGCGGGTGTGAGGCCTGCTGAGAGCGTTGCAGTAATCGGCTGCGGCGGCGTCGGCTTAAATATCATTCAGGCGGCCAGCCTATCCGGTGCCTATCCCATCATCGCCATTGATGTGCGGACTGATAAAATTGAGCTCGCTAAGACTTTTGGCGCGTCGCATGGTATCAACTCGCGCGACCAGGATGCGTACGCAGCCATCCATGAGATTGCTGGATACGGCGTAGATTGGGCCTTTGAGGCGCTTGGAAATCCACGCACCATAGAACAGGCCTGGGGCTTGATTCGCGCGGGCGGCACCGTCGTGGTTGTTGGCCTATCGCCAAAGGGATCAAGGGTTTCGCTGCCAGCCTTTGACTTCATCTCTGAGAAAAATATTCGTGGCTGCTTTTATGGCTCATCCCGTTTTCACGCCGATGTCCCGCAGATTCTCAAGCGTATCCAGGCTGGCCGTATGCGTATTGATGGCCTGGTAAGTCACAGCGTTCCGCTCGAAGGGCTAGAAACAGCCTTCGAGCGCCTGCGCAGCGGCGACGGCGCTCGAACCATCATACACTTCTGAGTGAGCTGTTTTGATCTGTGAATACGGCCGTTGGGATCACCAGCTCCGTTTGCCATCGAGTGCATGCGGATCAGCTGGTATCGCGACGGCCGCGCAGGGCGCTGCTAACAAACGCAGAAACCTGAGTAGTTATTTCACATCGTTTAAATCCTTTGTAGTTATTTCCATTTTGTTTTTGAGATCTATATACACTTTTTTAGTTGCTTCGCTTCTTCTTCTGTCATGCCCTCAGTTTATCAGCTTTGTCCAGCCTTTCCCAAGGAGAACCTGAGTAGTTACTAGAATTGTCCCCATTTACCCCTGTTTTTCTTTTCTATATTTTTATACACTACTTTTAGTGTAGAGAAGCTATAAAAAATCTTTCTCGGGTGAAATGACAACGAATACATTGAAACCAAATAAATACAAGATGTAGTAACAACACAAACGGAACATGGTCTAGGCGGTCTGCAACTCCAGTTTGAAAACGCCCCCATCAGGGTCGCAGACATCAGCCACATGGCATGGCAATATAAAGTACGATTGATACCGAGATATGCAGAAAAACAATCCTATCTATTATGATGAGGAATTTTACACATAGCAGTTTTTTTCGTTATCATGACGTGCAGGAAGTGTTGCAAAATTATAAGACATGTGGCGAAATATGGGGATCAATAAAAGTTTTTGTATTGTGGAGGAAATAATGAGACAAAGTAAATATTGGTATGCAATTGGAGGTTGCCTCGTTGTATTAGCCGGTGCAGCTTCCTTAATTTTCGCTCTTTACGCAAAGAGTCCGGCACATGCCGCTCAAAATCCCACCGGGGTCTTTGCTCCCTATGTGGATACGAGCCTTTATAGCACGCAAATCACATCATTAGCAAGTGTAGAACAGCAAACGGGTGTCAAAAATTATACGCTCGCATTTATGCTAAATGGTGGCGGCACATGTAATGCAGAATGGAACGGAGATATTTCTCTTAACCAACCAGATGATCCAACACAAAAGAGTATTAGTGTAAACATAAACTCGAATATACAGGACCTGCGTAGCAGTGGCGGTAATGTCATCATCTCCTTTGGAGGTGCAAATGGCACGGAACTCGCGCAATCTTGCACAGATGTAAACAGCCTTGAGCAACAGTACCAGGCGGTAATATCTAAGTATCAGGTGACACAACTCGATTTTGATGTTGAAAATAATGCAGTTACAGATCAAGCATCGATAGATCGACGTAATCAGGCTCTTGCAGCTCTTCAAGCGCAAAATAAAAATTTACTGATTGACTACACCCTTCCTGTTTTACCAACAGGCTTAACTCAGGATGGCCTGAACGTCATACAGAGTGCCATTAAATACAATGTTAACATCAATATCGTCAATGGCATGGCTATGGATTATGGTACTGGCATTGATACAAATCCCTCACCTGGTAATATGGGTAATATGGCCGAGCAGGTTGGACAAAGCTTACACGACCGGTTGCAACCACTCTATTCTAGTAAATCCAGTGCCCAAATATGGAGCATGGTGGGCATCACTCCTATGATAGGTCAAAATGACAACCAGCAGGAGATCTTTACGCCCCAGGACGCAGCTGCGCTTGAGGGCTGGGCTGCTCAACAAGGTGTTGGTTTGTTGTCATTATGGTCAATGGCTCGTGATGTAGCTTGCCCAGGTGGTGCAACAGGGTCGGCGTCTCCAACGTGTAGTAGTGTTGCCCAGCAACCATTCGACTACTCAAAAACTTTTAATCAGTTCGCCAGTGGCTCAATTGCACCGGCACCTACTTCTACTTCGACATCGGCACCGACACCGACACCGACACCGGCACCGACAACAACACCTACTTCAACTCCGACAACAACACCAACTACGACACCAACTTCTACTCCTCCTGTGCAAGGGACTCCACAAGGCGGTATACAAGCATGGAAAGCAGACAACAGCAATCCCCCTCTCTATAACCCGGGAGATGAAGTCACTTATAATGGGAACACCTATAAATGCCTCCGGCAGATCTGGGGTGAAACCCAATGGGCTCCTGATGCCCCAGGGATTGCTAGTAATTTCTGGCAGCAAGTCAATGGATAATGGTTAAGCAGAACGTGGCAATCGAAGGTTCTCAACGGCCGCTTTAAGTAAAGAAGGTAGGGTAGTCATTTAAGTATCGGTGTACTCCGGTGCACCATGACTACCCTACCTTCTTTACTCGATGGCTAGCAAGGGCAAGAAGAGTCTCCTCACAATTGTGAAGGGACTCTTCTTGCTAGGAAGCGGATGGGCACAAGCAAATAAGAAGCAGGCATTGGCATTTTTTAGGCGGCGGCGTCGGTGAGGGTGTCGGGATCGGATTAGGTCCGGGTGAAGGCGTCACACCAGGCAAGGGTGTCGCCGTATAAGGCGGAGTCGCAGTCGGCGTCACACCAGGCGAGGGCGTCGCCGTATCAGACGGAGTCGCAGTCGGCGTTGGCGTTTCATCTGGTGGTACAGCTGTGATTTGTGGAAGATCGCTGGTAATTGCCAGGTGAAAGCTGGTGGCAGCAAAAGTATCAGTATTCAGAGAGTGATCCACTGTTAAAGTCACGTTCTTCATCACCAATTGCTTCACGGTACCACCCGTAGCGAGCACAAGCAAGTCAGCTTTATTCACAAAACTCTTGAGCGCAGTACTCACATCCTGGAGCACGCTGGTTTTAATCGCCACTCCCGTCGCCGTTACCGTACCGTTCGACGAGAGCAGGAGCGCCGTACTATAGAATGGATGACTTAAGCTAAACCCGTTCATTGTGGCCGCGGTAAAGGTGAGCGTGGGATACAGAGGATCGGGCAAGTAGTTCAAATGCGCGTTCGTCCCTATGATTTCAGTCGCTTCCAATGTATAATTACCCGAAGCCGCAAATCCTCCTGTTGTGCTATTTGCAGTATAGCGCACTGTGGTACCAGATGTTGCGAAAGTGCTCAGAGCGTTTTGCGCTTTAGAAGGTTGCGCGTAGACCACAATAGGGTTTATAACCAGGAGTAGTCCCCCGACGATCAGACCAAGCGTGAGGATGGGGATACACAATCGTATAACACGGTGTCGTACAAAGTACACGTCATCTATTCTCCTTCTATTCTTGAAGCGGGATTGTTCCTCCATAAAAAGAAAATAATACCGCTGAAAAGCGTAGCTCATCTAATGAGAGCATTTGTCCAGGCCGAAAAACCGGGGAACCTGTACAGGCAGGCCCCCGGAGAAATCTGGAGTATCCTTTTACTTGACCGAGAGCGTCAACCCTGGCAGGGTCATACTGTTGGCAATCATATAGGGCGCATTGATAGTGATATTGTTCAACGTAACGGCCTGGGCATCGATCTCAAAAGCATTCCCGTTGGCATTACTGCTCACAGACTGCCCCACGAAGGTCGCCGACTCGGAGGAGAGAGCCGCCAGGTCGGTCGTGAGACCAGTAGTGGAGACGGGCGTATTCTGCCCCGCCTTCAAGGTAACCGTAACGTTGCCAATAACCGGCAGGGAAACCGTCTTCGTAATCACCAGGTTCGAGAGCGTGCCGTCAAGCTGATTCACGGCAACGGGGGACGCACCATCGGCCTGGGAAATCCCCGGATAGAGGCGGAATTTCGTCGTTTTAATCATTGACGACGTAACCGTTACAGGTACAGGCACCGCCGCCGCCATAGCAATAGCCCCTCTGCTGACAAGAGTAGCGATACCACCGAGTAACAATAATGCTACAAGCATCACTGGCCAAAATATCGAGCGGTTGACCGCCCCAATGGCAGGGTTTTGTTCAGGTTGCTTCTGATCTTCGTCGTGAAGATTCGGATTGTTCAGGCTTTCCTCAGTGAAATGTTCCTGTTCCATAAACTTTTACACCCTCTTTCAAAAATAACGTCAACGTTCGTTTACTGTCGCCCTTACTCAGAGCGATTAAAAAGTCGCCTGAGTGGCTCTCTAGAGGATTAGCGTGGTCGAAGAAATGGTCGCTTGATGAACGATGGAAGTTTGTAGTGAGGACGACTTCGAGAGCGGGAAACGGGTTGCCAGGCAATCCCCATAGCCCCACCTGTGATGCCCAGTAACATGCCTATGCCAAAACCACCGACAGCAACAAGGAGCGACACAAGTGAGAGGACAACGGCGATTGCCCCGGTAACAAGTGCGTTGGAAGGGGCCAGTAATTGGATGATGCCCATAACCAGGAGCAGACCACCCACCAGTATTCCAGCCCAGATATTACTACCTGGCAATAGCGCGAATGGAAGCAATTCAACAGGACCCCAAAGCACAAGTAGGCCCGCGATCATGATAAGAATCGCTCCCGCAAATGGGCGTGTTCTGCGCCAGAGACGAAAGCGTGACCATTCCCGCCAGTCGTCCTTCTGTTCCGAATTCTTCTTTGGTCGCGCAAACCGCTGAAGACGTAGATTCCCCCACACACGTCCCGCCGATAGGCGTTTCCACGTCCACTGTGTCCGCTCTTCAGAGATATTTGTGCTTGCTGTTTCTTCTCCAGCATTGGCTTCCCTGGCCTGAACCTCAACGATAGTTGGATCATCTTGATTAGCCATCGCAAGAGCCTCCTTTGCTCTATACTGAGATCCTACCTTCTCTTTCATGGTAGGCTACAAGGCCTGATACTTACTTGCCGTTTATTACTCAATGATGTGCACCAGAATACATGCATAGCCTGCCAGTAAGAGTATACTCAATAAATACAGGAGAGAGGCATTCATCCACACGTAACTGACTGACTCTCAATCAATGAACTTATATACAAAAATAAAGGATATCTGTCGCATTTGTCAAATGCAGAAGAAAAATTAGCAGAAATGGTGGGAAATCAAAGGTAAGCTAATACAGGTAGAGAGAGGATAGGGCACGAATTTATGCTCGCCTGGATAGCGTTGCTTTCAGCATGCGTCCTCAAGCCAGACCAAGCGCCTGACGCACAAATTGCGCGGTTCCCACCCTAGCATAACACATAAAGAGAGAAACTCCGACTGCTTTGGACCTGTGCTAAGCACAGGTCTAGAGTGAAGAGACGCTAAAGAGATGAAAGCAAACGCAAGGCTTCCTCCACGAGCATTTCCCCGGCCTCCGGCGCAAAAGCAGCTGGATAATTATAGAAGCGATAGGCCTCTGCCACTTCATAGCCTGCCGACTCATACGCTGAGCGGTGAGGAATATAACCAGGATTCCCGTTGGAGTAGCCAAGGACCATCAGCGCCTCACGCTCAGCACGCCGCTTGATATCAAGACCTATTTCGACAAAGGGTTCTCCTGGCAGCATGAGAATGGAAATTTCTCCAATGGCTAAGAGCATAATTTCGGAATGAACACTGCGAGGAGACTGCTCATTCGCGCTGGTCTTTTCCGCCCAATCGGCCCATGCCTGCAGCATCAGTCCCTCACCTGTGAGCGGCCCATTGCGCTGAAATCGTGTTGCCTCTTTGCGATACTGTTCCGCAGCGTGTCGCAGCGTGTCGGGTGCTTCACACGGGAGCAGGGGCAGTTCAACAATCGTTCGCAAGACTTTGACCTGTACGTTTCCAGCATCATCTGGAACTCTGGCTACCGGGACACCACTGGGTGCAGCTCCCCGCTCGGAGGCCTGTAAGGCTGCACCGGCAATAATATGTCCCAGACGCTGACATTCAGCATAGGTTCGGCGCTCTAAGCCTTGTCCCTTCACACTGTCGTGCGCGGAATGACCTGTGTTAATTTGTCCACTACAGCCGGTGACAAACTGGAGATGCGCTTCCGGATAGACGGCTTCAAGGGCACGCACAGTGTAGCCAGGATAATCAGCCGTGATAAGATAGTTATCTGCTCCCAACGTGACCGGATGGCAGGCGTAGCTCAAAAGGATCGCGTACACACGACCATCCATCGCATCGAAACGTACGACAGGGATCGAGGGATCTATAATGCCACCTGAAACGCGGCGGTTTTTCCCAACGGTTGGCTCATCGCCAATGGTAAAGCGAGCGGTGACGGGTACCAATTTGTTGGCAGCTTCCTCTACAGCGTCCGCCGCTGTTTGCTGAATAAAGTCCAGGTAGTGCTGGTTTACATGACCCCCCAGACGCCCCTCCATGACTGAGGGTCCGCCATGCGTGTGGGTCGTTGTCACCGCAATCCGTTCTTGTGCGATGCCCGTACGGTCAGCAATACATTGTCGGATGACCTCGACCGTCGCGAGATCGAGGCCGATAAGATCAAAGGTGAGCAAGACTGCTCGCGTAGCATTATTTCCGTTCGACCAGACCATTGCACGGGCGTACAGATGATCGTGGATACCAATCATGCCGGAATGTCGTGCGATGAAGCCGGACATCTCACTGCCCACGGGTGGCGTGATGACTGCGTGCGCCACACCCATGAGGAGCTCACGCCCGGCAGCAAATCCCTCAGTAAACATACTCTCTTCCTCCTTATGACTCTACAGCTTACTTCATGCTGAACGTAGAGTCCAGATTAGTCTGCGATCCGTTGATAGACGTACTCACCATGTACAATAGTTGCGTCAATAACGATCTCTTCTGTGGCAGCATCAATGTGAAACACGGTGAGATCCGCAGATGACCCGTTACGAAGTGTTCCTCGCTTCTCTCGTCGATCAAGTCCAAGCAGTTGCGCCGGATTACTGCTGGCCATGCGTATCGCCTCAGGCAAAGAAATATGCGCATAGCGTTGGACGTTTGTGATGCACTCGCGTAATGAACTGGCCGAACCAGCCAGGTAGGGCGTTCCCAGAAGATTGAGTCGACCGTTTGGCAGTAATTCTACTTTACCTCCTACAGGCGTATCATAAATACCAGGTGCCAAACCTGCAAGAGCCACGGCATCACTGATCAGTATAGTTCGCTCAATCCCTTTCGCACGCACCATGGCCTTCATAACTGCAGGGGGAAGATGATGCCCATCGCAAATAATGCTCGCCATAAGTCGATCCTCAGCAAGTTGGTCCCAGATATAGTTCGGATGGCGTGTAATTCTGGCATGCGCTCCATTGCCCAGATGGGTCGAGAGGCGCGCTCCAGCTAGCACAGCAGCACGAATCTGCTCCTCACTTGCCGCCGTATGCCCGATCGAGACAATCACATTGTCTTCAATGACGGCCCGGATGTAGTCACACGTCTGTGGATGCTCAGGTGCCAGGGTGATCAGTCCAACCCTGCCTTTTGCAGCCTCTTGCCATTGCCGATATTCCATGAGCGAGGGTGGTCTGATATGCTCACGAGGATGGGCACCACGCGGACCATCCTCAGGGGAGATATAGGGTCCCTCGACATGAATACAGGGGATGGCATGTGCGACAAGAGGATCGGCTTCACATGCGGCTGCAATGACATGCAAATTATGGCAGATGTGTTCTTGCGACTCGGTAATCACGGTTGGGCAAAACGCCGTAACGCCACAGCGCCAGAGTGCATGGGCCAACTCTATAATACTCTCCGGAGTGACCTCTGGCGCATTCACATCATAACCGCCATATCCATTAACCTGGATATCTATCCATCCCGGTGCAATCCAGAGCGAGGATGATGAAGTGTGTGTCTCTTCTATCGTACCAATGGTGCCATTCGCTATCTGTAAACGCACAGACTGGTCACTCTCAACCAGCCTTCCTTCAATCCACATTGAAACAAAACCTTTCGCAACGCAAACAAATTGCGCCAACCACTGGGAAAATCACGTCTCTGCCTCTATACTTACTACTTATCCGAAAACTTGCGTGTGCGAGCACTAGCGACGCCAGTCGCGTTGGTTTTCGGAATAAGATCTTAGAGCTTCTTGATTCTTCCTTTAAAACGATCGATAAATTGGGCATTAACTTCATCACCATCAGGGGCATTCCCACTCCGCCAGATAGGAGGCTGCACACCCTCTTGCGCCAGCAAATTCACGGCCTCGGCAACCATTGAATTGAGAAGGTACGCCGTGGCGAAGGTAGACAAGGGGCCGACAGGCTGATCCACTCCCTCAATCGTAATAACCGCATCTCCAACTTCGATATTGCTGTCGAGGACGACATCAACGACCTCATACAGGTTCTTTTTAGAGGGATGACGCGCAGGATGTTCTGCCGCAGTGGCCTGTGCATGCCGTACCGATGTCACGCCGATAATCTTCACGCCACGCCGTCTGGCTTCCAGGGCCGCATCAATGACGGCGGCGTTTATACCATACGCGTTAATCAGGATGAGAAGATCATCCTGGCCCAGATTGTAATCGTCGATGACGATGGTTCCATAGCCGGGTGTTCGCTCGATAGCCATTGAGCGTAACGCACCACCACTGAGTAAGGTTCCTTCGTCCAGCATCGCACTCACATGCATCAATCCACCGGCACGGAAGAAAAGCTCCTGCGACCCGAGATTGGAATGGCCACCTGGTCCATAGGCATAGACGATTTTGTCGTTCTTAATCTGGTCCGCAAGCATACGGGCGGCAAGCTGAATGGATGTCGTATTTGTATCGTGGAGTACCTCCAGGTGTTTTGTAATACGCTGTAGATACTGTGTCATAATGCGTGTACTCATCGCAGTTCCTCTGTGATCTTCATATAATGTTCTCGTATTTTTCGTGTGCGTTCCTCTTGAGGTTTAGAGGAGGGCGGAAGAGTCTCTATCAAGATAGAGACTGCAGTTCGCATGGTGGCGCAGAATAGTCGCCGGGCACGCCGTTGAAATGGCTTCCTGCAGCGTCTGTTGCACTGCGTGGCGTTTTGTTTCGCCAGGTACCATACAGAACAATGCTTTGCCTGCAAGCAAGGAAGGGATCGTCAGGGTAATCGCATGCGTGGGAACGAGATCAAGGCTGCTAAAACAGCCATCGTTGACCTGCTGCTGCCGTGCGGCCAGATCCAATGCGACTGGCTTTACCAACAATGGATCAGCAAAATCAGCAACAGGCGGATCATTAAAGGCGATGTGTCCATTTTCACCAATACCCAGGCAAACAATATCTATGGGTGCTGTACGCAGCAGATCAGCATAGCGCCGACATTCAGTGTCGAGATTGCCAGTGCTATCAATCAGGTGCACCTGTCCCGGTTTCACACGCTCGAACAGACGCTCGGAGAGAAAATGACCAAAGCGCTGAGGCGCGTCCGAGGAGAGTCCGATATATTCATCCATATGGAAAACAACGACGCGTGACCAGTCAATGCCCTCAGCCTCACTCAGCGTTTGCAGAAACTCATTTTGCGAGGGCGCAGCGGCAAAGATCATGCGTACCTGCGACTGTTGAGCCAGCAGTGCACGCATATGTGCTCCGACCATGTATCCTGCTGCCGAGCCAAGTGATTGGCGGTTCTGATAGATATGGATGTGTAATTGGTCTACGATAAACGTATTGATTGGCGTTTCCATTTCTTATGTATACAATTCCTTTCATCACTTTTTTGCGCTGCGTTTGTCATCAAGCGTTCCTGCTTGTCTGTCGGTGCAATAGTTCAAGGAGCAGCATGAGATTGCGAGTGATATGATAGGGATCTTTGACAGGCAAAGCGACAACTTTATCAATGGGCTTTCCCTGTCTGTCACGAATTTGAACCCACTCGCCGATATGTTGATCCGGGTTGGGGAACGTCGCGAACACATAGGTATGGACGCGCTCATGTAAGGAGAGGAAAGTCTCGTCTCCTGTGAGATCATAGGCAAGTAACGTGCTATAGAGCGCTTCGGAGTGCGGCCACCACAATTTCGTATCCCAGGTATCAAGCACTAAACGCTCGTATACATCTCCTATGGTAGCCCCTGTTGGCTTGCCGCCGTCGCGATCTGCATAGCGTAACAGGCCACCGTATTCCTGATCCCAACCGACGCTGAATGCTTTCGCAACAACCTGTGCCGCTCGTTGTATCCATTCATGCTGTCCAAGCGTCGCAGCTTCGTGCATGACAAACCACATACTCTCAATAGTGTGGCCAGGTGTGACATGTCTGGACAAAACGGAGTCAGTGGCCGGTTCTTGCAGTGGCAGCATTTCGGCAATGAGTCCATTGGATTGATAGAAGTGCTGCATAATTTCTTGCATGTAGGCTACACTCATGCGGCGCAGTTCCGTGGCCGCAGGATGCTGGAATGATTCCAGTGCTCCGGCCAGCTCCTGTGTCACATTTAACATAATCATAGGGACACTATGAGCGCTAAAGCCAGTAGGAATAGGATAAGGATCACTGCGTAGTAATCCAGCGGCGATTCTACGTACGATATGCTGGCACAATGCCAACGCTTGCTCCAGTATCTCGACATTACGCGTGACCCGCGCATACTCGGTAAACCCAAGCGTCACAAAACAATCGGCGAAAAAGCTCGTATCAAAACCGTTGCCTGGGACCGGTTCTTTTTTGTTCCCATAGCGGTCCAGTAGGAACGCGCAGTTGCCGTTCTCCAGGAACGCATAGCGACTGATAAACTCCACTCCTTGCCTGGCAATAGTAAGCAGGCGCTCTGCATCTTGCTGGACAAGTCCCCTGCGACTGAGATCAGCAAGGCGAGCAAGAAGCCAGATAACCCTTCCCTGTGACCAGATATATTTATCAGTGCTGATAAGTTGTGCGCCCCGATTGTCGAAACAGGTAAAATAGCCCCCATGTTCCGTATCAATACCGCGTTCGAACCAGAATGGAAGAATAACGGTTTCAAGATGTTCCTGGTAGAAGTGTTGTAAAGCCTGGGGGTTATAGGTATTCAATGCGTGACCTCGGTTCTCTCTGTATAGCGTGTAAGGATGGCTGAGCAAGGATCATTAGCGCATCGCCCATCCATGCTCAGCAAACAACGAATTATGCGTTAGCACATACAGGTTCTAGGATATGTTAAGTACCTCTTCTTCCTGTACGGGCACCTTGTTTTCACTTTCAACACTCAACGCATTTATAAGCTCAGCTGCTTCTGGCTTGACCTGCTTTGTTAGCAGACCAATCCCGATATAGAGAATAGCTGATACAAGCACCGGAACGCCAACCGTCGCAGTAACGTCACTGGCAATACCATATTTGATCAACGCAAAAGCGAGAATGCCACCCGCCCATGAGATAATCGCAGCCGCAGGCCCGCAACGTTTGAACGTCGGGAGGAGTCCGAAAAGCATTGGAATAGAGATAGGGCCAACCAGTGCGCCGAACCACGTTACGATCAATCCGAGGACGCCACCAAAAGAGTTTGCCTGCACGGCTACAACCATACTGATAGCCGTAAAGATCAACGTCGTGATACGAGCGGCCTGCAGAGTGCCACGCGTAGAAAGGTTGCGTAACTTCGATGACAGGACTGGCAGAATATCCCCCGTGACCACCGCTGAAATGGCGTTGGCATCTGATGACGTCATGGCCATCGTATGAGCGAACAGACCAGCAAGGATAAAGCCAACCAATCCATTGGGAAGAAGCGAATGTGCCATAATAGCATAGGATTGCGAAGGATCGGCTAGATGAGGGAAGAGCAAAGGCGCAGCCCACATAGGGTAGAAGAGAATAATTGGCCAGACGAGATAGAGTGCGGCAGACAGAAGCGCAGCCCATCGTGCCTGTGCTCCACTGGGGGCAGCGATATAGCGTTGCGCCAGATTCCAGGTACCACCATTGTAACTTAAGAAGTCGATCAGCAGGTAGGCGAGCACAAACCATACGGTATATGAACCACTAAAGAGCGCATGATGGCTAGCGGGAAGCCTGGTCCACATGCCGCCTATCGCCGAGGTGCCACCTAGTTTTGCCAGAACAATGATAAACAAAGTAATGCCGCCAATGAGTTGGACGATAAACTGCGCGAAATCAGTCAGAGCGTCTGCCCAGAGGCCACCAATGGTCACATAGATCAGAGAGACGCCTCCTGTTAGCAGGATACCCACAATGAGCGGCAAACCCGTGAAAACATTGAGAATGATGGCCATCGCTGACCACTTCGCCCCCACATCAAAGACTTTGAGGAGCGCGCCGCTCCATGCCAGAAGCTGTTGCGTTGTAACATTATAGCGCGTTGCGAGATATTGCATTGGCGAAATAATCTGCAACTTCATTCGCAGGCGAGGCCAGCGCGGAGCAATAATAAATGCTCCTACAATGACCGCGATAGTAACAGGTACAGCCCACCATATATAGAGGGTAAAACCATACGTATAGGCAATCGCTGCATAACCGACAAAGACTGCAGAGCTGTAACCAGACATATGATGTGATATTCCAGCCAACCACCACGGCATCCGCCCACCCGCAGTAAAATAATCACTAGCATTATGAACCCGGCGATGTGACCAGAAACCTATTCCGATCATAAGGAGAAAGTAGAGCCCGAGGACGATCCAATCAAGTACAGACATCTAAAAGGGCCTCCATTCCAATCACACGTGCCACACGTAATATAAATACAATGGACTGTGATTTGGGTATTCCCGAAAGATAGAGAGACGATAGATAGACCATTACACGTCGTCGTGTGAGGCAAACGCGCAGCGGCATCCTGACATGACGCTATTGAAAGCGGTTTCAGAAAGCGTTTTCATGAAAGTAATCAAACTGTACCATTTTGGAAACGACTTGTCAATGTTTTATGAATGGCTACGAAATAATTGCTTGAAGTGAAAAGAGGTTAGTCGTGCCAATGGATAGCGCTGAGGGCACTTGTTGAATATTCTATATTGATTCTGTTCCCATATGCGATACAATAGGCAAGGAAACAATACGATTGAGCAGCAGAGATAGAAGCGTATGTTAGTGTGCATGCAAATAGTATGTACGGAACGAGGAAGATAATAAGTTTTATGGTGGAGAAAGTGAACAAAACTGACGAACCATTGCAGCCCAAAGAGGATGAAACTGCGACAATTGATGACGTTGCGCGGATGGCGGGAGTTTCGCCAGCGACGGTCTCACGGGTACTGAACAAACGGCAGATCGTCACGGAGACCACACGCCAGCGAGTGCTGGAGGCGATTGCGCAATTGAACTACCAGCCGAATTCACTGGGGCGTAACCTTGCGACTCGTCGGACAAGAACCTTCGGCCTTGTTATCGCCGATATTACGAATCCCTTCTCGGCGGAGGTCGTCCGGGGGGTCGAAGGAGTGTTGTATGACCAGGGTATGAGTCTGCTCCTCTACGACACGATGGAAAACAGTGAACGAGAAGCGCAAGCATTAACGTTGCTTGGTGAGGGGCAAATTGATGGGTTAATCATGTGCTCTCCACTTTTGTCGCAACAGAAGCTCATCTCGCTCATTCGACCAGGTCTTCCTCTCGTATTTATCAATTACCTTCCTATACCTGCAAGTGTAGGGACGGTAGAAATTGACCAGGAAGCGGGGGTACGAGCGGCGATGCAGCACCTGGTGGATCTGGGACATCGCCAGATTGCCTATATCGGCGGAATAACAGACTCACAGGTATATCAGCGTCGCCTTGCCGCCTATCGAACGGCGTGTGAAGAAGCGGGTATTGAGGTACCGGACCATGCTATTTTGCTTGCAACGCCCACAATCCAGGGTGGGTGGCAGGCCGTTCATCAGCTTTTACAGGATACATCATCTACGCCGTCACGTCGTCCTACAGCCTTACTCGCACATAATGATCTCATTGCGATGGGGGCATTGATTGCCGCGCAAGAAGCGGGTGTGGTTGTTCCTGGACAGCTGTCAATCATTGGCTATGACAACATCCCTTACTCCGGACTGATCCATCCTGCACTGACCACGGTACAGCAGCCTGCTCGTATGCTAGGTGAACAAGCCGTCTCCCTGATGATTACCTATCTCCAGAAGCATACATTACCTCAGGGTATGCCCGCGCTTGTTCGTCTTACACCCACACTCATTGTTCGCGCTTCAACTGCCACGGCCCCAATAGATCACACGCTCTATCAGATGCGGAATTGATAGATTCTCTGCTTGAGCCATGCAGTGAGCGGGATTGGAAGTCCTGTGCTGGAACGCACATGGTGCCTCCAATCCAGGGATTGCCGAGGCCCTGACACTCACGGTATATACGGTCAAGCGACCTGTGTCCAAACATCTTCTCTAAACCGGAGGTCAAGAATCGGTTGCAGGATTTCGAGCGCGCTAGTTATTCAGGCAGATGGTACAAGAAGAAAAGAGAGCAAGATAAGAATGATCATATTGAAGAGGAAATAATGGAACATACCATTAACACAAGCACGAGTGAAATAAAGGGAAATCAAGAAACAAAAATTAGTTATATTGGCAACGACTTAAGAATCCGCTCATCTCCATGACGACGCGGAGTTTCAGTCTTCTTCTTCGTCATCGAATACCAATCCTCGATACCACGCTACAACCTCGATGTGTACATCAATACTGACCAGATCAACGCTGTCACCAGGTCCATAGCGACGATAGAGCCAGGCCTTAGGATTGTTGGGATCTTGTTCATTGCGCTGCCAGACTTCGACATACTGAGCAAACTGGCTGACCAGAACTATTTCCTGGATGGTTTCCTGGCTCTGATACGCTTTAAACTTCGCACCGCGATCTTTGCTTTCGGTGCCTGGAGAAAGCACCTCCACGACGACGCGGGGCGATGCTATCAGAGTATTGTCTGATCTGCTATCCGCCACATCACAAGAAACCGTTGCATCTGGATAGACAAAATGAGGTTTCCCATTTTTCTTTCGGGCAAGAAATACCTGAACATCTGCCCCGAAGACGGTACAAGCATGCGATCGAAGGTATCCGTCTAAAGCGAGTCGTGCATTATAAGCGATCCGATCATGCGCGACACTTCCATCGCTCATCATGTAAGCGATGCCATCGATGTATTCGTATTTGCGATCGGGAGAGAGGTGCTCAAGTTCGTGATATTGCTCCTCGGCCATCTTCGTACCGGGACGATGCCACATAGGCGGTGTCGGCTCGTTGCGGGAATTTGTCGCCATTGCTCTCCTTTTCCAAGAACAACGCTTCGATATCCTCTCCTGGATCGAAACGCCTCTTCCAAAAGTCCTGTGAATGGGCTTGTTTTACCCTACCATTGAAGCCATTTTCGTATCTACCAATGGTAGATTCTTGCACGCCTTTTCTTTCAGCATTGTAGGTATTACCTTGAAACGGATGAATTGAGTGGTCGCAATCTCGCTTCTCAAGTATAGCATATGCAACGAATTTCCCACCATTATGGCAGGCAGGAGGGCGCGAGGAATCGGGTCTCTTCCAACTTTTTAGTGAAGCCAACGTAATAGTCGCAGGAATTTTATCGAAGATCTGTTCTAAGGAAAGGTCAACAAATTAAAGACCATCAAAGACCATCAAAGACCATCAAAAGGCAAATGTATGAAAGGGCAGGCCTTTCCTCTCTTGCGGCAGTGGCTCTTTCTTACACGATGCCAGATCTCTGCCGTAAACCGCTACGGATAACGCAGTCAACGTCAACGAAATTTGTCATAGGGGTCACCAAAAACGAGGTAACATTCACATATGAGGCGGTTCGGGAGTGGAAAACACGATTTGCTCCACTTCTTGCAGAGCAATTGCGGACCAAACGGCACGGACAAGCAGGGCAGTCGTGGTACGTAGATGAAACCTACGTCAAAGTCATAAGCAATCCGATTACCTCTGATGAGCTTCTCTGTTCTCAGTTCTGACAGAACAAAAAAATGCTTCTATGTGGCGCACTCAGGACGAAGTTGTTAGCGGGGATGTTTCTGTAGGCGGTCGGCGAGCGCTGTATATCGCTGTTGGTCCATGACACGCTTGACCGCAAAGCCAATCGTTTTTGTCGGTCCAACCAGGATGGCGAGTTGTTTCGCTCGCGTGAGCCCTGTATAGAGCAAGTTGCGCGTCAGGAGCAGGTAATGCTGCATGAAGAGGGGCAGAATCACTACTGGATATTCACTCCCCTGCGATTTGTGTACCGTCACTGCCCAGGCGAGAGCCAATTCAGAGAGATCGGCATAGTCGTAGGTCACCAGACGATCCGTAAACTGGACGACGATGTCTTGCTCCTCCACATCAATGCTTGTGATCGTGCCGATATCTCCGTTGAAGACCTCCCGCGTGTAGTCGTTGACCTGCTGGATCACCCGATCTCCGACGCGTAAAATACTTCCTCCACGTGTCAGTTCATCCTTTCCTGGGGCCGGTGGATTGAGTACGCGCTGAAGTAGCGTATTGAGAGAGCGTGTTCCACTATCTCCACGGGTGCCAGGAGAGAGAATCTGCACGTTCCTTACTGGATCAATCCCATGAGCAGGCAAGTAATCACGAACCAGATGCACGATCCCCTCTGCTCCAAGTGCAGGCTCTGCCGCCTCCAGCCACAGACAATCCGATGCGGCAAATTTTGTGGTTGGCGTCAGATGAGGAAACTGACCCGCGTTGATACGATGAGCATTGGTGATGATATGGCTCGCTTGAGCCTGGCGGAACACTTCGGTCAGCCGAAGCACGGGAATGCGCTCAGAAGCAATGATGTCACGCAGTACCATCCCAGGTCCGACACTGGGCAATTGATCAATATCGCCTACCAGTAGCACCTGGGCTCCGGGTGGAATCGCCTTCACAAGGGAATGCGCCAGGAACAGATCCAGCATAGAGGTTTCATCCAGAATGATGGCCTCGGCCTCCAGGGGATGCTGCTCGTTGAAGCGAAACTGCATGGTTTTGGGATCAAAGGCCAGAAGACGATGGATGGTCGTAGCCTCGCGTTTGGTCATCTCGGCGAGTCGTTGTGCTGCTCGGCCCGTCGGAGCAGCCAGCAGCAGCGATTTGCCCATCGCTTTCCATAGGGCGGCAATGGTTTTCGTCGTGAACGTCTTCCCGCATCCTGGTCCTCCCGTTAACACCAACACACGCGAAGAGGCCGCCAGTTCAACGGCCCGGCGTTGCTCCTCCGATAAGGTGATGCCCATTTTCTGCGTATATCCCGCAATCCAGCGCTGCACACGTGGCATATCCACCTCCACCGGTGTCTGAACAAATGCCGTGAGTCGTGCCGCCAGAGCCATTTCCGTATGATAAAACGCTGGCGTATAGCATATCTGCTGCGCTTCGAGGTCTCCGTAGCCAGATTGGAGAATAAGTTGGTTCGATTTGCCCATCTCGGCAATGAGAGCGATGATGCGCTCAGGATCGACTGGATGCTCTGGGAGGGCCAATTGCGTTACGACACGCACCACAAGATCGTCGTGTGGCAAGAAGCAATGTCCGTCCTCGGATGCTCCACTGAGTACATGGGTAATTCCTGCCTGATAGCGGAACGGAGCATCAGGGGCCACTCCCATGTTACGAGCAATCGTGTCAGCGGTAATAAATCCGATGCCATAGATATCTGTCGCGAGCTGATAGGGGTTGGTGGACACAACTTCGATCGACTGGTTCCCATACTGCTTGAAGATTTTGACGGCATAGGTCGTCGAGACTCCGTGCCCTTGCAGAAAGACCATCACTTCTTTGATGGCCTTCTGCGCCGCCCAGGCTGACGTGACCATCTCGACCCGCTTATGCGCCATTCCAGGGACCTCGATCAGTCGTGCGCTCTCGGTTTCGATAATCTCAAGCGTTTCCAGACCAAAGTAGGCGACGATCCTTTTCGCAGTGACCGGACCAATGCCTTTTATCAAACCACTCCCAAGGTATTTCTCGATACCGGTCAACGTCGCAGGTTTCATCTCCTGGGCATGCGTTACCTGAAATTGTGGTCCATACTTTGGATGCTCGCGCCAGGAGCCGATCAGTCGAAGCGTTTGCCCGGCCTGGATGGTTGGAAAATGTCCTGCGATCGTTACCAGATCGCGCGTGCCTGGCGTCTTGAAGCGAGCAATCGTATATCCCAAATCCTCTGCGTGATAGGTGACCCGCTCCACAATACCCTGCATCTGCTCCGCGGTGGGATGCAACGAGCGCCTCCCTTCCGGTTGCGATGTCTCAGATGACACGATCACTCGCCTCCTCTTCTTATGAATGTATTAAGCAGTATCGCCAAGCGTACGAGTAGTATAGCAGTCGATGCATCCGTTGCCAAGCGGAGAAAAGTAGCATCTTATGTCATCAGAACAGATTTGCAACTTTGTGATCTGCGCTAGCGTGTTCAGAACGAGAGAAATCATCTGCGAACGATTAGCGCATCTGAATGCTCTCATGTTGTTTACCTGTAATGAAAGGAAAATTCACAACATGAGCACAACCACTACAAGAGATAAAACAAACACCATTACGGCAAAGGATGGTGCAAGGATCTTACATAATTAGGTACTCAATCTTTCACTTACTTAAAAGCACAACACTAAGAACCCGCTTGAGAAGAAGAAGCATGTCTACCTCATCACAAACGCAGCTCCCTTTGCGCTTGGGTAGTGGCTCATGTGAGCCGGAAAACTTGCTATAAAGACGGTAGGAGAGTATAGTATAAGCTATATGCTTTATATGTGGAGGGAGAGGCTAAATATCATCATGAAAAAGCGAAAAGGGACGTCAATACCGAAAGCACTACGGCAACAATCCACATCGTACTCTGCACCTGCGATTATTCGCCGTGCGCGCGACTTTCCACTTATAGGATGTTGGATCAGTGCTGATTGGCAAAGCGATACGCCAGGACTGGTACAAATCATCGTGGCTCGCCAGCAACCCGACGATAACATCTGTTTCGGCGTGTACCTTGTAGATAAACTCTGCCTTGGACTCAAAAACACATTTGCCAGAGCCAATTTCACCCCTGAACGGTACCAGTCTGAAGTTGGGAGAATTTTTCAGGGCAAAGCTCCACAGGCATGTGTACCCGAACTGGCATACCAGATGATCTATGAATCAATTGAGTATGCGGCACAGTTTGGCTTTACACCGCACAAGGATTTTGAACTGACACAACATATGTTAGCACCACATGGCGAATTTAACGCATCATACAAATTGAAGTTTGGCCGAGATGGGAAGCCCTTGTTCATTTCAGGCCCCCATGATAATACCACTGCAATTCTCAAGCAATTAGAGAAGACCGCAGGTCCGGGCAATTATGACTACATAGTCATGCCACCACCTGGTATGTTCTAAGTACATCTATCGATAGCGTGTTTACCTAGATCGACGGCATCGAAGTACATGGCGATGAGGTCAGGCCGGCAGCGGATGCGATGCTGCTGTTTAACTAATTCATTTAGGAATGGTATCCACATGGCCAATATCTCGGTAGAAAACCGTGCCGTCGAGCATGGCGAAGGGGGGTAGTGGAGGCGGCCTCCAATATCCATCAAGCTAAGAACAGCAGAGTTTAGGATCAGTGAGCTGCTGGAAGGTACTGGGTGGTTTGCGACGTCGGTCCGTCCAACAGTTCGATCCCAGCGCTTCGCACAGTGCTGCCAACACCACGTGCCAGGCGACGTATTCACGAGCCAAGGTGCTGTCCACTCAATCGCCTGCCGCGCATTGAAGAGGCTGCGTCGTGGATCGTACCAACAACCCTGCAACGTGATCCAATGCCCCATCAATACTCCTAACAACTTTGCAGAGATCTCGGTCAAGATGTGTTGCGGCTTGTTGCTCCTCCATGTATCAATCTTGCCTTCCTGCTTCCAGAGCTTCCAAAATAGCTCAATCTGCCAGCGCAGACACATCAACGCCACCACTTGCTCAGGCGAGAGCATGGAGGCCTCCAAATTCGTTAGGACCAGCAGCCAGTCCAGTTGCTTCTGCTTGCTTGCACTCATTTTGTGGCGTTTGCGGGTACGTTGGGGCGGTTGTCGGCCTCTCTGTCGCTTCGGTCGCTGTCCCAACTGCAGGACACCTTTGCTGTGTGGGCGCCCTTCCACTCGACAGTTGGCGCGCCGTTACACCACCTTTGTCTAAATAATGAAAAAAGGAAATCCATGTATCGACAGACACAGGCTGAAGCCGTCATGGCACTTCAGCTCGCCAATCAAGCTAAAACGCAAGGAACCCTCACCAGTACCAGAAATGAAACGGTTGAAGTGTTCCTCCAAGATTGGTTACGCTACCGGGTACAACCACGCGTTCGTGAGCGCACCTACCAAAATTATTGTGAAACGGTCAGCAACCATATCCTCCCCCCACACTTGGTCAGATAAAGCTCCAACAACTGACCGCCACACATATTCAAAAACTCTACGATATGAAACGTCAGCAGCAGCTATCTCCACGCAGCATCCATCATATCCACACGATCCTCCATCGAGCTTTAGATGACGCGATACAACTACATCACCTCTGGCAAAATGTCTGCCATGACGTCGTGGTAACTCGTCAACCCAAGGGACATCTTGTGGCAAAGGCACTCACCATTGAACAAGCCAGACAACTTCTCACCGCCGCTGAAGATGATGAGCTGGAAGCACCGTATGTGCTGGCGATCACGACTGGGATGCGTCAAGGGGAACTCCTCGCCTTCACCTGGAACGATATTGACTTCACGACAGGCAAGCTCCAGATCCGTCGCTCTTTATGTCGTGCGCCGCACAAAGGAACCATCACATCCGAACTGAAAACGGTCTCGAGCCGTCGTTGCATTCAGATGATGGCATGTGCGCTCGATGCCCTCCAACGCCATGCGTCGCAACAACAGCGAACATCAAGAGAACATGAAATAGGCTGGAACCAGGAAGGTTGGATCTTTTGCAATACACGAAGGAAACCGCTGCATGCCGCAGATCTGATTCGGCGTTCATTTCGCCCGCTGCTGGAGAAAGCA
The DNA here is from genome assembly GCA_015099395.1 of Ktedonobacteria bacterium brp13. Classification (GTDB taxonomy): domain Bacteria; phylum Chloroflexota; class Ktedonobacteria; order Ktedonobacterales; family Ktedonobacteraceae; genus Dictyobacter. Next base: position 7,029,774 of record AP024096.1, on the reverse strand, counting down.
GGTTTGCCGCCGATGCGTTTTCATGATCTCCGGCATACGACTGCTACCCTGTTACTCTCCATGGGAGCGCATCCAAAGATTGTGCAAGAATTGCTTGGACATAGCAACATCATGATCACGCTTGAAATCTACTCACATGTCTTGCCACCATTACAAGAAGAGACGATGCATAAGTTTCATGCCTGGTTGACCGATAGTGACGCTTCAAGCTGTCAGTAGCGCTGTCAAATTCACGGCAAAGGGAGTTGTGTTTTGAGGTAAGATAGACGGAGTTCCCCCTTCTCAAGCTGGTTCTTCTTGTTGGGTTTATTGGATGTAAAAAAGATTGAGTGTCTAAGGCATGGTTCAAAGTCAGCTTAGATCAATGTGACAACTGTGAACAATCCAAGCTATGAAAAATAAATCCTAAAGCCGCTCAGAAAGCCATTTCAGAATTTATTTTAGGTTGACCCGATCGTTCAAAACTGTCACATTCGTTTGAACCATGCCTAACAATATTAAAGCGCTTGTGAATGGCGGTATCACTGACCAGCACATCACGGGTGGCTGCCGTAGAAGCCAAATGTTCCAAGCTCCCATCAGGATGGGCTAACCAGCCAAACACCAGTGTTTGCAGCAGGTCCGCTCCATCGAATTTTTTCTCTCTCTGGATGCATCCAGTTTCTCGTGCTAACACGGGCGCTCGCTCTTCCATGACGAATTTCAAGTGGTCCTCTATCTGTGATACACTTTGCATGGTATTGCTCCTTCTGAGTACGATAGGGTTGGATTTCTCTTCCTATCTTCTCAGACGGGAGCTTTCTTTGTCATGCTCTTCTATTCTTAAGTTGGTGCGTATGGAAAAAAAATGTCGGGACCCCTACTTGGCCCAGAGGAATAGAGAGGAGAACGTGTAGCGCTGATTTTCAGACCGGTCCAGTATCCCTGCCGTTCTTGTTTGCTCTTTTCTCACACAAAGGGCGGGTGAGCCATTTAATTCCGTGATTTACACCTCTATCTGCTTATGACTAATTACACGCTTTAACGCTTAGCTCGTATGTATTTATATCGTATGTTATTTTTATCAAGCAACTTTTCCAATAAACTATCCTTCTCTTCCATGAGAACGTTACTAATATCACGAGACGTTACACCATAATGAATCTGTGCTTCCACATATTTAGCATTCACATCATCTAGACTGCGAATGGATGAGGGATCCACACTGCCCAAAGGAAAACAATCCCCATTGGGATGCAAAAAAGGAACCGGTTTAGCAGTCGCCTGATCCGTATCATATGTCTGCATCAGTGAATCCCCAACAATCACACTTGTACGTTCCTTTACACTGTCCTTAAAGCAAACTCTGACAGACCCATAGGCTGCTAAAGGATCTAATGGCCCAGCAAGGATAGGTGATCCATCAGAAGACGCAGAAGGTGCTACTTCCACTTGTTTTTTGACACCACCAGTCTCAGTACGAGAAAGATAGCCATAAACAGGACGCAGTTGCGGAGCAAGATCTTTGGAATAACTGGCATAATCCGCCTCCGATTGCGCACGTAGGCCAATATCATAATAACCGCTAGACATCCCGGTCTCATACTGAGTTTTAAATTTTTCATCTTGTAGGACCTGTTTGAGCACATCTGGATTACAACGTAGCCAGACCTTTGTGCCTTCAACCATTTTTGCGGCTGCTTTGTCTAATTCTTGCCGATAGGCTTCAGGAGATTGTTGCACCTCAGGGCCGCTATAATAATCTGCCTGTTTGCTCTGTAGAGATTGGTCATAGGATGTTTTGAGATCTGTGAAACTGACTTTTATTAATGCGCTTGAGGAGTACTCTTGCGGAGTCTGTGTATATGACTGACTTTGATCATACGCCGCTCCACCGATATCTCTATTTGGCCGATTATCGTAAATTAATCTGCGCATATAATCTGTTGATGAAGTTGGAACTTCTGTTGATGCGCTTGAGGATTCCGCTTGATTGTCTAACTGTCTTGACCTTCCCCTTTTTCGCGTTTCTTTTAAAAGATCATAATGTGATGATGAAGAATCCGAAAACGACCTGCTTGTTGTTTCGATAATTGTTGGTACGAGTCGTCTCACATATTTACCAGCGCCTGGCATACTACCCTCTCCTTGTTGATAATTTTTCTGCATCATTGCAATGGAAACCATTGAAATGCCTTTCTTCTTGCAATCCTACCGCTCGTAGAGCCGCTGTAACGGTTCTGTGTCCATGGGTGGAAAGAGCTCCTTCGACCAACAACACGACCTTTTGCCAGGTCGGCCGACTAAAAGCTGATCGGAATGGAGCAAGCAGAAGAGCAAGAGGATGCGACCTCACGAACAAGAACCTCCTTTTCTTGTACAGAGAACGAACACAATCTTTGTATTATACCGGAAGAGGTCAAAATAGCTTCTTCAGCTTAAAATGTGCAAAGTCCAGGTATCCTACCGTCAGAAAAGTACTGACAGACCTGCAGCACTACTATAGCATGTCCCTCCGTTTGGTGTCCATTTGAGAGCTGATATGCCCATAGCCAAGACGATTAATGAGGACCTTGCCCAGGGTCATCTGCGTTGTCATCATTATTGAGTAATCCTTTCGCGATTCTTTTGCACGGCTAAGCCTGGCTTTACGCGTGCATTCAACCAAACAGTAGTCATTGGTTATGCAACAGCGTTGCATAACATCATTGTGTATACTACATAGTTATAGGAGTAAAAAATTCCAATGCTTTCGACAACCAGCAGTTAGGCCTGATCGTTGTGTAGACAACATGAAAGACCCACGGGATGCACAACGAGTTTTACCTCAGCAGCAATCCGGCTTGAGAACGTTCTCATTATCATCGACAACGAAAATGCGCGTTCCCATGGAATCTCTTCTCACTCGTTCTCAAACGTCACAAGGACGAGTGCTCTGCGGTAGAGACAGAAACAGGATCATGCGTGTTTGCCCTTCCGCTCACTCGCTTGAGAGAAGTATACGGGAGAACAGAGGAAGAGGTCTTGGAAATTTTTCTGATTTTTAGGAAATTTTTCCGATCTTGGGGATGATCACGTCAAATGGTCGCGCAGATATTTCGGCGTGACGCCCAAAAACCGTCGCATCTGACGTACCAGGTGACTTTGATCGTAAAATCCCACTGCGGCAGCAATCTCTCCGCTCGAAAGCGGGGTTGACCGAAGGAACCATTGCGCGCGTTCCAGGCGGCGTTGCAGAATATAGCGGTGCGGAGGGAGACCAGTTGCTTGCTGAAAGAGCGTCGCAAAGTGCGAGGGACTTAACCCAACCTCAGTCGCCAGATCGCCCAGGCCCAGGTCTTCAGCGAGACGATCTTCAATCAGCGAGACGATTTTTCGCAAGAGAGGAGTAGACAGCCCTCTGGCGATCTCGGGCAGAGGACGAGGCGTACTTGAGTATGCCTGAAGTAGATGGGCTGCTAAAGCGATGGACAAACTCTCGGCATAGAGCCGTCCCGACGGTCCTCCCTCAGCAAGCTCTGTAAGCAGAGCCAGGCCTATATGCTCAATACGGGAATCCTGCAGGGTAAAATGATCAAGAATTTCGACCCGCATCTGATTGAGATCGGCAGCGACCCATTGGATCAATTCGGGCGAGAGGAGCAGATGGAAATGGTCCGCGCCAACCTGATGCCGCCACGTGCTTTCCATACCTGCAGGAACAATCTGGAGTCCTCTGTGAGGAACCATACTGGTATGGAGTTTGCCTTCACGCACTTGCTCCAGAAGGATGGGGGGACCCTGGTGAACACAGATAAGATGAGAAGATGAAGCGGGATGCGTATATTCTCCCGCCGGATGATATCGTTGCTCAACCACCACCTCTTGCCATGACAACGCTTCGCTGGAACGAAGGATGCCCTCACGAGGGTAGGAAAGAGCTGTGCCATCGAGACGCTGCGGATCGTGGATCGGCATAGTTACACACCTTTTTCGGACTAAAAAGACAGTTTGCGAAAGAGCAACTTGTATTCCTCACTTTCCTTCTCCTGCCTTACTCCCAGTTTGTTGCCGAGTCAAGCTCCTTCTCGATGGTGCCGAGAGGAGACCGTAGAAACCACGGCGCAGGTCATCAGTTGGGCCATCTTTGGTCCAGCACCCCAATGGAGCTGGGGAAATCGAACCATCTTGGCAGAAGAGATGACCCATCGCGTCTTAAGTGTCGTGATTGCTGGCTTGTCACCTGTCATCACTGTTATGAACAATTTGATTGCGCTCATACGATTTTCCTTCATATTCATAACGATAAACAACCATACCGGGTAGATCACAAGAATTAAAATAGTGCATTGTAATATGGCCTGTCGTTAAAATGCCATTTCGCTGCAAGCATGACTCCATTTTTTTTGCACGCCAACTCCTTATTAAAAAGCACATTCCACTACAAAGATAATTAACAAACACAATAGTTGAAACAGTACCAACAAATCGATAAATAGAAAGAACATCTAACATATCCTTTTCCTTTTCAAATCATCCTTTTGTTGACTACGGACAAGGTACAGAATTGATGATCATTACCTACTTGCTTGATAATTCTACATGAAAGTATCAATAGCGGTGAAGGTTGCATATTCAGAAATGGAAGTATCCCAACGAATTTATCCTGGCAAACCGATAATGTTGCTGATTCCTGCGATTTTCAGCAATCAATATATAATAGCCCTATAAATTCGGTACCATCATAAATATCGATAATAACTTATCCATGTGCTACACTTTATTCATAAAGTAATGCTTTTCTTTTTGGGGATAGAATGAGACAAGAAATACGACATTCATATATGTGTCTGACGCTTTTCAAGCAAGATATCAAGGAACTGGTCAGGCTCTTTCAAACCCATCTTCAGGATGTTGAAATTGTCATTGACAACCATCACATTCTTGACAACATCCAGTTTGAGCAGTATATCACCCATCTTGAACAGTCTGACCCGGCTTACCAGGTACGGTCACTGATCGCACACGGGCACTATCACGAGGAACGGGAGGAACAAGAACAACGTCAGGTTGACCCTCCATCCATCGAACTCAGCATGAGCAAACGAATCGCAACCCTGAGTGTGTGGAAAGAAACTGATGAGGGAGAACCCACCATGGTTGCAGATGTCCGGAAGTTGCTTTTGGGTCACGTCAATAGAGTGTATCACTCCCTGATCATTTGTTCATTTTTATTCACTTTTTTAGCGACTGCTTCCTCTCTCATGTCATCGGCTCAACGACATCATCTTGATTTTTCCAACGGAATTTTGTTGGAAGTTGGAGGAGGCGTTCCATTAGGAGTGGCAACATGCATCCTCCTCACTGTCATTCTCCATTTTCTTCAATTAGACACACGTGTCTTTCTCTTTCCTGGGGAAATGAAACCCAGGCGGGTGTATGGAAGGCGCGAGACAATAGGTACCTTGGTTGTTGCACTCATTTTCATCGTGCTGATCTCGACCATCGTCGCGTCTGTGCTTCGTGTCGTGTGGAGATAACAGAATACACAATCAAGATTGTGCAAGAGTTGCTCGGGCATAGCCAAATCACAGTCACACTTGAAATCTACTCGCATGTTCTCCCCCCCACTTCAAATCGTAAGGCTGTTGATGCGGAAAGCCGGTTAAGCCAGTTCCTTCTGTTCATGATGGACACACCATAACTGTTTTTGTTCTCCTCAGTACGTCGGTCGTGTGATCAGGATCGCCAGACCCTTCACAGCCTTGCTGGTAGTCGCTGCAGTAGTTGCCAAGCGCTTTGGTCGTTCCACCAAGCATTTCTGATCATACGCATCCTCCACGTTCTTTTCCCTCATCGCCTCGTTGGGATCAGGTCAGAAACTCGGCTAGCGGGAAGGAGCGATGAAGACGAGATGGAACCATGTAGTTCTGCCGGTGGGTCGTGAACAGGACCGAGTTGATGCCTGCGCCGAAGGCGCGCGGCGAGAGATCGACGGTCTGATCGGAATAGTGGCCGTCCATCGCGAGCCGAACGCGATTGAAGATTGCAATCGTCGGTTGGAACATAATGAAGTGCAGGCCGGCAAATGGCTTGCTGCTGTAATGGTCTCCAGTCGGGTCGGAGGTGTAGTAGAACGGATTGTCCAGCGTATTGAAATCACCGCGCACGGGGATGGTCGTCCCCGTGGGGTAGTCCACACCGTAGTTGCTGGTCGTCGGCACTGTCGTGCTATCCACCGGCGCCATGCTCCCAGTGTGGCCGTAGGCGTGGTACTGGTGGACCCCTTGCACCACATTGGACTCACTTTGACCTGGCGGATTGAGGGTGAGCGTCCCCGGCGCAGGCGAGAGGCCGGGCTGCAACATCGCCTGGACGCGATCAGCATACGTGGGGAAGCCCTGTCCGTACCAAGTAGCCAGATCTTCAAACAGGTGAGAGAGGGCCATGGTTGTACCATGCTGGAAGTAGCCGTGGGGCCACTGATCGGTCTCGCCAGGTAAGGTCTCCAGATTCGCGATGATGCCGGGACCCATATTCGACTGCAAGGTGGTGGTGAAGCCGAGGAAGACCTCAGCATGGGGAGGAATCGACTTCGCGCCAGGAATATTCGCCGCCAGCGCCAGCCTGCTCGGCAGGCTCTGTTTCCCATAGAACCCGCCCCCGGCGAAGCCTCTGCGAATACTCGTCACTTTGAACAGACTGCCCGCCTGGTTGCTTGCCGTCCCGAAAAGGGTGTTGGTGGCTTCCATAACATTCGTGAGCGAGTCACTGCGCAGTAACACGGCCACATCGTTCTGCTCCAGGTGAACCGGTCCAAAGCCAGCAGGGGGCTGGTCGCTGGGGAACGTCATGGCATCCTGGACCGCATAGACGGTATGGCCCTCGAGCTTAGATGTCACCAGGTCAACCGGCAAATAACCCGGGTAGCGCGTCCCAGCCTTGAAAAAACTAGAAGTTTTCCCTAGACTGGGGATGTAATGGTGAAAGTAGGGGAGTCCCCAGGCGACCGCGATGCCCAATCCACGGGGCGTGGGTGGAAATTGCTGTTCCAGGCCCAGCAGGACGGATTCCAGGTGGTGCTGCGCCTCCTGTAAGGTTTTCGCGTTCGCCGGGACACGCAATTTCGCGGTAATGACGTGATTGTGCAGCGGGTGTACTAAGACTGGAATCGTACCATTGCTACTGTTGATGCCGGAGCCATTGTCCTTGATAATCCGAACGTTCTGGATGATGTATTGTTCCGGCGGCAACGGTTGCGGCAACGGTTGGCCGTCCGCGAAAGCGACCTGCTCAGGTGGTTGAACCAGCGTGTCGATGAGTTCGTAGATACCTGCGGACGCCAGGGCCGCGCCAAGGGTGCCTTCAAGAAAACGTCGTCGACTCTGTTTCCTGTGTGGTTCTTCTGCAATCCTCTGTTCGTCGTTCTTGGTCATGATCTCCACTCTCTTTGCTTAGAATTGTCCTCGTTGCTAACAATGAGCGCTATGCTATTCATACTTGATCGACACACCTGACACAAATAGTGATACTGAAAAGAGGCAGAACATGATGGGAAAATGACGCAAGGGTGGTGCCATGCTGAGCGAAAGGGTTGAAAATCGACGTGAAGCAGTGAAATTGGCGCTCCATCAGACAGGCAATGCCTCTCCCGATCTCGTCTCCTTTACAGCAGAGCATTGTGAATTGGCTTGTGATCACATGACTTGTAGAGCCAGTTCCTAAATTTAGATGCGATTGCGCTGATAATGTGAAAGGGCAACTGGACAAAAGTAATATTTGCAGGTAAAATTGATATGAGCTTATGTTGAATTTTTCAGCATATAGTTTTTCAGATTCTTCAAGTTTTTCGAATAATAAGGGATGTTATTTTCAAACACGCTGGAAGAGATGCTACTATATGGATAAAAGGCACTTACTTTCTATCACAGATTTAGAACCTGATGAGATTTCTTATCTTGTAGATCGAACGTTACAGATAGCAACTGGAAAAGTTAAAGAAGCGCGGCCGTTAAAGGATAAGGCCGTTGGAATATATTTTAGAAAGACGTCTACACGTACCAGGACAGCATTCACTCTCGGAGCCGCCAGGTTAGGTGCCTCTGTCATAACATACGGTCCAAACGACCTACAAATAAACACCGGAGAGACTATTCAAGATACCACCAATGTGCTATCTGGCTTCCTTGATGCACTAGTATTGCGAACTGCCGAAAGTCTGGCGGAAATGCAAGTATTTGCGGACCAGAAGAAGATGTCCATTATTAACGCAATGAGCGATATTGAACATCCATCACAAGCTCTTGCAGATCTTGCAACGCTTAAAGAGCATTTTGGACGTTTAAATGGTCTTCATATACTGTATCTTGGAGAAGGCAACAGTACTGCCGTATCTTTCGCTCAGGCAATCAGCAAGACACAAGGGATGAAATTAACATTGCTTACTCCTGAAGGTTATGGATTACCATCCGGCATAATAGAACAGACGCAAGCCTCTGCTCATACATATGGCGCTCAAATTGAGGAGTATCATAGCAATGATGATATGCCAAAAAATGTGGATGTTGTCTACACAACGCGCTGGCAAACAACAGGGAGCAGTAAGGCAGATCCTAATTGGAAGATGGTTTTCAACCCATTCAGCGTATCACAGGCCCTCATGGATAAAGTTTCTAAACCCTCTGGAACCATATTTATGCATGACCTACCCGCTGTACGTGATGAAGACGTTGCCAGCGAAGTGCTTGATGGTCCTCAGAGTATCGCATTTCACCAGGCTCATAATAAACTTTTTGGTGCCATGGCCGCACTTGAATGGTGTATTGTAGGGTATTAGAAAGCCATCGTACGATAGAGATATGCAGTAAGCTCGACCGACTTTGGGGAAGGTATAAATAAATAGCTCAAAGGGTCCTGTTTATTTATACAGCAATTTTTGTGGCAGCTCAACATGCCTAATTAAGCTATCCATCCATGAATTGTCATTTCAGTTCTCAGATCCCAAGACAAACCTTCTCCATAAATGATGAGGACACCTATCTATGTTCTAGTACCTGCTGGAGGTTTGTATACGCTGTAAATGTTATAACTGTTTTTGGATGAGTTGGACCAAGTGTACGTTTAAGGATCGCTAATGCCTGTTGATACAGCTCAAGCGCTTCCATAGGTTGCTGTTTTAATTGATAGAAATGTGCCAGATGACACAAGGTTACTGCAACCTCGGGATGGCCTAAACCTAATGTCTGTATCCTAATCTGCAACGCCCGCAGATAAAGAGGTTCCGCCTCGATATATTTCCCTTGCACCCGATACAGTTCCGCCAATCCGTCTAATGGTCCTGCTACAAGGGAATGATCCTGTCCCAATTCCCTTTCCCAAATTCGTAATGCTCGCTGGTAAAGTAGCTCAGCTTCAACATATTTATCTTGCGCTCTAAATAACTCCGCCAATCCGTAGAGCGGGTAAGAAATGCGAGGATGCTCCGAACCTGGCCATTTTTCCCAGATTCGTAATGTTCGCCGATAAAGGGACTCCGCCTCGGCATATTTACCTTGCTCTCGATACAGTTCTGCCAGATTGTTAAGTAACACACCCACCTGAGAATGCTCAGATCCTAAGCCCTGCTCGCTAATGCGCAACGCGCGTTGGCAAAGAGACTCTGCCTCCTTATACTTGCCCTTCTCTCGATACAGTTCCGCTAGATTGTTGAGTAATGAAGCAACCTGCGAATGTTCGACTCCTAATATCTGCTCACGTATACGCAACGCCCGCTGATAGAGTGGCTCCGCCTCTTCATACTGTCCTTGTCTATGGTAGAGAGAACCCAGTCCAAAAAGAATGTTAGCAACCGGGAGACTTTCAGTTTCCTGCGCTCGCTCTCGCATAGATAAGGCTTGTAAGTAGAGTGACTCCGCTTCTTCATACTTATCTTGTTTGAAATAAAGCATAGCCAGACCGTAAAGAACCTCAGTCATCAAGTAATGATCCAGACCCAATGAGGATTTTCCGATGTGCAGTGCTTGCTTATAAAGTTCCTCTGCCTCGCCATAACGTACACACGCTGAGAGATAAGTGGACACATGGCACATTAAAGCAATATAAGTATCTTCGTCTGTATTCCACTGTTCACCTAAGGTAATACAGACCAATGCATGAGGTAAAAGCCGCTCACTGATCTGCCAGTAATCAACTTGCGTCTTCTCATCTACAGGGAAAAGTTGATGCATCGCACGTATAATACGTGTCGTCCATATGCTCTGGATCTCTTCTGGCAGGCGCTCTTTGATTACCGCTTGTACCAATCGATGAATCGTTAATGTATGCATATTTGCATCGCGTTGAACCAGCGAATAGGTTTGCAATGTCTTAATAGCAGCATTAAACTGAAAAGGATCAACGGCCAACTCCTCAAACATTGGCCCCAGGTGCCTGGCTCCCTCACTGAAAAATGTCTCCGAAATAGCCGCAGAGGAAAGAAAGGCGCATACCGTCAGTAACTCTGCTGCTTGTGGACTGTTTCGCTTCACTTGTTCAAATGCGAGTGTAAAGGTCCTGGACACAGACAATAAATGATCGGAATGGGCATCACGTTCATCCAGAAGCCGTTGCCAGGAGGTTTGAAAGAGTTGTAGATAGTCCTGCAAATTACATTGCGTTGCGTCTATATACGCTCCTGCTTGATCGAGTGCCAAAGGCAATCCATCCATAAGTGCAACAATCGTCTGCGCGGCCTGGATCTCCAGTGGCGGCAGTGAGACTGCGCCATCATCTAAACTCGATAATTTGCTACGGCGAAGTAAAAAGCTGCTTCCCTCGTCTTGCGTCATAGGTTCAAGGTTGATAGTCTGAGCAATACTTCCGAGATTTTGTAGCCGTGTGGTCAACAAAATAGCGCCATTGTGCGCAACAGACATGAATGGCTTAATTAGACCTAGATCTTCAATATTATCGAAAATGAGTAGCCACTCATTATGCTCGTTTAGCCATTGATGTATGGTACTAATAATATGATTCTGATCTCGTCGCGCCGACAGATGTAATATGTCAATGATTGCAGTGAAACTCGCAATCATACTCTCTCCGGCTTCTGCCGCTATCCACAAAATAGCGCTATAATCATAGACATGCCGATAAGCATACTCAATCGCTACTTGTGTTTTACCAATACCGCCAAGGCCACTTAGAGCATAAGATCGATGCGAAACAGCGTTCTGGCTAAATAGCTCATGCAGTTCATCTAAGAGCGCATCTCGCCCAGTAAAAAAAGGGCTATTTGGAAAGGGCAGATACCAACGTGGGGTAGATGAGGTCAAACTAGCCTCAAGCAGTTGTTGGGTATCATGTTTATCGAGTTGCAGTTGGTAAGCTAATTCAAGCACAATGGTTTTACTTATAGGAAGACACACACCACGTTCCCACTTACTAATGGTATTTCGGTGTACAGATAACTTATCCGCAAGTTGCTGCTGATTAATCCTCTTTTGTACGCGCAAGAGTCGCAATAACTCCCCAAAAACACTAAAAATACTGTCGTGCATTTTTTGCTCCTTTGTGATGCCACAATTTGCTGAAGAGCGGAAAGAGGAGTTGGTCAAGAACATGCGCACGAAGTTAGTAACAGAGATATACGCGATCTACATAAAGTAGACACAAATTCCAAAATATCCCCAAATACTTTAGCACATGCTTACCAAAGCAATCCAACATCTTTTTTTAATGGAATAAAAATAAAACAATAAAATTTATAACACTATCATTGTTTCTCACATAATAGATCACTTTTTTCAGCTTTTGGCTTGCATTTACCGGCATTATTACCAGCTAGCAAAATCCCTACAAACGGCTCCTTCCGTCTTCACTCCCTCACTTTACCGGTTTTAATACCATTTGGCAAGACCGCCATAGAACACAGTAGTACTATTTAAGCAGTGATTCTACAATTTCACACTCAGAGTGTGCATTTAACCTCATATGATTGAGACAAGAAAGAAAAAACGTCTATTACAAATACATTTGTAACAAACGTAAGGCATCATCCATTAAGGATTATTACAAACCCTGCGGCAGAACCAACAACTACTTTATAGATCCTAGTCGCCCCAATGTATCGGGACGAAAAGTACAAGAGAGGTAAAATTCAAACAACATGGTAAATTTTACTGAAACTAACTGCCCAGTCATTGACAAAGCAAACGATATATCAATGCAATCCTCCTTTTGCAATTTGTTTCCTACAGACATACGCTTAGAATGGAATGTAGAAAGGCGTGTTTTAAGTCTTCTAAGTACGCGAGAGCCGCATATTATAGCCCAGCAACAATTCACCAAAAACGAATGGTTGCTCCTTACGAATCTTATACAGTCGTATCCGCATTATGCTCCCCATGAAATGCTGCTGGCACAATTGACATTACGTTCCTATGATGACTGGCGTGAACAACTACAAGAGATACGCCGGTTTCATCCAGACGATATAGTGCGAGAGCTCAAACCCGTATATCGGGCCTTATCTGGTGTGCGTACAAAACTTCACAGGCTTTATCCTCAACTAAAAATTTCCCTCGTTCGCAATACAGGATATGTCTTTACACTGGCACCTGAAACAAGTTTTCAGCGCAAATAAAAACGTAGCCATCACGTCAATTGCCAGAAGACAGATGGCAACCTTCAATGGTTATCATCTGTCTTCTGGCATTCACAGATTCATATAAAAATAATCGCCCAATTACATTCCCACATTCCGCAGTGAAATTTTAATTTGGCTTCTCAGGCTGTTTCAGAACGCAGAGATGAAGGGCATCTCCGCAATATAACTTGGCCTGTAGCTTGAATCTGAAAAATCAGGTGCGGAATGTCAGTTACATTACGAAAAAGGGCGCATAAAATAGTTCGTGAGTAGGTGGAGGATATTGTTAATTACTAACGTTCCAGCCATAAGCCAAGTCCCGACTGCAAAGCAACCTGATAAACATGAGAGGCAATTGCAATATCCGCAATCGCCATTCCAAAGGGATTCACCAAAATAATCTCATCTTCATCAGTGCGTCCTGCTTTTCCCAGTACAATACTACCAAGTAGACCATCTATACGCCGTTGTTGACCTGAAGTACCCGTTTCTGCTTCCTCAGGGCCAAGGATCTCGCCTGCTTGATACATTCTGCCAAGCAAACGACGAGAATCAGCCTTGACCAGGTTCCAATCATCAACAAAAATCTTATCAGCCTGAAAGACCACATCAGGCAACACATCATCTAATGACACATTGACAAGAATTGCTCCCGGTTGTAACCAGGAAAAAGGAATATAGCCAACGACAGTAGTAGTAACGGGTATAATACATTGTGCTGGTCGTACTGCCATTTCTGCGCTAGAAGCTACGTGCCAGGAGATCTGGTGTTCTTGTAAAAGAGGAGACAGTTGAGCATAGAGTGCATCTATCCGTGCCGTAGAAAAATCATAGATTGAGATCTGACGTACGGTGGCAATGTGCTGTATCACAAGGCGAATATGAGCCAGGGCTAGTACACCTGCGCCGATAATCGCAATGTGCTCAATCGCTTTCCCACGCAGCAATTCCATTGACAGCGTTGTCACGCATGCTGTACGCAGGCTTGAGATAGAGGCTCCCTCCATAATACAGGCAACTTGAACAGTTGTATTATCATAGAGGAGGGTAAGACCACTAGCTCTTGGCAACCCACGTGTAGGATTAGCAATATTACCATTAATGATTTTTGTACCAGCCATATGTATCGATCCACCAAGATACCCTGGCATATTCAAACTACGTACTGGCTCATCTAATTCATTAGCCCATCCCAAATAGGCCTCATCAGGCAATTTTGTTTCTCCACGGGCATGCAGTGTAAACATCTCGCGTATAATAGCGACGGTATCTAACTGTTGACAAGCCGCTTCAACGTCCTTAGACGAAAGATACAATATCTTATTATTCCCAGATTCGTTCATATAAAATCTCCATCTATAAGCTCTTATTCCGAAAACCAACGCGACCGGCGTCGCTCGTGCTCGCACACGCAAGTTTTCGGATCAGTAGTAAGTAGACAACTTCTCCTGCTGGCTTCGCCAACATATTTACGGGAAAACAGTGCTACAGTGAAATCTGCTCCACATTCCCCAGATGAGCTTCTAATAACTCAAGTGCTTGCTCTTTCAGCCAACTATCATTAAAGATAGAAGAACGATAATTATCGCCATGATCAGCACAGACGCAAACAACATGCTGCGCATATCTATGTTGAGATAAATAGCGCGCACAAGCAGTGAGAACAGCTCCACTTGAACCGCCCACAGCAATACCAGTGGATGCGAAAAGCAAACGACAAAAAGCAAATGCCTCTTCATCCTTAACCAGCACGTACTCATCGTAGAGTTCCTTATGTAAAAAGGTTGAGCGACGGGAAGATCCAATACCAGTTAATTTACGTGGAGCGGAGGGAGTATCAAAAATGACAGAACCAAAGGCATCAACACCAATAATCTGCGTAGAAGGGAGCACCTCCCGAAAGAACTTCCCGATGCCAGCTAATGTACCACCTGTTGAGGTTGGTACAAAAATCGCATCAATCTTTTGATTCATTTGCGTATATATCTCTGGACCTGTTGAGCTATAATGAATAGATGGATTAGCAGGATTATCATATTGATTTGTCCAGACATAGTCTGGATGATCTACTATTATCTTTTGAATATGAGCTAATCTTGATAGGAGATAGCCATTGTTTTCATCTGGCTCTCTCACAATATCCACCTGTGCCCCAAAGGTTTGCAACTTCGCAAGGTTCTCTGCTGTTGTTTTTGGATCCACAACGGCAAGAAATTTATAGCCTTTCAACTGACATAGGCGCGCCATTGCAACACCTAAGTTGCCAGAGGTTGACTCTACGATGGTTGAGTTTTCATTCAGTTTACCTTGATCCTCTAACTTTTGCACAAGAGAGTAGGCGGTTCGATCTTTCATAGAGTGTGTAGGATTAAAACCCTCAAGCTTCAAGTGAATGGTGTGTGCAACTCCCTGCATAGAGAAGGTAATTGCCTGTAAAGGTGTATTTCCAATACCATAACCCAGAGGTTGAGCAAGCTGCCGCTCATGTACTGTTTTCATATCCTAAATCCTCTATATAGTGCATAACACGGTTTTTGATTGAATAGCCGGGGAAAAGTCAGTACAATCATATGTACTGACTTTTCTCTAGATAATATCCATTCGTTTGTAAAATTCATTAAGTACAAGACTTACTTCCTATCCTATGTATATTTTCACAAAGCCAGGTTTTCTGAACGAACTTACGCACGTTGCGCATAAACTTCATCAATACACTTCTCAAGTTCATGAGCTACTACTTGTACATGTGGTTCATCCATGATTTCTACATGACGCCCAGTAACATGATGGACCGCCATGTCTCCTTTTGCCAATTCGCGCCACTGTTGCAGGCGTTTTGGCTCTGCTCCATGTTCTGTTACATCCTCGGTTCTATCCAAATATTCTCCATATTCATTAAAATCACCTGATAGACTACCAGACAAAAAATAATCGATTTTGCCTGTATAATATTCTGCATCATATACATGTACAACATGCTTGGTCATTATTCTTATACGTGTAAAAACTCGTACAAGATCAATGCTTGAATCTTCTGGGATAATGTGTTCCTCTTTCGCTTGTGCCACAACATACTTGAGCTGCTCGCCAATCTCCCATTGATAAAAATCATCTGGAACTTTTATACCGGCAGCACTGATAAAGTCTTTTACGACGCCAGCATCGCTCAGATCAATGACTTCCTCGATAGCTTTTTGTCGACTCTGGGGATCAGCGATAACGCTATCGAAGATAGCAAGCACACCGATCTCATGGCCTTGTCTTTGCAACTGTTGTGCCATCTCAAAAGCAATAACGCCTCCTAAAGACCATCCACCTAAAAGATAGGGCCCTTGTGGTTGCACTGTCTGTATGGCTTCAATATAATGAGCAGCGATCTCCTCCAGGGTCTCCCCTACGATAAGTTCCGTTCCCTCCACATCAATACCAAATGGCGAGTGCAGACCATAGAAAGGCTGGTCCGGACCTAAACAACGGGCGAGATTCACGTAACGAAAAGCAGTACCACCAGCCGGATGAACACAGAAAAATGGTATTCTGGAACCTTGCGTTTGAATGGCGGCTAACAAAGGTTCATTCTTAGGAATCGCCTGCTGACGCAAGACAACAGCTAACGCAGCAATTGTCGGATGCTGGAAAAGAACGGTCAGGTCCAGATTACGCTCCAAACGTTCCGCGATATGGGACATAAGTCGTACGGCTAAAAGAGAGTGTCCCCCAATGTCAAAAAAATTATCGAGGACACTAATAGGCCGAAGAGGTAAAGTATCTTCCCAGATCTGCAATAATTGCATTTCAAGTGCGTCGCGTGGCTGTATTATGGTTCTCAATGGACTGCTTGCATCAATCAGGGATGTTGCGGCATTGACATCTTCTCCCTTGCCTGCAAGCAACTGTCTCCGATCAATCTTCCCGTTCGCAGTCAACGGCAGAAACTTCAAGTAGACAAATGCAGAGGGAACCATATAATCAGGCAAACGTTCCTGCATAAAGGAACGTAGATTCAGATCAGTCGGTATAGGAAGATGTCGAAGCACAACATAGCCGACAAGTTGTGGCTCGCCAGATACATCTTCTCGTAGCACTACCACGCCGTCTCGTACCTCCGCATGTTGCCGCAGAGCTACTTCAATCTCGCCCAGTTCGATACGATAGCCACGCAGCTTCACCTGCCCATCCTGCCTCCCCACAAACTCAATCTGCTCTCCCTGCCCATAGCGCACCAGATCTCCCGTCCGGTAGAGTCGCTCTCCTCCAACCTCACTGTACGGATGCGGCACAAAACGTTCCGCCGTCTGTTCCACCTGCCCCTGATATCCCTGCGCCACCCCTGATCCTCCGATATACAGCTCTCCGATCACCCCACGTGGCACCAATTGCAGACGTCGATCCAGCACATACACCTGCGTATTAGTGATGGGACGTCCCAGCGCCACCAGCGCATCCTCGCGTACCTGGGAACTGACCGCATTGACCAGCACACCAATCGTCGTCTCAGTCGGACCATAATGGTTGTAGATCTGGCACGTTGCCCCTTGCCGTCGTACCCGCTCCACCAACACGCCGGGCAACGCTTCTCCACCCAGGACCAGGGCCCGACGTGGCAAGAATTCATGCGCTCGTGTACTCTCCAACAAGGCCGAGAGATGCGAAGGAACAATCTTGAGCACATCGATAGGGTGCTGGGCGGCCCACCTCGCCATCGCTTCTCCTGAGGTCACGATCTCATACGGCAACACCTGGACACAACCTCCAGAGGCCAGTGCACAGAAGATCGCCGTATTGCCCAGATCGGCTGCCAGCGTCGAGACCGTCGCATAGTGCCAGCCGGGAACAGATCCGAACGTTTCGCAGAGCGCTCGCGTGTAGTTCACCACGCTACGCTGCCGTATCAGCACGCCTTTGGGTTGGCCCGTTGAGCCGGAGGTATAGATCACATATGCCAGATCCTCTCCGTGACTTTCTATCTGGAGATTCTCCATTGGAGCACTCGCCAATTCAGCATCCAACTCCTCAAAACAAAGAGTACGATACCCCCAGGCAGGCAACTGCTCAAGCAATTCCTCCTGTGTCAGCAGCAACGCCGCTTGACTATCCTGAAGTTGATAGTGCAATCGTGTAAGAGGGCTACTAACATCCAAAGGAAGATAGGCTCCTCCTGCTTTGAGGATACCCAGCATCCCTACCAGCATCCGTGCCTGACGCGACAAGCAGAGTCCTACCAGTACATTCGGTCCAACACCCCACTGTCGCAAGACATAAGCAAGTTGGTTGGCCTGCTCATTCAGCTGTCCATAGGTCAATTGCTCCTGAAGACCGATGACTGCCAGTTGATCAGGATGACGCTGAGCTTGCGCCTCAAAGAGTTGATGCAGTCCCTGCGCTGACCATGTACGTTGCGGTGCGCTAAAAGAGGTGAGCAAATGGCGACGCTCACTATTATTAAGCAGTGAGAGAGCACCCATCTGTTCCTGTGGCTGCCTCACAACATCAGATAGAAGCGTTTGTACAATCTCAGCTAAATACTTTACACTCTCGCTAGAGACATAACGTGCATCATACTGTAACTCAAGATGCAAACGTTTTCCCACCTGTAAGGAACTTAATTTAAGCACAAAGGGCTCAGTACAACAAAAACACCGCTCAAATTGAAGCTTTAAATCTCTGCTAGTAAATGAGTCAGGCCAATACTCCTGTTCAAATACAACAGGAAACATATTATGAGTAGCAAGATCCTGATTATCGTTCAACGTATCAGGCCACGAGAAGTAATCTTGATATTGTCTGGCCAACTGGAGTGCCGATTCAATAAAGCCCAATTCTCGCTCAAAGGACCAACGATCCTCTATATACGTACTAAAAGGGACAAAACGTGTGTAGAGCCCAGGTAACGTAGCGAGCTCATCTAAGCTTCTTCCATCACAAGCGACACCAATAACACCTTGTGGTTCATCAGTTAATCTCCTGAGGACTACCAGCCAGCAGGTCAACAGCACAGACTCAACTGTAACTTTGTAGGACGATGCTAAAGCAATGAGGCGTGTAGAGAGAAGATCATCTACAATCAATGGAATAGACACTGGCTCAAATGATGTCTGATAGCTTCCATGCGGATGCTTGCTTTCCACTATACCGATTTTCTCGAGCCGACTTTGCATCTGTGCTAGCTGAGTCCAATCGATTTTTCCCCAGAATTCATCTGCAAGTTTCGACTCCTCACTCTCTATGGCACTTTGCTGCTTCTGCCAGGCAGAAACGTCCGTATATTGGAGTGGCTCCTCATCAGCATCCTGCTCTGGAGAGTTCGCAGAGTATTTGTTCACCAGATCAGTAATTAACAGCGGCAACGTTGCGGCATCTGCATACAATGCGGATAAACTCATAAACAAAAGCGCAGTTTGTGCTGAAAGACGAAACAAGATCGGACGCAAGAGTGGACCATGCTTCAGATCAAAAGCCTCTTCCTGAAACGACATTAGCAGAGATTCAAGCAAGATATCCCGCTCCGCGCTAGCGATCCCTTCCAAATCGATAATAGGGCAACTGAGTTCAACCTGATGACCCAGTACCTGAACAGGTATATCCATACCTGGTAGTGCATAAAACACTGTTTGAAAAATGGTATGCTGCTCCACGATCTGTTGGAGCGCTTGTGCAAAAACCCGGAAATTGAGCTCGCCATTTATTACTACAGTACACTGAGAACGATACGTTTGGTTTCCTTGCTGGAATGACCACACACGTTCCTGTTGGAAAGAAAGGTGTGCTCCTTTCAAAGCAATCGTTGACATTGATTTTCACGCTCCTTATCTTAATACATTATGGCCTAAGCTATACAATGCTTCTTTTTCTCCCTATGAAGCTATCTGCTATTCATTTTTGTTTTGAGCAATATCTATAGCCGGGAAATCAAGCCACCCTCCACTGTGCATACGTAATGATTTTCGACGTTTTTGCTCTTCCTGCTGCTGCTGTTCTTGCTCAGCTTGTGAGATCATGGCGAGCAAATCAATAGGGATATCTGGCTGGTCCGTTATACTCTGGAGCAATGTTACAAAGCGAGCCATCATCGTAGCGATAGTACGCGCCTGAAATAAATCGAGACGATAGTTCAATGTCCCAAAAAGCTTGCCAGCGTGTTCTTGCATAAACAACGCCACATCAAACTTCACCACTGCTTCCTTATCAAGCTCAGGCTGCGGCAGTAACTGCTGATCCAGAGCCTTACTTTCTACCTGTAGTTCAGCAAGATCTTGCGCTCTTACTGGGATATTTTGCAAGACAAACAATGCCTGGACAAGAGGCATACGCTCTAGATGATGATCTGGAGCCAGTTTCTCAACCAGGAGCTCAAACGGAGTGTCACAGTGAGTGTAAGCACCTAATACGACTGCACGTACGCGTTTGAGTACTTCTTGGAATGTGGGCCGACCACTTAAATCAACCCGCAGTGCTAATAGGTTCACAAAAAAACCGACAATACCTTCAGTCTCGACATGATTACGGTTCGTACTATCTGTACCAATGACAACATCTGCTTGCCCTGTATAGCGATAAAACAATACCTGAAACGCGGCCAGAAGTGTCATAAACAGAGTCACACCTTCTTCGCGACTCAGTGCCATCACAGCTTGTGACAAATCTTCTGAGAGGGCGAAAGCATGGACAGCTCCGCGTGAACTTGCGATAGCGGGGCGAACATAATCGATAGGAAGTTCGATTGGGCGGCTCCCTCCCAACTGCCGTATCCAATAGTCCAGCTGTGCATCTAGTTCCTCACCTTGCAACCACTGCCGCTGCCAGAGTGCATAGTCAGCGTACTGAATTGGGAGTGGAGAAAGAGGTGAAGGTTGTCCATCCCTATACGCCCGGTACAGCGAGGCTAACTCATCCACTACGACTTCATTGGACCACCCATCCGTAATAATGTGATGCAGCGTCAAGAGCAAGACATGCTCCTGGTCATTAAGTCGTATCAGATAGGTACGCAACAATGGTCCTTGCTCTAGATTGCAAGGTTGCCGTGCTTCTAGCCTACTCAAGTGTCGTGCTTCGGCCTCTTGCTGCTCTCCTGGCAATCCTTGCAAATCGATCAAAGGCAAGCAATAGCGCTCCGCAGGATGAATTACTTGCACTGGTTGGCCTGAGTGTACAGTGAATGTTGTTCTCAGGCTCTCATGCCTACGAGTAAGCTCTTCTAATCCCCTCTCCAGGGCCTGCATGTGCATAGGTCCCAGAAAACGTTGGGCACGTGGAATGAGATAAGCGCTATTTCCAGGCTGCAACTGATCCACAAACCAGAGTCGTTGTTGTGCAAAAGAGAGGGGAATCGCCTCAGGACGCTCCATCGCGACCAGCGGTGGAATCTTTTGCCCGACATTTTTCCCTAATGCTAATGCGACACTTTGCGCTAATTCTGCTACAGTTGGCGCATCAAACACCAGGCGCACAGGGATGTCTATTTGCAGTACAGCCCGTATTTGTGCAATAAGGCGCGTTGCCAGCAAAGAATGTCCACCGACGGCAAAGAAGTTGTCATGGATACCTAATGTTGGCTGAGTGAGCAGATCTCGCCATATCTTGAGCAGCATTTCCTCAATTGGACTGCGAGGCTCACTCAACGCCATGTGGCCCATTGCCAGAGTTGGTTCTAAGCCAGACAGTTGTCGGCGATCCACCTTACCATTCGAACTGAGAGGCAATGCATCCACCATGATAAAGGCTGACGGCAGCATGTATATAGGAAAATACTTCCTTAACATCCCAGTTAAAACTTCGGCCGTGAGTGTCCCTGAAGTACGCTCTACTACATAGCTAATCAACCGGGGTCCGCCCACCCCCTCCTCTTGCAACAGAGCAGCACAATCAACGACTTGTGGATCCTGCCTGAGTACAGCCTCAATCTCAGCTAGCTCGATGCGATAGCCCCGTAACTTGACCTGATTATCGATCCGTCCCAGATACTCCAATGTTCCATCGGCTGCGCGATAGCGTGCAACATCTCCCGTTTTATACAAACATCTGCCAGGCTCGGTACTAAAAGGATTAGCAATAAAACGCTCGGCGGTGAGATCTGGACGATTGAGATAACCACGCCCTAACCCAACTCCACCAATATAGAGTTCTCCCGGTACCCCAAAGGGGACCAGTTGTAGTTGTGCATCCAGCAGATAGATCTGCGTATTGGGAAGCGGGCGCCCAATCGGGACAGCTCCAACGAGTTTCTCGTCTTGAGCAATCTCGTAAATGCAGCATCCCACCACTGTCTCTGTTGGTCCATATTCATTGATCAACCGGATTGTCGGTACAGATTCACGCCAGACACGTACGCTATCACTATGCAGAGCCTCCCCTCCAATAATAAGAGCTTTTGCGGCGGTAGAAAAATCCTCCGGTTGGAGTACCTGCCCAAGCAGATCGAGATGGGCTGGAGTAATCTTCAGGAGACTAAACTCATTTTGCTGTCGCAAAACCTGACTGAGAGACTCAATACCTGGAGCTTCAGGAACAAGCACCAACCGACGTCCTACAACGAGAGCAGGGAAGAGACTCGTGACAGTTAAGTCAAAAGAGAGAGGAGAATGGACAGGAGACCCACTCCCAGCTATGACCTCATAGTACTTGCTGCTCCAATCCACATAATGGACCACGCCCTGGTGAGGAATCATAACTCCTTTCGGACGGCCCGTAGAACCTGATGTGTAAATGACATAGGCTAGATTGGCTGGCAATGTAGTGGTGGAGGGAGGCTCCTCGCCAGGAAAACTGCTTATGATTGACCACTCACGATCCAGGCATACCACATGCTCGACAACGGGGAGATTCTCACGGAACTGGCTCATCGTCAATACGATAGAAATATGAGCTTCCTCTATGATAGAGACAAGACGCTGCCTGGGATATGTCGTATCCAGTGGGACATACGCACCACCAGCTTTGAGAATTCCTAGAATTCCAATCACAAGCGCAAAAGACCGCTCCAGGCCAACACCAACCAGTACATCTGGTCCAACACCCAGGCGCTGTATATAATGCGCAACTTGATTAGCCAGCCGGTCGAGCCGCTTATAGGTTACCTGCTCATCTTCATATTCCAATGCGATAGCATCTGGTGTACGTGCA
Organism: Ktedonobacteria bacterium brp13; assembly: GCA_015099395.1. GTDB lineage: Bacteria > Chloroflexota > Ktedonobacteria > Ktedonobacterales > Ktedonobacteraceae > Dictyobacter. The sequence goes on along the minus strand of AP024096.1, from coordinate 7,007,069 downwards.
ACTTGCTGCTCAAACAGATTATGCAGGCAGAGATGCTCAGGATAAGCTGCCTGCGTGTCATTCCATGCTACGACTAGCTGTTCTCGCTCAGACACGGTGAGCAATGGCACATCGGAGATATGTGCTTGTGCATTTTGTACCAGACCCTCTAATAAGACCTGCCAGTGCTGAAACAAGCGCGTGATTGTCGCTGCCTTGAAGAGATCAATATTATACTCCAGACTACAGATCAATCCTTGCCTGGACTCTCTTATTGAGAGAGTCAGGTCAAATTTACTGTTCGTACTTTCCGTCAACAGTGGCTCTTGAGCCTCTCTGCTCCGCTCTCCCTGTTCACGTAAAGCATTCTGTAACACAAACATCACCTGAAAGAGCGGTGTATGGCTTAGATCTCGCTCAGGTTCAAGCGCTTCAACCACTTTCTCAAACGGGATATCCTGATGTGCATAAGCCTGCAAGCATACTTCACGCACACTACCCAGAAACTGTTGAAAGGTAGGATTCCCGGACAAGTCACTGCGCATGACCAACGTGTTCACGAAAAATCCGATCACCCCCTCTATTTCTGCTCGTGTTCGATTGGCAATTGGGGTTCCGACGCTGATATCACTCTGTCCCGTATAGCGCAATAGCAAAACCTGAAACGCCGCCAGCAGGAGCATAAACAGCGTGGTCCCTTCTTGCTGACTCAACATTTGCAATTGTGTTAACACCACTGCTGGTACCAGTTGTGTCTGTGTGGCACCCCGGTATGTCTGCACGGCTGGACGTGGATGATCAAATGGCAACTCTAGAGGAGCAACGCCGGCCAATTGCTTGCGCCAGTACGTCAATTGCGTTTCCAGCACCTGTCCTTGTAGCCACTGCTGTTGCCAGAGCGCATAGTCAGCATACTGAATCGGTAAGACGGCTAAAGATAGGGATTGTCCCGTCAGATGTGCTTGATATAAAGCAGTCAGCTCACGTACAAGAATCTCATTAGACCACTGATCTGTGATGATATGGTGTAATGTCAGCAACATCACATGTTCTTGCGCCGCGCTACGCACAAGAGCCATGCGAAACAATGGTCCTTGCGCCAGATTAAAAGGATTTTGTGCCTCCTGACGAATAAGGCGTTGTATTTCGCTATCTCGTGCCGCGTGTCCCAACCCTTGCATATCGATCACAGGAAAAGTATGGCGGCCAGTCCTCTGAATAATCTGTACAGGCTGCCCATCACGTTCCTCAAACGTAGTACGCAGCATTTCATGCCGTTGCATCATATCTTCCAGGCTATGTTCTAAAGCCTCCATGCTTAAGTAATCCCGGAAACGCTGGACACGTGAGAGAATATAGGCTGTACTTCCTGGCTCCATCTGGTCCAGAAACCAGAGCCGCTGTTGGGCGAAGGAGAGCGGAAATGTATTGGTCTCTCTCTTGTATGGGTGTATTGGCGCGTGCAAAGCGTCAATAGGCTTTTTTTGCAAACGCTGTAAAATCCGCCTCCGTTGTTCGACGGTAAGTGCCGTACCAGGCCTGGCATCGTTCATCATCTACTTCTTTACCTATGCCTTCTATTTCACGACTAACGACTTGACTCCAGTTCATCTTCTTACCCATTACTCCTGTGACTGCAACATCTGAGCTAACTCTTCACTATCGAGCTGCTCAATCAGTTCGTTTTGTATGCGCTCGATAACAAGTGCCAACGATGCAATCGTTTGTGCTTCAAACAGATAACGCAAAGGCACTTCTATCAAGAATATCGAGCGTATCCGCATCATCAAGCGTGTGGCCAGCAGGGAGTTTCCACCAAGCGCAAAGAAGTTATGATGGATGCTGACGCGGGGAAGTTGTAGTAGTTCAATCCAGATCTCTGACAGTTGCTCTTGCATCGCTGTCTCTGGAGCAATGAATTCATCGTCCGGATGTCCTTGACCTGGATCGGGCGCAGGTAAAGCGTTGCGATTGATTTTACCATTCGGAGTGAGTGGCAAGGCATCCAGATACACAAAAGCGGTTGGAATCATATAATCAGGCAAACGTCTATGCAGATGCACTTGTAGATCCTGATACGTCGGCGACATTCCTGCTGGCGCAATTATATAAGCTACCAGATATTTATTGGCTTCGCTTTCTTCACGCAAGGTGACAACAGCCTCTTGCACAAGAGGATGATCTCTCAGCACAGTAGCAATCTCGTTCAGTTCAATACGATGGCCACGTAGTTTGATCTGTTGATCTATACGGCCCAAACATTCTAACCTCCCATTTTCCAACCAGCGTGCCCGATCGCCTGTTCTGTACATACGAGCACCCGAATGCTGGCTAAAAGGATCCGGCAGAAAGCGCTCGGCGCTCAAATCAGGACGTTGCCAATAGCCATAGGCAACGCCTTCGCCTGCGATATACAATTCTCCTACAACCCCTACTGGGACGAGTGCATCCATTTCATCCAGCACGTAAAGCTGGGTATTATCAATCGCACGCCCAATAGATATCCCCTGTCCCTCTACCAAACTGACCTTTTCAATGGCTGACCAGATCGTTGTTTCTGTTGGACCATACATATTCCAGAGCTCAGTTCCACATGGCAGCAATTGCTGCGCCAATTCTACAGAGAGAGCTTCTCCACCACACAACATTTTCAAGCCTGCATGGCCGGTCCAGCCAGCAGCAAGCAACATTCCCCATGTCGAGGGTGTTGCCTGAAGAAGAGTGGCTCCACTCAGATTTACCAGTGAGGCAAGCTCCATTCCATCAGCAAGTACCTGCTGACTTGCGATATGTACACAGGCACCCAACGTCAAGGGTAACAACAGTTCGAGAGCAGCAATATCAAACGAGCAAGAAGTCACAGCCAGGATACGATCATCCGCAGTCATGCCCGGTCTCTTACGCATACTCGCAAAAAAGTTTCCGACCGCACGGTGAGAGATCATCGTACCTTTAGGGCGTCCGGTAGAACCAGAGGTATAGATCATATAAGCGACTTGCTCAGAGCCACTTTTACGCGTGGAAGTGGCAACAGCACGGCTATTTACTAGTGCATCAGAGAGCAAAAGACATGGAGCAGATTGCTCAGGAAAGATCTCTAATAGCCAGGGCTGTGTTATCAGAGTTGCTGCTTGACTATCTTCTAACATGAAGGAGAGACGATCGTGAGGATATGTTGGATCAAGCGGCACATAAGCTCCGCCCATTTTTAGAATACCAAGCATGCCAATGACTTGTTCGAGCCCGCGCTCGACACATAGACCGATAGGAGACCCTGCTGTAATGTTAAGAGCCTGCAAATGTGCAGCAATCGTCATGGCAGCTTGATCCACAAACCGGTAGGTCACACATGTATCCTGAAAAACCAATGCCACTGCATCTGGAGTCAGGGCTGCCTGACGGGCAAAGAGCTCATGGATACTCATATCAGCAGGGAAGCTTGCCTGCGTAGCATTCCATTCCTGGAGTAAAGTATGACGCTCAGAAGTGGTAAGCAGTGGTAAGTCTGCCACATGTTGCTGCGGATGCACAGCGATAGCTTCTAAAACCATCTGTAAATGGTCCATAAAGCGCGCCATCGTCACCGCATCAAAGCGTCCAGCATCATAAGCAAGCTGTAAAGTGAACATATTTCCAGCAATGGCCGCTTTCAAAGTTAACGCATAGTTGGTGTACTCTACAGAACGCTTCCCCTGTATGGTAAGCTCACTCTCATCTTCCTTCTGCATCGGATCAAGCGGATAATTTTGGAATAAGAGCAAACTATCGAAAAGCGCTTGCTCTAGAGGGATCTCGCTCCAGCGCTGAATATCGACTAATGGTGTATATTCATACTGCCGCACTTCAGACTGACTCTCTTGTATTTGTGTCAGCCAGGAGAGCAGACCTGCTTCTTGCTCGACTTGTACCCGTACAGGAAGCGTATTGATAAAGAGGCCGATCATCGCTTCTATCCCTGTGAGTTCTGCGGGCCGACCAGCTACAGTGGCCCCGAATATCACATCTGTGCTTCCGCTATACCGGGCTAAAAGCAACGCCCAGGCACCTTGCACAATTGTATTAAGTGTCAATTGGTGCTGTTTGCCAAAATCCTGTAACGTCTCTGTTAGCGCTTCTGGGAAGGTTCGCTGCTCTACGGCAACGATGCGCTGAGATTGTCCTCTACTTTTATATGGTTGGCTATCAATGGCCAATCGCGTTGGCGATGTAAAACCCAACAGATAGCGACGCCAGAACTGTTCTGTTTGCACAGTGTCCTGCTGCTGCAACCAGGCAATATAATCCCGGTAAGGACGAACTGCGACTAATTGAGCTTGTTTCCCTTCTCTATACGAGAGATACGCTGCCTGAACCTCGCCAATCAAAAGGGCCTGCGACCAACCATCCAACAGTAAATGATGCAATGCAAGATGGAAATAAAATGTTTGGTCTTCCAGACGCACCACGGATAGCCGTAATAATGGAGCGCGCTGTAAGTCAAAGCCTTCATGTTCTTCCTTCAGATGCAATGCCTCTAGATTTTGTTGTCGCTCTTGTACCGACAGGGAGCGCCAATCCTGGACAGTCCAGGGAAGTTCAATGTGTTTGCACACCACTTGCAAAGGCTCTGTCAATCCTTGCCATACGAAAAGCGTGCGCAAAATAGGATGTCGATTAATGACCTGTTGCCAGGCCCGCTGCCAGGCATCCGCATCAAATGGCCCTTGCAGCGTCCAACCGAAATAGCCGCAATACACTGAGGAATTGAGATCATACAGACTGTGGAACAATAATCCGGCCTGCATAGGAGACAGCGGATAGATATCCTCAATCTCAAGTGGTTGAGACGACCGACGCTCTCCTTCCTGGGCTATGTGCTGAGTCAGAGCATCCAACTGTTGCTGCGTTAGTACAGCTAATGGAAAATCGGAAGGAGTATGTACACTCCTTTCCAGCGTCTGGCAATGAGCGATCAGCTTTTCTAAAGATTCAATAAAAGACTGAGCAAGTTTTTCAATGGTCTCGCGCTGATGAATTTCCCGGCTATAGCGCCAAACAACATGCAATTCTCCATCAACAACGCGTCCATTGATCTCCAGCAGATGGCTACGTGGCTCCTGCTGGCTATGCACTGCTCCCGCAGAAGCGGACGCAGGACGGAACAAGCGATGCTCATCAGACATATCCTCGAACTGCCCAAAATAATTAAAGAGCACTTGTGCCTGAGGCATCCGAGCTAATTGTTCGGATACGGAGAAATCAGGATACATGTACCTGAGTACACCATAACTCAGTCCTCTTTGAGGCACCTGACGTAGCTGCTCTTTGACAGCTTTCAAAGCATCACCTGGCTCATCTGCCTGCTCAATATCAAGCAAGAGCGGGAACAAGGTGGTAAACCAACCGATAGTGCGCGAAAGATCTACCTCAGCACCCGCAATTTCTTCGCGGCCATGCCCTTCCAGATCTACTAATACACGCTTTTGACCTGTCCAGAGCGCCAATGCCTGAGCCAATGCGGCTAATAACACATCATTTATGTGCGTATGGTAAGCGGCAGGTACTTCTTGTAACAAAGCCTGCGTCTGCTTCGCAGGTAGAGAGACACGCAGAGTTTCACTTGTAGCGATTGTATTAGCGCCATCTGACATATCCACAGGCAAAGGATAAACATCGCTACGTTGATCGGCTAACCAGTAGCTTTGTACTGCTTGCAATGCTTGCGCCTGGGCATAATCCTGAATCTGCTGCGTCCATTGTTTCCATGAAGTCGTCTTAGCGTTCAGCAACGGAGGCTCATTCTGAGACAGTTGTCGACACAATAAATCCAGATCTTCTAGCAGGATGCGCCAGGAAACACCATCCATCGCCAGATGATGAATAGCCAACAACAAGCGATCATCACTCGCTGAGTCACGCATAAAGAAGAGCGCACGTAGGAGCAATCCGCCTGCCAGATCGATACTCGTTTGTGCCTCTTCTATCACTGTTGCCATTGCCGACTGCTGGCAGCTGTCCGACAGAGCAGAGATATCTATGCATAATAAAGTGGAAACAGTTGGTGGACCAGCTATTTCTGCTTGCCAACCATCGATCTGATGTGCAAAACGCAGACGTAAGGCATCGTGGTGGAGTATCAGATGTACAAGTGCCTGTTGCAACTTGCTCGGACTGAGCTTTTGATTGGTTTCCAGCAGTACCGCCTGATTAAAGTGCTGTGGTACAGGAAGGTTACGGGCAAAAAACCAGTGCTGGATCGGAGTCAGAGACACCTGCCCAGTCACCAGCGTCTGTTCAGCTTGTGGAGCAGCAACACTTGTGACGACAGATGCTAATTGTGCAATAGACTGATATTGGAAAAGCTGGCGAGGAATCATATACAATCCAGCCTGCTTGGCGCGTGTAACGACTTGAATACTTAAAATGGAGTCGCCACCCAGAGCAAAGAAGTTATCATGAATACCGATCTGCTCCAGGTGAAGCACCTGAGACCATATATCTGCCAGAGCCACTTCAATACTGGTGCGGGGAGCAACAAAATCCTCAGCACGTTCTTTTTTAACATCGTCGATAGCTGGCAATTTTCGTCGATCTACTTTACCATTCGGCGTCAAAGGTAAAGCCGTCAGAGGTACAAAAACCGAAGGAATCATATAGGAAGGAAGGTAATCCTGCAAATAGGCACGTATATTGGTGCTCCTGAGCGTTTGCTTCTGGCGTAGCACGACATAGGCAACCAGACGTTTGTCGCCGGATACGTCCTCACGAGCAAGTACAATACATTCCTGGATGTCTGGATGTTTTCTGAGTTGCAGCTCGATCTCACCTGGCTCAATACGAAAACCACGGATTTTGACTTGTTGATCGACTCTTCCAATATATTCTAAATCGCCATTGGGAAGATACCGTGCCAGATCCCCAGTCCGATAGAGACGCGCACCAGGCTCACTACTAAAAGGATGAGGAATGAAACTTGCAGCCGTCAATTCCGGCCGATTCAAATACCCACGTGTTACGCCCACTCCTCCCACGTAGAGTTCTGCCGCGACCCCAATCGGTACTGGTTGCAGATATGCATTCAGCACATACATCTGCATATTGGCAATTGGTTTTCCAATCGGAACAGATCCTGAAGTTGGAGTGTCTGCCGACGCCTCATATACGCAACAGCCAACGACCGTTTCTGTTGGCCCATACTCATTGATCAGCCTGGTCTGAGGAGCATACTGCTGCCAGAGCGCCAGGCTCTTTGGCCATAACGCCTCACCACCAATAACCAGCGTCTGCGTACCATCAGCAAGTTGCTCTGCGACAGCAAACTGGCCAAGGGCATCCAGGTGAGCCGGTGTCACCTTTGTCAGTGCAAACTTATTCTTACAACTAAGAGCGTCAGCAAGTGCTGAAATCCCTTCATCCTCGGACAGCAGCAACACACTCTGACCACTCAACAAGGGGACAAAAAGACTCGTCACCGTCAGATCAAAGCCAATCGGTGAATGGAGCGGTGCTCCGTAAGCGCCAGAGAGGCTGGAAGATGTATATTCTTTTTGTGCCCAGTAGAGATAATTCACCAGGCCCGAGTGAGGTACCATGACTCCTTTGGGCTGTCCTGTAGAACCAGAGGTATAGAGAACATATGCGAGTTGCTCTACACTTCCCGTGTGCTTTAGCAAGACACCAGGCTCGTCAGTGAACACATCCTCAACCGCATCCAGACACACAATCTTGCTCTCAGTAACGGATAATTGTTCAAGCAAACACGTCTCTGTCAGCAGCAGAGGAATAGCGGCATCTTGTAACACGAAGGCCAGGCGTTCCTGGGGATAGCTAGGATCACAGGGAACATATGTCCCTTCGGCCTTCAGAATACCTAATATTCCTATTAATAAGTAGGGAGAGCGCTCCAGGCATATCCCTACCCGCACTTCTGGTCCTACACCATTGCGTTGCAAATAGCCCGCAACCTGATTAGCGCGCTTATCCAATTCCCGATAGCTTATCTGCTCGTCGGCATAAACGACAGCAATACTATCTGGAGTGCGTTCCACCTGCAACGCAAACAACTCATGTAAACGCTTTGTCTGTGGGTAATCGGCCTGAGTTGCATTCCAATCCAGCAGGATCTGCTGCTGCTCTTCACGTGTAAGAAGTTGCAGCATCCCCAACGTCACATCTGGAGAGGACAGTACCTGCTGCAAGACTATTTGCCATTGTGACAATAAACGCTGCATATCCTCAGGAGCAAACTTTTCCGCATCATAATGCAGAGTAACCTGCACATTCTGTCCGGTCTCCAGGCAAGCCAGACTCACATTGAAGCGCTCCAGACATGCCTCTTGTTCCTTCACCATCCAACGCAATGATCCAGTTTGCTGGGCAGCTGGCAACATGTCGTAGTCAAAACCGAAATTTGAGCAAGGCTCTTGTTCTTGCCCTTTCAGTGTTTCAAACAGGGACCAATCAAAATATGTCTGCCACTTATCTGCCTCACGTTGTGTCGCTTCGACCTGACGCACAACGTCACTAAATCTGGCGTCTTCAACAAACTGATAAGCCAGAGGCAAAAACCTTGCCAGTAACCCAACGGCCTCACTCAACTCCGCATATGCTCTCCCGCTGTACGCACTACTAATAGGCAAAGAGCTTTCTCCACTGAGACGGGCGAGCACCGTACCCCAGCAGGCAAGCAGCACTGACGCTGGTGACACGCTCAGCTTTTCAGCCAGAGCGAGTAACTGTTCATATGCAGCAGACGAGATGTCGCTCGATAATGAGCGACGTGTAAAAGGTAAGAGTCGGTCAGTGGACAGTGCAAAAGGCAGAGAGACATCTTTCAGTACATCGTGCTCAAGGGAACGCCAATATATCCTGCCCTGCTCTGTTTCCGTCGACTCTAGTAACTCATATTGCCACTCGGCCAAATCGGCATATTGCAACGGCTCAGACAACTCATCAGGACTATCCTGCCCATACAATTGAATCAGCTCATGTAACAACACCTGGCATGACTTCGTATCAGCACACAGAGTGCTCAAGTCCCAAAACAACCAATGATGCTCATGGTCAAAAACCACCAGTATCATTTGCCATAAACGTTCATCTTGCAAAGTAGATGATTGGTCTGCTCTGGCCTCACGCAGTCGCCGTAGCATAGCCTCCTGCTCCTGGGGTAAAGAAGAGCTATAATCTTGTACCAACAATGGCAGGGGAATTTCTGCATGAATTACTTGTACGGGCAGTTTGAGCCCTGGCAAGCAAGGGAAACTGGTCCGTAGAATCTCATGTCGCTCAACCAGCCGCCCTAATGCACCACGTAGACGCCAGGTATCGAGCTGCCCTTCTAGCTGCACTGCATAATATGTACGAAAAGGAAAGGGCTCCTCTATCCGCTGCATGGCACAGAGGTGCCGCTGTTGCGGAGAAAGTCTAAAGCTTTCTATTAGAGTTTCCTGTATGGCCATTGGTTTCTCTTTCTCTTTGTTTGCGAATAACTCTATTGCCGACTGGCCTCTATGTTTCCAACTAAACCTGTCTTGGGAGGCTATCTACCAAAATCACATCAGATATTGTTTGTGACACGACTAAAGGGCATACTCATCCCCGTTAAGATCCGACGTGGCCCAACAAATGGAGAGCGTGCATGAGCCGTCAACATGTTATCCAGTAACAGGATATCTCCTTGTTGCCACGGGAACATGACAGTTTCTTGCGCATACGCTTGTCGTAACGCGTCTAAAACAGCAGGCTCGATTGGCGTACCATCGCCATAATAGCTATTGTTTGGTAAATCTTCCTCGGCAAATTGTGCTAAGAGAGCATCGCGCATCGTAGCCTCCAATGTGCTCACATGGAAGAAGGTTGCATGGTTAAACCAGAGCATCTCCCCACTCTGGGGATGTTTTGCAACTGCCTGACCGACACGGCGCGTCCTCAAGCGATTATCACTTTTCCACTCACACTGCATGCCAGCTTTCCGACAGTATTCCTCGACAGCTGTTTTATCGCTGGTTTGAAAGACTGTCTGCCACGATAAACCAAACCCATCACCGAAGTTACGTACATACATCACTTGCTTGCGCTCGAAGACATCCCTAATAGCCGGATCAATACGCTCATAGACTTTCCGGACGTCGGCAATAGGCGTTTCTCCGCCTTCTTGTGGAGCTGTTTTGCAGAAAAACAGGATACGCAAAGGCCATGTTTGCTGATAAGAGTTCTCATTATGCAAGAAAATGCTTTGCTCAGGAGGATAATCGGTCGAGGTATAAATGTTCCCACTGACCTGGCTACGAGGTGAAGATCGTTCTCGATACTCCAATGGATCTCCAGATACTCCCGACACAAATTTCTCAAAATCTTCGACACGACTGAGAGAAAAGTTGCGAAAAAGGATACCACCATGCTGCAAGAGATATTTTTCAAGCATTTTCTGATTATTCGTTGCCCAGGTGATCAGATCGACATTGTCAACTGCTGGTTGGATTAAAAGAGGCAGCGATTGCCCCGCATGTAATGGTTCAATCTTCACCAGACTTTCTTGCGATGCATTGGAGGTGACAATAGATTTTCGTCTTGCAACCCCTGGTACTCTGGGACTCAATTTATCTGATTGTATATTACTCATATGTTTCTATCCTTATTTATACCTGATTCACATCTTGTGTTATTTTACGTCTCATTTGCTTGAGTTTTTGCAAACCCACTTGCCGCAATTCTTGTTCGCGTATATTGCGTGCATCTCCATCTGCCTCAGCCAGAGTATTCTCCAACTCATCCAAGCGCCTTTCAGGAAGATCGACAACTTGATGAATGATGGTTTCAAAATGCTGTAAAAACAGTGCAATTGTCTCAGCTTTGAAGAGGTCGGTACGATACTCTAACCATCCCAGCAGTTCATGACCACTTTCCGTCATGTCAAGCAAGAGATCGAATTTCGATGACCCGCGCTCAAATTCGACTAACTCCATCTTCATATCAGATAGGGAGAATGCCTGTTTTGGAACGTTTTGTAGGACAAATTTTGCCTGGAACAATGGTGTACGGCTCAGATCTCGTTCCGGGTTGAGGGCATCAACCAGACGATCAAAGGGTAAATCTTGATGGGTATATGCCTTTAGTGCTACCTGTCGCACTCGACGTACGATCTCCAGAAAGCTTGGATTATCTACCAGATCTACACGCAGCACCAGTTGATTGACGAAGAAACCTATCAAGCCCTCGGTCTCGACTTGATTTCGATTCGCAATATCAGTTCCGACAACCAGATCATCTTGACCTGTATAGTAATGCAACAGCACAGTGAATGCCGATAACAGAATCATGAATAGCGTTGCGCCCTCCTTTTGCCCCAAAGCATTTATGGAAGCGGTCAGAGGTGCGGACAATTTGAAGAAGCTTGTAGCGCCCTCTGAACTTTGTAAGGGAGCGCGTGGATAATCGGTTGGTAAGTTCAAAACTGGCAATGGAGCACGCAGATTTTCCTGCCAGTATTGTATCAGCGTTTCAAGGACTTCACCCTGCAACCACTGACGCTGCCAGAGCGCATAATCAGCATACTGAATCGGTAAAGCATCCGCTAATGCGGATTTTCCTGCCACATATGCCTGGTAAAGGGTAGTCAGCTCACGCACCAGAATCTGAATCGACCACTTATCTGTGACAATATGATGGAGGGTCAGCAACATCACATGTTCTTGCGCATCCACCCGCAGCAAGGATGCTCTCAACATAGGCCCCTTTGCCAGGTCGCAGGGATTCTGTGCATCTTGACTGACTAAGCCCTGAGTCACCATCTCTCTTTGTGCTACCAACAATCCACTTAAATCTATTAAGGGAAGCGTAAAGTGACATATTGGATGAATGACTTGTATCGGTCGACCGGATCTTTCTTCAAAAGTCGTGCGCAGACTTTCATGCCGCTCGATCAATTTTTCCAGGCTCCGTTCTAAGGCTTCTGTATTCAGCTCGCCAGAGAGACGTAATGCTCGTGGCGCAAGATAGGCGATACTACCTGGATTCAGCTGATCCAGGAACCAGAGCCGTTGCTGTGCAAATGAGAGTGGAAGCTCCTCTGGGCGTGCCCCTCCAACCAATGCTGGTATCTCTATACCTTCGTTCTTGCGTAACACCTGCTCGATTCTTTGCGCCAATCCCGCCACTGTAGGAGCCTCAAAGAGCATCTGAACCGGGAGGACGATTTGGAACATCGCTTGCAAACGTGCCATGACCCGTGTTGCCAGCAACGAATGACCTCCTAGAGCAAAGAAGTTATCGTTCACGCCGATAGCTGGCACCTGCAACAGCTCTTTCCACATCTGTACCAACATTTCTTCTGTAGGACTGTGGGGTTCTCCTTGCTCGACTGGATCACTTTCCTGCGACAGTTCTGGTAGCGGCAATTGTCGCCGATCTAACTTACCATTCGCCGTGAGAGGTAAGCTTTCCAGCATGACAAAACTTGATGGGATCATATATTCAGGAATTTTTTCTCTGAGTGCCTCATGTAGATCCTGTGAGACAAGCCCCGCAGATGTACGCGCGACGATATAACCGATCAGCCGGGGAGCACCTGGACCCTCCTCTTGCAACATCACTGCGCAATCCCAGATAAGGGGATGTTGACGCAGTACTGTTTCAATCTCTCCCACCTCAATACGATAGCCACGTAATTTCACCTGGCCATCACTTCTGCCCACAAAGTTGAGCTTGCCATCCGCCCCATAGTACACCAGATCGCCAGTTCGATAGAGGCGCTCTCCTATGCGCTGACTATAGGGATGCGGCACAAAATGTTCTGCTGTCTGCTCCGCTTGTTGGAGATATCCCAGAGCCAGACCTGCACCTCCAATGTAGAGCTCTCCGACCACTCCAGCTGGTAGCAGTTGCATATGTCGATCCAACACATACATCTGCGTATTCGTAATCGGATTGCCTAACGCGATGCTCGAACCCTCAGCAACTAACGACTGGGCATCTAACGGGTTAACGAGGACACCGATGGTGCTCTCAGTCGGTCCATAGTGATTATAGATGTGACAAGTTGCAGCCATACGCTGTACCCGTTCGACTAGCTGTACCGGTAATGATTCCCCACCGAGCACTAATGCTCGTCGCGGCAGCAACTCCTGGGCGCGCTCACTCTCTAACAAAGCCGAGAGGTGTGAAGGAACAATCTTGAGCACATCTATTGGATGCTGTTCTACCCAGTTTGCCATTGCCTCCCCAGATGTGACAGTCTCGTAGTCGAGCACCTGTACACAGCCTCCAGAGGCTAAAGCACAGAAAATTGCGGTATTGCCCAGGTCCGCCGCCAGGGTTGAAACCGTTGCATACTGCCAACCAGGCTCAGATCCCAGTTTCTCGCAGAGGGCCTGCGTATAGTTCACCACGCTACTCTGACGTACCATCACTCCTTTGGGTAATCCTGTCGAACCAGAAGTGTAGATCACATACATCAGATCATCACCCACACCAGCAAGCGTGCAATTCTCAATCGAAGACTGAGCCAATTCGTCCGCTAAATCCTCTAGACAGAGGATACTTCCTGTCCATTCAGGCAAGGATGGACATACAGATGATTGTGTCAATAGCAGCGTTACGCCGCTCTCCTGCAACTGATATGTCAATCTCGTGACAGGACTTCCAGCATCCAGCGGCAGGTAGGCACCACCAGCTTTGAGAATACCTAGCACTCCGACCAACATATGTGCCTGACGAGGCAGACATAATCCTACCAGCATATTTGGTCCAACACCCCGTTGCCGCAATACGTGCGCCAGTTGATTAGCACGCTCATTCAATTGCTGATACGTCAATTGCTCCTGTGCGCCGATAACTGCCACTTGACTGGGCCGCCGTTGGACCTGGGCCTCAAACAGCTGATGTAACTGACGTAAAGGTATAGACTGAGTTAAAGCGCTACCCATCGTCAACAAAGATGACTGTACTGCTGGCTCCAGCAGGGCCAGTGTACTTACTTGCGTCTGTGGTTGTAGCATGGCGCTATACAAGAGTGTCTGGAAGGCTGAGGCTAATTGCTCGACTTGGAGCGCATTGATACTTTTAGGGTTGTATTGAAAACACAGTTGAACCTGTTCTCCAACCTGAACAATACCTAATTTGAGCAAAAATTTTTCAACCCTGGACGAGCTTGTATGCAGAGAGAATTCTATGTTTTCGGAAACGAATGAAACTGGCCACAGGGCATATTCAAAGCCGATGGGGAAAAACTGCGCTTCATCGACGCCGGCCTCATGGTTACATCCATCTTTCCACGAAAAATACACTTGCCGTTTGATCTTTTCTAAAAGTGTTTTATTGACTGATCGAACTACTTGCTCAAAAGACAAGTCGCCCCCAAGCCGTAATTCAAAAGGAACGGCACGCGTATAGAGTCCTAAAGCTTTGGACAGTTCTTCCGTTAGTTCCTCATATGTTCGACCATTGCAGGACACACCAATGAGGGAGTCTTGCATGCCATTTAAACGCCAGAGAACAACTCCCCAACAAGCAAGTAACCAGGATTCCATCGAGACCCCAAAGTGCTGCGCTCGCTGACTAAGTTGAACGACTATGCTCTTTTCCAACATCATTTCGTACGTTCTCAGTGCAAAAACGTCCTCACGTACAACATTTGTGTCAGAGCCAGTCAGCGCCGCTTGTTGGACAAAAGGTAGACGGATCGCTGCATGCTGGATCAGATCAATCTGGCGCCAGTACTCGCGGAGGGCTTCCACCGCCTCTGACTGCTGTAATTCCTCTTGCCAAGCAGACACTTCGGCATACTGCAAGGGTTCCTCATCTTGTTCATTTTCATCAAGTGAAGATGAGTACAAGTGGCTCAATTCCAAAATCATGCGCATCAATGTATACTCATCGGCGCAGAGAGCAGGCAGACAAATAAGTAAGAGATGTTTTCGAGGAGAAAATCGCAGCAATTCTACCGCAAAGAGAGAAGGCGTCTCCAGGTTTGCAATTGTCCCTTGCAAACGCACCAGGGACTCATCAATATAATTACGGTGCTCTGACACAGCAAGATATTCTACATCGACGAGAGAACAGCGTACTTCAAGATAACTGCTCACAACTTGTACTGGAACTTCCATGCCAGGGATACGGCGAAACGCAGTGCGTAAGATATCATGACGTTGCACCAACTCTTGCAATGCGCCCAAAATAGCTGGCATATCTAACTGCCCACTTAGTCGTATCGAGCATTGGGTATACCATACTTGATTCTCGCCTTGCTGCATCCACAAGCGGGCTTGCTGCATTGAGAGAGGATATCCTTTTAAATCTTTTTTTTGCATAACTAAAACCTTTGCATAAGAATAATCTATCCACAAGCGAAATTCGCTACGATTATTTTTCCTGTTCTGTTGAACTAAAAGCGAGCGCGGACAGGTCTATCTCATGTGTTTTTCTGTTGCGCCAACTTTTGCTACCAACCTGATACAGATCTTTCTCCTGCTTGGATTTCTCTGTTTTCTCCTCTGCGCTATATATATCTAATTTATCAATGGTGGTATCTGGTGCTGCCAGCGCACTCCTCGCCAGTACTTCAAAGCGACGTAGCAACGTAGCGATTGTTTGCTCTTGGAATAATGCGCTGCGATACACGACACTCGCGCTGATATTTTGCTTCCCTTCATACATAAACACAGCCAAATCAAATCTAGCAGCAGTATACTTTTCCGGCATGCGTTCAAATGTGACGCCAGACAATTCTTCCTCCAGCGGAGGAGTATTTTGCATCACGAACAAGGCTTGAACTAATGGCGCTTGATGTTCATTTCGTTCTCCTTGTACATGCTCTACTACTAACTCAAATGGAAGCTCCTGATGCGTATAGGCTCCCAACACCATGGCTCGCACTTGCTGTACAACAGTGCGAAATGCTGGAGTTCCCTGAAGGTCGATGCGTAAAGCCAGCAGATTGACGAAAAACCCAATCAGCCCCTCTGTCTCCACATATGAGCGATTTGCCACATCGGTTCCAAGTACAATATCTGTCTGACCGCTCAAGCAATACAACTCAACCTGGAAGATAGTCAGCAGGAGCATAAATAGCGTCACGCCTTCCTGCTGGCTAAAACGGACTAACTCCTCCCACAACTCTGTTGGAAATGTGTAGGAATAGACCGCGCCAGCATTACTTTGCACCGTAGCACGAGGAGCGTCGGTAGGCAGTTCTAGAGGCTTTGCTCTCCACAATTGCTTTTTCCAGTAAGCAATCTGTCGCTGCAAGACGTCTCCCTGCAGCCACTGTCTTTGCCAGAGTGCGTAATCAGCATATTGGATTGGCAAGGGCGTCAGAGACGATGGCTCTCCAGCTATATGCGCGCGATACAATGTGATCAGTTCACGTACCAGGATCTCGGTGGACCAACGATCAGTGATAATATGATGTAAGGTCAACAATATTACATGCTCCTGTTTCTCTACCAGGAGCACATGTATGCGTATCAATGGTCCTTGTGCCAGATCAGTGGGAGACTGCGACTCTTGATGGGACAGCTGCTGTACCTCTTGAGCATGATGTTCTTGTTTCAGCCCTCGTAAATCGATGATAGGCAATGTGAAGTGCAGATGGGGATGAATGATCTGCAAGGGCTGGCCATCTCTTTGCGAAAACGTGGTACGAAGATTCTCATGCCGATGGATCAAATCCTCCAGACTAAGTTCCAAAGCATGCATATCTAACAATCCACGCATGCGATAAGCGCTGTGCTCCAAATAGGTCACGCTGCCCGGTGCCAGTTGCTCCAAAAACCAGAGCCGCTGCTGCGCAAACGAGAGTGGAATTTCGTCAGGACGCTCAGTGGCTTGCAGCGGCGGCACCTTCATACCTTCCTGCTGCTGCAATATCTGTCCAACGCGCGGCGCTAATGTTACAATTGTCGGCGCCTCGAACACCGTCCGTAGAGGTATTTCCACGCCCAGTACCGCGCGCAGACGCGCAACCATTTGGGTCGCAATCAACGAGTGTCCACCTAATTTGAAAAAATCGCTATCAATATCAACTTGCCGCAGACCTAACACATCGCACCAGACAGCGGCTATCAGTTCCTCCAGCGGATTGCGTGGAGCACGTGGATGGCTGCTAAGTGCTTCTTGCACAATCGCAGGTGCCATATGTATGACAGGGATTTGATCAGCTGGTATTAATTGAGTAAGCAGTGCCAATGGCACTTGTGGATCAGACGCCACGTATTCTAACAACTGCTGTAAATGCTTCATAATGAGTTGAGCAGAAGAGTGGGTAAACACATGCGTATCATAAATACAGCGCACAACGATCTGGGATCCAATAATAGCGAGCAAGGTAAAAGCATACTTGGTTTGAGCCCCTACTAAGCGGACATCGTCAACCGATAAGTTGATATCAAGAACAGCAGAAGTCACAGTCGAGGGATAGTTTTCAACGACCAATAAGCTCTTGTACAAAAGCAACATGCCCGGCACATCACTCCAGCGATGTATCTGGCCGGCAGAGCAATATTCATAGCGATGCATATCTACATTATGGCTTTGTATCTCACCCATCCAGGACCAGAATGCTGTTGAAGATGGTAGTTGTACACGCACGGGCAGCGTGTTAATGCAGAGTCCAACCATAGCCTCGACCCCGGCCATATCAGCGGGACGACCAGAAACCGTCACGCCAAAGACCACATCCTCGCTCTGACTATAGTGACCCAAAAGAATAGCCCATAATCCTTGTAAAACCGTGTTGAGGGTCAGATGATGACGCCTCACCACGGATTGTAAACGAGAGGCGAGTGCATCAGAAAGTTGAAATTGCAAAGGATCATGCTGAACCTTCGGCTCAGCAGCGGCAGTACTTACTTGTTCAATACCTAGCATGGTAGGCTGCGTAAAACCACCCAGTGACTTACGCCAAAATCCTTCTGCCTCAGACACATCCTGCTTTTTCAGCCATCCAATATAGTCACCATAGGAAGGTGTTGGCTGAGCATAAAACTTTTGCCCCTTGCTCAACGATGCATAGCAGGAAATGATTTCATTCAAGAGAATCTGGTGCGACCAACCATCCATCAAGATATGGTGAGAGGTCCAGGAAAAACGATAGCTTTGTTCATCCAGATGAAAAAGCGTCAGGCGCATCAAAGGTGCTTGTGCCAATTGAAAACCACGTACCCGGTCATCCCAGAGATATTTTTCCAGGCGCGCCTGCTGCTCCGTTGCTGGCAGATCACGCCAATCTCGATAATCGATGTGTATCGGCACGTGGCGCAGTGTGACCTGAAGCGGCTCAACTTGCGCTTTCCACACAAAGCCCGTACGCAAGATCCCATGTCGATCGACACCCCACTGCCATGCTTGTTCAAAAGCTGCAATATCCATCTTACCAGTCAAGGTATAGACAGCTTGCTCTATATGGATGCCCGACTCAGGAGCACGGATACATTCATAAAGCATGCCCTGTTGAGCAGGAGAAAGCGGATTGATGGATTCAATATCCTTTTTGTTCATATTTATCCTTTTCTTAATCGAGATCCATTTCAAAAGCAATCTGCTCAAGCTGCTCCTGGCTCAGTTCCACATTTGGAAAATCGGTCGGCATATAGCCTCCAGATCCAGAAGTTTGACCATGTTGAATGATGGCACGCAAGGCTTGAGCAAAAGTCGTCGCGAGATGCTCAATCGTTACATGCCGATGGAAACGCGCACTATATCCCCAACTTACCTGTAACTGGTTTTCGCTCACATAGCAATTTACTTCGATTAGATGGGTACGCCTGCCTTGCATGTTACGTGTAGGTCCAGAAGACAAATGAGACGCGCTATTAATCATAAATGCAGACTGTGCTTGATTGAATTGTCCAAGATAATTAAAAGCAACTTCAGCCGCAGGTTGTGCATGTAGCTCCCTGGTCAGAGAAGTATCCGCATTGAGGTAGCGTAGAATCCCATAGCCGATGCCATGATCAGGAATAGCACGCAGTTGTTCTTTGACTGACCGAATAGTCTCCTCTAACGAGGAGGCTGCTGGAAGCTGCAAATGGACGGGAAAGATTGAAGTAAACCAGCCAACCGTGCGTGAAATATCGATCTTTTCAAAGAGATCCTCACGTCCATGGCCTTCCAGATCAATCAGCAGCGAAGAAGTATCCGTCCATGCAGCAAATGTCTGAGCCAACGCCGTCAATAAAATGTCGTTGACCTGCGTATGATACATACCCGGAACCTCTTCCAGTAACATCTTTGTCTCCTCATCGGTCAATGAGACAGACACAGTACGTGCAGACTCCACGCTGTTCAGCTGTCCGAGCGCAGGAAAATCTAGCGGTAACGGCTGCACATAAGCAGCTTTCCTGGTGAGCCAGTACATCTGCTCTTGCTGAATAGCAGCGGATTGCGCGTATGCGACAAGACTTTCGGCCCACGCTTTAAAGGAGCTTGTTTTCGCTGGAAGTGAGATAATGTCTCCCTGTTTTAACTGTTGATACGCCGTCTGTAAATCTTCCAGCAAGATACGCCACGATACGCCATCAATAGCTAAGTGATGGATAGTAATCAATAAGCATTGCGGTCTGTCTTTGCCCATATCAAACAGAATGATGCGTGCCAGAGGTCCCCGACTAAGATCAAGGCTTGCCTGTGCTTCTGCCGCTCGTTGTGTGGCGACAGCTTTCTGCTCATGCTCTGCCAGCATAGAGAGATCCACAACCAGAAAAGGCAGTATCTCCTCCACATCTGAGACATACTGCTGCCAACCATCATCAGATGGGATAAAACGTAAACGTAACGCATCATGGTGCTGGAACCATGCACCGACAACTTTTTCTAAGAAAGAGCTATGAATGCGTTCTGCGACTTCGAAGAACATGGCTTGATTCCAATGCTGGAGCATGGGAAGATGCAGATCAAAGAACCAGTGCTGGATAGGAGTAAGAGGCACTGAACCAAGCACAAGTCCTTGTTCAGCCTCTACCAGAGCGCCTCCATCAACCATTAAGCTCAGTTCTTCAACGGTTGGATACTGGAAGAGTTGTTTCAGCGTTAATTGCAAGCCTTTCTGTTTGGCACGAGCGATAATTTGAATACTGATAATAGAATCGCCGCCGAGTTCAAAGAAATTATCGCGTATTCCCACCTGCTTCAAGCGGAGAACGTCGGCCCAGATGGCGGATAATTCTTTCTCCACAGCTGTCCGAGGAGCAAAAAAGGCTATGTTAGTTGGCGATGATAGCACTCCGGGATCAGGAAGTGATTTCCGATCTAGTTTGCCATTAGGCATTAAAGGCAAGACATCCAATTGCATAATCTGTGCCGGAACCATGTATTCTGGTAGCTGTTCCTGTAGATACTTGCGTATATCCTGGATCGAAAGCACGACGTGTTGCTCAGCCACCATATAAGCCGCCAGCTGCTTCTCGCCAGTTCTCCCATCCCTCACGAGCACTGCACACTCACGAACTTGCGGATGTTTACCTAGTACCGCTTCGATTTCTCCTATCTCTATACGAATTCCACGCAGCTTCACCTGCTCATCCACACGCCCCACATACTCCATCGAACCATCGGCACGCATGCAACCCAGATCGCCAGTACGATAGAGGCGCCCTCCTGGCTGAAATGGATCTGGGATGAAACGCTCTGCTGTCAAATCCGGTCGTTGGAAGTAACCACGTGCCAGACCCATTCCGGCAAGATACACATCGCCCTCGACCCCTATAGGTACCGGTTGCAGATACTGATCCAGAACGTACATCCGAATATTCATGATAGGACGTCCTATTGGAATATTGGAGGAATTTGCAGGTTCATTCCAATCAGGTTGACACAGCCAATAACTTACATCCGTCGCCGCTTCTGTTGGCCCATACAGATTGTATAGCTGCACTCCGGCAGGACAACGCATCAAGCAGCGCTTTTGCATGTCAGCAGAGAGTATCTCCCCAGCCGAAATAACATTGCGTAATGCAGTACAACGCTCTATCCCAGGCTCCTCTATCCACAAACGCAATAGTGAAGGCACAAACTGCGCCAGACTCACCTGCTCGCGCTCGATAATTTCCACCAGATAAGCAGGATCCTTCTGACCATCCGGGCGAGCCAGCACCACACTTCCTCCGCACGTCAGAGACACGAAGCACTCAGTAACAGAGGCATCGAAGCTCAAGGGAGCCTTTTGTAAGACACGATCCCGTTTATTAAGGTCCATCACCTGGCGAATCCAGAGCAAATGATTACTTGCGGCACGATGTGAGCACATCACGCCTTTCGGGTTGCCAGTCGAACCGGACGTGTAGATCATGTACGCCAGATTATCTGGACTCATTTGCGTCTGTACCCGACTCATTGGCTCATCAAGCCACTCTTTTTGTGACGCATCCAGACACAAGAAGTGGCAATCTACGCCGGCAGCACTGAGGACGGACAAAAGCGAGCTATGAGCCAGCACAACCCGAGGGTGACTCTCATGCAGTAACCACTGCAAACGTGCGGCTGGATATGTTGCATCCAACGGCACATACGCCCCGCCAGCCTTAAGTACAGCCAGCAAACCAATCATCATCTCGATGGAGCGTGGCTGACACAGACCAACCGGTTCGTCGGGACCAATATTTAGCTTGCGTAGATAGTGAGCCAGTTGGTTGGATAGTCGATCCAATGTGCCATAGGTGAGCGTGTGTTCTTCGAAGACCAGCGCGATAGCATCGGGAGTAAGCTGCGCCTGTTGCTCAAACAACCGATGTAGATAGAGCTCATCTGGCACAGTCTGCTGCGTCGAGTTCCATTCAATAAGCTGTTGTTCGCGCTCGCGCTCTGAAAGCAGCGACTGAAATGCATAATGCCGATCTGGCTCATTGGCAATCGAGGACAAAGCCAGTTCATAGTATTCGCCAATCGCCTCTATCTGTTCAATGCTCAGTTCTGCTGTGCGACCCAATAAAGAGAGTCGTATCTGAGAGGTAACAAGGTCCAGAGAGAAGTTAGCCGTAAGAGCAAAGTTCGTCTCTTCAAAACCGCTACTCCCTAAGATCTGCATTTCATCTTCATGCGTGCCCACCTCCATCAGACTCTGATACACATGAAAGTGAATGAAGTTGAAAACTATTTCAAAGAGTGCATGTCTTCCCTGATGCTTCTGTATCTCAGACAATGGATACCAACGATAAGAAAGCAACTCGCACTCAGCAGCAAAGGTTTCTTGTATCAGTTCAGTCCATGTGCCATGAGAAAGCTGCATACGCAATGGAAGTGTATTCAAAAAGAGTCCCAGAGTACGTTCTCCATCAGTAGACTCCAGCCTGCCATTAGACACTAAACCAGTCAAAACATCTGATTGTCCATAAAGGAAACTCAACACGCGCAGATGCGCTGCCAACAAAACACTTTTGACTGGTACAGCCAGTGTTTGTGCCAGTCGTTTGAGACTGGCTGACGTCTCCTGAGAGATCTGGACTGGCTGTTGATGGACCGGTACAGCCGTCACTCGGCGCGAAGCTGCCCAACGCGGCAAGACAGCACTGCTACTACCAGCAAGTTTCTGAAGCCAAAACTGTTTGGCATCTTCGAGCGCGAGAAACTTACGCTCCAGAGCTACAAAATCACGGAACTGAACCGTTGGAGGCATCTTGGAAGCGGGCATGTCTCCTTTTAGCAGAGACAAATACTCTTTAAAGAGTTCAGTCAGAAAAGAGGCCACACTCCAGCCATCCAGGATGGCATGATGAAAACTCATAGTGAACTGAAATACCGTTTCACTACGCCGATGAATGTGGAAATTGAGGAGTGGAGCATGGGTCCAATCGAAAGAACGATTCCTCTCTGCATCAAGCCAGGCCGTAATCATTTCATCTTGCTCACCAGGAGCAAGCAAACTCAGATCATCGATTTGAACAGGAATATGTACATCCTGATAAACCAATTGTAGTGGCTCGCTAAAGGTATCTAAATCAAAAGCGACGCGTAACATGGAATGACAAGCCACAAGACGCTGGATCGCAGTTTGAAAAAGTGAGACATCGAGCGCCACCTGGATCTGATAGCTAAAAAGATCATGATAGACTGCAGAGTCAGGGTTATATTGGCTATGAAAGATCATCCCACTTTGCAGCATGGTAAGAGGATACGCATCCTCCACGCCCAGAGGTAACTTTAAGCGATCTTGAGGGGAAATGAGGCCAAAGGCTTGCACATCCTCTGTCAGATGAGCTCTATATGCTTCTGCGCCCACCACCTGTACCAGTTCGTGAATCGTTTGATGCTGGAATAGTTGCCGCAAGGAGAAGTGAATCCCTCGTTCTCGCGCTTGTGACAACACCTGGATACTCCGAATAGAGTCTCCCCCCAGAGCAAAGAAGTTATCATGAATACCCACTTGCTCAATACCAAGCACAGAGATCCATATGCCAGCCAGGATTTCTTCGGTTGGTGTACGTGGCAACACAAGAGCCTCTGCTAAATCAGGTCTTACCTGGTCGGGTACTGGTAATGCACGACGGTCTAATTTACCATTCAATGTGTAAGGCAAATCAGAGATCATTACAAAGATCGCTGGCACCATATAATCCGGTAACATCTCCAACAAGAAACGGCGTAAATCACTACTGGATGGTGCAGCAACATCCGATCGTGGTACTACATATGCCACCAGGCGCTTATCATGCAATGTATCCTCTCGTACCATGACCGCACACGCCACGATATCTGGATACTTCACGATACGATCCTCAATTTCGCCTAACTCGATACGGAAACCACGTATCTTGACTTGATGGTCAATACGCCCAAGATATTCGATATCCTTATTTGGACGGAAGCGGGCCAGGTCGCCCGTTTTGTAGAGACGTGCTCCACGCTGCGTCTGAAACGGATGCGCCACAAAGCGCTCACCTGTTAACTCTGGATGATTGAGATATCCGCGAGCCAACCCTGGTCCACCAACATAGAGTTGACCAGGAACACCAATCGGGACCAGATGTAAATATTCATCAAGAATATAGAGCTGTAGATCAGGAATCATCGCCCCAATCATACTGCCTGCTCCCTCAAACACATCCTGCATGCGCAAGGGACGATAGGTCACGTGTACGGTTGTTTCGGTAATCCCATACATATTGACGAGTTGTGGCTTGTCATCTCCATGACGTTCAAACCATGGTCGCAGACTCGGCAAATCGAGAGCTTCACCGCCAAAGATAATCAGACGCAATGCCAGAGATACTTGACCATCACGTGGAATTGTCTCCTCAGCTTGCATCAGTTGCCGAAAAGCCGAAGGAGTTTGGTTCAAGACCGTCACATGCTGAGTGAGCAGTAAGTGATAGAAGGTGGTTGGTACACGACTTACCTCATAGGGCACAATCAGTAGCCGTCCTCCATAGAGCAAAGCACCCCATATCTCCCACACGGAGAAATCGAAGGCATACGAATGGAAATTCGTCCAAACATCCTGGCTATCGAAAGCGAACCAGTGCTGCGTAGAAGCAAAGAGACGGAAGACATTGGCATGATGGACCATGACACCTTTCGGTGTCCCTGTTGAGCCTGAAGTGTAAATAACATAGGCCAGATTCTCAGCAGTAACGAGATTATCCATATTGTCGCCGGACTCATTTGAGTATGTTTGCTCATTGCTATCCAGACAGATAATCTGTACAGCGTGCAACGGTGTTTTACCAGGCTGAGCACGTTGAGTCAGTACCACTGTCACGTGAGCATCATCGAGCATGAATGCCTGCCGTTCAGCAGGATACGCTGGATCGATCGGAACATAGGCACCGCCCGCTTTCAGAACTGCCAGGATTCCAATCACCATTTCCATACTACGTTCCATACATAAACCAACCAGCCGATCAGGGCCGACTCCCTGCCGGCGCAAGTAATGTGCGAGTTGATTCGCTCGTCGATTGAGATCTGCATATGTCAGCATCTGCTCCTCAAAGACCAGGGCAACCGCATCCGGAGTTTGTCGTACCTGCTTTTCAAACAATTGATGGAGGCACAGCACCTGAGACAGATCTTCCACGGTATCATTCCATTGCCCCAGCAAGAGTTCACGCTCATGCGTTGAAAGCAACGGGAGATCTGAGAGACGTGCCTGCGGAGTCTGAACAATTCCTGTCAGCAGGATTTGCCAATGTTCCAATAGTCGATCGATGGTCTTCGACTCAAACAGATCAGTGTTATACTCCAGGTAGCAACATAATCCCTGAGCAGTCTGGATTGCGGAAAGGGTCAGATCAAATTTGCTGCTGTTATGCTCCGCTGACACCATGCCAGTACGAAGTCCAGCTACTTCTCTTTGCTCTGTCGCAGTCTCTTGCAGCACAAACATTACCTGGAAGAGTGGCGAGCGATTCAGATCTCGACCTGGTTCAATTTCCTCGACCACCTTCTCAAACGGAATGTCCTGATGGGCGTAGGCCTGCAGGCAGGTCGCACGGACGTTCGCCAGGAATTGCTTAAAGCTGGGATCTCCTGATAAGTCACTGCGCAGGACCAGTGTATTGATAAAAAAGCCAACTACGCCTTCGATTTCTGCTCGGGTTCGATTGGCAATCGGGGTTCCCACGCTAATATCAGCCTGTCCCGTGTAGCGTTGCAAGAGTGCCTGAAATGCCGCTAACAACAGCATGAACATAGTCACGCCCTCTTGCTGGCTCAAGCGCTGCAACGATGCCTGGATCGCCAGAGGCACGATCTGCATCTTCCTGGCTCCATGCGATGTCTGGAATGCAGGTCTTGAATGATCAAGCGGAAATGCGAGCGGCTCGATGCCCGCCAGTTGTGTGCGCCAATATGCCAGTTGCGTTGCCAGTACCTCACCCTGCAACCATTCTCGTTGCCAGAGCGCATAGTCCACGTACTGGATAGGCAAGGGGGTCAAGGGAGAAGGCAATCCAGCCACAAAGGCCTGATACAGAGTGGTCAGTTCACGTGCCAGGATTACAATAGACGAACCATCCGTGATGATATGGTGCTGTGTCAGCGTCAACAGATGCTTTTGTGGCTCCAGACGCACCAGATAGGTCCGGAAGAGTGGACCTTGTGTCAGATCGCAGGGACGCTGTACCTCTTGTTCTGCCAGGGCAAGTGCTTCTCTCTCGCGATGCTCTGTCGCTAACCCGGATAGATCCAGTACGGGCAAAGTGAAACGAGGCGCGGGATGAATGATCTGCACAGGTTGTCCTGAACGCTCCTCAAAGGTCGTACGCAGACTCTCATGTCGGACGACTAATTCGTGCAGGCTTCTCTCCAAAGCCTGCACATTTAAGGCTCCAGAGAAACTTTGGATATGCGGAATTAGATAGGTCGTGCTGCCTGGCTCTAGTTGTTCTAAAAACCAGAGCCGCTGCTGCGCGAATGAGAGATTGAATATATTTTTATCCCGACTTTGAACTGGAATAAGAGCACGCTTAACTGGCTCTTTTCCTGCACGCAGTCGCTGCAAGAATAATTCTTGTTTCTCTGGAGAAAGGTTAGCTATCATCTTCTGAACTGAATTCATGCTCTCTTTTTCCTCACCATCTAAGCTCTATGAAAACTAAACTGTTTGATCCAGTTCAGCGAGTAATTGATCAAGTAACTCATCATCGACGTCACCAGCTTGCAGCTGAACAATCACCACAGCTAGACTTTCTATAGTAGGAGCCTCAAAAAGGAAGCGTAAAGGCAATTCCATGTGAAAAGCATTCCCTATCTGATACACTACTCGTGTAGCAAGTAAAGAACTTCCCCCCATCTCAAAAAAGTTATCGTGAATGCTCACATGCGGCACGCTCAGAACCTCCATCCAAATAGCGGCGATCTGCTCCTCAATCGCATTGCGAGGGGAAACGAAACTCTTTTCAGCTACGAAGCCATCCCAATCCGGCCCTGGCAACTTCTTTTGATCAACCTTGCCATTGGCGGTCAGAGGTAAATGTTCCAACAAACCAATCTGAGTAGGTACCATATATTCAGGTAAGCGCTCTCGTAAGAAGGAACGCAACGTATCGACGACAAACTCTTTGTCGCTGGTATCTATATACTCAGGATCAGCAACAACATAGGCAATCAAGCGTTTATCATCAGCACCATACTCACGCGCCAACACGACACATTCAAATACCGCGCGATGTTGCCGCAGTATGGCCTCAATTTCTCTCAATTCAATGCGATAACCACGGACCTTCACCTGTTGATCAATGCGCTCAATAAAATCAAGACTCCCATCTTCGCGATAGCGCGCCAGGTCTCCAGTTTTATACAAACGTTCTCCGGGCAACTGGCTATAAGGATCAGGAATAAATTTTTCTGCGGTCAGATCTGCGCGATCCAGATAGCCACGCACAATCCCGCGTCCCCCTACACAGAGTTCTCCCGGTACACCGATGGGAACTGGTTGACCCGCTTGATCCAACAGGTAGATCTGTACATTCGCAATCGGACGTCCAATCGGCACCTGGGTACCTAGTTCCTGGTACTGATATCGATAGACGCTACTCCACACACTTCCTTCTGTTGGACCGTATTCGTTGTAAAGATGAGTTTGTGGAATAACCTCTCGATGCCGTTGCACCAACGAAACTGGACAAGCTTCTCCTGCCACAATGACTATTTGCAAGCTTGCAAGTTGCTCTGGCTGAGCCTGACTCAAGATAAGAGCATAGAGCGATGGGATGCTCAACATATGTGAAATGTTCTGCTGCATGATGAATTGTGGCAGATCAGATAGATTCTCTCGGAAATCCTCGCGCAGTAACACGAGCCTGCCTCCCTGACACAATGTCCAGAACAAGCCAGCCACCGAACTATCAAAAAAGAAGGGCGAAAACAGCAGATAGCTTTCAACAGGCTTATCATAGTAAGCAAAGCGTGCCTGCGTTGAATGGACAACGTTGGCATGAGTGACGAGCACTCCCTTTGGCTTGCCAGTAGATCCAGATGTATAGATTACATAGGCAAGATTTAAAGGAGACACATTGCAGGAAAGGTTGGTTCCATCATTTCTGGCTATATGTGCCCAATCAGTATCCAGGCAGATCGTTGTATAGCCCTCGTGCGGCAACGCATCCTGTAAGTGCCCCAATGTGAGGATAGCGGTCGCATGAATATCAGCCAGAATCAGAGAAAGTCGCTCATGAGGAGTGGAGATATCCAGAGGAACATAGGCTCCCCCTGCTTTCATGACAGCCAGGATTCCAATTACCATCTCTATACTGCGGTCCATACACAGACCAACCAGTTGGTCGGGACCTACTCCTTGCTGGCGCAGGTGTCGAGCCAGTTGATTCGCTCGTCGGTTGAGATCCGCATATGTCAGGCTTTGCGTTTCAAAGGTCAGCGCCACCACATCAGGAGTTTGTCGTGCCTGCTGCTCAAAGAGCTGATGGAGACACAGCTCTTGAGACACATCCAGCGTTGTCGCATTCCATTCCTCTAGCAATAATTCACGCTCATGCGTTGACAGCAACGGCACCTGCGAGAGATGGGCCTGTGGAGCGTGGGTAATCCCGGCCAGCAGAATCTCCCAATGCTCTAACACGCGCTTGATGGTCTCGGCCTCAAACAGATCAGTGTTATATTCAAGCACACTGCGTAGCCCTTGTGCAGTCTGAGTCAATGAAAGGGTGAGATCAAACTTGCTACTGTTATGCTCTGCTGCCAATGTATTAGTAGTCAGTCCAGTTAACTCATCTTGCTGTGCGCTAGCTTCATGCAGGACAAACCATACCTGGAAGAGGGGCGAGCGATTCAGATCCCGATCTGGTTCAAGCTCTTCGACCACTTTCTCAAATGGAATATCCTGATGGGTGTAGGCTTGCAAACAGGTTGCACGGACGTTTGCCAGGAATTGCTTGAAGCTGGGATCTCCCGACAGGTCGCTGCGCAGAACTAGTGTGTTGACAAAAAAGCCAATCAAACCTTCGACCTCTGAGCGGGTTCGATTGGCAATCGGGGTTCCCACGCTAATATCATTCTGTCCCGAGTAGCGCTGCAAGAGCATCTGGAACGCCGCCAGCAGGAGCATGAACATGGTCACACCTGCTTGCTGGCTCAAGCGCTCTAATGATTCCTGAATCTCCAGAGGCACTATATGCACCTCCATAGATCCATGCGATGTCTGGAGCAGTGGTCGTGGATGATCAAGCGGAAATGCGAGCGGCTCAACACCCGTCAGTTGCGTGCGCCAATACGCCAGTTGCGGTGCCAATGCCTCACCCTGGAGCCACTCACGCTGCCATAGCGCATAGTCCACGTACTGGATCGGTAAAGGAGTCAAAGGAGAGGGCAATCCGGCCACAAAGGCTTGATATAAAGTGGTCAGTTCACGTATCAGAATCTCAATCGACCAACCATCCGTAATGATGTGATGCAGAGTCAAAAGTAGCAAATGTTCTTGTGGGTCCAGACGCAACAGATAGATCCGGAAAAGCGGCCCTTGTGCCAGATTGCAGGGGCGCTGTCCCTCTTGCTGGATTAAGAATCGTGCTTCTCTTTCTCGATGCTCTATAGCTAACCCGGATAGATCCAGTACTGGTAGACTGAAACGCTGTGCGGGATGGATGACCTGCACAGGTTGGCCTACATACTCCTCAAAGGTCGTACGTAGACTCTCATGCCGAACGACTAATTCGTGAAAACACTGCTCCAGGGCGGCTGTATTAAGCTTACCCGCAAAACGCTGGACGCGTGGAGTCATATAACCTGTACTGTCCGGCTGCAACCGATCCAGGAACCAGAGTCGTTGCTGCGCAAACGAGAGTGGGATCTCCTCGGGACGTACTCCTGCGACAAGTGGAGGTATGTTGATCATCTCTCCCTGACGCATGATAGACTCAATCCGCTGCACGAGGTCCGCTACTGTTGGAGACTCAAAAAGTAGTTGAACTGGTAATGTCAGTTGGAGCATGGTCTGTAAGCGAGCGACTACCCGCGTCGCCAACAATGAATGGCCACCCAGCGCAAAGAAATTATCATAGACTCCGATCAAAGAGATGCCCAAAAGCTCACGCCAGAGTTGAGCAACCATCTCCTCTAATGGGCTACGTGGTTGTACGAGCGCATCGGCTCCAGTAGTCAGACGCTGTTCAGGGCGTGGGAGCCGCTCGCGATCGATTTTACCGTTAGCCGTCAGAGGTAGCTCATCGATCTGCACATACTCAGTTGGCAGCATATAGGTGGGTAAACGTTGCCGTAACCATTCCTCAAGCTGTTCACGAGAAATAGTCACACGCTGTTTACTGACGACATAGCTTACTAGCCGTGTTTCGCCCAGAGCATCTGCTTGCAGATTCACAACACTCTCTCGCACCTGAGGATGCTGCCGCAGCGACACTTCGATCTCTCCCAACTCGATACGATATCCACGCAGTTTAACCTGCCCATCCTGTCTGCCCACAAACTCTATCTGCTCACCTTGCCCATAACGCACCAGATCGCCCGTCCGATAGAGTCGCTCTCCTCCCACCTCACTGTATGGATGCGGCACAAAACGTTCAGCCGTCTGCTCCACCTGTCCCAGATACCCCCACGCAACTCCTGCGCCTCCAATGTAGAGTTCACCGACCACACCTCGGGGCACCAGTTGCAGACGTCGATCCAGTACATAGACCTGGGTATTAGCAATCGGACGTCCCAGCGCGACCATCGCATCTTTGCTTACCTGAGATCCAAGGGTATTGACCAGTACTCCAATGGTCGTCTCTGTCGGACCATAATGATTGTAGATCTGACACGTTGCTCCCAGTTGTCGCACCCGCTCCACCAACGATCCAGACAACGCTTCTCCACCCAGCACCAATGCTCGTCGTGGCAACAATTCGTGCGCCTGTGGGCTCTCCAACAAAGCCGAGAGGTGCGAGGGAACGATCTTGAGCACATCGATAGGATGTTGTGTAGCCCACTGGGCCATCGCCCCTCCCGAGGTGACTGTCTCATACGGCAAGACCTGTACGCAGCCTCCAGAAGCCAGCGCACAAAAGATCGCTGTATTGCCCAGATCGGCTGCCAACGTCGAGACAGTCGCATAATGCCAGCCAGGCTCTGAACCTAACGTTTCGCACAGTGAGCGTGTGTAGTTCACCACACTGCGCTGCCGGATCATCACTCCTTTGGGTACGCCTGTCGAGCCTGAGGTATAGATGATATAGGCCAGATCCTCTTCACTACTGGAGATCTGGAGATTCGCTCGTGAAGCAGTACTCAGCTCTGCTTCCAACTCCTCAAGACAAAGAGTACGACCATTCCAGGCGGGCAACTGCGATAGAGACTCTTCCTGTGTCAGCAGCAGCGTCACCTGACTATCCTGAAGTTGATAGCTCAAGCGTGCCGCCGGACTTCCCATATCCAGAGGAAGATAGGCTCCTCCTGCTTTGAGGATAGCCAGCATCCCCACTAGCATACGCGCCTGGCGCGAGAGATACAGTCCCACCAGCACGTTTGGTCCAACTCCCTGCTGTCGCAATACATGAGCAAGTTGATTGGCCTGTTCGTTCAACTGTCGATACGTCAACTGCTCCTGAAGGCCAATCGCCGCCAGTTGATCAGGATGCTGCTGCACCTGCGCTTCAAAGAGTTGATGCAATCCTTGCTTCGGCCACGTACGTTGCGGGACGCTGAAAGAGGTGAGTAGATGGCTACGCTCACTACTACTGAGCAGCGAGAGTGCATCCATGCGGGCCTGGGGTTGTGCGGTTGCATTATTCAGCAGAGTGCTAAACAAAGTAGCCAGGTAGCTTGCCTGCTCACCTGTCACTTTCAACGGATCGTAGTGGAACGCTAATTGCAAACGCTCTCCTACCTGATAAACACTGAGCTTCAGCACAAAAGGTTCTATACAGCTCCAAGCTTTGAGCAAAGAAAAAGTCAATGCGCCTGCTTGTAGAGATGCCGGCCAGCTTTGATACTCAAAGCTCACCGGGAAATAAGACAAAGCATCCCCCAACTTCGTGCGTGAGACACTGTCCGCCCAGGAAAAATAGAGCTGTTCTTCATAGCCTTTGGCTACATTTGCCCGCATCAACAGCAATATTTGCTCAAAGGGAACGTCATCCGCAAAGTTTATGTTGATCGGAACGAAGCGCTTATACAGTCCCAGGGCGGAGAACAGCTCCTCATTAAACCTGCCATCACAGGCTGCGCCAATCACGATATCTGTAGAACCGACTATTTTGGCACAGGTGGCATACCAGCAAGTCAATAAGTAGTCAGTGTAAGATACGTGGTACTCCTCAGTAAGCTTTTTAATGCGCATGCTTATATGAGCATCAATTGGTATATCCAGCACCTGAGGATGAAATGCTACGCCTTGCTTCTCTACCAGTTCCTCATTTTCCGCGCCTTGTCCTTTTCCGAGTAAAGATAAAGACAGTGTCGCGCCTTGCAGCAGATCAATTTTTTTCCAATATTGACGATGAAGCGCTACTTCTTCCTCAGCCAGTAATTCGTCCTGCCACGCAGCAACATCAATATACTGTAGAGGCTCTTCAGCTTCCTCTGTAGAGGAGGCTGCACTTTGTGCAAGAGGATAGTTTTGGCTAAGTTCAGTTATGAACAACTGGAGTGTGCTATCATCCGCACATAATGATGGTATACTCACCAGCAGGATATGCATATCGATTGCGAGACGCAAGATTGTCATATGTAGCAAAGGACTTTGTGAGAAATTCAAACGTTCATGCTGAAGCGCATCAAAATAGTTTTGCCATTGTCGTCCCTGACTTTCTCTGTCCAGATGGGATAAATCAACTACGTCCCAGGCTGCTTCCACATGGTCATTAATGATTTGTACTGGAACATCCATCCCTGGCATCTGATAAAATGTGGTTCGAAGAATGCTATGTCGATCCACCAACGATTGGATAGCTTGCAACAGCACCTTTGGATTCAGCATTCCCGAAATCTGGATCGCACATTGCGCATGATATATCGAATTATTGGTACTTTGCAGAGGCCATAAGCGATTCTGCTGAGTAGACAGATTAAATCCTCTTAAGCCTATTATTGACATTAGCCTTCTTCCTCTTGTAACTGTTTATCAACCAATTTATAATCGTTTAGGCGCTAGATTTCTTTTCTGGCACCTTAGTATGTAACTACACAAGCAGTCCAGCTCTCTCAAACTGGACTGCTTGACCTCTTAGATAGCACTCAGTTTAAATTACCTGACTCAGGAGGTGTTGGTGGCAAGGTCAACTTGTGCTCCTCCGTGAGTTCTGTCTGTGCATACTGCGCTTTCCCTTTTATGGACCAGATGCGCTTGGCATTCGCTTGACTTTTCTCTAATGTCTCTTTTGCTCGTAACATCTTTTCTTCAGCGGTATAAAGATCCAGCACATCGATCGCCATATCTGGTTGCGCAACGATATGATGCAACAGCACATCGAACTGATGCATCCAGGCAGCAATCGTCTGCTCTTTAAACAATTCAGCTCGATACACCACAGATCCACTGATCCCGGTTGGCGTTTCTTGCACAAAAAGTGCTACGTCGAATCTGGCAGATTCCTCCCTTTTCTTTACGTTCTACTTGTACGTGCTCGATGACTAACTCAAATGGCATTTCCTGATGGGTATAGGCTCCCAGGACCATTGAGCGCACTTGTTGCACGACTTTACGGAAACTTGGTGCCCCTTGCATGTTTGTCCGCAAGGCTAAGAGATTGACAAAAAAACCGATGAGCTTTTCTGTTTCTACATGAGTGCGATTCGCGACATCCTAAAGCCTCCAGGCTAGTAGCAAGATCGCTAGCGAGCTCAAAAGAGTATCTAGCTCCACGATTGCTCTCAATGGCCGCGCAAGGCGCATCCGCTGGAAGAATCAAAGGAGTTACACCCCGTAATTGCTGCGGCCAGTAGCGAATGTGCTTTTGTAACATTTCGCCTTGCAACCAATGTCGTTGCCACAACGCGTAGTCTGCATACTGGATCTGTAAAGATGTCAGAGGTGAGGGTTGCTCGGATACAAACGCTTGATAGAGCAGGGTTAGCTCATGCACTAACACGTTATTAGACCAGCCACCAGAGATAATATGATGCTGGGTCAGTACCAAGGGACGGAATAGGATCATTACACGTTTCAAGCTATGAAATCTTTTATGCTTAACTTCTTTATTTTCTATGCATTGATCAATTTTCTGCTGCTTTTGCTTAGAATGCTTGTCATACTTTTCATGGTTACCATTTTCTATCATAACTTCTACAGTTTGCAATGACATAAATGACCATTCCTTACAGCGTAAATTTTTTCTAGTGTTTCATAAATAACTTCGATAGATTACACTCCTGAAGCTTGATGGTGGCATTGAAGATGAAGATAGCCTGTGAGCAACGCATGAAATGCTGTCTATCACAGACCATCTTTCTTTTTTCCTGACAGGATTCTTTAGGCGACCAAACTTCTTTGTGTCACAACTTCAGCCATAGCTACCAGGATTTTGCGAGAACCAGCAAACGGATCTCTAGCATGAGCGACCATCATGTTGTCGAGTATAATTACATCCCCTGCTTGCCACTGGAAACGTACAGCTTGCTGATCATACAGCTCGCTAATTTCCGCGACGACTGAATCTTCAATTGGAGTACCATCTCCATAATAGACATTGCGCGGCAAATCTTCCTCGCGGAACATCGATAACATGGAAGCGCGCATATCTGGATCAAGGCATGAGACATGATGCAGTTGAATCTGGTTAAAAAAGAGCATCTCACCGGTAACAGGATGTTTGGACACTGCCTGGCATATCTGTCGTGTGGTAAGGTGATCCTCACCCTTCCATTCGAAAGCAATGTCTGCTTTGCGACAGTAATCCTCAACCAGCTCTTTATTGCTCGTCATAAAGAATTGCTGCCAACTTACATCCAGACCCTTGATAAAGTTGCGCACATACATCAACTTTTTATCGGTCATACGTTGAATGATCGCTGGATTAAGGGTTTGGTATGTTTTACGACAATCCAGAATGGGAGTTGCTCCTCCTTCACCCGCCACGGTGACACAGTGGAACATGATTTTCATCGGCCAACGATGCGTATGAGAGCTTTCGTTATGGAATAAAATAGCTTTGTCGGCAGGATAAGGCGTAGAACCATATACTTTTGCACCAGGTGTCTCACGGGGTAGATCGCCATACTCATCAAATAATTCGCCATCAGCAGCAACTGAACGCGCAAATCCTTCAAATTTATCAGCCGAATCTATCGTGAAATTTCTGAACAAGATAGCTCCATGCTTGGTTAATTCCTTGTTAATATACTCTTTATTGTTTTCTGCCCAATTGGCGAGATTCACCCCAGCAATAGATGGCTTTATGATCAGGGGCAGCGTTTTTCCAGGAGCAAAATAGCTCGACTCCGTCAAG
This sequence comes from Ktedonobacteria bacterium brp13, assembly GCA_015099395.1. GTDB lineage: Bacteria > Chloroflexota > Ktedonobacteria > Ktedonobacterales > Ktedonobacteraceae > Dictyobacter. The sequence goes on along the minus strand of AP024096.1, from coordinate 6,971,790 downwards.
CTAAAGTCTGACAGATTGATCTCTTCGCGCTTCTTCTGAATACTACGCCGTATGCTGGATGAGGCACCTACATTCTTTTCCATGACAGATCCTTTCTGATCATATACTTGGATTTAAGGAAAGAAACGTTGCTTATAAATCATCGCCTTGCAACATATTCTCAAGAACACAAGCAGCGTTTCCTGAAGAGTTAGTCCTTGGAATGGGAAGCTACGCGTGTACTTCTTCTAACACGACAAGATGACCGTTTCCCTGCAACGTTGAAAGATCAATATCCGCAACACAACGTACTTTCACATAATTAAGTGTCAATGTTCCTTCAATATGAACAATTCCGGTCGCTTGCTCAAAAGAAGCCTGATCTTTTTTTGTAGCACCTTTATCAACTCTTACCCCTAAATCAGTTCCCCCGCGTGTCTCTGTAAACTTGATAAAGACATATCCCATGTCCTCAACGCGCTTCCTGAATTCTTCAAGTGTAGGTTGGGGACCTCCCACAGCTACTACATGGTTCCCTTCTGCCAGGCGCTGTACCAAATCATCCATGGCAAAACTCCTTATCCTTTGCTTTTTGAAGCACTGTATGCGTTTTCAAATCTCTGAAGATCGCTCTTACTCGCCACACTTAGAGAGAAGCCTTACTTGCTTCTCGAACAATGCTTTCACTCGAAGATTGCTCTTCTTTCCCATCTTCGTATGCATAGCGCAGATCTTCAGGGATGGCAAACTGCAACGTCGTTTGACAGAAGTTCTTCCACTCTGGAGTTACACGATCAAAGACCACTCCACCAGAGAGGACAGGGCTTTTCACCACAGTGAAATCATCCCAAACATACACGATATCATCATCGGAAGATTTATCTGATCCTTCTACAGGATTTTCTTGCCAATCAGTAAATTTCCTGATATCTTTCAAATAATATGCTTTGCAATATTTCTTGCCCATATGTCCTCCTAAGTTATTTTATTGAACTGGATTGGTTCGCCAGCTCTTCCATACGTTTTCGTAAACTAAGCGGCCTCATATCTGTCCAAACCTCTTTAATGTAGGCCAGACACTCAGGCTTTAAGCCACTTTTATTTGCATCGTGCCAACCAAGAGGATTATCTCGATCTGCTGGCCAGATCGAATACTGCTCTTCATGATTAACAACTACTTTATAAATAGTTTTATCTTCTTCATCACTTCCGTACATAACGCATCCCTTCTCTCACTTACATCTCAAATCTCTCTAGCAGTATTGACACGTTCTATCATTTACTCGGTCATCTGTTTAAGAATTCAAGCGATCTCATTGGAGCAGGCACTACAAAAAGCCAGATACTATCCATTTGGAGAATATAGCATCTCTTGTTGAAAAGTATACTCAAGGCAAACAAAAAATGTTATCATTACTGACCGATTTACAGCGGCAGTAAGTCCTCTTTTCCAGGGCAGCAAACGCACAAATGGGACATTAGAATGTCAGAGGCAGTGCTTTTAGCCCGTGGTACGAGAGATTTTCTTGCCATTCTAGTGGTGAAGAGGTTAATTGAATTTGAGGCATGCGCCGTAATATGGTATTAATGGCTATCTGACCTTCGATGCGCGCCAGTGCAGCGCCTATGCAATAGTGTACGTTCCCTCCAAAAGCCAGATGGCGATTCTCATGTCTGCTCACGTCGAGACGATTTGGCTCTTGAAACTGCTGAGGATCATGATTTGCGGCCCCCAACATCAACATAACTTTCTGCCCTTTATATATTTTCTTGCCTCTGATTTGAGTAGTAGCTTTAGCAATGCGAGCAGTAAACTGCACAGGACTATCATAGCGTAACAATTCCTCGATGGCACTTTTAATGAGTGAGGAATCATTCCGTAAAATTTGCAGTTGTTGAGGATTCTGTAGCAATGCGAGTAATCCATTCCCAATTAAGTTGGTCGTGGTTTCATGGCCTCCAACAAATATTCCGACACAATTAATCAGTAATTCATCCTCAGTCAATGTCACACCCTGCTCTTCAGCCAGGAGAAGAGCACTTACGATATTATCCCTTGGATGCGCTCGATGCTCTTCTACGATGCCACGAAAATAATCCATGAACTCGTTCATGCTCTGCATAAGTTGTGTACATTTTTCCAATGTTGGTGCATTGCCAAGAAAATAGGCCAGATCATCGGACCATTGTTTGAAGCGCGTGCGGTCTTGTGGTGGAATTCCTAACATATCCGAAATGGTTTGCAGAGGTAATTCTTGTGCGAGATCGTGTATCAACTCCATGTGATGTTGATCCTGAACAAGATCCAATTGCTCATTAACGATTTGCTGGACGCGATCTCTCCATGTCTCCATCATACGAGCTGAGAAAGCTTTATTGATAAGAGCACGAATCTGCGTATGTTTAGGAGCATCAGCATAAAACATCAAATTGGCAATATGGGCAAAGAGAGGTTGCAGTTCTTTCCACCCTTCTTGCCGTAGGAGCGCACCTCCCTCAGCTCGTTCAGAAGATAAATCTCTATTAGCAAAAGCCGCAACAACATCTTCATAGGTTGTCACCACCCAACATCCAAAATAGCTATCCAGATGCACAGGATATTTAGCACGCAACTTATCATAAAAAGGATATGGGTTCGCATAAAGTTCTGCCCCATAAAAATCGTATTCATTCTTGCTATAGTGATAAACCATCAAAAACCTCTGTCAAGACTCACATAAAGCAAATTATGCTTATCTAAAATATCTCCACTAACTTATCTCAAAGTCTTTACTTTTCGCTGCCCTCAAACGCTTTGCCTTCTCATGGCTTCTCTCTAATTTTTCCTTTGCCTGTTGTGCCTTCTCCTCGTCGGTATATATTTCCAATACATCTACTGCGGTGTCGGGTCGCGCTACAATGTTGCTCAATAGCACCTCAAATTGATGCATCCAGGCCGCAATTGTCTGTTCCGCGAATAATTCTGCTCGATACACAACAGATCCCTTGATGCCACCGGCTTCCTCTTGTAGAAAGAGTGCCAGATCAAATCTGGCCGCTGCATCTTCTCGATCTATAATTTCGAGTTCAATGCCCGGTAATTCAGCTATATTCATTGGTATATTGCGCATCACGCACAACACTTGCACTAGTGGCGTTTGATGATCCTTTCGTTCTACCTGTACGTTTTCTACAACTAACTCAAACGGCAGCGCCTGGTGGGCATAGGCTCCTAACACCATTGTTCGCACTTGCTGCACGACTTTGCGGAAACTTGGTGCTCCACGCAGATCAGTACGTAATGCCAGCAGGTTAACAAAGAAACCAATCAGGCTTTCTGTCTCCACATGGGTACGATTTGCCACATCTGTACCTACTACAATATCTGGCTGACCACTCAAGCGATACAGCAAGATCTGGAAAGCGGTCAGCAAAGTCATGAATAATGTGACGCCCTCTTGACGACTCATGGACGCTAGTTCCACAGCGAGTGTTGCTGGTAAAGTAAAGGAATATCTCGCACCACGATCACTACGGATGGCATTACGAGAGGCATCAGCAGGCAGTTCCAGGGGAGATACGCCTTTTAGTTGCTGCTGCCAGTAGGTAATATGCCTTTGTAAGATTTCGCTCTGTAGCCACTGCCGCTGCCAGATCGCATAGTCAGCATACTGGACCGGCAAGGAGGGTAACTGGGAAGGCTGCTCCGCTACGCAGGATCGATACAGCGAGACCAATTCATACGCTAACACCCCACTGGACCAACCATCAGTGATAATATGGTGAAGAGTCAGCAACTGCACGTGCTTGTGCGGCTCCAGGCGGAGCAAATAGGTCCGAAGCAATGGTCCTCTGGTCAAATCGCAGGGCTGCTGCGCTTCTTGACGGGCCAGCGATTGCATTTCTTCTTCGCGTTGTTCTTGCTTGAGATCCTGCAGGTCAATTACTGGTAATATAAAGGAACTGGTGGGATGAATGACTTGCACAGGTTGATCTGCTCGCATCGCAAATGTGGTGCGTAGAATCTCGTGGCGACGGATTATTTCTTGCAGGCTGCGTTCTAAAGCTCTGGCGTTTAACGCCCCACTGAAATGTAGTATTTCTGAACCTAGATAGGTTGTGCTTCCGGGGTGCAGTTGATCCAGAAACCACAGTCGTTGCTGCGCAAATGAGAGAGGAACCTCATTGGAATGTGCCACAGTCACCAGTGGTGGTACCTCTATTCCTTCACCTTTGCGCACCATCTGCTCGACTCGCTGTGCTATTCCAGCCACCGTCGGAGCCTCAAACATGGCGCGTACCGGTACCTCTACCCCTAGCATGGCCCTCATCCGCGCAATCAATTGCGTCACGAGCAGCGAGTGACCGCCTAGTTCAAAGAAGTTCTCATTAATTCCTACATGGGTGCTCCCCAGAACTTTGCTCCATAGATCCAACAGCAGTTCCTCTACCGGCGTCCTGGCATGCTCCTGCTCTCCGAACTCATGATTTGCAGACACAACCGGAACTGGTAACGCCTTGCGATCAACTTTGCCATTGGATGTCAAAGGTAATGTTTCCAACATTATCACATGCGAGGGAACCATATACTCCGGCAACCGCGCCCGAACGTATCTGCGCACTTCCTGCACTGATGGAGTCGTCTCATGTGAAGCCACTACATAGGCCACCAGCCTCTTTTCACTGACGTTTTCATCCTGGAAGACCACCACACTTTCACGTATATCTGGATGCTTGTCCAGAACCGCTTCAATCTCACCTAATTCAATACGGAAGCCACGCAATTTTACCTGGTGATCTACACGTCCCACATATTCCAGATCCCCATTGGACTGGTATCGGGCCAGATCTCCTGTCCTATAGAGCCGCGCACCCGGCTCGGAGCTAAATGGATGGGGCACAAAACGTTCCGCTGTTAGTTCGGGGCGATTGAGATATCCCCGTGTCACACCCTCCCCACCAACGTAGAGCTCGCCTGTGACTCCCACTGGCACCAGTTGCCCATGCTTATCCAGCACATACAACTGCATATTCGCAATTGGCTTCCCAATGGGCACGGCTCCCGTGGACGTGGATTCTCTGGGCACTTCGTAGATACTACATCCCACGACAGTCTCTGTTGGACCGTATTCGTTGATCAACCGCGTCCTGGGAGCAGAGCGTTGCCAGAAAGCGAGGCTCTCATGCCTTAATGCCTCACCACCAATAATCAACACCTGTGTCGCGTCTGCAAGCTGCTCTGCCGAGACAACCTGGCGCAGCGCTTCCAGGTGGGAGGGCGTTACCTTCGCAAGAGTGAATCCGTTTTTGTCGCTCAGAGCTGCGGCAAGCGCAGAGATTCCTGGCTCCTCTGACAGTAATAGCAGACTCTGACCTGTCAACAATGGGACAAAGAGACTTGTTACGGTCAGATCAAAGCCAATGGACGAATGCAGAGGGGCCCCGATCCCGTTGCTCTCAGGTGCCACATATGTTTGCGCTGCCCAGTGCAAATAGTTGACCAGTCCCCGGTGAGGAACCATCACACCTTTAGGTTGACCTGTAGAACCCGAGGTATAAAGCACATAAGCAAGTTGCTCTGCATGTCCCCTGTGCTCTGGTGCAGAGCGACTCTCATCAGCGATCACCTTCTTGGCAACGCCATCCAGGCACACGATCTCTCTATCCATACCTGGCAGTCGCTCAAGCAACCGCTCCTGTGTCAGCAGCAAAGGGATCTCTGCATCTTGCAACACAAAGGCTAAGCGCTCCTGGGGATAGGAAGGATCGAGAGGTACATACGCTCCATCCGCTTTAAGAATTCCCAGCAATCCCACCAGCAAGGATACAGAGCGGTCCAGACACAATCCTACACGTACCTCCGGTCCTACACCTCGTCGTTGCAAATAGCGAGCCAGCTGATTTGCACGCTGGTCCAGTTCCTGGTAGCTTACTTGCTCATCTTCAAAAACTACAGCGATACGATCAGGCGTGCGCTCCACTTGCTCTTCAAATAGCTGATGCAGACAGAGATCATATGAGATGTTACCAGAGGTCTGATTCCATCGCACCAGTAGTTGATCGCGTTCCCACTCTGAGAGCAGTGGTAGCATGTCTACAGGCATCTCAGGTACAGCTACGACCCCTTCAAGGAGGGTCTGAAAGTTCATCAGGAAACGACGGATTGTCTGTGCTTTGAACAGATCGATGTTATAAATGGCAACACATTGCAATCCCTGCTCAGTCTCAGTTATCATCATATTGAGATCAAAATGCGCCTGCACCTCGTTATCCACGACAGGTCTTATACTCAAACCTGGGGCCAGATGAGAAGGAACATATGACTGTCCCAATTGGAAAGAGACCTGGAAAAGTGGGGAACGACTTAAGTCTCGTTCTGGTTGGTGCGCCTCCACTACTTTCTCAAATGGGATATCCTGGTGAGCATAGGCCCCCAGACAGACCGCACGCACCTTTGCCAACAACTGCTGGAACGTAGGATTCTCTGAGAGATCGCTGCGCAACACCAGCGTGTTGACGAAGAAACCGACCACCCCTTCGATCTCCGCACGCGTCCGATTGGCGATGGGCGACCCAACACTGATATCGCTCTGGCCCGTATAGCGCAGCAGCAGCACCTGGAAGGCCGCCAGTAATGTCATGAACAGCGTCACCCCTTCCCGCTGACTCAATGCCTGCACCTGCTCCATCACCGCCACCGGCACCATCCGTGACTCGGTGGCACCACGATACGTTTGCACTGCTGGACGTGGATAATCGGTCGGCAAGGCCAACGGCGACACATTGGCCAGTTGCGCACGCCAGTAGGACAATTGGGCATCCAACACGTCATCCCGCAGCCACTGCCGCTGCCAGAGCGCATAGTCGGCATATTGAATCGGCAGGAGCGCGAGTGGAGAAGGCTGCTCATGCACATATGCCTGGTACAACGTAGTCAGCTCACTGACCAGGACCGCATTCGACCACTCGTCCGTGATGATGTGGTGCAGTGTCAACAGCAGCACCTGCTCATGCACGTCCAGTCGGAGCAGAGCGCAGCGAAACAATGGACCCTGCTCCAGGTGACAGGGTTGCTGAGCCTCTTCTCTGGCCAGCTCCCGCGCGATTCGCTCGCGCTGGTCTGCATCCAGGTGCTGCAGATCGATCACCGGCAAGCGCACACGCTGCGCAGGATGAATCACCTGGACCGATTGCCCGGCCCGCTCCTCAAACGTCGTCCGCAAGCTTTCATGCCGCTGCACCAGCGTGTGGAGGCTACGCTCCAGGGCGGCCTCCACCAGGTGTCCTGAGAAACGCAACGCGTGCCGTGTCAGGTAGGCAGTACTCTCCGGTTCTAACTGATCTAGAAACCACAGCCGTTGCTGGGCAAACGAGAGCGGAATCGCCTCGGGCCGCTTGCCTGCAACCAGCGGCGGCAGCACCTGCCCCGCGCGCTGACCCAACTCCTGCTCAAGATGCTGGGCCAGCGCGGCCACGGTCGGCGCGGCAAAGAGCAGGGACACGGGCAACGTCACCTGCAGCATGCTCTGCAAACGCGCCATTACCCGCGTCGCCAGCAACGAATGGCCCCCCAGCGCAAAGAAACTGTCATGGACCCCCACCATAGGCACCCCTAAGAGATCCTGCCACACCTGTGCCACCAGGGCTTCCAGCGGGCTACGTGGCCCTACCTGCTCACGCTCCACCTCACCCACATGCTGCTCGGGCTCCGGTAAGCGCGCCCGATCCACCTTGCCATTAGCGGTCAGTGGCAGTGCGTCAAGCTGCACCCACCCTGCTGGCAGCATATACTCGGGCACGTGCTGTCGCAGATAGGCTTCCAGCTGTTCACTTGCCAGGCGCACATGCTGTTTGCTCACCACATAGCCCACCATCCGTGACTCACCTGAGGCATCCTGGCGCACCACTACCACACTCTCGCGCACCTGGGGATGTTGCCGTAACACGGCTTCGATCTCCCCAACCTCAATGCGATAGCCTCGTATCTTCACCTGCCCATCACTCCGACCCGCAAACTCGATGCGGCCATCCTCTCGGTATCGCGCCAGGTCGCCTGTCCGATAGAGCCGCTCCCCCTCCTGCTCACTGTAGGGATGCGGCACAAAGCGCTCCGCCGTCTGCTCCGGCTGCCCTCGGTATCCTATCGCTAGCCCTGCTCCCCCGATGTAGAGCTCACCGGTCACCCCTGCTGGTACCACCTGCAGCCGTCGGTCCAACACATACACCTGCGTGTTGCTTAACGGACGCCCTAACGCAATACGCTCTCCCTGCTGACTCCCATGCTCACTGCCCAGCACCCCTAACGCATTGACCAACACCCCGATAGTCGTCTCGGTCGGTCCATAGTGGTTGTAGACCGCACAGCTTCCTCCCACCTGTTTAATCCGCTCCAGCAACCCCACCGGCAACACCTCTCCCCCCAGCACCAGTGCTTGCCGCGGCAGCAACGCGGCCGCCTGCTCACCCTCAAGCAACGCCGAGAGGTGGGAGGGCACCATCTTGAGCACATCAATGGGATGCTGCTGTCCCCAGCGCGCTAGCGCCTCCGCTGAGGTCACCGTGGCATAATCGAGCACCTGCACACAGCCACCGGAGGCCAACGCACAGAAGATCGCCGTGTTGCCCAGATCCGCCGCCAGCGTCGAGACCGTCGCATAGTGCCAGCCCGGCACACTCCCGAGCCGTTCACACATCGCGCGGGTATAGTTGACCACACTGCGCTGCTGCACCATCACCCCTTTGGGCCTTCCGGTCGAGCCGGAGGTATAGATGATATAGGCCAGATCCTGTCCTGCGCTGCTGCTCGGCAGATTCTGTGTGGAAGCTGCGGCCAGCTGGGAGGCCAGGTCGTCCAGGCACACGATCTCCCCGCCCCAGTCTGGCAGCTCAGGACGTACAGACTTCTGCGTGAGCAGCAGTCGAGCCTGACTCTGCTGCAACTGATAGGTCAGTCGAGCCACCGGACTGCCCGCATCCAGGGGGACATAGGCGCTGCCGGCTTTGAGAATGCCCAGCAAGCCGACCAGCATCTGTGCCTGGCGCGGCAGGCACAAGCCGACCGGCTCGGTGGGTCCCACGCCACGTGCACGCAGCACCCACGCCAGTTGATTGGCACGGGCATTCAACTGCTCATAGGTCAGCTGCTCGTGGGCACTGATGACCGCCAGGTGCTGCGGATGCAGCCGGACCTGCTCCTCGAAAAGGGCATGCAGCCCCTGCTCCGACCAGTCACGCGCGGGAGCACGAAACAGCGCGAGCAGATGAGCCTGCGCATCAGCAGTGAGCAAGGACACGCTGCCAATCTGGGCCTGCGGCTGCGCGGTCACATTGAGCAGCAACGTACGGAACAGCGTAGTGAGGGACTGTGCCTGCTCCGCAGGGATCCGCTGGGGATCGTACTGTAACGCCAACTGGACCTGCGCACCTGCCTGCAAAGCACGCAGCTTGAGCACAAAGGGCTCCGTACAACTCCAACTCTTGAGCAACGAGAAGGTCAGGTCACCCGCCTCAAAGCGCGTCGGCCAGCTCGTGTACTCAAAAGTGATGGGGAAAAAGGGATCAATTGCGCTACCCTTTCCCTGCTCATACACGTCATGCCAGGTGAAATACATCTGCCGCTTCGTCGCTTCTTGAAGGTGTACATTGACTGAAGCAAGCACTAACGCGAAGGAACGATCTTTCTCAAAGAGAGCACGAACCGGCACAAAACGTGTATAGGGTCCCATAGCATTAGTCAGTTCTTCATAATTGCGCCCATCGCACGCCACACCGATCAAGAAGGTCTCTTCATCACAGAGACGCCAGAGGAACACCTGCCAGCACGCAAGTAGCCAGGCAGAGATTGAGACCCCATAGTGCCGAGCCTGCGCATCAAGCATCTGTGCCAGATCATCCGGTATAGGTATCTCGGTTGCATATGGAGCAAAAGTTGCGTTGACCTGTTTCTCCACAGTCTGCAGCACTTGCTGAAAAGGCAAGCGCACACTGGTTACCCGAGATAGTTCCGTCTTGCGCCAGTGCTCACGCTGAAGCGCCGCTTCATCCTCCAGGAGTTGTTCTTCCTGCCAGGCAGCTACATCAGCATATTGAAGAGCTTCTTCAGCCGGTACTTGCCGAGTGTAGGCGCATCTTAGCTCGTCAACAAAAAGCATCAGGCTGTAACTATCTGCACAAAGAGCTGGTAAGCACAAAAATAATATCTGCTGATCCACATCTAAATGTAACAGCCAGGTCTGTAAAAGAGGTCCGTGTTGTAGATCGTAGCTTCCTTCCTTCAGAGAGGCAAATAGCTCATCAACTGTTGCATCCTGATCAGGAGCAGCAAGCTGCTCCAGGCTAATTTCGGCATAGGACCAGAGGGTAGCATCTGAGATAACCTGCATGGGAATATCCATACCAGGCAAGGAGTAAAATGCTGTGCGCAGGATCTCATGCCGCTTGACCACGCATTCCAGTGCTTCTTTGAACCTATTCCTATCCCATACACCCTGTATCTGAACAGAGCACAGCGTGCGATACGCCAGACTGTTTTTTTGCAACGACAGCAGATGCGTTTGTTGGGCGGAAAGAGGAGAGCCTTGTAAATTTGTTGCTTGCATCTCTATTTTACTTCCTACTCACTTCTAATGAGGGCCTGGTATACAATATGTTTGCATGAAAATCAAGCATTAAAACCGTCTTACTCTTGGTTATCAAATTGCTGATTATATAATTTAGCATAGACGCCTCCACGCTCTAACAACTCCTGGTGGGTACCTCGCTCTACAATTTCACCCTTGTCGAGAACAAGAATGAGATCCGCAGCCAGGATAGTTGAAAGGCGATGAGCGATAGCAATTGTGGTGCGCCCTTTCGTAAGCTGTTCCAATGCACGCTGTATTAAGCGTTCTGATTTCGTATCAAGAGCACTTGTTGCTTCATCTAAGATCAAAATTTTCGGATTTTTCAGCAGCACACGTGCAATTGCAACGCGTTGTTTTTCTCCACCGGAAAGTTTGTAGCCACGCTCACCAACAATCGTCTCGTAGCCGTTATCCAATTCCATAATCCGCTCATGAATAGCTGCGGCTTTAGTCGCTGCAATAATTTCCTCATCCGTCGCGTCAGGGCAAACATAGAGCAAGTTGTCCCGGACTGAAGCATGGAACAGATAGGTCTCTTGCGTGACAATTCCGATAATATCGCTGAGCGATGCTAATTCTACCGTTCTCACATCATGACCATCAATTTCTATCACACCGCTATCGACGTCATAGAGACGTGGAATAAGATACGTAATAGTGGTCTTACCCGCTCCACTCGGCCCAACAAGTGCGACAAATTGACCTGGATTCACAGTGAAAGAGAGATTATTAAGTGTCCTACGTGACGCAGTATCTTCACGGGGAGTATCTGCACTATTCTTTTCCTGATCGGAGGATTTAGACCGATTGTAAGCAAAGGACACAGCCTTAAAAGTCACCTCGCCGCGTGCTTGCGCAGGAGAAAAACGTACTGCATCTGGAGCATCCTCTATCTCAACCTCCTGATCGAAGTACTCAAAAATGCGATCAAACAAAGCCAGGGAGCTTTGTGCACTCACTAATGATGTACTGAATTGATTAAAAGGACCAAAGAACCGTCCTTGAAGCGTGACAAAAGCAAACAAAGTTCCAATCGATATATTAAAGCTACCGGGCATATCAATAGTCAAGAAGCCAGCTACCATATAGAGAATAACAGGCATAAGAGTCATAAATGTATTCATAAACATAAAGAACCAGCGCCCCAGTATCTGCTGATACAGGCTAAGTTCCATAAGTTCCTGATTTCTACCTTCAAACTGACTTTGCGCAAACTTCTTACGGCCAAAGGTTTTAATCAACAAGATGCCGCTGACAGAGAGTGTTTCGTGCATCAACGCAGTGAGTGATGCAAGACTTTGCTGGGTAGCCTTGACAGATTTTCTTTGAGCACCGCCAACTCTAAATGCAAAGAACAGAAAAAAAGGTAAAAAAGCAAAGGAAATAAGCGTTAGCCATGGATTAAGGTATATCATGGCAATAACTGTGCCAGAAACCACTGCCAGGTTGGTAACCAGAGTGGTAAATGTGTCGGTAACTGCCGACTGTGCACTGCCCACGTCATTAGATAACCGTGACTGAACTTCTCCCGTATGCATAGAGGTGTAGAAGCGCAGGGAAAGACGTTGCAACTGGGCATACAAAGTATTGCGCAGGTCGCGCATTACCTGCTGTCCCACCAGGTTATTCAAGTAGGTTTGCCCAACACCTATCACACCTGACAGTACTGCAGCACCACTCATGATTATCCCATAGGTAATCAAATGACTCATATTCCGATGATTCAATGCATCATCGACGACAAGTGGGATTAATAGAGGAACGGTTAGATTTAAGGCAGTTGTGGCTAATATTGCAAGTAGTACTAAGCCCAGCTGCCATTTATATGGACTAAAAATCCGGATCACACGTTTCAATGTGTGCGAACGTGTTTTATTTTCTCTTTTTCTTTGCTCCTCTATAAATTCTTGCTCTTCTATAAATGCCTGCTCTTCTAAAAATCCTTGCTCCTCTATAGCAGGGATACGACCAAGTGAAGAAGTAGGCATATAGGGTCTCAGAACCACACGTTTAAATCTGTAAGAACGTCTTTTATATGCACTTTCGGCTTGCTCATCTACAGATTCTGGAGGAGGCCAATCGGATTTCACAGCTTGCATTGGCATAACATACAAATCTCCCAAAATATTTATAATGCTTAAATAGACGACGTCACGATACGTCGCTTTGCCGCTTTTAACGTGCGCCGCTGCGTTTCTGCATATATCACATCACTGCGCGATTGTTGCTCTTTCTCTTGTTCAGTGAGCATCTCTAATGCCTCCACGGGTATATCTGGATGAGCCACAATGTCCTGCAATACTACCTCAAAGTGGTGCACCAGGCGCTCAATTGTGCCAGAATCAAACAGGTCCGAGCGATAGTTTACATTCCCAATCAATCCTTGCTCGTCTTCCGTCAGAAACATGGCAACGTCAAATTTAGCGGTATCGATTTCAATATCCACTTGACTTGCTGTCAGTCCAGGTAATTCAAGCGCTAGCGCAGGAGTGTTTTGCAAAACAAACAACACATTCACAAGAGGAACGTGGCTATGATCTCTGGCTAATTGCAAGGCATCTACCAGTTTCTCAAAAGGCAGATGCTGATGCACATAGGCATTGAGCACGGTTGTACAAACACGCTTTACGGTTTCGCGGAACGTCTCCTGCACGCTCAGTTTCACACGCAATACCAGCAGATTGACAAAGAAACCGATCATTTCCTCGGTTTCCAGCGATGTTCGGTTCGCGATATCCGTTCCAACCACAAGATCCTGCTGTCCTGTGTAGCGATACAACACGATGTCGAAGGCGGTAAGCAGCGTCATAAATAACGTCACACCTTCTTGACGGCTCAACTCTGCCAATGCTTGAGAAAGGTGAGGAGAAAACTTGAACGTGTAGAGAGCACCACGATCACTCGCTATCTCTGTTCTCGGTCGATCAAACGGCAGTTCCAGGGAAGTCGCACCTCTTAATTGCTCGGTCCAATACGCAAGCAGCGTGTCTAGCACCTCCCCTGTGAGCCATTGGTGTTGCCAGGCAGCAAAATCCGCATAGTGAAGAGACGGTTGAGTAAGCGGTGACGGTTGCTCCTGAACAAAAGCCGTATACAGGAGCGATAATTCACGCAAGAAGATGACAATTGACCAGGCATCAAAAACAATGTGATGCACTATAATATAGAAGAGATGTTCATCATCACGTAAACGCAGCAAGCACATCCTTATCAATGGTCCATGGCTCAAGTCAAATCGCTGAAGGATATCTGCATTCATCACCTGCAATGCTTCAGATAATTTCTTGTCCTCATCCACCATTGCCAGATCTATGATTGGCAATGCTATATGCGATGTCGGATTGATCACCTGGATCGGCTCATCTGAATGCATTACAAATGTGGTCCGTAAACTCTCATGGCGCTGCACTATTTCCTGAACACACTTTTCAAGGATTGCCACATGTAAAGGCCCCTGGAGTTTTATAGGCAGTGGCACAGCGTAAGCCGAGTGGCCAGAGGTCAGTTGTTCCTGGAACCACAGACGCTGCTGCGCAAAAGAAAGCGAAAAGTCTTGCTCACGCGAAACAGGCACGATAGATGGCAGCGCACGTACCAGATCATGACGCAGGTGTTGCTCAACATGCTGCGCTAATCCGGTCACAGAAGGCATCTCAAATAGACTACGCAACGGGACCTCTACATGCATGAGTTTACGGATACGCGATATGACCTGCGTCGCTAAGAGTGAATGACCTCCCAGGTCGAAGAAACTCTCGTGAATGTCAATCTGTTCTACACCTAGAATGTCACGGTAGATGGTCAGAATGATCTCTTCTACTGGCGTTCGAGCCGCTACTGTCTGTTCTCCAGCCTCGACCTCACTCCTCTCAGGCACAGGAAGAGACCGCTGATCTACTTTCCCATTGGATGTCAAGGGTAGCGACGCCAACGGGACGAAGTACATCGGCACCATGTAAACCGGCAGTTTTTCTTGCAAATACCGACGTAACTCGCTCTCCACGAGTGCTTCCGTGCTTGTCCTTGCTATAACATACGCCACCAGGCGCTTATCGCCTACGATGTCCTCACGCACCAGAACAACAGCCTCCTGTATCGCCGGATGCGTCCTCAGGGTCGCCTCAATCTCTCCCAGTTCAATACGATATCCCCGCAACTTAACTTGTTGATCCACGCGGCCCAGGTACTCGATATCGCCATCTGCTCGGTAACGCACCAGGTCTCCTGTCCGATACAGTCGCGCTCCCGGTTCCTGGCTCCAGGGATGTGGGATAAACCGTTCAGCAGTTAATGCAGGTCGATGCAAGTATCCCCGTGTTACGCCCATCCCTCCAACATATAATTCTCCCGGAACACCGATAGGCACCAGACGCTGAAAGTCATCGAGAATATAGAGTTGCAAGTCTGGAATTGCTTCTCCAATGAGGCTACCCATCCTTGCGGTCAAATCTGCTTGAGAGAGTGGACGATAGGTCACATGGACGGTGGTCTCTGTAATACCATACATATTAACCAACTGTGGTTGCCTATCTCCGTGATATGTAACCCATTGCTGCAGGCTCTCAAATTCTAACGCTTCTCCGCCAAAGATAACCAGACGCAAGGCCAGATTGTCCTCCACCGTGTTAGTCTCTTCCATATGTATCAGCTGGCGAAACGCTGAAGGGGTCTGGTTCAGAATCGTTACCCCTTGCACTCGCAGCAATTGGTAAAAGATATCAGAAGAGCGACTAACCCAATGGGGAACAACGACCAGACACCCACCATAAAGGAGAGCACCCCAGATTTCCCAGACCGAGAAATCAAACGCATAGGAGTGAAACAGGGTCCAGATATCTCCTGCCTGGAAATGGTACCAGTCCTGCGTCATTGCAAAGAGACGGATCACATTCTTATGCGTTACCATCACACCTTTGGGTATCCCGGTTGAGCCAGAAGTATAGATAATATAGGCAACCTGCTCCATGAGTGTCGGAACATGGAGATCTTCAGTACTTTGCTGGGCCAGAAGAAGCGCATCCTCATCCAGGCAAAGAAGAGTCATACCTTCTGTGAGCAGTCCAACCTTGGAGCGCTGGGCCGACGAAGTAACCACGACAGTTATATGAGCATCATTTACAAGAAATTCCAACCGCGCAGAAGGAGAAGAAGGATCAAGCGGTACATAGGCTCCTCCCGCTTTGAGAATGCCTAGCAGTCCAATGAGCAAATCTAGTGAACGATCCAGGCACAAACCGACGAGCATCTCAGGGCCTACACCCAGATATTGTAAACGGTGTGCCAGCTGATTGGCACGTACATTAAGCTGATGATACGTGAGTGCCTCATTCTCGCACATGACAGCAAGAGTATCAGGGGTGCGTTGCACCTGCATTTCAAAGGCCTGATGGAGCGTTATTGCCTCTCCATGCTCATTTATTTGAGCAGCAACGAGTTGCTGCAATACCTGCTCTGGTTGTCGCGTTGTTGTTACCCGGCAACCACGAAGCAGCTTTTGCTCTTCCTCCGCTGGAATGAGTGGCAACTCTGCAATAACCTGGAGTGGATTCGCGACGATACTGTGCAACAGCATGTGCCAATGGCTCAATAAGCGCTCAATGGTTGTTGCGTCAAACAGATCCGTATTATATTCGATTTCACCTAATCCCTGGCTGGTGATTGACCAGGTCAGGTCGAAGGTCGACACCCCGCTTTCGGTGGGGCGTTGGTGTAGATTTGCTCCTGGCAATTCTGCCTCTAACCACCAGGATGCCTCTTCCAGTACAAACATGACCTGGAAAAGGGGATCATGACTCAGATCACGTATTGGTTGCACAACGTTCACAACCTGTTCAAATGGCGCTTCCTGATGAGCATAGGCATCCAAGCAGACTTTTCGCACTCGTTGGAGCAGTTCTTGGAACGAGGGATTGCCCGATAAGTCGGTGCGCAAGACCAATGTATTCACAAACATGCCTATGATGTGCTCGATATCTGCCCGGTTTCGACCAGCGATAGGCGTTCCTACCAGAATATCCTTTTGTTGACTGTGGCGAGCAAGCAGGATCTGGAAACTCGCGAGCAGCGTCATAAAGAGCGTAACCTCTTCTCTTTGACTAAGCGCTTTGAGGTCTTCCATCAAAGATGTGGGTAATTGTATTGAGAGATGTGCTCCATGAAAGGTTTTCACTGAAGGGCGAGGATGATCTATTGGAAACTCTATAATGGGTAAAGGAGCCGCTAACTGCATTTTCCAATAGGCAAGTTGCTTATCAAGCCGTGTCTGCTTATGCTCTTCTTTCCATTCCCGTGATGCTTGCTCTGTGCCAACCAGTTTTGTTTCCATATTGATCGGGCTCTCCAACCATTGTCGTTGCCAGAGCGTGAATTCTGCATATTGGATGGGGAGTTCAGCTAATGGAGCGGCTTGATCCACACTATACGCTGTATAGAGCGCTTGTAATTCCTGCAAGAGAATGCCTCTCGACCAACCATCCATGACTATGTGATGAGATGTGATGAGGATAACATGTTCTTGTGCGCTTAATGTGAGCAGAACTGCTCGTATGAGAGGTCCCTGTTCCAGATCGAAAGGCGTCTGACCTTCTTGTTCCGCCAATCTGTGGACGGCACTCTCACGCTCCTCAGCAGAAAGATGCATCAGTGTTATCCTGGATAGCTTAAATGCTATTGACTCATGAACAACTTGTACTGGTTGCTCCTCTTGCATCATAAAGGTTGTGCGGAGACTCTCGTGACGTTGGATGATTTGTTGCAGGCTCCCTTCCAATGCAGCAACGACAAGGGTGCCAGTGATCGCTAACACGAGAGGAATATTGTAGGCAATGGCATGTGGTTGGAGTTGATGTAGAAACCAAAGACGCTGTTGGGCAAAGGATGCCGGGAAAACTGTTTTTCCCTCCTGACGAGGGTACGGCTGCAGCATCAGCGAGAGCTCGTCACTGACTGGTTCACCACCCTCTCTCTGTGGATGAGCGCGCTGGAATTCCTCCACAATATAGGCAGCCAAGCTGGTGAAAGATGTATGCTCATAAAATTGTCCAGCATCCAGCGTTATCAACAAGTCACGTTGACAATTATTCACAAGGCTCATGACCATCAGAGAGTCAAGCCCAATACCGTGAATATTCCGCACCAGTGCAATCTCTTGCACATTTCTTTTGACTATCTGAGCGATTTGTTGTTGGAGATACTGTTCAAGCAGTGCCAATTGCTGACTGAGTGATGCGTTATAAAGTTGCTGCAACAGTGACTGCTCTTGCTCATCTTCGCTCCATGTTTTTTCTGGCTCAGTATGTACAGACAAGACGGTAGATGCCGCAACCTTTGCATGTATCGCA
Source organism: Ktedonobacteria bacterium brp13 (assembly GCA_015099395.1). Lineage (GTDB taxonomy): Bacteria > Chloroflexota > Ktedonobacteria > Ktedonobacterales > Ktedonobacteraceae > Dictyobacter. The sequence goes on along the minus strand of AP024096.1, from coordinate 6,953,870 downwards.
TCCTCTGTTCCCTGCGTGGACATCTCCTTGCGTGCCATCGTCCCTGTCGACGCTAGTGCAGGTTTCCGTCGTTCAGGGTTTCCCCGCTGGGAACGTTTCCGTACGCTATTCAGGAAATGGAGGCCATCCATGACCGTCTCAGGATCGAGGCCAAAGTCAATCAAACACGCAATCTCATCAACCCCCATGGCACTAAGCTTTTCCACCATCGCGCTTGCGGTTTTCGGTGTACCAAAGAGGGCATGCGTCTGAAAATACCGCTCAAATGCATATGACAAGACTTGTTCTTGCTCTTGTGACGTCAGGTTCGCAAGCCTTTGTTCTCTGCTACGCCACAAATCCACTGACGATTTTAAATAGTCGGTGAATGGTCCGCGTACTTTCTCACGCACTTCATCGAGATCATCCCCGATGAACGTGTGCAACATCAGGGTGACATGACCAGTTTCAGGGTCGTATCCATGCTCAGCGCGCGCACGACGATACGCTTGAATCTTCTCTGCAAGCTCTTCGGGACTCTGAAATAATAAGCCAGTGAGGACATTGGCCCCCATCGCCCCTGCGTCCACAAAGCGTTCTATACTACTGGTACAGGTAATCCAAGGCGTTAACTCAGACTGTCTGGGCAACGGATAGATCTTGATGGCTGTCTCTTTGCCAAGACCATTCGGTAAGACTACAGAACCACCACGCCAGAGCGTTTGGAACGTCTCGATGCCTGAAAACAGAAGCTCTTTGCGTTGAGCATATTTGTCTGGTGCAAGCACAAAATCATTTGGGCTCCACCCCAGGGCAAAAGCGAGATCGACGCGGCCGGAGGATAGATTATCAACGACGGACCATTCTTCGGCGACTCGGACTGGATGATGCATCGGTAAGACCACACTGCCAGCTCTCAACCGGATCTTCTGGGTCGCCATGGCCAGTGCGGAGGCCAGGACTGAGGGATTCGGATACAGCCCGCCGAAAGGATGAAAATGTCGTTCAGGTACCCATACAGCGGTAAAATCATGCTGATCGGCAAATTTAGCACTTTCCAGCAATAGCTCGTATATATTGTCCGTTGACTCTGTGGCATCACTGGAAAAGTACAGCAAACTGAATTGCATGTCTGCGTGTTTTGAACGGGGAGATACTACTTGTGGCTCCACTTTTGTCCGCTCCTTGTTCTCTCCTCTATTGACGCGCTCATTAGAACGTTCGAACTGGCTCTCCGCCTGAGAGGATTGAACCGTTCCCTTCGTCACGACATTGGTAGGTTGTCCAAGGTGCATTAGAAGAGGCTGAGGTATATCGGCAAACTGAATCGCCAGTGTTTGTGCCAAAAGCGCATCGCGACAGGCACGACGCTGAATCTTCCCACTGCTGGTCTTCAACATACTTGCAGGTTTGAGCAGCACCATAGCATACACATGCACATTACATGCTTCCAGGACCGCTTGTCGAATCGCTGAAAAGAGCTCCTGTGGGTCATGATGGAGAAACGTGCGCTCTATCTCCATCACCAGGATGACGCGCTCGTCCCCTTCCACGCTAAGTGAAAAGGCGGCGCTACAATTTTGTCTGAGCGCCCGGTGACTGAGTTCTGCGGCACTTTCAATATCTTGAGGATAATAATTCTGACCGCGAATAATTATCATATCTTTGAGGCGGCCCGTGACAAACAACTCACCATCAAAGAGGAAGCCGAGATCGCCAGTACGCAAGAATGGCCCCTCATTGCTATCTTTGAGATATGCCTGAAATGCCTCCTGGGTTTCCTGCGGCCTGCGCCAATATCCCTGGGTGATATTAGGACTCACTACCCAGATCTCTCCGACCTGGTGAGGAGCACACTCCACATGCGAGACCGGATCGACAATCAGAATCCGCTGTTCGGGTTGAGGTCTGCCACAGCTCACCAATTGATGGCTCTCTTCTTCATCATGCTCACTGACCAGCCTGGGATAATTCTGCTCCAGTGACGCTTGCACGAAATTACGGACAATCGGTGGCTCCTGCTTCGATCCCCCGGAAATAAGAAGCGTCGCCTCAGCCATGCCATAGCAGGGATAAAACGTTTCCCTACGCAATCCACAGGGTGCGAAGGTCTGATAGAAACGTTCGAGCGTCTCAGCATGAATTGGTTCCGATCCCGTAAACGCCACATCCCAACTGCTGAGATCCAGCGTCGCTATTACCTCCGGCGTCGCTTTGCGAACACAGAGATCAAAGGCAAAATTGGGGCCACCACTGGTGTTGGCTTTGAAACGAGAAATGGCCTGTAACCAGCGCAGAGGCTGTTGCAGGAAAGACGCGGGAGCCATCAGAACGGAAGACCCACCCATGAATAGTGGCTCCAGGATTATTCCCATTAACCCCATATCATGATAGGCAGGTAACCAGCCAACACAGTGTATATTTGAGTCAAAACTCATTCCCTTTTGAGTCACCACGGCATTTTGTATCAAATTATCGTGGGTGACCATGACCCCTTTGGGAGATCCGGTGGAACCGGAAGTGTATTGCAGCAGTGCCAGCGCATCCCTGGCAGGGAAATACTCGTGCCACCGCTCAGCCAACCCCTCACTCTTCTGCTCAAGCACAAGCCAGTGCAACTGTTGCAGCAATGAATCCTCTGTAAACTTACGTTGTAAACCAGAGAGAATTGCAGATGTAGTAAGCGCAGCGTGCGCGTCAGCATCCTGTATGATAGCCTCAATGCGTGTCAGATTTTGATTGAGACGAGGAGGATAGACGGGAACAGCAACAACACCAGCGTACCAGCAGCCAAAGATAGCTGCGATATACTCCAGACCAGGAGGATACAGAAGCAAGACTCGTGCTCCAGGTTCAACATGTTCCTGAAGATATGCAGCAACGGTACGAGCCTGGTAATCAAGTTCGGCGTAGGAAAAACTCACTTCTCGTGTTTCACCATCAAGAAGAAACGTATAGACATTCTTGTCAGGATGATGCGAAGCTCTCCAACGAAGCAGTTCAACAAATGTCGACCCCAGATGTTGGGGGTTTTGAACCATAACGTCCATAATACGTAATGTTCGCCTTTCTGTAGTCTATGATCTTATAAGAGACACTCTAACACTCTCCAATGACATATATCATTCTGCTTCGCGATGGCTTTTGGTTTTCCTTCTCTTACCTCTTGTATAGCTTGTTCTCTGCTGCTATGCATCAACCACATCTTTTCTCGTAGCAGTGCTGTTAGGATCTTTCTCAAGTGCTTCAGCCGCGACATATACTTCCTTTTTAGCATCTAAGTTCAAAATGCCACCATCTCTGTGACATGCTTCGCCATCTCAGACCAGAGTTGGTTGAGAAACGTTAGATATCCTAGCGATTACGTAGTATAGCGCTTAAATTCAGAGAGTACTGAAACTGTATCTCCGTTATGAGGTCTAGCCGGAGCATACGCTACAACGTGCCAGACAAAATACCATCACAGCACCTTATTTTTTGAGAAACTATGTCCTCTTTGTAGCTCAGCTGAGTGTGTAAATGAAACTTCGTTAACTCAAAGACATATCGTATCGTTACACAGTAATAGTATACGTGAAAATATTTGTGTAAAGCTATGGTTAATGCCCGATTTATAGGGGCAGTACTTCCTTTTTTTTGGATAAATTGAACATATAAAAATACCGTTCTGCGACATACACCCGCTGGTTTCCATCCTTTTAATGAGTAGTGCAACTAAATCAGGAATAGAACTATTTGCCGGTTTACAACTATTTTTGCAGAGATTTTTCTATCTATACTAGCGCAAGTAATTCATATATCAAATTTTAGCATCACTGCCAGAATATGCTCCCTTTTGTCTTTGACTCGCCTTTCTGCCCCTTGCTTCTTTTGGATAGCCCTATTTCTCGCAGTGTCTCTCCGAGCACTTTATTCAATCCAGACAAGAAAATATTCTCTTTATAATGCAAACGATTATTCTTTCGTGTCAAATTCATTATTTCTATAACTCGGTAAATAATTTAGTTACACCCCTCGGTTAATGGATCGTGACCCTTCAAGCAGTCAGTAGAGCAGTCAGGTCAAGCGCGAAGGGAGCTGCTTTGGTGATGAGGTAGACATGCTTCTTCTTCTCAAGCGGGTTCTTCTTGCTGGGTTTATTGGATGTGAAGAATTTGAGTGTCTGACAATGTAGTACGACCCTTTGGGTTAAAACGTTAACTTCAAACAAGGAGATGTGAGAGCCCAGGTGGCATTAGTTGTCAAACTCTTTGTGTTAGACGACTATTATTTTTGACTGATGGCTTCCGTGACACTGGCTTCCGGGACATTGGCTGGCGTGATGCCCACCGCACGGATGAGACCTGTATCCAGATCATGCAGCACATGGCGCTTGTACCCATCCACCAGCACACTGCGACTTTTCCGTCCCGGCGGCGAAAGGCCACCAGCGTGCCTTTACTGAAAGGAGCCTCATCCGTATCCACACAATCGAGAACCAACTGCCAGCGCCGATCCATCACTGTGGCCTCAATGACCTCATCATCCGAGACTCCAGTGTACGCCTCCAGAATGAGCGCTAGCGCCAGCATGGCCGGTGGCACTGGCGGTTGCCCTCGCTCTGCTGGGCGATACAGACTTGCCAACTCTTGCTGGAACGCTTCGTCCAATAGTTCGTGCCGGTGTTGGCGCAAAAACACAAACAACTTGGCCTTCCGAATCCTCTTCACAATCTGCTCTTCTTGCGCTGATAACTCGACTGGTGGCTGCCAAAGCGATGGTTGCATCTTCCTCTTTCCGCCTTTCAGGTCCGTTTTTCTTGAGCTAACCATCTCTGGCGTGGCCGGTCAACCTCATCCTTTCCATTTCTTGACCGACGCTCTAGACCCATTAATACAACTATTACCACGAGGAGAGCGGCAATCTGTATTGCAAGCATCCGAATAATTCTTCGTTTGGCTGACATGCGTTTATCTCCTATCTATTCATTATCTTTCTACTAACTGTACGTATGTATGTCAGCATCACACTAGCAAGAGATCGCTTTTTCATCCTTGCAGATCAAAGTCAACTTCAAGTAAACAAAGAGTTTCAAAAAATCCAGCAAGGTTATACATGTATCGAACGCTTCAGCAGAGATATCTGTGTTGAGGAGCAGATATTTCAGTAAGAAGACGAGAGGAAGGAGGCGCTCATTTAAGCACCTGCCGCAATTCTTGTGTTTGCCCATACTCCATTCTTCCCGTCTCCTCAAGGAAGCGCACAAAACGTTTGAAACTCGTCTTCGCTGTTTTGACGCCAGTTGTCTGCAAATAAGCTTCAACCTCATGTGTAGTCATATCCAGCAATCCATGTGATGGTGTCTGGTTTACCAACACGCTGGAGCCAAATTGCTGAATAGTGCTGGTATGTTGCTCTACCATCTTCAGGCTCAACCCCGTCTGGACAAGGTACTTGCGAAAGGCCTTCAAAAGCTTTTCATTGTGCGCCGCTATCTGGAGATGCAACTCATTGAGGTTTGCTGGCGCTGGGGGCAAGAGGGATGTCAGAATGCCTTCTCGCTCCTTCGCATTGCGATACACTTCTTGAAGACTGCGGCGAATGCCGGAGCCGAAGGTGACGTTGAAGGTGGTCAGCAAACCATCATAGATAATTCGATCCTCAAAGGGCAATAAAACGGTCTCAATGTAAACGGGTAGTGGAAGGATCATCGTCTCGGCCACCGAATCAGTGAGTCCTAGCACGCCATAGGCATGCGCATGAGGTGCAAAGTCTGTAAGTAAGACGGTGTAGCTCTTGAGTGCGCGCACCACAAAGAATTTGCCCGAAAGTCGGTACTGCCAACTCCTCACGAGCACCAGGTCCTCCTCCGAGAGCCGGGCGGGATTTTCAGTAACAAAGTGTTTGAGCAAACGGTCATCAGCCCACAGGGCATCACGTACTTGCATGGCCTGTTCTGGTATTACTGATCCCTCGGGAGGATCTGCGGGAAGCCAGGGAACCAGGTGTAGTTGCTCGTTGACCCAATGCAGTAAGTTGAACCAGATGCGGTAAAAGCGCTCTGTCTCTTGTCGTGATAACGTCGCTGCCATACGAAACTCCTCTCATGGATTTTTTCAAGTGTGCTTATGTGTTGCTGTTCGGACTCTTCTCCCATTCCTGATGTCCTGGTAGGCAGCTTCTATCCCGGAGCTTACGCACAAGGGGATTGCGTGCCATGACAATCTCATGGTATATCGACACCGGCATGTTCCTCACTCTTCCACACAGACAGACAACATAACACAAGAAGAACATTTTTGCTTCTCTGGGAGAGAATAGCGTATTATTTGCCTCTGTGCAACCCTGCATCTTCCACTACCCTATGCCAGACTTTCTTGTCACAAGGCATGCAAATGATCCCTCTATTTGTATCTACGAATACAATAAAGAATTCCAGTCGTCGCTGTATTCAATTGACGCCCTTAGCTCTTGAAGCCCTTCACCGCCACGCATCTCAACAACGGCAGCAGCAAACAGAGCATGAGAAGAGTTGGAACAAAGAGCGGTGGATTTTTTGTAATGAACTGCTTGGGCATAACAGTATTCTTGTGACCCTTGAAATTTATTCGCATATCCTGCCGCCCTTACAGGAGGATACGATGCAGAAATTCCATACCTGGCTGACTGCAAATAACCCTCTAAGCGGTCAGTAGCGCGGTCAGGTCTCCCCAAAGAGAACAAGAGAGGGAGTTCTTCTTCCCGGCGGGAACGATCTTTATAAGCCGACGTGTCTTGCTGAGCTTTGCCTGCCCTGGACACATTTGAGCACCTAACTGCATATAGTACCAGGAGCACGCGGCTTCCATCATCGGCTTGCATTTTTGTTTCCCAACTGGTATGGTATTTTTAGATGTTGGGAAACAAAATACGAAGTGGTAGAGGCTTCACTTTTTGAAAGAGAGAAAGAGAGAAGGAGAGTTATGCCCAAAGCTGCTGATTGTGGCGTAATCTGGCGTTTAGAGCGCGCGGCTTATGACATCTACCAAGATCAGCGCAGGCACCTGCTCAGCTTTGAGCCGGGAAGCCTGGAATGGTTTGACTGGCTTGCCACTCGCTCCTCTTTTACTTTCCAGGGCAAAAATGGAGCGATGACAGTCTGCCAGGAGCGGCGACAGCACGGGGGCAGTTACTGGTATGCCTATCGCCGCAACGCCCAGAAAGTCGTGAAAAAGTATCTTGGCCGATCTCGTGAACTTACTGTCGAGCGCCTGGAAGAGGTGGCACAGCAGTTGCAACAGGCACGAGGTCTGCCAAACCCACAGGGTGAAGCAGCGCTCTCACAGCACTCTCCTGCCCAGTTTGCTGCGCCGTTTGCCTTTGCCACACACTCGGAAAAACCCGTTGAACTCCATCAGACAGCGTTAGCACCCCTGCTGGCAGCAGACGCACCCCTCTTTCTGACCACCAGGCTCTCGCCCCCACTGGTCCAGCATCCTCTGATCAGGCGTGAGCGCCTATTTGCTCTTTTAGAACAAGGCACGACGCGCACCCTGACGGTCCTCTCTGCTGCCGCTGGTTTTGGCAAAACGACGCTTTTGGCACAATGGCTGGCCGAGTATAATCATCCAGTCGCCTGGCTCACGTGTGAGGCTGAGGACAATGAGGTGAGTCACTTTCTGCGCTATCTGATTGCCGTGTTCCAGCAGATTGAGCCAGGATTGAGAATGGCTGTCACGGAGCAGCTCCAGAGACAACCGCTCACGGCGTGGGAAGCTATTTTGCCTGCGCTGTCCAATGATCTGGCCTCATTTCCCGCCTGCTTGCTGGTCCTGGATGATTATCAGGTGATCACCTCGCACGTGCTCCATAGCGCGCTGGATTACCTGTTGGCCCACCTGCCGCCACAGATCCATGTGCTTCTGAGCAGCAGAACTACCCCTCCTTTAACGCTCGGACGTTTGCGAGTCAATCGGCAGCTTTTTGAAATTGATGAGGTCGATCTCCGTTTGAACGTGCCAGAAATCGCCCGCTATTTCCGCGAGTTAATGCAAATGCCCCTCCTTCACGAGGAGGTGCAACTGCTGGAACAACGCACTGAAGGATGGGTTGCGGGCGTGCAGTTAGCGGCCCTGCTGCTCCAGAAACATACAGGTATGGGAGAAGTCCTCAATGCCTTTACCGGACAGCATCGCTTTGTCTACCGCTACCTTTTTGAAGAGATCCTGGCACACCAGCCGCCTGAGTGGGAAGCGTTTCTGGTGCAGACCAGCCTGCTCTCGCGCCTGAATGCCTCCCTCTGTGAGATGGTCACTGGCCAATCGAATGGACAGAAGACCTTGGAGGAGCTAGAGGAGGCCAGGCTTTTTTTGTATCCATTGGACGAAGAGCGTCGCTGGTATCGGTATCATCCGCTCTTCGCCGAAATGCTGCACGCACGGCTTCAGCAAACTAGCGCAGAGCTGGTGCCAGAACTGCATCGGCGTGCCTGTACCTGGTATGCCTGGCATATGCTTATCCCGGAAGCGGTGCAGCATGCCCTGGCTATTCCTGATACGCGACTGGCGCTGCACCTCATTCTTCCTGATAAAGATACGCTTTCCCATGAAGTGCCGCTCCAGACCATGCTGGAATGGGTGCGCGCCCTGCCGGAAGCACTGCTGCTGGAATACCCCGAACTCCATCTGCATTATGTGGCGCTCTTGCTGATCACCTACCAGTTTACCGTAGCAGAAGCGCGCCTGGAGATCATCGAGCGCTCAGTGTACGAGAGAGAGGAGAATGGTGTTGAGCAGGAGACCCGTCTGGGAGAAACTGCTTTGCTGCGCGGTTTCCTGGCGATCTACCAGGGCGATCTTGTGCGGGGCTTTTTCTGGGAGCAGCAGGCTTCCCGACTGCTCTCCGCCATTCCCGAGAAGCAGACTATCGCGCTGTTCCTGAGCTCCTTATTACAGATGCAAAAGACGAAACAGAACAGTCCTGCGAGTTTAGAGGAGCCATCTCGCGAGAACGCAGCACTTAAAGAGAAAGAGTTTCGTTTTCCCACGACTCTGTATCGCCTGGTACACAGCGCTTTCTCCAGCCAGCAACAGGGAAAGCTCCGGCGTGCGCAGGCCCTCTATGAGCGCGCGGCGCAGTTGATTGAGCAGTGGAAACAGGTTTTTTCAGATGAGTCACTCAACATCACATTCTACTTTGGCCTGGGTTATTTGCGCTGGGAGCAGAACAATCTCAAGGAGGCTGAGGACATCCTGTCTCATGGATACCGGCTCTTGCAGGAGATATTTACCTCTTCCCGCAGCACCGATGATACTACCTGGCAACACTTCAGTAAACAATTCTATAAGATGTTGCCTTTCATCCAGAATGAGATCCTATTGCAGGGCATCAGCACGCTGGCCGAAATTGCCAGTGTCCAGGGTGATACGCAGCGTGCTCATATGATCCTGCGCGATTTTGCTCAGTTGATCGAGCCTTTTCCTTTAGCATCTACCCTGCTGCCGCAAATCTCGGCGCAGCGGGCAGCCATCTCATTGAGTGCCGGACAACTCACAGAAGCGCTCACCTGGGCTGAGCAGCAGGGAATCTCCCTGGTCTCCCTGCCTGAAATTCACGAACAGCGCGGCTATATGGTCCAGTTCCGCCTGGTGCTCATGCAGACTCATGACCGTTCACAACGCACAGTGCTACGAGCTGCGCAGCTCGTGCTCCATCAGCTGTTGCAGGAGGAAAAAGCCCGAACCCGCCCGGGAAACAGCCTTGAGCTTTTGATGTTGCTGGCTTTGAACCACGAGATGCTGGGGGAACACGCACGCACGCAGGATCTACTCTCCATCGTGCTGGAGTATGTCCGCCTGGAAGGATACTTGCGCAGTGTTGTACGCGAACTGCCGCTCCTTGAACCGCTCCTGCGAAAGATCGCTGAGTCTTCGCCCTCGATGAGCATGTCGGTCCAGTCCATTCTTGCCGCAGCCAAGCTCAACACCTTATCCATAACGCAACCCGATCAACTCGCGCTTCTGCGCGAACGTATGAGAGCAGGAGCACAGATCCTGAGCCCACGAGAAAGGGAAGTCTTACTTTTACTGGGCACCGGCGCCTCAAATCAGGAGATTGCCAATCAACTCATCATCACCCTCGGGACGGTTAAGCGCCATGTGAATGCTATCCTCGCGAACCTACAAGTCAGCAATCGCACTCAGGCGCTCATCCGCGCTCGCGAGCTTTCCCTGCTCTGAGTCCATCTCCTCCGCTCACCGTGATTTTGTCACCCAACAGATATGGCTTTTTTGACCTTGGGGAACAAATTATCAACCAGGGGAGGAGGCCGCAATCTCCCATTTTTGCCTCTTTTACCGTTCTTTCGGCCATCTCCACACAAAGAGAAAAACTATCAAATGTATCGTTGGAAACATGACAATGACCAGCAAGCCACCTATACTTCACACAAAGAACAGCCATTCCACCAGAAAAGCGATTGTTTTCTGGTGGAATGGCACCCAGTTGAACCCTCGAAGAAAAAGGAGAAAAGCAATGTTCGATCGCTGGAAGCTCAAAGATTTTGCGCCAGGAGAAGGAAGAGCTCTTGGAGCTTTTACTGAGCACTTCACCATCGATGATGAGTGGATCGATATTTCGGCGCCTGGAGATGTCTACCAGGCTCTGGTGGCGGCTGGCCGCGTACAAGACCCGTTTTATGATCAAAACGAATTAACATGCGCCTGGGTGCGCGACCGCGAATGGTGGTATCGCGTCGAATTTCTATACGAGCAAGAAACTGCTCTCCAGGCAGATGAACGCCTGCGACTTGTCTTCTCGGGATTAGATACCTTTGCGACCATCTGGCTCAACGGCCAGGAAATTGGTCACTCATCCAACATGTTCCGCGAGGCCGTCTTTGACGTGACCGAACAGATGCGCCTGAACGGCCCGAATACGCTGGCCATCTGCTTCGACCGCCCTCTGGATCGCATCAAAGACATGACCGCACCTTCCTGGGGTCTGCCTCTCTTAGACAATGCCGGTCTTCTGGGAAATACCGGTCGCACGTTGATGCGCAAGGCTCAATTTGGCTATGGCTGGGATTTTGGCCCTGATCTGCCGACCGTGGGAATCTGGCGCCCGGTGCAATTGTATCGCCAGCGCCAGGCGGCGATTGTCGGGGTCCACTTCGCAACAGAGAAAGTAGACCAGGAGCAAGATCTGGCCCTGATCTCGATCAAGGTCGAGGTAGAACACTTTGCAGGCGAGGGCCCGTTCACTGTCGCGTTCAAACTCACAGCACCGGGAGAACCCTCAGAAGAGACGACGGAAGCGCAACTGGTATCTCCAGGTGAGAACGACGAGGGCCTGGTTTCCCATTTTTCTGTGCGCGTTGAACACCCCCAGCTCTGGTGGACGCCCGAACTGGGTAAGCCAGCGCTGTATACATTGCAGGTTAGTTTGCGCCAGGGTGAGGTCGAGCTAGATCAGCAAGAGCTCCAGGTGGGTATTCGCACCCTGCAATTGGATCAGACGCCGGACCCGGCAGAGCCAGGAACACATTTCTTCCGCTTTCTTCTCAACAACGTGCCCATCTTTGCGCGCGGGGCGAGCTGGCTCCCGGCCAGTTCGCTCATAGGATCAGTCACGACCGAACGCTATACAGCCCTGCTTACAGCGGCGCGGGATGCCAATATGAATATGCTGCGCATCTGGGGCGGTGGTATTTATGAGCAGGATCAGTTCTACGCCCTCTGCGACCAGCTCGGCATCTTACTCTGGCACGATTTCATGTTTGCCTGTGGACAGTATCCCGAGGATAACGCGGACTTTGTCAACGAAGTAAGTGCGGAAGTGCGCTATCAGGTCAAACGCCTGCGCAACCATCCCAGTATGGCCCTCTGGTGTGGCAACAATGAAGCGCAGATGATTCACCAGATGTTGAGCGCGTCCATCCCGGGCCTGAATCCTCTATCTGGCACACTCTACTACGACGAAATCATGCCGCGCGCTGTCCAGGCTTATGATGGACATACGCCCTACTGGCCAGGCAGCCCGTTTGGAGATGGCATGCTGGAGGGAGATTACCACGACTGGCATGTCTGGCACGGCTTTCCCCTGCCCGATGCCGATAATCCGCCCGCCCAGACGTCCGAGATGCCTTCTTTGTTCCTCCAGCCGACACCGGAGGCGGTCTCGTTTGTCCATTACGCGGAAGATAGCGCCCGCTTTGTCAGCGAATTTGGCATGCATGCCTCCCCGGTAGCCGAGACGCTGCGCCGGGTTATTCCAGCAGATCAGCTCTATCACCACAGTCCCTCGATCGATCATCACAATAAAGACAATCCCAAAGATAAGGGAGATCTGTTGATGTCGTCGGTCACAGGTCTGCCACAGGATCTGGAAGAGTATATCGATTTTAGTATGATCGCTCAGGCTGAGGGCCTCAAGTTTGGCATTGAACATTTCCGCCGGCGCAAGCCTCACTGCTCTGGCTCGTTGATCTGGCAATTGAACGACTGCTGGCCGGGCTTTAGCTGGAGTATCATCGACTACTATGGCTTTGGCAAGGCCAGCTATTACTATGTCCGGCGAGCGTATGCGCCAGTCCTGGCCTCTTTTAAAGCGCTAAAGGATGGAACGATCGAACTCTGGCTGACCAACGACACGCTGCACGAGATAAACGATACAGTGGTAATCCAGTATAGTTCTTTTGACGAGGGTGTCCTCTGGGAAGAAGCGTTGCAAGTCAATATCCCGGCCAATGGGAGTCAGCCGGTCTGGCAGTCGGACGCCCAACGTGTTGCGGATGTGCATGGGTGCTATCTCCTGGTACGTTCCCGGCAAGAGCAATTTCCCACCAATCGGCACTTCTTCACCGCCGTCAAGAATCTGGAGCGTTCCCCAGTTGCGCCGGAGTTCACCATCACGCCACAGAGTGAGCATGAAATGCATGTTCATCTACACGCATCCTCCTATGCTTTTTTTGTTCATCTTAGCATTGCGGATGATCAGACGCACTTTAGCGACAATTACTTTGATATGAGTGCAGGGGAGACGCGAACCATTTCTATCTCAAACCAGGCTCGGACCATTACGCCCGAGATGCTTTCCGTTGCTTGGCTCTAAAAAGGAGGTATCATTATGGCAGGTTATCCACTTTCTTCGTTAGAGCCGGATTCGGCCTCTCAGGAGGTTCCCGAAGCATTGCAGGCTCCTACTCAGCCAGTGAGCAAAGGCTTTGTCACCGCGCTGACGGCGGCAAACCTGGTGATCTGGATAAGCGTTCTCCCTGTGCTCCAATTACTCTTGCCGGAACAGGTGGGAGCCATTGACCCGGTCCACAAAACGCTCAACCTGGGCATTGTGACCTCGATAGGCGCCTTTATCTCATTGATCGCCAACCCTATCGTTGGCGCGTTAAGTGATCGAACGAGCTCGCGGCTGGGACGGAGGCGCCCATGGATTCTGGTCGGGGCACTCCTGAGCGCCCTGGCCCTGGCTCTGTTGTGGAAGGCAAGCACTATTGTGGCTCTGGTCATCGGTTGGAGCTTGATGCAGCTCTTCTCGAATTTTCTCCAGGCAGCCACCACAGCGATTGTCCCTGACCGGATTCCCGCGAGCCAGCGCGGAACGATTACCGGCCTTGTCAGTATGGCCACGCCACTTGGCGCGATTCTTGGCGTGATCCTGATCGGTCAGGTATTGAAGAGCATCGACATCAGTTACCTGTTCCTGATCGCGCTGGTCCTGGTGTTTCTGCTTCCCTACACCTTCTTTCTCCGTGAGAAGGTGCTTCCCAGAGGGTATCTGCCACCCTTCCGGCTGGGGACGTTCCTGAAAAATTTCTGGATCAATCCCCAGGCCTATCCCGATTTTGGCTGGGCCTGGCTCGCGCGTTTTATTGTCATGCTGGGGTATGCCTCGGCGACCGGCTATACCTATTATTATCTTCAGGATGCGATCCACTACACGCGACTCTTTCCTGGCCAGACAATTGCGCAGGGTTCTTCGCTTTTGAGCCTGTTTTCGGTCGTCTTCCTGATTCTCTCAACCATCGTGGGCGGCATGCTCTCTGATCGTTTTCAGCGCCGCAAGCTGTTTGTGATTATCGCCAGCGTCATCATGGCGCTTGCGTTGTTCTTGATGGGTTTTTTCCCCTCGTGGCCAGTGGTGATCGTTGCTACCTGCTTGCAAGGCGTCGGGTTTGGCTGTTACCTGGCGGTTGACTTTGTGCTGGTCACGCTCGTTCTGCCCTCTGAGGGAGACCGGGGAAAAGACCTGGGCATTCTGAATATTGCCAACTCGCTGCCCCAGTCCCTGGCGCCTCTGATGGCCGGGATTGTCCTCAGCCTGACTCACAATAGCTATCTCATCATGTTCGTAATGGCAGGGCTGATCACGCTGGCAGGAGCCTTCCTGGTTCAGCCCATCAGGTCTGTGCGCTAACGTAGCGCCTCAGTAAAGCTACCTCGGCAGCCTGCTACGCCGCGACAGGCCGACGGGTCTGAGCCTCCCATCGGCCTGTCACGTGTAAATGCAAACGCTATCCGGCTCATGTCGCGAGTGCAATGGAAAGCCTTTTGCGAGGCTTTCCATTGCACTCGCACATATTCTCTGTAACTATTTCGGCTAAAGCTTCTAGAATTGTCTGATACTTCTCTCCATTTTCTGTTATTATTCTCCCTGAAACAAACTTGGATGAGCTTAATTTTTTTGTAACACTACCCAAACGCCTGTACCCCTCTCTTGAGAAAAAGAAGTCTTCCACTTCAAAGATGACTGTTGCAAAGAAAGATTGACAGAGCAATACCACCGCAACCTTGCTGTTATCGATGGGTACGCATCCGAAGATTGTGCAAGAACTGCTTGGCCACAGCCAAATCACAGTCACACTTGAAATCTACTCGCATGTTCTCCCCCCACTTCAAGAAGAGACCATGCAGAAGTTTCATACGTGGTTAACTGATAGCGACACTTCTAGCTGTCAGTAAAACTGTCACAGCGAGCGCAGAGGAATTTTTGATCGAAGTAGATAAGGCGATACGCTCTCTTCTCAGGCCAATCTATACTGCTGTGTTTAGCACATCTTGGCGATATTGACTATCTAACTTAATAAGAAATAGTAGAATCGGCTCCCGAGGCTGATTGAGGGGAGTGTTCCCGACTGGAATTGAACCAGCGCCCCCGGTTTCGGAGACCGGAGGTATGTTATAACAGCCTGATAAGCTTACCAGCACCCCTTGCAAGGCTGGAAACAACAGGTCCTTATCTCTCTCTTTATGTGCGCTCTCTCAGCTCTATGAATGGTTGTGTTGATAGGAGTGAGATAGTGGCAAAAAACGTACGAGCGATTAAGAAGCGCTCTGTTAATGTTGGCATCCCAGTGCGCGATGCAGTCAATGATTTTCTGAATGATCCGAAAAAGAAAAGGCTCGAAGAGACAACCCGCGCGGAGCATGTCCAGCGCCTGGGCGTCTTTGCGACCTGGTGCGCAGAACATTGCGTGCTGCGCAAGACAGACGGCAAAACCCAACGACAGAAATGGGTAGAACTACCAGTAACTGGAGACCTCTCGCCAGTGTATTTACATCATATTAACGACCAGGTGATTGATGTCTTCTTAGATCACCTTAAAGAAACACATACCCCGAGCAAAAAGCACGCAGAAGAACTTTCCTCGTATACCCTGGCCGGGTATACACGCGTCATAAAAACATTCCTCAACTGGTGCGTGCTCGACGAGCAGTATTGCGAGCATATCAAGGCGATCACCGTGAAACGCATTGAGAAGCCACAGGTGATAGAAGAGATCATTGAAGTTTTTTCTCTTGAGGACCTCGACGCATTATTCGCTGCATGCTCGAAGGAAGAGTCTGAACATCTCCAGATGCGTGATAAAGCCATACTGGCAATCCTGCTTGATGCAGGTCTACGTGTTAGCGAGCTCTGCACGTTGACTATTGGCAATGTCTGTTTAGACCCCAAAGATGCACATGTCAAAATATTTGGCAAGGGTCGTAAATGGGGCGAGGTTCCCCTGGGCGAGAAGTCCAGGCGCAACATTCAGAAGTATCTGCGCACGTTCAGGGAGCCGACTATTGAATATGCAGTTGCACAACAAAATAAAAATACGCCAGATCGCCAGCTGACCCAACTCATAAAAAGAGAGATGGATAAATCGACACTCATCGTGGGCAGATCTGGCAAGCCGATGACCAGGAGCGGCGTCCACACACTTATTGAGCGCCTGGGCCAATGGGCCGGTATTGACGACTTTGCTATACGTTGTTCGCCTCATACGTTTCGCCATACCTTCGCCTATTATTTTATGCGCAATGGAGGCGACATCTACCAGCTCTCTCGCCTGCTGCGCCATAGCAGTGTGAAGACCACAGAGATCTATTTGAAGTCGCTTAAACCTCATGACGTCAGGCAAGGAGCGCAGTCAGTGCTTGATAATCTTTCCTAGTTTTCATGACCCCTTGACGAAGTTCATGATAGTTGTGTATACTTCACTTAAGTTCATCACAGTTGTACAAATTTAACAAATATTTATGAACTATCATGATAGTTACGTAAGGAGTAATCGATGCAAGGACAGGCAGTAGAACCCCTGGTTGTCTCCATTCAAGATACGGCAATAATGCTCGGAGTCGACGAGCAGACAGTTAAAAGGATGATTGACTCCGAAGAAATACCTAAAAATAAAGCAAGGCAGATCGGGAGGCGGTGGAAGGTCAACAGACGTTATGTACTTTTCCTTGCAGGGGAAGAGGCAAGCACAGCAGAAAAATAACGATCCTGGCGATGCGGGAACATCAACCAGGATCTGACTTACACGAGGCGGATTAAACGCAGTGCTCGTACAAGCTGGCTTTTATTTTAGCATAAAGACAGCATGCGAGCCTAGTGACGATAGAGAGACTAGGCAATGATGACACCGATACAACAACCACACAATGAAATAGAGCAGGCCATGAAGATGCACATTGCGACACTGCATGATGCCTGCTTCGATCTACTTGCAGCAATAATTGCTGTAATCCTCGGTATTACTTCTGTCTTACACAGCCTCACCCGCATTGCCTACGCTGGTATCGGATTGATCGTTTGGACGTTGGGTGTCTGGATGATTAGCCTCCAGTGGCTGCGCAAGCAATGTATCACACGTTCCTCCACATCTCCTTTTCGGGAGGTCTCCAATGAATAAATGGAACAATCCACTTTTCCTTATCGTTGTAGCTATCCCAGTCGTGTTGCTGCTTGCTTTGGGGCTGACAGTCTATAACTGGCTCCAAGTAAATGGATCTCACCTTTGGCAGAATATATCTCCCTGGCTGATCGGAGCTGGCGCTCTATTAATAGCAGCTGGGCTGACCTGGGCGGGATGGCGCGTATATTTGCGCTATCTGGATACACAGATACGCAGAGAAGCTTTGTTTACACGTCGGCACCACAATCAGATCGCAAATGAGAGTTATCTTCTCTTGCAGTCAGCTCATACCAACATGGATAACATTGATATCAAGTACAGCCCTGATGGTGCGATCGACAGTTTGAAGGTTATTCGTGCGAATACAAATACACAAGTGAACAATGCGATCATCGTGCAGCTCCAGGCGCAAATGGAAGAACTGAAGCAGGCCACATTGCAGATAGCTGCACCCCTGCAAGGGCAAGGAGAGCATATCCCAGAGATTATCCAGTATCGCGATGTAGAGTATCGCGTACCTCACGATCGTTCGTTACTGGGTGTTTATCCTGATACTGGGGAGCTTGAAATAGTGCTGCCTGATGTCTATAAAACAGCATGGTTTGTCGGCGCTTCTTCATCTGGCAAAACGAACACGGTCTACGGTAAAGTTGCGGATGCCGTGCGATGGGGCGCTGGTGTGATCATCTGCGATATCCATGGCAACGGCAATAAAGAAGACAGTTTGACCAATCAGCTGCGCGACTTCCACCAGCATCTCTTGATGCCAGTGGCATCATCTCGAGAACAAATTAAACAGGCCATTATCAAGTACATGAGAGAGTTCATGTCCCGTCGAGAAGGCGGCCAGCCCTGGACGAAAAAATGGCTCATTGTGATCGATGAAGTCAATGCTCTTGCCAAGATGCCAGTAACAATCACAGAAGCTGAGAAGAAAATGCTTTTTGAAGAGTTCGGTATCAAGATTAAAGATGATGTCATTCCCATGGAGGTGCTCATCAAGGCCCTGGTTGAACTTTGCGGATACGAGGGCCGCGGTTTCGGAATGTTTGGCTACTTCATCTCGCAGAAAGCTGCACATCTCGCCTGGTTGCGCAATGCAGTGACGACTGTGTTCGCTCATCGCATGGTTATGGACAGCGAGGCAATCCTGGTTGCGAATGGAGATCGCAAGATGGCGGAGTTGGTAAAGAATTTCAAACGTGGGCGAACACTGGTGTACGGAGTCGATATTCAGGATCCTATTATTCTACAGCAGCCGCTCTACCAGAAAAATACAGAACCTTTGATGGTTGACAGCGACGTGTATCACAGGCCAACTGTAGAGCTTTCCAACATCGTTCCAAGCAACCAGACAACGATGCTTTTGGAACGGTCCCCGGAACGCACATGGGAAGCGGGCGGAACAACTACACAAGAATCAGGAACAACTACATCGTTTGAGCTCAAGAAATTGCTCAGCGAAATCGGGAAAATGAAGCAAAGCGGCATGTCCAACGCTGAGATTTTGAAGCAGTATGAGCTGCATTCAAGTGGTCGCAACAACACCAATCTGGGCTCATTGGTTGAGATTATAGATGAGGCAGGGAGTGCATTATTATGACTTAGCAAACACAAAAAGGCAGGGTTCTGCTTGTACACAAATTTCTGTACTTATCCACACTTTTTGTGTACAAGTGTGTACCTCACTGAAAAGTACATCACTTTCACGTACCAGTACAGAAAAATTACAGCGAAGTTCGAAATAAGTACAACAAAGTACGGACGGTACAGAAAAATACAAACAATCCTGTACCAGTACAGAAAAATACAAAATTTTTAGATACAGAGGAAAGGACTCTCATTATGAACTTTTATCCAACTTTTTACGGTGGTTTTGATCCAGGATCTGGTCGCGCTGGCTTGAAATTAGTTTCAGATCGTGGCGATTTTGAGCAGGTGCTTACGATCGATAGCCAGATTGCAACTGGCAATGCTGACAATCTTCTTGCGCGTGGCGATATTAACGCGACAATTGCAGACGTCGTTCGCCCTGGAGAGTCGCTCATTCAATTCAATGGAGCTGACTACTACTTGCAGGATCTCGTCCAGGAAGGCCGCAATGCAAGCTATGCACTTGGCAATCCTGCGCGATATTGGGGATCACACGCGCTGGTGTTATTGCTCACACTCGCATGCGAAATGATCCATGATCGTGATTTCACATTGCGCATCGTCACAGCATTGCCAGTCTCTCTTTACACCAAAGAGAATCGACAACGCATGAAGGAGGCCCTGACCCGGGCCTGCCATTTTAAATATAACGGCATACAGCGCTCCGCTCGCATCAGTGTCGGATATGTCTGCATGGAAGGCCAGGGCGCGCTCATCCACGCTGGGCTTGCTGAAGGCGACCAGGCACTAGTCGATATTGGCGAACGCACAACTGATCTGGTGGCCGCGAATGGTCAGAAGCTTATCGTGTCACAGTGCGAAGGCAACCATGAGCTGGGAATTGGCATGATCACCGACGCAGTGATTGCGCTCTACAAGCGATATGGTCGCGTTCTGAGTATCCCAAAGGCACACGATGTGATGAATAGATGGGCGATGGGAGAGCAGTTCGCAGATGTTGCGATGCCTAATGGCACGCTGCCAGGTCACATGATTTCAGCCGCAATCGATAAGGCCCGCCGCGCTCTCGCTCGTGACATTGTGAGCTTCGCTGGCTCCGTTTGGAATGTGGAAGGCGAGAGTGTTGGACAGCGATTTGATCAGATCACAGTAGCAGGTGGTGGCGCGTATTACCTGGATGATCTGCTGTCTGGCAGCTTGCCGCGGGTGATGGTTCCTGCGAAGCCAGAGGATGCTAATTTAAGCGGATACCTGGAATTGGCGCGCTCTTTAGAGCATAAAATTGCAGATGCGTGGGTGGCGTAATGAGAAACGAAAAGAAAGAGTATTGGGGAGCTGATCTCCCCAAAGACTCTGAAGCGCTCCAGGAGCTGGACGCCTTTGCAAATGAGCAAGGCATGATCAGCAGAACGGATGCCACACGTATGATCCTCATAGCGTGGGCGAAGGCCAGACAGGGCAAAGATACATCGATCTGGCCTGGTGCTCAACCTGTTGCGCAGTCATCGCAATCAGTGCAGCAGAACCCAGTACGCCAACCCTTGCAAGGGGCACGACAACTGTTGAATGCGAATGCTTTAGCTGTAGACCTTGATTAGAAATTAGAAAGGCATACTATGAAGAACTTGAAGAACATTTTTAACCGTTTCATTCAAGCTGCTAATGAAGAGGAGGCGAAGGAAGAGCGCTACGAATCACTTGAAGCACGCATTGACGACGGTCAGGAACTTACCCAGGAAGAAATAGAGGAAAGTGTACGCCTCTTCTATGAGCTTCATCCTGAGCTTGTAGATTGGAAGTAGAGTGATCGCAGAACTTGAAAGGCGGTAAGATCATGGGATTATTCGGACGACGTAAACCAGTGGCAGCACCTAAAGTTGCTAGATGTTCTGAATGTAATGAGGAAAAGTCAATTTACGATGTGTGGTGTTTTGCATGTGGAGCGCCGCAAGCTGACTATCAGCTCCCTGACCAGACTGTGACAGACGAAATAGAAGAGCAAGAATTCATACGTACCCCACTGCCGAACACAAAATATGGAGTGGGATGAGCAAGGTAGTTTGGATTGTCGGTCGGTCTCTGGTGATTGCTTTGGTAATCACCAGGTGCAGGCCCGAACAGTCGGCCTGGATAATTGGCTATTAAGCCAGGAAGGTATCCCATGGGCATTTTCGGTAAAAGAAAGCGTGAGGGTCAAAACTGTACGGAGCTCAATGAAACATTTTCTTTGATTAATGACGTACAGCAAGCTTTTGGCAAGTATGATCAAGAGCGACAGGAACGCATCGAGCGCGGAGAGTACTACTGCTGGAATTGTGGCAGCATGCAATCTGAGGGCAACCCTTGTAGACATCACAGGTAGAGTGTCGGACCTGGATAAACAGAAAGAAGGATGATATGGATCAAGAAAAAGAGTCGAAAGAAGTTAAGGAAGATGAGCACCAGGGTGAGTTCTATTGCGGCATCTGCGGATGGGTGCCTATTGATCAATATCCCCATGATCACTAATTGATGATGACTGCCAGTCGGTCTCTGGTGATTGCTTATGGTAGTCGCCAGGTGCAGGCTTGATGGTCAAGTCTGGAAATAAAACAAGCTCGTGAAAGGAGCAATGCCATGTCAGATTTTAAGTCAGAAGTAACTACACCAGAAGCAATTGTGCCAGATGTGAAATGGATTGAGTGCAAAACATGTGGTGGGGCATGCGAGATTGAGAAAGATGGAGAGATGATCATCTGCCCATCTTGCGGAGGTCTCGGTGGTCGGGATACCGATGATTAACTAAGACCAATGTTTACGATGTAAAAAGCAGCACTGCTTGATCAACATGATTCAGGTGGTGCTGTTTTTTATAATGTAGTACCATCTGTTACTTCCCTATGAGGCGACTAACTACAAACGTTTTATATAATGTTTGTAGGGATCATTAATAGGAGGAGTGTTGTATGCAGAAGGTTAGTAGTTCGTGGGAAGAAGTGAGCCAGCGCGTACGTCTTATCACAGATGCAATTGGCAATCCAATCGATGAAGGCATTTTTGATACTGTTGTTGCCCTGAACGTGTTAGGATTTACAACAGTCATGTCCTGCGAGGGCCATTTAGAGCGAGCCATTGCAGCCCCCTGGGTGGATATCATGACGCCGGGCGGAGAGGAAATACAAGCGCAGATCCGGCTTGCCCAAAAAGCAGTTGAGCCTGACCAGAACGGCATCAAATTATATAACGATGAAGCGAAAACGCTGAGTGAGCAGTTAAAGAACAAACAGCGTGTTCTATTCCAGTCTCTTACTCAGCTCCTTGATCAATTCTATGAGTCACGTGGGCACATTCCATATGACCAGAGACTTATTCCGTGCATATGGGGAAAGGCAGCCGGGCGCATACGATTAGAGCCAATAGGGACTGAACTGCAAGCAATCGTATCAAATGAGATAAAAGAAAAGAAGCTCGCTGCATACCAGCGAGAAATGAGCGACTTCACCACGTTCTTAAAATCACACATCGAATAGTCACTTAAATAGAATGATGCTCTATTCCCTTGCAAGGGGTGTGTATATCCGCACATCCCTTGCAATTTGCTCCCATTTGTACGTACAACTACTTGACATGATGTAATTACAAGAATTATAATCACAACAGACATTGATCTTGCTTGTGATTTGCTTGTGGGGAATGCATTGGTCGCTATTCTTTCTTCATCTTCTATACGCGCCGAGAGAGCCAGGCGAGACTTCAAATTATTTGTCGTCGACGCCTGGCACGAGCTAGAACCAGGTACACCGTTGCTATGGAACTGGCATCTTGACGCGCTCTGCGAACATTTACAAGCACTTCAAGAGCGTAAGATCACACGTCTTGTGATTGGCATTGGACCAGGCCATGCAAAGAGCACTATTGTCAGTCAAATGTTTCCTGATTGGGTGTGGCTCAACAATCCCTATAGCCGCTGGCTCTGCGCTTCTCACTCCCTTGACCTCGCCATTCGCGACAACCGCTACCGTCGTCGCTTAATAGAGTCAGAATGGTTTCAAGCGCGCTATTCACACATCTTCAAATTTGCTCCAGACCAGAAAATGAAGTCCTATTATGAAAATGACAAGAAGGGCTACATGATGGCTGTTGCTGTCCGTGGTTCTGGGACTGGTAAACGCGCATCGCATCTCTTAATAGATGACGCGAATAATGCCATGGCCGGGCAGGCAGATCTTGCTGCTACGGTGGAGTGGTACGGAAAGATGTGGGTATCGCGTCAAAATGATCAAGAACATGGCATGTCGGTTGTCGTTGGTCAGCGACTGGGATCAAAGGATTTAATTGGGCATATTTTAGAGTTGGGTGGTTGTGAGCATCTCTGTTTACCCGAGGAGTTTGAAACCGCGCGCCGCTGCACTACATCTATTGGTTGGACTGACCCTCGTACTGTTGAAGGCGAGCTGCTGTGGCCTGCAAAATTTCCTATACCTGTCCTTGATAAGTTAAAAGCAACACTTGGCAGCCTGGATTATGCAGCGCAATACCAGCAGAACCCGGTGCCAGCAGGTGGCGCTGTCTTCAAAGAAAAATGGTTCCGCTATCTCAGCATCGATAATGATCAGTACGCATTGGAGACGCCTGAGGGCACGCGCCATGTGGCGATCAAGGATTGTTGGCGCTTCACGGTTGTTGACCTTGCAGTCAGCACGAAACAGAGTGCAGATTGGACAGTCATTCAGACGTACGACGTGACTCCGCAAAATGAACTCTTGTTGATCGATCAGATCCGAGGGCACTTTGATAATCCGACACAGCAGAAGCTGATCAGGCTGACCTATTTCCGCCTGAAACCACAATTTGTACAGATTGAGGCGATCGCCTACCAGCTCGCACTCATACAGCAGCTCCGAGATGAGCCAATTGAGTCTGCGTCATTGGTTCCGAGCCCTATTAAGGAAGGGGACTTTCTGGTACGCACAAATAGCGCCGCTGCACTTGACCAGACGCTCCAGTTGCTTGACGTGCCGACAATGAAGGCGACCGTCGTGAAGGATGAACAAGACAACTATGCTCAGCATGATGGGTGTGCTGTCGTGCGTGTGCAGGGAGACTTCTACTTCTTTAAGTATATGTGTGAGCAACAGGGCTATTGCACGCCCGTGCGTGACGTGCGCGCTGACGACATCACACGCATTGAGCAAGAGACAAAGCGGAAGTATTCCATTCCGATCCAGGAATATCGCCCTGTTCGTGACAAAGTTTCGCGTGCAAGCGCGCCTGCAATCCTCATGGAGAATGGCAAGTTCTACTTTTTAAAGACGTTGCAGGACCTGCATATCATTCGCACTGAGCATCTGCTATTCCCGAAAGGCGGCAATGATGACATCGTGGACTGTAGCGCCCAGGCCGCTGAAGTTGTGACGGTGCCCCGCGGACCAATGATGTGGTCAATTGACGAGCCAGACTCTGTACGGTCACCAGAAAAAGCGCCTGCAACTGGCATTGTCTCCTCTATTTTTGAGCAGCATGTGAGTGACTTTGAGGATGAGGGTGAGCTCTTTGATTTTGAAATTGGAGGTCGATGAGTATGTGGACTCCATTCAAATCACTCTTTAATCGCGAGATCCAAATAAAAGCAGATCCGACGTATCAGGTTGGAATGCAGTTTATCTCTCCTGGACAGCCAATCTGGACAGATCGCAATTATGCCTCTTTTGTCAAAGAGGGCTATAAAAAATGTGGTTCAGTCTATGCCTGCATCAACAAAATTGCCGGTGCTGCGGCCTCTATTAAGTGGAAATTGTACACAGATGCTACGATGACACGCGAGATTCCTGAGCATCCTATCCTTGATCTGTGGCGTCATCCCAACCCTCGCATGGGTACTGCTGAACTGGTTGAGCAACTCTTTGGTTATTGGCATATGGACGGCAATGCATACCTGTGGGCCAATCGCCTGAATCCCAAAGAGCCACCAGTAGAGTTATGGGCATTGCATCCTAACCTGATAAAAGTTGTAGCAGGAAAGCTTGATATCCAGGGCTATGTATACGGATGGGGCACACTAGGCGTGCAGGATTTTGATCCTGATGAGATCATGCATCTCAAATTTACGTCGTACGATGACAAGCCATACTACGGACTCTCGCCGCTGGAAGTCGCAATGCGGACCATCGATCAGCAAAACGCCGGGAATGACTGGAATACGGCGCTCATGCAAAACGATGGCAAGCCGTCAGCAGTGTTTACATCAAAGGGCTATCTGACAGTTGAGCAGCGATCACAGGTTCAACGCGAGCTCCGCAAAAAATATTCAGGACGCGGCAACGCTGGAAAGCCGTTGATACTTGAAGCTGATATGGGCTATCAGAATATGGCGATCCCGCCGAAAGAATTAGATTGGCTTCAGTCGCGCGGATTTAACAACCGGGAGATCGCAACTATTCTTGATGTCCCACCGATTCTCGTGGGAGATCAGACAGGACAGACCTACGCCAATCTGAAAGAAGCCAAGCAGAGCCTGTTTACTGAGAACGTGCTCCCGAAGATGTATCGCACAACCGATCATCTGAACATCTGGCTTGTGCCAATGTATCCAGATTTGAAGCAGTCAGGGGCCTATCTCTCTTATGACAAGCGAGACATCGAAGTCCTTGCCGAGCTCTATACATCGGTTGAGCAGGCATTTGCAGAGAGTGCACTCAATCTCTGGAATGCTGGTGGATGCTCAATGCGCTACCTGCAAACTATTCAGGGCATGGAGCCAAAGAAAAGCACCTATCTTGATGTCTATAAGCTCGGACCAACAACACTCATTCGTGAAGAGGATTTGGAAGCTTACGCCATGGGTTGCTTAGAGAAGCTGTCAGCTCCGCCTCCTGTACCATTCAATCAGCCTGTACCCGGTCAACCCGCGTTACCATCTCCTGCAAAACCAGGGGCAGTAACAGTGACGGAGGTTCCTGATGACAATGACTCTGATCCTAACGCTGAGAATAGCAACGGTGATGTACCTGCTGATAGCAATAGCACTGATGCTAAGTTTGCTTTGGGCGAAAGACGACGACGACATTCCGCTCTGTCAACCAAGGTTATTGATCTCACGACAAAAGAAGAAAAAGCCGCCTATGTGGAGCAATTGGAAGAGCAGAGAGCCACATGGGAAACAGAAATAGAGCAGCGGCTCCAGGACTATTTCAAGACTGAGCGACAAGCCATGGCGAAAGCCCTTGCAGCATGTAGCACTCAGCAACAGATGGAAAACGCTTTCGATACTACACTCTCTGAGCAGGATGATGCGCTAAAACAGCTTGTTTATAACACGTGGTATGACGTCGGAAAACATTTCAGTGAAGATACGACAAAGCAGTTAGAGGATGCAGAAAAGGCGTATAACTCTCACTACCAGTCAAAATCTGGCATTACAAGTATATTTACATCTAAAATTATCCAGTGGCTGCTCAGTCTTGCTGCAACAAAAGTCAAGCAAATCACAGACGTGACCCGAACACAGATTAAGAAAGAGCTCGCAAACGGTGTAGAGGGTGGCGAAAGTATTCCCGAGATCGCGAAACGGATTGATCAGTTGTATCTCCAGCAGATCATTCCAAATCGATCAACCGTTATCGCTCGCACTGAAGTGATTGGCGCGTCCAATTGGGCAAGTCATGTAGCAGCTGAGGGAAGTGGACTGACACTCCATAAAGTGTGGTTGGCGACTGAGGATTCCAGAACACGCCCTGCCCATTCTGATGCAGACGGGCAAGAAGTGCCCATGAATGAGCCATTTACTGTTGGCGATGAGGAGTTGCAGTATCCTGGTGATCCTGCTGGAAGTGCTGAAAACATAATTCAGTGCAGGTGCACTCAATTCTATAAGCGCGTAACTGATGAGAGCGATGGCGATGATGAAGACAGCAAGGCAGTCACCCTTGCAGGGGCACATGCATATAAGAGCGTTCGTGAATTTATGAGGGTGCTGGCATGACGACAAAATTTCCAACCTATAGCATTAAAGGCCGAGAAGTCGAATACAAAACATTCTCTTTTCAGCTCAAAAGTTTTAACGAGGACGAGGGGACGATCACCGGGTACCTCTCAACATTCGGCAATGTCGATCTTCAGAAGGATAGAGTTGTCCGGGGCGCTTTCAAGAAGACGATCCAGGAGGCTTATAGCCGCAAGCAAAATGGCCGGAAATATCTCTTTGCAATGCTCTGGATGCATGATCCAGAACAACCGATAGGCGGCTTCACTGAAGCAGAAGAAACGCCTGAAGGACTGCTTGTTACCGCTGAACTTGATATATCCACGAATGCCGCGGGCATCCCGAATAATCCGAAAGCAACTATGGTTTTTTCTGGATTTAAGTGTGGATATGTTGATGAAATGTCTATGGGCTATCTTCCTATTCAAAAGGAATTTGAAGGTGGAATACGCAATTTGAAAGAATGCGCACTCCTGGAAGGTTCGGGGGTAACTATGCTTTTTGCCGCAAATCCAGAAGCTCTGGTACCAGCATCGGGAGTCAAAAATATGGCAGGAACACAACCACAACGGAAAGATTTCAACGATGTCCATCAGGCAGGTAAGGCATCTGATTGCCTGGAGGACTGGGGTGATTTGCTCAACGATCTTACACAGGCAATGTTCCAAATCTTTGGGATGTCTGATTCACCTGAGCCTGATATGGCTGATTGCCTTAAGCAGTTTG
Organism: Ktedonobacteria bacterium brp13; assembly: GCA_015099395.1. Taxonomy (GTDB): domain Bacteria; phylum Chloroflexota; class Ktedonobacteria; order Ktedonobacterales; family Ktedonobacteraceae; genus Dictyobacter. Next base: position 6,926,436 of record AP024096.1, on the reverse strand, counting down.
GTGATGCGCTCACAAGTGAGTGGCTTCCCAAGGCGATCGAGTCGGATTTGGGGCAATACCTCAATGATCGTGGGTATTGCAATGCATCAACCTCTGCATGGGTGCCTGGCTCTATGCAAGTTGGTTCTGACTACGGCTACATGTCTCGCTCAGGCCGGACAGCAAGCAAAGTAGGCGCGACTATCAGTAGTGCCACACAAGGCACGCTAGAGTCGCATCAGGCAGAGATGAAAGCATCACTTGATGCAGTTGCTGGTCACATTGGGACCATGCAAAAGAAGGTATCCGACCTCACTCAGCTCTGGTCAGACGAGGGACAAGGGCCTGCGTATGCAGATGACAAGGATGATGGAAAATCACGCATGACGCGCCGAGAGCCGCTGTCACCAGCACTCTCACGCCAGGGCTTACAGCCGCTCACCAAGAGCACTGATGGTGATCTATCTATTGACGACCTTGCCGCGCTATTGGTTTAAACACGCAAAATAATTATTGTTTTCTAGAAACATATGAGGAAACACTCACATGGGTGCATTACAGGATTTAGCATATAAAAATGCCAGTGTCGCAAAAACATTCACAGACATTCTGACTGAGGAAGTCGGGCCGCTTCGCACGGACTTACAAGAAGTCAAATCCAAAATGAGCGGAGAGGTCACACAAATTGTTGAGCGTCTTGAGCAAGAAATTCGCGCCCAAGAGGCTGAGCTCAAAGCACTCAAGACCATCATGAACCGACCTGGTTCTATTGGCGGTTTCGATGATCCGCAAGAGAAGAAGAAAGCCAGCCGGACTGCTTTTATTAAAGCATGCATGCTTGGATGGGGATCTCTTAGTGCAGAAGAGAAAAAATATGTCCCGCAAGATCATTCTGTGGCGCAAGGCGAAAAGATCGGACACTTGCAGAATACTGAACACAAGACGATGTTCGGATCAGATGCAACGACCGGTGGTTTCCTGACCACGCCTGAAATTGCTGACGAACTGATCAAGCTCGTCGTGCAGATCTCTGACTTCCACAGCCTGGTCAACGTGCGTATGACGGCAAACCCATGGGTCATGATCCGTAAGCGTACGCAGACAGGTAGCGCTTCAAGAACGCCCGAGCAGGCCACACGTGTCGAAACACAGACGCCGCGGTTCGGCATGGTGCAGGTCACACCGTATGCAGCATACGGACTCACAAAGATCTCTACTCAGGATCTGGACGATAGCGAGCTTGATCTGCCAGCCTTTATCATGAGCGAATTTGCTGAACAATTCGCCAAAATTGAAGGTTACGAAATCGCGAACGGGGTAGGAGCTGGTGCCAATCAGTGCCAGGGCTTTCTGACTGACTCTGACATCGTGAACGTCGCCTATCCTGGTTCGGGAGGCTCGACAGGTTATACCACCTCTTCAACAACTGGTACCTTTACCTATCCTGACCTGGTGAATATTCAGCATGCTTTAAAGCCTGCCTATCGTAAAGGGGCTGTATGGGCCTTTACGACAGAGGTGCTCGGAGATATGCGCAAGCTTACCGACACGCAAAATCGTCCGTTGTGGGGTCCGATGGGAGGCGATTTACCAGGGCAGTTGATGGGTTATCCCTATCAGGAAATGGTGGACATGCCTGCTCTGGCATCTGGCAACTTCCCGATTGCGTTCGCGAACTGGCAGAAATGGTACACACTCGTGATTCGCAAGCAGGTAAGCGTCCGCGTCTTGCAAGAAAGATACGCGGATGAGGATGCCTTCGGCTACATGGGCTACTATCGCTTTGGCGGCAATGTGACACTGTCCGAGGCCGGGCACGTTATGAAAATCGCTTAGGTAAAAATCGCTTAGGTAAATATATAAAGTTAACCCTTGCAAGGGAGTTTACACACATGAAAGATTTCATGAACTGGTTTTCCGTCAAGCATGCGCTTGGCGACGGAGCCGATATCACAGCCACAACGCACGGCGACAGCATCGACGTAACGGCCCTGAACGGCGGCAATGACGCACTCTGCTTCATTGTCGACGTTGGCGTGGTCACAGATGGCACACACACGTTAACGCTGGAGGACAGCATTGACGGCGGAACGACCTGGGTTACGGTCGCAGCGCCCTACTTACAGGTCCCAAGTGGGCAGAGCAACGTTGTCACCAATGCGACCGCGGCGAAGACCATCAAGAAATTCGGCTACCTGGGCAACGCCAATGTGGGCACGCTTGCAAACAGCGTAGCGCCAACCGGTGGCAAGGTGCTGGTGCGCATTACCGATACCGTTGCAACCGCAACCACAGGCGGCTACATGACGGCGGTGGCAGTGCTCGGCTACCCATTCAATTTGCCAGCGGCATAGAAGAGGTGTGTGTTGCCAATCTCATATAAGATCATTGCTCTGCCAAGTGCCGAGCCGATCACGCTGACCGATGCGAAGGATTATCTGAACGTCGATTTCAGCAGTAAGGACACGCTGATCTCCAGACTGATCACTGATGCGCGGCGCTACGCGGAGAACATGCTGCATAAGAGCCTGGTAACACAAACCATTCAATTGATTTATGAGCCTGATCCAGTTGCGCAAGGAGAGCTTTCAGGCCCAATCGGCATGCGCTTTGATGAAGATCTCTGGGAGCGCCCGAATGTTCCCTTGCTCGGGACAGCACGCATTGTCATTCCGTGCCTGATGGGTCCAGTGCAGACGTTTACGAGTCTGGAATACCAGTTGACGCGCATGGACAATCCTGAATGGACACTGGTGAGCGAAACTGATTCAGGTGGCAATGCAAATTATCGGCTCGATAGCTACGCGGACCCAAATGAAGTCAATGTGTTCACGATCCTTGCGGCGTCTCGCTATCGACTAACCTATGTGGCTGGAAGCGACGCAATGGACCCAAAGATCTTGGATCTGAGAACACCGCTATTTTCACTTATTAATTTTTGGTATGAGCATCGCGAAGGTGATGCAGTGCCTGATGGCATACGTCAGCAGTTTGCTGAGCGTCGAGTGTTCATGCTGTAGGAAATAAAACATGGAAGAAATCACGATCAAGCAGGTCAAACAGCCCATGGGATTCGGTAAGCCCGTCGAGACACCCTTGCAAGGGTTTGTATTCGAGAATGGCAAGATCGCCTATCTCAATGCGAACGAAGAAGTGTGCGCAGCCACTGACGAAAAGGCACTGGTGAAAGATTTGAAGGTTGGCAATTGCATTGAAGTGCATGTCATCCATAAGGCATAGGAGACGTTCATGGCTCGCATTGTTCAAACGCCTGATGCTGGCAATTATAACCGACCTGCACAAATCCAAATACCCGCTCCGCGTGTGGACGATGGGCAAGGTGGCAATAGTGCTGCAGGTGATTGGAACACAGTGCGATCGCCCATGGTTCACGTGTTTAACGGGAAGTTTGGACGTGGGCTCTCGAGAGCCTATCAATACGGTCAACTCTATCCAACGGCATCGGATTGGGCAGAGATGCGCTATGCCAATGACGTGGAGATTGATGGGACTATGACGCTCCTGGTAGACGGCGATCGTTTCCAGATCCTGGGAGCAATTGATCAGGATCGCATGCATGTTATTACCGTGCTAGCCCTGGTCCTGTATCAGGCAAAAGGAAGTAAATAGCTATGGCACTCCCAACCGGCGCTATTCAAACGGCCTTTCTCAGTCGCTACAGGGCAGATGTACCCTTGCAAGGGTTGCTCGTAGGGAGTGCTACGCCCACGTGGAACATCTTTGATGAGGGCGGCGTCCCGACTAACCAGCCCTTCCCGTACGGGGTCGTATTCCCGATTACATCACAAAGCGGGACGGCTTTGGTCATGGGTCGCGACGGTGTGGATACCTATATTCAAGTCTCAGTATTTACGCAAGCAGGAGGCTTTGCACAGGCTCGGGCAATTATAGCGCGGATTTATTATCTCACTCATCAAAAGCCATTGGACTTATTATTATCAGGATTCAGCCAATTTTTCTTAATGTTCGACAACGAGCAAGAGCAACAGCAATCAGACGGTATTACACAACAAATAGTTCATCGCTATAAATTGTTTACTCAGGGGTGATTTTATGACTTCAACACCAACAGCAGGCAGTCAAGGAATATTCAAGATCGCAACCGTCGCCTTGATCCAGGTGCAGACGGTTGATTTGACTTCAAATGGAACGACCTATGATGTCACCGTTATGAGTGGATTGACCACTCCGCAATGGAAGGCATTTATAGCAGGGTTGCGCGACTGGACAATTAAAGTGGTCGGATTGTACGACCAGGCCAACGACACCGTGCAAGCGACCTTATGGGCCAACTATTTGGCCGGGACAGTAAATGCGATCTCATTCTCGCCAAATGCAGGAACAAATGCGTTCACAGGAAGCGCATTGATCACAACAATCCCATTGAAATACGACGTCAAAACTGCAAGTACAGCTGAGTGGGATTTCCAAGGGACCGGTCCGCTGGCCTACGCATAATTTGATATCTCAAAAGAAGGGAGGTGAACGAGCATGACATCATCGCCAATAGCCGGACATAACACGCAAATCTATCTCACGTCAGGCACTTCTATCGCCCTGACGAACGAGGCCATGTCTGACTCGGGTGATCATCTGACGTTCAATGTGACGAATGCTGCTCACCAGTGCTGGGATAGCAACGCAGCGTTTGTAGTGCAAACGAGCCCTGATGGCGTAACCTGGACCACTGTTACAACTGGCTTTACCATCAATTATCCGATTGGCAGGGTTGTGTTTGCAACGGCTGTGAGTGGTGCTACGCCTTCCTGTCGCATCTCATCAGGCAAGTACTTTGTATTCAGCTTTATGGCCTATGCAAACGTGGTTGATCCATCGCTCTCTGCCACTACGTATGATGTGACAAGCTTCACCAATCCGCCCAGTGGCTGGAAAACATTTATTGCAGGCGTGAACAGTGCGACGATCAAATTAACTAAATTCTGGATTGATGGCGTGTTTCTTGCTCATCTGACATCAGCGGACTTATTGATTATTCAGATTTACCCTGGGCAGAACGCAAACCAAAGATTCCAAGGCTATGGCATTCTGACCAGCGATGCAATCAAATCCGCCCAGAACGCAGTGAATACTGAGGACTTGAATTTCACCGTCAACGGGCAGTTGTTCTTCATCCCAAGTTAACCCCTTGCAAGGGAGAGAGGAATAGCTATGCAAGTCAAGATCACGGTCACAGCGCGCGGGAATGTGCAGGGAAAGCTCAGTGCGTTTGCTGCGAAGGTAGGGAACGCTGTGCAGAATGCTGGACTTGTCACAGAGGGCAGTGCAAAGCAAAGATGTCTTGTCGATACAGGCCGCCTGAGAAGCTCAATCAAATACACAAAAAAGACTGCGCTCTCCTGTAGTATAGGGACCAACGTGAAATATGGGCCTGATATCGAATTCGGACATGTGACCAGGAACCCATCAATACATGTTGCTGCTCACCCATTTATGTTTCCTGGATACCTGGATGGGAAAGCCGCTTTACTCGACGAACTCAAATCACTTAGTTAAATAAATAAAAGAAAAGAGACAAAACACTATGAACGGTCAATCTATTCGCGAAGCCGCTATGGCAACGCCTAAAAAAACGCAAGATGTTGCAACCCCATTCTGGCCCACGACAGACGGACAGGTCGCTATTGCAGATCAGGATATGGGTACGCTGACAGCTATGCGAGAATTGGCAAAGACGGACCCAGCTGGGTATCCAGCAGCATTGATCTGCAAGGTACTCATCAGTAAAGAGACTGGTGATCCAGTCTTTGCCGATGCTGACAGAGATTGGATCAAAGGTCAGGCCAGCGTGGTTATGGCACTTATACATCCTATCAATGAATTCTTTGGATTTGAAACAAAGGCAGCGGTTGAAGCGGCAAAAAACGCCTGAGGTCCGACGACACAGATGATCTGATGTGGTATAAAATCGCAGCCGATGTCACGCACACGAGCGTGGCAGCCACCAAACTGATCATCGGTCGGTCGGAATTTATCGACTGGATTGCGTACTTCAAAATTAAAAAAGAAGAAGCAATCAAAGAAGCAAAAAAGAAATAGAAATAGATGAGTGATGAATTAGCAGGCTTAGAAGTCGTATTTGCGGCAAATATCGATCAAGTGACAGCAGCCAGCAGCGCTATCGACAGCGTTTTTGCAAGTGTTGCAAGCGCTGCTGAGTCTAGCGGCTCTGATATCACTTCAAGCATGTCAGCAGCAGCTGAGAGCCTCTCGTCTATTTCATCCGCTGCCTCTCATATCGCTACTGGCGTTGAAGAAGGGGTGTCCGGTGCTACGGAGGCCCTGTCATCATTACCTGCCGTTGGTGAGGAAGCAGGTTCATCGCTTGCGGATTCCATGAGTTCATCTTTGTCAGGATTTAGCAGTCTACAGGATGCTGTTTCGGCACTTGCAGATTCGGTAAATACTGCTGTTTCTGAGATTGATACTCAAATTCAGTCCATAGGCACTACAGCAGATGATGCCGCAAGCCAAGCGCAAAGTGCAGGAAACGGCTTTAGTCTCGGTGGCATGGTTAACCAGGTCGGCATGGGCATATTTAGTTTGCAGGCTATGGGGAATACGGCAACACAGCTTGCCGGGACATTGCTCGGCCCTGCCATGGCTGCTGAGAATACGCAAGCATCTTTTTCCAACCTACTCGGAGGCACAAAAGCTGCTTCTGACGAACTGGATAAGCTCAATCAATTTGCCGCAAAGACACAATTCAAAACACAGGACATTGATAACGCAGCATCATCGATGATTGCCTTTAAGATTCCTACCCAAACGATCATCCCAGACCTGACGGCGGTCGGTGATGCCTTAACTGCTGTTGGCAAGGGAACGCCTGCTGAGATGCAGAGCGTAGTGGACATTCTGGGCAAGATGTCCGTGCAAGGCAAGCTCACACAGGGCGACATCACGCAGCTTGGCGCGCATGGTATCAATGCGCTGGATGCGATTGCAGCAGGTAGCGGCAAGACGACAGCCCAGATACAGGCGATGGTAAAGAATGGCACACTGCCCGCAAATGAGGCCATTGCTGACCTGACAAAAGGCATTGAGAAGAATCCTGTCTATTCAGGCGGCATGGCCAAACAATCGAATACCCTGTCAGGTCTCCTTTCAACGCTTTCTTCTGATTTCGATCAGGTCATGGCCGCTGCTTTAAAGCCTGCACTTCCTGATTTAGAAAAAGGATTAGCGCAGCTGACAAACGTTCTGACCTCTCCAAGCTTCAAGGCATTTGCGGTCACGTTGGGCACCGATATTGTCGATGGCCTGGTTACCGTCGTCACTGATGTCGGAAAACTGATAGATACGGGCAAGGGTCTAGTTGACTTCTTCTCGCAGAACCAACTCGCGATGAATCTGCTTGAGTCAGTGTTGGGCGGTATAGCCATAGGCGTAGCGGTCTTTGCGGCTGTCCAGATCCCTGCCCTCGTGATTGGCTTTGGAGCATGGGCGATAGGAGCCGGCGCGGCGGCACTGGCAACACTTGCAGCAGCAGCCCCATTCATTATCGTGGGGCTCATTGTAGGGGCTGCGATCTTCGGAATTATTGAAGCCGTGCAGCACTGGGGCGCGATAACATCAGCAGTTGGAAGCGCGGTAAAAGCTGTCATCGGTGGTGTGGGAAGCTTTTTTGGTGGCGTTGGCCATGATATAGAAGGCATATTTGGGGGCATTGGTCAGGCTGCAAATAACGTGGGAGCTGGCATAGAAAGCGCGTTTAAGGGTGGTGTCAATGGGGTGATTATGGGCCTGAACTGGTTAATCAATGCTGTTGATAGTTTCCATGTCAATGTCCCAGCCCTGGTTGTGGCAGGTGTGACGGTCTTTGGTGGAGCTGACCTTGGACTACCAACCATTCCAACCATTCCACTCCTTGCAAGGGGTGGCACCATCGCACCTGGTGGCTATGGTATAGCTGGTGAAGCAGGTGCTGAATTGATCTATGGTGGCACATCAGGGGCAAGTGTGCTCGGAGCATCCCAGACAGCAGCTATGATGAATGGTGGTGGTGGCGGTGGCGACACAGTCGTCCATATCTATCTGGATGGGCAAGAGATGACCGATAGAGTGATGACCAGGGTAGTGAAGCAACTCAGAGGGCAAGGCGGGAAGATGAGGAGTCTATGAGTTTAACAGCAAGCATTGCAGGTGTCTTAGTTGGTGTTCAATCGATATCTAGACCAGACCAAATCGACCAGAAAACCACGTGCACAATCACTGTGATCGACAGTGCTGGCACGGCATTTTTCGAGCGTGGGCAGCCGGTGACAATCACAGATTCAATACTTGGCACTGTGTTCACTGGATTCGTTCACAATCCACAAATGACTTTGCTGTACCCAAGCGTCGAGAAGATGTGGACGATCGACTGTATTCAAAAAGGTGATTATTTATCTGCCAAGAGGACGAGCAATAAAACCTATAACAATCAGTATAGTGGCACGGTCGTCGTCGATCAGATCCAGCGATACGGCGCAAGTGAGGGCTTGCTTGCCAATGCTGCACTACGATGGGATGAACTAGAGGCTGATTGGGCCAGTGGTACGCTTAGCAATACGGTGGCGACGACCAATGCGACAGACGGCAACCCAGGCGACGGCGATTTAGAGTTAGCCCTTGCAGGGGTACAGGTCATTGCAACAGGCATCGGCGCAAACTTTCTGACTGGCAATGCACTCAAGCTTACAGGCTATGCATCCAGTGGCTATGCTACTGCGTACGTGTATAGGCAGATTTGGACTGGAAGCATCACTGTTGCGACAAATGACTCTATCCAGTATGATCTCTGGATCAGATCTGACTCACCGCAGATCATGGCAGGGCTGAATTTCACGTGTTCAGATGGCACAACGCTGAACGCCTCAGGGTATACGGACAATCAGGGCCTGAGCATGGCAATAAAGACTGATCTATCAGGTCTTGCCAATGACACCTGGTACACCCGTCCAACGTTCTTCCAGGCTGGCGCGTTTGTTGGCAAAACGATTACCAGTATCGAGGTCGCATTAGGCGGAGTAAACGCTGGGACATATGCGGCGTATTTCAGGCGCATTGTCTACAATATTGCAGCAGGTGGCAACACAACGATCTTTGGTGACACCACGCCGCTGACAACTAACAACCAGATCGCCAATAACGGCTACACCAATGTGAGCTTGACAGTAGTGCAGGCAAACTTGGCGAAGACTGGCACTTCTGTACGCGCGGCACTCTCTATGGATGCAGCCAAAATTGTACGCAACTCGCAAATGACGTATAGTTCAACAATTCCCACTGGTTGTACAGCCATTGTTGAGACGAGTATTGACAATGGCGCATCCTGGCAAATCCACACGTCCGGCAATCCCATTCCGAATCTCCTTCCTGGCATGAGTGTGGCTGGCAGGTCGCTGCAGTATCGTCAAACGTTGACGGCAGGCTCAGATCCAACCATTAATGTGGTCTTTGGACCGCCCACACTTATTATCAACAGTGCGTACAACGCTACGAAATCCGATGTTATAAGCACCTACACTACTGCGACAGACTTCAACACCGGCACGCTCACGAATGTAAAGACCGTAGGCAGCACGACTACACCGGCAATCATGACCAACGGATTTCAGTGGAGCTGGTCAAACGGGTTTCCGTCGCAAACAGCATTTGGAAGTGGTTTCACAACGTTGGTTAATAAGCAACAATACCTGGACGTCTATGCAGGCTTTGATTTGAAACTGCGAATGGATTTTGCGGGCACGTGGGCTGATTTTACTGCCGAGGTGGATGTGACCGTTCCGGCTACCACATCAGCAAGCGCTGGGCTCGTTTACCGCACAACTGGATGGCAAACCAATAAGGATACAGAAGCATACGCTGCATATATATCGCCGTCCTTGCTTCAGCTTGCTCGCGGGACAAATTCAGCGACAGGCACGGGTACAGCTACAGCGATTGCGACGGTCACGCTCGCGCTCACTGCGAATAGTGTCCATCGATTGAAGGTTGTTGCAGTTGGCACTTCCCACAAAATCTATTTGGACGGCGTGCTGCTGATCAACGCGACAGATAGTACGTATACGGCGGCTGGCTATCTCGGTTTGCGCACATATAATGGCACAGCCGCGACAATCTCCACACCATATAACAATTTTGGTGTCTGTAGCGCCCTTTCAGGCACATGGCAGTCTCCAAGCATATCCCTTGCAGGGGCGGGAACCTATGGCAATAGCGTCGTGCAGTGGGACATCGATGGCATTCCTGATTCAACCTGCTCCATCACTGCACAAACATCGATCAATGGCGGATCTACGTATCAGAGTGTAACCAATGGCGCTGCAATCCCAGGACTGACCGCCGGGCAATCCCTTGCAGGGGTGAATGTGCTGCTCAAGATGACGCTGACAGCAAGCAACGCCCCAGTTGTGCCAACGCTTAACGGAGTGAGTATTTGGGTGATGGGGCGATACAGCGCAACAGGTACACGTGTATCGCCTGTCTTGTCGCTGGCCCCGGCGGGCACCGCTGGCAACTCACTAGTGTCCTGGAATGCCAATACGCCGACGGGAACAAGTCTGGCAGTGGCGACATCGATCGACGGAGGCGTGTCCTATCAGAGCGTTGCCAGTGCAGGCGCGGCTATTTCTGGCATCACCACGCAACCCGCCCCTACAGAAGACATATTCAGCACAAATAGCAGTGCAAACTACACACAAGGCAATGAAGGCGGTTCAAATGCCACATGGACGTGGGACACGACCAATAGTAGGCTTGTAGGGAGTGGAGGAGTCAATGGCACACTGCTTTATAATACAGTGGCTACGCAAAGAGATATTGATGTATCCGCAATCATGACGCAAGCTGATAACGCTGGTCTGGTCTTTCGGCACCGGCAAGATGTGAGCGGATTCTATTATAGCGTCTCCGTGTATGATAGTCAGGCGGCAAGCAAGGCTAATACAATAGAGATTTACAGCTCTATCAGTGGGACACGCTTCCTGATCGGGTCCACTACGATCAGTTTTACACGAGGAACACCGCATATTGTGCGCGCTACAGCCATTGGTAGTGATGTGATTGTCTACTTTGATGGTGTCCTCATGATCGAAATCGTAGCTGATGCAAACCTGCAAGATCCGGGCCTATATGGCCTGTATGCATCAGGTGGCACAAATTATTTTTATGCTATTCGAGGCCAGTTCCTAGGTCAACCCCTTGCAGGGGTGAATCTGCTTACAAAGCAGACGCTCACCAGTACAGATCCAACAGCAACGCCTCAACTGTTGGACATGCAGGCGTTTGTAAGTAGCCCTGATATTGGACCGGGCATCCTTATACCGAGCAAGAGCTATCAGAGAACATTCCTGGACGCCAATATAGCGGACTTGAATAAGCAATCGGACTACGGGACCTATTTCCGCAATGACAACAGCCTGATATTCCAGGCTCGACAGGCCACACCTGCTCCATTCGTCCTCAGCAGCCTGAATAGTCAGGTGATTGCCGGGCAGGTGATCAATGATGTCCTGGTAGCCGGTGCTGAGCTTGATAACAGCGGCGACTCCTACCGCAATAGGCAAATTATGAAAGGAGCTATTGCCACATCGACATTTACAGAGATTAAAGTTGGCGATGGTACAACAACATCCTGGACCGTTGCCAATCCGCTAGCTGCCCCGCCAACTGCCTTTACTCTCAACGGGCAACCGGTGACATTTGGTGTGAAGGGAGTAGACACTGGAAGACAGTACTACTATCAGATCGGCACGACGGCGATCACGCAAGATAGTAGTCAGACTGTGCTGCAAGGAACAAGTAGCCTTTCTATCACCTATTCAGGCTCATTCAGTCAGGATGTGGTGCTCGATAACACGAGCATGCCTGGTACGATCACGCAATCTCAAATGGCCGCGCTGGAGAACGCGGCTGGTGGAAGTTCATCGGGCATCGTGGAGGCAGTGCTTGATGTCAGTGGCACGCCTACAACCGTGGCTGCTGCGACCGTGCAGGGGAATCAGTTGCTGCAACGGTACGGCAATATCGGGCGCACATTCAAGTGCAAGACGCTGCGATCTGGTCTCACTCCAGGCATGCAAGTATCGCTGTTTGTACCTGAATTCAATTTAAACAATGTTCAGATGTTGGTCACTCAAGTTGATGTGGTGCTCGCACAGGCTCCAGGTGTGACCGGTGGGCTGCTCTACACATGGCAGTTGACCATGATGGAAGGCCCGAACTTAGGTACGTGGGTTCAGCTCTTTATAAACGCATTTTCTTAATAGAAAGATTGTATATATGGACTTTTTAGTTAATCATCTGTTTGGAATCGTCGACTCATTCTTGATCTTGATCACCGCTATAACCGGGTATATCGTCATCAAAAATGTCAAAAGGGAAGCCATTATCAAGATTCAAGAGCAAACTATTGGGGCGTATACGCAACAGAATGAAGTACTCCAATCACAAATAGATTCTTTGCGCGACGGTGTTGACGATCTGAAGAAGGAAAATCTGTCTCTCAGGCAGATCATCGAAACCATAAAAGATGCGCTCAAAGCCAAGGGCATGATCATCACGATTGATGGAGATCTTGTAACGATCACTGACCTCAAAGGCTCGGCAAGCAGTATTCGTAGACGCTCGATCAAACCAGATGGCGAGGGCAAATAATGACAGGATATGATTGGTCGACCATCATTACTCTTTGGCGTAGTGGCGTATCCAACCGAGGTAGTGGCGTACATTCCGTCCCGTTGCTTTACTCTGCCAGGAAAAACTACCATCGATGTTCTCAATCAGGACATAGCCACGTTGCGCGAGCGCTTCCATAATCTGCTGTTTTTCCGCTTCGCCTTGCGAATTATGCGGCAAAGTATCACAGTGTTCCATCAATTTCAGTGTTTCGTTATCAATACGGTCTGTCGTAAAAAAGCGTTTGACCTTATCATTAAAACTCATTTTCGCCTCCTGCGTTATTCATATGAATAAATACTATCATACAGTAGCAACAACTCTTAGAAAGGAGAGTCGTATGATCGGACAACAGGGCGTCATACAGATGCCCAACAATAATTTCTTTGCAAATCGTGAGGGCCTGCGTGCCAAACATGTCATTTTGCATGGCACAGCTGGCGGCTCCAGTGCTCAGAATATCGCGTCGTACTTTGCGCAAACGCAGGGCACGAATAATCCTGTCAGTTCGCATTATGTGGTTGGGCAAGACGGGACCATTGTGCAGTGCGTCTCGGAGTCAGATGGGGCATGGGCCAATGGGATATTGACAGCTGGTCACGCGTCGTTCTGGGACACATCCATCAATCCAAACAACACGACGATATCCATTGAGCATGTCAAATCTGCGACTGACAATTCCAACGCGCTCACCCCTGCTCAGCAGGCGGCATCATTTAAGCTCATTGCAGACATTTGCGATCGCTGGCAGATTCCCAAACGCGCTGCGGATGGCAGCGGAGGAATAACAGGGCACTTTTCACTTGACCCAGTGAATAGATCCAACTGTCCAGGTCCGTACAACTGGAATGCGTTGTGGGCATATCTTAACGGGCAATCAACTACACCACCTCAGGAGGAGAACATTATGATTGAACTTTCTACACCAGGCGTTAGTCAGTTTTGGGCACCCAGCGCTGACGGCTATTGGCGATGTATTGCGCCTGGCCATGATCACCGCGTGGGCGGTGACATCCTGTCTTTCTACAAGCGCTTTGGAAATAGTGGCTTGTGTGGACTCACCTATCTTGGATTGCCATTGACTGATGAATTCGTGCCAAAGAGCGGCACATCTGCACAATTTTTCGAGCATGGCGTTGTCGTGCGTGATCCGAACCGTGTCATTGATAGGCCAGCTGGGCTCCTGTCTACGGAACATTGCTATTTAGCACACTTGGATTCAGGATTTGCACAGGTTTTGGTATCTCAACCGCTCACGACGCCGCTCAATGGCAAGATAAAGAGCCTCGAGGCTCAGTTGTCCGCTGCGCAAAATACTGGCGGCGATCCTGCTGAGATTGCAGCTCTCCAAGCGCAAATTGCAGCACACCAGGCAACTATCACCACATTGCAAGCGCAAGCAGTAGCCAGCGCGGCAAAAATTCAGCAGGCTATAGCCCTGCTTCAGAAGTAAAAAATAAGAGGAGACCATTCACATGAAATCATTGACACCGACAGAATTAGCTATTATTAAATTTGTTGAATTCGTTCTGTTTCTGGCTCTGAGTGCAGCTGTAACGGTTGCATTCCCATTAGTTAATAATGCGACCGGAACAATCGACTGGACACATGTTGCACTATCCGCCGCGGCGATCTTTCTCCTGGTGGTTGTGTTCGCATCCATTGAATATCTCAAGCAGTCCATTCAGGTACGGTTAATTGCCGCTGAGAAGACTGGGCAGCCGACAACTCAACTGCAAGACCAGCTCGCTGTAGTGACTGCGATTGAGGCCAGTGTTGGTCTCATAACAGAGAATGCAAAGTCAATTGCAACACTTGTTCCAAACATTGCAAATTTGGTTTCGACAGCACAGCAGACGGCAATCTCAGCACTGCAACAACAGCAGCCACAAGCAGCAGCATCTACACCCCTTGCAGAGGCATCTGTTGCATTCCCGCCCATACCAATGCAACCACAGAGTGCTCAGAGCGCGCCTACAGTGACTCCTGCGCCTGTATCGACATACGCATATTCTGTTGATCAGGTAAGCTCAACAACAGGGACTGTGCCTGCTGTGACAACGACTACGACAACGCCTTAGACATAAAAAGAGAGTGGACCGTTTTTGATCCACTCTCTAATGCGTGTGTATGCTTCAAATATGCCGGATGTGCCACTCTAATTCCGTATTTGCTATCAAGTAGTCACGGATTGCGTCATAGTCGAAATCAGGTGAGTCACGCTCTGTCATCTCCATCTCGCGATCAAAGGACTCATCAAACCAAAAGCGCGAATGAGTCCTTTTGGTTTGATGTTGAATATGTATGTGCGGTGTCTCCCTATCAAACGGATTTGCCGAAGGGACAAATATGAATGTAGGGCGCACTTGACGCTCCATGGCACGCTGCATCTTCTTCAATCGGCTCGCACGGAAGAATTTGGAGTACACAACAATCCCACTACACAGCAAAACTGCAATAAGAGCAAAAACTACATCGATAGCCATTGATTTCTTCCTCAATTTTTATTTACCTCGGACCATAACATCGAATCGATAGCTTTCATATGCATGTCGATCAAAAACGATTGGAATAGAAAGATCAAAATGCGGGAAACGATAATGAGTAATCTGGCTAAAGGAGGCCAGATATCGCAAAGGGGAGAGGAGGATTTCGCTTGGATAGTGATTTTCGACGCTGATATAGCGCTGGATCTGCTCTTCAATGAGCGCCATAGTGTCCAGGAAGCTATCAGCGACCATGCTGATCATTCTGCCCTGGTGATCCAGGGCCAGCATCTTACGGGTTGGGCGAGGCAGGCGCTTCATTGAGCCTGTTGTTGCCTGCATGCGTGTTGTTGGCCTATCAGCAAAAGCTTCACGTTGCTGCATTTCTCTCTTAATGGCTGCTAATCGAATTGGTGACGTGATCTGTGGATGTGGCTGCACTAACCGAACTCGCTGTAGCATATCTATTGCCTCCTGCTCATTCCCTTGCAAGGGACTACTATTTCACTCCATCGCTTAAATGCTTTTTGAGAAGTTCAACAACATCGTTGTACAGTGGCGAGCCAGCAAGCAGATCTAACTCAAGCTTGCGCTGCTTCTCTTTGTTGGCGGGATTGTTCATTTCTCCACTCAGGTCCACATATACAAACACTTCATCCGCATAGACTTCTTTGTCTTCCAGGGCTTCAATACAGCCGGTATTAGTGACCTGGAGTGCCTTACCACTCCAGTAAACTGCAAGTTCCTTCTTGCCAGCTGCTACGTTCACATCGATCATGTACCTTGCTGTACGCAGCAGTTCATTAAGCATTGGTGATAGATGGATATTTGCCATAGCTATGCCTCCTCACGCTCTTCAAAGTACTCATGCCAGATCTCCATGCAACGCTCTTCCAGTGTCATGCTAGAGAAACAGCGAAGGAATGTGCCATAGTCTTCCAGTTTATCTTCCTTCACATCCATCACGATGATCCGGTCTTTATATGCAAACACAAGCCCATCATCAACCAGTGGCTTGCCTTTCTCGTTCACCATGCCAAATACCTTGACGCCCGGGAACTCTTGCAAGAATTTTTGAGCATTCATTACTTCAGACATTGATCTCCCTCTTTCCTTAGCGATTAGTGACTAAAACAGAACTGGCACATCTCACACTTCTCTGCCAGGCGATCTGAGCTTTTAGAACATTTCCGTGCAGGGGGCTCCTTGCCCATTTTGGTGACCTGGATATAGTGCAGTTTAAATTTGTGCATGCGATCAAGGTAGGGCTGAACAAGCTCGAGATCGTACTCCACACACCACGTCTTGATCTCCTGAGTGTTTTTGTTCTCCACAAGAATGAGGCCGTATTGATACTGCATCAAGTGCATGTAAAAATTGACTTGCTTATGAGCTGCTTCGGGCGGATCTCCCTGCTCGTCCATCTCATCAAAGGTCTCGGCTTTATAGCCCTTGATCTCAACGGGCATTGTGATGCTGTTGTGGTTGATAATCTCATCAGGAGACCAGTAGATCAATCTGGTCTCGTCAAAGTGCGTCAAGTCTAATTCTGCCTCACCATCGGTGTAAATGACTCGCCCATAGCGCTTTGTGAGTCCCTGGTACTTCTCATGGATGCCCCATCCATGTTTGAAGCGTGCATTCTGAAGCGTGTCCCAGGGTTTAACCGGCGGGCGCTTGGCCTCCTCTGGATACACAGCCATGAGCACAAGTTTGCGTAAGCAGAACTCGGCCTCTGGAGCCAATATATTTGAGGCATGTGGAAACCCTGTACGTAAGGGCTTCTCTGCATTCCAGGCGTTAAACATGTCCATGACATCAAGCTTGAAGAGTTGGGCAGCAGCGCGGGGATTAAACCCCGCAACTGCGCTAGAAGGATTAGAAGTCTGGCTCATCAACCGCCTCCGATGTATCAGCAACAGGATGATCACCAAGATCTGAATAGGGAAGCGCGTCAAGCGCATCGCCGAGATCCCCTACAAGGGGAGAAGAGGAGGCAGCACCTGCAACAATAGGGGGAAGTTTTTCAAGAATGCGCTCCCAGACGCGCTGTTGAGGTGGAGTGATTTTCGCGATATCAGGACGAGGCTTTGGATCTTTCTTATCCACGATGTAGGCTTTATTGCCTTTGCCCTTGCCATCCTGGATGATCAAAAAGTCTCGATCCATCATGCGACCATTGGCAGGATCAGCCATGAATTTGCGGAAGGTTTTGAGGATAATAGCCTCTGCGCCGAAGTCTTTCATCTCAAGAACACGTACGCCTTTGGCCTGTTTTCTGACGTCGTTTTCTGTGTAGGTCACGATCTCAGGGGAGGGCAAGGCATAAGAATCTTTATCTTTTGTCTTCGTAGCCTGGTACATGTAGACCGGGATGAACCATGACTCACGTGCAGCAAGAGCCTTGTCTTCTTTTGCACGTTGACACAACGCGCAGGGCTTACCGATTTCCGCCGCGCATATTGCATCAATAGACGCCCCGCCCTCAATATACTTGTGATGCTTCATGGCAAGTATGGCACTGTTTAGATCACCCATTGGGCGAATAAGAATCTCTAGCCCATCATAGAAGTAGAGGATGAGCGGCTGGTCGCCGCCAGCTGCTTTTTTTGCTGCGCGCTCTGCCTGTTGTGCTGCGCGCTCTGCCTGCTCTGCAATTTTCTGATCTGCGTATGCTACTGATCCAGTTCTCATTTTTTGTTCTCTGCTTTCTTTTAACATTTTGTAAAAATCAACCATGTCAAAATCCAATTCTTTAAAAAAAGATAGGCTGATGAATAACTGTTGTATAGGAGGTTTAAGAGTTGCGTGTGTATCCATCAGCCTCATGTATCGTAGTATAGCTAAGTTCATTAAAGTTGTCAATAGTTTAAGATAGTTGATTAAAATTCATTGCATTATTGACAAGTTGATCAAAGTTTACTATACTTAACGAAAGTGAATGAATTATCCAGTATCAAACAAGGAGACAACACCATGTCACAACTGTTAACGGTAAAAGAAATCGCTGAACTGTTAAGCGTTAACCCCGCAATGGTTCGCAGGCTGATAAAGAATGGCAAGATCCGGGGCTGCAACATAGGAGGCTATAAAGCTACCTCTGAGGCCGTTGCGAATTACGTAAAAAGTAGGGAAATTGTTGCTGCTGTAGTTGCGAAGTAAAGGGATGTGAGGGAGACATGCTGCAACTTCGCGACTATCAACTGGAATGTATTAATTTAGTGCTCGCTGCCTTTAAGAGCGACCCTCATGGCAGCGAGTTTCTTGTGCTCCCGTGCGGAGCTGGCAAGACTATAATCTTTAGTGCGATCATCCAGGCCCTTGCAAGGGAGTATGTCCTGGCTGCCCTTATCCTTGCTCATCGCGATGAGTTGCTTGACCAGGCGACGGACAAGTATCATTTTATCGATCCCGGCGCGATTATTGGCAAGATTGCAGGTCCGTGCAAAGAGTACGGCGCGCCAATCACGGTTGCCAGTATTGCCACGGTCTCCAGGCAGAGGCATTTAAAGCAGCTAGAGACGCTGTACGGCAATGGGAAGGGGTTGATCATTGTCGTCGATGAGGCGCACCACGTTATGGCAGAAGGCTATCAGCGCCTTCTCAAATCGTTCCCTGAAGCCTTCGTACTGGGTGTTACAGCTACGCCCGACCGCTTAGATAAAAAACAAATTTTCGGCGGCAAAAAGCCGCTCTTCTCAATGTCCATCATTGATGGAATCAAGCGCAAATTTCTGTGCAGCATGCGTACCATCGCAATCAGCACAGAAACAGTGATGGACATCCAATCTAGTGCAAGAAGCGATTATAACGAGCACGAGCTCGATTTAGCAATCAATACGCCCTATCGGAATAAACACATTGTCGAGAAGTATAAAGAATACGCCAATGGGAAGCGCACTATCTGCTTCTGTGTGACTGTTGCACACGCAGAAGCGTTGGCATACACATTTAACGACCAGGGCATACCTGCCGCGGTGGTCGTTGGTGATACGGGCACAGACGAGCGCAAGCGCCTCTATGCAGCGCTACGCGCTGGTGAACTGCTTGTATTGGTCAGCGTGTTGGTTCTGGCTGAAGGTTTTGACGAGCCATCTGTTGAATGCGCCATCATGGCACGTCCAACACAATCACGCTCACTGTTTGTGCAAGCGATTGGGCGCGCTGTACGCCCCTTTCCTGGAAAGCGTGAGGCCATTATCCTTGATATTACTGACAATTGGTCTAAGCACAAATTGGCCCCGATCAATCTGCGCAGCGCACTCAATCTTAATATCAAAGATGGAGAGTCAGTAGACGAGGCCCTTGCAAGGGAAGAGGTTGAGAAGGCTGAGAAAGAGGCACTGGTTCGTAAGCTCGCAATGAAGAGAGTGAAGGACATCCATATTAACCTCTTAGAAGTGTTGGAGTGGAAGGAACTGGAGAATGGCACGTATGTGATGGAGGTTGGGCGTGCTAAACATCGTATCGCGCTTGTTCCGTCAAAGAATAATCCGACCCTTTTTGAGGTCTGGGCACGTTTATCACCACTCTCGCTTCATCCACCCAAAGCACAGAAGTGGAATGGCGCACAACCAATAGAAGACGCCCAGATGTGGGCTGAGAAGCGTATTCGCATGCTACACGACGATCCTGACTCGAAGAAGTTGCTCGACAAGTCGGCTGCGTGGCGATCACAGCCAATTGATCCTGCAAGTGACCAGGTGCGAATGCTCACCTGGTGCAAAATTGCCTGGACATCTGAAATGACACGTGGGCAAGCCAGCGACTTGATCGATGCCCATAAAGATGAGCTAGAGAAAAAGAAAGCAGCAAAGGCTGCTCGCAAAAAAGAATTGGAGATGGCACAATGACAGAAAAAGAGGCAATTTCATTAGCGCAGTACATCAAGGAAGACAGCAGAATAAAGGCAACTGTGACAGGCAATAAGAAATGGGCAGTTCAAGTAGAGTTGCAGAGGTACAATTTGAAACATGTTGTACATTCTACAAGGGAGTGGAATGATTTCAAGGCTGCTTGGAGCATCTTTGGTAGATAGAAAGGATTGCATTCCTTAATGCAAATTTAATAACAATTGTACAACAACTGTTCTTGACATAGGTTACACAAGTTCACTATAATTGTATTGATAAATGTTGGGTGGAAGTATATATAGTAAATCTAAAGTTTGTGTTTATTCATTGTGAAAATCGAAAGAAGGCATAGTATGTCAATCTTCCCTAGTCAACAGCCACAAGCACAATCCCCAATCATTGAGAACGATGACGAGATCTCACTATCTCTCGTTCGCGGCAATCTGGAGATCGATATCGCATTCCAGAAAAAAGAAAAAACGCTGGAGGTCGCAGCGTATGATCTTGAATCTGGCGACGCAGCACCTCTGCCTATTCCTTTCGTTCTCTCTCCAGAAGAACTGGAGCGACGACTTGTTCTCAGCGCTGCTATTGCTGCATACAAAGCCGCATAATATTTATAACTGTAACTATAAAAAGGGCCACTACTCATTTCAAGTAGCGACCCCTTTTGTTATGTAATGTTGTTATGTAATGTTATTTGTTTGCACTGACCGACAAGTTAAACAGGCGTCGTAAGTCATCACGCTTATAATATTTGGAACGTCCTCCAAATGGAACCTTCTCTATTGGCTCGTCGTCTTTTTTATGATCTTTTTCCCAGGCGTCTTTATGCTCCTCATTCCATCGATCGACGCGCTTATTTAAGCCATGGATCGTCATGCCAGCGAATATGGCGGCGTCCGCCATATTATAATATGCAACGCCATCGGCTTCCATCGTTGCTTCTAGTTGAAATTGTGGTACAGCCATATTGATTCTTTTCTCCCTCTCGTATTCTCGCAGGTTAATTTCTGATAATTTCTAGTAAAGTACCTCTCTTGCAGTAAGTTACACTAAGTTACACCAAGTTTGCTAAACTTTCGTTAAGTATCACCAATTTTCATAATAATTATAGGATTTAAACCAAATATAATCAAGTAATATATAACTTTTAGTAAAAGATAGTAAAAGATTGGTACATATTGGTACATAAAAAAGCCCTGGCAGCGGGCACCAGGGCTGAATAAACTGAATAATCTCAGAGATCAAATCGGATGCGCAAGACATTGACATCTTCTTTTAGAAATTTGGCAGAGGTCACCTCGGCATATCTTTCCCAGTGGATCAATCCACAGAAAATACCACGCGCTCCTGTCTTGCCCATAAAGATTTCAGGGTAGCGCAGCTTCGCGCCGATCTCTAAGAGCTCCTGTGCGACCTGGTGTTCTGCACACCAGCCACTGGCCAGTGGCTTGCCGATACAGCCACGTGGCGACACTTTAGGGGCCGTCATGGTGTCAGAGACACGCACGCTCGTGATCTCCTGGTGTGGACACTTTAATCGCGGCAGATGTGGCAATGCCACTGGCTCGTATGCCACGCGAAATCCTTCAGGATGTAGATGGACATATTCGGCGAGACTACCAGGCTTCTGCATCTGCAATCGCCTCCTCATCAAGCTCGAAGTGATCCTCAACGCTGGCCTGTGCTTCCCTTGCAAGGGATGAGTGTCCTGTGGCTATACGCATATTATAGCGGGCCATCTCTACACCCAAGCGCGCCCATTCGCGTAATGTTATATACGCCTCACCTTGAGCCTGCAAGAGGGCGTTCGGATCATTCCAGCTCATCGGTGACCATCGCGCAATGTTGCTTTCTAGCTCAAATGTGTCGAGCCAGAACTTCGCACCATCATCACCAGATGGATCCTCATCAAAGCTTTGAAGGATAAAGCTTGCCAAAGACAATTCTGTGATCCAACGACCGGACCGCCCTTTTGCGCTAGATCCAGTGGCCACACAATTAAGCAAATCTCCTGCTTCCTGTTGCACAGACAAGCAGTCGATCTCCCCTTCCACCATCATGCAGATCTCTCCATACTGCAAGCCGTCCACTCCATACAGTGGCTCGGAGCTGCCATCAACCTGAATATAATCATGCTCTTGCCCAGGTCTCTTCACTGCCAATTTCCACACCTGGCCGCCCACAAACCACGGGATCAAGATGCCAGAGGCGACCTTCACACAATCCTTTGTCGGGAAGTCATCCGGGTTTAAGCCCCAATCTTCAAAGCTACCCTGATACCATTGCCCATCAGGCATGAGCGGCACGTAGCCGATGTGTGCCTTTTTGATGGTTTCATCTTTCAAGCCGCGGGAATGCAAGTACTCAAGCGCCTGTTTTCCTGTCTTGCTACCAGTGTGCCACAGAAACCGTTCTGCACGCTGCATGATGAGCGTGGCAGCCTCTTGCCACTTCTTTGAAGGCGCGACATCCTTGCTGTTGACGTGGCGCGTGTTGGGCTCCTGGTCGCTAAACTGGACATCCTCAATTTCAGCCTCTATGAGGGCCTCTTGACGTGTCATCCCAACGAGATCACTGGTCAGTAAATCGATAATATCACCACTCGCTCCACAGCCACCTGATCGGACGGCATGTGTAAATTGGCCTGTTTCACGGCGCAAGATAAAGCTATCTTTACTGCCCGGACACCAGGGACAATTGGCATGTATTTCTGAAACACCATGCACATCGCCCTCCCTCCCAACTGTTTGAATGTTTGCAAAATGCTCAAACGCTGAAACGATATCCCATTTTGTTGATAGTGTTGGCATTGGTTTCTCCCTCTCTACCCTTGCAAGGGTATGTTGTGTCAAAGTAGAAGGTAGTAAAAGTAGAAAGTAGAAGATACGTATTAAAGACTATTTTTATTTATTTATTTATTTGTGTATCTATACCCCTTGCAGGGGATAAGGATAAGAGATATGTGTGTATAGCTACTTTCTACTTTCACTACTCTCGCATGTTTGTCAGTCCAATAAAAAGTATTTACCCTTCGTGGCATGCGCGGTGGTATCCTTCTTGAGGATGCCCGCCTTCGTCATGCTTTCCATCAAGTCTGTCAGCATCTTGATGGATGTATTTTTGAGATATCTGCTTTTGAGTTGAGCAACGGTAATACCGTCCACTCCCTTATCTTTGAGGATGTGCATCTTCGTCAGGATGCTCTCCTCAAGCTTTGTGGTTTCGCTCTGGTAGTCATTGCAATTAACTTGTCTGTAGAGCTCGTGAAGGTTTTTACGCAGCAGTTCAGCGAGCTCTTGCGCCTTTGCCCAATGCTTCAATGTAATGCGGTTATTCTCACCAGAAAGTGATGCCATAAGAATTGCCATACGGAGGGCTGTTTCTGGCAGGCGTGCGTAGTTGGAAGCAAAGTCTTCGTGTGGAAAGCTGGCAATCATTTTTTTGAGGGCGCTACGATAACGCTTCCATGCCTGATAGGCTTCATGATCGATCGCGCAAGCGGTTTCTGGGAGCTCTTGCCGCTCAATGAGATAGCGGCCTGTCTTCTTATTATTTTCGTCGATAATTTCAGTTATATCGCAGAGTGGCACACCAAGGCGCCTATGCCAATCCCGTAAAGGTTGGATCAACTCTTCTGGAATTGGAAGATCGCCAGGCTCAAGGGCTTCATCCTTATACGCGCCAGGTGGGGCCGCCACGAAACTGAAGCGACCCCAAAACCCGTCTGTCCAGAAGTCCGCACCAGCTGATGCGTTCTCCTTCAAATTGGCAGGTGTCATCGCGCCCAGGAGCGCAAGGTAGGGTTTCTGTATCGGCTCGGAATTACGCGCCTGGGTGTCTTGCCCAAACACATCTGGGCACCCGTCCAATTCAAGGAAGATATCTGCAAAATCCGATGTTGTTGAACCCTTGCGCAACATGGCCTGAATGAACTTCCCCAGCTCATCAAAAAACAACCCTTTCTGCGCGCTCATCGCAAGACATTTTCTGAAGTACTCTTGCTTCTCAGCAGGCCAGTCTTCATAGTCTGTCGGAATACGTGAGCCTGCCATGTTGGAGAGGAGCTTTGATGGTGATGTGCGAGAAAGGCTTACGAGATGCCCAAGGCCAGCTGCATTCAGCACATGCTTCGCCGTCTTTGCTGTGAGCGACTTTGCAAAAAGCGACGACTTGCCAAATAGCCCAATCATGAGATTGCCATAGAAGCGGTCTAGCTGCATTGGCAAGTACACCCGCCTTGCAGCGACAACAGAGAACATCCACATCCCTACCATTGGGTGAAAGTCATCATAGCCCTCAGGGCTGGCCTTGCGACTAAACTCAACATAAGTATCCAAGATTGGGAATGCATCCCTTGCAAGGCTAGAGTCCAATTGACACTGAACTGGCAAAGGCGGGATGTCGCTCTCCTCTGGCATCTCAATGTCTTCAATTGTCGGACCTGGTTGCATGAGATCGCACAGGTCAGGATTGGTTTTATAGAGCGTTGCGAGCACGTTGTGCATAGCAGCAGGGATATCGCCACCAGCACGTTCCACTTTTAAGAAAGCGATCTCCAGACTGGCAATGATATTTTCCCACTGTTCGAGATCTGGCCTGCTCGTTGGCATGACGCCCCTTGCAAGGGAGTTGATGTAGTCCCTTGCAAGTTCGTCAATGGATTGTTTGGGCAATGTAGCAACCATACGATTTTACTTTCCGGTATGAGATACACAGGTAATTTCGATCTCAACACGAGGGTTAAACTTGTCATCGAATTTCTTTGCAACCAGCTCGACGACCAGGTTGTCATTGAGCTCAAGCTTTTTGAATACGACATCCTGCACGGCCTTAATGCCTCCGTCGACATCGCACTTCCACAAGGTTGGATAGAAAAATTTGATCACAACGCGAAGAGGTGTTTTATATTTATTCAATTTAATGGATTCAACCAGGCCCCAATTGATAGAAGCTGTCTCAAGACCTGCAAGTGCGAACGTGGCGCTTTGCTTGAATTCCTCCAGGGCAGGCGTTGCGCCCAAACGACTTGCGTAGACCATCATGCCATTCTTATAAGAGCGTGTAGGCACGCGAACAATCTTATAGCTCGCATTGACCCCCGGCGGTAAAGGTAGAGTCGCTGAACACACCAGCGAATCGGATACTGTTGTCTGCATAATAAGTTCTTTCATTTGCATATCAGGAAGCCCCTCTCATATATAGAAAAATTAAGAATAAAAAAAGCTACGAAGCGCAGTTAGAACAGTAAGCAAGGCCACGCTGCATGCGTGCCATACGACCACAGGAAGAGCAAGACTCGGGAGCCTCAGGCGCATTCAGTGCCTGCCACTGCTCTTCTAAGAGAAGCGATAGACGACCGTGCTGGCATGATCGCGTGTGGCATGTGCAGCGGCTGACATTCCCTCTCCAAATCTCCACAAGATATAAGTGCTCATTGCTTGCAATCTCATATTGTGTGATCACTCCCATTGGAGTGCGTGTATAGGTGCGATCCTGCTTAGGTGCTTGATCCTGCTCGGGAGTTGGGGCAACATTGGTGCTCATTCGTTTTTCCTCATTTTTATTGGATTGGACTAGAGAAGATCGTAAGTGCAGTATAGACAAGTTCATGATAATTGTCAATAGTTTAACAAAGTTAATGAATATGCACTATGTTGTTGACAAATTGATTAAAGTTCAGTATAGTTACAACAAGTTCAATAAAAGTATGATTTTTTACAGCAAGAAAGAAGGACCAATCCAATGACACAGCAGACAGAAGAGAACAAGCAGACAGAGCAGGCAACATTCGAAGTTGTTTATAGCAACACTGAAGAGGGTCGTCATAAACGGCGCACCGTCCGCCTCAGCCATGACTACAGAAGTGGCTTTGATGAGTTGTATGCGGACATCTATAACACATCAATCGCATTCACGAAAATTCGTACCGATAGAAAGCCAAAGTGCTTCGAGGTCACCATCGATGAAGTAGACGCCCTCGTCGCTGCGCTACAGCAATTCAAAGCAGACTGCAAACAGGCTGAGAATGACGAAATAAAGCGTATTGCTGAGGTGAAAGCAGAAGCCTTCGCACTCGCAGAGAAACACGGACTTACGCTGAAGGAACTTAGCGATCCTCAATCATACCAGGATAAATACGAGCTCTATGGTAAAGATGGGCGCTACATCAACTCCACCAGCAATGAGGATCGCGTGTTGGGCTACGTCAAACACGCCGCTGGTATCCCAGAAGACGAGACCGATACATCAGACGTCGACATACTTATCTACTAGCCTCTTTACATGCACTGGGCTGCGCTCTCCATCCAGTCCAGTGCTCATTGATACATCAACAGGACACAACATGAACAAGAGACAGCAGCTCGCACTCACACACCATTGCAGGCTCGCAGTGGAGACAATCCATCCACAGTTTGGGCGCGTTGGCAACGGCTTTAGCGCCCGCCTGACAGTCAATTCAGGGCACGAATGAATAAAGCTCAACTTTGGCGGGCCCGTGTGGCACGCTTCGATAATGCCTCTCCCTGGTTGGCCTGCTGATAAAGACTTTCTGCACAAGCAGACACTTGAAGCCCTTGCAGGGGTTGGAGATGAGGCACTGGGGCAGTGGGAAGAGTGGACTGGATCCGCCTATCACATTCGCAGGAGGCTCTCACGTAAAGAGCAACAGGCAGTAGGGCAGCCCAAAGATATAAGAGGGACGCCCGAGCAGCAAAAAAGATATGAAGCAGTGAAGCGATATCTGCCCGATGCGGCAAAAGATTGGAAAGAATAAATGATCAAGTTACTTACTGGCGAAAAGGTGCACGATGCCTATGCACTCATAGACACATATGCTTCCTCTTGGCTGTCTATATCAAAGGAATTACAAGAAAATTACGACAACCTAGCTAAAATCCTCAATCAGCAGCTTGGCTTGTGTGAGTCATGCGGCGAGCGCCCACAAGATGGCATCCTGCATGAGGTCGCTGGTGATAATGTGTGCACATCCTGCATCACACCTCCTCAGGATGACCCAAAGGCTCAGTATATGCACCTCATCAGCAATCCTGATGGAACCCTTGCAGGGGTCATTACACCTCCTGCTGGCATGAGCTTAGAGGCATATAAGGCGCAACTGCAAGAAGAAATGAAGGGCGTGTACTTCGTTCTGGGCTATGGCCCTGGCGATGATGATCACATCACGGCAACAAATTTCAGCAAGCTCTACGATGCGATTGACAAACATGTGCCCTATCCAACCGAAGGACATGGAAGCTTTTACTATATCAGAGTCTGTCGTTTGGGCGAAGACATCGGACACGGAGACTACTACAGAACACGCACTGAGATCATTGTAAGAAGCGAAACAGGCGCTGCTCAAAATCTCAATAGCACCCTGTATGCATACGCATTCAACCACAAGGTATAGAGGACGAGCATGAGCGAGCACACTGATTTTCTTCTCAAACTGCATCTGGAAGCTATTGTTCCGCTGATGATCGCTGATATCGCCAACCAAGGCGATATCAGCGACTGGCAATTAGAGCGTGTGAGCGGCCACGCTGTGTATCTGGGCGAGCATGGCGACGCCATACTGTATCGCGTCAAAGGCGAAACGCGCAAAGCTGTGAATGTCCTATGCGAAAGCCTGGCAATCCTTGCGTTCGCACCAGGCGGCATCACATTCGCCGGCATCCACTTTGAAGGACAACCGGCATTTGAAGAGATTTTAGTAGACATGAAAGAACTGCAAACATCCCTTGCAGGGGTAGAGGTATAAGCAATGCAAGCACGAGCTGACAATAAACCTCTGAGTGATGCCAGAGCTATACATGGTGTGCTGGCATCACTCAAGCTTGGAGAGAGGGTCCCATTGAATATCCTTATCAATGATTACGCCAACGGCGGCATCCCTGAATGGACCGTGTGTGAGCGAGAAGAGGATGGACACTATGCCATTCTCACACTCACTGATGAGTCAAATATTCACTATCCGAACAAAGCAGCACTGGACATCTTCACCTGCCCAGATAAAACACTTGGTGGAAGACTCTATCAATGGTTCCCTGGTTGTATCCATGCTCGCAATATGTTCGGCGATATTCGCCAACATGCCAGAGCAATGTGTGACCGTTGGCCTCAAATTATTGGCAAGAAAAGGAGCTAGATAATGCCACAAACAACTCTACAGGCTCCCAGCGGCAAGGTCTGCAAGATCATGGTATTGGTCATCGGGCCTCGTGGCGGCATGAAATGGTTCAAGTTTGTTGAAAAAACAGCATCAGAAACAGGCATGATTGAACTGAACTTAGATCCAGGCCACTATCGGCTTGTTTATAAGAAAGACGCAATGTCTAAAAGTATTGAATTTCAGGTGAAATAAACACATCGCTCTCAGCCTTGCAAGGGTTGGGTGCACTGGAGATACATCATGATTCTCGCAATTTTTATCACTATCCTGATCGGCACTGTCATTACGTTCCTGATTGGTTTTCTCTTTGGCTACAACAAAGGTGAGGCGTCCGTCAACGTTCGGCTCAAGTATGCCCTTCTCAGAGAGGATAACGCCCGCTATAAGCTGGCTATACGAGGGCTGAAAGACAGGCTGAAAGCTAAGAACGGCGATCCAATAACTGAGCCAGAGTACGACCCTGATTACGACTATGAGGAAATAGAAGTATGAGCAGCACATCAGAAAACATCAATCCTCATAATGTTGATGTGAACCAGGCGCGGCACATCGCTATGGACTTTATCCAGGTGCATGTCGCCCGCGGTGATACACCTGAACAAATGACAGAAGGCCACATGGGACGAATAAGTTGGAATCATAAAGTTCAGGTTGGAGGGAGCAGCCGCGTGTTCGACAAGCTCCACACCTTCAATCGGTATCGCGTCGTTGTGACGCAACTGGATGACCAACCCTGTATTCTCCAATTCGACATTATCGATCTTATTAATGAAATCAGACAGTCTGCAAAACAAATGCCCTTATTCTAAAAAAGAAAGCGAGCAATAAACATTATGAAAATCACATGCAAACAGGCCGATCTGGCCAAAGCACTCTCAACTGTCAGTCATGCGGTCTCAAGTCGCAGCACCTTGCCGATATTGGCAAACATATTGATCCAGGCAGAGCAGGGCCACTTGAAGCTCTCGGCGACCAACCTGGAGATTGGCATAACCTGCACAATTGATGCTGAAGTCTTTGAAGAGGGCTCGACCACCGTGCCTGCTAAAACCTTTACTGACCTGGTAACCAGCTTGCGCGCTGGCCAGGTTGAATTGATTGTGGAGGAAGATTCACACGATATCAAAGTAAAGAGCACTGGCAGTAAGGCCAATATTAAAGGTATGGACCCTGAGGAATTCCCGCACATCGCTGGTGCAGAAGGTGGAGAGAATCCAATAGTGTTGGAAGCAGGCCAGCTGAAGGAGATGATTGCACAAGTGGTCATCGCAGCAGCTGACGACGATGCACGACCGGTGCTCACTGGTGTGCTCGTTGAAGTGCATGGCGGTACATATGATGGTGCTAGCACTCTCACGTTCTCAGGCGCAGATGCATTCCGCCTTGCACATCGCGTCGTTGGTTTACCCCTGCAAGGGTATGAAGGCGTGCCCAGCAGCGTCATCATACCAGCACGTTCACTCAGTGAGTTGGCGCGTATCTTGCCCGCTGAAGGGACTGTACAGATGATCGTGACGACCAATCGCAGTCAGGTCTTATTCCACACTGAGCAGATCGATCTGGTCTCGCGTCTGATTGAAGGCACATTCCCTAATATCAAGGCTGCAATCCCACTGGAGCATAAAACGCGCATCGTAGTGGAGACCAAAGAGATCGCAGCGGCCCTGAAGTCAGTGCAGCCATTCGCGCGCGATAGTGCGAATATCGTTCGGTTCAAAGCGTCCAATGACACGCTCACCCTGGAGGCGACGGCTGAAGATGTCGGCAACAATATCACGACGATCGGCGCTGGCATCGACGGGCCTGACCAGGAAATTATATTAAACGCCCGATATTTGGGCGAGGTCCTGGGTGTGATCGGCTCGCCCAAACTGGCGATGGAGCTTATCTCGCCTGCTCGGCCGTGTGCTGTCAAGCCGGTCGGATCAACTGACTACACCTATATCATTATGCCAATGAGCACAAATCGCTGATTGCTTTCCGCTTTTCTTACAGATCTCCATAGTTATAAGTAGAGACAGGAATACACGCTTTGTTACCCTTGCGATGTATTCCTGTTTTTGTTTTACAAAATGCCCTCTCATCCGTTTACACTACATAGAAGTATATGAAAGAAGGATGAGACAATGTCAAACGAATTAGTTAATGTAGTCTGCAAGCAAGGTAAGCTGCAGGTCTTGGAAGAAGGCGTGATAAGAGTGGTTGCACCATTTAATAAGATCGCCTGGCAAGTGCCATGTGCCAATGTGACAAAGCTCACGACGCAACCGGGTTCTATGATGAGTGTCGATGTGACTATCTTTACCACCCAGGGCACATTTACCGCGGATACAGTCACCAAACAGAACTTCGCGAAAGTTGAAGCAATCTTCCCGCATCTCCAAACGAATGTCATTACTGGCAAAGAGTGGTATCACGACGCTCGCGCCCTGACCCATATCGAAGAATACAAAGACAAGAAAAAGATGCAGAAGGACGTCGAAGCCGCTGCACAGCATGGCTGGATGCCTCAGGATCTCGCAGCGCGTAATGGTAAGTTTTCAGCTGGCAAGGCAATTGCAGGAGGACTACTGCTTGGCCCTGTTGGCCTGGTAGCAGGTGCTGTTGGCAATAAGGGCAAGACCACGATCACCTTTGTGCGCTCCCCTGACTGGCTCGCACAGAACAAGTAACATATCTGCCTGGTCGGAATGATCAGGCGACTTTTTTGCACTTACTTGTAGATACATACAGTTGTTCGGATGTGCTCATTCTGCTATACTGGTGTCATGAAATTTGTTAATTTTGTCACGAAATGTCAAAAACATGTCTGAATCTGTCCATGGGCTGACAACTGAAGAGGCTGAACTTGTCCAACATCTGGCAACAGGCAAGTCACATGAAGAAACAGCCAGACTGATGAATATCAGTAGCAGGACCATCAAGCGATGGCTCACACGCCCACATGTTGCCGAATCGCTTCTGGCAGTCAAACAGGATGTCGCAACACATGTGAGAGAGCAAATCAAAGCGCTCTCCACAAAAGCAATCCAGGCGCTTGAAGATAGTTTGGCGCTTGAAGACTCACCATCAGTCAGACTCAAAGCGGCCCAGCTCGTGCTTGATCGTGTCGCGCCTGAACAAGTACAGTCAGATCAACCCTTGCAAGGGCAAGAAGGTCCAATCTCTAAGCGCCTACTGCAGTACCTGACCAATGAAGAACTTGCACAGATTGAACACCTTGCCACCCTTGCCGAGCAGCGCGCACAGCAGGCGGAGCAAGATCGCGAGACACTGGAAAGGAAAAGAATGTGAGTAAAAAACTACTGGCAGTGCTTGCACGCATTGCGAATGCGCTTGAAGAGAGCAATGAGATAACCAGAGATATCCAACAGCAAACACTTGCAATTGCCGAACGACAGCAACAGGCATTGCAAGAAGAGGAAGAGCGAGCAAAGAATAAAGATGATACATTCATGAACTGTCACATTTGTCAAAAGCGAGCAGATCACCAATGTATGATTTGTTGCCGGTGGATCTGTGATGAGCATGCAGAGCATTCCTCAACCCTGACCTGTAATGACGTTTTTAAAGCACAAGTATGCACAGACAGACAGAAATGTGAAGAGGCTATAAATAAATGAGCAATGAGCAGCAAGTCAGTCAACATTATGTGATCGGGCAGGATGATCAGCTCATAGCAGATCCAGAAAACACTGCACAATCTGCTACGCCCAACACGCTGACTTTGTATGTAGGAAAACCACTATGGCAATGGCTAAAGCAGCGAGAAGCACAGGGACTAGAGACTGCGCTATCTTTCAGCATGCGTTCGCAACTCATCGGACCGCTGCCAACCAGAATGCCTATTGGTGCTCATCGTCATAAGATCAGCACCAGGCGCGCTCGTATCTATACACAAAAGTATTCTTTATAATGAAAGATAAAATAAATTATGAATAATACTGATCAGCAGCATGAAACAGAAATTGAATCCACATCGACATCAACCTGGGTCACAGAATGGACGTGTCCCAACTGCCAGCATGAGATGATGACGACAATCTATGGCAAACACATCTGCACATGCGGAAAGATCTTTGAAGTCAGGAAGCAGCCCTATGGCAGCAAGACACCTGCATATGTCGTGCAGTTGACTCGCACCTGGCCAGCGCATGAGGTGAAATGATGAGCATGCAAAAAATACAACTCATGATCAATGGCCAGACATATTACTACATTAATCAGATTCAGGCAGGATCAAAGGTAACGCTTGTCATTGATGGAAAAGAATACGACATACACGACGACAAAAGAATAACCTTGCTTGAATTGCGACCAGGCGCTGTCTTTGTTACTGATGATGGCGTCTATGCTGTCAAATCTGAGTATCGCTATTCCAGTCACCCAACTGCGCAATGTGAATGCATCCTGCTGGACAGTGGTGAGTATGCACACTTTACCAACGGCAATCAAACAATGGTCAGAGAAGTACAGGTGAAGTGATGAATACTCTTTTCTCTCGCATTCACTTTTGGCTCCAGTTGAAGAGACTTGATTTTGAGATCTGGCTGCATCGCCACGAACCAGATCCAGAAGACGAGGAGATGGGAGTGATCAGTCAATTCTTCATCGACATGCCTCCACTCTCTGACAGAGAGATCACTATGAATATCCATTGCATGGGCAAAGCGCCACTTCCAAATTATGACAATCAGGCGGAATAATATCCGCCACCTCGCGCCTATCTTGTACGTATGTACGTACTTGTAATGAATGGATGTACATACAGCATAACACCGCTCTACAGGCGGATTGAACACCCTATGCTTGTTGCAAATAGGGCTTTTTATGGTAAAATGAGTGCATGATAATTAGTGTTATTCTGAAGTAGAGAATATACTAAAGGGGACAATATGGATGGACGAGAATTTCAAATGAGATGCTGGGAAATGATGGAGAGCAATCTAACAACTCAGGAGAAAATGTTTATGGTTGCAAAATTTCTTTATGAAGGAAACCCAACCATACAACGCATGACATCTGGCACAGGATTAGACCCACAAACCATAAAAAATCTTGAATTAGAACTTCTACACAAAGGTTGGTTAGTGTTAAATGACTAACATCATGCCAGTGGATCAATTCCCAACGATTGCACAGATAGACAAGAAATTTATTGAGATGTGGCTGCATGGCAAAAGTGAGAAGACACAACGCGCTTATCGTGCAGATATCCACAAGTTTTACACATATGTGCAGAAACCCTTGCAAGGGGTGACACTGGAAGACTTCCAGAACTTCATTGATAGTCTGGGCAATCTCAAGCCGACATCACAGGCCCGGACAATTGCCGCGGTCAAAAGTGCTCTGAGCTTTGGTGTCAAGATTGGCTACTTGCAATTCAATGTCGGCGCAGTCGTCAAACTGCCAAAGATTGAAGATACGTTGGCCGAGCGCATTCTCTCCGAGCAGCAGATTGCAAAGATGTTCGCACTGGAGACCAACCCGCGCAATCATGCAATTCTGATCTTGCTGTATCGTGCAGGTCTGCGAGAAGCTGAGCTCTGTGATCTGCAATGGCGACATGTGCAGAATCGTACTGAGGCTGGCCAGGTTGCGATCTATGGCAAAGGCAAGAAAACACGCTATGTATTACTTGATCAGGAGACCTGGCGAGAAGTGGTCGCACTCAAGAAACCAGATGACGCAGCTGATACCTATGTCTTTCAATCTCGACAGGCCAGATCGCGATCAGGCGCGAAGTCGCGTCGCCTGGATGAATCTCAGATCCATCGCATTGTGCATGCTGCAGCTCGCCGCGCTGACATCACTGGCAACGTCTCACCGCACTGGATGCGCCATGCACACGCAACCCATAGCATTGAGAATGGCGCTGCCCTCACGCTCGTCAAGGAGACGCTGGGGCATAAAAGTATCCAGACGACAGCGAAGTATGTGCACGTTCGCCCAAATACCAGCTCTACACAATTCTTAAAGATATAACCCTTGCAAGGGAATGAGAGGAAGGATACCTTTATGAGCACCCATACACAATATATTGTTCAGAAGCTCTGGAATTATTGTAATATTTTGCGCGATGATGGCATGTCCTATGGTGATTACGTCGAGCAACTTACCTATCTACTCTTTCTCAAGATGGCTGATGAACAGGAGTTGTTGCAACCAGGCGAAACGCCGCGCATTCCAGAGGACTTAAACTGGCAAAGCCTCTGCGCAAAAGATGGTGATGCGCTGGAGAGCCACTATCGGCTTGTGCTGGAGAAACTGGGCAGGGAAGAAGGGATGCTGGGTGTTATTTTTCGCAAAGCCATTAATAAGATCCAGAACCCGGCCCATCTACGGCGTTTAATTGTCGATCTCATCGGTGGTATTAACTGGCTCAATTTGGAGGCCGATGTGAAGGGCGATGCCTATGAAGGTCTACTGGAGAAGAATGCCGAAGATACCAAGAGTGGTGCCGGTCAATATTTTACTCCGCGTGAACTGATCAGAGCCATTGTTGAGGTTATGCAGCCTTCGACGATGCAAACAATCTGCGATCCTGCCTGCGGAACAGGGGGCTTCTTATTAGCGGCTCATGATTACATCTCTGCCCAGCATCCTGATATGGATCGTGAAGCGAGTCGTTTCTTAAAGAACGATGCGTTTCAGGGCTGGGAGATCGTTGATAGTACCGCGCGACTCTGTGTCATGAATATGTTCCTGCATGGTATTGGTGATGAGCATGCAGAAGAACCATCGATTCATGTTGTCGATAGTCTGCGCGCCAAACCGAGCGAGCGCTTTGATATGGTTCTATCCAATCCACCCTTTGGACGCAAGAGCAGCTTGAGCCTGGGTCCTAAAAATGGCAAGAAGAGCAGTGAACGCGAAGCCGCAAACATC
Organism: Ktedonobacteria bacterium brp13; assembly: GCA_015099395.1. Lineage (GTDB taxonomy): Bacteria > Chloroflexota > Ktedonobacteria > Ktedonobacterales > Ktedonobacteraceae > Dictyobacter. Next base: position 6,891,349 of record AP024096.1, on the reverse strand, counting down.
AGTCGAGATGACTTCTGGGCCACAACGAGCAATAAGCAGTTGAACTTCGTACAGCATATCTATAAATTGCTCAAAACGAATGGAAGAGCAGCCGTTGTTGTGCCTGACAACGTCCTCTTTGAGGGTGGTGCTGGTGAGACTATTCGTCGTAACCTGCTACAGAACTGCGATGTGCATACGATGCTACGCTTGCCAACGGGCATCTTCTATGCCCAGGGCGTCAAAGCGAACGTACTCTTTTTTGATAAGCACCAGGCCAGCTTCAATGCACAGACTGAACAGCTCTGGGTTTATGATCTGCGTACCAACATGAACTTTACCTTACGCACTAATCCATTGAAAGAAGAGCATTTAGCGGACTTCATTACTTGCTATAACTCTTTCGATCGACGCCAGAGGCACGAGAGCGAGCGGTTCCGCTGTTTCAGCTACGAAGAGCTTAGTAAACGAGACAAGCTCAGCCTGGATCTCTTCTGGCTACGTGATCAGAGTCTGGAGGGAACCGACAATCTTCCACCACCAGCCGAGATCGCCGCCAGTATCATCGAAGATTTACAAAATGCATTAGAGCAGTTCATGGCGATTGCAGATGACCTGGGTGGCAAGTCGCGACAACTTATATAATCCCTTGCAAGGGAAAGAAGAGAGATCATCATAAAAGTGATCTCTCTTTTATTTTACTATTCTATGACTCATCCGTTTATACTATTGCGCGCAATGCATAAAAGTATATCTATGGAAGGAAATCAATGTCGAACAACTTCAATCAGGATCCCTATCAAAATCCCTACCAAAACACGCCCAACTCTTATCAAAACACCATGCCCAACTCGTATCAGCCAATGCAGCAACCTCCAGCACCACCGAAGAAAACAGGATGGTTCCGACGACAACGTCGCCGTACAAAAGCTGGCATCGGCTGCCTGGCTCTGATCGGCGTCTTAGCTTTATGCGGACTCTGCACAACTGCATTTCCGACAGCGAACAAACCAAATCAACCCGCCCAGGCATCAACACAGTCAACGCCACGCGTTGCAGCGACGGCGACGTCTACACCTCACGCAACGCCAACAGTGAAGCCAAAGCCAACGAGCACACCGAAGCCCAAGGTCGTCGCGCAGACACAGCCAACACAACAGCCTGCACAGGCGCCCACTGCGACACAACCACCAGCACCAGCGCCTACGCAAGCACCACCGGCCCCAGCTCCTACACAAGCACCAGCTCCGCCAGCTGGAGTAAACGGCAATCCGTGGGGCTATAACTTCACGCCTGGCAGTCTCCTTTACAATCCGAATGCAGACTTCTGTAGCTACTTCGCATGCGTGAGCACCTTCTGGACAAGTACGAATGGCTATGTAGACGAGTGTGTCAGTGGAAAGTATTCTCATAGTGGAGGTGTGAGCGGCGCATGTAGCCGTAATGGTGGAGAGCTACGCCCGCTCTACTCTCACTAACCCCTTGCAAGGGTAGATAAGTAGAAGTAGCAGTACATTGCACTGCAATGCATAACATGGTATTCTACAGACAGCATTGGTTCTCATTCTTCTCAGGATAAAAAAGAAGGCTACTAGATCTCCCTCAGTAGTCTTCTTTTTTATTGCTTATTCAGGATCTGGCACGCTTTCAATGAGCATGTCAGCACCAACCCCCAGAACCTTTGCAAATTTGTCCAACGTGTGCAATGTGATATTGGTGTATGGGTCGCGCAACACTCTTTTTATTATTCTGACGTCAACACCAGATCTCAATATCAATTGCCTCTGACTGAATCCCTTCAATGCAGCAACCTCTTTTATTTTCAAGCGGATCATTCCTCAATCTGCCTTCCATGCGCCTGAGGCGCAAGTTTAAGCAGATTGTAATTGTTCATGAGGTTATATAACAGAATGGTAGAAAACACGGTGTGAATGATCAGGGTGTTTATTTACATCCTACCATTTGCGCCTGCTACTGGTATACTCATCGGAGAAGAGGCTAAAGTGAGGTACATTTCCTCAATTCCATTAGACTAGGGAAGAGCCTCTTTTTTGTTGTCATCAGGCACATAGTCGATTAACTCCCGAGCGTCTACGCCCAATGCCCCGGCCAGGCGATTAAGCGTCTCAGTCGTTATGCTCCGACCGGGATCACGAAAAATATCACGAAGAGTCTTCGGATCGACATCCGCGGCCCTGGATAGCTTCCCCTGACTCATGCCCTTGGCTTCAGCGACCTCTTTTATCTTCAAATAAATCATTGCATCCTCCCTCACGACCACAAGGATACAAATATTCCATCCATTTGTGTAGCTTGGAATAAATGGATGGATAAATAAGGCTTGTATGCTTTCTACCCATAGTATAGGGTAGAATAATATGGAGGGATTTTTATCCGCTAGTCTAGTGAGAAGAAAAAGAATTGAGGGAGTACCAATGCAAACAGAAAAACAAGCCAGGCCACATTCGATTACCGTCGTCGAGCAAGGTGAGTCAATTACTTTTTATCATTCAGGCGTTGGGGAGTTATATACTGAAGCTCCAGTAAAGCCGCTGAGTGACATGCTGCGCATCTATTGCAAACCTTGTAAACAGGTCGTTGCCCGAACAGAGATCCGCGGCGTCTGCTTCTACGACGTGGCGACCATGTTGCCGCATAAATTGCCACCGAACATACTTCTACCAGGGCTGATTGACTTACGAACAGCCCTGGGACTCTGCGTGGAGAGCTGCCCAAACAAAGATGAGCATGAGATAGCTCATGCTCATCTGCAACAATAAGCCAAACACAAAAAGAACCTGCTACAAACTATGCGTAGCAGGTTCTTTTTGTGTTGCTAGCACCGCCCTTGCTAGAGCGGCTCCGTTACTCACTTCTACACGTGGTAGACGAACTACTAGCAGTATAGCACGTCATACAATTGTACCGCCTCTTCCTCTGTAAGCAGGCCAGCCTGGACATCACGATGTCCACAATTGATGAGATCAGCATTGTATTGCCAAACTGAAACCACTCTTCAGATGAATGATGGCTCTGGCGCGCAAAAGTCAGAGCTACTTTTTATGCCGCAGATGAAAAATTGAAGAGAGCAGAAAAGAATGCAGGTAGCTCAGCTGGCGCGATCTCTTTGGTAAAGATCGGATTGCCGTTGTTATCGACCTGGCCGACCGTTAGATTAGACTCACCAGGGAGCCCAGGAAAAGAACAGATCTCCAGATGAAAATCACCATCCTCAATGACAACTGAATCCTCAAAATCATTCGTGACATGTCTGATCTTCATGATTGTTTCCTTTTCAATGCTTACTCAGGCCAGATGTTGACCCTGATGCTGAGACTATACATCTCGACATAACCACAATAAAAAGCTCTGGTTTCGCTGGTTAAATACCACATCCATACGCTTACATGCAGTATTATAAGCCACTTCATATGCTATCGAAAGGGGACCTAACATCCCTGCTTGCTGCTTGTCACCCCTGCAAGGGAAGAGAAGTAAACCACTTCGCACAACCTGCCAGTATGATTGCTGGCAGGCTTCTTTTTGTCTCCAACGTAAGAAACGTAGATACAACGTAGAATATTTTTTACATAACATGAAACAGCCTGTAGAGCCAGCTTAGACTATCAAAATAAGCAAAGTAGAAAAGTAGCTATAGAGAAACATAGAAAAAGGTCTTACGTTACCATGCAAGGGTATAGAACATACGAAAATAGAACATACGTATATAAAGAGGTTTTTTATTTATTTATTTATATATATTTTTGTATAGGAGACCCTTGCAGGGGAAGGATAAGAATATATACGTATCTTCTACGTTCTACTTTACTTAACTTCTTATCTTTATCTGTCTGGAGGTGATGAATGTAAGATGTTTTTCTATGGTTCTTATGGTCTACTTTTCTACCTTGCTTATTTTGATAGTCTGAACAAGCCTGTAGAGCCAATCGAGATAACATAAAAAGTGTTCTACGTTTCGCTTACGTTTCTTACGTTTGTTTTCTCTGCGTTTTTGCCCTCCTCTACCCTTGCATGGGACATGTACAGAGAGTATCAGGAATCGATGTGCATGCGTGTGACGTGAACGTGAGGTAGCCTTGCACGGTTCATTGATAGAGTTATACCCGCCTTCTCAGATTTCGCCCTGAGCGCGTTCTAACACCTTTTCCTTATATTCTTTTAATTGTTCATTGTTGATCATTGTTGATATTTAAAGTATACTGTCGATAGTCATTGATAGGTAAATATAGCCTATGCTATAGTTGTATTTGAAATACGTTCCCGTAGCTCAGTGGATAGAGCACCGGTCGGAGATAGAGCACATGTTTTTAGGGAGATAGGCTACAGGTTTAAAGAGATAGGCTACCAGTCTTCAGAAAAAGGGCAATAAAAAAAGGAGCTCTGCGAGCTCCCATCATACAAATGTTCCCGACTGGAATTGAACCAGCGCCCCCGGTTTCGGAGACCGGTGCTCTATCCACTGAGCTACGGGAACGTATTTCAAATACAACTATAGCACAAAGCACGCGAACACTCAAGCTCTCTAACCATCTCGTGTCAGCTTCTCAGTGGCCTCCATTACCTACCATCCAAATAATACTCCATGAAAAGATACTCATCATGATTCATAATCTACATGCCGCTACAAGCTCATATGATTATTCACATATACATATAATTATTCACATATACATATATTTTACTGGCCTTATTACAGTTACTTTAGTATTGGCTCTGTATATTGAAATATATAAAATAGCATGTTATGCTGTCTGAGTATTCATTATGAGATCTCACTATTCGGCACCCATGCTATGCTTTGTATCGTATTATAGATACCTTTTATCGACAGAAAATTTTATAGACAGATGCGCTTATTGGTTGAGGTTGATCGAAGGGGGCTTTCTTATGAAACCGGAACAACAACCGCTTGAACCTGTTACTCAAGCTACTCAAAATGCTCAGACATCTCAAACATCCCAATCCCAAACTTTTCAATCGCCAGCACATGTTCCTCCACGTATACTCTTCTCTGGCTCTACTCAACGCTCAAGCGATCCACATTTCTCTCCTTATCCTTCGGTCTATCCGGTCCATTCTTTATTACATGCACAACGCTTACGTAAACCACCTGAGTCATCCTTACACAATGAGCTCACACAACAGATGCCTCAGATACCTCAGATACCTCAGATAACAAAATTGCAACCAATGCCAAAAATGCCTGAGCAGAGCATATCTCAACCAGAACTGTATGCAGCAGAAAAGAGCTTTGAGCAATATTCACTTTTTACACCTCACCTTATAGAGACACCTATACCTGCTGATCCTGGCGATCTCGCAGATCCTGCGGCTTCTCCCGACGTAACAGAGCCTACTCCTCCCAAAAAATCTATGCTGCGCTGGATATCAGTAGGGCTGATCGCAACTATGCTTGTGGCCCTCTATCTGGTCTGGCAGCCCGGAGCATTACCCTTCAGTAGTACAGCGACTACGGGTACCTCTGGCACGACGACTACGCTGAGTAGTAATACCAATAGCACACAGGTAACAAGTCATGCGACGACTACGAATACAGTGGCGAGCAGCAACGATACCTCAGGTCTTCAGGCGTATATCGTCGGTGCAGTCCATCATCCTGGCATCTATACATTGAGTACAGATGCACGCATCTATCAGCTCGTGCAAGCGGCTGGTGGTCCTCTCCCAAACGCCAATATGGCGGCTCTTAATCTGGCTGCTCGCCTGACCGATGGACAGGAAGTCTATGTATCGCTAATCGGCGAAACTCCATCTGCGAACGTTGGTGGAGATACTGGCAGTACTGGCAATGCGGCCAGTGCTGCCACTACCGGAAGTGCTGGGAGCACAACGACGGCAACAGCAAACCAGGGTCCCAGAGTTAATGTGAATACGGCTACCAATACTGAACTACAACAGGCATTGAGTATTAGCAGCAAGTCCGCTGCAAAGATTATCGATTATCGTGTCCAACATGGCCCCTACGCATCAGTAGCAGCACTCTCACTGGCTGTCAGTAAGTCAATGTATAGCAAGATCAAGAATAAGGTTAGTGTCTAATTGCACTTGATTACTTGTTCTATCAATACAATCAAAAAGTAAATGGGGTGAATGGATGGAGCCGATGTGGCGGATGAAGAGGGTGTGGGATCTATTCAATATAGTGGATAGACGGCAACGACGGATATTGCTGGTGTGGTGGGGATTGCGGATACACGAGTTGCGCAATTTTCCACTCATTCTGATCAGTATAGCCTGGTTGGCTGGTATCGTGCTCGCAGCAGCCAAACAGCTTCCACCGATCATACTCTTTGGACTCATGGCTGCTGTAATCCTGGTTACGGTCTTTCAATGGTCACACAGAGAGCGCCGTCTATCGCTATTGATGCTCTGCTTTCTGTGTGCAGGAGCATGGCGCTATACACTAGCTCTGCCTGCCAACGATCCACAATCAATCGTGAAAGCGATCGGTCCGGCACTGGTCAATGTCAATGGCAACGTCTCGGCTGAACCACGGCTCTCAGCTCATGCGCGTATCCTGACAGTCGCGGTAACTGAGATAAGCCCGGGTACTAGCTATATATGGAAACCGGTGCACGGTACGATTGAGGTAGTGACGAATGGAACGCTCCTGGAAGATCCCTATGGAGCAAACTATGGGGATAGTGTCACACTCTATGGCAAGGTAGCAGCCCCTTCAGCACATACTGCGGCAACGTTTCAGGCCGTAATGGATTTTCCCGGTATCAGCATCTCCAGTGGTAGCGGCAATCCTCTACTCACACAGCTCTATCATCTTCGTGTTCGCTGCGCAGCGATCATTACCCGCACACTTCCTCAACCCCTAGCCGCTCTGCTAATAGCAATCGTACTTGGACTACGCACGCCAGCCCTAACATCGCTCGCGTTCGCCTTTAATGTTACTGGAACCGCACACCTTATCGTCCCCAGTGGTTTTAAAGTCACGATCGTCGCCGGTCTCATTACGAGCGGTACACGCTGGCTTTATACAGGTCGGTTGGCAACATATCTGCCTGGTCGGAACCATCGACTCGGAGAGTGGTTGCAGACGCTACTCGTGATCGTGAGTATCGCACTCTATACGCTGCTCAGTGGTGCAGGAGCAGCGGCACTACGGGCAGGCGTGATGGGGAGTCTGCTGGTACTGGCACCGCGCATTCGGCGCACTTACGATGTCTATACAGCACTGGCCTTCACAGCACTGGTCATGAGCGTGCAAGATCCCACGATCCTGTGGGACACTGGCTTTCTGCTCTCGTTCCTGGGGACGCTAGGGATCGTGCTCTTTACACCCACGATTCAACAACGCCTGCACTTCCTCGCAGCACTGCCTGGAGGCCATATGATTGCCGAGACAGGAGCAGTCACGTTAGCAGCCCAACTGGCAACACTCCCGATCTTTGCGCTCACATTTCAGCAGGTATCATTTATAGCGCCGTTCGCCAACATGCTGACAGTCCCCTTACTCGGTATCCTGGTGACGCTGGGATTAGCGCTCTGTTTTACGGGCCTTATAGCGCTGCCACTCGCCCAATGGATAGGCAGGATAACCTGGCCACTGCTCTGGTATACGAGCCAGACTATTACATGGTGCGCATCTCTACCACATGCCTATCTCCTTGTGAAACAGGTCAGTAGTACGCTATCCTGGCTCTATTATGTTGTGCTCATAATAGCTGCCCTTGCAGTCTATACCTACCATTCACTCTCTCTGCACATAGGTACAAAAACACCAATAGTCCTGGCTGCACATGGTGCCACTAAAAGAAAGGCGACGCGACAACATAAAAGTATTGTATATGGTTTGTATATCGGTGGTGCTGTCCTACTACTGGGGATTACGGCACTGATATCACAACGTGCCACTAATAACGGACAACTTACAATCACATTTCTCAATGTTGGACCGCCAGGGCAGGCTGCGCAGGGTGAAGCGATCCTTGTACAAGGTGCCGATGGCTCGGTGACGTTGATTGATGGGGGACCGGATGCGACATCGCTGGCGGAGACGCTGGATAGCCACTTTCCACCCTGGCAACGCTCGATAGATCTCGCGTTACTGACCGTTCCTCGCACTGATCATCTCACTGGCTTACAGGATGTGATTACCCGCTATAGTGTACAGACAGTCGTTGACGCTGGTATGCTACACCCCAATACAACCTATGTTCGCTGGCGGCGTACAATAGATGAACAGCATCTCTCCTATGCAACAGTAGGTCAGGGACAAAGCATATCAATAGGCACGCAACTACACCTGGAGATACTCTGGCCTCCATTACAATTGTCGCATAAGGGGAGCAATGAGATACTGGATGACGGGATGATTGTGAGACTTGTAGCTCCAAATCTTCGCTTGCTCTTGTTAGGGGCGACAGCACAGAGTAGCTATGCATTGAAAGAACTATTACAGCATACATCAACAAGCGAATTACAAGCGGAGATCGTACAAGTTGTGGGAGGACGGGATCAGACACTTACGCCAGAATGCATTGATGTTATACGTGTAGCCCATCCATCATTACTGGTGGTGACACCTCCTACACAGCATCAAACAAAAGCGACTCTGGTTACCAATAGTACGAGTTCTGGTCAGAGTGATCTAGCTAAAAGCGCTCTTATCCCCGGCTTGCAGGAGGTCCAGACAAGACAGACAGGTGGTCTGACGGTAAGTGCAACAGCACAACATTGGACAATCACCACTCCCTGAAGCGTTTTTGTAGCAACCGAAGAGTACTCTCTTCGTATATAAGGATAGAAGACAAGTCAGCCGATACATACGATGAATGCGCGACCTGCGATGTTCTAGAGGGACCCACTATACCATGCTTTGTGAACGTTGTGGCACGGAGATTAAAGATCCCGGCAAAAAATTCTGCCCTGCATGCGGCGGTACACTTAACACTCAATACATGGTCTATACCGAACCCAAAATGTATGAGACCTATGATAGCGTGCGGCAACACACGGATGCAGGACGGATCAACGGACGGTATGCTGGTTACGCGACGGTACCTTCACAGCAAACACCTCCTTCACAAGGATTACAGGGCAACAGACCCCCTTTAACAGCATCAGCAAGAACAGCGGCCAGGGAACAGCAAGACACGAAGCAGGGAGCGCATCCAGGCGCTTCACCGGGCTATATACTCTCCAATAAAGACGATAAGGCATTGATTGCAGAGTTTATCTTCTCGCTCTTTGGCCTTTTCGGGATTGGTTGGTTGATGGGCAAAGAGACCACGGTCGGAGTGCTCCTCTTGCTGGGTAGTATCTTTATCTACTGGCCGCTGATGATCGTAGCAACGGTCTTCACCTATGGCCTGGGCTTGATCTGCCTCGGGCCGTTAGCGATTGTAGCGATCATTATCAATATCTTACTCCTCAATCGGAGGCTGAAACGCAAAGCCCTACACTTTTTTGTAACACCAACGCCTCCACCACCAGGAAAACGGCCTCGGCATTAGACGGTTACGGCACTGCGCGAGTAGCTTTTCCCTGCGCGAGTAGCTTTTCCCTGCTCGTGTAGTGCCGTAACAGGCTTACTGCTCAACCGATTCTTGAGGGATCTCGTCCTGCTTACCATGCTTCTTCCTATTACTTTTCTCTGGTGAGCTGTTAGGGAAGGCCAGGCGGCGATATTTCTCCTTCGACTCCAGCCAGGCTTCGTCCGAGAGCCCTAACTTCTCACGTAATGTATCGAAGGATGCGCCATCCTGCAATAGCTGTACGGCGAAGGTATCGCGTAAAAGTTGGAGTGTGACACGCTTCTGAATACCGGCCGATTTAACCGCTCGTGCAAGGATATAGTTCAGGTTGCGGTCAGTGCAAGCAAAGACTATATCGTTGACATGATAGTCTCTAAGATAGCGTCTGAAGATACTGGTAAACTCGGGTGGCATTACGACACGCCGCTCACGGTGCTGCTTGTTCGTCGATACGGCGAAACGCACCGTCACCATCGGTACCGCAGGGTCGACCAGATCTACATGATGCACTTTCAGACCCATGACCTCTTCTTTTTTGAGACCACCCTTCAAGACCAGATAGATCAGACTCTGACAGCGAGCGTCATCTTGTGCTGTATCCAGCAGAAGCTGTACGTCTTCATTCGTCAATAGCTCAGGCAACGGTGGCATCGGGCGCTCTAAAGCCAGACTTGAAGCGGGGTTTTCGCTAACGATATGCTCATGTTCAAGCCAGGAGAAAAAGTTCTTGAGGAAAGTTACGCGACGAGCCATCGTCTTCGGCGCAGGGGTCACGCCAGGAGTGCCAAACTTGAGCTTCATCAACCAGTTAGTGACATCGTCTTTGTTAATGCGTCCAACCGGTGTATCCCGTCCTAGAAAATCGCCAAGCATCTTAAGATCAGAGAGAAAGCATGTAATAGTATAGTTGGATTTGCCGCGTAACAGTAAATCTTTTTTATATGGTTCAATACATTCGGCAAGGCTTGACTGATTCGTCAAGATTGCCTGGTACGCGGTCGCATACGCCGCGCTCGTCCCTTCCTGTTCATCCAGAACAACCGGTGTTCCAAACAGGTTGTCTTGCTCGACAGGAGCCTCTTCAATCTGCACAACAATGGGCCGCAATTCTTGCTCAGAATCCTTCTGCATAGGTTCACTCCTCGAAGTTTTAATGTTCCAACGAACTTCGCCAGGCATCTTCCTGGTAACACATGCTTTGGATTTCATTATAGCAGAATTATCAATCCTGGTATAGCCAGGACTTGCGCATAAACAAGTAATAAAGAAAGAGATACGCCTTTAGATGATAAAGGTGTATCTCTGATCTCTGCATATAAAAATGAGCGTGTAGACTTGCCGTCCTATTATGGCACAGCAAGCGCGAATAATTGAACGGCAAGCCGTCTTCTCTCTTTTTCACTCTATAAAAATAGACCGGATGGTACTACTCCACATCCGAATCTTCGATTATCTCCTCCGTCTCCTCCTCATCCTCTACACCTTCGTCATCATCCTCTACGTCCTCGAAGATGTAGTTGTTGGAAAGATCAGCATAGCTGTAATCCACATACTGAGAGCGATCCGCATCTTTATGCACAGTGATCGTCTGACGGATGAGTGGGAATGGCTTGAGATTTTCAGCGCCAGTAGGGCCTTCCATCTGAGGCTCGTACATTGGCCCACTCTCACGCACCAGAACCTCATCAGCGAGAGCTTGAGCCTCAAAACCCAGGCGACGTAAGTCCATTACCATGCCAGGCCATGTATCCGCAGCATCAACTGCCCACCATTCGCGACTCATATACCGGACAGGTCGAACACGCAGAGGTCGATTCAAGTCGCCCAGATTCGCCAATAACGAAGAGCGTTTACGTTCGGTTTTTTTCATCTTTACGTTCGCGCGATACTCCCTAACGTCTAGGTTTAGGAGGATATGCGCGCCTCCTTTCGTATGAGACAGCTCCTTGCGAGAAACCGTTTTGGGATGGGCTTGGCTAAGACCTTTCCGCTTACGCGGATCAGCATCGTTCTCCTTACAAACTTACGTTCAGGAGAACATTCTCATCTCCTCTTCTTTTTTAGAACGCGACAGGTGGAAATTTTGTGTATAACTCATAAAATACCACATATACCAGGCAATATGTCAATAGGATTTTACGGTAATAATACGAGAAAACATACCTATCTACTGCTCTACTCTGTTATACTAAGAAGTAGAGGTGGATAGCGGAGACAGATATCATTTCTCGCCAGGAGCACTATAGGTTATGAGCCAGGTCGAGCATTCTTTTAAAGCCAGCACAGTCCCGCAAACAACGGTACGCCGGCTTAGTGTTACCCCCAGTTACTTCTTCCTGGTCTGGCGTTGGAGCATGTGGCTCTACGCGCTGCTGGTAATTCTCTTCTCCCATACACACTACTACAATCCATATATATCATTCTATCAAATTGCCACCCTGCTTTTGGTGATTACTTTTGTTGAGACGCTCCTCGTAACACTCTATGCTCCTGTTATCCAGGTTCTGCTCCCACGCTTTGTGAAACGCTTTACGTTTCACACCAGGCAACGCCCCACCAATGAATCTGAGATTCTACCACCTCTCGTACAAACATACAACCGCTATTGGAATAGCACTATCTATGCGATGGATGTTATTATTTGTGGCCTTATTCTGTATTATAGCGGAACTTTCTCGAATCCACCATTCGGTGTGGGTTCCCCTTTTTATCGCTATGGGATGTCAGCGGTCTTTGCCACTGCCGCTACCTATCGCTATCGTGGTGGACTCCTGGCGGCCCTGGGCTACGATCTCTTCGCGATCATCGGAATGCTTGTGCCGGCACCAGGCTGGAATCCTCATCTGGCTCCCTATACACCGAATACGGTCGATATTATCGGATCCTTAATCGATACGCCGATTCTGGCTATCCTGGTCGCCTATATGACCAATCTGCTTGAAAGCTATGCCAGCAGCCGATTACGCGAACGCGAGAATGCACGTACGCAATCCGCCTTTGCTCATCTTGGTGAGACATTACTCAGAAATGTAGGCAGCCGCCAAGAATTGATCAAACACAGTATCCCTCCTATTATGTATAAACGCTTTGATCGTTTGATCATCGCACTGGTCGATCTGACACCAACACCTACACATAATACGCTACCAGGCACACTGATTTACAGCGAGACATCACCCTCGGTCGAAGGATGGCCTGATATCAGCACTCAACTTATCAAGCAGGTACAACAGACGCAGTCTCAATTGCTTACCTTTGAAGCAGATGGGATCGCACGCCTCTATCTACCATTGCACATCGGTGATCATACCCAGATTATTCTAGGAGCCGAGAGTCGCCGCGCGACACCGTTTTCGTTTCAACATGAACGCTTCCTTACAATTGCGGGCACACAACTCTTAGTAGCGCTGGACAATATTCGTCTCTCCGAACAGACAGTTGAACTGGCTGCCAACGCAGAGCGTGGTCGTATCGCGCGTGAAATCCATGACGGCATCTCACAACTCACCTACATGCTCAGTCTACAGGCCGAAACCAGTGAGGCTCAAGTTGAACGCATCGCCGAACAACTCGATACCGCAGAGGCAGAGATGCTGGTCCCTCTACAGGAGCGCCTGCATAAGCTTGTCACAACGGCCAAGCAGGCCCTGTGGGAGACACGCAACTATATGTTTTCGTTAAAGCCCCTGATGAGCGGTACAACCACACTCACCCATATGCTCAATACCCAGATCCTGGAGTTTGAAACGATCAGCGATCTACCGACACGCCTCTCTGTACTCGGCTCTGAGGATCTCTATAGCAAGCAGTATCGACACTCACATCGGTATGCGCAGGTTGGGACCGCCATCTTCCGCATCGTTCAGGAGGCGCTCACCAATGCCTACAAGCATGCAGGAGCAACACAACTTGAAGTGAGGTTACAATTTACGTTAGAGCAGATCGTAGTAGATATCTGTGATAATGGTGTGAATATCTTAAATAGATTGAATAGTGCGGATGACACGAATAGTAGACAGAATATAGCAGGCTTGCAGTTGGCACGTGTCAATGGAGCAGATGATCTACGTATTTACTCTGGACGCGGCGTTCAAGGGATGAGAGAACGCACAACAGAATTAGGTGGAATCTTTGCCATTACAGCCGGACAGGATAACGGAATGGTTGTCCATATTAGTATCCCTACCGAGTAGCAGGCAACAGGACGGAGACCTTAGATGACAGAGACCAGAATACGTTTAATGATCGTTGATGATCACGAAGTGGTGCGCCTTGGGATGCGTGCAGCCTTTGAACTAGAGTCCGATATCTCAGTTGTAGGTGAGGCCAGCAATGGCGCGGAGGCGTTAGCGAAGATCCCAGTCCTGGCTCCTGATGTCGTCTTGATGGATATCAGGATGGAGAAGATGGGAGGCATCGAGGCGTGTCGCGAGATGAAGAGCGAGTATCCTACGCTAGTTGTCCTGCTGATCACCTCGTTTCCCGATGATGAGGCCGTAGCAGCATCATTAATCGCTGGGGCCAGCGGTTATCTGATCAAGAATGTCAGCCGCAGCGAACTTTTGAAAGCGGTACGCAAGGTAGCAAGCGGAGCATCGCTCTTACCGCCCGAGGCCACCAGTAAAGCGTTTGCACAGATGTCGACACTGGCTCAAGGCAAGCGTACCACCCACACCACGCCTGCTGCGCCCGGCAACGATCTCACTGAACGTGAGCGTGAAGTCCTGGCACTGGTAGCACGTGGTTATACGAACAAGCAGATCGCAGAGGCATTGTATCTCAGCGAGAAGACGGCGCGCAATCATGTCAGTCATATTCTAGAAAAACTGGGACTCTCTCGTCGTAGCGAGGCAGCAGCCTTCGCGGTCGAGTATAAACTGCTGCATCCACGTGAATAGCAATCAGAGCACCCTCTATTGTGGATAGATGCTCAGGTTACTATAGATGACATTGGCATCATTACCTTTGTTGGCAGTTGCCAGGAAACCAATATCACCTGAACTATAGGTTGAGTCAGTGATAGAAGGGCCAGCCAGGAAGGTACCATTGACATAAAAGGAGAGCGCACCACCTTTGGCAATAACTTGCAACCGGTTCTTTACAGTCCCCGTCTTGATCGCTGATGAAGCCGTCCAATCCCGCAAGACAGTAGCTGTATTCAGGCTAAAATCATTGGAAGCAGAGATTTTGTAGTTCCCCTGATTATCTAACTCAAATAGATATCCACTAAAACCACCCAGCGGATCTGTACTCATACGAAAGAAGAGACCACCGGAGTGCCCTTTCTGAATGACCATATCTACTTGCGCCGCAAAGTTCTGAAACTGTTTTCCTGCTTCGTGGCAACCCTTCAACGATGACACAAAGTTCGTACTCACATAGTATCCATCGCTATGAAATGCACAGCCGCTGCCGTTATCCCACTGGGCAGCAATTACATTCTGACTTGTCGCATCGGTCAGGGGATCGGAGTAGGCTGGCGTACCCGACGTCGCCGTTACAATGACAGCAGCGGTCGCCGTCGCATGTGCAATCACGACGGCAGTCGCTTTAGCCTGGGCTGTCGCCGTCGCCTGGATATGCGCAATCGCAGTCGCGGTCGCTTTGGCCTGGGCCGTCGCCGTCGCATTCACCGCCTTTGCTTGCGCAGTCGAAGTAGAGTTCTGAGACTGCTGCAAGGCGGTAGCGCTGGCGGCCGACGAGGTCGCTGCCAGATCAGGAGTCGCTGTTGGTGTAGGTGTAACCTTCCCAATGAAACCACTACCAGTACCCACCACGACAAAGACGGTCGCCCCGATCACTGCCAGTAACGCGATAATTACCAGAGCAGCGACAAACCCAGTTGGACCATGTGTGTTCTTACGCGGATTGGAGGGATACGGGGCGACCTGGATAGGAGCAGGTCCATACTCAGAGTTTTGCAGGGGTACCTGTGTACTCAGATTCTGGCGTCCGGGTAGCGCTTCTTGATACCCGGTACTACGCGTGATCTGTGGAGGATACGACGGCGCTTTAGCTGCTTTGGGTACTGAAGATACGACGGGCACGGGCGGAAAAACTGTAGGCAGCGTAGTATTACTGCGTGGAGTAATCTCTGTTGGGGGCTCGACTGCGGTAATCTTGCGCGTCAGACGTGTACTTGTTGCACGGCAGAAGGCTTCAGCCAGATCGGAAGCATTCTCATAACGCATCTCCGGTCGCTTCTCCAAAGCACGCAATAGGACACGTTCAACCAGCGGAGAGAGCTCTGGCACATATTTACGCGGCGATGGTGGAGGATTATTGATATGCATAGTGACAACGGCGATCATATTCTCTGCCGTAAAGGGAAGATGTCCGGTAACCATCTCGTAGAGCAAGACGCCAAAGGAGTAGAGATCACTCTTTTCGTCAGCCCGGTGATCAGATTCAAATAGCTCCGGAGCGATATAATCGACGGTCCCTAGCACATTCCCAGTACTGGTAAGTTGCGTCGATTCGGTAGCAGTACGCGCAATGCCAAAATCGGCGAGATAGCAGCGCCCATCCGCATCAAGCAATACGTTCGAGGCCTTGATGTCGCGATGGATAATACCCTGAGAATGCACATAATCCAGCGCTGAAGCGATCTCACGTGTATAGGTGCAGCACTGCTTGAGCGTAAGTGGTTGTTTGCGAATACGAGAACGCAGCGTACCACCATCCATAAAGGGCATCACGATATAATAAATATTCACGCCATCCAGTTTACTCGAGCCAGAATCATACACTGGCATCAGATGCGGATTACTCAGCGATGCCATCATCTGAGCTTCACGCACAAAGCGGCGTAGCAGATCTTCATCCTCGCGCTTAAATACCTTGACAGCAACCTGGCGCTCAAAGTGGGGGTCATACGCAAGATAGACATCTGCCATCCCCCCTCTCCCCATAAGCTCTTCCAGTTTATACCGATCAAGCGTTCTCCCCTCAAGGTCAGCCATAAATCACTCCAATGCATGAAAGATTGTAGAGAGCGTGCAAGCTCCTACTCTTTCTATACGCATACATTTTCTTACAAGTTATATAACGTTTTAGCACACTGTTCCATTGCTGACAATAGCGCGATAGCAATGCTTCAATACCGTAACACTGGTTATTGAATAAAACGTGGCTCTTTTACTAGAATAAAACGTGTCAGGCATCATTTTAAAGTGATGCTCAACACGTTTCACTCTCCACTAAACAGAATCAGCGCCAGGTCATCTCTATCATAGATAGAAGAGCCCGACGCTGAATGACGTGCAGCCTGCCCACTTACAGCTTTACATACAATTGTGATTTCGCATCGTAACGATACAACGGATCGCCAGCATGATAGCTCAGATTGCCATTGCTATCCATGGCAAGCCAGGCCAGGACCTGGGTCCCAACCGGAGCATTGATCTTATAATGCCAGTGGCTCAGACCGGAGGAACCGACGACTCCAACCAGCCAGGAACCGCCATCGCTCGCAATAGTATTGGGTTGAATATCGCTACAAGACGCCGAGTTATCGTCGTGCGTATTATCAACCTGAAAATCACAGGCTCGTAGCGTCATGCCATTAATCGGTGCGTTCTGATCTACATATGGATAATCAGGGAACCCACTGACCTCCTTAAGAGGCATCATGGCCTGCGTCCAGATCCAGGATCCCAGTTTTACCTGCAGCGAGGTCGAGACATCAACGCCGACGGTCACATTAGAGGCAATACGTACTGTTAACTGACAACCATTGGAACAATCTGGTCCCTGATCTTGCGCATTTGGCACAGGAATCAAAGGCGTAGGCAAGGCCACACGAGAAGTAGTACCAGAAACTTTGGTAATTAAACCACCAAACGCCATCAACGGATATTGTGGCGACAATTTCACCGGCATCCCCGGTTGTAACTGGTGACAATCCAAGCCCAATGTCTGATTCAGCGCCTTTACTGTAGGAGGATTAGCATCGCTAAATACCTCACTAGCACTACTCATATTCATCTGCTGCGCGAGAATCCCATCACAACTATCACCTGCTGCGACGCTATAAGCAATCGAGCCAACACGAGGCAGCACTGTTGGATAGTCCGGTACAGGAGTTGGTGCCGACGCAGCCGGGCCATTTGAGAGATTGTAGAACAAATTCGTGACCGATGGGACGACAGTCCCGCCAGCGTGTGCGGCATAAATGTATGTAGGTATTGCTACAACAAGAATAATTGGCAACAACACCATTAGTTTTAACGGTATAGAGCGTAAAAAGAGCTGCATATTCTCTTTTGGTGAGCTTTGTGGATCGTAACGACGAGCCATAGGCGACTCCCATTCTGAACTAATTGTATCCCGTTTGCATTATAGCAGGGAATGAGCGCAAGACCTATCAATGGAAATACGTATAGTACTCTGGAGTCTGGATGGGCTCCATACATTCCATAACGCTATATATCAGCATTATGGCGCAGTTTTTTTACCGCACATGCAACGCTAACTCGCCTTCTTTCATTAGTATACAGAATGTACTTATGCATACTTATTTTGCACAATTACCTACTCAATAGATAATAAGCGCGCTAAAAAAGAAGAGTCGCTGCTGAATGAAAAGGCAAAAACTTTCATTCAGCAGCGACTCTGCACAAACTCTCTGACACTGATACAAGAGACTACTGAAGGTACCTGCGACTGAGCCAGTAGATCACAGGCAAAAGCAGCAACGAGAGGAGCAGTAGCACCGAACTCTCAATGATCTGCATAGGCCAGTAGTGCTCGATTGGCTGATAGACAACTTCCCATTGCAGATGTTTATCTTTTCCACATTGTACCAATGAGGCATTGGAGACATTGTCAGAAGAGGGTAAACTACAATACGTATTAATATTATTCCACGCTATCGACTGTCCGTTCTGATCCACAGGGCCTGAAGTGATGAGTAGACTATCAGCTGGCATTTCGCTACCGGCACCGTTTAACGCAACAGAGACAGGATAAAGATGGCTGGTCGGAGGCAGAATATGAGGATAAACAGCATTCAAGCCTATCATCAGGACAATCATGAGAAAAAACGTGACGACCATGGCTGGCAACGTACGTCGTATTAGCGCACCAATAGTGATACTCAACAATAATGCAAACAGCGCTTTGCCGATCAGCACATAACCAGTGCTCTCATAATAAGACCATCTGAATTCTACATTGAGAGCGAATATAGGCGGCGTCCACCAGGCCAGCACCAGTGCTAGTACCACGGTAAAGAACAATGTAGCCAGAATAATCAGACCGAGTTTGATCGTGAGCCAGCGCTGCAACGTGACTCCCTGTGTGCGGATAAACGATGCCGTACGTTGCTCACCAGGTAGCAATGGAGCACCCACAAACACCCCAATTAATAAAGGCAGCACTATTAAATACTGAACGATCTGTGGCGGATGATTTAAATCAATCTGGCTACTGTACAGCTTATTCACACAAAGCGCTACATTTGTATGGCACGTATCATAGACGTGATAGATAGCCAATCCATTGTTGATGAAAAAGGCGCTAAAAGCGAATAAGAGCAGCGCACCAATCAGGAACAACCAGCGATGGCGACGCCAGGTGAGCCAGAACATTAAAATACCTCCTGTTTCGTAGGCGCGACGTGAGCTAACGAGTCAACAGGCAGTTCCAGGTAGGCAAGCGTGATATCTTCAAGCGTGATGTCTTTGATCTGCCAGTTGGGTTCCGCGACCAGTGGTCCGTTCAAACGCAACAAGAGTGAAGAAGAACGGCCACTTTGACTGCTTTGTATGACAACATGCTGAGCAGCCAAGAGGGCAACATGTTCTTCGGGTACAATCACGCGTTTATGCATAGCAAGCAACTGCTCGCTATCTTCCGCCAGGAGTACGCGTGATGAAGAGAGGATGATCAGATAATCACAGGTATTTTCGAGATCGGAGAGGATATGCGAAGAGATCAAGATCGTAACTTCCTGTTCTACCGCCATCTCCATAAGCATCTTCATAAACTCACGGCGAGCCAGAGGATCAACGTTGGCGAGTGGCTCATCCAACAACAGAAGTTGCGGCTGCTTCGCCATAGCCAGGACCAGCGCCAGTTGGGCCCGCTGTCCACCGGAAAGCTTGCCTACCTTATGTTGCGGGGAAATATGTAAACGGTCCAGCGATCTCTTGACCAATGTCTCATCCCAACGTTTGTTGAGCTTGCGTCCCAGAGTCAACATCTCACGCACCGAAAAATCGAGATAGAGACCATGTTCCTGTGGTACAAAACCGATATTCGCTAAGAAAGCACATGAGTTGGGAGCAGGCGTTTCACCACAAACACGCAAGCTACCAGCGTCAGGGATAAGCAGACCAGCCGCCAGCCGCATAAACGTCGTCTTACCGGCTCCATTCAAGCCAATCAAACCCACCACTCGGCCTTTGGGAAGATGTAAAGTACACTCTTGTAAGGCCCAACCATTGCGATACCGCTTGCCAAGCCCCTGTGTTTCTAAAATGTTATTCATAATTACATTTCTCTATTTCTATGTTTAGAGCCAACAAAAATCTACGCTCCATGTATTTGCCGCTCTTCTTGCTTGCAGCAAAATTAAATCAGCTTTCTGGAGGCACATCTGCTTTTTGCACCTGCTGTAAGGTAGCCGAAAAAAGGGCCTCAATACTCTCGGTATCCAGACCAGCCTGAATGGCACTCTGCAGCCAGTGCAAAAGATCGCTACGTAATCCCTCCTGATGTTCCAGTGAAGGATGCGCCAGAGACTTCAACACAAACGTACCCAGCCCGGGACGGCTCTCAACCAGGCCCTCATGCTCAAGCTCGCGATACGCCTTGAAGACAGTATTGGGATTAATCGCGATCTGTGTCATCACCTCGCGTACCGTCGGCAGTTGATCTCCTGGCATCAGCAATCCCAGGCGCAATGCCTGCTTGACCTGCTGCACCAGTTGCATATAGGGCGAGACCCCATTACGCTTTTCAAGGTAAAACTCCATGCGTCAACTGCTCTCTCACTCTCAATAACTATATAGCTAAATAACTATGAACATAGTAGAAGTATAAGAGATAAAGGTCAACCTGTCAATAGAAAAATAGGAAATACGCACATCGGAGAAGGGCTTCTGCGATTCTTTCCACCTGTATAAGTGCGAAGAGATAGCAAACAGAACACATCCCCAACCAGAGCATTGGATCTCTCCAGATGCTTCAGTCAGGGATGCGTATATCGACCATCGCCGCTACATAGCCTATATAGTCTACGTGGTCAAAGGGGTACTCAATGCTAGCTTACTGCTGAGCTTCAGCAGCTTGCGTCTGGCGCGCCATGTAGATATGTAGGGCGCGTAGTATCCGTTCAGGAGTGAACGGTAACTGGTGGACGCTGATAGCTGTTGCGTCTAGTATCGCATTCGCTATGGCTGGTGCGATACCATACAACGGGACGCTGGTGGCAGACTTTGCTCCGAACAGGTCGGAGGACACATGCGATTCTAACAGGAATGTTTGCAATTCGGGCATCTCAGAGGCAGAAAACGCGTGATAATCCTGCCAGTTGAGGACCAGAGGGTTGCCCTGTGCATCATAGAACAGCTCCTCGCTCAGGCTCATACCCAATGCCTGTGTCACAGTCCCTTCAATCTGACCTTCCAGGATGAGAGGGTTGAGCGTCTGCCCGATATCTACGGCAGTGATCAACTTCAGTACGCGGATACCACCGGTCTCAACGTCAATCTCGACTTCGGCACCCTGGGCGGCAAAGGTAAAGGGGATCTGCGCTAGCGCTTTCCAGGAGGCGGTAGTCATGATTTGACGACGCTCATTGTAGAGTGAGTATGTCGCGACCTGGGCAACCGTCATCTGTTCACCACGTGGACTCTTCACGATCCCATGATGAATCTTCAAGCTCTCTGGCAGGATATTGAGCATCCGACCGGCGACAGCGAGCAGTTGTCGTTGCACCTGTTCAGCCGCCTTCTTGACAGCCCCGCCGATAGCATAGAAGGCGGAGGTATCATTGACATTGATCTCGAAAGGAGCGTCATCGGTATTCTCAGAGTGCAGCAAGATATCATCGATCTCGACACCTAATACCTCTGCCGCTACCTGGGCCAGTAAAGTATGGATATTCGTCCCGTTCTCGCTCCGGCTCACAAAGATATCGAATGATCCATCTTCGTTGACCTTGATCGTTGCGCCACTGGTCCCCGCGCCGACCGCGAAGTCCGCATGATAGGAGAGAGCAAGCCCTACACCACGTCGATAGCGATCGCTGCTCGATCGTCCGCGCCGCTCTGACCAACTCAGGCGCTCCGCCACAACATTCGCGCACGCTGCCAGATTACAGCTCTCAACCAGGGTTGAGCTTTCTCGCAGTGCGCCGGTCGCCCCTGAGAACGGATACCGATCTCCTGCCTGAATCCAGTTATGACGTCGCAACTCCAGAGCATCCATACCGAGGCGCCGGGCAATCTCATCCATATGTGCTTCCAGAGCAAAAAACTCGTGCGTCATTTCGTAGCCCTGGTACGCGCCTGCCGGAGCGTGGTTCGTGTACAACACCTCAGCAACGAAGCGCATATTGGAACAGGGATAGAGAGCCATCGCGCTCGCGCCATGATTAGGTGCCGTCAAAGAATGTGTCCCATAGGCACCCGTGTCAGCCAGCACGACCATCTGGTTAGCCAGCAATGTCCCATCGCGCTTGATACCAGACTTCAAGCGTAGGACATGCTGGCGGCGCGCACTACCAGAACGAAACTCGTCAGCGCGTGAATATTCCATGCGCACAGGACGCCGCGCAGTCAGGGTCAGTAGCGCACAGAGATCCTCAAGACCGACCTCCTGCCGTGCGCCAAAGCTACCACCCAGGGGTGGCTTCTCAATACGAATAAGGCGCAATGGGAGGCCCAGGATCTGTGCTAACGTACGACGAATATGCTGCGGCACCTGGCTATTAGTGCGAACAACCAGAATATTCTTCTCATCCAGATACGCTGTAACCGTATGCAGTTCCATGGGGGCCTGTTGCGTCGGTGGCACGATATACTCGCTCTCGACAATCAGATCTGCATCAGTGAAACCACGCTCGACGTCCCCGACCTCTGAACGGATACGCGTTGCGATATTACGAGCAGCATCCAGAATACCCTTCGATTCTAATTCAGGATGCACACGTGCAGCCATCGGTTCCAGTGCCTGCCGCGGGTCCAGTATCGGTGACTGAACATCGTACTCAACCTCGATAAGCTGTAGCGCCTCTTCAGCGAGCTCAGGCGTCTCTGCCACTACTGCGGCGACACGATCTCCTACATAGCGCATCACGTAATCCAGGCAATACTGATCCTGAATAGGATCGAGTCCCGGGCTCCACTCGACGCGAGTATAAGGGATACGCGGCACATCTTTATAGGTCAATACAGCGAACACACCAGAGAGCGCCTTCGCCTGTGAGACATCGATCTTACGAATCACGGCATGCGCATGCGGACTGGTGAGGATACGACCATAGGCCAGATTGCGCGGATCATCGTCGCCGGCGAACTTATTTCTGCCAGTGACGATCGAGAGTGCATTGCGCGGGATAAGAGCCTTCCCAACGACCTGCATAGGGACTGAAGAGATGGAGGGGGAGGAAACAGCGGCTGGAGGGAGCGTAGGAGTCTGCATCTGCGCCAGCATCGCGGATGTGATAGCGGGAATCTTTGTCGTGGCATTGCCAGTCGCACTCGCAATCTTGCTGTTCTCAGTACTCGTATTACCCGTAGCAACGCCTGCAGCCACCGCCTCAGATTCTGCATTAGCTGCTTGCGTCATAGTAGATGTAGCCGCGAGAGTAGGAGAGGTTACCTGGATTACCTGTTGCTGCAGTGGTTCAACTTTCTCGCCACGCAGCACAGCAGCAGCACGCAAGATCGCCTGCACCGGCTTGGCATAGCCAGTGCAGCGGCAGATATTGCCAGAGATCGCATCGCGTACCTCTGCCTCTGTCGGCGCAGGGTTCTCTTTGAGGAACGCATACGCCGAGAGGAGCATACCAGAGGTACAGAAACCGCAGCCAGTAGCGCCAATCTCAGCGAAGGTCGCCTGCAATGGATGGAGATTATCGGACGCCCCAAGGCTCTCAACAGTCGAGATAGTACAGCCTCCAACCTGGGCCGCCAGTGTTACACAGCTCGGTCGCGGCACACCATCGATCAATACCGTACAGGCCCCACATTCCCCGGTCCCACAGCCATGCTTTACACTGCTGTACCCTTCACGACGTAGCAGCGAGAGTAACGACTCATTCGTAGCCACATTCCGATCATTTACTACCCCATTAATATGTAGTTCGAGTTCCATTAGCTTCCTCTCTCGGATGACACCATGCTGCGCCAGTAAGCAACGTTCATCGCCTCTTCTAGTGCTCGATACGCCAGCCCCATACCGCCAACACGCCGGTAACTACTACTGGCTCGTATATCAGCCGAGGGACGGAAACCACTCATCCCGCTCTGTAAGGCTGAGAGCAGTCGCTGACTGTTCAGAGGATGCATGACGGGCGTGTCCTCAAACTGCCGTTCAACGGCTACCAGACGAACCGCATCCATATTAGCCCCACCCAGTACCAGGCGCACTCGTTTATAGCGCCCCTCGTGAATCTCAACCAGCGCGGCCGCGTTTAATAGCGCCAGATCACCAGGTGTACGAGAGACACGCATCAGTGAGGTGCCACTGCTCAGATTCAGACGTGGCACAATCACCTCAAGCATCAGCTCATTCGGGCGTCGCTCAAAGCTCACCTCGCCACACAAAATACGCCGCTCCTGCTTGCCTTTATACACCACACCAGAGAGCGGCAGGCCTGGTCGCTCATAGGTACCACCACTCAGATCCAATTGTGTCTTTGAGCCTGAGCGCACGACCACCTCGGCATCGGTCGCCACCAGAGCAGTGAGCAGGTCAGCCTGTGAAGCGCGTCCCGCTCCAAGAGTCCCACCGATCGTCGCGCTATTACGAATCAAGCGTGAATTAGAAGAGTACTGAGCCGCGTGTGCCAGCAGACCGGTAGCAAACTCTTTTAAGAGTGGTGCATTCACCATCTGCTGTAAAGTCGTCATCGCACCAATATGCAGCCCGCGTTGATCTTCAGAAATATATGCAAGTTCAAGATCACGCAAGTCTACCACAGCTTCAATATTCTTATCCTGTAAACCTAGCAAATACGTCCCGCCAGCCAGCGGAACAGTCCTCACATCGAGCCGATTGATCAGGAGGAGAACATCATCGATATCCTCCGCCCAGTGATATTCAATGAGATCCAGTAGCATAATATACGTTACCTTTGTAGAGGGATACGAGTGAATGTCTCAACATCAATCAATCCTTGATCTGTCAATTTAAGCGCAGGGATGACAGAGAGCGATAGAAAGCTCAATGTCATACATGGATGTTCCAATGTACAGCCCAGCTCAGCAGCAACAGCATCCAACTTCTCTAATTGTTGAACCACCTCTGCAGCCGGTAGAGGCGAGATCAGACCACCGATTGGTAATGGCACACGAGCGCGCACCTGCCCATCAACCACACAGACAAAGCCTCCACCCATCTCCTCCAGAGCGTAGGCCGCGTGCACAATATCACTATCACTCACACCCGCAATCACTATGTTATGAGCATCATGAGCTACGCTAGAAGCGATAGCCCCTGCACGCAGACCAAAGCCCTTGACCAGTCCCAGACCAATCTTTCCACTGGCATGATGTCGCTCAATAACGGCCATCTTCAGCAGATCACGAGCAGGATCTGCCACAATCTTGCCAGCCTGTAACGGAGCCTCTTCCTGCAAATGCAGTGTTGTTATCTGCCCCGGCTCAATACCAATGATCGATACAGGCCCTGGTTTCCCTGCAATTGAAAGATCAGCCTCTGTAATCTTGCCAATATGAATGGTTCCAGTAACATCTGCGTCCTCGTGAGACGGAGAGTCAGAACCAGCGTTTGCTTCTCGGGCAATATCTACGAGAAGCTGTCGCCCTTGCGCGACCAGTATCCCATCTTTATAAACGGATGAGACCTCAAATGTATGCAAATCTTCCAAAACAACTATGTCAGCGCGGAAACCGGGAGCAATTGCACCACGATCATACAATCTGAAATACTGCGCGGTATTGTACGACGCCAGCTTGATTGCTTCTACCGGGTCCATACCCAGTTCGATAGCGCGACGGACCATAGAGTCGATATGCCCACGAGTCATAAGATCGGGAGTATCGCGGTCATCAGTCACGAAAAAGACACGCGGAGGATGCAACTCTTGCACCACCGGCAGGAGCGTATCCAGGTTGCGCGCCGCTGAACCCTCACGGATCATCAACCACATCCCTAACCGGATACGCTGACGCGCCTCTTCCACGGTACTACATTCATGATCGGACATTACACCCGCAGCGGCATAAGCACTCAGGTCATTGCCACGAACGCCAGGTGCATGCCCATCAACGACCAGATGACGGTTCAGGGTCGCGCTAATCTTCGCCAGCACCTGCTCATCGCCAGCGAGCACGCCCGGCATATTCATCATCTCAGCCAGTCCCAGCACACGCTCATCCTCCAACAACGGGAGGAGATCCTCTGCATGCAGAACACGATATGGGCTCTCAAAATGCGAAGCAGGCACGCAAGACGAAAGCATCACAAACGCATTAAGTGGCAGACCCCGACCAGCATCCAGCACATACTGAATCCCTTTAACGCCCAGCACATTCGCGAACTCATGCGGGTCCAGCATAACGGTCGTAACACCACGTGGCACCACGATCCGTGCAAACTCGGAGAGCGTGATCATAGTACTCTCGATATGCATATGTCCATCCATCAAGGCAGGCGCTAACCAACGCTCCTGCATATCTCGCTCCTCGCGAGCATGATATGCGCGAGCGTAAGGATCATCATGGGCACGCACACCAACCACGATGCCATCCGCCACCGCGACATCTGCCATGTAGCATTCACCACTACACACATTGACCAGGTGTGCATTCTTTAATAAGAGATCGGCTGGCTCCTCTCCGCGTGCGATTTTAATACGAGCTTGTAATTTATCCATTCTTCTCCTTGCGGACATATCTTCTTATCTCATCCGAACTGCCAATGCCACAGCATATGCATACTTTGACCAACATACGTTTCGAGCAGAACTTAGTAGCAGATTTTAGCACATTCCCCACCTCTCCTTACAATTCTCTTGTATTGATAACCATTATGGATGTAGCACAGTCCCACTCGCAAGATGTCACAAGATGTATAGAGAAAAAAACAGTGCTTATCTACTCACTACGTGCCCATCTTCAGAGACATTCGTTGCGTATTAGTAGTAAGTATACTAAGAGCTAACATGTAGACTCATGCAGGTTGGCTGATTAGGAAAGGAAAACATGTATGAGTAACGACAAAGATACGGCAGGTGTTGCAATCGTAAAACTTATTATCCTGGCCGGTGGCGCAATCGCAGGTGCCCTGCTTACAAATTGGTTTGAGAAGGCGCTTTCAGAACGTGCTCACCAACAATCTGAGTACGATCGGTCACGTTATGCCCAGGGACTGACGCCACTCTCTCCCCAGGGATCATCCACTGACCGCAAAGCATCAGAGCAGCCACGCATCATTAAAGTAGAAGAATATCCATCAGAAGAACATTCCATTCACGATGATGCTTTTTAGCGCGATAGAAGAATAAAGAGAGAGAAAGCGACAGAAATAGAGAGAGATATCTATACCTCAAAGGGACGCGGACCCAATCTCACGCACAAGATGCGGCCAGCGTCCCTTTAAACTCACACATATCGCTACTCTAGCAGAGCGATGGCAGACGCCACAGCCTACGCAACGACGTCGATTGCTTGCATTCCCTGTACGCTACCAGTATGCGCAAGTCCAACCATATCAACAGCAGCAAAAGAGGTTGCATGCAGGTTCTGAATGGTGTCTTCGAGCCTATTGAGCACTACATCGATCTCTTCACGAGTGATGACCAGTGGTGGCTCAACGCGAATCACCCGCGAATTGTTCAGCGTCCCGGAGATCAATACACCACGCTTGAAGAGGCCTGCAGCGATCTCATAGCCGATATCGTCATTCACAAAGTGTTGACCGATCAATAGACCCTTCCCGGTGATATCGGTATAGATATCACTATGACGAGCCGCGATCGTGCGCAACTGGGCGATAAAATACTCGCCCTTCTCGGCAGCCTGTTCTGCTACATGTTCTTCTAATGTAGCATTGATCGCCGCAATTGCAGCCGCACAGGCCAGCGGATTGCCTCCGGTCGTCGAAGTATGGATGAAAGGATTGCTATTGAGCACGCTCCAGATCTTTGGCGTGGCCATAAACGCTCCGACAGGCATCACGCCACCACCCAGAGCTTTCGCTGAGGTGATAATGTCCGGCGCAACGTCCCAGTGATCGACGCCCCAGAGCTTTCCGGTGCGACCCATGCCAGTCTGCACCTCATCAGCAATCAAGAGGACCTCGAACTCGTCGCAGAGTTGGCGCAAGCGCGGCCAGAAATCATCAGGAGGAACAATCGCACCCGCCTCACCCTGGATCGGCTCCATCACCACTGCAGCAATATCGTTACCAACCTCGCGAGCGATCTGCAACTGCTGCTCGACCGCGTCGGCATCGCCAAAGGGGACATGATAGATGTTATTGTGGAGTGGCATCGCCGGACGACGGAAGATAGCCTTGCCGGTCAGAGAGAGAGAACCGGTCGTCTTGCCATGGAAACCACGCACAGCAGCGATGAAGCCACTCTTACGCGTATAAAGCTTCGCCAGCTTCATTGCACCTTCCACTGCCTCGGTTCCACTGCCCACAAAGAAGCTATATTGAATATCACCCGGCGTAATCTCGGCTAAAAGATGAGCCAGCATACCACGCAAAGGGTCTAGCAACTCTTGCGTCGGCAAAGGACTCTTCTGCAACTGAGCCTGCACCGCACTGATCACCTTCGGATGCGCCCAGCCCAGATTAAAGACGCCAAAGCCACCCAGGCAATCGATATACTCGCGTCCACTCACATCCTTGAAGGTGGCACCACGCCCCGTCCACTCAACCGAAGCATAATCACCCGCCTCGGCAACAGATTTACGATACTCGATAAAACCACTATTGAAGTACTGAGCAAAATTTTCAACGGTCGTCTCGACCAACCATTGCGCCTCACTCTTACTTAACTGAGGCTTATGCACTATATCAAGATAGCGCTGTGAATCATTGAGAGCTTTGAGTAAACCATCGGCACTCATAAAAATCCTTTCGGATAATGCGGCAATGCAAAATGCAGAGATCATGCCACAGTCGATCCGCATGCAACGACAGTATGCGCGCCACATCCTCGGTCTCATTCTGCATACTCAGGTTTGCAGAGAAGCAGGTAAGGATTGCACAACACGCAGCACTTGTGGACATGGTATACCCATCCGATAGGATAGGTAAAATGCAATACTAAAGATGTGCTACAGTGATTAGCAAAGATGAAAAGGTGTACAAGGATGGCCTCTCTACATGAATACACATGTCTGAATGCTAGATCGGCACGCAATACTGCCTGCTCATATACGTGCGCAATGCACATCTATACAAGGGAATGAAGAATGCAGAGTAACATGCCAGCGGATTCAGTATAGGAGGCGGACGTAGTGGAAGATCAGGGGTAGCAAGTGGACAGGTGGAAACCCCGAAAGACAGAGAATTTCGGGATATAGCGACCTTTTCGTTGCTGCTGTAGAGATGGTTCCTGCATAATACACCGCTTTTTCTCAGAACCGAAAGTATACACTTCCTTCTGTTGGAGTATACCTGACAGACAGAAAGAAAGCAAGCACGATAACAACTATTCCATATAGAATGCTAGCTTGTTAAATATCAAAACGCTACCGCCCCAACAGCAATAATGGGGCGATAGCGCCATGCAATCAGCAGAAAAGTCAGTCACCTGATTGCACTATCTCATCTGACTGAGCCCAATCATATTGGAATGTGCTTTGAAGCGTGGAGAGCACACTTGTATCAGTGACCAGAATACCCAACTCACGATTGTTATCGAACGAAGAAGTTAAGATGTTCACTGAACCGACAAACGCTTTTTTACCATCGACACTCATCATCTTTGCGTGCATATAATACTGGTAATCTAATGCTACAGACACACCTCCCTCAGTAAGCGTGTCGATACCATCGTCGTTACCGGGCTCAGATGCTGGCAAGATAACCTGCACCTTGACCCCACGCACGGCAGCGCTCACGATGGCTTGCTCAATACGGCTATCTTTCATCTGCTCTGCTTCAATCTGTAACGTGTGCTTTGCACCATTGATCAAACTGACAAAAGCACTACGTGAGTTCAGAGGACTCAGTACCATAGCGGTATTGCTGACAGATGTATACGCGATACGATCCCAGTCATCATTAAAAACAGTGAGCACGGTATCGACATCGGCCCTGTTAGTATCAATAATCCCATATTCACGACTTGCAGCCCTGGAAGTAGCACCCAACGATGATATGGTGAAGTTGCTGGTGAGGATATAGGCGGTCGTTCCATCGATAACCATAGCCTTTTCGTGCGTCACTTCAAAGGCTGGATTACTATTCTTGACCTTTACGCCAGCAGCACTCAAAGCCTTAAACGTTGCAGTCGGTGGACTCACGCCATCAGGATCAGGATCAAGCATAACCCGCACATCGATACCGTGCTGTGCAGCTTGTTCCAGGGCATTGATAACCTTATCGTAGGTCAAAATATACATCACTAGAGAGATCGATTGCTGAGCATTGTTGATCGCGCCGAGAATCACTTGATCGCCCGCATCTGGCTCAACAAATACTCTGAGGCCACCATTAGCACCACTACTCACTGTTCTGGCTTGCTGCGGCTCTGCATGAGCAATTATCCCATGTGTTACAAGACCGGCACTGAGGATTGCCAATAGCAAAATGGAACGCAGCATCGTCAGGAATGCACTGCGTTGTAGGATCATGCTATTCACAGATCTCTCCCCATGCTTAAAGGTACTCTTTTGATAAGTGACACGAGATAAGCACTACTTACTACTGAACAATAACGTCCTGTATTTCAATTTTGGGACGCATATAAAGATAATTGTTCAGTTAAACGCTAGCAGGCTAAAAAGGTAAGATGATTAGATGGTGATAAAAATGCTGGGAGGTACGTTACTTCATTGACAAAAATCATAATAGTAGATATGCTTTTATTAATAAAACAGACAATTATTTATTCAATACTGTAGGTAGGAGTTCTGTATGGCATATTCGATTGGTCAGGACGTTGGCAACTACCGCCTGCTCAAGAAGATAGGGGCGGGAGGCTTTGCTGAGGTCTATCGTGGTGAGCATATCCATCTGGGAACACATGAGCAGGATGAATATGAAGGGCTACAAAGAAAGCAGTCAATGATGAATCTATAAAAGTTTTATCATCGACTGCTTTCTTTGTAGCTCCAGAGGAATAAAAAAACTAGGTTGTGTACTCTCCGTTGATACGCACATATTCGTATGAGAGGTCGCAGCCCCAGACAGTCGCGCTCGTCGTTCCGATACCCAGTCCGACGCGAATGGTCACCTTGGAGTTGCGGAAGTAGGCACGCAGGTCCTCCAGGTTGACGTTATCTAAGGGATGGCCCTGGAACAACACAAGATCCCCAAAGGCGATAGAGACCTTCTCAGGAACGATATCTGTGTATTCCTGACATTTGCCGATCGCCATAGCGACGCGGCCCCAGTTGGGATCGGTACCGAAGATGGCGGTCTTCACAAGTGGCGAGTTGACGATGGCTTTGGCGACCCGCTTGGCCTGCACGAAAGAGTCCGCTTGTTCAACAGTAACCTCTAGCAACTTGGTCGCGCCCTCACCATCGCTGGCGACGTCCTGTGCCAGGCCGATGGCCATCGCCTGAAATGCTGCTTTGAAGTCGGCCAGCGGAACAGCGCCAGCAAGACCATTCGCCATGATCGCGACCGTGTCACTGGTGCTGGTATCGGTATCGACGCTGACCATATTGAACGAACGATTGACGACCTCATGTAAGCATTGCTGCAGATCGTCGGCAGGGATCTGGGCATCGGTGACAAAGTAGCTAAGCATCGTGGCCATGTTGGGCTCGATCATACCGACGCCCTTCGCCATACCAACGAGAACGGCGTCACCAATCTTGCAGGCACGCAACTTGGGACGTGTATCGGTGGTCATAATCGCATGCGCCGAGATGTGCAACTGGCCCTCGTGCAGTTCGTCGCGCAAACCCTGAATACCGGCACGCATCTTCTCCATCGGCAGTTGCCAGCCAATGACACCAGTAGAAGAGGGCAAGATATCCTGCGCCTGGATATCCAGTTCGTCAGCCACCAGCTGCACAACCTCACGAATATTCGCCAGGCCCTGCTCGCCCGTCGCGACGTTGGCGTTCTTACTATTGACGACAAAGGCCTGCAAGCGACCATCGGCGACATGTTCACGCCCAACAGTGATGGCCGCACCACAGAAACGACTCTGTGTAAACATCGCCGCAGCAGCCGCAGGCACATCAGAAGCAATCACGGTAAAATCTAGCGTCTCGTCGCGGATACCAACATTTTTGGCACAGGAACGAAACCCACGTGGATAGAAAGGTAAGGATTGCATGATCACGTCCTTCCCCGAGAATAAAAAGTTCAGCGATAATAAAAAATTTAGCGTTTACTAGTAGCGGGGGTTAATGATAATGAGTACGAAAAAAAGGCCATATCCCCCTGCTCCTTCCAACCATGCTTCTCATAGAAGCGACGGCTATAGGACTCACGAATACGGCGATTTAATAATAATAAGCGCGTGCAGCCACGCTGGCGCGCTAACTCCTTAACGCGCTGCAGCAACTGTGTACCAGCACCCTGCCCGGTCGATGCCGGATGCACAAAAAGCTCAGAGATGTAACCATCGTTCTCTCCGCGCATTAGATGCGGATACCAATGCACCGAGACATACCCGATAACCCTACGCGTGCTTTCAGCATACGCGTCCCCTTCGGCATTGTCGGCAACGTTGCCGATCGGCTGCTCAGATTCAGCAACCAGAACGGTTGTATGCTTTGGCTCACGCTGAAAATCGGCCAGGAACTCGGCGATATCTGCCTGCGATTGCGCTACTGATGTATTTTGAGAATAATTTGACCAGCCTAACGCATGCAGGATAGCGGCAATTGCACTACTATCCTCCGTGCTGGCCTCGCGAATAGTGATACCCATGATACTTTCTCTTACATATGGATCGTGACACATATGACTGTGCTATATGACTGTATGATGTCTTTTTACTACATAAGCCTGACGAGGGGATGCTAGAGCATCCTGATGTTCTCCTCTGCAGATGGGTGTTGCAGCGCTGCACGAATAACCGTAACCGCCTCGCTCAAAGGTACGATACGGCTCTCTTTATCTGCTCTGGCCTTCAGTTCGATGCCACCATTTTTTAGTGAACGCTTGCTCAATACGGCTCGCAACGGCAGACCAAGCAGGTCGGCGTCGTTGAATTTCACACCGGAGCTTTCGTTGCGATCATCGTAGAGTACTTCAATACCAGCTACGAATAGATCCTTATAGAGTTGCTCTGCAAGCTGTCCATTCTCCCCTTTAGTCAGATCAAGTCCAACCAGGGAGAGTTGGTACGGTGCGATAGCGGCAGGCCAGACCAGACCCTTCTCATCATGATGTTGTTCAGCGACAACCGCCATGAGCCGTCCCAGTCCGATACCATAACAGCCCATCAAGAGAGGATGCGCAGCTCCTTCAGCATCGTGGAAAGAGGCATTGAAGAGTTCGCTATAATGGCTCCCAACCTTGAAGATATGCCCAACTTCGCTGGCATTTACTGTATGCATTGTACCACTACAGTGCACACAGGTCGCACCTTCAAACGCAGACGCGATATCCGCCCAGAGATCGCTACGAAGATCGCGTGGATAATTGATATTCGTAAGATGATAATCGACTCGATTGGCACCACCAACAAAGTTGTTCCCACTATGCAGCGACTCATCAATGATCACCAGTACCTCGTCGCCCTTGCCAACTGGCGAAGTAAAACCGGCGACGATATGTGCACGAGCCAGCTCTTCAGGCGTTGCCAGATGCAGATCAGAGACAGCTACTCCGGCCGTGCGCAGGACATTGCGCAACTTCACCTCATTCACCGCCAGATCGCCACGAATAGCGATCAGAATCAGTCTCTCATGCTGCCCATCACCATCCTCCGCAGTATTGGCCGGGATTCCAGTACCGTAACAGACCGCTTTCATCGTCTTGCTTGCGGGTATCTGGAGGAAGTCGGCCAGCGCAAGAATAGTCGTGCAATCAGGGGTGTACACCTCTGTCAGCGCTCCCTCTGGTTCGGTTGGCAGTATCTCACGGACGAACTCTGCCTTCTCCAGATTCGCGGCATAACCACATTGCTCACAGACCAGGGCCTCATCCTCACCAGCATCGGTTAGTGCGAGAAACTCCTGCGAGTCTTTACCACCAATAGCACCGCTATCGGCCTCAGCGACGATAAAACGCAGACCGCAACGCTCAAAGATACGCTGGTATGCCGCACTGAGCGCCCGATAGCTCTGGTCCTGTCCCTCACTGTCGGCGTCAAAGCTGTAGAGATCCTTCATCAAGAACTCACGAGTACGCAAGAGCCCACCACGCGGACGTGGCTCGTCACGCATCTTGACCTGAATCTGGTAGAGTAGGCGCGGCAGATCACGATAGCTGCGGATGAACTCCTGCGCCAGCAGAGTCGCAATCTCTTCATGGGTAGGACCGAGCACTAATGCACGTCCCTTACGATCCTCCAGATGAAAGAGAATATCGACACTATCAGCACGTGAGGGCCGTCCATCGGCGGGCTGAGCCTGCCAGATCTCTTCAGGTTGTAGAACAGGTAGGAGCACCTCTTGACCACCAACGCCGTCCATCTCCTCACGTATAATGGCAGCAATCTTCTGCATGACTCGATTGCCAAGTGGGAGAAAACTATAGACACCTGCGGTCAGCAGGCGAATATAGCCGGCGCGAACCAGTAATTCCTGGCTTACACTCTCGACGTCACGTGGTGCTTCGCGTAGTGTCGTGCTAAGTAACTGAGAGACTCGCATGAAGGCTTCCCCCGAGCGGGAGGGCTCTGCTTCTCTTATAAAGAAGAGCAGGCCCTGCCACTATGACTAATAGGAACGAGCAAAGATGGCTTCACAGGTAGCCGGTTTACCAGTGTAGATACACTTCCCCTGCACACCGCCCTCAGGCTGATCAAAAGGGATCACGCGCAATGTAGCTTTGGTCTCTTCTTTAATCGCCAGCTCTGCGGCGGTATCTTCAGCCCATTTGACACGTGCAAAGCCACGCTTCTCAATAATCTCTTTGAACTCGTCGTAGCTCTCGGTACGGAAGGTGTTCTCTTCGCGGAACGCCAGAGCACGATCGTACAGACCCTGCTGAACTTCATCCAGCAGTTGAGGGAGACGGGTCTCCAGAGCGTCGACCGAGACCGGCTCTTTGACACGGTTGTCACGGCGCACGAGCATGACACTGTTGTTCTGCACGTCACGCGGACCAATCTCCATGCGGACCGGCACACCACGCATCTCCCACTCGTTGTACTTCCAGCCAGGAGTGTTGTCGCTGCGATCAACTTTGACGCGGATCTTGTTGGCTCTGAGCAACTTCTCAACACGGTCAACCTGCTCTTCGACGATCCCGCGCTCTTTCTCTTTGCGCCAGATCGGAACGATGACCACTTGATGCGGAGCCAGGCGCGGCGGGATGATCAGGCCGGACTTATCACCATGAACCATGATCAGGCCACCGATCATACGCGTGCTCAGGCCCCAGCTAGTCGTAGCACAATACTTACGCTGTCCATCGGCATCCAGGAACTGGATATCAAAGCCTTTGGCGAAGTTGTTGCCCAGATTATGGCTGGTTGCGGACTGTAACGCCTTGCCATCGCCCATCATTGCCTCGATTGAATAGGTACGCAGGGCACCGGCAAACTTCTCATTCTCACTCTTGCGACCTGCGATAACCGGGATAGCAGCTTCCTCTTCAGCGAATTTACGATAGACATTCAGCATTTGCATCGTGCGCTCCTCAGCCTCTTCGAGCGTACGATGCGCGGTATGGCCCTCCTGCCAGAGGAACTCTGAGGTGCGCAGGAAGAGGGCCGTACGCTTCTCCCAACGCACAACGTTACTCCACTGGTTGATCAGGAGTGGCAGATCGCGATAACTCTGTATCCATTTGGAGAAGCTATGACCAATAATCGTCTCACTGGTCGGGCGGATCGCCAACGGCTCCTCAAGCTCTTCACCACCACCACGCGTCACCCAGGCCACCTCAGGAGCGAAGCCTTCAACGTGCTCAGCCTCTTTGGTCAGAAAGCTCTGCGGAATGAGCAATGGGAAATAGGCATTCTCAACACCTGTCTCTTTGAAACGCTCATCCAGCCCCTTCTGAATGTTTTCCCAGATAGCATAGCCATACGGACGAATGATCATACAACCACGCACAGGAGCGTAATCGGCCAGCTCAGCCTTACGCACAATCTGGTTGTACCACATTGAAAAATTATCGTCTTGATCGACGATATCCTCAACAAACTTCTCTTCGTTAGCCATCGTATTCCCTTTCAGTCTCTGTGTATCTTTGTGTATCTCTCAGCCTGTGTATAACTCTTAAAATATCATGACTCTTAAAATATCTATACGCGAGCATAAAAAAACTCGTCCTCTCATATTGAAGGACGAGCGTATCACCCGTGGTACCACCTCTTTTGAACCGTGCTCACCAGCATAGTTCCACTCATACGGTCATATAATAATAACCGCTCCCCTGGCTAACGGTAGGGGTCTCCGACCAGTTTCTCACTGATACTCACAGGTGGGTTCGACAGTGCTATCTCTACCGACTTGCACTCTCTCGGCTCGCTGTTGGATAACGTCGCTATCTACTGTTCCTGTTCAACGCTTTTACCACTCTATTGTTATCAGAGTAAAGCATACACTATCGCATTACGCGTGTCAAGCGAATTCCGGCCATACCCTTCAGCTTTTGATTTGCTGCTTTTTCAAATCTTATCTCATCACTATTGTGCTATAATTGACAAAGATGAGTTAATTATCACAAATGAGAGTACTTTTTACTAATTGCAATTCTTAATCATGCAAAGTAAAACATGGAGGTTACCAGACAAAAGCATGAATAGACAATTTTCAATAGCAAAAGCAATGATTCCATTAATACTATGCAGCATAGTATTAATGATTGTCTTGACTGCCTGTGGCGGTGCCAGTACTACCACAGCAGCGCCAAAACCAACACCGAAACCAACAGCTACCCCATCACCAACGGCTATTGGGAAGACCTTCCAAGGGAAAGGTTTCACGATAGATGTGCCCCGTGACTGGGCATCACAGACTGCCCCTGGAACTAACTCTACTATGAATACAAGCATTACCTCAAATACAGATCCTAATATCGGTGTTGCTATTGTTTCAGGCACAGGGGTTCCCTATAGTGATGATGCACAAACCTTGAATGCTGCTGT
The DNA here is from genome assembly GCA_015099395.1 of Ktedonobacteria bacterium brp13. Classification (GTDB taxonomy): domain Bacteria; phylum Chloroflexota; class Ktedonobacteria; order Ktedonobacterales; family Ktedonobacteraceae; genus Dictyobacter. The sequence goes on along the minus strand of AP024096.1, from coordinate 6,854,233 downwards.
GAATAGTGAGCTGAAAACTTTGGGATCTTCCAAAATAGATACAACAGTAAGCTCAAAGGCTGAAGTAGCGGGTGAAGCCTGGCCGCAGGCAGGTGCACTTGTAACAGTCGATGGCACCAAATTGAAGGTTATTTATCTTGGTAAGCTGCATATGGGAACGTTCTATCTTGTTTCGATACTTGCTCCTACACAAAACTTTGATCAAGCCAATCAGCAGTTTTTCCAACCAATGCTGAAATCCTTCAAATGGGCGTAGTACCATTACTTCTATTGAGCATTGGATGAAAGAGAGCTACTTTCGTTCAATACTCTTTTTGTTGTGTCTGATTCCTTGCTTGCTACAAGCGATACCTGGTTACCTGACAATTCAGTACTAACTTGCACAATCTGTCCCCGTTTCTCATAGGGCGTAACACCATCATCGTATAAGAGAAAACACCGAGAAAGAATCAGGTAGCCAGAAGCATAAGCGCATTCTATAATACGTCGAAAGGCAGGAATATTACTGGGAGTAAGATAACACTCATGAAAAAGATCCTTGGGATACTTATATTTTTCACACTTCTGACCATTGCAGTCTCAGCCTGTACGCTATCCCGCAGCAGCAATACCACTACGGGACCCAACCCTATACACATGGATAATCTGACCTTCAAGCAGGCATCGATTACGATTCAAAAGGGCCAGGTTGTCACGCTGATAAATGACGCCGCCGTAGTACACGTCATTGCCAACGGCACCTGGAACGGCACTACACCACACCCTGGCATAGAGAGTGGAGCGCCAACGATCAATAATCTGCAGGTCAACGGCAACGACACCTCAGCCATTGGACCATTTAATACAGCAGGCACCTTCCAGATCTACTGCACGGTCCACCCAGGTATGAAGATGACCATCATCGTCAAATAGATGCCGTCTCACAGCTCTACATATCGAATATAGATATGGAATGAGAGCGGGTCAATACATGTCGATACATATGGTATGCTTTGAACGTGATTGCATAGTCGGAAGGAACGCGTATGTACGTTTTCAGGTGAATCGTAGTCCGTTAGCATCTTCTGCCTGAAGAAACCTTATACTTGTAATACCTATTTCTGGCAGAACCTCTCCCTGACACCAGCGCACCCTGGTGCTATTTCTCGTGCTCGTGCACCACCCTCTTCATCCATTGGAAGCCTCTTTTTGCTTGACAATTCCATTGGAAGGAGCCCTGCTACGATGAATCAGCTACAACCATCTCAACAAGAGCCCGCTAAGGGCCGTCCGCCACGCCCATCCCGTTCACTATGGCGCAAGCGGGATTTTCTGCTGTTGTGGAATGGACAAAATGTTTCGACGCTGGGGACGAATCTTTCTACGTTTGCATTGCCGTTGCTCGTGCTGGCATTGACACATTCGCCAGTGCAGGCTGGTTTGTTGACTGCTGTCCGTCAATTACCTTACCTCTTGTTTAGCCTGCCGGCCGGGGCGCTGATCGATCGCTGGAATCGCAAAGTGGTGATGATCTATTGTGACCTGATCCGCTGGTTGGCGCTGGGCTCAGTGCCGCTAGCCTTTGTGCTAGGAGATCTGACGCTGCTCCAACTCTACAGCGTCGCCTTTTTGGAGGGAACAGGGTACGTCTTCTTCAGTCTGGCGCAGATCTCTGCGCTGCCACAGGTGGCGTCGCCCGAACAGCTACCACAGGCCTATACACTTAATACAACGACCGAATATATTGGTACCTTGCTTGGCCCTACACTGGGTGGCTTTATTGTTGGTCTTGCGCCTGTTGTGGCGCTGGGAGCCGGTCTGGCCTATCTGGCGGATTGTATCTCCTATCTCGTCTCACTCCTCTCTCTCCTGTTCATTCGTACATCGTTTCAGATGGAACGCACAACACCATTACCTGAAAAGGTAGCACTACACAAAGAGATTGCGGAAGGCCTACGCTTCCTCTGGCAACAGCCATTACTACGGATCATGGTTGTGCTGACTATGGCGGTCAACTTTCTGCTGAGCCCTGTCACGCTGCTGATTATCGTACTGGCACAGAGGACGCTGCATATACACGTGCAGACGCTGGGGATTATTCTAGGGGCCGGTGGCGTGGGAGGCGTACTGGGTGGCATCATCGCGCCCTGGATACGTACACGAGTTCGCTTCGGCTATGTCTGTATTGGCTCAGTCTTTGTCTGGGGCGGCGCAACGCTGATTACCGCGCTAACATCCTCTCCAGTATTTTTAGCCATTGGTGTCGGCCTGTCCAGCCTGCTGTGGCCCATCTATGGTGTGATCCTGGTTACCTATCGTCTCTCACTCACGCCTGATCACCTGCAGGGACGAGTCAATAGTGCCTTCCGCTTCCTCTCTTTTGGCAGTGAGCCCCTGGGTGCTGCCCTGGGAGGATTCATGGTCCTGCCACTCGGCCCGCGCAATGTATTGATACTTATCGCTGTGGGGCTCGTCCTCGGTAGTATCATTGCGGGCTGTACGCCCTTACGCAAAGCATAGTACAGCAGGTATAGTTTCGTGTCCATTGGTGAGGTTCCCTGATAAGAAGATCTTGTCAGGGAACTATTGCTCGAGTATGTCGCCTTGCTTATATATTTGTTAAAACGAAAAGAGTGATCATTTGACGTTGAGAATCGTTCTTTATATTTAGGGAATTATTCTTTATGTTTGCAGTGTTCTTATTGGTGATTTACCAGTACATTATTTTTCTTGACTACAGTTGAAACAAACGTTCTTGTATAGGTAAGTGTAGATATTTTGAACCTATCTATTGCAAAACCCATAGCTTACCATAAGCTTACTGGAAATATGTAACTATAGTTACATATTTTTGACTACAAAGAGAACCATCAGTAAAGCGGAATACGTCTGTAGGGCTGAGTTGCTTCAATAAGAAGAGAGCTAAAGCGAGACGGTTCAGGCTATACTAGCGTATTACATAGAGATTAATGATTTGCTTTGTTAAGCAAATCATTAATTGCAGTTTTTCAGGTATACTGAGAATTCAGTAACATTTACGTATTGTGTGAGAGGATTACCACTGCATGGCTACGATCGTCTTTAACAAGATCACGAAGCAGTACAGGGGCACGGAGACCCCGGCGGTTGATGCGGTTAGTTTCGAGGTACCAGAGGGCAGCACATGCATGTTGGTGGGGACCTCGGGTTCAGGAAAAACGACGTTGTTGCGTATGGTCAACCGTTTGATTGAACCGGATGGGGGGGAGATCCTGATCGATGGGAAGGATGTGTTGAAGGAGAACCCGATTGAGTTACGACGTCGCATCGGCTACGTGATTCAACAGGTGGGGCTCTTCCCACATATGACCATCGCAGAGAACGTGCGTGTGACCGCTGAGATTGCTGGTGGCTGGAATAAGCAGCGTATCCGTCAGCGGGTCGATGAGTTGCTTGAGTTAGTAGGACTTGCGCCCGACGAATATCGTAACCGTTTCCCCCGACAACTCTCTGGTGGTCAGCAGCAGCGGGTCGGACTGGCCCGTGCTCTGGCAACTGATCCAAAGATTCTTTTGATGGATGAACCGTTTGGTGCGCTTGATGCGATCACACGTGCCCGCATGCAACAGGAACTCTTGCGGATTCAGAACGATGTGCATAAAACGATCCTGTTTGTCTCGCATGATATTGAAGAGGCATTCAAGTTAGGGGATCAGATAGCTGTACTTTCACATGGCAAATTAGTACAACTTGGTAGTCCGGTAGAGCTGCTCGCAAAGCCAGCCAACGACTTCGTGCGCCAGCTGGTGGGAGCAGATAGTATCCTGCGGCAGCTGCAATACCTGCCGGTCACGAATGCCCTGTTAGATAACCAGCCCGAAGCCGTCTCTTCGGCGCATTGGGGAGATCTGCCAACGAGTTCGTCCGATGATACACTCCTTGACGCACTCCTGAAGCTCCTCCAGACCAATGCTCCCGCCCTTGCCATACACGATATCCAGACCCAGCAGCTCCTTGGATATGTCAACCTCACCAGCCTGAATTACGAGATTACCACATTACGTAGCGATAATGTGCCACAGGCTGTGACAGAGACACATATCTAAACTATTCATCACATCCATTACAGGATGCAAAGGAGTCTATGAATTTATGCGTTATATGCTGAGTCAATCCAGTATACCCGATGTCTTGTCAGCAATATCCAGTCAGAGCCAGAGTCCTGATCAATTTCATGCACTCATGATCAAGCTACACCTGATCTATCTATTCAGCTCGTATAACTACGATCTATCAGATCCGAGTAGCATCCCAAATCTTATCTTGCAGCATATGTTTCTGGTTGGCACAACGATGCTTATTTCGCTGGTGATCGCTATCCCGATTGGTATTCTGGTGGCACGCCGTCCAAAGCTCTACCTGCCAGTGATCACGGTTACAGGCGTACTCTATAGCATTCCAGGCATCGCACTGATGGTACTACTCATCCCGATCTCATTTATCGGTATCAGTATCTGGACCGTTCTGATCCCATTGGTACTCTACACCCAACTCGTATTGATCCGTAACACGGCGGCGGCGATCAATGGTATTGATCCACTGCTGATAGAGGTGGGACGGGCGATGGGTATGAACAACTGGCAGTTGCTTATTCGCGTCACACTACCACTGGCACTCCCGGTCATTATAGCGGGCGTGCGCATCGCGACGGTCACCACTGTGGGTATCGCATCGCTGGCATCGCTAGTGGATCAAGGAGGGCTGGGAGATCTAATCTTTAAAAACCTGACTACGTTTGACGAGAATGCAATCGTTGCGGGCGCAATTCTGTTGAGTCTGTTTGCCATTATCGCTGATATCATTCTGCTGGGAATACAGACGTTACTCAACCGTGGGCGTGGCAGCCTATCGGTAGCCTAGTAGCCTGGTAGAAGGAGAGAAAACTATGAGCGCGCTATGGCAGTTTGTGACTGACCCGACCAACGATTTTATCGGGCATACCATCGCCTATCTGCAAATCTGTGGCCTCTCGATCATCATAGCGATGGTGATTGGCATCGCTATAGGAGTAGGGGTCTCACGTAGCAATGTGCTAGCATTTGTAGCGGTCAACGTGAGTGGACTCTTGCGTGCTATTCCAGTCATCGCATTTTTGATCGCGGCACTGCCCTATCTGGGGGTTGGCTTTAAACCGACGGTGGTGGCACTGATTATTCTTGGAATTCCGCCGATCTTGTTGAATACCTACACGGGTATTCGTGGCATCGATCACGCAATCATTGATGCCGCACGTGGTATGGGAATGACGCTCTGGCAGATCATCACCCGTATCCAGGCTCCCCTGGTGCTGCCCATCATTGCTGCTGGCGTGCGCACCTCAGCGATTCAGATTATAGGTACCGCAACACTGGCAGCCTTTATCGGCGCAGGTGGCTATGGTGAATATATCATCGACGGCCTGAACCGCTTAAATAATATTGCACTCCTGGCTGGAGCAATCCCGGTCGCCATTCTAGCAATCCTGGTCGAAGCCTTCATGAGTTGGCTCCAAGGGAGAATAACACCTAAGGGTCTACGTGTAGAGGTAGAGACTGCAAAGTAGCAGTCTGCAAAACCAGGCTCTTACATCGATGTGTAGCAATGGAGCTACAAGCAGGCAGTACTGTGACCTGATACATACCGTATCAAGCATCTATACATTAGAGGTTACTTTTAAAGAACGTTCTGAAGAGCGTTTATCGAGGAGGAAATATGTCCCTTTTCAGGAAGAAAACATTATTTACGGCATCATTTGCATTACTCTGCATCCCCATGCTGCTGCTATCAGCCTGTGGAGCAAACGCAGGCTCGGGTTCAGGTACATCAACCGGCGGTCCTAACACCAGTGGCAGCAACTCAAAGGGCGTGACGCTGACAGTTGGCGGCAAGCTCGATGGAGAAAGTAAAATACTCACCGAGCTCTATACACTCGTACTACGCGACGCGGGCTACACGGTGAATGAAAAGCCGGCCTTCGGAGACAACGCCATCGTCTTCCAGGGTATTAAAAGTGGCGCACTCGATATCTACCCCGAGTTCACCGCAACTGGACTGGATGCCCTTAGTAAAAAATCGTCCCTGGACGATCAGACGGATTACAACACCGTCAAAACTGGCTATAAGCAGCAGTTCAACATCGACTGGCTTAACTATTCTCCATTGAATGATACCTATGCAATCTGCATGCAGAAGAGCGTAGCCCAGAGGATGAACATCACCACCATATCCGATCTGGCTGCGAAGGCCTCACAGCTTACCTTCGACCTGCAAAGTGACGGTGGCTATGTTTTTGACTACCTGAAGCCTAAATATAACAACCTCTCGCTGGCGAGCTTCAAAGGATCGCACAAGGTTGATTATGAGATTGGCTTAAGAGAGCTTGCTGCCGGTCAGACACAGGCTGCATTCTGCTACTCGACAGATATCGGTATTGTCACCAACAACTTCGTCGCGCTCCAGGATAACAACCATGCCTTCCCGGCGTACCATCCCGCCCCAATCGTGCGTGATAGTGTGCTTGCGAAGAACCCGGATATCGCGACAGTATTGAACAAACTGGCTCCTTACCTCACAACGGAGGTCAGCCTGCAATTGCAGAAAGCCGTCCTTGATAACACCAATCAAGGTATGTCTAATGCGCAGGCAGTAACTCAGGCTGCCACAACATTCTTACAAAAGAATAATCTGTGTACCCACGGCTGTAAGTAACGTATAATCAGACCGGGGCAAGATCTGACAAGTGCTCTTTTATGTGCACCAGATCTTGCCCCGGTTTGTTGTCTGCCTCATTACGATCAGGAATGATCGTCACACATTATCATTCTTCACGAAACTTACCATTCATTGATGCTGCCTTTTCGTTGATTGTTACGCCACTGTTACGTATAAACGTAGCTCTATACTGCCAACCAAGCCAAAGGGCCATTACCACCAGTAACAACACAGGGCCGTCGTAGACAATAAGGTAATAGAGACCCCAGTCGGGACGCGCTGATGCATAGAAGAAGTAGTACCAGACGATCATGGAGATGCTGAAGTACCAGGGGGCCAGCATGACGATGCCTTGCTTACTCCAGCCACTACGCCGGGACCAGAGTGGTTGAGCCAGTAGCGGGACCAGCATGAGAAAGATGGTATTGTACCAGGCATAGATGTGCGTTGAGATAGCAAAGACCGCTCCAATGATGAGCAGAAAAGCAGCCTCACGACTCAGACGCTCGTGGATATAGAGCCACCAACTTACGAGCAGGGTTCCGCCAACCACAAAGGCATATATACTGTAGCGGGTCAGCAACGCGAGCAGGCCAGTCCAATGGAACGTCTGGGTGAGGCTGTGCGTCCAAAGTGCAACCATTCCTGCATTCGATGATTGCTCACTGGCGTAGGTAGAAAAGAAGCCCAGGGGGAGTCCATGACTCAGGATAATGTAGGGGAGATAGGCCAGGACAATCGTCAGGCTAAAGACCAGGAGCAAGCTCCACTCACGCCGTAGCTCACGCCAGCGTAACACAAATGGCAGGCAGAGCAGGGGATAGAGGTTGGTCAGCGTTGCCATCGCCAGCAGGAAGCCGGTCATTGCTCGACTCCCACGCCACTTGCTGTTAGTGCAGACCAGGGTCAGCGCCAGAAACATAACGGCAATGGCTTCCTGATGACCCTGAATGGAAAACTCGATAATTGGCAAAGGACACCATGCATAGAGCAGGCTGCGCGCAGGATCCATGCCACGCTGACGCAATAAAAGCATCAGAGCAACGCACGTTATCCCTTCCAGTACCACAAGTATCCCTTTAAAGAAGGTCAGATTATTAGGTGCCAGTAGATAGCTAAGCACATAAAAACCCTGGGCACCCGGTGGATAGAGCGTTGGCACATCGCGATAGCGGCTATTGTCATAGATGACATTGCGTAAAGGGATCAAAACCGTACTGCGTGGAACATAGATATAAGGGCTAAAGCCGTGTAGCGTTACACGGGCATCCCAGAGATAACGCCAGGAATCTCTAGAGACAATCGGAGGCAACGGTAGCAGTATAGCGTGGAGCACAAGTGTTCCCAGCACGATGAGGGCGAGTTCATAACGCAGCCAGCGTCCCTGCGAAGGCGGAAATAGTAGAATCACAACACAGGCCAGCAGGTAGGGCAGGAAGCTCACCAACCAGAGCGAGATAAAGGGATTGACGTGCGTTTCAGGAGCAGGCGCAGTCACACGCAACCAGATTATAAAGGCAGCCAGACAGACAAAGAGGAACACCAGTGCTAGCAGCCTACCAGGCATCTGTCTACTACTACGCCGGGCATCGTCAGGAGATACAGGGTCACGTAGCGAACGAAACGTTTCGGCGATCGACATCTATTCAACCTCTTCTACAGATAGGATTCCATTGGATAGAGGATTTTCCCCTACCTGCAACACGTTCTAGCAGCAGTTCTTTTGCAGACGCTGTAATTTGATGACCTTCGCCTTCTACTACCGCTACTACGCTCAGCGTATACCGTAAGCTAGTGACTGCGTGATATCATAGGAGAGGCAATCCATCGAATAAAGGAAGCGGCAATAATGGTCAAACGTACCACATTGACAACAGTCGAAATGGCTTTCGTCGCGCAACAACGGAATGCACACCTGGCGACCTCAGACGAAGCAGGAAACCCCTCGCTCGTCCCGGTCTGCTATGCCTACGACGGGCAATACTTCTACACACCACTGGATGAGAAACCTAAGAGTATCCCCGCCAGCCAGCTACGCAGGGTACGCAATATTCAGGCCCGGCATAGCGCGGTCCTTTTGATTGACCAGTATCGAGACGACTGGACACAGCTCGGCTACATCCAGATTCAGGGACAAGCTGACATCATACAACCTGAGCACGAACTGCATGCCCATGCCCTTGTACTCCTGCGGCAGCGCTACAGCCAGTACCACACGATGAATCTGGAGCAACTACCCTGCATCTTGATCACACCACGCTACATCCATAGCTGGGGTCCTGCCCTGCAAGACGCTCATGATCCAGCGTGATACAGAGAACATCAGATGGGTACCTGTTTGGTGACACGCACAGTCTCAAGAAAGCGTGGAAAGCCCAGGCGGTCAGTACTAGCAAGTACAGAGCGAAAACCATCACCATAGACCGGATCGGTGTTTCTTTCTTTGCACATGCTGTAATACTGGCTCTCTGGCGTATGCAACTCCTGATAATAGCGATACGAGAGCAGTTCACAAAAGCCTTCTTCTGCCCAGTGGGGTAGCTGCTGTATGCCCTGCACAAGCAACCAGACATGGCCCATTTCATGGACGGTCACACCCTGAAAGAGCGTGGGTGGCAAACCCTGTAAGACCGCGATACCAGTGATATCGGTACGCATCACACGTCCGTTCTGCATATAGGTCGCGCTGGTTGTCGCGCCCAGCGTATGATCCAGGTAGCCTGCAACCTGCTGGCCGCCTTGCTGTCCATAGCCATGATTACCCAGCAGGCTATTCAAGCGCGCCCGATCGCATAGTTCCAGGCTCAAGCGCAGATTATTATAGGTCAGGCCTTGCGCAGTAACCCAATGCACAAGTTGCGAATAGAGCGGTCGAGCCTCAACCTCGGTCTCGATAGCATGCGCACGACAGATTGGGCAACGGATCACCTGACTGGCCTGTGCTCCAGGCTCACGCTGCTGTGGTGAAACCAGGCGTCCACAATATGCACAGGCAGGGAACTGCATCTGATGCTCAGGACAGAACTGCTGGCCCCAGTGATCAACGCTGTACTTACCAATAAGTGGCTTCCCACAATACACACAACGCGCCGCAATCCGCTGCGTATAGCAGGCGATATGGCAGGGCAACCCCTCATGGACCTGAAAACGAGTGTCGTTGATAGGTTGTTGACAGACGATACAAACAAAATGTTCTGGATGCCAGTTCTCTCCGAGCGCCTGCAGGCAGTTACCCCAGATCGGCTGACCACACTTTCTACAGATCGGTAGCCCCATTTGCATATTCCGATAGATCCTTCAGTGAAAAGAAGACATACATAGACAGTGAACCGTTTTATAGCCAAAAATCGTGCCTACTCTAGCAACCTGAACGCAGACCCTGAGGACTCACGTGTTACTACTCAGGTCTGCGGATACGTACGGATATGTAGTACTATCTTATTCCGAAGACCAACGCGACTTACGTCGCTAGTGCTACGCACTCAAGTCTTCGGATATGTAGTAAGTCTACAACACACAGCAAAAAGAATCCTCTTGCATTCACAAGTTTCCACCGGATTCCACAAGATTCCGTGCTATACTATTGAGATGACTAAAGCTTCAGAATACTTCTGAGCTTACCCATCTGACGCAGTACGAATCTGTTACTGATCTGTACCAAACACCCCACACCTACTCAACTAGGAAGCAGGAAATAGCATGCTTAATGCAGCATCCGTGAAAGCGGTAAACAGCGCACGTTTCTCGCAGCGCTTTATACGACCGCGCTACGATTCCTATTGCTTCTCCAATCTGCCTTCAGCCATTCAGTTTTTACTTGCAGGCGATCAGCAAGCACAACAAAAGCAGCAAACACGACTCCCACTCGATGTCTTTGGTTCACTCCCTACCAGTTACGATGCAGTGGTTTTTTTCTTCATTGATGCCTTTGGTTGGCGTTTCTTTGAACGCAATGCAGAAAAATATGCTGTATTAAAAACTTTTCTGGAGCATGGAGTAGTATCGAAACTCACCTCGCAATTTCCCTCAACAACAGCCGCGCATGTCACCTGTATTCACACAGGCTTAGAAGTAGGACAGAGCGGCGTCTATGAGTGGAACTACTATGAACCACTGGTCGATGACATGATTTCGCCACTGCTGTTTTCATACGCAGGCGATAAATCGATGCGCGATACCATCCGTCAATCAGGGGTACCACCGACTGATTTCTTTCCGCGCCAGACCTTCTACCAATCCTTACAGCGCAATGGAGTCGACTCGCATATCTTACAATACGACTCTTACTGCTCTTCAACGTACTCGGATATCGTCTTCTCCGGTGCTGATGTGCATCCTTACCGCACACTGCCCGAAGCATTCACAACGCTCGTCGATCTACTCAAGAAGCCACGCCATGCGCCCACGTACTACTTCCTCTATTTTGATCAGATCGATACAGCCAGTCATAACTACGGTCCAGAATCAAAGCAGACCGACGAGATCATTGATTACTTCTTGAAACAGCTCGAACAACTGATCACCAGCGGCATACCATCCCAATCCGGTAAAACGCTGTTGATGATGACCGCCGATCATGGACAGGTCGAGGTACGCCCCTATAATACCTGTTACCTGAATAAAGAGCTTCCAGGCCTGTTCCGTTCCTTGAAAACCAATCATCGCAATCGCTTCCTGGCACCAGCAGGTTCAGCACGCGACATGTTCCTGCATGTCAAAGAAAACCAGATAGATGAGGTAGTCGAAACACTGCGTCAACATCTCAGGCGTAGAGCCGAAGTCTACCGTACAGACGAGCTTATCGCCCAACAATTCTTTGGCTTCCAACCACCGTCGCGCACATTCCTGCAACGTGTCGGCAATGTCGTCATCTTACCCTACAAACGCGAAACCGTCTGGTGGTATGAAGAAGGCAAGTTCAGCATGCACTTCCAGGGTCATCATGGTGGCCTGACACCAGAAGAGATGGAGATCCCGCTCCTGCTCCTCCCCCTTTAAGACCAACAGTACAAAAAGATGCTGGGAATGATCAGTGTATCGATATATCGCTGATCATTCCCAGCAAATGTATGCAAACGTACTAACGTAAGTAAACAAACAAACAAATAGATCGCTCCTACTTATCTATTCGTAGCGCAATACCTCCAGCGGACGAACACGCACGGCACGCCAGGCAACCAGGACCGCAGTAATCATTGCCAGCAGCGCAGCACCAGCAACCATCGCCAGCGCAATCGTCACGCTCACACCAAAGTCAGTCTTAAAGACATAGTGGCCGAGCAAGACCGTCACCAGGGTCGCCAATAACATTGCCAGCAGCGCACTCGTTGCACCAACAATGCCATTCTCCAACAGGACTTCACCGAGGATCGAGCTACTTTTATAACCAACCGACTTCAGAATACCCAGTTCACGCCGCCGCTCTAACATAGCCAGCGCCACCGCATTCGCGATAATAATCACACCAGCCAGCAGAGATAACGAAGCAATCGCCGTCAGAGTCAGAAGAATATCATTCAACAACTGATTAATGAAGTCAGTGATATTGGCCAGACTCAACACAAAAGCATTCGGCACCGCCTTGCTAATAGCATCCTGTGCCGCATTCAGCTTATTAGGATCAATCTTCAGATAGAAGGCAGCCTGATCGGAACCTGGAGCCTGGAGCGCTTTCGTCGTATCCGTCGTCCCCAGGATGGGATAGAGATTTGAACCAAAGCCACTTTGTGTATAGAAGCCAACAATGGTTACCGTCTTCGTATACTTACGATCCGGGCTGATCAGGGTAATCTTATCGTTCAGTTTAAGATTGATCCCTTTCATCTTCTCCAGTTGCGATGAGACGACAACATTATAGGTACCAGCATCATTGATATTCAGATTACGACCAGCACTAATCGTAAAAGAACTGCTCAGCTTCGGGATCTGATTGTTCCCCACATCATACCCCTCGACATTGCTCAAGAAGTAGATCAACAGCCGATTATTCAACTTGGACGTTGTACCAGCACCCTTCGGCGGCTGTCCACTACCAGTAGAGCCAGTAGAGCTAGCAGTACCTGGAGTACCCGAAGCACCTGGAGTTGCAGTGGAAGATGGTAGGCCGGGATACAAGATCTCTTGCAACGTCTTGTTATTGATCAAGAGCGGAGATGCCGTAGCTAACGTATGCACCTGGTACGCAGAGAGGCCAGGGATGCTGCCCAGAGCATTGCGCAGTGTACTTGTATCAGTATTGGCCGTGATTGAAAAGACGTTATAGTCAACAGTCGAAGCAATCGTTTTGTTGATACTCTGGCGCAGATCCTGTCCCAGCACAAGCACCAGACCAATTGTGAAGATACCAACAAAGAGCGCAAGCATCGTTGTCGTAGTGCGCGTACGCTGACGACCCAGATTACGCAGAGCCATCTTGCTCGAAGCCTTTAACGTACGCGGCAAGAAGACAACCACCAGACCGAGCAACGAGAAGATGAAGAACAGGATACCAAAGGCCGGTAGTTGTGTATAGACGGCGAAGGAGAGCGCCAACATCACCACAACGAGCGCCAGGTGTCGAATATTCACGCGCTCCGGTACAGGCAACTTACTGATCAAGAAGATGACCAGGCCAAAGAAGAGGCTCAAGATGCCCAGGAAGACAAAGACACCATAGACCGCAGAGATACCCAGTACAACATCACCATTGAGGATAAAGATCGAGAGGATACAGAACAGCACCGAGAGCACAATCAATAACCCAATGGTCAAAAAGACACCAGTCACCCCACCACCCTCATTAAGGTCACGGATCACGTTCAACGGACGAATATTGGCAGCCTGAACGATCGGCATCAAGCCAAAGATCAGCGCAGTTGCCAGACCGATTACCACACCACCACCGATAGTAAACCAATCGAGCAGGAAGGGGATATTCAAGCCGAACGAGTTCTGTACAACATTACGTACTACGTAACTCAGCCCCGTACCAGCCAGCGCCCCAATGACACCACCACACAGGCCCAGGAGAGCCGCCTCCAGACCAAAGAGCAGGTAGAGATCAAAGCGTCGATAGCCGGTCGTCTTGAGCATCGCGATCTCAGTCTTACGCCGTGAGAGCAAGACCTGCATCGTATTGACGATACCCACACCACCAATCAACAGAGCCAAAAGACCAGAGATCTCTAGAAACTGCCGCACATTATCGATCAACGCCTGCTGCTGCTTCAAAGCATCCGCAGCCGTCTGCGTCGTAGCAATCGGGAAATGTCCCTGGATCTTCTGTGCCGCGCTATTGATATTTGCCGATGCAGCAGTCACGTCAACCGTGTCATAGGTAAGAGGAGACTTGGGAACCGTAGCTTGATAGTCTTTGGAAGAGAGCAAGACAACACTACCAGACTGTGCAAGCACACCGGACTCCGTTACGATACCAACGACCTTTGCATGGATCGTATGCGAGCCCGCACCCTGTGTCCCTACATGCAGATCGAAGGTAGTGCCGACCTTCTCCTTATACTGATCCACAAACGACTGCGTCACCACCACCTGATCATTTTTCAGCAGAGCAGAGAGGGTACCACCCGCTGGTGTAGTAAAGGATGGTGGTGTCACAAGAGGATAGTTGGCCGCATCAACCACACGCACAGTAAAAGACATGCGTGTAGAGGCTGTCTTCGTGCCAGTCGAGCCCTGTGCATTGATCACAGGCGTATAACCTGTTATCGAACCATCATTTTTTAACGACGCAAAATACTTAAGATCAGTCGCATTAAAAGGCTCATTCTGCGAACGTACAGCAATATCACCACCATTGACATCGCGTACATTGCTATTAAAGGAGTTGTTTACCATCAGGCCGACCAGCTCCAGCGAGACAATCGCCATCACGCCGACCGCGACACAGAAGATAGCGAGCAGGGTGCGTTGGCCTCCACGCACCAGAGAGCGCGAAGTATAGTTGAAGTACATTGAGGCTTTCATTACTGCACGATTCTCCCACCAGTAGAATCGATCGAAGCAATCTGTCCATCAACAATGCGGATTGCACGGTCGGCATGTCCGGCTACATTCTGGTCATGCGTCGCGATAATAAACGTTTTACCGATCTGCACGCGCAGATCAGCAATCAAACGTAAGACGTTCTCGCCATTACGAGCATCCAGGTTACCGGTCGGCTCATCAGCAATCACGATAGCAGGATCGGTCGCCAGAGCACGAGCAATAGCCACACGCTGCTGCTCACCACCAGAGAGCTGGTTTGGCCGGTGGTTCAAGCGATGGGAGAGCCCAACAAGATCCAACAACTCTTTCGCACGTGTTGAAGGTGACACCTTGTGTTTGCCAACATAGAGCGGAATCTCAACGTTCTCCTGAGCCGTCAGCGTCGGAATAAGGTTAAAAGCCTGGAAGACCATACCAATCTTATTGTTGCGAACAGATGCGAGCTTCCCCTCCGATAGATGCGCAATATCGACGCCATCAATCATAACCTGACCGCTGGTCGGATTGTCCAGGCCCGCGATAATACCCAACAGAGTACTTTTACCAGAACCAGAGGGGCCGACAATCGAGATAAAGTCACCGCTAAAGATCTGAAAACTAATACCTTTAAGAATATCGATGCGCTCACGTCCCAAAGGGAGACTCTTCGTAATATCGCGTATATCCATAACAATCTTGCGATTCTCTAACGCAACCGGTTGATTGTTTTGCGAATTTTGTATGACTGTTTCATCCATGGAAACAGGTGCTCCTTCAATTTCAAAGCTAGAACAGACAAAGACTCATTATTCTATTAATCAGTACGAAATAGTTGCTCATCAGTTTCAACATTGTACCCACTTTATTATCAGTACTCTTATCCTACCTTCCTCACGATCTAAAACCCACATCATAGACTGCTTGTATTATGTACATAAGAGTTCTTAGCAACCAGTAAATTTGCGCTAGTGATATCGCCCACAGGTTGTTGTCGTCTGTGCAAGAAAGTTATTATAATGGATAGGTATTAATAATCACTCAAAAGGGATCGTTACAAGCTGTCCGGCGTTCAAATGTAGCACAATACCGCTTATTCTGTATATCCGTATAATAGACGTAGAGATTATATTCATAGTAGTCGTCATTCTATAGTAGGAAAGATTTGCAAAACGTAAAAAGGATCCTTTATAGAAGTCGGCATATGCATATGTAGTGGAATGGACAGGATATGCAACCCTGTTCAACTATGCTATACTGCACAAAATAGAATAGTATGGCGCGGTTCGTATCCGGGAGGGGAACGCTGTTCGACGCGCCACGTGGGAAGAAGACCTGGAGCGGGCCCGGCGCGCTCCTCAAGGAACATCTAACAACCGAATGAGAGGAAACTATTTATGCGGCGAGGAACACTCACACTCCTCTTCATCATCATTCTCTTAGCGGCCGGCTCAGCGTTTGTTGTCTTCTGGCCCAACACTTCCTGGCATGGTGTTACCAACCCGTTTAGCGTATCATTGGGTCTCGACCTTCAGGGTGGAGTAAGTGTCACGTTGGAACCAAAACCAGGGCAAAACGTAAATGATAGTGATATGGAGACGACCCGTGCGCTGCTTGAGCAGCGCGTCAATGGCAGTTTTGGCGTTAAAGAGGCAAGCGTACGCACACAGGATGTCATCGGTGCCAAAAGTATTATCGTCGAGCTCCCTGGCTTTAGTGGTAACCAGACAGCTGCATTGAATACGCTGCTGGCGACCGGTAAGATGGAGTTCTGGAACACTGGTACAACCAATCTAACAGATGGTCAGCAGTTCACCCCATCGCAGTACGCATCTACCAATCCAGGCGATCAACCGATCTTCACGGGTGGTGAGATCGATCCGAAGTCACTGTCTGTAGGTCAAGATCCTACAACGGGTGCGTATTTAATCAACTTCGCATTTAAGGGTGCAACTGCTACCAAATTCGCGCAGTATACCGCCAATAATTTGCAATCGGTATTGACAGTTACAATTGACGACGTTGTAATCACCTCGCCAACCATTACGGGCGCAATTACGGGCCCAGGTCAGATTACCGGACAATTTACGTTGGCACAGGCGCAACAACTGGTACAGAACTTGAAATACGGTGCGCTGCCAGTAGCTTTGGATCAGACCAGTACACAGTATATCGGTAGCACGCTGGGTGGTGACACGATCACCCGCAGTGAGTACGCTGGTATCATCGGTCTGGGCATCGTTATGTTGTTTATGTTGCTCTACTACCGCCTGCCAGGTTTCCTGGCTGACATCGCGCTGATCCTGTACTCACTCTTCACCTTTACGATCTTCAAAATGATCGGCGTCACGATGTCATTGGCTGGTATCGCCGGTTTCATCCTCTCGATTGGTATGGCGGTAGACGCCAACGTACTGATCTTTGAACGAGTGAAAGAAGAGTTGCGCGCAGGACGCTTGCTCAGTTCGGCCATTGATATTGGCTGGAGACGTGCGTGGCCGTCGATCCGCGACTCAAACCTTTCAACGTTCATCACCTGTGCAGTGCTCTACGGCTTCGGTAGCAACTTCGGCGCTACAACCATCGTCGGTTTCGCAACCACGCTGTTCCTTGGTGTCGCCGTCAGTATGTTCACAGCTGTCGTTGTCACGCGTACATTGCTGAACCTGCTTGTACCAACAGGCATTATCAATCACCCTGCACTGTTTGGATTACCTGCCGATGCGGTCCCTGCTGCTAGCACGAACCTGGCACGGCGAAATAGCGCTGTGTAAGGAAAGGAGGCAGTAGTGATTAATATCGTTAAATACCGCATGTGGTTTATTGTATTCTCGCTGATCGTTATTGTACCGGGTCTGATCTCGCTTGCTTGGTTTGGTCTCAACGAGGGTGTCGACTTCACCGGTGGCGCAAGCGTCACACTACAACCACAGACGGCTTTTACAGATTCATCGCAAGTCGTGAATCTGCTGAAGTCCTATAATCTAAAGAGCGAGCAGGTTGTCCTGGGCACAGACGCAAAGTCTACCCCGGCCGCCTGGGTACGCCTGAACACAGTGATCGATGGTACTGTGACGACCAGTCTTGAAACTGCACTGAGTCAGAAGTACAGTGCAGCAAAGTTGTCTTACAACGTCGCGACGATCAAGACCGCTGGTAGTCAGCAATTTACACTGGTTACGGTGACTGGCTTCCCTACTAGCCCAAAGCCGTCTGCTAGCGATATCCAGTCGGCACTAGCCAAGTTGCCAGCAACCAGCATCTCGAATGGGACCACACCGGTCACAGTCAGTAATGTAAAGGTTGGGACATCAAACCAGACAGTGAACATCTTGACGCAGTCGCAGCTCAGCGCATCGGCTTCGGGTGGCAATAACATCAACCTGGCAGATGTACAGGGTGCCTTTCTGAAAGCGAATGGACCATACTTCGCCATATCCAACCTCTCGCAGGTCGGTCCGGCAGTGGCGGGACGAACCACATTGATGGCCTTCCTGGCCGTCATAGCAGCATCGATCTGTATCATGCTCTTCGTCTGGTTCTCGTTCCGTAAAGTACCGAAGGCGTTCCGTTATGGCGTCTGTGCTATCATTTCACTGATCCATGACGCCCTGGTTGTATTGGGCATCTTCTCAATCCTGGGTCACTTCTTAGGCGTCCAGATCGACTCGCTCTTTATCACTGGCCTGCTGACGGTCATCGGTTTCTCAGTGCATGATACAATCGTCGTGTTCGACCGTGTACGTGAGAACATGCAGCGTCATACCACTGAAAGCTTTGAAGAGGTTGTGAATGCCAGCCTGGTGCAGACGATGGCGCGTTCATTGAACACATCGCTGACCGTGCTCTTTACAATGCTTGCACTGACACTCTTCACAGGTATCGGTACCAGCATTCACACATTCACGCTGACCCTGATGATCGGTATCGTCAGTGGTACCTACTCGTCGATCTTCAATGCCAGTATGTTGCTGGTCATCTGGGAGAAAGGTGAGCTGGGTATCAGACGTCTGCAGGGCCGTGGCAACGAGCAGCCAGCGACAAAAAGCAATCGCGAAGTACGCGAACTGGCACGCTCGCGTGGCTAAGTAGACCAGATACACACGCATCAGTAAGAGGAGAAATCCTCCACTCGTAGCGTTCGTCATTACAACATTTGGACCGCCTCATTGTGATAAGACAGTGAGGCGGTTCTTTGCTGCAAAGCTGCTGTCTCTGTCTCATTGCAGACAGATGTAACGTTCTTCTAAAGGACGATAGAAGACTTTAATAGAGACAAACAAGATGAACGTGGGTCGCCTCTCTTTGCGCGCCAGCATGCTGTGTATGGCTACGTCGTACAATCTGGCTTAGGCGGTGACAGATTATGCTCTGATTGGTCAGCAGCAGCTTGCTGCTGCGACGGAGATGGTGCTGGTACAACTGGTATATCAGGTTCAATGAACTGCTCCGGGTGGTTACTCTTCCACGTCAGATAGCCCGCAATCACGAAGGTTTGAATGGCACCAGCAATGGGAGCCGAAAAGAAGGCACCGGGCAGGCCAAAGAGTTGGGTACCAACCAGCAGGGCAAAGATCGAGATGATAGGGTTCAGACCGACCGAGTGTCCAATGATACGCGGTGCCAGGATCTGACCATCAATCACCCCCTGTACAAAAGAGCTGAAGATAAGCACAATCAGTCCGATCTGCCAGCCACGCGTCACCAACGCAATAAGGATAATGATCGTACCCGAGATATAGACACCAATCTGCGGGATAAACTCAAAGACAAAGACAACCGCCGCCAGTAAGACCGCATAGGGGACACCCAACACAAAGAGGCCGATGCCAATAATAACACTCATCAACGTACCCAGGATAAGCTGTCCACGAATAAAACCACCCATAGTACGATCGAGCGTCTGTATGAAAAACGCGATGGTTCCACGACGACTCATTGGAGTCTCTGCATTCAGCCAGGCATTGAAACGTGGCCCGTAGATGACAAAATAGATGCTTAAGGTAGTCACCAGAATCGTATTGATAAAGAGGCCAAAGATACTCAACAAAAGCGGTTGCACATTCGCAGCCAGTTGCAGGAGATAGTTGAGAATCTGCTGCTCTATCCCTTGTAGCTGCTGCGACGAAACGCTAAAAAGCCGTTGCGAGCTTAATAGCTTCTGTACCCGTGTTAAAAGATCAGGCAGTCCCTTCTGTACACTCTCCAACAGGGTTACTAACTGACCAATAGCAGTAAGCCCGACCACGTAAAGAAAGATGATCAGCAACCCCAGAATCCCGATATAGACGATGAAGATTGCGAGCGGCAATGGCATGAAGCGTCCCAATACGCGCACCAGAGGATGGATAATATAGGCCAGCAACATGGAGAGCACGAAAAGTAAGATGGGATCAGCGATACGCGCAAGCAGCCAGAAGGCGATACCAAATAGAGCGATACCACCCAGCGTCGTAATTACGATAAAGCAGCGCAACTGCCAGGTGCGCAGTTTAGATAAGCTCTCCTCGCTATACCTATCCCTCTGTCTATGCGGGTCCTGTGCATTGAGAGCATTGGAAGACGGAACAGAATGTGCTGGCATACCATCCTTTTCACTGGATCGTCGGATTGCCGCTCTACAATAAGTTACAAAGATGATGCTCAGTTAGCTTTTATAATCACATACTAAATATATAGCTAATCAAGTAGTATCTTCTGTTCCCCCAAAAGATTGATTTTATCAATCAGGATAATGTAGCACATCGGTACGTAGAATGCGATAGAGTATACAGGTAAAATTCCCACCTACCATATAAGCATAGCCAGCTCTTCGTGATTATTCGTGTGTTATAAAGTGCAGCTTGCGATCAAAGACACGCTCAAACAGATCTGCCTTGTCATGAGCTCGCTCCAGCTCGTCATCCAGGTCTGCTAGAGAACGTGTTGTCAGACGCAAGGTCCAGACCTTTGAGTTACAGAGTTCAGGGACGGCGACCAGGTCAAGCACACGACCGTCGTGATGATAATCCAGAGCATCTGCAACACGCAGCAGTGCGGCCATTGTTGAGACACGTTTGCGTGCAGTGCCGGAGAGGACAGCATACTCTTCGTGGTCAATACTGGGCAGAGCCCGACGATGATAACGCGCAATACAGGCGATCTCGTGCCGCTCCGCTTCAGAGAAATCGGGGATAGGGGTCTGCTTGATCAAACGATAGGAATGTTTATGATGTCGGCGTGATTCAATCGTCATGCCAGTGTTATGCAAAAAAGATCCACGCTCAAGCAAGCTCAGAACGTACTTACCGTAATGATGAAGCGGCCTGGTAGCCTGAAACAACTGCTTTGACAGATGCATGACGTGACGAGCATGCGCCCAGTCCTCAACCTGTAATCCTCCACTGAGACGAAGTTCCTCTTGTGTCGGTTGATCGGACCCACCCCAATTTACATCTTCAACTGAATGCTGCATCACCATATGCAAACACCTCCTTAGCTACAGAAGCGACAGAACAAATAGACACGGTAAAATGATGAAATATATTCAATATTAGATCTTATTCCGAAAACCAACGCGACTGGCGTCGCTAGTGCCCGCACACGCAAGTTTTCGGATACGTAGTATTGCAAACTTGCCCCGCTATCAAATATCGAATAACGCCGATACCTCACGTTGAAAATCACGCTCCTTCAACTGATACCAATGCTTGCGGAAAGCCGTATACTGTTCTTCACGTTGCGTATGCAGCCGTTGTAACAGTATTTCCAGACCCTCACGTTCCTCAGCGACCGGCATCTTACCAGGAATGAGGATGTGCGCCAGCATAGCAGGATTAATGAAGAAGTCTCCAGGCCCTGGATGCTGAGCGGTAGCAGAGAGCGCTTGCTCATAACCACTCCCGCTGTCCTCTCCACCCAGACAGAGACGCAACAGAGCGATCATCACATCTTGATCATGCAACGTACCCAGTTCCTCTTGTATACGCTCAACTTCCTGCAAAATTTTCGTACTATCGACAGGAAAGAAGTTCGCAAAAATCTCTATGGTATACCGCAACCGTTTGGCCGCGATGCGCAGATTATGCAGGTCGCGGATATTATAGGGCTTATCCACAAATGCTTCCCAGCTATAGAGCTCTTCAAGGCGTGCTTTGAGAATCATGCGAGCATTCTCGTCAGTGGGAGCCTGTGCATTCAGACCAGCAACGACTTCTGCCTTCGCCATCTCCTTAACGCTCCTTTCGCAAACAGTGCTCTAATTGACGCATAACAGCTATCTCATCCAGACTATTGATATGTGCTATCAACGCCTGCTGATGATCCTTACGATATGCCTCCAGCCTATTGAGCAACCAGCGTATTCCTGCTTGCTCTAGCGAAGGGAGGTGTGCTAATTGAGCTTGCAGATTCTGGATCATGACATCCGTATCACGGGCAGCACCTAACACATCGGCGGTCTTCTTCACCAGTTTATAGGCAGGTTTAAAGATTTTAGGATCTGCAATACCTTCGTAGGCATCCATTACAGCGCGCAGGCGGCGGGAGGCTACACGCATCTTATGAACCGCTTCAATATCTTTATTTTGTAGTACAGCGTCACGCCAGCTAAACATCACCTTTGCACGCTCCCGGAACATACGTAGACCCGCATCGACAAAGAGCTCGTCGTAGGTATTGGCAGAAGATACTACACGCTGCTTGTGCGTCATTTGCGCAGGCGTAGAACCCTGCGCAGCCTGCCGGGTCTTTTCAAACCATTGCTCGCCATAACGCGCGTAGGCAAGCGCCAGCCCTTCTCGAATGCCATTGGTGCTCACATGTATCTCAGAGAGCTCAAAACGCTTCATAATCGAGCGGAGAATCAATACACCAGCAGAGAGGATACGCGCACGCCTGGTATCGATCTGATAGCGTTGTGCGATCTCCTGCGCCGGTAACGACCATAGCAGCCCTTCGCAGCGTATAAGGTCCGTATAGGTGAGCGTATCATCGGTCGTATTCAATCCAAAGGCCTGTTGTGCCATGCGCAACAAAGTATTCGCACTCCCACCCGTGGCGTACAGGATAGAAGGAAAGCGATCCAGTTCCAGGCCATGCAGGTAGGTACGCAGAAACGTAGAGGCAGTCTCGTTGTCACTGTACGTTGGTGGATCAGCGGTCAGATAGCGGTCGTGTAACCAGCCTGAGCCAATTGGCAGCGAGGTATGCCAGATAATCTGCTGGTGTTTGGCTAGCACTAACTCGGTGCTGCCACCACCCAGATCCATCACGCCGACAAACGCTGGTGTACGTGCCTGCTCGTTTAACGTATAGGTAGCGCCATAAAAGGTGAGTACAGACTCAATGACACCATCAATGCAGTGGATATCAATACCAGTTGCATCTTTGATCGCCGCCAGAAACGCAGCGCGATTGGTCGCTTTACGAATAGCCTCAGTCGCGATCGCCAGAGTTACTTGAGCGGAATGTTGCTGCCCCAATTGCTGAAATTGACGCAATACTGCGATTGCATGATCTTGCTTCTCGCTCGAAATCTCACCAGTGGCATTTACGCTCTCACCGATGCGGACCAGAGCCTCATCAGTCGCGAGAATATCAAGTCCAGCAGACAAACATCGCGCAATAACAACACGGAGTGTATTACTACCGATATCGATAGCACCACAGACCGGTGCATCTTGTCCTTGCATGAAATACTCCCACCTTCTAGCACGTATACGCAACTTTCAATGCACACAGAACGTCCGTCGGTACAACTAAAAGAGAAAAGGTATGACACATGTATTCTATATGATAACAATGTTATTATAACACGAACCATATCTACGTATCTTCGATTCTTAGCTCTCCCTGCCACCCTGAGAGTAAAGATCGCGAATCGTAGCGCACATAGATTGAAAAGTTAAGCTCATAAAGACGGACTGCCATCTCACCTACGCTTAGCTCATAGAAGCTATTGACAGAGAGTGGGAAATGCGCTATTATGTGCCCATCCTGAACGGATCCGGCCGAAGTGGTGAAATTGGTAGACACGCAACGTTCAGGGCGTTGTGCTCGCAAGGGCATGGGGGTTCGAGTCCCCCCTTCGGCACTCAATTTAAAATGATAAGACAATGTTAAGACAAGAGGCCCGAGTTGTTTAGACGATTCGGGCCTCTTGTTATTTGTTAACGATCGCTTGACAAAACTGGCATAACGAAGTATTATATACCCATCCTGAACGGATCCAGCCGAAGTGGTGAAATTGGTAGACACGCAACGTTCAGGGCGTTGTGCTCGCAAGGGCATGGGGGTTCGAGTCCCCCCTTCGGCACCAACAAAAAGAGGTACACATGATGTATCTCTTTTTTTATGCCCTCCATACGCTCCTCACTAGCCTCTACTTATTATATATTTTATATCCTGGCTATCATGCCATCAATGCTACAAAAACAATCATCAGCACGCAAAAAAAGACCTTGCTCATCCTCATGGAATAAGCAAAGCCTCTTCATGTTGCCTTTTTACCAATTTACGATACAGATCCTCAATTTTGCCGAGCGCGTTGCGGCGAGCGACGTTCCTCACACAAGAGGAAACAGTCTTCACACAATGCTCTTCGACGATCGTCCTGTTCACATCCGTGGGATCACCACTGTGAAACAAGCCGTACGATCATAAGTCCAACTTCGCTTCATCCGTTACCGGACTTCCACGTGTCGTCTTCCTACCAGGTTCTCTTCCTGGGATCTTGATCCTCTCCGAAGAAAGGATGGGAGAACTCGTCTTGGGTGCGGCTTCGCGCTTAGATGCTTTCAGCGCTTATCCCTTCTCAACGTAGCTATCCAGCTCTGGCCCGGGCAGGCCAACTGGCTCACCAGCGGTTGAGCCATCTCGGTCCTCTCGTACTGGAGATGACGCCCCTCAATTCTCCTACGCCCACGACGGATAGAGACCGAACTGTCTCGCGACGTTCTGAACCCAGCTCGCGTGCCGCTTTCATGGGCGAACAGCCCAACCCTTGGGACCTACTCCAGCCCCAGGATGCGACGAGCCGACATCGAGGTGCCAAACCTTGCCGTCGATATGAACTCTTGGGCAAGATCAGCCTGTTATCCCCGGGGTAGCTTTTATCCGTTGAGCCACACTCCTTCCACTCGGGAATGTGGGATCACTAAGTCCGACTTTCGTCCCTGCTCGACCTGTCCGTCTTGCAGTCAAGCTCCCTTCTGCCTTTGCACTCTTTGCGGGTGATGTCCATCCACCCTGAGGGAACCTTTGAGCGCCTCCGTTACTCTTTGGGAGGCGACCGCCCCAGTCAAACTACCCGCCTGGTCCTGTCTCCTGACCAGCTTCATGGTTCAGGATGAGAAACAACATACAGTGAGAGTGGTATTTCACTTTTGCCTCCATCACCCCCACAAGGATGATTTCTCCGGCTCCCACCTATCCTACGCACACTCCACCTCGTTTCCAGGCCAGGGTGTAGTAAAGCTCCACGGGGTCTTTTTGTCCTGTCGTGGGTAACCCGTATCTTCACGGGTACTTCAATTTCGCCGAGTCCTCTGTCGAGACAGCGCTCAACTCGTTACTCCTTTCGTGCGGGTCGGAACTTACCCGACAAGGAATTTCGCTACCTTAGGACCGTTATAGTTACGGCCGCCGTTCACCGGGGCTTAGATTCGCAGCTACGTGCACCGCTCCTCGTAACCTTCCGGCACTGGGCAGGAGTCAGCCCCTATACTTCCACTTTCGTGTTCGCAGAGACCTGTGTTTTTGGTAAACAGTCGGTTGAGCCTATTTCTTGCAGCCTGCTCACCCCCTCACTTACGCGAGAAAGCTACTCAGGCACCCCTTCTTCCGAAGGTACGGGGTTAATTTGCCGAGTTCCTTAACAGAGGGTCGCTCGTACACCTGGGGAGATTTCCCCCTGCCTACCAGTGTCGGTTTGCGGTACGGGCGGAGTATACATCTTCCTAGAGGCTTTTCTTGGCGGCGTAGGGTTCAATGACTTCCGCACTCTTGCGAGCGCTCGGTGCACGTGTCATGCACTGGAAACCGGGATTTGCCTCGGTTTCGCACTTCAACGCACACGCCCATCCTGTCCATTCGATGGGTTCACCTTCCTTACCGCGTCCCCCCTTCGGTCAAACAATGTACTCCGGTGCAGGAATATCTGGCCTGCTTGCCATCGCCTACGACTATAACGTCCTCGGCTTAGGACCCGACTGACCCTGGGACGATTGACGGTGCCCAGGAACCCTCAGGCTTTCGGTGTATCTGGTTCACACAGATATGGCGCTACTCATTCCGGCATTCTCACTTCTGTTCGCTCCACCAGTTCTTCCGATCTGGCTTCTCCGCTCACAGAACGCTCCCCTACCAACCCATCTCAAAAAGAGACGGATTTCACAGCTTCGGTACAGGACTTAAGCCTCGATACGTTGTCGGTGCCACTACACTCGACCAGTGAGCTATTACGCACTCTTTCAATGATGGCTGCTTCTAAGCCAACATCCTGGCTGTTTGGGCGTACTGACTCCCTTGTACACTCAGTCCTGATTTGGAGACCTTAGCTGGTGATCTGGGCTGTTTCCCTCTCGACGACGAAGCTTAGCCCCCGCCGTCTCACTTGCGTGCTCTCTCTAGTGGCATTCGGAGTTTGGTTGGGTTTGGTAACCAGCACTTGGCCCCTAGCCCATTCAGTGCTCTACCTCCACCAGAGCCACTACGCAGCTGTACCTCAATACATTTCGGGGAGAACCAGCTATCTCCACGTTCGATTGGAATTTCTCCTCTATCCACAAGTCATCCCCCAGTTTTGCAACACTGGTGGGTGCGAGCCTCGACGGACTGTCACATCCGCTTCACTCTGCTCATGGATAGCTCACGTGGTTTCGGGTCGCATCGCCGCAACTTTTGCCGTGTTTCAGACTCGGTTGCCCTCTGGCTCCCCAACGTTAGCGTTGGTTAACCTGCTACGACGATGCACTCGCCGGATCATTCTACAAAAGGCACGCCATCAGCCCTTGGTTCCTCCTGGAACAGTGGCCTCTGACTGCTGGTGAGTACGTGGTTTCAGGATCTCTTTCATCCCCCTCGCGGGGTGCTTTTCACCTTTCCCTCACGGTACTTGTTCGCTATCGGTCGCATATGGTCTTTAGCCTTGGAGGGTGGTCCCCCCTGCTTCCCACAAGATTTCACGTGTCTCGTGGTACTCAGGATCCCAGCCCGATCGGCACCGGTGTCTTCTACGGGACTCTCACCCGCTCTGGTCACGCTTTCCAACGTGTTCGAATACCGCTGCGTCTCTTTACGCTGGTCCTACAACCCCAACGGTCCCGAGGGATCGCTGGTTTGGGCTGTTCCCGGTTCGCTCGCCACTACTACGGGAATCTCGGTTGATTTCTTTTAGTCGGGCTACTGAGATGTTTCAGTTCACCCACGTCCCCCCGTCACCACCTATGTGTTCAGTGGGCGGTCTCCAGACATCACTCTGGAGGAGTTGCCTCATTCGGAATCTCGGGGTTCTTCGCTTGTATGCAGCTCCCCCCGAACGTTTCGCCGGTCTCCGCGTCCTTCTTCGGTCATATGCGCCAAGGCATCCACCTCGTACTCTGTGTAGCTTGTTCTTCTTCAGTTCTCGGAAGTGCTTGGAAGTTTCCTTCCAGCCGCTTCCTGCTGTGTCCCCTGTGTGAACAGGTCTTCTCATTCTTACGAGAATGTGATCCTCTGTTTCAACTCCTGCAAAGAACCGTCGTTTCGCAACAACAGTCGCTCAGCAAAATTGAAGATCTGTATCTTAAATTGTTCAAAGTGCGTGTTCTCAGCAACGACATCGAAACGTCGCGTCTGACAACTGGAGAGTGGAAAACAGCACCGTGGCTGGATAGAGCTGACACGCAGGAAGTGTACTAATGCTTCAGGTTCCTGTTCGACCTGAGAGTCGATAACAGCGACGTCTGTTGCCAGACGCGGTTATCACATACTCCCTAGAAAGGAGGTGATCCAGCCGCACCTTCCGGTACGGCTACCTTGTTACGACTTCACCCCAATCACCGACCCCACCCTCGACGCTTGCCTCCCTTGCGGGTTAGCCTGGCGGCTTCAGGTGTTGCCGACTTTCGTGGTGTGACGGGCGGTGTGTACAAGACCCGGGAACGTATTCACCGCAATGTGCTGACTTGCGGTTACTAGCAACTCCAACTTCATGGAGGCGGGTTGCAGCCTCCAATCCGAACTGAGATCAGGTTTGCTCAGATTTGCTCCCCCTCGCGGGTTCGCTTCCCATTGTCCTGACCATTGTAGCGTGTGTGTCGCCCAGAACGTAAGGGCCGTGCTGACTTGACGTCATCCCCTCCTTCCTCCGTTTGACCGGCAGTCTCGCTAGAAAAGTACAACTAACGATAGGGGTTGCGCTCGTTGCGGGACTTAACCCAACATCTCACGACACGAGCTGACGACAGCCATGCAGCACCTGTGCAAACGCTCCCGAAGGAGACAGCGCGTTACCGCTGGTGCATTTGCATGTCAAGTCCTGGTAAGGTTCTTCGCG
The DNA here is from genome assembly GCA_015099395.1 of Ktedonobacteria bacterium brp13. GTDB lineage: Bacteria > Chloroflexota > Ktedonobacteria > Ktedonobacterales > Ktedonobacteraceae > Dictyobacter. The sequence goes on along the minus strand of AP024096.1, from coordinate 6,826,050 downwards.
TTGCATCGAATTAAACCACACGCTCCGCTGCTTGTGCGGGTCCCCGTCAATTCCTTTGAGTTTTAATCTTGCGACCGTACTCCCCAGGCGGACCACTTATTGTGTTAACTGCGACACTGGAGGGGTCGATACCCCCAACGTCTAGTGGTCATCGTTTACGGCTAGGACTACCGGGGTATCTAATCCCGTTCGCTCCCCTAGCTTTCGCACCCGAGCGTCAGTGACTCCCCAGGATGTTGCCTTCGCCTTTGGTGTTCTTCCAGATCTCTACGCATTTCACCACTCCACCTGGAATTCCACATCCCTCTGAAGCCCTCAAGTCGTGCCGTCTCCAGAGTCCTTTTCCGGTTAAGCCGGAAACTGTCACCCTGGACTGATACGACCGCCTGCGTGCGCTTTACGCCCAATAAATCCGGACAACGCTTGCCTCCTACGTATTACCGCGGCTGCTGGCACGTAGTTAGCCGAGGCTGATTCCTCTGGTACCGTCCGTTCTCGTCCCAGAGAAAAGCAGTTTACGATCCGAAAACCTTCTTCCTGCACGCGGCGTTGCTCGTTCAGGGTTGCCCCCATTGACGAAAATTCCTCACTGCTGCCCCCCGTAGGAGTCTGGGCCGTTCTCAATCCCAGTGTGGCTGATCGTCCTCTCAGACCAGCTACCGATCGACGCCTTGGTAGGCCATTACCCCACCAACTAACTAATCGGCCGCAGGCTCATCTTCCGGCGCTCTTGCGAACTTTGCTCTTGCGAGCGTATGCGGTATTGTCGGCGATTTCTCGCCGGTATTCCTCACCGAAAGGTAGATGACCCACGTGTTCCTCACCCGTCCGCCACTCCCTTATTGCTAAGGGCGTTCGACTTGCATGTGTTAGGCACGCCGCCAGCGTTTATCCTGAGCCAGGATCAAACTCGCCAAACAATTTGTATTTATCTCACCCTCGCTCAAACAAGCCAGGGAAAAATGCATGGTAAGTTGCAATCATGGCGCATGTTATAAAAACATGGCTATTATAATCGCAGATTATTGTTGTGGACAGTGTCCCGAAGGACTCCGTCCGAATTGACAGGAACTGGTAGCTTGTACATATACGTGTTTGCTGTGTATCTCTTCTGAAAGAGACACGTTCCAGTTACTGTGTTCTTCTGCTTTCCACTCTTCAGTTGTCAAAGTGCTCTGCTGAAGCATGTCTGCTTCAAAACCGGCAAGCAGTGTTTTTCGTTCGCTTGCTTCGGTAGCTGTAGTATCGCACATCTCTTGGGGTTTGTCAAGCACCAGTTTCGCAGGTCCGCGAAGCTCGGTACTTTTTGTTCTTTCGGCGTCACCTCACTTAGAAAAAGGGCTGACATTCCTACAGCAACAAGAATTGTTGGAGAGGAGAGAAAGAACGATCATTCCCAGAAGAGGCCACCTTAGCGTGGCACAGGTGCGTGAAAGCGGACAGGAGCTTGATCCGTAGAGATCAGAGATTGTCTTGCGTTCGACAGCTCACGTAGTATGCCACAGGTTGCCAGGCCTGTCAAGTCCTTCTAGGACCAATCTTTGAGGTCCCCTCTTTTTGTATCGACCGTCCTTTGCTTTTCCTGAAGCGTTAGGTCAAGAACTGACCATTTGGACAGATCTTTCACTGAGCGCTTTTGCTATAGTAGAACTGCTTGCCACCCTGGCCTATGCCAGGAACAGCGGCAGATATACTCAGGAAAAGGACAGGATCTATCCAGAAGATAAGTCTCTCCAATGCATACTGCTCCCCCGCTTAAATGCGGAGTAGAAGGCGTATTAAAAGGCGCTAGCACCTGCTTCTGCTACTTCTTGATCCTGCACGCTTGAACCACCGCTAACGCCGATGGCTCCAACTACCTTCCCATCGCGTTTGAGTGGAATACCACCGGCAAAGATCATGACGCGACCATCATTAGAGGCATGTATCCCGAAGAATTGTCCGCCGGATTGGGATTTGGTGGCCAGGTCTTTTGTAGACGTATCAAAGGCACGCGCAGTAAAGGCCTTCTTAATGGAAATATCGATACTACCCAGCAAGGCATCATCCATACGGACATGAGCCACCAGATTCCCGCCAGCATCGGCCACAGCAATGTTCATGGGTTGACCAATCGAGACTGCTTTTTTCTCAGCAGCAGCAATGACTCTCCGCGCATCATTCAGTGTAACCATACAAACCCTTTTCTTTCTAAAATCCAGGCTCATTTCGCCTGATAGAATGACTATACGTACTGTATATCATGGATTTATTATATCATACGCTTAAATGAGAATATTTCCATACATATATTGTATAAATTGAGAAATGCAAATAACATCTGAATAAAGTGCATTTGTGCACATAAATTAGAGACACATCTCTCCTCGTACGCTTACCCGCTGATCAATACCAGCCTATCATCTTTCTAAAGACAGCTGATAAGAGGAAGCGAAGCAGGGGTTGACAAAACACAAAGCCTGAGGTATAGTTACCCATGTTGAACACGCCTGTATGTGCAGGTGAGCTGGTGACGATAGCGAAGAGGGTACACCCGTTCCCATCCCGAACACGGTAGTTAAGCTCTTCAGCCCCGATGATACTATGTGGGCGACTGCATGGGAAAATAGGACGTCGCCGTCTCACCTGCCCATTACAGGTGTTTTTTTTGCTTTCATCCCCTTATCCACTGCTACCTCTGTCACCTTTTGGGGTAATTCTCTCGTATAAAAAAGAAAAGCGAACGGGAACAAGTAATGTAGTCGGATGACCCCATATAAACCCATATGAATCCATTGAGTCTACTGTGCCATTTCACGATACTCAGACGTGTTCTGGGTAAGAGTAAAAAAAGATGACAGGAAGGCAGAGCGCAAGTTATGAGCAACATTCGTCAAAATAATAGAGGCACTATTTATATTGCGGGAGGGGCTCCGATGCATATCGTGGAGCCAGATCAAACGCCCACGGTTGTGTACCGTCAAGCAACGCTGCTGGGTATCACTGCCGGGCTTCGTAGTATGATGCCTGGAGCATTGCTGGCCTGGTCCAGCGATAGTGCAACGCAAAAGACTAAAAATATTCTGGCGGTACTGGCAATTGGTGAGATTATCGGCGACAAGTTACCCTTTACACCCAGCCGTTTACAAAAAGGATCCTTGACTGGCCGCCTCGTTGCAGGTGCTGTCGCAGGGGCAATCCTCTGCCGGCGTCATCAACTGCCAGTGATCCAGGGAGCATGGCGTGGAGCTGTAGGTGCTGCACTGGGGTCAGTCGCAGGCTACAGCTACCGTCTCATAACGTCTGATCTGACGGGTGTCTCTGACCTCGTATGGGCGCTCCTGGAAGATGGCACTGCGTTCCTGCTTGGAGCCAACGCCACCGGGCTAATTCAGCCTGTTGATGATGCCACCCAGGCTTAATCCTTACTTACCTGCGCTTCTTCCGAAGAGGTTGAGAAACCGGGCAATAGATAGAAGATCTTCACTATAACAGAATTTTCCTATGTGCCGTCCTGGAACCGTCAAACGCCTCTGCAATGACTGAGATACGTGCTTTTGAGCTTACTCAAGAGCCTTCGTCTCGGCATCTCGTAAGGTTCCAAGGCGGCGCATTTCGGGCCAGAATAGCGCAATACAGATGACGACCAGGACCGTTCCAATTCCACCCCCAACGACTGAGACGACCGGGCCAAATAACTGAGCTGTCAGCCCTGATTCAAAGCCCCCCAATTCATTTGAGGTCCCGACAAAGAGTGCATTTACCGCTGAGACACGGCCACGCATATGCTCGGGTGTGCGCGTCAGGACAAGCGCAGCACGAATTACCACGCTGATATTATCCAATCCCCCTAAGAGGAAGAGCATCAGGAGTGAGAGCCAGAAGTTCTTCGAGAGGCCAAAGACGATCGTTGCCAGGCCAAACCCGACGACGGCGACCAGCAGGGTGCGCCCGGCACGTTTGAATGGCGGTCGATGGGCAACAATTAAGGCCACTAAGATGGCTCCAACCGAGGGTGCGGCACGTAGCCAGCCCAGACCTGTAGGGCCAACATGCAGGATATCACTGGCAAAGACCGGAAGGAGCGTTGTTGCACCACCCAGCAGAACCGCGAAGAGATCCAGCGTGATGGCGGCGAACAGAACCTGTGTCTTGCTTAAGAAACGTAGACCCTCAAAGAGGTCATGCCAGGAGGATGTCTCTTCAGTTGACAGGGCGACATCTATAGCGGGTCGAGCATGCCCACTGGTCTTTACACTGAAGACCAGGATGAAAAATATAACGGCCATTAGCGTATTCAGCGCATAGACGGCAGTCCCGGTCTTAAAGAGTGCGATCATCAGGCCACCCAGACCGGGTCCCAGTACCGAGGCCAATTGCCATGAACTACTGTTCCAGGTTGCTGAGTTCTCGAATGCGTCTCGCGGCACGGTCAGCGCCGTCAAGGCAGAACTGGCAGGACTCCCAAAAGCGGTCGCCGAACCGATCATCAGTAAACAGACATAGATAAGGGCAAGCGAACCATTGTACAGAGAGAGCAGAGTCAGGCCCAACGAGCCCAACACCAGAAAGCATTGAGAGAAGAGCATAATATATTTACGATTAAAACGATCGATGATGTGCCCGGCCGGCAACGAAAGTAAGATAACGGGGATAATCAAGACCAGGCCAACACCGCCCAGTACCAGAGCAGAATGCGTACGCTCGTATAGTTCCCAGCCCAACGCAACCTCCAGCATACGTTCACCAATTGAAGATAGAAAAGTGCCGATGATCAGCAGGCGGAAATCACGCGAACGCAGCGCCAGATAGGGATCATTAGGACTATTGGAACTATTAACCGTCATTTCAGAAGGGGCAAGAAAACTGTCATTGACCGATGGTACCGAAGGTTGTTGGTCATCTTTGTCTACAAGACTCACACAGATACCTCTTTGCTCGTATTGCTAGATCTCTTCATTAAAGAAGAAATAGTACTACTTTCAAAAATATACCACAAATGAGGAGGTTAAAAATGCGTAATAGTTAGTAGCACATTGTGATGCGTGGTATTGAGGGGGGCTGAAGAGGCGACATGCCCACCCAGCTTCGATTTAGTACAACCATTAGCAGGAGTGTTGTGCTACAATAGGCTTTATGCTGTGTTAGGAAGAGATCGTACTTACCCTTACCCTTACCCCTAACATATCCTAACCACTATCATATACTTACATAATCGGTCAGTACTCTGTGCTTTTTAGGGCATAAGACAGGGTAGCCGTTGGAAGGGGTTCCAGGGTGTATATTCTTGATTTCGCAACGTTACTGTCGACGTTGCAGGAAATAAGTTATACCGGACAGATAGAGGCATATCTCTCCTTACGTACACCAGTATTACACGGAGGAAAGGTCGTCGTTACCATTGTCCGAGGTCACGCTACAGCTTGCGTTATTTTAAATCAGCAGGGCTATGTCGCCATCGCAGGAGATCAGGCGGTACAGATTACCAGAAGCCTCGGTGTGTTGGAATGGTACCGTGCACATCAGTCATCTCAGCCATCGCAAGAGATGCCGGTCCTCCCACCGGTACAGCAATCACCAGCCGTTTCACCACAAAGGCAGACAAGACCAGTAGCCCCTCAACCCACTATCAATAACCAGCTACCACAACGACCCCAGGTTACAAATCCACGCCTGCCCATTGTCACCAATCCACTGCTACCAAGTGTCACAAGACCCCTGCCACAGATCAGCAGTCCTCAACTCTCACCAGTCACCAACCCATATTTACCCCGCATGAACAATCAGACACGATCATTAGAGGCACAAAGCACGCAGCCCCATAACCTGCTAATAACGACCTGTATACCGCAGCGTCTGGTAACGCTTCATCCCCAGATACTGGCAAATCTGGAACGCCCGTTACGCCGCGTACTGGTACTGGTCGATGGTCAACGCACGATCGGCAAGATCGCGACCCTGCTCAATCCTACGGCGAGTAAATTTGATGAGGTACTCGAAACCCTGCGAGAGCTTGAAAGAATGGGTATGATCACCATGGCACGTACCTGAACTGAAGTCTAGCCCCCACCTACCAGCGTGATAATCTCTAACGTACTGCCCCCGGTAATGACCTGTTGCGCAAACTCTGCTCGTGGCACGATCTGCCCATTGAGCTGCACTACGACATAGCGACCCTCAATAGAGAGCTGCTGCAACAGGTCAGCGACAGTCGCTCCTGGCGGGATTTCGCGCACCTGTCCATTGACCGTAATCGTCAACACATCTTCACGATGCGTGCCAGGACCATCATTTGTCATATCCACATTCATAGATATCCTCACTCTTATCTCTTTATGCTTGCCTGCTCACTCTTATCTATAGCATCCCGCTCCAGTTCCAGTGCCTGCCGAAATTCATGCACGACCGCGGCAATATCCGGAGCGTGCAGAATGGAGGAGATAACTGCTACCCCGCCCGCGCCTGCCGTCAACAATGGAGCGACGCGTGATGGGGTAATCCCGCCGATTGCGATGAGGGTACTGGAGGGATACGCAGTTCTAATCGCCGCGAGCAATGCAGGTCCCGCTGGCGGCTCTGCTGGATGCGAGGCCGAGGCGTACATCGTTCCGACTAGCAGAAAGTTGGCCCCCTGCTCAAGTGCTTGCGTTGCAGAGTGTAGCGAATGGACTGAAGCGCCAATGATAGCCTGCGAACCAAGCAATCTACGCGCTATCGGTAAGGGCAGGCTCTGCTGCCCCAGTTGATAGCCGTCCGCACCTATAAGTTGTCCAATATCCAATCGATCGTTCATGATACAGCGGGTATTGTAACGCTGGCACTGCGCATGCAGCGTACTGGCCAGTTCGTACAGGCGAGCAGACGAGAGCTGGTGCCCACGTATCTGTAGCATGTTGACGCCAGCGGCTAATGCACGCTCAACACGCTCACTAAGATCAGCGACTGTCGGATCTGTCACCAGGCAGAGGATCCGTTTGCTGTCTATAGCCATGGCACTACCCCTTTAATACAGGGATGCCAGTGACAGGACTACTGGCGCTAGCCAGCTGCTGGCGTGGGATACGACCGGCCAGGTAGGCAGCACGGCCGGCTTCGATGCCCAGTTTCATGGCGGTCGCCATCTGGACAGAGTTCTGGGCTTTAGCAACGGCTGTATTAATCAGGCATGCTGAGGCCCCAATCTCCATAGCCAGGGCAGCATCAGAGGCTGAGCCGATCCCGGCATCGACGACAACGGGGACACGGGCCTGCTCGATGATAATCTGGATCTGTGCCAGATTAAGAATCCCTTGCCCTGAACCGATGGGGGAGCCAAGCGGCATGACGGTTACAGCTCCAGCATCCTGCAAGTATTGCGCCAGGACGGGGTCGGCGTTGATATAGGGAAGCACCTCGAAGCCTTCTTCAGTCAGGATATGCGTCGCCTCTAAGGTTGCCAGTGGATCAGGGAGAAGATAGGTCGGATCAGGGATGACTTCTAGCTTGATCCAACGTGGTAGGCCCAGGGCAGCAGCCAGGTGAGCAACCTGTACAGCCTCTTGCACGGTCTTGCAGCCAGCAGTATTGGGTAGGATGGTATAGCGCTCGGGGTCGATATAATCAAGGATGCCAGGCTGCGCTGGTTGTGTCAGGTCGAGCCGCCGTAAAGCGACTGTGACGATCTGCGTCCCGCTGGCCTCCAGGCTGTCGCGCATCTCTTCTAACGAACGGTACTTTCCCGTACCTAGCATTAAACGCGAGTGGAATTCACGCGTCCCGATCTTCAATATCTCCATGATGAATCAGCCTTTCCTATCCTATGGACAGAGATAGCGAATGCGGGGGGAGATATGGCTGAACATGCCATAAAAGAGACTGAGATCTGCTTTTCCTACGCTGGTATTACCCAGATCAGGTTCAAAGGGTCAGTGACGCATGCATAATGCATCTACTTCTCAGTCCGCAGACTCCCCTAGCAGTAAAATTTTGCTATTCGATTGAACAAGGGATGCGCATGAAACGGTGGTCATATATGGTTTCATGCTGCTTGCAGTATACCTCACGAACAATTATTTGTGAAGAGATCATGTACACGTTTTATACAGGTTACACCTCGGCTGAGCGTTTAGCGTACGTGTAATACCACTCTACCAGTAAATGCCCGGCTCTTCATCTTTTGGGCGAGCTCTTCAATTTCTTCCCAGGATCGTTCGACCTCAATGTGAGGAATCAAGGTTCCATCCGCCACGGCCTGACCAAGGCGCGCAAGATCAGGTGCCGCTGGTCGATGCCGAAACTCATGAAGAGGCATCGGCGTGATGCGCGAGTTGGACGGCATTGATGCGACCCCTTGCATTCCTTTGTTCTATGTGTTATATAACATACATGACAGATAGAACATAGGGAGGTGCCAACCATTGCTGATACAGATCGAGGTTGATAGCGAAAAGCCTATCTATATGCAGGTGCATGATCAGGTTATCGAGGGGATTGCGCGTGGAGAGTTGTATGCTGGCTATAGTCTACCCTCAATCAGGCAGCTTGCAGCAGATTTCGGTATTAATCTGCATACCGTCAACAAGGCATATGATCTCCTGGAGCGAGAGGGCTATATCGTACTCAGGCGTAAGACCGGGGCAGTTGTTCAACTTACGCCATCGCTACCACCCGATTGGGATACACGCCAGCGCACGATGCTGGCGGAGGCACTTGCAAAAAATATAGATCCCGATGAGATTATTCGTCGTTCCCGCTACATATTAGATCAATTTATTGCACAGAGACAACACTATCAAAGCAATGCAGAAATGGAGTAGTTCGCATGATTACGCTCTATGTGGTCTTTTCAATTCTACTATTATTCATCCTTGGACTCTACTGGTTTATGCCAGCGATTATGCCGCCGACGCTCCCTTTCGGGGTACGCGTCCCACCTGATCGCAGCGATGCAGCAGTGATAACAGGAGCCAGTCGTGATTATCGGGTCGGGGTACTGGTGAGTGGCCTGCTCTCCCTGGCTATTGGCTGGTTCTGTGCGCAAACTATCTCGCCGATCCTGGGAGGGAGCGGTGAGTTAATCCTGGCCCTTGTCTTGTTAATGCTCAACTACTATTCGGCGCATCTTAGAATCAAGCGTGTCAAGGCACGCGAACGCTGGTATGAAGGGGTTCATCAGGTTATAATTGCTGATACAGAGGCACATACGCAACCGGGCAAGCCCAATAAGGCGCTGCTCCTGCTACCGGTGCTACTCTTCGTAATTATGGTGGTAATCGCCATCGTACGCTATACAGCCCTGCCGGCACAGGTACCAACTCATTTTGGTCTGAATGGTGAGCCAGACCGCTGGTCATCACGCCTGACCGCAGTTATTATGATGCCTGCTATCGGCGCATGTATGACTGCGCTATTGATCTGGATCTCTCTGGCTGTGACACGCGCACGTCAACAGATCGAGCCAAGCAATCCTCAGGCAGATATTCAGTATCAGCGCAAAGTGCGTCAGTTGATGAGAAATATGATCCTGTGGATCGCGACATTTGTAAACCTGACATTCTTGCTTGTCGAACTGAACATCACCCTGGTTTTACCCACAAATACCGATAATATGTCACTACTGCTCTTACTATCGCCAACACTCCTCATCATTGTTTTGCTCGCAGTAATGCTCTATGAGATAAGGAAACTGCGTGCACATATGCCCTCTCTATCCTCGACAGGCAGAACAAACGAGAAGTATACAGCGATGAACCAGGCCGAGCGTGTCGCTGCCCGTGACGATGATCGTTACTGGTTGGCTGGTATGATCTACTATAATCCTGAGGATCCGGCGGTCTGGGTCTCAAAACGCTTCGGCATCGGCTATACCATCAACTTTGGCAACCTTACAGCCAAAATTATTAGTGTCGCATTCGTCGTTATTATCATAGCCATCACCGTTGTGCCAAGGCTCTTCAAATAGCACAACCATTCCAATATATAACTATAAGAAATATCACAGCCAGGCAGTCACGATTATATAGCTGCCTGACCGTTTCTTTTTGCAGGACGGCAAAGCATCTTGTATCATGGTGCAGTGATCAGAACAACTAGGACTTCGCAGCATTTCTTTGACGTAATATTATTATTACTTTATAAATAAGAGGGCAAACTAGTCAGGCTATCTTTAGAGAATCATAGAACTGAAGGTGTGTAAATGGTATCTAAAAGCGTTTAATAGATAGCGTTAGTATTCTGCTGTGACGTTTACACTAGTCAGTAAAGAAAGTTCGCAATGTCTGATACAAAAAAATTCAAGAGGTTACGCCCACAGGGCCTTACAAATATGTCGATCATCGTCTGTCTGGGGTCACTCTTTTCGGTGGCTCTGCTCTTCTTCTCGATGCCGGGTTCGCGAGATTTCTACTTTCTCATAATCGATGCGCTATTGGGATTTGTCACCAGCTTCGCACTCTGGACGCTACAGCCCTGGGGCTTCTGGTTTACCGCTACCTTCGAGACCTATGAGATTGTCTATTCACTTTTCTCGCTTACACAACCTGCTTACTGGAACATTTATGCACTACTCCCGATTGCTGGTGCAGTGTTAAGTGCCATCGGTCTGGTATTTATCTTCGTTGACCGTACTGTGAGACCTGCCTTTAAGCGGACTGAGCCTGCTACGGAGACTGCGGAGGCTGCATAGATTGCGTGGATCAGCATTATAAATAAAAAAACAGGGCCTGAATACTGAGAGCGTCAGCATTCAGGCCCTGTTCCGTACAACCAGAAGCGCTCGTGAACCGCGGAGGATGAAGATTGTCTGCTCAGGAGCACGCGTGGCGTGCCTCTACCTCAAGCTCCCTGCGAGTTTATGTGTCTCTTCGTATTCTTCTGTTTCGTCTTCGATCTCGGGCTGCGAGATGAGTAGGATATAGCCGGTGGCAAGGATCGATGAGATGTCGACGTTGAAGGTGCGCATCTTGAGTCGGGTACGCGAGAGGGCACAACGTACGGGACGCATCTCTTGATCCCAGATCCCTTCGTCCATGGCATCATCCAGGTGGCCACGAGCTTCAACTATCTGTTCTTCAGTGGCCTTGCCGCCACCATAGAAGCTGGCATAGAGCACTTCGTAGGGACAATAATAGGGGAAGAGCTCTAGCATGGGAAGCAGGACACTCATCTCGGTATTGGTAAATTGCTCCTGCCGCGCCAGGTGAGGCATACCCATATCATCGGCTATCAGGTATGAAAGGGTGCCAAAACTGGCGTTTAACGCCAGGATATGACCGGCGGGCAATGAATCTTGCAGTGAAAAATGCATGATTGCTGCGGCCTGCTGCTGCTGTTGCTGCTTCTGCCCATGGTTTGTAGCTGCTCTGGGTTTACGCAGGTAGACTTTTTGCATAGTGACACTCCTTTGTAGTCGGCACGACGTACCGCGCAACGCCGCCATAAACACTGCTCGCGTCCGACCTGCTGCCAGCGGTTAGCGCAGTCAGCTCTTGTAGCTTCTCCTGAGTTGCTCTGGTAGTGGTAGTATACCTGACTAAACGCAGGCGTATCGCGACTTTTCCAGATCCACTCATAGTATGAACAGAGCGTAAAACATCAGAAACATCAGAAACACTAGAAACATGTACGGCACTCGATACAGTCGGTGGGGCGATGCGGACGATGCGCACTGCTATACGTAACCGGGCCTGCGTAGAACAATCAGGCTGGTGTGGACTCTTCAGATAGACGTGATTTACATACATTACACGACCTCGGTTCTATTTCCCCAGCAATGAGATCTCTCAGGCTAGAACGCGGTCATGACATGACCGAGATAACCAAAGCCGATCCCACCGAGTATACCAAGCGCGACGAGCGCGACTAATAACAGCAACAGACGATCCTGACGGATACGCTGCATATGCAATGAGATGACTCCCCACCCCGGCTCAATCCCTTGCTGATTATGAACACTCTGATCACGCACACGTAGGACACTCTGATCAGCCTTACGCAATGCCTCTTTGACCTGCCACCCCAGGGTTTTCTCATTCACAAGAGTCCTATTTGCCCACTCTGGCGTCTGATTCAGCCAGCTTGCGCCAGCCCCCGCAGGTTCGTTCTCTTGTGCATTAAGAGTGAACGTTGTTGGGGTCGGAAATGGGGCTTTCGGCGATGGTGGCGTCTCTGCATAGCCATTTTGGTGGCTATACAGAGGATCAAATGCCGGAGTAGCTCCGGTATTGGCTACGACCAGGGTAAGCGATAGATCAGACGGCCTGGTGAGAGCAGGGATTGTAGAGAGATACCGATCGATCAATGGCTCCGTGCGACGGGCCGATGATACAAACCAGTAGGCACTCCTGACCTGCTGCTGCTCCGGGTCCTGTGGTAGGTGAGATCCAGAAGTTGTGCGTGAGTCGGCAATAACTGTAGCGGAGCGATACGTTTCCCCCCGCGTACCCCCGTCCCGCTCGGACTGGTTATGGCGCGCATTATAACCAGTGAAGGGCTGCTGTGGTAACCACTCGCTCGTTACCGGCAGATCCGATTCCGCCTGTGATCCGTACCGGATCACCCCCTGCGGCATACTTGCCTTCAAACAGGTCTCCAGCGTCGCGTAGACGTTAAAGCCCTGCCGACGTGCCCACAGGCGCAACCGTTCGTTCCCTTCAATGACCAGGATCAACATGCTTCCATTCTCATGTTGACCGTCTACAGTCTGTTGCAACTCACGCAGATCTCCCGGACGCCGAAATACGGCATCTTGTGGCACCACGACGACGATCGGTCCGCGTTGCTGCTGCCAGCGGCTGGCATAAAGCCCCAGCCAGTTCAAAACAACGACGCGTTCGTCATCTGGCTCAACTACCAGAACAGGTGTATTGTGATGTTCCTCGTATCTCATTGCCGTCCGTCCATTTATTTACTAGATCACTCGCTTACAGGGCGTCTTCGTGGTACTGTCCGCACTAAAGTCTTCTACTACCTTCTTCCGTCTTTCCGTGATCTCTTTGTTCTTACATGCTAATTATGCCCAAATATGGGGTATAATTGAATGACAACGTATATCACTCTCTTTAACATATTTATCATCTTCCCAAAACGAAGGAATGGTGACAGATGCAGACCCCGGAGATGTCCCCACAACCACGAATACTACTGGCGCAGGCACGCAACGATCGTCGCCTCTCACAACAAGAGGTGGCCGATATGATTGGCAGTACCTATGTGAATATCAGTCGCTGGGAACGTGGTATTACCAGACCAAGCCCTTATTTTCGTCGCAAGCTGTGCGATTTTTATCAGAAGAGAGAAGATGAGCTTGATCTGCTACCTGTCCGCACGAAAGAGAAGGCAGCGCGTCAGCATGGGGACATGGCGACGGATAGCTCGCCGGTTGCGCTGAATGGCAAGGACGCCGGAAACTCAACCCTGCCTTCTCTCAACTCTTCCGACTCCACCATCTCCAGTCTCCCGCAGCCGATCTACGATCCCGCGATCCCACTGCAACCGGCGATCTCGCTGATCGGACGCGATCGCGACATTGCACGCATCAAGCAACGGGTCATCAATAAAAACAATGTCGCGCTGACCGCTCTCAATGGACTCCCAGGCGTGGGCAAGACGGCACTCTCGATTACTATGGCCCACGATGCAGATGTGCGCGCACTCTTTAAAGATGGCGTCCTCTGGGCTGGTCTGGGTCCCACGCCAAATATGCCTGGCCTGCTGAGCCGTTGGGGAGGACTGCTCGGGATCTCGCCAACACAGATGGCGAATCTGAATAACAATGAGGCCTGGGCACACGCGATCCGGAACGCGATTGGCGAACGGGCACTGCTCCTGGTCATCGATGACGCCTGGAAATTGGAGGAGGCGCTGACCTTCCGCGTCGGCGGTCCCAACTGCACACATCTGGTGACGACGCGCTTCCCCACGATCGCAACGGCCATGACGGTCGATGGCGCACTGCTGATTGAAGAGCTCGGCATCGACGATAGTATCCATCTACTGGACCAGCTCGCACCACAGGTCATCCAACGCGAACAGCAACGGGTCCGTGAACTGGCACAGGCCGTCGGTGGACTCCCGCTGGCACTCACATTGATGGGCAACTATCTACGTAAACAAGCCTATAGCGGACCGGCACGTCGTATCACTGCCGCCCTGGAACGGCTCAATAGCGTCGAGATTCGTATGAAGATCGAAGAGCCGCACGTCCCAGCCGAGAGCCATCCCAGCCTGCCCATAGAGCAATCACTCTCCATCCAATCCGTCGTAGCCGTCACCGATCAGCTCCTCGAAAAGAAGACCCAGGCCGCCCTCTACGCACTCTCCGTCCTACCCGCCAAACCAGACACCTTCTCCGAAGAGACAGCCTTAGCCGTCGCCGCCTGCCAATATGAAGAGCTCGACAACCTCTCCGATGCTGGCATGCTCGAAAGTACCAGCGGCGACCGCTACCAACTCCACCAGGTCATCGCCGACTACGCCCGCCTCCAGATCGCTCCGGAGCAACTACGAGAGGCGCAAGAGCGGCTCGTCAAACACGCCAGCGGCTTCATTGAAGAGCATAAAAAAGACTTCGAGCGTCTCGAACAAGAGAGCAGCATCATCCAGGCCGCCCTCGAAACTGCCCACGAGATCGGTATGGAGGTAGAACTTACAAAGGCGGTGAGCTACTACGCCCCCTTTCTTATTATGAGAGGCTTCTATGAGCAGGCTGAACAGACGCTGCAACAAGCGCACGACGTCGCAATCAAACAAAACGATACATACAGAAAAGCAGAAACCCTCCTATATTTAGGCGAGGTCGCCCAGAAGCGTGGTAACTACACACAAGCCGAGACTAATTTCCAGGCTGGTTTACAACTTGCCAGAGAGATCCAAGACAACGAACTCATCTGTGCCTTTCTTGGTGACCTGGGAGATATCAAGTGGAGGACTGGCGATTACAAACAAGCAGAAGCAAACTTACAGGAAGGCTTGGATCTATCAAAAAAAATAGAAGATTTAGAGAGAGTCAGCAAAATACTGAAGACGCTAGGAAATGTAGAAATTAATCAAGGTAATTACAAGCAATCGTATTTATCATTCCAAGAAGCCTTAACATACGCGAAAAAGATAGGTGATAGAGAGCAAGCTTGCTTTTTACTCAGCAACTTAGCTGTATCAGAAGGCGCAATGGGCAACTATACGCAAGCAGCATCTTACCTTCAAGAGGGGTTGGTACTTGCAAAACAAATCGGTCATCGCGAACAAATTTGTATGCTTTTACTCAATCTTGGTGACGTTGCAACTGTACAAACACATTATGAGCAAGCAAGATTCTATTTAGAAGAGGGGTTACTAATCAGTAGGCAAATTGGACATAGAGAAGCGTTGAGTGTGATACTTGTTAATCTTGGAACAGTAGCAGTTGCTCAAAATAACTTATCAGAAGCGGAAGAATATTTTAAAGAGACACTAAGCATAGCTCGCCAATTAAACAGACCACATCTTACTGCTAACGTTTTAAACGAATACGGAAAGTTAGACCTTCACCAAAGGAGAATAGATCAAGCGGAAATTAACTTCAAGGAAGCAATTTCAATAGCGCCTGAGGGCTGCCAGGATTTAGTTGCACTAGCCAATTTTGGTTTAGCAAAGGTTATGTTACAAAGGGGAGAAATACAAAAAGCAACAATTACTGCTCAAGAAAGTCTTTCTACATTAGAGTCAATGACGCATTCTTCAACAAATGAGGTTAGAGATTGGCTAAATAACCTTAACAAATAAACTGAAGGCTTTTTATTTATCTCAAAGCCTTCAGTTTATTTGTAGTTAATTTAGTTGACCCACATAATATTGGGTGCAGCTTTTTGTTGTCCAGAAGGAACTGGAATGGTGCTAGCTGGTTTCGAGGTTGGGGCCGTACTTTTGACACCGGCAGCGTGGGTAAATAGGGCCGGGCCAAGGATCAGGACGGTTGCCATGATCAGCAGGACGATGATTGGTAATAGCCAGCGCAGATAAGCAGCCTGAAATGTTGAACGAATAGTCATGATCTTTTGATTCCTTTCCGCGGAGCGTGCAGAGCCGCTTCCAACGGGCGCTCTTCCCGTCTAGCCTGCAATAGCTCCCATACATACAAGTTGTACGTTGATCACACAATAGATAATCATTACAAACCGTGAACAGGTCCGAAGCAGTTAAGTTATACGCAGTAGTCGAAGGACCCTCGCTCCAACGACACCCCGGCTTCTAAATAGCGAGATCATTCAGAAGTCGAGCTCCCATCGGCCGATGCCCTCTCAACGGGGTACACATAGAATATATATTCCCATATGCAAATCTTCAGCCTACCAGTACTTCAGGTACTACCAACGATTCTGTCCAACGGTCCGCTCGTTCTCTGTAGAAGACACCTGTACACATGAGAACCGCGCACAGAAGGTCTAAGGCGACCCGCTGAATTTGTCTTCTACATAAACGTCTCTTCATAAGATGGATAGTATAAGACTTTTTGCAAATCGTCATCTTTCCCTCAACTTATACCAAAAAGGTACTGGTAAATCTACAATAGCTATAACACAAGGCCTGGAGCGGGTCGAGTGTGTATGGTATACGGAAGTTGGTAATAAAGAGGAAGATTAAAATTATATAAATATGTTGAATCTCTCTATTTTGGTCTCCTGACACGAAGGATGGGAAGAGAGATAAAGGGATAATTGATGATGGCAATCTTTTACTACATTAGGTATAATGTACACTACACAGACAATACCTTTGCCTTCCTCTTCTAGGGGAGTAGAGGTTTTTGCATATCTGCTGGTGATAGTGAGCTTTTGCAACATTGGAGATAGTGTACACTATACAGGAAATGAAGATAGTGCGCCTTAAGCCTCCCTCTTCGAGGCTCACCAGTATAGGTTTTTTGGCCTATCCAGGTGATCTTCATAGAAGAAAATGCACACGAACATTCAGTATTATATATAAAGCATATATTAAACTCATATATCACTATCACTCGGAAACTTGCTAAAAACTCGTCCCCCTCTCGGAGGGGGGAGATAGCTTTAGCTATCGGGGGGAGCCATCCTCGCCTTCTGCTCTCGATGACTCTTCTACGCCAACCATCTCCCGTTCGGACGTGGATTTTGTCATCAAGAAGGGCAGACTAGTACAGACTGGCGTAAATAGTGAGTGAGGATGTGATAGAATAAGGAGAGAAAGAAGCAAGGAGATTGTCCACATGCCTCATCCACAAGCAAACGAGCTTCATGTGAGCTCGTTACAACACGAATTGTTGGAGCGTATGGTGCATCGGAGCACCAATGCCCAACGACTGGTGAAACGAGGTCGCATCATTTTGGAAGCAGCCGAGGGGGTCAGTAATAGCAAAATAGCCCAGCACTTGCAGATGGGGTATGAAACAGTGCGGCGTTGGCGGGATCGCTGGCACAGGGCGCAAGCCCATTTGGAGGCGATCGAAGCTACCGCAAAGCCAAAACTCCTTGGTCAAGCCATCGAGGTTCTCTTGACCGATGAGCAGCGCCCCGGTGCCCCAGAGACCTTCACGTTCGAGCAGTTCATGCAAATCATGGCTCTGGCGTGTGAAACACCAGGGGAATCACAGCGACCAGTCAGCAGTTGGACTCCACGTGAACTGGCTGATGAAGCGGTGAAACGCGGGATCGTCAAGCAGATTTCTCCCCGGACGGTGGGACGTTTTTTAAAAGGCGAGCGTTTTGCAGCCTCATCGCAAGCGCTACTGGCTCACGCCACCTCCCGACGATCCAGCTGAGTTGACGGAACAGATCTGCACGGTGTGCGAAGTCTATGAAGCGACTCCGGCACTTGCGGCGCAGGGCACGCATGTGATCAGCACCGATGAGATGACAGGAGTCCAAGCATTGGAGCGTTTGCATCCTTCATTGCCGATGCTACCAGGTCATGTCGAGCGGATGGAATTCGAATACAAGCGGCATGGCACCCTGAGTCTGATCGCCAATTTGGATGTAGCCACCGGTCAAGTGATCGCCCCGAGCCTCTTACCGACACGCACCGAAGCCGACTTTGCAGCTCACATTGCCCAGACCATTCAGACTGATCCAGAGGCTGCCTGGGTCTTTGTCGCCGATCAGCTCAACACGCATCAGTCTGAAACGCTGGTTCGTCTCGTCGCGGAGCAGTGCGGCATCCAGGAGGACCTGGGCATCAAAGGCAAAAGTGGTCATTTGGCCTCGATGCCGACGCGAGCTGCCTTTCTTTCAAACCCGAGCCATCGCATTCGCTTCGTCTACACGCCCAGGCACAGTTCTTGGCTCAATCAAATTGAGATCTGGTTTAGTATTCTTGTTCGCCGCCTCTTAGCTCGTGCCAGTTGGACATCCCTGACTCACTTACGCGAGGGCATCCTGGCATTCATTGCTTATTACAATCGTCTTTCCAATGGTCCTTTTCACTGGACCTACAAAGGACCGTCTCGCCTCTAGACTCCTACGATATTTCCGCCAAGCTGTACTAGGAAGGCAAAAGTGATAGAGAGCGTTTAATTCGAGATTATAACGTTATTCGAACATTTACTCCCCCCGATAGCTAAAGCTATCTCCCCCCTCAAAGAGGGGGACAAGGGCTTAAGTGCACTATACAGGCGATAGTGAACGTTATTGGCAAGTGACATGACGCATTTGTCATGACGTCCCATCTATCTCCATTGGCCTGGAAGGCGGTTTCATTGTATATCCTGCCCAAAATGCTCTTCAAAACAGATAATGTTGCTAAAGCCTCCCTCTTTGAGGGGGGGAAAAACGCTTTAGCGGCAGGGGGGAGTAGAATGTTGGCAATCACCTGCAATCCTTGATTACAGACTGTAGCTATAAGAGTGGTAGATACGTGTAATGGATGGTTTACAGCGTAATTCGAGAATCTACTCCCCCTGTCGCTGCGGCGACATTCCCCATCAAAGAGGGAGGCAGGTTTTTTTGCATCTCTACAGGTGATGGTGAATTTTAACTGTATTAGAGATATCATACGCCATAGCGAAAATGACGATATTACCTTCGCCTCTCTCATATGCTTTTTAGACCGCTATACCGCTAGATCATAGCTCCGATCGCCATTTTTGAATGTCCATTTTTTGGGTCTGCATTCAACTGTCCGACAACAAATGTGCCGCTCTCGCCTATACGTAGGAAATGGCCTACGCCGGGGTGATAGTGCGAGGGGCTGAAGTCAGGAATGTGCAGCAGACGTTCTCCGGTCTCGACATCCCAGACAGCGAGCGGGTCGTCAGCTGAGAAGGAGTAGAGATAGTTGTCAAAGACGAGGACACCCGATGGACCCAGGAACCAGCGCAGTTCAGCAGTGGTCTCGACGTCAAAAATACGGACAGCCGGTAGTAGCCATTCTTCTCCGTCGCCATAGCCCCAGACGGCGAGCGTGTGGCCGTCGATCCAGCAGAGGGCGCGATCCCAGTAGTCGCGAACACAGATCTGATGATCGAAGGTTGTATCCTCGGTCTCCCAGACATTTTCATGCAACCAGCGACGCAGGCGGTAGGCCACTAGCATCCCATGCGGCTGCCAGACCCAGCCATCATCGACCAGCCATTCCTGGTTCGGTGAGACTATCAGGCCAGCATGGAAGTAGTCCAGGTAGTGCTGCGGAGGCTTCTCTGGTGTCCACGCTACGCTTGGACGCTGCGTCAGGCATTCACCGGTGATAGGATCAGAGATGTCTAGCCGGTTCCATTCAGTTCCGTGCACGAGCAGAGTACGGTCATCCATGACAAAGAATGCTAGCGGGAAGTTCGAAACATCGGAGTGATAGTCGTCGCGCTCTAACTTCCTGGTGACGCGTTGCGCCTTAAGGTCGAGTACAAAGCCATAGCGACCAAGGACGTTGACCAGCGCCGCACATTCTCCATCCGGCGAGATACGCAGGCGCAGGCGCTGATCCAGCCGGAGATCCGATGATGGCAGGTGCAGCAGCGAGGTGACCGAACACGTTGTCAGGTTCAGACGCACAACCTCACCATCCGCCAGAATCGCGATCCACTCACTCTCACGAGAGATCGTCAGCGGCTGCATCACCAGAATACGAGCATGCTGCTGCCAGGGGACCTGAACCGTCTTCAACGCCAGATGCAAACCAGCATCCCGTTCGCGGACCGCAATCGTACTGATAAAACCATCAAAATAACCCCAGTTCTCGATCTCTGTATAACAGCCACGACAGACCTTGCGCAGATCGATCTCGGTCTCACCATGCTCCAGGTGCTGGTAGCAGGCAGGACAGACCAGGACACATTCAAACTGCTCATCCGGTCGTGCTCCATTGAGTTTGTCGAGACGGCCAGCTTCAATAAACCAGCGGCAGAAAGGGACCGTCAATTTCCCAACCAGATGCGTACAGATATGTTTCGTCTGAGGAGCATCTTTGTGCACACAATAAATATCAGCATGGACCGGACCGCCAAACGTGCCATCCGGCTGCTGTGTAGCAACATGCACACTGTTATCCTCGACGGTAATAGTCACACGATCGAGGTCATCTTCAATCTTCGCTTCCAGCAGCATATTTCCGTTCAGCACATAACCCCAGGGGACCAGAAAATGCTCCAATATATAGTGCAACCACTCTACGATACGGACGCAGTCATGCGTCTCATCCAAAATTAACACCTGACCATCCTCGGTCGGCATCCATGGACAGAGCACACTTGGCTGTCCAACCGGTGGCTCATGCTCGTCAAGCGATAAAGCATTCGCGGGATCATCAAACCCTGGTTCAGAACCGACGTAGTACGCTCCCTCAGGGCCCACTGGCAGACCAACTGCCGTCCGTAGTATATCTGGTCGTAGCGCAAGCTGTGCCGCATCAACACGAGTCCTATGCACCAGGTGAAACGCTTGCAGATACGCATTGTGTTCACTATCCAATGGACGATCTAAGGCTAGCCGACCGTTCCATGTCACTCCGAAAGCCATAAAAACCTCTCTAGAAATGCTATGTATCAACGTTCACAGTTCTTCCAGATACATAGCGCCACTCTATATACTACGAAATAATTTCGCTTAATTGCTCGCATAATTCAGGGCAAGATACCACATTGACTATAACTCATCATTACTCAGGTCGCAACCCAACAACATATGAGTGTCACACAACTCTGAAGATAGTTATGAATATATCCCAACTATCCTCATAGTCAAACAGATCTCTACTATCACAATAGCACAGAAAAAGGTTACCGACATCGATTCTTTTGACCCCTTCATAAAAGATGCTTAACTTACAATGAGAAATCATGAGTTACCACAAAACACAAGAATACAGAATGCCCCTGGTGTGTTACAATGGTCATATGACATCAAAAAGCATTGTTACGCTTCTGTGAGAAGTGGTTTCTACGAGCGTCAATACATTTAGTGATGTCAACACAGGAGCGTTTTAAGATGAGACTCTACGTCGGGGGCCTGCCCTATCAGACTACCCAACAAGAACTAACCGAGCTCTTTGAGCAGGTTGGAGAAGTTTCTTTCGCGACCGTTATCACTGATCGCGATACCGGTCGTAGCAAGGGCTTTGGCTTTGTCGAGATGACCGACGACGACGCTGCACGCAGCGCAATCGACCGTCTCAACGGCACCTCACTCGGTAATCGCACCATCACAGTAAATGAAGCTCGTGAACGTCCCATGGGCGGAGGCAACGGCGGTGGCGGTCGCGGAGGCTACCAGAGCCGTGATAGACGTCCAGGTGGCGGCCGCAACGATCGTGGTCCTCGCTACTAGTACGCATATTCTGTTTTTTGTAAAACACAACTATATAATCTATTTGTGCACAAACATCCTGTGTACATAGATCAGGCAGCAGGCTATGCAAACCGCATACCGGCTGCCTCTTACGTTATTTCTATACACAGCCATGCGCCTATAAGTAGAAGACAATAGGCAGCATAAGGGGAACACGGCTCTACTTGCCCTTGCCCTTGCCCTTGCCCTGTCGTGAGAGGACCAGAACTTCATTCAGGTCAAGTTCGTGGTTGAGGCGACGGGCAATCTCTTCGGGGATCTCGTGCCGCCTGAACAGGTCTTCCAGCGCTTGCCGCTCTACTTCGACCATCTCCCGCTGGGCGTGCCCTATACTTGCTACGCGCCGATGGATGTTCTGTCTTTGATCCTTATCCAGTTCATCTTGCTTCAAGCGCTCCGCTAATAGATGGCTTAAGCGAGAATATTGGGTCCGCAAGCTTTCAAGCGTCGGTGCTGGCAACTCTTCCTGCTCCAGGATATCATCAAGCGCATGCACGGCTGCCCGCGCCATCGCTAGCCGCGCCTTCATCTCCATGACCTCCATGACGTCTTCGTTGGAGAGATGCAGCTTCTTGATCAACCATGGCAAGCTCAATCCCTGCACAATCAACGTCACCAGGATGACACAATACACGAGAAAGATGACCAGGCTCGCTGAAGGAAAGTTCGCGGGTAATGCTAATACAGCCGCCAGCGAGATGCCTCCACGCATACCCGACCAACCGACGATGAGCACACTTCCGAACGATGGAAGGTCTGCTCTGCCCTTACGAAAGAGTCTCAGAGGCAGATAGAAGACAAGCAAACACCAGACCAGACGCAACACAATAACAGTCATCACTATCGCAAAAGCATACCAGAACAATGTTGCAGGTGAATAAAGCTGAATCACAGCTTTGTTAATATCATATAACTGTAAACCGACCAGAATGAAGAGCAGGCTATTCAGAATAAAGACGATGACACTCCAGAACTGCTCCGTCTGCAAACGGGTATACGAAGAGGAAAGCAAGAGACGATCACTGCCCAGCACCAGGCCAGCCGCCACGACAGCCAGAATACCAGAGGTCCCTACCTCCTGAGCGATCAGGTAAACCGCAAAGCTGGTGAGCAGGAGTAAGGTGTTTTCAAGTGTCGCATCGTCCAGTACCAGGTTCCGGATGAAATTGACGATAAACCCGATGACCAGGCCAATCCCAATCCCTCCAATACTGATAAAGACAAATTGTAGACCTATATGTAGCGGCGATAACGCTTCACCGTTCAGTGTTGACAGCGCTACCGTAAATAAGACCAGTCCGGTCGCGTCATTGAAGAGACTCTCGCCCTCCAGGATCGTGATGATACGCCCTGGCAGTTTCAAGCGCTGCGCGATAGCATTGGCAGCGACCGCATCCGTTGGAGAGACAACCGCTCCCAGCACAAAGGCCTCAGTCCATGTAAGCCCGATGACGACATGCCCAATGACACCAACCAGCAGCGTCGTCGTAATCACCAGACCAAACACGAGCACCACAATCGACTTGAAGTTCGCCCACAGCCCCCGCAACGAGATATTGATCGCCTCCCATAGCAGGAGCGGAGGCACAAAAAGGATAAAGACGACAGCCTGCGTCAGATGGACATTAGGGATAAATGGAATAAAACTCAAGACCAGCCCACCCACCACCAGAAAGATCGGATATGGAATATGCAAGCGATCCGCGACTGTCACCAACACAATCACAGCAACCAGTAGCGCCATGACTATAATCACCAGGTTTGTTATGCTCATCGTCAGCTATTCCTTCAAGGTGGTACATTCACAAAGTGGTACATTCACATTGAGAGGAAACAGACAAAGATATACCCCTCTCCCTAACCACGCTCAACCTGGTTATTTAGTCGCCATCCGCGCTATCCTCACTATCCATACCAGCCGCTAGAGTCTTATGCATGCTGTAGTTAAGGCACTTCCCCATTGTCACATCAAGTATTCACGAGAAAAGCCTTACTACTGATCCGAAAACTTGCGTGTGCGAGCACTAGCGACGCCAGTCGCGTTGGTGTTCGGAATAAGATCTTAGTATGCTTTTTCGCTCATTGGCCTCGCAGGCTTTACTTGTCCGGCTGCTTGTTCTTTCGGCAATGAGTAGGCCGTCAACAGTACACTATACCCGACAATACGCAGGCTATAGCCTAATGTAAGGAAATTCACCATGCTACTATTAAATAGATCCGGTGTCAGTACACCAAATCCTGCACCAATCAAAAAGAATGCGATACACATGAACAATGTAAAACGTGTCCGTTTTGATAAATAAAGGAGTAAGTAGCGGACCGAACCAACGAGCGCGATCGATGTACGTATGACATTGAGGACGGCTGGCTCATATGGATTAGAAAACTGTGGTACGAAAGGGGTGAGCAATGTCTGTACGAAATAGAGCGCTGTCAGAATAATGAGCCAGCGTTTGAGAGCGGCTATTTTTTGATAGGAATTGACCCAGGACCCTAAGACTAAAAATAGTACGCCTAAAATGGTACCGATATACCACGATAGATGCGCATTCCACGAAACGACGTGAGAGTCCTGCATATAACCAACGATAACTGAAATGCCGATGTCAGCCATCGATAAGCCAATGACAAAGATAAAATCACTTTTCGTGAGCGCATACATGTAAAATGCACGTATTGCTATAATAAAACAGACGAGACCGAGTACAAAAAATGTTGTGTTTGCTAATATCTGGTTGTTCATAAAACGTTGAAGAACCTTACTTCTGGAGCCATCCAGCATGTCCAGAGCTGAATTCCCAGATCTGAATGGCTAGATCTGAATGGCTAGATCTAACTATTCAGGACTGAATATCAAAAAAATATGCTAAACATCACTCAACTATAATCCCATTATATATTCTGTATTTAGCTCAGAGCAATCCTTTAGACCATGTGGATACACATGACATTCTATTGATCCGCCTCTTTAACTGTCTTATCGCTCATCTGCACAACCATGTTGATAAAGTGGCGTGCCGGCATGCTGAGCTGACCGATACGACGATAGAGCAGAGCAAAGATAAAGGTCTCTGTGACATCAGCAATGGGTAAGAGGGCGATAGTGTCATCGGCATCAGAGGTATAGAAAGGCTGCGAGCGCCAGAGCAGAGCTGGTGGGATCAATGTTACACCCGCACCACGCCGTACCAGTTCTTTGAGCGCCACATCTGAAGCGATCTCAATCACAGGTCGTACCGTCAGGCCACGTTGCAAAAATAAACGATCGAGCACCTTACGTAGTCGGGCAGCCTTGTCCAGCAAGATCAATGGCTCTTCTACGATACGGGCCAGCGTCAGTTCAGCCGGTGCAAGCTCTGTCAATGCATGCCGACAGGGGGCCATGAGCCGTAGCGGTTGACGAAAGAGCTCTTTGGTGACCACAATCTCCGAACGCACCGCCGGATCATAGGTCAACCCCAGATCAACCTCGCCCTGCTCCAGTAGTCCCATCACCTCATCACTATGCGCAACATTGACGATCAACTGGATGGCAGGATAATGCTCACGAAATGCGGCCAGCAAAGGCGGCAAGAGGACCGCTGCCAGCGATGGATTGCAGCCGATATGGACGACACCACTCTGTCCCTCCTGCCAGCGTAGGAGCTCATGCTCGCCCTGTTGCAGCAGATCCGTCGCCTGCCGCGCATAAACCGCGAAAGCCTGTCCAGCAGGCGTCAGCCGCACATGCTGCTTCTCTCGCATGAAGAGCAATGTTCCCAGCTCCTGCTCAAGTGCCGCTATCTGCCGACTCAACGCAGGCTGCGTCACCAGACAAAGATCAGCCGCCTTACGGAAGTTCTGTGTCTGAGCCGCCGCCAAAAAATAGCTCAATTGCCGTAGTTCCATTCCTGATCTCCTCACGCTATGATGCCGTCTGGTTATCAACTTGTAGAGAAAAAAGCATTAGACATATCACCGCCAGCCTATTATACTTCTTTTATAGAACGTTTTGCTCGCAAAGAAGGAAAGAAACATGACTCAAAAGAGCGCCGAGAACGCACAGAATCAACTCATTCAGAACAGCTTTGGTGCAGCGGCACAGAATTACATCACGAGCTCCGTACATGCAGATGGCCCTGATCTCAAATGGCTTATCGAGGATGCAGGGCTCCAGGGTGATGAGATCGTGGTTGATGTCGCAACCGGCACAGGTCATACCGCTCTGGCGCTAGCTTCGCACGTTCGCGAGGTTATCGCACTCGACTTCACACGTCCAATGCTAGAGGCTGCGCAACAGCTTGCCAGGGAGCGCCATGTCACTAATATGCGCTTCATCGAAGGTGATGCCCACGCACTCCCCCTGGAGGATAGCAGCGTCGACGTCGTCGCCTGTCGTAAAGCAGCCCACCACTTTGTCGACGCCCCCCAGGCGCTACGTGAATGGGCTCGTGTCCTCAAACCTGGTGGCAAGCTTATCTTCGTCGATACCATCGCTCCAGAAGAGTCAGCGTTGGATGCCTTCGTCAACGAGATCGAAGTCCTGCGCGATCCCTCACATGTCCGCAACAACAGCGTCTCGCAGTGGATTGAGCTCCTCAAAACGGTCGGCATCACTGCACAGGAAACCCGCGCCTGGACCATCCACATGGACGTTCCCAGCTGGACCAAGCGCATCCGCACACCCGAAGCCAACGTCCAACGCATCCTCCAGATCTTCACGGATGCCACGCCCGAACAGCGTGCCTGTCTCAATATTCAGCAGCAAGACGGCATCTTCGTCTTCGATCTGCCCTGTGCCCTCATGATCGGCACCAAAACAGTATAGGAAGAACATACGAGCAACCCGGGGAGCACCTTGCGTGCTCCCACCACATCCTGACACCTCACACTATCACTACCGCTCTTCCAGATCAGGATCTCTCTTCATACACTGGCAAACGCAGCTCCGAACAATACACCTCATCATGATAGATAGACTGCTCCGAGGCGACCATTGTGCTAGCCGTTGCTATCGTTTCAGAGGTACCGTAATTACGCACCCAGCGCGGATGCGCTCCACTGGCAACCAGCAGACGCAGACGGTGTCCGGTCTTGAAGCAATGTGCCGTCGGTAAGAGGTCAATGGTTATCCGGCGACATTCATCGCTATTGGCAGGCAGGTGGAGCAACCCATCCGTTACGTTCAAGGACAGACCGTCGCTATCAACGTCACAGATACGACCAAAGAAGTCGGTCGAGGCCGCACTGGCCTGGACATAGAGCGTTAATTGAGCCGTCCCCATAATCGAGAGTTCTTGCGTGAACGGTTCACTGGTATAGCTCAAGACGTCGGAACGCGCCTCTAACAGGCGGTTATCCTGAGGTCCACACTTCCCATCGAGGATCGCACCACCAACCGAGGGCGTAGGATCAGCGGGATCATAGCGATAATGATCCGGCATCGTATCCTCTGTTGTATAGGTATGCTGAGTCGTGAGTTGCTGCTGCGTATGCAGATAATAGCACTGTGGTCGGGCCACAGGCGGCCATGTCTCTATTGCATGCCATTCGTCGGAGCCCATCATATACACATTGACAGGCCGCTCACGCAGACGTGTCGTGTTGCCCTTAAGCTGAGCATCAAACCAGATCAGACTCTCGCGAATATTCCCAAAACCACCCTCCGGGTCCATATGCCCCCAGGCTCCGATGGTCAGGTAGGGCCGCTGACCAGCGTCATGCATACGTGTATAGTCGTCTAGCAGGTCACGCAAAAAGATGTCGTGCCAGCCGCTGATCAGATGCGTAGGGATGATTACCGCTGAGACATCAGCACGATAATCGATCTGTCGCCAGAAAGAACTATCCGGCTGCGGCGAGGTCAAGGCCTTACGATAGCTCGCATTCGGCTTACCCGACGCCACAACATCCGTCTCTAGCAGCGGCACAAGCGCAAAAGCGGCAGCAAAACGCTGCTCCAGACGCCGCGCCTGCGAAACCATCTTCCAGAACGGCTCCTGACCCATTGAGAGCAGTGCCAGCACCACGATAAAGTTTTGCAGCGTGAGCGTGTCGTCCTGGTAGAAGAGCGAGCGCATCCAGGATGTCGTCACACCAGGGGTTAACGCCTGCAAGCATGGCGGAGCGTCCTTCGCCACAGCCCACTGCATCGATCCTAGATAGCTCAGACCCCACATACCAACCACACCGCTGCACCAGGACTGCTGCATCAACCAATCCAGCGTCGCTAACCCATCCGCGCGCTCATCCGTCGCAAAGAGATCCCCATTGATATCAGAGCGCACCTCTTGCAAGACTACATGATATCCCTGCTCCGCAAAACGCGATGAGATCAGCGAATACATAAAACCAGATGGAAAGTCGTACCACGCCCGTCCCCAGACCGAACGAATCAAGATCGTAGGCAAGCGCTCAGCACTCCGTGGCGCATAGTGATCCGCTAATAATACATGCCCATCCGCCATCGGTATCCGCAGATTATGCTTCGCCTTCACCTTATAGCGCGGAGGCGGCAAGCCTAACCATTCAGCCAGGTACGCACGACGCGCACGCTCACCACGCACTACCGAGCTCAGAAAACGACCTGGCCTAAAAGACGCTAACGTATCCTTGTTCTTTTTCTTCTTCTGTTCGTCCATGAAACGATCCTTTCGTATGTCCTGATGTCAGGAGGTAAATACGAACGTATTTAAAGTGTCATCAAAGCTCTATCTTCAAAGCGCTAAACATCTGACCAGCACAGAAAGAGATAAACAATCAACCTGCTTCTTCTTTTGACCCGATACGTACCGCCCCACCGTCTCATTGTGAGATCATCCAGTCATTCGTAGTCATCCATAGGATAAGCACGCCAGGAGCTAGACACACATGGATGAAGAGGAAAATAGAAACACCACCAGAAGACCATCCGCATTTCCACATAAAGAGGACGACCCACTGGCCAAGCGCTTCGGCACAATACTGGATCGTGTCGACACTCTCATATATATCGTCATTGGTGGTAGCTTCATCCTCGCAGCCCTCGTTGCCATCATTTATAGCTACTACGACCTGAATATCACACTCATGAGCGCCCTCCATAGTAAAAACTTACCAAGCGCAGCCCAGGCCGTCATCAGCTTTATTTCCGGCCTCCTACTCGTGCTCATCATCATGGAGGTCCTGAGCACAGTCACGCACTATCTCAAATCCCACACCACATCGTTACGCCCATTCCTCTTCATCGGCATCATATCCGCCACACGTAGCATCCTCTCCATTGGTGCCAGGCTCTCCGTCGGGGGCATCAATCAGCAAGGACCCATATTCATAAACGCAATGATTGAGCTAGCCGTGAATGCAGGCGTAGTACTCGCCCTGGGCTTCACCCTGATGCTCATCAGCAGATTCACTAGCATGAACTCTGAGGAGCTTTGACAAACTCTTTCTCAAACTGCAGGACTCGCTTATAGGTACGCGACCCTCCCTCTACGATTCTTTGCTTGATTCTTTGCTTAAAGTACGGATCATCCATGCTACTGTATCAATAGCTTCAGTGATAGAAAGATCCAGGTAGTCGGTAAATGCTCGTACGCTAGAGGTCGTCGTCAAAATCAACACCAGAGTACGCAGATAGATGCGTTCCTGTTCTGACAGGCGTTGAGCCAGCGACTCCAATGCCAGATCGACATACTTGATGCGCCATGGCAGCATCTCATCGCGAGTCTCTGAAAGTTGCTCACTCAGCGCCGTCGCCCGCAGCAGTTCCTCCGATTCTGCATAGCGGCTAAAGACCTGCTGGATCATTGTCACCAGATCCTCCGGGCTTTGCGGCGGCATGGGAGGAGCAAGTTGGAAGCGCTGCATCGAATAGTCACCCAG
The DNA here is from genome assembly GCA_015099395.1 of Ktedonobacteria bacterium brp13. Taxonomy (GTDB): domain Bacteria; phylum Chloroflexota; class Ktedonobacteria; order Ktedonobacterales; family Ktedonobacteraceae; genus Dictyobacter. The sequence goes on along the minus strand of AP024096.1, from coordinate 6,796,468 downwards.
CGCCTTCAAAAGCTCTTCCTTGGTACTGAAATAACGATAGATCGTCGGTACCGAGACCCCAGACTCCCGTGCCACAGCCGGAATGGTAATCTCCGTAGGATTGCCATGCGCCATCACACGAATGAGGCCCTCCAGGATAAGCTCACGTGTATGTCTCGCCTGCTCCTCACGCAGCGAGCCTCTCTTTTTTTGTTCGTCCATGATATGAATCATATCATATTAATACGATCCATATCAAGAGTAACAGCATGAATTATGACCAATAACCCAATAATCCCTACATGGCCATTTCTGCCAATCTGAAATGGGTAGAGAAGCAGACAGATTTGTGTTGAACAGTATAATATATGTAGATATGTGATTTCTTATGCATTGCAGCAAGACTCTTTGCAAGATATCTCGTGCACGGCAGCAAGACACCTGCGAGATATCCCATCACATATCTACTAGAACTGACAAAAAACGGGTACCCCAACGAGGAGAATAGTGGGTATTTTCTGTTCCAGTACGAGCCAACACACGAGATCTGGGGTTACAACCGGGAGATCTGAAGCAGCGAACTGCAAGATCTGGGGTTACAACCGGGAGATCTCGCAGCAAAAAGTGGTAGACCGGAAAAACATTTTGGCAGACCGCCAACAAAATCTGGTAGACCGCTAGTGAAAACTGGTAGACCGCTCTAAAAAAAGTGGTAGACCGCAGATGCATTTGGTAGACCGCAATGTACGTTTGGTAGACCGCAGATGCATTTGGTAGACCGCAATGTACGTTTGGTAGACCGCAAATGCACAAAATACAGGCTTTTTGAGCTCAAAGGTGGTAGACCGTTGTAAAATCTGGTAGACCGGAAGACATTTTACGCTATCCCTATCGTTAACGTTAATATAATATATAATAATATATTATTACTAATACAGGTTACTACGTTAATCGATAACAACGCAAAAAGCTTTCAGCAACAGACCGGCAAAAAGAAGCAAGCATCCATTAATGGGGAAGGATACAAAAAAGTAATGCCAGAAGAAGCGAGCAATGATTTTATGGTTGAGGACACTGGTAAGCGACCGATCGCTATTGTCACTGGAGCAAGCCGTCAGCGAGGGATAGGGGCCGCAGTCTGTCGCGCTCTGGCTGCTATGGGGGTTGACATCTTTTTTACTTACTGGGCCGAACACGATCAAGCGGTCAATGGGCTTGAGAGACAAGGGCCACATGAGCTACTGAGCAAGCTGCGAGATTGTGGTGTACGCTGTGCCTGCCTGGAGATAGATCAGGGCTTACCAGAAGCAGCCAGCCAGATCATGGATGAAGTAGAAAAAAGGCGGGGTCGCATCATCAATCTCACGTCAGGACAAGGGCTAGGAGCGATGCCAGGAAAAATCCCCTATATAGCGACCAAAGGTGCCATAGAAGCCTTCACAGTGACGCTGGCCCTCGCCTCATCGCCTTTCTAGCGAGCGATGCCGCAGCCTGGATTACCGGACAGATCATCCACTCGCGTGGCGGCTTTTAAGGCTGAACGCATCGCATGCACTTTTACAAATTACAGTTTATACATGACCCATCTACACAAAAGCGATATCGCTGGCGCGGCTGAGCACAATAGCGTGTTCGTCGGTACCGAAGTCGTCCAGATTGCGATTATGATGCTCTACGATCTGACCCGCACTCAGACCTCCGTCGTCATCGCGGGTGGAATGCGCATCGCTGACCAGCGTTACATCATAGTCACAGCTAATAGCGGCACGACACGTGGTATCAACACACATCTCGCTACGCAGACCTGTGATTACAAGATGAGTGATGCCTAGCGCATTCAACGCATCCGCCAGGTCAGTATGATAAAACGAGTCCGAAGCGTTTTTGGCCAGCACAATATCGCCTACTACGGGTGCTACCTGAGGATGGATCTGCCAGCCAAACGATCCGAGGGCCATTGCACCACCAGCATCTGACTCATGCTGCATGAAGATGACCGGTACATGGGCAGCATGCGCACGTTGTTGGAGATCCGCAATATTCGCTAATACGCTCTCAGCGTTGTAAGCAGGATTTTCTGGATTGGCAATCAGGTGGTTCTGGACATCAATGACTAATAAAGCTGTCATGGTACTCAAAACGACATACTCCTTCTCTGTTTTATCTTTTTATTCAGAGACTTCAGGCAAATCTTCCAACCAACTGCGTACGGCGCGTGCATGTCCATGATCGAGCATAACAAGATTTTGCAGGGCAATCTCGCCCAGTCGATACGCCTCGCTATAATTGTCGAGTGCCTCTGCAACCTGACCCAGTCCATAATGAGCAAAGGCATACCAGAGTTGATCGCCATCCGGCACTTCTTGCAGCATCTCGCGGAAATATGCTTCTGCCTGTTGATACTGCTGTTGCGCCAGATAGAAATATCCGTATTGTTGCATCACATTGCATAGTATGTGAGGCCGCCCCACCTGACGTGCAACAAGTAAGCTCTCATTTAAATAATGCTCGGCCTGCTCCGCATCATCCTGCATAAGGAAGATCGAGCCAAGATCGCATAACAGGACACTGATCCATTCAGGATAACGGATCTGACGCGCCAGCTGCAGGCCCTCGTCAAAGTAGTTTTTCGCTTGCTCATAGTTGTTATGCTCTTTACTGAGATTCCCTAGATTGAGGAGTAGGACACAGGTCTGCTCACGATGTCCGATCTGCCGAGCCAGTTGTAGCGCTTCATCAAAGAGTTCTTCTGCCTGCGCATGATCTCCACGTTCGCCCACCAGGGCCCCTATATTGCTCAGGATCACGCACTCCTGCTCACGATCTCCTACCTGACGCGCTAACGCTAATACTTCACGCATCATTGCAGCGCTCCTGTCGATATCCCCCCGGCTCATGTAGACCAGGCCTAGCGTCTTCAAGACGTGCTCCTGACGTTCATGGCTCTCTAGCGCGTAGGCGACCTGCAATCCCTTTTGCAATATCTCTTCCGCCTGCGCATACTCACCCATGCGCCAGGCGATCGAACCAAGACTGGTCAGCACATCACAGACGCATCCCTGGTCATTGGTAGCAATTGCCAGCAGCAGGCTGTCCTGGAGATACTTCTCAGCCTCTGTAAAGCTGCTCTGCTTGAGCGCCATATCTCCCAGATACAGCAGCGTATGAGCCCGCCCACCATCATCGTTCAGAGCTTCCGCCGCCTCATATGCACGCCTGAGTTGGAGGTCCGCCTGCCCATAGAAACCACGCAAGATCAAGAAGGGCGCGAAGGCACAGACCGCCTGGATTAGTTCCGCGCGCAGCTCCAGCGTATAGGCCAGTTCCAACGCCGTCAGTATAGTACTACTCTCGCGATCCAACAGTTCATGATCCTTACGATGCTGCTTCAGATACTCGATGATATAGCGTATGAGCCGCATGCCTGAGCGTCCTTTCTCCTCTTCAGACAGGTGCAGACGCGCATAGTCGGCAATCACCTGATGCAGCAGGTAACGATCCCCGACCGTGCATTCTAGTAGCCCAGCATCCATCAGTTGATCCAGTTCGTCAGCCGAGCAGTCCGCCAGTACCAGAGCCATCTCTTCGGCGAAGCTCTCAGGCTTGGCTGGCAGCAGCGAGAGTGTATAAAAGACGGTGCGCACAACTGTATTCAATAGCTGATCGGTAGCAGCGATAATTGACAGCAGCGAGAGCGGGGTATCAGCCGGCAAGCTTGAGTGTCTGGTTGAAGGATGTTGCGGCTCACTGATCCTCAGGCGCACTGCCATATCTTTCAGCAGCCGCAGGGCACTCTGCACCCTCTGTTCTTCGCCACTCTCCTGCTGCGAACGCAGATAGTTGCCGATCAGGGTCAGTGCCAGCGGCAAACCTCCCACAGCACGCACCAGTTCCAGACCAGGCTGCTCATCGACAGTAATCACGCCAGGTGCCAGCGTATTGATCAGTGCGATACCCTCTGTCTCGTTGAGCTCTTGCAACTGTACAACATCCTCTACCGCTAGCTGCGCGGCGAGCGAGGGGAAGCGGGTCGTCACAAGATGGCGGCACTGCTCACCTCCAATCTTACAAGCCAGCGCCTCCTCCAATTGCCAGGCATCATCCACAACAATCAATATCTTCCGCTGTCCAATCGCCTGACGTAGCGTCTTGCTCCATTCCTCGACTCCGCTAAGATTACCCGTCACACTGGCCGGTAGACCCAATAGTGTCCCCCAACGATTGAAGAGCGCTTGCAGATTGGGATGCGGCCCCAATCCTGCCCAGAGCACGCCATCAGAAAAGTGAGCACGCACCGCCTCATCATGTGACAACGTCGAGGCCAGTGCCGTCTTCCCCATCCCCGGCAGACCGTGTAGCGCAATAAAGACGCCCGCACGTGACATCTGAAAACGCACGCGTAACATTGCCTGTAACTCGGCACGTCCAACCAGCGCAGGCGAGACACGCAAAGGAATTGTCGGATCAAAGCACGGCTCATACAGCGGTAAAGCCGAAGATGCTGCTGCGACGAAGGGAACATCCGATCCCACATTTAAAGTAGAGAGAGGCGTCTGTATAGTTGGGCGAGCAGCGGCAGACGGAGATAGCTCAAATGGAGCGGATGAAGCAGCACTATCAGCCGGTTGCTCGGTTGTCGGGGTAGCGAGCTCATCGCTCTGCACAGACGCAGGATGAGCATGAAAACCAAGCTCCAACGGTGAGCATCCAAAGAGTGTACATAAACGATCCAACATCACAGTAGACGGAAAAAGCTCCCCACGTTCCCAACGACCGATAGTAAAATGGCTAATACCTAACATTTCCGCCAATTGCTTACGTGCCAGACCACGCCGCTTGCGCAGCGTTCTCAATTGATCATTGGGACCTACTATCCTCATCTGTATCTCCACTTTATGGATACCCCTGCATTCATGCATGGGGAGGAAACAATGGCTGCCCGAAGGCAGAGCGTTTTTGGCCAGGAACGCTCACAATCCCACCGGTTTCCCCGGGTCATGCTTGCCTGGCTAAAGATAAAAGTAATCGTCCTGATAGTGTCCAGAGCAAGCAATGGATATTATTGAAGTGCTATGCCCTAATTATACTGTATTATCTTGCCCTTGCGACCCAATTTTGTATACACTTACTGGTATGTTGCGACATAAAAACCAAATTTTACCTTATTCACGTCATTGGCAGAGAATCATACCAACGACAACACTATAAAGACGTCTAAGATAGAGAACGTATAATAGCACAAGGAGTACAATCTCGATGAGTATCGCCCAATATATTGCCGCACTACCCAAGGCTGAACTGCATGTGCATCTCGAAGGGGCCATCCAGCCAGCAACGCTTTTGACGCTGGCACAACGCAACAATATACCGCTGCCAGGACAGACGGTCGAAGAGATACAACGCTGGTTTACCTTTCGCGACTTCCAGCACTTTATCGAGATCTATGTGCTGGTCTCCAGTTGTCTTAAAACAGCGGAGGACTTCGAATATATCACCTATGAGTTTGGCGCAACAATGGCACGCCAGAATATACGCTACGCCGAAGTAACCTTCACGCCCAGTACCCACTACCTGGGACCCTATAAGCTCCCACTAGAGGTATTCTTTGGCGGACTGCAACGTGGTCGAGCACGCGCACAAGCTGATTTTGGGGTTGAGATGCGCTGGGTCTTCGATCTCTCACGTAGCATCCCCAATGAGCAGCGCCGTCGTCGTGCCGCCGACTATACCACGGCTATAGCGATCGAGTGCATGCCCGAAGGAGTTGTCGCTCTGGGCCTGGGAGGAGCTGAGATCGGGTATCCACCTGAATATTTTGCCAGCTGGTTCAAACAGGCTCGCGCTGCCGGGCTTCACAGCGCGCCACATGCCGGTGAGACAGTCGGACCCGAAAGTGTCTGGGGAGCATTGAAGGCCCTGGGCGCAGAACGCATCGGACACGGCGTACGCTCAATTGAGAACCCGGCACTCGTAGAATATCTGGCTGAACACGCCATCCCACTGGAGATCAGCCCGGTCAGTAACCTGCGACTCGGCGTCTATCCAGCTATTGAGCAGCATCCACTCCCACAGCTCTATGCCGCTGGCGTCCCATTCACCGTTAACTCGGATGATCCGCCACTCTTCAACACAACCCTCAACGGCAATATAGAGCTCCTGCACAACGCCTTCCACTACGATATCGCAACCATCGACGAGATTGTACTCAACGGCGTCCGACACAGCTTTCTCCCGTCCGCACCTAAACAGAGTATGGAAGAGCTCTTCCGCACGCAGATGGCCGAGCTCAAGCAGCAGTTTCTAGTATAGAGAAGAATGGATGGATGGGGAGCTGTGCAGATTGCCCATGCTAGCGACGCAACAGAAAAGATAATTCTCTGTAATTTATAGAGAGCCATATGTTGCGTCTATATTGCACGACAATCTCACAGACAATCTCATAATATCCCATTGCGCCTCCCTTTCCTCATTCCTGCGTTGGCAGCAGACACAGCAGGAAGATGCTGAATAGGGCAGCATAGGGCATCTTTTTTCTGCCCCTGAGATGCCTATAACATGCCGTTCCCTTCTACCTCCTCACACAGTACGCTTAGAGTGTTGCCGCTTTCCCTATGGGTCAGGGAACCTCACCTTCGTTACAAAAAGCGGCAGCTCCCTTTTCCGTCCTGGAACTTTCTATGAGCCGCCAGTCTCAAGGCAGGCGCGCACATACTATTGAGAAGGAGCGTACTGTCATGATAGATCCATTAGCACAAGATGCCGATGCCGCTCTAGAGGCTGCAGATACTGCGCAAACGACGCAGACGATGCCGAGCGAGGCCACCTGGATCGCGCTCTACAACGGCTTACGTGCGTTTGTTACCTCGCGAGTACATGATTTTCCTGTGCCCAGCTGGTTGGGACAGGAGGCGGATGTCATCGATGATATCGTGCAAGAAAGTATGCGTAAGATCTTCGAGCGTTTGCTAAAAGCTGAACAGGGGACGGCGACGCCAGTTCAATCACTGATGCAGATCAGCATGACCATTGCCTACAACACCTACCGTGATTTTCGTCGCCACGATCGCCGTTTCTACCATGTCGCAGAAGCCAACGCTACCTATGGTCCGCTCAATGCCGATACCAAAGAGCATCCCCTTGATCAGGTTATCGAGAAGATTTACCAGGAGCAGGTCTTTTCACATATTGCGCTCTCCATCGCCGGCTTCCCAGGCAAGCAGAAGCAGGCGCTCCTCATGGACCTCGCGAACCGTATGGCCTTTAGTCGCGACGAAGCAACACCCCTCCAGGATGCATTCGATCATGCTGGCATCACCATCCAGGAGTATGTCCGCTCACTACCAGCAGACAAAGCTGGACGCTATCGCCACGCCTCCATCCTGAATCATGCCTACAAGCGTATTCATACCATTATCAATCCAGACAACGAACTGTAACAACGATAAACAAAACAACAAAGATATCTTGTCTTGAATGGAATAGAATGATGGGGTGTCCTTATTGTAATGTCTTGTAATCGCTTGAGCTGCGTGGTATGCTTAGAACAAACGTTTCTTTTCGCAATGTTAGGAGCGCATTTGTGACTGATACGCATGTGGGCGAGGAAGAGCAGAGGAGGCCGGATGCAGCGCTACAGCCACCTGTAGAAGATGAGAATCTCTTCGGCTGGAATCCTACACCGGGCATCGTCTCTGTCTATGTCCATCGCGACGGACGCGCTATCGTCTGGCGACGCGTAGAGGATCGTATCATTTGCAGTACCGAGCACTACCGCCCCTGGGTCCTGTCAACCTCGCTTGAAGATGTTATGTATCTCGGCGATGCACTCCAACCCTACGATGAGCATGTCCCACAGCGTGTCCGTGTCCGCTATCGTGAACTCGAAGGCCCCACCGCTTCGTATCACTATCTGCTCTTCGCACGCGAGGCACGCACCCTTGAACGCGCTATACTAGAGGGGATCGGTCAGCGTCTGCAGCACCCCGTCTACAGTATGAACGACCTGCCCGATAGCTACTATCGCGTCGGACCCGTCGAGCAATATCTGATGAGTACTGGCAAGGTCTACTATCGTGGCATGCTCTATAGCGATATTCATCGCCTCCAATTCGATCTGGAAACGACTGCGCTCGATCCTCACCGTGGACGTATCTTCCTCGTCTCGCTGCGCGATAGCCATGGTCTGGCTACTACGCTAGAGGCTCCGACACCAGAGGATGAGGCAAAACTCATCTACGACCTCTGCGCGCTTATCCGCAAGCACGATCCCGATGTTATAGAAAATCATAACCTCTTCGGCTTCGATCTGCCTTTTTTAGAACACCGTGCCGCTGTCCAGCGTGTTCCACTGGAACTTGGACGCGCTGGGGGTCCTCTATTGCTTGAAGGCTATCAGGAGACGCTCGCCGTGGGACCAGAGGCACGCAAACGTCGTCGCTATAGCATTCCTGGCCGTGAGCTGATCGATACACTGGATGCCGTACGCCGCCACGATTATGTGGTACGTGACATCCCCAGCTATGGTCTCAAAGATGCTGCGAAATATTTTGGCATCGCCAGCCGCAATCGTGTGTATATCGAAGGAGCAGATATCTTCGAGACCTACATCAAAGATCCCGCTCGTGTGCGCCAGTATGCGTTGGATGATGTGAGTGAGGTAGATGGACTCTCACGACGCCTGATGGGAGCTCCGTTTGCACTGGCAGGCATGGCTCCTCGTCGCTATGAACGTCTGGCTTCAGCAGGACCAGCTACAGGTGTCCTTGAACCTATTTTAGTGCGCAGCTATCTGCGTAAGGGGGCCGCTCCACCCTATCAGGCGGCCCAACAGCATATGGAAGATGGCTTACACGCTGGTGGTACCGTCCAGCTATTCGCTAATGGAGTGGCGGAACAGGTCGTCAAGGCCGATATCGCCTCGCTGTACCCCTCGCTCATGCGCACCTATCAGATTGGGCCAGCCAGCGATCGACTAAACATATTACTCGGCGTATTAAGTCAGCTTACCGATCTACGCCTGGCACATAAAGAGGCGGCCCGGCGAGCACGCAAAGGTTCGGTTGAGGCGAACCACCATACAGCAACCCAATCGGCAATGAAGATTCTGATCAATGCCGCTTATGGCTATATGGGTGCGGGCTCACTGGCCCTCTTTGCCGATGGACGGGCAGCCGGCGAGGTCACACGTCAGGGTCGTGCGATCCTGGATCAGGTCCTCAATGCTCTACGTTCACGTGGCATGGCCTTGATCGAGGCTGATACCGATGGTGTCTATTTTGCCGTCCCTCAGGGATGGAGCGAGAAGAAAGAGCAAGCTCTGGTCAACGCCATAGGCGCTGAACTACCTGCCGGTATCCATCTGGAATATGAGGGACGCTATCGTGCGATGCTCAGCCACGAAGTCAAGAACTATGCACTACTCACATATGATGGTCACCTTGTTGTACGCGGCGTGGCCCTGCGTTCCAGTCGCGCCGAACCATTCGGCGAGCGCTTCTTACATACCGCACTCCAACGACTGATGGAGGGGGATATTATCGGCGTGCGCAACGCCTATCTGGAGACCGTATCCGACCTGCGCAACCGCCGTCTCCCAGCCTCTGACCTCGCAACGCGCGTCAAGCTCAGCAAGACACCCGCCGCCTATCAAACACTCCGCATCAGTCACCCCGAACCGGCATACGAAGCCCTGCTCGCCGCTGGACGCACACAATGGTACCAGGGAGAACGCGTCCGCTTCTATCGCTCACGCAAGGGCTACATCTGGCTCCCTGATGAGAATGAAGAGGCAACGGTCGTCGATGACTGGCGGACGCAAGAACGACCGTCGGAAAACAGTATCAACGTTGCTCAGAAAGCTATCCGTATCATCACACACCACGACGTCGCCGACCGCCGCGACTACGACGTCGAGCACTACCTCCAGGTCCTACGCAACTCCTATGCCATGCGCCTGAGTAAAGCCTTCACTAAAGAGTCCTTTGAACGCCTGCTCCGCCTCAATGACCAGCCCAGCCTCTTTGATCTCGACCCTCCCGTCGAGCAGATTCAGCCGCTCTGGATTCGCTACCAGAACCAGGAACGTTAGACGTTATACAGATAGGCTATAACATAGATAGGATACAGGTCGCAGACCCACGGTTTATAAACATTGGACAAACTCTTTACAGGGAACAGGCCGTATGCAAAAATACTAGGAAATAGATAGCAATGCTCATTGAAAACAGAAGGTATATAGGAAGACTTTATTACCAATAGAAAGGTAGCCTCTTATGAACGAAAGTCAGCAAGAGATTGGCTCCATGGTCAACCTCTGGCGATCTCTTATTGTGGGTGACCAGAAAAGCTGGGTTATGTTTGAAAATGGTACATGTCTGATCTTGATGCAACCTGAGGCGAATCTGGCAGCACAGGCCAGACAGATTATGTCGACATGGGGACCCGTCTCAATAGGCACGTCAGCGGCTGATTTCGAGGTCGTCGCACTCCCACGCCCTCTTGGCGGCTGGATCGTGACCGGGCACCATCCCGATATGCTCAACTATGTCTCTACACGCGACTACACTGATCCCATTCCTTCTGAGATGGGGATCGGCTTAATCGGCAGAGATATGCGCGACTGTGATGCCCATACGTTAAATGTTGTGCATATTGAAGATAAGCGAGTACGAATGATACACGCACTTTAAAGCATGTATCTATTGCAAACGAGCTCATACGAAGATCGCACAACAAAAAGATAGCATCAATCTATCTCAATCTACCTTATCGCTCCTATAAGCCAGCTATGCATGCTGTACGGCTATCACTTTGGTAGATTCTACATCGTCGTGCTATAATACGACAGGCACTGCTTCTGGCGTGTTTACCACTGCAGAAATATCGCCCCTCTGGTCATACTCCTGCTTATGGTCTGTGTATCTCTTTGTATAAAGAGTGTGACCGCTACGATCAAGTGGAACACATGCCTGCCCACAGACACGACTCACAGTTGAGTATAACTTTTTTGATTGCATGGTCGCTTTATTGATATCTCATACACAGATATACTGCTGGTGAAGCTTTATGGATATTGCATCTACACATATACCGGTAGCCCCAGAGACTACCGCTGACTGGTCTGCTAGTTATCATCGTGATGACATCTTTGCTATCTTTCAAGAAGCGATCACGCGCGCGCAAACACGACAACGCCGCATCCTCGTAAGCATCACTCTGCCCGTATCGCCCTTCGACCCTGTTACGATGTTTTCGGCATTTGAGAAGCTTGGTCTTGGTAACCGCTTCTTCTGGTCTCGGACCGCTGATCAGCGTGCGCTGGTCGGAACAGGCGAGGCTACGACGATTGAGACGACAGGTAACGATCGTGTCGCTATCGCGGCTACCATCTGGCGCGATCTTAAACAAGATGCGCTGAAGGCTCGCTTACCTGGTAAGGTGCCTGCCTATACGACGGGTCCGCTACTCTTCGGAGGCTTTGCGTTTGATCCACTCAATCCACGTACATCTGTATGGGAAGGCTTCCCCGATGGGCTCCTGATCCTCCCTACGTTGCTCTTTCATTCAGATGAGGAGTGTGCCGCATTCACGCTCAACGCGCTTGTCGCGCCAGATAATGATGGTGAACAATTGACGACAGTCGCCGTCGACCACCTCACAAAAATTCAGTCTCTTCTACGCTCACAGCCAGATACAACACCCCTGTCCTCACAAAACACGACAACTCAGCTGCATATTCGTGATATTATATCAGCGGAACGGTGGCGCTCCGAGGTCCAGACTGTCGTCGATCAGATCAATACAGGTGCTTTTGCCAAAGCGGTCCTGGCACGTAGCATACAGATAAGCAATGCCAATGGACACGATTTTGCTGTGCCGGCGACGCTGCAGCGACTGCGCCAAAGTTATGCAGAAGCATATGTCTTTGCAATCCAGCGTGGGGAACGTTATTTTATCGGTGCGACTCCTGAACGTCTGGTCTGCAGTGAAGATGGTCAGATTCAGACGATGGCCCTCGCAGGTTCAGCGCCCCGTGGCGAGACCCCCGAAGAGGATCAGCGTCTGGGCGATGAACTTCTACATAGCATAAAAAATCAAGGTGAGCATCATGTTGTCGTCGAGACCATTCAGAATGCCCTGGCCTCACTCTGCTCACGCGTCTGGGTTGCAGATGCACCACATCTGCTCAAATTGAAGAATATTCAGCACCTTGAGACACCGCTGATGGGCGATCTCAAGGCTGGACATAGCATCTTAGAGGCTATCGAAGATCTACATCCAACTCCGGCGGTCGGTGGCTATCCACGCCAGCCAGCTCTGACTGCGATTCGTGAGCACGAGCATATGGATCGCGGCTGGTATGCCAGTCCCATCGGCTGGATCGGAGCGAGCGGCAACGGTGAGTTCGCAGTCGCGTTACGCTCGGGACTGGTGACTGGCAAAGAGGCAATATTATTCGCTGGTTGCGGTATCGTTGCCAGTTCAGACCCTGAAAGTGAATATCAGGAGTCGTGCTGGAAACTCCAGGTGATGCTACGTGGCCTTGGTGGAGAATAGAGAGACATGTATGTCACAGACTGATGATGATAGACAATTCTCGTTACATGCCGAGAATCCAACTTATGCATATGTAATGGCATGTATTGATGAGCTTTACCGCTCCGGTGTACACAATGTCGTTATCTGTCCCGGTTCACGCTCAACTCCGCTCGCACTCTCGCTGGCCGAGCATCCTGGTATCAAAACCTGGCTGCATATAGATGAGCGCTCTGCGGCCTTCTTTGCGTTGGGTATGGCGAAGAAGCTGGGTAATGCGGTCGCATTGGTCTGCACATCAGGAACGGCCGCCGCCAATTTCTTTCCGGCAATCGCCGAGGCAAAGCTAACACACGTTCCGTTATTGATTATAACTGCGGATCGCCCTCCTGAGCTGCGCGAGAATGGTGCGCCCCAGACCATTGATCAGATCCACCTCTATGGCAACCACGTCAAATGGTTTGCTGAGGTGGCGCTACCCGAAGCGACCAACGCGGCACTACGCTATATACGTACGCTGACCGATCGGGCTGTCGCACTGACACGTGCGGTCCCCGCCGGACCAGTGCATCTCAATATGCCTTTTCGCGAACCGCTCACACCGGGACCGCTGGCCGATCAACCTCTGCCACCGCTCACACAACGCGATCCTATCGCCTGGGGCGGTCGTCCTAATAACGCTCCCTTCATCCAGGTCAACGATACTGCACTCAGCGCTCCCTCCACAGAGACGCTGCAGCAGGTCGCCGAGCAAATACGCACGAGTCAGCATGGCCTGATCATTGCCGGACCTTATGACAATCCCGCACTGACAGAGCCGCTCCTCCAACTTGCGCAGACGCTGGGCTACCCTATTCTGGCTGATCCGCTCTCGCAATTGCGCAGTGGTCCTCACGACCATAGTCATATCATCAGCAGCTACGACGCCTTTTTGCGCCTGGATAGCAACATAACAAGCGTACAGCCAGAGCTCGTCATCCGCTTCGGTGCGATGCCGACCGCCAAGCCGCTCCTGCTCTATCTCCAACGCTATCCTGACTGTCCGCAGATTGTCATCGATGCCCAGAACGACTGGTATGAGCCAACACAGCTAGCAGCGCGGATGATCCATACCGATCCTGCCAGCTTCTGTCAGCAACTCACGACTATCTTCGCGCAAGAGTCAGCGGAGAATGCCCAATGGTTGCACACCTGGCAGCGGACCGACGAGATCACACGTCAGAGTCTGGAAGCGGGTATCTATGACTTCAAGACACCATTCGAGGGCCGGGTCTTTACCGAACTAGCCGCGCTACTCCCCGAGCACTCAACGCTCTTCGCAGGCAATAGTATGCCGGTACGCGACATGGATACCTTCTTCTGGGGGAGTCAGCACACGATCCGGATCGCCGGCAATCGCGGTGCAAACGGTATTGATGGGGTCGTCTCTAGCGCGGCAGGATACAGTGCTGGAGCGCCTGAGTCGGAACCGACGGTCCTGGTGATCGGCGATCTCTCCTTCTTCCACGATCTCAACGGCTTGTTAGCAACACGCTTACATCAACTGAACCTGATTGTCGTGCTGGTCAATAATGACGGCGGTGGCATCTTCTCGTTCTTGTCACAAGCAGCGTACCCTGAACATTTTGAGCAGATCTTCGGGACGCCGATCGGCCTCGACTTCCAACATGCGGCACATCTCTATGGTGGGCGTTACAGCCAGACACAGGACTGGCCACAGTTTCGCGCGGCGGTGCAGCAGGGCATAGACAATGGTGGACTTCATATCATCGAAGTGCGCACTGAGCGCGAGCAGAACGTTGTTATGCATCGCCAGCTCTGGCAAGTGATGGGGAGCGCACTCCATAATCAGGAGGAATTAGGATAACCATGGAAATGCCTGCTCCCAATACCACTACTGACGCTATGAAGAGCTCAATCGGAATCAACGGAGTACAAATTGGTCTGCAAGAATGGGGCCGACCGACATCTACAACAACTTCTACAGAGGAGAGACGTCCTGTCATTGTCCTGCTACACGGCTTTACCGGCAGTACTGAAAGTTGGCGGACGCAAGGCGAGATCTTCGCACACCGGGGGTTTCATGTCATTGCGCTGGACATGCTTGGACACGGTAGATCGAGCGCACCCGACGAGCCACAACGCTATGCCATGGAACATTGCCGCGCTGATATCCTGGCAGCGTTACAGCAGTCAGGCATTAATTCCGGTGAAGCTATCCTACTGGGCTACTCGATGGGTGGGCGCATCGCGCTCCATACAGCGCTCTCCGGCTACTTCCGTGCGCTCATTCTAGAGAGTGCGACCCCCGGCCTGACCACCGAGCAGGAGCGAGAGCAACGCATTCGTAGCGATGAGGCGCTTGCCTCCTGCATTGAACAATATGGCGTCGAGTCATTTATGGACTACTGGGAACGCCGACCGCTCTTTAGCACTCAGCTCACCATGCCCTTACGTATAAGGCAACAGCTACGTCAACAGCGGCTCCAGAACAGCGTCACCGGGCTATCCAACAGTCTACGTGGTGTCGGCACGGGAGCACAACCTGATCTACGCACCCGGCTATCTACATTAGCTATCCCGGTCCTCCTGATTACAGGTAGCGAGGATAGCAAGTTTACAAAGATTGCAGAGGAGATGTTCCAACTCTTACCACAGGCACAGCATACCATTGTTCCAGAGAGCGGCCATACCGTCCACTTTGAACAATCCGAGGCATTTGCAACTATTGTGTACAAGTTTTGCCAATCTCTGTCATAATAGAAGCAACTAAACACAATTTCAAAGACAGCAATGATAAAGGAGAGACAATATGACCGTCGCATGGGAAAAAGTCCGCGATTATACCGATATTATCTTTGAGAAGGGCGAGGGGATCGGTAAGATTACGATCAATCGTCCTGAAGTGCGCAATGCCTTCCGCCCTCAGACCCTGAACGAACTGATCGAGGCCTTCAACCTCTGTCGCGAAGATGCCGAGATCGGCGTGGTTATCCTGACCGGCGCAGGCGATAAAGCCTTCTGCTCGGGTGGTGACCAGCGTATCCGTGGCGAAGGTGGCTACGTTGGCGACGACGGCGTAGCCCGTTTGAACGCCCTGGATCTCCAGAAGGTTATTAAATATCTGCCGAAGCCAGTCATCGCCATGGTTGCTGGCTACGCTATCGGTGGTGGGCACGTCCTGCATATGCTCTGCGACCTGACCATTGCAGCCGACAATGCTCGCTTTGGCCAGACCGGTCCGCGCGTTGGTAGCTTCGACGCCGGTTGGGGCGCAACCTACATGGCTCGTATCGTCGGTCACAAAAAGGCTCGCGAGATCTGGTACCTCTGCCGCCAGTACGACGCACAAGAGGCCTTAGATATGGGTCTCGTCAACACCGTTGTGCCACTGGAACGCCTGGAAGAAGAGACCGTACAGTGGTGCAGTGAGATTCTGGAGAAGAGCCCCATCGCCCTGCGCTTCCTCAAATCAGCGTTCAACGCCGACACCGATGGCCTCGCCGGCATCCAGGATCTCGCAGGCAACGCCACCATGCTCTACTACATGACCGAAGAAGGCAAAGAAGGCAAGAATGCCTTCCTTGAGAAGCGCAAACCCGACTTCTCCAAGTTCACACGCCTCCCGTAACAACAACATAGCTACCAGAACCACCATCTACGCTAGCGTCACTGGCACGACATGTCAGTGACACTAGCGTTTATCTTCACCCCTCAACCAACTTTTTCAGGCCAGCCAATACACTATTTTCGCTCTCTTCAGGCTGTTCTTGTGGCTGCTGCTCTCTAGGGTCGTCCTGGATAATAGTCAGCGTCGTTTTACCATTGAGCTCCTCCAATGTATAAGTCATGGTAAAGTAGTTCTCCGGCTTATCATCCAGACCGGGACCAGAGACTGCCAAATCGGCCCAGGATAGAAAAACCAGGATCTATCCAGAAAGAACGTCTCTCAGATAAATTCGCCTGCTCGGACTTGCATTGAGAGGACATCAAAAACCTCCCAGGTGCAACAAAAAGAGCGTTTTTCTTTTCGTTGTTTCGCCTGAGAGGCTCGTTCCCTGTAACTCATCCTGGATTTACACAGCGAGCTACTTTATGCTAAAAGGAATATAGCAGATAGAAGAGTCTTACGAGGTAAATTTGAACGATGCAAGCATGGCCTGGAAAATTGGCGCATCGAGCATGGTAGAACCCGCCACCGGGCCAGCATATATAAACTCAAAGACCCTGGTCTGCGGGGTCTTTGCCGGGTGATTTGTCGCGAGAACCACAACTTCAAACGGTGCACTCGCCCCGCCTTTGCTAACTGTGCCAGTTGTCCCTTTCTGTATCCAGGTCTCGCCGGCCAGGGATACTGAGGCGGGCAGATTCGCCGGGGAGGTATTGGTCATGTTTGCACCTTTCACGGCACCTACAAGCGACCCATCAAGTACAGTGCTCGGTTTCGCAACACCGCCGGGATTGGCAACGATCAAGATGCCCAGAGCGTTCGCAGCCTGAGAATCCTGAAAGCTATCCTGGCCTAAAGTCGTTGATTTTGTCCAGTCCTTGGGATAACTGATCGTATAACCCTTACCCGTAAACATTGTCAAAGCTGGTGTGGGCGATGGAATCGGTGTTGATGTCGGAGAACTGGCGGTGCCACCCAGACTGCTACACGCGGCCAACAGCACTATGAAAAGCAACGTGCTCACTGAAAGGAAGAGACGTTGCGTCACAGGTTTCCATAATAGCGTCATAACTACACTCACTTTTCTAAAATTTGCTGCATTATACATTTAAACTAGTTCTTGTAGGATGGGTCCTGCGCAATTTGATTCTTAGGGGTTGTAGGACCCCAGAAGATGTAGATAAGCAGCGTGATACCAGAAAAAATGATCAAACAGACGAACCAACCCCAGCGGCCCAGTTTGGCTGTTTTGATCAGTGCGCCGATCCAGGCGATAAGAACAAGAATGCCTCCAATAAATACCAGGAGGCCACCAATGACTGTAAGCGCACCGCCACTTTTACTTCCCACGCCTAAGACAATACCACCAATAATCTCTAAAACAAATCCAATAAGTTAAAAAAGGCGAATACGAGCTTTTTCCATAAATCATCCGTGGCGTTGTCCATATTTAAAAAAGTGTATCACATTTGCAATAGGATTATAATCCTATTCAAGTTTATTGATTATAACATAAGTGAATTCAGCCGTCACTACTTTTATCGATGATTTTATGAATGAAAATATAAATTGACGTTGTTACTGACGTTTAGATAAACAGGACCTTTCTGAACCCCTTTGAGAAGTTCAGCGAGAAATTCTTGTTTAGACTAACAAGTCTTGCCAGAACGTAATAAGACGTTCTGTGAAATGAGTCAAGACCGATGAAAAAGCAAGCGAAAAACTTACTTGGGAACCAATGGAGGCAGTTTTGGTACTTGATTGTAAATACAAACTTTAAACTGGTGGAATCTGTCTAGTTATCCTGGTGACGCTCAGTTCTTTCTTCCTCTTCTATGTGCCTATGAGATGGTTTCACAGGCGAAAACAGAACTTGCCATAAGCACCTCCATCTAACAAGGACCCTAGCAGGGCTTGTGAATTATTGCTGAGAGAAGGCTCCTTTTGGAAAAGATATGGATTTGGTTTTTCTATCTTATCCTTTTTTGGAGCCTTTGTCTCTCAGCAATAATTTACAAGCCCTGTTTTCATAGGAGACTTGTATTGACAAAAACGAGAACAGAGAGTATATATACATGAGCTTTGAGCTAATATATATGTAAATACGAAAGGTTTAAAAAGCATAATGAAAACAAAAGGAACATTACTCTGTGGTCTCTTCGTTCTTCTTTGCCTCTGCGCCACTGCATGTGGGAGTACCCCTCAAACAACCCAACAATCATCTACACCCGCAGCAACAAAGGCAGCGCCAACAGCGACACCGACTCCAACCCCGCTGACTGCCACACAAATCATGAACGTGCTCAAGTCAAAAGGTTTGCCGATCGGGGAAACTTTCACGTACAACGAGACCAACGATCTCAACCACTTGCTGGGTCGTCCTGGACAATATATCAGTAAATCTGTGTGGAAGGACACCCGCGTCCATGCTCAGGATACCAACACAGGCGCAAATATCGCGGTAAGCGATGGTGGAAGCATAGAGGTGTGTGCGAATGCAACCGATGCACAAAAACGTTTCAAGTATATCCAGGCCATCTCCACGAGCGGTGCTGCCATGTTTGCCGAGTATGAGTACATAAGCGGTCCTGCCATTCTACGTGTATCCAGCCAGCTCACCCCGACGCAAGCAAAAGAGTACGAGGATGCGTTTAAGCAGAGTGTCCAGTAGCCTATACTTCCCTTCTCACCCTCAGATGAGTAGCCATCAGTATGTTGATGGCTACTTTTTTCGCGAGAGAAGCCCTTCCGGCAGCATCCATCTGGCCACCGCTCTGGATCTGGGGACAGAAGCACTCGCAAGCCAACATTCCTATCGACGCCAACTCTACGTCCCGAAAACGTCACACTCAAATCCAATCCTCAGCCCATCCACTTTGCCACTTCAGCAAAACCAACATTCCGATTAGGAGTGTTTTAGGAGCGAAACAATTGAGAGGGGCAGACGCTCCAGCTTCATACAAAGATTTGGCATAGAAAGATTGCGAGAAGCCTTCAATTCGTGCTTAAATACATGAGGGATCGACAGTAAAATTAACAGGATAATTATCGAACGGTTAAGAATACAGATGGACTTTTATGGACAGCATTTAGCTAATATGAGCTCAGAACAGCTGACAGCCACGGATCAGGGGAGCATCGCAAGTATACGGTGGCACCACTATCGTGTACCACTGCATGCGACGTTTACCAGTGCCCACGAGGCGCTGGGTATGCGTGAAGGCGTCATCATCGAGATCCATACAGACACGGGTCTGGTCGGTATCGGTGAGAGCGCTCCGCTACCCAACTTTACGCGTACACAGGATGACACGGTCAAACATGTCATTACACATCTGACACGACTCGCGCAGCACCTTCCCTCTCTTACAGTGTCAACGGCCCTGCAATACGTCTACGGACAAGCAGGCAGACTACCACCTACTGCCAGCTATGCTCTGGAGACAGCATTGCTCGATATACTCGGGCAACAGAGCGCAGAACCTCTGAGTGTTCTGCTCACACGGCTCTCCTCGGCAGAGAACCACACTGCTGGTTCTCTTCACGAGTCCAGGCTGCATATTCCTGTCAATGCTGTCATTGGAGCGCGTACGCTCGCCGATACCGTGACGCAGGCACAGCTAGCTGTCCAGCAAGGCTTTCACTGTCTCAAGCTCAAGATCGGCACCACTGCACATCTTGAGCAGGAGGTTGAGCGTATAAAAGCGGTACGCGCAGCCGTTGGACCAGCCGTACAACTACGCCTGGATGCGAATGAAGCACTCGATTTTGAGCAGGCCTGCACACTGTTAACTCGCTGCGAGGACTATAAGCTACAATATGTCGAGCAGCCACTCCCACGAGAACAACTAACAGAGATGCGGCGTCTACGTGAGCGCGTCGCGGTGCCAATCGCAGCCGACGAGGCGATCAGCGACGTTGCAAGCGCACAGCATGTACTGGCAGCACAGGCTGCAGATATCCTGATCATTAAGCCACAACTGGCAGGTGGTCTCCGTAGCGGACGACAGATTATTCAAGACGCCGCCACATACAATATCCCATGCATCATTACCAGTAGCATCGACACCGGCATCGGCATCACTGGCGCACTCCATCTCGCAGCCGCCTCGCCCGAGGTTACACTGGCATGTGGTCTGGCAACACTCAATATGCTTGCAGACGACTTGATCAGCGAGCCTCTACATGTAGAGCAGGGCATGCTGTCCTTCCCGACCAGACCAGGACTGGGAGTGCAACTGGATAGAGCGGCCCTGGCACGGTATAGTCAATAAAACAGTATATTCAACATAGAATAGTAGATCGACACGTTACAAATAAACAAAGTACACATAATGAGGTTGAGCGCGTGAATTCATCAGAGCAACTATTACCGAACTGGCTTAAACGTAGTGCAGAAAATATACCAACACGACCAGCTATCAGCTGCGAGGGACGTACCCTGACCTTCGCACAGCTGGATCAACAGGCCACCCTGCTGGCTTTTCAGTTAGCCACCCTGGGTGTGCACGCAGGCAGCAGAATAGCGGTACTCACCGGGAGTGGACTCCCCTATGTCGTCTGCGTCCATGCACTGATGCGCATAGAAGCGATCCTGGTCCCTCTCAATCTCCGCCTGACCACAGAAGAGCAGAGTTGGCTCGTCCAGGATGTCAATGCCAGCCTTTTGATCCACGATGCCCAGAACGCAGAACGAGCCCATGCGCTCACCACCTCACTTGCTACCCTTCCGCATGTCGCGATCGGACTCGACACCACCACCACTACCGTTACGCTATCCGGAATAGCACCTACAGAGGTCGCACTGAGCGAACAGATCACGCTCGACGCCACCCAATCGATCATGTATACCTCCGGCACGACCGGTAAACCGAAAGGCGTCGTAATTACCTATGGCATGCAATGGTGGAACGCCATCGGCTCGGCCCTCAACCTCGGTCACAATCCAGACGATTGCTGGCTGGCCTGTATGCCGCTCTTCCATATTGGCGGCCTCTCGATCCTGATGAAGAACGTTATCTATGGTATCCATATCAGTCTGCACGAGAAGTTTGATGCTGAAGCGGTCAACACAGCGATTCGCGAAGAGCGAGTGACTATCATCTCGGTCGTCGCGATTATGCTCCAACGTATGCTTGCCGCCCTTGATAAAGAGCAGGGTATACCTGGACAGGGACGCTATCCAGCGGCATTGCGCTGCGTCCTGTTGGGTGGAGGCCCGGCACCACAGCCCCTACTCGAAGATTGTGCCAGGCGCGACATCCCTGTCATGCAGAGCTATGGCTTGACCGAATCCTGCTCGCAGGCCGCCACGCTCTCTCCAGCCGACGCACTACGCAAACTAGGTTCGGCCGGGCGTCCCCTCATGCCGGTACAGCTACGTATCATAAACGACGATACGCTAGCCGCACCAGGTGAGCCAGGTACCATCTGCCTGAAGGGTCCCACGATTACCAGCAGCTACGATCACCGCCCGGACGCGACGGCAGCCACAATCCATGATGGCTGGCTCTCAACCGGCGACATTGGCTACCTGGATGCCGATGGCTATCTCTATGTACTGGACCGCCGTAGCGACCTGATCATCTCCGGTGGCGAGAACATCTACCCGGCAGAGATCGAGGCCGTCCTACTCGCCCATCACGCCGTCGTAGAGGCTGGCGTCTGCGGACGTGACGAGCCCACATGGGGTCAGATCCCCATCGCCTTTGTACACCTCACAGCCGATAGTACGGTTACAGAGCAAGAGCTACTCGCACACGCAGCCCGCCACCTCGCACGTTTCAAGCTGCCACAGCACATCTATAGTGTCGCACAGCTCCCTCGTAACTCTTCTGGCAAGCTTTTACGTCGTGAACTGCACACATTATTGCCAGAGAACAGATAAGTCAGGAAAGCAGAATCTGTTCTAGACAATTTGGGGCAGTAATTCGAACACTTTTGGCATATTTAGCTGTATCATGTACAATATGCCTTGACGAGCTATCGTCAATCTGTTAGGTTACTGATGTAACAGTAATGAATCAATAATCTGAGAAGGAGAATGATTCATGCCAAAGGTAGAGCAAGAATACGAGTTCACGCCGGAGCAACTTAAAAACTTTCAAGACCTATTTATAAAGGCGCGGGAAGATCTTGGGAAAAGCCAGTCCACAGTGGCAGAAGAGACGGGACTGAAACAGACATGGATCTCCAGTATAGAGCGTGCAACCTATCCATCCTTTAACCTGCTAGACATGTTGAAGATCTGTCAGTACTACGGGATCATGCCAAATCAAGTTTCCAATGCCCTCGGCTTCCTGGAACATACATTAGATATGCAACCAGAGGAAACAGCGGCAGTATCGAACTTTCAGCGATTATTCCATCACCTTACACCCGAGCGCAAACGACTTGCAATTGTATTAGTAAGGCAGGTTTTAATGGGTCTGGTTGCATATTACCACGACGAAGACAGCGAACTCCCATTGAGCTGAAGACTCAGTGGGAGTTCACTGCATTTGGAGTTCAACAAGCCTGACTTCCATGCCCTATTAAAACTGATAGCCGAGGAGATTACATAGTCAGTCAGTCATGAGAGGTCGGTATCCTGTGGGGTGCTGACTCTCTTTTATTTTACCCAGAAAAGGTGTTGACAGATGGGTTGTGGTATGGTATATTCTCTTTGCACGCAGCGGTTAACCCCTCTGAGTGCGGCGATTCAGTTGATGAAACGTGAAGAACGTTGAAGCTGAATTGGCATGGGAAACCAGCACGGAGAGGTCGCATAGTGGCCTAGTGCGGCGGTTTGCTAAACCGCTGAAGGGGTAACCCTTCCGAGAGTTCGAATCTCTCCCTCTCCGCTTGTATTCATGTGTACTTGGCAGTGCATGAATACGTAATGTAGGGGAGATGCCGAGCGGTTGAGGCAATCGTCTCCAAAACGATCCCCTGGCAGGTTCGACTCCTGTCTCCCCTGCCTCAAGCGCTTCTTCATTGGGGAAGCGCTTTTTTTATGCCTTTTCCCCTCCTGTACTTACGGATACCTACGATGTTATTGCTGAGCTCTCTTGCGCGACGAGAGGAAGCTCGACGTTAAAGATGCTCCCTTTCCCCTGCTCAGACTCAACCCAGATACGACCATTGTGGCGCTCAACAATATCTTTGGTGATCGCTAAGCCGAGGCCGAGACCACGCTTGGCTGAAGATTGAGCATCTGGCGTACGATAAAAAGTATCGAAGATGTGCTCCTGCTGATCTTTTGGGATACCATGCCCATGATCCTGCACACTGATGTGTATATGCTGCTCCTCTTGCTTCACACTGACCTCAATAGCACTATGCTCAGGTGAATACTTGATGGCATTGCTCACAAGGTTCGAGAGCACCTGCGAGAGACGATCAACATCAACTTGTATGGTTAGCGGATCTTCAGGGACCGTCAGTGCTATCTTACGATTGCTTAAGAGCCGCTGGTCTTCGATCACCTCACGGCAGAGCTCACAAACATCACAGGAGCGCAGGTTTAGATGCGCCTTACCCGCACGCATGCTACTGACATCGAGGAGTTCGTCGATGAGCATTGTCAGGCGACCAGTCTGCTCGTTAATGCGCTCCAGGGTCGTCTCAACACCGTCGAGATTATCTGTCGATTTCTTTGCAATCCGCCTGAGCATCAATTGTGCTTGCCCACGAATCGTAGTGATCGGCGTCTTCAATTCATGCGAGGCGATCGAAAGAAAACGATCCTTCATCTGGTTCGCATCCTCAAGACGCTGGTTTGTCTCTTCAAGCTCTGCGGCATACAACTGTGCCTCTTGCTCGGCGGCCAGGGCCAGCAAACGTGCCCGTTCACGTTGCGATGTCATCAGCGTAATAATTAAACAGGAAATAATAAACGGTAATAGCTGTAACAAATCTGGCCAATTCTCTAGCTTTATCGTATACCATGTTTCCAATGGAAAAATAAAAAAGTGGGTAAGTGCCAGCGCACTGAACACAATCGCAAGCATGGCAGGCCCAACGCCCCAGAGTAGAGCGACAAAAAGCACTGCCAGTATATACAATGTACTCGAAAATAAGAAACGTCCTACTATTTGTAGGAAATACATTGTACAAAGGACGAGTGTTCCAACCATCGGTAGCGCCATAAAATAGCCAACCGATGGATGACGCCATCTGGGGACATTCGCAATGTAGCTCTTACGTAACTCCGTACGTTGCTCTAGGCTCATACGGCGGTAGCGATGCCCGCGTTTATCTACAAATATATCGCCTGGGGCAGTCCTCATAGAAATCCTTACTCCCTCCGACGACCAGACTATGTATAACACACTTTACGCGCTAGACAATAGAACGCTGTAACTATGGACGCTTTTTACTTCACTCGACGACGTGCGTCTGCATCTATCGGTGTCTCTTGTGTATGAATTATACGCCTATTCTGCTCTACTGTCATAAATGCGTCCTGTAACTGCGCATCGTGCATACCAATCATGGCTATTTCAGGATGCTGACGAGAAAAATAATACAAATCTACGAGCGTCTGCTTTGCGATGGCATCATCACTGGTCACAAGTGACCAGAGGACAGGATGCATCGTCGCAGGTCGCACATAGTTATCAGCTAACCAGGCGGCGTCCGCTAGCAGGAAGAGACGTGCGCCATTGGATCGATTAATGAACATTCCCATCTGCCCGGCTGTATGCCCCGGTAATGGTACCAGTATAATGGAACCATCCCCAAAGAGATCATGGCTACAGGGGAAACCTTCATATGGATCACCAGTAAAATCTAGCAGTTGAACGGGATTATTGGACAACAAACGCCGTACCAGGCCCCGATTACGCTCAAATAAGCCCTGACTGGCTGCGTCATACTCAACCCGGTTGATGCGTAACGGGATACCCGGCAGATCAGGAATGCCGGATACATGATCCCAATGCAAGTGCGAAATGACGGCAAAATCAAGGTCGCTCGCTTGTACACCATACGTATGCAGCAGGTTACTTATCGATTGCTCAAAATCGAAACGCCCCAACGTCTGCTTGAAAAAAAGCGCTTGGTCCATTAAAAATAACTCTATGTCGGCACACAGTCCTGTGTCATAGAGAAAGGTTGCCTGTGGGTGCTTAATCAAGACAGCGCTGTAGGAGATGGTAAGTGGACGGGCAGAGAGTGACCCACGGACGGCGATACATTCTGGCACCTGCACGCTACCACATCGCAAAAATGTGACTTCTATCTCCGGCAGCGTCCCTTGCGGGTCCAGAGATCCAACCAGGGACTCTTCTAGATCATCTTTTCTCTCCCCATGGAGCAGGGATTGAGGCAGAAAACTACGAAACACGATACCAGCCCCTAACCCTAACACCACACCACCCATGGTCAGCCAATACTGTCTCTTCATAAACAATCCTCTTGCGTCAAATTATTGCATTGCAGACGCCTCTTCAGTCTGCACGAGAGGCAACGTAAACCAGAAAATAGACCATACGCCCATTTTGCTGGTAACTCCTGCTTGCCCATTATGGCGTTCTATCAACGTCCTACTGATATAAAGACCCAGGCCCAGGCCCACAGGAACCGCCTTACATTGCGCAGAAACACACTCTCTTACAATAGGTAAGACGATCCAATCCATAAGAAATCCTTTCTGGGGACCCATACGCCTTCAGGCTATGGGAGGAAAGAAAGGCGTCCGCAGACGCACAATGTTTCAAGTCGTCCCCTTGCGGGGGAAGAACAGAAGTGCGGTCTGTCCTTCAATGCCAGAGATGGCTGGCACCCTTTTCCGCACAAAGTAATGTGTGCCTCGTCGATGATAGCGGTCTGCACGTCTCCTGAGCACTGGCTTAACCCTCGTAGACCTGGTTAACTCAGAAGTTATAGAGCAATGCGCTGGCATGCACGCATTGGTACGTTCTTGAACATTGCCGCTATCGTAGCCCGATAACCGTTTCCCGCCCCAAGGGGCATGCAAGGAACAGTCCTGGCTGGGACTGGTCAGGTAAGCTCGCAGAGAAGACGGGCAGAAACCACCCCATCTCTACAAGCCCGTCCCGTTTAGGGGACAGGGTTCCTGACAGTCTATGGCAATAACCTCCGTCATCCTCTCGCCAAGATAGATTGACGCGATAATTATCGTCTGTACAGGAAAGGGTTGCGTAAATTGTACAAAGCCAGGATAGCTCTGATTAATAATTATGACTTTATTCCTGCAATTCTTCAACACTGGTCCGGGGAAGCCACTGGTGAAGGCTGAGATAACGCTTGGAACGCTCTTGCCACCATCTGTGCTCTTGCTCTTCACTTAACCCCACTACGGCTAGTGGACGAAGAAATTGCGTAGCAGACTCAATGGTGTACATCCCTATACGCTGACAGTCTAACACACTCTTCACGAGTTGTGCCAACTCTAGCCCAACTGACTCAAACTCTTCTGTAGCTGAGGGGAGCTTCATCAAAGTCTCCGCCATCTTCAATAAGCTCTGGACCGCTTGCTGCGTACGCGGCTCCAACAGCGATTCAGCAGAGGATACTGGGACAGTCTTGTCTATAGGAGATGCGTGATGACCACTAACCGGGTATGTTGCTGTACGAGACACCACCTGAGATGGTGTATAAGCTGGCAATTTTAATGCCTCGGCCCCAATCTCAGTCTCTCTGGATCTCTTTACCGATGCTGTTATCTGGGGGTCTGCCGTCTTGTGAACGAAGCCAATCCATACCGGTTGTGGATACTCTTGCGAAGAGGCTATAACTGTCGTGGTGAGGTTTAGCTGAAAAGCTCCCGGTAAAACATACTTTAGTAAAGGTACAGATTATACTAGCAAAAAGATGCAAATAAAAAGGCCGAGCTTACACATAGGTAATGTAAGCTCGGCCTTTTCTACACTCACTCCTACGCTGCACCCACTCCTACGACGGTTGCGAGATCTGTATATGTTCTTCTGCCGCATGCTCCTGCGTGGTTACAGCGGTCTTCCCGTCTCGCACGATCAGGACCGCTGCCTGTCCGCTCACGATCACATTATTAAGTAGCGCATCAGCCAGAACGTCATCAACGTTGACCTGTATCGCTCGGCGCAATGGACGCGCACCATACTCTTCGTCAAAACCAACCTTGAGCAAGAAGTCACGTGCCTCATCACTGACGACCAGTTCGATGCCCTGGTCGCTCAGACGGCCCCTCACTTGCTCTAACATCAAGGACAGGATGCTATAAAGATCCTCACGATCCAGCGAATGGAAGACGACAATCTGATCGATACGATTCAGGAACTCTGGCCGGAACGTCTGCTTTAAGCCGTCCATGGCCTTGGAGCGCATCACTTCGTATTGCTCATCACGAGCGTTGTCACCCTTCTTCTGCGCAAAGCCCATATTAATGGAACGCTTAAGATCGGCGCTACCGGCGTTACTGGTCATGATGACAACGGTATTCTTGAAGTCGACGGTCCGCCCCTGTCCATCTGTCAGACGACCATCGTCCATGATCTGTAAGAGCGAGTTGAAGACCTCTGGATGGGCCTTCTCGACTTCGTCCAGCAGGATGACGCTATACGGACGACGACGCACACGCTCGGTTAACTGACCTCCCTCATCATAGCCAACGTAGCCTGGAGGACTCCCGAAGAGACGTGAGACTGTGTGCGACTCCATATACTCCGACATGTCGAGCCGGATCAGATTCTCCTCGCCACCAAACAGCTCCGCCGCCAGCGCCTTCGCCAGTTCAGTCTTGCCAACGCCGGTCGGACCCAGGAAGAGGAATGAGCCGATTGGTCGTTTGGGATCTTTCAATCCTGCACGCGAACGACGAATCGAACGGGCAACTGCACTGATAGCCTCTTCCTGACCGATGACACGCTTGTGCAGGTCAGCATCCAGCGTACGCAGGTTCTGTCGCTCACTCTCCAGCATCTGGCTGATCGGCACTCCGGTCCAGATCTCGACGACATGCGCGATATGCTCGGGCGTTATAATCAACGAGATGATATTGCTTTTCTCGGAGCGCGCCTTGCTCAGTTGCTCCAGTGTCTGCAACTCTTGCTGACGCATCGTCGCTGCAAGCTCGTAGTCTTCGGCGTTGGCAGCGGCCTCTTTCTGCGCCTGAATATCAGATAACTCTTTCTCTAGATCTGAGATGGTAGTTGGGCTGATGATGCCTTTCTCTGTCGCGTCCAGACGCATTGCGGAACCAGCCTCATCCATCAGATCAATAGCTTTGTCCGGCAGGAAGCGATCATTAATATAGCGGTCTGATAACTTGACCGCTGCTTCAATCGCCTCGTCGGTGACACCAACACCATGATGAGCCTCATAGTTCGGGCGCACGATCTTTAGCATCACGATGGCCTCTTCTATGCTCGGCTCATCGACGACGATCGGCTGAAAACGACGCTCCAGGGCTGCATCCTTCTCTACATGCTTGCGGTATTCATCCCGGGTGGTCGCACCGATACAGCGTAACTCTCCACGTGCCAGTGCAGGCTTAATCATATCTGCCGCACCCACGGCTCCCTCGGCAGCACCTGCTCCAACCACTGTATGCAGTTCGTCGATAAAGACGATCACTTCTGGCGCCTGTCTGAGCTCTTCAAGGATCGACTTGACACGTTGCTCAAACTGCCCGCGGAACATCGCTCCAGCCACCATGCCACCAATGTTCAATGAGACGATTCGCTTGTTACGCAACGTCGCAGGCACATCGCCACTCTCGATCTTACGCGCTAATCCTTCAACAATTGCTGTCTTACCAACACCAGGCTCACCAATCAGGACCGGATTGTTCTTCTGCCGTCGTCCCAGGATGGTGATCAGACGCCGCAACTCACGGACTCGACCGGCAGCGGGATCAAGCTTCCCTTCGGCTGCTTCGGCGGTCAGGTCCCGACCATATTGATCAAGGGTGGGAGTTGCGCTACGTTTCGGCGGACGTTCGGCCGTCGCTGTATTTACATTGCCAGTATTGCCTGTGGAAGAGGATTTATTGTTGTTTGCTGTAAAACCGAGGGGGGTACCAGAGAAGCCCTGTCCGTCCAGGCCACCAAGCTGACCCATTGCGTTCATCAATTCATCAACGCATTGCTGACAGAGAAAGTGCGACTCACGCTTGCCGTCGACCATCTGATCGACCCGCACACGAGCAGGATTCTTCTGACAACGTTCGCATTTCATGTCCATCTTTATTTACCTTTTATGTATGACGTTTGTCTATGAACTAACACATGGCACCTAACCACATCGGTCTATCACGTCGTTCACGAGTATCGTAACAAATTACACGATCAAACAATCTATTCTTACTACGTATCCGAAAACGTGAGTGCATAGCACTAGCGACGCCAGTCGCGTTGGTTTTCGGAATAAGATCTTAGCAAATAAATCCAGTGATTGCTAGTATTGTAGCATAGAGAAACGGTGAGTGTCTAGCACTCGTCATGTCTGATTGCTAATTCAGTGAAGCAGCATCTCTTTACGATAAATTGTAGTACATCACGCTACACTACAGGAAGAGGAAGCACCTATCAACATCTATTCACATCTATTCACATCTATTCGCTACCTACAACCTCTTGTGCTATCACACTGTATATGGCACGATTACAGATGTTGATACCAGTGCTTATTTCCACCATACTCTATTAAGAAGCGTTACTACGAAGGGTTATTTGATAGAATGTTACAGGATCCATTCTTACTGAATCGCCATCAGGCAACCGAGCTTTATCTGATTCGCCATGGGGATGCTATCCCTGGCGCGGACGAGATTATCCCCAGCGGCATCTATGACGATCTACCATTGAGCAAAGAGGGACGTGAGCAGGCACAGAAAGTAGCAGAACGCCTTAAGCGTGTCCATTTTGATGCTGTCTATAGTAGTCCTCTCGTCCGTTGCCGGCAGACTGCGGCACCATTACTGGAATATCTACAGCTTACACCAACTATCGTTGAAGACCTGAAAGAGATCCATAGCTCTGACCTTGCCAATGTTCCACCACTGGAAGATCCACAAGATCTGGAGCTTCTCAGCAAGCTCCTCCACTCTCGACAAATGGAGACGGCTTCCCTCGCCGCGTATCAGGGACATTGGGATGGCCTTACCAACGACGAGACCTCTAAAGGCTTCCGCCAACGCGTCGTCAACGCAATGGACAAGATCGTCGAAGATCATATTGGAGAACGTGTCATCGTCTTCTGCCATGGTGGCGTCATCAATGCGTACGCAGCCGAAGTCCTCGGCCTTGAACGTGACTTCTTCTTTCCAACTGTCAATACGAGTATCACTATTGTCCGCGCCAACCCCGAGACCCGCGTCCTCTACGTCCTCAATGATATCTCACACCTCTTTTAAAGCCAGACAGGGAGAGCGTGCGTCAACGCTCTCCCTGTCTGGCTTTTCGCAAGCTCTCGCCCCTCCTGAGTTTCGAAAAGCCTCCAGATACAGCTTTGCCCCAATTTTCAATCCACAGCGTATGTGATATACTATAGGAGTGAGACCACCTATGTTCAATACTACCATCATATTTGATTACCAACGCTACCGCGTACTACTGCGTACGACCGTTGAGCGTTACCTGCTCGCCGCCGGGTAGCGATAATTCCTCATGTTGTTTTTCCTCTCCAGAATATGCTAAGGCACATTTTTTAATCGTATGCACGTGACTACATTTCTGTATAAACCAGTGTCGAACTGTGTGCACTACGAACTTGAAGTATCCAACAACTAACAACACGCAAACACAAACACAAACATAAAGAGCTACATATATTCAGTACGATATCAGGAGGTCCTACATGGATTTAATGGATAAACTCGCTACGTTAGCAAAACGCTATGAAGAATTAAATAACCTTATGGCACAGCCAGAGGTACTCAACGACCTTGAACTGCTTCAGCGCTATGGCCGTGAGCATGCTGAACTTGAAGATGTTGTGAATAAATACAACGAGCTGATCGCTACCGACAAACAGATCACTGAGACCCAGGAGATGGTCGATAGCGAAGAGGGCGAGATGCGTGACATGGCCTACGAAGAGCTCGAACAGCTGAAAAAAAACCAGGAGCGGCTGCTCGACGAGGTGAAGGTCGCGCTGCTACCAAAAGATATTATGGATGATAAAAACGCGATCATCACAATTCAAGGTGGCGCAGGTGGCGATGAGGCAGCGCTCTTCGCCGGTGAGCTCTTCCGTATGTATAGCCGCTACGCCGATACACATCGCTGGAAGACTGAGATCCTCGACATCAACGATACCGAGCAGGGCGGCATCAAGGATGTCACCTTTGTTGTACGCGGCAAAGGTGCCTACAGCCGGATGAAATACGAGGGTGGCACCCATCGTGTACAGCGCGTCCCGGCGACTGAGGCCAACGGACGTATTCATACCTCGACAGCGAAGGTTATTGTGCTGCCAGAGGCGGACGACGATATCAATATTGAGGTGAAAGATAACGATATCCGCGTCGATGTCTATCGCTCGACTGGTCATGGTGGACAGAGCGTCAATACTACCGACTCGGCGGTCCGTATCACACACCTGCCAACCGGACTTGTCGTGACCTGTCAGGATGAGAAGTCCCAGTTGAAGAATAAAGCCAAAGCCCTCGGCGTTCTGAAAGCACGCCTCTGGGATCTGGAGGAAGCCAAGCGCCAGGCCGAGTTGAGTAAGAACCGCCGCTCACAGGTCCAGACCGGTGATCGCAGTGAGAAGATCCGTACCTATAATTTCCCACAGGATCGTGTCACCGATCATCGCATCGGCTTTACCCGTCACAATCTGCCAGGCGTCATGAACGGTGATATCGACGAGTTCCTGGAGAACCTCATCACTGTCGATCAGGCCGACAAATTGCAGAATATGTTTCAGTAAACCCGCGTCACTACTATGCTCCATAGACAAGAAAACCCTCCGTTGCTGGCGCGATGGAGGGCTTTTCGCTAGCCTTAACAGACATCTTCCTTCTTTACACAGCTTTACATGACTTGTACAAGTAAAACGTATATCTCTGACATGACACGTTTATGTATTAATTGATTTGACATTCCAAGGAACTACATGCTAGACTTTTCTGAGAAGACCTGGGGAGAGATAAGGGATTTTCTATGTACTCGCAGAAGCTTGCTCGTCTCAAGCTGCCCGTTCAACTCCACCACGTCCCAGCGAAGAAGGTTGTGTTGTATTCATTCAGGACAGGGTGGTGTGTATGAAACTAGAGCAGCCGCAGGCATTCCGTACTATATTTTTTGATGCTGGCTTTACGCTACTCCATCCGCATCCATCGATTGCCGAAATCTGTCTCCAGGTCTGTCAGCAACTCGATCTCCATGTCGATCTAGAGCAGATCTTAGCACAGATAGAGGTAGCTGAAGACTTCTATTTTCGTCAGGTGCGCAAAAATCGTCAGACCTGGGCCAACGATCAGGATATCGCAGAATTCTGGATTGCTTACTACATGCAGATACTGCGGCCCTTTGTAGAGGAACACAATGAGCCACGACTCTATCAACTTGCTTCAAAGGTGAATGAAGAATTCGATAAGCATACAAGTTGGCATATTTATCCCGACGTCATTGAGACCCTGACGACACTGCGTTACCATAACTATTCGCTCGGCATCATCTCGGACTGGGGTATCTCGCTGGCTCCTATCCTACGCAATCTCAAGCTTACAGAGTACTTCGATTACCTGCTTATCTCAGCCACTACACGCTCAGCTAAACCATCACCGCATCTGTATGAGACTGCGCTACAACGTGCGAACGCTATCCCTGACTATACAATGCATATCGGAGACTCTTATATTAATGACGTCATTGGTGCACGGTCGGTCGGCATTACGCCCATTCTCCTGGACCGCGCACAGCGCTTTACACAGCAGAACGTTGATTGCCTATTAGCTCACTCGCTTACAGATATACTTGATATATTGGAGGTTGAACGACTTGAACGAGAGCATCAAAATACCTAGCACTCTCATCCTCGGTGGCGCAGTACTGGGGGCGCTGACGGGGACGACCGCTGCTCTGGTCAGCTATGTCCGTCGCGAGACCATCCGCCGCGGCTATCCAGCATGGGAGGAATGCAACTGCGACTTTAAGACCCAGCAGACCATCTTCCAGGTCTGGCACAGTCGCCTGAGTCAACGTGGTGAGACGATTGTCACCCAGGAATGGGGCCTCTATCTGGTCCATCTGCCACGCTGGCTACGCCGGACGCTGCACCATGCAGCCCAGACTATCGCAGTCCTCAATTTACGCAATCGTTATGTCGAGCGCGTTACTCTGACACCACAGCAATCCTACCAGTTTGCAGCTATCTTGCATGCCAGTACCACCAACGAAGACTTGCCCGAACCAATCTACGCAGACGATACCTTCGTCACCTGGCGACGCGAGATCCTGCACTATCCAACGTATCTCTTCGATGCCTGCCTGAGTCGCCTCTATCCAGTCAATGTCGCACCTGAACAGGTACATACATTAGAAGGGCTGCCAGCCCTCTGGGATACTGCCAGCAATCTTCCACTCCCCACCGAGGGCACTTTGCTCAATACACCCGAAGGGACCCGCATCGACCGCATCGGCTGGTCTCCAACCCAGATCACCTACTGCACGGCTCGCGTTAAAACCAGCATACCAGTATAGTAGAGAAACCTGTACGGGAGCGCCTCGTGTGCTCCCACCACACGGACACGCTCTCACATTCTTTTTTTCTCTCTCTAGCACACGCCTCGCCTGCTAGGCACGCTTTATTCCGCGTACAACCTCAATACCATTTAACCGCATATGATACAGGAAGACCAGGTGCATCACATCTCCATCATGCGGCAATATACCCAGTTCTCGGGCAGCCGCAACTGGTGTATCATAGGTCTGGACGGCGTTCTCGGGCACGATGATGCGCAGATTGCGGTTATTATGTGGGTTGGCGGAGAGTTTGAGATGGAGTACCATCTGATAGACGCAGAGATCGGTGCAAACACCAACGATAATTGCAGTCCGCAGGTCAGGATGGGCGACCAGCCACTCACCCAGATTGGTATTGTGGAACGGATTCAGCGAGTTTTTGGGCACAATGGTGAAGAGGTCCGCGAAGGGCAGGCTGACCAGTTCAGGGATCGTCTCGGCTTCCGTGGTCCCAACAATACAATGAGGTGGGAAGTCTGCAAACTCGACAGCGTCAGCGGGATGATTGTCCTGGGCCAGCACGAAATCTCGCACTCCGGCTTCATAGGCACCGGCAAATACGTCGACCACCTGCGGGATAATCCCTGCGACGCGTGAACTTGAAAGCGCACCAGCATGGCAGAAACCATTGACCATGTCTATGCTAAAGATGGCTATCTGCTCTGGACGCGCCTGCTCAGTGACGTGCGTCCAACTTAACGACTGCAGCGCACGCTCCCAGTTCACCAACTCCTCTAAAAAGAGCGTCGCCTGCGGCAAGAATTGCGGAGAAAGGGTAGACTCGGACATGGCTGATATCCTCCTACTTTCGTTATCTAATCACACATACAGCATACCTAGAGTTCGTGCTCTGCCTCAGGATTGAAACGATAGAGACGTGCAGGCCGATGCGTCCCTTCCATCTTCTTCTCGCCGGTATCTTCCAGGATATTGGTCGATAAGATCTTTTTGCGGAAGTTCCGTTTGTCGACGTGCTTATGCAAGATAATCTCATACACCTGCTGCAATTCACGGAGCGTGAATTGTTCCGATAACAGGTTGAAGGCGATCGTTGTATACTCCAGCTTATTACGCAGACGGTTGAGGGCGTACGCTATTATCTGCTGATGATCGAAGGCCAATGACGGCAGCTCGTAGACCGAGAACCAACCGACATCTGTAGCATCGGTCGCTGCTCTGACATGCAGACGCTCGGAATCCAGCAACGCGAAATAGACCACTGTTATGACACGCGTACGAGGGTCACGCGCAGGATCGCCAAACGTATACAACTGCTCTAAATAGACATCCTGTACCCCTGTTTCCTCTTGCAATTCGCGCTTCGCTGCCGCCTCCAGCGATTCATTCATCATCACAAAACCGCCAGGGATCGCCCACATATCCTCATACGGCCATGCACGGCGCTTGATCAACAATATCTCAAGATCCCGCTGGCGCAGACTCATCATCAAGACATCGACAGTCACCGAAGGGCGCTCATATTTCGATACGTCGTATTGATGCACCTCACGCTCAGCCTGCTCGACAGTATGCGCACCATGCGCAGCAGTCGTCTCTGCGAAACCATCCGCCCCACCAACCACCTCTTGCGTACACGACGCTTCATATGTGCTCTCAGGATCCTCAACACCCTCAGAACTCTGTGCGCCGTGTATACCATTCTGCAAAGTACTAGAAACCTCGCTCTGCTCTTTCATTATCACAACGTCCTTCTCTGAAATTTCCCCACTCATAACGCCGGACACTCGCTATACCTCCTGCCATTTCAACCCGCTCATTCTTTATTATGAGATACATTAGCTACAACCTACACGTGACATGCTCTGATATAAAGACAGCAAACTCGACACATTGAGAAATACAGTGTATAGTTTCTATGAAATAAATTGAAAGCTGTAACGAGTTAACCTCCTACATTTCCCATCACCACTTAGTGTATATCATACACTAATATACTCTACATCCTTTCCCACTGTCAAGTAGTCAATAGTACAAGTACAGGAGCACGAGGGGCCGCTATCCCCATCTTTCTTGTGTCTGTTCCCCTGTGCTATACTGCATGTGCAAACAAAACAGGTGTTCAAATTTTAGGGGAGAGGACAAATATGGCAGAGGTAGAGCTACAGCAGATCGGCAACTATGCAATCACCGAATTGCTGCGCATGAGTTCTACGAGTAATTTCTATCTGGGTACGTATCGCAAGAAAAATATGCTGATTAAAAAGCTCACTATCCCACTCACTGCACCAGAAGATAAAGTAGCATTTCTAGCACGAACCAAACAGCTAACCAAACTCCGTGATCGCTCAATCGTTGCCATTATGGATAGCGGCTTTGCAGGCGATTATGGCTATATTGTAATGGAGCCACCCAGCGGTGATCCACTCAGCGAACGCATCAAGCCGGGCAGCATGCTGGACCCCGTAAGCGCAAAAACATATTTCTCACCGCTAGCGATCGCGCTCCATAATGCCCATCTGCGCAAAATCATCCATGGCAACCTGCAACCCGCGAGTATTCTGGTCGATGCGCAAGGCGCACCATTACTCAACGATTTCGCGCTAACGCCACCAACCTCGCTCTCATCTCAGATCAAGCTAGAAGATGAAGACGCTGCCATACCGTATATGGCTCCAGAACACCTCCAGGGTCAACCAGACTACGCCAGCGACCAATACGCACTCGCCATTATGCTCTATGAATGGCTCTGCGGACAGCGTCCCTACGCCAGCAGTGAACGTGAGCAGTTGTTACATGATCAGCAGCACAGCCCTCTCCCCTCTCTCCGTACACACAACACGAAGGTCTCTGAACTGACAGAGCAGGTCATATTGCAGGCCCTCGCGCTGAAGCCCGAGCAACGCTTTCCGCATATGCAAGCGTTCGCAACCGCATATCTTAATGCGTTACTGGGTCTCGCCATCAAGCCAACAATCACTACTAATACAACAACAACAACTACTACTACTACCACCCCAACAAGTCCACGTAGCAGCAAGAAAGCCAGCCCCAGCAAGGTCGCACTAGAAAGAGCGCTTGATGAACTTGAGCAGCAGGCGACGCAAGAACAAGAAGAGCCCGCACCAACCACGCCAACTGCACTCGCGACACCGACGATAAAACCAAAGCGCAAGAAAAAGGTTGCCGCCCCCTCGCTCAAAAACGCTATCCAGTTACAATCGCCAGAGTCCCCCAGCACCCACAGCGAGGAACAACAGGAAGCTGTGCATAAGGTCAGCGAGACCGACGCACAGGTCAGCGCTCCAGCATACACTCCTGGCGATACAAACCACACTGTCGATGAAGAGAAGATAAAGAACTTCATCACTGCTGATATGCAGGACGACGAGATAGGTGACGAACAGGCCACGATCACCAACAACTCTAAGCTTGCCATCAGGGTTGAAGAGGATCTGCGTCAGGGTGGTATCCTCTCGCAGAGTCTGCCCGGCTATGAAGAACGCCCGGCTCAGATCGAGATGGCGACGCTAGTCTCACAGGCCATCAATCGGCATGTCCCCGCGATTATTGAAGCAGCCACCGGTACCGGTAAATCGCTGGCCTACCTTGTCCCGGTCGTACGCTCGGGCCAGGTTGCAATCATCAGTACTGCCAATAAAGCGCTGCAAGAGCAGTTATATTATAAGGATATCCCTTTCGTACAGAAGCATATCAAGCATTTTGATGCGGCGCTGGTCAAAGGCGTCAACAACTATATCTGTCTGGATCGTGTCGAGGCCGAACGTGTCACATGGCAGTTCCACACACAAAACAAAGAATTCCAGCGTTTCTACGACTTTCTGAACGATCCAGAAGCGCTGTTAGATTTCAGTGGTGACTTCGAGACATTAGGCTTCCACCTGCCTGCTGATATCCGTGGCAAGGTGGCGACCGATAGCGATCAATGCGCCTGGACCAAGTGTAGCTTCTTCGAGGAGTGTTTTGTCCACCAGATGCGCGATAGAGCCGAACGTGCGCAGGTCATTGTTGTCAACCATACGCTACTCTTGCTCGATGCCGCCATCGGTGGTTTCCTGCTGCCCGAACGCGATATGATTATCCTCGACGAGGCCCATCATCTGGAAGAAGAGGCGACACGCTCATTCACCATCACCATCACGTCCGCGCAGATCCTGACCCTGCTGGCCCAACGTATGCTGAAAGATCATAGCCAGATGAGCCTGCAAGACGACACGATGCGAGCAGCCCAGGTCCTCTGGTCGCGCCTGGAGCAGATGGTCATGCCCAGCTTTAAAGGCCGCACCAACCTCGACGCACCGGTCGAAGAGGGCCTACGGCTGGCAACCAAACTTTCGGACCTCACCGATTCACTGCGTCGCCAGCGTCCCAAGGATCTCCCCGATAAAGAGGGTCAGCTCTACGATAAGCTCTTAAAGCGCGCCCAGAACCTCTCTGAGAATGTCCGTACCGTCTTCTCGGTAGCGGATAGCAGCAAGTTCGTGTATTATGCTGAACGCGCTGAAGCAGGATCGCGCTCCAATAGCGTTCAAGCCTCAGCCGCTCCGCTCGATGTCACTACCTGGCTCAAAGAGCGGCTCTTTGACAAGTGTAACGTGATCAGTACCTCAGCTACGCTGGCAACGGTCAGCCCCCGTGCGAGCCGTACAGAAGAGAAGGGACCAAACTTCTCATATTTCCGGCGTCGTATCGGACTTGATCCAGAAGAGCGTAGCGACGTCATGGAGCGCATCTTGCCGCTTACCTTTGACTACGAGAGTAATGCGCTCCTCTATCTACCACGCCACTTGCCTGCGCCAGCCTATGGTGAAGGTGCAGAAGACTATATGACCGATATCGCCCGCGAGATGTATCGCCTGGTCAAACGTTCACGTGGCCGAGCCTTCCTGCTCTTCTCCAGTCGCCGCATGCTCGATTACGCCTACGACCTGATGGCCCCACACCTGGACTATCCGCTCTTAAAGCAGGGCGATGCTACACGTATCGAACTCACACGCCGTTTCCGTGCAGAAGAGGGGGCCGTACTTTTCGGTCTCAAGAGCTTCTGGGAAGGGGTAGATATCGCTGGCGACGCCCTCTCGCTGGTTGTCATCGACAAACTACCCTTCGATCCACCCGACGACCCGGTCCATGAAGCACGCGTCGCGCAGATGAAGGCCGCAGGCGAGAACTGGTTCGGAACCTATGTCTTACCCCAGGCGGTACTACGTCTCAAGCAAGGCATCGGTCGCCTGCTACGTAGCCGGGCGGATCGTGGTGTCATGGCAATCCTCGACACGCGCCTGCACACCAAGGGCTACGGTCGCATGGTCATTGACGCGCTCCCACCGGCCCGTCGTACCTCAAATATCCAGGACGTCACACGCTTCTTCGCCGAAGAAGAATAACCCGCAGAACCTGCAGGCGTACCGCCAGACACACAGGGGAGTCAATTCAACACGCCGGCCACTCCTGATCTTATTGATCACTCTAGCAGAAACGTAGCAGATCATTTCACTCTCTGTATCAATTGATTGACACAGAGAGTGAAATAGCTGTATTATATGAATGATACAGATGGCTACTTTTTTGTATGTATGCATATTCAGTACAAGGTGAGTGGATCATGACGATTCTTTCTTCAATACCTTACGGCGTTCTCAGTTTTCTACTCTTACCGCTACTACTAGCACTATTCATGTTTGCCTTTGGCTTTTACCTTGTCAGAAGGCGTTCAATAATTGGGAAGTCAGTGTGGGAAGAGCAGATCTGGCGCAGAGACTTGCTGGTATGGCAGGTGAGCACGCCTGAGAGTGACTCTTTTCCTCAGCTGATACAGGATATTGCACAGTATTGGAAGCCGGCCTCCGTTACTCTCGTTTTCAGCATTGGCATCGCTCTGCTCCTGTTTTCTGTAAGTTGGAATGTGTTATCGCTGCTGGTGACAGGAACATTTACAGGCCTGCTTGAACAGAATGGCAACCTCATTACCCTCGGATTTGTCCTATTCGTTATACTTGGCTATGGTTGTGGAACCATCCTGGGTATGTGGAGAGTGCGCCGTCATGGACATGACCGGATGGCATTTGGTGACTTGCGGCAACGACGGCTCACGGATTACCGCTCTATCATCTTTCCCTGTATATTGATCGTATTGATTGCGTTTATCGTCATACTGACACTTTTTACTGCACTGTATGGCGGATCTACATTACACATTCAATTCGTGAGTGGAAAAAGCATAGACCAACCAAAGAGTCCCTGGCTACTGGGCGCGGTACCCGCATTCATGCTACTGAGCGTTGGCATACTGGAAGTCTGTATGACACGTGTGGTTGTATTTTCGCGTATTCCGATCATGGTCAACCCGGTCATAGCACGGCGTGCTGATGATATGCTGCGTGCCATAGAAATTGGGATGTTAACAGGAATAGAATTTTTCACGCTCGGCACGTTGATGCAAGTACAATTCCGGCTGCTTGTACCTCTCAGCAGTACAAGTCATACTGCAATCTTAGAGATCGCTCTTACACTCACCTTTTTACTTGGAGGACTACTCGTATTTTTTGGCATAAGTATCACCGGCTTTTTCCGTGGTCGACTGGGTGGCAAAGTTTCCGGTTGGATCGGCCGGTAAGGACGTGATGCTATAGCTGTGTGACGATCGGTGGCGGCTACCTCGATCCGGTTGAGGATACCTAAAGAAAGAACCAGAGGGTAGACAGAACCACGTAATGAGAATAGAATAGAAAGTGCATTCCGACGCATGACGTAACGTCAAAAAAATATATGGTACAGGGGAGTTCGCGCATGAGCAAGACAAAAATGCGTTGCACTACCTGCGGCAAGTGGTTTCAGTCGGCAAATGCTAAAGAAGTAACTTGCCCAGAATGCACGCAAAAAATTCGCAAAGAGAAGCAGGCGATAAAAAATGCGCCACCAATAGCTACTAAAGAAAGTAATGGACACACTGCACACAATACACAAAGTGCGCAGTATTCCTCTCCACGCCCAACCGTACCGCCTAAGCCTAAACCAGTAAAGAGTGGGACGAACCAGTGGCTTGATAGCCTCTCAGACGTGAAAGTAGGCCAGCCGGATACACCACAACGTCCAAAGGTACCGTCTCCCCTGCCCAATCCCGCTCATCAGGAGCGCGCTACACGCCCAACAGCTCCGAACGGGCCGGGTGGATATCGCAATACGACTACAAATAATCAAGGTCCTGTTCCTGGACCTGCTAATAATCGTCCCAACGGTCCCGCTCGCGGTCCCGCTGCGTATCATCCTAGCAATGGTGGTGGCCTCTCTCCAACTATTGGACAACGGCCTCCTGCCCCGCGCCAATCACAAGAAAGCCCCTATGGACGAGGTCCTGGTGGTCAGAGCGCACGTAAGCCATGGCAGAAGAGTGGCGCACCCGGTGCTGCCGGCACTGCTAGCCCCCCTGGTGCTGCAAAACCGCATAAGCCAGGAAAGCCAGGCCGTCCAGCGGCGTACGCAAAGCCTAAACGCGAAAAGACGCCACCACCGGTTCCCTTTACGCCTAGTGCGGAGCAGATACAGCAGATTGAAGAACGCTATATCGTACTCGCACAACCAGTCGAGTTTGATGGCATCCGTGGCCAGAT
Organism: Ktedonobacteria bacterium brp13; assembly: GCA_015099395.1. GTDB lineage: Bacteria > Chloroflexota > Ktedonobacteria > Ktedonobacterales > Ktedonobacteraceae > Dictyobacter. The sequence goes on along the minus strand of AP024096.1, from coordinate 6,755,021 downwards.
CGCCAAAGAGTTGAATATTCCCAAACGCGCCATCAAAAAGGTTGTTAAAGATCTGCGCGACCGTCAACATATTCCAAGCTGGTGGGAGCTACAATCCTACAAAGGCAGCAACGAGGATCTGGAACAGATCAAGTCCGCCTACCAGCCATACTTACCGATACCACCGGTCGGCGTACACAAACTTATCGCCGACCAACTGCATCTCAAGCCGGGTGACATCTATCAGGCGATCAAATCGATTCGCCTGGAACTCAATCTGCCTCAGTACAATGACCCGCAACTACATACGGAAGAGCAGGTCACATCGACAAAGTCAGCAGAGACAGTTACCGAGCAACCTGACTCAGCATCTGGGGCATCAACAGGGACAACAGCACCAGACGTGCATTAACGTAGCAGAGGGCCTTGCAGCAAGGCCCTCTACTCCATGGAGATTGTATGCAGCAAGATTGTATTTTTTGCAAGATCATTGCCGGCGAAATACCAGGTACGATCGTTTATCAAGACGAGAGCACTGTGGCGTTTCAGGATGTTCATCCGGCGGCTCCGCAGCATATCCTGTTTGTGCCGCGCAAACATGTTGCTTCAATGGCAGACATTACCCCTGAAGATGGCCCCCTACTCAACGGCATCTTTCAAGCTGCTAAGAAGGTGGCACATGATCTAAAGTTGGAGGAGGGCTATCGCTTTGTCACGAATGTAGGCCCACGCGCAGGACAAAGCGTCTTGCACCTGCACTTCCACCTGCTGGGTGGGCGGGATCTGACATGGCCTCCAGGCTAATCAAATAGGCTAATCCAGTGCAAAGGTAACCCCATGCGTATCGCGATTGACTATACAGCAGCGATCAGGCAAGGGGCAGGTATTGGCGTGTATGTACGCAATCTCGTCAATGCTCTGCTCACGCTTGATCCTGATAATAGCTATACATTACTCACCAGTGGACGCACCAGTTCGGAGCGTCCATTTCCTCTTGCTGACAATGTGCGGGGACGCAATATCGGTATCCCAGATCGCTATCTCAATGTGCTCTGGTACCGCTGGCGTCTTCCGTTGCCAGCAGCGTCTTTATTTACGGGTCCGAGTACTATCTATCACGGACCCGATTTTGTGCTCCCTCCACTTGGCAAACGCGTGCGTAAGGTTGTGACTATCCATGATCTTGCATTTGTCGAACATCCTGAGTATGCTGTCCCTTCGCTGGCTGCGTATTTAAAAAAGGTTGTGCCGGACTCGTTGGCGCGGGCCGATGTGGTGACGACGGTCTCTAGCGAGGTGAGCCGAACACTGATCGAACACTTCCAGGTTGCTCCTGAGAAGCTGGTCGTGGTCCCTAATGGTGTCAATCCCTATTTTAAGCGCGTAAGCGATCCAATTCTGCTAGGGGCCACACTCAATAAATATCATCTGAAGCATCCACTGGTGCTGGCAGTCGGTACACAGGAGCCGCGCAAGAACCATCTGGGACTGATCAAAGCCTTCTATAAGGCACAGCAAAAGAAGAACGGTCCCGCTATGCTTGCAATCGCTGGCGGCAAGGGCTGGATGTACGAGGAGACACACCAACTGGTACAGGAGCTCAAGATCGAAAAGAAGGTTCGCTTTCTCGGTCGCGTCTCCGACCTTGAGCTGATTACGCTGTACAGTATGGCTGATCTCTTCGCCTTCCCTTCGTTCTCTGAAGGCTTCGGTATCCCTCCAATCGAGGCGATGGCCTGTGGGGCTCCTGTCATTACATCCAATACATCTTCTCTACCAGAGGTGGTGGGTGACGCAGCTCTACAGGTCGATCCACACGATATCGATGCGCTCTCTGCCGCGATCACGCGCGTACTCGAGAATCCACAACTGCAAGAGGAACTCCGACAGAAGGGGTATCAACGCATCCAACACTATACATGGGAACAATCGGCCCGCAAGCTTCTCCATATCTATCAGCAACTTGCGGACGGAGAGACCAATTTTTCTCAGACCAATTTTTCTAATGAGGCGACGGACGGTGTAAGATGAAAATAGGCGTGAACGCTCAATTCCTTCAGTTTCCTGCAACCGGGAGTGGACAGTACCTTACACACCTGCTCGAGGCGCTCTCTACACTCGATCAGCACAACGACTATCTGCTGCTAGGGGCGCGACCTATCACGAAAGCGGCTCCTGCCGGCTATCCATATCATAGTTATCCAGTACCCGGTCCGCTGGCAAAGAATAAAAATAGCGAGAAGGTGGTGTGGGAACAATTCACCGGCCCGGCAGCTGCACGCAAAGAGCACGTGGATCTCTTGCATATCCCTTATTTTGCCCCTCCACTCATCAGGCGTACACCCACGGTGGTGACGATCCACGACGTCATTCCGTTGCGGCTACCAGCTTACCAACCCAACTCGAAGATCAAGGCGTATATGCAGTTGATCGCTCGTGCCGCACATCACGCCGATATGATCATCACGGTCTCGCAGCACGCTAAACAGGATATGATAGATGCGCTGAAATTGCCCGCCGAGCATATCCGTGTGATCTATGAGGCTGCCGGTGAAGAGTATAAGCCTGTGACCGATCCAGAACAGATCGCACAGACACGGACCCGCTATGGACTGGGCGAGCGCTATATCTTCTATCTGGGTGGGCTCGATCAACGCAAGAATGTTCCACTGCTGGTTCAGGCCTTCGCGCACCTGCACGCACAGAGCGGCGATCCTGCGCTAAAGCTACTCATTGCGGGCAACCCCGATAAACAGAAAGGGCCGCTCTTCCCAGATCCGCGACCGGTTGCGGAGGAACTGGGTATGACCGATAAGATTGTCTATCGCTTCGTTGAAGAGGAGGATAAGCCTGCACTCTATAGCGGTGCCAGCCTCTTTGTCTTCCCTTCGCTCTACGAAGGCTTTGGACTCGATCCGCTAGAGGCTATGAGTTGCGGTGCACCGGTCGTCTGCTCTAATCGCACCTCACTCCCAGAAGTCGTCGGCGATGCTGCTCTGAGTGTAGATCCAGAAGATATCCGCGCTCTGGTTGATGCCATGAGCAGCCTGCTGAATGATCCTGCTAAACGCGCCGAACTCAGTGCTCGCTCGCTACAGCAAGCGCAGCGCTTCAACTGGCGGAAGACGGCTCAGGAGACCCTGGCAGTCTATGAAGAAGTTATACGTAAGAAGAAATAAACGATGCGAGTATTAATGATTTCAAAGGCTCTGGTCGCAGGGACCTCACAGCGCAAACTGGAAGAGATTGCAAAGTGCCCCGATGTCGAGCTGACGCTGGTGACGCCACCATACTGGCAGAGCGACGATGGCAGCAAGCAGGTACTGGAGAAGATGTATACCAGTGGCTACCATATGCTTGTCACGCCAATCGCCCTGAATGGGAACTTCCATCTGCACTATTATCCGCAATTGCCAAAGATTATGCGTGAGGTACGACCAGAGATCGTGCATATCGATGAAGAACCCTACAACTTTGCGACCTTCCAGGCCACACGTCTGGCACGTAAGTATAAGGCCCGCACGCTCTTCTTCACCTGGCAGAATCTCTATCGGAGCTATCCACCCCCGTTCCGCCAATTTGAGCGCTATAACTATGCCCACGCAGCGTACGCGCTGGCAGGCAACCGCGCTGCCGAAGATGTATTGCGACGCAAGGGCTACCAGGGACCGCTACGTATCATCCCTCAGTTCGGCTTTGATACCGAGATCTACAAGCGTAGTGCACCACGCGCACTGCGCCAACCAGGTGCTCCGTTCACACTGGGCTTTATTGGACGACTTAAAGAGGAGAAGGGGTTGACACTGATTGTCGAGGCGCTAACACAGCTGCCAGACTACTGTCGCGCTGTCTTTATCGGCCATGGTCCTATGCGCACTCCACTTGAAGAACTGGCCCAACAACTCCATGTTAGCGAACGGGTCATCTTTAAGCCTGGCGTCTCCACCGACAAGGTTCCAGCTGAGATGGAACAGTTCGACATCCTGGTACTGCCATCGCTCTCACGGCCCAATTGGATTGAGCAATTCGGTCGCATTCTGGCTGAGGCGATGTCATGTGAAACGCCGGCGATCGGCTCTGATAGCGGCGAGATCCCCTATGTCATTGGTGATGGCGGCCTTATCTTTAAAGAAGGAGATGCCACGGATCTCGCCGCACAAGTACAGAAACTTCTGGCTGATCCTGACCTTTATGCTACTCTGGCACGCCAGGGGCGTCAGCGCGTGCTCGACAACTATACCCAGACGCAGATCGCGCAACAGACATATGCTGTCTATGCAGAGATCCTCTCAACTTTCCCCGCCAACCATCCGTAGAAATAGTAAGAACAAGAATAAGAATAGCGCTAAGCATGCCGATGCATACTCAATATATGCAAATCTATGCACTGGTATTGCGCGGTATCAGTATGCTACGCTATCCAACATACAATAAAGAATTTGCTGCAGTTTAGAGGAGGATACATGACGACCTCAACACAAGAGACACTTATTCCACGCACAATATTATTCGGTAATCCCGTAAAAGCTCAACCCAAAATCTCGCCTGACGGCAAGCGGTTGGCCTATCTGGCACCGGTTGACGACGTACTCAATGTCTGGGTCGGCACGGTCAGTGGCGATGATTTCCAGCCGGTCACCAGGGATACCGATCGAGGCATACGTTTTTATTTCTGGGCCGCTGATAATACACATATTCTCTACCTGCAGGACGTCGGCGGTAATGAGAACTGGCGGCTCTACGCTACCCATATCGAGAATCAAGAGACCCGCGATCTTACACCTTTTGAGGGGGTGCAGGTCCAGGTCCTCGATCACGATAAACACTTCCCCAACGAACTACTGATCGCGATGAACAAAAATAATCCTCAGGTGCACGATGTCTATCACCTGGATATTCCCAGCGGCACAATTACCGAGGTTGCCCAGAACCCTGGCAACGTCGCGCAATGGGTTACCGATACGAACTTTAAGGTTCGTGGCGCGATGGCAGCCTCTCCCAATGGCGGCTTCGATCTGCTGGTACGTGATGATGAGCAGAGCGAGTGGCGTCCATTGATCAATTGGGGACCCGATGATGCACTGACCAGTGGCCCACTGGGCTTTACGAAAGACGGGCAGGATATCTATGTGCAGGATTCACGCGACGTCAACGCTGGTCGCCTGACTATTATCAATGCCACCAGCGGAGCAGTAAAGGTTATCGCGGAAGATCCCTTGTACGATGTCGGTAATGTAATGATTAACCCGGATACCTACGAGGTCCAGGCCGTCGCCTTCAATAAGGAGCGTACCGAATGGACCGTATTGGACGAGACAATCCGTCTGGACTTCGATCGTATCCGTGATATCCACGCTGGCGAATTATCAATCAGCAGTCGTGATGACGCCGACGAGACCTGGATTGTCGGTTTTGTCGTCGATAATGGTCCCATCTCATTCTATGTCTATCATCGCCAGCAGCAAAGTGCAGACCTCCTCTTTGTCAATCAACCGGCATTGAGCAACTATACGTTAGCACAGATGGAACCCATTACCTTCCAGGCCCGCGATGGTCTGACCATCCATGGCTACCTGTCGTTACCTGCTGGTGGAGATCACACAAATCTGCCGCTGGTCCTTAATGTGCATGGTGGTCCAACCGCCCGTGATACCTGGGGCTATCGACCAGAGGTCCAGTGGCTTACCAATCGTGGCTATGCCTGTCTGCAAGTGAATTATCGTGGCTCCTCCGGTTACGGCAAGAACTTTATCAATGCCGGCAACAAAGAGTGGGGCGGCAAGATGCATACAGATCTGATCGATGGCGTCAACTGGGTCATTAAGCAGGGCATCGCTGATCCCAAACGTGTCGCCATCTATGGTGGCTCCTATGGCGGTTATGCTGCGCTTGTCGGCGCGACCTTTACACCCGACGTCTTCAACTGCGCCGTAGATATCGTCGGCCCATCCAATTTAATGACCCTGCTACGCTCCTTCCCGGCCTACTGGGCCACGGCACTGGAGGCGACCTTCTACAAGCAGATCGGCCATCCCGACACCGACGAAGAGTTTATCAAATCACGCTCTCCGCTCTTCTTTGTCGACAATATCAAGATCCCTCTGCTCATTGCGCAGGGTGCCAACGATCCACGTGTCAAGCAGGCAGAGGCGGAACAGATTGTCGCCGCACTCAAAGAAAAAGGCCTGGACTACGAATACATGCTCTTCCCCGACGAAGGGCACGGCTTCGCTAAACCAGAGAGCCGCTTCAAGTTCTATGCCGCCGCCGAAAAGTTCCTGGCACAGCACCTCCATGGGCGCTATGAAGAGTAACGTGAAGTATTCGCATCTGGGAGGCAGGGGCCGTTATCGTGTCTCTGTCTTCAGAGCGCGAATACCCATTCAACCGGCGTTTAGAAGGGTAGGGAAAACAATACTAGTACACCCTACCCATCCGAGTGAGAGAAAAGCGTCGCCTTGCGTTGTTCATAGTGAATGCATTTTTCGGCTGGTTGATTTCCCATTCAAGTGCAAAGCGTGCAAATAATGAACACAGGCAACCAAGCAAAGAAAACGCGCAGGCTACACGAGAACGTATCATGACACAAACACATGGATGGTGTATAATGTAGCCGCTAACAGTAGCCTACTATTAGAGGAGTTCATGCCAATGAACGGTGACATGATAGGTCGTGTCATCAGGAGTCGCTACAAGCTTATTGATGAACGTGGACGAGGCAGTTTTGCGACTGTCTATATCGTCCGCGACCTTGAGAATAACCGGATTTATGCCCTGAAGGTTATGCACTTGGAGCTATCAGGCGACGGCGAACTGCTAGCACGTTTCCAGCGAGAGGCTCATATCCTCTTGAATCTCAGCGATTCGCATATTGTGCGCATCTTTGACTATGGAAACGACAATAACATGTATTATATTGTAATGGACTACATAGACGGGCAGAGTTTAAAATACTATATGCTCAGCCAGGGGCAGATGGATGCGTTGCGAGCGATCAACTACGCACGCCAGATCGCCGAAGGGCTGGACACAGCTTACAAGCAAGGTGTAGTACACAGAGATATCAAGCCACAAAATATTCTAATCAATAGTAAGGATATGATAAAGATCACCGACTTCGGACTAGCACGAGGCCGGGATACCGTCACGCTTACACAATCAAATGTATTTATGGGTACCGCCTACTATATTTCGCCTGAGCAGGCAGAGAGTGGACGTTCCGCAGACACGCGTTCGGATCTTTATTCGGTGGCAACGGTCTTGTTTGAGATGCTTGGTGGTCGCCCTCCCTACGAGGGTGATACTGCGGTAGATATCGTCATTAAGCATATGAACGAACCGGTCCCTTCGCTCTGCCGCTTGCGTACTGACCTGCCTGCTGAGATTGATACATTTATGCAGAAGGCACTTGCCAAAACACCTGCGAAACGCTATGCAACCCCACAGGAGTTCATAGCGGCTCTCGATCAGATTTCTCAGTTGATTTCACAGCGGGGTTCAGCACCCGACAACAATAAGCGTCCACCAAATAACGACCCGGGGGAGCATTTCCCCCCTACACCACCACCGACTAAGGAGGCACGTATCGTCATTATTTCTAGTGGACATATCATCCCTCTTAAAGGGGATCTGATGGTTGTTGGACGCCAGGACCCTACGCTTGGTATTTATCCTGAGATCAATCTGGCAGATAAGACGGTTGGACGGCGTCATGCCTACCTGCGTAACCAACAAGGAACCTATACAGTCGAAGATCTCAACGCATTAAACAAGACTCGTCTCAATGGCGTGACCTTGACACCACACGAGGAACGTACTCTCAAAGATGGTGATATCTTGCGTTTTGGTAGTGTTGAGGTACGTTTTGAGTTGCGCTAAGCCATAAAGACATTTTGTACGCAAACTTGCGATTGCTGTGATGTAACACTGGGTCGCAGTTGTAGGGGTATCCCCTGAAGGGTGCCCGATCTACATCGGGTGACAGCAGGCTCGTTCTGGCTCTGCTTCTATCAGAGCCAACGAGAGTAACTGTCGCCTCTACGATTAGAGGGGTGAACTGTTATGAAAGAGCAAACGCTCATAGTTTTGGGAGCTTTTTTGGGAGCGGGATCACTTATTCCGCCGACGTGGATAGTTATAGCCATTTTAGCGCTAGCAGCTGTCATTATCGGCTTCGCTGTCTACGTCAGGCGCGGAAAGAACAAGAATGTTGCGAATGACTCTGTTGGGAACGACTGGCAGCCTCAGCAGCAACAGCAAGATGCCTGGAATCAGCAGGGTTCCGCTGCCGGCTGGAATCAACAACAGCAACAGCAGAACTGGAATGCTCCTGCCCAGCAACAACAGCAGAGTTGGGGCGGTCAGGGTGCCCCTCAGCAGTCGTGGGGAGGCAATCCTGCTCAACCACAGTCACAAGCCAATCCCTGGAGCAATCCCGGTTCCGCTCCGAACGCACAGCAGTGGGGTAGCAGTCCTGCTCAGCCCGCTAACCCATGGGCCGCTCAACAGCAGCAGCCGGTACCACCCGCAGCCAATCCATGGGCGCAACAAGGACAGCAAGCTCCCCCAAGCCAGACTCAGTCCGGTGGTGGTCAGTGGGGCAACCAGGGAGCAGCGCAAAATCCATGGGAAGCTGCTCCTGCCGCTGCTCCTGCAGTCCAGCAAGATCCATGGGCCGCTCAGCAACAACAACAGCCCTGGAATGGCGCTCCTGCTGGCTCTTCACCCATGCAGCCTCAGCAAGGTCCAAACTCTCTTGGTGGTACTCCCATCTCTGGTCAGGGTTGGGGACAACCAGTGCAGCCACCGCAAGATCCATGGGCCTCTCAACAACAGCAGCCTCAGGACCCATGGGCCTCTCAACAACAGCAGCCTCAGGACCCATGGGCCGCTCAGCAACAACAACAACCTCAGGGCCAATATGGCAACGCAGGTGCACCTGGTGCACCGAACAACGCCTGGCAGCAGAGTCAGTCCGGTTATGGTCAGGGCTATGGCGCACCGGTCGCTGATCCTAACGCAGCCTATCCTGACAGTGACAAGACTATGTTACGCGGTGCACCACAACAACCCTATGCAGGCAGTGTCCCTAACGCTAATAGCATCGGCTATGTCCGCGTAGAAGAAGGAAAAGAGCCTGGCCGCGTCTACGAGATCCGTAAAGAGTCGCTCAGCATCGGCCGTAGCCGTGAAAGCGATATCTTCCTGGAAGACCTCGCCGTCTCACGCCTGCATGCATCGGTCGTCAATATGGGGAACGGCAACTATGCATTAAAGGACGAAGGCAGCGCTAACGGTACAAAAGTCAATGGACAATTGGTCAACAAGTTCCAGACCTACCCTTTGCAAGACGGCGATCGCATCCAATTGGGGCAGACGGTTCTTGTATTTGGCAGAAAGTAGTGGTACCCTCTTTGTAAGAGGTTTTCACTCATTTCCATCTGACTTATCATTACTCGCTCTTTGAGCAGTGCCATTTAGAGAGGGAAAGGGGCCACAAAGCAGGACTGCATGGCGGAGTATCTTTTGATGCCGTGGTGGTGATCAACCTGAACGGATAAGCAGCGTACGCAAGCAGGACTGGCTGAGGTGGCCCTATTACATGATGCAACAAGACGATCTAATTGGAACAACGCTCGGCAACTACCGGATCCTTGAAACAATCGGGCAAGGGGGAATGGCCCGAGTGTACAAGGCTCACCAGGAAAATCTTGGGCGCGATGTCGCCATCAAGGTCTTACCGCCCTGGTATACTGCTGACCGAAGCTTCGTTGAGCGCTTCAACCTGGAAGCCAGGTTAGTCGCCTCGCTCTCGCATCCTAATATTGTCACCGTCCATGACGCGAACGAGCAGAATGGTCATCTTTATATTGTCATGCAACTGGTCGATGGTGGCACCTTTAAGCACCGTCTTGATCATCTACAACGTGCCAGCAAGATGATCGATCCTACAGAGGTGGTCTCGATCTTTGTACAACTCGCCGACGCCTTGTCTTATGCGCATGCTCAAGGTGTCATTCACCGTGATATTAAACCGGTCAATGTTCTGTTGGATCGCTCAGGTCGTCCAATCCTCTCGGACTTTGGTATCGCCAAAGTTATGGCCAGCACAAAGACGCATCTCACCCGACCAGGCGCTGGCGTCGGCACACCCGAATATATGTCGCCCGAACAATGTCAGGGCGGACCCGTCGATGGGCGTGCTGATATCTATGCACTGGGCGTTATGCTCTTTGAGGCTCAGACCGGGCGCACACCTTTTATCAGCGACAACTATCCCGCGCTCGCCCATAGCCACATCTATGAGCAACCACCACGCCCACGCGCCGTTAACCCAACTATCCATCCGGCTATCGAACATATCATCCTGACCGCCCTTACGAAGAATCCTATGCAACGCTACCAGACTGCCCGTGACATGGCAGAGGCATTAAAACATGCCCTGACAGTCATGAACGGGACCGCACTCCCCCACCTCACGACCAATTACTATACAGCGCAGCAGATGCCAACAACTATGCAGCCGGTCACACCTTATGCTCCGCTCCAGCCACCTATGCAACAACAAGCACAACAACAATCGCAACAGCCATTGCCACCTATGCAGCAACCGCAACAGCCTATGCAGCAACCTCTACCGCCCAATGTTCAGCAACAAATGCCGCCAGCTATGCCGATCCAGCAGATACCGACGATTCCACCGGTGCAGCAGATCTCACCGCAGCAGATCCCTACGTCACAGTTCCCACCATCGCTGCGCACACCCACCATGGTTGATAACCACCAGAATGTACTCTATACCTGCTTTAACTGTCAGCATCCCAATCGACCACAGATGCGCTACTGCACACGCTGCGGCTATCTGCTCAACCAGTGCACCGTCTGCGGCGAACGTAACCCGGTCAGCAACCGCTTCTGCACCAAGTGTGGTCAACCATTAGCCGTGTAAACACACGTATAGAACTTTGTGAGGATGGTAGTTCTACCTGGCCTATTAGGCCCGCTGGAGAAATTTAGATAGTGACGCTGCGAGGAGGTGATAAAATAGAGGGGAGGAGGGAAAACATGAACAAACGAGAGAGGAAAGAGCAGGGCCTGTGTCGCCACGCGCTGGCGCAGCCAGATGGCGGCGTTCACCGAGTTTCGTTCGCCGACCCCTTCACTCCTTTTACGGCTTTTTCGATGAGCGCAGCCACCGCACCTGGCTGCGACATGTAGATTGCGTGACTACCCGCTACCTCGACAACTGTCGAACCTGCGCGCCTGGACATGAAACGCTGGGCTAACAGTGGGATCATCTTGTCGTCGGAGGCAATCAAGTACCAGTTCGGCCTGGTCTTCCACGCTGGCTCGCTGATCGTGCCGTTGAGCGCCTCCTCGCCCCACGGGACCTGGGAATCGGCCATGAATGCGGTCTTCTCTTCGTCCACGTCAGCCGCAAATGAGGCAGGGAACCTGGCCTTGTCCTGGTACAGATAACCATCTTGGGGTGGCAGTATCGGGGACGCAGGTGCACCAGGCCGTCGATCCTTGAGAAGCGTGGACACGGACTCCCCCTTGTCAGGGACAAAGGCTGCGAGATACACAAGCCCCACGACCTGTGGATCGTTGCCAGCTTCGGTGATCACCGCCCCTCCGTAGGAGTGACCTACGAGAATCACCGGGCCGTTCTGCGCGTGAACAATGCTTTTGGTTATGGCGACATCCTCGGCCAACGATAGTGTTGGATTCTGGACGATGGCGACATTGGAACCGTCCTTCTTCAGTAGCTTATAGACGCTCTCCCAACTGGAACCGTCCACGAAGGCACCGTGGACAAGAACAACAGTTATTTCCGCCGAACAAGATACTCCAGCCATAATGCCTTCCTTTCTGAGATGAGGCCTGGTTCGTGGTCATCCGATCAAACACAGAAGTGCAGAGACACACCATGCGCATCAGTAATTGTGGACCTGGCTTTCATCTGATGTCAAACTGAGGCAGAAGCGCGTGATAAGCAGCACGGCTCCGCCCAGCCAGCAGGGAGGTGAGGGCATAAACTCAGAGAATGCCTGGATAGTCACCGCAGAAGCAGTGATCGTGTTCATGTCTGTCTCCTCTTCATGGGAGCTACTTGCATCGCAGAAAACAACGTTGCACCCTTACTACTTATCCGAAAACCTGCGTGTGCGAGCACTAGCGACGCCAGTCGCGTTGGGTTTCGGAATAAGATCTTAGCGTAATCCACGCAGAATGAAATCAAGCAGACGCTCAGCCTGCTTGAGGCCAGCTTGATCCTGGGGAACGCGCCACAATGCACCAGCTAATAACAGGACGTCGTCAGGGAGGATGTTGGGCCGGATCTGTCCTGCATCCGAAGCCGCTTTGAGGAGGGAAGACAGTGCCTGGATGACTGGCTGGTACAGCCGCTGAACGACGTTCCTTTCTGCGGCTTTGGTTAACGCCTCCCCGAGACCGTGCTTCATGCGTGAATAGACGGCAAGCTGCTCCATCCACACCCGCAGCGCAGCGAGCGGTTCCATTTCCTGGAGGAGTTGGTCAACCGTGTCGGCGTGGCGCTGCACGTCATGGCAATACAGTTCAAGAATCAGTTCTTCTCGTGTCGAAAAATGCCGATACAGTGTCCCATTGGCCACGCCCGCCTTCTTTGCAATAGCGTTCATTGAGACGGTTTCATGTGTTGACAATAAGTCATGGGCAGCCGCTAAAATAGCCGCCCGATTGTGCTGAGCGTCCACTCGCTGATCTTTTGGATTCAATGTTTTGTCACCACGCAGACTACTTGACAAACGGGGAGTTCCCCGTTTAATATAGACATTAACAAACGGGGAACTCCCCGCTTAATGGAGACTTCAGGAAAGAGTTTCCATTCTGAATAGTATTAAAATACAACAGGAGAATTTATGCAATACGTCAAACTCGGGACGACCGGTCTAGATGTTTCGCCCATCGCCATCGGTGCGATGACGTTCGGTGAACCGACTCGCGGCCATCCTGCCTGGTCGCTTGGCGAAGAGGAAAGCCGGAAGCTGATCAAGCACGCACTCGACGTCGGGATCAATTTCTTTGACACGGCCAACATATACTCCCAGGGCAGCAGCGAAGAAATCCTTGGACGTGCTCTGAAAGATTACGCGAATCGTGACGACGTGGTAATTGCAACGAAGCTGCGCAATCCTGTGCGGTCAGGCCCGAATGGCAAAGGGTTGAGTCGCAAAGCCATCATGACCGAGGTTGAGCATAGCCTGAGCCGACTGGATACCGATTATATTGACCTCTATCAAATCCATCGCAATGACCATACGACGCCTCTGGAAGAGACCCTTGAGGCGCTCCACGATCTGGTCAAAGCTGGCAAGGTCCGCTACCTCGGTGCCTCATCCATGCCCGCGTGGGAATTCGCCAAGGCGCTCCACCTGCAACGTGAGCGTGGATGGGCTCGTTTTGTCAGCATGCAGGATCACTATAATCTCCTGGCTCGTGAAGAGGAGCGGGAGATGATTCCGCTCTGTCTTGACGAGGGTGTCGGGACGATCGTGTGGAGTCCGTTGGCTCGTGGCCGGCTTGCCCGTGCCTGGAGTGAGGCAAAGTCAACCAGCCGTTCAAGCAATGACGGCTTCGCTGATATGTTGTATACCCCGTTCACCGAAGCAAGCGATAAGGCCATTATCGAGGCGGTTGGGAAGATTGCCGGTGATCGCGGGAGAAAACGCGCCCAGATTACACTTGCATGGCTGAGAAGCAAACCGGTGGTGACGGCACCGCTCGTCGGCGCAAGCTCCATTGAACAGATCGATGACGCAGTGGCGTCACTCGATATTGAGTTGACGCAGGAGGAAGTCCAACAACTGGAAGCACCATACACCCCACGGTATGACTTCCAAGGGATCTCCGACGACGCCGAGATCCAAGCGATCATGGCGAAATTACCACAATTTACAACAGCAAGGTAAGGAGGAGATGTAAATCCCAACATTTTATGGGCCGGGCACAATTCCGGTGCAAAATGGGGTTATCTTTTTGGTCTCACCACTTTTCCAAGCTCAGAGACCGGATGTGGTGAGATCAGTGAAAACCTTATCACCAGAATTGCGCCAGACTCAATTGCTATCAGAGAAAGGGGGAAAATAGATGAGTTCAATACGTGCGATAGTCGTTGATCCTGACGCGCGTGGGCGGCTTGCCATCAAAGAGGTCGAAGCGCCCCAGGCTGGCCCGTCGGAAGCGCTTGTTCAGGTTGAGGCCATTTCTTTGAATCGAGGAGAGGTGTTGCATGCCATGCAGACCGAAGCGGGCTGGCGACCCGGTTGGGATCTGGCCGGAACCGTCATCAAGCAAGCGGCTTCTGGGACAGGGCCGAAGGTCGGGAGCCGAGTGGTGGGCAGCGTTGGTGCAGGCGCATGGGCTGAGCAGGTGGCGGTCCCTACGAACAGGCTGGCCGAACTTCCCGCCAGCGTGATATTTGCTCAGGCGGCAACCTTACCTACGGCTGGACTCACCGCGCTGCGTGCACTTGAGAAAGGAGGGTTTCTCCTGAACAGGCGCGTGTTGATTACCGGTTCCACCGGTGGTGTGGGACTCTTCGCGCATCAGCTCGCCAGGCGAAGCGGTGCCTATGTCGTCGGCACTGCGCGCCATGAACGCCTCGAGGCGTTAGTACGTGAGGCGGGAGCAGATGAGGTGATCGTGGGGGAAGATATCTCGGAAGCTGGTGCCTATGGCCCTTACCACTTGATTATCGATTCGGTCGGTGGGAAAACACTGGAGAGCGCACTCTCTCTCCTGGCAATAGGGGCAACCTGCGTTACGCTGGGCTGGTCGGCATCTCCAGAGGTAACCGTGGATGTCAGCAATTTCATCCTTACTGGGAGAACGACCCTCTACGGGCTGAATATGTATACAGAATTCGATAGTCGTGCGAGATCTGAAGATCTGGCCTGGCTCGCGCAACTGGTAGCCAGGCAGCAATTGCGGACGCCCATCGAGGTGGAGGCTTCCTGGCACGACATTGGTGATGTCGCGCAACGCTTGCTGCAAAGGCAATTCACCGGCAAAGCTGTCCTGCATCTAAGTCGATAGTCCATCTGAAGCTGCCAGAAGTTTGAATGATTCTCAATGCTGAGAGCATATCTTCCTACATACAGAACAATGCTCTCAGAGATAGGCCCAGAATACGTGTAAAACTCTATCACGAAGATCTCGCTTCTGATAGAATTTTACGTGTATCCTGGGCTTATCCCTATCCACGCTGCAAGAGACGTTGCAATTCTGCTACGCTCAGGCGCTGCATTGCAAGCACAAAAAGAATATTGCACAGAATGAGTATCAGCAACGCCAGTACAAAGGGCAGTTGCCAGAGTACGAGAAAAATAGCAGTCAGACAAAGCAGGCAGAGATACAACAGCAGCATCTTGCGCGGTGAGAATGGTCCCTCTTCCAACAAAAGTGTATCAGCTCGCCCCTCTACAGATTGCTTCAGGTCTTCATCCCATACGCTCCCCCAGACCAGCAACGCAGTACAGGGCAGCACAATCAAGGGTATAAGCACAATAACAGACCCGACCTGGCTGAGATCCAGACCAGTCCACCAGCATAAGAAAAGTCCCAGCACCAGCGCCTCGATCAGGGTGGGCAGCAGAAAAAGGACGAGTTTGGCCCATAGGATCTGCGCGAACTCCAGCGGCGCAATCAGGTAGAGCGCCAGACGATTGGCTTCGCCGCTGACCGCTCCTGGCGCAGTCTCAATAATATGTCCTACAGCGAGCAAAGCCGCATACCCGGCGATCAATACTGTATCAGTAAAGCCGTGTTGGCGCAGAGCAGCATGTAGCAGTGGGAAGAGCGCCAGCAAGCTATAGGTAACAACGAGACGTCCCCAGAACAACCAGTTTCGGCTCTGATTGACAATCGAGCGGACAAAGAGTGCTCCAATAAGACTGCGTCTACGACTCATAAGGGTGCTGAGCAGACCAACTCCCGGTAGCGTGTTAGTTTTGCGCGCACGATCCTGGCTCTGCCTGAGCAAGAGGGCCTCCTGATAAAGATTACCAGACATGCTGGCACCTGGGCCGACAAGCAAAACAAACAACAGTATCAGGAACACCAGCACAAACTCTGGTCTGCACCATTGTGCCAGTAGCACTCCGCCGTCTCTGGCGAATGTATTCCGGAATGCCAGCACAAGCAGTGCGCTAACACAAACAATACCAGCAATGCTAGAGCGCTGCCTGACATGTCCAGCTGGCAGAAGATAGCGCACGACCAGTAGCGTAAGTAGCAGCGTACAACCGACCAGCACAACCACGCCCAGTTGGAGGACAGCCAGCCATAAGAATGCCTGCCAGCCAAGCGTTGACAACAATACATAACCGGTCACTACTGCCTGTAGTAGCGTCGGGAGCCACAGGGTGGTGAGAAAAAACGAGCCATACAGTGCTCTGAAACGCTCTGCTGGTGTAACAGGCAACGTAAACAATAGCAGCGCTTCATCACTTATCAGTGCATTTTGTAGACCAAAGCTAGCAAGCACACAGATGCCACCCCAGACGCCCAGGCATAGTAGCCAGAGTCCATTGGTGACCGCAGCAGGACCGCTTGCCTGCCACTGCTGGATGGCTGCATATAGACGATAACTCGACCAGATGCCAAGTACGAGGCTGAAGACCAGTGAGATACCGAACCCAACGCGCAGACGACTACCAGAACGGCTCATGTTACGCAAAGAGCGTAGTTGGGCCCACCAAATCGCCAATGGCCGTCTGAGCAGGATATCATCGCCATACGTACTGCTCATAACAGGACCTCCTCTGGTTGCTCCTGCTCACTGGTCAGATTGAGGAACACGGTCTCCAGATCTGGCGCAGCGGCCAGTTGACGCAGTTCGGCGGAGCTCCCTTCCGCTAACAGGTGCCCTTTGTGAAAGATGCCCACGCGATGACAGACCGTCTCGGCGATCGCTAGATCATGGGTGGAGAGCACGATGCTCGTCCCCTGAGCCGCCAGTTCGCGAAAGAGATCCTTGATGCGGCGAGCGCTCCGTGGATCCAGACCATTGAGTGGCTCATCCAGGATCAGGATCGCAGGTCTATGTAAGAGCGCGCCCGCTAACGATAACTTGCGCTTCATACCAAACGAGTAGGCACCACATAAACGATCAGCGTGCTCAGTCAAATCCAACAACGTCAGCAGAGAGACGATCTGTTCGTCTGCTATGGTCTTTGGTAGGCCACGCACCTGCGCCAGGAAATCCAGAAACTCGCGACCAGTCAGGCGCTCGTACAGCAAGGCATGATCGGCCACATATCCCAGCGTCTTTTTCACAGCGAGCGGTTCAGCCCATACATCATGCTCAGCAATCCAGGCATGACCAGCGCCGGGTTGTAGCAGACCAACGAGCATCTTGATCGTCGTTGATTTACCCGCGCCATTGGAGCCAAGGAAGCCATAGATCTCACCCTGTCGAATAGTCATATTTAAGGCATCGACCGCTGTAACCTGGGCAAAGCGACGCGTCAAACCCTCGATACGAATGGCGACAGGTGCTGTCGCCACTGAAGGTACTGGCTGAGAGGAAGAAGCCAGCGCAACATTTTCCAGCTGCTGAGAGAGGGGAAGATCAGCATAACCTGAGTCATCATCGACCTCAGCGCGCTGCTCAGTCACTGCTGCATCTACAGTGGCGGGTATCGTAGCAAGCAGAGCGTCCAGAAATTCGCGGCGCTGATCAACATTGAGCAGGATGCTTTTTGTTGGCCTCAGCCGCCAGCCAGTCTTGAGGACAACAGGTTGCTTGAATGTAAGTAGTACCAGTTCCTGATCAGAGAAACAGGCGATAATACGCTGCGTGTTCGCTATGTAGCGGGCACGCAACGGCTGTAGTCTGTATGAACTTTTGAGCACCACTTCTACATTACTGATCTCGTCGCACACTATCGATACATTGAGAGTAAGACCATAGTGCAGATGGAGATGCGTGGCAGTCAAACGGTGCTTTGTCCATAAAGGAAAGAGCAGCAGCATAAAAATACAGCAGTACAAGCCTGTAAACCCAACCAGCAATGTCAGTTTGAGCCAGAAAAGCGCTACAAAGAGAGCGGTAAGCAATACTGTCCCACCACCTTCAACGATGATCAGGAAGATAAAGGTCATGACTAAAGTCAGGTAGGAACTACGTTGAGCCGTATAACGAAAGGGTTGTGCTGCATCGTGCATAGCGACGTCCTCCCTGTGCCCTAACTGGAACGCATTCCAGTGCTCAACTGCTGAAAGAAACGCTGTTGAGCGGGCGAGATATTGGTGAGCATTAAGTTTCCAAACATCGCGGCGAACGGATCTGCAAGACGTGGCATATGCGCAAGCAATGCATTGGCGGCGGTCAGAACGTTCTGCAAATCTTGATTCTGCAGGCATTCCTCTACCATGCGATCGATCTCGGGAGCATCTTCAGGCAAGCCAGACAATGTCGCCAGGATTTCATTAAATGCAAATATGCGTTCATATAGATCAGGATTAGCTGCAATCTCCCGCGCAGCCTGCAACATATGCTCACGGTAATCGGCAGGCCAATCAAACTCATCAATGACGGTCCAGAGCTGCTTCTCCATCTCCAGCATCACCGGATTCACCGTAGCCAGACGTTCACCTACCAGATCTTTGACGATCTCAAAACTTTCAAGGGTAGCTGGCTGATCGATCTTCGCAAAAGTCTCCTCGTCGAGGAGCGCACGGATCCGTGCGCGCCGTGTCTCAAGCATCCGCACCTGATCCGCCAATTCAGCGTCCAGTCCCTGTAATATCTCGCGCAACGTATGTTCACGCAACGTATCACCCAGAATAATCTTGATATGTTTGAGTGACAGGCCAAACGCCTGCATATGGCGAATCTGTTTTAAGCGCAAAAGATCCTGCGCATCATAGAGGCGATAGCCGCTCTCTGTCCGTTCCGGCTCATGCAACAGGCCAACTTTATGATAATGACGAATCGTCTTCGTCGTCACACCAAGGAGCTGCGCAACTTCTCCAATCTGTAGCAGATTCCGCATACATTCTCATCTCCTTCACAACTCTTTTTATCTCTTCCTATTATGAAACCTTGCCCCAGGGACAAGGTCAAGAGCTTTGAAGAATCAATGTAATATGCGAGGAGATTTGCTGCACAAAAACTGAATGGACGCCAGGTTAGTAGGTAAACTCATCCGGTTCGACAGCTGAGAGGCGGTCCAGCGTTTTACGCTGCTCGTCCATACGCTTGTGCTGGAGCATAGCACGCTGCTCTACATCGAGCGAGAGGAGGGCTCTGACACGCTCGACAATGACGCTGGGCTGAGTCGGCTTGGTAATGTATTCAATAGCCCCCTCTTCGAAGCCCTGCATCTGCTCAGAGAGATGCACAAGCGCACTCACGATCAGGACCGGGATACGCGGAGTGAGGTGTTGGTCGCGTAGCCAATGTAAGACATCCCAGCCGGTGCCGGGCTGCATCATGAGATCGAGGATGATAAGATGGGGCCGAAACAAGGGAATGACCCGCATGGCTTCCTGACCATTAGAGGCGGCGAGAACTTCAAAATTATGGTGTTTGAGAAAAAAGCAGAGCACCTGTTGAATAGCAAGCTCATCCTCAACAACAAGTATCCTTCTCTTTTGCGCTGCGTCATACATGCCTTTACCTCAACTATCCACCAGTGCATCAACAGGGTTGAGACACTATCCACCAGGGCACCTCTTAGCAGGTAGGGTGCCCCATTCACTATGCCATCATGAGCTTACTTGCGCAGTACGCTTCTATGCACTCCAGGCTGGTACTTTATACTGTACCAGTGGGAAGCGGACCTCAGCGATTGTACGCTCGACGGGAGCTTCATTCTCTGGATGATTTGCAAGCGTGATCTTGTCCCGTCGCAATGAGAACTTTCCGTGCAGGTCGCCAATCAGGTTCTTGATCAGTGAGAGGCCAAGTCCTTCAGAGCTACCTTCACCCGTTTCGTCGAAGGCAAGCTCAAAAGCCGGTCCATCTTTCCCATCGTCGATCACCTGAACGTAGACCATGTTATCCTCTTCACGCCCACGAATGATGATGTTCCCTTCATTCTGATTCTTCAGGCCATGCTTGATCGCATTCGAGATCATTTCGTTGATCACCAGCGCTAGCATGGTTACCGATTTCGAAGGGATCACAATCGGGCTGGCCTCGACCTGGAAAGTAATGTGCTTGTCAGGCGGGCTCAGGTTTGAGTGCGCCACACCGACAATCTTACGTGCAATCTCATCAATACGCGCCTCGCTCACGTCCTCATGGGCCAGCAGGTCATGCGTTGAGGCCAGGCCCTGTACACGGTTCACGCTCTCGGCCAGCGTCGCCTGAATCTCAGGTGACTTGGTGCGCCGTCGCTGCAATGACAGGATACCGGCGACGGTCGCCAGGTTATTCTTGACTCGATGATTCAGTTCACGCAACAGGACCGATTTCAGCTCAGAACCTCGACGTGCCTCTTCATACAGACGCGCATTCTCAATCGCAATCGCAGCCTCGTTGGCGAAGGTAATCACCAGTTGCATCTGGTCCGGGCTCAACAGATGGCGATGGCTACTATAAATGCAGATGCAGCCCAGAACCTTCTGCTTGACCTTCAGCGGCACACAGAGCACAGAATGGATATCGGCCGTGACAAAGGGATCGTCATGCAAAAAACACGACTCATCCGCTTGGAAACAATCGACGGCCATACTTGGTCGCCCGGTCTGCACACAACGACCAGCACAGCATTGCCCAACACCAATCTGGATACGTGAGGTGTTGGTATTGAAACCGTAGTGCGCCAGCACATGCAACTTCTGGCGATCCGGGTCTAACTCAAACAGACACGAGCGCTCAGCGCCAGAGAGGTGTACAGCCTGCGTAGTAATGATCTGCAAGACCTCATCTAGATTGAGCGTAGAGGCGATAATCGATGAGACACGATGGATGGTTGCCAGTTCGTGGACTTTACGACGCAGTTGCTCATCGGTCTGCTCATACAATCGCCCGTTCTCGATATTGATGGCCACGATACCAGCTACCACTTCGACGAAGCTGATCTCATCACGCGAGAACTCGCGTGGTTCTACCGACTGGACGCTAATGACACCTATCAGCCGCTCATCGTTGCCAAAGAAGATAATCGGCAACGTCATCAGACCATGAAAGTCTGTATGATAGGAGCGCGCCTCTGAAGCATAGTTCGCATCACTCAAAGCATCGGTAACGATCAGCGGACGCCCCTTATCGGCGACCCAACCGCTATAGCCCTCACCGAGCCGCAACGTAAAATGCATACCACCCAGCGGGCGTGGCCCATTTGTCGCTCGCAATGTCAACACACGCTGTAACTCATCATAAAAGAAGATCGAGCAGAGATCAACGTGCAGTTCCTCAGCAACCTCCTGCGCAGTAATCTCTAGCGTCTGATCCAGATCGATCGCTGAATTACTAACACCATTGATGCGCTGCAACGTCGTCAGACGATGCTCTAGCTGCTCGGCCATATGCGTACGCTCAACCGTAGACTCTTCCATACTATGCTGATAGCCACGTGTCAATGCCACTGTAGCCAGAGATTGAAAATGATACAGAGATGCCAACGTCTCTATGAGAGCATGCGGCTGCTCCTGTAATACCCCACGTAACTCTTGCGCCACGACATCTGTGTAATGCTGTAGACCACCCAGGCGACTGTCAAGTTTTCCACCTTGCCTGGCGAACGAGCTACCAGCTTCTTGAAAATGAGTAGCCAGTCTCTGCTCTACAGCCTCATCTTTGTCCACCAGAGCTTCTAAGAGCAGCCATGCATCGCTACCTTCCTCGGAACCAATAGAGTCTCCAGAGTCTCCAGAAGCACGTCGTAAGCTGCCCTGTAAACGCACAAGCGAGGATGCCAAAACTTGCTCTACGTCATTGCCTATTGCCACAGTTCTTGTCCTATGCTCAGTGAGTGGGAGGTTCCCTCCCCAACATTATCCGCGTCTATCCATGCATAAGGTATTGTAGTTGTGCTCTCTAACAGTGTCAAGTCATAACGTCACAAGCTCTACAAACGGTAGCCTGAAACGGAGACAAAGATGACTAATATCCTATTGCGAGCTACTCTTTTTACCAGTTTCGTATCTTTTTCGTCATATAGATGACCCTATAGGAAGAGTATACTTGATAAAGAGGTTTTTTCGGAATATGAGATGCACACATTGCGGGATGCCGCTTTCTCCAACACAAACACAAACACAAAATCAATGCCCACGTTGTGGCGCACCCAGTGTTCATACAAGCGGGAAAGTCAGGCTCACTCGTGCTGCCTCACAATCCCCTCACGCAATCTTTCCACCCCTGGAGGTGCCACCAGTCATTCAGAATGCACAATCCTGGAATACACCATCTTCGTCATCCTCCACACCTTCACCATGCTCAACCTATTCAGAAAAACAACTCTTCTTCCCAGGTCAGGAGAGCGATGATTATACTCCTCCGGTCCACTCAGAACCGCTACAAGGACCAGTACAACAATTGCAGCCCTACTCCTCAGATAGCACTGCATCTTCTACGCCTGAACAATTTGCTACAATAGATACGCTACCACAAAACAATCCAATGTTCATCCCGACGACACCTGCACCAGAGTCAGACAATAGCGTACCATGGGATCAGCAAGCATACTATGTTCACCGTACTCCGACGTCGACATCGGTTACGGAAGCGCCACAGAGAAGCAGCACATACATGGAGAGGGCTAACTCGGATGGCAATGCTAGCGAGCTCGAAGCCCCGCGTACAAAACTTGGGTTTACACTGGCCGCAGCCAGTATGTCGCTCGGTGCCTTTATCCTTATCTTTGTCTATATCCTATCGCAGAGCCTGACGCCTCCCGCTCCCCTGACCACTCAATCCAGCACGGCCTCGACAGTGTCCAATGCCGCTGCACAGGCCGCGACAGCGCAGGCGACCCAACCACTCACTCCGACTGCGCTCGCAGCAACAGCGACACCCGTCGCCAACGCTCAACAATATATCGATAATGTGCAACTTGCAACTGGTGTGAATGCTACTACGGGTACACCGATTGATCAGAGTACAACCTTCCACCTTGGTCAACCCGTCTATGTCACGCTGACAGTGCATACATTGGCCTATAACGGAGCAGTCTGTCTGACATGGACCGTGAATAATCAAGCGATCCCCTATGCTACAACGGTCGGCAGTAGCATACTGGGACAGACCAATGCCTACTTCTTCTTTAAACCTGAAGCTACAGGCAATGGTTCGGTCGATGTCGCGTGGTCGGCAACGACGGCCTGTGCCAATACAGTACAGATACAACAAGCTGATTTCAAGGTGCTACCATAGCATGTTTCATGCATAAAGAGAAAGAGCAGCTCGTGCTAGCTCACCGCAGCATTACAAAGACCAGGAAGATCAGGACAACGGCCATAACGCCTACAATCCAGAGCAAGCGACGCAGTGCGGCGTAGGTACCAACCTGTTTCTGCAACATGTCGACACGTCGATCTTCAGCCGGACACCAATGTGAGCTCCCACAATACGGACACAATGGGAAAAGCTCATAGGGGTGGCAGAGCGCTCCTTGCCGTTTCCGACTCTCTGGTCCATAAGTGTACAACTCTGATTCGTAGCGAATCTGTTCACTCTCAAAAATTGCACAGCAATGGTTACAGCGCAGCAGTAGAAACTCCGACCAATCACTAGCATAACAATGGGGACAGACGAGCGGGCACATCATCTCTTCACTATTGTCGCCACCCTCCCCTCTCTCCCCACTCACAGACCAGCGATGATGACAGCGATGGCAATAGAAGTGCCTCTTCTGCGCCTCACGCGCCGTTCCGCGTAGCAGACCATCCTGTTGCAACACCTCTGCCTCGCTCGGGGTCAGCTCATACGTATAATCTACAAGATCTACGGTAACGGAGTGATCGGCCAGGAAATCAGGGAAGGCATAGCGACGTTGCCGATCTCGGCGCGCATTCGGCGAGAGCTCACCTGGCGTCCCCTTTTTATTGACACCAGACGGAGAGGTTGACCGACTATATACCGTGTCCTGCGTCACACCAGCAGAAGATGGAGATATGACATGCGAAAGGCGCTGAGAATCGTAGCGGCGGCGCTCTTCAGCGTTACTCAGCGTACGATACGCTTGCAGAATCTGAGCCATACGCTCGTTCGCATCGGCACCTTTATAAAGATCGGGATGGTATTGTAACGCCAGCTTCTTAAAGGCATCTTTAATCTCAGCGGATGTAGCACTGGACTTCACGCCGAGGACGGCATAGTAATCTGTAAATGTATTCATCATTCTCTTTTATGCTAGTACGACAAGGCAATAAGCGCTGCATTCTCGCCAGGAATCTGGCTATAATGAAGGAAGTATCGCTACTGGCAGTTGTATCATCCATCCTTAAAAAAGATATTGTCTAGTACATAGACGAATAAAAGATTAAAAGGTTGTATCTATCGTGAAGACAAGAGAGTATCAAATATTGCTACATGCCTGCTCACAGGAAGGTTGCTTGATCTGCAAACTGGCGCTGGAGAGCACTCGGCGTTATCTGGAGGCCTTTAAATACGAGCAATTTACTGACGTAGGGATACGCGAGGAGCTACGGCGCACGCAGGGTTTCTGTCATACACATACGTGGCAATTAGTACGTATGGGAGCCAGCCTACCACTCGCTCAGGCATATCGTGATGTACTCTCTGACTCCATCGATCAACTACGTCATAGTACCCCTACCGCGCCTGGCGCTGGACGCTTGCGCCGCTTGCTCGAAGGCAGGAATGGAGCAGGCCGTGCGAGCAGTGCGGGAACCCCAGGCAGCACACGTCCCGACTGTCCGGCCTGTAAACGGCACGCACTGGCAGAAGAGCGCTATATCCAGGACCTGCGCCAGGCTCTGCTCGATGATGAATTCATGGGACAGTTGAGCGCCTCCAGTGGACTCTGCCTGGAACACTTCCGGCTAGCCAACGAATTAAGACAGACTGCTGTACACGGCGACTGGCAACAACGGCTGCAACAGGCCCAACTCGCGTGCCTGGAGCGCCTGGATGCCCGGCTTGGCGAACTTATTCGCAAGCACGACTACCGCTTCCAGGATGAAGAGAAAGGTCCTGAGATGCACGCATGGAAACAGGCAGCCGGCCTGGTTGGAGGCGAAGAGATTCAATGAGCTCCATTAATGGACACGCAAGAGCACGCGCCCAGCCTCCTGCCCTTTTCACTCACGGCTTCGTCTTCGTCTTCGTATACCAGCGGTCCATGTTGCGGAGATTCTGCGGGAATACTGGCGCAGCAGACCATGTTATATATTTTGTCGGTTCCTGGATAGCAGCGAGATAATCTAACGTTGAACTATCTTGCCTGGCTTGCATCACCAGTTGGCGAAGATCGATCAAGTACTGCTGCATGATTTTATGGAGCACGTTCCGTCTGGCCTGGTCAGCAAACCTGAACATTGACACCCGGCAAACAAGCGGATATCATTCTATTAAAGACGAATACATTGAACCTCTCACCTATCAATGACCCGATTGCCTCTGTCGTTCTTGGTGCACATGTCGGTAATGTTGACACGGTCCTGGTTGCAGGCAAGGTCCTCCAGCAAGGTGGACACATATTGCATGTCGACCTTAAACATGTGCGTACGCAGGTAACCACCTCTCGCGATTACCTGGTAGCGACATCAGGTTTTAGAAAAATGTTATAGCATGTTCTCCTGGGATGGTGAAAGATTACCAGATTCATAGCTTTGGTGATCAATCTTAACTGGGCACTAAGAAGTGTCAGCTAAGAGAATGCTCGAGAGTGTCGCAAGAACGCCGGCTAGCCGATAGAAAAAGTAAGGCAGCGTGTGAGCGAATGAACCGTCTCTTCTTGACTCATGTAGCACCCCGCTACTCACTATTCGTCTTATGGCACACTCTTATATTGGTATATGTCTTTATTGATATATGTTCTTGACATGGATTGAAAAAGGAAAATGAACGAAAATATTTCGGTAGATCCGCGGCGCTGGTGGGCGCTCGTTGTAGTGCTAGCAGCAACCTTAATGTCGATAATTGACGCATCTATTGTCAACGTAGCCATTCCATCGATTCATAATGAACTGCATACGAATACGTCACAGATTCAGTTGGTCGTGGTTGGTTATGTTCTTGCATACGCGATCGGCCTGGTGACAGGTGGACGTCTGGGCGATATGTTTGGTCGTAAACGCATGTTTCAGCTGGGTATGCTGGTATTTACTATTGCTTCTTTATTATGTGGCTTAGCCCCCAATCCTGGAATCTTAATCCTTTCGCGTGTAGTTCAGGGCTTTGGTTCTGCATTGATGGTGCCACAGGTGATTTCTATTATTCAAGTGGGTTTTTTGCCAGCAGAGAGACCTGTAGCATTCAGCATGTACGGAGCAGTCGTGGGCTTTGCCAGTGTGTTTGGGCAAATTCTGGGTGGCCTACTCATTGGCAGTAATTTCATGGAGCTTGGCTGGCGCAATGTGTTCCTTGTCAATGTGCCCATCGGTGTGTTTGCCCTGGTTGCAAGTGTGTTATTGGTGCGCGAGTCTCTTGGTGAGGGAACAAAGAAGCTTGACCTGATTGGTGTTGGTCTGCTCACACTCAGCCTTGTTTTGTTGACCTATCCTCTATCAACTGGAGAAGATGCTGGCTGGCCCTGGTGGTCATTTGTCTGCCTGATTCTTACTATCCCGCTCTTTGTCATTTTTGCTCGTTATGAGCAACGGTTAACACAACGCAATGGTGCTCCTTTATTGCCGATATCATTGTTTAGCGATCGTCGCTTTACACTTGGGCTGATTACAGCTCTGACTTTTTATGGTACGAATGCAGCGCTATTCTTCATACTGTCACTGTTTGTACAGGATGGTCATAATTTTACTCCTTTGCTGTCTGGTCTTGCATTTGCTCCGCTCGGCGCTGGCTTTTTGCTCAGTTCCCTGGCCGCGCCACGCATGATTACGCGTCTGGGACTACAGGTGCTCTATTATGGTGTTGTGCTGATCCTTATCGGTGATATCGGCACGATATTCATTGTGCAAGCATTGGGGATAAGTTTGCATAGTCCGTTGCAGTTGGTGCCATTCATCTTTTTGATTGGAGTAGGACAGGGCTTTATCGGAACGCCGTTAATTAATGTTGTATTGACGAATATTGCTCACCGTCATGCGGGTGCAGCCTCCGGTGCGATAACGACCGCTAATCAGGTGTCTCAGGCTCTTGGCGTGGCCTTGATTGGTGTCGTTTTCTTTGGTATCCTGGGCGTCCCTGGCAAGTCTGCCATACAGTTGTCGATGCATTATAATCAAGCGTTTATTATCTCTATCATCGCTTTGATTGGTATGTCAATCCTTACCCTGGTGTTTTTAGTTTTGCTTGCACATGTTCCCCAAAAGACACGAGAACCTTTTATGGTCGCTGGGGACGAGCGTATTGAAGAGATGCCGCTGACGCTGGGTGGTATGCATTAGGTGGAACTCTTGAGCCTGACGAAACAACACAAGGCAGATGCACATCCACTTCAAAGCAGTGCTATTCTGACAAGAGAAAGGGGAGCATGCAGCAATAGCATGCTCCCCGACTGTCTCCGTTTTTTAACTTACTTGCTCTCTCTTGTTTAGTGTGATGCGCTTAAGAGACCATCGTACTCGCTGGCTCCGATATAGTCGCAGGCTGTGACTGTGGTACCCGCTGGCTGAACACGCCAGAACTTTCCGCTAATCTGCTCCCAGTTATTGAGCAACTGCTCGGCGTAGGCGCTGTGCGTACGACGTACATGGAGTCCAACCATCGCACGCAGGGCATCCAGTTCGATCTCATCGTCGACACGACCGATACCCTCTACCGCGAGATCGGCATTGCAACGACGAGCGAAGGTATCGTGCTCATCCAGTACGTAGGCGACACCGGATGACATACCTGCACCAAAGTTCATGCCTGTCTCACCCAGGACTACGACCATACCACTGGTCATATACTCACAGCAGTGATCACCAACACCTTCGACAACGGCGACCGCGCCACTGTTACGTACCGCGAAACGCTCACCCGCACGACCCGCTGCGAAGAGGTAGCCACCGGTTGCACCGTAGAGGACGGTGTTACCGATGATGATATTCTCTTGTGAAGCGAAGCTGGCATCAGCCGGTGGTGCGATGACGATCTGTCCACCGTTCATACTTTTACCAACGTAGTCGTTGGCATCACCATGCAAGATCAGGCGCATACCAGAGACGTTGAAGGCTCCAAAGCTCTGACCAGCGGACCCGGAAAAGTTGCAGGTGACGCTGACACCCGGTAGACCTTCGTTACCGTAGCGACGCGCGATCTCACCAGCCAGTCCCGCTCCGATTGTACGATCGTAGTTGTGTACGACTTGCTGGGTGATGATACTGTTCTCGCCACGTAAAGCTGGCTCGGCCTCAACCAGTAATTGCTCAGCAACAGGAGACGACGGTACCGAGGTATACGCTGCGGGATCAGAGATGACCGGTTGCGGGGCCAGCAGAGGAGCAACGTCAATTTCACTGCCCTCTTTAGCCTGTAAGAGATCGGCGTGCCCGATGATATCTTCCAGACGCCTGTAGCCAAGCTGCGCCAGGAAACGACGTACCTCTTCAGCAACCAGGGTCAGGTAATTGATCAGAAACTGCGGACGTCCGGTAAACTTCGCACGCAGATCTTCACGCTGGGTAGCTATGCCGGCTGGACAGGTATTGAGATGACACTGACGCGCCATATCGCAACCCAGTGAGACCAGAGCGCCGGTACCAAAACCATACTCTTCCGCTCCAAGCAGTGCGCCAATGATGACATCACGACCAGTCTTGAAGCCACCGTCAACACGTACTTTGATACGCTTACGCAGACCGTTCTTGACCAGTACCTGCTGCGCCTCGGCAAGTCCACGCTCCCATGGCAGGCCAGCATGCTTGATCGATTGAATCGGCGATGAACCGGTTCCACCATCATGACCACTGATCAACACGTAGTTCGCGTGTCCTTTAGCCACACCAGCAGCAATCGTTCCAACACCAGCGGCTGAGACCAGCTTTACACCAACCTTAGCGGTCGGATTGATCTGGTGCAGATCATAGATCAACTGCGCAATATCTTCGATACTATAGATGTCGTGGTGGGGTGGCGGCGAGATCAGCGAGACACCAGGGGCCGTATGACGCAACTTGGCGATAAACGGCGTTACCTTGAATGGTGGTAACTGACCGCCCTCACCAGGTTTTGAACCCTGAGCCATCTTGATCTCTAGCTCTTCAGCACGGACGAGATACTCTGGCGTGACGCCAAAGCGCGCCGAGGCGATCTGCTTGATCTTACTACTGATCGCATGACCCTCGAAATCGCTATGGTACCACTCAGGGTCCTCACCACCTTCACCAGTATTATTGCGACCACCGATACTATTCATCGCCGCCGCAATCGTTTTGTGGGTCTCAGGACTCAGAGCGCCAATCGACATCGCTGAGATGACGAAACGCGCACGGATCGATTCCATCGACTCGACTTGATCCAGAGGGATCGGGTTGGTCGGTACAAAAGTAAGCAGGTCGCGTAACGCGGTCGAGGGTCGATGATAGGCCATCGAGGTAAACTGCTCATAATCTTCCTGACTACCGGATTGCGCGGCTTTTTGTAGCGCACGTACAATCAATGGATTGAAGGCATGGTACTCAGCATCTCGACGGAAACGGAAGCGACCCTGATCCATCAGTTTGCGGCGACGATTGGCCGCTGGATTAGCGCTTGCCTGCGTCTCTTCCTGCTCTTGCTTCTCTGCTTGCTGGATGAGCTGGTCAGCAAAGCGCGCGAAGGTCATAGTCCCGGTTGTATAAGCGGAACCAGCGAAGCAGCGCTCAACGATCTCATCGGCCAATCCCACAACCTCAAATTGTCCAGCACCAATAATGTTACGCAGGGTTGAGATACCCATACGTGCCATGATCTTGCACAGGCCATCTTCAATCACGTGATTGTAACGTTCGACCGCAATCTCTTTCGTGATATGTTCCAGACGACGATCACCGGCGAGAGCGCGGACGCTCTCATAGGCCATATATGGGGTAATCGCCTCAGCACCGTAACCCAGTACCAGCGCTATCTGGTGCACATCACAGACAGTACCGGTCTCACAGACCAGTGCCGCACCTGAACGTAGACCTTTGCGAATCAACGCATTATGAACGGCACCAACCGCCATCACCATCGGGATCGGCAGAGCACGGATATCTTGTGTCAGGGTCGCACTACGATCGCTCAATATGATTAATGTATGGCCCGCTGCAACCGCGCTAATCGCCTCTTGCTCCAGAGCATCTAGAGCCGCGACCAGGGCTGCAGATCCCTGAGCAGGATCAAAGGTGGTACGCAATGTCACAGGACGCAGGTATTCAGTATCCAACACGCCCAGCTGCGTTAGCTGGGACTCTGTAAGCAAAGGCGACGTAAGATGCAGCAGGCGTGCATGCTCAGGCGACTCGACCAACAGGCTACCACGACGACCCAGATAGGAATCCAGCGACATCACAATACGCTCACGCAAAGGATCGATCGGTGGATTCGTCACCTGGGCAAAACGCTGGCGGAAGTAGTCCGCGAATGGACGCGCCTGCTGCGAGAGGGCCGCCAGTGGAGCATCATCACCCATACTCCATGTCGGTTCTTTGTTCTCTGCCAGGATCGGGCGCAACACCATCTCGACATCCTCATGTGTATACCCGAAGAGCTGTTGACGTGAGAACAAGTCGCTGGTTTCGCCACTTGCACTCGCCTCATTCTCTGTAGCAGGCTCGCCCTCTGTGTGCTCTGTATTTTCTGCGCTCTCTGAACTCTCATCGCTATTCAAATGCAAGCGATACGCATCTAACCACTGCTGATATGGTTGGCGACGCGCCAGCGCTTCTTTAATCTCATCATCATGCAGGAAGACGTGCTGGTCCAGATCGACAGCCAGCATCTCACCAGGACCGAGTCGACCCTTCTCAACAACATCACCGGCCTCAACCGAGACCACACCGGTCTCAGAAGCCACAATCAGCAAGCCTTGAGCCGTCAAGGTATAACGCGATGGACGGAGACCATTGCGATCTAGCGCTGCGCCAATCTTATGCCCATCGGTAAAGACAAGCGCAGCCGGACCGTCCCATGGCTCGATCAGACCGGCATGATAGTCACACCAGGCACGCTGCTCTTCATTCATTTCAGGATCGTGTTCCCAGGCCGGTGGTATCAGCATCTGCATGCTCTGCAGCAGATCGCGACCCGAGGCGGACAGGAACTCAAAAGCATTATCAAGTTGAGCAGAATCACTGGCACTTGTAATCACTGGCAACAGATCACTCACCTGCTCATTCCAGACCGGAGAGGTCATGGTTGCCTCACGCGCCTGCATCCAATTACGATTACCCTGAATCGTATTGATCTCACCATTGTGAGCCAGGAAGCGCATCGGCTGAGCCAGCGGCCAGGCAGGCAGGGTATTGGTGCTATAGCGTTGGTGAAAAACAGCCATCGCACTGGTATAGCGCGGATCATCCAGGTCACGGTAGAAGCGCGCCATGCTCTCTGGAGCTAATAGACCCTTGTAGACAATGGTCGTATTGGATAACGAAGCAATGTAGCAATCAGTGATCTGAGCCTCAGCCAGACGACGCTCGATAACACGCCGAACATAATACAACGTTTTCCCATAATGCTCAGAAGTGAAGTCGCTGGGGCACGCTATCAGTATTTGCGCAATCTCTGGCGCTATCGCACGGGCACGACTTCCAAGAACTGTAGCATCGATCGGCGGGGTGCGCCATCCCAGCACAGTCAGACCAGACTCAGTCACTGCCAGCTCAATAATCTCGCGGCAATGAACGGAATGCTCTTGACCCGCTACTGGTAGGAAGACCATACCAACAGCAAGATGCTCTGGATTGGCGACTGTGATTTGCTGCTCCCCCAGTTCCTCAATAAGCAATGCTCTCGGAATCTGAGTCAGGATGCCAGCACCATCATATGATTCAGTGTCAGCATCCTGGGCACCACGATGGGTCAGGCGGGATAGCGCTTCCAGAGAGGTTTGGACCAGTGAATGGCTTGCCTCTCCAGAGACTTGCGCTAAAAAGCCTGTACCGCAGGCATCGTGTTCCCAGCGGCTATCATAAAGTGGATACATCTGAGACGCAGGTTTGGTGGCTGTATGCTTGTGCGTCATGCATTGCTCTCCCAAAAAAAGACTATCTTGCTTGCTGCTAAGAAGAGGCACCTGCGTTGGGGCCGGAGAGATCGACGAACGAGCAATGGTCGCCGAAATCGTTATTCCATTTGTCTTTAGGGTACTCGCAAGAGGGACGAAAATCGTGAAAACGTGCTGAATCTGGCATAGAGAGCCGCGCTATACACTCCGTTGAATAAGATGAGCGTCGTAGCCCCGGGAAGATAGGTAATATTACCACTTGTTTGTGAGAGTATAGCATACAAATAATCGTCCAAACAAGCTTTCATTATGTAGAAAATGCCTATACTGTTCGCGCAAGGATAGTATATTTTCTACTCCTAGTATCCTCAGGAGCACAGCGGAAAGGGGTACTTCCTGTTTACATTGATACAATAGATCCAGCTACCAACGCCTCTACCGTCACATGTAAGGGCTCAAAGCTACAGTAAAATCTTGTTCTGATCGGATACTACAGGAAATAAAATTGATATATTGTACAGTCCATTGTGTACTTTGTACATAGCTGAACAACTGCATAAATACAGGAGGATCGCATGAATCGCATAGCACAGTATATTTAGCGAGCAACGTGATGTGAGAGTTGAGCGGCAATACCGATAGCAATTACTACCAGCGCCAGGGCGATCACGACCAACGTAGCCAGCAGAATCTGTTGACGCAAGTTACTTTGACGTGGAGCATCTGGCTCGTAGGGAATGGGGACGACCTCGTTCAGGTTTTGTAGCGCATGCCACATATCGCGCATCGACTTATAGCGTTTATCGGGATCCCGACGAATCGCCTGCATCACTACTGTTGCCAGTTCTGGTGAGAGGTCAGGTC
This sequence comes from Ktedonobacteria bacterium brp13, assembly GCA_015099395.1. Classification (GTDB taxonomy): domain Bacteria; phylum Chloroflexota; class Ktedonobacteria; order Ktedonobacterales; family Ktedonobacteraceae; genus Dictyobacter. The sequence goes on along the minus strand of AP024096.1, from coordinate 6,721,923 downwards.
GCGAAGCCAGGATCGAGGGCGGATCTTGCGTCGCATGTTGATTCATAACCGCAAATACGTTCTCGCCCTCAAATGGAGGATGACCACTGAGCATTTCATAGAGCATCACACCTACCGCATAGACATCTGAGCTTGCAGTTCCACGCTCGCCCTTGATCTGCTCTGGCGACATATAATCAGGTGTCCCCACCGCGCTGGTCAGACCACGCCACGTCACACGGCGTGCGCCAGCCAGTAAAGCTACCCCAAAATCGATTATCTTGATAGTGCCATCATCCTGCACCATCACGTTCTCAGGCTTAATGTCGCGATGGAAGATACCGTTATCATGACAGTATGTCAATGCGTCACACAACTGTAGCGTCAGACGCAACGCCTCATTCGTCGGTAGCGGCTGACCATCATGGTCCTCTAATACGGCGCGCAGAGTACGGCCTTCGATATACTCCATCACCAGATAATCTTCGCTACGCCGTTCACCTATATTGCATGTATGCTGAATATTGGGATGGTTGATACGATTACCGATCTCAGCTTCGCGTTTGTAGCGTTCAAAGACCCCAACATCACCTATCAAGTCATCATTCGGAAACTTGAGCACGACCGTCCGCTGATCTCGCAGATCTTTTGCGAGGTAGACACGACTCATCCCCCCATGCCCTAGCATGCGGATAATTTCGTAGTGATCTATCTGTGCACCTGGAGAATATGCATTTGGCATAAATATTGTACACTCTTCCCTCGTATAAACTGCCGCACACCGCTGCCTCAAGTATAGCATATGCGGTCTGTAAAAGACTACAAACAAAACACCTATCGTTTATATGCCAGGCATAGGTAAGAGTTACAAGAGAGAGACCGCAAGGATGAGGCTGCAGGCCATCACACAGGAAGAAGAATCTCTACGTACGAGGGGTCCAATAAGTAAGAGGAGCCCATAGAGAAGCCCATACAAGAACAGTGTTGTTCTCGTATGGGCTCCATAGGTCAAGGAGAGAACGGGCGGCGGAGAGAGGAAAGGTAGAGACTATGGCATCTACCCTTCCGTGTGTCTGCACTATCCGTCACTATCCGTCACTATCCGTCACTATCCGTCACTATCCGTCACTATCCGTCACAGAATATCAACCGTTAGTCATTCCCACTACTTAACGAGACTACCGGTTGTGGATTATTTTCCTTGAAGTCTTCAGGATGCAAGATGGGAGTGCCTTTAGTTAGTTTACGGAAGTAGAGGAAACCAAAACCGAAAACCAACCAGAGAATCGCAAGCGCGCCAGCGATAATGATATTGGTCTGCGAAGAGCCACCCGAGGATATCGCAAAGTAGATCACACCAATCAACATTCCGATATTCAGGATCGCACCCAGTATTGGGGCCAGCAACGTGTTAAAGAAACCACGTTTCGCGACACCAGCAAAGGCGATCAGACAGACGATACAGGTCAGGCCGTACAGAATAAAGGTTCCAATGTTCGAGAGGACGGCGATCTGGACCAGGTTGTTCGCGTTCAATACGCCATAAGAACCGATGATAGCTGAAATGACTGTTAGCACGATAACGCCGACATGCGGAGTACGAAAACGACCATGCAAGAAACCGAAGACCGCCGGTAACTCGGTATCCTTACCCATCGCATAGGTCACACGTACGCCGGTATTCAGACAGGAGAGCGCCGTACCGAGCAGCGCAATGACGACCGAGACAGCCAGGATCGCAGCGAAGGCCGTACCAAACGACCCACCACCGAAGATCTGCGCAAGGTCACCAATCGGCGCGACCGAACCAGCAGCGGCACCGAAGCCAACCAGCTTCCCACTCTTATAGAAATCACCCATCACAAAGTTAGCTGCGAAGTACTCAAAGAAGTAGAAGATGACACCCTGAATAATCAGAGAAAGGATTACACCACGTGGTATATCTCGCTGCGGATTCTTCGCCTCAGCTGCGAGGGCCGTCGCGGACTCAAAACCTACAACGAGCAGGATAGCAATCGTTGACTGATAGATAAAACCGTTAAAATCGTGTGGTAGCAGGACGCTCACTGCGTTCGGATGAACATAGTGGATGGCTGGATGGTTAATACGAAATACGATAGCGGTAATAGCGAAGACCAGGAGGGCCAGAATCTGGATAATGTTAATGACAATGTTAGCCGTCGTCGAACCGGTCACACCAATATAGGCGATACTACCTACAATCAGTGAGAAGATGACACAGATCAGGATTAATTGCAGTGGGGTTCCAAAACCAGGAATGAAGAAACTTAAAATGTAAGAGATAACACTGCCCATAAAGGCGACCATCACACCTGGATAGACCCAATAGTAGAGATGGGAAGCCCAACCGACGATAAACTTACTCAAACGGGCAAACTTGAAGTGTTTATGCTCTTGTTTGTGCAAAATCGCCACTTCAGAGAAGTAGTACGAGCTACCCGTGCCAGCTTCAGGATAGCGTTTGGCGAGTGCCGCATAGGCGACAGCAGTTAACAGGGCAATTACAGTTGCAACAAAAACAGAGGCCCACATACTTGTTGCGCCAGTACCAGACTGCGACTGAAAGGTTGTCCAGAGGAATGCGCCAGGCGCGATAAGTGCCATGGCGTTGATTGTCACTCCGGTCAGTCCCAGAGTCGGCTTCATCCCGGTGTCGTTGGATGCTTGAGCTGCCATTTGTTTCTCCTTCAACAGTTTTAAAACCGTACCCAAGATCGTTGGCACCATTACCAAACAAGAGAGCGCACGCGGCTACAGCAGGAGAGATGCGTACATTGCAATCCTCGCACTTTTTCTCATGGATGGATGTGTGGAAGTACAGAAAGAGAGGCTAGTTTCTCTGTCCCTCCAAAGATGTGGTTAAATACACTAATAAAAGAAGTATAAAGATTGCGCTACGAAAAGATAACAGACAAAGTAGCAAAGCATACGCAGGTGTTTTTGTGCAAATTGCACAAACAACGCTGGCAATTTCTCAATGAATGCTCATAAAAACTATGGAACCCCTCAGCACATGCTAAAATTCATGCGCAACAGCTGAGAATCGGTGCAATTTTATTTGTGCACATTAACTATATCAAAAGGAGCCTTACAAATGTGTTAAAATGAACACAGGAAACCCACGGCTACAGCATCGAACAACATGGCAAGGGAGACGAGAAATAAGGAACGCAGATAATAACGCCCACTGACAACCAGGTAGATGAAAGGCAGCGACGCCTCTCGACTCTGTATCTATCACCGATAACACAACGCTTTATCGACAACACATGTACAATATATGTATACCGATGGTAAGGATAAGCTATGGCAGAACGAGAAAATCGTCGCGAAAAGGATACGCCTCTCAGGCAAGATGTTCGCCTGCTCGCGAATACGCTGGGCAAGGCGATTCAACGGCAAGAGGGCACGGCCGTCTATGAAGCCGTTGAACGCTTGCGGAGCAGCTGTATTCGTCTACGCGATTTCACCCAGCGTCTGAATGAGGCCTCATCCTCAGAGGCTGAACAACTTCAACACGAGATTACTACACTTGAACAAGAGATTTATGGGTTCATTACTGGCTATGATCTAGAGACGGCTATCGATATTATTCGTGCCTTCACTATGTATTTTCATCTGGCCAATACTGCTGAGCAATACCACCGCATTCGGCGTCGCCGCGCACACGAGATCGATCCTCAAAATAAGCCTCAATATGGTTCAATGGAGGCGCTCGTTACCTTCCTCAAACAGGCCGGGCTGGATACTACAACGCTGCAACAACTCTTTGATCAGCTCTCGATCGATCTGGTCTTTACTGCCCATCCTACTGAGGCAACCCGTCGCAGTCTCATCTCAAAATCACAACGAGTCAGCGAACTCCTGGCACAGCATGACAACGAACACTTGATGACGCCCCGCGAGAAGGCGCATTGGGAACGCAGCCTGGACACCATTATTGATCTACTCTGGCGCACAGATGCGGTCCGCCAGATTCGTCTGCAGCCGCTTGATGAGATCAAGATGGGTGTCTACTATCTGGATGAGATCGTCTTCGGAGCGCTGGCTGACCTCTATGAAGAGCTTGAAGAGTTGCTCCATGCAGAGTATCCCGACCTGGTTGTCCCTTCATTCATCCATATGGGCTCGTGGATCGGTGGTGACCAGGACGGCAATCCGTTCGTCAATAACGAGACGCTGCTGACCGCGCTCACACTTCACCGTTCGTATGTCATTGCACGCTACCGCAAAACACTCGCGAATCTGGCACGTGAAAGCTCACAGTCTATCGATCATGCCCATATTTCTTACACCTTGCAAGAATCGATCGCCTATGATAGTGCCTGCATGCCCGAATATACGCAGGAGCTAGGTCCACAGACCGCTCTTGAGCCATATCGCGCCAAGTTCTCGTATATGTGGTACCGTCTGGGTGCCACTAACGAGCTGCCAATCAAACCGCCAGCCCATCCCTGGACTACCAGTAAAGTTGAGGAAGAGAAGTCAACGACGGTAACGGTCGCATATAAAAACACACATGAACTGCTGACGGATCTTTATCTCGTCAAGGAGAGCCTGCTAGAGGATGGAGAAGACTCGATCGCATATGGGATGCTCAACAAGCTCATACGTCAGGTGGAGGTCTTTGGCTTCCATTTCGCGGCCCTGGATGTACGCCAGCACAGCGAACGCCATGCCGCTGCGCTCTCCGAGCTGCTTCAGGTCACCGGACTACGTAGTGACGACTATCGTACCCTGCCAGAAGAAGAGAAGCTGCAAATCCTGGATCGCTTGCTCAACGATCCTCGCATCCTGACGCGGCCTGGCCTGGTTTTAAGCGACGAAACTTGCCACATTCTTAATACATTCCAGGCGATCAGTCAGGCTCGGGAGTCGTTCGGATCGCGCGCGATCACCTGCTATATCATTAGCATGACCCATACTCTAAGCGATATCCTTGAAGTACAGTTCTTCTGTAAAGAGGTCGGTATCGATAATCTCCCGATTGTCCCACTCTTTGAGACGATCAGCGACCTGCGTACCTGTACCACGATCCTCGAACAGTCCTTCCAGCATCCGCGCTATCACACCTATATCGATAATTGCCAGCGTCAGCAACAGGTCATGATCGGCTACTCGGATAGTGGTAAGGATGGGGGTATCTTAACCTCAAGCTGGGAGCTGTATCAGGCACAGTCACGCCTGGCAGAGCTCAGTCAGCAGCAGCAGATCGCTATTACGATCTTCCATGGTCGTGGTGGTGCTATCGGACGTGGTGGTGGGCCAATCTACGAGGCGATCCTGGCACAACCACCCAATTCTGTCAATGGACGGCTACGCATGACCGAGCAAGGTGAGATGCTCTCCTTCAAGTATGGACAATACGATATCGCGATCCGCAACATGGAGCTTGTCGTCGCCGGGGTCATCCAATCGAGTATCCCCGATGAAGAGTTTGTTGAGACACGCGTCCATCCGCGCGCCAGAGAAGAATGGATCGACGCTATGAATCAGCTCTCGGCCAGCGCGCATGCTCGCTATCGTAAGCTCATCTATGAAGATCCACAATTCATACAATTCTTTGAACAGGCCACGCCAACCGACGAACTAACCTGGCTCAATATCGGCTCCCGACCCACACGGCGTACCCAGAACCGCACCATCGAAGATCTGCGCGCCATCCCCTGGGTCTTTTCATGGATGCAGAACCGCTACGTCCTACCCAGTTGGTATGGCGTCGGTGGAGCGCTTGAAGAGTTTATCCAAAGCGATCCTGAGCGACTGGCACTCTTGCAACAGATGTATCGACAATGGCCGTTCTTAAGCGCCTTTATCGATAATCTACAGATGTCGCTCTCCAAGGCCGATATGCGTATCGCCCACAACTATACACAGACCCTGGTAACGGATAAAGAGCTCGGCGAGCGTCTGGCCCACCAGATCCAGAGGGAATACGAACGGACACAGCAGAACGTCCTGTTAATCACTGGAGGCCGCTACTTACTGGACAACTCGCCAGTGCTACAAGAATCAATCAAGCGGCGCAACCCCTATGTCGATCCGCTCAGCTACTTCCAGGTTGCTATGCTCAAACGACTGCGCTCTATCGGCGGTCCACTCACGTTGGACCAGGACGCGCTCAAAGAGGCCAGCGCCATCGACCAGGAACGCGCTCGTCTTACCTACGCAGTCCTGCTCACCATCAACGGCATAGCAGCCGGCGTGCGCAATACAGGCTAATCCCTGGCGCTTCACTACAAGCGAACAGACAACAAAAAAGCAGGAGAGGATTGCGACAAAAGTCTACCCTCTCCTGTTTTTCATAGCTATTTTTATGAAAAGAGCGCTGCTCTTCCGTCTATAAATATCAAAGAGTTATAATGAAAGAAGAGCATTTGAATAGATAAACATAGAGGAATATAGTGTAATGACTACACGTGCATGGGTACTTGTACCGGTAAACGATCTTGCGGCTACGCTCAATTTTTATACGAATAATTTAAGTTGGACTTTGGGCGAACGTCCAGCTCCCGATATGGCCTTTATCCTTGAGCCAGATGGTAAAGCGATCTTACTGGCTGGCCCAAGGGCAGGCGATACGACACCATATTTGCAAGAGAACGCTCCTATCAAACAAGCAGGCAGTACATTACCGTTTCATACTGCCAATGTCGACGATCTGCGGGCGGAATTGGAGCAACGCGGTTTGCAGAATCTGAGAATAGAGAAGGGTACGTGGGAGCACACATTATATATTCCGGCACCAGAGCACACGCTTATCTTTAGCTCGCTAGCGCCGCTCTCAACGCAAGAGATACTGGCGCGCTACGAGCAGGGACCGTACGAGCTTGACGCCGTTCTCGCGGGACGGAGCGAGGCTGGTCTCGACATCGCGCGTGCTCCAGGAGAGTGGACGATTCGGCAGATAGTGCATCACATCTCCGACGGAGATGATCTCTGGGCTCTGGTCATTAAAGCTGCTCTGGCAGCTTCTGGAGCATCTTATAATCAGGAATGGTATACCACTGACAATGCTTGCTTTATACCGTTGGACTATGCTGGGCGCTCTATTGAGCCAGCACTAGCACTTTTCCGAGCCACCCGTGCCCACATCGCGCAGTTGCTCCATCACCTGCCAGACGATGCCTGGGAACGATACGTTATGTTCAAGGGCCAGGGTATGCCTACGCCTGCAAAAGTTACCGTTACTGTTGCCGTGATGATTCAAGCGAAGCACGCTCTTGAGCACATCGACGAGATACGCGACATATATACCTCCTCACCTTCGCACTTATGACACACTCGTTGTGGTAGCGCTACGTAAGCTGTCAACTTACATAGCGCTACCACAATCAGGACATATTATGAACGTGGCATCTCACGCAGGAACTTCGGGAGGAGCAACGCATGTGAGGACGTTCCTGCAAAGCACAGAAACGCCCCTCTTTGTGTCCTCGCTCTAGAGCGTAAGCATGACTTCATGAGGTCCCACTGCCGGACTACTGTCGCGCACATGACCATTCAGGCGCACACGCTCCTCCTGTGCAGAGCAGCGCCGTAGTTCCTCGAAGGCTGCGTCACTGTTCAGGGTCAGGTCGGCGATGGTATCGAGCAGGTGCGCTTCCTCATCGCTGATTTCTTTACCCAACATCATGCCCCACGCATCCCAACAAAGCATCTCAACCCTGTTGAGGGCCGCAAGGTCCTGCACCACCTTGTCACGTACCAACCACCAGCCACGTATCTCTTTGACCTCAGGATGTATGCCAAAGTTATCGGGGTCTGCCTCGCCCGCGCGACAGCGTCGCCAAGCCTCGCCGCCTGTCAAGAAACGCCCCTGTGGTATATCCTGCACATCGAAGTCGATACCATTGGTCTTGATCAGGAACGCATCCATTTGGGGATCAACCATGCGCCAGCGCCCCTCACCCTCGTGCCAGTACTCCACGACCACATGATCGGTATAGAAGCCTGGCCCCAGATCGATATAGCCCGCGAAGCCCATTCGGATGCGTGCGGGAATACCCTGGTAGCGCAGCATAGAGCAGAGCATCGTCGAGAAGTCACGACAACAACCTACCAGCCGCTGCTGAGGTGCTCTCGCTTCGCTCAGGGAACGCGGGTCTAGTTCAATAACGCGCTCCAACATGCGCTCAATGTAACGCGTATCGATCTCGCGTTCGCTCTCCGCCGTTATCTGGCAGCCATACAGGTCACCACAGCGATAGTGAATGATCAGACCTTGAACGATCTTGCATAGGGCCTCAATGCTCTGTGGGAGATCTGTGAAGAGGGCAGATTGCTTTCCAGGTCGGGTTATCGCACTCTGTTCACGGTAGAATGTCAGGATCTCGTCTTTCATGTCTCTAGCTCCTTCTTTAGCCTTGCCGCGACATCATCATTGAGCTTCGTCGCTCAGTATGTTTTCCTGCCAAGATTATAGAGAGAAGAACCTGACATCTACTGTCAGGTTCTCCCTCGGACGTTCCCAACTTAAGAGACAGCCCTAACAAGATGAGTACTAGTTGCTAGTTACGTGGTACATCGTCCTTTTTCGTCAAACCTGAATCTCTCCATGTGTGTCCAGGAAAAAAACATACTATCCAAATCCTGTCAAAAGATGTCAGGATTTTTGTGATATACTGAGCGATATCGTACACACGTTTTCCCGCACGACACGTCATGGAGGGATTCCTTGCGAGCAGATCGACTTCTCTCTCTTCTCTTGCTCTTGCAGACCAGAGGACGCATGACCGCGCAAGCACTGGCGGAGCATCTGGAGGTTTCCGAACGCACCATTTACCGCGACATCGAGGCCCTCAGTTTTGCAGGCATACCGCTCTACACTGAACGCGGGCCGGGCGGTGGCTGTGAATTGCTTGATGGCTACCAGACCAGGCTGACCGGGCTCACTGCGCCAGAGGTACGCGCGCTCTTCCTGTTGAGCATCTCCATCCCCCTGGCCGACCTCGGACTGGACCAGGCGCTCGAAGATGCGCTCCTCAAGCTCTCCGCAGCGCTTCCTGCAGATTCACGCGAGAATGCCACGCAGGTACGCCAACGCATCCACATGGATACGACGCGGCCAACTCATTCCAGGCCAATGATCTCCCACCTGGAGCTTATTCAGGAGGCAATCTGGCAAGATTACACCCTGCGCCTGACCTATGGGGATCACAGACGCTTCATCGATCCGTATGGCCTTGTCTTGCAACGGAGGGCCTGGTATCTAGTCGGGGCAAGCGCAGGGGCGATGCAAGTGGTGCGTGTGACACATATTCAAGCCGCCGAGTTGACTGATCAGCACTTCACACGCCCCACAGAATTCGACCTCGCCACCTATTGGGCTGAGCGTGTCTCTCTGACCAACCACTCTCCAGCAGGCGGCAGAGGCAGTCAGGCGCTAAAAAAAGCCAAAATGAAAGCCTCTTTGTCCACGCGTATCCCTCCACAAAGAGGTGTCCACACGGCCCTCGCCCAGAATAAAAAAAAGGCATTTTGTTTGCAATGCACATGGCCTCGCTTCGTTTCAGACCCCCTCACCCTCCAAAAAGGAGTATTGGAGCCTCTCTCTCCTATCATGGCTGTTGCTTGAGATAACGCTGTCCACTACGCGCAAGGCGAAAATTACCCGGCTGAAAAGCAAAAGCCAGTTTTTATCGGCAGATGCCAGGCAATCGCTGGCCAACGTGCGTCTAAAACAGACTGTAAATTTGGGAAGTCCATGAGCGAAAAGTCGCTCAGGAAGAGGGTAGGCCGCTCATCGAATTATCCTATTTCTGCTCATGGACTTCCCAAATTTACACACATAGACTGAACGTTCCGGCTATTCATCCCGTTCTTCGTGCACAATAAGTGCTGGAGCATACTGCTGAAAGAAGGCGTCCAGGCTGCCATCCGCCCACACCTGTTTGGGTATATAGGAAACGGTCGGGATGCTGCGCGACGGATAGTGCAGGTTCTTTTGACCTGTGAGCAGAGAGCGTGGCTCAATAACCGCCTGTTTGCGCTCTACACCTTCAGCAAAAGGGATATCACTGGCTGCTGGCTCACGCAATTCAAAGGTCTTTGAGTGATAATAACCAGCGGTCTTTACAATAGGGACGATGTTTTCCCAGGGAGAGTAGATACGATAGGAAGCATTATAAAAGAGGATACCGGCAGGGGAGATCTCTATATAGTTATTCCATTGCGGGATAATGCTATACAAAGCAAGAATAAGTAGCCCTACACCCACAATCCAGGTAAGAACATCCAGAAAAAAAGGAAATTGTAACACTGTGGTAAGTGCCTCGATGAAACCAAGGCCCAGACCCAGCACCAGACAGACCACAATCACCAGATTACATTTCATTGCCAGCGAAAAGCCATAGCGCTTCACTGCTGTTGTTTCGTGTGCATCCATAAATACTGTATACTCGCTTCTCAATACAACATTGTGCTTTCCACTAGTGGAGAACATCAGTTGGGGAACATCAGGCACTCACACGTATTTTATCATTAGCAAGACAGGTACTCTATAAAAAAGAGAGGCAGCACAGAGAGCGTGTCTCTATACTGCCTCATGTCGCTTCTTTTCTCTAGCGATGATTACTTTTTAGCGGAAGGCGTTGGTGTCACTGTTGGAGTGACTGCGTTGCCTGTAAGGTTAATGGTTGTGTCATCGAAAGATGAGAGATTGATTGGTGTACTACCACCGGTGGTATAGGTGATTGATACGGTGTCGCCTGCCTGCACGAGTGGCAGTTTAGGTGAAAGAGACAGGTTCGCGGTAAAGATGTTGGGCTGACCAGCGACTTGCAAGTAGTAGATGGTACTGGTCCCTTGCTGGACCGGTGAGATGCGCTGGACTTTACCAGTAGCAGTCACAGTCTTGACGGTTGTGGTGCCGCTCCCAGTACTACTCCCTCCTGACTGCGTTAACCATTGCTGGTAATCGTTCAGGGCCGACGAGAGATTGGGTTCGAATTGGACGTTATTGCCGTTCAGTTCACGCGCATCAACGATACCGACCGCCTGGAAGATACTCCCACTATTGGTGCTCTGCGTGTAGATTGCGACCCAGGTCGGTACGTTATAGATCTGGTAGAGTTGGACCGATGAGACGTCGTAGTTACGTATGTTCGCACGAGTCGAGGAGAACGTCTTGGTGACGTTGTCACCGATACCCAGGCCAGCCGCCTTTGGATAGAAGTACGCCTGGTTCTTGTGAGTGTCGAACAGGAAGACGCCGGTACTGGAATTGTCACTATTCGATGCCGATGACATTGGGATCAACCAGACCGGATCATCGACGTTGTTATAAAGCAATTGTGGAGCACTTGCCGGAGCTTGCTGGCCCAGTCCGGAAGGATTAAACCAGGGTGCGTTATTGTAGAGACCCCACCAACTCAGGTACTGCGAGACGGTCGAGGCTGGCATGACACGGTCAACCCAACTCGGTACGTCTTGTGGACGATACTGCTTGATCGCTCCAGTGTGCGCGTCGACAAGGAGCACTGAACTGAGTTGATCACCTGTGTATCCTCGCTGAGGCTGCATCAATGAGATCGTCCAGTATGGATGCAGTGAGTCGTCTAACTCTAGCGTTGGATCGAGCAGGTTTCCATAGGTATAACCACTCATGTAGACGTGGCGCAGCAGGTCCTGGTTGAACAGTGCGCCGGGCAGATAGCGGATCTTCGACTGCGTCTCGGTATGCAACTGCGGCTGCTGCTCAGGGTCCTCCGCATCTACCATGACAAAGCCTGGTGTCATCGGATTAGAGAGATTTACGAACGGGTTATTATAGCTAAGTGGCGCGACATAATAGAGATGATGATTAATTGATTGCAATACATAGCTGTTAGGATCAAGCTGATACGCAGACCCTAGATTCTGTCCGGTTGAGCCAAGGATCTGCTGTCCTTTATAGGCTGCAATACTGGGGCTGACCAGCACAATATGTCTGGCATCGGTCGGTGGAAGATTCGGGCTGGACTCGACGGTAATATGGGGAATCGCAGCCAGGACCTTCGCGTTGCCATCAAACCAGGTGGTAAAGATATTGATGCCAAAGGTGGCTACAATACCAATAACAACTACGACGATCAGGCCAAAGATACCTGCTGCAATGCCATGCCGTCCCGCGAGCGCGCCTTCTTTGGTGGTACCAGATTGCGTTGGCATCTGTCCTGTACCCAGCCCAATGCCGATATTCATAGCTGTTCGTGCGCCACCGGCAAAGGTGAAGAAACAGAACACACTACTGATGAGTAGCGGCCAGAGGATCCATTGCCAGCCCCAGAACGGACCGGTCAATGCAGGCATGCCAAAATAGACGATTAATAAACAAAAGATAAAGTTAAAGATGAAGAGGCTTATAAACCATCTGATAAAATTACGCACATCAAATGGCTTGCTACGACCAAAACTCAGGCGGCCGATAGACAATAAAGCCATCACGATTAAAGCTCCAACGAGAGCCAACAACAAGACCACCATAGAAGGTTACTCCTCGACGGACTGCCCCTAAGCGCTGCAGCAGTTCTTCATTAGATAATCACATAACATTATGCTATATACCCTATAACACACTGTTATTTTACTGTCAAGTAGCAAAATCTCAAAATTTGATCAATATTCTTGCAGAAAAAAATATTGCCGCTCTTCAAGGTTGAAGCTCTGGAGTTTATGTCCAATGGGAAGCTACATGGTAAAATTTCTACATAACGTTGAGAAAGATAGTGTGCACGACTCACATCTCTAAAGCCCTCTAGCTCATTGACAATCCGCAAGCAGAATGGTAATCTTTTTGGAGAGACAAAAATAAAACAAGACCCGTGTTGAGCGAAAAGAGTATGAGAACCGTAGCCAACAGCGATCCGATAGAGAGTGAGAGGTCGGAGCGGTAATACCTTCTCAGAACGCATTCGTGAGCGGCTGGCCGAAGAAAGCCTTGTATGCAGCATCCTCTCCCATGTACTCATGGAGACCAGGTATAGCGTACAAGACAAGTAGGGCAGGTGGGTGGTTCCCAGGTCGTATAAAAAACCAGGAAAAGTGGTTACTATCACTTCTCTCACATTCTTACGAACCTGGAGAGAAGCAGCGGCACAGCCGATAGTGACAATTGGGGTGGTACCACGGGCTTAGCACCCGCGAGAAGTAGCAGCAGCATAAGCAGGGCTCCTTCCTCAGCGACTAATCTCGTCCCTTCAGAGCAGATGGAGGGGGCGAGTATTTTTTTACCTCGCGTCTTCCATATATTCCAACTTTTTTTGTGTTCTTCAACGTGTTCAAAACAAGGGATGCTCTACGCTCCCCTGCCTTCTGACCTTTGAAGAGCAAGACAGTCAGGAAGAAGAGGTGCGCACATGCAAGTACTCTCCAACCCACAGAAACATACGCAACAGCAGGGGCAAGAGCAACTACGTTATGGTACATTAGTGTTAGAGGATGGGACATCCTTTGAGGGCCGCTCATTCGGGTATCACCAGGCAGGAGCAGGCGAGGTCGTTTTTAGTACCGGTATGGTCGGCTATCCAGAGGCTCTGACCGATGCATCCTTTGCCGGTCAATTGCTGGTCATGACGTATCCGCTCGTCGGTAACTATGGTGTGCCACGCAAAGAGTTATGGGAGGACGACCACATTCATGTAACGGGGCTCATCGTCTCCCAATATATTGATACACCCTCCCACGCCCAGAGCACGATGACGTTAAGCACCTGGCTCCAGCAACAACAGATCCCGGCACTGGAGATTAAAGACACCCGCCTGCTCACCCAGCATATCCGTACACACGGTGCGCTCCTCGGCAAAATTGTCTTTGAGCAGGATATCCCCTTCTACGATCCTAACCAGGAAAACCAGATCGCGAAAGTCTCGACTGACCATGTCCAGATTACCGGCACAGGTCAGAAGACCATTGCGCTAATCGACTGTGGCGCGAAACGGAATATCGTGCGCTGCCTGACACGGCGCGACGTCAAAGTCGTCACGGTCCCCTGGAACTATGATCTCTTCTCGGACCACAGCGACATCCACTTCGATGGCATTATTATCTCCAATGGGCCCGGCAACCCCAAATTGGCGCAGGAGACCATCCAGACAGCACGTCATGCTTTAGAGCAGCGTGTACCAACACTGGGCATCTGCATGGGCAACCAGATCTTGACGCTGGCAGCAGGCGGCGATACCTACAAGATGAAGTTTGGGCATCGCAGCCAGAACCAGCCCTGTATCATGCAGGATAGCCCTCGCTGTTATATCACTACTCAGAATCATGGCTTCGCAGTAGGTAGCGTCCCACCCGACTTCAAACCCTGGTTCACCAATGCCAACGACGGCACCAACGAAGGTATCATGCATACCTCCCAGCCCTTCATGTCGGTCCAGTTCCATCCTGAAGCTGCACCCGGACCAGTCGATACCGAATGGGTCTTTGACTACTTTTTAGAACAGTTCTAACGACTGGAGATATAGCGAAGAATGGAACAACCACGCAAAGTCTTGCTCCTGGGCTCCGGCGCACTCAAGATCGGACAAGCGGGCGAGTTTGATTACTCAGGATCACAGGCCCTCAAAGCCCTGAAAGAAGAGGGGCTACAGACTGTCCTGATCAATCCAAATATTGCAACGATTCAGACATCCAAACTACTAGCCGACCGGGTCTACTTTCTCCCGGTCACTCCCTACTTTGTAGAGCGTGTCATCGAGCGTGAACAGCCTGATAGCATCCTGCTCGCCTTTGGAGGCCAGACAGCGCTCAACTGTGGCATCGCCCTCTATGAGCAAGGGGTTCTGGAAAAACATAATGTACGCATCCTGGGCACTCCGATCTCAGCCATCATCCTGACTGAGGATCGGCAGAAGTTTGCAGAACACCTGCATAGCATCAATATCCCAACGCCACAGAGCCAGAGTGCGACCAGCATCGAAGAGGCGCTCCTATTAGGAGAGCAAATGGGTTATCCGCTGATGGTCCGTGCGGGCTTCGCGCTCGGTGGACAGGGCTCCGGCATCGCCCACACCAGGGATGAACTGCATCAGATTACCGAGCACGCCTTCTCGTTCGCTCCACAGGTCTTAATCGAGCGCTATCTCCACCACTATAAAGAGATCGAATACGAGGTCGTGCGTGATCGCCATGACAACTGCATCACCGTCTGTAATATGGAGAATATGGACCCATTAGGCATCCATACCGGCGAATCGATCGTCGTCGCCCCCAGCCAGACGCTAACCAATACCGAGTATCACACTCTGCGAGCCGCCTCGATAGCCATCGTACGCAGCCTGGGGATTGTCGGTGAGTGTAACGTGCAGTACGCACTTGACCCCCTCAGTTCGCAGTATTACGTCATTGAGGTCAACGCCCGCCTCTCGCGCAGCTCCGCACTCGCCAGTAAAGTTACAGGATATCCACTGGCCTACGTCGCCACACGGCTCTCCCTTGGCTACGGACTTACCGAGCTCACCAACAAAGTTACCGGTATCACCAAAGCCTGCTTCGAGCCCAGCCTCGACTACCTGGTCGTCAAGATCCCACGCTGGGATATGGCCAAATTCAAAGGGATCGACCAGACCATCGGTACTGGTATGAAGTCCGTTGGAGAAGTGATGGGTATCGGGCGTACCTTTGAGGAGGCATACCAGAAGGGTCTGCGTATGTTGGAGCAAGGCTACGATGGCGCAATCCCAGCAGATACCTTCTTCGCAGATGCCGAGGAATGCGAGCACTATCTTACGACCCCGACCCCACTACGTCCCTTCGCCGTAGCCCACGCACTACAACATGGGGTGACCATCGCAACCATCTACGAAAAGACCGGCATCAATCCCTGGTTTTTAGAGCGCATCAGCACTATTATCAGCGCAGAGCAGAGCATTCAGCCCGCTATACAGTTCAGTAGCGAACAGCTCTGGCAACTCAAACAACTGGGCATATCCGACAAACGGATTGCAGACCTCAGTGGACAGGATGAACTCGCCATACGTCAGCAGCGTAAACAGCTCGAGGTGACGCCAGCGGTCTTGCAGATCGATACCCTGGCAGCTGAGTTCCCATCTGAGACGAACTATCTGTATATGACCTATAACGCACGCCATCACGATGTCGCAGCCGCGCAGGATAACGGCGTCATCGTCCTTGGCTCGGGTCCCTATCGCATCGGCTCATCGGTCGAGTTCGACTGGACCAGTGTCAATACCGTAGAAGCGCTCAAAAGCTACGGAAAGCAGTCGATCATCATCAATAGCAATCCTGAAACGGTCTCTACCGACTACGACATCTCGGATCGTCTCTACTTTGAAGAGCTCACCTTCGAACGCATCGCCGATATCTACGACTTTGAGCAGCCGCAGGGCCTGATCGTCTCTGTCGGTGGCCAGACACCAAACAACCGTGCGCAAAGCCTCTATGCCTACGGCTGCCACCTGCTCGGTACCGCTGCTCGTAATATCGACCGCGCCGAGAACCGTAGTACCTTCTCACAGCTACTGGACACGCTTGGTATCCAGCAACCGGAATGGAACAGCTTTAATACCCTGACCGAGATTGACGCCTTCGCACAGCGCAGCGGCTATCCGCTCCTTGTGCGCCCTTCCTACGTCCTCTCCGGTAGCGCCATGAAGGTCTGCGACGACTACGACGAACTGGCCCAGTACGTACAGGAGGCCCGTGCCGTCTCGCCCGAGCACCCGGTCACAGTCTCACGCTTCTTTGAGTATGCACGCGAGATCGAGTTCGACGCCATCGCACAACACGGCAGCGTCAAAGCCAGCGTCATCTCTGAACATATCGAAAATGCAGGTGTCCATTCGGGCGACGCAACCATCGTTCTGCCGCCCCAGGATCTTACACCAGACCTTCAGGAGCAGATCACTAGCATTGGACGACAGATCGTCTCAGCACTAGAAGTCACTGGTCCAATCAACATCCAATTCTTAGTCAAAGACGAGCAGATCTACGTCATCGAGACCAACCTGCGTGCCTCGCGCACCTTCCCGTTCATCTCGAAGATCACCGACATCAACTTTATGCAGCTCTTTGTCGCCGCCATCTTCAACGACGAGATGCCAGAAGTCAGCATGCCACAGATCCCCTTCGTCGCCATCAAAGCGCCACAGTTCTCCTTTTCACGACTGACAGGCGCTGACCCGGTCCTGGGTGTCGAGATGTCCTCTACCGGTGAAGTCGCCTGCTTCGGTGACGACCTGGAAGAGGCCTATCTCAAAGCCAGCCTCGCCACCGGAGGCGTCATCCCGCGCAAAGGTATCTTCCTGAGTGTCCGTGGAGCCACCAAGCAAAACGCACTCGTGACCAGTCTACCCCACCTGCAAGCGCTCAACCTCCCCATCTACGCACCTCGCGAGACATGGGAGTATCTGAAGCAGCAACAGATCGCAGCGATCCTCGTCGACGAAAAAACGCCAGCAGGAGCAGATCAGCGAGCCGAACTCTTCCACAATCAGCAGATTGACCTCGCCCTCATCTTCGTCGCCGGACCACTCCAGCGTGACTTCGACGACAACTATCGCCTGCGCCGGATCGCCGTCGATAGCAACATTCAACTGATCACCAAGATCAAGCAGGCCCGTCTCCTACTCAAAGCTCTTGCCATAAAAGAGCTTGCACAACTACCAATCAAAGCCTGGGATGAATACACAGTCGAGGACGAATCCAATAGCACCAACAAAAATACACAGGAGCAAGCAACAGTACGCTAGCATAGACCACCGTACAGAGAAGTGGAATATAATATGTATTCCGCTTCTCTCTTCTCAATAACTAGCTCTGTTGCTTCTGGCGGCGGCGATAACGTCTCGTACCCGGTTCGTCTGTGCAGAGCCACCAGAAGAAGCCCGTGGCAAGGATGACGAAGAGCGGTTCAATGGGAGCACGAAAGCGCGAACTCCCGTAGGTTGCCAGATTGGTACCGATTGTCAGCACTATGATGAGGTAGACCGGTAGAAGATCTTGCCGCCAACGCCGCCAGGTAACGATGAGACCTCTAGCTGCCAGCAGCAGGATTAGTGGGGTGGTGTACCAGACCAGATCCCAAACCACGATCGATGAGATCCGCGTAGGAAATTGGATCATGGGTAAGCCATTCTCCGACGTGTAGGGTGTGAAGGTATTGATCAGGCGAAGCACTAGCAGACGCGGCATATCACGGAGATGGATGGGTACCCAGTATTCCATATACGCTGTAATACCGGCATTGGTAACCTGAGATGGCGGTAAACGCAATTTGTTTGTTTGCGCATCGAGCCATAAGCCCTCTCCATGTAAGTTAATCCACATACTTCGAGCCATGGGGCTTCCTTTGGGCATCCAAGGCATATCACCCATAGCATTCGGGTGTAACGTGGTATCGTTATAGGCTCCCCCGAGTGCCTGTGCAGTGCCAAGAGCAACAGGGACAAAACGATGCAAGAGCATATAGTTACGGATCGTCCAGGGAGCAATCACCGCGCAGGCAACAACGATAATAATGAGCGCTGCCTGTACCGCTTTCTTGAGTGAAAGTCGCTGCTGCCGGAGCAAGACCAACGCCCATACCACCACAAGAGCGAATAGAGTGCCGCCATCGAGCCCGCTAATAAGCCGATGCGCTGGCCAAAGAGATCACGTGCAAAGAAATAGACCAGCAGACAGGAACCAGCACCAAGGAAACAATAAAAGAGTCTGGGAAAGAAGTCAGAAAGCTTCACCATGTGCAGCGTATAATGATGGGTATATGCAACATTTAGCAACCGTCAGATTGTAAAGAACACGGATGCTAAGCGCAAGAAAAAAAGACAGCGAGGACGCGTATTTCGCGTTTCGCTGTCTTAATTCCCATTGTAAACGCCACTTACGTACCAGGAAACAGTTCCATATCCAGCTAAGGCATGTGGAACGTGAAGACCCAGGGCTTAACAGATGGATCAGGAGAGTTTGTCGATACATATCCAGGACCAGTACCACGGTTAGGATCATTCTTCGGTAGAGGTACTGGCGCAGCCAACTGTGTAACCGTCACGGTCCAATCGCCATGCTCGTTTGTGAACGCTGGTGGCATCATGACATAGTAACCCTGCGCCCCGTAAGTCCTTTGAGTCAATGCAAAAGATGCAGACGGTCTTGGAAGGCCATTCTCAACTTTATGGCCAGGTTCGAGGTTCTGTATAACTACAAACCCAGCATGCAGATCGCGACTGTTCAAACAAAGGTTGTTGTCGACTATACAGCTATAAGAGATCGTCTTCTTGCCATTGGAAAGGGTGACTTTAAACCGTTTGGAGAATATACTATAAGGACCCTGGTAATATTGGCTAAAACCACTTATGTATAAACGTGTCTCTGATGACGCAAAAACGACTTTGTGTAGAGTAAAATTCTTGCCATTGCGATTGACAGATTGCTGCGGCGCTACAGTATGCCCGGCATGAAACGGCAGAGTAAAGTCAAATTTGGCTGTACCTGTGCAGTTGGGAGGAATAATTTGCTGGTCAGTGCATTTGACTGGGACCTCCAGGTGTAAAGCCAGCTGATTCTGATTACTGGCTATAGCTGCTCCATCAAATGTGTATATAAATGCATTTAGTTTACCCGTTTTCTCTACAGCGTTAAATACATTACTTGACGTTATAAAAGGTAATTTTGTACCCTGCGAGGTCGTCAGTTGCATGGAGTTCACGAGCCAGTTCTGGCTCTTGGGCGCAGGTGGTAGCGCCAACGACACGCCAAGAATGACCTCGTTTGTGTCGGCATAGCCATTTTGTAGAGTCAACGTGTAGCCATCAGACGTAAATGTCTGGTTCAATGTTGTCATCTGTTGCTGCGCGAGTAACGTTTTCGTGGTGGGGCTCCAGTTGAATATACTCTGCAAAATCGCTGGCAGACCACCGGAGGCATACACGACGCTGCCGCCGACAATCATCAACATACATAATACAGCCACACTCATCGCCAGGGAGGCACGGCGTGTACCAGCGACAGGAAATCTCATAGAACTATACCAGGGCCGCTTGCTCTCAACCAGTGGCTTATGCATCTGCATCTGGAAGCGCCCCCAGTTGAGTTGGACCGGAGGCGTGCTGGCCTGATACACAGCTTCAAGCTGCTCAAGCATCTGGTCACTACACCCGTCAAAAATATCATCAAAGCGTTCTTTACTGCTCATGAGAATAGTGCTCCTTCAAGGATTGAATGATACGACTCAACTGCTTCTTGATGGCGTTCTGGCTTTTGCCGACAACGGCTGCGATCTCAGGGACAGTCAGGCCAGACCCGAAACGCAGTGCCAACAGTTCACGTTTAGATGGGTCCAATTGCTGAAGCCAGAGGCGTAGATCCGCTACGGCTTCGGTATGCAGTACCTGCTCCTCCACACCCTGCTCCATCAGAGGATGCAGCGTTTCCGGTAGCGCATCCCATGAGGCTAGCTGAGGAGTGCGTTTAGAGATATTGATGGCAGCGTGATGTGCGATCCGATAGAGCCAGACGCTAAAGGGAACCTGCTGCTGCTTATAGCGCGGAAGTGCTTTGAGTGCCTGGTAAAAGACCTGATGTGTCAGATCGGCGGCATCATCATCGTTATTAATGCGTGTACGCAGATAGTGATAGATGGGTACATGATAGCGCCGGTAGAGCGGCTCGAAGGCTGCAGGATCAACCTGCGCCTCGGCAATCCAGCGCGCTTCAGGATTAATATCCTCCTCTGCCTCCGTCGCATGTGCCAACGGGGATACCACGCTGTGTTCTATAAATTTGCTTTTGATCAAGACATTTACTCTCCTTATCAGGCCCAGATAGGCGCAAGATACGGACCTTTCGGTTTTCTCAATAGAAGTGATATATGTATGTGCATTTCTATAAACACAGGAAGAGCAAAATGGTGACATTATTTGCTTCTCGTCTATGTAAACGTCTTGACAGAAACAGAGGCTCTCAGGATGCTTTTCTTTAAGAGGGGTACTTAGCCCTCACTGCTTTGGGAAGAGGGAATCAGATAACTCATTTTTTGTAGAGAGAGATCGACGTTCGCTAATGGAGTCACGTTCTATGCAATACAACGTGCAAAAAGAACCCCACTGATACTACCTTGCTTTATTTCCAGCACAAGTCTCAATCAGAGGAGTTCTTTTTTCTGAACAAGAAAGTTTATGTGAAAAGGCTTCCAGGAACGCTAGAAGAACATTTTCTCAATTGAAGATACCAGGATGCCTTGCGCGCCGAGCGTCTTCAGTTCCTCGATCACATCCCAGAAGACGTCTTCACGAATCGCGGTATGGACTGCCATCCAGCCGGCATCAGCCGTCGGTAGCACGGTCGGCGATTTCAGACCGGGCATGATCGTCGTAATATATGCCAGGGAGTCATGCGGCACGTTCATCATCACATATTTATACTCGGAGGCCGTGATAACACCCTGGAAACGGGTGAGCAGACGATCAATGATGGCACGCTTCTCAGGATGTGCAACCGAGCGGGGATTACCAATCACAATCGACTGCGAGTCCAGTACGTTGGCAATAGGGATAAGATCGTTCAAGCGCAAGCTACTCCCCGTGCTGACCAGGTCAACGATAGCAGAGGCAACACCCAGTGCAGGTGTAATCTCGACACTGCCACTAATCGTAATAATGTTGGCATCTACGTGCTGATCAGCAAAATAGCGTGTGGTGGTTACGGGATAGGAGGTAGCGACGTTGCAACCGGCTAGCTGCTCAATAGTGGTAATACCACTTTCAGCCGGGACGGCGACTTTGAGGCTGCACTGACCATAGTTCAATTCAAGCAGCTCTTTGACTGGCTTCTCCGACTCCACAACAAGGTTACGTCCAACAATACCCAGATCGACTACGCCCTCGGCTACATATTCAGCGATATCATCATCACGCACATAGAGAATATCCAGCGGAAAATTGCGGCAGATACTGAAGAGTTGCCGTTTATAGGTTTCATAGTGCAGACCAACCGTACGCAACAGGTTGCGCGTATCTTCGGTCAAGCGCCCATCTTTCTGGATCGCTAACTTTAAGTGATCATCGTTCAGCTTTGCCATAACCTTGCCACTCCTCCTATTTGTGTACAAAAAAAACCTCCATTCCTCGACCACCGAGGAACGAAGGTAATATCCGTGGTCCCATCCTCTTTCCTGTCCAATTACGGACAAGCACTCAGCTCGATACCCCACCCATGCTAACCGTCCTGGTGAGCAACAGAGTATCGATAGCTCTTGATAACGGATGAGCCACTCCGCTATGCTTCAGTATGCGCCCATCAATCCCACGTCCAGTTATGCAAGGCCAGTAAGACCGTATGACAGGCATCCACACATTTTCACATAAAGCTCTCATGGTGTGTTCGGTACAATAGCATCCCTGGACTTGCACCATACTCCAGGTCGCTGTAGATACTAGCCCTACCTACTTTTCCACGATTGTAACGCCACTACTTTTGCAGAAGAGTATCCCCCCATCCTCCTCATCCTCCATACACACCAGAATGCACGACGCTCACTCTTCCTTCTACGCAATTCATGAGCTATTTCAGCTACTGCTTAGAGTATAGTAATCGCACTGAAAAGTTGTCAAGATAACTCTGTGACGTAAAGCGTCCCTCGTTATGGATATTCTATCCACACACCAAAGCTCCTCTCTTCACTCGACGCTCTGGACACCATGCTGAAAGGCAAATAGAAGAAGGCAGCGCCACTGTATGCGCTGCCTTCTTTTTCCATTGCTATACAAATCTACTCGATAAATCTACCAGAGAGGACTACGAGAATCTAACGATCCGGATACGGCCTCTCCATCTGCGGAGGTGTGATATTTCCGGTAAATGGACGCTCAGGCGGCGGCATCGTGCCAGCACGCTGCGCAGATCTCACCTCAGGCGGGACCTGTTGCGATGCTTGCTGTGCTGACTGAGCAGGGGTTACAGGCTGCGCTGGCTGGGCAGAACTTCCAGGTTGCGCGGACGGAGAGAAGCTTTCAGGCTGTGATGACTGCATCTTCCCCATCTCTGGTGCCCGATTAAACGGCTCACGTGAGAACTGACTATCAGTTTCGAGAGCACCGGTACTGCTACCACTCAACGCGCTCTCGCTACGGGAGAGCAGACGTTGTGCTGTCTCGCGACCACCCAGGCCAAAGGAGAGACCAAGTGCCAGCGCGGCTCCACCAACAACAGCGGTAAAGAGGATGCTAATCAGTAGTGGCGCGATACTCAATTGCTCTAGAGCGATCAAGACAGAGAAGCCTACAATGAAGTAGCGTACAACGTTACCCAGCATACGAGGATTTTTCATGCGCCTAGAGCTCGCTGCAACGACGACGTCGTACGCCAGGCTGGCAACCAACATACCCAACAGCAGAACGACAATAGCGACGAAAATGTTCGGTACATAGCTGATCAACCCATTGAGCAGGCCGCTTACAGCTACCAGCTCGAGCGCATTGAACGCAGGGATCAGGAAAATCAGGAATATAAACCAGAAGACGACCCTCCCTAATAGAGAAGAGGCGTCCATCCGCATGTTGAGTTGCTGCTCCATCCGAGCAAGCCCGATGCGCTCACCGACACGATCAAAGCCGACTCGGCGCAGCAACAATGTGACACCCTTCTCCAGACCCTTAGCAATGGCCCAACCAATCAGTAGAATAACAAGGAAACCAATGAGTCGTGGCACAAAAGCAAAGACCAATGCCAACGCGGTCGCCAGAGAAGAGATGACGGCGACACCTAAATTGGTAATGACGCTCATTTGTAGCGCTCCTTCCAAGAATAGCCTCTTGCCAACGTGCAAAAAAACTTTATTCCCTTACGTTACACGACTATGAATGTATACTCGATACAATATATTCCTCTTTTAGTTTATTGATCAGTATCGCATAGGTAAACTCATACTAAAATAATCGTAGCTTTTAGAGCGGTAGGATTATGTGCAAGTTCGCACATAGCAGCTTAAAAAATTATAGTTAGTCATTCATTTGACATTTGCTAATGAGACTGTTATGCTAAAGCGCAGATATGAAACGTATACACAGACTCGCGTTGAGCGAAACTAGTATGAGCGTAACATCCGACAGCGATCCGAAGCAGAGTGAGAGTTCGGAATGGTAATGTTTGCTTAGAACGCGTTCGTGAGCGGCTGGCCGAAGAAAGCTTTGTTGCAAGTAGGACAGGTGGGTGGTTCCCATGTCAAAATCAACCATAAAGTGGTTTTCGCGTTGTATTGTGCGGCGCGCAAA
The DNA here is from genome assembly GCA_015099395.1 of Ktedonobacteria bacterium brp13. Classification (GTDB taxonomy): domain Bacteria; phylum Chloroflexota; class Ktedonobacteria; order Ktedonobacterales; family Ktedonobacteraceae; genus Dictyobacter. Next base: position 6,697,714 of record AP024096.1, on the reverse strand, counting down.
ACAATTAGGGTGGTACCACGGGTGTGACTCAGGGTCATTTTGAAGATGACAGCCTGCACTCTCGTCCCTTCTCTGTTGACGAGGGGGCGGGATTTTTTATATCCTCTTCAGCCTCCTCTCTGCTACAATGGACCGAAGGTGAACGCACAATGGCACACTATTCGCTGGGAGGCAATGGCTACATGTTCGCAGCAGTATGCGCAAACAGAACAGCTCTCCCTTCTCTATCTGTATGGTATAGCAATACCCGTCACACTATACACAGCGGGTCTGCACCGAAAGTAGGTGCACGATGAGTAAACTCTGGCAAAAAGGCTATTCGATCAATGCCAGCGTTGAGCGCTTTCTAGGTGCGCGCAACAGTCAGCTCGACAATCAACTGATCCGTCACGATGTGTGGGGCTCACTGGCCCATGCAACGATGCTACAACACATCGGCATCTTGAGCCAGGACGAGTTAACTGCTCTGACACAGGCGCTGCGCTTGATCCTACAACAGGCCGCTGATGGTACGTTTGAGATCAAGCCATCGGATGAAGATGTTCATACTAGCGTCGAGAACTTCTTAGCCGAACATGCTGGTGCAGCCGGCAAGAAGATCCACACGGCCCGCTCACGTAATGATCAGGTTCTGGTTGATCTGCGCCTCTATGGGAAAGAACAGCTCTGCATGGTCAGTCAGAAGCTGACGACGCTCTGCGCGACCCTGCTGGCTTTTGCTGAACAACATATGCATGTACCGATGCCCGGTTATACGCATATGCAACGAGGCATGCTTTCATCGGTCGGACTCTGGGCGGCCAGTTTCGCTGAAGCACTGCTGGATGACGAGCGCCTGCTCGCCAGCGCCTACGAGATAAACGATCAGTCTCCGCTCGGTTCGGCCGCTGGCTATGGCGTCCCACTGCCTATCGATCGCCAGTTGGTGGCGGACCTGCTGGGCTTTGCTCGTGTTCAAAACAACGTTATCTACGTTCAACATGGACGCGGCAAGATCGAGTCAATTATCGTGCAGGCGCTCTCGCAGATCATGCTGGATCTAAGCAAGCTAGCCCAGGATCTTCTCCTCTATACCACTGCCGAATATGGCTTTTTCCAGGTCTCGCAGGAGCTCTGTACTGGTAGCAGTATCATGCCGCAAAAGCGCAATCTGGATATCATGGAGGTTGTGAGAGGGCGCTCCCATACAATGCTGGCCTATCAGCAGCAGATCATGGGTATCGTCTGCGGCCTCCCTTCTGGCTTCAATATGGACTTCCAGGAGACCAAACAGCCCTTTATGGATGCGCTGGACCTGGCTCAGCAGAGTCTTGAGATCTGCACACTGACACTTGATAATATAACGGTCAATGTCGATCGCATACAGAAGGCATGTACATTTGAACTCTTCGCTACCGACCAGGCCTATGAGATGATGACGCAAGAGCATATCCCCTTCCGCGATGCCTATCGCACGGTCGGCAAAAAAGTGCTGGCACAGCTCGACCAGCATAATAGCGCCTTCCCAGTCGAGAGTCAGGAACAGCTTGCAACACGCTTGCAGGCACGCACACACCTCGGTGGCAGCGGCAATCCCGGCATCACATTGGATCAGCAGAGATTAGCCCAGGCAAAGCAGCAATGGCAGCAACGTAGCGACGCATTCATCTCCGCAATACAACACCTTACAGGTACAACCAACATACAGATAATGGAGGAACTTTAATTATGGCAACCGCAGTACTCGCATATTCAGGTGGACTTGATACGTCCGTTGCAATTCGCTGGATCAAAGAGAAATACGATATGGACGTCATTGCTGTAACGATTGATGTCGGCAATGAGAAAGATCTACAAGAGGTCGCAGCACGCGCCATTAAGATCGGTGCAGTCAAGTCAATGATCGTCAATGGTCGCGAAGATTTCGTTAACTACTTTGTCTGGCCCGCGCTCCAGGCTGGTGCTATCTACGAGGGACAGTATCCGCTAGCCACTGCTCTGGCACGTCCTTTGATCGCGCGCCTGCTGGTAGAGGTTGCGCGCCAGGAGGGTGCGGTCGCCGTTGCCCATGGCTGCACCGGCAAAGGCAATGACCAGGTTCGCTTCGACGTCTCAATCAATACACTGGCCCCCGATCTGAAGATCATCGCTCCGGTACGTGAGTGGAGCATGACACGAGACAACGAGATCGCCTATGCCGCCGAGCATAATATCCCCATCAAGGTTACCGCACAAAACCCTTACTCGGTCGACCAGAATCTGTGGGGTCGCAGCGTCGAATGTGGTATCTTAGAGGACCCCTGGGCCGAGCCACCCGCTGATGTCTTTGCCTGGACCAGCGATCCCGACTCCCTCAACAATCTGGAGCCGACCTACTATGAGATCACCTTCAAGAACGGCATCCCAGTTGCTCTAAATGAGCAAGAGATGGAGGGCTCAGTCCTCATTGAGACCCTGAATCAGGAAGCCGGCAAGTACGGCATCGGGCGTATCGATCATATTGAGAATCGCCTGGTCGGTATCAAGTCCCGCGAGATCTACGAGGCTCCTGCCGCCGTCGTACTACACAGCGCCCATAGCGCCCTGGAGACCCTGACGCTGAGCCGTGAGCAGACACGCTTCAAAGAGATCGTCGCCAACGAGTACGCTCGCCTGATCTACAATGGACAATGGTATAGCGCCCTGCATCAGGATCTGGCCGCCTATGTTCAGAACACCCAGCGTTTTGTCAGCGGCACTGTTCGCGTCAAGCTCTCGCGCGGACGCTGCCAGATCGTCGGTCGCAAATCCGATAACTCGCTCTATAGCCTCGGCCTGGCTACCTACGATAGTAGCGACCAGTTCGACCATAACGCAGCTCTGGGCTTCATCAAACTGTGGGCCCTGCCTCTGACCACGCAGGCACAGGCACAACTGCTACCTTCCATCGGTATCGAAGGCAATCTGCTCAATACAAACAATCACAAAGTCCAGATCGCCGAAAACCGTGAAGAAGCGGAAGCGGAAGCATAACCAGGCAACAAAAGAAGCAGAGAGATAGGCACGTTTAGGCTTCCTATCTCTCTGCTTTTATATTTCCTGCTAACGGCTACAACTGCTACACACTGGCTTTGGCTGTATCCGCAGCTGCAGGCGGTGTCGCCGTAGAAGTTGTACTTTTGGCTTCGGCGTTCCTGTTTTCAGCGTTCTTTGCTTCCTCAAGTCGTTCGGCCTTCGCTGCACGGCGATGCTCACGCCAGTTTTTGAAGTCGAGCATCCTTCTGTACGCTTGATAGAGTACTGGATTATAGGGCAGATCATAGCCGGGCAACGAGAGACGCGCAAAGCCATTGAAGCCACGTTTAAACGTGTAGACACCCCACAAGGGGTCTTTCTGCGCGGCTGGCTCTTCAAGAGTCGACGGGATACCGATGAAGTTATAATACTCGCAGTCATGCTCTTTAGCCCACTGGATCGCGTTCCACTGCAACAGGTGATTGGGCATCAGATTACGCGCCTTCGCTGTCGAAGCGCCATAGCGATACCAGCACCACTTGCCATATTTCATCAGCACGTTGCCTGCAACAGGTTTGCCCTCATGCTCTGCCAGGAACATGATCGCCATCCCTTTGGGCTCAAAGATATCCATAAAGGCCTCAAAATGCTCCAGGTCATGGATATAGAACTCGTCGCGCTCACTGGTCTCCTGCAGAAGCTCATAGAACTTCTTGATATCCTCTTTCCCTTCAGCACGACGGATGACCACGCCCTTACGGCTGGCAAGACGAATATTGTAGCGCCACTTCTCTTTCATCTGCGCTAGCAACGCCTTTTCATCGGGGCGGATATCCAGGATCCACTCATTGCGAATATGCAGCCACTGCGGAGAAGGACGAAAACCACGACGCTGCAAAGAGATTATCCAATGCTGATCCTCAGCCTCGGCCCCTGGCTCCAGCTTGAGCATCACAGCACCGTATTTACGAGCCTCACTCTTGATAAAGTTCAAGAGGACCGTAAAAGCAGGCGCATTAGGATCGGCGATAATAGGACCACGTGGCGCGTAAAAGAAGTTACTCTTTAACACAGGGAGCCTGGTTACCAGGATCAATATTGCGGCGCAGAGATTTCCCTCATCGTCCACAACTCCAATGTGCAAAGGCGTTGAGCCTGCATGTTTGGCAAACTCACCCCATTCATACGACTGCGTAATATTTCCATACGGAGACGTTGCCACGAAGTCGTTCCACTGCTGGGCATCAGTAATGAAACGTGCTTCCATCTTTCTACTCCTCTATAGGTAACCTGACCAGGCTGACAGTTTTATCACAACTGGCGAAAGCTAAACAGCAAGACACGACATGAAAAGGCCTATGATCCCGATCACTCAACGCTCCAGCGTGGTCCTGGAGCCCCCGCGCACCGTGCACTGGCCTGACACGCGAGTCCGGAAACCAGGCCAGTGCGTTCGCACGTAGCCCATAACAGGGTTCACCATAACCGGGATGTACCTGCGAATAGAGCGTGCGGGCTGTCGCGACATACCAGATATTTAACACACGATCCGTACTCGATGTCGCAATGGAACGCCCATCCGGCGACCAGGCCAGTGCATCGATCCAGTTTTGTGTATACTCATGCGCACTATAGATCTGCCTGCGCTCTCCAGTTGCCGCGTTCCACACATGAATATCGTCACCGCCAGAGGCCAACCAGCGACCATCTGGTGACCAGGCTGCGACCAGCGCCCATTGCTCTCGATGTCCATCATACGTTAAGAGGTGCCGTCCGCTACGAGCATCCCAGATCTGTACGCTTGCATCATCCCCAGCAGAGGCTATTCGACAACCATCCGGCGACCAGGCCAACGCATCGATGCCATAGCGACCATGCGCATGACCATAGTACGAAACTGCGATACACGGCTTAAGCATATCAAGCACTCGAATACTATTATCGTCACAACCGATCGCAAGGAAGCATCCATCCGGTGACCAGGAGAGGGTCCGCACCACCACACAGGCCTGACGTTCTACCAGACACGTCACACCTGTCCGTGCATCCCAGACACGCACAGTCCCATCTTCGCTCGCTGATGCAATCAGCGACGCAGCAGGGGACCATGCCAACGCCGTCACCTCCCCAGTATGCTCATAATACGTCGTCTGCAAAACACACGCCGACCGCCGGTCAAGCGCGGATGCCAGCCGCTGAGAATCCACAACTATGGTAGAGTTCAGCGAACGAGCCGCACCAGAAGCATCAGCATCAGGAGCACCCTCCCAGTAGACCCACACCTCTACCGTATGCGCAGGACCCACACAGGCCAGCAACGTCCTCGACCGTCCACGCCACGCCAGCGCCACCAGATCAGTATGTGCCCCTAAATAAGCCTGACAGACACGCCCATGATCCATTGAAAAAGAACGGACTGCTACCGCAGATTGTTCCACTGCCACCTCCCCCTTACTTCCTCACGTCCACCAAATAGCCCCATCACATATGGGTCAAAGTGCTGTTAGCGCATCCATAATTATTTTTAGTGTACCATGCATGCATATCGTCCGCTACAAAACTATACAAATGTCACATCCATCGCACAAATAGAGCAAGCTCATCATAAAAATAAGGACGTTCACAGCAGACAACAGGCATAAAATATGCCATCTGCAATGAACGTCCTTCAGCTTTTCCCGCACTATAACGGCAACGAATCTAGTATTGGATCAGCGCAAAGACATCATGTCCATCCAGGCGATCACGTCCCTTTAAGAAGGAGAGCTCAACCAGGAAGGCGATACCAGCAACATGGCCTCCCAGTTTCTCTACCAACTCAATCGCCGCAGAGACCGTACCACCGGTAGCTAGCAGATCATCTACGATCAGTACACGCTGCCCCGGTTTTATTGAATCGGTATGCATTTCAACAATATTGGTACCATACTCAAGAGCATATTCAACGCTCACGGTCTGCCCTGGCAGCTTACCAAATTTACGCACAGGCACAAAACCACAATTCAACAGGTAGGCTAATGGTGCGCCAAAAATAAAACCTCGTGACTCAACGCCAACCACAGCTTCAATACCTGCCCCCGCATAGTGAGCGGCCAGACGATCCATAGCGGTACGGAACGCCAGGCCATCTTGTAGCAGAGGAGTAATATCCTTGAAGAGGACATCTTTCTGAGGAAAATCAGGAATATCGCGAACCCAATCTTCTAAGCGTATAGGCTCGGATGTTGACGTCATGAGTACTTCTCCTATTTGGGAGGGCATGAGACCCTATGAGAGGGTGTACAACCCTGTAAGCGGATCAAGCCTCCTACAAGAGGACAGAGATCCTGCTCTACAATTGGTAATAACATGGGGAACGTAATCAGGCCAGTAGTAGGCTTCTGCTTTGCCTGAACCACCCCTTTTTCTCCATCATGCATGCATGAGTTTCTATCAAGACGGAGTCCGTTAGCAGTATACGCTAGCCGCTCGTGAACTTGCAAGCATTACAGGGATCATTGTTGCGACTTCTTTTCAAACGCTGCGACTTCAGCCAGCGAAGGATACGATTGTTGAGCACCAGGACGAGTAGTAGAAAGGGCTGCGAAGATGCTGGCCTTACGCATAGCCTCCGCAATCGATACCTGTAGCCCCTGGTTGCGTGCTTGATCGAGTAGAGCAGCGAGCGCACCAGCAAAGGCATCACCAGCACCCGTCGAATCGACGGCCTGTACTTTAAAGGCTGGTTGGTAACCAGTGTCATCTTCATGCGCCCAGACAACGCCCTCAGAGCCCAGCTTGACCACACTCAGCTTGACACCCCTCTGATGTAGCTCGCTGGCAGCCTCCTGTGCCTCCTCAATGCTCTCTAACGGACGACCCAGTATCATAGCAGCCTCACCACGATTCGGCACAAGAATATCGACCGCTAATAGTGATGCCGGTAGGTTGCTATTACCAGGCGCTGGATCGATAAGAATGGTCGTCCCTTTACGGTGCGCAATCGCTATCGCCTGTTCGACAATAGCCAGCGGGATCTCCAGTTGCATGATCAGGATATCATTCGCCGTCAGAATCTTCTCCAACATCTCCAGATTATGCGTACCGACCTGGTAATTTACCCCCGATACCACAGTAATACTATTCTCACCCTGCTCATCGATATGGATAAAGGCCAGACCAGTCGAGCTATCACTCCGCTGTTCCACATACGTCAGATCGACCCCCGCTTGCTTGAGTAGAGCAAGGGCCGGCTCAGCAAAGTTATCATGACCAACAGAGCCCAGCATCACGACCTCCGCGCCCATCCTACGAGCAGCCAGTGCTTGATTAGCTCCTTTGCCTCCTGGCGTGCTATGGAAGCTGCTCGCCAGCAAAGTCTCACCAGGTTGCGGTCGATGCGTAACAGTCGCTACCAGATCAAGGTTAATACTGCCAAAGACGATCACACTCATGAGAAAGAGACCCCACATTCACGTAGACAGTGAGCCACAGGAGCAACCTCACCAGTGTATAATTGCCCCTGCACACGTCTCACGACAGACCGACAAGGTCACTATCGTTGTCCAGCCACATTCACCTGTGAGTGATCAACAGGCGGCAACGGTGACGTACAGTATGCACAGCGTGTCGCCTGGATATTGACCGTGCTCATGCAGTAAGGGCAATCACGTGTTACCGGGGCGTCGTTCCGATGATGGAGGCGATCATAACGATCACGCGCAATCGAAATCGGTTTCACCACAAAAAAGTAAACAACAGCAGCCGTGATTAAAAAAGTGATCAACACACTTATAAGATCACCATACAGAAAGCCATGGTACGACTTATTCGCCAGGGTAGTACCTACACCTGGAACCTTACCAATAAGTGGATCGATAATATCTTTTACAACACCCTGCACAACGCTATTAAATGCAGCACCGATAACAACGCCAACGGCTAGATCCACAACGTTACCACGAACCAGGAACTTCTGAAAACCACTCAAGGTACTCAGTCCCATACCTAAACCACGTTTCCCATAATCAGCCAAACGATCCCGATCAAAAACGTTCTGACTCACAAGCACTCCTTCTCGTAAGGTCTTATTCCGAATACCGACACGACTCACATCACTCGTGCTACCCACTCCGGTCTTCGGCGAAAATAAAATGAAAATTGCATACAGCCCTATACAGACACCGGCACGTTAACCATGTCCAATAGCCCAATATTAGGAGAGCTATTCGCACTAATCGTACCATCTCTATCTTTAGATTTCCATGCTTACATGACCTTAAGCTCGTATTCCGAACGCCTGCATCCGCAACATGTCCAGCACAAACTTTGACATTTACACAGGATACATGTTACCGTATGGGCAGACGGATCTTATAAGTGCACGGCGACACTCCTATTGCAAGTATCGCGTAGAAGGACAGCCAGGCACTGTATAGCCAAAAAGGAGGAAGCTTCTATGTGGCCATTCGATCGTGACAATGCACAAATGTACCAGCAGTATGCACAGTCATACGATACGGGTAACTATAACAACTTTAACCCCGGTCAGATTATCAACCAGTTAAGCCAGTTTATTCAGGGTGCACCACCAGACTTGCAGCAGCGCGTCTACCAACAGCACTTTGGACAACTGCCCTATGAGCAGCGTGAGTTCTTTGCTCGCCAGGCACCCCCTGAATACGGCATTAATCCTAACGATCCTTATTCGCTGTCGCAGGGTTTTATGCGCATGGGACAGGAACAGCCTGGACTGCTCCAGCGGATTCTCGGCCATCCTATTATGCTCGGTGGTGCCATGGCCTTGACCGGTCTGGTCGCGAAACATATGCTCAACGAGCACCGTGAACGCGAAGGCTACCAGCAATACGAGAATCAGCAGTTTGGCAACCAGGGCTACGGCTATCCTAATCAGGGCTATCCTAATCAGGGCTTTGATCCTTACCAGCAACAGGGAGGCTATCAGGACCCGCAGCTACGCCGTGAATTAGCACGCGACGAACGTGAAATTGAGCATCTGGAGAGACGCGAGAGACGTGAGGAGCGCGAGGAGCGCGAAGAACACCGTCATCGCCGCCGCGAAGACGAATACTAGCACCGGCAAGGAAGAGTAGAAGAGTAAGACGACAACGGTAGGGGCACACCTCTGCTGTTGTCGTCATTTCAGTTAAAGGGCTAGTATGCTTTATTCAGAGCAAATACATAGCACGGAATGGCTGTAAGCATCCTGGAAATCACGCGGCAAATGTTGGTCGTGGTATCGGTTCGCCTGCTTTTTGCGCATCTTCAATCCATAGCTCTATGACTTCTAATGCATTTTTGATGGCTTCTTCATATGTATCGCCATGAGTACGACATCCCGAAAGCTCTGGAATCGTCACAACATAGATGTTGTCTCGCGGATCCCACTGGATGAGCATTGAATAATGGCTAGGATTCATATTCTTTGCCTACCTTTCTTAGAGCGTCTCGTACATCCTCGATCTGATATTGTTTTGCATCGTTTCCTGACTACTCTTACAGAAAATTATACAGTGTTTTAAAATGGCTTATGAAGGACCTGTTGGCTAGCGAATGCTTTAGTAAATGGATCCAGTATGCTATACTCGGATCAACTTTATCACTATAGATACCGCTGAAAGCGCTGAACAACACATACGAAGAGGTCTTATGCCTGAATATATATGGGGTCGCAATCCGGTCTCCGAAACACTCCTATCCAGTCGCCGTGTCACGCGTCTCTTGATCGCCGAGGGTGTACGTGAGTCGCCCGCGATCAGCGCGATGCTTAAAGAGGCGCAAAGCCAGAATATCCATGTGGAGATGGTGCCACGCTCACGCCTCGATCAGATAAGCCATAACGCGGTCCACCAGGGCTGTATCGCACAGGTGGAAGAGCGTAAATATGCCAGTATCGAAGATATCCTGGCATTGGCCGAGCAGAAGCAAGAGGCTCCATTCCTGCTCCTCCTGGACGCCATTCAGGATGTCAACAATCTGGGTTCGCTCATCCGTACCGCAGAGGCGGCAGGGGTTCATGGCGTCATCATCCCAGAACATCGGGCCGCTGAGGTCAATGCCACGGTCGTAAAGACATCGGTAGGCGCAACCGAGCATATATTGATTGCGCAGGAGACGAACCTGACGCGTACAATCGACGATCTGAAGCAGCGCAATATCTGGGTTGTCGGTCTGGCTGGCGAAGGGAATACATTCTATACGCAAGCCGACCTCACAGGACCTCTGGCGCTTGTCGTAGGCAATGAAGGGAAAGGGCTTGGACGCCTGGTCCGCGAACACTGCGATCTCCTGGTCAAGCTCCCTATGCATGGTCGTATCAACTCGCTCAACGCCGCCGTCGCCGGTAGCATCTCTCTCTATGAGGCGCTACGCCAGCGCAATGGGGGCAAACGTTAGACGAGCACAGCATGGTATTGTATTGTATTGTCAGCATGACCAAAACGATGAGAACGCAGGAAAATACCCCTGCTCGTTACATGTGTTCATCCACCATCGTTTATTTAAGTACGAATGCTGTGTTCTCAGGAGTAATTAATTGTGTTCAAAACGTTGATCAAGTCTCTCGGTGTCCTGGTGTGTGGTCTCACGGGCATTCTGCTCTACATTGCCCTGAGCACGCTTAGCACACCAACAGCTGTCTGGGCCAGTCCGCGAACTGCGGTGGACAACCCCCCGACACCACCTGCCGCGACTACCGCAACTGTCAATCTCGCTATGCCTAACGGTAGCAACTCACAGGGACGACCGGGTACCCAAATACAGATAACTGGCAGTGGTTTTAATCCTGGAAGCGAGATTAATCTCTACACGGTTACAGATCCAGGTACCTGCAATGTAGGGAACGCAGCCAATCTGGCCGCGAGTGCATTCACCAGTCAGCCTGTCCTGTCGGCAGATGGGAACGGCGCGTTCAATATAAGCCCAACCTGGTCGAGTAATGCGAGCCAGCCAGGAACAGCCTATTTTATTTGTGCTATCTCTGCCCAGACCAATGTCACAGCAGTCTCCAGTGCAAATTTTACTGTCGCACAGCCACCTACGATTGCCATCGGCAGTAATGCAGCTAACGCTGGCGATCAGGTCACCATTACCGGCAGTAACTGGCTACCACCACAACCACTGACGGTCGCCATCGCCAGTAACCAGGGGGCAACACCTATCGCGCAGCAAGAGGTTACGTCGGCCTCGGATGGTACCTTTAGCGTGACGCTGACCATACCACAGACCGCACCCGGTGGTAGTTACAATATCTACGTAGTCGCGAATAACGATACAACACTCAAAGGGGAAGCCGACAACGTGCTTACCATCACCGCCGTACAGGCGACTCCGACCGCTACGGCAGTCCCCTCGCCGACGCCATCTCCATCTCCAGTTGTAACCCCGACTGCTACGGCAACGCCAGCTGCAACTGGTGGCGGATCTGGTGGTGGCTCATCAACTATGACATTCCTTATTTTCGGCATGGGCGGTATCGGCGTTATCCTGGTCATCGTTGGCCTGACCATGTATATATCCTACTCGCAGCGATCTTGATCGGTATCGAATGCATCTGATAAACAAACAATCTAATAATCTCCAATAACAACACAAAACAATAGTGGAGCAGAGTCCGGAGAGACCGGCCCTGCCCCACTATTGTTTTAGGGCGCGCTGTCTGAGTTCTGAGTCTGAGTTCTGGCTGCATCCGTAAGCTAGACAGAAAGTTTCTTAAAGACACTCTCTGGAATGCTCTTGATGACAAACATAATGTAGCGCCAATAGCCAGGCGCATAGATCACATCACGATGCTTTTTAATACCATTGTAGATACATTCGCCGACAACTTTTGGCTGTGCAAAGAGCAGACCCTGTTTCATATGCGCAGTCATTGGGGTCGCAACCGTACCAGGTTTGATAGTGACAACCGAGACACCAGACTTCGCCAGACGGTTACGCAGACCCTGTAAGAAGGTGCTGACAGTGGCTTTAGCGGTGCCGTAGACGTAGTTGGACTTACGACCGCGATCGCCCGCTACCGAGGAGATCACAGCGATACAGCCGCTCTTGCGATCCTCAAAATAGTTGGCGACCAGAGTCAGGAGGGAGATCACGCTGATCGCATTGTTATTCAGCTCTTTCAGCGTCTCGGCAACGCTTAATTCGCTCTTGCGCTGATCACCAAGGGTACCGTGCGCAATCAGGATCAGATCCAGACCACCCAGGGTTTCGATCGTATGCGCTAACAACTCCTCGTGCTGCTCCAGATCGGTAACATCCTGCACATAGATCTCAGCACGTTGCGCGCCCCAGACCTTTAGATCCTCGGCGACAACTGACAATTTATCTTCTGAACGACCAACCAGCACAAACTCAGCATGGTCACGCGCAAAGCATTTCGCCGCATCGTGAGCGATCGCCGAACTGGCACCAATGATAGCTATTTTCATATCTTTATTTTCTCTCGTACTTTTACTCTTTATGATCCTGTACACAAGCTGCACACGGCTACGCTACACCAGCACCGAGCTCTTCTCTTCTCCCGTGACACGACGCCAGAAAGTGGAAGAGAACTTGGGATCAATATACTTCTGGAACTCGTCCCACTCGGGGTAGCACTTCTTAAAGCTAGCGGAGCTCATGCGAGCATCTTTCGCTGGATAGAAGGCACCGCCACTATCCTCGACAACACGATCCAGCTTATCCAGGAAACGCAACGTACGTGGGCCACGATTGGCAAAGTCGATCGCCAGGTTGACACCAGGACGTGGGAATGAAAGCATACCAGGCGATTTGCGCGTGCCAAACTCTTTTAGCACATTCAGGAACGAACCTTCATCGTTCTTCGCGATAAAGCGCATGATCGAGCGCATGCCATTGCGACCATCCTCAAAGGGGATCACAAACTGGTACTGGAAGAAGCCACGGCTACCATACATGCGATTCCAATCGTGAATGGAATCCAGCGGATAGAAGAAAGGCTCATAGGAGCTCGTCTTCTCCACCCGCTTCTGGACCTGTACATGATAGTACAGCTCATTAAAGGCTTTCAGCGAGAGCGGATTGACGGTCAAAGCAGGCGAGAGGTCAAACGGGATAGACAGCGGAAGCTTACTCTTCTTCAAAGGCTTCTTTGCCAGATCAGGGTCCTGGTTATTGTTGCCAGCCGAGAACTTACCCCGACACGTATTCGGTTCACCAATCAACATATCAACCCAGGAGACCGAGTACTCATACTGTGGCTCAAACTCAGCCGACAGATCAAAGAACTCATCCAATGATTCAAAACGCACCGAGACTGTATCAATATAAGGGTTTACAATACGTTTGAGGCGAAACTCAGCCCAGATAATGATACCAGTCAGACCCAGACCGCCGATCGTCGCGCGAAAAAGCTCTGGATTCTGCGTCGGGGAACAAATGATATGCTCACCCGTAGAGCGCAACAATTCAAACTGAGTCACATGGCAACCAAACGTCCCGGCGCTATGATGGTTCTTCCCATGCACATCGTTCGCAATCGCACCACCAACCGAGACAAACTTCGTACCTGGTGAAACTGGCAAGAACCAACCACGCGGCACCGCTAGCTCTAAGACATTCGCTAGCGAGACACCGGCCTCACATTTAAGCAGGCCCTCTTGATCATCAAACGCAATAAAATTAGTAAGACGGCTTGCATCCAGCGTTACACCACTATCATTGAGACAGCTATCACCATAGCTGCGCCCATATCCATATGGCAGGACCGACCCATCAAAGCTCGCAAGGTCCGGCAATTCACTGCGCCAGAAGAGAGGTACAACCTGTTTAGATTTTACTTTTGGATAGCGTCCCCATGAAGTCGGAGACTGTTTATTTTCAGAAAACATAATGCAATCTATTCCTCATTTTATATTCCTGCCACCCATGCAATTGAATGGCATCTACGATTGCGTTTTTAATACCATACAGTCATCATTCTTACCTTCATAATAACGCATGTCTGTAGAGAGATGCTACCCAGACTGCCAAAAGGTCTATAGAGAGACGCGAGGACACGACACAAGCTATCAAATACACCTTTATTTCTTGCAGATTGTTCGTCATATATAATTGTGGTTGATTTGGCGTAATGTGTGCATAGCGAAAGAGCCACACGAATCGGTGAAATGGGGTAAAGAAAAACGACATATGCTCGTCAAAACAGGAAATGTCGCTAAAGCCTCCCTCTTTGAGGGGGGAAAGCCGCGATAGCGGCAGGGGGGAGTAGATCCTCGAATTACGTTGTACTTTATCATTAAACGCTATCTATCACCTTTGCCATCATTGTCTGTCATCGAGGATTACAGGCAATTGCTAGCGATGTCCTCCCTCCTGCCGCTCAGCGCGGCTGTCCTCCCTCAGAGAGGGAGGCATAAGCTTCATTTTCTGTTTTTCGATCATTTGCGATATCTTACGCGAATGTCTCTATTCTCTTCTGGATCTTTCATCAATTAATGAAATTCTACCTGCATAGCGAAAGGGGCCATCTTTTATGAACACTATCAATACTACGGATAGCAAAAATATCACGACACTACTGGCAGCATGGCCGGTAGCTCATCCCCAGGAGATTACACCCATGGCGGGCGGGACTAATAACCGTATCTGGCTCATTCAGACAGAGGATGAACAGGAACTCGTACTACGCATTGTTCCCGGGCAGCACAGCCTCGCACGCATCCAGCATGAAGACCATCTGCTCACTGCACTCCATGCCCAGCAACTCCCCTTTGCACTGCCACTCCTTATCAAAACACATGATAGTGCAATAGCACTTCCACTCACAGAGCAAGAAGGAAAGGGCACACAATCCTGGGCCACACTCACAACCCGTCTACCTGGCGAACTGGTAGATCGGCCACCACAGCGTCATAACCTGCTACTGGCGCATGCAGCAGGCACCACCCTGGCCCTCCTCGATGCAGGACTCGCAAAGCTACCGCTGGCAGACTTTCAAGCACCGGAGGTCACCACATTTGGAGATCTCGCACATTGTCACCCACTCGTACCAGATCCGCTGATCGCCATAGAACAGCTCCCCATCGATAGAGAACAACGCAAACAGCTCCAGTCTCAGTTTAGCAGTATCATAGAACAGACAGAAAAACTATACGAAGAACTTCCACAACAGATTCTGCACCGCGACTACGATCCCGGCAACGTCCTTGTCAAAGACAACCGCATCACAGCCGTCCTCGACTTCGACTTCTCCGGCGTCGATATCCGTATCTTCGACCTGAGTATCGCCCTGAGTTGGTGGCCATACGGCACTACAGGAACAGAGCGCGAATGGGAGATCATCGACACCTTTGGAGCCGCATACATAGCACAGCTCCCACTAAGCGCAGCCGAGCTGCAAGCCATCCCTGACGTCATGCGCCTGCGCGACGCAGTCTCATTCGTCCACCGCACCGGTCGCTATCTCGCAGGTCTGGAGACCGACGCAGTTATACGCGACCGCGTACAACACTCCTTCTGGCGCGAAGCATGGCTCACCAACAACCGCTCAAAACTACTACAACACATTGCACGCTGGAATAGCAACAAAGCATAAAGACAATGGTGCCACACGATGGCTGGTCAGCAACAGCGTTGCCAGAGATATAGCGTTAGACTCTTTTCAAAAAGATGTAAAGAGCAACATCACATATTAAAAGCGTCGGAATAATAAATATTAAAAAGACATAACAGCGAATATTATATCAGCCTGATCTCAATTCCTGGTAAATAATCTTTTCAGGGCTCTTGAAAAACAAGAGCCCTGATTTTGTCCGCTTTTGGCCTGCAAAGGAGTTTCTATCTTATAGATGAACATAGAGATGGACCATATTCAGTCGCAATCAATCCAAGTGGATAAGAAGGAAATATAAATAAGGTGTTCGATGAAGAAACAGTATCTGGCAATAGCGAGCATGAATATATAAGGAAGGCTGCTTGTGGAGATCATAATGCTTTTGGCAAGCTTGTTCTTGTCTATGAAACTCCTATACTTACGTACCTCCAATCGATTCTGGGAAATTGGGAAAATGCTCGTGACCTGACCCAGGAGACATTTATCGCAGCATTTTACGACTTACCCCGCTGGCAACCACCCGAGCAACTACACCATGGGCAATCTGCAGCACAAAATAGTGCGCACACGGCTCGCTTCAGCCTGAACCATCCTCTGGCTCCCTGGCTCTATCGTATTGCAACAAATCAGGCGCTGACCTTTCTTAAACAACAGAGCAGGTACAAGCGGACCGGAATAGCTCTTTCGCCTGAGGATCACACCGATACTATTCAGATCAGCGAGTCCGCGAAAAAACCTCAAAGTTTTGTTGCAGCATGGGAGGATCGTTATGTTGTACGTGAGTTGTTACATGAGGCGCTCAGTCAGCTTGCAACAGAAGATGCATTGTGCATCATCTTACGATTTGTCGCAGGTGAACGCTACACTGAAATCGCAGATCGTTCAGGCATGACAAAAGAAGCGGTACGCAAACGAGTGACACGAGGGCTGGTTGTTTTACGTTCCGTCTACAAAGCGTTAGAGCAGGAGAAATAATCGATGAATACCAGAAATCAGAAGGATTCGTCTGTTCATGTAAGCGCTTTGCATGAAGAACGGTTACCACTATTCGATGCTTACGCGACGAATGAACTTGATGCTGACGAAAAAGTACAGGTTGAGCACTATCTGCAAAATTGTCAGGAATGCCAACGCCTTTTCGAGGAGGTCACTCATCTTCATCACGCGCTCGGCACACTCTCAGAAACAGAGCAGCCATCTAATCCTTCTACACTAGCACCTACAAGCCCCTATTCCCAGTCAATGGTTCACACTATTCTGGCACGTATTGAGCAAGAAGAGAGTGAGAAAGGACATACTACAGCAGAGCATGTCAGACAGACACAGGCTTCTTTCCACTCACCGAGTAAGTATAATCCTGCTCTCCTTGCGCGAAAGCGCGTACGAGCCATCTATCTCGGTATTGGGATTGCAGTATGTTGTGTACTCCTACTCGGAGGCCTCATCATGACCCTGCGGAATACCTCACTACCAGGTAATAGAACGACCTCAATCGCAGAGCGCATGGTATGGACAACACAGCAACAATCCCTGCTCGCTCAAAATAGCAGCGGGACTTTTGCCTTAAAAGAGATCGAGATTACCACAAAAAAAGAGTTTCGCTTCTATTATGCGTTTAAATCGTCGCAGCAAGGAACGATCCACGCTACAGCGCTCTCTTCTCTGACTACTGGTCACAAGCAACAACCAGTAACCCTGCCCACGATAGTATTACCGTTGGGAACAATCGATGGCATCAGCGTTGGGGTTATTCGCGTGCAATACCTGGATCGTAGCGGTCAAACGATTATGCTGAATATTACTTCTCCAGAGGATGGGGCGCACTGGCAAATTACCCCTTTACAACAACTGGCAGCCGATCCCCATCCTGAAGGAGGAAGCTTCTATGGCTTTCCCATCGATCAGCAACTCTTCCCAGAAATTATCTGGTCTGGACCGGGCTCCATGCCACCAGGGCGATCAATGATTTCCCTCTTCAAGAATGCTGCCGGCACTCGCTACATTTTTCTTGAGGTAGACTATGCAGGAAAAATCGTGGTCATTAGCAAAGAACAATGCATGCAGCTTATTGGTGGACACGTTTGCCACTAAAAGATCATAGCACGGTTCACAATACGTTTCTTATGAAGTTTATAGTAAAGAGGAAAGAAGCAACAAAAAGGATGCAACCAGTATATATTCGGTTGCATCCTTTTTGTTGTTTCTGCGACTTCAACATACGCTGATCCGCTGCGTTGTACGCAGATTAGTGGATCAGGGTAGCAAAGAGGTTGTAGGCTGCCGGATTGGCTGCGTCCAACACGACGCCGACGATGATCGTCAGGACGATCAGAGCGACAGTCGCCAGGGTGATCGATGTGCTCAGGCCCAGTGATGGGACCAGATGGTCTTTCTTGAGTGGCGCATCGAAGAACATTGACTTCACGATACGTCCATAGTAGACCAACGAGATCACACTATTGAGCAGGGCAACAATCACCAGCCACTGCTGACCAAGCTGCCAGGCAGATGAGAAGATGAACAGCTTACTAAAGAAGCCAGCCATTGGCGGGATACCAGCCAATGAAAGCAAACAGAGCGCTGTACAGACACTCAGCCAGGGAGCACGCTGCCACAGGCCACGGAAGTCTTCGATCTTATCACCACCGGTCAGGTTGCCCAGGGCAATAATACCAGCGAAGGCACCCAGGTTGGTAACAGCATAGACTAGAATGAAGAGCAGGACCGCTGAGATACCAGACGCAGCACTTGCCTTATTATGTGAGGCCATCGCAACGGTCGCCACGACTCCCACCAGAATATAGCCAGCCTGCGCAATACTTGAGTAGGCCATCATACGTTTGGCATTCGTCTGCACTGCCGCTACGAAGTTACCAAGCGTCATCGTCAGCACAGCCACGATAGCCAGCACCGTCACTAATGGCAACACATCAACCTGCCAGAGCCCACCAGCGATCAGTACGCGAATCAATGCCGCGAAGCCAGCCGCCTTCGAGCCAACCGAGAAGAAGGCCGTCGCAGGCGTTGGTGCGCCCTCATAGATGTCCGGTGCCCACATGTGGAACGGAACCGCCGAGATCTTGAAACCAAAGCCAGCAATGATCAACACGTCCGCAACAATAACCATCAGGTTACCGTTACTGAAGGTCGTGAAGGTATGCGCAATGCCAGCCAGATCGGTTGTCCCGGTCAGACCGTACAGAAGCGCGAAACCATAGAGCAGGATCGCCGAAGACATAGCGCCGAGCAGCACGTACTTCACCGCAGCCTCAGACGACTTGGCGCTCTTACGCAGCAAGCCAGCCATGATATAGAGCGGGAAGCTCGTTAATTCAAGAGCGATGTAGATCGTGATCAGCTCGCTTGTGCTCGCCATCAGCATCATACCGACAACTGATAAAAGCAAGAGCACATAAAACTCACCGTATGATTTGACATATTTTCCTATATAGCTATAGGAGGACAAGATCATAATCACAGCGAGAATAAGAAAGATTACTTCAAAAAACAGAGAATACTGATCTAATACCAGCATCTGAAAGAAACCGGTCCGAGGACTTGTAAACGTCAACGCCTGGGCAATCGTAAAGCCCGCAGGTATAATTAAACCGATCAGAGCAGTACCAGCCACAACAGCATGTCGTTTGACAAACAGGTCGACGACCATTACCACCAACGCCAGCAGCGTCAGCGAGATTTCAGGTGCTAGCAGGTAGAGATCGGATATTTGAAAAGTCATAACTACTCCTTCTCCCTTCAGTCGGATGGCCTCTACGATCGCTACAGTACTCACTCTACAGACAGTACAGAGATCGCAGACATGCCAACCGCAACCGCATGGGAGATCTCTCCTACTTAATCATGGTCACAGCCGAATGAATAATTGGCTGTAAACTGCTTGAGATCACATCAAGTAATGGTGCTGGATAGATACCAACGAAGACGATCAGTGCAGCCAGAGCAAACAGCGGGATCAACTCACGTGGTGATGCATCTGGCAACCAGCTCCATTTTGGATTGAAGGGGCCAAAGAAGACACGCTTGATCATCCACAGCAGGTATGCCGCAGTCAGGATCATCGTAAAGACAGCAATAATCGTCGGGATCGTCCAGATGCGGAAGCTACTGGTGAAGACCATATACTCCGCGACGAAACCAGCCAGACCAGGCAGGCCGAGCGAGGCCAGCGCAGCGAACGTAAAGAGCGTCCCTAGCATCGGCATACGCTTGGCAACACCACCAAAGATCGCAATTTCACGTGTATGCGCCTTATCATAGATCACGCCGACACAGAAGAAGAGCAAGCCTGTGATAATACCGTGGCTAAACATCTGCAACGTCGCACCAGTCAGTGCAACCTGACGGAACGCCTCACTACCGCCGGCCGGGAAGATACCATTGCCAGCACCGGCCGCCGCCGCAACACCAAGCAGAATAATACCCATATGGCTCACACTGGAGTACGCGATCAACTTCTTCATATCCTTCTGCACAAGACAGATCGCCGCACCATAGATGATATTAATGACTGCAATCACCGCCAGCCACCCAGCGAACTGAGCAAGGCCACCAGGGAAGAGTGCAAAGCAGACGCGAATCAGGCCATAAGCACCCATCTTCAGCAAGATACCCGCCAGCAACACACTGACCTCGGTCGGCGCATCTGTGTGCGCATCCGGTAGCCACGTGTGAAACGGGAACATTGGAATCTTGACCGCGAAGGCCATAAAGACTAGCAAGAATGTCAACAACTGGAATGTGATAGAGATACCAAAGACAGATGTAGTACCGCCAATCAGGTGCGTCGACAGGTACTGCATATCGGTGCTGCCGACTTTGAAGTACAGCAACACAAATCCGGCTAGCATAAAGATACTGCCGAAGAATGTATACAGCAGGAACTTCCAGGCCGAATAGATACGACCAGGCATCCCATGCTTCTCAGCAGTACTGCCCCAGATACCGATGAGCAGGAACATCGGGATCAGCTCGACTTCCCAGGCCAGGAAGAAGAGGAAGATGTCCAACGCCATAAAGACGCCCATCACACCAGCTTCAAGGAAAAGCAGCAGCGCCAGATAATTTTTAACGTTATCTCTCTTCCAACCGCTGATCACCGTTAGCATGGTCAATAAAGCATTCAGGATGACCATCGGCAGACTTAAACCGTCAACGCCCAGGAAGTAGCGTACCTGAAAGTGCGTGTTGCCTTCGGTAACATTAATCCAGGACGTATTAATAAAATCGGGCAAGTGCTGTAAACTACCGAAGCCTGTAATACCATTGGCCGACAGGATACGGAAGAAAATGACCATCGACAGGACAAACGTCGCAGCCGAGGCGAGCAACGCAACCCAGCGCGCCCATTTTGTTGGAAATGCATAGAGAATGATGCCTCCCAGCACGGGAAGCAGGATAATCCATGTGAGATCAGAACCGAAAATCGACATGTCTATCTATCCTCACTTCCAGACCGTGGAGACCAGAATAACGACCACAACAGCCAGCACCGCAACACCGCCAAAGAAACCCAGCATGTACGACTGTACACGACCGGTCTCGATATGGCGCGCACCCTTACCAGCCTCGGTCACACCGAATGCGACACCATTGACGATACCATCAACGATATTGGCATCAAACCATTGGGCGAGACCCGCGAGACCGAGCACAACGAATTGGGTGAGCCAAGTGTAGAAAGTATCGATATAGTAGCGGTTGAACAGAATACGGTGCAGTGTGCGCAGCAAAGCGTTCGACTGCACAAACTGATTGATCTTCACCAGATCATAGCGACCATACACGAACCAGGCAAAACCCAGACCAATCCAGGCTATAACCACACCAACCCAGGTGAGAGGATCAGCAAGCAGTGTAACAAAGTCTAGATTCGGGACATGAACGCCGGTCACGTTAACATAGCTGAAGAAACCGGTCCAGTAACCAGCGAAGATCGAGAAGACAGCCAGGATAATCAACGGAATGGTCATCGTCTTAGGAGACTCATGGACCTCACCATACCCGCGATATGGACCACCCCACAGACCACCGAGCTTACCACCCTTACCACCGAAGGCCAGGATAAAGGCTCGTAGCATGTAGAAGGCCGTCAGACCAGCAGTCACCAGAGTCAGAGCATAGATCACCGGATGACCATTCTGTAACGCCAGCCCAATAATCTCTTCTTTACTCCAGAAACCGGAGAAACCAGGGAAACCAGAGATCGCCAGCACCGCAACCAACCAGGTAATCGCAGTGATCGGCATCTTCGAGGCCAAGCCACCCATCAGGCGTACATCCTGTACCTCTTTATGCATCGCATGATGCAGAGCGTGCAGCACACTACCGGCACCCAGGAAGAGCAGAGCCTTGAAGAATGCGTGTGTGAACAGGTGGAACATGCCAGGGCCAACGCCGATATCAGGCGTAGAGACACCGATACCAACGAACATATAGCCCAACTGGCTGATCGTCGAGAAGGCCAGGACACGTTTGAAGTCTGACTGGACCAGCGCAATCGTCGCAGCAAAGAATGCCGTAAATGCACCGACCGAAGCCACCACCTCTAAAGCAAAGGGAGCCGCAGCTGAGAAGAGCGGGAACGTACGAGCCACCATATAGACACCAGCCGCAACCATCGTCGCCGCGTGGATCAGTGCGCTAACAGGTGTAGGACCTTCCATAGCGGAAGGCAACCATGTATGCAGTGGGAACTGAGCGGATTTACCAATCGCGCCACAGAAGATCAGCAACATAGCTACACCCAGCAGATTGGGGTTCATCGTATGAACATTCGCCAGGATCGTCTTGTAATCGAATGAACCTGTATTCGCGAAAAGAATCATGATACCGAGAATAAACCCGACGTCACCAATACGGTTCATGATAAAAGACTGTAGACTCGCCTCAGACGGAGAAGGACGCTGCTCCTCAGGACGGGAACGCTTATTGATCCAGAAGCCGATGAGTAGATAACTACTCAAACCGACCAGTTCCCAACCAATAAAGATCACCAGGAAGTTTTGCGAGAAAACAATAACCAGCATGGAGAAAACAAACAGCGACAGATACGAATAAAAGCGTGCGTATCCGGCAGAATTCTCCATATACCCCTGGGAGTAGAACATCACCATCAGCGAAATCGTCGTCACGACCACCAACATCGCAATGCCAAGTTGATCAACCTGGAAAACGACTGAATAATCGATATTCGCGACATGCAGCCAATTGTATGACAGCACAGTTATACCCTGTTGCAGGGCATTCGAAGAAATCGTGCTAACAAGAAGGACCCAGGAGTAGACACAGGCGTATGCCATAACAAGCATCGCAACGTAAGAACTTACACGAGCACCAACTGAAATATGAGCGACCTTAGGGTCCTCATCATCATCAGCACCATGATCTTGATCGCCATGAGTATCATGTACAGTATGATCGTCGTGATCGGTAGTGGGGCGACTCAGCAGGTCCCACGGACGCGTACCAAAGATAATCACTACGAAGGCTGCGATCGGTGCAAGCAAGATTGTCCAGGACAACTGATACAACATCTGATCACCACTTCATCATATCGATCTCGCCAACATCCACAGTATCACGCTTGCGATAGATAGCAATAATCATCGCGAGGGCAACAGCCGCCTCAGCAGCCGCGACAGTGATAATGAAAATAGCGAAGATCTGACCGGTCAAGCGTTGTGAATACTGCCCGACCTGAGTATTAAAGAACGAAAATCCGACCATTGTAATGTTAACGGCATTCAACATAATCTCAATGCCCATCAACACAGCAACTGCGTTGCGTTTCGTTATCGCACCATATAACCCGATACAAAAGAGCACAGCGCCCAGCACCAGGAAATGATTGAGCGTGAGCATTTCACTAATCCTCTTTGCCGATGATAATAGCGCCTACAATGGCTACGAGCAGTACAAGGGACGCGATCTCAAACGGCAGAACATAACTGTAACTGGTAGGACTATACAACAATTGACCGATACGCACGACGTTGTTAATACCATCAGGCAATTGGCGAGCAGTCTCAGCAGCCGTAACAACCGGTTTGACAACATGGTAGCTAGTAGTCACCGCATAGATAATCGTTGCACCCACAACGGCACAGATGACAGCGGCAATCGGCCATAATTTGTTTGCTGGATTTGTTTGACGGCTGCCTGCGATACGCGTTAACATCAACGCAAACAGAATCAAGATGGTAACCGCACCTACATAGATGAGGATCTGCACAATAGCGATGAATTCTGCATTGAGCAGGACATAAATACCGGCTGCCATGGCGAAGACCACGACCAGAGCCAGAGCGCTATGCACAATATTGCGGAACCCCACTGCACATAAGGCGGCACCCACCAGGATCACAGCAAAGATCCAGAATATAAGGGTGGCGAACTCCATAAAAAACATACCTCCGGGATGATGGACATTGGATCGTAATTTCAAGCTCAATACCAGAGGGAGATCTTACATATCCTTCACATTGGTTCTCATTACCATTATGTATTTTATCACTCGATCCATGAAGAAGACACGGCAAAGCCAGCCTTCTTTCCTAAGGGGGGAATAAAATACGTGCATAGTCCCTAAGCGATTCTAACAAAAGACAGAGCGAGTGACAAGTGGTCAAATATTACACACGTGCTAGCCTGCCAAAAAACTTTTCCCTGACCTCCTACCTACAAGGCTTCAGCATGACGCACGTGAACATGCTCAGTGTGTTATAATTTTCCCTGTGAGCATAGATAGTAGTAATACAAAAGGCGTACTTGCAGCATGAGCGTAACACATTCTTCCCTCGATCAATCACAACCAGAGATACTACGATGCACGCGGTGTAATACCGAGCTTCCTCGCTTTGCTACGTTCTGCGGTCAGTGTGGCGAACGTGTCGAGAAAGGCGCTGGTGAAATTCCCTCACTTAAGAATACCGATATCACCACGCGCTATCGTATCACCTCTCTGCTTCAAAGACAACCTCCCGCACAGCTATTTTTAGCACTCGATACCCAACAGCAGCGGCCGGTTGTAATCCATGATGTCGATATTAGTAGTCTCGCTGAGCCGGAACGCGCACAAGCGATTGCAGCGATGCAGCAGGAGTACGATCTCCTGCGCCGCCAGCGTATTCCTGCTATTATGCCACTGGTCGAACTGCGCTACTTTCATGGGCATCTCTATATTATCTCTGGCTGGCCTTTCGCACTCTCTACACACGAGTCTGCGAGCGCACAGCCAGCGGCTAATACGGTTGCCCACCAACTCTCGACACTGCATGATCTGTTGCAGAGCGGCCTCGGCCTCCCTGAGACCGAGCTTGCTTTGACCTGGATCGCCCGCTTGAGTCGTGCGTTAGAACAGCTTCATCGCCAGGATATCATGCTTGGCACTATCGATCCACAGACGATCTTAATCAGTCAACATAACTACAGCGGTGAACCTGTACTGGTAGTTTCCTGGCTGCCCGATATATTATATGAGCTTATACCTGAACCATTGAATAATGCTCATGTTTCACCATTTCGCGCTCCCGAGTCGCTGATGGGCGCAACGGCACCGTGTTCAGATATCTATAGTCTGGGCGCTGTCCTCTATCTCCTGCTCACCGGCATCACACCAGAACACACGCAGCAGGCCCTACCAACGCTGCTGGAGCGTGATCCACATTGCAATCCTGTGCTCAGTGAGTTGGTGATGCAAGCACTCGCAATTGATCCTGAGGAGCGCTTCCAGAACGCTGGCGCATTCTCCGAGGCATTAGCAAGTCTCCTACCGCGTTCACGCGCCAAAGGTACTGTCACGGCAGGCTCACAGGGAAAAAGCAACGCGGATATACATATCACTTCGACTTCAGTCGATAATGAAACTGACAAAGTAAATAAACGATCGTTACTGGAAGTGCCTGCAGATGTAACCAACTCAGTCGTCACAATCCAGGCTCAGATGGCTCGCAGGTATCTCTCCAGAATAAAGACCGGCAAATTGGGACTCAATGAACCATTCACCGGGGAGGCAGCAGTGGAAGAAGGGTTGAACGCAGAGAAGAAAACATATGAATATACCGTAGGAGAGGGCTTCGCGTCCTCTCATGAAAATGAGGACCTCACGTCCTCCCGCGCGAGAGAGGCCACGACGAGTACGATGAGTAGTGAACAGTCAGCAGAGAAACACACCAGTCAAGCACTGGTCGACGAGCGACCCGGCTCTGTTCAAGACGAAGAGACGCAGGCTCCAATGGCCATTCTGCCAGCGGATACTGCCACCACCACGGAGGGTACTGAAAACAACTCTGGCTCAGGATCAGATGAATATGACAATATCGACAATATCGCACAGATTGAGACGGTTCTGATCAGGACAGAGGATATGAAACTGGCATCAGCGCTGATTGGAGAGGCAGGTAATCAGTCCCGCCAGACACGCACTACCAATGCAGGTGCACTGGCATCGGACAGTGCAAACGCTCCATTACAACCAGAGAAAAACAGCACCAGGACAGAACCGAAGCACTCTTCACGAGAACGCATTAAAGAGCTTCTGGCTGGCTCGTTGCCGCGTATCCTGCATCCTAAAGATGCACAACCTGGCGAGAAGGTCATCGACGGGCAGACCACTGCTGAGGGTGAGTCGTCGCTGATCAAACGCATCCAGCGCTTCCTATTAGGTGAGCACCAGCATGTCACGACTGCCGCGGCCCTGATCGAGACACCGATGCGCGTCCAGCCACATCAAAGCTACACGATGCGTATCAATGTTGTCGGTCGCCCTGTGCATAAAACAGAGGTTGAGGGTGGTCTGAGCGCACTTTGTGAAGGGAACGTCGTCCATATCGAGGTTCGCTCTGCACTCTACCAGAACTATGCGTATATTGTGCAGCAGGCAGACGTCACTATTCCAGCAGAGGGTTATGTCGCCGAAGTCTTAATACCTATGCAGCCCCTGGGTAGCGGTCCCAGTGGTCGCCGGGAACGTCTCCATGTCTTCTTTATGGACGAAGAACGTAACCCGCTGTATGAAAAGCCCTTTGTACTAGAGCTATTCATCTCACACCTTGTCCACAGTGGGCGCGAAGGTCATAATGTCCTGTCGATTCCACTGTAAATTCCGCTACCCTGGTGCTACCTCCTCCCACCACATCCACCCTCGCGTCCTTCCCAGATTACAGAAGGACGCGAGCTCTCACAATCTCCTCAATGCCCACAGTTTCGTCACGCGTTCCCAAACAAAAAGACGGTCCCGCCCATCATCGCATACAACAAGATCAGTAGAAAACCCTCCAACCAGACCAACTCTCCATCTTTCGTAATCTCGCTGAAGAGAAACGTGGCAAGCGCAAGAACAGAGATCTCTACCAGGCTAAAGACAAGATCCAGACGCCCCGGCATAAACAGGCTTATCAGTACAAGAATGGGAGCCATCAGTAACGCAATCTGGATTGAAGAACCTGCCGATGACGCCAGTACCATACCCATTCGTTTATCGAGCGCCATAGTGATAGTGTTGAAGTACTCTGGGATACCACCGATCAGCGGGACAAAGATCAGTCCAACAAAGGCCGGATTCCAGTGCAGCACTGTAGTCATTGGATCAATCGTCCCCACCAGGATTTCAGAAAGGAGCGCAACACCGATAGTCGCCAGTGCCAGCAAGCCGATGCTGCGCCAGAGCGGCGGTGGCGTTTTCGCCTCATCCCCACTCCCCGTAACACTGACAGGCATATGCGCACTTGCAGGAGGGTTTCCAATATCAGTAAAATTGCTCGCCTTAGCTAAAACAGTACTTTTAGAAGCATTTATATTTATGTCCTGTGCCACTGCGTTCGCAGCCGAGTCCAGCTGGCGCAATACACCTGAGCGCGTCGCGGTCACGGTACCATGCGCTATCTGATGACGATATGCTAACAGACGCGCTAGCGCGGCAGCAGAATAGGGGCCAAAGAGCGGTTCCTGCTGCTCTATCTCACGTTCTTGCTGATCCTGGGGATTCTCGCCTTTATCACCAATGCCAAAGACACTAAAAAGAATAAAGGAGATATAACCCAAAAGTAACAGGACGGCGACAAAGTCCGATAGCATAATAAGGTGCTCTGCGATAAAGGGTTGATGAGCACGCTCAGCGAAGAGCATTGCAATAGTTGGTAGTAATAGACCACCAATCGAGAGCGCCAGCAACGAGGCATACTGGCTGGCCGGGCGCGCTTCAAAATGCAGGCGACCATGCTTAAAGCCACCAATACAGACCGCAACACCCAGCACTAAGAGCGCATTACCAAGAATAGAACCGATAATTGACGCACTAACGACACTGACCAGCCCCTTTGTCAGCGCAAGGATACCAATAATCAACTCGGTCGCATTGCCGAAAGTTGCAAAGAGCAAGCCACCGATACGTTCTCCAGTGCGCTCCGCAATCTCTTCAACAGCGACACCGACCAGACCCGCCAATGGAACAATACCCAGTCCAGCGATCACGAAAAGGAACAATGGAGGAAAGGGGAAAAAATCGAAAATGATAGCTAATACAGTAAAAAGTAACAGAAAATAAAGCCAACGCGGCATTCAAACCCTCCCAGATACGCAAATCACGCGATTTCATATCGTGTATACGTGATGCATGGCTTTTTAGTTACAATAAACTCTGCCTTACACTCAATGCTATCCATCAAGCCATAGAAAACACTAGAAAAACAGGGAGTCATCTGGGGCAGAATTCAAGCAACATAAGCAGCCAGGCCGGCGCACACATTGCTTGAATGATAACATACGAGCTATTCAGGGTTGGCAGTATTATTCGTTATTATTCGTCTCACTACTCGTGAGGCGGCGACGATGACCGAGATACCAGCGAACTGTCATAACGTATTCAGCATGACTCCAGGTCAGCGGTGAGACGCTGAGCGGCGCGCTACTAAACGGATCGACCTGCTCCGCAATGACTCCGCTATCCAGAATATGATCGCACACCCAACGCAGCAATGGCAGCGCCAGACTGAGTTCGGACAGAGTAGTTGAATGAGCGATACGATACTGAGCGAGCCAGAGAGTACAGATAAACCAGGGATTCCCCTGTGCCTTCGAGAGATCCTGGGTTACCTGATGATAGTAATCGTTCTCGTAGCGTGCCATCCCACCGACGTCGGTCTTTACCCACAGCGTCTGCTCTAGCTGCTGCATCGTACGCTCAATCTGCTCATCATGTGCCATGAACATACCGAATTGGAAGAGACCACACAGACTACTATCAAGCGTCATATCCTTCTGGATCGTCCCATTGGCATCGACCGTAATCATACGCGCGAAGCGACCATGTTCCTCATCCCACAGGTATTTGAGAGTCGCATCCTTAATCTCCTGGGCTGCAGTCTGGTATTTTGCAGCAAGCTGCTCTTCACCGAAAAGGGTGGAAAAACGTGCAGCGGCATCGAGTCCCGCATAGACCGTCGACGTCGTATAGGAGAGGATGCCACGCCGCTCCTCCCACAGATCGAACGATGGTCCCGGCAAATTGGTAAGAGGCTCTCGGTAGCTGGTCAGAAAGTCTGCGCCAGTGACCACGAGGCCGCGATACAGCGAACCGACAAACTCAATATCTTGATGTTGCAGGTAATGCTGCCAGAGACTATAAATCACCAGCGCCGTCTCGTCTTCCTGTATTGGCAACTGAGCCGCACCGGTATGATCAATCCAGGGATGCCAGCTACTCCCCCACGAACGATCGGGATTATACTTATGGAGTAGATAGCCACCTGGCATCATCACTGCCTGGCAGAACGCGTAGAAGTTACGCGTAATCTCAGCATAACCAGCATGACTCAATGCATTAGCGACCAGGGCACCATCGCGCGGCCACATATACGAGTAGGTATCGCGTGAGAAGAACTCGGTATCAGCATCATTCGCAGCAATAATCGCACCATCATGATCGATCTGGGTCCGAATCACCAGCAGACTACGCTTATAGAGGTCCACCAGATCGGCTGGCAGATCAGCGAAATCCTGACGATCTTTATTTACCCAGGCCCGCCAGTAATTGCTGGTACGGAATAGAAAATCCTGCGCACCACGCTCACGAAGCATCGTATTCAGAACTTTGGTCGTCTGGAGATCTTCACCCACCGCAAGCCAGTGATACACAACTTCACTCGCCTGGGGAGCGATAGCAGGAATATGCAGACCACTCGTTCCATCTACGGAGCCCTGAGCGATCGGATTGCCACTCAACACACCATCTTCCGCATCGCGCCACGTGCCTTCCGCGCCATTAAACTCTTTGATACCGGTTGCCCAGCTACTGATCCCGACCTGCGCATGCGGACCCTCACCGATCTGCCCATTCTGTAAAAAGTAGGCACGACCCTTATACGCCACCAGGGCCTGCAACTCAGGATCATAAAAGACAGTATTGGCATCCGTATCCTGCCAGATGTGCCAGTTATAATGGAAGAATAAACGCACCTCGCGCGTCGTCGTCGCCAGATTGGTCACCTGGACACGGCGTAGAAAGATTGGACGATAGAAATCAACGGTATCGTTAAAGATCAATTGAAGTTGCAGCGTTGGATGAATCAATGTCACCTGAGAAACTAACGTCTCATGGTCATAGACCAGAGTACGCTGCCACTCGGGCGCATCGAGCCAGGCGAATTGACCATTCACCCATACGCCAGTATGCGATATCTCACCGGCAGTATGCAATTCCTGACCTACATGAGGCCAGTAGATATCACGCACATTATAGTTCTTATCAAAATTGATTAATAGATTTCCATTTCCCAGAGGAAGGTCTCTTGGCACCTTAGATGCTCCTTTCGACACAACAACACGTTACCAGATCCTACCATATATAGTAGCAAAGACCTATAAACAACAACGGAAACAACAAGCAAATCCACAACACACCTTGCAAAAAGCTGTCATCTCTGGAATATTCTTATATAGAGACAATGAGACGCCAACAATATTTATTTGAGGATACATCTATGAAACGTGGTTTACTGGCTCGGCTCCGTACGAATGGAGTAACGTATATCGTCGCGGCTCTGATCCTTTTATTGGTGGTGCCGCTCTACCAATTACTCATCCTGAACCCGACCGGCTTTGGTCAGGCCGAGAGCAACGCTGGTGCGCAACGTTACATCGCCTATCTAGCATGGATCAGTACGCACATGTCACCATTTCTCATTGATCGCGCACTGCTGATTATCGCCTTTATCTTGCTGATCTCCTTTCCTTACGCACTCTATCGCATTATCGTCGCCCAGGAGATCATGTATCAGCAAGAGCTTGATGAAACAGAAGAGCTTGATGATGAGGAGGAAGAGGAGGAGATTGCTACAGACAACGCTGCCATGACGGCAGCGAACGAGGGCGAAGAGATAGCCGGTGCTGAAGGCGGGCAACTCGCCATGCCGGAGTATGCATGGCGCGGCAAGAGCTTTGTGGTGCTAGCGATCTGGCTCAGTATGATCGGGCTGGGTATTTATCTACTCGGACTGATTATTAGCACAGGATATCTTTTTATCATTGGGAATAGTACAGCGAACGCAGCACGTGAGAACGTTGAGACCTATCTACCACTGCTCAGTATCTTCACGAATACATTGGGCACCGGGCTCCTCGGCATGGGCGCGCTCTTCTTTGGCGCGATGATTGCACGCACAGGCAAGAACCTCTGGCCGACTTCCTGGGTGCTCTTCGGCTATGCAGGCCTTTTTGCTGGCGCGATCTTCTGTATCAGCGCGGTCGCTGTACTAAGCGCACCAGGTATCGGACAAAGCACACTTACAACGTTAGCAACACTCGTCTTTGCCGCATGGCTGCTCTGGTTAGGGATTATGCTCATACGCCTGAAAGCGGAAGCATAGTATCCTGGACAATCCCAAACAGTTCCAGACCATCATTGACAAGAAACAATAAACACGAGCTTGTTGCCTTATATATGTAGCATACAAGCTCGTGCTATCTTTGCGGGGCAGAGAGCACCAATTAGAGCTGAGCAACGCGCGAGATATGCGCATGCTCGGCTTCGCTCATGCGCCAGCCCACGGCACCAGCATTATCACGCGCCTGACGCAGATTCTTTGCACCAGGGATCGGGATGATCAACTCATCCTGCTGCAGCAACCAGTTTAGCGCAACCTGTGCAATGGTCTTATCGTGTGCCTGTCCGATCGCATCCAGAGCCTCAATCAACGGCTCCATGGCCTCTATATGTGAGCGACGATAGCCAGGCCGGAGACGACGCATGAAATTAGGATGCGGCGTATTACTGCCAACACGATATTTTCCGGTGAGTAGCCCCTGTTCGAGTGGGCTATAAGCGATCAGAGCAATATTCAATTCACGGCAAGCACCCAGCACACCGTTATGCTCAGGATTGCGGTGCAGCAGACTATAGTGGACCTGGTTGGAAGCCAGCGGAATACCGTGCCGGACCAGACGAGCATGGGCCGCACGTAGCTGGCGCTCATTGTAGTTACTCACACCAACAGCACGCACTTTCTTTGAACGAACCGCCTCAGCCAATGCATCCATCAGCGCATTGAGCTTAAAGGCAGGATTAGGAAAGTGAATCTGATAGAGATCGATATGATCGACACCCAGGCGCTCCAGGCTCGCATCCAATGCGCCCAACAGGGTATCCGCGGAGAAACGTGGTGGTATCGGAGCAAATTTACTGGCAATCAAGATTGGGTGACCATCCTGACGAGCACATTCACCAAGAATACGCTCGGATTCACCCTTACCGTAGATCTCCGCCGTATCAAAAAAATTAAGACCATTATCCAGGCACAACTGGTAGACATGCGTAATATCATCACGGGTATAATCTGTTCCATAGCCCCAGAAATTCTTATCGCCCCAACTCCAGGTGCCAATACCAAGTGCAGGCACAGCGATGCCAGAGGCTCCAAGCTGGCGCTGATCAAGCTGAATCATCTCTTTTTTCCCTTTTCGCGCTATCTTCTTTGTCTTATGTAGAATAGTACCATTATAACAATGGATAGAAATTCTCTTGTATATGTATCTACGTAACA
Source organism: Ktedonobacteria bacterium brp13 (assembly GCA_015099395.1). Lineage (GTDB taxonomy): Bacteria > Chloroflexota > Ktedonobacteria > Ktedonobacterales > Ktedonobacteraceae > Dictyobacter. Next base: position 6,665,113 of record AP024096.1, on the reverse strand, counting down.
TGACATTAACGCGTGGCAACGAGCGAATGTCATGTAAAATAGTACCTGATTGGCTATGAAAGAAGAGAGTTCAATGGCTGACTCACTGACCTCGATTCGTGCAGCATAGCAAAACCTGCACGCCAGCACTGAATCGCTTCTGCCACACGTCCAAGATCTTCAAGGGCCTGTCCCCAACCATCGTAAAGCTCCGCCATATCACTGTAGGCCTGCGTAGTCTCCAGGCAGGCATTGGCCTGCGTGTACCAGGAGACCGCTGTATTCAATAGCGATTGTCGCTCGTCTCCGCTGGCATGCCGGGCCTCTTCATGCGCAATCTTACCGATGATCAGATAGACACGGCCACTCATATGGAGATCGCTACTCTGCTTCATAGCTGTCAGCGCAAGCTGACCGTAGTGGCGCGCATCCGCTGGTCTTTGCTCGGCCAGGTAAACCTCCGCCAGTGCGGCATAATTGACCATCACCAGTGTGGTACCACCACCAGCCAGCGCAATCGCCTGGGACAGCATATAGTGATCAGCCGCAGCCTGGTACTGCTGTAAGAGCAGACAGACGCGTCCCAGCATACTATGCATACGAGCAATCATCTGCTGATCTCCACGCTCTTCATAGAGACGCAGAGCATCCTTACCAGCCGCGTAGGACTTCACAAGGTCTCCGCGGGAGCGGTAGACGTCACAGAGACCATGGTGGATATCAGGGACGGCCTCCTCATCAGCGTAGTGAGAACAGAGGCGCAACGCCTCTTCATAATGCTGAATAGACTGTGTATACAGGCCTCGCATAAGACAGGTCATCGCCAGGGAAAAGCGCGCATAGATACGTACACGAGGTAGATGCACACGCCGATCATGCAGTACCTTTAAGCAATGCGTCAGATGGAATGAGGCATCCTCATACATCGCCATATTAATAGCGCCCAAACCTAACAAGAGCAACGTCAGTGCCTGAAGCTCGCGCTCTTGAAGATGGTAGCTCTGGAAGTCTTGACGCTCAAGCTCTTTTCCCTGAAAACCCAGCACATAAAAGCCTGGCTCCCTCCCACCTAAGATCGGCTCCAGAATAACACAAGCCTCCACCCACTGTTTACGCTGCACATAACACCAGCCGAGCAGATAGGCAACCTCCAGCCGCTGCCTCCCCGCAGGATGTACTGTCTCCAGCACGGCGACAGCTGCATCGTATCTTCCTTCTTCCACCAAAAGTCGTGCCCGATAAAGTAGCATTTCGCTATCAGTGTTCTGTGCCAAGAATGCGTCCCTCCCTCTCAAAAATATGTGCAATTATAACACATACGCTAAGAGAGGAATAGACAGTGTTAAGAGAATATTGAGTGACTTTTCCTTCTGTATAAAGTAGAATAGAGTAGGGGTGAAGATGCATAGCTGGCACAAGAAGTGTTTTAGATATGATCAGAAAGGATAACGGACACCAGTACCCCGCCACCGCGCCCACAAAGCGACGGGAAGATGTCCGTAAGCATAGTATAGCGTAATTCATGCACTTACACAAGAACATAGTACTTCTGGAAATGAAAATAGTGAAAGTAAGATAAAAAGATTGTCCTGAAGACACTCCTATTTAGCATACTAGAGAATAAAACTATATATACAGGTAGTAAATAACTCAACATACCAAGCAGGAAAAAGTGTGTAAAAGAGTAACAGGGAAGAGGAGAAGAGCATAATTCTTGCATGAGTTATACGGTCGTGGTAGACTATTGAAGAGCAAACGAAAACCCGATATACAAAGTAGGGAGCCCTGTGACACGTTCATATTTTATGCCGCTCGTCTACATACGAAAGCACGGCATACATTCAAGTTTGTTCATCTAAGATCTTATTCCGAAAACCAACGCGACTGGCGTCGCTAGTGCTCGCACACGCAAGTTTTCGGATCAGTAGTAAATACGATACCGCTGTCCTAAAAAAACATGAAAATACACATACCTGAGATATACGATCTGCCAATCTACCTCTCAGAGGTATGCGTTTCACCACACATTTAGCAAGAGGAAATTATCGTGAATACCGAACCTGAAATCAGCCGAAGGAGAAACCCCGTGCAGAGAAATTATCGCACAGGAGACGAATTTGCAGGACGCCGTGTAGTAACTATCGGCGGAGGATCAGGAACATTTTCACTCCTTTCCCATCTAAAGAAGTATCCCTTCACTATTAGCGCAGTCGTTAACATGTCTGATAGTGGCGGCAGTTCGCGCCGACTCATGGACGAGTTTCATCGTCAGCTGCCGTTAGGAGATCTACGCATGTCGCTAGTAGCGCTGGCACGTAACGGAGCGCTATGGCGAGACGTATTTATGCATCGCTTTGAGGAAACGGGTGAAAGCAGTGAGGCCACCAACGGTGGTGGGGTTGGTGGACATAGTCTGGGTAATCTTATTTTAAAGGGTCTGCAAGATATTAATAATGATGATCTCTTACTCGCCATTGCTGACGCCCAGGAGCTCCTGGACACCGCTGGTAACGTTGTTCCGGTTACGCTTGCGCAGACCACGATTAGCGCGGAGCTAGAGGATGGAACCACCATCTGTAGCGAGACAGTGATCGATACTCGTGGTAAGAGGCACCCCGAAGAGCTCTCGCCAATCCGTAATCTGCGGTTAGAGCCTGCTGATGCAGCCGCCTGCCAGCAAGCCATCCGCGCTATCCGCCGCGCTGATACGATTATCATTGGCCCTGGCGATCTCTATACAAGCCTGCTCCCCAATCTCCTGGTGCCTGAGATTGCGCGTGCAGTACGCGAGTCAGAGGCCGAAAAGGTCTATATCTGTAATTTGATGACCAAGCATGGCGAGACCGACGGCTACAAAGCATCAGACTTTGTAAATGTTATTCATCATTATCTGGGAGCGCGGGTTGACCGAGTTCTGGTCAACGCTGGTAAATATCCATCGGATGTCATCAAGATGTATCATGAAGAGGGTAGCGAGCCTGTAATCGTCGATCACGACCATCTCGTACAGCTAGTGCCAAATATTGTCGCCACTCGCCTCAATCTGCAAGACGATACACTCGCACGCCACGATCCAGAACAGGTCATACACGCCATCTTCGATATCGAAACGGCTGATACTCATTAGCATCACACTTCGCTGAATCAGGTTGAGATCAAAGCTAGCTCTCAACCTGATTCACGATCCGCTGATCAGGATATTGAAAAAAAGAAACGAAAAAATAGCCAGCCCTCAGTCAGGCCAGCAAGCGCACCTGCAAGTAGGAAAAGTGGCATATGACTGGAGTTGAGATCAAAGATGCCACTGGCGAGCAGAACATAGCTAAGCACAGCCAGGATAGAGCCGATAAATGGGCGAGTGAACCAGGTAACGATAATAAACGCAGGTGGACAGTCCGAACGAAAACGACTCAATGTGACAATGCTACTAATGCAGCCGCCGAGCAAGCCATACATCATCACCAGCCACGGTACACCTAATGGAGTAAAATTGCTATTGAAGAGGGCATTCATCAGACCCAGACCCTGCAAGACCGCAAAGGTGAGCGCGAGCAAGAGAAGCAAGGCCAGATAAAGCGCGAACGATAACAACCATGGATCGGTCTGTCGCGTCTTTGTCCCGGCCATCGAACGTGGAATCTGACCCGTACTCAGATATGCATCAACAGAGTTTTCACTACCAGGGAGAGGCGTCCCAGCAGGAGCCTCGCCTTCTCCCAGTGCCGAGAGCGGAATCGTCGCATGAGCGGCAAAATGTGCTGTATGCAGATGCAAACCCTCCGGTAGCGAGAGCGGTCGCTCAGAAACAGGAACATGATGACTGTTCCCTGCCGAGTGCACTGTATCAGCAGCATCCTCAGCGCCAGCCGCATCTGGTGTACTCGCCATGTGGGCTGCACTCATACCACTCTTTGGTGTCAATGGCAACGTCCCGACAGCAGGAACGTGCTCCCGGCGCAACTGATTGCGCACAAACTGCTCAATATAGCTCGCGGGTAACTTCTGCTTCTGTGCAATTGTCGCCAGACGCTGTATAAAAGCAGGATCTTTGTCCCACTCCTTTGTCGTAACAAGATGCAACTGCTGGGCAGCAACATCAGTTGCTACATATGCGATACTCGTCACATCGCGTTCTCGATAGGTCTCCCGTACCACAACCTCTACCCCCTTAAAGAATTTCTGCGGTGTAATCGCAGCATGAATCGTATCCAGCAACGAAGGCTCATCACCATTCGCCTCCGTCACCCGGCGTGGGATACGATAGAGCATGCCCCAAACCTCAGCATCAGGATCTGAATCCGGCACAATCGCCACAATTGTTGATCCGCTACTCCCATGAATAGATTGCGCACCCAGCACCAACGTATACCCCTTAAGAACGGCAGGTCCATACGGAAGCGCCAGCCGCGCCAGCCGTTCAGGGCTATTCAAAATAGAAGGATCCATCTCCAGGCCGTACTCAAAGAGCCAGAGGAATTCCGGTAACTCTCTGCTAAGCTCTCGCACAGAGAGACGCTCTCCCCTCTCTTCAAGCATATTCGCATGCTTGCCTCGCTCTTCCTGCATCACTAGCTCCTCCCGATCCTCCCGATCCTTACGCTCTTCCAACCTGCTACTATCTTCTTTGGGATCTGTCAATAACTCCTGTATACGGTCATCTGGTCGCTGCGACTCCGTCAGAGATAGCGCTGTGGACAGACCTGTACCAGGGGATGCGGTCAGTGCATCGAGTGCATCGCCAGAGTCAGAGTCAGAGTCCTCCGGTTCGCCCACCTCACCGGTTGTGGTAGCAGGCACACCAGCCCTATCTGCCATAGCAGCATTGATTGCCTCTGGTCCTCCCAGTTCTTCTGGCAATGGGGGCGCGGAAGGTGCCTGGGTAGGAAAAACAGGAGGTACAAGCGACGACGCGTCGAGCGGGAAATGCTTAAAATGTCCACTGACGGCCTTCAGTGTCTCAAAGGAGAACGGCCGAGGAGTATTGCTCCGCACGATAGAGACTCCAGCGATGGCAGCCCCGTCCACTTCCCCCTCCTCACGCTGCTCACCCCGCGCCCCCTGTTCCGATACCTCTGTCTTATTCGTAGCGTCGGCATGAGCAGATATGCCAGATGCTTTTTTCGCGTCATCATCTGGCTGATGACGCTGATTATGCTTCATAATAAACCACCTCTTCCATATACCCCACCAGGCACATCTCGCATACTCTTATTACTAGTAGAATAACATTCTCTCCCCTAAGATACAGCGTATCGCGTTATTCATCAAATGCTTAGGATAAATGGGGGAAATATTCTGTATTTGTATAAAATGGCAGCAGTATATGAAGGAAGGGCAAGAACCTGCAAGCTTTCCTCATTACCGTATCAGATGACTGGTAAACGTTCACTCGGACGAGCCTGACCATTATCGGGTTGCTGCTGTGTGAGGAGACGCTGCATAGCAATCCCGATACGCTGAATACCCGCTGTAATCTCTTCGTCAGAGACAGCGGCAAAGCTGAGACGGATATAGTGATGACCACCACCGTCTACATGAAATGGCTCGCCAATCACAAAAGTAACCTGCTCACGAGCGGCTTCACGCAAAAGGGCCCGAGCTCGCATAGTACCCGGCAGACGACACCAGAGATGCATACCACCAGTAGGAGGCTGAATACTCACCGTTGCGGGCCAATAGTTCTGGATCGCGGTGAGCATAAGCTCTAACTTGTGCTTATAACTCTGCCGCAATGTGCGCAGATAGAGCTCAAACTCGTCACGATGCAGCATCTCGTTGACAATCCATTGCCCTAACGCGTTGGTGTTGAGATCGAAGACCTGCTTATGCAGTGCCAGGCGCTCAACAACGGTCTCAGGAGCCGCGAGCCAGGCCACACGGAGTCCAGGAGCCAGGAGCTTCGAATATGTGCTGAGGTAGAGCACATTGCCATGGGTATCCTGTGCCTTGAGTGGCTGAGGAGCATCAGCGGTAAAATACAGCTCACCGTAAGGGTCATCTTCGAGAATAGGAACCTGATACCGCCGTGATAACTGCAACAGATGCCGTCGCCGCTCGGGTGATAGCACAACGCCAGTGGGATTTTGAAACGTAGGTAACGTATAGATAAAACGTGGCTGACGGCGAGCCAGTACAGACTCCAACAGATCCACGCGCATCCCCTCACGGTCGACCGGGATACCAATCACACGCGCACCCAGAGCACGCATAGTCTGAATAGCCCCCAGGTATGTTGGTACCTCGACGACCACTTCATCACCCGAGGTCAACAGGAAACGTCCGATCAGGCCCAGGCCTTGTGTTGAACCGGAGAGCACCAGAATATTGCGCGCATCGACGTTGACACCACGCTGACGCATGCGGGCCGCAATGGTACGCCGCAGATTGTGCGCACCCTCAACAGGACAGAAACCCAGTGCCTCCTCACGTGCGCGATCCAGACCGGCATCCACCACCGTTCGTACCAACTCAACTGGCAAAAGATCCGCCGCAGGAGTACTCTGCGCCAATGAGATCACCGCACGCTGCGCAGCATATTTCCCAACAGCAGTTCGGTTGCGCTGCTCTCCATCCTCCCCATATTCTGCATGTTCTTCGGTTAGGACCTGTTCATTAAGCAGACGTGCATCTTCACCCAGAACAGCATCCTCACCCGCAGCTAAACCGAAGAGCCAGGACGGCATCTCTTGATCGACATAGTCTTCATCCTGACCCACATAGCTCCTTTTAACCAGTGTCCCTCGCCCAACATGGCCCTCTATCAGTCCTTCGCTTGACAACTCATGGTAAGCGTTCATAATAGTTGTACGATTGACATGTAAAACCTGAGCCAGAGCGCGTTCTGTAGGGAGGCGCGACCCCTCTGCCAGCGCACCAGAAAGGATAGCTTCACGCATCCCCTGACTAATCTGACGATAGAGCGGAGTTCCGCTGTTGCGCTCAAGATGGAGCAGCGCCTGTATGGACTCGCTACCCTGTGACACCGATTGTTGGGTACGCTGCGTCTGGCGTTCTGACCCTGACTTATGAGTATACATATATTTTCTCCCTCACTGGCTCGTATCATACTAGTGTAATCACGCAACTGCCAGGCAGACAAGCGTCGATCAGTATCTTATCTGAGCATATTCTCAGGGTATCATAGATACGATAGCCTGTAGAAATACCATAGAGTATTAAAAATAACATGGAAACAGTAGAAAAACGCATTCAAGAGGTGCTTGGCGACCGCGAACATGGATCTCGCTGGCTCGTCAAAGAGGCACTCACTATTCTGCACGCTATCGCTGATAGCACAGCACAAGAAGGTCATGAAAATGACCAGACAGACGAACAACAGTTACAGCAAGTCATCTACAGCGCCGCACAGATCGCCCGTGCACGACCGGCGATGGCTGCGCTCTCCAGCGCCATGGGGCAGGTTGTCAGCGTCCACGAAGAGGGTCTGGAGGCGATGAAGAACGAGGCGCAACGCCTGCTGGAAGAGTATGAGACAGCGACCGAAAAGCTGGCACACTATGCACAGCCACTGCTCACAGGACAGATCATGACTTGTAGCATCTCTGGAACGGTACTCGACGTCTTTCGAGCCCTGCATAAGCAGATCGAACGCGTTATCGTCCTGGAGGGACGTCCACGCTATGAAGGAGTCAATGCAGCACAGGCATTCAGCGAGATGGGCATACCCGTCACCTTGATTACGGATGCACAGGCCGATATCTTCCTACCCGATTGCCAGAGCGTCGTAGTGGGTGCCGATAGCATCCTCGTCAATGGCGATGTCTTAAACAAAGCAGGGACTGCGCTCATAGCCTGGGCCGCGCACGGACATACGATCCCGTTCTATGTACTCTGTGAGACCCTCAAGATCTCCTACCAACGCTGGCATGAACACGATCCCCAGCACAGAGCCAGCAATCTGCAACTACTCGAAGAGAAAGAGCCACAGGAGGTGCTTGAGCAACCACCCGCAGGCGTCAGCGTACGTAACTTCTACTTTGACCATACACCTTACCGTCTGGTGACCAACATCATTACCGAACAAGGACCTCTATCGCGACGCGAGATACGCGATAGAGCCGTCACCACGCGTACTCAGCAGCACCTGCTGGCCCGGCTAGAGAAAAAATATCACTGATATACCAGTGCATAAGGCTGGCATTTCTTAGCACGATGCTCTACAATAGTATATCGATACACATAATATCGTGACAAAACCAACAAAAGCTTGTTAAAAGACCGAGGCGCTAGCCAGGGTGATCATGATCAGAGAAGATAGGTATGGTAATCAGAAGTAGTCATGCATAACATTGGAGAAGATTGGGAAATTACGGTAGAAGGTTTATATGTAGCGACGAGAGGTTTTCTCTCACGGAGAGGCTATTGTTGCGCGAACAAGTGCCGTAATTGTCCTTACATCAACTGGCGTTCAGCACCCAACTGGCAACCAGTTGAGGCCTGTTTTGTGAAACGTACACGCGTCACACCTAAAGCCCTCGCCGGCGCACAAGCGATGCTCGCATACCATGAACAGCAACTTACGAATGACACCCACTACACAGAGGGAGAGCGCAGCATTCTGCAAGCACGCATCGTTCATTACCGCTTGCTCATCGAGCGTTGGGGATAGCCAGACAGTCTTCATACTGTGTTTCACACTGCTATCCCCCAAACGCGATGACCGTGCTCTTCTTACCAGATAAAGCTAACACCGGGACCAGGATAATATGTCTGCCACGAGAAGACACCCCAACCAACAATATTCCAATTCGTCGTACGCACGGAACCATCACTATTAATCCCTTCCACTACACCCACATGCCCGGTCCCATAACCCGCGTTCTGGACTCCACCCTGCAAGACAATAATCGAGTAGAGATGTGGCGTCGAGCTGACATTCCAGCCAGCAGCCTGAGCACCATAGACCCAATCTTGAGCATTACCCGACCAGGTAACTGTCTTTCCGGTCAAACGATGATACTCATAGTCCGCCCAATAGGTACATTGACCAGGAGAGAAAGGATCGTAGAAACCGGTATTCAACGTACCAGTCGAGGTGGATGAGATCCCACCACTGGTATCAGTAGGAGCCGTAGGAATTGAACTGGTATTGGTACCATTTGGCAGCGTAAAATTTGACTGCACACCAGCATAGCTCTGGTTACCATTATCGTAGCCATCTTGCGTCACTGCCGTCGCCGTCGCAGCCTGGGCCGCGATCAAAGCAGGCTTGTCTTGATGGACACCCACCGAATTCACAACTGGCTTAAACAGACCCCCAAACCCGGTACTGGCATTCCCTTGCGTAGTCGGCACGACCGCTGCCAGCACACCAAGCACCACCACCACAAGAGCTACGGCAACCCCGATGCTTACTACCTTCTGACGCTTCTGCGGTGCGCGCCAGGACTGCGGCTGCTTCGTATAAGAATTGGGGATATACATAGGTTGACGTTGATTATTCTGCACAGCAGGAGCAGCTTTTACATCCTGTACAGATTTCTCGTTAGAGATAAGCGCCTGCTGCACCAGTTCGCCTGACTGCGGTTCACCAGACACAGAAGATCGAGTATTCTCAGCCAATTCGGAATCGTTGACAAGCATGAGCAAGAACCTTCCCTGGATAAATAATTTTTTCTATGGTTATTTCCCGTCTAGATATCTTTATATCTAAATAAAAGATATACAATATATACTAGAGAGGCAATTAATAACGTCACCTATGGCAATAAATACCCAGTTAAAAAGGGTACTATTATCCATGAATCTAGTAATCCAGCGACCTGCCAGTGAGCAAAGTGATTGCTTGAAAAGTGAGACATTCTTTACTCACCACCATAGAAAATACATTTAAATATCTACATTTACCTTAGTCCAACGTAATCTCTATGTCAATCAATAGCATTATATATAGCAATATGTACCTATCTATTTCAAACTGCCTTAACCAGAAAATGTGCATTGCAGAGGTCATTCGTTGTGAGGATATTACCTGAGGTTACCGATAGCAGAGAAATAGAAAGAAGAGCGAAGAGCGAAAATGGACTGTCGATCAAGAAGAAGAGGAGAGCTATTATGAGGAAAGGGAGAAATGCAGGGGAGCAACTGGCATGCCAGCCATGTCGCTCCCAGAGACAGTCGGTACCGGTATCTTACGAGTGCCAGATAAAAGAGACACCCGCACCGGGCCAGTAGGTCTCTCTGGAGAAACGCCCCCAGCCACGCACATTCCAGTTCGTTGTAGAGACCGACCCATCACTGTTGATCCCTTCAACAACACCAACATGACCTGCCCCACCAGCACCCTGCACACCCGCTTGCAACACGATAATCGAATGCATCTGCGGAACATTGGAGACATTCCAGCCATGTGCAGCCGCATTGGAGGCCCAGGTAGAGGCATTCCCACTCCAGGGAACCGAATAGCCCATCAGACGATGATATTCATAGTCCGCCCAATATGTACACTGACCAGAGGTAAACTGATTTGTAAAACTGGTGTCAGCAATGGTTCCTGTCAGTGAAGATAGCGCACTCACGCCAGCCGCTAATAGACCAGTACCCGTCCCCATATCCTGCGTCCCTGCAACTGGACCAGTATTCATACCAGTTCCCGCGCTTGCAACTGAACCAGCACTCGTATTGGTAACTGCCCCGGGTAGCGGACCTGGATTGATGGACGGGCCAACGCCCGTCTTCGAGCCATCGGGCAAGGTAAAGTCTCTCTGCACACCAGCCCAGGCATAGCGACCGCCTGCTCCCTGATACTCATAGCCATCTTGCGTCACCGCCGTCGCCGTAACCCCCTGCGCAGAGATGAGTACAGTAGCTTCATGCCTGACACTGACCTGCGCAACAGTTGGCTGAAAAAAGCCACCTCTGCCGTCGGATGTAGTTGGCAGGACAATACACAGCGTCCCCACCACCGCCACAATCAATCCCAGTAGAGCTCCTGCATGCACAATCGCACGGCGCGCAGGACGCCTTCTCTGTATACGTGTACGTGGAACCTGGGGGATAGCGAGAACGTCAAGAACATATGGCGGACAGGTAGACTGCCAATACTGTCCCGGCACTATAGAGGTACATGACACATCCTGCCTCTCCTCTCGATCCTCCATCCACCCACGCAATCGTTCCTTCCCATACATGCGTTCACACCCCCATATTTGCATTATTTTACTTGTTTACTCAACAAAGTAACGTTCGTTACTGGCAACAAAGCATAATTTATCTAATTACATAAATTACGTCAATTTAAATCTCCAATTATAGGACCATAGGTATATCAATACATATATTCAAATGCTCATATTAAATTGTGAAAATGGTTCTATGTATTTAAAATAGCTAATCGATGATAACAATGATGATTGGAGATTGGAGATTGGAGATTGACTAAAAGCTTGAAGACAGGGTAAAGAACCGGAGATACTGTAGGGGGTAGGGAGAGTAGTAATACAATAGTGGGAGGGCATACACCCTCCCACACAGACACGCTACAGGCAACAATATCAATCAATTGTGCCAGATGAACGAAACACCAGGTCCGCTGTGATACGTCTCCCAGGAGAAGACTCCCCAGCCCTGGACATTCCAGTCCGTAGTCGCCAGCGAACCGTCACTATTGATCTTTTCAACAACCGCTACGTGACCAGCCCAGCCAGCATACTGTGTACCCGGCTGCAAGACGATAATCGAGGGCACACGCGGCTGTGATGAGACAACCCAACCACTATAGCCCGACGCGTTAGCCGCCCAATCAGCCGCGTTACCACTCCAGGGCACCGCATAGCCGGTAAGATGGTGATACTCATAATCGGCCCAATAGGTACACTGGCCGGGAGTAAAGAAATTATTGAAGCTACTATCCGCAATGGTACCCGTGCTTGATGAGATACCAGTGGTTGTACCAGCCGCACTGGAACCAGCATTGGTAACGGGCACCGGGGTAGGTGCTTGCTGATAATGCTGAACTGGTTGAGCAGGTTGAGTCGGTGCCTGCTGAGCAGGTTGAGCTTGCGTGTTATTAGCAGGTCCGGTCGTCGTGCCATCCGGTAATGTGAAATTCGTCTTCACACCCGGCCAACTATATTTGCCACCCGCGCCACGATACTCATACCCATCTTGCGTCACAGCCGTTGCCGTCGCACCCTGAGCGACGATGAGCGCAGGCTGATCTTGCCTGGCTGTGACCATGCTCGTAGAGGGTTGAAAGATCTTTCCACTACTGGATGCGGCAATCCCATTATTGGTAGGTAAGACGGCGAGAAAGACACCGATCACGATAGCTACCAACAGAATTGCGGCACTTGCGTGAACAAATAAAGTGCGTTTTCTCAGCGAGAAAGGCGAATGTGCAATTGTCGTGTCAGGGGAGCGCCTTGACCCAGCAATATAGAGAGCTGGACGCTGCGAAGTGCTAGAATCAAGCCGCTTTCCCTCATTCGAACTACAAACCTTGTCATCTACATACATACTAATATCCCCTTGTTCTATACAGATAGCTGTAGCGATTCACTACATCGAAATGCGTGACTGTAGCGTTGAATCAAACTGTAGCTTTACATGTCATTGTGAGTCAAATGCTTTCTTATCCAATAGGACCATGGGCCTATATTTCTGCCTGCCTGGTGAAGGCGAAAAAAGTAGCACAGGTTAAACGAAAGGAAAAGAGGATACTTGTCGTTATAGGTGGCAGTCGTTAGAAATGCATTGATGAAGCATGACACATAAAGAGGCAGCTAATAAGAGGATGTGGTATAGAGGAAGAGCGCGCTCAAGCAATTGCTCTAAGCGCGCTCTTCCTCTTGTCTGTTGCTATGTAAACTGTAGAGGTTCGAATGTGTATTAATACCAGATAAAGGTTACACCAGGACCTGGATGGAAGGGAACCCAGTCTTCAATAGCCCAATCACCGTTCCAGTTCCAGTTACTGGTCATAACACCATTAGCAGTAGCGGAGGCCGCAGAGACACCACTCTCCACAACGGCGACATGACCATACCAACCAGCACCCTGAGTACCTGGAGCCAGTACGATAATCGAAGGACCCTTTGGATTGGGGTAAGAAGAAGTCACCCAATTATTGGCAGACGCTCCGTATGCCCATTGGTACGCATTCCCCAACCAGGGGACCCAATGGCCCATCAGTTCGTGGTAACGCATGTTAGCCCAATAGGTGCACTGTCCATAGAAGAAACGGTTCAAGCTGCCTGCATCGGAAGGGGAGATAGTAGAGCTAGAGGTTGTCACACCAGAATAGACCTGATTCCCTGCGTCATAGCCATCCTGCGTCACCGCCGTCGCTGTCGCCGCCTGAGCGGCAATCAGTACCGTTGTATTATTTTTCGACGGCACCATCTTCGTCATTGGCGCAAAAAACTTCTGTAGACCGCTGGTATGACCATTTCCGGTTGGCAGGACGGCAAATAAGGTACCAGCCAGTACAGACAGCAGGAGCACGCCTGCACCAATACTGACAACCATGCGACGTCCTTGTGGCGGTCGGATACCCGTACTCTTCATCCCGCTACTCGGCACAAACACAGGCACGCGTAATGGTTCTGTATGCGCATCTACCGAAGTAGCAGGCATATTCTGTATGTCTGGCAGATCTGGCTTTGTTTCAGTAAGTAACCCTGCATTGTCCGCTTCGGGTGTAGCACGACGGGAATTATCCTCAAATAACATCCTTATTACCTTCAGCTTTACATACTACTGATCCGAAAACTTGAGTGCATCGCACTAGCGACGCCAGTCGCGTTGGTGTTCGGAATAAGATCATAGAAGCATCCAAAAAGACGCATTCAGACATATATTTTTCTTAAATACTTACTTGAATGTACCTAAGAAGCAGTGACATAGTCAATGAATTACGTTAAATATAGGACTTTATCACTATTTTATATATGTATATATAACTGAGTATCGTTCACTATTTTTACTTTCATAGCATTTTTCTCTATATAGATGTTTACTCATATTATGACCGGGTTTGTAGGGATCAACGTACAAAAAGACTTGCACCGAAAGCCATTGAGAGCTCATTTGCATAGAAAAAGCGCGCTCAAGCAATTGCTCTAAGCGCGCTCTTTCTCTATAGTGCTATGGAAGCTGTAAGGGTCAGTGATGAGATATATTAATACCAGATAAAGGTCACACCACTACCTGGATAGAAGGTAACCCAGGTTTCAATACCCCAGTTACCATTCCAATTCCAGTTACTGGTTGAAACACCGTTAGCAGCGGAGGCCGCAGAGACACCACTCTCCACAACAGCGACATGACCATACGAACCGGCACCCTCAGTATATGGAGCCAGTACGACAATCGAAGGACCATTTGGATTTGGATACGAGGAGGTTTGCCAGCCATAACCGGGCGCATTCCAGGCCCAGGCATCGGCATTCCCCAACCAGGGGATCCAATGGCCCGTCAGTTCGTGGTAACGCATGTTGGCCCAATACGTACACTGCCCATAGAAGAAACGGTTCAAGCTGCCTGCATCGGAAGGGGGGATAGTAGAGCTAGAGGTTGTCACACCAGAATAGACCTGGTTTCCTGCGTCATAGCCATCCTGCGTGACCGCCGTCGCTGTCGCCGCCTGAGCGGCAATCAGTACCGTTGTATTATTTTTCGACGACACCATCTTCGTCGTTGGCGCAAAAAACGTCTGCAGACCGCTGGCCTGACCATTCCCGGTTGGCAGGATGGCAAATAAAGTACCGGCAAGCACAGCCAGCAGGAGTACGCCTGCACCAATACTGACAACCATGCGACGTCCTTGTGGCGGACGAATACTCGTACTTTTCTTCCCGCTACTTGGCACAAACACCGGTTGACGTAATGGTCGTACATTCGCATCTACCGAAGTAGCAGGTGTCATATCAGCGTTAATTGGAGCGGGGGCCAGCTGAACCTGCGCATTACCGGGAGCGCCTGGCATATTCTGCATACCAGGCATAGCCAGTTGATCCGGCCTCTGCTCCGTAAGTACCCCTGTATTACCTGTTTCAGGCGTATAGGGCGTATTGGTAGCACCATTCATAGCACTCTGAGTATCAGCACGACGAGAATTATCTTCAAACAACATCCTTATTACCCTCAGCTTTACATACTACTGATCCGAAAACTTGCGTGTGCGAGCACTAGCGACGCCAGTCGCGTTGGTGTTCGGAATAAGATCATAGAAACATCCGAAAAGACGCATTCAGACACATGTTTTTCTTAAATACTTGGTTTGAATGTACCTAAGAACCAGCACTTCAGTCAATCAATCGCATGCAATATAGGACTTTATCACTATTTTATATGTGCATATATAACTAAATACCTTTACCAGTCTTGCTTTTATAGCTTTTTTCACTGCAAAAGGGTAATTAAAAATACAAGATGAAAGGCGTTTCAAAGCCTTTCACCTTGTATCTCTGTGTCAGGTAGAAGCTGAAGAAGTAGACAAGGTCATGAATGAGGGAACCAGATGAAGCTTACTCCATTACTCGGATAGAAGTTCATCCACGATTGGGTTGCCCACAGTCCATCCCAGTTCCAGTTGCTGGTATAGACACTACCATCGGAGTTTGTATGCTCTACAACGGCGACATGACCATAGGCACCAGCGCCCTCGGAGTAAGGACTAAACACCATGATCGAGGGACCAGTGGGATCAGGAGTATCCGCGATCGTCCAGCCATACGCTGGTGCCTCATAGGCCCATTGGTACGCATTGCCCAGCCAGGGGATCCAGTGATGGGTCAGTTGGTGATAACGCATATTGGCCCAATACGTACATTGCCCATAGAAGAAACGGCTCAGATTACCAGCATCGCTCGTAGAGATATGTGCACCAAAGGGAGCAATTGGCAGCCCACGATAATCAGTATTGCCCGGATCGTAGCCATCCTGCGTTATAGCTGTCGCCGTCGCATACTTTCCGGCAATCAAAGCATTTTCACTACGATGTAGCGCAACGCTGCCCAGCATTGGTCGAAATAAGCCAGGCGAAGAAAGATAATCACTTCTATGCATCGGGATACCAGCGATACAGCTACCAAGCAGCACAAAGAGAAGCAGTATAGTGGCGGCACCACCAACGACAGCACGCCGACCCTCAGGCGGTCGTAGACCCATGCACACCCCGCCCTGAACTGGCTGCGCACCATGGATAAAGACAGCACTCCTGAGAGGTGCCATACGATTGAGACAACTGGTCGCCACCGCAGTGACACGCTCAGTATCCTGCGCCTCCAGGCGCTTGAATTGTTGCGTGGATAGCCGTAATGAATCAGGATACACTTCAGTCTCACAGGAAGGATTGAGCATTGTGCCAGGAAATGAAGGACGTAAAAAATGCACGACAGGCAAAGGCCGTACTGAAGCAGGCAAAGGACGCGTAGGAGCTGTCAAACCAGTCTGGCTAGTACCTATCCACAGAGGACCACCAGGACGCTGACCCCGAAAAAGATTGGCATTGGTACTTCCGTAGATATATTCAGGAAACGGGATCTGCTCCACAGGAGTACTACGCGGAATACTCTCCAGTACAGGAGGGTTCAAGTGCCCCCGTGAGCGACGTGCCACATTTTTACGCTTACGATTACGATCAAAAGATAACATACATACATACCTTCAACTACACAGCGTTAGTAGAATAAAGGTCCTACAATTATTCTACTGCACAACACCACTTTTCAATACATTGTAAAAATCGAGAAGATTCAGAATACAAAAGGGCCTCATGCTCTTCTATACTATAGCGTTATTGCGGGCAATAATCAAATATATAATCATCGAATAAGCCAGTAGTAAGTCAGCAACGTAGCAAGTTAAAAGAATTGCGCTATAATTACGTATACAATTTTGTAAAGCAGGGGGGACATGGACGTGGTTTATGTGCTAGGATAGTGACATCCATCATTGCAACCAGAGCGGTACCTGCAGACAGACGATAAAGTCCAACCATATCGATCTACTTCGTTTAGGGCGGTTACTATCTGGCTGTTTACCCTTCTCACAGCCAGGAAGCATAGATGTATATATATGCATCGCAGAACTTATCGTGTATCTGGACACACGTAAGCAGCTACATCACACTTGCATTGGCATTCGAAATAAGGCCTTTCTATCCGTAGGAGAGTTTATGACACATATGAGAAGCCAGAAGCGCATGTTATGGCCACTTTTTTTTATCTTTGCCCTACTACTTACAGCCTGTAGCTCAACCTCCACAGCGACAAAACCATCTGCGATCACTGACACGCGCAGCAAGACGGATATGATCACCGCAGCAGATGCATGTACCGCGACGATCGGAATGCCAGGCAGTTGTGTATCACCAGTCACCTTGCGCAAGGCCTATGGCATCGAGCCACTCATCGCAAAAGGCGACACAGGGAAAGGCCAGACGGTCGTTGATATCGTTTCGTTTGGCAGCCCGACCCTACAGCAGGATATGGATGTCTTCGATAGGACGTTTGCGCTTCCTCCGGTTAATCTTCAAGTCATCGCTCCACTTACTATGCCCGAGCAAGATCCCCATCATGATAAACAGGGCTGGGGCTCAGAGACGACGCTTGACGTACAGATCATCCATGCACTCGCGCCAGATGCGAAGATTGTCGTACTCGAAAGTCCAGTTGCAGAGACAGAAGGAACCATAGGTCTACCGCAGTTCCGCCAATTAGAGCAGTACGTCATTGACCACAAACTGGGCAATATCGTGACACATAGCTGGGGTGCCTCTGAACTCACGCTCACTGACAGCGCAGGGCGCGCTGAACTCGCACAATGGGATACCCTGCTAAAAACAGGCACGCTCACAGATAAGATTACCTATCTCTCGTCATCCGGCGATAATGGTGCAACCGACTACTCCGATCTCAATGGGACACAGTTGGGCAAAGTACCGACAACCAGCTTCGTTGCCTCTTCACCCTGGACAACGAGTGTTGGAGGCTCTCAGCTCAATGTTGTCAATGGACAGGCGCAGGAGACTGCCTGGAACGGAAGTGGTGGTGGCTTTAGCCGCTTCTATACGACACCAGACTATCAGAAGACATTACCATCTGAGACCCTACAACAATTCCAGAACCGTCGCGGTGTACCCGATGTCGCAGCATTAGCCGATCCCAGTACTGGCTTCCCGGTCTATGACAACGGGAGTTGGGCATTGATCGGCGGCACCAGTGCTAGCGCACCGCAATGGGCAGCTATCGTGGCCATTGCGAACCAGATGGCAGGCCACCCACTCGGCTTTATCAACCCTGCCCTCTATCAGATCGCCAGCTCGAATGCCTACCATCAGGATTTCAACGACATTACCAACGGCAACAATACGAACGTCACCGCTGACGTCAAAGGCTATCCAGCGGCGATTGGCTGGGATCCCATTACGGGCCTCGGCACTCCTGACGCACAAAACCTGATCCCGGCCCTGATTGCTCAAGACAAAAACTAATAGCTTTCAAGCAAGGCCAGAGGGCAGATAACAGGCGCAACCAGCAGTGGTTGCGCCTTTTTTACTGCCTGCTACCAGATAACCCCGCTCTTTCATTTTAGCAATGCTGCAAATCCACGTCATTAAGAGTAAACCTATAGCAAGCATATCGCAGTCAACATGCTAGAACAGAAAAGAGTTAAGTTTATGAGCCGGGCAACAGCTCTCGCAAAAAATATCATGCGCAGACTTGCACCATTTGCATTATTATGTTTCTTGCTACCATTCTTCTCACAGCAAGCATATGCCCATAGTGTTCATACTACGTCTATTATAGATACTACATATGTTGCAGATGCGGCAAACGAAACGGAAAGTTACAAAGATTATACGTCCCCCCGATTCAATGTCGATGTCAGGCTACAGAAAGGCGGCTCGGCACTGGTCACGGAGACAGAGGTCTTCCACTTTGATGGAGGGCCATTCCATCAGGTCGAACGCGATCTTGTCACGGATAATACCGACGGCATACAAATTATCGGAGCCGGTATCGATGGGCAAGCACTGACACCAGGGCAGGACGCTGGCAATTATGAGGTGACGGATAATCCACTCACGGTTCTCTGGCACTTTGATGGTGCATCGGATGTGACGAAGACATTCACACTTACCTATACCGTTCAGGGAGCTATTCATCAGACCCCACAGGGCGATACGTTTGTCTTCACAACCCTTCCAATACAACATAGCTATACAATCCAGTCATCAACAACGACAGTTCACTTTCCTGAAGAGATCCAGGCACTCGATGCAGCGGTCGCGGATGGTAATACAGCGCAGATTCAGCGACAGCCACAGAGCATCACGTTCACCAGTAAAAATCTGGCAGCAGATGCATCGATACAGGTAAAAATCGATTTTCCCGCCGGAAGCCTGATCACGGCTCCTCCACAATGGCAACAACAACAGATTACCGCTGCCAGGAATGCGCTGATCGCGCAACAGCATGCAGACGCAATTGTATTGCTCAACCTTATAATCGCGTTACTGATCCTGCTCATTGGCATCCTGGCTGCGATCTTCTATCGGCGTGCAGCACAACCCATCAGCGGCTATCCTGCTGGCAAACAAGAAGGCGTTCTGGGTAGGATCCCTCATTTCCCAGTGAGCAGCGATAGCCGTCTGGATGCACCACCCGGTACACTGGAACCAGCGGCAGCCGGAGCGCTATTGAACTCATCAAAGCTCATCAACAACGCCCATGCGCTCACAATTGATATCAACCAGGGCCTGGCAACGTTCTTTGAGCTGGCCAATCATGGCATACTGACCATGCAAGAAGAGAAGGTCGATGGGACGGCACAGGTAAAACCTCGTTCAGAATTTACCATCGAGATGGAATCACGCCCATCAAAGCTACAACCACATGAGGAGCAACTACTCAACATTCTGTTCCGTAAAACAGAACAAGGACCAGCCTCTGTCCACTTTACCGCTTTCACGCGCAACTATAAATCTAAATCAGCACGCTATACTAATACAGTGAAACAAGAAATGTTTGACGCCGGTCTACTGAGATCTGATAACGATATGCTGCGTGTGCGGCTTAAAACGATCGGCTGGCTCCTCTTCTGCATAGGCTGTCTGGGAGCAATCAGCGCACTTAGCGCCACAGCGACTGGAGACTGGCCCTTCTTTATGCCCGGGCTTGCACTCGTTATCGTCGGCATCGTCGTCTTGCAACAACGGAACCATTGTTATGCACTGACCGCCGAGGGTGAACAGCTTGCATTACAATGGCAGGGCTTCTATGCCTATCTGTATGATCTGACGTATAAGCGTATCGCTCTTAATCACAACAACGAGGCTGAGCTCGGTGACCTCTTTGTGCGCTATCTCCCTTACGCTGTAAGCTTTGGCCTGGGACAACGTTGGATTGATCACTTTGAAAATATCGGCATTACATCTCTACCAGCCTGGTTCCTTACGCTAAGCGACCAGCAGCCACAGATTGTACCCAGTAATGGCAGACTCAGTCCACTCTCGACAATGTTCATCTACTCACGCCCTCCCTATGGCATATACTACTATCCTTCTGTTAGCAGAGGAGGTAGTTATGGTGGTGGAGCATCAGGAGGCTTCGGTGGCGGCGGCTTCGGCGGCGGTTTTGGCGGTGGCGGTAGCGGTGCAAGCTAATGGCATGCAGGGAGCCTTCATGCAAAGGAAGAAGCGAGAGGGGACGTCACTACAAAGACGTCCCCTTCAGTTCGAGTTCGATGGTTAGCTACAGCAGTCCTTTATGTACGCACCATTCAGCATTGAGAATAGAGCCACCAGCAGCACCACGAATAGTATTATGCGCGAGGGCGACAAACTTATAGCTGAGAATAGGACAGCGGCGGAGACGACCAATGGTGGTGGTCATACCATGTCCGGTATCGCGGTCACGTAAGGTCTGGGGGCGATCATGCTCCGTCCGGTAGCGCAGGGCATATTCGGGAGCACTGGGCAACTGAGCCTGCTGTGACGCAGGAATGTACTGCTCCCAGGCTGCGATCACCTCTTCAGGAGTCGCGTCACGCTCAAAACCAACGCTGACGCAGGCGAGATGTCCTTCACGCGTGGCGATACGGTTACAGTGCGCGCTCACTGCAATCGGCGCGTCGACAAAGCCATGCCCCTCCTGCCACTCACCCAGCATTTTGCGCGTCTCAATCTCAACCTTCTCTTCTTCGCCACCGATATAGGGGATAGCATTATCCAGAATATCGTAGGATGGAACGCCAGGATAACCGGCACCAGAGATCGCTTGCAGCGTCGTGACCAGCATCTTGTTGACGCCAAACGCCTGTTGTAAGGGCTTTAAGGCCATGACCAGCGGCGTTGTTGCGCAGTTAGCGTTCGTGATAATAAAACCGGACCAGCCATGCTGCTTCTGCTGCTGTGTGATAGCTGCAATATGGTCGGCGTTCACTTCTGGAATGAGCAGGGGAACATCAGCAGCCATACGATGATTCTTGGCATTACTGAAGACCGCGACACCTGCCCGCGCAAACTCAATCTCGATCTCACCGGCGATATCGCCTGGTAGAGCAGAGAAAACGATCTTTACGCCAGGGAGTGCCTCTGGCCTGCAGGCAACGACCGGTAGGGCGGCTACAGAGGCCGGTAACTCGCTCTCGGTTAAGCGCCAACTTGTAACCTCGTTATAAGGACGGCCCTGATGCCTCTCAGAGGCCGCCAGAGCAACCAGTTCAAACCAGGGGTGATTTTCAAGCAATTGAATGAAGCGCTGCCCGACCATACCTGTCGCGCCCAGCACTCCGACCGGAATCTTTGCGTGTCTCTCCATCTCCATACGTCTCTCTCTCGTATCTCCTGACCATAGAACCCGTAGATAATCAGGTACATTGGCAACCAAAGCTCTAGGCACGTACCTCGTTGCGCTGACTTTTCTCCTGTGCGGGATGACGCACAATAGGGATGACCGGCGCGATCAGATCACGATGCAGACAGCGCAATGCGCTCTCGCTACTACGATCTTCAACGATAAAGGTTGTGCCCTGTTCAGAGGCCCCTTGCGTGATCACCGGGATGCGCTCACTTGCCAGCGCGATGCTCGCACGCGCAGCGCTCATCGGATCACCGGTAAAGCCGGAACCTATACATGCACAGGCGGCCAGTCCATGTAGGCAGCGCACCGTCCAGAGCGAGGTATCCATATTATGCTGCAAAAGTCCAACGACAGATTTCGCAGCCTGCTCATCAACTAAGAACGAGAGGTGATGCCCCGAAGAGGAACAGATAGCGATAGGGGCCGCACCAGCACGGGCTGCGAGATCAAAGACCTGTCCGGCATTCTCAGGTGCTCCAAAGAGATCGGTACTCTCAACCGTCACTAATGCCAGGTTGCGACGAATGGTGATAGCACTGGCACCGCTCGGCGTACTACCGACAGGACCGATGCTTGTACCACGAATATGCGGACGGAACGAGTTGCGCACACGGACAGGAATACCCCGCGTAGCGATTGGGATCAGTGTACGTGGGTGTAACACCTTCGCGCCAAACCAGGAGAGCCGTGCAGCCTCGGCATATGAGAGGCTCGCCAGCAGGCGTGCATTAGCAACCAGTCGTGGATCGGCACTCAGCACACCATCCACATCGGTATAGATAGAGACTTCAGCGCAGTCCAGGGCTGCACCAATCACTGTTGCGGAATAGTCTGATCCGTTACGACCAAGCGTGGTTACATATCCGGTAATCGTGCGTCCAATAAAGCCGCAAGCCACCGGTACGATCCGACGCTCAACCAGAGGATGGATGATAGCATGCGCATTGGCGCGTGTCTCTACGTGCAGAGGATCAGCACCGACAACCACCCCAAACGGCTGCTCAGGATCGAACGCAGGATGGCTGGTGATAATAACTTCTTTGCGTATTGGCTCAGCAGGCGTCCCAAGACGGTTGACCGCTGCGGCTACAAGAGAGACTGAAAGGCGTTCACCCCAGGCTGCAACTGCAGCGGTACGCAGATGGACAACATCACCGCTCTGTGCAGTCTCATACAAAGTATGGACGTCCTGCGTTAATGACGCCAGAGACGCTTCCAGTACGTTGAGCAGAGCGACACGGTTTTTGTCATCATCTGTGACCTCCACGGCAGCCTGGAGATGCTTCTGACGCAAACTCGTCAACTCCTGCGCATATGCCTCAGTCTTCCCATTGCATGCTAGCTTTGCGATACGCAACAGCTGATCAGTCACCCCAGACATAGCGGAGACAACAACAACAGGAAAGTATGGCACTCCACTCTTCACAGCATCTGAGATAATTGCAGCGACACGCGAGATGCGCTCACCATTGCCAACCGACGTACCACCAAATTTTACTATACAGACAGACTTCTCCTTCATACATCCCACCAATTTCCTCGCGAACGGTAATAGCATATGCCGCTTGCACAGGGGCAATCTACCCCCATACAAGCGGACCAGAACGTCTAGCTACCACGTACAGTATAAAAGGACAACTGCTTCTACTTAATTATAGATAGTATAAAGGCCCACGCCACTTATGCATTGGTGGTAACACCAGCATCTGCCACAGCAGCCTTCAAGGCCTGATCCAGATCATCAATCAGATCCTCTACGGTCTCTAAGCCGATAGAGAGGCGAATGAAGTCTGGTGTAACACCGGTCTCGACCTGCTCCTCTGGCGTCAACTGAGCATGGGTTGTGCTGGCCGGATGAATAACCAACGACTTGGCATCGCCGATATTTGCCAGATGCGAGAAGAGCTCGATATGACGAATAAACTGCTTGCCAGCCTCAAGGCCACCCTTAATACCGAAGCCAACGATGGCACCATACCCACCGTGCGTAAAGTATTTCTTCGCCAGGTCATGCTGCGGATGACTCTCCAGACCAGGATAGAAGACCCAATCAACGGAGGGATGACCTTCCAGGAATTGGGCGATACGCAGTGCGTTCTGGCTATGGCGCTCGATACGCAGCGGCAGTGTCTCAAGGCCCTGTAAGAAGAGCCAGGAGTTGAACGGAGTCACAGCAGGACCCAGGTCACGCAGCAACTGCACACGAGCTTTAATGATATACGCCAGAGGACCAACAGCCTCAACATAGCGCACACCATGGTACGAAGGATCGGGCTCGGTTAAATCAGGAAAACGCCCGCTAGCAGCCCAGTCGAAGGTACCACCGTCGACGATAACGCCACCGATGGATGTACCATGACCACCGATAAACTTGGTCGCTGAATGCACAACGATATCTGCACCATGCTTCAATGGCTGTACCAGATAAGGTGAAGGGATCGTATTATCGATGATCAGCGGCACCCCATTCTCATGAGCAATATCAGCCACCGCGCGAATATCCAGCGTATCCAGACGAGGATTGCCCACTGTCTCTGCATAGATAGCCTTGGTGCGCTCATTGATTGCGGCACGGAAATTCTCAGGATCTCGACCATCAACAAAGTGAACCTTGATGCCTAGCTTCTCAAAGGTGTAGTGGAAAAGGTTATAGGTACCACCATACAGACTTGAAGAAGAGACGATCTCATCCCCGGCACCAGCAATGTTTAAGATAGCCAGCGTCTCAGCAGACTGACCAGAAGCGGTCGCCAGCGCACCAACACCACCTTCAAGAGCCGCGATACGACGCTCAAACGCATCTTGTGTCGGATTCATAATACGGGAGTAGATATTGCCAAACTGCTTCAATGCGAAAAGATTAGCCGCATGCTCAGGGCTATCAAATACATAGGAAGTGGTCTGATAAATAGGAACAGCACGCGCGCCGGTTGCGCTATCAGCGGTCTCCTGACCAGCATGCAGGGCCAATGTCTCAAAACCATAACTGCGATTACTATTCAACGCCATGATATTGCTCTCCTTGTTTATAAATGCTCAATAAGACGTAACGCATCATTCAACAATGCCCACTCCTTGAGGAAGGCATCGTGACCATGCGGCGAGTCCAATTCCACATAACGCACATCCCCTCCCACAGACTGAACTCTGTCTGCAAGCCAGCGCACCTGCGCAGCCGGAAAGAGGAAATCTGACCGTACACCGATAAATAGAGCCTTGCCCTGAATACGCTGTAGTGCCACATCCAACGAGGGATAGCCTTCACTTACATCGTACAAATCCATGGCCCGACTGATATATAGATAACTGTTCGCATCGAAACGGTGCGCCAGTTTATCTCCCTGGTAGTACAGATAATTCTCAATATCGAAACGCCCCCCGAACTCAGGTGAGAAGGTTGGCGATGTCACCACCTCTCGCTGAGCAGGGTTGCGGGAGAAACGCATTTCCATCGCTTCTTCACTCTGGTACGTAATCATCGCTAACATACGAGCAATTGAGAGACCAGTCGCAGGACCATGCCCTGTGGCATAATCACCACACAACCAGTCTGGATCAGCCATAATTGACTGGCGTGCAATCTCGTTAAAGGCGATCGCTTGCGCGGTTACCGCAGCAGATGCTGCCACCACGACTACATTACGAACCATCTCAGGATAGCTTACCGCCCATTCTAGCGCCTGCTGCCCACCAATCGAGCCACCGGCTACCATCGCCAGACTACGAATACCCAGGTGTTGCACCAACTGATATTGGGCATTCACCATGTCGCGGATCGTCACCACCGGGAAGCGCATCCCATAAGGCCGACCGGTAAGCGGGTTGATCGAAGAAGGTCCGGTACTGCCAGAACAGCCTCCAAGCACATTGGAGCAGACAACAAAGTAGCGATCGGTATCAAAAAACTTGCCAGGACCGACCAGCGGGTTCCACCAGGCTGCTTTGGGATCGTCGGGAGCAGAAGCCTCATGGGCGTGGGAACTGCCTGTTAAAGCATGTGTCAACAAGATCGCATTATCAGCGGCGGCACTCAGATGCCCCCATGTCTCATATGCGATAGTGATCGGTCCCAGTTGACCACCCCGTTGCAGCTGTAACGCAGCGAACGTATAGGTCTGAACCTTGTTTTGCGGGACAATCTTCAATGCTGGTCGCGTATCTGCCCCAACTTTTGCTTGATACCTGTATTCATAGTGCGCTACCATCGCGTGCACTCCTTCCTGGAAATGGGAACAAAATACCCCTCACCCTACAGGGGCGAGGGGTAAACGTCTTCGCGGTACCACCCTGATTTGTTTGCGCCTCACGGCACGAAACCTTTATGAGTGTTGCTGCATCCAATCTGTTCCTGATCTCCTCCTACCTTTTCAGGGGAAAGAACAGGTCTGTTATCCACTGCTGAACAATAATGACAGAACAACAGGAGAAGGCAACGACACTACGGCCATAACGCGGCTAACGGCTCGGCTTACTGACCTAAAAATGGCGTTCAACCAGCAACTCAGAGGCCATATTCAATACCGGTACGGCGCTGACATCTCATCATCGTCAGCTCTCTGTAGCCGCCCATACTATTTACTCTTCCTCGTCAACGTTCTTTCAATATTCCCGTGGTTGTAAAGTACGATTTTGATCCAGGAAACAGGTAACAAAAAAGCCCCTCTTTTGTAGGGGGCTGCTACATTGCTGTTCCCCTCATCTTGCAAGCACACATATCACGTATCTTGCCGGAATTGGCACCCTACTTGCAACGTTGCAAAGTGGGTTGCCGGGCTTCACAGGGCCGTTTCCCTCCACCTCTCTGGATGAGAGCAGTTATTACTGCACTATTTTATTTTGAATGATTCTATTTGGTAAAGTGCGACTAATCTTGTATGTTGTAAACAGTATACCTAACGAAAGAAAACACTGTCAAGACCACAAACGTAACAATTGAGTGTACACTTTACACATAGTAGGCCCCTGCTCCACCTTTTCACTACGCAAAAAGGCTGAGTCAGGGGCAATCAAGTACATTGCACTCTACCTCATTAATGGTCAGATATCACGATACTATCGTATACAAAACGTATACTAGTGTACTACTCCAGACGCTCAATAATTAATGCATTCGCCATACCGCCGCCTTCACACATGGTTTGCAGACCATAACGCCCGGCGCTACGTTCTAATTCATTCAGTAAGACTGTGAAGAGGCGTGTCCCAGAGGCACCCAGGGGATGACCAAGGGCGATAGCACCACCATTAACATTCACGCGCTCCAGATCCTTGAGCTCCATTTCACGCTGCCACGCCAGCACAACGCTCGCAAACGCCTCGTTGATCTCGATCAAATCGATCTCATCCAGGGTCAGAGCGGCTTTCGCTAATACTTTACGCGTCGCAGGGATAGGGGCGGTAAGCATCAGAACAGGATCAGCCGCAGCCACTGCAAACGCATGGAAACGCGCACGCGGGCGCAAGCCCAGCCGCTCCGCCAGCGTACGTTCCATGACCATGACAGCAGAGGCACCATCGCTAATCTGTGAAGAATTGCCCGCTGTGATCACACCATCGGGCCGAAAGGCTGCTTTGAGCGCAGCCAGGCGCTCCAGACTGGAATCGTAGCGGATCCCTTCGTCATGTTCAAAAAGCGTCAACGCATTATTCTCGCCAGTTACAGGGATAGCCAATAGCTGGGTCACAAAACGACCCTCACGTGTTGCGCGGGCTGCTCGCTGATGACTCTGCAGACTCAACGCATCCAACTCTTCACGCGTCAATCCCCACTGTTGAGCGATCATCTCCGCACTCACCCCTTGATGGACCAGACGTCCAGCATAGCGCTGCTGCATCCGCTCACCAAAGGGATCAGCCTCCAGCGCAGAAGAACCCATAGGTACCCGCGTCATCGACTCTACACCAGCAGCGATCGCAATGTCATACGCACCACTCAACACACCCTGTGCCGCGAAGTGGAGAGCCTGCTGACTCGAACCACACTGCCGATCAATAGTTGTGCCCGGCACAGATTCAGGAAGTCCAGCACCCAGTAATGCGTTCCGTGCAATATTCGTACTCTGCTCACCAACCTGGCTGACACAGCCAACGATTACATCATCAATCAATACAGGGTCAAGCCCTACACGGGCTACCAGTGCACTCAGCACATGTGCTAAAAGATCAGTGGGATGCCATCCTTTAAGCTGTCCTCCACGCCTGCCGACCGGGGTTCGTAGGGCATCAACAACCACAGCCTCACGCGGCATACCTGTTCTACCGACGTTATCCATACCTGCTTACTCCTTTGTAATAACATACGCCTTCATTCATATTTATATCATTACGCAGGTCAATTACACTGCTAGATAGCAGCAGAATCTAGCACAATAGAAAAAGCCTGGCAAACAATCTCTCATTCGCCAGGTTTTCTATAATAGCTATCAGGTAGCAACGCTATTGCTGCAGTTCTAGTGCTGATAGTATTGCTGTTGGGGGGGAACGTAGCTGGATTGACCAAACGAGATCGGCGCATGACGCACAGGGCGCTGGCCGAAGAGCAGGTACAGTAATGGTCCCACAAATGGTACGGCCCAGATCAGCACGAGCCACAGTACTTTCCCCAGTGGCGAATGGTCATCCTCAAGCAAGAAGACGGTTTCAATGATATGACCGACCACAGGGATGAACACGATTATCAGAAAAAGGATCGTATTGGTTAAACAACCTCTGCTTTGACCCATAAGATTTATCTCCCTCAATACCTTAAGATCTTATTCCGAACACCAACGCGACTGGCGTCGCTAGTGCTCTGCACTCAAGTGTTCAGATAAGTAGTAAGTATTTTTAGTCTCTAAACATATGCATGAATGAATAGCTCATCATGCTGCTCAATACACTGTTATAGTATTTCTTAACTCTATTACGTAACAGCCAGGAATATCGAGACAGCTCGCACCATCGCGTTTCACAATCGTTCATACTGTTTCCTCTAATCACTAAAACGTACCATGAGGAGAGATATCGAATGGACAAAATGTGTTACTCGGAAGTTGTGATCTTTATGCATACCGAACAGTAAAGGAGAACTCGAACCCTTTACCAGGCGTGCTCTCAGCCCAGAGACGACCACCATGGCGCGCTACGATCTCATGCAACGAGCTTTTAGAGGATTTAGTAGCGGCAGATGAATCAGGATGTTCAGGATAATCGGAGGAATTGAGCGCAGGGGTCGATGGAGAATGCAAATAGAGAGCATCCGCTGAAGAAGTGGGGAGAAAGGAGCGGAAGGAGCCAGAGAAGATATTCTCAAGGATGGTAAAAGGAATATGCACGGTACGGCACTGAACACTGACATACACCAGACGCTCTTCAACGTGACTACTAATAATCAGCTCATTTCCCTGAGGGGTATGGCGAATAGCACGATCTACAAGTGCATTAATGACACAGCAGAGATTATTGCGCTCGCCGCGCAAGAGTGGCAGCGCCGTTGCCAGATGTGCCTGCACATGCAGATGGCAACGAGACAACACCATGCTCCATTGATGGATGACATCAGTAATGAGCGTATTCATATTCAGCCAGGTCGCATACAGTTTGACAACACTATCCTCCCATTGAGCAATATCAGTCATATGTTCAATCATATGTATAATGCGACGGGCATCCGCACTGATATCCAGTGCAAACTCTTTACTCAGTGCATTGCTGCTCTCATGATCGCGAATGATCTCGCTGGCATGCTGCATATTGAGCAGAGAGGCCCGAAACTCACGATTGATCACTGCCAGACAGCTCTGCCGCATAGCGCGCAGGTGCTCGACCTCGTCCCTGGCAATCTGCCACGCCTGCACATAGCGATCTTTTTCACGCTGTTCACGCTCCCCCTGTAGCAGGAGCGCGGCAAGATGAATGATGATTTTGAGGAGTGCAACGTCCTGCGCATGTAATGGGTCACTTATAGCACCTGCCTGTAGACCAGTATGCGCGGATTGGCTATCTCTATCGCTATAGGCCAGCGCCAGAGCACCGAACAGTTCACCCTGGTACAGCAATGGGACCATGACCTGCTGCGCAACTGGCACTGTGAATAACGAGAGCGTATGATCGATAGATAGCAGTTCTCCAGCTCGGAAACGCGCAAGCTGCTCAGCATCACAACACAATGTATCGATACGAATGTTACGCAGCAGATTTGGTCCATCGCTGCTATGTGCGTCCATTGCGGGCCACTGCTCTGTACTCCACAAAGGTGAGAACTGCGTCCCATCGGGGACGAGTTCGGTGAGCACAACATGCTGACAGCACAGCACAGAACGTACCAGAGCAAGAAAACGAGCACCACGCGTCAGGGTCGCTAACTCATACCAGAGGGGTTCCGGTAGCGGTGAAGAGAGATCGTCAGTGCGCTGCTCACGGGCTGTCATCACATCGACAATAGCCTGCACGCTCTCCAATATCGACTGGATACGTTGCAATTCCAGAGCATACTCATGTATCTGCTTCTCCGCCAATAACAGAGCATCATGGCGCTCATTTTGCTCTAATGCAACGATCACCTCTTTATGGTTGCCATTGCGGGTCTGGAATAGTGATCCCCCCTTCTCCTCCCCCTGTTCGCCATTCTGGTGCTCATTCCTACCTCTGCTCATTGCGCCACTCCTTATTTCTATCTATTTCTAGTCTACAAGAGGGAACATAATTACGAATGTCACTACCACAAATTATGTATTTTTTAGCAGTCTGATAAATTTGTACACAGAGACAATACAGACATACCGACATACTTACCAACTCGCTGTACGCACGAACTCGATGGCATCGGCAGCGATTTCAGCGCCATGCTCACCTGTGTCATTACTCATCACGACGCTGCCTGCAGTACCACGATGGAAGTAGTAGGTCCCCAGACTGATCCAGCGTGTACCGGTATCCACCGTACCAAAGGGCCCCCAGAAGACACCAATATGCGAGGTATCGACACGAATAGTATGGATAATCTGACCGTAAGGATTGAACGGATTGGCGCTATAGACCGTATAGGGAACCCAGCTACTGGTTGCATGGGTATCGTCGATGTAGGCCCCTACCTCGTAGTAGCCATCAGCAGGAATCACTGGTCGCCAGGTTGCGGTAGCAGAGGTAGCCCCTGGCGACGAAAAAGTATAATGGAGGCCACCACGAAAATCAGTGTTGTACACAGAGGCTCGCCAAAAACCCGTCGCGCTCCAGCCACGACCGCCATCGTCGACCAGTGTGGCTCCAGGGTAAGCACGATTCCCACCCAGGTAGGGGACGATTGTACGAGCGGTCGGATGCGGTACCCAGAGATAATAATCGGGTGCCGGATTGGGGTCAGCCGAACGCCCAGACCAACCAAAGGGATCGGTCGCCGCCCAGTCTGGCTCCAGGTAAGTCGACATATGCAGATGGGGACCAGAGGAATCACCAGTCGTGCCGCTCGTTCCAATCTGCCACTGTGCGCCAACTCGATCACCGACCCTCACCAACAAGGCACTCAGATGACCATATGACGTAATGACACCATTCCCATGATTGATCGCAACCCACAGACCAAAAGAAGAGTTGTGATTGAGTGGATTGTACCAGCCAGCACGGATGACAGTCCCGGCAGCAGCACTCAAAACCGGCTCAAAAGAAAAGTTCATATCATAGCCGTTATGACCATCATAGCAACTCATATGTGCCGTACAGTCATAGACTGACGAGTTATCACCACGCCAGGTTACGCCATCATAACGTACAAAAACACCGTCATCAGCGTACCATGGCTCATCATGATCAAAAAAGGAGACCGCACGCTGCACAATTGGACGATTTCCGTAATAAGGTCTATACATAAAAGGCTGGATATAGCGAGAATAGTGATGAAACTGCGCCTGTGCAGAGGCAGCATAGGTCATCTCCATGCCCATGGCGCGTAAGGCCACTAACGACAGACCAGAGTCAGGTCCAAAGAGACTTACGACAAACGCCAGCCCCACGAGCAATAGAGAAAAGGATAGCACAAGACGCGGACGACACCGAGAATACTGAGACCAGAGAAGATTCATGCGAGGTTACTCCCAGGCTACAACATGCGAGTATACAGGGGACAGCGGCACCACCTGGGTCTGATCCGCCTGACCTACCCGTGTGCTATGCGAGATGAGTGAGGCCGACCAGTAGCGTGATGTGGCTCCCAGGTCGCGGTTAGCAGGATTAAGAGCCGTAAAGATGACCTGCTCACTATCACCAGACCACGTAGGATCGATATTTAATTGCAGGCCAGTCTGGGCTGATGAAGCCACAATACGCGCCTGATTGTGCCGAAGATCAAAGACACCAATCGCGGCTTGAAGTTCCTGCGACTGGAGATCCGCCTGACGATTGTCAGCATTCATACGCACCACAAACGCAAGCTTCTCCCCATCCGGTGACCAGGCAGGCATATACCCATGTCCACCATCCACATCAGCCAGACGCTGCTGCTGACCACCCTGACTACTCATGGTCCAGAGACCTGCCGGACGATATGGTGCCGGACTATCTGCCAACCGTTCATACGCGATCCGCGAGCCATCAGGTGACCATGTAAAGAGACCGGTAATCGACTCCAGGCCGCTCGCACGAAAAAGATGGGTACGCGCAGAGCCGTCGCTGCTCATCACATACGTATCGCTGCCCTGGCCCAGACCACTCCCAACCGAATAGATGATACGCGAGCCATCCGGCGACGGGACAGCATCAATAATAGCGGCGGAAGGCACACCCAGATTTATATTCTGGTGCACACCACTCTCAGCATCAACCGTCCATAAACCCGGATTCCAGACGCCATTATCCAGCGGAGCAGCGGGACCTAACGGAAACATCGGACGGTATAAGAAGGTATGTCCATTCCCATTGGGGAGCCAGCGCAGAAAATTGCCCATCACAGCCGCTGGCTTATAAGAGACAGCTGACTGCTCGACATCGTACATCCAGACCTGCTCGCCATGATCACGATTGCCATCGATTGCCAGATAGCGACCATCAGGCGAAAGTTGTAGCGAGATGATCGCATCGGTTGTGGCCAGTCCAAAGCTATTTCCCAGCGGAATCAGCGCTTGCAGCGCACCAACTGGTTGTCCATTATTGCCTCTGGGAGCACGCGCCAGCACAAAGCCGTGTGCATCCTTCACTGTATAATAGACATAGTTTTGCGCTGACGGGAAACGTAGGGAGAAGCCGTGCGAATAACGATTCCAGAAAAGGGCTCCTCCGACGACCCCGGTCAGCAGAATGATGAGTAAAAGGGGTAGCAGATATATTCGTTTCATTGATATTCCCCGTTCTGCATACAACTGTATATCGTTACCTTTACCATCAATCGACTCGGCAGAGGGGCAGAACAGGGAAATGCTAGATCAACTAGAGGATAAGTGACTTCTGGTCTGGTCTTCGCTCATACTCGGACTCGGACCTTTAGCCCAGCAGTAAGCGGTAATAGTCATAGCTACCGGTCTCATTAAAGCCGCAGGATTGGTAGAGCGAGAGGGCACGCCTATTCTCGGTCAAGACTTCAAGCCAGACGTTCTGCTGGCCCATATTCATTAACTCCTGCACCGTATGAGTCAGAATCTGGCGTCCATAGCCCTGACCACGTAGTTCAGGCACAACGGCAAAGCCAAGGATGAGCGCCGCTTCATCCGTAAGAAAAACATCTATCTTGCCAATGACGGCCCCATCTATCTCTCCAACATAGTAATAATGATTGGGCGTGGTTAGAGAATGATCAGTATACCAATCTACGGTTTCATCTGGCATACCAAAGGCCTGAGCAGTGATGCGCGATAGCAACGGCAGATCTGCAGAACGAGCCACCCGGAAGAGTAAGCGCTCATTCAGAATAGCAGGCAGACGTAGTTCGCCCAACGCCATCTTATACTCACTATGATCGTATGTAGTCGATAGTCCCTTTGCAAAGGCCTGACCAGCGGGAGAAGCCTGCTCAACAATCAGGAGCAGGCTAGGCAGACCACGGCTCACGCTCTCCTGGCGCACTGCCTCAAAGAGCTGCGTAAAAATGCCACGCCGACGATAGGCAGGATGAACCATACCACTGATCTCACCCTCCTGTGCATTGAAGCTAAAAAGCGGTAGAAAACCTACCAGTTGACCATCAGCGTAAAAAAGAAAATCGTTCAACTGGTCCACCGGACGACTGCGCAAAGTGTTCCAATTCAACTTCAGATCGAGCCCATCATGCTGATTACAGAGCTCCGCCAGCTGCTTAATCTCAGCCAATTCGCTAGCATCAAGGCCCTGACACCTGACCAGACCCTGCTTATACGTAAATGACATATATATCCTTTACTTGTGAATAGATACGTAAATAGCGTGATCCACTATTCTAGCATATATACATCTTTTTTACAAAAAGCGGCGTGCGACACTCATTAAAAGTGAATGGTAAGGGATCTCATAGTTCCCCACATAACGTACGACACGCCCGCCCCAGCCGCGTTTAAAGCGATAGACGCCAGCCATAGCTTCATCCTCAGCATCGGTATCGGGGATACCCCAGAAATCATAGCTCTGCGCACCATGCTCGCGTGCCCAACGGATCGCCTCCCACTGCAAGACATAGTTGGGCATCAGCTTGCGCTGCTCATTGCTCGACGCGCCATACAGATAGATAGCCTGTCCCGCCATAAGACCAACAAAGATACCAGCCAGTAGTTGTCCCTCGTACTCAGCCAGTAACAGACGTAGACGTCCCGATGGCGCATAGAGTTGCCAGACCTGCTCATAATACGCCAGTGTATGAATACCAAAGCTATCGCGCTCACCAGTCGTTTGTAGCAGGTCATACCAGGCACTGACATCAGCCAGCGAACTGGCAGCGCGCACCGATACGCCCTTGCGCAGGCCCAGGCGCACGTTATAACGCCACTTCTCTTTCATTTGCGCCATGAGCTCCTCTTCAGAAGGAGTCAATGCGAGCATAATAGTACGCAAAGGCTGCACCGCATGCACTTGATGGATGCCACGAATACCACTTGCCTGTAAACGTTGCAGCAAGACAGCGCTCTGAGTAGTTCCATCCTCAACATCTGGCTCGATACGCAGTGCCAGCGCACCCCGCTTACGCAAGTAGCGATGCAGTTCGCGGAAGAAGAGCGTACACAGATCAGCTTGCGACCAATCAAGCACCGGACCACGTGGCATATAGGCCAGGTGGCCAAGCCAGAGCGGGACATGAGGAGCCGTCTTACACAACACTTGCGCGCCAGCCACAATCTTCGTTCCATCCCAGAGTGCCAGGCGCAGAGGCGACCAGCCAGCCGAAGCTTTCAGTTCACCCCACTCCCAGCTTTGCAAAAGATGCCCCCCAATACAATCCCCCCCCACCTGATCCCCCCCCACATGGCGGTCCACAAACGTATTCCAGAGCTCACGTTGAGACGACCTGACAGGTCGAAACGTGTATCGCGTAGAAGACAGTGCCAAAGGTGACTTCAGCGAAGGTCGAGTCGTATGTATAGAATTATCAAGCATGCAATTATCTCTTTCATTCCAGCATTGTAACTATCATACAGTATCGGAGAGGAGAGTAAAAATGCAACGAGAGTTCTATCCTACATGCTATAATGTCTGAGGCTATCTCTCCCCTCGCAAAAAGCTGCCTGGGCATGCCCCACACCGGCATTGGCACGAGAAGAGAACAAGATATATCAAGCATCAAAAACATCCATGCGCAAATTGAACCGGAATAGCGCGGTCCTTAACCAAGGAGGTAAACCGTGAATATTGTTATTCTAGGTTGCGGTCGTGTCGGAGCAACTCTGGCATTGCAACTAGAAGAAGCTGGCAATTCAATCACTGTAATAGACAGCCGTAATGACGCCTTTGTACGCCTGGGCAACAAGTTTCGTGGCGACAAGGTTCTCGGTAATGGTGTAGACGAAGAGGTACTACGCCGAGCAGGCATTGAAAAAGCTGACGCCTTCGCTGCTGTCACCAATGGCGACAACCGCAATATTATGGCAAGTCAGATCGCTAAAGAGATCTTCAACGTGAAAAAAGTCGTCTGTCGTATCTACGACCCACTCCGAGAAACCACATTCAAGGAATTGGGACTGGAGACCATCAGCCCCACCATTCTTATTTCCAACCTGGTGGCAGACGCGATTACAGGCAAACAACAAACAGCTTCGACTCAGCAACAGGGTAAGTAACGCTTTACACGTTCCGTCGCATCCATTGCTCACTATCGATCTAGCGAGAGCAAGAGCAGTGGAGCACAGGGAACAATACAAATAGGAAGAGAGTAGAGGCTCCGACATGTATATTATTATCGGCGGTGGTGGCGACGTTGGCTACTACCTAACACAGAACCTCCTTCGCCAGGGTCACGAAGTATTGCTGCTCGAAAAAGACAATGCCCGCTTTCAGAATCTGAGCGAAGAATTAGACCAGTCTGTCTTCAAGGGCGATGCTTGTGAAGCCATTACAATGGAAGAGGCAGGCGCTCGTCGTGCTGATGCCGTTATCGCAGTCACTGGCGAGGATGAGGATAACCTGGTCATCTGCCAGATGGCGAAGAAGCGCTTTAATGTTGCCCGCACGATCGCACGTCTGAATAACCCACGCCATGAGCAACTTTTCATGAAACTGGGTATCGACGTTACCGTCAGCCCAACAAAGTCTATCCTCTCGCTGATTGAGTCTGAACTACCAGGCCAACGCTTTGTCCTGTTGATGACACTCAAACGAGCCGGACTGGAACTCCTGGAGATGAGTGTTCCACCACTCTCATCAGTTGTTGGCAAGCAACTCAATCAGATCAATCTCCCCCGCCGCAGCAATATCGCCTTAATTATTCGCGGCGATGAGCCCATCGTCCCTAGTGGCGAAGTACGAGTTGAAGCAAATGACGAGATCTACGCACTCGTCAACCGCGAAGGCGAAGAAGAACTACGCCGCACCTTCGGGACCGCATAACGCTTATAATCAGGCACGGCACATTGCAACCGATCATACATAAAAGAAAGAACCAGCATCACTTTGGTACTGGCCCTTTCTTTTATGTATGGATTCACGAATGATAGCAACTACGCATGCTCATCACCCTTATCAGTGGTATAGATCAGGTCAGTCTCCAGAGACTGATTTGACGTACCAGCCATCTCTGTAGCTTCAGTACGCCCCTCCTTCTCAGCTCCCTGTTCACGGTGCACACCCGAACTCATAGTGCGATTTTGCTCCTCCATTGAGCGACGGGCCGCAGCGCTCAGATCAATCGTCCGGCGCGCACTCACCACACGATCAGCGGTACGAGTACGTGCAGAGATCTGCCCCTGCTCGTCTACACGATTATCCACATGGACTCGCGAACGTAGTTCATCTTTACTCGCTTCTCGCTTCGGTCTTGCCACGCGTCCAGTAGGTCGCTTTAGCGTCCATGGAGCTCGCTTCTGCGCCATAATCTGATCGGCAGTCTCACCACGAGCTGAACGATAGATGCTGGCTAATACGACCCAGACAGCAGCGACAACCGGAGTCGCGATCAAGGCACCGAAGACACCAAACAGTTGCGCAAAGACCAGCAACGAAAGGATAGCAGCGACTGGATGCAGACCGACCGCATGTCCAACGATACGTGGACCCAGAATATTGCTCTCAACCATCTGTAGCACTACAAAGCAGATACAGATAATCAAGGTATGCTGCCACATTTGAGGACCACCAATCAGCAAAGAGAGCAGGATCGGTGTTATCGCGGCCAGCGCGGGTCCAACCATGGGGATCGTCTCAAACAAGAAGGCCAGGATACCACAGATCAAAGCATAATCACCCAGGCCAGTAAAGAGACAGATCACGCCGGTTGCCACGCCGACAATCAGGGCCAGCGTAAGTTGTCCGCGAATATAATTGCCGACCACACGGTTGAGTGCATCTTCGAACAGCAGCGCATTCGAGAGCCAGCGCTTCGGCACAATCCCCATCAAACGATCACGAATACGTTTACCATCCATCGTCAGGTAAAAGCTAAGAACAAGGATAAGGAATATTTTAATGAAGATATCGACGACGTTAGTTCCGAACGTATAGATCGTGGTTGGAATGGAAGTAGCAAAACCGGTAGCCTGGCTCTGCAATTGTTGGATCGTATCTATGATACGAGTAGATGGAATACCTGCTTGCACCAGCACTTTCTGCGTTGATCTCAGCGTATTTGGTAGGGAATTCGCAAAGTTAGAAATGGTAGTAGAGAACGTATAGACTTGTAGTACTAACGATAGAACAAGCTCATACACAAGGCCACCGATAGCAGCCAGCACAACAACGTAGGTCAGTAGCGCGGCCAACGCGCGATTCATACCACGTTTCTGCAAAAAGTTAACAACCGGTGTTATCAAGAAAGCAACAGCCAGTGACAACAACAACACAACAATGGCATCCACAAAGAGGCCCATCAAAGACCAGGATGCCCAGAAGATAATGCCAAAACACACGACACTGAGTAGAATATCACGCGTCCGCTGCCAGTTAATGTTATCCATACTTCATCATCCCTCGCGAGTAGGTAGCGCTCAGCCCAAGAATCTCGCTGTTTATTGTGACAGGTTTTGTCTAAAAGAACAAGACCTAAACGTTTATGTTGATAGGAAATAGTTGCCACTGCATTTATGAACATCAATGCTATGAATAATACCAATGGAGACAATATAGGATTTATTCCTACATATAAAACGCTCAAGGAAGGATTTTCGCCAGATTCAGCCGAAAATCGCCCAATAGAAGCCCGAAAGTATTATATAGTTGCCAAATCAGCCGCATTCTGCAAACATTAGAGCGAAGAGGCGCACAATGGATACATCTACACATGCTGAAACTTTCTTTGCCGTTGTGTCGTCATCTTCTTAGTGGAGTTCTCTTACTCACAACTCAAAACAAGGATGTTGGGCGAGTGAGCACCACGGATTACAAAAGCAGCAATATAACTATTTACGCTAGCTACGATATGATTTTTTACGTTGCTCGTCGATCGAGCAGCTTGCGAGTAACCTGAAAGAGGACGCGCCCGTGGACACACCTACAGTGATAACACCTACTAGTCTTTTGTTATGGATACTATTAGCTTTTCTTTTAGTCTGGCTCTTCACCTTCGCCATCCTCGCCCTGAAGCGAGAGATCAGGTCTACAGTGAATGAAAGCCCAAAGGCAGTTCTTCCCAGGTCGGCACGCACGTCGTCAGCGCATCAACAATTGCAGAAGTTTGCCGCAGTGCCCGCGAAAGCAGCAGCACTGCCCTCACTTACCACTAAATCTTCACAAGAAGACATTGTGTTAGAGCGCTCTCTCGGCTAGTGATACACTACCAAAGCAAAAACGGTTACATGATCAGCTTACCCTAATAATACGCATGAAACACGACCCTGGTCGCAAGCTCACCATTGAGCTTGCGACCAGGGTCGTTTGCTACACGGTGAACAGTCGTATAGCGTGAGAGCCATAAAAAGGAGAAGGGTGTCTTTTAAGGTCAGAGCGCGTCAGTGCAGGTCGAGCTCACCCGGACGTGGCGCACGAAATTGGTCAGGATCATTGATAAAGGCAAAGTGGCTATCTTGCACATTGATAATCATATCCGGGCGTCGATCATTATTGAGATCTTTAAAAGTGAGCGTGACAGGAGCCAGATCCTGTCCATTCCCGACCAGGATTGGTCCCATATAGACACGGGCATGCGAGGCATCACCACCAGGAAACTCAATGACTTCAACATGTCGATTAAGATTAATGGCGATAAAATGGCTGGGATGTGCAGCCGAGTCGTTATGCCCGACGACCTGATCCGTCTGATAGGTACGCGGTCGCCCATAGCGCAGATCATCCTGCGTTACCTGCCACCAACCCAGTACAGCGTTGACAATACACCAGCCCAGTACCATCACGACAATGGCTACAACCATCACTGGGAGCCATTGGCGTTGACCGTCGCGTCTCTGCTTGCTCGGGCGACGAAATTCGGGGATTACGATACTGTCCTCGGTATGCACCTCGCCACGCGTTCCCTGCGGTCGTAATGCCATTGGCTGCCGCTCTTCTTCCGTCTCCACGTTTCCTCTGGCGATCTCTATCGCTGCTGCTACTTCTGCACTATCAATAGCACCGGCTGAGCTATGGGTATTCCTGGCGCTGCGCCGTGGTGGGATCGCATGCTGCTGACGACCCTGATTGGAGAGTGGAGAGAGATACTGTTCTCCATAACCAGGTTCGTGTGCATCAGCATGAGTATCGGCCTGCGTATCTCTCTGCATATGGCTACGCCCATGGACACTCTGTACGTCAATGCGGTAACGACGCACCGTACTGGATGCCTGTGAAGGCCAGATATCATCAAACTCTTCTGAGAAGA
The DNA here is from genome assembly GCA_015099395.1 of Ktedonobacteria bacterium brp13. Lineage (GTDB taxonomy): Bacteria > Chloroflexota > Ktedonobacteria > Ktedonobacterales > Ktedonobacteraceae > Dictyobacter. The sequence goes on along the minus strand of AP024096.1, from coordinate 6,624,916 downwards.
TATCTGGCTGAGCTATCGGCTCGCGCTGCGCCGGTAGACGCGCAGCGTCCTGTGTGTTTTGGGTACGCCGCCTTGTGCGTACGATTGGACTCTGATCCACTTCCGGTTCTCCCTCTCTAGCTAAATGTCTTACGCTATCTGGCTTGTCGAACTTTTGTTCTAATCTACTTTCATAGTACACGAAAGCACCAAACGTGTCAATCGTTCTTGAACATTTTTCCTGGTACAGCGCGCTATTCGTAGAAAGAACAGAGCTTTGTGCACAAGAAGATAGGCGATCATGAGGGAGGGAAGAGGGCACAAGGCCCTCGTCTAAGCTTCTCTTATACGTTCCACAGATCGCCCTGTACGACCTCGGAAGGCGGTGTGGAGCGCTTTTTGGGGGTGGAACGCCGTTCGCGTGAACTACTTTTCCTGGGGGTTGCAGCTGGTTCAGGCGTTGTTGCGGGCTCACTCTCCTCCAGTACAGGCAAAGGTACTATATCTTTCTCAGAGGTCAGCGTGACGGTTGCATCAAAGATCGAAGCATGTTGCACTTGCAGTTCGGGACAGAGGCCCAGGATCGTCTCCAGGGTTGCATCCGCACTGCTCTGCAGTGCTGGATCACTGCTCCGTAGAAGCGTCAACGCGCTACTGAGTGGCAGAGAACCCGTCTGACCTGTCTGCTGTGCAATCGCTATAGCTAGCCGGGTGAGAAAAGTTTGAGTGAGCGTCTGGAACCAGGAATGAGTATAGAGGCCGAGTCCAGCTACATAGGCGATAGCAGGCAAGCTACCAGGCTGCTTATGACAAACAAGCGCGGCTGCCTGTTGTACCTCTGTACGGCGATAACAATGCAACAGGGTAGCACATTCTGCATCTGGGAGCAGACCACGCTGCTGCACCGTTTGACGAACCTGCAGAGGATCAATCAGGGCAAGGCGAGCGGCGAAGTCATCGTAGTGCTGGCGCAGCACATGGAGAAGATCGGCAAGCGATATCTGATCTTTGTAGTAGACAATTGGAAAGTCTTGCTCGATCTCAGCAAAGGCTTCACGAGCATCTACAGGGATCACAAGGAGGAGGTCATCGCGTCCACGTAGCTGGTGGAGCTTCTGCAATTTGCGTTCACGATACGCAGGTGTCCAGAAGCCAAGAATCTCGACATAAATACGCCGCTGAAGACGCGTCAGCGCGAAATCAGGGATGAAGATCCCCTTATCAAGCAAGAGTGGCTCAGGTTCACGCTCCAGTGACCATCCATCGACACCGTGATCGCGTGCCAGCGCACTAAAGCCTTCAGAAAACAGCTGCTCAATACTGCTATCGAAGAGCACAGAAGAGCTCTCGCTGCCTGTCTCCCTCACAGTATGGCGCGCCTCCTCTGCGCCAGGAAAAAGTTGCAGCAGACGAGCATCCAGCGCAAACAGATAAGCGCGCTGTAAGAAGTGGACACGAGCCTCAGCCTCAATAATAGCACCAGAGAGGTTCGCCTTCTTCGGCTTACTGCCACTCTCACGCGCGCCAGAAGAGGCACCGGCATAACCCAGCAACATCCGACAGAGGCGTGCCAGCCGTAGACCATACTGCTGAGGCGTACCTGTCACCTCCTGAGGACCATAGAGCGTAAGGTGCAAGAGCAGAGGAGCATTACCCGTCACCGCTGTCTTCGCAGTAGTAGTGACGGCATTTTCATATTCCAGATCATAGTAGACACCAAGCTTGCGCGCCATGAAACAGAGCCGTTTGATGACCGCGCCTGCACCAGCGTTCGGCGTCAGGATCGGCAATGCTGCCTCCGCGGGCGCTCGAGGCACCGCTAGCTTGCTAAAAGCTGTGCAATCGATGACAAAATGGACGTAAGAGGCATTAAAGAGCGCGGCCTCAAAGACCCATTGATTATAGAGGGCCGCAACCTCTTCGGGGGTCGGCGAGCTCTCCACCACACGTGTCAGCAGGGTCTCCTCCTCGCTATCCAAAGCCAACAGGTATTCTAGATCACTGACACTGACATTGTACTGCTCGGCAAATAGTGCCAGGGCAGTCGAGCGTTGCTGCGCGGAGAGAAAGCCAGCATAGTGCTCCTGCACGAAAGTATAAAGCGCGAGCCGCAATTGCACCGGCGAGGTCAGGGTCAGTAACTGCTCGTTACCGCCCAGTTCCCGCACCACAGCATCCCAGGACCGGGGCTGCCAGGAATACCAATGACTCAAGGTCGCCATCAAGCAATGTGCCATCCGGTACTCACCAATAATAGCTCGCGCCTCATCCAGCGAATATGTGCGCTGAGACTCGCCCAACTGACGTTCATAATACATAAGCAGACACATAATCTCGTCTTGCAACTCGCCCGAACGCAAGAAGTGCAAAGAGACAGTGAGCGTCCCACCACGCCGTTGTACTGATTTTCTGATATCCTGTAAACTGAAGCGCACTGCATCCTCCTCCTGGTACAGCTACCTATTCATCGATCTGCTTTATTATAGCGGCTATACCGGGCAAAAGGGAGATGCATTATGGTATCTTTATCACACAAGAGCCGAAAATCATTGTATGTAGGATATCTCTCCTAAAAAAATTGAGTGTCTGCTACGTGTCTGTTATGGTAGCAATGGGATATTTTATAATCTCTAACCGATTGAGAACACATCGGTTTCAGAGGAGGGGCCATGAGCACAGCTCCACGTCGTCTGGGGAAATACGAACTTCTCCAGCCGTTAGGGAGAGGCCACGTCGGCGAAGTCTGGAAGGCACGCGACGTAGCACAAAAGAAAGACGTTGCCATAAAGATCCTACATAGCGATCTTCAGGCAGATCCACGTTTTCTCGACCGTTTTGCCAACACAGGTCAGGCATTGATCACGCTACGTCAGGACAACCTGGTCAGTATCTACGACGCCGTCATTACACGTCCAGAGCAGGCACGGGAGACCACCGTCTACCTGGCTATGGATCTCATTAACGGATATACACTTACAAACTATTTACAAGCCTCTTCAAATCGAGGCATCTTTCCCCCGATTGCCGAGATTGCCTATCTTTTTCGCAAGCTAGGGACGACCATCGACTATTTACATATGAACGGCATCGTCCATGGTGATATCAAGCCAAACAATATTTTACTCGACCAGGAACGTCGGGGTCAGTTTAAGGCAGGCGAACCACTACTCATGGATGTCAGTATGACCTTGATCGCAGGCAATGATAGCCAGATGAGTGCGCCCCACTATATTGCGCCCGAGCAGGCACAGGGACAGGAGACAAACAGTAGCAGTGATATATACTCTCTAGGCATCTTGCTCTATGAGCTCTGCACTGGCGTGGTACCATTCCGTGGTGAAAACTCCTACGCCGTCATTGCGCAACAGATCAATGCACTACCGGCTCCACCAATGCTAATTAACGCGAATATCCCACCAGCACTTTCAGGGGTTATCCTGCGTGCGCTCGCCAAAGACACCGGGACACGCTTCCAGAGCGGTACAGCACTTGCCAACGCCATCGCCGAAGCCTGTTCATTACAGATACCCGGCTTCAGTTTAGAATTTAACGAGCAACGCCAGATACCCGGCTTCGCGTATCCCACTAACGCACCTCTACAGACCCAACAATCGATCCTTGGTGTACCACAGCCGCTCACGCCTGCCAACCCAGCCTATATGCGCCCGATCCCAACCAGACCATCACAGCCACTTTCACAATCGCACCCGGGCTTCCCGCTCGGAGATCCAATGAAGCAGGGAATAGGGGCTCCGCCACAACAATCACAACCATTGCCGCCGTTGCCACAAACCCTACAAGACGAAGAACCGACACTGAAGAATGAGGAGAAGCAGGGGAGGCAAAGTAGCGAAGCCAGTGATCAGCAATACTCCGGAGCACCAGCATATAGTGCAGATGCAACACACACAACACAACAATCTGGTGGAGGATATCAGTATCAACAACAGCAGCCATCGATGCCTGGCTACGGACAGCAATACCAGCAACAGCAACCATCAATGTCAGGTCAGCCCTATCCGCAGCAGCAAAACCCTCCGCTTAACAACCCGACGCATCTGCAGGCACCTGCCAGTACCAGTTTGTCATCGACAAAGAAAGTGGTCCTCGGACTGGTAGCTCTCGTTGTTATTCTAGCGGCTATCTTCGGTATTACACAGCTCAACAAAGGTGGCACCAGCAACCCGCCACAAAGTAGCACCCAGACAGCAGTGGCAGATAACGCACCGGGCACAGTTTTCTTCCAGGATAGTCCCCTGGGACACGATGATCAACTACGTATCGTCATGAACACTATCGCCCCGCCACCCAACGGACAGGACTACTACGCCTGGCTCCAGACGAATCAGCAGACAACACTACTGGGGAAGCTGACGGTTCAGGATCAACAGGCCCTCTACAGCTACGCGGGCAACGCACAACATAGTAACCTCCTCGCAACAATGCAGGGTGTTTTGATTACCAGCGAAAACGCAGGAACCGCACCACAGTCACCCGGCAAGCAGATTGTCTATAGCGGTACGTTTAATGGTCCAGTGCTCAAAGCGCTACGCACCGTTCTCTACCAGACACCAGACCTACCAGATAACCCGGCCGTAGCAAACAGCATGTTTGAGACGATCAAGTCACTCAACGATAAAGCTTCCAGCATTGTGGACTCTGTACAGAATACAGGCGACACAGGACTAGCAACGCGTCAGGCGACACGTGTTATCGAGATGATCGACGGGACAGGCTATGCAATGAGTAGTGGTCACCTGCCGAAAGGTATCCCTTCACAGAGCAATCTGAAGATTGGTCTCCTCTCATCGCCAAACCAACCAGGCTACATTGATATCTTCGACAAACACCTCGACGAGATCAAAGCCCTGGCAGGCAATAACGCTTCCCTGCTCACACGTATCCAGAATACCAAGAATGCACTGGCTGACCTGCGTACCTGGACGCAACAGATGGAGCAGTACGATACACAACTGCTCGCTACTGCACAGCAAAACCCTGCGGGACTACGGTCACAGAACATGATCAATATCGCGCTGCAATTAAAACAAGACGCGACCGATTCTTACACTGGTCGCACCGTCCCACCAGATACCAGTCCGACCTCCAAGCCTGGCTCCGGAGGTGCCCAGCAAGCATATACTGAAGCGCAATATATGGCTGCCTTAGATCTCAATAAAACAAAGTAAAGCGTTCTTCATAGAAGAAAATAGCCTGGGATATGCAGTAAAGATGCACCCCAGGCTATTTTTCTACTCAATGCACATATTGTAAATGTATATGGCGTACACTCTCGTGTTATGCGTATTACGATTGCGATGACTGCGTAGCAACTTCATCATTGGGTACGCTGATCGGCTCCTCGGCTTGATTGGGAACACCAGGGCCAAACTCGGCAAAAACCGCAAGATGATCACTGGCCGCACTACCGACGAGGTTATCTTCACCATGTGTAAGTACAGTGCAATCCAGGAGCCGATCGGCTAACACGCTATTCGCAAAGATATAGTCGATCCTACCAGCCGGGGCTGCCGCCGGACAAGTAAAGCCTGGATCATGTCGATGCTTCTTGCGGAAACAATCCTCATAACGCTCCTGTAGCTGATGAATACAGCTCCGGGGGGCATAAAAATAGGCCGCAAGATCAAAGAGTTTACAGAGGGTCTCATTGTGCGCAACTATACGTAACAGCGGGATCAGGCTACGCAATTTAGGTGGCACCACCGCATCGATATACGGATGTCCATCGTTCATATCGGTCACAGGATGGCGATCATCCATACGTACTACGTACTTGAGCAGATGGCTCGCCTTGAATGGCTCTTTTGGTGCCAACGAATTGAAATCGCCCATCAATAGATGAGGCCGCCCCTCAGCACGTAGAGGAGCCATGATCTCCAGAATGGCGCTCACCTCTCGATTACGGATATGACTACCCGCCCAACCTTTATTAAAGGCCGCCGAGAGATGCGTCAGGAAAACCGTCAACGGCTGCCCATCAGAGTCTTCAAGACAGACCTCTAGCAGAGGACGCGCCAGGACGCCAGGACGTGCATGGCTCTTTGTATAGAGTACAGGCAATCTCGTTAACAAGGCCGTCTGATAGTCGCGCGAACTACCAGGAGTCCCACCAATAATCAACTGCATCCCTAACGCCTGTGCCACCTCCTCAACAATTAACGGCTTCTGCTTAATCTGTTGATGAATCCCCTCTGGCAGACCAATCACATCGGGTTGCACCGAACGTATCATCCTGAGTAGTTGTTCTGTACGTCTTGTATTGTTACGTGTATTATAACCACCGGCAAGTATATTATATGAAAGAATACGCATCATCTATATCTTCTTCTTTCTAGGACTTTCGAAGCTTTTAAGCTTTTTTAGAATTGGTAGTTCACTTTCCCACCTACATACGCCCACATACGCCCACATACGCCCACATACGCCCACATACGCCACCACTCGCTCAGCTTTTCTCGTTTTTATTATATCAATCTGAGCAGACAAATAAAATGGTAGAGCTAGCATAAACCGAGACCTGTAGTACAAAAAGGGACGCTCGATTTTTGGGTACCACCTGTTCATTATATGCATACTCATACGTTTAGAAATATGTAGATATGCAGACAGATACATTTTCACTCGTAGAACAGGAGGAAGGTACTCATGAGTATTATACTTATTCAATGGATTTTGCTTGTTTTATTAGTACTCGTTATTCTAACTGGATTAACGCTGACTGGACTGGGCTTGCGCAACTGGCATCATGCCACCTTTATTAAGAAAAGAACCTACGAAGAGATGGTCGCAGTCCTTCCACTCATCAAGACACTACCAGACAGCCAGCAAGCTTATGCATACGATGAGATCGAGAAAGTGCTGGCAAGAGGACCAGAAGCGCTGGTCGGTCGCAACGGACCGGAGATTCTCGCAGAGATTTTGCAGAACCAACCACCCGAAACAGATTTGCTGCATCAGAGCAAGAAAAGATCCTACAGTTCAGCCGCAACCAACGCACAGCAACAACCAGGTCCTGACATCGTAGCAATGGAGGATAGAAACGATCAATAACAAACGGAGCAAACAGGAATAGAAAGCAAAAGACACCCCGGCCATAAAAGTCGAGATGTCTCCTGTTTCCTATCTACTAGCGGCTGGACCGCACATACAAAGGATCTACTTCCAGGTGACACGCTCCAGCAGGTACATGGTCAATTCACTAATAGGCAGGCGGATCTGCGTCATGCCGTCACGCTCACGAACCGTGACGGTCTGGTCATCGAGCGTCTGGAAGTCGATGGTAACACAGAACGGGGTACCGATCTCATCCTGACGGCGATAGCGGCGACCAATATTGGCAACCTCGTCGTATTGCGCAACCATATAACGCTGCAGGTTCTTATGAATCGACTTCGCGGCATCGACCAGTTCAGGCTTGTTCTTCTGCAAAGGCAAGATGGCGGCCTTGACCGGTGCCAACCATGGATGCAGGTGCAGTACTGTTCGTGGCTCTTTACCGTTGGGATCGGGCTCTTCTTCATACGCATCGAGCAACAGGTTCAGGAACGTGCGATCGACGCCGCCCGAGGTCTCAACGATCCAGGGGAGGAAGCGCTCTTTGGTCAACGGATCGGTATAACTTAGATCCTGACCGCTGTACTCACTATGGCGCGACAGATCCCAATCCTGACGCCAGTGGATACCTTCCCACTCCTGCCAACCCAGCACAGTACGATATTCGATGTCGTAGGCCTTCTTGGCATAATGTGCCAGTTCATCGCTGGCATGTTCGCGGAAACGCAAGCGATCTTTATGGTTCAGGATACCCTTATACCACTCGAAGCGGTACGCTTTCCAGTACTCATACCACTGATCCATCTCTTGCGGATGAACAAAGAACTGGAGATCCCACTGCTCAAACTCACGCTGGCGGAACAGGAAGTTACCAGGAGTGACCTCATTGCGATAGGCCTTACCAATCTGGCAGATACCGAACGGTACCTGCACACGCGAAGACTTTACCACATTATCATAATCCAGATAGATGTTCTGGCAGGCCTCACCACGCAGGTAGGTCTTCATGCGATCGCCCTCAACCACGCCGAGGTAGGTCTCCATCAGCAGGTTAAAGACACGTGGATCGGATGTCAGCTCACCACCACAGACGGGACACTTATGTTGTTCCCAGTTCTCTTCGGGCAGATGATCGATACGGAAACGGCGTTTACACTTTTTACAATCCACGAGACGATCAACAAAATTCTCGACGTGACCACTGGCTTCCCAGACACGGGGATGAGTGATAGTTGCGCCCTCGATACCCACAACGTTGTCGTGGAGTTGGACCATCGACCACCACCAGTAGCGACGAATATTATTGCGCATCTCAACGCCAAGCGGCCCGAAATCATAGATACCGGCCACGCCACCATAGATCTCGGAGTTTGGATACACAAAACCACGGCGTTTGCTGAGTGAAACGACCTTATCAATGGGGACAAGAGGTGTATCCTTCACCTCTGGAGTGTTATCTTCATTCTGTGTCATGAGTGGTTGCTCCTCCACATATATTACCTCGGGCAAGAATCTTCGCACGGCATTCAATACAAAAAAGACAGCCAGCGTTGCCCAGGGACGAATGCGCCTTAGAGGCCCGAGGCTACTCTATCAAAAGGCGTCATGCGCGGTCCCACCCTGCTTCTTCACCACTACTAGTGAAGCCACTCATTCTGTGAAACAAACCCAACTCCAAAGCGCCGTTCACCTGCTCTCGATTGCCGACCTCGCACCAATCGCCGGCTCGCTGCTATCGCATACAGGCTACTCTTCTTCATCACCGTTGGGATACAAACGGTATGCTGTTGTTGATAATGAGAGTATACCGAAGAACGCAAACGCTGGCAAGAGGATACCCCGAACGGCGCATTGATGCGGTAAAAGTCATAGCAGAAATAGCAGCAAAGCAGCGAGGCCTGCAACACCATAATCACAAAGCAATCACAGATCGAACTGCTATCCTTATTTATTACCGCTAGAGCTTGAAAGATTATGGAATGCACATAAGAGTCTCATCTATCCGCATTTCAATCTTGTAGATAGAGAGTAGAGATGCTACAATAAAGCCAAATAATCGACAACAGAGTTAGCAGAAGAAGAGATGGAAGAACACGTAGTGATCGAGCACGACCCCCAGATAGACATTCAGGCCTTTGCCGCACGCTATCCTTTCCCAATTGATACATTTCAATTGGAAGCCATGGAAGAGCTCGCGCTAGGACAATCAGTCATGGTGACCGCACCGACCGGAACCGGTAAGACACTGGTCGCGGAATATGCCATATGGCGAGCCCAACAAGCGAATAAGCGTGTTATCTATACAACCCCCTTAAAAGCCCTCTCCAATCAGAAGTATCGTGACCTGCGCGAGGTCTATGGTCATGACGCGGTCGGACTGGTGACCGGAGATATTGTAGAACATAGTCGCGCTTCGATTGTCATTATGACAACCGAAGTCTATCGTAATATGCTCCTTGAAAATGGAGCGGAACATGTAGGAGCGGAACAGGGTGGTAGCCCCGCATCCCTGGAAGACGTCGCATTTATCGTCTTTGACGAACTGCACTACCTCAGTGATATCGGACGGGGACCCGTCTGGGAAGAGGCGATCATCTGCTCACCAGAACATATCCAACTGGTAGGCCTCTCAGCGACGGTCAGCAATGCAGAAGATATTGCAAGCTGGATTAGCCGGGTTCATCGTCCTATCTCGCTCGTGACACATGAGCAGCGTGCCGTCCCCCTGGAACACTACTACTTCCTGGAAGGAAAATTGCATCTTGTGCAGGATGCTGATGGGAACCGGATCGAACGCTTCCCCAATGTCGGAGGTGAGGCCAAGCTGGCTCAACGTCTATCACGCGCCCGCGTCTACACCTTTGAAGATGAAGATGAAGATGAGAGCGAAGATGTTGACCTGGAGCGGCTAGCAAACGAGGCCATAGAGGACCAGCGACGACACAATCGCGCGTTGCGCCCACGTGACCATCGTGCGCCACGTGGAGAGCAGAAACAATCTTATGAGCGCAATCAGCGACCCGAACGCGGGAACGCTCCCTACAGGGCCAACAAAGCCACCGAGGTAGCAACAGACGCGCATACCGTAGTGGCAGGTGAGACAGAGGATAGCAATACAGTTAGCGTGCAAAGACCAGGGACGCGCAGACAGCTGCAGGTCAATAAGGCCGCCGAACCCGGCGAGGTCCTGAATGCACTAAGTGATGCTGGCATGCTCCCTTGCCTCTACTTCTTACCGGGTAGACGGGTTGTTGAAGAGGGAGCAGCAAGTGCTGCGCTCTACAGCTATACGACACCCGAAGAAGAGGCGAAGATCCGTACCGAGATCGATGCCTGGTTGGAGAACCTGCCGTTAGAGGATCGCAAGCTGCAACAGGTCCGTACCTTGCTCGGTCTGCTGCCACGTGGTCTCGCCTTCCACCATGCCGGACTCTTGCCAGGACTCAAAGTTCTGGTCGAGACGCTTTTCTCCCATGGACACCTACGTGCAGTCTTCTCTACTGATACCCTGGCGCTGGGCATCAATATGCCCGCACGCTCAGTCGTAGTTGGTAGCCTGAGTAAGTTCGATGGACAGGAGATGCGGCTACTCACACCAAACGAGTATCGCCAGTTGACCGGTCGAGCCGGACGCCGTGGCATGGATATACGCGGTGCCGCGATTATTCCCTACTCACCCTGGGAACAATTCGAGCCCTCATTCGCCAAGATTACCGGTGACTTGCTGCCAGTCACCAGTTCGTTTGTCATCCGCTACAACTCGATCCTGAGTCTCTGGCAGCCTAACGACCTGCAGCACTTGCGCCGCATCTGCGCCTCCAGTCTGCGTGAATACCAGCGTTACCTGTTATGGGAGATAAACGAGCTCCAACGCCTGGAGAAACGCTACAAGAAGGCCAGCAAATCCAGCAAGAAGAAGAAAGGGGCGGCATCCCATGAAGCAGAGAAAGCCCTGGAGCGTCGTCGTGAGCGGATTGGTGCCTTCCCACTGAGTAGAGCAGGAGCGGCGGAATTGGATGGTACTATCTTCGCGCTGCGTGCCCTTGGCTATATCGGACAGGACGAACAACTCACATTGAAGGGGCGACTCCTGCGTAACATCTTTCACCCCGCAGGCGTCGTCCTGATCGAGCTGATGTTCGCTGGACTGCTCGATAAGCTCTCTCCCGGCGAGATTGCAGAGGTCTGTAGCTGGTTCACCTACGACAACGACCGCCGTCTCAATAACCGCAACGTCCTGCATAACCAGTTAGTGCAGGTCCGTAGAGAGCTCTGGCATGTTATCCAGCATGTACGTGGTATCGAAGAACGTGCTGGCACCATCCAATCACCTGGCTTTGTACCAGAGTTCCATGGCATAGCACTTGCCTGGTCACGCAATATGTCGCTCAGTGGCATCATGCGGCGTATCGATCTGGCAGAGGGCGATATCCTGATGGTACTCAATCAAAGTATTGACCTCATTCAGCAGTTGCAAGCAGCCGTCGGACAACTACTCGATAGCTCCGAGCTCTGGGCGCAGACAGCACCGGTCATGCTCGAAGATGCCTACAGTAAGTACAGCCAGAAAGAGGCCCATGTCCAGCGCCAGGCTGAAAAGCTTCAGCAGCAACGTGAACAACTAGAGCACCTGCGCCCTCAACTATCACAGGCAGCAAGATCGCTCACACACGGCATCATTATCCAAACCCGTACAGTTCCCTCAATGACGATCTCCATCGGCGACGAAGAACTCCCTCTGGATGCCGAAGAGGATCGCGATGCACAGGACCTGGACGACAACAAAACATTTCACGGAGAAATATAGAACTTCAAAAAAACAAGCGTAAGAGTATCAATCAGTGATAGCACGAACGATAAGGCGAAGACCAGGACGAGCGATGTCGCTCGTCCTGGTCTTCGCCTTATAATTTGACTGGAATAATACTCGTCAAAGGTTACTCAATTGTGACATGATCAACTATTGAATAAGGATGCTTTGTGTATCAAAGCGGTTGGCAGTGACCCAATTACGATAATTTTCGACCTGTTGCTTCTGTTCATCTGCATCCCAGTGAAGTGCCACCCCCATCTCTGCGGCTACTTGATCTGCAATTGCCAGCCCACCATCCGACTCCCAGTAGAAGATAGAGGCGCGATGTGTGAAGAAATCGCTGACAGTCATTGCCATCTCATCTTGCAGAGCATAACGCACTTCAGCCAGAGTGATATGCTTTTCACCCAGTTCCTGTGCCGCTGCCGGATCGGCTTTGATAATAGCGCTCAGTTGCGTGAAATTGCTGCCATAACAGGATAACCAACGCTCTTTTACTGCTGCTGGTAATGCCAATTCGCTGGCTTGCCTCTGTGCAGAGAACAGCGCTCCAGGATCACCACCGCTCAATGGTATCTGATGTGTACGTGATGCCGGTACACCTTTGATGCCAAAGTTTTTCCCTAGCAAACGTATGGCCTCCTGCACGACTTGTAATCCCATCACTCGTGCGGTAGTTAACTTACCGCCAGCAATTGTGAGCAGACCACCCGGGCTCGTAAAAATTTGATGTTCACGTGAGACGGAACTGGTAGCGAGATCACCGTCGGGTTTAATCAATGGGCGTAGGCCAGCCCAGGTACCGACGATATGCTCATAGCCCAGATGTGCTTCAGGTAGAGCATAATTTGCGACTTCAAGGAGATAATCGATATCATCCTTCGTTGCAGTGACAGTATCAATCGATGCATCATAATCTGTATCAGTTGTGCCGATATATATCAGATCTTCATCCAGTGCTGGTATCGGCCAGACCACGCGGTTATCGCGCGGTGAGCGTAGAAAGACGGCGTGATTGAGCGGGAAATCTTTTTTTCGTACAACGATATGTACACCCTTTGTTGGGCGCACGATCCGTCCAGTGACGCCCTCTTCCAGATAGCGCACCTTATCCACCCAGGTACCAGCCGCATTGATGACCTGGCGCGCGTTAATTGTTCCTTGCTCACCCGTAATATGATCAACAACCCTGACACCACTGATCTTTTTGGCTTGCATAGCAAAGCCAGTAACTTCCATATAATTGGCAATCTGCGCTCCAGCCGTGCTAGCGGCTTTCAACGTTTCGATAGTGAGTCGTGCGTCATCGGTAAGAAAATCATAGTACCACCCACCGCCAATGAGATCCTGTGCATTCAGTGCTGGCTCCTGCGCTAATAGTTCTTGCGCCTTGAGCATATGGTGACGCCGCTTGAGTGGGCTACCAGAGAACAGATCATAGATGCTCAACCCTATATTCAGTAACCACATGCTCTCGGGATATCCCTTGTAGAGGGTATAGATAAAAGGTCGTACATGTGCCAGATGTGGTGCAAGCTTCAGCATAAGTTCGCGTTCGCGACAGGCTTCACGCACTAATTTGAACTCGAAACTTTGTAGATAGCGAACGCCTCCATGCAATAACTTTGTGGAGCGGCTACTGGCTCCTGACGCAAAATCATTGCGCTCCAGTAACACTACAGACAGACCACGCAATGCAGCATCACGAGCTGCAGCCGCTCCAGTGATTCCTCCTCCAATAATTGCGATATCAAAAACCTGATCCTTGAGATTTTGGAGTACACATCTTTTCATATTAGCCTCTCGTGTATTCGACCCGAATATCACTCCAAATTATGCATTTTTGCCCCAACCCATACACCGTTTCACAGCATCTTTCCAATGAGCATACAACTGGTCACGATCTTGCTCAGACATGGCTGGTGTAAAAACTTTATCGATCTGCTGACTGGCCAGACACTCTGCTGGATTCTGCCAAAATCCTGTTGCCAGACCGGCCATATACGCTGCACCGAGACTGGTTGCTTCAAAAACGACTGGACGCACAACCTCAGTAGCGAGTAGATCAGCCTGAAACTGCAGCAAGAAATCGTTGCGACTGGCCCCACCATCGACTTTTATCGTCGCTATCTCTATACCAGTATCATTGCGCATTGTATTGAGGAAATCTTTGGTCGAGAAGACGATACCTTCCAGCGTAGCACGAACGATATGTCCACGTTTAGTCCCACGCGTAATACCAATGATCATTCCGCGTGCAAATGAATCCCAATATGGCGCGGATAAACCGGTCAATGCCGGTACAAAGTAGACACCGCCGTTATCAGAAACGCTACGAGCGAGCGCTTCACTCTCAGCTGCATCATCCAGCATCTCAGCGCCATCACGTAGCCATTGTATTGCTGAGCCAGTGACAGCCGCATAGCCTTCCAGGCCATAGGTTGTCTTCCCTCCCATACGCCAGGCGATCAAAGTATTCAAGCCATTGCGTGAGATGGTTGGTTTAGCGCCAATATTCATATCCAGAAAGGTACCCGTCCCATGCGTACATTTGACAATACCTTCTTCAAGACAGCCCTGCCCAAAGAGCGCAGCCGCCTGATCGGCAAGCGCACTGGTAATAGAAATCTCAGAGCCAAACAGTTCAGGATCGCTCATACCAAATTGCCCTGAATCATCCCGCACCTCCGGATATAAGGTTACAGGTACGTCCAGAAAGTCGAGCCATTCCGTATACCATTGATCTGAGAGGAGATCATAAGAACCTGTCACAGAGGCATTGGAAGCTGAAATTGCATGCGTCTTGCCACCCGTCAGTTGATAGATCAACCAGGAATCAACCGTACCAAAAGCCAGTTCTCCATTAGTGGCACGCTCGCGCGCACCAGGCACATTCTCCATAATCCAATGCAGGCTGAGAGAAGAATAGACGGGTGCCAGCGCCCAACCCGTATGTGCATAGACCTTTTCCTCCCACTCACTGCGGATCGTCTCAATAAAAGCGGCGGTACGCGTATCCTGCCAGACAATCGCACGCGTGATCGGCTTGCCACTTTGTCGATCCCACACGACAGTTGTTGCACGTTGGCTTGAGATGCCGATAGTTACAATGTCGGCTGCAGTCAAATGATTTGTGGCCAACACCTGCCGCGCCATAGCCAGACTACGTTGCCAGATCTCTTCAGCGTCAAGCTCTACATGATCGGGCTGAGGATGATGCAGTGTGTACTCGGCGTATGCCTGTCCTTTGATCTGGCTAGCATGATCGATTAACAACGCTCGTGTTCCAGTCGTCCCTGCATCAATAACAAGAATATATGCTGCGGACATGTCTCTACCTCCTCGTATGCATACATACACAGGCAGTGTGTATAGAACTCATTTAAAATTACGTATTTGTGTCTGTGAACTACTCATACATAGACACTACCTTTCTATCTCCAAAGGTGGAGCGACTTCGACACGTACGCCAGCAGCGCGCCATTCATACAGTTGTCTCTCATTAATGCCTGCATCAGTGATGACAGCATCGAATGCGGTGAGATCAGCAATACGATGTAACGCTGTCTTGCCTATTTTTGTATGGTCAAGTAAGAGATAGCGCCTGGTTGCTTGTGACATCATAGCCCGTTTCACGCTGAGAATCTGTTGATCAGGATGAAATGCTTGCGTTCCCTGCACGCCGGTCGTGGATGTAAAGAAGATATCAGCTTGCAAATCGAGCAGTGCCTGTTCGCAGAGCGCTCCCGTGAACGTTGAATAGCGAGGAAGATATTCGCCACCTAACGCAATCACGTGAATTGCGTTTTGATCACATAACGCGTTGAGAATGGGCAGGAAATTTGTGATCACGGTCAGTGAGCCAATATCTGGCAGCAAGCGCACCAATGGCAGGATGGTAGTCGACTCATCCAGCAAGATCGATTGACCAGGTTCTATCAATGAGGCCGCAACTCTCGCGATAGCCTCTTTCTCAGCCTTTTGCTTATTAAGGCGATACCGTATATCACTCTCAAATAATCCTGAAGGCTGAGCAGTTGCGCCATTTCTAATCTTGCGCACAACCCCCTGAACCTCTAGATCATCCAGATCTCGATGAATAGTCATACGGCTCACTTTGAAGCGTTCCACTAACTCATCGATCGTAATCGATCCACGCTCCAGAATATATCTGACCATCCATTCATGACGCTGACTCTGGTTAAAAGACTCGCCAGTCTCCTTCTCTAACTCATCCATATGTGCCCTCCGACCCAATCTATTGTAGAGCGATAAACAGGCATTACCGGCTATAGTATCACTATAAATGATATTATCACATGGAAATGTGTTATAAAACCAATGTATCACGTGATATTTGAAAACGTCAAGCTTTACGCAGTCACAAAAAGAGCTTACGATCTGAACATCTACTCATCATAGCGATCATCATGATTATGAGGGGTTTCCTGACTGTAGCCAGGCTATGATTTACATTATACGTAGCTATCCCGCTCGGGAACCGGTACTTTACGTATACATTTATGCCATTGCCGCTTACAATTCTGTGAAGTCGGGACAATGCACGTTCTCTTATAATAAGGGGGTTTGTTGCAACATTCACCAACCAGAGATGTAACGCGTTTGCTGGAGAGTACGCTTTCTTTAGCGTGTATACTGTATAGTATAAATACACGAGATCGGTACATATCTGTGCGCCTGATTTGCATACCCCCATCAGAGACACGTCGTGAAACAGCTTGCCCCTTTTGTGAAATCAGACAACAAAAAAAAACAGTGTTTCTTTCAGTCCTACTAAGCACCACGAAAGCACATTTTGACGCAGTAACAAGCATTACTTTGGTCATGCTCGCACTGCCATTTTGTTGTCAGAAGCATAGGAGTCGACTAATATGTACAAAGGTACACATGTATCAGGGAAAGCTGTGGGTGGTAAGAGAAGGTTAACAAAGTTGATAGCAGCCTGTGCCAGCTATATAGAGGGGTAGATTTTTGATGAACGCAGAAGCATTAATAGGAAAAGTACTGGGCACATGCACCCTTCAGCGGCTTGTAGGCCAGGGAGGCATGGGTGCCGTCTTCCTCGCACAGCAGTCTCGCCCGCGACGCCAGGTTGCTGTGAAGGTGCTTCTCCCAATCACGCCACTCAATGACAAACAATTGGCAGCTTTCCTGGAACGTTTTCGCCGTGAGTCCGATGCGGCCGCATCTCTCGAACACCCCAATATCATGCCCGTTCACGAATACGGTGAACAGGGTAACATTGTCTATCTGGTGATGCCCTATGTTGGTGGTGGGACACTGCGGGATGAACTCGAACGCACTGGACCACTCTCACTACAGAAGACGGTTGACTATTTAGAGCAACTCGCAGCCGCCCTCGATTTTGCGCATGAGCACGGAGTTATTCACCGTGACATTAAGCCAGCAAATATGATGATTACATCAGAGGGTCGTCTCCTGCTTTCAGATTTTGGTCTGGTCAAGATCGTTGCTGATGGACAGACGCAGCAGGTACGCCTGACAGGTGCGGGGGCTCCAGTCGGTACACCTGACTATATGGCACCAGAACAGGTGATCGGTGAAGAGGTAGATACACGTGCCGATCTCTACTCGCTCGGCGTCATCCTTTTTCAGATGCTGACAGGGACAACACCATTTCAAGGCGAGACGCCCATGCAGATAGCCGCGCAACATCTGCAAATTCCACCCCCCTCTCCACAGATGCTACGCCCTGATCTTCCTATCGCGGCGGAACAGGTGGTACTGCGCGCAATGGCAAAACGACCTGCGGATCGCTTTATGAAGGCCAGGGAAATGGCGATAGCGTTTCGTTATGCACTCCTTAATGCGGGTATCCAACTCAATCCAGAACATACCTGGGCCGGTCTGCTCAGCGGCTCAACCGCTTCACGCCTACCAGTGCCGAAAGGACAGTTTGAGCCACTGCGCCAGACAGCCTCCATGCCCAGGATCGCAAAGCCAACCGCACCTGCAGGAGTTCAGGCAGCCGCCAAGGGCAATAATATGGGGACAGCAGCCGGCGGCGGTCAATTCGCAGGCAACCGTGCACATGGTGGGGGCCTCTTGAGTCGCTCAAATATGTTTATCGATGCCAACCCGCATGGAGGGCCTGGAGCACCTGCACAGAATAACAATGTGTTCCAAACGGCTCCCGCAGCCAATGCAACAGCTACGCCCACGAATGCCAATGCAACAGCTACGTTTGGTAAGAGTCAGGGGCTTCTCTCACGTACAGGCAAGTTTCCCATGGTCGGCGCGAGTCCAGTCGAAGCAAAGAAGCCGCAACCGGCTCCGGGTCAGCTCTTTGCAGCGAACCAGCCTGGAGATGCTGGTTCACATATGGGCAACGTAGGAACCACAGGCAATATAGGCAACGCAAACATGCTGACAGGGAGCGCAAACTCGCAGAATCTCCTCTCATCGGCCTGGTCGCCAGGAATGGGAACAGGCATGAATGCTATGGGTGGAATGGGTACCGAACCACACAATATGAACGGCAATGCAACGTTCTCCACCACCGGCAACAATGCATTAGCACCGTTCCACGCACCACCAACCACGGGAACACTAACGCCTGGCAATACCGGAACATTGAAGCTCAATGAACCTGTGAAGGTCGTAAAAGTACCGGTTGGTGATCAACCAGGCCAATATATCACTGGTATCCTGCCCTTTGAGAAACAGGCAGACGAGACAGAGTTAGCAGCACCCCCAAAGAAACCCAGATTCAAACCATGGCAGTTAGCGATCCTGGCCGTTGTGCTTTTACTCGTCGTTTTGGGAACGTTTGCCTTTATACAAAGCAAAGCCAATCAGACAACAACTGCCACAACATCGAATACGACCGCTAGCAAACAATCAACGGCAACAGACACTAATACGTTGTTGAACGACCCGCTAGACAAGAACATTAACGGCTGGCCAGACACTCCTGCGAGCAAGTACACATTTAAAAATGGAGCCTACCATATCATCGATACCGGTAACCAGGGGAATGGCGTTATCCTACCAGGACAAAACTACACTAATCTCTCTTATACAGTCACGATGCAAGAGATCAAGGGAGATGATACATCAACGGATAACTCCTTTGGCGTCATATTCCGCTTTAACCAACAGACGGTTAAAAGTACGGTAATTACACGCTTTTATAGCCTGGAGGTCGTGAACACCAAAGGAGGTCAGTACCAGTTCTGGATGTACGATAGTAGCAAACCAGATAGTAGCAAATGGACGAAAATCAAAAATGGAACTCTCGCATTCGGCAAAGAGTATCATCAAGGGAAGGCTGCTAACACAATCACGATCTCGATGAAAGGGAGCGTTTTTACCATCTCTGTCAATGGTACCCAACTCAAACAAACTTTCACTGATAGCACACTCAAGAGCGGTACACTTGGCATGATTGTCAACAACAATGGCACAGAAGTGGCCTACAAAAATCTCTTGCTGACGAAAAACTGAGACATGTGTTGGTCAGGAACGCTTCTTTCCTCCTCATGCCTGGCAGGCATGGGTATTCAGAAGCAGAGGTAAGGATGAACGCAGAGGATCTATGTGGCAAGGTGCTCGGCACCTGCACACTGCAAAAGGTGATTGGGCGCGGGGGCATGGGCGCGGTTTATCTCGCTCAGCAGACCCGTCCACGCCGCCAGGTTGCAGTTAAAGTGCTTATGCCGATCTCCACATTGCAACCCAATCAGCATAAAGCATTTTTAGAGCGTTTCCGTCGTGAGACCGATGCGGCGGCTTCGCTGGAACATCCCAATATTATGCCAGTCCATGAATATGGAGAACTTGAAGGGCTGGCATATCTTGTTATGCCTTATGTGAGTGGTGGGACGCTGCGTGATGAATTGGAGATCGAAGGCCGTCTGCCTTTGCTGCGCATTGTGCTTTATCTTGAGCAAATGGCCGCCGCCCTCGATCATGCACATGAACGGGGCGTAATACACCGCGATATCAAACCCGCCAATATTTTGATGACCCCCGAAAAGCGCTTGCTACTCACTGATTTTGGACTGGTCAAGATTATTACCGATACCGCTCCGATCTCTAACAATCCGCTCTCAGAGGCCGGGATGCCGATGGGAACGCCAGACTATATGTCACCGGAGCAAGTAGTCGGTAAAGAGATTGATCCACGTGCAGATATCTATTCATTGGGTGTACTACTCTACCATATGGTGACCGGGACGGTCCCCTTCAAAGGCGCGATGCCGATGAAAGTCGCAGTCCAACACCTGCATACACCACCCCCCCTACCACGTTCCATGCGACCAGACCTCCCACCGGCTGCAGAACAGGTCATTCTGCGTGCGCTCGCCAAACGTCCAGAAGATCGCTATATGAATGCCCACGACCTGGCCAGTGCCTTCCGTCTTGCATTGGAAGCTGCTGGCGTACAACTAGACAATACGATGAACGGTAGCAGTGCTGATGAACGTGGTGGCAATCGTAAACGTGGACTCTTTGATCCAGTCTGGCGTGGCACACACCAGGATGTCTCAAACCCACTACCACGCGGATTGAGCAAACCACAGAGACTCTCAGCCATTGATAGTCCTGCCAGCACCACACCTTCCGCAGTTCAGGACGCGCCAGCATCAACAAGAGAGGCGCGAGACGAGGTAGTGCAGCGGGATATCGTCGGGGATATCGTCGCACAGACAAAGATGACCCTCCCGTCCTTCTCAGGCATTCTTACCGACATCAATCTGCCAGCAGCTACGGCCGGACAACCTGCACAAGGCACAGAGTCCATGCGCATCCAACCTGGTCAGAAAGGTCAGACACCGATCCCTGAGACACCAGCTGAACAGGCAAAGGCCCTACACGCGCCACTGACACCAATACCAGCCATACACGATACGAGTAAGCAACGGATCCCATTTCCAGCCATACACGATACAAGTAAGCAACGAATCCCATTTCCAGGCAAGAACGATGCTCTCTCTTTGCCACAACATGATCAGAGAGCAACAGTCACACCACCGGAACAGTCAGATGGCCAATCCAAAGGGCCACGTCAACGCTTCGGCATAGGTCATAAAACAAGCCTGCGCAGTATAAAAACATTGGGTAGAATTGCAGCCACTCCTTCTACCCCAAAGACACAACCGGCACCACCAGCGCAGCAGCAGGTTGAGACACAACAGGCTACGTTCTCCAGTACATTGAAGCCGCAAGGGACAGAAGGGACGGCGAGACCTCAACAAGGCAACACAGGTATGCTCCCATCCTCCGGTATGACTGGTGCGCTCCCGCCCACTGGCATGACTGGCTCGCTCTACAAGACCAGCGCGCTTGGTGATCCCAATAACCCGGTTGGCGAGTACAGCGGCGATACAGGGATGCTCAAACTCAATCAAGCAGTCAAGATAATAAAGATACCGATTGCTGGTAAACCTGGCGAGTTCAAAACAGGCATCCTGCCAGTCCTGTCCTCGGGTCAGACTGGCGCACTACAACCATTAGCGACACCACCAACAACACCGCTCACACCAGCATCCTTCATTGAGAAAATCAAGAAAGATCGCAAGCTGACAATGCTCACAGCAATCGTGGTCCTGGTTATTCTGGTGGGAAGTATCCTTGTACTCACGCTGTCGGCAGGAGGTCCGTCGAACACTGCACATAAAGGTACAAATAAAACCACCATCAACCCTGGAGCGACCACAACAGCAATTGCGCAAGCGACCGCGACATTTAGCGCCTCGACCATCCTCGAAGATGGCCTGGCGACCAATGGGAATGGCTGGTTAATAGCTGACAAAAACAGCCCGGACCAGACGAGCAGCCAATTCATCAACAACGCCTACCACATGCGAGCATTTGGCGACACCTATTTTGGCGCCGCAGTGCTCCCTGGCAGCAGCCAACTTTTGACGGCTAACTTCAAATACACACTCACGATGCAAACTGTCGCACATGACAATACCGCAGTTAATAACTACTACGGCATGGTTATACGCTATAATGAGGTCAATCGTCCTAAGCCGAAAGGTCCGCACGTGACGTTCTATGCACTCAGGATATATGATCTGCAACAGCCCAAATACCAGTTCATCAAGGTCGATAGCGATAAAGATAACGCCCATCTCTTCAAGGTTCTCTTTGAAAAGAACACGGGCAAGGAATTCCACGGCATCAATAAAACGAATACAATCACAATATCTGCCAGAGGCGGCGTTTATGTGATTTCAGTCAATGGGACGACGGTCGGTAAGGTCAGCGATGGCGAGTTCGCGACTGGAGGCGTCGGTATGGGCGTTGCTGGCAATGGCACCGAAGTCGCCTTCACCAAGCTCCTATTGACCAGCAACTAATTAGTCTTATTTCAAGCACCTGCGCAATGTTCACAGGTGTTTGCATCAGCGGTAAAAGCACTATTTATTCTAGAAAAACCTTGTGGGGAGCACCCGCAGGGCGGAGGTAACGCTTGGCTATCAACTATTTTGCAGCTATCGCGCTCACAAAGCTACTACCACAGATCAGATCGACGCAGGTCCTACCCTACATCCTTGTGATCAGTGGCTTCCTATGCTTACTCAATATCGGTTTTGCTATCTTCTACCGTAAGAATAAACACAGAGAAGTGCTCTCATATTATGTGGCATTTCTTTTCCAGGGTATCTTTTTTATTGTCGCACTCCTGGCTATCTTCCATGTAATCTCAGGTTCTTTCTTCCACCTACCTGCAGGTCTTCCTTTCAACCAGGCTGAGATCGGGGTCGCGCTGGCTATCGGCATCGGCCTGTTTCCAGCGGCCTACTGGCATCGTATCAACGTCTCAGAACTACCCAAACGTATTGCGGAAGATGGTAAGAATTTGAAAGAGACAAAAGTGCGCATTAGAGATGCCAGTGTCCCTGGTGAATGGATGAACTAGTTAGCGTGCTTTACACGAAAGATCAATACATACAGAACAAGTAATAAGAGGAAGCAGCCGCCGTCATCGCACTGGTGAGCCGCTTCTTTTTATCTGCTCTTTTTTGCCGTCAGCTACGTCATATTAAGAGGAACAGCGTTATTGTATGAAAACCTATTCCTCTCGTCTGTATTGAGTAGGTGGATGCAGATCGCACAATTGTAGTCGGTGAGATACACATAACCAACCGGCTTGACATATACGTTGTTATACGGTACATTCTATATAGCTGATTGTTATATATAATTCATGGTTCAGCTCATATACATTGCAAGCAACGCTAACAGCTATATATAACGATAAAAGCTATATATTAAGAGGAGCAGAGGGAACAGCATGACGACATTTCCAGAGCCAGACGCTCAAGAGACTCACTCCACGACGGCATCAATACATGATAATCAAGAGCATTCTGGGCATGATACATATTCTGAACCGAATCTTTATGAACAAAATCCTTTTGAAGAATCTTACGCACAGAGCCCTCAGAATCCTGAAAGCACACTCTATCAACAAAACCCACAGAGCTTACAGAGTCCACAAGTAGTCCAGGGAATACAGTATGCGCAGCAACCAATGCACTCGGACGAGAGCTACGCAGTTGTTGTACGCAACCTGGTACGGACCTTTGATAAAAAGGTAGCGGTCAATAATCTGAATCTGGCGGTACGTAAAGGCGAGTTCTTTGGCTTTCTAGGACCCAATGGCGCAGGTAAATCGACAACTATCAAGATGATGGTCGGATTATTGCGACCTACAGCAGGCAATATCTGGATCAAAGGGATCGATGTCTGGCAGGATCCTTTGCGTACACGTGCATTGATGGGCGTCTTGCCCGAATACCTCAACCTCTATGAGCGCCTATCTGGACGTGAATTTGTCATCTTTTCAGGACATATGTATGGTGTACCGGAAGCTGACATTCAAAGGCGTACTGAAGAACTACTGCATATCCTTGATCTGACCAACGATGCTGATAACCTGATCGTCGACTACTCGGTTGGCATGCGTAAGAAGATTGCCCTGGCCGCCGCGATTATCCATCGTCCACAGGTTCTCTTCCTCGACGAACCATTCGAAGGTATCGATCCAGTCAGTTCACGTGCTATCCGCAATATATTGCACGATCTGACACAGAGAGGCACAACAATCTTTTTCTCTTCGCATATTATGGAGATTGTTCAGCGCCTCTGCACACGCGTCGGTATTATCAACCAGGGTATACTGGTTGCCGAAGGCTCATTGCAGGACCTACGCGAACGCTCGAGCAACACAGGAGGAGCAAAAGACGCCTCGCTGGAGGATATCTTCCTCAACGTCATCGGTGTCCATGACGAAGCGCACAATCTCAGTTGGTTAGAGTAGGAGCGAAAAGGATATGATCGTACATTCCGACAAAATACGCTGGTTATTCTGGCTACGCTGGAAAATGTTTGTCCGTGGTTTCAGGGCACGCAATACATCAAATATCATCGGTTCAGCAATACTCTTCCTTTTTGTATTAGCCTTAGGTGGTGCACTGGCGGTAGGTTCGTACTTTGCCTATCGTTTTCTGCCGCCACCTGCCAATACAGAGGTCCTTTTTCTCGTTTTAACGGGTATCTTTTTGCTCTGGATCATACTCCCGCTCCTTGAATTTACCACCAACGAGGGACTGGATATCTCC
Organism: Ktedonobacteria bacterium brp13; assembly: GCA_015099395.1. GTDB lineage: Bacteria > Chloroflexota > Ktedonobacteria > Ktedonobacterales > Ktedonobacteraceae > Dictyobacter. The sequence goes on along the minus strand of AP024096.1, from coordinate 6,600,430 downwards.
AAATTGGCGCTCTTTCCACTGACTCGTGCCGAGTTGATGGTCAGCCTGCTTGCCTCTACGTTGCTGGATACGCCGACGCTAGGACTGTTTCTGCTGCTGGGTGCGGTTGTTGTGGCCTGGGCCTATTCGATACCACTGGCACTGATGACACTGCTAACAATGGTGGTCTTCTATGTGCAACTGATAGCCATCAGCCAGCTTGTATTAGCACTGCTGCAAGACATCTTACATAGCCGGCGCTTCCGCGATCTCAGCATTATCCTTGTTGTACTGCTCTCCTCATCAGGCTATCTCTGTCAATTAGCGATCAGGAGTAGCTTCAACCTTGGTTTTATTAAAGGCCTGACTAATGCCCACTACTCTCAGTACCTACGCTGGCTCCCATCCGGTATGGCAGCGAGTGCGGTACAGCAAGCGTCACTGGGTAATTGGGGCTTGAGCTTTGTGTGGCTGCTCGCGCTGGCAGTCATTACGTTCGTCTTCCTCTTCCTGTGGCAGTTGAACGTTGAACGCGGTCTGACAGCAGCGGATACTGGCGGCAAAGTAAAGTCGGTCAAACGCCATCGGACAGAGCAGATCACGGTCACAAGCCAGACAGGTGCTACGAGTGGCTTGCTGGCACGCATCTTCCCAATACAGGTACGCGCGCTGGTCAGCAAGGATCTCAAATACTTCTGGCGTGACCCACAGATCAAAGCGGTACTCCTCCAATCCTTCATCTCGATTATCTTTCTGATTGCGTACCTTGGCCTTACCATTTTTAACAAAGGCTCCGGTGGAGGGCAGATAGCCTCGGCAATTGGTGGCTTTGCCGTCCTGGGAGTACCGCTCCTGCTTATGCTTACGCTCTTCTCGCTCACCTACAATACATTGGGTTTTGAGCGGCAGAGTATTAGCACACTCTTGCTCTTCCCCATCAAGCCGAGAGATGTCCTCTGGGCAAAGAATATCGCTAACTTTGTTGTCGGCCTGAGCTCATGCACAATTCTGATCCTGCTGGTCGCTACAATTATGCATAGTTGGAACTATGTCGTACCCGCTCTGGTAATCATGATAGCAGGTGTCTGCATTAATATCGGGCTTGGCAACTTCACATCAGTGATGTTCCCGCAGAAGATGCGCCTGGCACGACGTGGTCTGCGTACGAATACGAACATGACCGCACAGGGAGGCTGTCTACGCTCTTTCATTACGATGATTGCATTCTATGTAATGCTAGTGCTGCTCATCCCGGTCGCAGCGGCGGTCTTACTACCTATCTTTATGCATCAACAGTGGATCTGGACGATCAGCCTACCACTTTCAATCGTCTATGGTCTCGCGTTCTATAGCATTGTAACCTACCTGGTTGCTCCACGCATCCTCACAAAAGCACCTGAGTTGATTGAGGCAATTGGTAAAGAGTAACTGCTTGATAGACTAACACATATATACGCAAGCGAACAAAGAAGCAGGTCACCTGTTACATATAAAATGAAGGTGACCTGCTTCTTTGTTCGCTTGCGTGCTCAGGTTGTACAAATAGACGACGCTAAAAAGTTAAGGTGTCCGGTCAGTGGGATGAGAACCGTGTACCAATGGATCTCGCTCGTCTTCAGCCAGGGCCTCCTGCTCTGAACGCCTGCGATTACGGGAGAAACGCAAGAAGAGCAGCATCGGAACAAACAACAGGACCACGACGATACCATAGCCAGCGATCTGTGCGATACCCTGGATCTGCGAAGCTTGCTGAGGGGTGGTTCCCAGTGCCGGTGGATACAGTCCCGTGATGATAAAGCCAGGTGTACCACCCGTCGTGATACGGTTGATCTCTTGCTGACCAGGAATGTCATACATGACGACACGCCCATCCTGTAGCGCGGCAAAACCCAATTGCCCGTCGCTGGTGATAGCGATAGACTCTGGTGGGACATCGAGCTTCAGTACACGCTCAGGCTCTTTGGGGGTTTGAAAGCCAGCATTGACCGGGCGCAAGATCGCCAATTCAAGATGCTTGCGATCAGGCACGTAGACCTCTCCGGTAGTCGCATCATAATCCATAGGACCGTAATCCCCACCAGAAAGGAGAGGCGTGACGGTATGGCTATTCAGACCGAGTGCGAGCACCTGGCCCTGTGCAGTCGTTGTATAGACGGTACCGCCGGGAGGGATAGAGAGATAACGTGGACCGGTCGGTACAGGAATGGAGCCGAGGGACCTGCCATTGGTAGCGTCAAAGACCTGGACCTCTTTCTCGTTCGAGACCCAGAGTTGGTCATTACTGGATGTATCCGACGAGCTAAGTGCGGCCAGAGCAAGACCATAGATAGGCCCTGACGTGACTATTCTGCGCTTGATAGTACACTGCTCAGGGTCGACGCTCGTCACCGTTGAAGAGCCACTCCCCCCTACATATAACAGATTCGCGTAGCCGTCAAACGCCAGTAGAGAAGGAGCACCCGGCAGATCGGCATGACAGATAATACTCCCGGTCTTTGCGGCAACAATTGATAAGCGATGGAGTTGAGGTTGCGTGACATAGAGAAAACGTCCATCCAGGCTTAACGCGACGGCATGCGGATCACCAGCGATAGGGATCGTCCTGGTAATCTTCTGCTGTTGTACATCGAGCACACCGATCCCTCCGCTCGCGCCTGACACGTAAGCCAGGTTAGGGGCACCTCCATCGGCGTGCGCGGTCCCTATCGTTGCGCCAGACACAACAGCCACGCTCAGCAGAGCAATCAGCAACAACACTGACAGCATGAAGAGACGAGTATGATTTTTTACCATCTGATGTCTTTTCTTTACTTCTTTACTTTACGCTCGCTACTGCGCCTTTGGCGTAAGCGATGTCCATGACGCACTATTCTCATCATAATGATAGATTTCCATCGGATAAGAAAGCGACAGATACAGGTTCGCAACGTTATGAGGATCGGGGGCCAGATTTTCAAGGTTACCCTGGATTGCTGGCAGGGCCTGCCAGGAATGACCACCATCTTCCGATTTATAGACCAGGCGACCGGTCTTACCATATAACCAGAGTGGTTCGTCAGGAACAGCAGTGAGCGCACTACGCGACTGACCGTAGACCTGTTTGAACGTAATGCCATCATCGTGAGAAGCATAGATACCCAGGTCACTCGAGGCATAGATGGGGCTCTTTGGGCCACCTGTCACGATACTATAGACAGATGATGTAAAGCTCTTGATGATGGTCCAATGCTTCCCACCATCAGTGCTACGAGCCGCGCCATCACTGCTATAGATAAGCACCTGGCCAGGGGCATCAGGAATCGGTTGAATGCCATTAATACGTCCAAAAGGGATCGGGCCCGGAGATGTAAAGTGCTTCCCACCATCCTCGCTTACGAGCAAGCCCTGCGCACCCTTCGTCGGCACATAGGCATAGGCCTCATCGATTGAGCTATTCCCGGCCACCACGGTATACATCTTGCCGCCGGTCTTAGTAGCGCTAATGCCAAGTTGCCAACTCTCACCCTCATCATTACTGACATACAGGCCAACAATCCCTTGCTGATCACTTGTCGTCGTTTCAGCAAGCACATAGATACGATGCCCATTCAGGGGACTACTACTCAGCGAAGAGGCCATCATGGTGCCTAATGTCTTATCAGGACCGGACCAGTCACGCCCATTGTCCGTAGAGCGATAGAGCCCAAAGTGTGTTGCCAGCAGGAGAGAACTATCTGGCATAGCAAGCAATGCATGTCCGTGGTTTGAAGCAGTGCCAAAACCATTCACCGCCAGCGGCTGTACATTAGTCGTCGTAGCAGTACCGGTACCTGCACAGGCAGACAGACAAAAAAGCAGCAACAACACCAGACTGACAGAAGTGTAGATAGCAGGGAATGAGCGCCAACGCCTGGGCATACAAACCACATGAGTTGTCCCAGCAATCGTAGCAATCTCAGCCTCGCTTAAAGGGAAAAAATATGGTATCTTCATCGCAAAGGGACCCTACATTCTATAGTATTTTAGAGGTCAGCACATGATGCAGCAAAATGCACAGTGCCCCAATTCAATAGAAATGAACCATCAATAGAAGGAGGCCAGAAAAATATGCTCCTGATCATATTATAACGCATGGCCCCCATAGGAGAGCGCTCATTTCCGTCATAGAAGCGCCCATGGCAGGCGCAGGTCTTCTCATCAGCGGTAACGAACGTTGCATAGGACTCAGTGTATGCTATAGATATGGTGTGAAGATATCGTGGCGTAACTGTGGAAGCAGCATTATTGTGTATAGATTAAGATGCAGAGATCGGTTAACTCTGCGTACATTTAACTATGGTATAATGAAGGCATAATGAACGAGACAGATAAGTCAAACAACCTTACCGATTTAGAAGCGCTGCTCCAGGTCCATTTCCAGGACCGTAAGCTATTACAACGAGCAGTAACGCATCATTCGTGCTGCCCGGAGACAGCGGTACACGACTCGTATGACACGCTTGAATTTTTAGGCGATGCCATTATCAGTGCGCATGTCGTTGAGTACATCTATCGTACTCACCCGCACGCAACTGAAGGCGAGATGACGGCCCTGAAATCAGAGGTAGTGAGTAGACGTGTGCTGGCCAGTATAGGGCAATCGTTGAACCTGTTCCCTTTTATCTGTGTCGATATTGCAAACCTGCGGACCTTTAACGAACGTTCACGCGACTCCCTATGCGCAGACGTGCTCGAGGCTATTGTAGGGGCAATTCATATCGATCAAGGGACCGATAGTGCACGTGACTTCGTGATACGCACAATATTTCCCATGATTGAACTGGTCAATCAACATGCAGACGATGCCAATCCCAAGGGACGACTCCAGAAAGTTATCTTACAACGCACCGCAACGCTACCTCGCTATCGAGTACTCGAACAGAGCGGACGACATAACGACCGGATTTTTCGCGTCGGTGTCTATGAGCGCGATCTATTACTGGGCATAGGTCAGGCATCCAGCATTAAAGAGGCTGGCCGTCTGGCTGCACTTGAAGCTCTCCAATCGCTGCAAAAGAAAGAAAAGCGCTCATCGAACGATGACACAACAGCATAATTTCTTGCATTGGTATGAAACCAGCCTGCCAACCAACGAACGTAAGACCCGTGGACACTTTTCAACCCCATCGCTACTGGTTGAACAGATATTAGATGCCTGCGGATATACGCCCGATCGGAACCTCTCTCGTATCCGTATCCTTGATCCTGCCTGCGGAAGTGGCAATTTCCTCACCGGGGCGGCTCGTCGCCTGATCCAATCTGGACAACGCACGGAACAAAATGAACGAGCTATCGCCCGTCAACTCCAACGCAATCTCTGGGGCTTTGATCCCGATCCCATCGCCTGCTTTCTGGCAGATATACAGCTCCGCTCACACTATAGTGAAAGCCAGCTACCTGCGCGCCTGCTCCAGAATTTTCATATCCACCAGGCTGACGGACTCGCCTTTCCCTGGACTGCGGAGGCTGGTATTGATCTCTTTCTGGCAAACCCACCCTATCTGGCAGCCAAAAACACAGACCTGAGCTGCTATCGCTCAACGCATCAGCGCGGTCAAACCGACAGCTACTTGCTCTTCCTGAACCTGGCACTCCAGATTGTAAAGCCAGGTGGCTGGATTGCACTGGTACTCCCAGATCCAGTCCTGGCCCGCGCTAATGCAGCGCACGAGCGACAGCGCTTGCTGAAAGAGACAACGGTCCACCATCTCTGGCACCTGTCAGATGTCTTCAATGCCTACGTCGGAGCCGTCGTCTTGATCGCGCAGAAGTCTCTACCACCGATCCAACATGTCATCACCTGGAAACGAGAACGTTGGCATCGCAGACCTCAGACAAGCGCAAACGCGACAAACGCGGACACGATACAGCAAAAGTCTCTACCCCAACACGTCTCACAGGCCTTGCTACAGCAACAGCCAGGAGCAGAGTTACGCTACCTGTTAAGCACTGTCGATGGCACACTCATAGCGCGGCTACACCAGTTTCATACAGGCGGAGGCAGCTCGAAGAGCGATAGTCAGTCAAAAGAGCTTGTACAGCGACGACCGATCGCCAGCCTGGGAGACGTTGTAGCGATCCGCCGTGGCGAAGAACTGGGCAAGGATAGTCAGCTACTACAGGCGAGACCACCACAAGGTGAGGAGCAGGACTGGTATCCCCTGCTACGTGGAGGCATCGATATCCGTCCCCATTGCTATCCATCCGCCAGCCGCTGGATTAGCACACAGCATATCGTAAAACCACTGCAACGCTATACGCAACCCAAACTACTGCTGGTCAAGAGTGTCGGCACCCTGCAAGCTACGATCGATCTCAAAGGTCATGTCGTGCTGCAAACGCTCTATATCTTACAGCTTCACCGCCAACACACAGAGCCCAGCAAAGCCGAGCAGCCAGGTCACTTCAGCATAGAGGATGAGCTCTACTTTTTACTGGCCCTGCTGAACTCACGCCTGCTACAAGACTATATGTATGTCCTGTATACCGCCTATAAACTGGTACAACCACAGATAGAGCAGCATGTATTGGCAGCACTACCAATCCCACTCAGTGTCAAGCAGTCGGAGAAGGAACGTATCATCGATAGAACACGAGATATGATGGATGCTTGCAGCAGTGAAGCGGGCGTTGTAGAATTACAGACACAGAGTCATGCATTGTACGAAGAGCAGGAGCGGTCAATCTGTGCGCTCTATGAACAAGCTCTGTACGAAGCAAGCACTCTCTCTGCAACACAACAGTCGTTATCATCGCCCAGTGCAATAGACAAAGGAGTCCTTGTATGGCCAAAACGCAAACGAGCCGCCCCATCCGCGTATTAGTCGCAAAGCCGGGTCTGGATGGACATGATCGGGGTGCAAAAGTCATCGCACGCGCTTTGCGCGATGCAGGCATGGAAGTGATCTATACAGGCATCCGCCAAACGCCAGAGATGATCGTCGAGGCTGCTATCCAGGAAGACGTGGATGCCATCCTTATGAGTATCCTCTCCGGCGCGCATATGGCACTCTTCCCTCGCATTATAGAACTACTCCGGGCCAGTAACGTCGATGATGTTCTGATCGCCGCTGGTGGCATCCTACCCGACGAAGATATACCAGCGATCAAGGCGATGGGCATCCAGGGCTGCTTCGGTCCCGGCACCTCTACCGAAGAGATCATCGAGTTCGTCCGTGCCAATGTACGCGACGAGCGTCTCAGCATCGAAGTGTAGGTGCATTTGTGAATACACTCGTAGAGCAACTGCTCCAGGGGAATCGTCGTGCCCTGGCACGCATGGTAACGCTTATTGAGAATGAAGCCCCTCAGGCCCATAGCTACCTCGCAGAGCTTCACCAGCACGCAGGTAAGGCGCATATTATCGGCGTCACAGGCTCACCGGGAGCAGGCAAGAGCACACTGGTCACACGTATGGTACGTGAACTACGCGTACGTGGCCGTAAGATCGCAGTCGTCGCCATCGATCCAACCAGCCCCTTCAGTGGAGGTGCGATCCTGGGAGACCGCATTCGGATGATGGAACTGGCAGGCGATCCCATGGTCTTTATCCGTAGTATGGCTAGTCGTGGTAACCTGGGTGGTCTGGCCGCCTCCACCGGCGATGTTGTCCGCGCTATGGATGCAGCGGGCTACGATCCCATCATTATCGAGACCGTCGGCACCGGACAAGCCGAGATCGAGGTCATGCGCACAGCCCAGACCGTCCTGGTCACGCTCGCACCCGGCATGGGCGACGATATCCAGGCCATCAAAGCTGGCATCTTAGAGATCGCAGATATCTTTGTCGTCAGTAAAGCCGACAAACCAGGTGCAGATCAGACCGCAGCCGAGCTCTCGATGCTCTTAAGTCTGGACCCGCGACGACGTAAGGAGGCGTGGCGCATCCCGATTATCAAGACCTCCTCTTATAAAGAGCAGGGCATCACTGAACTGATTGATAGCATCCAACAGCACTATACGACGCTGGTCGAGAGTCAGCAACTGGCACAGCGTGCCCAACGCCAGGTTCGTAGCGAGCTGCAAAACCTCGTCCTGCAAGCTGTCACTAGAGCATTAAACAATACCATCACCCCCGCAGAATGGGAGCAGATCACCGAGGCAGTCAGCTCACGCACACGCGACCCTTATAGCGTCGCCGCCGAGTTGGAAGCCAGCATCGGTCTACGACAATACGACGACAAGGACGCTGATCAATAAGGTCTCCAGCGGAATGATGCATGACGCATAGGGAGCGGCCTCACGTCGCTCCTACATACGGCTCCCCCTTATGACTTAATGCGCTTCAATTGAGTTGCTCTTTGTGCGTGGCGCAGAGCCGCACATCAAAAATCTCTTCAGTACGCCAGCATTGTTCAACAAACCAGAGCAATGGCAGTTCGCAGAAATTGACGTCGTCGAGGACATTGATGCAGTAGGTGAGATTCTCTTCAAAGAGCGGTGGTGGGGCCAGTGCGAAATCTCGGAAATAGAGATCTGCCGAGCGCTCAGTATAGATGTTGACTTGCGCAAAGAACCAGGCTCGCGGTCTTACGGCGTAGCGCAATTCAGCGGGTATCAATGTCATCGGCAAGCGCACACGCTGATAGTGATCCCAGTAATCGACCGAGACATCCACAAATTGCTGATCGACCTCTCCTTGCGGTCCTACTACTCCCTCTACATGCTCGACACCGACCATCACACGATACGGCATACGCTCCTCAGCGATACGCCCCTGCAACTCCGCAACACAGAACTTCAGTCCGGCTGCCAGAGTCTCGGCATTGACATGACGTAGATGCATTACACGAGGCAGTCGCGAACGCCAGAAACGAATAGAGGAGTGTTGATCGATATCCAGGTATTGCGTCACCAGCAGTGCAGGGATACCACGATCGTAGAGCGCAGCGGCTAGCTCAGCACCGCATAGATTGGGATAATCGAGCCGATGTGCACAGACAGCAGCATCCGCATGTGCCTCGATATAGCTAACGATCTCATCTAACGTCGAGAGATCCCGAGGGATATGTAAGACATGATACCCGCTTAACTCAGCATCCCAGTAAGGCAGCGTTATCTCTGTAGCGGAGTAAATACAATCGACAAAAGCAACCGTCGCAATCTCGTACGTTAACAACTTGCTAAGGGTTTGCATACCAGCCAAAATCGTCTCCCCCTACCACATACCACAAAAGACTCTATAGCAGCTTATGCATTAAGCATACATCATTCACTTGAGCAATTTCAATATCTCTCAATACATATATTTTGATTATGAAAACATTGCAATAAAAGGTCCATAGAAAGCAGCACATCCTGGTAGATACTATCTGAGCAGCCATACCCCTGTGCTCTTGCAGTAGTCCTAAAAAGATCTGTATATCCACGCGTTTCATTATTATGCGCAGCTCCTTTCATTATCACCATTCCATAACTGGCTCTCATTTCCGATTTGGAGCGGCTGTGTTAGAATGCAATCTAACAGATAAGATCCATTAATGCAGAATAATGTTTCATTGCATAGCCCATAGAGAATTAAATACGCGCGAGGAGCCGTCTGTGAGTAGCATACGTATTGAACAACGTGGACGCGATCTGGCATTGATCCCATCCGAAGAATGGCAACAGGACAGCCGTGAAGCGCTGCTGGCAAAGCTCTTTGGCAATCGCTTGCCGCACGCTATGCTGGAGAGCATCGAACAGGATAGGCGAGGAAACTTTCTACGTACGCTCCCGTTCTACTTTCCACTCCTCAAGCGAGCCCTACAACAACAAAAGGTTCCCTTTACTATCGCCTTCGATGAGCGGCCGGCACTACCATTTACCACGACCCTGGCCGTCCAGCCACGACCATACCAGCAAGAGGCACTGGCAAGCTGGCAGAAAGCAGGTAGCCAGGGCGTCGTCGTCCTGCCAACGGGAGCGGGCAAGACCTTCGTGGCTGCGACCGCTATCCACGAGACCAGACTCTGGTCGCTCGCGGTTGTCCCAACGATCGACCTGCTGCAACAGTGGCGTGCGGCTCTGTCTGCGACCTTAGCAGTACCGACCTCAGAGATCGGTATTTTCGGCGGTGGCGAGAAAGATATCAAGCCGATCACTGTCATTACCTACGATTCAGCAGCCCTCTATCCTCGTGAGCTCTGGCAATTTGGTCTGCTCATCTTTGACGAATGCCATCACCTGCCCGCTCCCTCATATCGTCTGATCGCCGAGAGTGCCTTTACGCCATTCCGTCTCGGCCTGAGCGCTACACCTGAACGTAGCGATATGGCACATGTCGAACTTGAAGAGTTGATTGGTCCTGAAGTCTATCGCCGCTCGCCTGCCGAACTCACTGAAGGACGCTTCCTCGCAAGTTACAAGGAGCAGAGTATCAATATCGACCTCACACCTGCCGATGAGGAGCGTTATAATGAGCAGCGCCGCATCTATCGAGCGTTCCTACAACGCCGCCATATCGTCATCCAGAGTCCCGAAGACTTCCAACAGAAAGTCATCTATATGAGTGCCCGCGATCCTGAAGCACGCGCAGCGATGCTTGCCTGGCGCGAGGCCCGTGACATTGCAATGAACGCACCCGCCAAATACGAAACGATCGAACGGCTCCTCGACGAGCACCGCAACGATCTCGTTATCCTCTTCTCAGAATACAACTACGTCGTTGACGAGATCAGTCGACGCTTCTGCATCCCTAGCATTACCTATAAGACACCAACAGAAGAGCGCCGAACTATCCTCGAACGTTTCCGTAGCGGCGAATATACCAAACTGGTCAGTGGGCGCGTCCTGAATGAAGGGGTAGACATCCCTGATTGTCGTGTCGCCATCATCGTTAGCGGCAACAGCACCAAACGCGAATATATTCAGCGCCTGGGTCGTATCCTGCGTCCCAAAGAAGGTCAGGCCACGCTCTACGAACTCGTAACCGGCAATACGACAGAAGAACAGATAGCGAAACGCCGCCGTTAAGCAGGGCAGTAGTATGCGAAGCATATAGCGGCAGAAGCGTCTAGAGGCAGGTTCGTGAGTTGGGATCGTCGGGACAGGTGCGTACCGTGAAGGTTATGGCATTGGTATCCTGGATGCGGACAAAGAAGAAGCGTTGTGTGAGGTCCTGATTGGGGACAGGCGGCGGCGAACCACCATTTGTCTCAAGTGAGACGACAAAGAGACTATCTGGAATGAGGAGGTTGTGTATACCGACGAAGGTGAGCGGTCCACTACGAATCTGACCATTCTTGACCTGCAAGGGCCAATTGGCAGCCTGCACTTCACTCCCTTCTGGCTTTACCCAGGCATAATAGGTCTTGCCAGGGGGTGCTGGAGTGACGTTATTGATGTCGATCTGGATGGTGGTATAGTCACGACCAGAGCCACCTTGTGAGAAGATAATCTGTCCAGCAGCAACCATACCGCTCTGTCCATTCTGGCCATTATTCTTGCTAAGCAAAGAGGGTAAGAAGATCACACTACCGATACAGAGCAGGAACAGCACAATTCCTACAGGTAGCAGCGGGCTACGCAGCAAAGATCGTCTCTTTGCTGCAGGTATTGGCTTAAGCTCGGATACAGGTGGAGCTTGCCGTTGCGGCACTACATACTCGTCCTGGCGTGGGGGTAGGGCAGTGATCATGGTACGGTCAGGGCGCTCGTTCAGTGGTAAGAGTTCAAACGGCACAGGTTGTTCGAGCGCATGCGCTAACGCAATGACCATCGCAGCACAGGTATGATAGCGCTCCTCCGGCCTCTTGGCGATCGCTTTGAGGATGACGGCAGAGAGTTCGAGTGTCACGTGTTGCGGGTTGATTTGCTCAGGTGGAGTCGGTACTTTATGCAGGTGTTGCAGCATGACTGAGAGCGGAGTGTCACCTCGAAAAGGAGGAACACCCGTGAAAACCTCGTAGAGGATGATGCCCAGCGAGTAGAGATCGCTCAGTCCATCTACTTTTTGCTCCGGGTGGGCTTCGATCTGTTCAGGAGCAATATAAAAGGGCGTCCCTTCGATATTAGGCATCTCTGAACCAACCGGGCGTGCAATACCAAAATCAGTCAAGACCGGATTACCAAACGCTCTCCCTGGTAACAGTTGCCGCTGGTCGAGGATAATATTGGAGGGCTTGATATCTCTGTGTACAACACCTTGTGCATGCGCATAGTCCAACGCCAGAGCGAGCGAACTGAATAGATATATGATATCTGCTAATGCTGGAAGTTGGTCGCGCCGTGATGTTGCCCGGATATATTCTTGCAGGGTCGGCCCTTCAATAAAGCTCATCACCATATAACACTGCGGATACTCCGGCTTATCGGTAGCGTAGTAGTCGTGCAAGGTGACAATATTATCATGACGCATACGGGCCACAGATTGTGCTTCACCCTCAAAGCGATCTACAAAATCAGCGGATAACTGGTGATGGGGTTTAAGGAACTTCAAGGCGACAATGCGCTGTAATCTGGTATCCAGCGCACGCCAGACCTCACCCATATTCCCCCCTTCGATCCGCTTCACCAACTGATATTGATGGATAAATTGAGGGGTTGGCTCAACTACCATAATGCATCTCTCCTCGTGACATAGCTACAGGTGAGCTGGCACATTACTACTAATCTGCATCGTTGCCAGTCCCTGCATAGCGAAATGGATCTGTGATACGCCGCCCTGCACCTGATCAGTGCTGACGTTCAGTTTGCCAATGTATGCGTAGGTAACCTGCGTCACCATGTCGTTTAAGAGTATCCTCGCCTGATTCGAGGTGAGTTGGTTCCCAGGTTGCTGGCCCATGTTATAAAGCAAAACATCATCGTGATGGACCTGTTGCAGCCAACCGGTGGCAGAACGGAGATCGTTGACGATCTGCACCGCATTTGCCCTGGTGTATGGCGTGATATCAATGGCCTGAGAGATCTGATCGACATGGAACGACGTATGCTTGAGGTAACCATCAGGATTGACTTCGTTCGCACTATCGCCTTGATGAACACCATTAACATCGAGCAAGCCAATCCTGGAGGCAATAGGATCAGAATTGGGCTTGCTGAGGGTTGGCTCATCATGCTGAAAATTCCCTTGCACGAGACCATCCAGAAAACCCAGTATCTTGTTGATCATATCATTCATCTGCCCAGTATTAGAATCAGGCCCGTTCCAGGCGTCGCGAGCAGTTACCGAGAACTCAAAGACCTTCTCAGTATTGCGATAGAGCCAGATATCAAGCCCACCATTGAGTCCCAGCACCTTTACATTCGTTTCCTGATAGAAGAGATGGCGAATATGGGTCAATGCGTTGAGATGGACGGGATCATTGGGAATCGGCTGCGAGGGTAGCGTCGCATAGTAGCGCCAGGTCGAATGGTCAGTAGAGGGAGCTGCGTTATGGCTATTCGCATCCTCCTCGGTAATCAATAGCCGGCTCGTTGCTGAGAGCAGATCATCATGATGGGCATCCCCCATATAAATATAATGGATATGACCTTGCTGCACCGGAAGGGCACTCGTCATCAGAATCGGGACGGTAATGGGCGGCGGATCAACCAGATCGTCTGAGCCAAGCGGATTGGCGTCACCAAGCAGCCAGGCATGATAGCTCTTACCAGCATGAGGGCTTCCAACGTTTGAGAGATCGATCAGCAAACGATCAGCAATACCGACGGCATGGTGCTCATCAAAGATGCTGCTACTCAGATATGCGGCAGTACCGGTCGTCTGCTCAGAGGCAAAGGTTGGCAGATAGAAATAGGCCAGCACGGTGGAGAGAATGATCAGCGCGACAAGCACAATAGCACCAAAGGTGTAGCGCGAAGACCAGCGTGTCATTGTCCTTCCGCCTCCAGATGAGATGGCATGAGCAGGCTGACGCACAGGTACACCAACTGCGCCAGGAGCATTAGAAGCACCAATTGTATCTGAGCTGGTCTGTTCGGACAACATTGGAGTATGCACGGACTGAGCTGTGAGGTCACCGCCAATCTCGATCATCTGACCGGTAGGAATAGTATGTGCCACTCCACCCAGGGTCGCTGGTACGGTGACATTCAGAGCCGAGGCTAACGCGATAACCATCTCGGCAGCGCTCTGGTAGCGGACAGCAGGATTTTTATCCAGGCTGCGTTTAATAACGAACTCCAGGGAGGGTGGGATGCGTGGATTGATCAGCGATGGCTGGCGCGGCGTTCCCCGACGATGCTGGTCGAGGATCTCTTCCCGGTTTGCACCCTGGAAAGGTCGCATACCAGTAACCACCTCATAGAGGATCACACCCAGCGAATAGAGATCACTCGCCGCACTGGCCTGATAGCCATTTACCTGTTCGGGCGAGATATAGAGCAGGGTCCCCTGACGTAAGTCTGTACCGGGATTAAAGGGCAGACCAACCATCCTGACCAGACCGAAGTCGGTCAGGATTGGCTCACCCATCGAGTTATGTTGCACGTTGCGTGCATCCAGTAAGATATTAGCTGGCTTGATATCGCGATGGATAAATCCTTGCTGATGCGCGTAATCGACGGCCTGTCCGATCGAGGCAAAAAGGTTGACGATCTTTTGCGAAGAAGGGATACGGCCTCTATTCGAGGTGCTGGCAATATAGTCAGCCAGCGTCTTGCCTTCCACATAATCCATGACCATAAAGGCGAGTGGAGATTGCTGCGGATCAGGAGTGGTATAGATTTGAAAATCGTGCACCTGCACAATATTAGGATGATGGAGGCTGGCAATAGCACGCGCCTCCTCCTGAAAACGCTCCACAAAATCAGGATCTTCGCGTAAATTAGAGTGCAACAGTTTGATCGCCACGTTGCGCTGCAATTGCTGATCTAACGCCAGCCAGACCTCAGCCGCGCCACCACGGCCTAGCCGCTGTACAAGCCGGTACTTCCCCAGGCTCTCAGGAAAATCATGTTCCATACGAACAACCTACCTCGCTTTTCCTCACAATGTTGTCGGTCAGCATTTACTACACAAACGATGAGCACCTTCAAGCACAGGTACCGTTAGAACTACAGGGCTGTACCTCAAAAGTCGGCAGGCGTTGCAGATCATAAAAGATCTGCGAGACACCACCAGAGATCTGAGTTGTGCCGGCCAGCACCTGGCCCGAAAAGGCGTTATTCACATAAGTAAACATGTTACTTAGCAGGGTCAGCGCATTGTTATGTGAGTCACGCAGTTGCGCTTCGGTCATATGGGCAATCGCGCTGGCGTCCTTGTATGCCAGCAGTAACTGCGCATTGGCATTATTCAGTTCATCATTGATAGTAGAGGCCAGATTCTTTTGTGCAACCGTCACATTCACCGAGTGCGTTATCTCACGCAGATGGAAACCTATATGTTGGAAGTAGCTCTCCCCACCCTGTCCATCACCAACGGTGATCAAAGGCACCTTTTCAGCGGTCTGATCAACCATCTGATCGGGATGAAGTCCATTGGGTAAGTTCTCACGTGAGGCAAACGTCTTCCCCTCCAGATAAGCCAGCACGCGCGCGCTCTGTCGCAAGGCTAAAGCGTAGCCATCGCTAGTACCGCTAATCTCTGCATCGCGTGCACTCCCACTCCATGTCATCACCGCCGTCATACTACGGTACAGGTTAATGCTTAAGCCCCCCTTTATCCCAACAGCCTTGAGCGAGGGATCCTGTACCAGAAGGTGTTGCAGATGGTTGAGCAGACTAAAATGATTGACCTTATCATCCGGGTTCGGCACATTTGAGAAAGCAGCAGAGAAACGTTGCGCGGACGCATCCAGCGAGGGATTCTGCGGTATAGAGCCACTATCCTCCGCTGTCACCAGGAAACGACTATAGTGGGCCAACAAGTTACTCTGATCGCTATCCTGAAAACTCACTTTCGCCTGCCCATGAGTAACGGTGAGCGCTCCCAGCGCCACCGGAGGAAACGAGGCGGAGGTGGTATCGGTGGCATGGAGCAACCAGGCATAGTATTGCTTCCCGGCTGGAGGAGCGGGCAGATTGCTCAGGTCGATCTGCACACCATCCAGCAAGCCCATAGTATTATCGTGATTGAGCAGGCCGCTACTGGTAAAAAAGACACTACCATAGCTCTGTACAGCACTGGCTCCGTGGCGCTGCGTTGAGAAGAAAGCCAGCAACCCGGCACCGCATAAGCATAGACAGATCAGGACCGGCAAGCCAATTGTCACTATCCTTTTACTGAACGAACCACGTCGTCTGGTAGTTGGGCGCTCCAACTGACCAGGTAGCGGCATCTGTGGCATCTGTGGTACTGGTGTTACCAATTGTGGCGTCAGCGAGGTATTGGGCAGTCCAATAGAAGAGGCCAGGTGTGCCGCCATCTTTGGGATTACAGCATCTTGCGCTGAACTCGCCTGCTGAGTAGCCTGCATCTGCGAAGGAACAGATGGATAGCGAGTCTGCTCCATGACCGGCGGTGGTGGCACGCTCAGCAGATTTGAATTTGGTATTGGCTTCTTTGGAGTATCAGATGGACTCATCAGCGTTGGGGGTTGAGCAATCATCGAGTTTAGAGATGGCATGAGAGGATCACTCGTAGAGCTGAAGAGCGTTGGCGGATCGTCAGATGGCGTGAGCAATGGCGATAGATTATTGTTCGCATCACTGATACTGTTGAAGCGTGGACCTTGCGAGCTCATACCTGGGCGCGACAACGGTCGACTTTGACGGTTGCTCTGCTGATGCAATGTATGCAACGCAGAGAGCAAGGCTGCCCCTGAAGAGAAACGTGCCGCCGGTTCTTTTGCCAGACAACGGAAAATAATAGGCACCAGGCCAGGGAGCAGGTGCGGATTACTATGAATAGGCGAGAGTGGTGTCACCGCTAGTTGCTGCTGAACAACCTCTTCAACGGTCGTCCCTTGAAAAGGGCGCGACCCTGTACAGAGCTCATACAACATCAAACCCAGTGAATAGAAGTCGCTCCGTATATTCTCAGCCTGTCCACGCGCCAGCTCTGGCGTGATATAGTACGCATCTTCCAGTCCGAGCCGATCTAGCGTCTGCACGATATGCAGTCCGAAGCCAGTTAATACAGAGGTACCATACCAACTTTTATTATCTTGCTGCGGGAAAATGATATAGTCAGGCCGTAGGCAGCCATGAATAACACCATGTTGATGGGCATGATCTAACGCCGAACTGATCGGCGCTATAATCTGATAGAGATCGGCCAGAGTAGGAAAGTTACCCTGATACGCTGTCTCCGCCAGATAATCTGTCAGCGAGAGCCCATCGACATTCTCAGTCACAATACTGGCATCGGTATGCGTGAGTGCCGTACCAGTAGGGGGCTGCGAGAACTGGACAGTCAGCACTTTTGCCAGACCTGGATGATCTAGCATGCTCAGGCTGCGCGCTTCATCGAGAAAGCGTGGTATCTGCCCATCCACACCGGTACGCAAATGCAAGACAGTCACCAATACCATGCGCTGCTGCTGGAGATCCAGAGCGCGCCATATCTCATACGATGAGGCATACGCCACTCGCTGCAAAAACTCATACTGTCCTGGCTGATATGAGTCCGTCACCACTCGCTCCTTTGGCTGAGGAACAGGTATGTTCCTACAAGCCACTCCTCAATAGCAGTACCCAACATAGGATCTGAAACGGTTGCTGAAACATAAGACGTCAGATGTACCTGCTGATAAAACATTTCGCTCTAATAAAAAACGTACTGTGCAGGATACGTTATAGAGTTAAGTATTCACTATGTGCAGCCACACTGTCAATGAACTATGTCACATAATGAGTGAATACAGTACTACATGTATTTTTGGCAGGGGCAGTAGAAAAAAACTGAGCGAGCCAGCAAAATGGAGAGCTATACTGCTCTCCGTCTTGCTGGCTCGCTTGTCGCGCATTATTTGAGGCTATGGCTTACGCTGTAGCTTATTGGAAGACGTCTTTGGTCTTCTCAAAGAGATCACGGAAGATGTTCTTGTCATTCTGCTCGCTCCGTTCAAGTTCGATACGAGCAAACTCTTCGAGTAAGTGACGCTGCTCAGCCGTGAGGTTCGTCGGTGTAACGACTTTGACCAATACATGCTGATCACCACGCGCGCTGCTATGAACGACCGGGACACCCATGCCCTTCAGGCGGAATGAGCGACCGCTCTGTGTACCAGCGGGGATCTTCAGCGGACTCGACTTGCCATCAACGGTCGGAACTTCGACCTCATCGCCCAGAGTCGCCTGCGTAAAGCTAATTGGCAGCTCGTAGATGATATCGTTACCCTGACGTTTAAAGAACTCGTGCTGCTTCACGGTCAGCACGACATACAGGTTGCCAGGAGTCCCACCACGAGAGCTAACTTCGCCTTCGCCGGTGACGCGTACATTAATGCCATCGTCAACACCGGCCGGGATATTTACGACAACACGACGGTTGTTACGTACACGGCCCTGGCCACGGCACTTCTCACAAGGTGTCGTGATAATACTACCCTCGCCACGGCAGCGCTCGCACATGGTCACATTCACAAACTGACCAAAGATTGACTGCTGCACACGACGGATCTCACCGGAGCCCTGACAATTGGGGCAGCGTTGCTTTGAAGTACCGGGTTGCGCGCCATTACCGCGACAGACAGAGCAGGCCTCCCAACGAGGGAGCTCGATCTCTTTTTGACAACCGAAGACAGCCTCCTCAAAGGAGATCGTCAGCTCATAACGCAGATCCGCGCCACGTTGAGGGCCTGAACGACGCTGGCTCCCATTAGAACCGGCGAAGAAGGTCTCAAAGATATCATTAAGATTCCCAAAACCATTAAAGTCGAAGCCTGCCGCGCCGCCTGCTCCCGCGCTATTCACACCGGCATGACCGAAGCGATCGTAGGCCGAGCGTTTCTGTGTGTCGCTCAAGACCTCATAAGCTTCATTAATTTCAATGAAGCGAGCTTCCGCTCCCTGCTCTTTATTTGCATCGGGGTGGTACTGCTTGGCCAGGCGACGAAACGCTTTCTTGATTTCGTCATCGGTCGCGGAGCGTTGTACCCCCAGTATCTCATAATAGTCTCGTTTATTTGCGGCCATCAGCTGGTCCTTTACCATCAGAAACAGGGCGCGAACATGTCCGCGCTACTGGATGTAAAAAAAGTTTTAATTCACTATTGGTTATTGTCTAAGCATACATCATTACACAAAGCGTGCGCAATAATCTCGGCTCTGGATGGGACCGGATACGTCAGAGTTGCACCCCAGATAGGGAGACGAGAGGATAACAGGAATGTTACCCTCTCGCAACAGAGAGAGGGTGATTGGCCCTCTCTCTGCTTTACATCTCTTTGTATTCGCCTTCGATGGTGTCATCGTTCTGGTGCGGCTGCTCGGATTCGCCACCCGGCTGGGCATTGGCATACTCACCGTTTGCGCCGGCTTCAGCACCCTGACCATACATCGACTGGCTGATCTTGAAGAAAGCCTGCTCCAGATCCTCACGGGACTTTTTGATGCGCTCGACGTCGTCGGTCGCCAGAGCGGCACGAACGTCTGCGATCTTACCATCAAGCTCGCTCTTCTGGTCGGGAGAGATCTTATCACCGATCTCAGCAAGACTCTTCTCAGAGCGGTAAGCGGCACTATCGGCCAGGTTACGCTCTTCAACCTCTTCTTTACGCTTGCGGTCTTCCGCGGAATGCGACTCAGCATCGTTGACCATCTTGTTGATCTGATCTTTCGAGAGACCACTCGATGGCATGATGGTGATCTTCTGCTCACGACCGGTCCCTTTATCACGGGCCGAGACGTTCACAATGCCGTTCGCATCGATGTCAAAGGTGACTTCGATCTGTGGCACGCCACGGGGCGAGGGCGGAATACCATCCAGGATGAAGCTACCGAGCGAGCGATTGTCCTTGGCAAACTCGCGCTCACCTTGCAGGACGTTGATCTCAACGCTAGGCTGACTATCACTGGCGGTTGAGAAGACCTGACTCTTCTGCGTCGGGATCGTGGTATTGCGCTCGATCAAGCGGGTGAAGACACCACCAAGGGTCTCAATACCCAGGGAGAGCGGCGTTACGTCGAGCAGCAGGACGTCTTTGACATCACCTGTCAGAACACCAGCCTGGATTGCAGCACCGATCGCAACAACTTCGTCCGGGTTTACACCACGGTTTGGCTCGCGATCAAAGATGCGCTTTACCATCGTCTGGACCGCTGGCATACGAATCTGACCACCGACCAGTACAACCTCGTCAACCTCACTAGGGCGCACACCGGCGTCTGAGAGAGCCTTGGTCACAGGAACGCGGGACTTCTCTACGAGGTCCTCTACCAACTGCTCCAATTTCGAGCGTGTGAGCGTCATCGTCAAGTGCTTCGGACCGGTGGCGTCAGCGGTGACGAATGGCAGGTTGATCTCTGTCTGCATGGAGCTGGAGAGCTCTTTTTTAGCTTTCTCAGCAGCCTCTTTCAAGCGCTGCAAAGCCATGCGATCCTGACGGAGGTCGATACCCTGTTCTTTACGGAACTCATCGGCCAACCAGTTGATGATGCGCTGATCGAAGTCATCACCACCGAGGTGTGTATCACCGTTGGTGCTCTTTACTTCGAAGACGCCATCGCCCAATTCCAGAATGGAGATATCAAATGTACCACCACCAAGGTCATAAACAGCGATGCGCTCGTCTTTCTTCTTGTCCAGGCCATAGGACAGCGAGGCCGCAGTTGGCTCGTTGATGATACGCAGAACTTCGAGGCCAGCGATCTTACCGGCATCGCGAGTCGCCTGGCGCTGTGCGTCGTTAAAGTAAGCTGGCACAGTGATGACAGCCTGTGTCACACGGTCACCGAGATATGCTTCCGCATCAGCTTTCAGCTTTTGCAGGATCATTGCGGAGATCTCTGGGGGGCTATACTGCTTGCCCTGTACCTCAACCCAGGCGTCGCCGTTACTGGCACGAACAACGCGATAAGGCATCAAGCGTTTGTCACGATCAACTTCGGGATCATCAAATTTGCGACCCATAAAACGTTTAATTGAATAGACAGTATTTTCAGGATTTGTGATGGCCTGGCGCTTCGCAACCTCACCAACCAGACGCTCACCACTTTTATTAATCGCCACAATCGATGGCGTTGTGCGGGCACCTTCAGCATTAGGAATAACGACAGCCTCGCCACCTTCCATAACGGCCACACATGAGTTCGTTGTACCCAGATCGATTCCAATAACCTTTGGCACAGTTGCCTCCTAAACTAAAACATTCTTTATTTAGAATTGTCTTCTATCTGTATAGTTACTGAGTAGTGATTTACTCACATCCATAAACATCGGCCAGTAGTTCGTCCATTACTTGCGCCATATAGCGCACGACAGCGATCGCTCGACCGTATTGCATACGAGTCGGGCCGATAACGCCTAACAAACCACCAACCTTCCCTTGCCGCCCATAGCGTGCCAGAACCATGCTAACATCTTTCATCTCATCCCACTGGTTCTCACCACCGATGATGATCTGCACCCCCTCGGTCGGAGGAAGTTGAGAAGCTAACATAGGTAATATGCGCTTATGCTCGATATCATCCATGACCTTTTGCAAACGCTTATGCTCTAGCTCCTCCATGACCTTGCGGATACGCTCAGCGCGCTCCTCTTCGGGTTGCAGGCGCGGGTCGGCAGATGTGGCTGCGTTATGGTCCAGGATGTTGACGAGATCTTCACCAAAGAAGATGTCGTCCTGCATTTCCTCGTGTTGCTCCAGCACTCGAACAATCCCATTCGCGATGATACGCTCCACCGGGGAGGTATCACTGTTCATGAGTAGCTGGTTAATCTCTTCAGCATTCTTGCCCTGGAAGTGAGGATTGAGCCGAGATGCAATCGCACTCAGTTCTTCTTGTTGTGTCGCGTTCTCTAACAGCAACCGTAACTGCTGTACAGAGCCATCGGCGAGTACCAGAACCAGGTGTATCGAGAGGTCGGTCACTGCGAGTACTTCAAAATGCTTGATACGGCCCTCACTGGAACGCGGTTGCGTCATTAACGCAGCGCCATGCAAGAGACGTGCCATCACCGAAGCTGTGAGCCGTACCCACTGATCCAGTTGGTCCTGTACCTGGTAGAACATATGGCGAATGAGCCGCTGTTCGTCCAGAGATAATGCCGACTCTCGCATGAGATGTTCGACAAAGTAGCGATAGCCAAGGTCGGTAGGTACACGACCAGCAGAAGTGTGCGGCTGGTTAATCAGATTCGCTTCCTCTAACCCTGCCAGTTCATGCCGAACTGTCGCCGAGCTAAATGGGAGTCCATACTTGCGCACCAGAGCCTCTGAGGCCACAGGGGTCGCGTTGTGGATGTATTCTTCAACCAGCACACGCAAGATCTGCTGTTTGCGTGGGCTCAGAGGTGTCATGTCCTTACTTCCCTCGTGTATTTTGTTGTACCTCCCCGGCAATCGCACCGTTTATGGCACTATGCTCGGATGATACAACATCTGTCAACTACGATTGCTAGCACTCTCTCTTCGAGACTGCAAGTACAGAATAGCACTCGCACGTGGCGATTGTCAAGAGAGAGAAGAGGTTCTATCGAGCATGAGCGAGCTTTTAACAAGAAAAGGATGAGCTGTGACATACCACTGGTACATCATAGCTCACCCTCCTTCTGTCTCTCGTTCTCACAGTCCCTTTGAGATTATCTGATTATGACACCATACATAGCTTAACCATTCTCTATCGTCCAATCGGTCTGATCAACGTTCGCTGGCAGTCCCATAGTGCCGTACTGAGTGATGCCAGTCGTCGGGATCGGGAATGTCCAATCTGGATGTTTAGAGAAACTGAAATTGTAATCTGATCCACATGGGATACCATCAGCAAAGTCACCATAGGCATCTGTGTATGGCGCTGTGTATGGAGGTGTATCATAACCACAATGTCCGAGTGTACGCTCGATGACACTATGCCAGATTGGTGCAGCACCAGTAATACCGATAACGTTATTCATCGCTGAGTCATCACTGTTGCCGGCCCAGACCGCGACCACAACATCCGGAGTATAGCCAATAGTCCAGTTATCGGCGAAATTGTCCGTGGTACCAGTCTTGGCCGCAACCTGGTGTCCACAAACAGGATTAGTAGCACAGGTCGGATCTATATCAGTAAACGAGAGATCATGAATGTTCAAAAATTCGTGATAACGCGCTGGTTCATCGTCGAGGACAGAGGTCATCATATACGCGACCTGCGGTGAGAAGACCCGTGAAGTGGGCGGATGCTGCTCATCAAAATGATACAGACTATTGCCATAGTTATCCCAGATATCCAGAATAGCCTGCGTCGGCACGTGATTTCCACCATCGGCAAACGCCTGATAGGCATCTGCCATCTGCAATGGTGAGACACTTTGTGAACCGATCGCCAATGAGAGTCCATCAGCTTTCAGGCCTGTAATACCCAGACGTCGTGTGGTATTCACTACTGCTTGCTGACCAGTAAACTGCATCGCGCGAATCGCACCAATGTTAAACGAGTTCTCGGTCGCGCTACGAATTGTAAAGACCTGATCCCAGTACGAACTGTTATAATCAGAAGGTGAATAGACACCATTGTTCGCATTTGTCTGATCGGCAGTTGTGTAATCACCTGGCTGTAAGGGAGGCTCTGTAGGTCCGGTAGAGATAGGTGTACCAGCTGGCGCGCCATTTGGGAAATAGGTACGTATATCTTGCAACTGAATGCCCGGGTTCCAGCCCATTTCAAAGGCGGTCGCATAATCGAATGGCTTAAACGTCGAACCAGGCGGTCGTGCACTGATGGCCGAGTTATATTGGCCTTTGACTCTGGGATCAGTCGAGTTATAGCTGGCGCTCCCGACCATCGAGAGGATCTCGCCATTCTTGGAGTCCAACACGACAACAGCAGCATTATTCACATTATTATTGGTACTCAGAGTAACTGTAACGTCCTTGAACTTCTGGTATTCCGGTTGGTCAAGGTGACGCACAATCGCAGCCTGAGAGTAGTTTACCAGGTTGACGTCGATAGTGGTACGAATATTGTAGCCGCCGGTCACAAACTTATAGGCACCGGCTTGCGCGTCTCCATTGCCCAGCTCCGTTTCAACCTGTTGGATCACATATTCAACAAAGTGTGGAGCAAGGAAGACTCCTTTATAGGGATGGAAGGACATCTTCGCCGCGTCTGCCTCCGCTTGCTGCGCCATCGCTGTCGTAATCGGCTGACCATCAACCGATCGACCTTGATTGATCATGTCTTGCAACACAAGCTTCTGCCGTACGAGCAGATTTGCCTGTGTATCAGAACCCAGTGTAGGGTCGTAGAGCGAAGGGTTATTAGGAATCGCAGCCAGCAGCGTGGCACGCGCTAAACCCAGGATCGGATCGTTCTTCTTCGTTGTCGAATTATACTCCAATTGAGTAATGCCAGGTACGCAGGCCTTATTGGGAATACAGTTTGGCCGCAGACCAAAGAGGTCCTCCGCTGCGACTTCGACGCCATAGGTGTTGGCACCAAAGGGGGCGACGTTAAAATACATCTCCATGATCTTCGCCTTGGAGTAGTTCTGCGTTAGCCCAATCGCCATTGACGCTTCGGAGATCTTACGCTGATAGGTAGGCAGATTGTCGCCGGACAGGTTCTTGATCAACTGCTGTGTCAGGGTACTGGCACCACCACCGCTACTGGTACCGGCACGCACGATCGCCAGCGGATCGACGCCTGCGTTACTCCAGAAGTTCTTGTCTTCAATCGAGATCATGGCATCTTGCATGACCTTGGGGATATCCTGGAACTGTACTGCAACACGCCGCCCTGTCTGCGCCTTACCACTTTTGTCGTAGTCTTCATAAAGCAGGACATTATTGCGATCATAAATACGGGTATTCTGACTGATCTGCTGATTGGCGTAGCGCTGCATCAGGGGCAGTTGCTGGTTGTAGTAGTTATAGGCATACGCGGAACCGCCAAGGGTAGAGATCAGGATGAGAACAACCATAGAGACGACGACCGTTGCTATAATACGCCGCCCTTTACTCTTTCCACGACGCTGCCGTTTCTGACGCGAGAGGCGCACGGGTAACGAACGCTTCCAGGTACCAAAGCCATTGTTACTGGCTCCTCCCAGGCTGGGTGGATTCGGCGGCGTGGATGGTCGGTAACGCACCATCTGCGGAGCTGGCGGCTGCTGGCTCTGTCCCATCGCTGCCGCCATCTTCCCTGACCAGGCACGCATCATGTTCACAGGAGCAGACCAGGGCTGGCCGGACATCGGAGCCCTCTGCTGCCCATACGGTGGCCCCATCGGTGGCTGCTGCCCATTATACATAGATTGCATAGATTGAGCAGGTCGCTGCGCCTGGTTCGGTGGGTATTGTGGTGGCTGCTGTAGAGGCCGTTGAGGCTGTTGGGCCTGCTGTCGTTGCTGCCCCCAGGCTGGTGGAAGTTGGGACGACGGCGCTTGCGAGTAATCTCGCAGCAGCGAGGAATGAGTACGCGCCGGTCCCTGCTGGGCTGGTGGCATAGGTGGAGTAGGCGGAACACCTGGCCTGTGTTGCTGCTGATTGTTTGGCTGCTGGGGTGGGGGTGCTTGACCCGTGTTTTTATAATTACTAAGCAGGCCACCCTTCTTTGGTGGCGGATTATTTTCTGGTCGTTGATTCTGGGTATCACTCATATATTTTCCTCAAAAATAGATGCGATATTCTATATAACATGCAGAACTCCCCTTTTTCTGAAGATCTTATTGCAAAAACCGATGCGACCTATGCGACTGCCGTAGCTAACGCTACACATTCAGGTTTTCAGAGATACATTACATAAAGAACGAGATCTTTCCTTCTATTTGGGAAGACGTAACTGAAAATACTATTCATATCATGCTGTGCCAATTTGTACTACTTGTACTATCCGCACTACCCGCGCTGTCCGCATCTTCACATTTCTCAGCGCAAACTCTTTCTCTGCCAGCTACCTTATGACAAAGAGTTGCCACTATCCTACCTTATATACCCAAACGTTTGTGTAACGCGCTATTAACACAATCACCAATTTGGACGGTCGCTCGACTATACCATTGCATGTTTTTGTACCTCATAGATATGATCCATGACATTCCTGTAACAGGATAAGAGGAGCGCAGACAAAGAGAGCCGCTCTCATTCATGTATTACGGTGAATGAGAGCGGCTCTTCTATTTTCAGACGCTTGCCTTATGAGAAAGTTAGCTACTGCTGAAGCATCCAGTCAGTCTGAACATTCGTGGTAAGCGGCAGACCAGCCGGAGTAGATTGTACAAGACCACCGGGATTCGGGAATTGCCATTGCGGATTCTTCGAGAAACGGAATTTGTATGGTGCCGATGACCCGCAGGCGACACCATCATCATAAAAATTAGCAGGATTGCTAATTCCTAGAGCATGGTCACAGTATCCCAGCGTGCGCTCCATGACGCTATGCCAGATTGGGGCAGCACCGGTAATACCAATGACGTGATACATCGCTGAGTCATCGCTATTACCCACCCAGACAGCCTCGACGACGTCCGGTGTATAGCCCACTGTCCAGTTATCGGCAAAACTGTCTGTGGTACCGGTCTTGGCCGCGACCTGGTGACCACAGACTGGATTATAACCACAGGTTGGATCGATATCGGTAAACGAGAGGTCATGATCACCGGTAAACTCACGGGCACGAGATGGCTCATCAATGAGGACCGAGGTCATCATATAGGCGACCTGCGGCGAGAAAACTTTGATTGTTGGCGGATTGTTCTCATTATAGTGATACAGGCTGTTGCCATAGTTATCCCAGATATCCAGAATTGTCTGCGGCGGCACACGAGAACCATTATTCGCAAACGCATCGTAGGCCTCTGCCATCTGCAATGGCGAGACATCTTGTGCGCCGATAGCGGTAGCAAGTCCACTCGCCTTCAAGCCAGTAATCCCCAGGCGACGTGTCGTATCCAGCACCGCTTGCTGACCGGTAAACTGCATCGCTCTGATCGCGCTAATGTTAAACGAATTCTCGGTCGCTATACGAATTGTAAAGGGCTGATCCCAATACGAACTGTTATAGTCAGAAGGCGAATACATATTATTGTTCATATTTGCCTGATCGGCAGTTGTGTAATCTCCTGGAACAAGTGGAGGCTCTGTAGGCCCGGTAGAGATGGGTGTACCGGCTGGCGCCCCATTTGGGAAATAGGTGCGGATATCCTGAAGGACGATGCCAGGATTCCAACCCATTTCAAAGGCCGTCGCATAATCGAACGGCTTAAATGATGAACCAACCGGGCGAGCGCCGACAGCGGCATTAAATTGTCCATCGACTTTGGGATCAGTCGAGTAATAGCTAGCACTGCCGACCATCGAGAGGATCTCGCCATTCTTGGCATCCATCACCACGGCGGCACCATTATTGACATTATTATCGACATTCAGGGTCGCCCAAGTGCCAATCGCTTTTTGCAGTTCTGGCTGGTAGAGGTGGCGCTTAATCTCGGCCTGCGTGTAATCATTCAGGTTGACGTCGATGGTGGTACGAATATTGTAGCCACCGGTCAAGAAGGCATAGACACCGGCCTGGGGATCTCCATTCCCTAAGGCAGCTTCAACCTGCTGCACCACATAATCTACAAAGCCCGGTGCACGCTTGATCCCTTGATAGGGATGAAAGGTCATCTTCGCCGCATCTGCCTCTGCTTGCTGCGCCATCGCTGTCGTAATCAGTTGACCATCGACCGACCGACCCTGATTGATCATGTCTTGCAGCACAAGCTTCTGACGACCAAGCAGTTTTGCCTGTGCAGTAGAACCCAGTGTAGGGTCGTACCACGAGGGGTTATTAGGGATCGAGGCTAGCAGCGTGGCACGCGCTAAGCCCAGAATCGGATCGTTCTTCTTCGTTGTCGAATTATACTCCAGGTGAGTAATGCCAGGCACACAGGGCTTCCCGACATTACAGACTGGCTTCAGACCAAAGAGGTCCTCCGCTGCAACTTCAACGCCATAGGTATTGGCACCAAAGGGGGCGACGTTAAAATACATCTCCATGATCTTCGACTTGGAGTAGCTCTGCGTCAACCCGATCGCCATCGCCGCCTCTGCGATCTTACGCTGATAGGTAGGCTGGGTATTGTTAGACAGGTTCTTGATCAACTGCTGTGTCAGGGTACTGGCGCCACCGCTACTGGTACCGGCACGCACGATCGCCAGAGGATCGACGCCGACGTTAGTCCAGAAGGTTTTATCTTCGATGGAGATCATGGCGTCTTGCATGACCTTGGGAATATCCTGGAACTGTACGGCAACACGTCGACCTTGCTGCGGCTGAGTGCTCTGATCGTATGCCTCGTAGAGCAAGACACCATTACGATCATAGATACGCGTATTTTGACTGATCTGCTTGTTGGCGTAGTGCTGCATCAGGGGCAGTTGCTGCTGATAGTAATTATAGCCGTATGCGCCACCAGCGAAGCCGACAATCAAGATAAGCACGACCAGCGAGATAACAATGGAGGCAGCGACACGACCAAACCCTTTGCTCTTACGACGCAACCGCTTCTGACGCGAGAGACGCAGCGCGAGCGAACGGCGCCAGCGATCCCTACCTGGACCGGGATAACCACTATTGGGACCTCCCGGACCGCCGCCGCCTGGGCCTCCCGGGCCTCCCCTATAAGGGGGATTCGGCGGCACAGGCGAGCGATAGCGCACCATCTGCGGGGCCGGCGGCTGCGGCTGACGCTGCGGCTGATAACCCACGGCTGCCGCCATCTTCCCTGACCATGAGCGCATTGTATCCATCGCATTAGACCATGGTTGTGCAAAGGGATGTCCTGCTTGTGGTCCCTGCACTCTTTGCTGAGGTGGGTAGCCCTGCTGCCCTTGCTGAGGCGGATAGCCCTGGGGTCCTTGCCCCCCTCGTGGTGGCTGATAGTTCCCTTGCGGTCCCTGCGGGGGAGGATAGCCTTGTGGCCCCTGGGGTCTCTGTGAAGGCGGATAGCTCTGAGGTCGTTGTGGAATGCCTGCATTCACTGCTGAACCGGGTTGATTAGAGAAGGTCCCGGGCGTCGATTGATTATTCTGTATATTTTGATTAAAGGGCTGATTTATTGGCGCATCCGCCTGGCTTTGTTGATTTTTGTAACCGCTGAGCAAACCACCAGTCTTTGGTGGCGTAGCTTGATCAGGGCGTTGCTTATTCGCAGGATGCTGATTCCAGGTATCACTCATATGTTTTTCCTTAATATTAGATACAATGTTTATATATAACATGCAGAATTTCCCTTTTTCAGAGATACATTAGATCTGTCCTTCTATGCGGGAAGACGTAACTGAGAATACTATTCATATCATTCCGTGCCAATTTGTACTACTTGTACTATCTGCACTACCCACGCTGTCCGCATCTTCACATTTCTCAGCGCAAACTCTTTCTCAGCCAGGTACCTTATAACAAAGAGTTGCCACTATCCTACCTTATATACCCAAACGGTTGTGTAACGCGCTATTAACACAATCACCAATTTGGACGGTCGCTCGACTATACCATTGCATGTTTTTGTAGCTCATAGGTATGATCCATGACATTCCTGTAACAGGATAAAAGGAGCACAGACAAAGAGAACCGCTCTCATTCATCGTTATGCATGAATGAGAGCGGTTCTTCCATCTTCAGACACTTGGCACCGGGCAAGAGTCGTGTTGCTTTACGTTACCTACTGCTGAAGCATCCAGTCAGTCTGAACATTCGTGGTGAGCGGCAGTCCGGCTGGAGTAGATTGTACAAGACCACTGGGAACCGGGAAGGTCCATTGTGGGTTCTTCGAGAAACTGAAATTGTAGTTAGGTTCGGGTCCGCAGGGGACACCATCATCATAAAAATCAGTAGGATCGCTGATGCCCAGGGTATGGTCACAGTAGCCCAGCGTGCGCTCCATAACACTATGCCAGATTGGTGCAGCACCAGTAATACCAATGACATTATTCATCGCTGAGTCATCGCTATTACCCACCCAGACAGCCTCGACGACATTCGGTGTATAGCCCACGGTCCAGTTATCGGCGTAACTATCGGTGGTACCGGTCTTGGCCGCCACCTGATGACCACAGGCAGCGTTATAAGCACAGGATGGGTCAATATCGGTAAACGAGAGGTCATGGTCACCGGAAAACTCAAAGCTACGCGATGGCTCATCAATGAGAACCGAGGTCATCAGATAGGCGACCTGCGGCGAGAAAACCTTGATCGTCGGCGGATTGTTCTCATTGTAATGATACAGGCTGTTGCCATAGTTATCCCAGATATCCAGAATTGTCTGCGGCGGGACACGAGACCCATTATTCGCAAACGCATCATAGGCCGCTGCCATCTGCAATGGCGAGATATCCTGTGCACCAATCGCGGTAGCGAGTCCACTCGCCTTCAGGCCAGTAATCCCCAGGCGGCGTGTCGTATCCAACACTGCTTGCTGACCGGTAAACTGCATCGCTCTGATCGCACTAATGTTAAACGAGTTGGCGGTCGCAAAGCGAACGGTAAAAGGTGCCTCCCAATACCTATATCCATAGTCAGAAGGGGAGTAGATCCCATTATTTTGATTGGTCATGTCATCTGCCGGCGTCGTCTGCGTTGCCACAGGTGTACCTGCCGCCGCGCCATTCGGGAAGTAGGTACGGGTATCCTGGAGAACGATGCCAGGATTCCAACCCATTTCAAAGGCCGTCGCGTAATCGAACGGCTTAAATGATGAACCAACCGGGCGAGCGCCGACGGCGGCGTTAAACTGTCCATCGACTTTGGGATTCGTCGAGTTATACTGGGCGCTGCCAACCATGGCGAGGATCTCGCCGTTCTTGGCATCCATCACCACGGCAGCACCATTATTGACATTATTATCGACATTCAGGGTCGCGTAATAGCCACGTGCTTTTTGCAGTTCAGGCTGGTAAAGGTGACGATAAATCTCGGCCTGCGTGTACTCATCCAGGTTGACGTCGATGGTGGTACGAATATTGTAGCCACCGGTCAAGAAGGCGTAGACACCGGCCTGCGGATCTCCATTCCCTAAGGCAGCTTCAACCTGCTGCACCACATAATCTACAAAGCCCGGTGCACGCTTAATCCCTTGATAGGGATGGAAAGTCATCTTCGCCGCGTCTGCCTCAGCTTGCTGCGCCATCGCTGTCGTAATCGGCTGACCATCAACCGACCGACCTTGAGTAATCATGTCTTGCAGCACAAGCTTCTGCCGTACGAGCAGGTTGGCCTGTGCAGTAGAACCCAGTGTAGGGTCATAGATCGAAGGATTATTGGGGATTGCGGCCAGCAAAGTGGCACGCGCTAAGCCCAGAATCGGATCATTCTTCTTCGTTGTCGAATTATACTCCAGGTGAGTAATGCCAGGTACACAGGGCTTCCCGACATTACAGACTGGTTGCAGACCAAAGAGGTCCTCCGCTGCAACTTCGACGCCATAGGTGTTGGCACCAAAAGGGGCAACGTTAAAATACATCTCCATAATCTTCGACTTGGAATAGTTTTGCGTCAACCCGATCGCCATCGCCGCCTCGGCGATCTTACGCTGATAGGTCCCCTGGTCGTTGCCGGACAGGTTCTTGATCAACTGCTGTGTCAGGGTACTGGCACCACCACCGCTACTGGTACCGGCACGCACGATCGCCAGCGGATCGACGCCTGCGTTAGTCCAGAAGGTTTTATCTTCGATGGAGATCATGGCATCTTGCATGACCTTGGGAATATCCTGAAACTGTACGGCAACACGCCGGCCTTGCTGCGGCTGAGTGCTCTGATTGTATGCCTCGTAGAGCAAGACACCATTACGATCATAGATACGCGTATTTTGACTGATCTGCTTATTAGCATAGTGCTGCATCAGGGGCAGTTGCTGGGTGTAGTAATTATAGCCGTATGCGCCACCAGCGAAGCCAACAATCAAGACAAGCGCGACCAGCGAGATAATAATGGAGGTAGTAACACGACCGAAACCTTTGGTCTTGCGACGTTGTCGCTTCTGGTGTGAGAGACGCAGCGCGAGCGAACGACGCCAGCGGTCCCCACCTGAATTACCATTATATGGGCCGCCTGGACCACCGCCGCCTGGACCACCCGGGCCGCCTGGACCACCGCCGCCTGGACCACCCGGGCCGCCTGGACCGCCCATATAGGGTGGATTCGGCGGCACAGGCGAACGATAGCGCACCATCTGCGGGGCCGGCGGTTGTGGCTGACGCTGCGGCTGATACCCCACTGCAGCGGCCATCTTCCCTGACCACGTACGCATCGTATCCATCGCATTGGACCATGGTTGCGCAAAGGGATGCCCTGCTTGTGGTCCCTGTACTCTTTGCTGAGGTGGGTAGCCCTGCTGCCCTTGCTGAGACGGATAACCTTGTGGTCCTTGCCCACCTCGTGGTGGCTGATAGCCTTGCGGCCCCTGTGATGGTGGATAACCTTGCGGCCCCTGTGATGGTGGATAACCCTGTGACCCCCGTGGGGGCTGATAGCCTTGCGGCCCCTGTGGGGGAGGATAGCCTTGCGGCCCCTGTGGTCTCTGTGAAGGCGGATAGCTCTGTGGTCCTTGCGGGATGCCTGCATTCGATGCTGGCCCATAATTCTTCAGCAACGATGAATGCACACGTCCGGCCTGACTCGGTGGAGATGCTGAACCGGGCTGATTAGAGAAGGTCCCAGGCCTTGATTGATTATTCTGTATATTTTGATTAAAGGGCTGATTTATTGGCGCATCTGCTTGACTTTGTTGATTTTTATAACCACTGAGCAAGCCACCAGTCTTTGGTGGCGTAGCTTGATCAGGGCGTTGCTTATTCGCAGGATGCTGATTCCAGGTATCACTCATATATTTTCCTTAACATTAGATAGACACAACAAATCAATCTGCCTGCTCGCATTGATTTGTTGTGGCATAAGATGACCGTCCGCTCCAAATACCCGGTCTCTTTCCGTTTTTTAGCAACCGAAGAAGGCGAAGCCCTCCCGTATATTATTTATCAAAATTGTATCTCTTCTCTTCACGTTTCTCAACGATCTGGTACCGTTTACCCTAACACTATCCCCTATTCGGGTGGTTGCTTCTATGTATCTCTGTATATTTACATACACCATGGCGCGTAACCTTGTGCATAAAAGTGCACTCAAGCTAGTTCTATAAGCGAACAAAGAGTCGACATGATAGGTCTGCTCCAACACCACCAATGCGAATACTTAACGTTGACCTGTGTACAGATTTTTAAACATTCAGGAAGATTTACGCCATATATTCAAGGCTACAGCGTCATAACATATGCGAACTGAAGGTGCTTCACAAGGGCTATGGGATGCTACAAAGGCTATTACAATAAATGTACTATACGTGCTGATAGAGAAGAGCAAAGTGTTAACCGATCAGTTATAATATAGATTGACATTCACAAATTGTGCTCAGGAGATTTTTATATGCATCGGTGTCCCCACTTGCGTGCGTCCTTCATCTTCTATTGCTTGCTTATTAGCATTGCACTCTTTCTCCCTTATCAGCACGCCTACGCTACCAGCACGGTCAATATGACCGGCTCTGCTATCACAGTCACGCAGGAGAGCACAGCGCTCCACTATCCAGGGAGTATCGACTTCCAGTTAGACGCACATGACACCGCGAGCACGATTACCCAGGCCATTGTCTACTTGAAATATAACCAGGATATGTCCTTTAGCGAGCAACATACAGTGCAACCCGCCACTGTTGCCACTACGATCGCCCTCTCCTGGCATGAGAATACCAATAACAATCAGTTTAATCCGGTGGGTACACAGATCAGCTACTATTGGATGGTACTGGACAGCGCAGGGAGCAGCTATACCAGCGCCATACAGACATTTAAGGTGGTAGATACTCGCTTCCAGTGGCAGCAACTTGCACAGGGAATGTTTCGTGTGCATTGGTATGGTCAGGACACGACCTTTGGACAGATGCTCCTCACGCAAGTCGCAGGACACATTCAACGCATCAGCCAGACGCTCGGAGTCGGGCTACAACAGCCGATCGATATCTGGGTCTACTCATCCGCCAACGACTTTCATGGTTCGCTCTCACCACTGGTCCACGAGTGGGTTGGCGGTATCGCCTTCCCTACCCTCAAGCAAGCCGAGATTGTGGTAAACGGACCGTACGACGACACCCTGCGCCGCGATATGCCGCATGAGCTCACACACCTGATCTTTCATCAGCAGGCGCATACCCCCATCCCGCTCTGGTTCGATGAAGGGCTCGCCGTCTATAATCAACTCTACCACGAACCAGATATGCTCAACGCCTACAAACAAGCACTGAATAGCCACAGCCTGCTCGCGCTACAAGATATCACATCCTCATTCCCCACCAACTCGAACGCTGCCTATCTTGCCTACGCCCAGAGCTGGCAACTGCTTGACTATATGTATAGAACCTTCGGACAACAGAAGATGGCGGCGCTCATCAAAAGTACCGGACAACCCGGTAAGATCTTTAACCAGGATCTTCAGCAGACACTCGGCTTGAATAGTAACCAGCTTGAGAACCAGTGGCTGCGCACCATCGATCAGCCACAACTGGCGAACGGCGGCACACAAGTTCAAGGCCCAACGCTCCCGGTCCCGGTAATCACGCTTAACGACCCCTTGCAACCCTATCTGTTTACAGCAGGTGGTCTGCTCATTGCTATCGCCCTGTTCGGCTGCGTAAGCTTCCTGCTTACCAACGCTCAGCGGCGCAAGAACATGCTTGCCTACCAGCAAACAGTCAAAACGGCACAACGCTCTATGACTGCTCCACACAGCCTGACCAGCACCTATCCCGGACCGGGCAAAGCCTACACAGAGTATCCATATCAATATCCATATCAATATCCATACCCCGGTCCGAACAGTCCTTCAACGAATAATCCACCGGGCAGTCAGGAACCCCACGGATAAATCCCTGATTCTTACCCACATCTTTTGGGGGAGGCTTGAGAAGCTGATCTCTATAGATGAGCTCTTGAAATGGTTAACGATGGCATCAAGCCTCCGAGGCCATTTCACAAAAGCGAATTGTAAAATGTGGGTAAGAATCAGGGATAAATCCGGGGGCTTGCGCAAGTAAGCCCACACCTGACCAGTTCAAGTTTTGAGACAGAAACTACGTTCGGAGTGAAACTAGGTACGACGAGATGCTTTCCAGTCTCGTCCGCTACGGTCACCGATTGTGCGACGTGAAAGTCGCTTTTGTAACTGTTCCGCGTTGCAAGACGGCGGAACCTGCTGTTCCATCAGCAGTATTCTAGGAGGTAATGCAAGAAGGTAACAACTTGTATAAAGCCCTCTGACAATGTACCCACGGTGTTCACCGGCATCAGACTGTGAAGCGAGATGTATCTGCTAGCATCAAAGCGGAGAGGGGCTAGAGTCGAGTGGCATGGTCAGCATATGCGAACGCCTGATAAACATCGTAAACCGTAACAAGCTAAAGATGCTGATATTAAGCTTGAACCAAAATGGTACGCAGTGGGAACAAGGTCTAATCGTTGCCTTGTCATGGACAATCAACACTGCCGGTGAATAGGGCGGACCTTCGCCATTCATATTACAGAAGTGGAACACGGGAACCCCGTACTTCTCCCGTAAGGGAAAGCAACCCGTAAGGGACGCCTAAAGGCGTGCGGGTACAGGAAGATGGAAAAAGCAAATGCCGCCCGGTAATAGGGTGGATAGGAGGCCTTCCTCCACGCGAAAGCGGGCAGACTTCCATCTGGTCTTTCATTACGACAAACGAGGCAAAGCGACGAAAGGGGAAAAGCAGATGACGGCAGAAACAACTCAGGAAATGGAATCCATTTCTTTAGAAGAATATGCTGGTGCGTCCTCTCACCAACCGGAAACATGGCATCTTATTCGATGGCACCATGCCTCCCAGAACGTGAGTCGCCTCCAAGCGAGGATCGTAAAGGCAACTCAGGAAGGAAGATGGGGCAAAGTGAAAGCCTTGCAACGGCTTCTTACCCACTCGTTTAGCGGCAAAGCTCTTGCCGTCAAGCGCGTGACAGAAAATGACGGCAAAAGGACTCCTGGAGTAGACGGTGAACTCTGGAATACCCCAGCAAAGAAAGCAGAAGCGATACAATCGCTGCAAAACCATGAGTACCATCCTCGACCCTTACGAAGGGTTTACATTCCCAAGAGCAACGGAGCGAAAAGGCCGTTAGGTATCCCCACAATGAAGGATAGAGCGATGCAGGCATTGCACCTGCTTGCTCTAGACCCGGTGGCAGAATGCACCTCTGATCCCAATTCCTACGGTTTCAGGAAGGAAAGGAGTACAGCAGATGCCATTGAACAATGTCATATTGTGCTCGCCCAAAAAGGTGCAGCCCAATGGGTATTAGAAGGAGATATTAAAAGCTGCTTCGACCGGATCAGTCATGACTGGCTCCTAACAAATGTCCCGATGGATAAGAACATCCTGCGAAAATGGCTCAAAGCTGGATATATGGAAAAGCAGGCCTTTCATGTTACGGAAGCAGGTACTCCGCAAGGAGGAATTTGTTCACCAACACTGGCGAATATAGCACTCAACGGTCTGGAACGGAAACTACGGGAAATATATCCAAAGGATTCGGTTCGACAACAAAGAGCAAAAGTCCATTTCGTGCGATACGCGGACGACTTCATTATCACAGGAAGTTCGAAGGAACTTCTAGGGCAGGAAGTCAAACCACTCGTGGAGCAATTCATGAGAGAACGCGGATTGGAACTCTCGCCAGAGAAAACATGCCTCACCCATATTGAATGTGGCTTTGATTTCCTAGGCCAACACGTGCGGAAGTATCAAAATGGGAAGAAAACAGTCCTTCTCACGAAACCCTCTGAAAAGAATGTGAAAACATTCCTTCAAGGAATAAAAGAAACGATACAGAAGAACAAGACGGCGACCGCAGGGAACCTGATCTATCTGCTTAACCCCAAAATAAGAGGATGGGCAAACTACCATCAACATGCAGCGAGCAAAGAAACCTACAAAAGAGTAGACCATGCTATCTTTCGGATGATCTGGCAATGGGCAGTGAGACGACATCCAAACAAGTCAAAAAGCTGGGTGAAGAATCGCTACTTTGCTAGCATTAGAGAACAAAATTGGGTATTCCAAGGCGAGGTCATTGGGAAGGAGGGAGAACCTCGGAAGGTCTATCTTCTTCAGGCAAGTTACACCAAGATTAAACGATACACCAAAATCAAAGGAGAAGCGAACCCATACGATCTCAAGTGGGAAGAATACTTCGACCAAAGAATGGGGCTGAAATGGCTCCAAAACACGAATCGAAGGAAACTAATCACGTTATGGAAAGGGCAAGAAGGTAACTGCCCGATATGCCACCAGAAGATCACGAAAGAAACAGGGTGGAATATACATCATGTTATCTATCGAGTGAAAGGTGGCCCAAACACGTTAAACAATTTGCTTCTTCTGCATCCAAACTGTCATAAACAAGTCCATAGCCAAACATTGAAAGTTGAAGAGCTGCGTCCCAATCGGGGCGTTAGAAAGGCTTGAGCGGTATGCAGGGAAACTTGCACGTACCGTTCTTAGGGGAGGAAGCAGTGGTAACATTGCTCCCTTACCCGACAAACAGAGCTACAGGGTTAACTCAGTGTCGTTGACGATAAACCACTCCTGAACATGAACGAGGAACACATTACCCTGGCAACAGGAGGCTCCGCAAGGAGCACAAGGAACAGTATGAGTAAAGTGTTTGTAATTGATAGCGCAAAGAAACCGCTTGACCCCGTGCATCCTGGGGAGGCTCGCCTCTTATTGAAGCGAGGAAAAGCCGCTGTGTATCGCATGTATCCATTTTGTCTTATTCTCAAGTGTGTCGTTGAGCAGCCTGAAGTAGAGCCACTACGGGTCAAGCTTGATCCTGGCAGTAAGACCACAGGTATTGCTATTGTTAACGACGCGACAGGCGAAGTGGTCTTTGCCGCAGAGCTCAAACATCGTGGGCAGGCGATCAAGTCGGCCCTGGATGATCGGCGGGTTGTACGACGCTCACGCAGGAATCGTAAAACACGTTACCGAAAACCACGCTGGTCTAATCGGAAGAACAAAAAGAAGGGCTGGCTACCGCCTTCATTAGGGAGCAGAATAACTAACGTGCTCACGTGGGTCCAGCGTCTTTCTCGGTATTGTCCGATCACCGCGATCAGTATGGAACTCGTGAAGTTCGACCTCCAGCAGATGGAGAATCCTGAAGTCAGCGGGGTCGAATATCAACAAGGGACCTTGGCTGGCTACGAGGTCCGTGAATATCTGTTAGAAAAGTGGGGGCGGCAATGTTCCTACTGTACAGCAAAAGATACACCACTCCAGATTGAGCATATCCACCCTCGTGCCAAAGGAGGAACGAACCGCGTGAGCAATTTGTGTCTGGCCTGCGATCCATGTAATACAGCCAAGGGGACGCAGGACATCAAGGACTTCCTGAAAAAGAAACCGGAGGTCCTCAAACGTATTCAGGCGCAGGCCAAGGCGACACTCAAGGATGCGGCAGCGGTGAATGCTACACGGTGGCTGCGATTCGTTTGATCCAAAACCGTGAAAACGGGGGAGGAACAGCAGCAGAATATATACCCTGCTGACAACTGATAGTTCGATGATGGGCGAAATTCCCATCCCTCCAGGTGAAAAGAGGAACAGCATTTTCCCCTCGGTAGCGACTGGTCATCAATCCGAGAAGCGGGAAGAAATGGGGCAAAGTTGCAAACTCGATGTGACAAACAACCCCTAGCAAGTTGCTATGGCTAGCGCAAGCGAACCTGCACCAGAACCGTCGTTATGGCGAACAAGCCAACGCGAGTTAACGCAAGTATCATTGAGCCAATGCGGGGCTTGGTCCAAAATGGACAAGGATAGGGGCCGACATATCCAACGGTGATCGGTATTCACCCCCATAAAACCCGGCGGACAGCAGGAGACCTACGGTAACGTAAAACGAACTATCGGAACGAAGTAACCAGCAGATGACTCTCATGCGAGGTTGAAAGCATGAGCAGGTACCAACCGCAAGTATCTGTCTGGTGGGATGGTCTGAGAAGCAAACGCCTGGGGTAATGCCCAGGACACGCTGACGCAGACCCGATACTGTGGAATGAAGGAGTGCAAGTCGCATGGGAGAAACCAAGGCACCGGACGCAAGTTCGAGTGAGGAATGGGCAGCATTACCCTGGCGCAAGCTAGAGCAACACCTGTACCGCCTGCAAAAGCGCATCTTCAAAGCCTCCGAACGTGGAGATCTGAAAACAGTTCACAAGTTACAGAAATTGTTAATGAAGTCCCGGTCAGCCCGACTCTTGGCAGTCCGACGAGTGACCCAGGACAACCAGGGCAAGAAAACCGCTGGCATAGATGGTGTAAAATCCGTTCAACCAACTGGCAGACTTGCGATGGTTGAAGCAATTCACCCAAAGCGGATGAGCCAGAGGAAGCCACAACCACTCAGACGCGTCTGGATACCCAAGCCAGGAAAAACTGAGCAAAGGCCGTTGGGCATTCCTGTAATGTTTGATAGGGCATGTCAGGCACTAGCCAAAGCCGCCCTCGAACCACAATGGGAAGCCTTGTTCGAGGCCAATAGCTATGGCTTCCGACCGGGACGCGGTGTCCATGATGCTGTAGGAGCAATCTTCATTAACATCCGATTAAAGAGCAAATACGTTCTGGACGCGGATATCAAAGGTTGTTTCGACAATATTGACCATCAAGCGCTCTTAGGAAAGCTGCACACCTATCCAGTAGTGAGACGACTGGTGAAAGGCTGGCTCAAGGCTGGAGTCATGGAAGCATTGGAACTTTCCCCAACCAAGGCGGGAACCCCGCAAGGTGGGGTTGTGTCCCCACTGCTTGCCAACATCGCCCTCTATGGAATGGAAGAAGCGTTACTCAAAGCCTACATCGGTGAGAATAAGGCTCCATCCGCACTGCGAGGAGCACCACAGCTCATCCGGTATGCCGACGATTTTGTGGTGCTGCATGCCCAGGAAACAGAGGTCATTAAGGCGCAGCAAATCATCGCAATGTGGTTACAAGGCATCGGATTGGAATTGAAACCGAGCAAAACGCGGCTATCCCATACTCTGAAAGAATATCAGGGAAATGTAGGATTTAACTTCCTGGGATTTACTGTTCGACAATTCCCGGTAGGGAAGACCCATACTGGAAAAGGAAAGCCGTCAGGTTTCAAAACGATCATCACGCCGAGTAAAGAAGGAGTTCAACGCCATTTGCAAGAACTCAGGAAGATAATACAGAAAAGTCAATCGCTTCCGCAAGAGGAAATCATTGACCAACTCAACCCAGTTATCCATGGTTGGGCGCTGTATTATCGAACGGTCGTATCGGCAAAGCAATTTGCGACATGCGACCACCATCTCGTCAGTATGCTTTGGCAGAAGATGACCCGAAAACACCCGAAGAAAGGAGCGAGATGGGTAAAAGGGAAGTATTGGCGGACAATTGAAGGAAACACCTGGACATATGCCACGCCAGAGGGACCTGAACAACATGTGCTGAGATGGCACGCAATACCCATTCAACGTCACACGAAGGTAAAAGGCAAAGCAAGCCCATTCGACGGGAACCTCCTTTATTGGACCAAACGGTTAAAAGATCACCCATTAACAAAGACGACGCTAGGAAAACTGCTACAGAAACAGCAAGGAAAATGCCGCTGGTGTGAACTTCTCTTCCGGGAGGAAGATCTCATAGAGATCGACCATATTACCCCGAAAAGTGAGGGCGGTGGTGAAGAACTCAGCAACAAATGTGCCCTTCACCGACATTGTCACGACCAAAGGCATGTGAAACACGAAGAGGAG
The DNA here is from genome assembly GCA_015099395.1 of Ktedonobacteria bacterium brp13. GTDB lineage: Bacteria > Chloroflexota > Ktedonobacteria > Ktedonobacterales > Ktedonobacteraceae > Dictyobacter. The sequence goes on along the minus strand of AP024096.1, from coordinate 6,559,588 downwards.
TGTATCAATGACAACTGACCGCAGTATTGAGGAGCCGTGTGAGGTGACAAGTCTCAAGCACGGTTTTGAAGCCGAGCGGAGAGGGCGACCTCTTCGCTTAGGCAGCGCGTTGTTTGAACGTTTACAAGCGACGGGCCTGACCGTTGAATGTGGCTCAGGTGGTCTCACTAAATACAACCGAACGACGCAGGAGTTGCCTAAGACCCACTGGTGTGACGCGGCGAATGTGGGGAAGAGTACGCCGCCCGTGCTCTCAGTGCAGGGCGTGGTGCCTTTGCTCATCAAAGCGACCGGACATGGCAGACGCAAAATGTGCGTCACGGACGCCTACGGTTTCCCGAAACAACATAAACAGCGCAAGGGATCATTCCTGGGGTACCGCACAGGCGATGTGGTAAAAGCCGTTACCCCGAAGGGAACGTTTCAGGGACGTATTGCCATTCGCCACCGTCCATCATTTCATTTGGGGAGGATTGACATTCATCCCAAGTATATGCATCGCCTGCACAGGGCGGACGGCTATGAGTACAGTTATGAGAGCGGGCAAGAAAGGAGTGCGTGATGCTCCTCCCCGTAGGTAAACCAAGGGGTCCCCGCATCACGCGATTTTTAAAGATGGACAACCATAACCCGGTCACATGATGATGTCATTCTGAGTATCACAGAGGGAGAAACACATGGGTAAAGAGCAGCGGCGGATGGAAGTGTATGATGCAGAAGCCCGATACTATCCTTCGGGTACCCTCGCATTGGAACAGCTAGCGCACTGGATTGCGTTCAGTCGCGTCCTTGGCATTGGCCCGGTCCGTTTCCAACGCTTACTTGATTACTTTCAAGATGATGCCAGAGCCGCCTGGCTGGCAGAGAGCAAAGAGTTAGCGCAAGCAGGACTCGAACAAAAAATCATAGAGCGCTTTCAACAGCAACGCATACAGATCAAACCACTCTATGAGCTGGAACGGCTTTACAAGTTACAGGTAAAGGTCATCACCTGGCGCGACAATACATATCCTCCACTCCTGCGTAAGATTGAATACGCCCCACCTGTTCTTTACATCTGTGGGACTCTGATCCCTGATGATTTCATCTATAGCATCGGTGTTGTCGGTACTCGTAAAATGAGCGCCTATGGTCGCCATGTCACCGAGACCTTTACACGTGATCTTGTGCATGGTTCTATGACCATTGTGAGCGGTCTGGCCCTCGGCATTGATACGGTCGCGCACACAACCGCATTAAATCAGGGTGGGCGCACCATCGCTGTCATGGCAAGTGGCCTCGATGTCATCTATCCGACCCAGAACAGAGCGTTGGCGGCCCGTATCGCTGAATCGGGTCAGGGTGCCCTGCTCACACCATTTCCGCTCGGCGTCAATCCCGAAGCAGGAAACTTTCCCGCACGCAACCACATCATCTCTGGTCTCTCGTTGGGTATCCTCGTCGTAGAAGCCCCTAACCGCAGTGGCTCACTGATCACGGCAAATTCAGCACTCACACAGGGTCGCGAAGTCTACGCTGTGCCAGCCAACATTACGGCGAAGGGGAGCGAAGGTGTCAACAAACTTATCCGTGATGGCGCACACCCGGTCACCTGTGTTGCCGATATCCTTGAACATCTAAATATCCATGCCATCCCTACCCAACCAGTGGCCAATCCAAACAAGCAGCCAACCTTATGGGCACCACCAACTGCGCCAGTACGTCAACCGGCCAACGATGAGGAGCGCACAATTTGTGCCACGCTCTCTGATCAGCCGTTACACATAGATGAGATCATCCGCAAGGCACAACTGCCCGCGCATGCTATTACATCATTGTTGACAATAATGGAGCTAGACGGTATGGTAAGACAGATTAAAACGATGTGTTACATCCGTACTGTAGAGGAATAGTCTTGCAGAGGGAGGGCTGACGGTCGTACGTAGCCCTCTCCTTTGTTGTGACCAGACAGTTTTCGATCCATGGAATGGGGTCAGAGGGACGGAGGGGTACTATGATCTATCTTGATCACCTGCTGAAAGCGACGCAGGGTACGATCTATCATCCTGGTAAGCATATTCAGTTTCAGGCGTTCAGTCATGATAGCCGTCAGCTTACCCCAGGTGAGATGTTTGTGGCGGTCCACGGTGAACGTGGCAATGGGCACGATTATCTGCTTGATGCGCAGCGTAAAGGTGCCACAGGTCTCCTGGTAACAGGCCGGGCGTTTCAGCAGCTCTCGGAGCAGGCGCGGCTGGCACTGACACGTTCAGACCTGACGATTATTCTGGTGGATGATACCCGGCTGGCCCTCCAGAGCTATGCGCGTACAATACTGGACCTCTGGCACCCGACTGTAATTGCGGTGACTGGTAGCGTCGGCAAGACCAGTACCAAGGAGGCACTCGCGACGGTGCTGGGTAAGCAGTTTACGACCTTCCGTAGCTGGCAAAACTATAATGATATGCTGGGCATCCCACTCTCACTGGGACGCTTAGAAGCACAACACGAGTATGCAGTGCTGGAACTGGGCTGTGATCATCCTGGTGAGATTGCAGCCCTCTGTCGCATCGTGCGTCCACATATCGGCGTACTGACCAATATCAGTCCTGTACAGTTACAATATTTCAGCTCGGTCACTGCTCTGGCAGAGGAGTTCGGTGCGCTACTAACCAGCCTGCCGAGCAACGGACATCTCTTCTATAATCAGAATGATAGCGAGACACAGGCCCTGCTGGCACGCTACCATGAGATGCATCACTATTCACGTATCGTCTTCCATCCCCTCGCCAACCTCCCTACCATCTCGACCAGTACCACACCATCCACAGATGAGAGCCCGAGTGCAACAGCAGAGATTACAGTAAGTCAGCAAGGAACCAGCTATAGAACAGCGACCACGGTGGCAGAGGAGAGCGATGAGCAGGACTCAGCACTGACGCAACAAAAAACAGGCACAGAGATTGTGCTCTCATCTCAGCTACTGGGAGCGCACAGCAAGGCGACGATGGAGATTGCCTACCAGATTGCGCTCAGCAGAGGGATCTATCCAGAGCGTGCCGGGCAGGCGATTACACAGCTACACCCGCTACCCGGTCGTCTCAACCCGCTACCAGGTATCCATGCCAGCCTGCTCCTCGATGATACGCATAACGCCGCACCGGTCTCAATGATCGCTGGACTCCAGACTCTGGCAGCCCTGACACCACGGCGTGGCTGTCGGATCGCGGTCCTCGGCGATATGCTCAACCTGGGTGATTACGCAGACGAGGCCCATCGCGCAGTAGGACAGCAGGCTGCAGGACTTGTCGATTATCTGGTCACCCGTGGTGAGCGTGCCTCACTCATCGCTGAGGCCGCGCTCCAGGCAGGCCTCAGTAGCGAGCATCTGGTAATGACATCGACCCATGAAGATGCAGCACAGGCCGTTCGCCGTATCATAGAGCACCAGGAACAGCACCAGCGTGATGAAGAGGTCCTCGATGGGATCACACCAGAGCAGGGACCAACGACCCTCGTCCTGATCAAAGGTTCGGAAGAGGCGCGCATGGAGCGCGTCACAGAGATGCTCATGGCACGCCCATGGGAAGCCTCTGAAAAGTTAGTACGCCAGGCCCCCGGTTGGCAGAAGACCTTCTTTATGCACGCCGAGCGGCCCACCTGGCTCGAAGTCGATCTCAACGCCATTGGCAGTAATACCCGGCATATTAAATCCCTGGTCGCACCACAGACACGTCTCCTCGTAGCACTGAAGGCCGACGCCTACGGTCATGGAGCACTCAAAGTCGCACGCACCGTCCTGCAAAACGGAGCCAGTATGCTTGGCGTCGCGACCGTTACCGAAGCAATCCCACTACGCGAGGCCAATATACACGCACCGATCCTGGTCTTCGGCTACGTGCCACGCTGGCAGATGCGCGAGGCCATCCGTCTAGGAGTCAGCGTCACCCTCTATAGCGCCGACGAAGCACACGCACTCTCCAGTGCTGCCCTCGCCCTCGACAAGACCGTCCAGGTCCACGTCAAGGTTGATACCGGCATGGGACGACTTGGCGTACGCTTCGAACAACTCGAAGAGATTATCGCCCTGATGCGTACGATCATAGCACTACCAGGCTTAGCGCTAGAGGGCCTCTATACCCACTTCGCACAGTCTGATAGTGAGGACCGGACCCACGTTCATCTACAACTAGCACGCTTCCAGCAGGTACTTGCGGCAGTAGAAGAGCAAGGGCTACGTCCACCAATCGTCCATGCAGCGAATAGTGCCGCCGTACTCTCTCTGCCAGCATCCCACTTTGACATGGTGCGTCCAGGTATTGCTGTCTATGGACTTGAGCCGTCGACAGCCGTACCGCTACCAGTCGGCTTTCGACCTGCACTCTCATTTAAGACCCAGATCTCGCAGGTCAAATGGATACCAGAAGGAGAAGGGATCAGCTACGGGAGCACCTACATAACCAGTCAGCCTACCAGAATTGCCGTCCTCCCCGTCGGTTATGCCGATGGCTTCCGGCGCGCACCCGCGAACTGGGGCAGCGTCCTGATTCATGGACAGGAGGCACCGCTGCTGGGACGGATCTGTATGGATCAGTGTATGGTCGATGTCACCCATATTCCAGCGGCCAGAATGGGAGATGAAGTCGTCCTGATCGGGCGTCAGGGCGAGGCCAGCTTACCAGCCGAGGTGATCGCCGAGCGTTTGGGTACCAGTAATTACGAAGTCGTCTCCGAGATTCTCGCACGCGTCCCACGCGTCGACTAGAACGAGTTGTCTATCAGCCCAACACACATATGGCTCTGCTAAAAACCTGAAGTTGCTATACTGCGTATTAGAAGTAAGGGGCTTAGCCACACTACTAACAGGGAGGAGATGATTGCCTCCCCGACCGAGAGGGTAACAGATGCAAGTCAGCAGGCAATTAGTGCAGAACGTATTAAGTGCATGGACAAGAGGGTTAGATAGCATACAATTTGGTCTTCTGCGTGAAGCAAGATCACAAGAGCGGACCATAGACGCAACACAGTCGCAGCAAGAAGCAGCGATGACCAGCGCCGTGCTCATCGCCAATCCCACCTCTGGTAGCTATCTACCCAACGCACACAATATCGCAACCATCGTCACGAATTTGCAGTCGCGCGGCTGGCAGGTAGAGCTCAAACTCACAAATGCTGGCGGAGACGCGGCACAGATCGCACGGGAGGCTGTAGCGCAGCATGTCGATATTGTCGTCGCGATTGGAGGTGATGGCACCATTCATGAAGTCATCCAGGAGCTCGCAGGCAGTAAGACAGCACTGGGCATCTTACCCAGTGGAACCGTCAATGTCTGGGCACGTGAGGCCGGGATTCCGCTCGATCTGCTGCACGCCAGCCACGTCTTATTTGAAGGACAGATACGCGAGATCGATCTGGGCAAGATCAATGATCACTATTTTCTGCTCATGGTCGGTATTGGCCTCGACGGTGAGGTCGCGCAGGCCATTGAGAAGCGACCAGCAAAACGTCTGGGAGTACTCGGCTATCTCTTGATGGCCACCTGGTTAGGAATTCGTTATCCAGCGTTTCGCGTCGTCATGCGCATGGGTAGCCGCGCCATCAAGATTAACGCACTCCAGGTCATCGTCGGCAATACACAACTCTACGGTGGCATGCTTAAATATACCTGGCTCGCCAAATGCGATGATGGGCAACTCGATGTCTGTGTCGTCCGCAAGCGCGGCCCCCTTGGTCGGCTACTGGTCATTGGGGATTTTCTGCGCGGTAGCAAACAACGCAGCCAATGGGTACGCTACGAGACCGGCAGCGAAATCAAGCTCTATACCCGAAAAGCGATCGCCATCCAGGTCGACGGCGAACCCATCGGCTATACTACGACTGGAGCCACTCCGACAGTCATCACAGTCGTCCCACACGCCCTGAGAGTCGTCGTCCCACAGACCCTGTCCGCCGACCTGTTTTCAACAGAGGGATAAGGATAATCAGCACAGCACACAAACAGGCACAATTCACGCTTATTCGACACCGCGTTCACGCCGATACTACCAATCTCTTTTTCGTGCCAGACGACTATGATGCATACCATATGTAAAGTACACGATCACGCCCAATGCCAGCCAGATGACAAAACGTAGCCAGGTAATCACTGGTAGATTGACCATCAAATAGAGACAGACCAGTACCGCCAGGATAGGAACGACTGGTACCCAGGGCGTACGGAAAGTGCGTGGCATATCGGGCTGCAATTTGCGTAAAACCAATACACCTATAGAAACCAGCACAAAGGCGAGCAGCGTCCCAATATTCACCAACTCAGCGACAGCATCGATAGGAGTCAACATTGCAACCACTGCAATCACAACACCTGTCACAATGGTCACTCGGTAGGGAGTACGAAATTTAGGATGCACCGCAGCAAACCAGGACGGCAATAAATGATCCCGGCTCATCGCGAAGAAGACCCGACTCTGGCCCAACATCAAGATCATGGTTACAGCAGTCAGTCCGCAGATCGCGCCCAGTGAGACCAGACTGGCAGCCCAGGACAGGCCAATCGCAGCGAAGGCCGTTGCCATAGGCGCTGCAGTATTCAGCTGACGGAAAGGCACGATACCGGTCATCACCAGCGCGACTACAATATACAAAATCGTACAGACAATCAGCGAACCAAGGATACCGATCGGCATATCCCGTTGTGGCTTCCGGGTCTCCTCAGCTGTCGTCGCCACCACATCAAAGCCAATATAGGCAAAGAAGACGGTCGCAGCACCTGAGATGATACCAGTCCAACCATAGGCAGTCTGTGGCTGTCGCAACAACACCTGGAGTAGTGGTAACTGCAAGATTGAATGACTGCTTGGGAGCGGCTCAGCAGGAGGGATTAACGGCGTCCAGTTCGCAACCCTGATATAAAAGACGCCAACAATGATAAAGAAGGCCAGTACAGCTAGTTTGATCGATGTCACAGTCAGATTGAAGCGCGAACTCATACGGATACCCATTACCAGGACCGCCGTCAGGATTAGTACAATAAGCCCCGCCGGCAGGTCGATCACCGCCCCTCTCGCCCCACCACCAGCGATAACCGTTGGCAGACTGAGATGCAGACTCTTCAAAATCGCCTGAAAGTATTGCGACCAGCCGATAGAGACCGCCGCAGCCCCGACCATAAACTCCAAAACCAGATCCCAACCAATAATCCAGGCAATAAACTCACCCAGCGAGGCATACGAAAACGTATAAGCGCTACCTGCTACCGGTACCGCACAGGCAAACTCCGCATAGCAGAGCGCCGCCAGGCCACACGCAATACCAGCCACGACAAACGACAGAGAGATAGCCGGGCCAGCTTTCGTCGCCGCAGCCACCCCGGTCAACACAAAGATACCTGTCCCAATAATCACACCAATACCAAACACGATAAGATCGATCGGCCCCAGTGACTTCTTCAGCTGATGTTCAGGCTCCTCAGTCTCTTTGATCGACTGCTCAACCGATTTCTTACGCATAATCTGCATGTTACACGCTCCCTATCGCTAGCCAGACGCTCAATACCAATTCCATATCACATACCACGTCTATAGCGAAAGAAGAGTAACAAGCAGGCATGAGAACCTGTCCTGGCGATCATACTTCCCCAAAAAAGAAGCTGGAGAGCAAGATGCCCTCCGACTTCTTTACAAGCTTCTAGTAAGGACGATACAGGGACACTTAATCCAGCGCCACTGGCTCTTCGCCAGAGGCCGTATCCGGATCGATCGCCAGCGTAGCGTTGCCAATCAAGCTCATCTCCTCTTTTCCGAGGCGGCTATGACGCATACCGTACGCGAAATAGACAATAAAGCCCAGTACCAACCAGGCAATAAAACGAGCCCATGTCACTACAGGTAACGCAAGCATCAAGTAGAAGCAGACCAGCGACGCCAGGATAGGAACGACCGGCACCCAGGGGGTGCGGAAAGAGCGCTTCATCTCTGGTCGTGTACGCCTCAACACAATCACGCCGATGGAGACCAGCACAAAGGCGAGCAGCGTCCCAATATTGACCAGATCAGCAACCGCATCAATCGGCGTGAAGGCAGCGATAACGGCGATAATGATGCCCGTAATAATATTGATACGATAGGGCGTCTGGTAGCGTGGGTGTACCTTTGAGAACCAGGTCGGCAACAGATTATCCCGACTCATAGCAAAGAAGACTCGGCTCTGACCCATCATCAAAATCATCACAACAGCGGTCAGACCACAGATCGCACCGAGGGAGACAAGTGCTGCGGCCCAGGGCAGGCCGATCTGATCAAAGGCCACCGCCATCGGAGCCGCATTATTCAATTTGGTGTAGGGGACAATACCAGTCAGGATGAGCGAGACGATAATATAGAGCACCGTACAGATGAGCAATGAGCCGATAATACCGATCGGCACATCGCGCTGCGGATTTTTGGTCTCTTCAGCTGTCGTCGCCACCACGTCAAAACCGATATACGCAAAGAAGACCGAGGCAGCACCAGCCATAATACCGGGCCAACCAAAGACCTGCTGCGCACTACCCGTCAGAACTTGAATAAACGGTGTATCCCAAAAACCACCAGCCACAGCCGGAACCGGTTGTGGAGCAGGGATAAAGGGCTGCCAGTTCACCGTCTTGATAAAAAAGATCCCGACAATGATAAAAAAAGCTAGCACCAATAGCTTGATGCCAGTCACGACAGCATTGAAACGCGCACTCTTACGCACTCCAACCAGTATGATGCAGGTCAGAATAAGCACAATCATGGCAGCCGGGATATTAATAACCGATCCAGGTCCACCCGCAATAGCCTTCGGGAGAGCCAGACCGATACTGGCAAAGATCTGGGCGAAATACTGCGACCAACCAATAGAGACCGCCGCAGCGCCAACAATGAACTCCAGCACCAGATCCCAACCAATAATCCAGGCAATAAACTCACCCAACGAGGCATACGAAAAGGTGTAAGCGCTACCTGCTACCGGTACTGCACTGGCGAACTCCGCGTAACAGAGCGCTGCCAGACCACAGGCGATACCCGCAACCACAAACGAGATCGCAATCGCTGGCCCTGCCTTCGTCGCAGCGCCAACCCCGGTCAGTACAAAGATGCCCGTCCCAATAATCACGCCAATCCCAAAGACAATCAGATCCAGGGGTCCCAGCACCTTACTCAACTGGTGTTCGGGCTCTTCAGTATCACGAATGGACTGCTCTATGGATTTTGTGCGTAGAATACTCATGCGGTGCTCCTTCAACAATACTACCCTCCTCACACGAGATAGCGTCCATCTATAGCCTCGCGTTATGCACGCGTCCCAATTATTCCAATCGGCAGTTCCGCAAATAAATGAAGGCTAAATACAGCCCAAAAAAGTCAATATAAAAGAGCCAGCCACCATGCTAATAATGGTTGACTGGCTCTTTATATACGTCTATAGAGCGCACTCAGAGGATCTGCGAGGATTACCGCTACGGCCGCTACGACAAAACTTGCGCGATAATATTATGCAGGCTGCCGGGCGAAAAGCCAGGGAGCCTCTTGCTTACGGCGCGACTCATAGTTTGCAATATCGTCACCGTGAGAGAGCGTCCAACCGATATTGTCCAATCCTTGCAGTAAAGACTCCTTCTTAAAAGAATCAATAACGAAGGAGAACTCACGACCATCAGTAGCCGTAACCTTCTGCGTTGCGAGATCTACGTTAAGTTGATAGCCTTCCTGCGCTGTAGCTTCCTGCAACAGATCTTTCACAACCGCCGCCGGGAGAGTAGCCGGCAGGATGCCGTTGTTGAAACAGTTGTTATAGAAGATATCGGCGAAGCTCGGTGCAATGACGCAGCGAATACCATAGTCATAAAGCGCCCAGGGAGCATGCTCGCGCGATGATCCGCAGCCAAAGTTATCACCGGCCAGCAAGATCTTTCCGCCCTGATAGCGCGACTGGTTGAGCACAAAATCAGCTCGTGGTGTCTTACCATCGGACGCAAAGCGCCAATCGGCGAAGAGAGCGTTCTCAAAGCCGTTGCGTTGAATAGTCTTCAAGAAACGGGCAGGGATGATCTCATCCGTATTGACGTTGGCACGATCCAGTGGAATCACCAGACTGCTCAGTTGAATAAATGGTTCCATATCTACTCGGCTCCTCTTGCGCTACTGTTCCTGAATATCCACAAAGTGTCCAGCGATCGCAGCAGCAGCAGCCATAGCGGGACTCACAAGGTGTGTACGACCTCCACGTCCCTGGCGGCCTTCAAAGTTACGATTGCTAGTCGAGGCACAACGCTCGCCATCGCTCAAGCGATCACCATTCATAGCGATACACATGCTACAACCGGCCTCGCGCCACTCAAAACCTGCCGCACGGAAAATATCGGCTAACCCCTCTTCTTCAGCAGTCAAGCGCACTCGTGTTGAACCAGGTACGACGATCGCACGGATATCCGGTGCAACCTGCTTGCCCTCTACATACTGGGCCGCCATACGCAGATCATCGAGACGCGAATTAGTACACGATCCAATGAAGACGGTATTCAGCTTGATATCTTCAATCTTCTGACCCGGTGTTAAGCCCATATACTGTAAGGCACGCGTGTAGCTCTGACGTTTGACCACGTCCTGCTCCTGTGCCGGATCAGGGACTACACCAGTCACATCAATCACCATACCAGGATTGGTGCCCCAGGTAACCTGTGGCCGCAAGCCATCGATATTGACCTCATGGACTGCATCAAACGTCGCACCTGGATCGCTAGCCAACTGCTTCCAGGCCTCGACGGCCTGCTCAAAGAGTTCGCCTTTTGGCGCTAAGGGACGTTCTTTGATATAAGCAAAAGTCGTCTCATCAGGTGCAACCATACCAGCACGTGCACCGGCCTCGATTGCCATATTACAGAGCGTCATGCGGCCATCCATCGAGAGGCTACGTACAGCTGAGCCGCTGAACTCGATCACGTATCCTGTCCCAACACCGGTACCCAGGCGACCGATAACTCCTAGCGCCATATCTTTCGCTGTCACGCCAGTACCCAGCGTTCCTTCGATACGGATATTCATGGTCTTCGGCTTTGTCTGTAAGAGACACTGAGTTGCCAGCACATGCTCAACTTCGCTCGTGCCAATGCCCATCGCAAAGACGCCAAGAGCTCCATGCGTCGATGTATGCGAGTCACCGCAAACCAGTGTCATACCTGGTAGTGTCAGACCAAGATCTGGCCCAATGACGTGGACGATACCCTGGTTAGTATCCTTCATATCGTAGAGCGTCACACCGAAATCCTGAGCATTCTGCTCCAATGTCGTGATACAGAGCGTACTGGCCTGGTCTACGACATCGAGCATGCGGCGATTGTTGACCGTAGGAACGTTATGGTCAAGGACCGCAACGGTAGCATCGGGGCGATGCACGGTACGCCCGCTGGTTCTAAGACCGGCAAACGCCTGTGGGGAGGTCGTCTCGTGTACCAGATGACGATCGATGTAGAGAACGGTAGACTCTCCGGGTTCATCACGAACAACATGCGCATCCCAGATCTTGTCAAACATCGTCTTTGGCATAATCGTGTCTCCATATGAATTTTTGAGCATAAGCATAACTGCTATCCCTTGCCCGGTGTGCAGAAGGCAGATAGAGCATTATAAAGAATGATCACGCAATCTAGCACTCAATGAGGTTGCAACTCCGCTGGGGATTGATCCAGTCGAGTGGTTTGTGGTGTGCAAGGATGGTTATGTTTTTTGATATCATCTCATATATACAAATTTCTTTCAAGTATCCATATGGAGACATCAAAAGCTGTGTGGACATCCTTGCACTCCTTTTTGACAGGTATGGCACACTTGTTTGACAGGTACAGCTACACCTGTCCACTCCAACTGTAGGGATAAGAGGGGTCGTCGATAGCTTGCGCGACGCTGGTGAGCAGCAAGGGTTTGAAGGTATCAATCATGACAGCCATCTCTTCTGTGCGCTCCGCGCCCAGGCTCTGCTCGACGACGCCAGGTTGTGGACCATGGGGAATACCCCGTGGATGTAACGTCAGAGATTCCTGCTCGATACCGCGCCGACTCCCAAAGTTGCCGTTGACGTAGTAGAGAAGTTCGTCGCTATCGATATTGCTATGATTATAGGGGACCGGTACCGATAATGGATGATAGTCGAGCTTACGTGGCACAAACGAACAGACAACAAAGTTGGGTCCCTGGAAGGTCTGGTGCACAGGCGGGGGCTGATGGACGCGACCAGTAATCGGCTCAAAGTCGTGAATATTAAAGATCCAGGGATACGCACAGCCATCCCAGCCGACAACGTTGAGCGGGTGATGATCGTACGTATAACACGTGATTGTGTCACCAACTTTGACACGCACCTCGAACTCGCCCGCTTCTGTATGGGTGATCAGCTCTTCTGGACGACGAATATCCCGCTCACAATACGGAGCATGCTCCAGCAACTGTCCCTGGTGATTATAGTAACGATGCGGTGGCTCGATCGTGCCGTGGGCCTCTATTGTTAGAAATGTGACAGTTGTCCGCCCCAAAGAGGGCAGATCAAAACGAAAGGTCGTGCCACGCGGGATAACGATATAGTCACCTGAGTGAAAGGGGAGCGCACCAAAGACGGACTCGCACACGCCCTCGCCAGCCTGGACAAAATAGACCAGATCAGCATCGCCCGAACGATAATAATAGTCCATCGTCTCCGTAGGCTTCGCGACACCGATCGCAACATCCTGATTGTACATGACGATCTGGCGACCCTGTACAGCATCACCTTTGCCGCCCAGAGCCGCAGACTTAAGGTGATGATGACGCTGCACCCCTTCATGCCAGATCTCAGGCACATTGGGCCGCGCCTGCGTAGCAGATGGAAGACTCAGTGGCGCAAACTTCGTTATGCGCGTAGGGGGATAATGGTAATAAAGTATCGAATAGTTGCCGGAGAAACCCTCGGTTCCGAAGACCTCTTCGGAATACAGGGAACCATCAGCCTTACGAAATTGCGTATGCCGCTTTGGTGGAACCTCACCCAGACGATGATAGGCAGGCATCGTTGCTCCTCCTCCTTCTTATCTATCGCTCTATGCATTGTCATCATCAACATGCATTGTAATTATCAACTCATCAGCAATACGAACACTACTTACATCATACCTGCAGCATGTTACTCAATACGATTACGCAAGCGACCCAGTCCTGTAATCTCCATCTCCACGACATCGCCGCGCCTGAGCCAGGGATGTCTCTGCTGACCCAGTTCTAGCAGGCAGCCACTACCAACTGTTCCCGAACCCAACACATCGCCGACACGCAGACGGGCGTTATGCGAGGCCCAGGCAATCATCCGCGAGAAGCTATAGTAGATTGTCTTGAAGTTGTTGGAGGAGAGCAATTGACCATTGACCCATGCCTGCATCGTCAGGTCATAGCGCTCTTCACCAACTTCGCCAAGCTTATACCTTACAAGTTCATCGGATGTGACTAACCATGGACCGAGTGACGTCGCGAAGTCTTTCCCTTTACCAGGACCCAGACCGAGCACCATATCCTGGCGTTGAATATCTCGTGCACTCCAATCATTCATGATCAGGTAACCAGCGATATACTGGTCCGCCTCTTCAGCCGCGATATTCTTGCCCTCCCGACCAATCACGCAGGCAAGCTCTAATTCATAGTCCAGAGCCTGCGAGCCAACAGGATAGGGGATCGCCGCCTCTGGTCCGTAGATCTCACTACAGTTTGAGAAGTAGAAGGTTGGGAACTCATACCATTCGGGCAGGATCTCCAGGCCGCGTTGACGACGTGCCGCCTTTACATGCTGCTCAAAGGCATAGAAGTCACGCAGACTCGGAGGCTCAGGCAAAGGGGCGAGCAGTTGCACAGAAGAGAGCGGATAGCGTTGAGCAACGTTCTTATCAGCAAGTATGCTCCGTGCCTGGACAAGACCATCTTCATCACGCAGGAGGGAGAGTAGATCGGCATACGGTAGCGCCAGTACTGTTGCAGCACCAGCAGCACCAGGAGCATCTTGTATACCGTTATCATGATCGAGCAACAACAGACCAGCGGAGGTTCGCCCCTGATCGTCGCGCATCGTTACCAATTTCATACAAGCATCCTCTGTTTCTATCCAGCTACAAGAAAAAACTAGAGATTGCCACGCAGTTCCTGCTGCCGCTCCAGCGCCTCGAACAGGGCCTTAAAGTTGCCTTCACCGAAGCCATGAGCACCTTTACGCTCAATAATCTCAAAGAAAACGGTAGGCCGGTTACCGATAGGTTGCGAGAAGATCTGTAATAGATAGCCATCTTCATCATAATCAACCAGGATACCCAACTCAGCCAGTTGATGCAGATCCTCTTCAATAGTATCAGCACGGTCCTTCATATCTTCATAATACGTCATGGGGGTCGAGAGAAAATCAACACCACGCGCCATCAGATTACGAACCGTCGTAATAATATCATCGGTCGTCAGAGCGATATGCTGGACACCAGGACCATCATAGAAGTCCAGGTACTCCTCGATCTGCGATTTCCGCCGCCCAGGAGCAGGTTCATTGATCGGCAGCTTGATACGCCCACTACCATTCTGCATAACCTTCGACATCAATGCCGAGTACTCAGTACTGATCGCCCGATCATCAAAATGCATCAGTTGCGTGAAGCCCATAACATGCTCATAAAATTGCACCCACTCATCCATCTTCCCAAGCTCAACATTGCCGACAACATGATCGATGCCAATAATACCAACAGCATCATCGTGAATACGCCCAGAGTTATTCACCGCTTGAAAACCAGGTAAGAAGGCACCTCGGTACACGTCACGCTCCACAAACATATGCACCGTCTCACCATAGGCCGCAATCGAAGCAAGCACTACCTGGCCAAACTCGTCACTCCGCTCTGTCGGTTCCATCACGCCTTGAGCACCACGCTGGGTTGCCTCTTGATAGGCTCGCCGCGCATTCTCAACGCGCAACGCAACCACCTTCACACCATCCCCATGCTGGTACACATGATCGGCAACCTCGCCGCTCGCACCCAGCGCAGAAGTAAGCATGATACGTATCTCACCTTGCGCCAAGACAAAACTACTCCGATCGCGCAACCCCGTCTCCAGGCCAGCAAAGGCGATCGGAGTAAAACCCCAGGCATATTGAAAATAATATGCCGCCTGCTTAGCATTGCCAACGTAAAACTCAAGGAAATCAAAGCTCTGAATAGGCATAAAATCTTGTTCTGGCATGATATGTCCTCTCCTCTTTTCAATCATGTACATGTTGCAATGAACAGATAGGCAATAAGAAGGCAGGAGCAGCCGGGACATAGAGCAGTCCGTAGAGCATAAAAATGGAGCACATATATGCACATATGCATCGATACAGCTGATGTCCGAAACTCCTTTGTTTCAAAGAGGTACAATACGATGTATAGCTCTCATCTCTCATTATATTCCTATGTGCATATATAAAACAAGCCTTTTAGATACATATAAACCATGTCTGTAACCCTTTTACCGCTCATTCTTTAAGCAGACACTCATGCGAAAATAGCGCGATAGAAGCATACAACAAAAAAGAGACCCCGATCCGCTCTCCTTCTCGTATAGAGTGAAGGAAAGACCAGACCGGGGTCTCCATATACAAAAGTGAGAACAACGATCAGGACATCTGCTGGTATATTCATAGAGATGTCCTGATAGCGTTTTCCGTCCACGCATTACACGTTAGGATACAAGATCCAACGTTGGAACACCAAGGGCACGTGCCAAAATACGCACATGATATGGTTGAGCTTCCTCACGACCAGTCTCGAAATGAGTGATAGTATCACGACGCAGGCCCGAAAGATCCGCGAGTTGACCAAGGCTCAATCCACTTCGTTGTCGCAGGATGCGCAGGTTAGGAATACCGTGGGATTTTGTCATACTCACTCGTGATGTTATTGCTTTCATATCCTCTCCTTCGAGGTCTATTTTGAAAAATTATTCCCAGGCGACGTTGCAGGGGAAACATAAACAACTGTACATCTATACACAAGCATACCAGATGGAACAGCTTGTTGTCCAGTGACACATGTATCGCTATACCTTATGGTTGCTGTACTACAATCACAATGATCTCCCCCTACTTTCTGCTTGCTGTAGTCGCATTCATCATAAAGTGGTCTTATACCCTCTCCTGAAGACCCTTTACGCTGTATTATCAACCCCCATATGTCTTAAACACAACAACCATTAGGTTATACGTAAAAATACTACATCCGGTTTCAAAGATCTTAGTGGGTTACAACATATGCATTGCTCAAGCTTCACAATCAGGGTAGATGCGGCTTCACATTATGTCCAACCTGACTTGACGGCTTCCCAATCAATTTAAAGGATGGTCCACCCACATTATCAGGATTGTTGAGGTAGATGACGTCACCAGCAAATATGCCAGGAGTATCTTCATCGGTCTGCATCACACGATCAACTTGATTCGTAACGCGAGAAAGAACAGGATCATAGGTCGTCAATGAATTAGCAATCTTTAAAAGCTCAGCCTGTCCTATACCATCGCGCTTATCACCAACGATCCATATCTCAGCGCCATTGAGCTCAAAGACAACCTCACTGCGATTATTATAGTCCCAGACATAGGAGGAGTTATCGATCGATGTCCATTGCCCTTCAACATAGACAATAGAGGACTGCGAATCGCCATGCAGGATACGTAGTTGGTGAGCAGCGTTATCCTGAGCCACCTGTAAGACCTGTCCCTGCGGCTTAAACTCACAGATAGTGATGTGAGTCGGAGCAACGCCTGGCAGGGCATGGGTATAGTCTTGAACCAGGATCGGACCATTAGCCCAGCTCGGATCACCATCGTAGAGATAGTAATTTGTTTGCTGATAACTATCAGGCATATAAAGTGGCAGCGAGAGCTTGAAGCTCAGCATACTCTGAGCAGAAGCGACGGTGAGCTCACGATCAGCAGGGGGCGTGACCGTCTCTGCATATCCATTGGTGCTTCTGGTGGTAGCAGACTTCTGCGTTGATCGTGAAGGTGCAACTGACTTCTTCGCAGGAGCAAAGACAATTGGGAACGTCTTCACCTGCAAGACACCACTATGTGCACCGGTCCACAGATAGTTCAGCCCTGAGGCAAAAGAGGGACCGGTCACAGCAATCGAGATCACAACCACCAGAAATAAGGAACAGGCAAGCAATAGAAACGAGCGCGAAAAAGAGGACGGCACTGAAAAAGACGTCAAAGCACCGCGTAAGGAAGATGAATGCGTACGAAACAGGCGCTGTTTCAACTTCAAGCGACGAAAAACACGAGCACGCGTCTTAAATTCCAGACCACCTTCTAGCGACTGAAAACGTGGATCTTCAGCATCAAGAAGGGTTTGCACAAATAAAGGAGGCATCTCCTCTTGCTCAGGAGCAAAGAGCGAACCCAGCTCACGCGCAAACTCAACGTCATCTGCGGAGAAATCAGCTGGGAACAGAGCGTTCTCAGCTAAAGTACAGTCTCCGTCGGCATCAATTTCCTGTTGTCCCTCAAATTCGCTCATACTCATGGATATGCTCCTTGAGCGCATCACGTAAGTTTTTGCGTGCTCGCCAGAGTCGTGTATCGACGGCATGGCGAGTCAGACCTGTTTTAGCCGCAAGTTCTTCAGTGCTAGCAAATTTAAAATAACGCTGATAAATCAGAAAGCGGTCTAATTCAGGTAACCCCGCCAGAGCCACACGTAGTTCTTCACGCCTCTCGCTTTGCTCTAGCAAAGACTCCATACTCACTTCGGGGTGAGGCGGCAATGTCGCACGTGATTCGTGCTCATAGCCCCAACCGGAAGACCTACGATTACTACTATCGGATGTGTTCCATTGACGAATTTCATCAGCAGATTGAATGTTATGCGCCTGGCGTCGACACAACTGACGTCGACGATCAAGAGCGATATACTTTGCACGCATCGTCAGCCATGTTCTTAACGCGCCTCTGCTCGCATCAAAGCTATCAATCTCTTGCCAGACTGCCACAAATAGATCATTCAGGCATTCTTCTGCGTCTTGCGCTACGCCAACGTTATCTAGGACCAGACGAATAAAATAAAAAACCTCACGCGAATACCGGGATATTAGCGTCTCTAAGGCCTCTGGGTTTCGCTCATGAAGCCTTTGAGCTAAGTCCTCGTCGGACCATTCATGTCGTACCATCGTCGCTCCTTGCAGACCGTACATATATCCCTTCAGAATAGAGAGCCGCTGGCACCTTTTACCTGTTGAGGTATCACAGCAGGTCGACTCCTGAGAGGGGAAGGGTATATATCTTGTCGGTTGGTACATTCACCAGATCCATAATAAATATACGCCACTCAGGACGCATATCTCTCACTCATCTGGCTTTTTGACAATTTTGCGCAATAACGGGAGAATTGTCAAGTGCATATCACAACGTCTATCTCTATTCATAGATAAAGAGCCTATAGATGAGACGTTGATCACGCAGTGAAGATGAAATGACCTACACCAGAAACGGCTACCACTAACCTATCTTCATGTCTTGCATTCTCTTCATCTTTATGAAATCTCTACCCGTTTATCTGCATTACTCTCCCACACTCTACGCACCTACAGGCATCATCCCCGGTTCTACACTGCCACCCTATTCATTAGTCTCCTATACAACACAATCTAAGAGGAATAAAGGACTATAGACAAATGTACACTTTATCTATACCATTAGTTATACCACGCATAACATAAAGAGAGACTGAGATTATTTAAACATCCCAGTCTCTCTCTCTATTCTTCCGCTATGTCTCTTGGTACTGTTGTGATGCCAGAAGGACTATTTGACGTTAATCACAGGAATCTTTGAGACCGACCAGCGTGCGTTCGGGCTGGAGACCTCAAACTGTACCATCGAGATCGCATCCGTTGGGCAGCGAACAACACACAGTCCACAACGAATACACTTCTCTTCATCGATGATCATGTCCGCACCACCCTCCCACTTCGTCGCATCCTCATGCAAGGGATCTTCCTTGACGACACGCGAGAGGCCTTCCATACTGATACAGTCGTAAGGGCAGATATCGACACAGCCAGAGCAGAGAATACAGATCGAAGGGTCAATCATAATATTCAACTGACACTGTAAGCAGCGACGAGCCTGTACAACCGCCTCTTCCGGTGTATAGCCGGTTTCGGTCTCACGGGTATTGCTATAGCGATCCTTCAAGGCCAGAGAAGGCATGAGCTGATGGGGGATAGACTCATAATTATCGACCATACCACGGCGATAGTCAGGCAGTTCGATCTCTTCAGCCGCCTCAGCAGGATGGTCTTCTCCACCCAGATAGCGGTTCATCGCACCTGCAACGTCACGCCCATCACCAATCGCGGAGATAAGGTTACGCGCACCCTGAGTAAAGTCGCCGCCAGCAAAGAGGCCAGGATGATTCGTCATCCAGGTATCGATATCGAGCAGCGGTACGCCCCACTTATTCACTTCCAGAGAAAGCTCCTCGGTCTGTAACCAGGACGTATCACTATACTGACCAAAGGCTGGGATAACTGAATCAACTTCTATCTCAAATTCTGTACCAGGGATCGGCACCGGACGGCGGCGACCACTGGCATCAGGATCACCCAGTTTGTTGCGAATAAAACGCATACCACTGGCATGGATACCGTCTTTACTGGTTACCTCTAGCTGCGTTACGAGATAATTGAACTCAACGTGCTCAAAGACCGCCTCGTCGACTTCATACTCATCTGAACCAGCCTCCTCTTTCGAGCGGCGGTACATAATATAGACTTTCTCAGCACCAAAGCGGATCGCCGTACGGCTACAGTCCATAGCTGTAAAGCCCGAACCAAGGACCGCGACTCTCTTACCAATAAAAGCTGGCTCACCGTAGTTCGTCTTCTCTAGCAGGCGGATGCCATCCTCGACACCCTCCAGGGTCGCGCCAGGGATGACCTTTCCATCTGGCCCAGTCAGCGGATTTGGAATATAGCAACCAGCAGCCAGGTAGACGGCATCGTAGTCTCTGAGCAGATCGGAGACCTGAACATCCCGGCCGACACGAGTGTTATACTTCACTTCGATACCCATATCGGCCATATACTCGTCGCACTCTTCCGTGGTAATATAACGCGGTAAGCGCCAAACTGGAATGCCATTGACCATAACGCCGCCAGCAGTAGGATATTGCTCGTAGATCGTGACGGGGTAACCCATTTCACGCAGGTCACGAGCACAGGCCATACCAGAGGCACCGGCCCCAACAACTGCAACCTTCTTGTTCTTCGTCACCGGTGGGCGTTCGGCATGGTGACGATATTCACGATGATCTGCGGCTGCACGTTTCAACCAACAGATAGTAATTGGTTTTCCATCGATCTTGTTGCGACGGCAAACAGGCTCACAGGGTTTGGCACATGTCCGACCCAATACACCTGGAACAACATTCGCCTTTCGATTCAGAAGATATGCTTCGTCAAAACGAGCTTGTGAAATGAGACCAATGTAGGTCGACACATCCGTATGAGCGGGACAGCCAACCTGACATGGGATATTTGTCTGATACCAATCGGGAGTCACAGCTACCGAACGATATCGAGCATCCAATTCGCTATCGGGATCAATCATTTTACAAAGTCCTTTCCTGGGTACCAGCCACCCTCCATCGGGTAGGGAAGATATGCTAACGTCCAGAAGCAGAATAGGGGAGACAACGCGGGCGGCACGCGCGGTTGGCACACTCGCTAACATACTTGCGTTCGCAACAATGCATAAAAGTATTAAAAGCAAACAGGAACGTAACTTTAACTCCAGTGCAGTGCACTTATCTGACCAAAGGGTATTGGATAATTTCCTTGACAGATTATAGCATAAGGCTCGTCTCTGGAACAAGAATAGAAGGCACAAGAGCATTACGATACAAGAGAACAAAAGGATTATTCATTTGAAGATGGGTTTATCTCTTAGGTGCTGCTTTTCTCGTTCTTGCGTCAAGCAAAAAAGTGATGGGGGTAAAACTATCACTCAATCAATGTTACAATACCTTTATGATTAAAGACAAAAGGAGTCATTAGTGAGCAATTATACAGATACGCCATCACTCGATGACAATACGATGGTAATTAGCACGCAGAGGCTGACCAAAGCCTTCGGCAGCCTTGTGGCTGTCAACGACTTGAACTTACAAGTTATGCGTGGCGATGTGTTTGGCTTTCTGGGTCCGAACGGTTCGGGAAAGACAACAACGATCCGTATGCTCTTAGGCTTGATTCGACCGACTGCTGGTAGAGCACTTCTCTTCGATATGGATAATGCCTATCAACGTCAGACCATTTTACAGCGTATTGGAGCAATTGTAGAAACTCCTACATTCTATCCTTACCTTTCGGGTATCGATAATTTGCGCGTCATGGCTGCAAACTCCGGTATGTTGCTTGGAGAGGCGAATGAGCCACGCTACGAAGAGATCCTTACTATCGTTGATCTCGCTCCTTATGCAAAATTAGCCTATCGCAAGTATTCTCTCGGTATGAAACAGCGCCTGGGTATCGCTGCGGCCCTTCTGACTGATCCTGAGCTGGTGATGTTGGATGAGCCAACCAATGGTCTGGACCCGGCAGGTGTGATCGAGATTCGTAATCTGATCCTGCGCCTTGCAGGCCTGGGAAAAACAATCTTTCTCTCCAGCCATGTCCTCTCAGAGGTTCAACAAGTCTGTAATAAAGTGGCGATTATGCGCAAAGGCAATCTTGTAAAACAGGGTAGCGTGCGTGATCTGCTGCGCACACGCGAGCAGATAGCGATACGTTTCTTGGAGGGGAACGAGACAGAGAGCGCCATCGCCCTCTTCAATCGTCTTCGCGAACAAGATCTCTCCTGGATCTCACAGGTCGCAGTCGAAACCGATACTTCTAAGCAGTCTTTGCTTGTCCTGGATGCACCAGTGGCACGCTCATCTGAGATTAATCGTCTGCTAGCCCAGAACGATCTGTTCGCAGCCGAGATCCATCCCCGCGCCGGAAGTCTCGAAGCTGTCTATATGCAAGCAACCGCTACGCCTACTATGGGCGGTGATAGCCTGGATACCACCAGTCCAGCTAATACACTGGCTCCATCTGAGACTGAGCAAAGCATAGACGCAGATACTGCATCTGAGACTGAGCAAAGTATAGACACGGCTGCAACAACTGCAGAGATCGAGAAAGGGGTGGCACAGTGAGCACCAATATCCCTTCAACCACTTCCGAAATCATCGAGCAAGTGGAAATCCAGGACCAGAGCAACAATGTTTTCTTTGGACGCCAGGACTATATAAGCATACTGTTCCGTTCGATTGGTGGTGAACTCTATAAGCTGCGCCGTCGCACACTTTCTAAGGTGCTTAGCATTATTGGCATCGCTATTGTTGTTTTAAGTCTGATAGGTATCTCTATCCCTGCATTTATCGCCTCAACCAGCACAGATCCAGCCGCACAACAGCTACTCTCTAATTTTGGAGCTTTGCTACATCTACCTGGATCGCTGACTTTCGTGGGTTCGATCGCAAACTTTATTGCGACGATCTTGCTGATTATTCTAGCGGGTACTATTGTGGGCGGTGAATACACAAGCGGCACGATCCGCGTCATGCTTAGCCGTGGACCTTCACGTGTTCAGTATCTGCTGACCAAGATTGGCACGCTCCTCATCTGTACGTTGATCTCGATCATTGTATTGCTCATCATCGGCCTCTTTGTAGGATCGCTACTCAATCTCTTATTACATCAGCCTGTTGATACGAGCACCATGAATGGCGCATGGATTACTCATGCACTGTTATATGTGCTGACCCTGGCACTGAGCCTGTTCTTTTATACGATACTCGCTCTCTTTATCGCCACACTGGGCAAATCTTCGGCGGCCGGTATCGCAGGAGCACTGGTCTGGTGGTTCCTTGAGAGCCTGCTCAGTAGTATCCTGACTGCTGTTGGCAGTATCAGCACCGGCACGCTCGCAGCATTTCTAAAAGCCGTACCAACCTACCTACCTGGCACCAATCTGAGCGCATTAATCACCAATCAGACTACTGATCTGAGCGCAAGCGCAAGTGCAAGTCAGCCAGGTGCGATCACTGATGTTCACGCAATTCTGGTCATTATCGTCTATGTCGCCATCTTCCTCGGTATCTCTTTCTGGGTCCAGGAGTCACGCGACGTTACGAATTAGTGATTACACGGCATTCGTTATCGTTGAAATCTGTCAATGTATCAATATAGATGGTAATGAGATCAGCTATGGCATATGGAGCCTGTGGCCTGCAAGCCGCATACTCCATATGCTCCCAACAAAGAACGCATGTTAGAGACAGAAAAGATTAAAGAATACGCCTATACGCTAGGGTTTGATGCGGCACGCATTACCAGTGCGGATGCCTTCCCTCAGGCGCAGCAGGCAATCCAGGAACGCGTCGAACGTGGCCTGTATGATGGCTTACCATGGTTCACGAAAGAACGAGCCGAGGTCTCCTGTCATCCAGATGCACTCCTCCCAACCGCTCGCTCAATTATCGCTCTCTCGCTCTTCTACCTTACACAGCAACCAGACGAGGATAAGCAAGCAGACGGGCTACCGCGAGGACGTATCTCACGGTACGCGTGGAGCGACGACTATCACGACATCATCAAGCCAAAGCTACAGCAATTCGCGGCATGGCTCTACGACTATGCGCGCAATGAACTGGGCATAGAGAGCGAGACACGACTCTTTGTTGATACTGGGCGTATGGTTGATCGAGCGGTCGCAGAACGCTCCGGTCTGGGCTGGTACGGCAAAAATACCAATATACTGACCCATGGCTGGGGCTCGTGGGTCTTTCTCGCTGAGATCGTCACAAATCTACCGCTAGAGCCAGATGAACCGTTAAAAGCAAACTGTGGAAACTGCGAGATCTGCCTGCACGCCTGTCCGACCGGAGCTCTCCCCAGACCATATGAACTCGATAGTACACGCTGCATCTCGTTCCTGACCATAGAATTACGCGGCAGCATTCCAGTCGAGCTACGTCCGCTCATGGGCAACCTTATCTATGGCTGTGACATCTGCCAGGAGGTCTGTCCTGTTAACAAAGTAGCGGAGAGACGGCTAGGTCTACGCGACGCCCAGGGCCAGCCACTCATTGGCATTCAGAGTATTAGGCGTTCCACAAAAACCAGTACGAGTCAGTCTCAACCACTAGCATCAGTGGCACCAGTGGCACAGGCAGAGATTCAGGCACGCTTGAGTCCTCGACCAACCGTAGGTACAACACCAGAATTGATATCATTGCTCTCAATAACCGAAGAAGAGTTCCGCGAACGTTTCCGTCACAGTCCTATAAAAAGAACAAAGCGTCGCGGCCTGCTACGTAACGTTTGTGTCGCGTTAGGCAATGCACGCGATCCACAGGCCGTTCCTGCATTGATCAACGCGCTCCATGACGCGGAGACGCTGATACGCGGCCACGCCGCCTGGGCACTTGGCTGTATCGCTACAGAACAGGCCCGTGCCGCCCTACGCGCAGCACAGACAGCGGAAGAGGATAGTGAGGTACTGCAAGAGATTACCTATGCATTGGATATATCGTAGAGACATAGAGACGTAGAAATAACAGAGGCACATACATTATTTTTCCCAACAAAAAAACCACCCATGAGGTGGTTTTTCATAATACATCACGACCAAAGTTATATCATTTCCTCAATTTTGCCGAGCGCGTTGCGGCGAGCGACGTTCCTCACACAAGAGGAAACAGTCTTCTCACAATGCTCTTCGACGATCGTCCTGTTCACATCCATGGGATCACCACTGTGAAACAAGCCGTACGATCATAAGTCCAACTTCGCTTCATCCGTTACCGGACTTCCACGTGTCGTCTTCCTACCAGGTTCTCTTCCTGGGATCTTGATCCTCTCCGAAAAGAGGATGGGAGAACTTGTCTTGGGTGCGGCTTCGCGCTTAGATGCTTTCAGCGCTTATCCCTTCTCAACGTAGCTATCCAGCTCTGGCCCGGGCAGGCCAACTGGCTCACCAGCGGTTGAGCCATCTCGGTCCTCTCGTACTGGAGATGACGCCCCTCAATTCTCCTACGCCCACGACGGATAGAGACCGAACTGTCTCGCGACGTTCTGAACCCAGCTCGCGTGCCGCTTTCATGGGCGAACAGCCCAACCCTTGGGACCTACTCCAGCCCCAGGATGCGACGAGCCGACATCGAGGTGCCAAACCTTGCCGTCGATATGAACTCTTGGGCAAGATCAGCCTGTTATCCCCGGGGTAGCTTTTATCCGTTGAGCCACACTCCTTCCACTCGGGAATGTGGGATCACTAAGTCCGACTTTCGTCCCTGCTCGACCTGTCCGTCTTGCAGTCAAGCTCCCTTCTGCCTTTGCACTCTTTGCGGGTGATGTCCATCCACCCTGAGGGAACCTTTGAGCGCCTCCGTTACTCTTTGGGAGGCGACCGCCCCAGTCAAACTACCCGCCTGGTCCTGTCTCCTGACCAGCTTCATGGTTCAGGATGAGAAACAACATACAGTGAGAGTGGTATTTCACTTTTGCCTCCATCACCCCCACAAGGATGATTTCTCCGGCTCCCACCTATCCTACGCACACTCCACCTCGTTTCCAGGCCAGGGTGTAGTAAAGCTCCACGGGGTCTTTTTGTCCTGTCGTGGGTAACCCGTATCTTCACGGGTACTTCAATTTCGCCGAGTCCTCTGTCGAGACAGCGCTCAACTCGTTACTCCTTTCGTGCGGGTCGGAACTTACCCGACAAGGAATTTCGCTACCTTAGGACCGTTATAGTTACGGCCGCCGTTCACCGGGGCTTAGATTCGCAGCTACGTGCACCGCTCCTCGTAACCTTCCGGCACTGGGCAGGAGTCAGCCCCTATACTTCCACTTTCGTGTTCGCAGAGACCTGTGTTTTTGGTAAACAGTCGGTTGAGCCTATTTCTTGCAGCCTGCTCACCCCCTCACTTACGCGAGAAAGCTACTCAGGCACCCCTTCTTCCGAAGGTACGGGGTTAATTTGCCGAGTTCCTTAACAGAGGGTCGCTCGTACACCTGGGGAGATTTCCCCCTGCCTACCAGTGTCGGTTTGCGGTACGGGCGGAGTATACATCTTCCTAGAGGCTTTTCTTGGCGGCGTAGGGTTCAATGACTTCCGCACTCTTGCGAGCGCTCGGTGCACGTGTCATGCACTGGAAACCGGGATTTGCCTCGGTTTCGCACTTCAACGCACACGCCCATCCTGTCCATTCGATGGGTTCACCTTCCTTACCGCGTCCCCCCTTCGGTCAAACAATGTACTCCGGTGCAGGAATATCTGGCCTGCTTGCCATCGCCTACGACTATAACGTCCTCGGCTTAGGACCCGACTGACCCTGGGACGATTGACGGTGCCCAGGAACCCTCAGGCTTTCGGTGTATCTGGTTCACACAGATATGGCGCTACTCATTCCGGCATTCTCACTTCTGTTCGCTCCACCAGTTCTTCCGATCTGGCTTCTCCGCTCACAGAACGCTCCCCTACCAACCCATCTCAAAAAGAGACGGATTTCACAGCTTCGGTACAGGACTTAAGCCTCGATACGTTGTCGGTGCCACTACACTCGACCAGTGAGCTATTACGCACTCTTTCAATGATGGCTGCTTCTAAGCCAACATCCTGGCTGTTTGGGCGTACTGACTCCCTTGTACACTCAGTCCTGATTTGGAGACCTTAGCTGGTGATCTGGGCTGTTTCCCTCTCGACGACGAAGCTTAGCCCCCGCCGTCTCACTTGCGTGCTCTCTCTAGTGGCATTCGGAGTTTGGTTGGGTTTGGTAACCAGCACTTGGCCCCTAGCCCATTCAGTGCTCTACCTCCACCAGAGCCACTACGCAGCTGTACCTCAATACATTTCGGGGAGAACCAGCTATCTCCACGTTCGATTGGAATTTCTCCTCTATCCACAAGTCATCCCCCAGTTTTGCAACACTGGTGGGTGCGAGCCTCGACGGACTGTCACATCCGCTTCACTCTGCTCATGGATAGCTCACGTGGTTTCGGGTCGCATCGCCGCAACTTTTGCCGTGTTTCAGACTCGGTTGCCCTCTGGCTCCCCAACGTTAACGTTGGTTAACCTGCTACGACGATGCACTCGCCGGATCATTCTACAAAAGGCACGCCATCAGCCCTTGGTTCCTCCTGGAACAGTGGCCTCTGACTGCTGGTGAGTACGTGGTTTCAGGATCTCTTTCATCCCCCTCGCGGGGTGCTTTTCACCTTTCCCTCACGGTACTTGTTCGCTATCGGTCGCATATGGTCTTTAGCCTTGGAGGGTGGTCCCCCCTGCTTCCCACAAGATTTCACGTGTCTCGTGGTACTCAGGATCCCAGCCCGATCGGCACCGGTGTCTTCTACGGGACTCTCACCCGCTCTGGTCACGCTTTCCAACGTGTTCGAATACCGCTGCGTCTCTTTACGCTGGTCCTACAACCCCAACGGTCCCGAGGGATCGCTGGTTTGGGCTGTTCCCGGTTCGCTCGCCACTACTACGGGAATCTCGGTTGATTTCTTTTAGTCGGGCTACTGAGATGTTTCAGTTCACCCACGTCCCCCCGTCACCACCTATGTGTTCAGTGGGCGGTCTCCAGACATCACTCTGGAGGAGTTGCCTCATTCGGAATCTCGGGGTTCTTCGCTTGTATGCAGCTCCCCCCGAACGTTTCGCCGGTCTCCGCGTCCTTCTTCGGTCATATGCGCCAAGGCATCCACCTCGTACTCTGTGTAGCTTGCTCTTCTACAGTTCTCGGAAGGGCCACGAGTTACCTCGCAGTACTTCCTGCTGTGTCCCCTGTGTGAACAGGTTTTCTCATTCTTACGAGAATGTGATCCTCTGTTTCAACTCCTGCAAAGAACCGTCGTTTCGCAACAACAGTCGCTCAGCAAAATTGAAGAAATGATATATCTTTAGTTGTTAGTGTGCTGTATTTTGCGTTCCGCAACGCTTTCGTGCGGTGCTCAGATACTATCCCACACATGACTCTCTTTGTCAAGGGCTTTTTACGCTTCTTTTTGCAGTATAAAAAAAACTGTACACATAGATGTAATATAGCTTACTGGTGCTCCCTCTCGGCTAGCAGTGCTTTGGTGAATGAGGAATAAAGTGCGAGTAATAAAAGCATCTCAAGAGAGGCATACATCATAGGCAGCAAAACAGCAAATTCCCCAAGAAGCAGCAAAGGCACATCAGAATCAAATACGCATGTTAAGAGCACATTCAACACAGCAGAAGCTCTAGTAAGTGAGATGGAAGTGAAGAGGTAACTTGACGTTTAAAGTTTGTTATGCTAAAATTGTCGGAGTGCAGTATGAAGCTTGTCAATCCACATTATGAAAAAACGTGGTCGTAGGCAAAGCAAAAAGTAGACATCGTAACCGTTAAAACGAAGATGATTAGTTAGCAATTGAAAATTTTCTTCCATTATTTAGGGAGGGAGAAATGCCTGCCAAGTTTAGTTACGCGAACATCTTGCATGCAGTTGGTCAGGTGTTGGACCAGGTAGGTGTGAAGAGTATCGCGATCCACGAAGAAGAGGATGGACTCTTCGTCGAAGGCTTTAATAGTGAAGGCCAGCTACAAGTACAGATGCGCTACGATATTCCCAGTCTGTATGAACTGGTGAATAGAGCGGAAAATCAGGCTGATGAGGTGAGTGTAACAGAATCCACGGGGATGTTGCGCCGTTTCTTGTCTGATCACAATCGCGAACTAGTTGGTGCATCACTATAACATGCAATAGCATTGTAGAGAGGAAAGAACCGGGGATTACCTCCGGTTCTTCTCTCTTCTAACACGTATTGCATCTGTCACTATTGAGGCAGCATGCATACGTGGAAGACAGCAATCTCTTTCACTTGTGAAAAACATAATCGCTCAGAGGATATCTTGGGGCTGATACTGTCAAGCGACTATGTAAAATGGTGATAACACTTGACACTGAAGATTAAATCACCAATAATAGGTAAATCTACTTGCCATTCATGCTATCAGTCATGGTGACAACTAAGAAAAACATGTTTTCTATCTTTTTGATTGTGTAAGCTCCTAAACGTTCATTCTTTGTATGTCTTACCTTTTCTCGACTACAGAATATATCATAGTAGATACGCAAAGTAAAGCGCAGACCTCTCGACTTTGACCATAAAGTATGATATGCTCATAGCTGGAGGATACACTGCTAAGTTAGTATTCCAAGCACCTGAACAATCATAAATCTTGGCCTGCGCGGTTTCTCCCATGAGAGGAGAAGGTTGTGCCCGAAGATATTGCTTTATTCATCGATTTTGAGAACATACGTTACAGTATGCTGAATATACAACGGCGAGAGCCTGACCCACAGGAATTGATAGCTGTCGCTCGCCGCTATGGCACTGTTATGGTAGCCCGCGCTTATGCGGACTGGTCTCGGCAGCCAGAGCCTTTTAAAGGAAGTTTGACTGCGGCAATGATTGACCGCGTCGATTGTCCCGCAAAGCAGCGTGACCGTATCCGAATGGGCACGATTCACTACGCTGCGGGCAATCCTATTCCTACTGGCTCGCCTAATAACCAGAGTTATGTTGCGGAGCAGGGGATGGGTTCGTATCCCCGGCAGTGGCCATCGAGCATCTCGTCCAGTTCAGGTTCACTCCCTGCTATTCAGCCGGGTATGTTGAATAATGGTTGGCCGAGTGAGCCCGAGTCTCAATTTCCATTACATCAGGATCTGGATGATCCGCTGCTCAGCGAGGATGAACAGCCCGCTGAAGAGCAGTATCATCTGGATGATCCTCAACGCGAACCTTACCGCCAAAATATTCCCTATTCGAATTCCTACAGTCAATCCAGCCCGACCGGCCCCCTTGGGCAAAGCAATACTGGCCCTCTAGGATATTCAAATACTTCTCAGCATACTGGTAATACTGGTCATATGCCTGCAGTTAACCCTGGTGGCAATAGTACTATTGTCCAAAGTACGGTCGTACAAAGCACTGTTGACCTGAATATGTTGATGGATATTATCGAAACCGTTTTTGATCGTCCTGCCATCTCTACCTTCGTTCTGATGACTGGCGATAAAGATTTTACTCGTATAAGTGCTCGTTTAAAGTTACGTTTGAACAAAACTGTTATTATTGTTGGTATCCCAGGAACCGTCAGCCGAGATTTAATAAGTAGCGCCAGCCAATTTGTACCTCTTGTTCCCGGTGGGGTGGGTAGTGTAGGGAGTACGACCGGGCAATTGCCTATTGTGCAGTTGTCACCTAGTGTGACTCAAAGCACGGGCTCTATGCCAGCCGTTAATTATGCTAGTGGGTCTCAATATCAACAGGCACCCTATGGCAATCCTCCTCTGGATGTGCTGGATCCCCAATTCCTCCAGTTTCTTGATTATATAGACCGCAACTGGTCATGGCGCACTATTATTGGTGTGTCAAACTTTATTGGTGATCCGGTGAATCCAAAAAATCGTTTCCGTGGCCGTCTTACACGTGAGTCCGCTCGTGAGTTGTTAAATAACTGTTTACAACAAAACATCTTACTTATGCAGACTGATGCTACAGGCGCTGAGGATCTACGCTTGAATCGTTCACATCCAGGTGTGGACGAGGTGCTCAAACAATTTGTACGTTAAGCGCATCTCTATTACGCGATGTATTCAGTTCTGTATAGATAAACACTATCGTTGATGCTGTTACATTGTAATGTCTATTCTGTATATTGAGAAAAATATGAGGGCCTGGTGAAAAGCTTTCTTCTCAGAGGAGACTGCTTTTCCCAGGTTTTTTTTGTCTGTACGGGAATGGTCTTGTACCTTCCCTCCATCTGGTTAAAGAGGTTTGTAATGGATACGTCTCGTGTCGCTTTTCTTGAACGCATAATTTCAACACCCAGTCCTTCGGGCTTTGAACAATCGGTACAGCAGGTTATTCGTGAGGAACTCAAGCAGTTTACTGATGAGGTCCGTACGGATGTCCATGGCAATGTGATCGCTGCCTTAAATCCTGCAGGTTCACCACGGGTGATGCTGACTGCCCATAGTGATGAGTTGGGTTTCTTGATCCGCTATATTGATGAGCAGGGCTTCCTCTATTTTGCTACGATCGGTGGCTTCGATCCTTCAACCCTCCCTGGCAATAGAGTGCTGGTACAGACGCCAACCGGTCCTATCCCTGGCGTCATTGGCCGTACACCTGTTCATCTACTCGATGCCGAGGAGCGTAGCAAGGCACCAAAACTAACTGAACTCTGGATTGATATTGGCGCATCTGGTCAAGAAGAGGCGAAGAAGTTGGTACCGTTAGGGAGCGTTGCTACTCGGGCTGCTACACTGGAACACCTGCAGGGCGATGTCGTGACGTCACGTGCGCTCGATGATAAAGCCAGCGTCTTTGCCCTGACAGAGACGATGCGCCGCTTACATGAACAGCGTGCGGCATTGAAGGCGGGTGTCTTCTTCGTTTCGGCTGTACAAGAAGAGGTAGGCTCACGTGGAGCGCAGACGGCTGCATATAGCGTTGATCCACTGATTGCGGTCGCGGTCGATGTGACTTTTACCTCCGACCATCCGGGTGTCTCGAAGACCAAACTTGGTGATGTAAGAGTGAATGGTGGACCGGTCCTGTCAATCGGTGGCAATATCAATCCTCGTGTCTACCAGCTGCTGGTGAAGGCTGCCGATGAGGCTGGCTTGAGCTGGCAGATCGATCCACAGGCCGCGGCGACCTGGACCGATACTGATGTAATTCAGGTGGCACGTGGCGGCGTCGCGACCGCTCTGGTGAGCATCCCTTGTCGCTACCTCCATACCGGCTCTGAGATAGCTTCGTTGAAGGATATCGACGAGGTCTCTACACTACTGACGCGCTTTGTGCTCAGTATTGATCAGGAGACAAATGTTATCCCTTAATGCCTCGCGGTAAAAGAAAAAAAGCAGGAGAAAGAAGGATACATCCTTCCCTCCTGCTTTTCTGTCTTGCTATGGCTACTCCATTACATGGGTGGTAACTGCTGTGGATATTCAGCCTTAGGCTGATCGTATTCCTGATAGGAGGCCTCTTGTTCTGGTACGGCCTCGTAG
Source organism: Ktedonobacteria bacterium brp13 (assembly GCA_015099395.1). GTDB lineage: Bacteria > Chloroflexota > Ktedonobacteria > Ktedonobacterales > Ktedonobacteraceae > Dictyobacter. Next base: position 6,527,445 of record AP024096.1, on the reverse strand, counting down.
CTATGCACTATAGGATTATAGGGCTGCACTGGAGCTTGCTTAGCCTGGTAGCCTTCCTCATAAGTCTGCTGGTACGGCTGATAAAGGGGTGGCTCTTGCACGGAAGTCGACGGTGTATAGTATGTCTGCGCTTGCTGCTGAGGCGGCGACCATGGCTGATTTGAGTCGCTTGAGCGCACTACATTCAGTATGATAAAGGCCACGAACGCTATCAAGATCAACGTCCACCAGGTAGATGGCACCATCCAGAAAAAGACGAAGATAAGCCACCACGGAAAACCAGACGACCGATTTCGTCTACGATTATTGTTGTTGTTCTGTGGCTGATATTGAAACCAGAACATGGTATTTTCCGCTCCCCCCACATACTCCCGGGGAAGATTGTTCTCCATGGAGTGATATTACTTTTCGTTATAATCTCACATACAAGCTATAGCATAGAGCAATTTAAATGTCAAGCTCCGATAAAACGGAAGAGCTCTTACCTACACCTTGTACAAATCAAACGCTATTGCTCTTTTACATCTATTTATTATACGTCTGAAATTTGAAAAGTATGTATAGAAATAATCAAGATAATGGGAAAGTACCAAGTTGCTAGTAAAAAATGAGGATACTGAGAGGTAGGTGTGTGATAACTGGAGTGCAGGGATTCGAACCCCGATTACCTGATTCAAAGTCAGATGTCCTACCTTTGGACGACACTCCACTATGCTTACCTCAGATATAATATCTCTTTCGTTGCGGATTGTCAATATATTTTCACAGCTATTTCTACTGCCTGCAAAAAATTAGTCAGCGCTCACACAGGTACTATGCAATAGTACGAATGCTACACCTGTACCTACTTTAAAAGTAGCCCGGAGAAAATGCATGTCGTAACAGTGTTGTATGGAGTAGCTTTATAGTAAATAACGCCAGGAAAATACACACAAAAGGGGGAACAGAAGGCGCGGACCCTCTGTTCCCCTATTACCTTTATCTGTGTATCAAAGGTAACACCACCTGAGCGAGCTAAGCATTTGGTGCCCACAAGCCAGGATCAACCCGGCATTGCAATTTCTTACCCTTTTTATAACACAACTTCTCCCTCAATAGTGAAAAAATAGCGCGTTTTTAAGTTTTCTTTATCTTTTTTTAATGCGGTAGATTATAAATAAAAGACAATACCTGTAATCGATTGCAATATCTGCAGTGTTCTACAGTATCCTGTATTATAATACACAGATCTGCTTATCTCTACAATAATCTTAACGCTTGCTACGTATGTTTTTGGTGCTACAGAAAAATCTGTAGTTAAACTACGCTATCTTAATATAAACCTATCTGTTTTTAAAGGGGAATAACCGTATGGGAGAACCAGGGAAGTCCTCCCGTTTCAATACGTTGTGTTGCTACAGGCGCGGTGGTCCTTGCTGAATAAAAGCCCGCATCTCGCTCAATGAGCCACGTTGCCAGCTCACACCCTCAACCCACCAGTTTACGCCAACAGCTTCGTACTCAGAGACGAGTGCAGCGTCCTGTTGACGATCCTTGCCGGTTAGTAGGCCAGAATGAGCCACGGTGAAAGGTTGCTCGCGCTGCTCGGGCGTCTGCTGCTCACGTATAAACGCCAGACAGTCACGCATCTCTGCAGGTGAGAGTTGTTGTGTCTGCGTCAAACCTTTGCCAATCGGAAAGACTCCATCCCAATGACCAGCACGGCGCATCGGTTTGGGGTTAGGCCACACACCACCAACCCAGACAGGGATACGTGGCTGCTGTACAGGTCGTGGTAAGTGACGGACATCATCGAGTTGATAATGCTTCCCTGCGAACGAGAAACGCTCCCCACTCCACAGGCGTTCCAGAATTTCCAGGCCCTCGTCCAGCATCTCACCATGCTCTTTTGCGTTCCCAGGCTCGTGATAGCGAACGTACTCTATGCCGCCACCACTCCCAACACCCAATACCACACGACCCTGTGAGAGGTGATCCAGCGTTACGACCTCACGCGCCAGTTTCCAGGGGCGACGGCGAGAGAGTGGCGTTACCAGCGTGCCAAGTTTGATACGTCTGGTCTGCGTTGCGATTGCAGCAAGCATTACCCACGGATCACTGACCTCATCACCCCATTTATCACCAATATGGTCCCAAACAAAAAAACCATCCCAACCTGCCTCTTCAGCTTCGTGCGCCACCTGGGCAACCAGGTGCACATCTGAGTAGTCTCCGTGGCAATTAGGAATGTTTATCGCAAATTTCATGGCGGTCCTTTCTCTACCTTCAAAGATATAAAACTCTATCCATGGTAGCACAAAATCATCTATATGAAACCACACTGGCAAAAGAAAGAGAGCATGGTCAACACGGTCTGTGCGCATGTCTTTATTCTCTTTAAAATTGCCCATTAAAACCATTAATAGTCGGGGTACTTTGTAGTCAATATAGTACAAGCACAACAGGCCTCTCTTAGCGACAGAATTTTATCCACAGTTCAATACAATGTTGTATGAAAAGATGCAAGTGCGAGAAATTTCTTACAAGGCGAGAAGGAGAAGCGTGAATGAGAATTGCACAGGTAGCACCGCCATGGATTTCGATACCCCCACAGCAGGATGGCGGGACGGAGACTATCATTTATCATCTGGTGGAAGCGCTACATGCACGTGGACATGAAGTTACCCTGTTCGCCCCTGCCGACGCATATACATCAGCAAGACAGGTCTCATTCATCCCGCGCTCGCTTATCAACGAGGGCGTTCCATGGCAAGCAAATCTAAAGGCTTATTATCATCTGCACAAATCACTGGAATATATTGCGCAGCACGATTTTGATATCGTCCATACGCATCTGTCGTCTAGTGGAGATATGTACATCTTCCCTCTAACGGCAGAGCTCACCATACCACATATCACGACGCTGCATAGTCGCTTCCCATTTGATCGCACCACAAGTCATTGGACCGGTGATGCCGATGATTATTTTATGGAGTGGGCGCAATCGGTTCCGCTGGTAACCATCAGTGAGAGCGCACGCGCACAGGTCAATCCTCAGGCTTGCATCGCAGGCACAGTTCACTATGGCGTCCCGATCACAGGGACACTGACAAAGGATGGAGGCAGTAGAGATCCTGATACGTATAGCAGCTATAGTCTACCGGCTATGCCTGACATCTATCATCAGCACAATCTCTATGGTAACTACTTTGTCTGGATAGGTCATTTTACCTATGAACAAGGAGCACATCTGGCAATTGAGGCGGCCAGGCGTTGTCATGTACCGCTCTGGCTCATCGGCATTAAAGAGTCAGCAAACCTGGAGGCAATGCACTATTATCAACATATGGTTGCACCCTTTATCGATAATCAACAGATTCGCATTGGCATACCGGCCACACGAGAGCAGAAGTTGAAGTTGTTACGGCAAGCACGTGGCCTGCTCAATCCTATGGCTTATGCTGAACCGTCTGGCTTTGCGCTACTAGAGGCGATGTCGGTCGGCTGTCCAGTCATCTCTTTCGCCAATGGTGCAGCAGCCGAGATCATTACCAATGGTAAGAATGGCTTCTTGACCCATACGCTACAGGAGATGACGAACAGCATGACACGCATCACCAGTATCAATCGTCTGGAGGTCCGTGAACACATCAAACGGCACTTTTCGACAGATGTCATGACAGAGAACTATCTTCACCTTTATCGAAACGTGGTTGACTCACACACATTAAGCCAGGTGGCGAGACCGTTACAACGTTCAAGATTACTCTTAACGGAAGGGTAATCCCAGACGATAATGCCCACCTGGTACGATTACATTAATAGCAACTCGTAGCATAGATAGCATCAGGCTTTACTGGTTGAAGAGTGCACCGACGTATCCAGCTGAATTTGCCAGCCTGTCTCTTGCTCCAGTTCATCTATGATATGCTGGTCAAAGTTCCCCTGTCCGTTGGTGAACTCGAAGTGAACCAGAAAGATATGACGGATCGCATCTACCAGTGGTCTCTTTACAATACCAAGGTCGCGTAAGCGGGACTGGACCAGAGCTAGCGCATCACGCTCCGACATGAGTGGTTGTGCAAGTGATCTCTGTTCAGTCCCTTGATTAGAGACAAAGAACGCTAGCTGTCCAGTAAATTCTAACTCAAGCTGCCAACCTGTCTCCTCCAGAAAACGTTGCTGCGCCTCTTTTAATTGCTGATCATCTAACGTTCCTGCACAATTCAGGCGTAGCAAGAGCTGTTCATGGAGTACGGCCTTCTTCCCAACAATCGAGATATCGGCAGGCAGGAGACGCTGAGCAACCTCAACCAGAGCTTTCTGATGCACATCTTTATCAACATCAATATGCCACCCGGTCTCTTGTGAGAGACGTATCAGGTCATCCTTATAGCGCATACGTGCCAGTTCGGGAAAGTAGAAGTGCAACCAGAGCGTATAGCGTCGATCATCAACGCCCAGTTGATAGAACTCAGCGTTATTGCCATAGACGCTGATGACGCGTTGCATCGCCTCGGCACGTGTACAATGAGGCTCAGCAACACTCTGCTCTTCCACCTCGACAGCCGAACCACGTAGTTCTAGTTCCCAACCTGTCTCCTCCAGAAAACGCTGCTTGATAGTCTCTATCACCTCACGCTCGGCGTTCCCAACACAGATGATACCGACTTTATGCTTATCCTGATAAATCGATGGCGTATCAACACATGAGAGACCGGCAGGCAGAATATGGGTCAGTACATCCTTCAATGCCAGCGGATAGATGATGGGATGGACCCAGATATGCCAGCCAGTGATCTCGTTGATCGTCTGCAACTGTCCGGCATAGCGCTGCTTTGCGATATCAGGAAAGATAAAGCGCGGAACCAGCGTATGCGCCTCGGCATCGACTTTGACACGGAGATAGCCTGGCAATGGCTTGAGTAGTTCCTGCGCAAAACGTAGTGCATCCTCCATACGATACGGCTTCTCTAACTGCACATTCGACCTTACGGCTTGTGAATGTATCTGCGCCATAGTAGCTTGAGGCGGTACGCTTGCCGGCGGCATAGAGGCTGAAACCAACGAAGAGATATGCGCCAGTGATAGGGTCCAACCGGTAGTGACCTGGAACTCTGTACGTGCAGCATCAACATCTTCGTATGAATCATACCCATCATACGTCAGACGCACCATTTTCTGCTGCGGCAATATCTCTGGAATTCCGACGCAGAGCAGACCATCCGGCAATGAGCGCCGGGCCACCTCAATCAAGGCATCGCGCGACGCACTCGATACAATCTTCACACTCCACCCGGTCAGATCGGCAATCGTGCGCCATAACGCTGTATGACGAGTCCGGGCTGCATCGGGAAAGAGAAAGGTGACAATTAACGAATGTTCCGCCTCATCGGGTTCGACTTTGACAAAACCTGGCAGCATATGGAGTTGCTCATTGGCACTCTGCACCGCCTCTTCACAATTCTGCAATGAGAATACCATCGGCTCTGCAACCAACTCAAAACGGGACACAGATTGCGCATTGACCACTATCGATGCTCCGCTAAACGTGAGATGCCAGCCAGTCAGCTCACGAAAACGTTGCTGTGCTTCTTTCATCGCCTGGAGCGTTGTCTGACCACTGACGTCAAAGTGAATGTGCTTGGTCTCCTGGTAGACCGAGCCATGTCCCTGAACATCCAGTCCTTCGGGCTTGACCTGGTAGGCGACCTCATTCAAGGCATCTTGATGCGCATACGGTGCAATCATGATATCGACATTTGTCTCTTCAGCGGCCTCAATCAGTGCCTGCTGGTATCTCTTTCTGGCAATATCGGGAAAATGGAAAGAGAGCGTGACGTCTCCAGTCTCAGCATCGAAGCGGCGGCGATACAGATCAGGGGGTGTGCCGATATGACGCTCAATAGTTTGTAGGATAGCACGCCGATCCACACGACCCTCCGCCAGTGGAGGAACCTCTCTCGCCAGGGCCTCCTGCCAACCGGGTGCCAGCGTATACAGTGTCTCCCCCTCTTCAAATTGCGGCATCTGCTGGACATAAAACAATGAAGATGCACGCTGCACCAGATCTGCAACAGCCAGACGCGTAGGCAGGTCGGTTGTTGAGACAGCAAGCAACTGACAAAAGTCACTTAGATGATAGGTAATGTGTTCTGTACAGGCATTGACCAATGTATGGATTGAGAGTGAACGGCGCACGACACGTGCCTGCCGACTCAACTCGGTCAGGTATGAAGCAACCTGCCGCTCTTCCAGATGTTCAGGCAAAGGACCCAGCACATCAAGGATCGCAGAATAGGCATAACGAATACGGTCTGAGACACCAGGCGCGAATTGTACGCGTACAGAGGCGGTTGGCAAAAGCCCACGACAGAGTGCGGGCATCGGCGTACCACCAAACGCAACCTTCACAAAGAGTATCTGCCCAATGAGATCGCTGAACAGTTCTGAAGAGGTGCTCTTGCCACGGATATAGAACGCCTCCTCCAGTGCACGGTGAGGCATAAAGTAGCGATAACGAGGATCTTGCTTTAGCACCTCAAGGATACGTGCAATCGTCCCCTCATGCGCCTGTCCATCCCAGACGTGCGCCAGTTCACGAGCAGTGACGATACGCATCGTCGAGATCTGCGAGACCGCATTCCACAATTCCGCAACGTGCTCACGTCCAAATTCACGCCCCTGACTGATCCCAACGGACATGCGCGGTAGAGCCGAGATGGTACCGAGGGCAGCAGTATGATACATTTGCTTTCCAGCCAGTGATAGGCTGGCTGCGTTCTCTGGCAGGAAGACCACTGTATCCGTTAGACGTGCACGCAGCGCTGCACGCGCCTCATCATCTCCATGAACCAGCGCGACATGGCGTGGACGTAGAGAGGCAACATAACTGGCTAACTCGCCTGCATCCGCATGCGCCGATAAGCTATACTTATCGACATGACATTGAACCTTAACCGGCTTCCCATCCAGTTCCAGCGTATCCTGACGCCGCTCAACAATATCCAGCAACTTTCTGCCTGGCGACTCTTCATCTTGATAACTGGTAATCAAAATCGCCGCCCGCTCATCACTAGCCAGACGCTGCGCATACCAGACACTGGGACCACCGGTCAGCATTCCCGAACTGGAGATGATACAGGCTGGCTCGCCAGCCAGTACACGCTCACGATCTAACTCATCCTTAATATAGGTAATGCGCCGCCCGGCAAAAGGATAATATCCCTTGCGGATCTGACGAGTTAAACGCGGCGAGAGTGCCTCTGGCAAGAGATGATAGGTAGAACAGACACGTCTGACTAAGCCATCAACATAGATAGGAAACTCAGGGATCTGACCTTTCTGCTGTGCATCCACTAACAAGAGCAAGACCTCTTGTCCACGACCCAGGCCGAACGATGGAATTAAGACGTGCCCACCACGCACAATACTACCCGCGACAGCCTGCGCCAGGCGCTGCTCCTCTGCCTGCCGATTCGCATGCAGACGTGCACCGTAGGTTGATTCCATCACTAATAGATCCGGTTGTTCGATCATTGGCGGCTGCGCTCCCGCAACCGTACGCTGTTCCGTCACGCTCAGGTCGCCAGAGACAACAACCGAGCCATCCTCAGCTACAAAACCCAGGCTGATCGCGCCTGCAATATGACCCGCAAGACTCGTAAAAACGGTGACCCCTTCTAGTTCGGGAATCGTCATCGCTTCACTTATAGGGATCGGTCGTACCTGCCCAAGCATACGCTCAACCAGATCATTGGGGTAGAGCGGCAACTCCATCTCCTCGACGGCACGACGCTGCATGATGCGTTGCGAATCAGCAAGCATCACCTCCATTAAGAGACCTGTCGCACGCGAGGCAAAAATAGGAGCGGTAGGATAAGCCTGGTGGAGCAGCGGAAGCGCTCCAATATGGTCTGTGTGTGCATGCGTTACGAATATGGCACGAACATCTCTGTTCTCTAGTAATGCGAAATCTGGTAAAGGGTCAGTGCTACGATCGACACGCACACCTGCATCAACAACGATCCACTGACCGGCAATCTGTATTGCCAGACAACTAGCGCCAACTTCATTGGTGCCACCAATAAAAAGTACGTGCATAGACAATCCTTCGTCAAGCAAAGATGACATAGGGCCACCTATATCATCAATCTCTTTAATCTTCCTCGTTTTATCTATTGAAAGCACGTAACGTTGCTGCTTATCTGCGTTACGCTCAGATAAGAGCATGTTCCATGCTTTTCAAACACACTTATATGTATCACCCAACCCAACCCACAGTATCCACCTTGAAACAGCAGTGTTTCCATTACTCACTACAAAGACTGGCATAGAATACAATTATACAGAACAATTCGTGCATATATCACTGCTGCCCTGAGAACAAACGCAAGCAACATCACTCGCTCTTTCCATTCTGCACATTCAAATCTTCGGAATAAGATTCAAGCCAGCCCTCAATAAAGTATCATCGTTCTCTATCATTATTCTATTATTGTAACGTATACAGCAGTACTTTTACAATATTTCTTTTTATGTACAAATCACTATCAATGCAGGTACATGGACTGCATGACAGCATAATCCATGCCGTCAACGCATTTCGCTAAACGTAACGCAACGCTTCAGCCGGCGCAACACGTCCAGCTTGCCAGGCTGGTAGCAATGCACCAAGCAGAGAGGCCAGTAATGAGACGATAATGATAATCCCTAGCTCTTGCCAGGGTATATGAAAGGTCAGTCCTGTCTGATACTGCTCAAAGAAATTAGCAGCAAAGATATTACGCGCCAGAATCACTCCCAGTACTATCCCCATCACACTCCCCCAGGTCCCCACAAAGAAGGATTCAAGCAAGAAAGCGCCTTGAATCAAGTGGCGTGAACTTCCCATGGCCCGTAACATGCCAATTTGCTGCCGCCTCTCAATCACTGCACGTGTCCCAGTCAGGGCAAGCGCCGCCACTCCTAGTAAGAGCGTCAAGCCCACGACACCGAGCAGAATATCGCTGAGCAAGATACGTGGTCCACGCACCTGCCAGATCAGATCCGCTAGCACAGTCGTCTCCAGACCATTATCGAGATAGGCCGAACCCAAAGAGAGTGCCAGCGCATGTGCATCCTGTCCGGGAACCACTTTAAAATAATAGCTTTGCCGCGGTGATCCTCCTGCTCCCCCACTATTATTCGCATTACCAAGTGTGATAGCTTGCTGTGGATCGTAGAATGCACGTGAGATGTACAGGCCATAGTGCGCGCCGTCGCTGTTATCTACCACACCGATCACAGTCACCTTCGTCGCAGAGAGTCCCTTCACACCAACAGTCCACACAGGGACAGCCGGAAAAGAACTCTCACCTTGATAGACGCCGCTCATCTTAAAAGTAGAGTCCGCATCAAAACCCGGTGGCGTCGATGATGCACCAGCACCAGTACTCGTTGCCGTAGGATTTGCTAGTCGTGATAAACTATTTGGGTTGTCAGGCAATGCACTACTATCGATCAGCGCGTAGTCAGGGTGTGTACGTAGCGCCTGGAAGACAGCACTATCGCTATTAAGGCCTTCAGCGCGAGCAGTCAGATGGAGCCCATAGCCCTGCAAAAAGCCTCCACTGACGATCTGGGCCGGATACAGTGACCAACGCGGAGCCGCAGCGCCAAGCTGTAAGACACCCACAGCCGTCGTCGTGCGCTCGCCGATCGCCGCAAAGTCCTGTGGCTGAATGCCGTGTGAGACCAGAGAACTATCAAATGCAGAGGAGCTCTGATCGGGAAGCCCCTTAAAATATGCCGTAGCTTGAATATCATAACCACCGGTCTGCGTATTAATATCCACATACGAGTTCTGCATTGCATTGGTAATGATCGCCATCACCGTCATGGCAAAAACGACCAGACTAAACATCACCATGCTCAGGCCGGTCCGTAGACGGCGCTGTAAGGGATAGGCAACGGCCAACCGCAATACGGCGTAGAAATGGGGCAGATGTGAGCAGAACGCCAGGATTGGAGCCATCAACAGCTCTGAGTTAGCAATCAATGCCCAGGTGGTACCCAGAACCATCATGACACCCGCCACAAAGAAGACCTCGATCCCACCTTGAAAACGCGGCAGACCCAGCACTACCAGCGCATCAAAAGGTAACGCCCAATATGCCATCAGCATCAGCCCAACCAGTGCCGCAAACGCGCCATCAACGACGCCTGACCAGCCACCCAATCTACTATCCCACTCAATCCCTTTCAGACGCATCCAGGCAACCAGCGCCTGCACACACAGCGTCTTCAGCAAGAGCGCCGCCCCAAAGATGATCAGCGAAAGGCCCAGCGAAAACAGGATAACCTCCGCACTCGCCAATCCTATTCCCAACAGCCACAAACCCAAACAGAGCGGTACGATCCCCCAGACAGTCAGGAGACTTACGAAATCACTCAACAACACTGGCAGTGTATTCCACGAGAGACGTCGCAATCGCCTCCAGTCATGCTGCTGCTCAGGCGGCCCCGAGCCACGCGGTTTACCTTTATCACTCCAACCCTCAGCCCACTGCTGTCGGAAACGTTGCACATCTTCACGCCAGTAGCGCAACGAGCGTTGTCCGCGCCCGGACTCCGGCAGATCACGAATCGCATCGACGATGGTCATCCGACTGATCGTCAACGCAGCCAACGAAATCGAGCAGAAGGTAAAGATCACCCCCAGGCAATACGCCAGTAGTAGACTGGACGGTTGAAACGTTAACCTCAGTGGAAAATTGAAACGAACCAGCACTGGACTAAGGAAGTAGACTAGCGCCGCACCCAGGCCCACGCCAGTCAAGATGCCCATAAAAGAGGCCAGCAGATCATAGACCGTCCCCTCAAACATATACATCAACACAAGATGGCTCCGCTGCACACCGATCGCCCGCGCCATTCCCATCTCGGTACGCCGCTCTGCAGCCAGCAAGACAAAGATGAGGAAGATCAAAAGCAGACCAATCGCCAACGCAAAGAGAGCAAAGAGCGAGAAGATCCGCGAAAAGATATCCTCAGCGTTTTGCGAGTCCTTTACCCCCTGGGCCTTCACTTGCGAAACATGGACACTGTGAGGGAGGATAGGCGTAATCTCATCTGTTACTTGCTGGGAGAGAGCAACACCACTCACACCACCTACACCGTTCGCACTACGATTCGCAATAAACACCTGGTTGATCCGATCAGGCATATGCTCAATCGTCTGGAAGGTGCTCAATTGACCGAGCAGCGTAGGAGAATCTCCTACGATACTTGTATTCTGTACCACACCCGCAACACGCATAGTATAGCGACGCCCAGTCCAACGTTGAGAGTAAAGGAAAAGCGTATCGCCAGGACGCGCCGCCAGCAGTTGCGCACTGGTCTGATTTAAATAGACCGCATTCCCACTTAAAGCGCGAATAGGACGCTCAACCTTCGTCGTAGCATCAATAAGTCCACCAAAGTTCGTTTCACTCCCCGGCAGGACACCTAAAGCCATCACACCAGAACGTACTTGCCGCGATGTACGATCCGCCACCAACAGGTTGCTCTCCCGCAACGCCGCACCTACCTCCTCCACATTCGACTGCGAGCGTGCCCGCTGCAGTACCTCTGTATACACATGCTGCGAGAACGTTCCTAACGCACCATGTCCACCCTCAACAATCTCATCAATATTCCCCCAATTATAGACCGCAACACTCTGTACAGCCGAGGTCATCACATCACCGGTTGCCAGCACACTGGAGAGCAGGGTCGTCGAGAGCATCAGCGCAAAAACGATCAAGAACATCTGTGTGCGTCGCCGCGTGATATTGCGCACACCAATTTTAAAGAAGACAATATTCCCTACTGCCAGTAGCAAGACAGCTCCAATAATAACAGCAGAGGTAATCGCCAACACGAGCGTCAATGTACTGATGGGCAGACCAAAGAACTGTATCATAATGCTTTATAGCTCAACCAGTATAATAGCAATCGTCAACACCGTTGAGTCACGGCTACTGTGGCAGAGTGTACGCAACGTATGGAACTCGTAGAGCTCAGACGACTGAACGGCATACTATGACAATGCTTGATAGAAAACCTCAGCCAATTGCGCGTACCCCTGTGTACTGGGATGAAAACCATCGTCACTGATATATTCAGGATGGTCCGCCAGTGTCTGCCAGAGGTGGGTAAGATCGACAAGCATTACATGCTCACGCGCTACATCAACGGAGATCGCCTGATTATAACTATCGATCTCCGCATGCAATACATGCAGGTTGCTCTTCTGGAAACGTGGTACAAGTGACAGATCAGGAATATTCGCGACCAGGATCCGCGCCCGCGGTGCAGCACTATACAAACGCGCCAACAACTGATCCAGATCACGCTGATATTCCGCCACAGGGACTTTGTCAACCAGATCGTTTACGGCCAGCCAGACGGTGATAATATTAGGATGAGTATCCAGAACTACCGGCAGTTCCATCTGCAGCGCCGTAGGAGCATCGATCCCAGGTACACCGAGATTGATAAGCCGCACCCCTGTACCCAATTTATGTGCGAGATCAACTGGCCAACTCTGTGTCAAAGGATCATTACTCCCAATGCCAAATGTATCCGAAGCACCGATCGCAACATAGGTAAGACGCGCAGGCGGAGGCTGCTGCATAGGAATAGCACCTGGAGTTGAAGAGGAGGTAGTGAAAGGGAGACGATACGTAGAGGGAGATGCACAGGCAGAGCAACATAAAGGCAAGAGAAAAAGGAGACATAGCGCAATGAGAAATAAACGGCTACAAGAAAGCAGTGAGCGATTGTCATGCCGATGCGCTAAGATCTTATTCCGAAAACCAACGCGACTGGCGTCGCTAGTGCTAACGCACGCAGGTTTTCGGATAAGTAGTAAACAGAAAGAATGGACATGTGTAAAGCGTCGTCGCAACCAACTCACTGTAGACCGATACGTAAACCATTTATACACAATATGCTCGCAATCTCTCTCTTAGTCAGTAACAATTGTACAACACTCGCATTACAGAGACCAGATATGAGAGATCAGGCATGGTAGCACAAGCTCGCGCAAATGAGAAGACGAGCAAAAATCGATCTTATCGACCGTTTACCTTACGAACCTGCAACACTTATAGACCGCGGCCTGCGATCGCAGCAGCAAAGATCGATAGTAAAGCGAAGAGCACGATAAACACGATAGTCGCGTTAAAAATCAAGCGCTCAACACCACGACGAGTTTTAAAGACCGAACCAGCACTGCTACCACCAAAGGCGCTACCTAGTCCAGCGCCACGTACCTGTAGCAAAATAAACACAATAACAGCAACACCCAGGATAATCTGAACTACCTGGATAGCCGGAAGCCACTGCTGTAGCAAGAGCGTTCCTCTCTTTCGTACTAGCCTAAAGCAAAACAAAGATAAACTGATTCTAAACCGATTTCTGAGAGATTATACCATAGTCCGTACGCAACGTCGAGATAGCTACTCACTCGTCAGGCAATGTTCTTGCTGCACATACGTCTCGTTGTCTATAACTCAAAACCAGAGATAGCCGTGTTTAAATTTATGGAATTGCTAAGCTGCTGCTTATTATTTTACCTGCGCATGCTCAACTGATGGAGCAACAGGAGTAGCAGGTACGCGGAAAGGCTTGTTGACAAAGCGCTGACGCAGTAACATCGCCAGAGCGGGCCAACCATCTTTCCAGGGAGAAAGCTTTTTCTCTTCACGTGGATAGTAGCTAATCGGTACCTCAAGGATTTTATAACCGGCAAGTAAGATACAGCTTGTGATCTCTGGCTCGATCTCGAAACGGCGACCAGTCATCGGCAGGGCACGCGCTACTTCACCAGGCATCAATTTATAGCAGGTCTCCATGTCATGAATATGGCTGCCAAAGAATACATTGGTGACGGTGGTCAGGAAACGGTTACCCCAACGGGTGGTAAACTTCTGACCAGAGAGACTGCGAGCACCGTAGATGGCGATTTTATGATAGCCAGCGTTTGTCGCATCTTCCCATTTGCGTACCAGAGCAGGAATATCCAGCGGATCATATTCCATGTCCGCATCCTGTACTGTCACCAGGTCACCAGTAACCAGACTAAAACCAGTGCGCAGTCCAACGCCTTTCCCTTGATTCTGCTCATGGCGGATATAACGATAGCCATCATAGGGTGCTTGCTCGCGCAACCCCTGCAAGATCTCCCAGGTGCGATCAGTTGAGGCATCGTCAACAACGATCACTTCAAGTTCGTATGGTACCTGAGACAACTTATCTAGTATGGTTGCAACGGTCTTCTCTTCGTTGTATACAGGAACAATAACTGAAACACGCATAATATAGAAGCCCCTTTTCTCAAAAAGATCAACACCCATTAAAAAATGCTGAGTGCCTACGAAATCAGTAAATAAAATGAATCCATAACAAGTAAACGAATTAATAAGAGGACGGCAACAAAAACGGTCCTTTTGGTGACCTTATACTAAAAAGAATAGATACACTCATGAGATGGTGACAATAATAATCGCAATCATTGCCCGAGGTCACAAACAACAATAAATCAGCAAGCGAATGGTATCTACATAAATGACTACAGCATACCTCTCATAGAATAACAGATTCATTGATAAAAGTGTATTTATTTATACATTCACGTGAAAACAGTACTACTGATTTTCTGGATAGTCGGCACTTCCCTTGTAGAACACCTATCCGTATGATACAATACAATCCGGGCGAGGACGTTTGGTCCCCGCCCGAACTTATGTGAGAAAGCAAAAATCAGTTATGGAAATTTCCTGGCTTGGCCACTCTTGCTTTCAATTGCGTGGCAAAAACGTCGTTTTAGTTACCGATCCGTCTACCCCTCAGCAAGAAACTTCATCCGAAGGACCTTCGACGCTGAGTAAAATTAACGCCTCTATTGTTACTATCAGCCATAATCATCCCGGTCATAACTATGCCCAGGGTGTTGGTGGTCATCCTCGCATTATCAATGGGCCTGGCGAGTACGAAATTAACGATGTATTGATTACTGGCGTGCCTTCCTACCATGATGATCAGCATGGCAAGATCCGTGGGCACAATACTATTTATGTCATTCACATGGATGATCTGGTTATCTGCCACCTTGGCGATCTAGGTCACATTCTCCATGAAGAGCAACTTGAAGAGGTTGCGGACGCCGATATTCTGTTACTCCCTATCAGTGGTGGCAATTCTGTTAACGCGACAATGGCCGCTGAGATTATCAGCCAGGTTGAGCCGCGTGTCGTTATTCCGATGCATTATCATCCGACAGAGTCAGATGTAAAACCAGTACCACTGGTGAAGTTCTGCCGTGAGATGGGTGTCGAGGCAATCGATCCACAAGCAAAGTATTCCGTTACAAAAAATACTCTGCCTGCATCAATGCAGGTGGTGTTACTCACCCCACGTGTATAAACGTGGTCTTTATTAAGAATATCACCGTTCCCAACGAACTTTATGACAGGAAGGCTCCGAGATATAAGGAGGAAGCGAAGCTATGTCAAAATTTATCTTTGTTACCGGCGGTGTGGCATCTTCTGTAGGAAAAGGCATCAGTGTAGCCTCGATTGGGCGTCTCCTCAAAAATCGCGGTGTCTCTGTCACCCTTATGAAACTGGACCCCTACATTAATGTCGATCCCGGTACGATGTCTCCTTACCAACACGGTGAAGTCTTTGTTACCGATGATGGTGCTGAGACTGATCTGGACCTGGGCCATTATGAGCGCTTTACCGATGAGCCAGCGTCCCAGGCGAATAATCTAACAACAGGTCAGGTCTACGCTTCGGTGATCGCAAAAGAGCGCCGCGGCGAGTACCTGGGTGGTACGATTCAGGTTATCCCCCATATTACGAACGAAATCAAAGATCGCATACATGCCGTAGCACGCCGCACCGATGCGGATGTGGTGATCGTTGAGGTCGGTGGTACCGTCGGTGATATCGAAGGTGAACCCTATCTTGAGGCGATCCGCCAGATGCGGAAAGATGTCGGACGCCATAATGTCCTGTATATTCATGTGACGCTCCTGCCTTATCTGGGTGCTGCTAAAGAGCTGAAGACAAAACCGACACAGCATAGTGTGAAAGAGCTGTTGCGGGTCGGTATTCAGCCCGATGTCATTCTATGCCGCTCAGATTATGTTGTTAGCGATGATATGCGCGAAAAGATTGCCCTCTTCTGTAATATCGATGCCAATGCGGTCATTGGGATGACCAATGCCGAGACGATCTATGAGGTTCCTCTCAATCTGGAAGAGGCTGGCCTTGGCGAATATCTGGTACAGGAACTTAGCCTCCCTCGTCAGCAGCCCGAGATGGAGGAGTGGGGCAAGCTCGTTGCGAAGATTAAGAGCCCACGACCAGAGCTCACCATCGGTCTCGTCGGCAAATACGTTGAGCTGCATGACGCCTATCTCTCAGTGGTCGAGTCTTTGCATCATGCAGGCTGGTTCCATAATGTTGATATTCGTATCAAGTGGATCAATTCTGAAGCCCTGGAGCAGATGGGGGATAATTATGAAGAGGCATTGGAAGATGTCGCTGGCATTGTAATCCCTGGTGGCTTTGGTCATCGTGGCATCGAGGGAAAGATTAAAGCCGCCGGCTATGCACGCCGTAACAATATCCCATATCTCGGTCTCTGTCTGGGTATGCAGGTCGCCGTCATTGAGTTCGCACGCAATGTGCTGGGTATGACCAATGCCAATAGCTCAGAGTTCGATGCTCAAACGCCCGATCCCGTCATTGATCTGATGCATACGCAGCGCAGTATCTCCGATAAGGGTGGTACAATGCGTCTGGGTAGCTGGGTCTGTTGCCTGATGCCTGGTACGAAAACGCATCAAGCATATGGTGAGCCGATTGTCTTTGAGCGCCATCGCCATCGCTATGAATTCAATAATGAGTATCGCAAGCGTATGGAGCTCCACGGTCTGGTTGTCAGTGGTCGTTCTGCGGATAACAGTCTGGTGGAAGTTATTGAGGTCAAAGATCATCCGTTCTTTGTGGCTTCACAATTCCATCCAGAGTTCAAGAGTCGTCCAAATCGTTCACATCCCTTGTTCCGTGATTTTGTCGGTGCTAGCGTTAAGCTTCTGCACAACGAACAAAAACAAGATACGGTGCAGGAGTTAGAGGCGAGCAAAGTCTTACAAGACTCGCGAGTCGAATTGTAAGGAAACGATGTTTTACCTGAGCCAACTGCTCGGAGCGCCTGTCGTAGACCAGCACGACAGGCGCGTGGGCAAAATCATTGACATCTTCACACTGGTCTCACAGGTCGGACAAGCAACACCGGCCTATCCAACTGTTCTGCTGGTAGAGATTGAGGATGAACAGCGTAGGCGGGTGCCTGTTGATGCCATTGAACACGTTGAAGGGACCTGGCGTCTACGTTATTCGCCAGAACGGTATGCCTTGCAACCAGAGACTCCACACCAGGAGGAGGCCAGCCTTGTGCACGAAGTCTTTGATAAGCAGATTATCGATCTGGTACATAAAAAAGCTGTCCGTGTCAATGATGTAAGTATCGGCGATGATTGGCAGATTTTAGGCATCGATAAGAGCTCGCTTGGCCTGATACGACGCCTGGCCCCTGCATGGCTTCAGGGCGCACTTACTCGCACTCCTTCACAAACATTGATCCCCTGGAGTGAGATCGAACTGCTCCACTCACAACGTATCTCTGATCTAGAGGCCGCTGGCATTCAACCTGTTCCCGCTGCACCTGAACACCATACGTTAAGTGGACACCTCTCAGAACTCCATCCTGCCGATATCGCTGCTATTATTCACCAGTTAACCGCCGAACAGGGCGCGCGTGTCATTGAACGACTCGATGATAAACTGGCGGCTGATACGATGGAAGAGGTCGATACTGAGCGTCAAACGATTATTCTAGCGGATCTGCCCGCTGAGAAGGCTGCTAGCATTCTTGGTGAGATGGGACCCGATGAGATCGCTGATCTGCTGAAACAGCTGCCTGAGGAGCGGGCACAAGAGTTGCTCCATCAGATGAAGCCAGAGGATTCTGAGGATATACAAGATCTCCTGGAATATGAGGAAAATACAGCTGGCGGCATGATGACCACCGACTTTATTGTACTCAATCAAACGCATACGGTTCAGGAGGCTCTGGACGCCTTACGCCAGAATATTCGGGATCACGATGTGCGTATCGCCTATATCTATTGTGTGGAAGATGAGACACTGGATGAGTCACACCCATTGGGCGCTGTCTCTCTCTGGGATCTGCTGATCGCTCAACCAACGCAGACGCTACAAGAGTTAATGCAGGCCGATCTCATTACAGTCGCACCTGAGAATAATGCACAGTATGTGTGTGGAATGTTGGCGAAGTATAACCTGCTCGCAGTTCCTGTTATCAATGCTGAAGGTAATATTGAAGGGGTAGTGACCGTTGATGACGCGCTCGATACACTTTTACCAAATGAACGTCGACGACGACCACAACGTATGTATTAAACAGTAAATAGATACCACTAAGATCTTATTCCGAAACCCAACGCGACTGGCGTCGCTAGTGCTCTGCACTCAGGTTTTCGGATAAGTAGTAAGCATAAGAGAGGGCGTTCAGATCAATTTGAACGCCCTCTCTTATACTTAAGCTATGCTATGCTATCCCAATGTAAAACTCGCCAGACCATAGTGCGTGCGCTAGCAAGAGTCGAGCATCTTCGGTGCACTCTGCTACCCATGGACCTAAGGTGCGTTGTTGGACAAAAAGATAGCATCAGCCGTAGCCAGATCAGCATCAGTAAGAGTACGTATGTGCAACATAAGCTTCTTGCCTCCGAAGTCGCAGCGATCTTCTCTATCCGTTGGAGGTAACTGAGGCGTCCAGAGTAGAGAGCACATGGAGAATATCCAGACAGACCTCTTCCATCACACGGGGCATCCATTCTTCCGGATGCGGCTCCACAACGACCACCTCGCCATCTTTTTGCTCGTCACGCTCAGCAAGCTCTCCCCGCTCATCGTCTTCACTATCATTGCCAGTCAGGACAGTATGGAAGTGCGTAACGGGTGTATCTTCATGCAGGCCTCGCATACCGAGTGGATGCCAGATGGGGATCTCAACCTGCTGCTGCAACGTCAGAACTTCAGGATAGAGACGTCCATCGCGCAGTACCATCGCGACACCTGGACGAGAGTCGCTGGTGCGGCGGCTGTGCTCGCTCGCATTCAAGCGCAACGACTGCGTAAGTGAGAGCAGCACCTCCTCAGAGGGGGCCTTTCCCTCGAGAGAGAGCGAGTAGGCCAATTCAATTACCAGAGGAGGGATAGCGTTGGTATGCAGATGCAAACAATCTTGTTCCGCTTCGTGAAAGAACTCACAGATTCCTGCTGGACCATCAATTGATAATGCTGTATCCAAAGATCCCCAGGTAAAGGAAAGCATACACGTACTTTCCCGCTCAATATCTTCACAACGCCCCGTATGGCAGGTGCACGTAAATTCACGCTCCAGTGAGCGACTGTTTAACCAGAACTCAGGATGGGTGACAAGACCGAGATCCCCGGCCGCCTTCAAAAATAAACCGGTCATGTCTTCAAATGTAACCAATGTTCGCTCCTTGTGTTCTTATCGCCCCTGTTATCCCTGGCATATGTCAAAGTAAATCTGTGGGCTTGCTCTATATTCGCTGCTATCATAATAATAACCGAAGAGGTTTTTCGTCAATAATAGTTACATTATAGTCACCAAATAGCCAGACATATTTTACTCAATAGAAAAAGTGTGCAGACTGCAAAAAAGACGGGGCCCCTTCAGACAGGTGCCCCGTCGTAAATGAACGTGCGTATCATTATAGCATTGGAGAGATAGAGAGGATTACATACGTCGTCGCGCCACCCGGGGTTGAGACATTTACTTCATCTCCCTCTTTATGCCCCATGAGAGCTTTACCAACAGGAGACTGGTCAGAGATCAAGCCAGCTTTAGGATCAGCTTCGAAGGTCTCTACAATTTTGAACAGACGCTTCGAGCCACTCTCAGTCTCTAGCTCAACCTGCATTCCGATATGGACCCTGCCATCAGTCTGTGCATGCATACCAGAAGTCATTACCTCAGAGAGAGCAAGGCGATGTTCCAGTTCGATGATCTCACCCTCAACCATCGCCTGGTCATTTTTAGCCTCTTCATAAGCACTACTCTCGCTGATATCACCCGCCTCTTTCGCTTCGTGAATATAGTCGGCAACCTCACGGCGTCTGACGTTACGCAGGTAGTCTAATCGTTCTTTCATCTTAGTGAAGCCTTCTGGCGTAAAGCGGTATACTTTGCGGTCAGACTTCGCATCACTCTGTCCACCAATACTCATATTCAAACTCCTCCTGGTAGTGAGGCTTGCGACCCCGATGGGTCTATTCCCAAATCACGCCTCGGTTTAACTATCATTTTCTACTTAATACAAGATCCATCTCTCTATTATTCCCTGTAATGAGCTCTTCATTGTATTCTTCCAGGCTACATTCCATGTCGGCTTTCGTTCTCCGAAAACCTCCCCACACTGTTTGCCATCCCACTACATTACATGGAGAAAGAGGATGGTCATGCATCATCACTCGTGATTTTGTGATGATTAGATGACAGCAAGTAAAACGCTTGTCTCACCGCTTATTGGTTGCTGCCCTCCTGTAGTTCTATGAGGCGACTGTGTTTGACGTTTACCTACGCAAAGAAACATAGTTACGCAACACACATGAGGGAGATTATACGTTGAGAATTACGGAACGTCAAGTGATATACTCCTGTTTTTCATTCCATTGTAATGTTCCCTGTACCAACCCAGGTTTCACTACGCATGATATTCGATCAGGCTGTAAAATCCCCTCAATTCTCTGTGCACGCATAGATATAAGCATATATACGTATGACCACTGCTCAGAGTGAGAAAAAGCTGTGCTCAATTTTTCTTACGGCTCTAACCACTCTAACCACTCTGACCACTCTAACCACTCTACTGTCTGGCTATCTTATACAAGCCGGAAGATTGACACGTCGAGTTCAGGCGTGATGAGTTACTACGTATCCGAAAACCTGCGTGTGCGAGCACTAGCGACGCCAGTCGCGTTGGTTTTCGGAATAAGATCTTATTCTCACACCTCTTTCTTTTTACCGCGCAATAAAACGGAAAAGCCGGGTACCGCAGACTGGGCAGTGACCTTCCATGGCGTTACGCCCATTTTTTGTGACAATTTGTTTAGCATTTTGCATTGGACGTTTCTGACGACATTTTATACAATACGCACAATACGCTTCTGTCTGCGGGCTCGGTATGGTCTCGGCTGCTGTTGGAATCGACTCTTCTGTAATCTCTATCTGCTGCGGTCCCGCTACAGCTGTACGTTCGGTCGCCTCTTCTGACGCAACCAGCGTTTCCGGCTCTTCCTCTTCATCTGTGGATGTGATGATCGAAGCGTCAGGGGTGTGCCAGGAGAGTACACGATCCACAACTTTCGTTGGACGCTCCTCCTGTAGATGTGACCCTGTCTCTGGTAGTGTCATAACCTGTGTAGCATTGGCGGTCACTGTAGCGCGCCTGCTGCCAGTTGCTGCTGATGTAGGCCACTCTGGTGGCAGAGGCTGTACAGATTGCTCACCCCAGATGATTAATGTTGGTTGACTCAGGGTCGCGAGTTGTTGTTCAACATCTAGATCCAACCGACCGGCAAGATAGGCGCAGGCAGCATAGTGTCCTCCTCGCTGGTGTGATGCGGCATAGACATAGTCACGTTCAGCACGTGTCACCTGTGCACGTGCGATCCCACGCTGCTTCGCGAGCAGAGAACGTAGAGGCCAGCGTTCCGTCAGAAGGGTATACAGCACAAAGCTCAAGAAGGGATTGGCGAGGCTATAGCGACGCAGAGCAGAGACGTGCTGCCGCTTGTAAAGCGGTGTCGGTGAGAGTAACACCAGTCGCACACAAAGCTCTGGTCGTCTATGCGCTACAGCGACCGCATAGTTGCAGCTTAAGCCACTCGCCATTATAACGGCTGGTTGTTGCACGACATGTGCTAAAAAGTCTTCTAGCAACGAGAGATAGGTGTGTGCGGAATAGTCAACGTGTGGATGGTCAGAGAGACCAAAGCCCAACAGGTCTGGCGCATACACACGGTAGTTTTTCGCGAGACCGTTGATGAGATGGCGCATCTCGTAGGCCGATGCTCCGATCTCTGGTGCATGTAATAGGACCAGCGGAGGAGCATCTTCTGCGCCAAAGACTTTATAAAAAATATGCCCTTGCGTCCACTTATATAAATGCTCCTCACCCGGTAAGACACTCTTTAATGGTTGCGGCGTTTTCATGGCAGAACGCACAACCACAAAGGAAACGCCAAGCGCGCTGGTTAGCAATAGTTTTCTAAGGATGCGGGCTCTTTTTTTTGCATAGCTCATAATTAATCCTCCTGACACTGCATAACGAGGTGCCAACAGTGAAAATTATAGACGTCTTATAATCAATCACGGAACTTTTGCTGTAATGTAGCACATTAGGACCATGCCTGTCTGCTATCGACGTCGCTATGTCTCGGTTGATGAGTAAGAGACTAGCCAATTTATTATGTGCAGACTATAATGTGCCTGTAGGAAACATATAAAGGAGCACCTGATGTCCAGTCTCATTGTCTCGCTTTTACTCATGGCTGTTATTGCCTATCTATGGGGTTCTATCCCTGCCGGTTACTGGATGGGGAAGCTGTTACGTGGCAAGGACTACGATATTCGCGACTACGGAAGCCATAAAATTGGTGCAACGAATGTGCTACGCACACTGGGTAAAGGTCCTGCGGCTATCGTTTTTATCATTGATCTCACAAAAGGGGTCGGCCCTGCGCTAGTGGCAACTCTGGTGCCTGCGCTGCATGGAGCTGGCTGGGGCATTCTGGTAGCGGGTATATGTGCGCTACTGGGCCATTGCTATCCGGTCTTTATCGGCTTCAAAGGAGGGCGCGGCGTACTGACCGGGGCCGGAGCGCTACTGGTAGTCTCGCCATTAATCTTCTTGATTGCGGCAATCTTCACAGCTGCAACTATTCTTATCTCACGCTATGTCTCGCTCGGTTCGATTGTCGGATGTGCAGTATGTATCATCGGTGCCGTTATTTTTAAGTTTACAGGGATGATCACATTACCACAGATGCTCCTTTTAATTATCGCGCCTGCTCTGGTTATTATTTTTCATCGCGATAATATTCAACGGCTCATTACTGGAAAGGAACGCAAGATCGGCGAGAAGGTCAACGAGAACAATCCATCTACCAGTACAGTTAATTAATACATGGGCTAAACACCCTTCATTATAAAAGATGGGAGACTGCTTCACTTTTCGCAGTCTCCCTGTTATGATCTTATCGGCTCTTCTCTACATAGCATGCTGCTACGGCAAGGCCAGTGCTAGCGTTACTTCTTTGTCTCATCTGACTTCGACATCAACACGGGCCAGCCACCTGACAGATACTCTATCCCAGAGAAGATTGTCCAGATTGTCGCCAGGATCAGGAGAATATCGGCCAGCAGCAGCAAGATATTGGGAAAGGTTACTGTCTGACTGCTAAAGTGTAACGCCCAGGGGAAGAGTGAGAGTGCGTTCGCTCCCAGCCCTTTCGATAGCATTACACCGCCCAGAGCCAGCAACGTTATAAATGTCTTCTGCTTGCCCCAGACACCAGCCGGGATAACCTTCCCCTTGGCGGCTGCAATCGAGCGCAGACCAGAGACGACAAACTCACGAGTGATAATGATGAATGTTATCCAGGCTGGTACCAGTCCTGACGGCGCGAAAGCTATCAAGGCTGCCGCGACAAAGACCTTGTCGGCAGTCAGGTCCAGGAAGACGCCTAATGAAGAGACAAGCTTGTATTTGCGGGCAATGTAGCCATCCAGGTAGTCGGTGACCGAGCCCAGGAAGAAGAACAGCGTCGCTAACAGATAAGCCCAGGGTTGAGCCACCAGTATCAGTATGAATACAATGATAGTGGCACAAAGCCGGCTTACACTCAGTATATTTGGGACGTTTCTCATAGATACCCCTTATCACCGCATAACAGGCACAACATGGACTGTTATGCGGTATCTCTTTAATAACCTCGGTACTCCTGATTGTGATACGTGTCACTATGCTTTCACGGCAACAATAATATCGCGGTGCTTGATGACACGATCAACGGGATGCATAAACTGATTATACGGTGGATCGACCAGTAGACGCAGTTGGGAACGCTGCGCAAATAATTCTAGCATCTCTGCACGCTCGACACGTGTTGCATTCCAGGCCAGAGCAATTGTCCCACCGGGCAAGAGCAGTTGCTCCCAGACCGGTAGTGCTCTAGACAGGAGAGCAGAGACTTCAGCAAAGTGTTGAATACCATAAGGCAGATCACCCACAATGGCATGCATACGCGGACCACCCGCCACCTCTCGTAGATGCATAGCCGCATCGTTGGTATCACCATTCACCAGCACCAGATGGCGCGTATTTCCCTTCGGTCCCACCTCGAACTGATAACGTCGTCCCGCGCGACGACCCCGTTCGTCGATCTCTTTATAATGAATGCGCTCACTCTGCAAATATTGACGCACAAAGACTGCGGTTGTATCGATATCCTGCCGATTAGTATCGATACCAAAGACATCGTATCCGGCAGCCAGAGCCAGAAAGAGCGTCGTACCACCGCCGCACAGGGGATCAAGTATGCGCAGCCGTTCAGTCAATTGGTCGCGATAGTCTCCAGCAAAGAGTGCCGCGTTGAGTAGAACACGCGTAAAGGTCTCATTCGTCTTGCCTTTATAGCGACGAGCCTCCGCCATCTCTAGCGGCACAAACGGCACAAAACGAGGTTCGATCGGCCGTAAGAGAGGTCCAGGCATGTCGCCAATCTCATCAAAGTATTCGTAAGCTTCGCTACTGGCTCCCAACCGAGCTATCACAGCAGCTATAATCTCATGTGTTTGAGCAGCTAAACCGGTCAATCCCTGTTGATCGTGCTGATCCGCCACCAGATCTAACAGGAGATAGCTCTGTCCAGCCAGCGTCACCGGCTGTATAGTCTGTATCATAGCCCCCAGTGGACTGGCAAGCACTTCAGGGCGAGCCAATTCAGCCGTCATATGAGCATATTGTGTACTACGTTGTGGTGTAATTTTGAGCGCTATTTTCATACCCAAAAGTATAGCATAGCAGTGAGCCTGTTCATAGCGCTTATCCGTGCTAGAGAGTGGTAGAATCAAAGTAAGGGAGATCCTTGTTTCCTCCCAGTGGCCTGGCTTTACCATAGAAAAAACAACGATTCTGGAGGATGTTACATGCATATCGTCACCATTGAGGAAATGAAAGCGTTAGAGGCGCAGGCAGACCAGCGTTATGGTCTCACTTCGCACATACTCATGCAAAATGCGGGCAAAAGTGCTGCTGACCTTTTTACCAATCATCTCCTACACAACCAGAGTATGAATGGATTAAAGCTACTCTTCCTGATCGGTCCCGGCAATAATGGCGGCGATGGATTGGTCATGGCTGGCCATCTGGCGAAGTTGGGAGCGAGCATCAGCCTCTATCATTGGAAAGAGCACAAGCTTATTGTCGATGATGAGCAGATCAGCGATGATGTGCCAGCGGCACTGGAGGTCCTGATCAAGCGAGCGGACTATATCATCGATGCTCTTCTGGGGACCGGACGCTCGCGTCCGATGAACGATGAGATGCGCAAACTGTTGGCTCGTGTCAAAAGAGAGCATGAGCAGCGTGCAGAACTGCGTATCGTCGCAGTCGATCTGCCCAGTGGCCTCAACGCTGATACTGGTGAGGTTGATCCTGGCTGCATTCGGGCCGATACGACAATTACACTGGCCTGCCCTAAGCAAGGCTTCTTCTTCTTCCCGGGACGCGATTATACCGGCGAACTCCTGGTTGGCGAGATTGGCCTGCCCCCGGAGCTAGAGCAGCCACTCAAGACTGAGATGCTCACTGGCAAGTTGGTCCATGAACTCCTGCCCGAACGTCCCTTAAACAGCAACAAAGGCTCGTTCGGGAAAGTGATGCTCTTCTGTGGTTCACTCCCCTATCCAGGCTCAGCGTATCTGGCGGGGACAGCAGCGGCACGCGTTGGCGGTGGGCTGATCACCCTGGCAGTGACTGAAAAGATGCTACCGATCTATGCCAGTTCGTTGCACGAGGCGACCTTTACGATCCTGCCGCCTGAAGAGGCTGAGAGCTTCGAGCGCTCAAAGGCAGTGATCAACAAACTAGAGGGCTATAAAGCACTATTAATCGGTCCAGGCCTGGGTCAATCGCCCAATACCCGTGAGGTGATCCTACAGATTCTTGAGGCTCTACGTTCAATGCCGAGTGAGAAACGTCCACGTTTGATTATCGACGCCGATGGATTAAATAATCTCTCTGCCATGGAACGCTGGTGGACGCTACTCCCTACCGAGACCGTCATTACCCCACATCCAGGGGAGATGGGCCGACTCTGTAAAGGGATCGAGGTCTCCGGCGGTAATATCGAACGTCTGGAGCTTGCGCGCAGCAAAGCCAGAGAATGGCAGGTACACCTGGTCCTCAAAGGCAGTTGTACGATTGTCACTTCCCCTGATGGAGAAACTCGTATCAACTATTGGGGCACTCCGGCGCTAGCAACAGCCGGTACTGGTGATGTCCTGGCTGGTATGGTCGCAGGTTTCCTCGCGCAAGGTTTAAGCTCCTTCGATGCCGCCAGCGCAGCCGTTTTCCTGCATACCGCAGCCGCTGACCTCGCAGTCGAAGCCCAGCACCTCGGGCGTGCCGGACTCCTGGCCTCCGATCTGCTACCTCACATCCCCCATGCCATCGTACTCACAGCTGAAGCAGAGCTATAAACTATACCCATATGGGAGGGTCTCTTATTCATGAGGTTACCCTCCCATTGCTCTTGTATCACATTCCCACGCATAAAAAAAGACCCAACCCATAAAAAAAGACCGCTAATTGTCCCCTCCTCTTATTGGAACAATAAAAGAGAGTGAGAACGAATCTACGGTCAATGTTTTCCGGAGTAGGGCTATGAGTACCAGTACTTACGCGTTAGCCGCATCGATTACGTTAACGGTAAGTTTGGACTCCAGTTGAGAGGCAACCTTCACAGAAATGCTATAAGAACCCAGGGAACGGATCGGCTCAGCGAGATCGATAACACGGCGATCAACCGTTATCTTCTCAGCGTCACGCAATGCAGCAGCGATATCCTGGCTCGTGATTGAACCATAGAGACGGCCCTGTGTGCCAACCTTTGCCTTGAAGGTCAACGAAACTTCGCCAAGGCGCTGAGCTAACTGGCGATTGGACTCATTCAGTTTCTCAAGCTTACGCTGCTCGGCAGCGATACGCTGAGAACGATTAGCAACCAGACCTGGGGTCGCTCCTGCGGCTACCTGGCGCGGCAAGAGGTAGTTACGAGCATAACCATTGGCGACTTCTTTTAGATCGCCAGCCTTTCCCAAGCCTTCGACATCTTTTAACAGAATAACTTTCATTTAAATCAAGCTCCTCATAGAGGGGGGCTAAAGCCCGACTTCCTCCTCACGCAATTATACGCAGACAAGTATACACCTTGAGCTATGGTATAGCAACCCTTGCAACCTTTGGTGAACTCTACAACATAAGGCCTGTACATGGGCCACTAGGAGTTTTGACCTTCCCAAACCCTGGCTAATGCAACACAAAAGTTATAAGTGTTGCAGCAGCTAAGCTTCTAACTTATAATGACTGCAAACGACGACAGATGATAGCTCTTCTTTATTAACTTCGAGAACTCATCTATTGTAAAGGACTCATAAGATATGCTTATTGAAGGAACACATACGCTGCAGGCCTCAACGGCAGAGGTCTGGCAGGCTCTCACTGGACAGGAGAGCCTTAGTAAGACGCTCCCTGGTATTGAATATATTGAACCGATCAGTACAGGAGAGACAAAAATCTTTGGGGTCGCACTCTCTATTCAGCAAGGTCCTTTTACGGGCCGCCATCTCGGACGGCTCGCCATTAGCAAAGAACGCTATCCATTACAGTATCACCTTGAGATTGAAAGCGAGGAACAGGAAAGCTTCCAGGCTGCCTGTACCGTACAACTACAAGCACAAGGACAGACTACCATTGTTACCTATCATGGGACATTGACAAGCAGCAAGGTACATTCTTTACGCACACAAAAGATTGTGAAGGGTGCAATCAAATATCTCTTGCAGGAATATTTTCTAGAGCTCACTGAACTGCTGTATACACAAAGCAATCTGCAAGTGGCAACGGACCACACTACAGAGAAAGTTGGAGCGGCAATCTTACGCCAGGCACGAGGCAATATCGCTATCCTGCCACAGTCATTGACGGAGAGAAAGGTCCTACTCAGCCTGTCTGGCTGGTGGCATATGTTCATTGCATGGCTATCACATCTTATCTGGAAAGATGCACAACAGCAGGCTCTCTGGTTGAAACGAGCACGCCAGATTAGCATGATCGGCAGTATTATTGCGCTGATCTGGATCGGCACCAGAATCCCACGCCGTCCTTAAGCAGAGGCACGGTTACAGGGTTTTATGCTTTTCCTTATTATCGTATGCTTCTTAATAAGCATAGATCTTAGCACTTATCCATTATGCATCAATAATTGAGCGTAAACGCGACTTCCAGCCGTCATCGTCATCATCTGTCGACGGCTGGGTCGTGTTTTCGATCACCCAGCGCCGAGATCCATCCATATTTCGTGAAGCTATTGGCCGTGTATTACGCGCATCTTTGGTGAGTAAGTGACGCAGCGCGGTCTGGGCAGCCTTCCGTACATCCTGTACAGGATCATGCAACAACAGGCTGACTGGTTCGATCGCTGTTTTGATACCCATACGTCCTAATGCACGCGCACTGGCACAACGTTCATCGGAAGTTACGCCCTGCAACATTGGTAGGATGTCGGTACTCAATTGCGTCAACGAGAGATCTGCGATCAAACGCAACAGGCGGCTCTGACGCATCGGTTGCTTGATACTTACAAGGGCGGCGCGACAGTCCGCAAGCACCTGTGCACGACTGTGCAATAGGCCACTTGTACGAGCCTCCGAGACTGCCATTTCAGGAGAGAGTGTTGAACTCCCACGCAAAAAGGGTTCGATCCAGAGTGCAGCCTGTTCCGTCGTCCCATCGGTCTCATGCAATTGCAAGATCTTATGATAATTGAGCTCAAGCCAGTTATACAGCGCGAGCGTCACCTCAGCATCGCGCGCAGCATAGGAAATCATCGCCTGCGGTAGCGGTCGACGTGTCCAGTCAGTACGCTGTAACGTCTTGTCAAGGTGATAGTTAAAGGCACGTCGTAGCATAGCTGCCAGCGAAGATTCATGTT
Organism: Ktedonobacteria bacterium brp13; assembly: GCA_015099395.1. Taxonomy (GTDB): domain Bacteria; phylum Chloroflexota; class Ktedonobacteria; order Ktedonobacterales; family Ktedonobacteraceae; genus Dictyobacter. Next base: position 6,498,034 of record AP024096.1, on the reverse strand, counting down.
GCCCGAAAATCGAGCGGCTGGTAGCTTCTAGATCAAAGTAGTGAGAAACCTGAAGATCACGAGCAGCCATCACACGGAGATCTGCACCGGCACCATGCAAGAGGATAGCAATGTCGGGATTGCCTACCACTTCATGTAAAGGAGAGAGGTCTTGCAGACGCAAAGCATCAACAACAAAGCAATGATTATCAATTGCGAGTTGCAGGAGCGCGAGACGAGGAACATTCGCAGCGGGATCATTCTGCACCCGAATTCGCGGTTGGGTAAACTCTGCATCGACTGCGACAACCGTTGCTTGCTTCAGCAGATTTACAGCATTTATTAATTGTGTGGGCCGGTCGATCCAAAATCGTTCGCCTCTTTGAGGTAGTATGCCCAGAGGGGGAGTCGATCCTAGATATCCTTCTTCTATATTGTCCAGGTTCTCTAAATCTGTTAACAATACATTATCACTCAATGGATTGCCGTTCTATGTTTCAAAAGCCAGCATATATATAGTGTGTACTCAACACTATACCATAATTTCTACCGTTAGTCCAGTTAGCACTCGATAGAGATATACTGATAGAATATTTTGCCTTTTTTATTAGCCTGGTGGTTTCATATTCTATAATGCTTATATAAATAGCTTGACTTTCACTAGGCAAGCATATATAATTGCGGCACATTGCCACCATTTGGGAAGTAACATGTCTGAAGCGGCTAAACGAGTTGATTTCATATTACAAGAACTGATGACAAATGGACGCGTCCTCGCAGAGGATCTCAGCCAACGTCTTCAAGTTAATACTTCTACGATACGACGCGATCTGGAGAAGTTAGAACGACAACAATTATTGCGTCGTGTACATGGAGGGGCGGTCCCTCTCGATAATCTGTCTTATACCTATGCTGATGACTTAACCTTTCAGAAAAATATGGGCCATTTTGTTGAGGAGAAGACACGCATCGCCATGGCGGCGTTGCGCTTTATCCAACCCGGCGATACACTGGCTCTCTCTCCTGGTACAACTACCACACACCTTGCTCGCTGTATTCGGCGTGTGCAGATCCCCGATCTCACAGTTGTGACGAATGCAGTCAATATTGCGATGGAGTTGGCAAGCGTCAGCGGTCTCAGTCTAACACTGACAGGAGGCCTCTTCCTACCGGATTTCTTTGCACTGGTCGGTCCTCTGGCGGAACAGGGATTAAGCCAGATGTATGTCAGTAAGGCCTTTATTGGCGTCACTGGTCTCAGTCCTGAATATGGTCTGACCGGTCCGAATCAGTTAGAGGCACTGACTCATCGTGTGACTATCCAGCGTGCACGTCATACATTCGTGCTTGCGGATAGCACCAAGCTTGGGAAGGTTGCGCTGCATGCGATTGCGCCAATCTCTTCCGTACAGCACATCATTACAGATAGCAATGCAGACCCGGCAATTGTGGCACAACTCCGGGCCAACGACATTGAAGTCATAGAAGCGTAAAATACAAGAAGGCTCTACTCTTGCTTTGGAAAGTAGAACCTTCTTTTATTATGCGCCTCCCCTCTCCTCACTTTGTAAAGCTTAAAAATTTCTTCCCGCAAAAACATGCAATAGCTAGCCTGGCTTTTTTACGCTGATACTACCTTCAGCTTTTCCTCAATTTGCACGCTTCGCGCCATATTTCTGCACGAATGTGCATTGACACGTGAAGGTATGCGCAGTATACTTTTCTCAGATGAAGTAATATAGCAATGTACATACAAAAAATACTTTTGAGAGAGGGCATTTGTCAGACACACGAAGCCCTCTCCTGTCGTTCTATATAGCTACTCGATATGGAGGAACTCATGAAAGTACTTGTGTCAGGCGGAGCCGGTTATATCGGTTCGCATACTGTACGTGAGCTACTTGCTCGTGGACATCAAGTCGTTATCCTTGATACCCTGGAACTTGGCAATAAGCAGTCGCTACTCGGTGCACCGCTCATCCAGGGCGATACTGCCGATGGAGCACTCCTCGATAAAATCTTTACTGCAGAGAAACCAGATGCGGTAATGCACTTCGCTGCCTACAAAGCACCCGGTGAGTCAATGTCCCAGCCAGCGAAATATTTCCGCAACAATGTCAGTGGTACGCTCTCTCTGTTAGAGGCGATGCTACGCCACGACTGCCGCTATTTTGTCTTCTCATCGAGTTGCGCGGTCTTCGGTACACCAAAAGATCTACCAGTTACCGAGGATGCTCCATTCGGTCCAGAGAGCGTCTATGGTGAGACCAAACTCATGGTTGAGACGATGTTACGCTGGTTTGACAAGACAACAAACCTGCGTTCAGTTAGCCTGCGCTACTTCAACGCTTCTGGTGCCTCGCTTGATAATAAGATCGGTGAAGACTGGACTGTCACGGGTAATCTGGTTCCGCTGGTTATGAAGGCTGCCATTGGTAAAACAGAAGCTGTCAATGTCTTCGGTACCGACTATCCAACCAAGGACGGCACAGCCATACGCGACTACATCCACGTTGTCGATCTGGCGGTAGCACACGTCAAAGCGATCGAGCGCGTTGCCGAGACCAACAAGAGTACCGATTACAACCTGGGTACTGGTGTCGGTAGCACGGTGAAAGAGGTCGTCGATGCGGCGAAACGCATTAGCGGTGTCGATTTCAAAGTCAATCTCGCCCCACGCCGTCCCGGTGATCCTATCGCTATCTGGGCCGATAGCAGCAAAGCACAACGGGAACTGGACTGGAAACCCCAGTACGGTCTGGAAGAGATTATCAGTACAGCCTGGCGCTGGCACAGCACACATCCTAATGGCTACGATTCTGAGCAGTAAGCTGCAATGCCAATAAGGGCTGCTGTGAGTGCTTTGAATACCTTCAACCACATGGAATAATAGAAGCCGCTACATTCATATGCGATTGTAATGAATGTAGTGGCTTTTTTTCACCATACATGCATACATTGAATTGCACGAATGCGCAAACGTGACAAAAATACGAAGAGCCACTCCCCTCTTAAATATGGTACACTCTATCTGCTTAATCCCGTAAAACCCAATTTTCACCACTATAATGCCGGCTAATATCTCTACCAGACTGACTTGCAGTGGGCATCGGCACTCATACAGGTAAATATTTCGGCGTATACAGCTCTCAGATATGCACAAATGCGCATTGACGCTACGCGATTTGCGCAGTATACTCTGCATAGGATACTCTTCCTGACGCTGGAAATAGTGTAATAACGCATGTGCAATAGATACAGGTAAAGCCGTCGAGCAGCACTTTCTTTCAATAGCGACCACAATGAGGATCAACATTATGAGTACAACAAACGTTTCTCATTCGTTGAAGTGGGAGGAACGTTGGCACCCTCTCCGTGAAGAATGGGTCGTCATTGCCGCACATCGGCAGGGGCGCCCCTGGAGAGGTGAGACCGTCGCGATCAGCGATAAAGATATTCCCACCTATCAGTATAATTGCTATCTCTGTCCAGGCAATCTACGCGTCTCGGGCGAACGCAATCCCAACTACAGGAGCGTGCATGTCTTTGATAATGATCATCCTTGTGTCGGGCAAAACGCTCCCGAAAAGCCAATAGCGCCCGCTCACCTCTACCAGAGCCGCAATGCGCGTGGGATCGCACGTGTAGTCTGCTTCAATCCTTTACATAACCTGACCATGGCCGAGATGCCATTGCAGAATATTGAAGAGATTATAGCCACCTGGCAGGATCAGGTCTATGCTCTCCGCCAGCGCCCAAACGTCAAACATCTGCTTTTCTTCGAGAATAGAGGTGAGGTCGTAGGTGTCTCGAATCCCCATCCACATGGACAGATCTACGCAACCAACTTTGTCTTTAAGACCATTGAGACCGAGCTACTCGCAATGCAGCGTTACAAGAGCGAGACCGGCGCTGAACTCTTTGCAGCTATTATAGAGGCAGAGCAACAGGATGGCAGGCGCATCCTCTTTGAGGACGAGCACGCTATCGCTTTTGTCCCCTACTTCGCACGCTATGCCTATGAGGTCTACATCGCTCCGAAACGCCGAGTCTCCTCCATCGCAGAACTCACGGAAGACGAAGTCGTCTCCTTAGCGCTGACAATGAAAGAGGTAACGGTCCGCTACGATAACCTCTGGCAACTACCATTCCCCTACGTCATGTGTATGCATCAGGCACCAGTAGACGGCGAGTATCCCAATTTCCATTTCTTTATCAGCTTCCAGCCGCCGCTCAGAAATCCCACTACCTTGAAATATCTGGCCGGTCCCGAGATCGGTGGAGGAAACTTTATTAGCGACACATTGCCAGAAGACACAGCACTGGAACTGCAAAAAGTTTCTAATACCCATTATCGAATACCAAAATTGGCGTAGAATCTTAGGGAGGACCAATTGCGTCCTCCTACATATGTAAGGATAAAGAATAGAGGTGTAGGGATGATTCGTGCAATCAACGAACTTTTACAGGCTATCCAGCAGGTTCATGCGGCGATGCGCGACGAAGTAGTAGCTACCTGCGAACGTAGCTCACTCGCTGCGTTAAGCGAGATCGTTGCTGAACAAGCAGGCGATACCGTATTTGCTATTGACCGTGTCTCTGAAAAGGTGTTGCTCCACCACTTCGCAGCCCTGGGCCAGTCGTGGTCATTTGTCTTGATCGCTGAAGGACTGGGAGAGGATGGTGTGATGGTCTTTCCACCTGAAACTTCTCCTGAAGAGGCTGAACTGCGCATTATTATTGATCCTATCGACGGTACGCGTGGACTGATGTATCAGAAACGCGCAGCCTGGATCCTGACCGGCGTCGCAACCAATCACGGTGACGACACGAGGTTATCGGATATCGAACTGGCAGTGCAGACCGAGATCCCGCTGGTTAAGCAGCATCTGAGCGATAGTCTCTGGACCATTGCCGGTCAGGCGGTACAGGGCGAACGCTACAACCGTCTGACCGGTGAGCATATGGTGCTCCACCCTCAGCCATCGCAAGCAAACACAATTGAGCAGGGGTACGGCAATATCTCACGCTTCTTCCCTGGACCACGCGCCGAACTGGCCGCCATAGATGACGAGCTTATCTATCATACGCTGGGACCTGCCCAGGCAGGCCGCGTCCAGGCCTTTGAGGATCAGTATATCTCCAGTGGCGGCCAGTTCTATGAGCTGATGATGGGTCACGATCGCTGGTGCGCCGACCTGCGTCCGCTCGTCGAAGCGTCATTACAGGCACGCGGTCAGGCGCTCGGACTGGCCTGTCATCCCTATGACCTCTGCACTGAGCTGATTGCTCGTCAATTGGGCATCATCATTACTGATGAGCACGGAAAGCAGCTTGCGGCACCACTGGATGTCTCGACAAAAGTTGCCTGGATCGGTTATGCTAATCATACTATTTACAACCAGATTGCTACAACGTTACAGACACTCTTACAAGAGCATCACCTCCTCGTACGCTAACAGATCTATGCAGATCAATTGCTGTAAAAGAGTGGCAAATTCAGTAAAAAGTAGAGCATAAAAGCATCATGTGAAAGGAGTCACCTCCTATGTGGCAGTGTCGGCACATGCCCCAGGATGAGACCGCATCCGATATCGAACGTTTCCTTACCTATCTGCATACCAGCGCCAGCAACTATTTTGCGGTCAATACCCCCATTACGCTTGCACGGGCTCCTGGTCGCCTGGATCTCATGGGCGGCATCGCCGACTATTCTGGCTCTCTGGTCTTAGAGATGCCTATTGCCGTCGCCACGCTAGCCGCTGTACAATTCAGCGACGAGCCAGTGATCACGGTCTGTAGCACAGAGGCCTCGGCGATCCATGTAGACCCGATCGTGTATCTCCCACTGGCAACACTCTATGAGCAAGGAGAACCGATCGGCTATAGCGCAGCTCATCGCCTGCTCGTCGCTGATCCACAAAAAGCATGGGCAGCCTATGTCATCGGCGTACTGGTCGTCTTACAACGAGAAGGCTACCTGCGTCTGGACAAAGGACTACGCATCCACCTGCACTGTGAGGTCCCCATCGGCAAAGGGGTCAGTTCATCAGCAGCGCTTGAAGTAGCCGCTATGCAAGCCATCAACAGTCTGTGTGAACTGGACTTGAACGGCAGAGAACTCGCTATCCTCTGCCAAAAAGTTGAGAATCTAATCGTGGGTGCCCCGTGCGGCGTCATGGATCAAATGAGCTCAGCCTGCGGTGAAAAAGATAGCCTGCTCGCCCTTTTATGCCAGCCAGCCGAGCTGCAAGGAACCGTTCCTCTCCCGGAAGATGTGGAGATATGGGGCATCGACTCAGGTGTGCGTCATGCAGTTGTAGGGGTAGACTATGGATCAGTACGCATCGGTGCGTTTATGGGATATCGTATCATTGCAGAGCTTATGGGACTGCATACAGTCTTCGACGATGACCAGCATGTCACTATCACTGATCCACACTGGCAGGGCTACCTTGCCAATATCTCTCCTTCGCGCTGGGAGACCACCTATCGCAAGCTGATCCCTGAGACAATCGAAGGCGCAACATTCCTGGCACGCTACGGTGGCTCAACCGACAGAGTGACGCATATCGATCCAGAGCAGAGCTACGCAGTACGCCAACCAACGGCCCACCCTATCTATGAGCATCATCGAGTCAGGCTCTTTCGCGCACTACTGTCTCATCCTGGCAGTGATGCGAGCAACCTTGCGTTATTGGGCGAGCTGATGTATCAATCACATACCAGCTATAGCGCCTGTGGTCTCGGTTCACACGGCACAGACCGACTGGTAGAGCTCGTACATCAGGCAGGTTCAGCGGCACAGCTGTATGGAGCCAAGATCACTGGAGGTGGTAGTGGTGGTACCGTTGCCGTGCTGGCACGCAAGGGTGCAGATGAACAGATTCAGCGGATTGTTGAGCAATACGAACAGGAGACCGGCTTACAGACCACTATCCTGCGCGGCTCCTCTTCTGGAGCGATTGCCTGGGGTACAATCGAGATTGAATATATCTGATCATGTAGGATCATGACGGGCAACGTCGCGTAGCTTCTAGTGATTTGTACGTTTCATGCCGCTATGATAAACTGAAGCAGTCATCGAGGTAGAGAGCAATATTCCCATTACTATTCTGTACAGTAGAAAGGTAAACCCGATGCTGAATGATATCCTGGAGCACAACAAACGCTTTCTCGCGAGCACAACCCTACCACAGATCGGACATGCACCGCGCAAGCATACAGCCATCATCACCTGTATGGACTGCCGTCTCGTTACTACGTTTGAGCAAGCGCTCGGACTGGAACGTGGCGACGTTCTTGAACTGCGTACAGCAGGAGCAACTATTTCTAAGCCGGACCGCGCACACGCCAATAATGACCTCATCCGCTCACTGGCTGGCGGTATCTACCTGCTTGGGGTACGCAGAGTTATCGTCGTCGGGCATACAGAGTGCGGACTCAGCAAGGTGAATCCAGCGGCACTCACCGGCACGATGCAGGCGCTCGGTGTAGATCCTGAACAACTGATCCAGAAAGAAGGATTGGGCGATATCAATGGTCTGGTAGAATGGATCGGTGCCTTTACAGACGTACATCTGAATGTACAAGAGGTTGTCAACGTCATACGTAACAGTCCCTTCCTCCCAAAGAATCTGCCCGTTGATGGCCTGATCATCAATATTCAAACCGGTGCGCTGACGCCCGTAAGCCAGCCCACGCAAACAACAGCGTAAGACTGTTTGTGATACAATGCGGGTAATCACTGACACCTTGTGTCAGTGATTACCCAATTTCTGTTTTCGCTTGCAGAGCCATATTGTAAGGCATATGAGCGCGTATCTCCGAGTGATATACGTGCGCTTTTTTCTAATACAACGCGCGCGACACCCTTTCAAAAGGGTCCACGATAACGAAGAAAGGACTCCTGTAGCATGGCAAATAAAACCCCGATTACGGTGGCCCACGGGGACGGCATCGGACCTGAGATTATGGATGCCACACTTCATATCATCGAGGCCGCTGGAGCACAGATCGAGCCAGAGACGATTGAAGTTGGCGAAAAGGTCTATCTGCGCGGCATCACCACTGGCGTCGAACCCGGTGCCTGGGAATCCCTACGCCGCACCAAAGTCTTCTTGAAAGCTCCAATTACCACACCCCAGGGTGGTGGGTATAAGAGCCTGAACGTCACTACCCGTGTTACCTTTGGCCTCTATGCCAACGTTCGCCCCAGTGTTGCTTATGACCCCTTCATCGCGACCAAACATCCTAAAATGAACGTCGTTATTGTTCGTGAGAACGAAGAAGATACCTATACCGGTATCGAGTATCGCCAGACGCACGATATGATGGAGTCCTTGAAGCTGATCAGTCGACCAGGCTCTGAGCGGATTGTCCGCTACGCCTTCGAGTACGCCCGCTCAAATAATCGCAAAAAAGTCACCTGCTTCGTCAAAGACAATATTATGAAGCAGACCGATGGGCTGTTCCACAAAGTCTTCGACGAGATCGCGAAAGAGTATCCTGACATCGAGAACGAAAGCTGGATCGTCGATATCGGTGCGGCCAAGCTGGCCGATACGCCGGAAGCCTTCGACGTCATCGTCATGCCAAACCTCTATGGCGATATCCTCTCCGACGTTGCCGCCCAGATCGCTGGTTCGGTCGGCCTCGCAGGTTCCGCCAATATCGGTGAGCAGTGCGCGATGTTCGAAGCGATCCATGGTTCGGCACCACGTCGCGCCGGTCAGAACCTCGCTAACCCTTCGGGCCTGCTGATGGGTGCGGTCCTGATGCTCGTCCATATCGGACAACCCGAGGTCGCGACACGAGTACACAATGCCTGGCTACGCACCATCGAAGACGGTATCCATACGTATGACATCTACAAAGAGGGTGTAAGCAAACAGAAGGTCGGCACGAAAGAGTTCGCAGAGGCGGTTATCGCACGTGTAGGTCAGGAACCACAGCAGCTTACTCCAGTGAAATACAGCTCAACACCTAAGGTGCCGGACTCCCGCGAGATCAAAGAGCATGCAGCCCAGGAGAAAAAAGAGCTGGTCGGCGTCGACGTCTATATCGACTGGAACAAGGGCAACTTCAATGAATTGGGTGAACAGTTCAAAACCATTAGCGTCGATGGCCTGAAACTGCAATTAATCTCCAATCGTGGTGCCCGCGTCTGGCCCAACGGTATGGCAGAAACCTTCACTACAGACCACTGGCGCTGTCGCTTCCTCTCTGACGGAGTGATTACCCACGCCCAGATCACTGCACTCTTAAACCGTGTTACAGAAAAGGGCTTCGACTTTATTAAGATCGAGAACCTGTATAACTTCGACGGTCAACCCGGCTTCTCATCTGTCTCTGGCGCATAACGAGAAGTTATAGCAGCACTATCCATACACAACTATGCGGAGGGCTACCAAACGCTAGCCCTCCTATCTTCGCACATTTTCCTACCGCTCAAACCTCTACGTATATTTATGATACAATGAGAGACGATAAGATCAAAAAGGTTAAATATCTTCACTAGCATCTATAAAGCAGAAGAAACTATGTACCAGACACAACGCGACTTCCACCAGAACAGAAGACAGAGGCGTGCACCATATGCGCCATTCGCGCCACTCGCACCACTCACATCTCATGCTCAACAGTTCGGCGCACTCGTCCTCCTGCTCACCTTACTCTGCACAGCCTGTAGTGCTCCAGGCGTGGCACAGCCAAAAACAATCGCACATGAACCTATTGCCAGCGGACCCGTTGTCTATACAGCTCTGGGTGCATCAGATGCGGTCGGTGTCGGAACCACACAACCAGACAACCAGGGCTATGTTGCCTTGATTGACCACCATCTACCCAGAGGCTCACACTATATTAACCTGGGTATCAGTGGTATCCATCTTCACGAGGCTCTCCAGAAAGAGCTCCCGATCGCAATCGCCACCGACCCCAGACTCGTAACAATCTGGTTGGTTGCCAACGACTTTGTCGCACGTGTACCATACGATAACTACATGAATGATCTCACGACACTCTTGCAGCGCCTCCATACGCAAACCCAGGCGAGTATCTACATCGCTAACCTACCTGATCTCACGCTCCTCCCAGCTATCTCCAACGGTATCGCACGAGGAGGACTGGCAAAAGCAGAGATAGAAAAAGAGATACAGCAATGGAACGCACAGATCGCAGTCATCGCAAAAAAATATGACGCCACACTCGTTGATCTATACCAGGCCAACAGCCAGCTTACCGCACATCCCGAATATATCAGTAGTGATGGCTTTCATCCTAGCGCAGCAGGCTATACACAGCTCGCTGGCTATTTCTGGACCGCCATCCAGAAAAACAACTAACGGTCCAGAACCCACAGACCTTAAGCTAGCGAGGGATCATTTCCTGGCTGCTGTTGCTGCGCGTTCAAGGCATGCTGGGCAGCTTGAATATCTGTCTCGCCTTCAATAGCAAACACGATACGCTCGCAGATATTTGTACTATGATCGGCGACGCGCTCCAGCTTATGCGCAATCCAGAGGAGATAGGTAACACGTTGCAGCGCCTTTGAGTCATTCTGTAACGCAGGGATAGCATGCCCACCAGCCATCATCGCCATCAGATCATGGCGTACCAGATGATAGCGCACATCAACCACATCATCCTCCTCCCAGATATAGCGAGCAGCCCTCACATCTCGTTCAGCATACGCCTTCATAGTTCCTTGCAAGACACGACGTGCCTCATAGCCCAGTTCTAACAGACCCTTCATAGCCGAAGCCTCAGAGATCTGCGGATCCACACTACTGCGAGCAACAGTAGCAGCCGTTCCTTCGCCACGCAAAGGAGCCATCCGCAACAGAATCTGAGCGACACCAGCAGCGCCATCACCCGTGCGCTCCAGATCGCCAGCAATCGACAGAGCCGAGGTCAAGAGACGTAGATCACGCCCACCCAGCGGCTGCTGTAAGGTCAAGAGACGTACAGCATGTTCCTCAACAGTGGTGCGCAGATGATCGACCGCAGTATCAGCCTCTATCACCATCCCAGCCAGTGCCAGATCCCCGGTCTTCAACGCCTCAAGAGCTTTATCTAGCGCCTCATCAACGAGTGCACCCAGGCGAATAATCTGATCATCCAGTTCTTTCAGCTCTTTATCTAAAACCGCTCTCGCCATTTAAATATCTCCTCGGACTCTCCCAATTACAGCTATGCGTTGCGCATGGCTTCATCGTCATTTTTCTATATATAGTACAGTACGCATAGCGCACTCGATAGAGCGCTCGTTACAGTATAAGATGTTTCAAAGATACTAAAAATTGCTAGAGTTGCATGTATCTCTTTTCTATTCACCCCACAGAATACATCCCATTTCCTTCACGGGCATAATAAGAAAATAAAAGAGAGCCCGCTCAAAGGCCGCAGGATCATAAAACAGCAAGCTACCTGAGTAGAAAGCAAATACCTACACCTAAACAGAGTGTAACATATTTTCCACAGGAAAGATAGAGTGATAGTCTAAATGCTTGTTCTATTCTATAGGGATAGGCTAATAGCAACAAAAGGCAATTCATGAGACAGCCATGGGACGGCCTCTAGAGCCTAAAGAATACATAGAAGATCATTAAAGAATATTATACAAGAGCTAGAATAGGAGGAACTATTCTTTAGAGTACAATAAAAGTTGAAGCCCTCAGAACCTTTGGTCATCGTGAGGAGAGGAGAACCGTCAAAGACAGATCGTGTAGGGATGTTCTCTTCTAACTCCTGTGCCAGATCCTTCAATTTCTGATTTTTAAGCTTTAACTCTTCAGATATTCCCTTTTTCACTGGTTGAAACCTGATATCTGTTTGATAGACATTAAGATAGAGAGTATCCACAAACACCCCAAGAATACGAACAGGACTTGCCATAAGCACCTCCATCTAACAAGGACAATAGTAAAAAGCTGGACAACAAACCTAAAAAGGAGTATGAAATATACAGGTAACAGAAAAATAGCAACTCATTTAGGAAGGCATACTATGAAAAAAAGAAATTATCCAGGGCTCATATTTATAACTTTAGATGCTATTTTTTAGGTATAGCCCTATTTTTAGTAGAGAAGTATGTTCATATAGATGATCACCTTACATTTATAGACTTCATCTTGCAAACGACCCCTCTGGTGTCAGCAACGGCACTTGCAGGCCTTATAACCTCATTAATTAGTAGAGCAATACAAAGAAAATTAGATAAAACAAACAAACAAAATAAATAAATATCAGCGATGTATTTTGAGTGATCCGGTTTACTTGCTGGACCATACTGCACAGGTGCGACCGGGTGAACAATCCGAACAGTTGGAAGGGTATTTCTTACTGGTGTCGTGGTATGTGTCTTGCCATTCGTAACCTGTATGAAGGAAACGACGTATATGAAACGAGGCGAATAACAATGCGAAAAAAGCGAAAAAAGAATAAGCAGAAGCAAGATTTGGTATGGTCTATAGCAAATATAGTAGCACTGCTCTTTATGGCTATTTATATGATTGTTCATGCCGTTATAGATGCGAGAAACCCGATACCTGATTGGACTCATATATGGGTTTATTGGATAGTGGCAATTCTGTCTCTCACAGGAGCCCTGTTGGGGACCTATTTTCATCTGAAGCGGCGAAAAAAAGAGCGCTCTCAGTAAAGGCCACAATATCGAGCATGTATGCGGCTAGCGTCTCCACCGTAAAGATTCATCACCTTCTTCAACAGGAGAGGTACGTCGATATCCCCTTCCATTCATTTTTCCTCGTCACGCGAAAACCTTGATATGATACCGTGACGATACGAGTGCCTGAACTTGAGAATTGACAGTTCTTCCTGGCACATGCTACAGTAGCAGAAAGGTTCCAACCAAAACGGCAAGGCAGGAGAAGGAAAAGAAAGTCATGTCAACGAAGCGGCTACTTGGCGTCTTCGCCCACCCCGATGACGAAGGGCTAATCGGCGGCGCACTCCTGAAATATCACGAGGATGGTGTCGAGACCGGTCTGGTCTATGCGACACGGGGCGAGGTAGGGGAGGCGTCTGATTCTATACTTGCAGCGCCACATAATCTTGGCGAGATAAACGAAGAAGAGATGCGCGCTGCGGCTGATGCCCTCCATGTACGCAACCTGTGGTTCCTGGGTTACCGCGATTCAGGCATGCCTGGTACGGCAGATAACCAGCATCCAGAGGCGCTTATACAGGCCAGTCCAGCCGAGGTGATCGGTAAACTGGCCGGCATCATCCGCGAGTTCCGTCCCCAGGTTATTATTACCTTCGATGAATCTGGGGGCTACGGGCACCCAGACCATATCGCTATCTACAAACATACAATTGGAGCGTACCACGTCGCAGCCGATGATGCGCTCTATCCTGAGATGGGTCCCGCGCATTCGGCAGCAAAGCTTTACTACACTTCTTATTCACGACGTCAGGTCGCTATGATGGCTGAGTGGATCCAGGACCGCGCATTCGATAATGTCTTCAAGAATCTGGATAGTGAGCACACTGGCTTCTCAGAGGACCAGATCGATATTCTGCTGGATGTCGAACCCTGGCTCGATGAGAAGATGCACGCCTGGTCGCTCCATAATCAGGTTGATCCCGTCCTCCCTATTAATCGTCTCCCACGACAGATTCAGAGAAAATGGCATAACCGGGAGTATTATCAGCTCGCAACCTCACGGGTTGGCGAGGATATCGTCGGAGAGAATGATCTCTTTGCCCATGTACCTGAACCAGAAGATACACCCTAAAACCTGCCTGCACGCAGTAGAGCAGCGACAGTCGCTACTACATCTAGTGCAGGCCCGGCTGCCGCCATGCTGCCACCAACGGGCACTGGCAGAATCTCTACATCCACCACAACTTCATCATCCATCAGGGCAAATGCTTGATCTTCTCGATCAACGCGCTCGTTGAGTAACCTGGCAGATAAGCGATAAAGCGCAGAGCCCCTCCGTAGGCCAGGACGTGCTCGGCTTCGGGCAATTTACTGAGATCTGGCTCATTGCCACCATCCGCTGACATGGCATAATCCGCACCCTTGACATAGATATCTGGCTGGAGTGCATCCACCAGAGCACCGGCAGTACGTTCCGGGAAGATAGTAACATAGTCTATACAGGCAAGAGCAGCCAGGATCTCTGCACGTGCATTCTCAGCGATCAATGGTCGCGTCGGACCCTTCAACAGCCGGACGCTGGCATCATCATTCAGTCCCAGTACCAGAAAATCTCCCAGAGCACGAGCCTCTTGTAGATAGCGGATATGGCCCAGATGGAGCAGGTCAAAGCAGCCATTCGTAAAGACACAGCGCGCACCACCCTGCTGACGCCGACGTACCTCGGTAGCCAGAACAGGGCGAGTTAAAATCTTTTCTGTCGTTATCGCATCACGCATGGAGGATTCCTATCAATTCTTCAGGAGTATTGCTGGCACAACCCAGACGACGAACGACCAGGGCGGCAGCGGCATTCGCCAGATAAGCAGCCTCGTGCATATTCGCGCCAGCGGTTAAGGCCAGTGTAAAAGTAGCGGCAACAGTATCGCCAGCACCATTGGTATCGACAATCTCACCGGTAAAGGGCAGCGGATAGATCGGCAGATGCAATGGAGGTTGTCCGGCCTCAAAGAGACTCATCCCTTCACTACCACGGGTGATGAGTACACCTTGCGCATTACTACCAGTAAGCAAACGGTGGCCAGCCTCGTTGAGATCGTCCTCATTATTGATCGTCATCTTGAGTGTGGCCTCAGCTTCAGGCTGGTTTGGCGTCAGAGCGGTTACGCCCTGGAAACGGAAGAGTGAGCCATGGGCATCAACAACCACAACCTTATTCAGCGCACGTGCGGCCGGAACACAGGTCTCGATAATCTCTGGACTGATCATGCCGTTCTCATAATCGGAGAGCACAACCGCATCAATCGCCGGTAAGATCTGCTCGATATACGAGATCAGCGTACTCTTATATGGCTCCCCCACATCCGAGGTATCGACACGATCAACACGCACGATATGCTGCTGCACAATCTGCGGACTCCCCGCCAGGATACGCGTCTTCGTTGAGGTGGGACGCTGCTCATCGGTGATCAAACCCTCTTGATGCATCTGCAAAGCCGCGACAGCCTTGCGTAGCCGTTCGCCTGGCAGATCATTACCGACAACGCCAGAAAGATAGACCTCCGAGCCCAGTGCGCTGGCATTCACTGCCACGTTACAGGCACCACCAGGGGTCGTCCGCTCCTCATCCAGATCAAGGATTAAGACCGGAGCTTCGCGTGAGATACGTGTAGGACGACCAATAAGATATTCATCCGCAACCATATCCCCAACCACCAGCATACGCTTCCCGGCAAAATTACGAATCAAGGATTGCAAGCGTGCAGAGGCTGGTAGTGAGACAGGAGTATCAAGCGACATACGATTGCCCTTTCAAGATTTTTGCCCCTTTACAATAACGCGCAGTGCGAACTGCGGCAATGCCAGCATACGTCGCCAACGCCATGGCTCACGATACAAGCGATAGAGCCACTCCAGGCCCATACGCTGCATCCAACGCGGCGCACGGCGTTGCTTGCCA
This sequence comes from Ktedonobacteria bacterium brp13, assembly GCA_015099395.1. Classification (GTDB taxonomy): domain Bacteria; phylum Chloroflexota; class Ktedonobacteria; order Ktedonobacterales; family Ktedonobacteraceae; genus Dictyobacter. The sequence goes on along the minus strand of AP024096.1, from coordinate 6,482,465 downwards.
GCCAGAAAGTCAAATGAACCCCCTACCCCCATCGCAACAGCGACCGGGAGCCGTTCGAGGTTCCTTTGTATCCAGAGATCCTGTGCCGGCGCACCATAGGCAACATATAATAGATCAGCGTTACTCACGCGGATGCGCTCAAGAATATCTGCCTCTTCTGCCTCCGCTGGCGACCCTGCATAGCTACCAGCAATCTGGAGTCCAGGAGCCAACACCTGTAGACGTGTAGCAGCCAGCTCGGCGATCCCCGGAGCAGAACCCAACAGATAGACGCGATAGCCTCGTTCCGCGCAGAGCTGCGCCAGGGCAATCAGCGTATCGACACCAGTCACGCGTTCGGGCACAGGCTTACGAAGATAGCGAGCAGCCAGCACGATACCAATACCATCAGCCATGACTAACGCGGCTTGATTAATACACTGGCGAAAGAGGGAATTGTGCTGAGCAGCCATAACAAACTCAGGATTAACGGTGACTATCTGCTGGCAAGAAGGAGGCGATTGCGCTTGAGAGTCGCCAGTACGAAAGAGAGAGATCATGCGCTCAATGGCAGCGAGTACCTGGTGTTGGGTCAGACGATCAACGCGCACACCAAGGATTGTCACTGATACTGGTAAGCCATCGAAGCGAGCAGTATCGAGTATGTGTACCATACAATTTTTACCAGTGAATCAATTCTGTTTCAAATGCCGAGACAACTATATCAGGGCGGGTCTCCTCTATATAGCGTCGTACGTGATCGAGCACTTCACTTGCGTGCTGACCATCATTACTTACGCAACTCATTCCTAAATCAGCCAGCTGCCAGAGTTCATTCTCACCAACTTCAGCAATTGAGATCTCAAACTGGTTACGTACACGAGCCATGATAGATTTGATTACCTGCCGTTTTTCTTTTAATGAGTGGCATTCCGGCAAATGCACTGTAATTTTCGCTACAGCTATAACCATGCGTGTAGTATAACATATGAGTATGAAAGTTGAACCACAAGCTTGACCAATGGACTATACATGAGGGAGTTGCAGGGCGTGATATCTTTTTACTCGACGCATGCGCACAACTTTGGTACAATTTCCTGTAAAGATTTGACGATGCGATCAACAATGAGGGTAATACTATGTTAGGAACAAGTAAGCAGGATGAGCAACCACGACTGCCAATGCAGGGAATTCCGCAGCCGAAGCGTGAAGAGGTGCTCAATCTCCCGCGTGTCCATATCTCGAACCATCCGGTCATGGCGCATAAGATGACATTGCTGCGCAACAAGAATACACCGACGCCTCAGTTCTATCAACTAGTACATGAGATCGGTGCACTGCTGGCCTATGAGGCAACGGCTTCACTTTCACTAGAGAAGATCTCGATAGAGACGCCTCTTCAGCCAACTATAGGCCATCGCCTGGCTGGCGGTATCGGCATTACCCCTATTCTACGCGCAGGCCTTGGACTGGCTGAGGGCTTCCGCCAGGTTATTCCTGATATCCAGGTCTGGCATCTTGGCTTGAAGCGCGATGAGCGCACACTGCAAGCACTCGAATATTACAATCAGTTGCCACACCAGGTCGATATGCAAGTTGTCTATGCGGTCGATCCGATGCTGGCAACTGGTGGATCAGCGATTGATGCGATCAATATTTTGAAACGCCGGGGTATTCCGCGCATCTCCTATATTGGCATTATTGCAGCACCGTATGGTCTGCTCAAACTTGCACAGGCTCATCCCGACATCGATATTTATGTCGCCGCTCTTGATGAGTCGCTGAACGACCTGGGCTATATTGTACCTGGTCTGGGCGACGCCGGTGATCGGCAGTTCGGCACCTTCTAACAACGCAGATTATTGTGTAAAAGGATTTTGTTTGTGTCTACACCACCAGATTCGTTTTCAATGGAAGAAAACAATGACACACCCCGTCCAGAAGAGGCATATCAGCCTCCCCTGGATGAGGAGTCAACCGCGCCCAATGCATCGCCCACACAACCAACGCAGAGAGAGAATACAGAGAGCGCAGAGAGTACATCGCCAACGGATACCCCTGCTAAACATACGCAGGAAGAGACTGCTACATCGTCTACTATTCCTGACGATCCTCTGGCCGCGTTGCCACCAGAGGCACAAGGAGAGGTAAATGGTGGTCCGCTCGGTTGCTGTCTGGGAGTTGTGATTGGACTCCTGTTAAGCGTCAGTATCGCGCTTCTCAGTCGCTTCTATGCTGACCCGCTGTATAAGGCGCTCAACTCGAATCTCAGCATTCTTGTACGCATCTTGATGGTGCTGGTCGCGATTATCGCAATGATTGCCCTGGGGTACCTCGGGTGGCGGATCGGCAAGCTTCTATATCGTGAATACGAGCAGCCGATACCACAACCCAGGCAGCGTAGACGGCGTAAAAAAAGTTGAGCCATCCCCTATGCTATTAACGTAGCTGAATCTGCGTCATCTTCTTGCGCAGCGAGTTCGCAGACTCAAACAGGTTATTGACTGAGGTACGCATCTCTTCCATATGACTGGTGACATCACTGGTCATACGCCGCACCTCATGAACCGCCGTCATCATCTGTTGCGAACCCTGAGTCTGTGTGTCGGCGGTCGCACAGATCTCCTGGACGAGGTTGCTCAGTTGCTCGGTCACTTCACTCATGGCGTCGAGTGAAACGCCTGTCTGCATAACAGACTCACTCTGCGCCACAACAGTCTGGGTACTCTGTTCAACACTATGCGCGACCTGCGTTGTCTCTTGCTGAATCGTGCGGATATAATCATTGATCTTGCGGGTAGCAGCGGCACTGATCATTGCCAGGTTACGCATCTCCTGCGCGATGACGGTAAAGCTCTGCCCCTGTTCACCACCACGCGTCGCCTCAATCGCTGCATTGAGTGAGATCAGGTGCATCCTGGTCGTCAGATCGTTGAGCGGAACGCTGGTCTCGTTCAGTTGCTGTCCACTCTCACCGAGCAATTTCATCAGGCGAGCGGATTGCAGAGTCGCATCACGCACCATGCTCATCCCCTCGATCACCCGATCCACCTTGCTTTGCACATCGTTCGTGACCTCCATGGCCTCAAAAGCGGTCTGCGAAAGATAGGCAGCCCGTTGTGAGATCGTATGCATCATAATGGCAAAATCGTTGATCGTATTGGCGATCGTATTGATCTGCTGCTGCTGCTGCTGTGCATCCTGGGCCAGGGTCTCACTATTCAAATGCACATTATTCATATGCATATCCACAGCAACCGTCATAGCCTGCATCTCATAAAGAATTGCATTGATCTTATCGATAGTAGCATTTATCGACTCCGTAACGGGGACCAGTTTGGGATGAGAAGAGTGAATAGCCTGGCGTAAATCACCCTGCGCCATCAGATCCAGATCGTTACGTAACGCAGTAATCCCTTGCTCCAATGCGATCCGCTCGGCCTCACGCTCCTCAAAGATATGCGCGTTGTCGATCGCGAGAGCAGCTTTGTTCGCAAATAACTCAACGATTTCGATAGCTTCTTCAGTTGGTACCTTACCATCCTCAGGATTATCTAGCGAGAGAAAGCCCAGTAGCTTCTGCTCACGCGGGCTATACAGCGGGACAATTAAGCTATCTAAAGGATGCCATTGCCCTGGTATATCGCTCGCCTCTGTATTCTCCATCGGGACAATTGATGGAATATCATCAGTGAAAATAGTAGAGTCCAGGTGATGAGGCACAAAGTAACTTTGACTGATACAAAACTCTGCATGCTGTATAAGATTTTCAATAAAATTCAGCGGAATCGGCTTTCCCAGCAGTGCACGCTCGTCCTCTCTTGAAACGCCAACCACCGCAGCAGGCAGGAAAAACTGGTTACTCTTATCGAGCAGGTTGACCACCAGATTACGGAAGCCAGTACAGACCGACATCGAGCCTACTATCTGCTGTAACACTTCATCCTTGCTCAAGTCGGCGCGCAGCACGCCACACAGACGCACCAGTTCTTTAACCTGCTGGGAACGGCGCTCTTTCTCGGAGGCTTGCGAGAGGTCCGGTACCTGCACACGAGCCGCAGTATAGGTAGGAGTCTTGTGAGCAGACTCCACAAATTCGGCTACTTCGCGAGGATCAGGCAATGGCCCACTCGATGGACGAGTAAAGACGACCTTGAGGGGGAGAGACCTGGTTTGTATTTTTTGTTCTGACATTGTACTTTTACGCCTTTTGCTGAAGAACAGAATGATTGCTGTCAGCAGAATATCATATCATATGTACATCGGCAAGATTGGTAGCACTTCCTGGATAAAAATGCAATACAGGCAGAAAGTCTGAGCTTTGCACCGTTTCTATTAGTAAGCAAAGTAGTGAGAATAGAATCCATGGAGTGAGCGCGGAATACGCCCAATCATATGGATGCCACCTTCTTGATGCTCCTCATCTTCTACGTTGCCACGCCGATGAAAAAGCTCGACCAGATCGCCTTTGGTATAGGGTATCAGTACGTCGACGAAGACCATATTCTGAGTCAGCACCTCGGCAGCCATCGTCATCAGTTCGTCCAATCCTTGCTGATCAAGCGCTGAGATGGGGACGGCGTTGGGATAGAGGGTCGTATCTACCTCTTCAGGATCATCGAGTAGATCGATCTTGTTCAGCGCGGTCACATGCGGCTTATCCTGCGCCCCTAAGTCGTCAAGGATCTCCTGCACGGTCTCGCTCTGCTCAATAGCATTCTCATGGCTAACATCGACGACCTCCAGCAAAATATCGGCTTCGATGATCTCTTCCAATGTCGCACGAAAGGCTGCAATCAAGCGCGTAGGCAGCTTCTGAATAAAACCGACAGTGTCGGTCAGCAAGACCTCCTGGTGATTAGGTAATACGATATGCCGTGTCACAGGGTCCAGTGTCGCAAACAGTTTATCCTCTGCCAGCACATTGGCGTCGGCCAAGATATTGAAGAGGGTAGATTTCCCAGCGTTGGTATAGCCCACGACAGCGATAACCGGGATAGCCTGAGCCGCTCGCTGGCGACGATGAATCGCACGCTGCTTGCGCACATCTTCAATATTGGCTTTGAGGTCAGAGATCCGGCTACGAATACGACGCCTGTCAATCTCTAACTTGGTCTCACCAGGACCACGTACACCGATCGCACCACCGACACCACCTGCGGCACCACGAGAACCACCTGCCTGGCGCGTAAATTCTACATCCTGACCGCTCAAGCGTGGTAAGCGATATTCAAGCTGAGCCAATTCAACCTGGAGTTGGCCTTCACGCGAATGTGCATGCTGGGCAAAGATATCCAGGATCAGTGCTGTACGGTCAACAACACGCGCATCAAGCATCTTCTCCAGATTACGTTGTTGCGTTGGCGTCAGTTCATCATCGAAGATGACCAGGTCGCACTTAAGCTGCTTCTCCATCTCACTCAGCTCCTGTGCACGACCTTTCCCAAGATAGGTATTACTATCCAGGTGCCACAGACGTTGCAGGATAGTACCAACAACCTCAGCACCAGCAGTACGTGCCAGAGCATCTAATTCACTGAGAGAATCTTCAGAACTCCATACCGTATCACGATTTGAGGATTCAACTGCAACAAGTATGGCACGCTCCGGGCCACGATTGGCACCAGTTTCAATCAGGCGATCAACCTTTGTCGTAAGCAACCTCCGCTCTATCTAAAAACGCTACTCTCTTTCTGTTATTTTACCATAACACACATGAAAAGCCCTTGACTGAAGCGTTAGAATACCGTACTACTTCAGCAATACAGCACTCAACAGAAAAGAGAAAACAAAACGCACGCCATAGGATAGCGTGCGCAAAAGAAAAAGACGATCGAAGAAAAGTACTAATGCGTTGATAGTGAGGGTACATTTGGCAGCGTTTTGACAAAAAAACCGTTCACTTTTGAGAAGAGGCTGTTCGTAATTGCGTGATTGTAAAAGTCATGCCAGCCTTGCAATTGATCTGGCTGGATATTTAAGCTGGACGCCACACTGGCCGAGGACTGTACATTGCTCAAAAACGCCCCCAGCACAATGAGCAGCAGTAACCAGAGCACCCATGCTTCCACAAAACCGATCGCACCGCCGAGGAGGGTATCACCCTGGCTGATCAGCGGAACGCTCTTGACGATGCCGCGTAGCGCGTTGCCCAGGATATGGACCACGAAGACAACACCAACGAAGAGTATGATATAAGCAATTAATGGCGCCGCAGAGATACCGCTACCCCCCAGGATACTGGTAAACTTAGGACCATAGTAGTAAGCTGCAGCCAGGCCCAGTGGGATACTCAGGAAATTGAGCAGGCTAAAGACAGCTCCATTACGCAATCCGTTGAAGACTAAGAGCACAACCGTTACAATAAAAAGAATATCGATGATATTCAGATTCATTTTGACCCTCCAAGCGCTTTCTCATGTTCATATGTATAGAGATAACGGCTGCGAAACGACGCGTCTTCGTGCCCAACAGAGGGGATATGGTCGTTCCACGCGAGAGAGGTGTGGTCAACTACCCATATCCCTTCTGGCATCCATTTGCATACGCACTATGTTATACGCCTGTGGTACCGGTAAAGTTAAAGGTTTCAGAACGTATAGCTGGAGCAACGACGGGCAGATAGTCGATATATTGCACGCGCTGGCTGCTTAGTCCTTTGACGTTACGCAGAACATCGAGGATACTCTGAATAAAACGCAGATTTTTGACCGGACGGGTCAGTTCACCATGTTCGATTAAGAATGTGCCGTCACGCGTCATACCGGTAAAGATCGTCTTCACAGGATGCACGCTATTAGTGTAGTGGAATCGATTGACATAGATGCCTCGCTCGATGCCTCCAATTAACTCTTCTACTGTTGCATCACCAGCTGCTAGCATGGTGTGCATGGGCATAGGACCTTCACTATTCGGAGCTGGCAGGGCATGACCTGTATTGGGAACGCCTTCGCGGGCCGCTGTAAAAGAGTCATAGGGAACGGCACGGGCGACACCGTGATCAATCATCGTCACACGCTGCGTCGGTACCCCCTCATAGTCGAATGCCCAGGGCAGACCGGCAGAATCGTGCGCATCATCGTAGAGCGTCACCTTATCACTGACCAGTTGTTTCCCAAACTGACCGTTCATAAAGCTGCGCTCTTCCTGTACAGCGGTCGCCGAGAGGCCCATAAAGACCAGGTGCTGCAGCATATCTGCCGCTGCATAGGTATCGAGTACGACAGGATATTCACCTAATGCGATATCGATCGGATTGCGACTGCGCCATGCTGTCTCTACAGCTTCGCGAGCCATTGCTTCGTAGTCCAGCGTAGCTACATTCACAGCCATATTCTGAGTATAGCCGGAGCCGTTAGCGTCGGCCATCACGACCGCATGGAACTCTGCATCAGTACGAGGTTCGTAGGCAAAGATACCCAGCGAGTTGGCGACAGCATTATGGTGCACATTGGTCGAGAAGGCACCAGCGGACTCCATACCCCGCTCTTTTGCCAGTTGAACCAGAATACCAACCCTGTGCGCACGTTCCTCTGCGGTAAAGGCCGCCGTCTGCTCGCTATAGCCATGCACCGGTATAATAGGCTGCGGAGAGGGTAGCGTATGGAACTCCGGGTTCTCCGGCTGGATACGTGCAATCTCCAGGGCCTGCTCAACAACAGCTCGCAGCGACGCATCATCCAGACGATTAGTCGTCGCGACACCCATGCGCTTGCCTACAACAGCGCGAACGCGCAATTCGTAGTCCTCTTCCTGCATATTCTGGTGGATATGGTTCACGGCAAAACGCGTAAGTGCGCTGCTAGTAGCGGTAAAGACCACCTCGGTCTGGTCCGCCTGCGAATAGCCCAGAACCTTCTGGAGCAGATTACGGACGCTTGTCTCGTCAGAATACATCACTCAAATTCCTCTCTATGACCAGCGTCCGACGCCGACCTGTACATTGCGAAAACGTGCGGGAGCAGCCCCATGCCCGGTACGCATGGTCTGCATCGGTTCACCTTTGCCACAATTAGGTGTTCCCCAGACGTTCCATTCATCGCGTCCACAGATGGCATCGCATGAGCCCCAGAATTGAGGGGTAATACCCGTATATGTCGCATTCTTGAGCATACGGCCACGCTTTCCTTGCTTGATCTCGTACGCCATCTCCACACCAAACTGGAAGTTGAGACGACGATCATCGATACTCCAACTTTTGTTGAGGCTCATATAAATACCATCATCGGTATCAGCGATCAGATCATCAAGTTTCCAGTTCCCTGGCTCCAGACTCACATTTGTCATACGAATCATAGGCAGACGATTCCAGCTATCGGCACGCACACAACCATTGCTGCTCAAACCAATCAGAGGCGCGGTATCACGCGACATCAGATAACCGGTAAAGATGCCCTGGGTCACGATAGGCGTACGCTGAGCCGGAACCCCTTCATCATCCCACCCAAACGTACCCAGTCCACCAGGGATCGTAGCATCAGCGGTCAGGTTCACAACATCGGACCCATAATGGTAATTACTATTAAGCTTGTCGGTTGTCAAGAAGCTCTTACCAACAAATCCTGCCTCATACCCCAGCACACGATCCAGTTCAATAGGATGTCCACATGACTCATGAACCTGCAACGCCAGCTGGGGTCCATCCAGAATAATGGTCGTCACACCACTGGGACATTGTGGAGCAGAGAGCAACTGAACCGCCTCTTCACCGATCCGCGCAGCATGCTGCGGTAGATCCATCGCCACAACAAACTCGTAGCCAGCGGTACCTGCCTGCCGTCCAAAGGAGTTAGGATATGAGCGTGTCTGAATTTCACTACTCTCAGTATCGACCGCACTTGCAGAGATAGCAGCCCCAGTATCATAGAGGACCTGCTCTATCTCGCTCCCTTCAGAACTGACGAAATACTTATGCTCACGCGAATACTCCATAAAACAGCCGGTCAGGGTCACGCCCTTGACACTACGCATAGCAGTATCGGCATCCAGCAATAACTGCACCTTCTCATTCAGAGGGATAGAGAAAGGATCGATCTTTATAGGAGTACTATAAGAACCCTTTTGTGGCGGCAGCGGCGAAAGACGCACAGGCTCGCCAGCTACCAGAGCACTGGCGCGCGCAATCTGCACCGCCTGTTTTGCCACCTTTTCCACCTCAGCTAGCTCCATCTGCGCGCTACTAGCGAAACCCCAGGCTCCATTGACCAGCACACGCACGTTAAAGCCGTAGCTCGTCGAGCGCGCCACACCTTCAACACGTCCATTTCTAACCTCAATGCCCTCTGTCGTACGCTCCACTACGCGCACATCTGCATAGCTCGCCCCAAATTGGCGAGCAGCATTCACAGCTCGGATCGCAATATCTTGCATCGGTCTTTCTTTCTACAAAAAAATAGGAGGGGCGCGAAACCTTCGTGCCCCTCCCTGCGATTTACATGCAACTCGTACTATCTTAACATACGAGCTTAACCTACGAGATTGCGTTATCCGACTACAACGTTTGCCCGGCCGTAAGTGGTTCAACGACCTCACTGACCAGACGGCGTACAATAGCCTCTGGATAGGGAGGACGAATATTGAGGATAATATGCGTGACGCCCATCTCGATCAGTCTCTGCGCTGCTTCGCGTGTCTCCGTTAGATTATCAGGATTGATGGCGAGTTGGATCGAACGCGTAATCTCAGCGGGATTGCGTCCAATGGCCGCACAATGCTCATCCAAGATATCGCTTTTGCGTTTAAACTCTTCAGGTGTACCACCAGGGATATTCCAGATATCAGCATATTGCGCAACGATACGCAGCGTAAGTTTCTCACCACCGCCACCAATGACAAAGGGCGGATACGGTTTCTGCACAGGCTTGGGTTCACAATAGGCATCTTTAAGCTGATAATACTTACCTTCAAAGGTCGTAGATGGCTCAGTCCACAGCCGCTTGACGACTTCACAGGCCTCACCAAGTCGCCGAATTCGCTCGCCCGGCTTATACAAAGGAATACCATATGCGTCGTGCTCCGCAACATTCCACCCGGCACCAATGCCAAAGTCGAGTCGCCCATGCGAGATTCTATCGACAGTTGCGCCAATGTTGGCGAGCACGGCAGGATGGCGATAGGTATTGCCGGTCACCATCAGACCCAGACGAATACGTGTAGTCACCGCAGCAAAAGCGGCCAGCAACGACCAGCCTTCCAGACAGGGACCGCTGAGTTCACCGGAGAGTGGGAAAAAGTGGTCGAAGAGCCAGGCATGCTCAAGCAAGGGCTCTTTATCCGCCGCCTGCCAGATTGCCAGCATATCTTCGTAGGTCGTCCATTGGGGAGCAGTCTTAATACCAAAACTTATATGTGCCATCGCAAAGGTTCTCTCTTTCTTTTCCTTCTTTTTCGATCTTATGCCGAAAACCAGCGCTCAGGTTTTCAGATATGCAGTTCACGCACTACAAGAGAACACAAAATAGGGAGGACGCGAAACCTTCGTGACCCCCCCGCTCGTTCTATATAACATACATAGCATACAATATACGATACCCATGAAGGGCGTCTAGTCGGCATTATTGCCTTGATCAAAAAGAGGATACCTCTTCTTCACAGGATGGTGAGCACCTTTTTTAGCGGGTCTCTGCCAGGACCCATGTATGCTATAATGAGGAACATGATTAGGACAGCGAGTTCAACAATTCAAACACAAGAGAAGACCGATCTACTCGCTCTCACCCTTCCACAACTTCAGCAGTGGTTGAAAGAGCGAGGAGAGGCATCATTTCGTGCCAAACAGATCTACAACTGGCTCTTTCGCCAGCTTGTCCCTGATTTCGCAGCGATGAAGAATCTGCCACAGACGCTACGCACGCGTCTGGAGGAAGAGGCCAGTATCGGTCTCATGACCGTGCGCAGCGAACAGCATTCTAAAGACGGTCGCACCCGTAAACTACTCCTGGAACTCAGCGATGGTAGACTGATTGAGACAGTATTGATGCTCTATCCCCCCATCGGTGATGGGAGCTCACGCGCCACAGTCTGCGTCTCCAGCCAGGCCGGTTGCGCACTCGGCTGCACGTTTTGTGCCACCGGGCAGATGGGCTTTGATCGTCATCTTACAGCAGGCGAGATCGTCGCGCAGGTCTTATACTTTGCACGTGAACTGAAAGACGCCCCCTGGCGCGCAGCGGGACTCCCCCACAGCACACCGATCGATCACATTACCAATATTGTGCTCATGGGTATGGGAGAACCCATGCACAACTACACCAATGTCATGCAGGCATTGCATATCTTAAATAGCAACGATGGCTTCAATCTGGGTGCACGCCATATGACCATCTCGACAGCAGGATTACTACCGGGCATTCAGAAGCTCAGTCAAGAGGATCTGCAGATCAATCTCGCAATCTCGCTGCATGCACCCACCAACGAGCTACGTAGCAAGACCATGCCGATCAACAACAGATATCCCATTGAGCAGCTTATAGAGGCATGCCATGAGTATATTAAAGCGACCGGGCGTCAGGTTACCTTCGAGTATGTCTTACTTGCAGGAGTCAATGATACCCCTGAGCATGCGACCCAACTTGCGAATCTGCTCGCACCCTTTAAGCAACTAGCACACGTCAACTGCATTCCAGTCAACGTCACCACAGCAGCGTATAGTACGCCCGGGCCAGATGCAATCCGCACATTCCGGCAGATCCTCACGGAGCATAGTGTCAGTAACACAGTACGTGCAGAGCGTGGAGATGATATAGCAGCAGCCTGTGGACAGCTGCGCACACGCTTTGAGAACCGCAAGAACATAGCAAAAGGAGCTACAACCCTACCAATAGTACAATAAGTTAGCAGCGTCCCCTTGACGCTGTCAGCGCCCTATAAAGACAAAAAAATAGCCAGGCATAGCAGAGAGATCGAATAGATCTACAAAGGCTATGCATGAGCTACACAAATACACATACAAGGACCCCCTGTAATAGCCTATTTCTGGCGTGCCAACATATAAACTGGCATCATCTATTACAGGGGGCTTCCTTGTCGCAACAGATACATATGGTAAAAATCTTAGCGTACCTTTGGTAGCTTGCTCATTGTGCGCAAACAACGAGTGCAGATATTAACCATGCGAGGGGAACCATTTACCTCGATACGGCGGCGCTGTACGTTCAGTACAAAGCGACGGCGGGTGCGATGCTGCGAAAAAGGAACGTTATTACCGTACATTGGCTTGCGCTCACAAATGTCACAACGGCCAGCTGACATTGCTTCTTCCTCCCTAATTTCTTTCTCTCTATCCTCAGCAGCTACAAAGGTTGCTGCATAACAGGTTTGTTTCAGCGCAAAGCGATACTCCTTGCCTGCCCCTGCCTTGCACATTGTACCAATGAGCATGCTTTTTGGCAATGGTCAAAGCCTGCCCTTTTGAGAATACATACGCTGATTGCAACAAGAAAGCGTAACGAATAGCCTGAACTCTCTGCCAGAGAGGAGAGAAGCCCGAATATCCGTATAGATTTACTTGAGTAATCAAAACCGACTTGATTATCCTTGATGTGTTTGATATACTGCTTCAAGCCTACGTGTTAGAATACATTTGCGCCCTTCACTACTTGCAAACAGGCAGTGCAGCGCCTGGATAAAACAAACACGTTACGCGAGTATAACTGATATTGGCTATTTTGGCAAGAGAGAAGATATAAACATATGCCAAAAGCATCTGCGATTCAGCCTCAGCATGGCTCACACCCTCTCGGTAAGATAGAAGTACTACCTAATGCGATTCATTCAATAGCAGTTGACGCAAGCCTCACCTGCTATGGGGTATTGGGTATGGCCTCACCTCATTTACGGTATGGACAGGCTATCATTCTAGCTCCCGAACAGCGAAACCAGGGTGTAAAAGTGCAGACCCAGGACGAGCAAATTGTCATCGACGTTTATGTTGCATTAGAATACGGGTTGCGTATATCTGAAATTGCACATAATATAATGAGCACTGTAAAGTTTGCAACAGAGAAGATGCTCGGTGTCCCTGTTGCGCAAGTGAACGTGAATGTCCAGGGATTGATTCATGGACCCACGGCTCCTGATAAGAAGTAAAGGTAGAGGTAAGCACAGCGGCTATGGAGGAAAAGACTTCCCGCTCCAAACTGCGCCCAAGACCCAGACGCATCAGTGTCTTCGACGGACAAGACCTTGGAAAGGCTATGCTGGCAGCCGCCGCATGGCTTGAAGAGAACCGCGAGATGATCAATACACTGAACGTCTTCCCCGTGCCAGATGGCGATACAGGTTCGAACATGGCGGCAACGATGCGCTCTGCGATCCGTAACATTCCCGACTCCGATGAGAAGTCAGCGAGTGTGATCGCCACCAGAATTGCTCATGACGCACTGCTTGGCGCGCGTGGCAACTCGGGTGTCATTCTTTCACAGACACTACGGGGATTGGCAGCGGGTTTAAAGGACAAGCAGACATTTACAGCCCCGGATCTTGCAGAGGCCTTTGAGCAAGCATCACAGCTTGCCTATCGGGCTGTCATTAAACCAGTCGAGGGAACAATTCTGACGGTTGTACGTGAGTCCGCTGAAGCCGCCAGAAAAAGCGCGAATAATAATGATGATCTGGTTGGCTTGATGACAACTGTCGTAGCAGCAGCCCGTAAAGCTGTTGCGCACACCCCAGAATTGCTCCCCACCCTGAAACAGGCAGGTGTCGTCGATGCTGGAGGTCAGGGCTTCTGCACCATTTTGGAAGGTATTCTCCGCTACATGCGTGGCGAGAGAGCAGTCGCAGAGTTAGCCAACGTGGAGGCTCCTGTGGCAGAGACACCATTAGCAGCTCATCATAAAAAAGGACGTATCACAGTCGAAGAAGAGTTTGGCTACGAGGTCGTCTTCCTCTTACGTGGCGAGGATCTGGATGTCGAAGGTATTCGTCAGACAATCATCGATATGGGGGGTGTCTCCACAGTAGTAGCCGGCGATGAAACGATGCTCAAGGTCCATACCCATACAGCAACTCCGGGAAAAGTACTCGATTACGGTGTCAGCCTGGGAAGCCTGCTAGACATCAATATCGAGAACCTGCAAGAGCAGAGCCTCACCTATGCCGCCGAAAGTGCAGCCGAGCATGCGGACGAAGTACAGGTGGACGAGACAACCCAATCAGACGCACAGCCAAAGATAGCCACTGTCGCAGTCGTCTCTGGCCCAGGCTTCGAAAAAGTATTTTCGGGCTTAGGGGTTAGTGCCATCATCTCCGGTGGTCAGACAATGAATCCCAGTATCGAGGAGCTCCTTGATGCCGTTGAAAAGACCGTAGCACGACAGGTGATCATTTTACCAAACAACAGCAACGTCATTCTTAGTGCACAGCAAGTTGTCGATCTGACCGAAAAAGAGATCTGTGTCATTCCCTGCAAAACACTACCGCAAGGCATCGCAGCCATGATCAGTATCAACTACGAGGCGGATTTCTCTACCAACTGCGAAATGATGACGCGAGCTGCAACATCGATCCAGACCGCAGAGATCACGACCGCCGTACGCTCCGTACAACTGGGTGGCCTGCATGTCCGCGAGGGTGACTATATCGGCGTCATCAATGGGAACCTGGCTGTCGCCAGCCAACAGATTGAAGATGTTATGCGTGACACGCTGCGTCGTCTTACTATCGATGACTATGAAATCCTAACCATTTATTATGGGCAGGACATCACAGAAGAGCAGGCACACAAGACTGCCGGCTGGATCAAAAAGCAGTATTCACAGCTAGAGATCGAAGTGGTGAATGGTGGTCAACCCTACTATGCCTTTATCCTTTCAATGGAATAGGTAATACATAGATGGCAGTTCACCAATCCATTCACGCCGGTCTACTTAGCCAGCATACATTTTCTTGAGAACAACCGGAAGTCGCCACACAAGGGCGGCTTCTTGTTGTTTGATCACCACTATACTTTCAGGAGGCATGCGATGACCGTTCGCATCGTTACCGATAGCACTTCCGATCTGACGCCAGAGCTGGCGAAAGAGTGGGGCATTACGATAGTGCCCCTGACCGTCTCCTTTGGGGACGAGTCTTACCTTGATAATGTCGATCTCGACTATATCGGTTTCTACAAGAAACTGCAAGAAGCGAAAGAGCTACCGCAAACGTCACAGCCCTCACCGGCTCGCTACCAGGAGACATACAAACGTCTGATCGACGAGGGTGCGACCGGCATCATCTCCGCACACCTCTCTTCTGGTCTCAGTGGCACCTATCAGGGGGCCGTCAATGCAGCCTCAGATCTGCCAGAAGAGTATCGCCATGTTCCAATCGAGGTTATTGATAGTAAGTCGGCCAGCGTCGGTATCGCGCTCCCATTGCTAAAGGCAGTTGAAGAGATCAAACAGGGTGCAAGTCTGGCAGAGATTAAAGAGAACCTGATCGATCGGTACTCGCGTACACATATCATTGCGATCCTCGACACACTGGATTATCTTAAGCGCGGCGGCCGTATCGGTGGAGCAAAGGCACTGCTCGCCAATATGCTGAGCGTCAAACCGATCATTGCCCTCAAAGATGGCACCGTCATCCCTTTGGAGCAGCCCCGTACACGCAGCAAAGCATTCACACGCGGCGTGCAGATCCTGAAGGATAATGAACCATTAGAAGAGGTTGCCATCGTTCAAGCAAGCCCAGAGATTGGTACCCAGCTTGAAGAAGTCTACAAAACGAGCTTTACGCAGCCAATCCAGCGCTTTGGTCTGGGTAGCGCATTGGGTACACATACTGGACCCAATACCGTTGGCCTTGTCTACATCACTGCAAAAAAATAGCGCCAGGGCAGAGTATGTCCCACTTATTTTCAAAGCAGATAGCGACACATGACATACAGAGACACAAGAAGGGCCTGGTAACAACCACGGCCCTTTTTTAAAGAGCACTATCAGACAGCACGATGCCGCTTTTTACTAAGATCTTATTCCGAAACCCAACGCGACTGGCGTCGCTAGTGCTCTGCACTCAGGTTTTCGGATAAGTAGTAAGTGCGTATTCTCTTTCCTCCAATGTTATACATTATCCCTTAAAAACAACATTTACATACCAAATTCATTGACTTTCCGACCATCCATTCTGTATAGTTTCCTTTAAGATGCAGTCTACGAAGACAAGGCATACAGTAGAGGTGCGATCTGCTCGCAATGTAGAGACAGCAACTTGACTACACCAGGGAGGTCACGTACAATAATAGTATCATCCTGTGTCATCCTGTATACGGCCCGAACAAATGTAGCGTGTTGTGTACATCACACTTGTTATTGTGACCATACTCGGTGTAACCCTGGCATGAATCAAGCCCGTTAGCCTGGGCCATGGTGAGATCGCAGATAGTATCGAAGTATCGACATCAATGATTCGTGCGTTACGTCTATACAGCGTTTTATTGTAAGTCTGTGAAAGCAGAACGTTCATCATCAGGTTTGAAGCATTGACGGACATACACGGAGCGATCTCCGTGCGATGTGCTTAGGTTAAGCAAGCAGGTATGTTTGAACACACAAAGGAAGGCAGGAACGACTGTGGGAATGTTACGGGTAATGTCACGGCGCGGCGATGACCGTTTAACCTGGGACGACCAGAAAATTCAGGCAGGCGATCCCGAAGCGATGGCGGCCATCCATGAAGCAGAACGCATCTTCGCACAGGAGAAAGCTAGAGGAGCTACCGCATTTCGTGTTGAAGGTGGAAAGACGGTAGAGCGCCTCGATAAGTTCGATGCGACAGCCGAACAGATTGTGATGGTGCCAAGAGTCGTTGGAGGATGAGTGCCATCTCCCTGGTGATCTCCATGCTCTGTTGGGGCATCATAGCACTCGCACTCACACCAGTAATCTGGCTGTTTCTTATGCCTTACATGAAAGGCTGGTCGCGAGCAGAACGACGCGCCACAGATCTCTTACATGAGATGCTGACGCCAGAGCAACTACGTCAACTCCTCTGGCACGGCTATTTGGAGATCCCCAGCTCTACGGAACCACAACGCACCTATAGGGTACCCAGAAGTAAGGGCTATGTACAGGTTCTAGAAAATGGCCACGCAATTATGCGGCTGTGCCTGCAACCGGTTGAGTTTCTTCCCGATGCAGATGTTGTCGTGCTGCACAAATTGATGATCGAGGCCAATGAGGAGGTCTACCTACAAAAAGCCAATAAATACCTATGCCATGATTAACCTGCAACAAGAGAAAAGACCTGGTCCGCTGAGCCTATAGATGTACAGTACATTACATTCTGAGCCTGTGGCCCACTCTACTGGTTAATAACTGGTGAACAAGATTATCGACCTTAACTGTATACAAACATGAATGGCACAGAAGAGAGACAGGACGAGCACGCTACACGAGTGTGCTCGTCCTGTCTCTCTTCTGTGCGATCAAGCATGCGCTATTCGCTTTCGCCCGCATCTTCGATCTGAGTAATATCCCGATGTCCATTCTGCTTTACGCAGGCATGCGGTCCGCCATCCAGTGGCATATGACAAAGTGGACACACAGGACGTCCAGCCGTAAGGATATGCTGAATAGACTGTGAAAGTTCGTGAGCCTGCTGCTGCGTAAAGGCAAAGGTGATAGCCTCTTCATAACGCATAGCGATCTGTGGCTCCTCCTCATCCCCTTCTGATCCCTCTTCTTCAAGGAGTGCCTCGATGGGGACAACACTTAATGAAAAGGTTCCCGCTGACTCATCATAATTGAGCCGCATCTGTCCTGCTTGAATATCGTGGGTAGGATAGGAAGGAAAATCACTCGGCATACCAGAGCCACCAGCGGCCTCCTCGGCTCGCGCCTCTACACGCAAGACCTGGCCCTCGGTAATTAAGGCCAGCGCACGATCCAGGACTTCAGAGAGACCTGCCAGTTGCTCTTTCTCCATCCACATTACCGCTGACTCCTGTTCACTGCGCGCAAAGAGGCGGAAGCGGCGCTGCCCAGGTTGACCAACAGCATCGGCTCCCAGAGTTGGAACCAGACCAAGATCTACACTCATGATATTCTTCCTCATAATGAATAGCCGTTCTACACGGTTGGCTGTATGATGCTTCATTAATAGCCACGCGATGGGTCGTAGCGATTACGTAATGGTTCACCTGTACGATAGCGACGCAAATTATCAACAAATAGATCGGTCAGCCGCTTATCATAGTGTATACTTACCCCGGAAATGTGTGGTGTTAAGATGACATTCGGTAACGAGAAGAGCGGACTATCCTCAGGCAAAGGCTCCCGGCTCGTTACGTCCAGGCCAGCACCCCCGATCCAGCCCTCTTTTAAAGCTCGAATCAGCATACGCTCATCGATAACTTGACCACGCGCGATATTGACAAGATATGCATTAGGGCGCATGGCACGCAACTCAGCTTCACCGATAAGTTTCTCTGTCTGGGGCGTTAAAGGGACCGCCAGGACGACGTAGTCACTCTGCCGCAGCATGTCATTGAGATGATCCATAGAATAGAGCTGATCAACATCGGGATCCTGCTCATCTGGCGTCGCGCTGCGACGACTGCCAATTATCTTCATGCCAAAGGCACGTCCTAATTGTGCGACACGGCGTCCAATACTGCCAAGCCCAACAATACCCAGCGTCTGATCGACCAGTTCTCGTCCACCTAAATTATGCCAGTTCGCGCTGTGCGGCCAGACATGTTGATCTTGCAGTCGTACCATCTCAGGCCAGCTGCGGTTAAACATGAGCATACTCGCAAAAACATACTCACTAATCGTCGATACATGAATACCCGACGCTGTCGTCACCATAATATCGCTGTCTATATCTAACAGGCCACTCGAGCGCAACCCATCAATGCCTGCACCGGGAGCTTGTAACCAGCGGAAATGGGGAGACAATTCGCGCCAATTATCGGGCAGTCTGTAGGAGCAAAGGATCTCAGCCTCTGGCAGGCGTTTCTGGAGATCCTCAATATTCGCAACACAGATGACATCCCGCTGGGCAGCTTCGCGCAAGCGAGCCTGTGATTCAGGCGAAAACTGGAATGTACTGATAACTTTATGTTGCTCTGGCATTTATTTTTCCCTCCATAAGATACCGGGCTCTTCTTTTCCCCAATTATCTAGCAATTTTCTGGGAATTATTCTCGCAGCAGGAGTTCGTACTAGCTCATCATCATACACCAGGCATGGCTGCATCTGTTTATACTACAACATTTGCGAGAAGTCTTCCTGATTTCGTTCCTCTTACCCATGCCTACTCATGTCCATTCCTATATATAGGAACGTAAGCAGCATATCACCTTTTTTAACGGCCTTTTAAGATGTACAAGCATAAATTTATGTTATAGTATATTTATGAATAAACGCTACTCTTCAGGTACATTCTAGCTCGCTCCCTGCAAGAGTTGGCGCATTGTCAGGCTGCTTATCCGAACACTTACGTGACAGAGCACAAAGCACGAGCGACGTCAATCGTGTTGGTTTTTTTGAAGAGGATCTAGAGGATCTAAAGGAGGGGTTTACGTGGGAAGCAATGAAAATCATACACCTCTGGCACCACTACCAACAAACAGAAATCCACAACCAACAATGGGTAATCACCAACTGGTCATCTTCACCCAACTGCTGCGTATTGCAATGAACATACAACATATCGATGAGCTCCTTATCTGGTTAGGGCATACCTTTGTGCAACGTCTGGAATTGGAGGCGATCCAGTTCTGGACGCAGCAAGCCTATAGCAACGGACAAACTAGTGTCGAATTACGAGCGGTCGTCTGCCGCAATCCATCACTCCCGCAGCAGATCGTGATTAACTCTCACGTCGCTGAAATTGCCGAATGTACGCTTAATGAACGCCACGGCGTTATGCCGCAGGCGACAGAGGCTGTGTTTTCTCCCCTGGCAGCCCAATTGCTCACACACAATCACCTCAATTTCTGGTCCAGCTACTTTCTCAACAATCAGTCGCTCATACCACCGATGAACAACGATGCCACGTCTGAGCAGATACCGACGCCGGTCAACATGCTTATCGCTCTCTTTACCGCTCAGAATCCTGTCCCACGGTTGATCCCAACATTGGGCAATATCATGGAACAGACTATAACCCTCGCTCGCAAACGCAACCTTCTCTACCCGGCTGAACTACATCCGGCTAGCATTCAGTTACCATCACCTCCTCCCAAACGCAATACACCATCTCTGATGGAGCTTGTCCCGCTGAAAACTCCTGAAAATGAAGAGAGCAACGGCAACGCTGCGCATACCTCCAGTACGATTAGTAATCGACAGGCACGTCGGCTCTACCTGGCGGTCGATGGGCATCGCAGCCTTTCTGATCTCTCAACACTGACACAACTTAATACAGGGGCTCTTTCACAGGCCCTGCGCACATTGCTCATACAAGGACATATCCAGTTACGAGAACCCGGCGGTCAGGCAGTCGCCAGTGCTCACGTACTGGCTGCACTGTAATGTCCATCAGCAGTATTAAGTAGTAGCAGGCATACATACAACAATAATGATACGTTTGGATCACGTTCTTGATACCTCTAGATATTGAAGGCAAAGTTTAACTCGGGTATCTTTCTATTGACACACAGTAATGACGCACCCTGGCGCGTGCTCATATAGTTCACGCCAGGATGTGTCTTTTTGCCTGCTAGTGTCCACGTGGAGGATGAGGAAAGATGAGGGGAAATTGTGCTGCTGAACATCTGCATTCACGCCTTGGAGTCTATCTACCTGCTGATTATCCTACTGATGACCGCTCAGGCGCTCTTTACTATGCGTCTCCACCTCTTTGTTTGGGAAGATCCAAAACGTGCATTGCTTAATCAAGCACCAACTATCTATCGCGATCCGCATTACTCGTTTACAATTATGCTGCCTGCTCGTCACGAAGAGCAGGTCTATCGAGAGACGATTCAGAAGGT
Source organism: Ktedonobacteria bacterium brp13 (assembly GCA_015099395.1). GTDB lineage: Bacteria > Chloroflexota > Ktedonobacteria > Ktedonobacterales > Ktedonobacteraceae > Dictyobacter. Next base: position 6,461,560 of record AP024096.1, on the reverse strand, counting down.
CTATGATCTCAACTATCCGCAAGAGCTGCTCCAGATTATCGCGATCTGTCGCGAGGATGATCATGGTACGATTGCTGAGGCTCGTGCAAAGATCCAGGAGTTGGCTACAGCTAATGTACAATTACTGATCTTCAATGACACTCCGATCAATAAACCACATGGTCTGAATCTTGCACTCCGTGTGGCACACGGGGATATCGTGACGATCTTTGATGCTGAAGATGAGCCACATACCGATATCCTGAATGTGATCAATACGACGATGCTTAACGAGCAGGTCGATGTTATACAGAGCGGTGTCCAACTCATGAACCATAATACACACTGGTTCTGCTTCCTCAACGTGCTGGAGTACTTCTTCTGGTTCAAGTCATCGCTGCACTTCTTTGTAAGGAGTGGGATGACGCCGCTGGGTGGCAATACGGTCTTTGTGCGCCGTGAGACAATGGAGCAGCTCGGCGGCTGGGATGAAAATTGCCTGACAGAGGATGCGGACCTGGGGATTCGGCTCTGCATCGCCCGAGCACGCGTCCGTATCATCTATGATGATGAGTTTGTGACCCGCGAAGAGACGCCACATACGATTGAACAATTTATCAAGCAGCGCACACGCTGGAATCAGGGCTTTATCCAGATCCTGTTTAAAGGTGAATGGCGCAAATTGCCAGAGTTTTCACAACGCATCCTGGCCTGCTATATCCTGATCCTGCCCGAGGTGCAGGCCTTTTTCGCACTGATGATCCCGATCTCGCTGCTGATGTTCTTCGTAGTTAAACTACCGCTCTGGTTGGCAATGCTGACCTTTTTACCGCTGTACTGCTTCGTACTGACGATCTTTATTGACATAGCGGCCCTGTATGAATTCGTGAAGGTTCATCAGCGTGTATGGCGCTGGCACGAAGCACTGCTCCTGTTCCTGGCCTTCTTCCCCTATCAAGTCATATTGAGTATTGGAGCCCTACGCGCCGTCTTCCGCTATCTTAACGGGAAATCGAACTGGGAGAAAACCGCCCATATAGGTCAGCATCGTACCAGATCAGTAACATAAGCGCTCCACAAATGCTATACTCAACATTAAGAGGAAAAAGGCAGAATCGACCTGCACTAGAAATACATATTTATGATACAGGTACAAAATGAGACAATGGCCTTTAGCATACTAAAACATGCTCCTTATGTTGCACTAATATTGTACGATGTGCTATAATCCGACTGGTATAATCGAGAGAGAACAGATGGGAAAAGAGAATGAAGGACAAACCGCCTGCCCCTTCTGTCTTAACTACAATTGGGGCTCTGACTGGTATCGGATTTACGATAGCCATCCCTATCGCCCTTGGTACTTACCTGGGGTATCTCCTTGATAGCCACTTACATACCAAACCTTTGTTTGTATTACTCGGGCTGCTGCTTGGCCTGATTTCGGGCATTGGTGGCGCATTTCGTCTCTATAAAAGTGTCATGAATCCGTAAGCGTGCGCAGCATGCTTTACAGAGATGATGCATTGAAGATGAACGGCATCCCACGCCAAAAGAAACCAGATTAAGATTATGCAAGCTCGACATTATAGGGAGTCAGCTGAGTGCACCTTTGGAATCTTCCAGACATAACCATTGCGCCAGACCTTTTGTTTGGCGGGTTTGTCACAAATACGCTGCTCTTGACATGGATAGCGATTATCTGTCTGGTTGTGGTATTGTTTATCGGGACGCGCCGTATGCAGATGGTTCCTTCTGGCTTACAGAACGCCATCGAATGGGTCGTTGATTTCTTGCAAAATATGGTAGACGGTGTAGCCGGCAAAGAGCGAGGGAAAAAGTTCTTTCCTTTTGTCGCTACATTCTTCCTCTTCATTTTATTTTGCAACTTGATTGACGTTCTCCCTGGGGTTGATACTATCGGTTCAATCAAACCGGGAACACCAGTTGCGGGAACACCAGTTGCGGGTCCATTCCTGACCGGGCAGTATTCAAGTTGGATCGTGCCCTGGTTACGGCCGCCGACAACCGATCTTAACCTGACATTGGCTATGGCCCTTGTCTCGGTAGTCGCCACGCAGTATATGGGCTTTGCGACGCTTGGCGCGAAAGAGCAGATCAGCAAATACTTCAACTTTAGAGCACTGTTCCGTGGAGGATTAGGAATCATCGACTTTGTTGCTGGTCTCTTTGAGCTGATCAGTGAACTCGGTCGCTTGATCTCGTTCTCCTTCCGTCTCTTCGGCAACGTGTTCGCAGGCAGTGTCCTGCTGGCAGTCTTTGCCTTCCTGTTGCCAGTTGTCGCCACTGTGATCTTTATCCCATTTGAGATATTTGTCGCAGTTATTCAGGCATACGTCTTCGCGTTCTTAACCCTTCTCTTCATGACCGTGGGTTCTACCAGTCATTCTCAGCATGAGCATGGCGAAGAGGGCTTTGTGTCAGTGCAGGAGCAGGAGCAGGAGCAACTGTTGACAGTTCCCGCTCAGCGCTAAGCGTTCTAAATTGGCGCGCGGAAACAACTTTCTTTACAATAAGAATGCTACTCGTAGACTTCTGTGTCACGATTGCATAAAAAAAAGCAATTTATTGCTTTATTCATTAAATGTTTTCATCCTTAAGGAGGATTTTTCTCATGAACTTAGCTCCACTCGCAGCAGGTCTTGCTATTGGTCTTGGTGCTATCGGCCCTGGTATCGCAATCGGTCTTCTCGCCGCTAAAGGCTTAGAGGCCATCGGCCGCAATCCTGAGGCCGCCCCCGTTATCCAGACCAACATGATCCTGGCGATCGTGTTCGCAGAAGCTATCGCTATTTACGCACTGGTAGTTGCGCTGCTGCTGAAGTTCGTATAAGAATAATACTTTCTTGCATCGTAACGTGGAGACGTAGCGCTTCTACTCTGTAGCCTCTCTGTTCCTTCTATCTATGGCGTCAGTGAGTAACAGAAGAGCCACGTCTCCGTGTCACGCATAATGCATTCTCGTATTACTTACGACGAAAGGAAGCCGCTACCATGCAACTAGCATTTATCACGCTTGCTGCTACCGGCAGCAACTCTGGTATCAGCGCGCTGGGAATTAATCTCTGGGCTTTTGTCTCACAGCTTATTAGCTTTCTCATTGTGCTTTATATCCTCGGCAAATGGTTACTGCCTATCGTCCAACGCATGTTGGCGAAACGTCAGGATCTGATCCGCGAGGGCATTGAGAACGCTGAGAGGGCAAAACAAGATCTGATCGAGGCAGGCAAGAACGCCGACCAGATTATCCATGAGGCACGTCGCCAGGCGCAAGAGACAATTGAGCGCGCGACACGCAATGCCGAGCAGGTTGCCCAGCAGATTGAGAAAGAGGCCCGCGACCGCGCTGAGAAGATTGCGCAGCAATATGAGGCTCGTATTCAGCAGGAAGCGAACCGCGCTCGCATGGAATTGAGCCGTGCTGTGGTCAACCTCTCTATCGACGCCGCCGGCAAAGTCATCAATCGTTCGATCGATTCAAAGGATAATCGCCGTCTGGTTGAAGAGTTTGTCACGGCCAGCGACAAATCGAGGAACAACTAATGCTAAAAGGAGCGATCGCACGGCGCTATGCTGAGGCGGTTTTCGATATCGCACAGAGACAGAACACGGTTGACCGCACCCTTGACGATATGCAAGGGATCGCGCAACTGTTCTCGGAGCGCAAGCTCTCGTATCTGTTACGCGAACCGAAGATCCCTGCACAGCGCAAAGAGACAGCTTTACGCCAGGCTCTGGCCGATAAAGTGCTGCCGACGTCGCTCAACCTTGCACTGCTCATCGTCCAGCGTCAGCTGGTCGAGGTCATGCCTAATATTGCGAAAGAGCTAGAACAATTTGTGCTTAACTATCGCAATCAGGCAGTCGCAGAGGTCACGACAGCAGTGCCGATGAACGATGCACAGAGCGCTACGGTTACACGTGCGCTTGAGCAGAAGACCGGCAAGCATATTCTATTACAGACACGGGTTGATCCGAGTATTCTCGGTGGTGTTGTAGCACGCGTCGGCGATGAGATCATCGACGGCAGTGTACGCAATCGCCTACATAGCTTGCAGCAGCAATTGCTCTCAGGTATTTCAGCCACCGGCACGGACTTCCTTCCCGAGGGCTTCGGCCCTTTAGAGGGTGGTGGGGTCGATGGGGCCGCGGTAACACCAGAAGCCAGTTCAACATCTTCACGGTCATAGGCACAGGCATAGCGGGGCGGGAGGGATACCATTAAGAGACGCAACACAACGCAGACACTAGTAGATCCTCTCTCCACCGCTGATAAGCGTAGTAGAACGACTGTAAAGACAATACTAATCGATCATTTGTTACTTGTATACAACCCGTACTATTCGTACACAATCGTATAACCATAAGCCACTAGGAAACACTAGGAGGAAACGATGGCATCTTGGGCTGATGAAATCAGTGCCATCATTGAGAAAAACATCGCAGGCTTCGGTGCGGACACCACCTCCACAGCAAATGTCGGTACCGTTATCGCGGTACAGGACGGTGTCGCCCGTATTTATGGCCTGCAAGATGTGAAGTATCTTGAGTTGGTAGAATTTCCCCGTACAGGATTATTCGGCATGGCCTTTAACCTTGAAGAAGAGACGGTCAGTTGCCCAATCCTCGGTGACTATACACTACTTCGTGAAGATGACGAGGTCCGCACTACCGGGCGTATCGTTGAGGTTCCCGTTGGCGATGCCCTGCTCGGTCGCGTTGTTGATCCGCTGGGCCAGCCGCTCGATGACCGCGGTCCCATCAACACGGAGAAGACACGCCCGATCGAGCGTGTCGCCCCTGGCGTTATTACTCGCCAGCCGGTGAACCAGCCTGTACAGACTGGTATTAAAGCGATCGATAGTTTGATTCCGATCGGCCGTGGACAACGCGAGCTGATCATCGGTGACCGCCAGACTGGTAAGACGGCTCTCGCTATCGATACGATCATTAACCAGAAGGGCAAGAACCTTATCTGTATCTATGTCGCAATCGGTCAGAAAAACTCTTCTATTGCACGTACTCATGCAATTCTGGAAGAGTACGGCGCGATGGAGTACACGATTATCGTTGCCTCTGGCGCTTCGGATCCCGCTCCTTTGAAGTATATTGCTCCTTACGCTGGTTGCGCGATGGGCGAAGAGTTCATGGAGACCGGTCGTGATGCGTTGATCGTCTATGATGATCTGACCAAGCACGCCGAAGCCTATCGTAACATCTCACTGATCATTCGCCGCCCTCCAGGACGCGAAGCTTTCCCTGGTGATGTGTTCTACCTACATTCTCGCTTGCTGGAGCGCGCCGCCCGCCTGAACAAAGATTATGGCAACGGTTCATTGACCGCCCTGCCAGTCATTGAGACCAAGGCGAACGACATCTCTGCTTACATTCCGACCAACCTGATCTCGATCACCGATGGTCAGATCTTCCTGGAGTCCGACCTCTTCAACGCAGGCCAGCGTCCGGCTCTTAACGTCGGTAGCTCGGTATCCCGCGTGGGTAGTAGCGCTCAGACCAAGGGCATGAGCCAGGTTGCTGGTTCGATGAAACTGGATCTTGCACAGTTCCGTGAGTTGGAAGCGTTCTCACAGTTCGCCTCTGATCTGGATAAATCCACCCGCGACGCACTAAACCGTGGTCGTCACTTGATGGAGATCCTGAAGCAGCCGCAGTATCAACCGGTTCCGGTTGAGAAACAGATTATGATCATCTATGCTGCAACCCATGGTCTTATCGACGATGTGCCCGATGACCTGGTCTCTGAGTGGGAGTCCGGTTTCTATCGCTTCGTCGATGCGAACTACCAGGATCTACAGAACGAAATTATTGAGTCTTCTGTCACGGGTCGCAACAAGATGAGTGGCGATCTGATGAAGAAGCTGGACGCTGCAATCGACGATTATAAGAAGACGGCGGCTCCAGGCCAGGATAAGTAGCGCTAGGAGGCAGATTCCATGCCGTCAATCCGAGAAATTCGGCAGCGCATACGATCAGTAAAGAATACAGCGAAGATTACTAAAGCCATGCAAATGGTGGCCAGCAGTAAGATGCGTCGTGCACAGGAACGAGTGGAAAAATCTCGTCCCTATGCCAACCAGATCCGAGAGTTGACCGCCCGCCTGGCTGCGGTGGCAGCGTCAAGCGGCGAAATATCGGACGATCTGGCGCTGCTCAAACAGCGCCCGGTACGCAATGTCGGCGTGGTTATTATCTCGCCTGATCGCGGACTGAGCGGAGCGTTACCGTCCAATATCAATCGCCATGCTGCACAGACAGCTGCACGTGAGCGTAAAGCGCTCACCGAGCAGAATCGCAGTGCTCGCGTTGACTTTGTTGCGGTCGGGCGTAAGGGACGCGACTTCGTCGTGAATGCAGGAGAGAACCTGATTGCCGAGTTTACGAACTACGGTGATCGTCCCTCCCTTTCCGATGCGTCCGCAATCGCGCAAGTGGCCGTTGACGCCTTCCTGAAAGGGGAGGTCGACGTTGTATACCTGGTCTATGCCAAATTTATCAATACGGTGACGCAGAGGCCAACGACTGTGCAACTGCTTCCAGTCAAGCCGCCTGAGCAAGAGGATGGTGCGGATACGCAGAGGGCTCTCGACTATATCTATGAGCCTAGCGCGGGCGAGATCTTTAAACAGTTGCTGCCACGCTACGTAGATGTACAGGTTTTCCAGGCACTGCTTGAGACCGTCGCTAGCCAGCAGTCAGCCCAGATGGTGGCCATGAAAAACGCGACCGATAACGCAAATGAACTCGTGCAAGATCTCAACTTGACCTATAACAAGGCTCGCCAGGCTGCTATCACAACTCAAATTCTTGAGGTGGTGGCCGGTGCGGAGGCTCTCTAGCGAGATGTTGAGTAGGGATAAGTCCAACATTCCCTACGATGGAGATATACATGGCAGTTACAGATGTAAGCACGAAAGGTAAAATCGTGCAGGTTCAGGGAGCTGTGGTAGACGTAGAGTTTCCAGCTGATAAGCTCCCTGCAATCTATAATAAATTGCTGACCCGCCCAGCGGGTACAGAGACAGAATTGGCCCTTGAAGTCGAGCAGCAGCTCGGCAACAACTGGGTACGTTGTGTTGCTATGGGCCCAACTGATGGTCTACAGCGCGGCGTTGATGTTATCGATACCGGGGACACTATCACCGTTCCCGTTGGCGATAAGACCCTGGGCCGTATCTTTAATGTGCTGGGTCAGGCTATCGACAACAAACCTGAAGTTGAAGATGCCCCCCGCAACCCGATCCATCGTCATGCTCCAACCCTGGAAGATCAGTCCGACGAGGTTGTACCTCTGGAGACTGGTATCAAAGTTATCGACCTGATTGCTCCGTTCATGCGCGGTGGTAAAGTCGGTTGCTTCGGTGGCGCTGGCGTGGGTAAGACCGTTGTTATTCAGGAACTGATTAACAATATCGCTAAGGGCCATGGTGGCTATAGCGTGTTCGCTGGCGTTGGCGAGCGCACACGTGAAGGCAACGACCTGTATCATGAGATGCAGGAAGCCGGCGTTCTCAATAGCCTGGCAATGGTCTTCGGTCAGATGAACGAGCCTCCCGGTTCACGTCTTCGTGTCGCTCTGAGTGGTCTGGCTATCGCCGAGTACTTCCGCGACGTTGAGCATAAGGACGTCTTGCTCTTCATCGATAACATCTTCCGTTTCACACAGGCCGGTGCTGAGGTATCCGCGCTGCTCGGTCGTATGCCGTCAGCTGTAGGTTACCAGCCAACTCTGGCTGAGGAGATGGGTGAGTTACAGGAGCGCATTACGTCGACAAAGGATGGATCAATTACGTCGATGCAAGCCGTCTACGTGCCTGCTGACGACTACACTGATCCGGCCCCTGCGACAACCTTCGCTCACCTTGACTCGACGATCGTGCTGGAGCGCTCGATCACACAGAAGGGTATCTACCCTGCTGTTGATCCCCTGGCATCGTTCAGCCGTATCCTCGATCCTCAGGTCGTTGGTGAAGAGCACTATAACGTTGCACGTAACGTACAGAACGTGTTGCAGCGCTATCGTGAGCTGCAGGATATTATCGCCATTCTCGGTATTGATGAGCTGAGTGACGCTGATAAACTGACCGTAGCCCGCGCTCGTAAGCTTGAGCGTTACTGCTCACAGCCATTCACAGTTGCCGAGATCTTCACAAGCGTCCCCGGTAAGTATGTGAAACTGTCCGACACAGTGCGTAGCTTTAAAGCGATCCTTGATGGCAAAGTCGATCACATCCCGGAGACGTTCTTCATGAACAAGGGTGAGATTGAGGACGTCATCCAGTCCTACGAAGCGGATCAGAAGAAGGGTTAAGAGATGGCGACAGGCAACACATTGCATGTCGAAGTCGTTACCGCTGAGCGTGAATTATACAACGGTGAAGCCGAGATCGTTGACGCACCAGGAGCAGACGGAGAGCTGGGTATCCTCCCAGAGCATGCCCCCCTACTCGCCCTACTGGGCATTGGACCGCTGAAGATCAAGCTACATGGAGCTGAAGACATCTTCTTCATCTCCGGCGGCTTCCTCGAAGTCTCCAATGACCGCGTCACGGTACTGGCCGACACAGCTGAAAACGCAGATGATATCGATGAAGCCAGAGCTGAAGAGGCACGCCGTCGTGCACAAGAGAGTCTGGCCAACGTCGAGTCCAATCGCAACCGAGCTGAACTGCACGCTGCACTCATGCGTGCCATCAACCGCATCAAAGTGGTTGAGCTCGCCCGCCACAGCAGTAACCGCCGCATCAATGCACCACTGGATACTGGCCGATAGAAAAAGAAAAGGCAGCGACAGAACATACGTCCCATCGCTGCCTTTTCTTTCTATCCTATCCTCAAACCAAATCTAGAAGTTACCACCGACACCGCCACCGAAATCTCCACCACCACCATTATCGTTTCCGCCACCTCCAAAGTCTCCACCGGCACCTCCACCAAAGCCACCACCATTATCGTTTCCGCCAAAGTCTCCGCTCGCACCACCACCAAAACCACCGCCATCATCGTCACGCTCGCGCTCGCGCTCACCAGCATTCTTCCCCAACTCATAACCCAGGAAACCACCGGCTGCCGCACCCAGTCCACCAGCGCCCAATGGGCCTATACCACCTCCTTGCTGAGGATACGGTCCTTGATAATTGGGGGGATAGCCATTAGGATAGTTAGGATCGTAGGGATAGTTATTGGGCGGCATATTCTGGCGATTGAAACGATTACCAAAGCCGCCAAAGCCACCAAAACCACCACTACCAGCACCGCCACGCCGACCACGACGCATAACAGCAAAGACTACCCCGATAAGCAATGCCACCACGAATAGTCCTATGCAACACGACGTCAGACTAAACGCACTTCCAGTACTACCACCGACAATACCCGACGATGTTGAGCCCCTATTCTGTGACGAACTCAATGAACTATTCAACGAGTTGAGGGCCGCGACAGTAGCATTCGTGTAGCTTTGACTGCTCTGATACGTCTGTCCGAATGCACGCACAGCATCTTGAGCCTGGGTAGTCGTCAACGGCACCTGACTACCATAGACAACAGCAACATGATGACTCATAAAAGCTATGACAATGTTGTTTTTATTCAGATGGGTCTTTGCCGTATTGTCAAATGCGCTACCAGAACCTGAATAATTGGTCGAATAAACAGAGACGGGATAGGGGAGCGAGGAGGCTGCGTTCTGGATGCTACTTTTATTGAGCACACCCATCTGATCACTGATATGGACTGAACTGGCCAGCGCCATGGTGGTCGTTAGCACAAACAAACCGACCACTACAGCAAGCGCTACAACCCTCTGTTGTGCTCTACGGGCCAACGAGCGTTCACGTAATCTATCCATACTGCTTCCTTCTTTATAACCCTGTGTAGCTTTGGACTTCTACAGCAGTGCAAGAATATGTCACAAATATTCTTCCAGGTATACGTTGTATACGTTTTTTATGAGTCAGTGGCTGCAAACAGATACTATGTGCATTCACATCTCTATAGAGCTATACGAAAGTTCGCGCCGCAAATCAAATCAGCAATAGCAGCCATGGCTACCTTGCCAGAGCTCTGCATGCTACAATGAGGACGGTAATTTGTTGTTTTCTTACGGTCTTATTCCGAGAACCAGCGCCACTTACATCTATCGTGCGGCTCAAGGTTCTTGAATAAGCAGTCAGTATTGTGGAGTGAAGTGAAATTTTATGAGTACAGCATCTTCGGGGCGGCGACGTCCTTTTGTCCTGGTTATCATGGATGGCTGGGGTATTAATCCACGCAAAGATGGGAATGCGATCGCTATGGCGCGGACGCCCAATATCGATAAACTCGCACGCGAGTGGCCTTCGACCTCGGTGCGTACCTCGGGCCTGGCAGTCGGCCTGCCTGATGGACAGATGGGAAACTCAGAGGTCGGTCACCAGAACATTGGCGCGGGTAAACGTGTCCTGCAAGACTTCACACGGGTCAGCGAGTCAATTGATGATGGCAGTTTCTTCGAGAATCCTGCCTATCTTAAGGCCATCGCGCACGTCAAAAAGAATCAGTCGCAGCTCCACATCTGCGGCCTGCTTGGCGATGGCGGTGTGCATGCTCACGAGACACATTTAGAGGCCCTCCTCCTCCTGGCTAAGAGGAACGAGATTGAGCATGTCTATATTCATTCATTTACCGATGGTCGCGATACCTCACCCACAGGTGGTATCGAGTTTATGCGTCGTCTGGAGCAGCGTGCACAGGAGATCAATAGCGAGCATCCAGCGAAGGTAGCAACTGTTACTGGTCGCTACTACGCCATGGACCGTGACAATCGCTGGGAACGCACTGGCGCAACCTACAATGCGATGACAAAAGGTGAGGGGAAACAGGCCGATTCTGCGCTGGCAGCTATCCAGCAGAACTACGACGATGACGTGACAGATGAGTTTATTTTGCCGACGGTCATCATGGAAGACGGACACCCGGTAGCCACCGTTCAGGCAGGCGATGCGGTTATCCATTATAATTTCCGCCCCGATCGTGCTCGTCAGCTCACAAAGGCCTTTGTCATGGATCCTCTGACTCCTCTGGCCAAAGATAAGTTCGAGCGCGGACCCGTGATCAACGACCTGGTCTATGTCATGACCACTCGCTACGAAGAGGGACTGAATGCAGAGCTGGCCTTCGCCGCTGACGAGGTCGAAATGCCTCTGGCACGCGTTATCGCGGAACATGGTCTCTTCCAGTTCCATACAGCTGAGACCGAGAAATATGCCCATGTAACCTTCTTCATTAATGGTCGCCGCGAGGTCCCCTTCCAGAATGAGGATCGGAATATGATCCAATCACCGAAGGTGCCAACCTACGATCTTGAACCAGAAATGAGTGCTAAAGGGGTTACAGATGGCGCGATAGAGCGCATCCGCAGCGGAAAGTACGATCTGATCATTATGAACTACGCGAACGCAGACATGGTCGGTCATACCGGTGTCATCGAAGCAACTATGAAGGCCGTCGAGACCGTTGATACTTGTGTTGGTCGTGTCGTCGAAACAACCCTGGCCGTTGGCGGAGATGTCCTGATCACAGCCGACCACGGGAATGCGGAACAACTCATCGACTACAAGACGGGCAAACCACTAACCTCACACACAACCTATCCGGTACCGCTCTATCTTGTGGCACCACAATATGCACAGGCTAAACTGCGCAGCGATGGTATCCTGGCCGATGTTTCACCTACGATCTTACAGATCATGCATCTCCCACAACCAAAAGATATGCAGGGCCGTTCTCTGATCCAACTGGCCTGATATCTATAAGCAACATGGTCCTGCATTGCGCACGGAGCGAGAGCACGCACAGCACAACAATGCCTGCGCCTCTCCTCCACCCTTCCACCCTATCAACCAACGCGTCTCTCTCAACACAACACAGGCGACATAACAGCCATCCATCAACCAATCCGCTCAATCGTTGAAAGTGGTACCACATAAAACGAACCATCTGGCATCCGTAAGCGCACTGCTCGTGTGCGTATCCCTGAACGAAACGGTTGGGCATACACAAAGAAGTAGTCGATATAACCGATTGCCCCTGCCCGTTCTCCGCCACGAATACGCACCAGAGCATCTAGAGAGAGCGAGATATCCGGCTGAACCGGTTGCCAATCTTTCTGCGTCTCAGAGAGAGGGGGCGAGATCAGTAGATCGGGATAAAGATTATAGCGTAATGAGGTAACCCCTGAGAGCAGACCAACCGAACCTTCATAATGGTGTAAGAGATTGATAACATGGGCCGGCATAATCGAGGAGCCGATCCCTTCGGTCAATAGTAGCGTCAACGGTGGAAGTTGCATCTGCGCCTGGTCGATATTTTTAGTACGGAGCAGTTGCAGAAAGTCGGTCCGCAGAAAGCCTTCCAGATCGTGCAACGCGATACTACTGGCAATGATACCATTGACACCTGAATTTAAGGCACGCCGTAGCAGTGTAAAGGTCAGTGGACCCGGCACTATCAGCAAGGCACCTGGTGGTATCGTATGCGGAATATAACCTACACCGCCAGCACGCCACATTGAGAGCACTCCTGCCACCTGGTTACCCGCACCTACAGCTCCCTGCACCAGAGCAGCCTTGCTCTCAATTACCACGCCGCCACGATGCGTAAAACCTACGACACGGCCATGCAGACCCGCCGGAATCTCGCTGCTACGTAAAGGTATGAGCGGATCCATACGTAGCACAGGTTGATCAGGCACAACCTCCTGACCAGGATATACTAATGGGATGCCACGCGCCTGTGCTCCACCGGGCCAACGCTCTTTCTTGACGAGAAGCCGTGGTATAACGGACCACCCATAAGGATTGGTCATGGCGAGCACCTCCCATGTCTTTTATCTTGATCTTGCTATAGAGTTATGCCCCCAGTGCCTGTGCCCATTGCAGCAGACGAGCCTGGCGCTCAGCCTCATCGCTCGGCAATGCCAGCGGACGACCACGCGCATCAATAATCAGGCCTATCAGACCACCATCGATCTCTTCAGCGGCACGTGCACGCTCGCCAGGGCCAAGCCCGACATCGACCGTTGGGGCTGGGAATAACGTTAACAACGCCTGTTCGTTTACCTGCAAAGGGATCACTTCAATTGAACCACCTATCACGTCAACGTTCAATTGTCTCCCATTACTATATTCTACTCCGACGCGCACAGCGAGTTGCCCCTGCTGAACATTACCGAACGGAATCACACATGTACCAAGACGATGCGAGACAGCATCATTCTCGTTGACCTGCACCGCCATGACTGGCGCTACAGTCGCAATAGCTCCCAGTTGTGCGATCAACATGGTGCTATCCAGGACCATCGATGTCACACCACGCGGTTGCAGTGCGTCCAGCAACATCATTGCTACCTGTCCATACTTGGGTGCATGCGCGAGCGCACCACCGGTCGCAAGAATCAGATCGGTATCAGGCAGCAGTCCGTTACTATTTTTCTTCGCCATCTCAATCGTCAACGCCATCGCCTCACGCGCAAAGGCATGGATAATGGCTATCTCACGTGAATCAGTCGGCAATGTCTGGGGATGGAGCATATGTCCAAGCACAAACTGCCGTACCTCTTCTTCAGAGATCGTAAATGGCAGCCAGCGACTGATACGCTGGAAACCGACCTTCTGTAGAACATCGTTGAGATGCGCACCGACGCCAATGCCAGTATTCACCATCGGAATAAACTCACCCTGCTCACCAGCGATCATAACCGTCGTCGTTGAGCCGCCAAGATCTACCGCCGTCACATTCATGGCATAATGTTGAGCCAGGAAACGTACCAGACTGCTCAACGAGGTTGCCGAGGCGACCGGATTTGCACCAGACCAGGAACGTAAGTGCTCATAGCCTGGAAGTTGCTGAATAACCGCACGCTCATGCAGAGCACCGATCGCGGTACTGATCTTTCCAAGCTGGCCTTGAGTCGTCAGCGGATCGACACGCGTCACATCGCCAACACCCTGAAGCATGCGCCGTACTGCCTCAACGTATTGTGGGGCACCTGCGTAGACCACCGAATACGGTGGGTTCCCCTGTTCGCGAGCCACATTCACTAGCAATTGACAGGCCTCTTGCAAAGGCGTAGGACCAGCAGGGCCGTCCGCGCCTCCTACAATAAGGATGGCCTGGGGCTGTGCCTCACGCAGATGACCAAGTTGACGTTCCCACTCCTGCGAGACGCGCTCCTGCGTCCAACGACCAGTCCCCCCTGGAACCTGTGCGGCAGAGGTTGCAGCTACATAAGAAGGCGATGGCACCGCTTGCGTCTGCGCATAAAGACCAGAGACCGCCTGTAATGACAGATTCTCTAACTCAGAACTTACCGCACCCATCACACCAACACTAAGCGCCTCTCCGGCACTGATCGTCGAAATAAAAATATCGACACCATCACCATTCTCTTGTTCAGGCGAAAGTATCTGCTTATCTGCCACAAAATGACGGCCAGTAATAAATTCGACCGTATTAATGGCTTGCATGATCCCCTCTGAAATATCCTCTTGCGGGGGCTTTAACGTCGATGGTGCCTCTGCACGGGCCATCAAACGATACTGACCCTCCACCAGTCCAAAGAGAGAGACCTTGGTAAAGACGGCCCCGCAATCAGCGATCAGCAGGGAGTTTGGGGCCGACACATGCCCTGACTGTGTCGGCCCCTGCTCACTCTCTGGATAGGGTTGTGTATACATTTCCAGTATCCTTTTTCAACTCCGACTATCGAGATAGCCAGTCGCGGATCGCCTCAAAAATTCCGCGTTTTTTGTTCTTCTGATCATCCGACGCCGACGACGATTGAGAGGCTGCCGAGGAGTACGAACTCCCAGCACTACTCCCATATGGCGACGACATACTATTGTTATTGGACATCCCATTCAGGGAAGAGGCACTTCCCTGATCCTGGTTGGCATTCCCATACACCCCACTATAGCCAGCAGGCGTATTATTTGCATACCCTGGAGCATAACCACCACCAAAGCTAGAAGGAGTGTTGGGGACGGCTGCGGGATTCGGGATATTTGTCTGGCCCCCAAATGCGTTCCCCATCGGATTCGGGATATTTGTCTGGCTGCCTGGATTTCCCTGACTCATTTGAGAATAAGGGCTTGCGCCGTAATTCTGTCCGGATAAACCTGGCTGTCCAGCCTGACTCATCTGCCCATAAGCGGCAGGAGGCTGACCATAGGGGCTCGCCTGAGCGGGCTGCTGCTGGTAGTTCCCCTGTCCTGCTGGCTGTTGCGGACTGCTGGCAGACGATGACTGCTGTCCAGGAAAATTGGGTGTCGATGATGCAACACCAAGCATCGATGCAAAGACATTCGCAGCCAGCTCGCTGGTCTCGGTCTGATTTACCTCACCACGCGGGCGGCTGGGAACACGCATATTGTCAGCATGCGAAGACGAACCAGATACATTGTATCCATTATAGATACCACTGATACCACTGATTCCACTGATTCCACTGGTGCCGCTCCCTGTGCGTGACTGAGCCATTGGATTTCCCTGTGACTCATCATTAGAACGCAGCCAGTTCGGTAACGCGTTCATGTCAATAAATGAAGACGCTGCCACCCGTCCAGTATCTGGCTGACCGGCTGGTGTCTGCGCTGGTGCGAACGGGCTACCGCCGGGTGCCGCCTGGGGTGACCTCGCTCCCATATTACTGTTATTATTGTTGCCACCCTGAAGTCCACTCTCACGCAGCCACTGCGGTAACGCATTCATATCTAGCAGCGATGAAGCTGCCAGGCCAGCCTGACCACCCTGAGCAGCAGGCGGGTACTCTGGATAAGCAGAAGGCGCAGGCGTCGGTGGTACAGTCGATTGAGGGGGTCGACCTGTATTTTCAGCAGGTGACTGCATCCAGGATGGCAACGACTGCGGATCGATCAGATCATGCGCAGAGAAGGCCGATCCACCAGTAGGTGATCCAGGAATAGCGGCAGATGGCGCAGACTGTTGTACGGGTTGCACCGGAGTCACACGCTGCGCCGGAGCAGAATTTGCGGCAGGTGCAGATGGTACAGATGGCGGTTGCAGTGACCTCATCCATTCGGGCAAGTCACTCGGCTGGACCAGACTGGACGCAGCCAGGCCCCCTGGAGACGATGGAGGATTAGATGACCTCTCCTCTTGCATCCAGGATGGTAAAGATTTCTCATCAATTAATGAATTTGCAGTAAAGCTCTGCGGCGCAAATTCCCCATTGGCAGCAGGCTGCTCGGGATACGCCGATGGGCGTTGAATGGCCGGATTAGCAGACGTATTATCACGCTCATTACGCTCTGCACGCATCCAATCAGGCAGAGAACCCTCTTCTATTAAATCGGCCGGAGAGAAACTCGTTGGATTATCCGCAGGTGCCGCCGGGCGTTCACCCGCACGCAACGACTCCAACCAGGCTGGCAATTCGGGTTGCTCTTGATGCCCCATACTGGGCGAAAACCCATTGTCAACCTTGTTTGAGAGTGGTGCACCACACGACTGACAAATTGCGCCAGCCGGTGTCATACTTCCACAGCGGTTACACTTGATCACTATTGCTCCTCACTTTCGCCAAGGCCCTATTGTCGGCAGTGTATCACTCTTTTTCCAGCTTGACAACGATACAAGATTTACAAGATAAGACATGTTGATATGATACAATACGCACGGTATACATTATTCCAAAAGTACTATATACAAGGTAGGAGAGACTTATGCAAGAACAGATGGCAGGTCAGGATGGAGAGAGAAAACACAGGACGAGTCAACGTCCACCACACCTGTGCCTTACCCTGCCGCTTCCTCCTAGCATCAACGAACAATATGCAACTGTGAATGGTCACCGCGTCAGTACCGCTGTCGCTCGCCGTTTTAAAAAGCAGGTTCTTGCTCAGATTCACACGTTAGAGCAACAGGGGACACTGGATGAAGCCTTATTGTCTCAATTTCAACATAGTTACCTGGCATTATCCCTGGACTTCTATTTCACTACGCCTCTGCGGCGAGACCTCGATGGAGGGCTCAAAATTACGCAGGACGTAATTTGTGAAGGACTGAGACTCAATGACAACCGGGTGGTAGACATTCATCTAATCAAGCATATAGATCCATTACAGCCCCACCTCCTGGTCGAGCTAGAGGCGATACCCAAATCCGACTGGCATTTCGACAAAGAATACGTTCTTCTTCCATAATTTAAGAAAGCATACATCAATTTAAGAAAGCATACATCATAACTCTTTTTGACGCGAGCACATGGTACAATAGATAAGACAGACAGCCCTGAGCAACATCTCCGACGAATGGGTATCAAAGGACGTTATACCTTGTCTTTCAACTATCCCTTCTCTAAGATAGAACTATCTACAATGAAGTTCTGTAACAAAAAACACATGAATATTGCATGATGTACTAATTATTAGCGAGATCAATATTATGAAACTATCATCATCGACCGCACCAATAACTTTGCAGCATCAATCCTCCAGCGCTCCTGCGGCACTCGCATGCATAGAGCGGCAAAAAGCACATACAAAACGTCGCCTGCTCCTCGGTCTGCTCTTCAGTAGTAGTATCGGGGGTCTGGCATATAGCCGACGCTCACTGAGCCGCAGTGGAGTTGCTGGCGCTATTCCAACGGGGATGGCAACCTTTGGTTTTGGCGGAACAAGTTGGGGACTTAGCCTGATCTTCTTCTTTGTATCTTCGAGTTTTTTATCACACTTTCGCGCCAACGACAAGGCCAGTACCGCATTTGATAAGTTTAGCAAAGGTTCACAGCGCGATCTGGGGCAGGTTATCGCTAATGGAGGTGTGGCTACTGCTCTGGCCTGCGGCTACGGTCTGGCTCGTTCGCCCCTGCTACGCACAACGCTCGCAGCTGGCTATGTAGGTGCACTGGCGACTGCAACAGCTGATACCTGGGCGACTGAGACCGGAACACTCAGTCCAACGCCACCACGTCTGATCACCAACGGGCAGCGCGTCGAAGCTGGCACATCCGGCGGCATCACCTTGCTGGGCACAACCTCTTCAGCAGCTGGAGCCCTGACCCTTGGAGGCTTCTTCAAGCTCTTACAGCGCGGCGCTTCTCCCTGGTTACCACTTATCGCGTTACTCAGTGGCCTTGCGGGTAGCCTCTTTGATAGCCTGTTAGGAGCGACAGTACAGGCAATGTACTATTGTCCTACCTGCCAGAAGGAGACCGAGCGCCGTATACATAGTTGTGGTACACCGACACAGCACCTACGTGGACTGCGCTGGTTGGACAATGACGTTGTCAACACACTAGCAACAGCAATGGGTAGCGTCGTCGCCATGCTCCTTCACCTGGGCAGCACCAGACGTAAGCGAGTCAGCTAATACAAAGAATGACACCACTATAGAGGAAAAAGTATGAATAGCATGAAGACAATCAAGAGATTTCTAGATCCCACGTGGCATCCCGGCAAGGCCGCAATGGCTGGCATCTGGGCTACTGTCGCCTATAGCATCGCGATGGAGAGCGATAAATTCTTAATTGGCAATAGATTTAGCGATGTTCGCTTCATTGAAGGACTTGTAGAAGGTGAGAAACGCACCAGGCAAGGCTTTATCCTCTCCTGGGCGCTCCACATATTCAACGGGATAGCGCTAGCCGAGCTCTATGGAGCCATCGTCAAACGCTATCTGCCAGGACCGAACTGGCTCAAAGGCTCAATCTTTGGTGAAGTCTTTATCGCTGCCGCCTGGTGGCTCACACCCCTCGCCGACAAATACCATCCCCTCATCAAGAACGGAGAGATGCCGCCACTTGCTAATTGGCGCGCCTTCGGACAGAACCTGCTGCGCCACCTGGCCTTTGGCCTGACCCTGGGACTACTTTATAAGCATAACTAATCCGCTCAATCCGAACACCAACGCGACTGACGGCTCTCGTGTCAGACACTCAGGTGTTCGGATCAGTAGTGAGTCGCATAAAGCTAAAAGATCCCTCGTACCCAATTACTGACCAGGGGTAAACGATAGTCGGGACGCACCCAGGCCATAAACATCAGCCAGAACCAGAGGAGAACCCAGATCCAGCCTAGAATATCACGTAGCAGGTGCAGTCCAAAGGAGATAAGGAGTCCCAGGATAGGGATCCAGGAGAGTATCCCACTGAGCATACTTACTCCGATGAAGAGTAGCGAGAGCGTGCCGAATGTTACTATCGATTGCATTGCATGCCAACGCACATTCTTATTCTTCTCTGTGAAGATCAGTACAAGCCCTGATACCCAGAATAATGAATAGGCCAGAACTCGTTCAAAACGCTCATCAAGTCCAAGGGTTGTCATCCTACGCATCATTCCCATGCCTCTCAGTTCTATGAAATTTGTCAACAAACGCACAACACGACTGCGTGCTAACGCTGTTAACCTCTTGCTTTTTAACTCAACTGCTACATATACGTATCAGTTGATTGCATGTTGCAAATCACCAACCAGTCGGTACACTAAGGTATAATATGAGACAGGCTGCATTCACAAAATACATGCTACAGACTGGTTTTCTTCTGAGGAAGAGGACAAAAGATAAGTGTGAACCATTACCCTTGCAGATAGTGAAATAGCACATCGTAAAAACACAAACATCAAAGTAATATATATGTAACGACTCTTCACATTCATTCGTTTAGTAACTCGGACTACGTTATAAGATGCAGAGAAAGACTGGCACAATACTCAATACACACTAAAAGAAAGCGGCGATTATCACTTATACAAGATAGAAGTTGTTGATAACGTTTTCTAGCAATGTACGTAGGAGAAAAGTTTAGTAGAGCGTATAGAGCAGACAGAATTATCACGACATAGAGTACAATATAATCAATACAAAAACTCATAAAAAACAGTTATGGACGCGGTGAACAATGTGAACTGAAACTCTTCTTCCTAGCAACGTACCGCAACAACTGTGACCAGGATAGAAAAATCAGTAGCAACGCTCAGGGCGCTATATTCACGCTCTCTGCTGATCATCTCCTATCGGATAAGTGATCACCGCAACCATTCCTCTGTATGATGCAAGGGTTGGTGTGATAAATGAGGGGCATTATGCAAACACCAGTCGATGAAAACACAGCACTATTAAAACCAGATCGCATACAACACGTAATCCGCTACATAATGGGTTGCCTTATCGGGCTGGTCGGGCTTGCTGATATGCTGTCAGCCATTGTGCCACGGTTTAATTGGAGCGCAATTCTAGGTGATGACACATTGGGCTTCTTTCTAGGCAGTTGGCCGTTGGTAAGCCACCGCGTACAGGCGCAGACGTTTACTGTTATAGCAGGTTTCTTCTTACTTGTGCTTTCTTATGGGCTGGCGCGTGGAAAGAAGCATGCATGGAATATTACACTTGTCTTGTTGTTTGTATCAGCTTTACTCCATATCCAACGTAGCGGTTCCTACTTGAATACGATGGTGGCGCTGATCGCAGCGATTGCGCTCTACGCCCTGGCACCTTTCTTCCGTGCTAAAAGCGATCCGCCTTCGACGCGCCGGGGCTATATTGCCCTCTGCCTGGGCATTAGTATCGTTGTCTTCTATGTGATTGGTGGCTTTCTCGCCCTCTATGATGAATTCCATCCCTGGATTGAGCGCATCGGTTTTCGTGCTGTCTTCCTCCGTGTCATAGTACATGGTGGTCCACATATGCATATACCTTTTGCGACACAGGCCTTCTTCTTTCAACGCGCACTACCAATGCTCTGTATCAGCGCTATCGTCTACGGCATGGTCCAGATCTTCCGCCCGGTCGCCGCTGCTTTGATGCCTGATCATGCTACACGAGATACGGTGAGCGAGATCAATAGGCTCCATGGTACCAATTCGATCAGCTACTTTGCGCTGAGCGAAGAGAAGACCTACTTCTTCTCCAATTCGGGCAAGTCCGTTATCAGCTATGTATTGCAAGGCAGTACGGCGGTAGTTGCTGGCGATCCGATTGGTCCTGATTATGAAATCCCCCTGGTTACTAAACAGTTTATCGCGTTCTGCCGTGAGCAGGACTGGAGTATCGTCTTCTATCAGGTACGCGACAAGTTCGCAGCGCTCTATCGCGCGGCAGGCTTTAGTCTGCTTAAGATCGGTGAGGATGCGGTGATAGATGTACGCAACTTCTCACTCAAAGGTGGAGCCATCGCTAATGTCCGCTCTAGTGCGAAACGCGCTGAGAAAGATGGGCTACACGTCATCTTCTACCGTGGTCATGTTCAGGATAGCGAGCAACTCGCTCAAATGGAGCGCATCTCACAGCATTGGCTAGAGGAGAAAGGTGGCGTTGAGATGGGCTTTAGCATGGGCCGTTTCAGCACCCTGGGCGATCCTGGACTGCTCTATGCACTGGCCATTGATGAGCAAAATAAAGTACATGCGTTCGTCTCCTTTATCCCGATCTATGGTCGCAATGGCTGGGGGCTCGACTTTATGCGCCGCGCCGAACAATGTGCACCAGGGACGATGGAACTACTGCTGGCACGTTCACTCGAATATATGCAGAAGAACGAGATCCAGGTAGCAAGCCTCGGGCTGGCCCCATTGAGTAACTCAAATGGCGAAGATGAGACGTTCCTGGGGACAAGCATCGATTTCCTGACCGAACGCTTCGGCAATCCCAGCAAGAACCAGTCACTCTTCAATTTTAAAAAGAAGTTCTTGCCCACGTGGGAGAGCCGCTATATCGTCTACTCGGATGCCTTGAACTTGCCGAAAGTCGGTATCGCACTCTATAAAGCACACATGACCGATACGACACTGTTCTCTACCGCGCGCCAGACGCTGTCAGAATGGCGTCACCACCAACTGGAGCTGAAAGAGGCCGCAGCTAAAACGCTGAAGTCCATCAAAGTTTAAAACAAAAGCATACCACTCGCACTAAAACATAACTCAAATCCCGGTAAGAAGATGAGTGATCCTCTTGCCGGGATTTTATCATACTACAGTTCTCTACAGTCCACGCGCTTCTCAAGCGCAAGAGAAAGAAAGCTAAGTTGTCACAGGTGTCGGAACGCCGTATAATAAAAATTGATACATGGGGAGGGAACTCATAATGTACAGTAAGAGACGGCACCTCCCCGTTACTAAATCCTCAAGGAGGCGAACTTAGCATGGTTCTCGCAGCATTCAGTCTTGATGATGTCACGATTGGAGCCTTTTTTGGTCTCTTGCTCTCGCTCCCAATCGCACTCTTCCTGGCATTCTGGATCAGTGCCGTAAAGAAACGTGGTGCCGTTATTGGCGGTGCGTTCTTTGGCGCACTCATTGGCTTTCTCGCTATTATTAGTTGGGCTGGTACACTTATCTACAAGACCAAGTTACCCGGTGCCAATGGAGCTTCGGCCTTCTTTGGTGGCATTCTGCTCTGCGCTGCACTTGGGTTGACAGGCGGAATTCTGACCGATCTGGTAGTTGCGGCCAAAAATAACCGTGACTATCGCCGGCAAATCGCGCATACACAGGAGTAATCATTTTCGCTTATGTTTTATCTTCTGCACGGTGAAGATGAGTTCACCAGTCGTGAACACTTAAAAAAGCTACGTACTCAAGGTGACTTTGGCTATAATCAGGACGTCTACAGCGGGACTGAGGTGGCAGCGAAAACGATCATGATCAATAGCAATACGCTACCATTTCTCAGTGAACAACGCTTGATTGTCGTTGATGGTCTACCAAAAAAGAAACGTGGCGAAAAAGCAAGTACGATAACGGAAGATACGATCAGTGGTGGCAAGACTAAACGCAAAAAGAGCAGTAAGGCTACTACTGGTCGCGCTGGTTTCGAAAAAGAACTGGCGGAACATATCGAGACGATGCCTTCATCAACGACCCTGATTGTCATTGTCGACGAGCTATTAGAGAGTAGTAATCTCCTGCTCAAGGCGGCAGAACAACACGGCAAAGCGATACAGAGCACGCTTCCTAAGGGAGCAGTTTTAGAAAAGTGGATTAATAGCCGCGTGAAGAATATCGGTGCTCACATCGCGCCAGACGCAACTTCGCTGCTCGCTAATTTTGTCGGCAATAATCTTCGCCTCCTGGCAAACGAGATCGATAAGCTGGCACTCTATGTTGGAGAAGAGGGAACCATCACTATCCCCGACATACGCCTGCTCTGCGCTCAAGCTCAGGAGGCTCGCATCTTTGATCTCACCGATGCCCTCGCGCAGCGCAATCAGAAACAAGCGCTCAATATCTTACATGACCTGCTCTCCGATGGAGAACCTCCACTCAGATTGATCAGCACGATCACCAACCAGGTTCGCTCACTACTTCTGGTGAAAGAACTGGCGCAGAAAGGGATGCGCACACCACAGATCGCCTCGACATTGGGAATGCCGCCATTTGTCGTCGACAAAGCTATACGCCAGGTCAAGAACTTTAAACCAGTACAACTTGAAAACACCTATCGCGATCTACTGGCTACTGATGCGGCCCTCAAGCGCAGCCGTCTTACGCCTGAGATGGCGCTCGATCTTCTGGTCGTTAACTTCGGACAGTGACAAACCCAAAACCACGCAGTAAACGACAGCGAAGAAGC
Organism: Ktedonobacteria bacterium brp13; assembly: GCA_015099395.1. Lineage (GTDB taxonomy): Bacteria > Chloroflexota > Ktedonobacteria > Ktedonobacterales > Ktedonobacteraceae > Dictyobacter. The sequence goes on along the minus strand of AP024096.1, from coordinate 6,437,971 downwards.
CTCTCATCGTGCTATGATTGATGGGAATTTGACACCAGAGGGAGCAGCGAGAGATCCAGGTATGCAGAAAACTTCAACACTTCAACAACGTATTCTTGAACGTATTCGTCAGGATGGCCCTATTACCTTTGCCGATTATATGCGCATGGCACTCTATGAGCCCGGCTACGGCTACTATGTCACTGGCGAGACCCGCATCGGCTGGGAGGGCGACTTCTATACCAGTACCGATGTGGCTGATTTTTTTGCCCACTGTATGGGACGCCAACTACTACAGATGTGGGAAGCTCTAGGGAAGCCAGAACCGTTTATGGTCCTTGAGCAAGGCTCAGGTCGAGGCGATCTTGCCACCACTATACGCGCCTGGACTGCCCAGGAGAGCCCGGACATGCATGCAGCATTGGAATACCGCACGGCAGATATCAATGCAGGACTGGATGCATTACAGAGCGCTACGAAGGCCGTAGACGATGCCTTCTCCCCTATGGTTATCCTCTCAAATGAACTGGTCGATGCCTTCCCGGTACACATTGTACAAAAATACGAGGGAACCCTCTACGAACTATACGTGACCGAGGAAGATGGCCATCTATCAGAGGGGCTTGGCGAGCCGTGTAGCACAGAGGTTGCCAGCTACCTGGATCATTATAAGATTCCCTGGCGCACATATGAGGATGGGTGGCGCGCCGAGGTCAATTTGGCTGCGCTGAGTTGGATGGAACGTACCAGCCAGTTGCTGATGGGAGCCAATCCTAAGCGGAAACGGCATGGCTTTATCCTGGCTATCGACTACGGAGATAGCGCGAAAAAGCTTTATACTCAGTATCGCCACCATGGCACCCTGGCCTGCTACTATCAGCACCAACTGGCAGAACATCCACTGCTGCGACCTGGTAAGCAAGATATCACTGCTCATGTCAACTTTAGCGCTTTAATCGAGACTGGCCGCCAACAAGGTCTTCGTCTGCATTCGTTTAGCACACAGAGCCAGTGGCTCACCACTATGGGTATTTATGACGAACTTGAGCGTATTCGTCAGCATGACTTTGGCATTATTGACCAGTCTCGTAGCAGCGATCAGGGCCAGATCGCCATGTTCCGCTGGTATAACCTGCGCCAACGCGTCTCCACACTCACAGAACCAGCAGGGATGGGCAACTTCAAAGTCCTCATACTCAAACGCTAAAGATCACACACTACTGACAAGACAGCGGTGAGTCGAACTTATATTACCCGTTTTCTATTCTTTTCGCATCATCCATTATGCGCCTACGTGAATAATTCGCCTAGATAATCTTCACTATTACAAAAAAGCGGTAGGAATAGACAAAGGAGCAGAAAAAGATGAAGCTACCGAGAAGAATAGAGCCAGCAGCAAACCAGGAGTCCGTCTGGGATTATCCTCGTCCACCACGCCTGGAAGATAGTCACAAACTTGTCCAGGTTATCTTCAACGGTGTCACTATAATACACACGAACCGCGCGAAAAGAGTCCTGGAGACCAGTCAACCGCCGGCTTACTATATTTCACCAGCGGATATAAAGATGGAGTATTTCATTCCGTCAGGCAAACAGACCTTCTGCGAATGGAAAGGTGAGGCCTCCTACTATACAATCCGTGTCGGCGACAAAAGCGCGCACGATGCCGCCTGGTACTATCCCCACCCGACCTCTGGCTATCGTGAAATCACCAATTATATTGCTATCTATCCCTCACTCATGGACGCCTGCTACGTCAATGGCGAAAAAGTCCAGGCACAAGAAGGTGACTTTTATGGTGGCTGGATCACCAGCGATATCGTCGGTCCATTTAAGGGAGGCCCAGGGACGTATGGCTGGTAAATATTGGGCATAAGCTCTTCGTTATGGTATCTCTGCAACAGAAGAGGCTATGTATATTCATAAGGTTATATTCATAGCCACCTTTCCTTGTGCGTCACCCAAAGTACTGTTTTTACGTATCTGTAACAGAGAACCGTATATGCAACGCACAACGAAGGGAAGTAGAAAATATGGCTATAGCAGACGACACGGTGCGCAGTTTCGCGACCGCCATTGATACAAACGAACTTGAAACCGTCGCTGAGTATCTCGATGCAGATTTCATTTTCAGCGGCTGGGCCCAGAAATCACTCAACAAAGCTGACTTTCTCAGCCTGATCAGCAGTCTCAAAGAGGGGATACCTGGTCTGAGCCTGAACTTACATAATGTTCTTGAAAGTGGACAGGATACAGTCACCGGCACGATCCATATCTCAGGCTATCAATCAGGCAGTTTTGTCATACCCGTATTGGGAACGCCGCCCATCCCGCAAATGGCAAAAAGCGTCTCACTGCCAACGGAAGAGGTAACCTTTCACGTGAAAGATAACCTGATTACTGCTTTTCAGGTCAAACATGTCGAGGGTGGAGGTATCAGGGGTCTGGTGCGCCAATTAGGGATCGATCTGACCATCGTACCCTAGCCGTTCGTATATTGAGTATACATAATCGAGGATTCTCCGCTACAATATCTATGGGAAGTACTCTTTTTCTCCATCTTCGCGAGCAAAAAGTTACCTATTACCTAAAATACAGATCCTGAACGTATCCCTATAGCCGTTGTTATACTAGAAGACAAAAAAATAAAAATTGGATACGGACATGCAAAAAAATAACTGGTTATCATCCTGGGCACGTCTCTTTCTCTGGTCACATGCAATTGGCGTTGCTGGTTTTTATAGTCTGCAATGGCTACGCACTCGACCAAACAAAGAGGACTACGTCAGGAAATTGCCGCCAATAACAATACAGAATACACAGCAACCTACCACTCACTTGACGCCCAGAGTCTCGATCATAGTGCCAGCTCGCAACGAGGAACGCAATATCCTGCGTTGTGTCTCGTCGTTGTTGGAGCAAGACTATACCAACTACGAGGTAATCGTTGTCGATGATGGCTCAAGCGATAATACAGCCGGGGTACTCGATGAGCTAACCGCTACTCATTCACATAGCGAGCGGCTCTTTGTGTTACGACTCAAGGATCAGCTCCCCGACGGCTGGGCAGGCAAGCCACATGCTATCCATATGGGTGTGCAAGAGGCTAGCGGTGATTGGTTACTCTTTACAGATGCCGATACCTGGCATGCGCCAAACGCTTTGCGCTCGACACTCACACAGGCAATACAAGAGGGGGCCGATCTCTTTACTATTAGTACCCAGCAGGAGTTACCGACATTCTGGGATAAAGTAATGATGCCGATGGCCTTCCTTGGCATCTCTATGCTCTATCCACCCCGGCAGGCAAACGATCCTGCTAGTCCGGTAGCTATTGCGAATGGGCAATTTATCCTGATCAAACACAGTGTCTATGAGGCAACCGGTGGCTATGCGCGTCCTGCTATGAAGGCGACGTTACTGGATGACCGCGATCTCGCTGCTATAATTAAACGCGAGGGCTATCGTCTCCGCTTCATTGATGGGCAGGGGCTGGTCTCTGTACGGATGTATCAGAGCTTGAACGAGGCCTGGCACGGCTGGCGCAAAAACGCGTACCTGGGTAATCGCGGTGGTCTGGCTTTTGTCCTGCTCGAACTCTTTGGTCTACCAATGATTACAGTCGTCCCATTCTTGCTACCACTCTTCACGCTCTTCACGCGCAAGCCGCAACGCAGGCAGATAGCATGGACCGAAGTACGCAACGCAACCGCGCTTGAACTGACACCACTCCTGCTCTATCGCACATGGCTTAATCGCCAGATGGGAGTGCCGTGGTACTATATATTCTCACATCCTCTGGCTGGCACCATCTTTGAAGGTATCCTGGCTCAATCAACGTGGCTCATCGTTACAGGTAAAGGCGTCGATTGGCGCGGTCGACGCTACCATGATACCAACAAGCAGCCGCATATAGATACAAACCCGGATACAAACCTGGACACAAGCCCGCGCACGAATAAGGTCCAATAACGTCTACTCTCAGCAATCGGCAGCATCATGAGACGAACATTGCAGCTCTTATGATGCTGTTGTACAATTTGTCGCATAGATACTCTAGACGCGTCGCGGCACCGCTTATCATTCTCGCTACCTACTAGTGGGTCGCCCATAGCATCGTGAAGAGAACATATGCAACAAAGACGATTTTCTGTTATTTCAATCGCACTTTTCTGTAGTGTCCTGGCCTATCTGTGCGCGACACTGGTACTGCCAGCGCAAAAGGCACAGGCGCATGCATTCGTGATCGCTTCTAATCCGGTAGATGGTTCGACGATCATTCGAGTGCCGAGCAATGTAAATATTTATTTCAATGCACCTATTAGCTCGATCAGCACCGCGCATGTCTATGCAATTACTACCAATGGCGATAAAGTCGATGAGAATGCCGCCAATAGCTCCATTTCAGCGGTCAATCCCAATGAATTAGTGACACCTTTAAAAAATCCAGGCAGTCTACCTGAAGGCAGTTATGAAGTTGTCTGGACGGCCGTGGCTCTGAACGATGGGCATACAACCTATGGTATTATCGGCTTCGATGTGGGATTCTCCAGCACAGGGGTCTCCGGCAATGTGATCCTGGGTCCGACCAGTAGCAATAATATTGCGGATATTCGCAATATAGATTTTACGTCCGCACTGGCTATCCTCTGGGACTGGCTCGTACTGCTCGCCTTGATCTTCTGGATCGGTATTCAGGTTTTTGAGCACCTGCTACTAACGGCAGGTCGCGGCTCTGGTCTCTTCTCCCAAGCACGTAAGCGTACCTACTCTATTGAATGGCTCTGCCTCTGGATGATGCTCCTGGGCGAGATCATTGGGCTAACATTGCGCATCACACGCTATGCCCAGGCCTCGATCGATCAAGGTCTGGATGTCGGCAATCTGGCCCGTTTTATCCCCTTTACGACCTACGGTATCATCTGGTCGGTACGCATGGTGCTCCTCATCATTGCAATGATCCTTTTGTATGTGACCCACAACGCAAAGAATAAGCAGTTGGAGCTTGCGCAGCAGGCACAAGAGAACATTAAATATCAGCGCATCACGCAGAGCCTGGAGGAGCAATCCATAAATAGTGGCCGTAAGACACGCCAGTTGATTGAGACGCCACTCGCAGCACCTGTGCTAACACGTGGATATGGCATAGTCTGGTTGGTACTGGTTGCTCTAATCACACTCTCCTTTGTGCTTACCAGCTCAATTACTATGGTACTTTCACCGCATATCAGCGCCACCATTCTGGGCTGGCTCTCGTTAGTGGCACAGGGGGTCTGGGCTGGCGGTTTCGCGTACCTGGCCTATATATTACTGCCGCTGCTGATCAATACAGACCTGGAATATAATACGGAGACGCTGCTGTATCTCTTGCGCCGGTTGACTCCTGTCTTACTTACCGGTATGGGTGTCCAGATCTTTTGCCTGCTCTTTTCGAGTGAGACCAGTATCAGCGATCCTCAGCAGTTCCTCAACGATCCATTTGGGCGTACGTTGCTCGTACAGATTGCTCTGCTTGTCATCTCCATACTGTTCACTCTTTACGCACTGTGTGTGGTACGACCCAGGCTTACACATCAGGCCTCGTTACTACCGGTCGTTAAGGGAAATCTACCAGCACGTCAGACCAGACAGACAGCGTTGAGTGGCAACGGGAAGAAGCTGCAATTGACAGCCGCCCTTGTAGCGATAACTGGCGCAGGTATGTTGCTCTGCCTGGCGCTAGAAACATTCTACGCACCGCCAATCAACTTTCCTGCAAGTATCCGCAACAATCAAACAGCCGCACCAAATGGCGCAATTAACGCACAGACGCAGCAAGTCGGTAACCTGGCGGTCACGTTACAACTCTCACCGGGTCGCACCGGCTTTGACCATGCCATTATTATGACCATTAATGATAGCAAAGGCAACCCTGTAACAGACGCCCAGGTCACTATCTCCACAGATATGGTACTCATGAATATGGGAACACAGCATGTGACACTCAATGGAGGCAATCCCATATACACAACAACCATCGCTAAAAGTAAGGCCTTTAACATGGCTGGCCTCTGGAATATCGATGTAACAATTACACGTCCAGGGCAAAAGCCAGTCACGAGTTCATTTAAGATGACGTTGACGGCATAGTTGATGGCGTAAGAGAAGGCCTCGCGTCCTCCCGCGTAACCACTATGCACGAAGCATACTCGGTACGCCAGGTTTGTCGGGAGGATGCGAGGCCTTTATTTGTACAGGCGAGGCTTCTAGTCCTTCTGTTCAGGATGTTCAGAGAGCTGAGCACGATACTCCTGGGCGAGGTGGGCGTAGTGGGCGGCACTGGCGGCAAGACCAGTATGATTCTCTTCGGTCAGGGTGCGCAGAACACGTGCGGGTGATCCTACTGCAAGCTTACTGGAGGGGATCTCTTTGTGTTCTGCGACAAGTGAGTTGGCTCCAATGACAGTAAGTGAGCCGACTGTGGAATGTGAGAGGATCGTGGCGTTCATGCCAATCAGTACACGATCGCCCAGCTGTGCGCCATGGACAATCGCATTATGCCCGATTGTACACTCTTCACCAATCGTCAATGGGGCATCCGGATCAACATGCAGGGTACAGTTGTCTTGAATGTTGGTGTTACGCCCAACGACGATGGGGGCAGTATCACCACGCAGGACCGCGTTAAACCAGACGCTTACCCCTTCAGCCAGGGTTACGTTCCCAATCACCATCGCACCGGGTGCGATAAAGACATCATCCGCAATTGTCGGCCAGACACCGTTGTAGGGAAAAATAGGCATACATCACTCCTTTGATTTTGCAGCACTCTTCATAATGCGCCATTCATAACTGACCAATTAGCGCAAAAGATTTGTGAGCACGAACATCAGGTTCGCCGGTCGCTCCGCCATGCGCCGCATCATATAAGGATACCATTGTGCACCATAGGGGACATAGACACGCATGTTATAGCCTTGCCGCACCAGCTTCTCTTGCAGATCACGTCGGATTCCGTAGAGCATCTGAAATTCAAAGGCATCTTTACTGATACCATGATCCCGCACAAATGCGCAGGCCTCTTTGATGATCTCTTCGTCATGGGTGGCAATAGCCGGAAAATTTCCTCGTGCCAGCAAGATCTTCATTGACTCTACATAGCTCTGGTCAACTTCGCGCTTCTGCTGGTAGGCGATACTCTGTGGCTCCTGATAGGCTCCCTTTACCAGGCGCACCCGCACGCTCAGGTCACAGAGACCTTCAACATCAGCACGACTACGATAGAGATAGGATTGAATAACAGTGCCGACCCCGTCATAACGCTGCTTTGCTCGTCTGGCGATCTCTATTGTACGCTCAGTATAGTCGGAGCCCTCCATGTCGATGCACACAAAGATATTATGCTGCTTTCCCTGTTCCAATATAGCGTCCAGATTCTCCTCACAGAGGTCACGGCTCACATCAAGTCCTAGAGCCGTTAGCTTTATAGAGAGGTTCGCCGCTAGATTGGTATGGGCGACCAGATCGAGGGCGCTAATATAGTCTTGCGTAATGTTCCTGGCATCCTGCTCACTCGCAACATTTTCACCCAGCAGATCCAATGCAACCTGGATTGATTGTTTATTCAAGGCCAGAGCCGCGTGTAACGCCTCATCAAGCAGTTCGCCGGCAACAAAACGCCGTGAAGCGCTACGCGCTATTTTATTTTGCAGGACAAATTCGCGAAAACGATCGTTTTGCGAGAGAGAGAGAAGTGTATCTTTAAGCATCGTCGACACCCTTTCTTTCATCAGTAGTAGAAAGAGATAGATAAAGACCTGTAACCTATATTATCCCGTGTTGCTAGATCAATAGGTATTGTCTATTGACAAATGAGACGTCCAATTACATCATTATGTATATCATAGCACAAAGAAATAGGAAAAATGTGGAGAAACTAGCTATAGAGCACGTGCATAGAAAGCAAGATAACAGTATTACCCCACATGATAATCGACAAGCAGAGGAGGAAAAATAGGCGGTGCTCAATAGAATCGTAAACGCACCTCATAGCACATCGACCGTAGTCCCTTTACCAGCGTAGCAGGAGGCGGAGGATTGAGTCCCACAACGCATCAGGCATAAAACGACGCACCTGCATTAAGAAAGTGGCTGACGCAGGTACACCATAACGTGCATGCGGACGTTTACTCGTTGCGATACGCACGACAACATCGACAAACTTCTGGATCGGGAACCCCTTACGACTGGACTCCAGACCCATCTTCTCAGTGTACTTGATCAGGCGCGCATAATCACCACTACTGGCTTCCGTTCCTAAATGCTCGATCGAACGCTCCAGGCTCGTCTTCCAGATGCCAGTCGGACTTGAGGCGGGTTCAATGATGCTGACATGGACACCGAAAGGAGCCAGTTCCAGACGCCATGCATCGCTAAGCCCTTCTAGTGCATACTTACTGGCGGAATACAGTCCAGTTATAGGCACCGAGATCTTCCCACTGATGCTACTGACGTTGATGATGGTGCCTTTTGCAACCTTGAGCAACGGAAGAAATGCCTGGGTAACCGCAACATGTGCGAAGACGTTGATCTCAAATTGCGCCCGCATATCATCTAGCGACACCAGTTCCAACGGACCAGCATAGGCTGTACCTCCGTTATTTAAGAGCACATCCAGTCCTGGCATGCGGTGGCTCTGCTCCTCATGCAGTTCTGCACTGAGCAGATCCTTCACCTCTTGATAGAGTCTCTCAACCTGCTCGCTTTTAGTGATATCACAGATCAGCGTCGTAATGTTATTACGGCACTGATGGAGCTCGGCCTCGTTCAACAGGCTCTCACTATCTATCTCTTTACGAACGGTCGCAAAGACATGCCAGCCACGGGTCGCCATTTCCAATGCACTGGCACGCCCAAAGCCGCTTGAGCAGCCTGTAATAACAATAGATTTTCTCATCTTTACACTATTTTCCTAAGATTCAGTATGACCAATGCGTTGCCACAAACCCAGGCGCTCCAGCTCAATACGTGCCTCAAAACCGAACAACTCCGGGTCCATCTCACGTCCATGATGAATAACCAGGCCGCGCAACATCTCGATCATCTCAGATTTACAAGCGAGATCACCCTCAAAAGGGATATGTTGAGCTAAACGCTCGATAGCCTGTCGGTTGTACCACCGCTCCTGACTCTCTGCCATACCGAAATAATTCCTTCCCCGCACTTGTAGCCAGATAACGCACGAAAGGGAAGCCATCGCTTTCCCATGGTAACACCTGACACCAACTGTCCGCAAGAGCTTCTATCTGCGCGCGACCCCAACTCCTTCCTTCCCACCAGGCAACATAGCGAAAACGAAGAGTGGCATTTGCTGAAACAGCATAAACAGGTACATGCCATAGATCATATATAGCCATTTTGCCCTAAAGCAGCCCACAAAACTTGATCATATATGGAGTTAACTGATATCGTAAGATAATATTCATTTGTGTTGATACAAGTAGCAGCAAATAGATGAAGCATACTTTTATTCTATCGAATACACCCATTTCAGCGATCTAAAGACGGAAAGATGCGCAAGGGGTACGTTGTCGTAACATGCCCCTTCTAAAACTAAGAGGTAGCAAGGTTCATGTTCTGTACCTATTGTAATGCAGCACGCCCTGACAATGCAGGCCCCTGTCCCAACTGTGGTGCACCAGCCCCCATGCCAGCAGGACAGGCGCAATTTGGTAGCCAGGGACCCGGCAACGCCAGCAGCATGGCCTGGGGCGGTCCCGGACCAGGAACATCTTTTCAAGAGCAATGGGAACAACAGCAAGTTCCGCAGCTGGCCTTTGAGAACCAGGCGAGTAATAATCCCTGGCGTTCGCCATCCGGTCAACTCGGCACTGATAATCCCTGGCAGCAACCAGCGTTTGATCAGCAGGCTTCCGCACCCATGCCTTCCTGGCAACAGGCGGATAGCCAACGCCCCGCAACAGGTCAACTCCAGTGGGCAACCGATCAGAATGGTAACCAGAGCGCCACACAGGACCCTTTGCAGCAATCAGGGCAGCACATACTCCCAGTCCCTTATGAAGGCGGCATGGCACTGGAACCGGTTGGCAGGCAACCAACGATCTCACTACAATTGGTACCGGAACAAGCAATCTCGCATCTGCTACCCGCAGAACCGCTATCACAACCAGAGACCGTCCACGTCGCACCGATGTACACCAAACCACGCCCGATCATTCCTAAAAAGCGAGCGGTCAACGGCCTGATCAGTGTGCTTATCGTAACACTCCTGCTCTGCGTCGGCAGCGGTTACCTTGCCAAAACTACTGGCCTCTGGGCCAATGCACTCGCCCTCTATAACGGCAAGCCCGTCGCAGATGTCCAGACGTCACCGGCCAACATTCCAACGCCAGGCCCACCGGTAGACGGACCAGCCCACAAGAATATATCATCCTCTGCATTGGCTTTGAGTATTGATAGTAACTACCAGCCAGTAATACCGCATACAGAGTTTAGTCCTGGTCAATTGATCTATGTGACGTATAGCGTCCAAGCAGACCCCGGGAAGACTGGCACAGCCATGGTAACATGGTATACAGACGGTCATTTTTACACGAGTGCGTCGAAGAATGTCACTGGCAAACAGGACTATACAGATAATCTGTACACAACAGAGCAATTCTCCAACCCTACTTCGGGCAAGGTTGAAATCACCTGGAATGGCAAACTGGCTGAAACCCTCTATTTCGCAGTACGCTAAGATCTTATTCCGAAACCCAACGCGACTGGCGTCGCTAGTGCTCTGCACTCAGGCTTTCGGATAAGTAGTAAGCCACAATAAAAGCAGAGCCGTGACACCCTAATTTCCTGGTGTCACGGCTCCTCTATCTGCGCACGACCCTGACGCCTTCGTCCCCACCAGGCAACACAACGGAAACAAAGAGTGATATTCGCTGAAACAGCATGAACAGGTACATACCATAGATCATATATAGCCATTTTGCCCTAAAGTAGCCCACAAAACTTGATCATATACAGAACTAAATGATACTGTGAAGTAGTATTCATTTGTGCTGATAAGAGTAGTGCCAAATAGATTGGGCATACTTTTATTCTATCGAATACACACATTTCACCGATCTAAAGACGGAAAGATGCGCAAGGGGTACGTTGTCGTAACATGCCCCTTCTAAAACTATGAGGTAGCAAGGTTCATGTTCTGTACCTATTGTAATGCAGCACGCCCTGACAATGCAGGCCCCTGTCCCAACTGTGGTGCACCTGCCCCCATGCCAGCAGGACAGGCGCAATTTGGTAGCCAGGGACCCGGCAACGCCAGCAGCATGGCCTGGGGCGGTCCCGGCCCCGGAGCATCTTTTAAAGAGCAATGGGAACAACAGCAAGTTCCGCAGCTGGCCTTTGAGAACCAGGCGAGCAATAATCCCTGGCGTTCACCATCGGGTCAACTCGGCGCAGGTAATCCATCGCAACAACCATCGGGTCAACTCGGCACGGGTAATCCCTGGCAACAACCATCCGGCCAGCTTGGAGCCACCAATCCCTGGCAACAACCAGCGTTTGATCAGCAGGCTCCCGCACCCATGCCTTCCTGGCAGCAACCATCGGGTCAGTTAGCTGATCAAGCTAATCCCATGCCTTCCTGGCAGCAGACGGGTAGCCAACGCCCCGCAACAGGTCAACTCCAGTGGGCAACCGATCAGAATGGGAACCAGAGCGCCACACAGGACCCTTTGCAGCAATCAGGACAACACATGCTCCCGGTCCCTTATGCAGGCGGAATGGCGCTGGAACCTGTTGGCAGGCAACCAACGATCTCACTCCAACTGGTACCGGAACAAGCAATCTCGCACCTGCTGCCAGCTGAACCGTTGTCACAACCAGAGACCGTCCACGTCGCACCGATGTATACCAAACCACGCCCGATCATTCCTAAAAAGCGAGCGGTCAACGGCCTGATCAGTGTGCTTATCGTAACACTCCTGCTCTGCGTCGGCAGCGGTTACCTTGCCAAAACCACTGGACTCTGGGCCAATGCGCTCGCTTTCTATAACGGCAAGCCCGTCACTGATATCCAAACGTCATCGGTCAAAATTCCAGATCCAGGTCCACCGGTAGAAGGACCAGCCGCCAAGAATATACCATCTGCTGCATTGGCTTCACGTGTTGATAATAATACCAACGAGCCAGTAATACCGAGTACAGTGTTTCGTCCTGGTCAGTATATCTATGTGACATATAGTGTCCAGGCAGACCCCGGGAAGACTGGTACAGCCATTGTAACATGGTATACAGACGGTCATTTTTACACGAATGTGTCGCACACGGTCACAGGCAAACAGGACTATAAATTTAATGCGGTAACAAACGAGCAATTCCCCAACCCTACGTCGGGCAAGGTTGAAATCACCTGGAATGGAAAACTGGCACAAACCCTCTATTTCGCAGTACGCTAAGATCTTATTCCGAAACCCAACGCGACTGGCGTCGCTAGTGCTCTGCACTCAGGTTTTCGGATAAGTAGTAAGCCAAAATAAAAGCAGAGCAACGACACCAGAAAAATAGCGTGTCACCGCTCTGCTTCTTTATTTTGCTCTTCAGCGCTTTACTTGTTGCACTGTGTATCGACTTCAACATCGTCGAAGATCTTGACCTGGCAAGCCAGGCGCATGTTAGGATTCTTCTTGAGGTCGCTACGCAGCCAGAATTTTTCCATAAATGATAGTGGATTGGTATTGCTGGCTGGAGAGACTGCTACACGATCAGTGCCGCACAAGCCGTTCCCATGACAATTGGCCACTTTATAAATACCACAATAGACAGGAACGTCATTCTCCAACGCTGGATAACGGACATTATCACCTTCGGGCACATCAACCCGTACATTTTCACGTACATATGTGATAGTTGGCACGACTCTATCCTCCGCGATAATTCTACCTTATTTATGCAGCATAGCTTGTTTATGCTTTTTCAGAATATAGCACAAAGAGCGACCACAAAACAATACGTGTATCAATTGGTGCTGGTACCAACAGGTACGCTGGTACCAGCAGGTGCGCCAGGGCCATTTGAGCCTGCTGGTGGCCCTGGGACATTGGTCGGCGGCGTCGCTATCGGTGTTGCTGGTATAGTCGGCACCGGGGTCGGTGTGACTGACACGGGCGTCGCTGGTACGGGCGTCACGGGCACACTGGTTGGCGTCGCTGGTACGGGGGTTGCTGGCACGGGCGTCACAGGAACCACAGGAGTCACGACTGGATTGGACGGTGGCGCAGCAGGCTGCTGTGGTGCGACAGGGATCACAGGTAAGGGCAGTGCGTTCACGCCCATAGTAACGAGCATGCTATACCTCGGAATATGTACACCTTGCTGTGTAAAGACGAGATGGCCACTATAGCTTGCGGCCGCTAAACCTTTACGTAGTACTGTGACCTGTACTACCTGCTGAGCAGTAAATACTCCATGCTCTGGTTTCACTTGCAGCCAGGGCTGGTCACTGCTCACAGACCAGGCAACGAGCCCGGCACCACCATTGGTCAGCATGACATCCTGACTGGAAGAGACTGCAGCCAGGGCACTGGAGAAGTGACAGTCGGTCTGTGCGAGTTGTAAGACCGGTACACCCTGTGCGCTATGAACATTCTTTGAGGCACCCATGAAAGCATCGGCATTGGATGTATGCTTGCCAATCATCACAAAGGCAATAATACTGGCCGCAAGCAAGAAAAAGATACAAGCCAGCGTTAATAAGACCGAATTGGTACGTCTAGAGAGGGAAAATCTGCGCGGTCGATAGTAGGGAGGATAGGAGACAAGAGAGCGCGTGATACGTGCATGCTGCAATTGCTCCTGACGTGCCTTCTTCAATGCACGCGCCTCACCAGTGGGAGGAAAGATAATTGATGCCGGATCTGATGCATTATAACGGTATGGATCCTGTTCATCAGCAGGGATGGCAGAGACAGGTGGGACTGCAAGCATACTGGATTGATAGGGTTGATCCTCTGGATGCAGACCAAAAGAGTGGCCTGCATGATGTGGCGAAGCAGATGGAGTTTGCGGCTCCCGTGCTGATAAAGGCACATCAAACGCTACGGGCCGCATCCGCTCTTCCTGTGCAGTCGGGAAAGGACGTTGGCAGGAGCGGCAGCTTCGTGCATCCGCTAGTTGCAATGTATGGCAGTAAAGACAACGCCTGGTTTCCATAGTGCTCCGTTCAATTGGAGTGCAGAACTTACTCATTAACATAGGGTAGATGGTTGATTTTCATATCATTGCTCTACCCTAGGTTAAACGCATATTCTCCATAATTATCAAGTCAGAGGACAGAAACATGCCCCTCTGCATGTATTACGTGGAAGCACCGGGTGTCGTCACCTCCGTCGGAACCGTAACAGTGACGGGTGCCGATCCACCACTGACAGTTACTAGATAGGTAGTTGCCGAATTGCTTGCGCTTAAGACATAAGATCCATTGGCAACATTTGTAAATTGGAACGTTCCATCAGCCGCAGAGACAGTCACTGCAGGAGTGCCAACACTACCTGTCAACGTGATTGTCGCCCCTGGCACCGGCGTACAATTATTATTCATATCACAGGAAGAGACAGAACCACCAACGTTAAAGCCAGTGACAACTAATTGCACAGGGATGGTTACGGTCGACTGTAAGGCAGTATTACTTGCATCGCTAGCAGAGAAACTGATGGTGCCGCTATAGCTTCCTGGTATCAATCCTGTGGCGTCCACCTGGTACATAAGATTGCTACCACTACCACTATCACTACCTGCAGTCGAGACCAGGTCCAACCAGTTACTACCATCCACAGTTGTCGCTGTTGCAGTCCAATTAACTGGTAGCGAGCAGTTACCAGTAACATTTAAACCCACAGTCTGCACAGAGCTTATCAGACCCTGTCCTACAGTGATGGACTGGGTATTATTACTATTTGCTTGTAGGGAACAGGGCGCCATGATGATCATGTCTACACTTACGATACTTGATGCACCCGACACCACATTTCCATTGCTGTCGGTCACAACAATTGCAATGCGACCGTGTTCATTCCCTGCTAGCTGACCCTGTATAGTAGGGCTAATTATGAGGGCGGCAGTCTGACCACTTGAGTTAAACGTTCCGCCATTAGAAGAGACGTTGAGCCAGGAAGGGGAATCAGAACTGGCCTTCCAGGTTAGTGGCCAGGCACAGCTACCAGAGGCAGCGAGCGAGACCTGACTCGGAGTGGGATCATTTCCTCCTTGCGTTGAGGTAAATGCTAACGAACTGGAAGAAGGCATTGTAATCGTACATGGTGTACTTACAACGAGCGATACTCCAATCGATAGTGAACCCCCAACGATGGGATTACCAGAGGAATCGGTTACCTTCAGAGGAATCGACGATGTATATTGATAAGGAGTAAGTGTGCCGGGAGTAACATTTACTAGCAGATGCGCGCTCCCGCCTGCCGGGATCGATCCTGATAATGCTCCCAGGCTTAACCACGTGATGCCAGGTTCAGTAGCCTGCCATAGCAAGGTCGTATTACCCGTATTCGTGAGCGCTACGGTCTGACTCATCGTGCCAGTCGCTCCCGGTTGCGGATTAAAGTTCAGGCCAAGCGGCGCAACTCCCAGCACCGGCACGTTCAACGTCGGCGCAGCCTGCACAAGCAACCGGACTGCCAGCGATTGTGAGGAATGATTCGCGGTCACAGTTACAAAACCTTCGTATGTACCAGCGGGCATACCTGTCGGGTTCACGTTTACCGTCGTGGTTGTTGGCATGGCGCTGGTAACACTACCGCTGCTCGGTGAGAGTGAGAGCCAGTGCGCCGAAGTGGATGCGCTCCAATTGACCGCACTTCGACAACCAGAGCCACTGGTCAAACTTAAAGACTGGGTAGCCACGGACTGCCCCGCAGAAGCGGTAAAGGCCATGCTGCCAGTACTAAGCAACACACTACAGCTCGGTTGCATTGTTAATGAGATAGCTACCTGTTGTGGATCATTATACATGGTATTTTTGGGATTCGAGCGGAATGTTATGGTGCTGGTATAGGTCCCTTGCATCAATGAGCTATTATTGACCTGGACCAATATGGTCTTACTGGACCCAGGAGCGATCTGACCAGAGGTCACGGGGAGATGTAACCAGCTTGTACCTTTGATCGCCAGGCCATCTATGCTTGAGCTCTGCTGTTGCAAAGATTGAGGATCAAGCTGCCAATACAGGTTCTTGTGTCCTTCATTTGATATCGTGAGAGACTGTGCCGCAGGATTTGCACCGCCATCGATTGCAGTAAAAGATAGCACTGATGGGGTCACATTCATTATAGCACCTACGTCCTTCGGGATAGGCAACACGGTCATAAAGGCAGAAATGATCAGCGGTGAGCTTACATTTGATATAATTGAGATGCTACCTTTATAGCGACCTGGCTGGAGATGCGCACGATCGGCTGCAATCTGAAACGTCTGCTGATTGCTAAAGAGACCATGCGGAGGTGTCAGCATCAACCAGGAACTCTGGCTACTAGCCGACCAGCTAATCGATCCACCACCTGTATTGATCAGGTTGACTGCCTCGATATTCGTGTTACCTTGCACCTGTGAGCCAAAATCAATCTGCGAATTCGACACGCTCAAGTGTGCAGGAAGAGACTGACCCGAGACAAGCAATAAAATCGCACTGGCCGTATAGTGTGTATGTACATCCTCGGCCTCAATCATTTGCTGACCTGGGTTCCAATCTGGCCTGACACTCATGGTCACATCCAGAGCACCATTCAAGCCAACCCTTACCAGGGGTGATCCCACCGTCAGTACGACGGTGTCACCAATGTTACGCGAGAGTATAACTAAGCCAGCCGGCGTAAAGTTACGCAGGTGGATCACAACAGCGTCGCCATAGCGCACTTTGCTCTTTGAGAGGGTTAACGAAAGCTGTCCGCTCATAAGAGGGGCAGCGGAGGAACGTTGTGCCAGCAGAGAGATCATAGTAGAGTCGATAACTAAAGCAATCAGCGCACAGATCAGTACCCAGATCAACAATAAGCGCAGATAACGCCTGGGTCGTTGTCGAACTGCCACCATCATCATGGAGATACGCTCACCCAGGGCCAGACGAATATCATCTTCGTCAATACGGCGACCTTCGGCAAATGTAGGAAATTGGCGTATCTCTAACGGGTCAGGCTGATCTGCCCAGGCATCCTGTAAACCGTCGTCAATATCTGGATCACCACCATCTAACTCATCATCCCAAGGCCATTCTTCAGATGTATCTGTATCTACATCCGCCAGTTCAAGTGTACTATTCATAGCACTATAAGGCACAGTATCAAAGGCGGTCGAAGGCAATGGCGTGGATGCGCGCTGGATATCAGAGGAGATATCACGCAAAGGCGAGAGGCGTGCAGAACGTAAAACTCGCAGGTGCTGAGAGGAATCGCTATTTACTTCCTCAATACGGCGAGCAGCAGCATTCAAATAGTGGAGAGACTGCTCACCTTGATCAGGAACGGGCGTGGTCCCAATACCATTCAAGAGATCTTTGTCTGGCTCGCATACTACCGGATCCTCTGTATCTTTGTCTGGCTCGCATACTACCGGATCCTCTGTATCTTTGTCTGGCGGAAAAGGCTCAGGTATCTGAAGTTCAGAACGGCATTGGTCACAAAATAATGCGGAACTCTTACACGGTTTCAGACAACGCAAACATTGCTTCATGCTCATTAGTCTCTTCTCAGAAAATACTTATATATCGACTTATTCCGCTGCCTATTACTGCCATATACGCATTAAAAATAGCCACTCCCACACGATTCCCACTTGTTATAAAAAATAACACAGATACACTACAAAGTAATAACATATAGATCTCCATTGCTTAAACGTTGTATTGATAAATTAGTCACGCACCTCCGTCAAACTTACTTATTAATGATGCCATACTCTACAGAAAAATACGTTATTAGGCAGAGATTACAGGACATTTGGCTCATTCCCCTATACTGAGAGTGGATAAGGATAAAGAGCAGGCAGACTATTATAAGGGAGAAGATGACCAGGACAAAAAACAGGAGCGACATACGTCGCTCCCGTCTTCTTTGTATATATGCAGCACTATAGCTTTGGCAGCGAGCTATTAACGCAAGGTCGCTCCGAAGTCTTCATGCAGGACACGAATGATGCTCTCTTGCAGATTGTTGGCCTCGATATCCTTCAATGTGCGATCAGCGGCCTGATAGACAAGGGTATACGAGAGATTCTTTTTCCCTGCTGGAATAGGATCTCCTGTATACACATCAAACAGGCTCACTGAGCGCAACAACTCACCACCATGCCGCACGATATCATCCTGGATATCCTGCGCAGCGACGCCAGCATCTACAATCAGGGCCAGGTCACGAATCAGTTCTTGCTGCCGTGAGATCGTGCGATACGCAAGGCGCGTAGGAACAGCGGAGAAGAGCGTCTCCATGTCTAATTCACACAGATAGACGCGATGAGGCAGATCGTAGCGCTGCTGTACCAGCGGATGCACCTCGCCCAGTACACCCACAGGATGATAGCTCTCGGTCCCATCTTCCGTCACATACGCCAATTCAAGCTGCGCGCAGCGACCTGGATGGAACGTCGGATGTTGAGTTGGGACAAAGCGATATGTACGGATCCGTAGACTGTCCAGCATGTTCTCAACGACACCACGCAGATCATAAAAATCCATCGGTCGCGACAGCTCCGGTAGCCAGGAACTGGCGGTAGGACCACTCAGAGCAAGACCAACCGTACGGCGCTCATCAGGCAATTTCCCTTTCCCGGTGGGCAGATAACGGCGACCAATCTCAAAGAGGCGCAAGCCAGCGCGGATACGCTTGCTGTTCTCCTGCACCAACTCCAGCAGATTACTGAGCAGCGTTACACGGAGGACTTCGAGATCGGCGCTCAATGGATTGGCCAGGGTCACTGCGGGCAACGACAGTGGATCATACTGGGTATCCGTCTTCTCAACGGCGGTAGCGGCGGCATCCAGAGCTCTTTCCTGTGGACCCGAAGCGATCGTCGCTTGCAGTAAGACATGCGCCGACGCCTCATCGATGTGAGCCAGTACATTCACCATGCGTGCACGACTGGTCAACGGATACGAGACCACCTCGTTGAGGCCAGTACCGACCAGCAGAGTACGCAGTTCCTGCTCACGCTCGAACCAGCGATCAATCGTCGGCTCTGGCAGAGGTCCACTTGGAATCGTACTCGGGATACGATCGTAACCCAGCATACGAATAACCTCTTCAACCAGGTCTGCCGCCTCATCGATATCCTGACGGAAGGTTGGGACTGTGACCTGCATCGTACGCTGATCAGCAGCAGGCTCAACACCAAACTGCAAAGAACGCAGAGCCTCAACTACCTCATCCTGCGTCACCGTCATCCCTGCCAGCCACTCAACACTCTCTATAGAGAACGTCAGGACTCGCGGCTGCACGGGTCGTGGATAGATATCTACAATACCAGGATGAACCTTACCGCCAGCCAGTGCTGACAACAGGTGCGCAGCGCGATTCGTTCCCTCTATCGTCAGTTCAGGTGTCAGATTCTTCTCGAAATGGCTAGACGCATCGGTCCGCAGACCCAGTACTGTCGATGTACTACGCACACTGCCGGCTTTGAAGTTGGCCGACTCCAGTAGAACCGTATGCGTCTGGTCGCTCACCTCGCTGACCGCGCCACCCATCACACCAGCAATCGCTGTGGGACCGGTGGGATCAGTGATCAGCAGCATCTCAGGTGTCAGCTTGCGCATCACATCATCGAGGGTAGTCATGATCTCACCCTCGTGAGCATGGCGCACAATGATATGATGCTCTGGTACCCGGTCATAGTCAAAGCTATGCAGCGGCTGACCATACTCTAGCAGCACATAATTGGTGATATCGACCACGTTATTAATCGAGCGCAGACCAGCCGCGAGCAACCGACGCTGCATCCAACGCGGTGAAGGACCAACCTCAATATCGCTCACCACACGTGCCGTATAGCGCGGGCAGAGCTCGCTATCCTCAACTGTCACCTGCACGAGATCTTGCACCGGTGTCCCTTGCTCGCTGAAGGTCGGCTCTGGTAGACGTAGCGGCTGCTTCGTCAAAGCTGCAACCTCACGAGCAATACCAATGATTGAATGCAGATCACCACGATGCGCTTTAATCGCGAAGTCAAACACAACATCGCCAACCAACTCTGATAGTGGCCGACCCAGCGCGGTATCGGGCTCTAAAAGATAGATGCCCTCATGGTCATTACCCATCCCCAGTTCACGCGGTGAACAGAGCATCCCCTGCGAGACATAGCCAAACTTACGCGTCTCACTGATCGTAACATCTCCAAGCTGTGCGCCTGGCAACGCCAGTGGAACCTTATCGCCCTGCTTGATATTGGGGGCACCACAGATTACGTTAATCTGATCGCTGCCAGTATTAATTTTTGTATAGTTGAGGTGATCGGAGCCTTCGACCTTCTCCAGGTAATCGATCTGTGCCGTAATCACGCGATCGCCCCAGGTCTGGCCGATATAGTCGATCATCTCGACTTCCATGCCTGCCATCGTCAACGTATGCGCCAGCTCTTCTGGCGTCATCGTAATCTCAACGAAATCCTTGAGCCAGCTCAAAGGAACTCTCATTGTCGCGTCTCCTTCTCTAACCTTCTCAATACTTATAACTGGCGCAAGAAGCGCAGATCGTTGCCGGAGAAGAGACGAATCTCACCCACGTCGTACTTCAACATAGCGATACGTTCCACACCGATACCGAACGCGAAACCACGATACTTTTCTGGATCATAGCCGACTTTGCGTAACACTTTAGGATGCACCATACCGGAGCCCAGAACCTCAAGCCAGCCGCTATACTTACAGGAGCGGCAGCCCTTCCCATTACAGAGTCCACAGCTAATATCTACCTCGGCGCTCGGTTCTGTGAAGGGGAAGTAGCTACTACGGAAACGCAGACGGCGATCAGGACCGAACATCTCATGGGCAAAGCGCTCCAGACAACCCTTGAGATCGGCCATCGTGCAATGCTCATCAATAAGCAATCCTTCGATCTGATGGAAGACCGCCTCATGGGTCGCATCAATATCCTCGTTACGATACACCTTGCCCGGAACGATGACACGCACAGGCGGCTGGCTCTGCTCCATCGTACGAATCTGCATCGGCGAGGTCTGCGTGCGCAACAGGATCTGTCCCGGCTCAACCCAGAAGGTATCCTGCATATCACGTGCAGGATGATCGACAGGAATATTGAGAGCCTGGAAATTATGGTAATCGTCTTCTACTTCGTATCCCTGTAAAACACTGAAACCCATCTTGAGGAAGATATTCGAGACCTCAGCAATTGCGCGCGAAATCGGATGCACACGACCTGCCGGTATCGTACGACCAGGCAACGTCACGTCGATGCGCTCTCGCTCCAGAGCCAGCATCAGCTCGCGCGCTTTGAGTTCCTCACGCTTCTCCTTCAGCTGGCGCTCCAGCACAGCCTTCACCGCATTAATTTTCTGTCCAACGACCGGACGATCCTCTTTTGACAACTTCGGCATCACCGACGACAGATTCTTCAGTTCGCCACGATTACGACCAAGATAGCGTGTATCCCACTCATCGAGTTCGGCCGACGTATTAATCGGGCTCAGTTCCTCAACCGCATGTGTCCGTAAGGTCTCAAGCTGCGTGAGCAACTGTTCGAGTTGATCAACCATAACACCTCCAAAACATAAAAAAACCGACATTCGTCAACTGGGACGAAGTTGTCGGTATAGCAAGCTCCGTGGTACCACCCGTTTTGAATGCAGTACCTGATCCTTGCAGTATGCCAAACGCGTCAGCATGTACAGCGCAGTCTATCAGTACTGGATTCCACTTGGTTCGTCCTATAACGGAGACGATCCGGGGCTATCTAACGTAGCACAGACTGACTTACCAGATATGTCTCCATATCGAAAGCCACGCGCACTTCAACAGCCAGCTCAAGGGTGAACTTCAACGTCTAGCGCCATAAGAGGACTTACAATCGGTGATCCTCTCTCCCTGTACGTCGCCTACCCGCCTACTCTCCCCATCATCGCCTTTACTACTTATCCGAAAACCTGCGTGTGCGAGCACTAGCGACGCCAGTCGCGTTGGGTTTCGGAATAAGATCTTAGCATCTTAACGCATAAGGTTAGTTATTACACAAAATTTTAACAGATCTAACCTCAAAAGTCTATAGGGAATAACGACGAAACGGCCTTCAGATACCGGGTACGTAACCAGACCAGCAGACATGACCAAAGGCAATAGTAAAAAGCAAGCTTATAATTACGATAAATGATACATCAGAGCGATTAGGAAGACGATAGAAAGTGGGTGGATACCAGTGAGTAAATATACTTTAGAAGATTATTGGAAGTTCATCGAGACGTTTCCTGATCACAAATACGAATACATTGATGGTGATATTCGTATGATGACCGGTGGTTCCCTCGCACATGCTCAGATTGAAGCAAACATTGCTCGTATCGTAGGTAATGGTCTCATTGAGCGTGAATGTAATGTATATGGATCTGATGCGATTGTACAGCTCTCCGAAAACCGCTGTTATTACCCCGATGTATCCGTTTCGTGTGATCTAGCAGATTGGATACGCAAAGAGATGGAGTCTCCAACGTTAGTTGTCGAAGTGATTTCACCTGGCTCAGAAAGAATAGATCGCGGTGAAAAGCTACACGCATACCAGCAACATCCCACTATGCAAGAAATTTTACTTGTGGACTCACGTAAGCGCATGGTAGAACATCACCATCGTACAGGGCCAGCTAAATGGGAAGTGTGCATCTATACTCAGGAAGATGATACGCTTGAGTTAGCAAGCCTTGATGTGTCACTATCGGTAAAGGACATATACCTCAAGGTTCGCCTGTAGGAGATATGCCGAATTTAGTGGAAGAGGTGAGAGGACATATAAAGCGAGGTAGGAAGCCTTTTCGTTCACGAAAAGACTTCCTACCTCGTCTGTTGGTCGGGGTGAGAGGATTTGAACTATTGACTGGGCTATTTTTGAATGGCTTGCTATCTATCTCGACGGCCTTTTTATGCTGGCTCACTGGTTTTTCTTGTCTAATTTTGTCTAGACTTATCAATTTGCGTTAGGTGGTTTTGCTCTCAGTTTTGCCCTCACTTTTGCCTTTATTAGGGGCTTTTGGCGTAGAATGAAAAAGAGGAGGGACCGCTCTCTCCTTTGTGATCTTATAACGAGCTGATGACCATAATTAAAAAAACAAAGGCAACGATATCAGAAATAAACCCAATCAACCCAAATAAAATACCAATAAATGGAATGAGTGCAAGAATATGAAAGGCAACTCCGACCAAAAAGAATATCAAGGAGAGTATTGCATAGGATTTTGCCTTGCTTTGTTGAGGTGGTTGTGGATAATATGGCCCATGAAATGGTGGCTGTCCTTGAAACGATGGCTGTCCTTGAAACGGTGGCTGTCCTTGAAATGGTGGCTGTCCTTGAAACGGTGGCTGTCCTTGAAATGGTGGCTGTCCTTGAAACGGTGGCTGTCCTTGACCTTGTGGTTGATACATTCTCTTTAACCTGCTTTCCTTGTCCTGGCGTTATAGAGGAGCAAATCGTATTTTTTGGATGAGCTTTTAATGTACTTGAGTTGCACGAGATTGTCAAGCGAAACAAATGCGTATGTGGTGTTTGCCGATTGTTATAACTGGTCAGTGGCTCATGATGTGTTATTTTTTTACGATAATCATTCTAATCTTTGGCTGCTTATGAGTATGCCAAGCCATTGAACTACTTCAACTCAGGGGATTTTAAGTCCCTTTGCTGTCTTGATTGGCTTTAGAAGGGGTCTCATGCGTCGTGCAGTTGTTCCGGGTTAGGGGAGCTTAACAGTCGGATATTTCTAGTTTTCGTTGTCTTCTATCTGTGGTTGGGTGGCTTCTTCTATCAGCATGGTAGCAGGTACGTCGAGGGCTTTTGCTAATTTATTGAGTGTGGCAGTAGATACTTCTCGATAGGGATCTCGGTATATGGTCCTGAGGGTGTTATAGGCAATATTTGCGGTAGTGACAAGCTTTCTCATGCTCATGCCTTTTTCTTCAGCTACTTCTTTTACCCTTAGTCTAATCATGATGTGCGCCTCTACCTATAATGAGTCGATTGTAACAGACTCAATAGATTGACGGCAGTATCAAAGTAATGATACTATCAAAATATTGATACATATGTGATATCGGTACTTGGAGGGGCTTATGAATACCGGTGAGTTATCGGGTGATCAGCAAATGACTACCTGCCGCCCTTCTCTCTCGCGTTACCTGGTCGTTGCTGATGGTAGGGTTGTGTATGAAGGCGAAGATGAGGCACAGTGGTGGTATACATCTCTGAGAGTTGGTAAGAATGGGGCCAGGCGTGTTACTTGTTTTGTGAATGGTAAACCGTTGATCTTTTCAAGAGCAGTTTTATAGGGTTGGAATAAATGCTAGTTTTGAAGGAGCTGGTTTATGGATGGGAAATTTCAGCAAGACAGACAGGTGCTATCAGTGAATAGGTTGCCTGTGTCTTATTGCCTGGTTGTTGCTGATGATTATGTGATGTATGAGGGTACTGATGAGGCTGCGGTTTCTGGGGCGTTTTTTCTTGCGGGTGAAAGTGGTGCAAAAAGTGTCGTTTGCTTTGTGAATGGCATTAAGGTTACTTACTCAAGGGCGGTTTCTGGGGTTTAGTGTTTTAGAGAATAAGTAGTACGGTTTTGGGTCTGTCGACTGTCTTACCATACTACTTTTTGCATTAGCTGACATGTGCTTTAGCTTTGATACATTCCTGAAAGTTTTTAATAACTTTAGATATTCCGGGTTTCCTTAAATCTAGAACATAAGTATTATCAGAAAGTTCATACAAAGTAGAAAAAACATGCAATGGCAGTTGTAACAGGCATGCGCCGGGGGGAGCTGCTGGCCTTGCGCTGGTCTAACATTGATTTTGATCGCCGACGCCTGCAAGTGCTGCACTCAGTTGACTTCATCGCTGGATATGGGTATGTAGAGGGTAAACCGAAGACAGCGGCGGGTAAGAGAATGATAAGTCTTCCTGAGTTCCTTATCGATATGCTGATAAAGCATCATACTCAGCAGTTAGAACGGTGTGAGGCCGCTAAGAATTGGCTGGATCATGACCTTGTGTTCCCTAATCTTAGCGGTGGCTATCTTCACCCTAATCATATGGGCGAGAAGTTTAGAAAGCTCTTAAGAGAAGCGGGGTTGCCTGCTATCCATTTTCATGATCTGCGGCATAGTGCGGCAACGATTTTGTTGTGTATGGGTGTGAACGTCAAAGTGATCCAGGAGTTATTAGGGCATAGTGACATTTCTATCACGTTGGGGGTGTATGGGCATCTGCTCCCATCGATGCAGCAAGTGGTAGTGGATACGTGGAATGGTGTATTTGGGGATAATGGCGAAGAAGGTGCTAATCAAGAATAAATAACTGTTGTAGCCTTTACGCAACTTGGTTTATGAATTGATAACTAAAACAAGGCGGGAAATATGTTTGTAAAAAACACTTTCCGCCTTTGTCTTGGGTGAGATCCCTTCTCTACCAGTTAAAGCGCGGATAGGACTCCGCTAACTGGTGGTCGAGCATAAGACCCCCTTACTAAGATGAACAAGGGCCCGTCGAGGTTTACTCGTGGTGAGCAAGGACTGTGTTCGAGGTCGCTCCGGTCGTTTGGGAGCCACCCAGGGTGCAGGTGCGATCTGATAGTATGCTAGCAAATCACACTCATCGAGTAATCACATTTACAGATTGAGCCCTCAAGTTTGGAAAGAACAGGACGAAAGATATCTTTAGAAAGAATTCTCGTCTTCGCAAAGAATTCTCGTCTTCGCAAAGAAAGGACACTATATAATGGCACGCCGTGTAATGACAGGCTTTCTTAATGGGCCTAACGCAACTCAAGCCTTTTTCCAGGATTTTGTGGCAAAGGACAAGGTAAGATACCTCAATGCTTTTCCAACCAATCTGGGTGCTGGTTTTAATCCTCAGACTGAGATAGTAGAAGTTTTCCATCTTGCGAAGGGCGATGGGGAACTCCAACTAAACTATATAGTACAAAATAAAATTGGTGGTCCTTGGGGACCAGGCGCAGGTGGGCCATTTACCCCCTTCGAAATTTGGATGACAGAATCATAAGAAAGGTTACACGACAAGATGAAAGTTCATATTGCTCACGATGTTAATGGAAACATCATCGCAGCCATGACCCCTGAACCTGAATTCAAAGATAAGGTAGGGATTAAACCAAGCAGCGATGAACGGATTGTCATAATTGATAGACCAGATCTTACAGGCCAAGATTTGGTTCAACATCTTCGTGAGATACGCGACCAGTATCGTATAGATACTCAATCTGGCACACTAGTACAGAAGTAAAGCATACTATGGCCCGACCTCAAACTATGTAAGGGTCCTTGAGTACGAATGGATACTGTTGCTAAATTGTTTCTCGGTGCTCGAACTGAGTGTGGGTGTTCTGTCCATGTCAGCGTAGTAAACGAATTTAGCAACAGTATCACGAATGGACAAAAAAACAACGAGAAAACCCTCTCTCCCATCAATCAAGTGACTTGGTGGGAGAGGCTGAATTTAAAGATAGTGATTCGAGACAAGGCGAAGATAGTAGTGGCAGTTTTCGCTCTCAAGTAGGGTTTTGCCCCCTGTTTTGCTCTCAACTCTAGTTTTTGTTTAGTTGTGTTGTTTGATTATCTACATAAAATAAGGCCGGAAGCTTCTTCGTAAAGATGCCTTCAGCCTTTGTGTTGGTCGGGGTGAGAGGATTTGAACCTCCGACCACTACAACCCCATTGTAGTGCGCTACCGGACTGCGCTACACCCCGTTGTTCTTTTAATGGAACAGGCATCAGTATAGCAGAACGCGGAAGCGAAGTCAAGCACTTTTAAGCGTTTTTTTGGGGATAGCTAGAAATTGTATAAACGTATGATCGATATTTTCCTTATCTTCCCTTCTTATTACGATTTATCATGCTGCTTCTTGTCGGGCTTTACTCTCGTCAGACTTTGATGGCTGTAATCATGGTGACTCCTGGCATGAGTAGTCTATGCCTGCGTACTGTGTGCATACCAAGCTGCTCTAGCCAGTCTTTGACGGTCGCGAATGGATAGCAGGTACCTCCGACGGTGGCCATGGTAAGTGCCATAAATTGGATGATCAATCTGCCCAGTTGAAAGTTATGCTCCTGGTCTACGACCTGATCGACAAAGACGAGCATACCGCCCGGCTTGAGTGTACGAGCAACCTTTTGTAGGACGGCTTGATTTACTTCAGGTTGTAAGAGGTGGGCGATATGCGAGTAGAGTGCACAATCGAACTGCCCCTCAAGCTGGCTGGCGAAGTCGTCGCGTACAAAGTCGGTACAAAGGAAGTGCAGGCGCTCCTCCAGATGCTGGCTCCTGGCGGTACGACGCCCAGCTTCGATACCGGCCGGGATGTCGATAATTGTGGCGTGCAAGGCTGGATAACGCTGGCAGAGCATGGCACTGAAGGCGGCATGCGATCCACCTACATCGAGTAGAGCGGTAGCTGTTCGTGGTAGCCGGATCTGCGCGACGATATCACTTCCCAGCCCTGTTGCCAGTGAGGCCAATCCTGCATAGTGACGAGCCAGTAGCGCTTTAGCCTCTGGCGTCTCGTCCTCCTCTTCATAGGGCATGCGAACCGCCATTTGGCCAGTGCGTACAACCTCAGGTAGATGATCCCAGAGCGCGACGATATCAGGGCTGTGCAATACGTATGGTGCGATACTATGTGGAGAGCTGGTCAGTAGCCAGCGTCGCGTCAGGCGAGTATTGCTGTAGTGCCCCTGCCGCATATGTAGATAACCGGTAGAGACCAGCAATCCAAGGAGCAGTTGTAACCCACCAGCATCACAGTCCAGACGCTCAGCCAGACACGATAGCGTCATTGCCTCCTTAGCCAGCACATCAAAGAGTCCTAGCTCACAGGCACAGACCAGCACCTTCGCACTCCCGGCTCCAATCGGTGTATCCAGCAACGGAACTGGGAGCAGATTTAAACGCGCCAGCAACGCTTCTAATGGCGTCAGTCGAAGTGGCATAATTGCATCCTTTCAACAAAAACGCAGATCGCGCAATACAGAACGGAAAGGTGACCTATCAGTAGTCGCTATCTTAGCAATTCAATACTACAGCTAGCGCCTACTAGCCAGTAGCATTATCACAATAGTAGAGTGCCACACTCATTGCTGAAGCTTTTGTCTGTTGCTTCATCCATTTACTCTGCGGTACGGCCTCACAGTAGGCTGCAATCCAGGCCGAGAGCGGATTGAGACCTGAGTAATACTGCGCTGGTGCGCTACCATCAATAGCACGTGGAGGCTTCATCAAGAAGTAGTTTACAGTGCCTTTAGCAATCAAAGCTTTCAGGCCAGTCGTTGTCAGAATCGGATCGCTGCCGCCAAAACCACCCATCGCCATCACCGGCTTATTGGTATCCAGAATGATCGCATCCGCTGTACTAGAAGAGGGTGTCGCAACCAGAAATGTATCGTGCCCCTGATGCTTCTTGAGGTACGTAATTAATGAGGCCTCGTTACGCGTAGAGAGACCACCACTACCCAGGAAGAGGCTTACAGCGCTGGCAATCGCACTAGCGCCGCGCGTTGCTTTATCTGCGCCGGTACTTTGATCTGATTGGGCAGGTATCCCAATGCCGCCAAAAGTTGTGTAGATGTCCCGACCTGTAGGACCAGCAACAGGAATAGAGCTCTCGACATTTTTAAAGACCGAGTAAGCCGACCAGATGGTAGGAGCGATCAGCAGGCCGCACACACCAACCGTCAATGCGACAATACCGAGCCGCGCCATCAATATCGAAAAGACACGATACACGACCAATCCTACCACAGCCAGTACAACGACAATCCCAATAAGAGGGCTCAAGATACTGGACCAGCCAGGGAAGGTTGCCAGTATCGCGATCTGCGTTATCATCGTCACCAACAGAGCAATCGGCAAGAGACAGCCACGCAAACCACCGTTGCGGAAATCTCGCCACATCACAACAAAGCCAATGCCCACCATTGCACAGAGACCGGGTGCCATAACGGTCATATAATATTGATGGAATGAAGCATCTAGAGTAAAGAATATAGTCATGGTCAGCAGCCAGATGCCCCAGAGGATCAGAGCCAGGTGCTGGCGATCACATTGAAAGTTGAGGCGGCGTTGCCAGGCCAGTGCCAGCATCGCGAACAAAGCAAAAGGCAGCAACCAGGCGATCTGGCCACCATAGGACGTGCTAAAGAGCTGCAACGGATTGAAATTGCTACCACCACCTCCACCAGAACGACTACCGCGATTACCAGAGGTATCAGGCACACTGATATGTATACGGTTCAAGCCATTGTAGCCAAAGGCCAGACTGATCTCTGAGTTATTCTGCGTCGATCCTACATACGGGCGCTGTGAGACAGGCGTTGCATCGACGATTGCCGCCCAGGAGAGTGAGATCACCAGCAGCACGGCAAGCGTCAGGGCCAGATGCACCAGGCGCACCCATACTTTACGTGGCGCACACAACAGGTAGGTCAGACCCAACGCAGGTACCAGCAGATAGGACTCCGACATCTTGACGTTAAAACCAACACCAACAATACACGCGCTCAACAGGAGCCAGCGCAGCTTACCGGTCTCAGCCGCATGGATCAGCGCCCATGCAGCAAGCAACAGCACAAAGGCCAGCGTACCATCGATTGTATTATTACGATTGGTAACCACACTGATCGGCGTAACCGCCAACGCTAGTGCCGCAACCAGTCCCGCGACAACACCAAAGTGGCGGCGGATCAGCGCGTAGAGCAGCAATACCGCCAGCACACCACATACAGCCTGTGGTAGAAAGATGCTAAAGGGAGTGAAACCGAAAATCTTCGCACTGAGCGTCTGTAACCAGAAACCGACCGGAGGTTTATCAATCGTGACAAAACCGCCTGGATCAAAACTGACAAAAAAGAAATTATGCCAGCTATCCATCATACTCCTGATGCCAGAAGCATAATATAGATTGCCATATCCATTCTCACCTAACTGAAAAAAGTTCATAAAAATGGAGAGCAATACAATCACACCAAGCGCAATACGACTCCATACAGACGGAGGCGTCAATTTCTGATCCACAATATCCAATGGAAGTGTTCCGGAATCAGGCGATGCTGACAGTGCTGTGGAATCAGCTATACCGGCCATAGCTTATGAGCTCCTCTACAAAGGTTTACATCTTATCTATTCGACGTAAAAGTTGCTAGTAATTATTACAATAGTATTGTTTCATTGTCGAAACGGAACATCTAATGGAGCGCCAATAAGACGCTGCCTAGCCATCCAGTAGCAAAGAACAGAGATGTGAGAACCAGAAGATAAAAGTACTGCTTACGCCGCCATCCCTTAGCTACTGGACGACTCAGAAGCAGGAGGCACAAAATCAAGAGGGCAGTGATGAGCAAGCAAGGAATAAAAATGAAAAAGACAGCCGAGACTATATGTGTTACCGCCAACAACAGGGTTAAAAGCAGCGCAAGTGTGATGAAGAGCGGGCAGAGCAACAGAATATTACGCAGTCCCAGTACGACCGCCAGAGTACGCACATGCTGAACCGCATCAGCCTCAATATCAGGCAATGAGTTCCCCAGATTCAAGGCCACACCCAACAACGCAGCCACAGGCACTAACCAGAAGAGTAGCAGAGAAGGATGACCAACACCAACGAAGGCATAGGCTGGGATCAGGGGGATCGCCAGCGCAAAAACGATACCACTCAGCGGAGTTGACTTTAAACCCAGATTATATGCTTGCCCCAATAAAAGATAGAGTACAGAGAGCAAGAGTGCCAGTAGAGGCAAGAAGAGCAAGAGCACAAACATTGCCAGCATACAGAGCAACCCTATAACCAGAGCCTCATAAGGGCGCACCAGACCGCGTACCAGCGGTTTATCACGCTTGCTCAGCGTGTCCAGCCGTCGATCGCAATAATCATTAAGCACGGCAATCGAAACTTGCATCAGCACATGCGCCGCTACAACCAGGAGCAACGTCCCAAGCACGATATGGGGCCAGACAGCTAGCAGTGCAAAAAGCAGAACCGCTACTGTATGGAGCAGGACCGGAACAGGATGACAGAGTTGGAATACACCCAGCACAACATCACCCGGCATCCGTCGACGAAGAGCCGTCATGCCACCTCCATACCAGACGCAGATCGCTCATGATTCAATAAAACCAGCGAAAACCACCACATCAGCCGCGAAGCGCAGCTAAAAAACTATGGGCCGACTATAAACGCACGGGCAACCGATCCATTACTGCTTTAAACCACTGATTACGTATATCGGCACCTGCCACAATCAGTGTAATCCAGATACCCAGAATTGTTCCCAGCACCCAGATACAGGTCATTAGCGTTTCAGTATTCGCGTATACCAACATATTCCACGAAGAAAGAAAGAAAGAGATAAATGGATTATGGACATTCGCTAGTCCGAGGGCAGTTCGAACACCAGGCAGTTCAAACACCAGGGCAAACATAGCAATGGTTGCCAGGATAATCGCGACGACTAACTCTGGTAACGAAGGACGGAAAGAGAAAAGTGGCTCTTTCTGCCTGTTCCGCGCTGCTGGCATACTGGTGAAGCCACGAGTAGCAGCAAAAGATGCACGCTGCTGTGCTCGTTGCGCTTGCTGC
Organism: Ktedonobacteria bacterium brp13; assembly: GCA_015099395.1. GTDB lineage: Bacteria > Chloroflexota > Ktedonobacteria > Ktedonobacterales > Ktedonobacteraceae > Dictyobacter. Next base: position 6,406,156 of record AP024096.1, on the reverse strand, counting down.
TCCTGCACAACACGCTTCATAACGTTCGCAGTGAGATCCGCCGGCTCAACAACAAGCTCAAACCTACTCAAAGCAGCACTAACCTCTTCCAGCAAGAAGAGATTTTCGCGACAATCCGAACAATCGGCAAGATGGGTCTCTAATACTCGTATTTGATCAAGGGTTAACCTTTTATCAATATAGAGTTGTAGTTGACGAGTAGCTTTGGAACAGTGCATACATTATCCTCTCGTTTTCCACTCATGTTCAAAAGCTTCGAGACGCTCTTTTAGCAAATTGCGCGCACGAAACAGATGCGTCTTAATTGTACCGATAGGCATAGTCAAAATTTCTGCCATCTCTTCATATGTCATATCTTGTAAATGACGCAGAATTAACACAGCCCGATACTTTGCAGGTAACGTCGAGAGATGCTCACGCACAAATTCCTGACGATCATGGGCCTCAGCCAGTTCAACTCCAACTTGTTCCTCACTCTCTATCGGCTCAGCCTGTATCGCCGCCTGCAATGCCCATTCCTTCTTACGTTGCTCAAGCTGCTTTAAAGCACAATTATAAGCGATACGATACAACCAGGTCGAGAAGCGGGCATCACCACGGAACGAGGATAAACCCTGCCAGGCAGCCAGAAAGACATCTTGCGTCACTTCGTTTGCCTCGTCATATTGTTGAAGCATGCGAAAAACAAGATTAAATACTCGGCGCTGATGCCGTTGAACTAACAATGCAAAAGCATCCTGATCGCCAGCCAGACAGGCAGAAACCAGAGCTGCATCATCTTGCTCGGCAGAAGACGCAGCAAGGTTAGAGATTGACATGCCGATACTATGTGGTGGCTGCAATGTAGACTCTTTCATCATAGAATATTAGAGGATCAAGTACGATAAAAAGTTTCACTTTCTTTGGACTGAAACATATTCTCGTATTCACGTATCTTACCATAGACTATATTTAGACAATAAGAGGTTACCAAAATGTCTTATAACGTACTGACTTTCATTATAGGTTGGCTGATTGCGCTCATCGTTCTCCTGGGCTTTCTTGCTCTGCTGCGCTATATTCAGTATCGCGAACGTATGGGCTTACTTACGCATGGCTTCCGACCCGAAGACCTGCCACGCCGCTATCGCAATCGTCATATCTTACGCGCCGGACTGATTACATCCCTGGTCGGACTCGCACTGACAATCGGACTCTATCCACTTGGCTTTCTCTTACCACCAACCTTTACCAATACACCACTACACCTGGGACCCTGGCTCCTGCCCGGCTTAATCCCACTTGGTGTTGGAGCTGCGCTTGTTATTAGCTACTATCTAGAACAGACCGTCCAGACACCTGGTTCAACCCACAATACAGAAGATTCTGAGCAACACAGTCATAACCCACATCCGACAAAAGAGGTTGCAGAACCCAGATCAGAGCCCAACACAGAGTATAGAGATGAGTCTTAGAAGGAGGCTTCACCGCGTATTTTTAGTGTTTTCTAAAATTCACCAAAAAGAGCATTAAAAACGCTTGACAGAAAAGCAGGTCAGTGATATTATCACTCTCGTGCCGGACGACAAGTGCCGGAACGAGAAAAAGCGTACGAAAAGCGCAAGAACTTGAACAACTGAAGAGTGGTAAGAATTAATAGAATTATGCCAGTCAATTTTTTTGATGAGCCTGCCATAACATTGCATCATAGATCCTTTTAGTAGGATCTGTAATATACATTTTGTTTGGCGAGTTTGATCCTGGCTCAGGATAAACGCTGGCGGCGTGCCTAACACATGCAAGTCGAACGCCCTTAGCAATAAGGGAGTGGCGGACGGGTGAGGAACACGTGGGTCATCTACCTTTCGGTGAGGAATACCGGCGAGAAATCGCCGACAATACCGCATACGCTCGCAAGAGCAAAGTTCGCAAGAGCGCCGGAAGATGAGCCTGCGGCCGATTAGTTAGTTGGTGGGGTAATGGCCTACCAAGGCGTCGATCGGTAGCTGGTCTGAGAGGACGATCAGCCACACTGGGATTGAGAACGGCCCAGACTCCTACGGGGGGCAGCAGTGAGGAATTTTCGTCAATGGGGGCAACCCTGAACGAGCAACGCCGCGTGCAGGAAGAAGGTTTTCGGATCGTAAACTGCTTTTCTCTGGGACGAGAACGGACGGTACCAGAGGAATCAGCCTCGGCTAACTACGTGCCAGCAGCCGCGGTAATACGTAGGAGGCAAGCGTTGTCCGGATTTATTGGGCGTAAAGCGCACGCAGGCGGTCGTATCAGTCCAGGGTGACAGTTTCCGGCTTAACCGGAAAAGGACTCTGGAGACGGCACGACTTGAGGGCTTCAGAGGGATGTGGAATTCCAGGTGGAGTGGTGAAATGCGTAGAGATCTGGAAGAACACCAAAGGCGAAGGCAACATCCTGGGGAGTCACTGACGCTCGGGTGCGAAAGCTAGGGGAGCGAACGGGATTAGATACCCCGGTAGTCCTAGCCGTAAACGATGACCACTAGACGTTGGGGGTATCGACCCCTCCAGTGTCGCAGTTAACACAATAAGTGGTCCGCCTGGGGAGTACGGTCGCAAGATTAAAACTCAAAGGAATTGACGGGGACCCGCACAAGCAGCGGAGCGTGTGGTTTAATTCGATGCAACGCGAAGAACCTTACCAGGACTTGACATGCAAATGCACCAGCGGTAACGCGCTGTCTCCTTCGGGAGCGTTTGCACAGGTGCTGCATGGCTGTCGTCAGCTCGTGTCGTGAGATGTTGGGTTAAGTCCCGCAACGAGCGCAACCCCTATCGTTAGTTGTACTTTTCTAGCGAGACTGCCGGTCAAACGGAGGAAGGAGGGGATGACGTCAAGTCAGCACGGCCCTTACGTTCTGGGCGACACACACGCTACAATGGTCAGGACAATGGGATGCGAACCCGCGAGGGGGAGCAAATCTAAGCAAACCTGATCTCAGTTCGGATTGGAGGCTGCAACCCGCCTCCATGAAGTTGGAGTTGCTAGTAACCGCAAGTCAGCACATTGCGGTAAATACGTTCCCGGGTCTTGTACACACCGCCCGTCACACCACGAAAGTCGGCAACACCTGAAGCCGCCAGGCTAACCCGCAAGGGAGGCAAGCGTCGAGGGTGGGGTCGGTGATTGGGGTGAAGTCGTAACAAGGTAGCCGTACCGGAAGGTGCGGCTGGATCACCTCCTTTCTAGGGAGATGCGATGACGGTCCTCTTTCTTGGAAGAGTACCAGATGTCATCCAATCCCAGGTCGATCTTACTTCACAAGAGTAAGAAACCTGACATCGCTTATTAAAAAAATCTGGTTCTCTATAAGTCTTACCACTCTTGAGTTGTTCGGGTACTTGACGATCTATAGTCGTTATGTTATCTTTACACATACACGGGCCTTTAGCTCAGGTGGTTAGAGCGCAGTCCTGATAAGACTGAGGTCCCTGGTTCGAGTCCAGGAAGGCCCACCCGGTTTATAATCTTAGGATTTTATCTTTAGACTATAGACAGCCATTGGATAATCTGGTATTATCTATATGGGAATGTAACTTAATGGGGATGTAGCTTAGTTGGTAGAGCGCTGCCTTTGCACGGCAGAGGTCAGGAGTTCGAGTCTCCTCATCTCCACCGAGAGTTTTCTCTCACACTCGTCGTTTGTACACGCGGGTGGCATGGTGATAATAGCAAAAGGGAAACACCCGTTCCCATCCCGAACACGGAAGTTAAGCCTTTTAGCCCTGATGATACTATGTGGGCGACTGCATGGGAAAATAAGACATTGCCATTCCACCCGCTTGTACGGGCGGCAATTCACAAGACTGGGCCTTTAGCTCAGGTGGTTAGAGCGCAGTCCTGATAAGACTGAGGTCCCTGGTTCGAGTCCAGGAAGGCCCATCCAAATAGAAGGTGATCGTAACGATCGCCTTTTTTTGTTGTCCTTTTCTCCTCAACGTAGAAATTCTCACGCTTTGTCTTCCCATGGAAGGTGTAGCAGACGCTCAAGGATATGAGCACGCCAGAGCCAGCGCTGAATGATACTCCACAGCAACGCTGCGGCTCCAATGAAGAGATAGTCGATAGGATGAAGTGCTGCCAGGCTGAAGAACGTCCGCAACGGAGGAAACGCGATTACGCCCAGATAGACCACCAGGAGTCCCGCAGCCAGTAGGGTTGGTCGCCAATCACTGCTGAGATTGCTCCCTCCAGCCCACCATCTGGCAGGTGGCACCACAAAGGGTACCAGCAGCAATCCGCTACACACAGCAAACGTCGTCAATGCGCTCTGGGCAAGCAGTTGTGCGTCAGCGCTACTCTCACCTATCTGCTGCAGCGCATGAAAGAAGGTCAGCAAGTAGATGCCAAAGGCGATCAGGCTTAAGCTAACCGCCGCAGGAAGCGCAAAATGCAGGAGCAGGTGTCCCAATCCGTGTCGAGAAGGGGGTCCCGGATGCGCCCAGGCAGCCAGAGCAACCGCCATGATGCCGATGGTCTCAAATGTGATCAAGGCTTTTTGCTTGGGCGCGAAAGGGAACGCCCCAAGCATAGGAATAGTCAGTAGCAACAACGCCAGATAGAGCACTCGCGTCAAAAAGAGCTTCATGGCGCTTTCCATGCCATTGCGGATGCGCTGTCCTTCGGCAAACGCAGCAGGAAGAGCCGCAAAGGAATCGTTGAGTAAGACGATATCAGCCAATCCTCGTGTGGCCTGGCTGCCACTTTCCATAGCAATGCCAAGATCGGCTTGCTTCAAAGAGAGGAGATCATTGACGCCATCTCCAATCATGGCTACGTAGTGATGATGACTACGTAGCGCCTGCACCAACCGTTCTTTCTGCTGGGGCGTGATACGTCCGAAGATAGTGGTATCTTCGACGACCTGGAGGAGTTGTCCCTCGTCCATCTGCTCTAGTTCGCTACCAGAAATCACCTGTTCTGTCCCGGATATTCCGATCTGCCGGGCCAGGGTTGCGACGGTCTGTGGGTGATCTCCTGAAAGGATCTTCATCTGCACTCCCACCTCAGAGAAACCCGCCAGCACCTTCTGAACATCGTGGCGCAGTTCATCTCGCAAACTGACCATTCCTAATGGAAGGAGATCCGCAGGTAATACTGGCTTCTCGCCGATTACCTGCAAAGGTACGAGGTTGCGGGTGAAGGCAAAGAGGAGCACGCGTCTCCCTCGCCTGGTTTCTTCATCAGCGAAAAGGCCCAGGTCCGTTGCGGAGCGAAAAGCAGGCAGCAGCATTTCAGGGGCTCCAAGAACGTAGACACCCTGATACGGTGGATCTTCGATCGATAAGGCGCTCCACTTTCGTTCAGAGGAAAAGGCGATTTCTTCACGAACATGCAAGGACGAGTGGCTATGCTGGGAGGCACATGCCGCCTCAATCGCGAGACTGGTCGCATTCCTGCCAGAGGTATGCGCGACATACAGGGCCAGGAGGTGCCGCAATTCCGCCTCGCTGCGGTTAAAGGGATGCATCTGCTCCAGAACCAATGTGTTCGTTGTAATAGTCCCGGTTTTATCCAGACACAACACATCCACATTGCTGAGCGACTCCACAGCACTCAGGCGTTGTACCAACGCGCTCTTGCCAGCCAAACGAAAGGCCCCCAAAGCATAAGCCACGCTGGTTGCCAGGAAGAGGCCGATGGGAACGATACTTACGACAATTACGGACATGCGCACCACCTCAACCAGGGCAGTTTGGTTTGCCAACGCGATCATAAGGAGAATAATCTCGATATACAGTGCGACCATAAGCAACGATTGAATCACCACTGTGATTTGCCACTGTAAAGGAGTGAAGGTCCGGCGGAAGGCACGGACTTTGGCCGTCAACTGACCGGCGACACTCGCCATCCCGACACGCTCGGCACGATAGCAAGCTGTTCCAGAAAGGCAGAAACTGCCAGAGGAGAGTAGATCGCCAAATTGCTTCATGATCGGTTCGGATTCGCCCGTCAGCAGTGACTCGTCAATCTCTACGTAGCCTTCGCTGATGATTGATCCATCCACAACAACCTGATCCCCTGTACGCAGCATCAGCAGGTCATTTTGGACAAGCGCTCCTGGATCAATAGATTGCTCCTGCCCATCCCGGATCACGGTCGCCCTGGGACGCGTCAGCAAGGCGATCCGATCAAGCGCTCGCTTGGCACGGATCTCCTGAACGACACTGATCACCACATTGAAGAGCACCGCCCCAGCAGAAACAACAGCCTCGGAGATCTGGCCCATGAGGAGCAGGGCTGCACAAAGCACGAACAACAGATTGTTAATCAGGGTAAACACATCCTCACGAATAATCTGGGCATAGGTGCGACTCGTCGGAGGAGGCATGACCGCGCCATGCCCAGCCGCACGCTGAACTTCAACTTCGTGCGTGGAGAGCCCTTGAAGCGTCTGGTTCATTGTCCCAGAGTTTCTGTTGACAAAGTGTTTCATGCGTTACTCGCTGATCTTGTACAAGAATACACTCAAAAAGTAATTCTTCCCACCCGTAAGGCATTGAGAATAACCAGCACATCAATGCCTTCTTGCAACAATGCTCCTGCTGCTGGGGCAATAAAGCCAAAGGCAGCAAACAGCATCGCGATGCCACTCAAGCCGATGCCAACCCAGATTCCTTGCACCGCCACACGCATGACGCGCCGACCCAGATGCACAATTTGCGCGTATTGACTCTCTGCACTGCGTTTACTGGCGCGGATCTCCACGACCCCATCCAGGTTCACACTCCCTGAGAGAACGAACATGCCAGCCATTTTGCGCACAGGCACTGGTTCTCCTGTGAGATCGGCCTCGCTCATGCTGGACGAGCCAGAAGTGACCACACCGTCAACAGGAACTAGTTCGCCGGGCTTGACCACAATCTCCGTTCCCACTTCAATCTCTTCTGCCGCAATGGTCACCAGTTCATCATGGAAGAATCATGGCTTGCTCACGTCACATATCATTTGCAGGAGGAAGAAGCCACATCACAAACACCACACAATATCCTCTGTTCTCTAATTTTCAATAAACCATGCCAGCCAGGAAACTACCTTCTAGGAGTTGAACGATACTCACAGTCTCTCAGTTGACTCCACCTTGAACCTATCGTGGGGAGGCACCTTTTCTTATTGTCATCACATCTGGTTTCTCCATGAGAAGACGCCTGGAAGTTGGAAGTTGGAGAAAAAAACAAAAGGGGGAAGAACGTTTACAAGGCGAAAGAAATCATCTTCTTTGGAAGCTCAGCAATGCTACCTTACCCTTCATGTCAGTGTCGCATATTTCGCCCTATGCAGAAGGAGAGGGCGTTCTTCTGCATTTTTGCCCTCTCCTTCTTCTCAGCAGATCCTGCTATCAACCAGTATCAATTACTACCTATCAATCTATACCGGCTCACAGGAGCCACAGGAAGACCCTAGAGAATATTCGTTGTCTGCACCATTGCTACACGTCGTTTAAGCTCTCCACCGATCGCGTAGGGATCACCATAGGCATCATCACTGACGACAGTGACTTCTTTATTTGAACGAGTATCCAGGAAGGCTAGTGATGATGGTGTACGTGAACGGCGGCGTCTATCACGCTGGCCTTTCGCTGTGTTATTACGCCCAATGAAGAAGCCTTTGAGATTCTCTCCAGCATTCGGCATATTCTCATCCCGAGTAGGAACAGTACGATCAACGGGGGCACGACCGCGCGCTGTAACATGCTGAACCGCATTCAGGGGTACCTGCGTGATCTTCGCACCCTCTTGCTTGATATAGTCCTGTTCCGTCAGTACGATCAGATACCGCTCTGCATTGCGTAGGCGAATAGAGTCAGTGATCAACATCCAGACGCTACCAACAACGATAAAAAGTAAGACTATCAGCAGGAATGTCGTCACAATCGCAGCCGGTACACCATGTTGATAATTAACGGGGATAACATTCGGGACAACGAGCAGCAAAAGCAGTAGGCCGAAGAGGATACCAAATACCCATCCGACAATACCGCTAATCACTTTGCGTCTAAGCAATGGGAAAACAGTCCAGTCATGAGCAGATTGTTGCTGAGCACGTATCTGTGCAAGAATTTCTTCTGCATCCATCTTGAAGTTCCTCGTTCAAAAATATAGAGCACTACCTTGTATGTGCGCATTATTATATCAGAGAACACGACATTTGAGAAAAGTAGACGTTATCCACGGCTATCTGAAATATCCATGGCATAAGGTCCCCACGCTGTCCACACTCTGTCCACACTCTCCATCAAAATGCGGTATACTATAAAATAGATAAGTTCTATATGTTGGGCTCCGCACACCCAGTTCTCTTTATTTACGATGAAAACATCCCAATAACAACATTTGCTGCACGCCGATCAGGTTGGTGTGCTTTACCAGGAGCATGCTGTGGATTATGCATTGATTGAGACTGTGGAGGCTTCTGCAGTCCTTATTTTACAGGAATATCGCAAAGCACATCCCCAATGGAATAATGATGTTACTCCTCTTCAGGAAATTGCTGCATGGCTCAACTTAGAGGTTGCTACCTTCGATCAACAGGACTATCCTCAGGGTACGTATGGGTTTATGGATGCTGATGAAGATGAGAATCTCATCTGGCTACGCCGCGACCTCTCAACTAACCTGCTCCGTTTTACACTGGCCCATGAGATCGGTCATGCTCTCTTTCACTGTCAGGGCGGTCGCCGCTTACTCGATATCGCACCACAGTATGCAACGCTCCTGTTACAAAGTGAGATGCATACCCGCTGGCCGCAGATCTCACGGGCGCAGCCTTGCCAGGAAGCCGATGTGCAAGAGGATCTGGCTGGCTTTCAAGAGCAGGAGCAAATCCGCGAAGTACTCGGCGCACATGGCTATAGTCCACGGAGCGAACGTGAATTGATGGCCAATATCTTCGCAGCCGAACTCTTGATGCCACGTGCACGACTCATCGCGCTCTATCTACACGAAGGTGTCGCAGCACGTAAGCTTGCCACACGTTTTCAGGTCTCACCGATCGCACTACTCAATCGCCTGGCGGGACTCTACGTCGATGACGCACTGCTCACACAACCACCCGCCGCACAAGCAGGCTCAACAGAGGCAGAAGAGCAGACGGCAGACAGTGGTCCAACACCTCCACCAACCAATAAGAAACAGTACGACGATTTTCAGCAAGCTGCAATCACTGCTCCAACACCAGCTTTGATCGTTGCTGGTCCCGGTAGCGGCAAGACCAGCACACTGATCGGGCGTGTCGAGTACCTGGTAAATACGCTTGAGGTTCCACCACAGGCGATCCTGGCACTCACCTTCTCACGTAAAGCAACGCAAGAGATGGAGGAGCGTCTACGTCAGGTACTTACTATAGACCAGGAACGGCAACCGGATTTTCCACACATCAGTACATTCCATGCTTTCTGTGCTGATCTATTGCGTGAATACGCGGCACAGGCTGGCCTGCGCGACGATTTTACACTGATCGACGAGGCCGAAGGTCACTATATCCTTCAGCAACAGACCGATACGCTGAGACTACGTCATTATCAGAAACTGTACTCACCCACATTCCATTTTTCCGACCTACTGAAAGTGATTTCAAGGGCTAAAGATGAGTTGGTAACACCTGACGAATATGCCCAACTCGCGCAAAGCCTGCGCGCGCAGGCCACAGATGAAGAGATGCTGCTGACCGCTGAAAAAGTACAGGAGATAGCGAGCGTCTATAGGCTCTACGAGCAAGAGCTGAAGCGACGCGGTGATACCGACTTCGGTGGCCTCTTAATGCTGGCTATCAACCTGCTCCGTAGCTATCCTGAGATACGTCAACATATACAAGAACGCTATCAGCATATCCTTGTTGACGAGTTCCAGGATGTGAACCGAGCCAGTGGCGTGCTACTACGCGAATTGGCAGGTCAGGAACAGCGCGTCTGGGTGGTCGGGGATGCAAACCAGGCAATCTATGGTTTCCGTGGTGCCTCTCCGGCCAATATTCAACAATTCACGCAGGACTTTCCCGCTGCACATGTCTTTCCGCTTAGCCGCAACTATCGCTCGCTCCCAGACCTGGTTACGCTGGCTGAGGCCTTCCGCGCACAACACCTGGAGATGGATACAAAACATCTTGAAAATCAGTCGGTACGCCAGACTGCGCTCAATGCCTATGTCACCCTAGCCACCGCCAACGACGAACGCCATGAGATAGCAGGTCTGATTCAGGATATGCGCGATAAATATCAGCAAGGCTATGCATATCGTGACATGATCGTCCTCTGCCGCACGCGCGCTCATGCCCAGAAAATATCACGTGCTATCGCCAGTGCCAACCTCCCGGTTATTGAGCAGGGAGGTGTGCTGGATCAGGAACATATTAAGGATCTAATCTCGCTCCTGCTCCTGCTCAGTAATGAAAGTGGCATGGGCCTCCTGCGTAGCGGACGCATTGCGGAACATCCTTTGAGCCAGGAAGATATCGAGGCTATCCTGCTCTCAGCGCGTAACACAAAAACCTCTGTACGCCAACTGCTACGCGATGGTATTGCCCCACTCTCAATGAGCACAGAGGGACGTCATTCACTGTTACGGATCTCTGAGATCATGCGCACACTCATGCAACAGGCACAGGATACCTGGTCACTACTGGCACAATATTTATTGATCGAGACCAACCTGCTCCGTGATCTTTTGCTACCCATACCTGGCTCCGTGGCAGCTACGACACTTACCGACAAACAACGCCGAGCACGCATCTCCGACTATCAGCGTCTACTACAGATGGCACGCCATTTTGATCAGCAACAGAGCCAGCGCCAATCGATAGACAACACGATCCCTACGCCCGCAGAGCACGCCTCATCTGAAGAACAGACAGACACACAACAACAGAGTAAAAGCAAGCTTCCTATGGAAGAGCAGATCAAAGGCTTACTCGAATATCTCAGTCTGCTGGTACGTCTACGGCAGGACAACGGAGGTCGTCAGAACAGTGATGAAGAAGGCACGGGACAGCCAGATATGATACGTGTAATGACGGTCCATGCCAGCAAAGGACTGGAGTTTCCCATCGTCTATCTGCCTGGACTGGCGCAGCGACGCTTCCCATCACAGGTTCGCCCATCACCGGTCAGTGCACCCATCGCATTGCTGACAGGGATGTCAGGTGGGAGCAGCCATGAGAGCGGCGAGGCCTGCCTCTTCTATGTAGGGATTACCCGTGCACGCGATCATCTTGTGCTGAGCCACAGTGAACGCTATGGCAAAATGAAGTACAACCGCTCACCCTATCTCGACGCCCTGGAGGCCAGCATCCCGGGTGAACGTATCACCCGACTCTCATGGGAGCATACGCACCCCATACACAATATCACTATCAGCAACGACGTCACGACATTGTTCGATCCAGAAGACGAAGGCATAGCAACTGCAGGTAGTCAGCCAGGTGAAGAGTTTATCAACGCGATGCGTAACACGCAACTCAGTGTCTATGCGATAGAGACGTATCAGAATTGCCCTCGTAAGTATGCCTATGGGGAGATCTACCGCTTCTCCAGCGACCCTAACGCCTACTCCTTATTCCGGCAGGCAACACAGAAAACGGTAGAGGAGATGCACCGGCGTATGGAGTCCAGCAAAGAGCAGGAGGCTGTGTCTCCACCAAGCCAGGAAGAGATCGTTACGATGTACAACCAGCACTGGCAAACACTCGGTGGAGATACAATGCCTTTCGCAACTCTCTACACAGAGCATGGACAGGAGATTGTTGAGAGCGTGCGCCGCCAACTGCATACGCAGACAAACAGCAGTCAGGACACTGCCAGGGTACAGCTCCACCTCAAATTCGATGTAGAGGTAGCCGGTAAGACTATTAGCGTCCCGGTAGATCGCGTCGAGATGCAGCAAGAGGACACACAGGAGAGTACGAATAAGAACACACAGCCAGTAGCATTTGTTCGTACACGCTATGGAAAAAGCAAAGACAAGCCTCCAGCCACCACTCGTGAACTATTCTATGCGCTGGCCATTCGTAAGCACTACCCGGAGCAAAAGGGAGAACTACACAGCCATAACTTGAGTACAAGCGAACGGGTCCCGATTACGATGACCAGTCGCAAAGAGCAGGGTCTCTACGATGGGATAGAGCAAGCGATCGCCGGGCTTGAACGCAACGATTACACCGCTCGCCCCAATCAGCCTTACAACTGCCCTGACTGTCCCTTTTTCTGGATATGTCCGGCTTGACACTCTGTTGCGTATTCATTATAGTGAGATTTCCGCTTACTCGCATGAGCTTGCGAGTTACAAGAGCGACATTTACGATTGTCTTAATGAGATAGTCATTTACTCAACATTGCATGCAAAGTAGAGGGAAGACATGAACGATCAAGAGATTATGCAGCATATACAGGCATTGGTCGATGAGGAGCATAAACTCCTTCAGCTTGAAGAAGAGGGGAAAATTCAAGGTGATCAGCGCGAGCGCGCAAAAAAGATCGAAGTGAGCCTGGATCAGTGTTGGGATCTCTTACGCCAGCGCCGGGCACGTCGAAACGCAGGGCTCAATCCAGACGATGCGCACGAACGCGATGCCAATACAGTAGAAAACTATAAGCAATAAGCAATCACGTATGCATAGAGAAGGCCGGGTTCTATCATTGGTCCAGCCAGATAAACCTGGCCCTTCTTTTTGTGTAACCGTATACTCTGTGACGCTCCCTTTCAAATAGATGGTAACCTTTTTCACAGAAGATGGCACCTGTATGTAGCAAAGGAAAAAGGGAGGGAGATGTACAGATGGAAGCACTTGATACACTGGTCACAGCCGCACAAGCAGGAGATCTGAACGCCTTCAGTGATATCGTTCAACGCTTTCAGGGCATGGCTTATGTGTCCGCATACACCATGCTTGGAGACGTTCAAATGGCAGAAGACGTAGCGCAGGAAGCCTTTATCGAAGCCTATCTCCACCTGCCTGCGCTACACGAGCCGCAAGCATTTCCTGGTTGGTTTCGACGCATTTCACCGTTGCCGAAGCGTTTTCAGAGATCCCTGGCGAGTATCTCACAATCGCTGAAACTGTCAGCAACTTCGCCGCCCTGCTATCAGGTAGCCACGATACGCTACCAGATCACACAATCAAATTTATCGGGACACTCGACCAGGCCGTAGCAAAGAGTAACAGTCTGAAGAAAAATGAGAGCCAGGAGTAACTTGCCTAAAAGAACAGCACGCTCTTTTCAACCTATAGCCAGGGAGATGCTCTCCATTATATCGTGTTTATCTGGCTGGCTCTGATCATCATGATTGCTCTCTATAGTGGGGAGAAAAAACTGTTGTGTTTTTTCTCCCCTTTTCGATCCTCAGGGTTCCTGGTGTGGTTACTTTGTTACTTTGCTACTGCGTCTGGATTTTGCAGCCGAGACACTGCCTTGCCCAAGAGTCAGTTGAGGAAGGATACCGAGCGGCTCCAGGAAAGATTGAGCCGCACTCACTGCCGCATCGTTCACGTCCTGAAAAGGTTGGCGCTGTGAGGCTGGCGCGACAACGGTACGCAATGGTCGCTTTCCCGCGGGTGTGGCGATGAGCCTGGCAATGGCATCGGCGACCTCTTGCGGATCGGGTGGCGTCACGCTTTCGAATTCAGCGAAAAATGGGGTCATAAAGGCTTTCATGACCGACTCGTAGGGAGTAGTACGCTCTTGATCGGCTGCAACACGAGTTTTTGCTGAGATCGGGGTGGGATAGGTGCCAGGTTCAACAATCACAGCATCGATACCCAGTGCGGCTAACTCATAGCGATAGGACGCGGTAAGTCCTTCCAGCGCAAACTTCGTTGCACCATAGGGTCCCAGAAAAGGAATAGCCAGAAGACCACCGATTGAACCAACTTGTAGCAGCAAACCACTTTTTTGCGCTCGCATTTGTGGCAAGGCGGCATTGTTTACGCGCAACACCCCGAATACATTGGTATTAAACAACTCCTGTACCTGTTCGAAAGAGTGGGCTTCGATTGGACCACTAAAGGCCATCCCAGCATTGTTGACGACGACATCAAGACGGTCCGCTGTTTTCATAATATGCTCGATTGCCTGTTTCACAGAGGTTTCATCGTTGACGTCGAGATCAACAATGAGCAACGCGAGCCGCTCTTGTTCTGCCAGCTTCCGTAGCTCAGCCGCTGCGGAAGCATTTTTCCCAGTCGATTCGCGCATGCCTGCGAAAACGACGTGACCCTGGCGAGCCAGCGTTTCGACAATAAGTCGTCCAAAACCACTATTACTACCAGTAACAAGAATTGTTTGTGTCGGGTGTGCCATTTTATTCTCCCTGTTGTAAAAGTGATGAAATTTCATCAATCTTAACGAGGATTATAAGTGGTTTTCCGCTTGATTCCTCCGCGATTTTCAAGAATTATGCATGGAAATCCATCATAATCAGAACAATTGAGCGTTTACGTTCACATGTCGTAAAAATACTCGTCAATTGGTCACGTCCACGGTATGAGTGTACGTTTCCCATATGTTCGGTGTCAAGAGATTGTCTCTGACCGACCAAACAATTTGCCCCTTACCTTGTATCTTTATACAACCGGTAGGGGGCAATTGATGACGCCATAGCATTTTCTTTACTGAAGCGTTGTATCGGCCTCAATGGTTGGCTCTACGGGCTCGATACTCGCTGTTTCACTTTCACCATAGACACCACGGTAGCGCTCAGGCATCATGCTGGCGATACGTCGCATGATCTCATCAGTCGCCTCTGCAATATCACTGCGGGTCGTTTTAGCGCCCGCTGGTTTGAGGATGATGGGCTCACCGTACTCGATGGTGACGTGTGCGTTAAAGCGCTTCCAGGCATGCTCACTACCATAGATCGCCGCCGGGACAACCGGAACGCCTGCACGCAATGCGATCATACCCAGCCCGGCGTGGGCCTGGGCGAGTTTGTGATTTTTGCTACGCGTCCCTTCGGGGAAGATGACCAGCACTTTTTTGTTCTTCAACAGATCATTGGCTGCGCGCATCGCCTGGCGATCGGCCTCGCCTCGTTTGACCGGAAAAGCACCCAGGAAGCGTGTTAACCAACCATAGCTACCATGGAAGGTCTCATCCTTGGCCATATACACAACTTTGCCTGGTACATTGAGTGCAACCAGAGGAACATCCAACCAGGACAGATGGTTTGAAGCAATGATATATGGTCCTTTGCGTGGTATGTTGTAACGCCCACGTACATGGGTACGGAACGTCAAGAAAAATACGAAACGCGCGAGATTACGTATCGCTTCATACAAAACACGCGGGGTTGAATACGGCTCATACAGATTCTTTTCTGGCTTCTTTGACGGGGTTTTATCTACCATAGTCGCATTGTCGACGGTATTGGCCGCATCCGTAGACTGTTTCATACAGTTGTATCCTCCACATAAGGCGCGATTGCATCCAGCACTTGCTGGACACTGAGGTAATCGGTCTCTATTACGACAGCATCAATTGCAGGTCGCATATTGTCGTGGTCGATATCATCCCGGCGCTCGATATCTCTCTCGATCTCACTCAACGAAGGGACCTTTGAGTTGCCCTCACCCACACGTGCAACCAGTTCGGCATGACGACGGCGGGCTCGTTCCGCCAGACTGGCGGTCAAATAGATCTTGAGTTCGGCTTCCGGTAGCACTACTGCACCAATATCACGCCCCACCATCACAACCCTCCCCTGACGGGCCATCTCCCGTTGCTGAGCGATCAACGTTCTGCGTACAGCAGGATGAGCCGAAACGGCAGAAACGGCACCCGTTACCCTGCTATTCCGAATCTCCCAGGTGATATCGCAACCATGAACCGTCACGGTATATTGCCGCCCATCAGCAACAAAAGGATGACTGATTACAACCTCGGCATGTTGTGCTAGTTCACCCAGAGCAGCACCATCATGAATGTCAACATTGTTATTTAACGCCAGCCAGGCCACAGCCCGATACATTGCACCTGTATCGACATACAAATACCCTAACTGGCGAGCAAGTTTTTCACCAACGGTACTTTTTCCCGAGCCTGCTGGTCCATCGATTGCTATACATTGTGGCCCAGACATGAGTCCTCCGCATAAAATAAATAGTGTTAACTGAACAAAATTATATCATACTACAAGTACTCCACCTGTCAGGTATCATATATTGACAGCACTTCCCCACTGCGCTGGATAACAAAAAAGAGCAGAGCCACTATATCTTATTGGCGTTATGTGAGGCCCTGCAACTCTGCCGGAGTAAGATAACGCCACTGTCCTACTGGTAGGTCCTGTAGGGTGAGAGGGCCGATATTGATACGGCGCAAGCTACGTGCGGGACAACCGACCGCCTCTAGCATACGGCGCACCTGCCGTTTGTGTCCCTCATGGATAGTCAACCCTATCCAGCAGTCGTCTCTACCATCTCTCCTTACGATACTCGCCTGTGCGGGTGAGGTGTGATAGAGCTGTCCATCATCCTCAAGAATATCGACACCCTGACGTAGCGCCTCCATGATATCTTCTGTAGGCCATCCACGAATGAGAGCCTCGTAGCGCTTCTCTGTTGAGTAACGTGGATGTGCCATACGTAAGGCAAAGTCACCATCGTTGGTCAGCAACAAAAGGCCACTGGTGTCGATATCCAGGCGACCGACTGGATAGACGCGTAAACGTCGGATCTCGTCAGGTAAAAGATCCAGTACTGTTGGTCGTCCCTGTGGATCATGTGCTGTACAGACATAGCCAACAGGCTTATTCAATAGCACATAGACATGCTTCGAGACGGCCTGAATTACGCGACCATCTACCTTCACTTCATCTTGCTGTGGATCGATACGCACACCCTGCGTCGTAATAGCAACCCCATTCACACGCACCCGACCAGCACTGATCAACTCCTCAGCGGCGCGGCGCGAGGCGACGCCAGCATGCGCCAGAAAGCGCGACAAACGTTCGCCACTTACTTGCGACTCTTCCTGTCCTGGCTTCTTATCATTCTGCCCATCATTCATACAATCTTCTTCCCAGTCCGCCAACTCTATCATCACGTCAGCAGTCACATATACATTTTAATATCAATCTATCTTTACAACCATACGTAGATCAATGGCGTTGATATGCTATTAAACTATCGCATTTAAGAGCAATAGGCAAGCCAGCCAATCCATAGCGAGAAAATTGAATCCCTTATCAATACGTATAATACCTGCTACCAATAATACAGAGGTCGCAACGTTTCTCGCGACAGGTCTGCTGATAGATATAATGCAGCCCCTGCTGACAACAGGCTCGACGCGGTTCTGTAGGGAGCCGTAATTGGAGAGACATGGCACGGGTAATGTGGTTAGACGGCAGAGCAGGATAGGTACGATACAGCGTTTCAACACGCATGCCTAGCAGCGCGTTCTGCTGGATAATAGCAACAGCCATGGCAAAGGGAAAAATGACATTGATGAGCAGGATATCGCTACGCGCAAGCCCTAAGCCAGTTGTCCGCAGCGCTGCCCTTAACGCACGGCGACAGGAGAAACTATTCCATGGCACCTCGCTATACTCGGTCAGCACTAAACCACTGAAGGTACGCCAGCAGCCCTGCTCCAACCAGCGCATGTAGAGCGTACGAAAAGCGTTCAAGCGGACGCGATCCAGGGGCCTCAATTGGCCTACCCATGTATCAAATACGGTGAGGTCTCCTTGAGATTGCACGAATTGTAGGCCGAGGGTCCGAAATAGTGCTTGCTCGCGTCCATAGCCTAGACCTTCAAGCAGAGCCGGTAGCAGACAGACATCATAGAAATCGAAGGAAGAACAGGGGCTGGCGGTATGCAGTTGCTCGATAAACCGCTGCGTCTTCTCTTCGAAACGTAACATGCCTGCATATAGCAGAAGGTGTTCTCGCGCGGCGGCATCCAGATGCGGCAATAATCGCTGACAGGGCCAGATTTCGTTATGCTGAGCGGGATGCTCTGGAATAAGCAGATCAGGCCGGTGGATGATGACCTCTTGCAGTGAACAGACTGGTACGCTCTGTCCATCCTCTCGGCGTGTAGGGCGGTGTGTATCACAGAAAAGGACGATGTGCAACAGGACCGCATTGTAGCGCACGTCATACTGATGCTGATGCGCATCCCAATCGGTAGCTCGCACATGAAATTCCACCGCACCAACCTGTACCGAAGTGCGTTCGTTACCAGCAGCGATAGTTCCAGTAGCACTACTAGCAGTACACTCGGAAGCGAAACAGAGCACAGCGTCTCTAACATCAGGGCCTGCGGGTCCGCCCGGGCGACCAGTGAAGCAGACCAGGCAATAACCTCCCATAAGCAAAGGTAGCCAGGTGTTACGCGGCAATGCCCACCAGCGCCGAGCAACTTCACGCTCCTCGTTGCGTCCCATCTCTGACCTCCCTCCACTCCCTCCATACGCATTCGCTCAATATTGTCCATCGTGTCTATCAAACAGCGGGCTACTACTATATAACAGATTGACTATAAACATCTCAGAACCACGTAGGGCGGCATACGCATGTCTGACAGCTATCTGGGCTGAGCAGAGTGCATGCTTTGCGCACGCATCGGTCAGGGTACTACTAGCAATAGCTGTATATACCAGATCAAGCATAGAATCCACCTGCTGCACTATCTTATAGATCTCGCATGCCCGCTGCTCTAAGAGATCAATACTATTCAGAGCCTCCCAAAATCCTCCGTTATGCGAGGCTGCAGCATGCTCTTCGATAGTCCACAGGAACCTGGCAATGTCATGCACAAAGGCCTGCGCGTGCTGGACTGCGACTAGATCCTGCTCGTATGCATCGGCCAGATAACGCCCTGAGCTCTGTATCTCCAGGCGCATCTCCGCATAATGCACACGCTCCATAGCAGTACGCACATTCACAGCGGCTATCTCTGCCACCTCCTGTACACACAGTAACAATTGGTTGATGGCTGCTTCGGTGACGACCCATTCCTGCTGTACCGAGTGCTGGAACGCTTCAGCTAACGGCGATACAGTATCAGGTATTGTCTGTTCCATTGGATCTCCTAATGCACGTAGGGCCGTGAGCTGCGCTTGTGTCTGCTGAACATGGACCTCCAGACGTTGAATGCACACTACCTTCTTATCCAGTCGCTGCTGCGTGCTGCGCAGACGACGTAGCAGCAGGTGCTGTTCCGTTCGCGCCTGTTGCAAACGTTCAAGTACATCTTCATAATGCTGTGCTAGCTTCGCTTCACGACTCCGTAACTGCTTCGCTGTAGCAGATATGTGTTCGGTCATTCGTGATTACTCCTCGCTGAGTTCGCTATCGATCAATTCCACTATAAACAAAACGCATCACGCTCTTACTCATTACAACTTCCTTGCGCTCAGAACGTAGACGTTCCATAAAAATCTCGCCGGGCAACCCTATGCTTTTCAACCGCTAAACGCCAAACGCCAGACCCTCTCTTATTAATGATCTATACCATAGGATCGCTATGACGGAAAAAACACGTTATTAGATAGGAAATTTGTCTGTATATAGGAATTTATCTGCATTTATTAGCTCTAGAATAGACAACCTGAGAACCATGCAGTATCATACAGAAACATTTACATTATTTTTTTATATGTGCACTAATCATGAGGACAATATGCACGATAAATCTATTTCATCGATTCATTCCCATATACAATGCAGCAAATATTTTCTTCTTTCTCTTGCATGCCTGCTTGTATTCCCACTCAATCTGTTCGTGCTTACACCACGGGCAGAGGCCGCAGCTATACCGGGCGGCAATGTCAATAACCAGGTGGTACGCGCTGTCGATATAGCGAAACCAGCCGTCGTCCGTATTATCACGACACTTCAGGGTCGCTTGACTGTCCAATTTAATACTCTGGGTACTGCTACCTTCCCGCTAGATGGTAGCTACTATGACTTGAGCCTGTCGGGCAGCGGTGCATTCATCAGCGCCAATGGAGATATCCTGACAGCCGATCATGTGATTCATCCACCACATGATCAATCGTTGGATCAAGAACTACAGATGGCGGCCGCCAAAGATGTCGCAGACTATATCAACACAAACTTTGCCCCAACTCCACCATATACAGAAGCTGATGCTTTTTCAAGTCTGGCTTACGGAAGTTTCCGCTCTGAGTCGGTCTATACGCAGCCCAAGAGCGAGGTCTATCTGAGCCAGGATTACACTGGCGCTTACGCTGGAACACACCTTAATGAGGTGCCAAAAAATTTCCATGCCCCCGTCGATAAGATCGAACAAGAGAGCCCGACCAACGAGAAAGATGTCGCTATCGTCCATGTTGCGATGACTGATACCCCCTCAATCCAACTTGGGGACTCAACAAATGTCGCACAGCAGGACGAACTGACAATCATTGGCTTTCCGGGCAACGGTGATCTGGGAGATCCTACTAGCGAGGATCCCAATATGCTTTTGACCTCATCGGTCAATAAGATCTATGTCAGTTCGATCAAGGTTGGCCCGAATGGACAGCCGCTGATTCAAGTCGGTGGCAATGTAGAACACGGAGATAGTGGTGGTCCAGCACTCAATAGTCAGGGCCAGATCGTAGGTATCGTCAGTTTCTACAGCGGCAATGCAGATACGCCTGACGGAACAAGCTTCCTCCAGGCCAGCGAGAGTGCACAAGAGTTGATCGGTAATCTCTTGCTAGACACCAAACCTGGCAAGTTTGAACAAGCCTGGCAACATGCCTTTGCGCTCTACACAGCTACGTCCACAGGTCACTGGCACGCTGCTAACCAGGCCTTCAAAAACCTGGCCAGCGCCTATCCAGACTTTCAGGCAGTGAACACCTTTGTGGGCTATACCAGCCAGATGGCACAGCAAGAAGATCTCTCACCAGCCTCCAACAAGCAGCAGTCGTCAACCATGTGGTATATCATAGCCATCATCGTGCTTGTGTGCTTGTTCTTTATAGCAGGTGTCCTGTTCTTCTCACAACGCGAACGTAAACGTAATCGGCAATTGGCACAACTCAACACAGCTACAACCACACCAGAGAGCAACTATGCTCCTCCTGCTGTACCAGGTACGGTGCCAGAAAGCAGCTATGTCCCATATGCTCCAATGGCTCCAATGCCGACAGGTGAAACCAATCCGCAGCCTCTCAATCAGGCAAACGAGGAAATGACGGAACCGTCTGCACCGCAACCACTCTTCGAGCCACTCATCACAACAACCGCCTATGAAGAGAATGTAGCGCAGGAGAACACAGTTCATAATCAAGTTACCGAGGATACAGAGGATACAGTACCGACCGCAGCCGAATCCGCTGTGCCGATCGTCATCGATGAACCTGCTAGCATTGAACCGGAACCGCTTGAGCAGGAACGCTCTCACGAGCCAGAGCAGCAAGAAGAGCAAGCTACCGAGCCCACCAATCAGGTGAGCCTGGAGCAGGAGCAGACAGTCGTCGATCAGAGTGTTAAACCGACGAGCACTGAACCCGATCTTCTCTCCAACAGATCAGAACAGCCGAATGCACAAGATAGCACAAAGCCTCCATACGCGAATGCGGAGCATGCGGAACAGGAAGAGGCACTCCCTGATCCTGTCATTGAACCTGCTCAGTCTGTACCGGAAGAGATAGATGACTTTCATTCCTGGCAGGGCCAGCAGGACTATCGAGCTTATCTAGAACGCCGACAGAAGAGTAGTGAAGATGATATAACCAATAAGATGCCTGGATATCAGCG
Organism: Ktedonobacteria bacterium brp13; assembly: GCA_015099395.1. Classification (GTDB taxonomy): domain Bacteria; phylum Chloroflexota; class Ktedonobacteria; order Ktedonobacterales; family Ktedonobacteraceae; genus Dictyobacter. The sequence continues at coordinate 6,384,430 of AP024096.1, read as the reverse complement.
CCCATAAAAGCAAGTATGCAGAACGAGTCAGCGTAGAACGCAGAACGTAAAGAGAGCTGAAATCAGATGAATCCTGGTTTCAGCTCTCTTTTGTTGGCCTCTATCAGTTGTTGTTTTCATTCAAAGTGATATCGCCATCACTAGTCCTTATGCTCAGGTAAGCACGTGGCTGGCTACCAACATGCACACTATCGAACTCATTGTCGACCTGACCATACTTTGTCACGACGTACAGATCAAAGTCCGAGATGGATGGCAATGTAAGGTTGACTGAGCCACCACTCGCAGCAAAGGTGCAGCGGCAACTGGGATCCACAATACCATCAAAGGCGATATCGCCATTATTAGATGTGAGCGTTGATTGCCCATTCAGGATCGTCTCACCCACATAAATATGTCCGTCTTGTGTCGACAAGGATACTGCACCACTGAGATTATCAATGTCGATAGCGCCCTTTGGGGCCTGCAAGGTCACGGTACCCTGACCTCTAATATTCGCTGCGTTGATTGAGCCATTTTCAGCATGCACATTTATCGCACCCTTCACGCCATCAATCAGCACTTCACCGCTCTGCGACACAATAGTAAAATCGATCAGCGCAGGGACAGTAATATCTAGATCGATACCGTGAGCGATAATATCTGGCGACTGTAATCGGTCCTGGGCATTTACAATGACGGTATCTCCATTGCCAGCCTTACTCATACTGACACTCATATTTCGCATATCTGGTCGAATTCCCACGACACGTTTTGTCGCCTGTACCGTGATAGCATTATCTAGCCCACTATGAAGCGAAATATTGCCACGGTTGTCGGTGATCACCATAGTCGCGTGATGCTGGATGGGAAAGCTCTGACTCTGGGTCTCATGAATAGAGGCAACACCTGTATACCAGTAGGAGATCCCAGCCAACACGCCAACTACGACCAATCCTGCCACGAAGAGTAGCCGCCAACGCAAAGAGAACGATGACACTAACCGGTCACGTGTCCCATGTCGCGGATATGTTCCTGCTGTCCTGTGCATAAAACTTCCGAGAGACTTCAATTCTCTGGCCTCCTGAAAGTATGACATTGCTCATCTGGCATTGACATTAATGCTCTTTTCACCTGGGAAACACGTACTTATATTCGTACATATATAGCAAAAATAGTTGTGAGGGAGAAAGGCACCCTGCTACATATAGTACGACTCATCTAGTACGTTTTATCACAAAAGAACTACATAGTAGTGGCCTGTAGACCGTTTTTTTTCTACTAGATACCACTACATATTACTGTATTTTTGCTAAAAAGCAAATCTCTACATATGTTTTTAGCAAAATACAGTAATATAGCAGTCAGACTCATAATAGATAAGGTTAGATGAGGTGCGGGTTACCGATCGTTTTTTCTAGTGAAGAAGGCAAAGGGTAAGCGCCAGATGCTCAGGAAGAGAGCATTCGAGATAAGTGCAACCAGACCGAAGGAGACAACTGTTGAAATTGTGGGTAGTTCTTGCTTGGAAACGAAATGCAACAAAAGTCCTAACGGCCACGCCGCAATCCAGGACTTCAGGGTCTGTGTCTCCATCTTCTTAGGATCGTTTAATACGTCACGCCGGAACGCACCCAGAAATGGTGCGATCAAGAACCAGGCCACGAGGAAAGGGAGCGCGGTCCAGGCAATCTGTAACACAGCCTGGAAGCCCGCGCCTTCACCATGACTACGTCGTCCAATAATCGCAAAGACCAGGAAGACGACAACGTCGCCTGCCACCAGGGTCCAGAGACGACGTACACCTTTCCTGTTCTCAGGACGTGAGGCTGCAAGGACAGATGGATTTCGCTCTTCAGCACCACTATTGCTCAGACCATTCCCTTTGACGGCCATGGTTTAACCCTCCCTCTGCTCTTGCTGTTCACGGACCAGTTCTTCAACGGCAACCAGTTCGGTACGCACAGCACGGAGACGTAGCGCCAGTACTGCAATGTAGAGACAGATGCCCAGCCACGCAACGATATATGCAGCAATAAAATAGCTTTGCATGATGTGTTTCCTTTGTTCCTTTATCTCTTATCTCTGTCTGTCTTACTCTTCTTCAACGACCGTCTCACGCAGGCGTTGCGCAATGGTTTGTAGACGCTGAAGTTGATAGACCTGGATCATTAAGAAGGCATACAGCAGACTAAACGCCACGATCGCTACCAGGAACGTAATTATCGCCTGCGGGGGTAGCGCACCACTGGCTCCTATCTCCTGCGTAGGATGCTGACCACGCCACCAGTTCACAGAGAGATAGATAATAGGCACGTCGATCGCGCCAATAATTCCAACGACCGCCCCGACACGTGCGCTATCATGGTTCCGACCATAGTAACTGCGCAGCATCAAGTAACCAACATACATAAACCACATAATCAGACAGGCCGTCAGTTTGGGGTCCCAGACCCACCACGCTCCCCAGATCGGGCGTCCCCACAGAGAACCCAGGATCATGGTAATCGTCAGAAAGACCAGCCCAACCTCAGCGGCGGAGCGCGCTACCCAATCCAGGCGCTCATCAGGTTTAATCAGATAGACAATACCCAGCCCGGCCATCAGTACAAATGAGAACATACCAGCCCAGGCTGTAGGCACATGGAAGTAGAGAATACGCTGTGCTACGCCCTGTAGCGCGTCGATTGGCGTATAGACAAAGATCATCCAGATCGTAATCGATAGCGTAATGGCACTCAGTACACCCAGCACCAGCGAGACCAGTGGCAGCCTCTGCGCCGCTTGCCGAGCCTGCTGTCCACGTTGTACACGCTGCTCATCAGTGGTTATCTGCTTAGCTAAAGCCATACCATACTGCTCCTTGCAAAGATAAAGGAATACACTTACTACTTATCCGAAAATAAGATCTTACTCTTCCACCACATATTGAAATAAAAGCGTCGAGACGCTGATAAAGATCACATCAAAGACAATCAGTAGACTCAACCAGGGTGGCTCGGTGGCGGATGGCGCAAAAAGGAGCGTCGTCGCCTTCACCGCGCTGATTACAACCGGTACGACCAGTGGGAAAACGAGGATCGGTAAGAGCAGTTCACGTGCTCGTGTAATCGCCGTCATTACAGAGAAAAGGGTACCGACCGCTGCGATCCCCAGTGCCCCCAACAGTGCAATAGCAACCAGCAGGAGTAACCCTCCTACCGGTAAGAGTGGCAGGTTGAAGAGCAATAGAAAGACCGGCAAAGCTACAATTTCTACTACTCCGATACATAGCAAATTTCCGAGCAATTTTGCAAGATAGATCGCCTTTCGATCTACCGGTGTCAGCAAGAGTCGGTCCAGCGAGCCAACCTCGCGCTCGTTCGCCACCGTTCGCCCCAGTCCCAACAGGCTGACAAAGATAAACGCCACCCATAATGCGCCTGGAGCCACCGAGAGTACAATATCCGAACGCAGGTCATAGGTAAAATTAAAGATGACCAGCACGAGCAGTGCGAACATCCCCATTCCTAACCACGTCTGTTTGCTCCGTAGCTCATAGCGCAGGTCTTTCCACAGGATCGCCCCTACCTGTTCCCAGAAACGCCCGATCTCCCGCCATATGCTCGGCTCTTGTTGATCCTGACTCCAATGAGCCAGGGATCGTCGTTGCTCCGGCACAGGTTGTTCATGTGTCTTCTGTATCTCACGTAAAGTACTCATCGCACGACCTCCTGATATGCCTGTTGCAGCGTCTCAAGGGTAAGATCAGCAGTCGTTGCTTGATAGGCGACTCTCCCACCAGCCAGGATCAGAACACGATCACTCAGGCGCAGCACACGCTCAAGCTGGTGCGTTGTGAAGATAATGCTCCCACCACTGGTATAATGCTCGTTCAGGAGCGTATCTACCAGGGCGTTGCCCTGCTGATCCAGGCCGGTATCTGGCTCATCAAGCAGTAACAGAGAGGGGTTATGCAACAGGGCACGAGCCCAGGCCAGGCGTTGTAGCTGTCCGCGCGAGAAAGTGCTCACACGCTCATTGGCACGCCGTGTCAGGCCGACATGTTCAAGGAGCGCGAGCGAACGTTCACGTGCCTGCGCCACGTCATACAAACGCGCAAAGAACAACAGGTTCTCTAGCGCACTCAATTCTTCATAAGCATAAGTTTGATGCGCGACCAGCCCTACGCGTGCGCGTACCTCCTGCGCATGCTCACGTGTATCCAGACCATCGATACAGAGCGTACCGCTACTGGCCTTACTGAGTCCAGCCAGCAAGCGTAGTAACGTCGTCTTACCAGCGCCATTCGCACCCAGCAGCGCCAGACGCTCGCCCCTGGGTAGCACAAAGTCGATACGTCGCAGGACAGGCTTCAGACCAAAGCTCTTCTTCACTCCTGCGACCACGACTGCGGACTCAACGCTCACAGATGGAGCCCGCCCGGTTTGTAGCACGACTGCGACGTTACCATCTTTTACCATTACGAAGACGCCTCCTCGCTCATTAAAGACCGCAAGCGAGCTTTAAGGCTGGCACGCTGCTCTTCGTAGTCTGTTTTCTCCAGGGAACCTGCCGCATAGGATTTGTCCAGTGCCAACAACGCATGCAGGAGCGTCGACTCTTGCTTCTCGCGCGGCGACCATGACTCCTCGTCCTGCGCTGTCTTCTTAGTGGCATTGGCAGCAGGGACGATCTCTGACAAGACTGAGCGCATCGGTGCTGGCTCCTCTGCTTCTTGAGTCCGACGCTCCTGGCGTAAAGATGCACGTGATGCTGCGGCACCTCTGCGTTGGCGTGAGCGATAGAGGAATCCGGTGAGCACAAGGACTGCTATCATCACGATCAGGACAGCAATCAGCCAGGTCCATGTCGAATTGAAAGAAGGGGAGGTACTACTGGCGCTCTGTGGAGCAGGCAGACCATCTAAAGTAATGTTGATCGTGCTCTGTGCCACCAGTCCAGTGGCTGTATTAAACGAATGATAGCTATGATTGCTCGCATTGATCATGCCTACTGAGTTCAGTGCACCCGACGTCGCATGCAGAACAGGATCAACCAGGAAGTTCATCTGCACCGTTGGGTATTGTGTCTGATAGCTAAAGAGATAGCTCGGTGCCGTATAGGCTATCTGATAGGAGAAAGAGAAATCATTGGGCCCGGGCATCAGTGCGGCGTTGGAGGCAAAACCATTGTTCACCTGAATGACCTGATAGCCCTCAAAACCATTGCCGAGCGTAATATTATGCACACCGCTCGGTAGCGAGAAGAGCAGGGCATTCGGCTTTCCGGTGCTGGCATTCAGAGAACCAACATAGGTCTTCATATTGAGGTTCTGGAAGGAGAACTCTTCAGAGACGGTAATCGTACCATTTGCTGTATCTGGCTGCTGCATCAAGACAGTAGCCTGCGTGACCGCGATATTCTTTGTGCTGGTCGTCGCCTCATAGACGTGCAGATCAGACTGCTGTACAGGCTTGCTATTGAGGGTCAATACGCTCCCGGTATACTGTGCCCCCTGATAGTTCGCATAGAGCACATAGCTGATTGTCTGATCGGTATCCAGACCAGTAAACGCATAGTGTCCAGCGCTATCGGTCTTCACGGTCTTGAGATCGTGCGTATCCGTTTTCTGGGCCATCTGGAGGGTTACAGATTGATTCGCCAGAGGAGCATTCTTATTGCTGGCATCATACAGGGTGCCACTGATCTCACCATTACTGGCCGCATGGACGAGCGAGACAGCTGCAATACTCTGAAAAAACAGCAGCAGCAGCAGGAGCAATAGTCCAACAAGGCCTTTACTGATCAGCGCTCTCGACATGTGCAGCGTCTTTAGCGACGTCGGTGTCTGCGGTGTCTTCATGGGCTCCCTTCTCCTTTAGCTTACGCAACTGCATCTCAATCTCGTCATCTAGCTCCTGTTCCCGCTCATAACGTGACTTTAAAGCGACTAACGCTCGCTGCATATAACGTTCCCGTAGTTCCTGGTAGTCTGGCTGCTCGATATTTCCAAGCTGATAGTCAAACTCAACCTCTTGTAATGCGGTCCGCGCGCTCTGCTCCTGCTCTGCGATATTCGCGCTTACGACAGCAGAGGGGATCGCACCTGCAGCCAGGCCGGCCACACGTGGTCTCTGTTCTTGCTGTTCACGACGTTCGCCGGGAACGCGTCGATAGAGCGGATAGAGCACAAAAGCCAGTGCCACACCACCCAGAATAATTGCAATGATGAGCGCCATGACGATACCTCCTATGCCTCTGTGATAGATCGCTTGAACAGGGGATCGTCGTCAGCCAATTCCTGCTCTAACAAAGCTCTATATTTCTCAAGGTCCCGCTCCTCAGCCGAGAGTGTACGCTCCTCGGTCGCGGTAAGAGCGGAGGTTGTAGCGTGTGTAGCATCTTGCCAGTCACGAGCAATAAAGTAGACCAGCACCAGTCCTCCAAGCATAAGCGCGATAGGGACTAACCACATCAGGAGCGAGAAGCCCTGCCATTGTGGTGCATAGATAATCGTCTGCTCGCCATAGCGGTCGATAAAGAACTGAATAACCTGCTGATCAGACTTACCGGACAGGACCTGCTGACGGATCTCTTGTCGCAGATCCAGTGCTACCGGAGCGGTCGCATCAGCCACTGACTCATTCTGACAGACGGGGCAACGCAATTGCGCTGCGATATTGTATACGCGTTGATCAACGGTTGGAGGTTTAGGGACAATAAAGACCAGGCTAAACCAGACCGCAGCCATAAAGATCAGCGCAACCAGCACAATCAAGAACGGTCGACGCTGTGGTGTCACCAGATGCCGTCGCGTCTCTTCATCTCCAGTGAGTGTAGTAGCAAGATCAGGGTTCAAGTGCTTACTCATCTAGGATACCGTCACCCCTCCATCCGCGATTCCAGGCGTCTTCCGCTTGCCAATGGCCGAACGAACCTTTGTCGTAGCAACACGTGCTGTACGTTTCGACGGTCGCTCAGGCCACCAGCAGAAGATACCACCCAGGAACATAAGGATACCACCATACCAGACCAAAGTAACGAGCGGATTGATAAAGACGCGAATAGTTGCCTGACTGGAGCCATTCCAATCTGCCAGAAAGATGTAGACATCGGTCAGATTAAACGGAACGATCTCAATCTGGCTGGTCGGCTGATTCTGATAGTTATTATAGACAACACGCCCCGGATAGGCATAGCGTTGGAGTAAGCCATTATGCCAGATCTGTACCTGCGCAGCCACTGTCTCGTGATCAGTATCCTTCGTATCAATATTGCCCAGATACACAAAACGGAAGCCTGCGATACTCATATCCTGACCCGGCTTCAACGTCGCATCGGTCTGCTGCTGGAAATAGTTCGAGCCGATAATACCAACCACCAGCAAGACCATCCCGAGGTGAATAATATAGCCACCGTAACGGCGACGATAACGTAGGAAGAGCATGATCAGGGCCAGCGGTAGCACCTCACCATGGCTATGGCGAACACGCACACCACGCCACAACTCATAGAGGATCGCAGTCGCTGTAAACGCGCAGATCGAGAAACCGACATTAGCAGCAATATTGGTTACCCCGAAGAAAGGCAGGATCGCTGCACAGATAGCTGCCAGCACCACCGGCACGCACAAGTTACGCCAGAGCGCACGCGTCGAAGTACGCCGCCACGCCAACAATGGACCGATCCCCATCGCCAGCACCAGTAGTATCAGCAATGGACCATCGACCGCGTTATAGAAAGGTGCATTGACCTCCATCGTCTGGCCACGGAACGCCTGTGAGATCAGCGGGAAGAGTGTTCCCCATAAGGTCGCACACGTAATGCCGACCAGCAACAGGTTATTCAGTAGGAAGATACCCTCACGTGAGACAATCGAGTCAAACTCCTGCTCCGGGTGCATACGATTTAAACGATAGAGGAAGAGACCACTGGAGAAAACAATCACTATAATCAAAAAGGCCAGGTAGTAATTGGAGATATTCGAGTAGGCAAAAGAATGCACTGAATTGATCAGTCCACTACGAGCTTCAAAGGTACCGAAGATCGAGAGCGCAAAAGTCGCAATGACCAGGAAGAGGTTCCAGGTCTTGAGCATCCCACGCCGCTCCTGAACCATCGTCGAATGCAGGAAGGCCGTCGCCGTCAGCCAGGGCATCAAGGCTACATTCTCCACCGGGTCCCAGCTCCAGTAGCCGCCCCAGCCCAGAACGTGATACGCCCACCAGGCACCGAGCATCAAGCCCATCGTCTGCAACGACCACGAAGCCAGCGACCAGCGACGCAACGAACGCAACCAATCAGCATTCAAGCGTCCAGTAATCAGGGCCGCAATCGCAAAGGCAAACGGCATCGAGAAGCTCATATACCCCATCAGCAACATCGGCGGATGCACCAGCATGCCAGGGTCCATCAGCAATGGATTCAAACCGACGCCATCAGGCGGTATCACTGAAGTGCGTACAAAAGGATTCGTCACCACCGTCAACACGATACAGAAGAAGGTCTCGATCCCCATCAACGTCGCCAGCACATAAGGGACCAACTGAGCAGGTGCCCGCTTCGAAGTAAAGACAAAGATCGTCGCAAAGAGCGCGAGCATCAATGCCCAATACAGCAGCGAACCCTCCTGACCGCCATAGAAAGCAGCAGTCACATAATACCAGGGCATCGCGCGGCTGGAATGCTGCGCCACATAGTTCACACCAAAGTCGTGCGTCAAGAAAGAGACGATTAGTGCAGCAGAGGCTATCAGCAAGAAAGCAAAGACAGCGATCACACTACGACGAGCACTCGCTACCAGTTGCGGAGCCGAACGTAGCGCACCCAGCACAGCAGCGATTACCGTATAGATCGCAAAGGCGAGAGAGAGTATAAGTGCGATAACACCAAGATCTGAAAAATACACGGTCGATCCTTAATTTGCAGTTGGCGTCGCGGACTGGAACTTCGATGGACACTTTGCTAACAGAGTCTGAGCCTGAAAGGGGCCGCTCCCCGTATAGTGTCCTTCCACGACAACCTGAACGCCGGGACGAAAGATATCCGGCACAACACCGCTATAAGTGACAGGTAACATATTAATATTCTTACCGCTATCGCTGATCGTAAACGACACCACGCGACCCTGATCATCATGCTGAACCGAATTTTGCAATACCACTCCAGCCACGCGTACCGACTCGGTCTCACATATCGAGCAATGATGCAACTCAGGAACAGTCATATAATAGACAGAATTGCTCTGTGTATTAGCGTAGACCAGATAGATCACCGCCCCCAGGATAGCCAGCGCCACCACAACAAAGCTCAAAGGAAAGCGCTTACGCTTCGTCTTGCGGGGTGCAATAATTGGCTCCTCACCGCTAGAGACAGGCCCAATATTGTCAGTATTGACAGTCTGCACGATATGACCTCCATCGAAAACGCATTAATGAGGACCATTCATCAATTCAAAGAGAGTATTGAGTAGCGCACCCAGCGTGAAGACCAGGATACCCAGCACCAGCATCAGCCGGGGAGCCACCTGAGAGAAACGCGTCGTGCGCTTCGCAATCCTGCGAATACTGCTCTGTCCCAGATAAAATGCTAACGCAAAGAGGGCCAGAGCACCAACAATCTTCAAGACCAGGATCACGATATAGGAAAGGCCAAGCGTCGGCGTAGTCAGACGATCGAAGGTGAGGTAGACACCAGTGACGAGCAGCACCCCCACGCAGACGTTCACCATCTGTTTAAAGAGCTGCGCGACCTTAGCCGCCACAGCTGGCGCGGGACCGCCGCTACGCAAAGCTGGCACCACAATCACCTGATACATAAAACTGCCACCAACCCAGACCGCCGCCGCCAGGATATGCGCGAGCCGCACCAGCCAGAGAACTTCCCACATGGTGTTATATGTAGAAGGACCGCAAAGTCCTTCCTCCTCCCAAGGATCAATGGACGTGCAATTTTGCCAGTTCTTGCTGGAGGCCATTCGTGGTCAAGCCACCGATCCAGCGAGCAACAACCTTGCCATCGCGATCGATAAAGTAAGACTCCGGGCGTGCTGTAATCCCAAACGCATCACCCGCCGACCCACCGATAGCCACAGAATCAGCAACGTTAGGATAGGTCACTCCATATTGCTGAAGAAACTTCGTACCATCGCTGCTCGGCTCACCACCATCGATCCCAATCAACACCACACCCTTCGCTTGCAACGAATTGACCCACTGCTGCTGTAGCAAAGGAGTCTCCTCCTTACAGGGATCACACCACGAAGCCCAGAAATTCACGATCACTGGCTTACCCTTATAGGCCGCCAGATTCAGCTTCTGACCTTTTTGCGCACCGGAGCCATCGATAAGAGGCAAAGAAAAATCCGGTGCCTGTTTCCCAATCAAAGGACTCGATACATCCCCTGAAGTAATCATCGTATTATCAGGAGAGCTCGTAGCAGTGCTGGCCTTAGGAGTCATCAATTGAGTCCAAAGAAGAGCAATAAGCCCGACATTGATCAACGTAACGATCGTAAAGACCACCATATTACGTCGACGTGAACGCTTCGGCAGAGTCGGGGAAGACGACTCAACCGTGCCCTGTTCAAACGCATCGCCCTGATTATTAACCGTCGTAACTTTCATAAAATTCCGCTCTCACAGGTAGCTAACAACAGACTGATTATGGTGCCCGAGCCTGATAAGCAACTTGCAGGCCAACAATCTCACCTTACAAAAGCCTGAATAAATGTGTCTATGGAGACGAATAAAAGATGAGGTTATGGCATAAGTAGCCAGGAGGAGAAACCAGATCGGAAGCGTGCTTGTTTTTATGTGGTTAGCTAAAACGTCAACAAGAAAGAATCGACCCAGGCAAAGCCCTTGAAGAGTTCCATGCCGAGTTGAGGATAGGCAGGGATAAGACCCAGCGCCATCGGAAATAACGCTAAAGCATCCTTTCTCGTCTTCGCTTCAACCCACGAAGACTGGATAAGAGAAAGCGCGTCGTCATGCTTGCCTGCAACGTTTAATGCATTTGTAAGCTCCACCAAAGCCCTGGCTCGTTCTTTGCTCCCTGCTATGCTCTTCACCACTTCTTGCGCTTCTTCCCACTTCCCTGCTGCACTCAGCGCTCCTCCCAACCCGCTCAGTGCCTCAACTCGTATATAGCTCTCTTCGATACTCTTGATTACCTCGCGCGCTTCTTCCCACTTCCCCGCTTCACTCAGCGCTCCTCCCAACTCGCTCAGTACCCTGGCTCGTTCTTCGCTCTCCACCATACTCTTGATCACCTCGCGCGCTTCTTCCCACTTCTCCTCTGCTTCTTCCCATTTCCCCGCTTCACTCAGCGCTCCTCCCAATTCGCTCAATGCCTCGACTCGTTCATCGCTCGACTCTATGCTCTTGATCACCTCGCGCGCTTCTTCCCATGTCTCCTCGGCTTCTTCCCATGTCTCCTCGGCTTCTTCCCACTTCCCGGCTTCACTCAGCGCCCCTCCCAACTTACTCAGTGCCTCGGCTCGTTCATCGCTCTGCTCTATGCTCTTGATCACCTCTCTCGCTTCTTCCCACTTCCCGGCTTCGCTCAGCGCTCCTCCCAACTCACTCAGTGCCCTGGCTCGTTCATTGCTCGACTCTATGCTCTTAATCACCTCTCTCGCTTCTTCCCACTTCCCGGCTTCACTCAGTGCCCCTCCCAACTTACTCAGCGCCCAGGCTCGTTCATTGCTCGACTCTATGCTCTTGATCACCTCACGCGCTTCTTCCCATGTCTCCTCGGCTTCTTCCCACTTCCCGGCTTTACTCAGCGCCTTTCCCAACTTACTCAGTGCCTCGGCTCGTTCATTGCTCGACTCTATGCTCTTGATTACTTCTCTTGCTCTCAATAAGAGTTGCCACTGCTCGCTTTCTCTCGTAAGTTGCTTATCCAGCAATGTTGCAAACATGAGCAAAATAGCCACTTTACGCGATGGATTAGAAAGTAATTCAATAAGATTTAAAGCTTCTTGCTCACGACCAAGTAGCCACAAGAGGCGAAAGGCTGCATCTGGATAATTGTCAACTCGGCTCGTTAATGAGCAACGTAACAACGTATAGCGCCACAAAATTGGCAGTCGCTGCACGCCATCCTGTAAGCCCCATTCACTCCATGCTGCGGCCTTCCTGCCCAGGTCCAGATCCTGAGCGTACAAGCGCGTACTCGGATCATCTTGCAACTTTCCATGCCCGTAGCTACCCTCATCAAGCACTTGAAAAAGCCTGGGCCACATATCCACTCCACCTTCATATAAATGAGTCACATAATGCTGACGTGCATAGCCTCTTCTCTCTTGTTCAACTGATCCTTTACGCGCATCTTGCCAGATGTTCACTCCATCCTGACCTGCACACCACTGAGCAAACTTAGCCTGCCATGCTTCAACCTCTTCAAGTGAGAAGATATAATCTTTCCGCACACTCTCTTTATCCTGCTTCAGATAATCCTGCAACTTCAAATGGAACAGGGAATACTGCTCCTGACCATCTTGCATGACAAGGCCGCCCAGTTTCTGCAATCCTTCGCGAATCTCTGCATCCTTCAACGCAAGGATATCTTTGAGCATACGCAGTGTCAGTGGTTCTCTGGTCACCAGCAATACACCCAACAGAGGTTCAATTACACGATCCCAGAAATCTCGATTACGCCTGAGGCGATCAATCGAGAGGGTAAAGATATTATTGGGATTGGTCGCTACACGCTGAATAATCTCTTCCGGGGTAAAAGCTTCAGTTTGCGCCAGTTCTTTGGCGACCAGGTTCAGGTATAAAGCGTTTTCTTCCATGGCCTCATAGAAGCGAGCTGCCATCTCTGGGCTGATCTGAATATGACGCTGCTGCAAGAGTAAGTCAAAATCAGGACGGCTCAAGTTCGGTAGCTGGTACATGTAGTGAGGTTTGAGTAGCTCTAGTGGCTGCAATGTATCATTGGGGCGCGTTCCCAGTACAAAAACGATGCCCGCCGGGGGTGCGAGCGGGAGGAAAGAGAGGTCGCGTATACCGTCCATATCTTCTTTGATCTGGTCCAGGCCATCGATAAAGATCAGTTCACGACCGCCTTTGCGCTCAACCTCTTGTAAAACTTTGGGGAAGAAGTCACGCAAGGCCGGACGATGGTCGCTGGCAACGTAGATATCATCGAGATCGTATTTGAGGATAAGTTGGGCCATAAGATCGCGCAGCAACGTAACCTGATGGTCAGGCCCTGGATTGAAGGGGATAAAGTGTTGAATACTACCCGGATCATGAAGTTCGATGAAACTGGCAATAATGCTGCTCTTGCCCTGACCTGCTTGCCCGGTGATGGTCAGGTAACCTCCACTTGCTTGCAGTTCTGTAATGTGTTGTTGGATGTCTGTGAGTTCGGCTGCACGACCGACAAAGCTACTCGCACGTCCCTGACGAAATCCGCTATGATCAATGCGCAGAGCCTGCAAAAAGGTACGTTTGCGATTCGGTCCTTGCTGCTCTGGCCCAGCCTGACCTGCCAGTTGGTCGATAATTGGATAGATCCTGTCGAATACTTCGGTAAAGGCTTCATCCACATTATTACGACTCTTAATGGATCGACCATCCGCTGGCAACGGTTGGAGATGTGCAAAGGGGGTATACTGCCAATTCACGGAACGTAGCAAGATCGGGATTACATGGACATCGTTGGCAGCTTCACGCTGCAAGATGTGCTCTATCATCTTTTCATGTTGTTCATCGGAATTGAAAAAGTTTGTCGTGATGATGAGTAAGATAATGGCAGCATGTTCAATAGCGGCGGTGAGGGTCTGCTCGCGGTGCGCACCAGCAGGGATGTTATGTTCATAGCAGACGTAAATACGCTTTTTCTTTTCTAGCATAAGAAGGCTGGTCTTCAACGGCTGAAATTGCGCTGCATCTTCGAGCGCATAGGCACAAAATATCTGTACGGGCTCTCGTGATTCTAGCATGGATATCCAATAGCCTCCTCTGCCGGGTAGGAGATACGTCTTGTACTCTTCTTGTGGATTTTTTCTAGTTTCGTATGGCTGCGGGTGTGCGAACAAAGTGAGTATATAGTAACACGCGGATAAAGGCAACTATGATCAGGAGCGCCAGACAAACATAGAAATTGACACAAAAAAAGCGGAAAAAATGTACGTCTATGCACCGTTTTATCTTTATACTAAAGAATGGGATATCTATGTTTTTTTGTATTGTCCCAACACTCTAGCATTTAAATAAACATCTTCAGAAGAGCTTATCGACTCATTAGGTAGGATTACTCTATGCTTTATACATTCAGCCACTACTACTTGACGACGCATATCGGCAGGAAAGCTTCGCACGATATCTATCTTTCTTATCCGATGGGCGAGCCAGAACATAAAATTATCCTGAAGTTATATGATCCTGAATGTCGGGTCCCTGGTACATCGGCCGAAGATTTCTTATTTACGGCCCGACGCTTCAAACAACTCGCTCATCCCCATCTCATTCCGATCATCGATATCGGTCTGGAGGAGGGGAAGCCCTATGTCGTCAGTGACTATATCACGAATGGTTCCTTACGCCAGCACCTTGAGCAGCGACCAGCCAACCGCCTCAATCTCGATGAGGCATTACGCATCATTCAGGACATTGGCACAGCCATTGTCTATGCGCATGCTCACACGATCATCCACAAGGATATCCGACCCGAGAATATCCTCTTCAACGAGCTTGACGAGGCCCTGCTGGGTGATTTTGTCCTGGGTGAGATTATCCAGGAGCGCGGCATCCAGCATCAGCTTGATAGGCGCACACTCAACTATATGGCCCCTGAACAGCTCAATGGGCTCTCAACACCCAAAAGCGATCAGTATGCCCTGGGCTGTCTGCTCTATGAACTGCTTACTGGCGCACTGCCCTTTGGTGCTGGCAGTGGCTCCCTGCTCGATCAGCAGATGACAACCGAGCCAACACCACCATCAACCATTGTGAGCGGCATTCCGAAAGCAGTAGAAGCCGCCATTCTGCAAGCCCTCTCCCGTCAGCAGGGTGAACGCTATCCCGATATCGAAACGTTCCTGAACAGCTTACAGGCTGCCACCAGACCAGCACCGCCGGTATTCCCATTCGCCCGTTCTTTCGCACAATCATCAATAGCCGATGCGCCTACACGCGAGACGGGCATACAGATCCGTTCTGCCGCGGGACTGTTAGCGCAGCAGCCAGCAGAAGAGACGCAGTATGAGAACACTGAGGATGGTGAGGACGAAGATGTCGAAGACACCGACGATCAAGAGATCGAGCAGGACGCTGCTGAGGACGAGGAGGCTGAGAATGAAGGTGCTAACGATCAAGTGGCCGAGATGGCAGCAGAGCAGGACGCCGAGGAGGAGGAAGATACTTTAGCGAAACTCCAACTCACTGCTGCCACATCTCCAGAAGAGAGTCAAGTTCAGGCATCACCCTTCTTTGATATTATCGCAGACCCAGACGATGAGACAGAGGAGGACGAGGTTGCGCTATCAACTGCGTCATCTGGCAATACTCAGAACCCTCCCAGCGCGCCTGGGATTGGATCCCCTGGCATCCCTTCGCCACGTGTCATCCCTTCGCCACGTGTCATGTTCCCGCTCATGCAACAATATTCGCAGCAGCAGGACGATACGCCCTCCGCAGGAGATGATCTAGACGATCCATTCGCATACACCAGCACACCTGTTTCAGCGGCGCAGCCGGAAGACAAGGATCCTGACCTGAGCGCCATGCAGTATCCCAAAGCCGAGGCACCTATCCTGCCAGCAGGTCCAGTCCAGCAAAGACAGCTGGCAGTGATCAGCCAGCCGCAACTGCCCGGTTCGGCAACGCCACCGCTGCAAAGCAATCACAGCTATACCATTCAGCCGCCGTCACGTCGAAAAGCCAATTCATTCCTGCTTATCGCACTCGTAAGCATCATCCTGGCAAGCATTTTATCTGTCTCATTCAATGCTGCTATTCTCGCCATGGCAGGTACGTTACCGGCCACTGCGAACGCCCTTGCACAGAAACAAACGGGGACGTCAGGACAGCCACAAGCAACGCCGACGCAGAGAACACCAGCAACGACGACCAGCACACAACCAACACCAGCAGGCAGCAAAAAGAACCCGAATCCGCCCAAGTCGAAGCCGAAACAAAATTCAAAGCCGGCCAGAGCTGGAGATACGAATGGGAGCAGTCAGCCACCAGTGGGAACGTCTAGCGGCACGCTAACAAGCACAAATCCGGTGTATAATCCTAATCCAGTGTATAATCCAGCCCCAACGCCAACACCAACGCCAACACCAACGCCTAACCCCACTCCAACGCCACCAGCACCCATCTATAGGGGTCAGATAAGCGCCCAGGCAACGCAGGCAGGCACAGCGGCCGCAAATTTTATCCCTGGTGTCACAGTCAGCAATGTCAAAATTGATGCTTATATCACAACTCAGGGTAATGGCGGCGGCATCGTATTCCGAGAAATCTATCGTTTGCGCATCGGTACTGATGGCACGTACGATCTGGTGGACTCAAGCGCCACTCTAGAAAGCGGCTCCAGTTCAGCCATCAAAACCGGCAATAATGTATCCAACCATGTAGTAGTTATAGCTGTAGGATCTAAGATCACCGTCTATGTCAACTCAGCATACCTGTTTAATGTCAACAACAGCACTTCCAGCTCAGGTCGTGTAGCGGTAATGGCTGTTAATTTTGGCACTACCACGACTACAACCGGTGCGTTCACTATTCTTCATGACTAGTAATTCCCACAGGTTCGCGTAAGGAGATAACTGCGGCACAGTTTTGAACGGCAAGCGCCTCCCATCGTCTCAATGGTACTATTGTGCAATGGAACACCTTCCGTTTCTCATGGTGTCAGAAAGAATACACAGAAAGACAACTCACAGAAGTTGTCTGAGTCTGGACAGAAAGACTCATATGTATAAGTGGCGATCAACAAAGAGGAAAAATCTATGTTCACGAAAATCGGAACCATCAGTGTAGGCGTCAGCGACCAGGACAAAGCCCTCGACTTCTATGTGAATACGCTCGGCTTTGAGAAGATCGACGACCAGCCCATGAGCGAGACTGAGCGTTGGCTCGAAATAGCTCTTCCTGGGGCACAGACCCATATCATGCTTAGCCTACGCGGCCGGATGGGTAGCGATAAAACCGGCTTCACCGGCTATATCCTGAATACGGACAACATTGAAGCAACCTGTGAAACGCTCAAGGCTCGTGGGGTCACTCTAACCAAAGAGCCAAGCACGGAACCCTGGGGCAAATGGGCACAGTTCACCGATCTCGACGGTAACGAATTCGGCATTTGGGCACCTGCCCTGTAAACTTCCCTCCCAAAAACCAACTTCCGCCTCACTTTTCTAAAAACCGCTGGCGGCAAAGAGGTCAGTCAAAAAGCACCCACCATCCTGTTCGTAGCCTTCGACAGGCTGTGAACGGGACGGCGAGTGCTTCACTTTACAATGTATCGGATATTCAGGTTCCGTACTCTGACTTAACCTGAAATGATATCCTGTGCACTGGCGACAGCAGCTTTGCCTAGTGAGCCCTTCTGTTTGTATTCGGAGAAGAGGTTGACAATGCCACTGTTGAATGCAGAGAGATCCTGTGGGCTACGGCTGGTTGCCAGGTTGCCGTCACGGACGAACTCCTGGTCGACCCAGGTACCACCTGCGTTACGAATGTCGTCTTGAATGGTGTAGTAGCTAGTCAGTTTACGACCTTTGATGAGGCCGGAGGAGACCAGTAACCAGGGGGCGTGGCAGATGACGGCCATCGGACGACCGCTCTTGTCAACCTGTTGTACAAATGTACGTGCCTTCTGCTCCATACGGATAGCATCGGCATTTATAGCACCACCTGGTAAGAGGACACCATCGAAGTCGTTTGGATTGGCCTGGTCTAACGTCATCTGGACGGGGAAGCTATCTGCCTTCTCATCGTGGTTGACCCCCTGCACCTGACCGGATTTATTGGAGATCAGCACAGTCTGCGCACCCGCTTTCTCTAATGCCCTACGTGGCTCGGTTAGCTCAACCTGCTCGAAGTCGTCGGTCGCCAGGATCGCGATACGCATACCATCTAGAGGTTTTGTCATAGATTGCATAAGTTCCACCTTCCTTTTTCAACAAATCCCATACATTATGAACATTTATTACACGGAAGCCAGACTATTTTCGTGACGCTACAATAAGAAGTGGCGTGGGATCGTATCGCATTGCATCAATATATATTTACACTGCATGCTACCTTCACAGCGAGCGCTCCAGCCGGGCTACAGGTTTTTGATCATATGGAGATGGGGCTGCTGATAAAGATTGATACTGCGCTCCGGCTTGAAGCCTAGATGCAGATAAAGGCGGTGGGCGCGTGCGTTCTCTTCATCGACCAGTAATGCGACTTTTGACTGGCCCACATGCTGCGCTCGCTGTTCGACGGCGTAGATCAGAGCAGTACCGATACCAGACCCACAGCCGAGATACGTGCAAAAATAGGACATAGGTATGAGATGTAATAATGCTAAATTCGCTCTCTATCTCATCCTTGCAGAAAGATACTGCTACTAATTTAGGTGAGCGGACGAAAAGCTAATTAAAACAGGGCTTTTTCATCTGCTAAGGCCCTCAAGATTGAGGCAATGCCATGTCTGCTCAGGTTCTAGCGTTCAAGAACATAGCGAAGACGAAGCAGAAATGACAAATAATGCATCTTTTACTCATTTCCCCTATGTCCTATTTTTACAGGTATCTCGGCCCTGGGTCGGATAGCGGTTACGAGAGGTAAAAGGAGTATCCTGTTTCACTGCTAGTTCCCAAAACAATAGTTATCTGAAGGTTCAGGCAGACCGTCAACGACGTACAACGTTGACGTTTTTCGTTCGTGATTGAAGCTTTCAACAAAAATGTTAACGTTGTACGCTTCGGCTTCTCAAGCCATACGACGCATACTACGTTAAAAACGTTCATGACGTATGAAAGCTCTTCCTTCCTGCGTTGTAAAAATTGAACTTTAGATAATCCACAAAGCCGGAACTAGCACCACTATAAAAGGCTCAAAAGCTGATTATCCAGACCGTCACCCTGTCAAAAATAGTGGTTGTTCCGTTTCCATTTGGCAATTCGGTCCTCTTCCATCAAGACTATTTGCCCGAAAAGCCATATAGAACCTGCCAATTTGAACAATGCCCGCTACCCTGCCCTTCATGACAACTTACGTAGCGGAACCCCAAGAAGACAGGGATTGCCTGCACATGTGTTTCCGTTCTCACGTACTTCCCCACCTGCCAAAGGCGGTGACAGTTCTGATGGCCTAAACACAGAGACAGAGCCTGTCTGCTGCACTTTCTGTCATCTTCTGTGTTCTCAGTGCTGATACATCCGAAACGATCACGGGGACAGCCTCGCAAACTTGTTTTGAGCTCATCCACCGTTTAGTGTGCTGTACCGAAGAATTATTCGAACTCATTGAAAAGTGCATGAACTTTATTTTCGAATAATATGCTCTCTTTATCAGAAGATGTTGTTTCATATTCCATTCCAGGAATCTCGACACTTCTATCCATAACTTGTTTATGTACATAAGCTTCTACTGCTTTCTGTGGAAAACCACATAGCAGACCAAACTCCATAATATTGTTACGATGAGTCTCATCGTTCCCTAAAAGGGAGGTGATATGTTCATTTATTGATGATTCACTGTTATTGCGATTATGAAAGATTGATGGATAAGCACGATATTTTTCACGAACAAGGCTAAGAGAATAAAGCGCATGTTTTCTTTCCGGAACAATCATGCTTCCATCATCCTGATCAATATATTCGGGATCATCAACTCTGTATGAAAGATTGATAGCACGTAAGTCATGATCTTCTGATGTAATATGATCTATAGTTTGCTTGTATAGCAATTTAACGTGTTTAACATATTCAAGCTGATTGGATCTATCCAGATCATACCCTTTTTCTGTATCCAGAAAATAATCACTCACATTTGAGTTTCCATCAAAAAGGACTGGTTTAATGCCCAGTAACATTGCTTTAATTCGAGGACCCATGTCGTCTCCCATAAGCAGCTCTTTCACGTCCTTAGTAGGAGCAGCCTCAATAAGTTTCTTATATCTCTCTTGTGCGTTTCTAACTCTGATCCTATCAGTTTTATTTAAATGTTCAGCGTGATGATCCCCCGCACTTTCCCCTGGTTTATCATGCATATCTTGCCAATAGGAGCGTAAGAAGTCGTGGCCTGTTTGTGATGCTTTTGTTTTTTGATTGTCACCGTCTCTGGTCTGTTCAAAAGAATTCTTTCTCACCTGTTTCTCCTTAATATCTGAACAATAAATTAATGCCTTTTCTGAAATATATGGTTAGTAATGTGTGATTTTGATCTCCTTTGCATCCGCAATATTGCCTGCTGGGCTCTCCTTATGCTACCGAGTTTCATGAGTCTGGGGGATGTCCTCTCTATCCCAGTCATGGCCCGTGAGTATGAATGGATACTGTTGCTCAATCCATCGGGCTTCTGATTGAGTTGGCTGTTCAAGCTCACTTTGCAGAAGTGTACACCTTGTTTTCAAGCCTGACAAGTTTACCCATGTTCTGGAAGCGCGGAAATCCGTCGCATGAATAGGCGATGGAAAGCCCACAAAGAAAAATCTCGCTGTTGAGTTTTGTGAAGAAAGGAAAACCACTTCTCAGGCGGTTTTATCTGAAAAACTGAGCAGATCTCTCGCTTTTTGATCTCAGCAGGATTGCCTCCCATCCTCACCGTGCTTTCTTTCAAGCATGCCAAACAGACCCAAAGCCGAGATACGCGGAAAATAGGACATAGGAGAAAGGAGTAAAAGAGGCAATAGAGACAGCTAAACATCCTCTTTTTGGCCCTGAAGTGTATTTTTGACGGCCAGATACAACGTGCGATAGAAGTAGGCACTCAATCGTCATCCTGTGATTTCTCTGTTGGAAGTTTTCATTGGCCTCTCTTCCAGTGCCTATTTTCCCTCAAACGTGCCATCACGGCAGATTGTTGCGGGCTTTAAATCTTGCCAAACCCTTAGCGGGGATTTGGGGGGGTAAAAATGTAGGGAGCCCTTTAAAGCTGGTGTATGCACGTTCAACACGTTGCGCAATGATACGAGGGGCTGCGTTGAATCCGCGGATATCTATTGGTCCGCCAAGCCTCTTTCGGTCGTCTTTTGGGGCGCCTGACCAGGATGTGGTAACTACGAGGCTTTGTTTGATACTGTCAAAGCGAATATCCTCGACTGCCTTGTAACTGATGATGTGGCGGGGGACTCCCTGAGGAGAGAAATAGATAAATCCGTCGGGCATGAGAGTTAACTTGTTTGCTTCGCCGCTTGCACTCCTCTTCCCCCAGCCCCCTCCTAGGATCATTCCAATCCCCGTAAGCGAAAATACAACGATCCCCACAAACGAAGGGATCGAATCTGAGGAAAGCGAGCCGAAAATCAGTTGAACTACTAGACATGCTAAAGCGAAGGGAACAAAGCCACCAATGATTGCCCCCATGCACCCAGCACCGGCGGACGTGGTTTGGAAAACGTGCCAGGTAGAGGGAACATCGTGCCGCTGGATTCTCGCCCAAACGGCTTTTGGATCAAGCTCCTCAGGCACCTGATACGAACTTGCTTTCAGAGAAGCAATCCTCAAGGAGAGCAAGGAGAGAAGGTGCGAGCGGAGCTGATCACGCGAAAATTCCGTTCGTGAATGCAAGTTGATATGAGAAACGAGAGGCCTTTGTAGTACCGCAAGAAAGGCTGCAACATCAGCATGGCGATCTTCGCGCTGCTTCGCCAGAGCCTTGAGCACAGCGTCTTCCACATGAGCAGGCAGGTTGGGATTGCATTGCCTCGGTGGGATGGGCTCTTCATTGGCATGTTTGACGCCCATGGCAATAAAATTAGGAGCCGTAAAAGGCCTCTGCCCGGTCAAAAGTTCGTAGGCCACGCACCCCAGGGCGTATTGATCGCATTCCCGGCTCACCTGCCCAAGAAATTGCTCAGGAGCCATGTAGGCCACGGTTCCGACAGGATTGGTGTACCGAATGCTCGCCGTTGAAAGCACCGTCGCGATGCCAAAATCAGCTAGCAGCGCTTCGCCACGCTGGTTAAACAGGATATTGTCTGGCTTGAGATCACGATGGATGATCGCGGGGGTCTGCTGATGAGCATATTGAAGGGCCTGCCCAATCTGTAACAAAATGGTGAGACTTTCGTCAAAAGGCAAGAGGTGAGACGACTGGCTGTTCAGACGTTTCCGCAGGGAACCAGATGCCGCATATTCCATCATCAAATACGGGAAGGTTCCCTCGTGGATGCCAACATCGAGGAGGGGAAGAATATACGGATGTTTGAGCTGGTCCAGAAACCACGCTTCTTGCAAAAAGGCATCGCGTTCTGCGGGCGTCTGCAGGTGCACATCGTGTAGCACTTTGATAGCCACCAGACGATCCGTCAATAGGGTATGCCGTGCCAGATACACGGTTCCAAACCCACCATGATCCAGTTCTCTTTCGACATGATAGTTGCCGAACTGTTGTCCAAGAAAAATCATTCATTTGCCTCTCATTCCTTTTTGAGCAAACAGGTGCAAGCAGGCCGTCATCCCTCTGCTTCACCGTCATAGGCATAGCAGCAAAAAACTGCTTCCACGCGTCTGTTGTTGCATGCTTCTCCGCGCGCTCCTATGTCCAAGCAATTGTCTCAACTGCCTGCTGCAAATCGTCTCTTGTTCCCTGGACGTAGAGCATGGTCGTGTCCAGTGAATCATGACCCATGAGTTGAGCAAGGCGATGGAGTGGCACTGTCTTTGCCATACGATACCCGAAGCGGTGACGGAGATCATGCGGACTGAGATCATTGACATGCGCTCGGTCTGCATATTTTTTAATGAGGTATCCTAACCCGCGTTCGGTGAGTTGGGTATGCCTCTTCTCGGAAAGAAAGAGCGGTGTTGCATCATGTGATGGTCTCAGCAAGGAGGAATCATAGGCGACGAGCGCCACACGAACTGTGGCATTGAGCGGAATCTCGCGATATTTATTGCGCTTTCCCTGCACAGTAAGCGTCCCGCTCCGCTTGCCAAGCCTGACCTGACTGCGTGTGATGGTACACAGTTCTCGTGCTCGTAGCCCCGTATGCAGCAGGAGCACGATGATTGCTCGATCTCGTCTATCTCCTTTTTCGGTGACTGCCGCCACGAGGGCTTGCTCTTCCTGATCACTCAGGTGACGTGGGGGAATTCTCTCTTCCCCTACCAGTTTCACAGCCTTTGCGGGGTCATACCTTATCTGCCCCGTACTCAGGAGCCATGTAAAGTAGCGTTTGAGACTCACGAGGCTCCGATTTACTGAGTTTGGTTTGAGATGGAGGTGTTGCTGGAGATAGGCTCGATACTCTGTGAGCGTCGGGGTGGTCACTGCTCCAGGAGTGAAAGAAGGTTATGTTTCTCGCCCGTACTTCCAAACGAACTCACACCAGGCAGCAAAATGACGCAGATCGCTGAGATAGTTACGAATGGTTGCATGAGCCAGGTCTTCTTCAACGCGAAGCCGCTGTTCATACTGGGCAAGCATCTGTTCCCCCAGTTCAGAAAGGGCTGGTTGGTTGTTTCGTCTGGTGATGGTCTCCATACCTTTTCCCTTAGCAGATGAACGAAACAGCGGTTGTTGGTGACCTTAGCAGATGAAAGTCCTGGTTTCTTGTGCTGTTTGCTGCTGCTAAGGTATCTTAGCGGTAGTATAGCATATATCGAGATATATATACAACACTATTTGAGAAGAAAAGAGCATAGAGCTATGACCGCTATAGATCGAACGATTTATCGCCGTGTGAAACGCAGCTATACCACAAAAGAACTGATCGAAGCCTATACCCCGACTGAAGAGGAACGCCACTTTGTCGAGACGATGACTCGTTCGGGGCAACAGCAACTCAATCTCATGCTTTGGATCAAACTCTTTCCGTGCCTGGGCTATTTTCCCGGTGTGGATGAAATTCCCACCGCCATCGTGATCCATGTTCGCAAAGCGCTCTCTCTTCCTGAAGAGTTCTTCCCTGTCTATGACAACCAGCGCACACTCTACCGCCATCATCAGACGGTACGGGAATATTATCAAATCCTTCCCTATGGTAAAGAGGCTCGCCGGGTTGCCATACGTATCATCTTGCGAGCCGTCCGCACCATGGACAACCCCGCAGATCTCATCAATGCGGCCATTGACGAACTGGTCAAGCAACGCTATGAAATGCCAGCATTTAGCACATTGGAATATCTGGTAGGGCGCATTCGTGCATTGGTCTATGGGCGGATCTTTCGCAAGGTCAAAACGCTCATATCTCCAGAAACTCAACAGATCTTTGAGACATTACTGGACGCACAAACGCCACTGCACCGCTCGTATTTCTCCTTGCTCAAGTTAACTGCGCAAAGTCCAACGCTCTCGCACCTCAAAGCTTGGCAAGACCGCCTGACCTGGTTCCTACAATTGGGTTCGATGGAGCTATTTGTGTCTGATATCCCTCCTGCTCTCATCAAGCATTTTGCAGCTGAGGCTCGTGCCTTAGACGCAAGCGAACTGAACGATTACACACCTGCAAAGCGCTGGACATTGCTCGCGTGTCTTATCAAAGAAACGCAGATGGGCACGCGCGATGATCTCATTGAGATGTTCCTCAAACGGATAGCAAGCGCCCACGTGAAAGCGAAAGAAGCATTACAACGCGTGCGGGAGGAACAGCAAAAAAACACAGAACAGTTACTCGCGGTACTCACAAACTTGGTGGAAACAGCGATGGAGGACTGTGATCAAGACGATGCCACCGCAGGCAAACATCTACGCGAAGTCTTGGTAAAGCAGGGAGGACATGTAGAATTGTTGCAGAAGTGTCAGACTGTTACCGCATCGCTTGGAGACCAGTATCAGCCCTTCATGTGGCAGTTCTACACGAGCCACCGCAAAGCGCTCTTTCAACTGGTGCGCTCCCTTCCCATCCATTCTGCGACCCAAGATCAATCGTTGATGGACGCGCTTGAGTATGTACTTACGCAGGAAAATCGTCGTAGCCTGACCCTTTCCGATACCTTGGATCTCTCTTTTGCCTCTGAGGCATGGCAACATCTGGTAATCATCAAGGACGAAAAAAGAACCCAACTTGCTCGTCGCCATCTGGAAGTCTGTGTGTTTTCAGCCGTCGCATCTGAACTCAAAGCGGGTGATCTCTATGTCGATGGGTCAGAACGCTTTGCCGATTATCGTACTCAGCTCTTGCCCTGGGACACCTGTCAACCGATGGTCTCTGAGTATTGCCAGGAGATTGGCATCCCCTCGGATGCATCTACCTTTGTTACACGCTTACAAGGGGAGTTGAGATCAGTAGCAGAACAGGTGGATACGGCATTTCCCAGCAATAAGTCGGTTGAGATCACTGACAAAGGAGAGCCAGTACTCAAACGTCTCAAGGCAACGGCTATTCCTGCCAGTCGAATTGCTCTGCAAGAGGCGTTACGTCAACTGATGCCTGATCGCTCAGTTCTTTCGGTCCTCTGGGATACGGACCAGAAGGTTCACTGGACACGACGTTTTGGACCCATTTCGGGTTCTGATCCGAAAATAGCCAACCCTGAGGAACGCTATGTGACGATGTCTTTTGCCTATGGCACCAACATGGGAGCGGCTCAGTTGGCCAAGCATATGGGGGGAGTGATCACTGCACATGAGATTACCTTTACGAATCATCGTCATGCCACACTTGAGAAACTAGATGCGGCCAAAGCCGACCTGATTAATCGCTATCATCAGTATGATCTGCCAAAAAAATGGGGAGATGAAAATATTGCCGCAGCTGACGGGACCAAATTAGACCTGTATGAAAACAATCTGCTGTCTTCCTACCACATTCGCTACGGGTCATATGGAGGTATTGCCTATCATGTGGTCTCTTCTCTCTACATCGCCTTGTATTCACACTTTTTATCCTGTGGGATGTGGGAGGGAAATTTTTTGATCGATGCATTGATCGGGAATACGTCGACGATCCACCCGAAGATCATCCACTCAGACACGCAGGGACAGTCGACCAATATTTTTGCGCTCTCCTATTTGCTTGGGATCGATCTGATGCCTCGTATCCGCCACTGGAAAGACTTAAACTTCTACCATCCGAGCAAACAGACGGTCTATCAGCATATCGATTCCCTCTTCAAGGATACGATCGATTGGGATCTGCTGGAAAAACACTGGACGGACCTGATGCAGGCTGCGCTCTCTGTTCGTGCTGGAAAGCTCCAACCGTCCACATTACTGCGCAAGCTCAGTCACGAAAGTCGAAAAAATCGACTCTATCAAGCGTTTCGGGAATTAGGACGAGTGATCCGCACCATCTTTTTGCTGCGCTATATCTCTGATATCCCGATGCGTGAGCAAATTACGGAGACAACCAACATCGCGGAACGCTACAACCAGTTTTGCCAATGGATTCGTTTTGCGGCAGCTGGACTCCTCGCCGAAAATGATCCTGAAGAGATGCAAAAGCAGGTTCGCTATACGGATATTGTGGCAAATGCGCTCATGCTTCAAAATGTGGCTGATTTGACGGAGGCATTAGAGCAATTGGAGCAGCGGGGTTATCCTGTCAAGTCCGAAGATGTTGCCCACCTATCTGCCTACATGACAGAGCATCTCCAACGTTTCGGTGATTACACACTCAAAGGACAGCCTGCGTCACCGGAAACACTCGCGGGAAACACCGGGCATTCGTAGAAGATATCGGCTTAACATGGAAAGAGAAGGAAATGGAGAGACCTTTTTACCGTTTCTACCTGTTTCCCCTATGTCCTATTTTCAGCGTATCTCGGTCCTGGGTCTACCACGTCCGCTATAGTATGGAGAGACGGCAAGCGAGTCGATATACCACTCATCGTTGTCGGCCTCTTTCTCAAGGACGGTCTCCAGGCCAAGTTGTCGCAGGTAAGCGGTAATCGGCTGGTCCAGGCGGGGCGCATCGGCACCAAAATACGAGATAACCATACCGGCGACCTGTCCATCGATATCAGCGATGAGCGTGTTTTGATAGCTCAAACGATTATTCGGCTGATGAAAAAAGTGCGCTAGCTGCGCAATGACTTTGCTGCGCTCCTGTGTCCCGGTTAAAATATGTGCGACTTCTTCGCTGGTTTGCATGATCAATGGCA
This sequence comes from Ktedonobacteria bacterium brp13, assembly GCA_015099395.1. Taxonomy (GTDB): domain Bacteria; phylum Chloroflexota; class Ktedonobacteria; order Ktedonobacterales; family Ktedonobacteraceae; genus Dictyobacter. Next base: position 6,357,243 of record AP024096.1, on the reverse strand, counting down.
CGACTGTTCTGGCGTCAGCGGGACGCGCGGGTCGGATCTCCATAATTCCCTTTCCAAATCAGGCCGGAGAGGCCGGGGCAATCTCGTGTGTAGCAGAGGTCTGAGCACCAAGCGTCCAGAGAAGAAGACCGGTCGCGACGATAACAAGTCCCAATACAGCGACTGCGAGCTGGAAGAGGAAGCCAAAGACGACAAATAAGAGCCCAAGTGCGGTCACTAATGGCCAGATACTGGCTCCTGAACGCTTGCCCGGTGCAAGTAGCGCGGCCTCAGCTCTGGCAAGAGCGGCATTCTTCTCAGAGAGACGAGTCAGCAAGAGCTCACTGATCTTTTGCTGCATAGCACGAGCATCAAAGGGCTTGGGCAAGAACGTAAAGCAAGAGGCATTGACAGCTGGATGCACGCTCTGTGGCATCCCAGGTATCCCAGGTATCCCAGGCATCCCAGGTATCCCAGGCGTCTCCCATGAGAGGACAACGGAGGGCAACATCGCAAGCTGTGGATGTTGCTGCACTGTCTCCAATAACGGCCAATCACAGTGAACGTCACTATCGATATCCATGACCAGGAGATCAGCGGCAGCGATCTCCGTCACAGGCAACTCGCTCAGCGACGGAGCATCAACGACGTGCAGCCCTTGATGGCGCAGTCCCAGCGTAATGAGCCGACGCAATGATGGCTCGGCTTCCAGTAGAATCACTGTCGAAGTACTGACTTGCAACCCTTGCGACATGTATACACCTCAAGTTATGTATGCTACACACTGCCTCTCTAGAGAGTGCGCCGGATATATATTTCATCCGTCATCAAGCATAAGAGGTACACATTACAAAGTCTTTGATACCTGAGGGATCTACCTTACAGCGACCTGAATGAAACGGTTTCTCTACATATTATAGTCGAGCTGGACCGCTTTTTCAGCAACAAAGCGCTACACCTTTGCTAACTTATAACCAACATCAGGGACGGTCAGGATATATTCCGGCCGCCGTGAATTGGTCTCGATTTTGCGCCGCAAACGACTGATATAGACCCAGATAAAGTCGATATCACGATTATATTCGGGTCCCCAGACCTTTTCAAGCAAGAGTTCATGCGTGACAACCAACCCAACGTTCTGCGCTAACGTACTGAGTAGCTTATACTCGGTGCGACTCAATTGGACGGGACTCCCCTTGACGCTTACCTGGTGTTGCGCAAAGTCGATAGTGAGATCGCCGGTCGTAAAGGTCGTTTGTACCTGCGGTCGCTCAACATGCGAGGACTGACGGCGCAGGAGGGCGCGGATACGGGCCAGGAGTTCGCGCATCCCAAACGGTTTGAGCATCAGGTCATCACAGCCCAGATCAAAGAGTTGGACGCGCTCATCTTCGTCACAGGCATCGCTCAATACAATCACTGGCGCATGCGAGAACTCACGCAGACGCTGCAAGAGCTCCACACCACTCATATCTGTGAGATGGGTCGAAAGAACGATAAGATCAGGGTCCTCCAGATCCAACTGGCGCAAGAATTGAATGCCGTGCGAGACTGCCAGCACACGATACTGCTGCTCCTCCAGATTGGCGCGGATATAGCGAGTGAGTCGTGCGTCATTCTCAGCCAGCAACACCCGAGTCCGGCGCTCCTGCTTCAGCGGTGAGGTATATGTTGCAGGTGCTTGCGGATGACCTGCAGGCTCTGCACTGTCACGCCTGGCTAGCCCTGGCAGAGTCGCCATAGTCTGTGTAGTATAAGGGAGAGTGAAATAGAAAGTCGTGCCCTGACCTAACCCTGCTGATTCAGCCCAGATACGCCCACGGTGCGCCTCAATAGTTGAACGCGCGGAAGATAGGCCCAGGCCACTACCATTACGTCGCGAGAGGCTATCATCCACGTCGCCGGCAGTAGTGATTATGTGCGGGCGCTTCTCATCAGCCAGAATACGATAGAAGCGATCAAAGATACGCTCCAGATACTCAGGAGCAATACCGACCCCCTCATCAGCAACGCTCACCCGAATCTCATCCTCGTTCGCTTCTAGCTGGATACGCACAATCTTGTCCACAGAAGAGAACGTAACTGCATTATTCAGGAGATGGTTTAAGACTTGCTCGATACGGAGCGCATCACAGGTCACAGCCGAGACATCTTCAGGGGCATCAAGGATAAAACGATGCTCGGGAGCCTGATTTTGCCAGCGTGTCACCAGTTGCAATAGCAGTTCGGTAAACTGGACCTGGGAGAGCCTCAGTGGCTGTGTCCCTGCATCGAAGCGCCAGACATCCAACAGCGTATTCAGCACATCGTACAGGCGATCGGACTGTGCATCGATCATCTGCAACATCTCACGTTGCATCGCAGGATCCCAACGAGCCGAACCACCCAGTAGCGTCGTCGCACAACCCTTGATGATCGCGAGCGGCGTCTTGAGTTCATGCGCCGCCATCATCAAGGTCTCGGCACGCGCATCAGAAGCTTTATGCTCCAGCGTAATATCATCCAGCAGGACACCACGCCCCAGCAGTTCGCCATGGACATCACGAACCGGGAAGCTACGCACGCGCAACCAGTTCGCAGCAGCGTCGGCCAGCGCCAACTCAGCAGAAACCTCTTGTTCGGGGTGCAGCCAGGAATACTCTAATTCGTTCCGCGCCTGCTGCGGATCGGAAGCGATAGAGAGCAAATGTTTATGGATATCGAACTCCTGCAACATAGACTGATCGTGCTGATAGAGGCGCAGGAGACGCAGCGCACTATCGTTAGAGTAGGCTACGTGCTCGTCCGGATTGAGCAGCATAAACCCACTACTCATGCTGGCACACAGTTCGGCCAACACATGATACTCACGTGAAAAGCTAGCAGGTATCTTTTCTGCTCGTTCATTTATCTGTTGCGGCAAGGTCACTGCGTTCTCCGCAATCCACAAACCGCCGTTGGTCTTATCGTGGTTACTTTTAATCGTGGGGGGCATCCAAAACAAACCTTTCCCGCCTGGATATAACTGTATCTCTGGCTACTCATATAATAGCAAAAAGAGTCAACCGCATACAGCTCGATAAAATGCGAGAAAGCTGATGAGTGAGCCTCTCACCAATTTACAAGGCACAAGTGAAGTATCTATCTATTGCCACCTTTTATCCCCCAAAGCTCCCATTAGAACCTCTTTGTAAAGGATTTAGACGGCTTGCAGCTCAGCTATTTCAGGGTCGCAATCATTACGATAATCATGAGGTGGATAACCATCGCAATAATAAAAGCCGCAGCCATAAAGACGATCCAGCGGCGATCATTGACATAGTCACGCACACGGGTCGTGTAGCCATGCGGCCAGCGCTCAGCAGCCACCAGACCAATCGCGATCCGTACACGGAGGGGTGATTGTATTGGTGAGCGTTCGAGCTGGGCCAGTAGTGCCTGATTACACGCTTTACAGAGTTGCCAGGAGAGACGTGGTTCGGGAACACCTTCTGGTTCAATCACAGTCACCGCCTCTGACCAGATGTGCCTTGTACAGACAGAACAGTATAGCGCTGAGTGCCTTACGCGCCCCCGACCATCACGCCCGGTCGGATCTTGTAGCCCGGTAACTGGCACTCCGTGCGGTAGCGGACGCATTGCCTCACTCATCCTTCTACTATCCTTTCTCCAGGTCGTTGCACACGACGAAGACAAACTATGCAGCATCGCTGTTTTTGCAATCGCTTATCCGACCATTTTAACATATTATTCAGGCTCTGTATTCTATATAAAGATATGTAATAACATGTAACGATACATAACACTGTACAATACTATGTGTGCTACTATAGATGCCAGAGGCAAAGAAGATAGGTAATAGATCTGTCACGAAGTAAGCGCGACAATTGACAGTTGCTACTGCTCCAACGACGAGCGACGCCAGAGGTGTTAGAGGTCGGAACAAGAGCTTAGCCGAAGAATGTAAAAGCGACCTGCTACCATTGATAGGTAACAGGCCACCTCAGCAAGTTGCAGTCGTGTCGCAGTATCTTTAACTAATGGCTGATAAGGGGTAGCAGATACACAATGGAAAACACGAGAACCCAGACACCATCAACGAAGTGCCAGTAGAGTTCAGCGGCCTCAACACCAAAGTGACTCTGCTTGGTAAAGTGACCCAGGCGGGCACGAATAAAGGTGATCAGCAGAAAGACGAGACCAATCGTGACGTGCAGGCCGTGGAACCCGGTCAATGTAAAGAAGGCCGAGCCAAAGATGCTCGTTGTCATCGACAGGTGTTCCGGTCCCGTTGCCAGAGTATAGTACTCAAAGATCTGTGCACCAATAAAGTAGGCACCCATGACCAATGTGCCTAACAGCCCTCTCGACAACTGCTTGATATCGCCTTTACGAATACCGTTGCCAGCATAATGCATTACCGCACTACTCGACACCAGAATAACGGTGTTAAATAGCGGGAAATACCAGTTATCGAGCTTCCAGCCTGCCCCTCCGTTACGGATCTCAAGATAGAGATAAACGGCAATCAAGTTTGCGAAGATCAGTGCTTCGGAACACAGGAAGAAGGCCATGCCCCACCAATTGAGACTCTTCGTTCCCTGTAGTCCTGCTTGCTCTTCGAGAACCCTTACCTGCTCACCATGAGCAGTACTCATAAGATAACTCCCTAACGCTAATATCTTTTATCGACGCTCCACGCTCCAGAACACGATTGAGACAATGATCAGTAGAACACCAATCCCGCAGACGATTGGGCCTGCGATGATACCAAACATAGCGATCGCAACTGAAAACGCCAATGCTAACGGCCAGAGACTGGGATGTGGCAGGATCTCTTCCACATTCACCAGCTTTGTACGACGACGGACACGCTTCTTTGTTCTTGGTCGCTCTGATTGCTCCTCAGAGAGCACGCGTTCTTGCCCCTGACCTGGCTCCTCCAACACTGCAGTCTCTTCAGACTGCACAGCCTGCGTTTCAGATGACGTAGAGTCGGGGGGAGGAGTCACCGGATTAACCGAATCGACGGATTGTTGCAGCTCTACGCGATCTTTCTGCTCTTGAGACACTTTGTACCTCTACTTAGTCTTGTTTCAATGCTCTGGATGGTCCTGGGGAGGTAGGACAGGTAAGACAGATACTGTACCTATCCCTATCCCCATTTCGTTTAATGGATTACAGATTTCCAGTCAGCGATCTCTGGATATTTCTTGTCATAGAACGGGCGGCGGCTACGTACCACAGGAATCTCCAGGAAGTTATACTTCTTCGGAGGTGAAGAGGTATCCCACTCCAGTGTATAGGCATCCCATGGATCGTCTCCGGCAGCCTCTCCATTCTTCAAGCTATTCACGATATTGAAGAGGAAGAGGAGCACGCCAATACCAAGCACAAACGCACCGATCGAAGCCATCAAGTTCAACTCATTCCAGCCCATGTTACCCGGATAGGTATACACACGACGGGGCATACCGAAGATACCAAGGATATGCATAGGGAAGAAGGTCACGTTCAGACCAATAAAGATGAACCAGAATTGCCACTTACCGATCTTTTCGTTCATCAGCTTACCGGTGAACTTCGGGAACCAGTAATAGAGACCAGCGAAGACAGCCATTGCAGTACCGCCGAACAACACATAGTGAATATGTGCTACGACAAAGTAGCTATCAGTGACCTGGTAGTCGAAGGGGACGACCGCAAGCGCGGCACCATTCAAACCACCAATCAAGAACATCGCGATAAAGCCGAGTGCGAAGAGCATCGCTACCGTAAAGCGAATCTTACCTTTGTAGATCGTCGCTAGCCAGTTAAAGATCTTCACAGCAGTCGGAATAGCGATCAGCGTCGTACTGGTCGCGAAGAACGCCTGCGCCACCGAAGGAAGACCAACGGCGAACATATGGTGCGCCCAGACCGTAAAGCTCAGGAAACCAATCGCAACACCCGACCAGGCAATAAAAGTATAGCCAAAGATCGGTTTACGCGAGAAGACCGGAAGGATCTCTGAGATCATACCAAAGGCAGGCAAGATCAGAATGTACACCTCCGGGTGCCCAAACGACCAGAACAAGTGCTGCCAGAGCAGCGGATCACCTCCAACCCCTCCAACCGCATTTTGGAAGAAGTGAGTCCCAACGTGGCGGTCCAGCAAAAGTAGACCACTGGCAACCGTCAGGCTCGGCAAAGCGAAGAGCAGCAGGAAAGACATCACCAGGATCATCCAGGTGAAGAGCGGCATACGGTTGATGCTCATGCCAGGTGCACGCAGGCGGAAGATCGTCACCACAAAGTTCAACGAACCCGAGATTGATGAGATACCCAGCAGAGTCGTGCCCAGCAACCAGAAATCAGCATTCATGTGTGGCGTCGCCAGGTAAGCGTGACCAGCAGTGATCTCACTCAAAGGCGCATACATAAACCAGCCACCATTCGGAGCCTGATTGAAGATAAAGCTGGACTGCATAAAGATACCGCCAAAGAGCAGCATCCAGAAGCCAAAGGCATTCATACGTGGGTAAGCCATATCGCGAGCACCGATCATCAGTGGCACAATATAGTTACCAAAGCCTGACAGGACAGGGATAACGAATAAGAAGATCATGGTCGTGCCATGCATGGTGAAGATCTGATTATATACATCAGGTGACAGCACCTTGCCGTTCGGCTCGGCCAACTGCGTGCGGATCAGGAGCGCCTCCATACCGCCAACGACGAAGAAAAAGAAGCCAGTGATCAGATACATCAGACCGATCATTTTGTGGTCGGTCGTTGTAATCCACTCACCAACATAGGTCTCGCTAAATGTTTTTCGGCGAACACCTGTTGTCGTCGTCGTGACATTCTCGCCAATTGTGCGAGTTGCCATAGACAATTCCTCCAATGTCTAGCCCCACCTACGGTAGGTGCTGAGTGGGCTACTTCAAACCTTCGAGATACGCCACCAACTGCCTGATCTGACCAGTGGTCAGCTGGCCGATATTCATATCGTTCCCCGGCTTGATGCCCTGCGGATCATTGAGCCACTGCGCAAGGTGACAATCTTTCATTATATTCGGATCAGTGGGATTACAAGCTTGTGAGTTGTTGGTCAACACACCACCAGCAATCAGACCACGTGACCCAAAATGCGTCAGATTCGGACCAATCAGACAATGGACATCTGTGGTTGGGTAATTATGACCAGGACCAAGACTATCGTTACAAAACTGCTGCGGATTGTAGAATTGTGTGACATCCACACCGACAATACCATGACAGGTCGAGCACTGATTCTTAAAGATCGCCTGACCTTGCTGTGCCAACGAATCACCGGGTGCCGCCGCTGTCTGTTGCTGCGTCGAGATCCAGGACTGGAAACTATCCGTGTTGACGGCTTTCACATCAAAACGCATATTTCCATGTTGGGTACCACAGAACTCAGCACAGAGACCGGTATAGGTACCATTCTTGTCAGCAATAAACCATTTAGTATTATCATGACCAGGGATCAGGTCGGTCTTACCAGTCAGATTCGGGACCCAGAAACTGTGGATAACATTGTTCGAGAACAGATCCACATGGATCGTCGTATGAGCGGGAATGACCAGCTCATCAGCGGTCGTGATATTGTACTTGGGGTAATAAAATTCCCACCACCATTGGTGACCAACAGCTACAACCGAAACGGTGTTTGCATCTTTCGGTTGGGCCTCCGGTGCAACCTGCAACAGACCACGGATCGTAAAGAAGAGCAGGATGAACAGGACCACGGTTGGAATACCTGTCCACAACGCCTCTAAGAACAGGTTACCGTGATTCTGATATGGGGTCGGCGTGTTTGGTCGCTCTCGAAAACGAAAGATCGAGTAGACCAGCCATCCTTCAACGCCTAAAAAGATGACAGCGGCCAGAATAACGACAACGTAAAACAACACTTTTTCATCTGCCGCTACCGGGCCCGCAGTATTGAGAATACTGGTGGAGGCTTCATCTCCACAGGCGCTTAAGAGAATGGAGGACAATAGCACGCAACCTAACAGAGCCAGCCAGCGCTTTGTCCTGCTAAATACAGGCATCCTCACATCGAATCTCCTAAAAAATGTTTGCAATGGATAATGGTGTCGACATTTAATCTACTTCATCGGTGATAGTAGCGACACTCTTCCAAAGTACTGCTGTAGCATAGCTATGGAGCCTGACATGCAACTTGCAAATTTATGAACGTACCTTACAAGAACCTGAATGAAGAAACGTCTTTCTTACATACCGTGCCGATATTCGGGCGTAGAGAGCTGATCTATTCCTTAAAACTAAGGCGATATAAGAAAGGAGGGCAAAGCACAGTACCAGGAGGTTCCGTAAAAACATTCAACTCAAATTCTATGCTCTCGCAAAGCCACATTCATACTATAACAGGGCAATGTAAGAGCTACCAACAGTTATATAAAAGAGCTAGTAGGCTGGCATAGCCACATACAAAGAACATTCAGGTGATTGTAAGGCAAGACAATCCAATTGCAAGGGGAGTATCAGGCGTGGTACTCACAATAGGCAACGTCGCCACAACCATATGGCACGCTGTCTCTGGCTTTTGTTCGCGTTAGATGGCAACACGACCGCGAACCGGTCATTAGTCTTAGCGGAAAGCGATCTGGCAATGCTAGCAGTAGAGGAAGAAAGCAAAAAGCAAGAGGTAGGCACGTTAAAACGGGCCATCTCTAGCTATATCAATCTCATGAAACCCCATGTTACGGTCGTGCTTCTGGGAACCACCGTCGCAACGATGGCGATTGCCCAGCGCGGCCTCCCTAACCTGGGGTTGACCCTGGCAACTCTGGTAGGTGGCGCACTGGCAGCCGGTAGCGCCAACGCACTGAACTGCTATATCGATCGTGATATAGATCAGATAATGGGTCGTACACAGCGCCGTTCCCTGCCGGCAGGTAAGGTACAACCGATTCCGGCGCTGATCTTTGGTATCCTTATTGGTATCGCATCGTTCGCGGTGCTGGATACGTTCGTCAATCTGCTGAGCGCCGTCCTGGCCTGCTCGGCCATCCTGTTCTATGTACTCATCTACACAATGGGTTTGAAGCGTACGACGGTTCAGAATATCGTCATCGGTGGCGCAGCTGGCGCTGTCCCGGTCCTCGTTGGCTGGGCGGCTGTTACGAACTCGGTCTCATTAACAGCTATCTGGCTCTTTGCGATCGTCTTCTATTGGACACCACCACACTTCTGGGCGCTCTCGCTACTCATCCAAAAAGATTATGCCAAGGCCGGCGTACCAATGCTACCGGTAGTCATGGGCGATGACGAGACCCACCGTCAGATCTTTCTGTATACACTTTTGCTGATCGCAGTGACACTGGTCCTCTTTATCATGCACTCGATGGGCTACTTCTATCTGATCGGCGCTCTGATTACCAACGGTATCTTGCTCTATATGACAATCCGTCTGCTACGTGACAAGACCAAGTACTGGGCACGAACGATCTTCTGGTTCTCGAATCTCTATCTGGTCATCATGTTTGCAATCATGGTACTGGACCGCGTCCTGTTCTAATACCCTGTCATATCCTGTGGAGTGAAACGTAACATTATGACACATGTACATATTAATTGGCGGCTCGCGTCTCGCCTCTCAGTGATTACAATGGCAGTCCTGGTTGTACTGATCGTCACGCTGGTCCAACTCCAGCATGGGTCAGGTGGTATAAGCAGGGCAGATAGTTCAAGTCAGTCACAGAATAGCAGTAATGCTAGCAATGCAAATGCTACATCCAGTTCGCAGGTGGATCTTGGTGGTACAATAGCCCCCAATTTCACACTGACCGATCAAAATGGGCAGCGCATCTCACTCAGTCAGTTCAAAGGCAAGCCGGTCGTGCTGACGTTTCTCTATACACACTGTCCCGACGTCTGCCCACTCACGGCTGAACATATACATACGACGATGCTGCAATTAGGGAGTCAAGCGAAAGATGTGGCCGTGCTGGCTGTCAGTATGGACCCCATAGGGGATACACCAGCCGCCGTCCGAACCTTCTCAAAGGCCCACAGCATGACCAACTACTGGCACTATCTGATCGGGTCACAGCAGCAACTCTCACCCGTCTGGTCCAGCTATGATATCTACCAACAGGCGAGTAAGCAATCGATCAGCCATAGTATGGCGATCTTTGTCATCGATCAGCAAGGTAAAGAGCGCACTTACTTCGACAATACCTTTACCCCCAATCAATTAACTGCCAATCTGCAGAAACTCCTCAGCGCCTGATCAGAGAAACATCAGGAGAGAGAGGAGCCTTACGCGCATAAGGCTCCTCTCTCTTTTTGGTCCTACACACCAACGTAACTCACTCCTGCCAACTCAGATATTCGGACCGCAAGGCCTTAAAATCCTGTGAAACTTTTGGCAGATTCTTGTTATAAAGCAATAATCCCCCTACATTGACGTCTCAACAATTGACGATACCTGTTCCGCAAGGTATTCTGTACAATACGTACATCATTTGGCGCATTTAGGCCCTTAAGCAGCAATAATATTTTTGTATAGTGCTTCTCTTTCAAAATACATTACATGGAACGGTGACATGGACGAAGATCGGACATGGCGTGAATTTCTGGGGAAGTTGATCAGTGACACTCATGAACGGCAGCGCATTGCAGAGCTAATTCATATCAATCCTATCACACTACAGCGCTGGGCTCATGGTGGATCAACACCGCGTCAGGATAATATCCGCCCTTTATTAGATGCACTCTCACCGCAACAGCGTCAGCAATTCGTGAATTTACTGAAGCAGGATTTTCCTGGTTTTCTAGATCACGACAAAACTGAAGCACAGGATAGCCGCGAGATACCAGCTACCTTTTATGCACAGGTACTTAGTACATTTACGAGTAGCCCGCTAGCGCTACGCGAGAGCACATTGAGCACAATGATCCTGCAACAGATCATTCAACACCTCAACGAACAGCAGCACGGCATCCTCGTAGCCATCACACGTTGTGTTAAGCCAGCTAACAAGGAGCCCGTACGCAGCTTGATGGTGAGCGCTGGACGCGCTTCCAGCCCCTGGAATATGCATCAACTGGAACTACAGACGCAGTTCCTGGGTGCGGAATCACAAGCCGGACATGCTCTTTTCTCACGTCACCATATCGTCGTGCAAACGCGCCAGGAGAAAGAACGCCTCTTCCCCCATCACTGCCTGCCAAAAGAGGAGAGTTCCATGACCTGTCCAATCCTGATCGCGGACCGTGCTGCCGGCAGTCTCAGTATTGTCAGCACGCAGCCACACTTCTTTACCCAGCCCTCTATCGATCTCATCCAGAACTATGTCGATCTACTCGCCCTGGCCTTTGAGCCAGCCAATTACTACGATCTCAGCACCATTGAGCTCGGTATCATGCCACCACGCGAACAGCAACAGGAGATCCTGAAGAGCTTCCAGAAGCGCGTTACCCAACAGATCATTCGAGCAACTCAGACCGGTAACACCATCACACGACCAGAAGCTGAACTGATCGTCTGGCGAGAGATAGAACAAGAGTTACTACACCACTCATCCTGGACAGCGTGACGTACGCTTCTTCAAGAGTATGTCCACACGCTTACTTTTTTGTTGGGATAGGCAATTGATAGACAGTCAATAAGCTCCGGAAGACATTTTAGCCCAGGTTGCACGAACCTCATATATTTGGTATGCTTTAAAGTAAGGGACAGACTATTTTACTGAATTGATGTCCTCACTGATTGTATTAGCACGCTATTCACTATTCGCTACATACCATTCGCAGAGGAGAGAGCGCGCATGGATACTTCTCTTCAAAGAGAACATCTCTCGGTGGACACGTTAGAGGTGTCGCCAGAGACATATCAGGAGGCAGAAGAGGCAGAACATCATATTCATATGCCGGGCCCCAGTGCCTGGCCGTTCGTTTTGAGCGCCGCTATCTTGCTCGCGGTTGTGGGTATATTGTTCATCCCCGATGCCCCCTGGCTTACCCTCGTGTCAATTCCGCTGGTCCTGGTTGGTATATTAGGATGGGCACTACAGGATCCCATGGTTACCGCCAGCGATACCGTGACACACAGAAAAGTTATCTCGCTGCCAGCGAAAGAGGTGCTTGATCTCGCCAACGCCGTTGTCGAACGCACAGTAACCTTCAGCAGCACAATGTTCAGCACTCATCCTATCAAAGTTGAGATTGAAAACGAATCACCGCAAGGCATCGTACTCGTACTCTACGGTAAAGTCGAACTCGAGTCACAGCGCGACACCCTGGAAAATGCAATTCGCAATGTGCCCGGTGTCCTTGATGTCCGCAACTTTGTAATAGCGGAAGACGGCATCCTCCATGCTGCCTACGCACGCATCGATGCTATGCGTGAGCAAGGCAAGCTCGAAGGAGCCTCCGGCATCTCAGTCCTGGTCGAAAACTATATCCTGAGCCTCTATGGTGATGTTCCCAAGAGCAGTATGAAATATGCCCTTGAGCGCGAACTGATCGGTATCCCCGGTGTCCGCGTCATCGTTAACCACATCGGCCTGAACAAAGAGATCCCTGGTAATCTGGGCAAGACCCGCAACGCCTGAGCAACCGTCCCGATTACTGCAATACAAGAAGACCTCTTGAGATTGAAAGAGATAAGCAAGATCTCACCATCTCAAGAGGTCTTCTTGTATCAACTATCATAATGTGAAAAAAGCATAGTAATCCATCTTTTCTCTCTATCTGATATTTATAAATGGTGGTTATCTACGTCAATATTACAGTATGATTTCAATACTTCTATCAATTTAATGTGTATAAATAACTCTATTAGAAGGGATAAGCAATGACACCATCTGAAGAACGACGTTTTGGACGTCAGGCAATGCTGAAGTCACTTGAAAAAGGGTGGAAGACGTATCTGCCACATCTGGCTGAACTATCAGATGAGGAACAGCTAGCCTATGCTCATATGCAGGGATATCTACGTGTACAGGATGTGCTGGCCCATATTATAGCCTGGTGGGAAAGCTCGATGCTGCGCACACGTATACGCCGGAGCGGACAGGATGCGCCTGCAGCAGGTGATGTTGATGCGTTCAATGCTCGTGCAGTGGCAGAATATCAAGCGTGGACCCGGCAAGCCGTTGAGGAGAAGTTCGCAACGACGCTGACCGCATTGGAACAATTCTTGAAAGACATTCCCGAAATCATTTTTGAGAATAGCCACATGTATCACTGGATCGAGGCCGATGTCGTCGATCATTATAGAGAACACCGACCACCGAATGGACCCGCATTGTAGCAAAAGCAAGCATATAAAACATGAGTCATCCAGCATATGGATGACTCATTTCTGTCTGTTAGCTATGTATGCGGCAAGGTAGTTAGCGTTGCTTGTTGCGCGGCGAACGTAAGAATGCTGGCACTTCGATAACGTCCTCAGAGGGTGCGTTGCGGCTGCCACGTGAGATCTCTGAGGCGGCCCCACGATCAATACGGCGTACACGACGGTGATCGAGACCCGAGCGCGGGTGTAGTGCCTGGTCCTCCATCGGTGGTGTCGGCACGTCATCCAACACGTCGATATCGTCGATGGCAAGTCCATTGTCGTCCATCAACAGATCGTCGTCATCATCCAGATTATTGTTATTCAACATCGATGGTGGTGCTGGTGTATACCCACCCTGACGACCGGCTGGATTGGGCGAAGGTGGCACAGGCGATGGATTGCGTCCCTGCAGTGGGTTAGTTGGCTGGTTAGAGACCGAGGGCGCGGGTGTTCCAGGGGCGGCAAATCCTCCGTACGAGACACTCGAATGTGAGCGCGCTGAACCTCCTTGATTGCCACCTGCAGCGTTATTCCCTGGTGTCGAGACCGGGTAGAGTCGGCTACGATCATATTCGATACGAGAAGGGGCCGGACTCGGCATGACCGAGCCAGAGCTCTGAGCGAAACGCTGTCCGCTGCCGTTGTCAAAACCGGTGGCGATAACGGTAATCTTCACCTTGCCATCAAAGGCTGGATCCTGTACGGCACCAAAGATGATGTTGGCTTCGGGATGCGCCGCCTTGCTGATAATATCAGCGGCCTCGTTGACTTCAAAGAGTGTCATATCCATGCCGCCAGTGATATTGAAGAGCACACCACGTGCTCCACTGATATCAATATCTAGCAGGGGACTGGCAATAGCAATCTGTGCCGCATCACTCGCGCGGTTCTCGCCAGAGGACTCGCCGATCGCCATCAGAGCAGAACCGGCCGCTGACATAATCGTTTTTACGTCAGCGAAGTCCAGGTTAATCAGACCCGGCACAGTGATCAGGTCACTGATACCTTGAATACCCTGCCGCAGTACGTCGTCGGCCAGGCGAAACGCTTCCGCTAACGGTGTGCGCTTGTCGGCGACCTGAAGCAGACGGTCGTTCGGGACGGTAATCAACGTGTCTACGTGCTGCTTCAGGCTATTAATTCCTTCTTCGGCTGAGAGTAAACGCTTCTTACCCTCAAAGGAAAATGGTCTCGTGACTACCCCAACGGTCAGAGCGCCCACTTCGCGCGCAATCTGCGCAACGACTGGACTGGCTCCAGTACCGGTACCGCCGCCCATACCAGCGGTGATAAAGACCATATCGGACCCTTTGAGGGCCTCGTAGATATCTTCCGCATTCTCTTCGGCAGCTTTCATGCCAACGCTCGGATTTCCCCCTGCTCCGAGGCCACGGGTCAACTTATCGCCAATGCGAATACGATGCGGTGCATCTGTGAGCAGTAACGCCTGGGCATCCGTATTGATCGCAATAAACTCTATTCCCGACATGTTGGACTGGATCATGCGGTTGACTGCATTACTGCCTCCCCCCCCGACACCGATCACACGGATCTGGGCAAAGCCCTCAAGTTGATGATTTCCCATCTGTAACATTTTCGTGGCCCCCTTTACAATTGCTCTTCTGTCGTCTTTTGTCGTCTTCTATGCGCTTTTTCTGCTGCCCTCTACGGGATAAATGCCTGTAACCAGCGACGAACCCGAGATACAAAGTTCGCATCGCCCTCCACTTCGGCCAGATCTTCTTCCTCTTCCATCATGAGTGAGGTATTGCTTAACCCCCACAACAACAGGCCTACCGCAGTTGAGTATGCGGGTCGGTTAATGGAATCGGCTAAACCATGCAGCCCTAGCGGTGAACCAATACGGGCGGGGAGATCGAGCGTCTGCCCGGCTGCCGCCAGTATACCCGGCAGCTCAGCCGTTCCGCCAGTTATGACGATACCAGCTGGCAGCAACCCATCGTACCCTGATTTCTTGATCTCCTCGTGTACCATCGTAAAGATCTCTTCTACACGTGCCTGAATGATCTCGGCGAGCAACTTACGTGGAACCAGGTCATCGCAGTCTGGCATAAACTGCGATAGATCAATCATATCGTCCTCATCTATTGTTGACGGATCACAGTGCCCATAGGTAATCTTCAGTTCCTCGGCCACGCCAACCGGGAGACGCAGCCCGATGGCAATATCGCTGGTAATCAGGTTTCCTCCTACCGGCAATACGACTGTATGCCAGATAGCTCCATCGGTATAGACGGCGATATCGGTAGTACCACCACCGATATCGACCAGGGCGACACCAAGATCGGTCTCGCCCTCTTCCAATACCGCGTCACCAGAGGCCAGTGGCTCCAGAACGAGATCTTCTATCTCGACATGCGCCTTATGCACACACTTGATTAAATTATGCATGGAAGAGACTGAACCCGTGATAATGTGCGCCTCCACCTCCAGGCGGAAACCCGACATACCGATAGGGTTCTTAATACCCTCTTGTCCATCGACGACATACCCTCGTGGGATAACATGAATCAGCTCCCGATTTGCGGGTATTGCTATTGCACGTGCCACTTCAAACGCCCGACTGATATCGTTCTGATCTATGTCTCGATTCTTTGGAGAGATCGCGACAAAACCTTTACTGTTCTCGGACGTGATATGGCTCCCGGCAATACCAACATACGCTGAGGTAATCTTCTTACCAGATAGACGTTCTGCACGATCTAGCGCCGCTGCAATTGAAGTGACGGTCTCTTCAATATTTACCACCACCCCACGGCGCAAACCCTGTGAAGGGCAGGTGCCAACGCCAACAATGTTCAGTTTCCCGTCTCGGTCCAGCTCCCCGACCAGGACACAGATTTTTGTTGTTCCAACGTCGATTCCGACGATCACCCGCTCTTGCACGATCTTACGCTCCTAATTGGGCGGTACACATGTGTGGCGCACTACAAATACGGTAGTTAGGGTATTTAGGACCCTGGCATGTGTATCCGTTCATCTTTTTCTATTGTTTGACTGTAAACACTGGGCGCAGGCCATAGCGTAAATCTATGGTTGCTATCTGCTCATGCTGTGTCTGCGCGAGCTTTAAGATCTCACGTAGCTCTTGCAGCCGATTCTTTAGAGAATTGGGATCCTGGGCCCCTCCTATGAGTACTTTCCAACCCTGCGGGCTCTCGATAGCATACGATCCATTGCTATCTCCTCCCCCATTTGCATTAGTGGTACTAGCATACATTGTACCATCGTAATACAGTGTGAACGCATTGATGCCTGTCACTACGGGGAGTTGTTGTAAAATGCTGTCCGCAAATACGATATCGGCGTGATTTAGATACGTACCAGGGCGTATTTGTGGCTCAGTTTTTTGCGCATTCGTAGCACCATTGCTAGTAGTGCCGCTATCTCCGTTCGCTCGCTCAACAACGGTACCCAGACCTGTCTTCGTTGTCTGATCACTCTGATTGACCGCTGCGATGACCATTCCACTCTGGTCGACACTATAGGTCCCCTGACTGGTCTGCCACAGCAGGACTGGTATACGCTCAGTAATGGCAACATCGAGTTGATCGGGCCACTGCTTCTTCACAATAACGTTGGAGACCAGCGGCGAGCCGCTGAGTTGTGCTCTAATGCTATCGCTATTAAAGAGAAAAATGTTCTGACCACGAATCTTCATGTGCTGAATGTCCGCCAGTAAGGTACCGTCACTGGTACCTGTAACGTTGACGGTCTGCACTTGAAAGGTCGAACTGAAAAAGAAAAAATCACTGAGCGCCAGGACAATGGTCATGATACAGGCAAGCACCAAGATCTTTAAGATGGATCGTCCTCGCTGTAGTATACGCCCACTGCGTACAGGGACATGAGACGAGCGATAGGGTAACGGACGACGTATGGCAGGTATACGCCCACTCGTCGCTCTCACACCAGTCTGTCTGAACGTCCGGGCGACCAGGACTGGCTGCTCTGCGTGCATGGCTTCGGAACGCACACGACGTAGCTTGCGCCGACGCTGCTCAAAGGTTCCCCATGCCTCTACCGAGTCGGTACTCTGTGGGACAGTGACGACTCTTGGTAGCGTGCGAGGGGCCAGCGCAGCGCCATAGACGCCACGCCGTTTGCTAAGATCACTATGATCGTTATGACTGCCCGGGTTACGCTGAACACGTTGCACATGGTAAGCACTACGAACACTCTGCTGCGACGAATCGGCTGGCGACCTCTTCCCACCACTCAAGATAGTGGCAAGAGGTCGTTGACGGACGCTACGTGCATTGCTTGCATGACTGACGTTGAGCGTCCCATGTATCTCTCGTTGCTGGGGTAATTTTTTCTTTTCTGTCATGTCGTTGTTACTTTCCACTCCCCACGCAGCTCAAGTTCCAATTCCAGATCAATGCCAAACTGCTCAAAGACACGTGTATGCGCCTCTCTGATCAGTGTTGTCACATCAGCGGCCCGTGCTCCACCGTTGTTGACAATGAAGTTTGCATGCCGCTCCGAGATCTGTGCGCCACCACGGATCTCACCTTTTAATCCGACCGCTTCGATCAGTCGACCGGAAAAGTCTCCGTCTGGATTTTTAAAGACCGAGCCTGCGCTTTGCTGTGGCGGCTGCGTTCGTTTACGATATTGCTTATGCTCGTCGATCGCGGCGCGTAGTGTTTGCGGATCGTCTCGATGCAGGCGTATCCCCAGTTGAGAGACAATCTCTCCTGGTTCTATTAGCTTGCGGGGCGCGGCAATCGGGTTGCCTTGCTCATCAAACTGGACACGCCGCTGGGCGCGAAAACGACTATGGCGGTAGCTGAGCTCTAGCTCCGCGTGTTGATAGCGTATGACGGTCGGAGCAACAGGTTGCTCCTCACACGCACGCGCGTCGACAATATCGACCCATTCCAGCACCTGTCCCAGGTCGTGCCCATGCACGCCGGCGTTGCTAATCACACCGCCCCCCAGTGTTCCCGGGATACCAGGGCCAAATTCTAATCCACCCCATCCGCGCGGTGCCAGATCGTTGATAATACGTGGCCAGCTTACTCCTGCTCCCACTTGCAGGAAACCACTGCCGTCGTCATGGTCATCCAGGGTGTAACCCTGAATGGCGACACGAGCGACGATGCCCCGTACCCCGGCATCCGCATAGAGCACGTTGGTCCCATTCCCAGTAATCATCAAGGGCCAACGCTGTTCCGCACAACAGGTTACGAGCTCTACCAGGTCCTCTGAACGTTCCACCGAGATCCATATATCAGCCGGACCACCTACGCCAAAGGTTCCATGACGCGCCAATGGCTCGTCATGCCGGACACGCTCCCCAAAGCGAGTACGAAGTTCTGTATAGGCGTTCTCTGCATCGAATGACATATGTATGTTCCCCTATTCCCCTAGACCTGTGTAGTGTGTGTATGATTGAGTGTTGTTGGTGTGTGTAAGAGCGTCTCTGTGACGGTATAGATGTCACCTGCACCCATGATGATGGCAAGGTCACCTGAACGCAGTGTCTGCGCGAGTAGCCTGGCCGTCTCATTGGTATTGCCACCGTAGATGACGTGTCGTTCTCCGCTAGCGAAGGCTGCACGCTGCTTGATGCCTGCCACCAGTTCACGAGCGTGGATGATACCGGTATCGCGTTCCCGAGCCGGAAAGATATCCGAGATAATAACGATATCGGCGACATCGAATGCGCTGAGAAATTGGTTGAAGAATGTCTTTGTTCTACTATACATATGTGGCTGATAGACCGCGACGATCCGTTGACCAGGATAGCGCTGACGGGCTGCTTCCAGCGTCGCGGTGATAGCAGTCGGATGGTGCGCGTAATCATCGACCAGCATGACATCGACGACGTGTTCACCAACGGTCAGTGGACCTTGCTGGCGAATCTCGAAGCGGCGACGGTTGCCGGCAAAACTTCCCAGTGACTGCGCAATCGTGCTGGCCTCTACACCCAGAAGATGCGCGGCTGACAGTGCAGCCATGGCATTCTCGATGTTATACAGGCCCGGTAGTGGTAAATGGACCACCAGATCTTCTGGAAAGGTTGTGCCAACGCGGGTCTTGACACGAAAGCTTGTCTCGCCTTCCAGCTTGATATCCCAGGCCTCCAGATCCGCCGCGACCTCTGGTCGTGCTGAATGCCCTACCGAGTAGGTAAGGATCTGTCCAGGCCAGTCGTGCAGCCGCTCACGCAGCTCCCAGCAACCGGGGCTATCGGCGTTCATGATCACGGTCGGCGGCAGAGACCAGGTCCCTGCGGTATCCATGCCACGAATAAAGTGCTCAAAGGCGTGTAAGAATGCGTCATAGTCAGCAAAGAACTCAGGATGCTCAAACTCGATCGACGTGACAATCGCCAGGCGCGGATGATAGTGCCAGAAGTTATGGTTGAACTCATCGGCTTCGTTGACAAAGTAGTCGCTCTGCCCCAGGCGATAGTTGGCTCCGAAACGTGGGACGACCGCTCCGATCTCACAGGTCGGATCCAGCCCCGCATCGACCAGCGCCAGCGAGAGCATAGCGGTGGTGGTACCTTTGCCGTGCACACCACAGACCGAGAGGAGACACTGACCCTCCATCAACTCGCTCAGCAACTCCTGCCAGTTAATGACAGGTACACCACGCTCACGGGCAGCGAGCAATTCCGGATTATGCTGATCCAGCGCAGGCACAGCAGGACTGATGACCAATCTATCGACGTTATCCAGGTGGTCGGCATGGTGACCGATCTGTACCGGGATACCAGCTTCACGCAATGCACGAACCGTTGCGGATTCACGCTGATCACAGCCTGTCACAATAGCTCCTCTTTTATGTGACATCTGTGCCACAGAAGAGATACCCTGGCCTCCAATGCCCATAAAATGTAAACGTGACGTACTCAAGCGTTTATCCCCTCTTGTTCCAGTCTATCAACCTTCCAGCGCGGCAGCATATTGACAACAGCCTCGGCGATCTCCTGCGTTCCATCAGGCTTGGCGAAGACTTTCAGGGCCGTACGCATAGCCTGTAAACGCTCTGGCGCTCCGATCAACTGCTGTACGCGTGTGAGCAACAGCGCTGGCTCCAGATCATCGTTACGTACCACGTCAGCCGCACCCTCGCGCACAAAGGTCTCTGCGTTAATCTCCTGCGGTGAGCTACCAATCGCGGGCGGCAACGGAACCAACAGACTCGGCTTTTCCAGCACGGCCAGTTCGCTCAACGTCGAAGCACCCGAGCGGCAAATCACCAGATCGGACCCCTGCAATGCCAGTGGCATCTCGTCCGACATATACGGCTCCAGTCGATAGCGCTGGCGCAGATCCTCACCAACACTGGCATCTGTCAGGATACGATCGGCAAGGCTCCGCGTCTCATTGTAGAGTTTTTGGCCACTAATCTGTAAGACCTGACAGCTCTTCAATAACTCCGGTAGACTCCCTGCTACGATCTGATTCAGGTGCCGCGCACCCTGGCTACCACCTGTGATCAGCAGTAGCGGGAGGTCAGCGGAAAAGCCGAGCGCCTGCTTGGCCGCTCCAACTTCGATCTGACGCACAGCCAGAATCTCTTCGCGAATTGGGTTTCCCAACCACAAAGTCTTGTGCTCCGGAAAGTACCGCTTCGACGCTGCAAAGGCAATCGAGATCCGCGTAGCAGATGGCGCAATCAGTTTATTCGACAGGTTAGGCGGCACATCTTGCTGATGGAGCAGCAAAGGCACATTATTTAACTTCGCACCCAGGCCCGCAGGCACCGAGACATAACCACCACTGGTAAATACCACATCCGGTTGAAAGTCACGCACGATACCGACCGCCTGAGCCAGACCCAGGGGTACGCGCGCGATCCCTTTGAGCGTATTGACCGAGATATAGCGCTGCAACTTGCCCGCCTTCACGGTCTTCATACGAAAACCGGCAGCGGGAACTAGCTGTGTCTCCAGGCCGTCGTCACTGCCTAGATACAGAATATCGGCTTGATATAATTTTCGTAACTGGGTGGCAACAGCAAGGGCCGGATAGATATGGCCACCTGTCCCACCGCCTGAAATAAGCACTCGCATAATATACATTCCATCACGAGTAGCGGAGCAACCGCTACAAGCTCGCTGTGAACCTGGAGCGGCCCTCATTACTTCGTTCGTCTTTTTCTGATTTTTTCAATTGTTTGCCTGGATAGCGCCGGATCTTCTGGCTCCTGTATATATCGCGATATACTGAGCAGTACGCCAACGCCAGCCAGAGAGATAACCATAGAGGTCCCGCCAAAGCTGATAAAGGGTAGCGGTACCCCGGTATAGGGAATTGTGCCTGTGCTGGCTCCGATATTGATCATCGCCTGCACAACCAACCAGGTAGTAATGCCAGTTACTAGTAGCGCACCATAGATATCCTGGGTACGCCGCGCAAGCCGGAACCCTCGAAAAGCCAGGATCACAAATAGCAGGATAATGATCATGCAACCGATGAAACCCAACTCTTCACCAATAATAGCAAAAATTGAGTCGATAAATGGGAATGGCAGATAGCCAGTTTTCTGACGACTGGCTCCCAGTCCTACTCCTAACCATCCACCTGACCCCAGTGCCAGCAAGGATTGATACAACTGTAAGTTAATATCTGTCGTATGGGTAAACGGTTGCAAGAAACCGATTAAACGATAGTACCGATAGCCACTGAAAGCCTGGGTCAAAAAGACCAGGGTGCCACAACCGACCGCCAGTATGAACTGGAAAATGTTGGCCCCTGCGGTAAAAAACATGACGACCGCTAAGGCTGCGATCACGCAGGCGGTCCCCATATCTTTTTGCAATAAGACCAATCCTAGAATCAAACCGACCAGAAGGACAAATGGTGCCAACCCATACAGGAAGGTCCCAACCTGATGTCCTTTACGAGCCAACCAGTCTGCAATATACAAGGCTAAGACCAGTTTAATCAACTCACTAGGCTGAAAGGAGAAAAATCCTAATTGCAACCAGCGCGTCGCCCCATATTCGTTCGATCCAACCACCAATACTACTGCCAACAAAGGGAGCGCGATGATCAGGCCGAAAAGCGAGAAGCGACGCCAGATCCGGTAGTCGATGCGCATCGTGATCAGCATCACCGTCACGCCCAGCACAGCCCCCACTAACTGCTTCTGAAAGTAGTAAGCAGCATCACCATAGTCACGCGCCGCCGAAAACGCACTGGCACTATAGACCATCACAAGTCCGATGCAGACCAGGACCAGGACGACAATCAAGAGCACCGGATCGGCATGCCCAGCGATACGCGGGAGACGCATCTCTAGATCGGCCAACTTCGCCTGCTCCTCAGCGGTTAACTGCGGATCCGCTGCATCATTCGACCGCCCAGACTCCGAGTCGGGGAGATCGATAGCATAGTCCGGGGCCTCCGGCAGTTCTGACAGGTCATTGAAGAACCAGTCAGCAGGCAGCGATGGTGCTCTGGGGGTCTCAGGGAGATCAGAGAACTCATAGGCTTCATACGCTGCATGGTTGTCCACGCGTGCGCTCATCCCTTTTTCTGGCTTCTGAGTCTCCTCCGGCATCTTCTGTGCTTTGGAGCTCCGAGGCGCTGGCCGTTTCATCACAACACGTTCTGGTAGCTTCATGCGCGGTAGACGCTTGCGGGTGCTGATCTCCGAGAGCGTCTCCTCAGCAGCATAGCTCATCTGCACACGACGCACAGCATCTCCCTCACCACGCCGCTCGTTTTTCACGGGCGTTGCCTTGCCAGGCTTGCTCGGCGTAGAAGACAGACGACGCTGGCGCTCCGCCTCTGCAAGAGCGGGAGAATGAAAAGTTGGTGACACGAGGTCACCCTTTTTTGTACTCCTGCGCCCTTGCCCCTGGGGAGCTTCATCATGTTCTTTTTTTCTGCGGTTGAGCTTATTTAATGGCATGAATGCTTATATTCTTCTCTTCCTTTGTAGTTCCTGCCTTACAAAGCTTGACTTAGAACATAGTTTCCACTATACTAGTCTTTGTGGTCGTATCCAGGTCGTTGCTGGCGTGACGACGAACCCTCATCATCTTGAGTTGGATACTCTTGCATCAGCTTGAGTATCCGCTCAACTTCCTGGTCGCTAATCTGTAAGCGAGCGTTGTGGAGATCGACGATCTCTACTCCCTTCGCTTGTATTAACGTACTCCAGGGGTCACTTTTGAGGGTTGGTATCGCCTTTTCACCCTCAGGAAGATCCCGCTGGTTCGCGACTTCACCAGTCCCCCCTGGTTGCTTGCCAGGAATACTGTTTATGCGCTGGCCTAACAGCTCGCGCCATGTCTCACTCAGTTCCATCTGCTCAAAGTCTTTTTCTGGTTCCTGCTGTGGACCTGTGCCTCTGTTTGTCATCACACACCTTCTCAACACACTACACCCCACTCTTAACAGTTGCCGCACATACCCCCTATTGCTCTCTTATGCGGCATCGGGGGGGACTCCATAGCGCCACATGAGTTGCTGGGCAATCTTCTCCCAGAGCGGTCCGGCCGCGGTCCCACCATAAATGGAGGTCTGAGGATGGTCCAGCTTGACCAGGATCACATATTGCGGATTCGAGGCCGGTATAAAACCAGCCATCGAGGCATCCGTATTGGTATCGGCCAACGACTGATTGGTCGCGGTCCCTGTCTTGATGGCGATCGAATACCCTGGCACTGCGATATGTTCGTACGCGGCAGTCTGTACCAGCATGCCAGTCAACTGGTGCGCTGCGTTTGCACTGACCACCTGCCGCTCAACCTGCGGCTGCGTGATCGTTGTATGCCCGTTGCCTGTGATTGAAGAGACGATATACGGCTTCATGAGCGTTCCATCATCGGCGATCGCCTGGTAGACGCGCGCCATTTGCAGCGGAGTCACGCTGATCCCCTGTCCAAACGACTCACGAGCCAGATCGCTCGGTGACCAGTTCGGATTTGACGGCGTGTTATAGATACCACTGGCCTCTGGACCGAAGATCCCGGTTGGTTGACCAAAATCAAAGCGTTGCAGGTAAGGATAGAAACGCGATGATCCTAATTTTCTGGTCGCTACCCAGGCGGCACCAACGTTTGCTGAGTGCTGGAGCACCTGTGTCATCGTCTCAGTACCATACGCCAGATTAGCCCAGTTATGCACCGCAGGGGTGCCATCGGTGAATGTCAACTGACCGTTATCATCAAAGCTCGTATTTGGCGTAATCACTTTCTGATCCAGTGCTGCAGCCATCGTTACGGCCTTCATGGTCGAGCCTGGCTCATAAGCGCAGTACATCGCCGGATTAAAGTAGACCGACAGCGCACCCCGACAACCACGCTGATCCGCGTACTGACTATAGTTGTTAGGATCAAAGCTGGGATAGCCTGCCATAGCAACTACCGCACCAGTACGTGCATTCAGCACGACTGCTGTCCCGCTTTCGGCCTGCATCTCTTTGACACGTTGCTCTAATGCTGTCTGCACTGTATATTGGATCGTGCTGTCGAGCGTTAGGGTGAGATCTGAGCCTGGTACCGCTGGCTGCGCGGAGCTGGCCCCAACCGTTAAAGGATTGCCATTCAGATCGGTCTCAGCAGTCAGACTACCAGCTTTCCCGGCCAGCACAGCATTATATTTCTCTTCTATGCCGTAGACACCCTGAGGACTCTCGTTCTCTTGATTGGCCTCGACATAACCCAGTACCTGAGATGCCAGGTCGCTATTAGGATAATCGCGCCATGTACGCGGCTCCAGAAAAGTATAGGGTAGGTGTAACGCTTGTAATTGCTGACTCTGATTCTCCGTGATCTTGATGGCGATACGCTGCGTTGGTAAATTGGAAGCAAGCTCCTGCAATAAGGTTGCGACAGGCAGCGTGCTGAGAACCTGGTGCAGTTGCAACGCCAGTTTATTGCGCTGCTCTTGATAGGTATCTGGATAGTCGGTCACAATCTGTGCCGGCTCAACATAGACGTCGTCGCGTATGATATTCGTCGCCAACAACATCCCATGTGAGTCGTATATCAGTCCACGGGGCGCGTTGACTGTCTGCACCTCGGTATGCTCAGCATTAGCCGCTCTGGCTAGCGGGGGCCCGTCAATAACCTGCCAGTAATAGAGGCGACAAGAGAGCACAATAAGCCCGACACAGACCAGCAGAAAGATGACCATCTGCCGCTGGCGCGCGCGACGTAACTGTGTACTCATATCTTCCGCTCTCCCTCTCGTAAACGCACTCATAAACTTCTATCGTGGATCGTGGGAGGAGGACCTCCCTATGGCTCGTCATCAGGTATTGGTTGCAAATTATGAATTTTGATAATCTGCACTTTGGCCGGATCAGCCTGGATCATGCCCATCCGGGTCGCTTGCGCAGCTATGCGCGCTGGTGATTGCGCCGTCGCAATCTGGTCCGTAAAATCCTGATTCTGGCGTGTCAGTTGGCTCTGTTCATCACGCATCGATTGTAGTTGCTGATTTGCGGAGACTGCCTGTGCCTGCTGGCTCAGATAAAGGACAGCCATCAGACCAATGAGCAGGACGCTACAGATGGTCAACGTGACAGGACCCATCGGGAGCGCGAATGGACGTACCTGACGGCGTGTAGCGCGTACGGGACGTCGTTGGATCGCTTGGCCTTGACCCTGACGACCAGGCGAGACATACGATCTTGCAACTGGCTTTCCTTTTGGTTCACTGCGAGGGACGGTCTGAACCTCATCAGTGCGCGTTTTCAAGCTATACATACGTTGCGTTCCTTTGCGTTCCTTGACATTCCTTTGGCAGGACGCGGATGCTACGGGAGGGCGCAAGGCCCTCCTCTACGCTGTGACAATTGCTTCGGCGACGCGCAATTTGGCACTTCTTGAGCGTGGATTACGCGCGATCTCCTCCGGGCCCGGTACAGCCGGTTTGCGGGTGACCATGCGCAGACGCGCTTTGTGCCCACATACACAGACTGGTAAGCGCGGAGGACAGATACAGTCGGTCGCTTCTCGCCGTATGAAATCTTTGACTATCCGATCCTCTAAAGAGTGGAAGGCGATGATCGCCATGCGACCCGCTCCCCTGCTGTACATTGCATCACCTGTACTGGTGGGGATCGTCTGTCGCGTACTCAAGACATCTTCTATCTGAGGGAGGACTGTCTCTAGTCGCTCCAGTTCGTGATTAACGGCGATCCTGAGTGCCTGAAAGGTGCGCGTCGCGGGATGGATCGCGCCGGGCTTGGTGTATACGCCTGCGGCACAGATGCGGGCCAGGCGAGCAGTACTGGTGATCGGCTCTTTCTCGCGCTCACGCACGATACGCCGGGCAATCTGTCGAGAACGACTCTCCTCACCATAGCGCCAGATAATGTCCGCCAGCTCATGCTCGTCTGTGGTATTTACCAGATCTGCGGCTGTCATAAAGAGATCCTGGTTGAGCCGCATATCCAGCGGACCATCTGCGCTAAAAGCGAAACCACGCTCAGGTGCATCCATCTGGTCTGACGAGAACCCCAGATCCAATAAGACGC
Source organism: Ktedonobacteria bacterium brp13 (assembly GCA_015099395.1). Classification (GTDB taxonomy): domain Bacteria; phylum Chloroflexota; class Ktedonobacteria; order Ktedonobacterales; family Ktedonobacteraceae; genus Dictyobacter. Next base: position 6,330,488 of record AP024096.1, on the reverse strand, counting down.
CCTGCACGCCACTCTCAGCACCAAAACCGGTACGTTGAACGATCTCGGATAGTTCTGCAAAGTTGCCATGTGCCAGGATTAAACGTCCGCTGGCAATATGCTCAGCCAGACGCAACTCAACACGCGCCAGTGCAAGGCGATCAGTGTCGATGCCCAGCACCTTACCATCGGGAGCCGAACGCTCTAGTAGCGCAGCTGTGTGACCGCCACCACCAAGCGTCCCATCAATATAAAGACCACCGGACTGAGGTTGCAGGTATTCCAGAACCTCGTCCAACATAACCGGCACGTGCTGTGTATGTTCCATTGTCATTAAAAGTATTTGCCTGATTTATTTAAGCTAGTAAGCTACAGCGAACGAAGCCGCTACTCGCTCCTATACAGTATGTTTACGATAAACGGAAACAGGTAAGAGATATCAAAAAAGTTAGATGAGAGATCAGGGATGCGCTGGCACAATAAGGATACAGCGACGAAAAACTTAAAAGGGCACGGTACTCTCTTCAGCTTCGAGACGCTCCTGGTAAGCTTGCCAGGTCGCTCGGTCCCAGATCTCGAAGTGGTCGCGGACACCGGCCACTGTAACTTCGCTCTGTATGTTTGCATACGCACGTAGCCTGGCTGGTAAGACCATACGGCCCTGAGCATCTAACTCCACGTCACCGGCACTGGGGAATATCCTACGCTCAAAATCACGTAGTTCATCGCCAGACATGCCTGCGACAAGCTCAGCAGTCCGTTCCTCCCAGCGCTGCACAGTGTAGATTGAAAGACATGTTCCCATGCCTTTGCTGATCACTGCTCCATGATCCATCTGTGAGCGGAAACGGGCAGGGACGGCCATGCGCCCTTTCGCGTCTATAGAATGCTCATATTCACCAAGAAACATACGCGCTCTCTTACTGTTGTCACCAGGAAATGAGAGGACACTTCCTTACGTAGTACACCATACGGACGTCATACAGTACGTTATACGCCAGATGTTATATACAATGACGCGATAAAAATTGTGTAAAATTCTACAGAATTTTTTTATAGCCTGCCACATTTCTCACTCTTCATCGATCTTCCCCACCCTCTGCAAAAATCACCACTTTTCCCCACTTTGCCCCACTTCATTGTAACACTTCTTGGGCACGTGGGAAAAGAGTCTTTCCTACCAATTTCCGCTCTCGACGTGGATAACTTGTGGATAACTCGAAATTGTGCACATTTCCCTCTACAATATTTCAGTTTTGCGGATCTCTCTATAAAAAAAAGCGGTAATAGGAGAGGCATTCTTCCCATTACCGCTCTAATGCGCACAGGTACTTTTACCTGCACGCAAAGAATCGCTTGCGCTTATTTAAGCGTCAATGACTGAATGATTGGCAAAAACACTGTCTGATAGTTTGTAGCAAAACCACTTTCAGGGGCTATAACACCAACGACAATATGCTGATACGCATCAGTATCATGGACCAATATGCGAATCTCATATTTACCGCTATAACCCAGCGGCTGATGCGATAGTGTAATTGCAACATCCCAACCAACCCAGTGAATACCTGTCGCGGATGTGAATGAGACCGTATTAGTGTTTACTGCGGCCTGCACCATTTCAGCATTTGTAAGGCTCAGCGTATGCGCCGCTATGAGCCCAGGATCTTGATCTTCGTCGTGCTCATACACGTCAAGACCGGAATGAGGGGCCATCGGAAACACAAAGCGGTGGTTGCCTGCCGGCTGCCCAGGGATATAAACCTCTTGCCTGCCAAAGTATTCGGGGTACTTTAATGTGAATAGATCACCCTGAAATTGCAGGAGTTTCCCAGTGGCGTTCTGGTCGCTAACACCGCCAGGAAGAGAGACAATAGTTGGTTGCACTAACGTAGTTACATTCGTTGGCGTCACGGCTGGCGTTGGCGTTGCTACCACAACTGGTGTTGGCGTTGCTACCACAGCCGACGCTGTTGCAGTCATTGACGCAGTAGTCGGCGTTGCTACTGGAGTCGTTTTCGCAACAACCGAGGTTGTATTCCCTGTCTGGCTATTACAACCAACGATAGCAATAGATAACAACAGGATGCATATACAGATACACATACGCTGTAATTTGCCCATACATTACTCCATAAAATACATTTTACCAGAAACTGTTCAGCTACTTGAGAGCTGTCAATAGAAGCTAGCATGGAAAGAGCAGTACTCTTCCCACGCTATTATCTCTGTTCGGCAAGAGATGCTCAATAACTTGAAGAATTATTTAAGTGTCAATGACTGAATGATTGGCAAAAATTTTGCCTGATACAGTGAAGTGAAACTACTTACAGGGGCCATAATACCAATTACAATCTTCTGGTGTGTATTTGTATTTACGTATGTCAATATACGAATATAATATTGACCATTAAAGCCAACCGGCGGATGCGAGAGTGTAATAGTAGTATCCCAACCTGTCCAATGAATGCCCGTCGCTGATGTAAAAGTGATAGGTTTATCATTTATACCGGCCTGTAGCATTTCGGCATTTGTCAGGTCCAACGTATGTGCCGCCATCTCTCCAGGGTTTTGATCTTCGTCGTGCTCATACACGTCAAGATAGGGATGAGGAGCTACTGGATACACAAAACGGTAGTTACCTTGTGGCTGAAAATCGACAGGTATCAATTGCTCACCAAAGTACTCGGGATATTTTAAAGTGAATTGATCACCCTGAAATTGCACAAGCGGCCCTGTGGTTCTCAGTGCCAATGACTGAATGATTGGCAAAAAATCTGTTTGATAGTTTGTAGCAAAACTACTTTCAGGGGCAAGGATACCAATAACAATGTTCTGGTATGCACCAACACTATATGTCAATATACGAATGTGATATTGACTGCTAAAGCCAACCGGCGGCTGCGAGAGTGTGATGGTAGTATCCCAGCCATTCCAATGAATACCAGTCGCTGATGTAAACGTAATATTTTTACCATTCATACCAGCCTGTAGCATTTCGGCATTCGTAAGACTCAGCGTATGCGCCGCCATGTCCCCAGGATCTTGATCTTCATTGTGCTCATATACATCAAGATAGGAATGAGGGGCTGATGGATACACAAAGCGGTGGTTGCCTGCCAGCTGTCCAGGGACAGGAACCGTTTGCCTCGGATAGCAACTGGGATACGTTAAAGTGAATAGATCGCCCTGAAACTGCTCAGGTTGACAAGAGCTGCCTCCCCCAGAGACCTGATTAGTTGTCTGTTGCGTTAAAGTAACCGAGGTTGCCGTTGACGTCGCGGCTGGCGTTGACTTCACGGTCGGTACAGTTGGGGTTAGCGGTGCTGTGGTCGGCGTCACGACCGGCGTTGTTTTCGGAGCAACTGCGTGTGCACTCCCTGTCTGACTATTACAACCAACGATAGCAATAGACAACAACAGCAGGCATAGACATACACATACACGCTGTAACTTTCTCACGTTTTTCCTCCATAATATTATTTTATTTAGTTAGTACCTCAATATATGAAATTTGTTAACGAAGATACGATTATGTCCTGGCTAACAAGAGATACTCGCTATAATTAATTTATTAATTTTATTCATACGTATATAGCTATTCAGAAGAAAAAACCATGAAGCTTGTGTTTACTCATCCATTACTATGGTAGTATAAAAATGCACCTATGTACATATGGATTGCCGTAATAATCTCACATTCAAAATGTGATTTATTTCACACATTCATAAAAATTTGCGAGAAATCCAGTAATCATCTGCATGACCTATAGCGCACGTTTCTTTCACTTTCTTTCTGTTTGACACAAGCGCTGCAAGAACATTACAATCAGATAGAAGGTCTATCTCTTTTTATATATGCTTGAATATTCAGCAAAAGTAGTGCAGATTGTCCTGCATGTCTGCATAGAAGCCGAAGGATCTTTACGATGTCATATACTCCACAAGTTACCGCTCTATCCTCATCTGAGCCGGAACAGGTTGCACACGAAGTCGTACCTGGTGTCTGGCAACTGACGGTTGCGATCCCTTTTCCATTGAAAACGGTGAATATGTACGCCCTGGTAGGTAAGACAGGCTGGGTCCTGGTGGATACTGCGATTGGAACGCCAGGGGTACGGGAGGCCCTGAACCAGGGACTCGCGCAGGCAGGTCTCGCTATTTCACAATTACAGGCAATTGTGCTAACACATAACCATCCTGACCATATCGGCCTTTCAGGGATGCTCTATGCGCAACAGCAGGTACCGGTCTATATGCATCCTATCGATGCCAGACGTATGCATGCGGTCTGGGGAGAGGGACGGCATGAGCAGGCACAGCGCGCGATAGACTTCTTCTCACGACACGGTCTCGTACCTTCGCAACCCTGGTATCTGAGCTTATCATCCTCTGAACTACATTCCGTTCTGGATATTCCGCCCGCGACGGCATTTGTTCCGCTAGAGGATGGGCAGGTGATCGAGCTGGCAGATGAGCACTATCAGGTGCTATGGACCCCTGGACACTCTGATGGGCAGATATGTCTCTTTCGTACACGTGATGGCCTCTTGCTCTCTGCTGACCATGTACTGCCACGTATCACGCCCAACATCGGCCTCTACTCCTCCGCAGAGCGCCGAAACCCACTGGGCGACTATCTGGCATCACTGCACAAAGTAGAGCCCCTGCCAGCACAACTTATATTACCAGGACATGGCGCTCCGTTCACAACATTGACCACAAGGATTGCAGAGATTATCGAACACCATCAGCACAGACTGCAACAAATTTTAGAATTACTCGCACCACAACCTCGACAGGCTAATCAACTTATGGAACAACTCTTTGGCGCACGCCTTCAAGACGATGAGAGTCGACGTCTCGCGTTGGCAGAAGTGCTGGCACACCTCGAATATCTCTGCATAACAGGAGCCCTCGCACAACAAGAAACTGAAGCAGGCATTCTATATTATATCGTTTCTGCAGTCGTTCCCGAGAACAAACTTTTGTGATAGACAAAAAGTGAGTGAAGATAGGTAGCGAGTCTTTCACCAGCCATTTGGCTATAGAAAGGCTTAAAGTATGCCATATATAACCAGAATCGTAACCGATTGTAGAAAAGAACAATCTTATATAGAGCCTGCTTCTACAGCCTTTTTCCTGCCCATGAGATAGGCACGAGCGAGCCTGTCAGGCTACTCCAGGCCATAGCACTCAAATATAGACATAGTGGGACGCTTGTATTTCTCAAAATCGCGTGCTATACTCCTAATCGGCAGTGAGGTTGTGACGCCGCTCTACAAGCCCGGCAAACTGGTATCGGGTAACCAAGCGACGTGTGTTGATAGTTGCAAGGAGGAAATAGAATCCTATGGCCGAAAAAGAGACCGAACAAGCCCAGACAATTGGTCGGCAAGAGCTTTCTAAGCGTATTGCCAAACAAACAAAACTATCCCAAAAACAGGCAGCAGAGGTACTGGAGGCTACTCTCACGACTATCCGCGAGGCACTACAAGAAGGTGACGAAGTTCGCCTTGTGGGCTTTGGCTCCTTCAAAGTCCGCCAGAGTGCAGCACGTAAGGGGGTTAATCCACGCGACCGTCAACCTATAGAGGTCCCTGCCAAAGAGCGCGTCCGCTTTTTCCCTGGCAAAGAGCTCTCAGACGCAGTAATCAAGAAGTAATAATAGTACATTGTAAACTGAGTCTCACTGCCAATTTTGCGTAGCCCCAACAGGATCGTTCGCTGTTAGCCATGCTAGTGCTTGCTCAGGACATAGCACGCTGCATACGATGCTGGATAGGGGCTATGCATACCATTTATGGAATTCTACTTAATGTAGAAAAAGCGCACAGTACAGCAAACATGAAGACGTCACTCACGGCCCTTCCTCAGAGCACGCTTAAGAGTGCGCCTACAACTACATGTCTCGCCCTTTACATATATCTCACCGTATATCCCCCACCGCTATTTCATCCGTACAAAAAGAGAGGCTCTCTCTGCCACATATGTGAGGATCAATTTGAAGTAAGCGGCGCGGAGAGCGAGGAGTATAGTAAAACAATGACAACACATACAACACAGATGGTCAATGAAAAAGCGCTGACACTGCTACTCGGCAATATAGTGGAGAGCGAGGTCGATGCGATCGCGAATGCTGCAAATTCGAGTTTGATGGGTGGGGGTGGCGTCGATGGTGCCATCCATCGTGCCGCTGGTCCTGGTATTCTGGATGAGTGCCGCATAATCGGGCGCTGTCGCACCGGTAACGCAGTTGCCACATCGGCTGGAAAGCTCAAAGCACGCTATATCTTCCATGCCGTTGGACCTGTCTATCACGGTCGCGACGATGACGCCCAACTGTTGCGTAGTGCCTATCAACGCTGCCTTGAACTGGCTGACGAACGCCATATCAAGAGTCTCGCCTTTCCTTCGATCAGCACTGGCATTTACGGCTACCCGGTCAACGCAGCAGCACCAATCGCGCTCAGCACCGTCAAAAAACATCTACAGACGGCGACCACGCTAGAGCTCGTCCAATTCGTGCTGTTTGATCAACATACATACGACGCATATGTAAGCGCACTTCAAGACCTGTCCACACAATAAGATCAGACAAGATCAGGCTAACAACACAGTGACGATGCTGATACGAGGCCATAGATTGAGAGGAGATCATCCTTTCCCCTCACTCTTTATCCGACAGCATAGCTACGCAGCCAGCAGTGCCTGGGACTGTCCTATAACCTCACGATAGCCATCCATCAAACATTCCATCGCAGCATACCAGGTATGGGTACGTGCTTCCGCCAGCGCATTCTGCTGCATACGCATACGCAGTTCAGTATCCAGCACAACCCGTGTCAGATACTCGCGATAGCCTGCGATCTGCTGCGGCTCATTCAATGTACCTGCTTTCAATAAGAAACCTGTATGCTGTTGCTGCACCAGGTCGCGCACACCTTCAGCATGCAATCCAACCACCGGCAGGCCAGACGCCATCGCTTCCAGTACGACCTGACCAAAGGTCTCCGTATAAGATGGGAAGGCAAAGAGGTCCGCAGAAGCGTAGGCCGTCGCCAGAGCCTCGCCACTCATGTAGCCGGTCATCGTCACAGGTACACCAGACAGGGCTTGCTTGACCTCGTCAAAGGCGGGACCATGTCCGACAATAACAAGGTGACAGCGGCTATGATCCATCTGACGATAGGCCTGGATCAACAGGCGTAGATTCTTCTCCCAGGAGACCCGACCAACATACAGTAAGATCTGCTTCCCTTCAGCAGCTGTCGCGCCAGTACTCTGATCGCCTCCGAGCCAGCTTGAGCGGAGCTCCTCACTACGCCGTTGAGGATCAAAGAGTGTGAGGTCGACACCACGTGGCCAGAGACGGAGATGCTCAAAGCTCTGCTGCTCCAGCATCTCCGCTGTTGAAGGCGAAGGGCAGAACGTCAACGCACACTGATTATGGATAAAACGGTTATAGGCCCACATCGGTTTGGTCAACAGAGAAAAACCAAAATGTTCGCAATAGGCAGCAAGATTCGTATGATACGAAGAGATGATCGGGATATTCAGCAAACGGGCCGCCCCTAGTCCGGTTGCACCAAGCACGACCGGGTCAACCACATGCAGGATATCTGGCTGGAACTCAGTCAAACGACGCAGAAAGAGCGGTCGAAAGAAGTTAAACTTCAGCTCTGGATAGAACGGGAGTGGAACGCCAGCGGTACCAACCACTTTTGCTCCTGCATACTCTTCCATGCCACATTCAGGGCCTAACAAAAGTGCTTGATCACCGTTTGCATTCAAATGCTCTAGCAAACGAGCCAGCGTTCGTGTCACCCCATCTAGTTTTGGCAAAAAGTTCTCTGTAATAATTGCAACACGCATTCTTCACCATACCTGGTACTTCAAGACGGCTCGTACGCTTACAAACTTATAGCATTCCAATAGCGTTTCTACGAGTCTGCCCTATTTCTTTACCCATCCTAAAGGTATCATGAAGTATTTAGTGGTTAATTAAGCACAGTTTACAATTATGTAAAGTTGTCGCTAAAAAATGTTAAATATATTCAGTTTCACCAGTGAGTGCCTGCCAACCAGATAGTCCTATCATTCTCAGCACAAGAGTACGACCATAGAACTATCGTATAAAAAAACACTGCAACCATCGTTATAATGATAAATATTGTTGCTTTTTGCAGCACATTGACACAAGCGAACACAAATAAGCAGGCTCAATATTCTGATACAAATGTATAAAAACAGTAACCCTATCTAGGAAGCAGGAACCCTCCACGTGAGTCAATTTATAAAGAAGCCTTCCCGGGCAGCTCAGGCATCTGACGGCCATAAACAAGAACCCATGTGGTCTTTTGCGGCAGATGAGATCCCAACTGTGGAGCAACCAGCGGTACCCGGTCCTATCTATCCCAACCAGAACCAGCCAATCTATTCCAATCAGCCAATCTATCCTAACCAGCCAGTTCCACCACTACCTCCTGGACCACAACGCCCACTGTACGCACAACACAAACAGCCCAATAAACGTGTACCACGTTGGGCACGCGTACTACTGGTTATTCTGGTAATTCTACTTGTGGCGGGCGGAAGTGCCTTCGCTTATTATGAATTTAACTATGCAAGCACTATCAATGATATTACAGGACAGACTGCGATCCGCAAAGGAACGGTACCACAGGTAGATCCGCTCACACAACGCACAAACATCTTGCTACTCGGCAGCGATACCGATGGGAAAGGTAATGATCCCAACATAGGTCAGCCCCTGGCACAGACAGTGATTATCATTACGATCGATCCCAAAACAAACTATGTCGGAATGCTCTCGATCCCACGTGATATGCAGGTAAGCGACCCCGCTTATAGTTATGTACCACCTGGCGGTAAGATAGATGAGGTATTTCAATCTGCATGGCAGGGGAACGATGCCTCAACAAAGGCGCGGGCCGCCGCCGGTCATATCATGGATGTCATTCAAAGCAACTATGGCATCCGTATAGATCATTATGCCTGGGTCGGCTTACAGGGCTTTATCAAGGTTATCGACGAGCTCGGCGGCATCAATATCGATGTGACACACCCGATCACCGACGACGACTATCCAGACGATACCAGTACAACAAGCGGGGGTAATGTGTATGGCTATCAACGCCTCTATCTGCCACCAGGCCCGCAACATCTCGATGGTCAGACGGCCCTTGAGTATGTACGTACACGCCATGCCGATCTCGGCGGTGACTTCGGGCGTACAGAACGCCAGCAACAGGTGCTCAGTCAGATGAAGGAAGAGATCACCCAATCGCAAGACATTGCTAAGGCACCTCAGATTCTGAAAGCTCTGGATGGCTATCTAATGACTGATATGACACTCAATCAACTTGCGTCCCTGGCTCAGATTGCTCAAAATGTGGATATCAACAAGATCGATAAGGTCTCTTTTACCCCACCCGACTATGCCCAGCAGATAACCAATGGGCGTGGCAACTTTGCACCAATCTGTTCTGCAATCGAGCCAAAAATACAGCAGATGTTTGCGACACAGCCAAACTGCATCCCACAAGATCAGGTTAGCTCTATTCAATCAACGTCAACAGGCATAGCTCAGGCGACAACACCCGCCCAGACGACCTATCCCACAAGCACGGCAAAGCAGGCGCTCAGCACAGATCGTCCACTCAATACAACAGATATGAGCAATGTACTCAAGTTGCTTTTATTCGCGACTTCTGGCTCTTTAAGTGCAATGCAATAATAATCATAGCAGGAGCTATTGCTACCAGTAAAGGAATACATGTCAAGAATTATAGTAATTTGACGGAGAATGCATACAGCATACAGTATTCAGCATCCTCCTGCAAATAGAAAAATAATTAAAGATATATATCTATGAAGAAACACCATCTACGCGATCTTATCGTCGTGTTAGCACTGCTCTCGATTGCCCTCCAGAGTTGCCTGGGCGGCGCAGGGAGTAACTACCAGAGCGTGACAAAAGGGACACACGGCGACATCAAAGTCAACGTTGATCAGGCAGCCTTCCAGGGTCGGCTCTATTTTACGTTAGACCGCAATCTCTATGTGTTGAATGGGAAAGATAAGCAGCATCCTGAACAGCTGACACATGGTATTGAGGTCCGCGATCCCGCGGTCTCACCCAATGGCAAATGGGTAGCGTTTACCATCCTCTACAAAGACTATAGCGATCTCGCCTATATGCCAGCATCTGGCGGCACACCAAAGATCCTGATCAGCGGTCAGGGAAGCTACGAACCAAATGGCGCGAACGCTCCAATCAGTACCGCCCACTGGTTCGCAGAACCATCCTGGGCTCCCGATAGCCAGCATCTGATCTTCCTGAGCGACCTCGATAAAAATTGGGATATCGGCGTTAATGCCTTCTTGTTGGATCTTCAGCTCTATCAGGTAGATATCAACGATGCCAGTGCAAATACGGCCCAGATCATCGCATACTCGGTCTATGGGGATGGTGGTTTGCGCGATCCAGCCTACCGACCAGGTCACCCGGACCAGATCGTCTATACCAACTACCAGTACGATTCGTCAGGCACGCAACAGCAGATCCAGATTATGCTGCAGGATGCTAATATCGTGCAACAGGATCTTGCACAGAATCCCCAGAACCCTGTCTACCATCCAGGAGCCTATACGATGGGCAACTATCCATCGGTCCCCATAACTCCCGGAACCCCGAATCTGGCGAATCTCGAACCAGCGTTCTCGCCTAACGGCAATCAGGTTCTCTATCTGCGGCGCGATGATGCAACGCATATGAGTATGTATCTCATGGGGGTGCCAAATGGGGTCACCAGCGATCCCAATAATCAGTCCTTCAATCCTGGCAGTAACGCCAACAGACAGAAAGCCCTGATCCCTTATGGGCACGCCACAAATTTAATGACCAGCCAGTACCTCAGCATGCCCATCTGGTCACCAAATGGCCAACAGATTGCCTACATCGGCTATACCAATCAGTCGTTCGATCTCTGGTTAGCGAAGATAGTAAAAGATCCAAAGACTGGAAACTACTCTATCGACCCTCAGAGCAAGCAACAACTCACGATGACCACAGGAGGAGACTTCGATGCGGACTCCAGACCATGCTGGACTCCTTGATCTATCCAGTAACATGCTTAAAGCATAGAGCATAGAGAGCAGAGTAATCCGACTGGCACTGGTCACTATCGATGAAGATTGAGGCCTACCAGTCGGAAGCCCAGGATTCTGGATGGCTAAGAGCAAAAAGGGAAAGTAGAGGGACAAACGCCGGTCATGTAGCACTCGACGACATAACTCATTAATGGTATACTACCCTCTGAAAAAGATTTTTCTGATAGAGCATTCGCCTGGTCGCTTGAGGATAAAACGTTGAACCAATTTGAGGGTACTCTGATCGCAGGACGCTACGAGATTCGTGAGCATATCGCTACTGGTGGTATGGCAAGTGTCTTCAAGACCTGGGATCACCGCGTTGAGCGCATCGTAGCGATCAAAGTATTGCGATCCCTGGATAAAAGTGATCAACGCGCTGTCGAACGCTTCCGTCGAGAAGCTCGCGCCACCGCGGCACTCGCGCATCCAAACGCGGTTACTATTTATGACTTTGTCGAAGAGGCAGACCAATATTTCCTTGTAATGGAGTATATTCAAGGTCCTACATTAAAGCAACTTATCGGACAACGCCGCCAGTTACAGCCTCGTGAGGCGATCGAGATCGCGGCACAGGTCTGCGCAGTCCTTCAGGTGTCACATGCGAGAGGCTTTATTCATCGTGACATCAAGCCCCAGAACATTATGCTAGCCTGGAGCGGTAGCAATGGCAGCTTAAGTGATGGTGGTGCGTGGGTCAAATTAACGGATTTTGGCATTGTGCGTGTTGCTGAGGATGCTGGACTTACCAACAGTGGTATCGTCCTGGGAACGGCTGACTATCTCTCGCCTGAACAGGCTCGTGGAGAGATCCTGACCGCTTCCTCCGATCTCTATTCACTGGGTGTCGTGATGTTTGAAATGCTGGCTGGCCGACCACCTTTCGTTGGGCCGACTGCTGTCTCTATCGCGATGCAGCACGCTTCGACCAATCCACCACCGCTACGCCAGTTTAGCCCGCTGGTCCCCCCTGCTCTGGAACAATTGGTAACCCGCACGTTGCAAAAAGAGCCAGAGGAGCGCTTTACGTCGGCGGCTGAGATGCAACAGGCATTACGCAATTGTGCTAAAGAGATTATGAGTACGACACCCGGTACGCAACAACCACCGATACAGGCCGCGTTACACCAGGGACAGGGCTTTTATGCTCAGGGAAACTATCCCCCCGCCGGTCATGGTCAATTCTGATTGACCAGAACACCAGCATCACTGTTGGTGAACAAGGGTACGCACCTGACACTCCGCGTGTCCTATCTCTGTGGATCGTTGTATCTTACACGAGTCTCTTATTCAGCGGCTATCAGAGAGCATTTATATCTCTATTGAGAGTGATGGGAAAACTAGTATATGTCAGACAACACAACACCTTTGATAAAAATAAGCACTTCGCAGGCACCAGCAGCCATCGGCCCCTACAGTCAGGCTATTCGTTACGGTCAATTGCTCTTTGCTTCGGGCCAGATCCCGCTCGATCCTGCTACCGGTGAGATCGTGGGCACAGATATCCAGACCCAGACCCATCGTGTCCTGCAAAATGTACGGGCTTTATTAGAAAGCGCCGGCAGTTCGCTCGATTCTGTTATTAAGACAACTATCTTCTTGACCAGCATGAGCGATTTCCAGGCCATGAACGAGATCTACGCCACCTACTTTAAACATGTTCTGCCCGCACGTTCGACTGTCGCGGTCGCTGAACTGCCGCGCAAGGCGCTGGTTGAGATCGAGTGCGTCGCGCTCATTCAGGATGAGGGTACGGGAGAATAACACGGTGAACACCGCGACGATCTGGCGCACGACGCTAGCACAACTGGATATTACTCCGCTCGACGCCTTGACCAGAACATGGTTACAAGAAGCGCTCCTTATCGAGCTAACAACCGGCGACGCAACTGATAGGCAGGCACGACAGACACTGGCCTTTGCGCTCCAGGTGCCTAACGACCTGGCCTTTGATGTCATTACGACGCGCTGGCATGGTGTGCTGGAAGATCTTTTGAGTCAGGTCATCGGACAACCGGTCTCCCTTGATATTATGCGCGCTGAATACGGTGCGCCGCCAAACTCAGCGAGCATTCCAGGCACGGCTGTCAATGGAACACACCCGGCGGCATCCTCGACACTCCCTGCTACCGGGCACTCGTCGTCGCAATCTCACACAGCTCGTATGCCACCACAAACACAAAATTATACTGCTGAACGTGCTTCGCAGACGCCACATCAGTCACAGGGTGCTCAGCGTCGTGTGCCTCAGTATAATACGAATGCGACTACAAATAATAATAATCCCTTTGACGACCCTCTACCTGGCGCACCCGCACCTATGCAAAACGAGTTCTCGTATGCATCGTCAGATACCTTAGAAGAGTGGGAGAACGAGCAACGTGCCAATATGTTGGCACATAACCGTCTCAACCCCCGCTATACTTTCGATGCCTTTATCGTCGGTAATAGCAATCGTCTGGCTCATGCAGCCTCACTGGCTGTGGCCGAAGCTCCAGGTGAGTCGTACAATCCACTTTTCCTCTATGGTGGTGTGGGTCTGGGCAAGACTCACTTGCTGCACGCCATCGGCCATCAAGGTGTGCAGACCGGACTGGCTGTGCTGTATGTCTCATCGGAACAGTTTACCAATGAGATTATTAACGCCATTCGCTATCGCACCCAGGAAGAGTTCCGCGCCAAGTATCGTTCTGTTGATATCTTGCTCGTCGATGATATCCAGTTTATCGCGGGCAAAGAATCAACGGAGGAAGAGTTCTTCCATACATTCAACAGCCTCTACGAGATGAGCAAGCAGATCGTTATCTGTAGTGATCGTCCGCCCAAGGCTATTGTTAGTCTGGAGGAACGCCTGCGCTCACGCTTTGAATGGGGCCTGATCGCCGATATTCAGCCACCAGATCTTGAGACACGTATGGCAATCCTGCGCGTCAAGGCCGATCTCCTCCATTATCATGTGCCCGATGAGATCATCGCCTATATCGCCGGTCGAGTCCAGACCAATATCCGTGAGCTTGAAGGCTGTCTCAATCGCTTGATGGCCTATCAGCAGTTACATCGTGTTGAACTTACGATGGATGTGGCACGTGCTGCGATCTCTTCACTTGGCACCGATACGCGCGAGCCGACCCTGAATAGCCGCCAGATCGCTCAGGCGGTCGCAGACTACTACCATATCTCGCTCGATGCTATGTGCAGTAAACAGCGCGACAAGTATATCGTCACGCCCCGCCAGATCGCTATGTACTTGATCCGTAAAGAGACGACAACCTCACTGATTGAGATCGGCCAACTCTTCGGGGGTCGCGACCATAGCACAGTCTTGCACTCCTGCGAAAAGATCGATCAGTCTATCAACGTCAACCAGAACCTGCGCCGTGAGATCATCGCGATCCGCGAACAGCTCATGCGTGATAACGCGTAAGACCGCTACAGCCTTAGCAAGGCAGGTATCAGAGATTATTCCTGTGACAGTGGCGCTCCCACCCCGGTTTTCTAAGAGAGGGAGCGCCACTGTCACAGGAAAATACTGCATCCTCGATCCGTTCACAGCTATTTATGCATGTGCGTGCTGAATTGCAGCGAGAGCAGCGCCTAGATCATTGTAGATATAGTCTGGCTTGATAGGAGAGCGGGCGAGATCTTCAGCGGTATCTTTACCTGAGAGCACAAACATTGTATAGGTGCCTGCTGCGATACCGGCCTTGATATCAATACCTAAATTATCGCCTATCATGACTGCCTCAGTTGGCTTGCTGGCCAGTGTCAGCAGCGCCTCGTGCAGCAGTCCTGGCTCAGGCTTGCCGATCACCACGGGCACGGTCTCACTGCCACCAGCAATCGCTGCGACGATCGCACCACAACCAGCAATCAGCTTGCCACCGGCAATAGGGAGGAGCGGATCGCGATTGATGGCAATAAATTTAGCGCCTTTGCGCACAGCCAGAACCGCATCTGTGAGACGCGCATAGTTGAATGAGCGATCCAATCCCACAAAAACGACGTCAGCTTTCTGCCAATCATCGTTAGCAATCGTTAGCTTATGGCTCTTCACCATATCAAAGAGAGGAGCCTCACCAACCACATAGACCGCCGCCCCCGGATAACTGTGCGCAATATATTTGACCGCTGCCTGAGCCGCTCCCAGTACATGCTCTGGCGTTGTCTGTATACCCAGACGTGCCAGCTTTGCAACAACCTGCGTCTCACTCGCAAAGGAATTATTGGTCAGATAAAGGTATTTTTTATGGCTACGATCAAGCCAATCGATGAACTCATGTGCTCCCGGAACCAGATCATCGCCCCGGTACACCACGCCATCCAGGTCGATAAGATATGTTGTAAGATCGTTTAGCAGTGGTATCATAATGCTGTTATTCTGCTCCGTCTATATATCACTCTTCAGTGTCTTTACACAGAAGATAGTATCTTTAACGGATGTACTATATCACACAACCACAGCATACGCAGAGCATTGACTTTCTACCATCAAGCAGGACATGGGTGGCATGGAGGGGAGGACTCTGAGCCTCCCCTCCATGCCACCCATGTATTTTATATTACTATAAGAAGCGTCGACCGTCGGCTGGCCGGTCGACGACAGCAACGGTGCAGCGTGAGACACAGATGAGTTTGTTGTGCTCATCTGTAATACGGACATCCCAGACATGGGTACTACGACCCAGGTGCAGCGGAGTCGCAGTCGCGTAAAGCTGGCCGTCACGTTTAGGGCGCACGTGGTTGGCGTTAATCTCCAATCCGAACGCGCTCTGTCGTTTGACGTCTATATGCATTACGCTGGCGAGGGAGGCAACGGTCTCGGCTAATAAGACCGAGACACCACCATGAAGATAGCCAAGCACCTGATGGTGTTTCGTGCCAATCGGCATTGTCGCTACGACACGCTCTTTCGAAGCCTCGGTAATCGTAATACCCAGCGTCTCCAGTACGGTATCCGCACTATGCGCATTTAAGCGTGCTACGTTATCTTGCTGCTCTTCTTCGTCACTAGTACTCACAATCGAATCCTTCCAATGTCATTCAAATTCATACAGCTCATATAAGGGAATAAGCAACCTATGAAATCTCGTGAGAAGTGGTTGGGCGTTGTTCAGCAGGATGCCAGGGCAAGGCATCTTCGGCAGTATACTCGGTATAGGGCCGTTTGGATGCTGTACGCCAGAAGATGGTAAAGCCTGCGTAAAAGGCAATCAGCCAGAGGAAGATTGTACCAACAATCGCCAGCGGCACATTTTCCCACGTCTGCAATGAATTATGCAACACAGCATCAAGAATGTCGCGGGCAATACAGAAGAGTGGTGTGCCAATCAGCAGCAACCAGGAGAGCCAGCGCAAGCGTCCAGCCCAGAAACGCCAGATCAATAAAAATATGAGGCTTCCATAGATCAGGATCGGCGTGATATACAGCGGCAGCGGTGCATGCACAGCATTCATAATCCCAATCACAGTGTTCGCTAGCGTTATTTGCAGATGCGTCGACTTATCCAGCGAGACTTGCCGGAATGAATACTGCCACCAGTGAGCATTATAAGCTACAATATCAACAAGCAAATTGATAATACCCAGTACCAATCCGCCAAGCAGAGACATGCCAAAAACCTGTTTGGTGGGGCGTATAAATAGTATGGACCCAGCATAGAACAGGATTAACAGTGGGGCGACATAGAACAGGAACTCGTAAGCCTCCATAAGAGAGCAACTCCTTTTAAAAAAGCTCTTGAAAAAGCTTCAAGTGTAAAGCTCGACAGCCTCTCTTTCCTGAACAGGTATGTTCACCATGCATCAGAACGGAAAGGATCTATTATGAATACTATACCGCTAAGAATCGCCCTTGCCCAGATCAATATGACGGTCGGCGATCTAGAGGGGAATACTCAGAAGATCATTGCAAACATGCGACAGGCACATGCTGCTGGCGCTCATATCGTCTGTTTCCCTGAATTGGCGCTCACTGGCTATCCACCGGAGGATCTGCTACTCAAGCCAAACTTCATTACGGCAAACCTCCGTAAGTTGGATGAGATCATTGCGGCCAGTGAGCAGATGCCCAGCCTGACCGCGGTCATTGGCTTTGTCGATCGCGATCACGATATCTATAACGCGGCGGCAATTGTGCATGAGGGCAAGCTGATTGATAGCTATCACAAACACTATCTGCCCAACTATGGCGTCTTCGATGAATATCGCTACTTCCGCGCAGGCAAGACTGCACCTATCTTCCTGATCAATGATATTCATGTCGGGATTAATATCTGCGAAGATATCTGGTATCCCACTGGACCACTCTCCCTGCAGGCACAGGCCGGTGCCGAGGTCATTATTAATATCAACGCCTCACCCTATACAACTGGTAAAGGATTGGTGCGCCAGGATATGATCTCGACTCGCGCAGCGGACAACGGTCTGATTATCGCTTATATCAACCTTGTGGGTGGACAGGATGAACTGGTCTTTGATGGTGGCAGCATGGTCTTCAATGAGCTCGGCGCGTTGATCGCACGCGGCAAACAGTTCGAGGAAGATCTCTTGATCGTCGATCTCGATACCCCTTCGGTCTTCCGTTCACGACTGCATGACCCACGTGGTCGCCAGGAACGCTACACTGCCAGCCAGGCAGAGGTGCCAGAGTTGGTCATTACCACGGAACCGCTCAAAGCGCCTGAGAGCCATCAGACACGGCTCGGTGCGCCACAACGAATAGAACCAAAGATGGATCATCTACAAGAGGTCTATTCGGCTCTGGTCCTCGCTACACGCGACTATATGCGCAAGACTGGTTTCAAAGAGGCAATTATTGGACTCTCGGGCGGTATCGATTCTTCATTGGTCGCCGCCATCGCTGCTGACGCACTGGGTGCAGAGAACGTCATCGGTATCTCTATGCCTTCTGGCTACTCGACCGAACATAGTAGGTCCGATGCGCAGGAGTTGGCGGAGAACCTGGGGATACGCTATCTGACCATTCCGATCGAAGAGACCTTCCGTCAATCACTCAAAATGATGGAACCGGCACTGGGTAAAGAATATCCCGGACTCGCCGCCGAGAATCTGCAAGCGCGTATCCGTGGCAACATCCTGATGACGGTCTCCAATCGCTTCGGTCCTATCGTCCTGACTACCGGCAATAAGTCTGAGATGGCTACTGGCTATAGCACACTCTACGGAGATATGGCTGGCGGCTATGCGGTGCTTAAAGACGTGCTTAAAACACTGGTCTTTGAGCTCTGTATCTATCGTAATAAGGCCAGCGAACGACCGGTAATACCACACAACGTGATTACCAAGCCACCCTCGGCCGAGTTACGCCCGGATCAGAAGGACGCTGACAGCTTGCCACCGTATGATGAACTGGACCCCATACTGCAAGCATATGTTGAAGACGATCGTAGTTTTGAGGAGATGCTAGCGATGGGCTTCAAACGTGAGACCGTCGAACGCATCATTCGCCTGGTCGATATCAGTGAATATAAACGTCGCCAGGCTCCTCCCGGCATCAAGATCTCACACCGGGCCTTCGGTCGCGATCGCCGCCTCCCCATTACGAACCACTATCGGGAAGGCTAACAGGCAAACAGCATTCTCAGGGATCAACACAGGAGTGGGCGCTAATCTATGCGCTCACTCTGCTCTTCTACGCATAATTTATGGATCAGTCCCGCGACCAGTGCACCCCGTAGCGGGATCGATGCGACCAGCATACGTTCATTATCCAGATTATGCATCCCATTCCCAATTGGACCAAGTGTATCCAGCGCCGGAACACCAGCATCCATCAGGATATTCGCGTCGGAGACGCCGCCCTTTGCCTGTGCCTGCAACTGAATTCCCAGCACCTCGCCCTCTTCCTCGGCGAGTTGTACCATATGTGACAACGCAGGGGTCGGCCCATAAGGGATACGACCTCGATTGCGCGTCAGTATCGCTCGGGTTTCAGGAACACTACGATTGGATGCAATCTGTTCAAGCATCACCGAGGCACGCTCCAACTCATGTGGGCTAAACGAACGTACTGAAATATGACAGGTCGCCATATCGGGGACCACATTTAATGGTTTCGTACTACTCAAAGAGGTCACATTGAAGGTCACGCCGGGCAACAATGAGTGCAGATTCTGAATCGACAGGATCTTGTGCGCCAATTCAACGACCGCTGAACGTCCTTTGTACGGCTCGGCACCCGAATGAGAAGCCACCCCCCTGACCTCAAGCACATACTTATCGGTCCCTTTACGCGCGTTCGTCAATGACGTCGGCTTTCCTGCTGGCTCTAAAACCAGAGCATAGTCAACCTGCTTCGCAAGTTCACGTATGATCGGTGCGCTCCCTGGTGAACCAACTTCTTCATCATTATTAAAAAAGAGTATCAACTCACCATAGTCCGTAAAGCCAGACTCAATAAGAGTACGTACCGCATAGATAGCCAGCAGGACACCCGACTTCATATCCAGCACGCCCGGTCCCACTGCATAACCATCGTGGATCGCAAATGGCTGCTTCTCAACAGCGCCCGCAGGATAGACAGTATCAACATGACCTACCAGTAGTAGACGCGCATGTCCACGCCCCTGACGACGCGCAATCAGATTGGGGCCAAAACCTTCAACGTCACGTAGCTCTACCGCAAAATCCATACTCTCAAGCCACTGCTGCAAAAGCTCTATCACCCGAGTCACACCAGCGATCTGACCAGTACCGGAATCGATATTTACAAGCGCCGAGAGCCGCGCTAGATACTCTGCTTGAACGTCTGCTATAAGCGAAAGATACTGCTGTGCATAGGTAGGTGTAGGTATTTGAGACATCATCACATATCCTTTATGGTAGAGTGTGGCGAAGAGGGTGGTCGTTCTCACTAGTATTTTCTCCGCTATTGTACCACAAGATAGCCACTTCCTTTGTGTGCAATGCTGTCACCCTGATCGAGCTCTTTTTCTATGCAGCAGCAATACTCCTAGAAACCATCCGGTACCAGATCGTGTGCCTGCAAACGGAAGCACTGGCGCAATCGCTTGTAGGCCATACTCAACGAGGCCGCATGCCGACTGCGTTCCAGGGGATCATTAGGGAGTACGCGGCAATATTCATGCAGATCAATGCCTACAGTGTTAAAGGCAGTCTGAAGTTGATTCTCTTCGTCGGTCAGATCAGCGTGATTGGCAAGATCGATCAAGAGTGCAGTACGCTGCTTCGTAGGAAAATCCACGATCATACGGGCCAGCGCCATCAGCACAGAGATCCGCATCAAGCTCTCCAGTGCGACCTCTGAGGGATCAACCTCCTCACCTCCGATGGGAATAAACAGCATATCACCGTCCTGCACAGGCCGGATCAGCCGCAATTCACGTCGCCGTAGATCGCGAAAATGATTGTGTGCAACCGTACGCCCAAAACAGGTAATCGAATGAATGGGCGACCCATTCCCTTTCTCTACCAGTTTGGTATACTTCAACGTACGAATCACTGCCTCTTGCAGGATATCATCAGCGATATCGTGCTCTTGCCCATGCCAGGAGGCCACACCCGAGGAATACACCCAACTCAGTATGTATGGGCGTAACGCGCTATATAATTCACCCCAGACCTGATCGCTCACCGTCTGGCAATCGTTCGTACGTAAAGCTGGTCGATAGACAGCCATGAGCCAAAACCTCCAGGAAAGGCAAGTCCCTACGCGGGTAACATGCCAGAAAAACTGTTTTCTACAAAGTGTTCTCTGCTACCAGTGACTTCTTATCCCACAACTACGTCATTTTTCTGCTCACCCTTACCATTTATGCCCCCAGATTTTCAAATACCGCCAGGCCGTTCAGAGAATTCCTTATAAATTATGTGTCACCTCTCGTGTAATAGACATCCCCTGTTAGATTTTATAGCATACTCATGTCACGAAATCAATGTTTTATCCTAACAAAACTGCACTTTCATGAGGAATCCAGACATATTCGCTGAATTCAGCTCAGCGAGTATCCTCATAAATAGCCAAGAACCTTAACTTTTTTGATATTACATCTGTTTTCTTCAATATATAGAACGAGAAAAGTTCAGTATTTCGTAGGAAACCTTAGCCAACCTGATCTTTCCTGTTCAATACTCCTGGCCTATGCTCTTTTATTCCACAGATTATCTATGGGTGTTTTTAATACACATTCCACCAAAACGTCATATAAAGATGTACAGGGTTTGAGAGCGTGTGCTATGATAAGCGGGTATTTTATTGTATCTAGCGGCTACATATGTCAAAAACGTGTTCAATACATATACCCTAGTTTTTCTCTCTAGAAATTTTGAGGGAAATAGCCATGGATGAGCGCAACCTACAACGTATAGCACGGCACCTCAAAGATGAGGCCGCTCAGCGTCGTGTCTACCACAATATTCAGCGTGGGCGTAATGAAGTAACTGTCACTATTGGGCGAGCAGCACGTCTCTTTGGTTTTAGCGAAAGCCAACTGCGTGATTGGGAAAAGATGGGCCTGATTAAGCCGCTACGTCCAAAAGAAGAGAGCGCGAACAAACAGACGACCGGACAACGGCAGTATTCTTTTGCCGAATTGGATAAGCTCGCGATTATCCGCGAACTCCTGGATGAAGCGCGTATGACACCGGGCGCGATTCCGCCAAATATCGACGAGATCTGGTCGATGCTGGCTTCCTCAACCCAATTTTCGGAGCAGGAGCTGGTTGAGACGGCATTCTCAGAGGTCAATGGCAGTGGGGAGCAGCAACAAGACGAACATATCAACAAGCGTATCACGCTTACCTACCGCGACCAGATGGTCTGGCGTTACTACGCCTCACGCATCCTCTGGATCTCACTCCTGTTGGCGTATGAACCCGTTCCAGGCTGCTATGCTGGCCTGGTCTTACCAGCGCATACGCACAACCTGGAGTTGCCGGTATGTGAACCTGCGAACCTGCAAAATGTTGGAGAGTCGCTGGTAGGTTGGCTCGGTCAAACAAGTTCTTTTTTTACCTTCCTCACCGCATCTCCAACTTTTGAATATCCAAGCGACTATGTCATACAGCCATTATGTCCGCCCGAATTACTTGAAAAGTTACCTTTTTCAACTGCTGATCGTACAATAATTGTGGTACAACGCGATGAACTGGAACATATTCAACGCGATGAATCAGTCATTCGTACCATACGACGGCTTCTGGAGCCGCTCTACGAAGAGCAAGACCTCTGGCAGCACTATATGGGTAAGGGTAGACGTGATATGGTTGATGTGGGGATGGATTTCACACCCAAACTGACAGACGCAGTACTGACAAGTTTGGCGAATATGGTTATTCGCCTGGGTGGCAAACGGGAGAATGGGGAGGATCGCTGGCGAGATTGCTGTATCCTGCTCCCCAGCACTATGCAACTTCCCCTGCAACAACGTAGCCTCATCGTACGCGCTCGCAGTCGCTTCGCACGCCATTCAATTGGGGCGACAATGGTCTCACCAGAGCGCCAGGTGACAAGCCTGAGCCTGCGTGCCTATCAAAGTAGCCATATCATCTATCGGCCAGTGCTGGCACGGGAAGAGGTTCAAGAATATTATCGCGATATCGAAGGTCCTATCCTCTCGAATATTGCGGTCCCTATAGGTGGCGAGAGCGGACACGCTCTGGGCGTGCTCTATGCCACTTCGTTGGAATGCGCGGCCTTCTCTGAGGAAGACCAGCGTATTCTTCGTGTTATCGCTAAACTTATTGAGGAACTGTTATACACCTACCGCATCAGACAAAACATTACAGAGACTATTGGCGATCTGTTGAAAGATCCGCGCATGGTCGACCCTCTCTTCAAGGAGTTCGCGGCTGAGAGCGACTTTCTTGACGACCTTGAAGAGATTCTCAAGACCGTAAGAAGACAGGTTGAGAATGGGGAGGAGATTACGATTCCGACCGCAACGGATGAGTCGGTACAGGAGATCTCTTTTATTGCTATCGATATCGATAGCAATGTTCAGGAATCGATCGCCAATAGCTATGGCGATCAGACGTTGCACCACCTGAATAAAGCGATCGGGTTGCGTATCCATGATCTCTTGCCCGCACTCTTCTCTAACCATCTCAACTGTAAGCTCTATCACATTTACGGGGGCATCTATTGTCTGCTGCTACGGGGCTTCTCGCTGGAACGCTCTAAGAATAATGCAGAGCGTCTGCGTAAGGCCCTGGAAGGGAGTATCGCAGTCAAACAGTCAGATCTGCCAGGGGGCACACTGATGCTGCCAGAGATCTCTGTGCATCTGGGTGTGACCTGGTACCCTTATGAAAAACTTGCTGATTTTCTTTCCCCTCGGCACAAACGGCCGGTGACTGAAGTGCGTTCAACTCTCTATCATTCGTTAGATTTCGCGCTGAAATTGGGTACCGATACCGGTGGCAATATTGTGTATTCCTGGGATTCAGGAACACAGACATATGCACCTTATGAGCCAGGGGAGGAGCAACAGAAAAATAGATAGATGACAAAGCACAGATGGAAGATGGAGGAGTGTGATTGATGTTAGTGAAGGTGTTTGTTTTAGGGCGGCCTGGAAGTGGTAAGACGACGGCGATCCATCATCTGGCAGATATAGCCCATCAGCGCAAATACTCCGCTTTGTGCGTGGATGATTATAGTATTCTCCACCATATGTCACATGAAGAGATGTATCATACCTGTTTTCGTTCCACTGATCATGAGGGCTTCGATGTCTTAGATCTCTCGGTCTATGATACAGCCCTGGAGCTGTTGGAACAGCAGGTTCACCATGCGGAAGCGACAGAACACGATGGTATTGTGACTATCGAGTTCGCCCGCAACGATTATTGGCATGCACTACAGCGCTTTAGTCCCGAGTTTCTCACCGATGCGTACTTTCTGTTTGTCGAAGCTGACTTGAGTACCTGCGTTCAACGTATCCATCAGCGAATACACGATGCCAGACGCGCCAATAACCATTTTGTCTCCGATTATATCATGCATTCCTACTACAAAAGGGATAATTGGTCCAGAGTACAGACACGCCTGATACGCGACTACAATATACATAAAGAGGTGATAACGTTCCGCAATACTTCGACATTGGCGAACCTGCTCTCGACGGTTGAAACATTCGCCGATCGTCTTTTCGCTACAGAGTTTCTGGCTCAGGATGCCCTTGTGCCTCAGGAGACGCTGACGTATCCTGCTAGCATCCGCACGACGGGTGTGCTCCCACAGCTGGCCCTCTGCTAGTAAACACATCTACATTCGCGCTCCTACAGTACTGAGGAGCCCTATGGAGCCGATGGATCAGGTCAGTATAAAACTGTATGCCGGACAGGGTCTCTCTATCGCTGTGACCCTGGTAGGGTTTACGAAACGCCCGCGAAGCGATCGGCTATTGTGACGATCGCTCGCTGAGCGTCGGATAATTCCTTCTCGCTACTCTCTGGAGACTCTGTAGATTCTCCAGGTGACAGGACAGGTATGAACGAACTATCGCTTTTTGATTCGCACCTGTCGATCTAATACTGTTTGCTTACTACTGATCCGAAAACTTGCGTGTGCGAGCACTAGCGACGCCAGTCGCGTTGGTTTTCGGAATATTCGGAATAAGATCTTAAACCTGGATCTCGTGCTTCAAGCGTTTGTAGGCGATGCTGCGCAATGCGGCATCCCTGCCACGCGTCGCGGGGTCTGCGGGACGCGGGCGTTTGTAGTCACTTAATTGTAGGCCAACACAGGAGAGAGCCTGCTCCAGGAGTGACGGCTCTTCACTATCCAGGTCGGTCATGTTTGCCAGGTCGGTCAACAATGCTACTTTCTGGCCTTTGGGAAATGTCGCAACAGCCTGGGCTACAGATGTGATAATAGAATCGAGCATCAGATGATCAAGCGCTATCTGCGCGGCGTCTACTATCTCGTGCGACGAGATATGCGCATCAAAGGTGCGTTGTTCGCCATCTTCCTGCGTCGAACGGACCAGGCACCAGTCTTTCTTACGCCAGTCCCGAAAGTAGTTACGCGCGATTACTCGACTTAATGCTTTGAATGAACCAATGGGGGCCATCTCGCCACGAGCCGCACGCTGATGATAACGGAATGTCCGCATGACAGCTTCATGCGCAATATCTTCCGCGATCTCTCTGTGCTGACCATACCAGGATGACACGCGAGAATCTCGTACCCACATCTCAACAAGTGGAAGCAGCCAGTTGTAAAGATCGTACCAGGCCTGGTCATCAACCGCTGTACATTCCTCGTTGTCGTTGCGTGTTGTCGTTTCTGTGAGCATGAGAGAAACCCTCCCAGGAAGTAGTTTCAGGCTATTTTCGTGCTACTTGGTCTCGTGTCAGTTCCTTCCACTCCTCTACGCTTGCCGCCGCTAGTTTTCTTACATGATTACAGACGATATCCGAAGAATGTTTACAACGAAGAAGAAAATTGCTATATTTACTGTATATAGTACATAGAATGAAGGTTTTTGTCAATGGTTGATAAGAAACTTCTTTCCTTACACAACCATAAACTAAGTTTTCTCAGGCTTTCTTGGGTCTCAGTTAATTTTATTAAGCAATAGTTTATAATAAGCTCGACTTACTCAGATAATCTCATGATCCAGGGCATTTTGGCACATATCTGGCCAAAAATCTTAAAAAACTTCACATCTTACGTTTACAATAGGCGTACAATTGTGGTACGATTATGCATGTATTGCATCAGCCCTGAAGCTTTCTCCACTTATCCAGGGAGGCAAAGATGGATGTGCGCAGTAGGCAATCAATCGTAGAGCATCTACGAAAAGATGATGTACAAGAACGCATCATGCTAAGTATTCACAGAGGTCGTGATGAAGCGACGGTAACAATTAGCCGAGCGGCTGAACTCTTCGGCATTACAGAGAATAAGCTGCGCGATTGGGAAGAATATGGTTTCCTCAATCCTTTGCGTCCCGGTGGGCCTAAGGGACGGCGTCTCTATACGCCAACTGAATTAGATAAGCTCGCGATTATTCGTGAACTTATCAGTACAGGCTATACGGCCAGTGATATCCCCCCCGATATCGATCAAGTCTGGCAGAAGATCCGTACTATTAGAGAGGCTGAGATCGCGGCAAACGACTATCGCGAGCAGGAACATCCAATTTCTGCCCAGGCGGCACTCGATGAGCTCTCGATTAATCAACGTGTGAATATGGCGCAGGCAGAACTTTTCTGGCGCTATTATGTCAATCATAGCCTGCGTATGGCGCTACATCTGATCTGTGAGGAGATCCCCAATACCACTGCTGGCCTGGTCTTGCCACTGGTTGCAGATGCCGATACCAGTAAGATACAGCGCGTCGAGGATCTGGAGATGGTAGGCGAGTCTCTCGTCGGTTGGTTAAGTCCAAGTGGCTCCTCACAGGCTCTCCTGACGACTCGTCCTCGCTTTCAATACAGTTCTGACTTCCGCGTTGAACCCCTACAAGGCAAACAAACACTGGGAGAACAACAGGGGATGGCGGTCGCGCAACACGATAAGACGATGATTGTGATTCAGCGTGAGGCGAGCGCGATTCAGCTCAGTAATGAGACGACTGCAACTATCCAGCGTCTCTTGCAACCACTCTACCAAAATGTAGAGCGTTCACGCACCTGTATGGGCTTCGGAGCACGCGATATCGTCGATCAGGCCACCGAGATCAACAATACATTGAACTATGAGGATACAATCCTCAATGGCCTGGCCGATATCATTGTACACATGGGGGGCCTTACGTCAGCAGCGAAGCCACGCTGGCGACTCTGCTGGATCTTGCTGCCACGCGATACTTCGCAACCATTACATATGAGCAACCTGTCAATCAAGGCGCAGAATCAGGATACGACGACCTATACGCCGAAACTTACGCTCTCTGCCTTCGATAAGCATTGTAGCCATCCTTACATTAAAGCGCTGCAAAGCCGTCACGTTATCTATCAGCCAAATATCCCTGTGACCGAGTCACAGACGATCTTTCGTAACCTTGAGGTTCCTGTCCGTTCAGCCCTGGCTCTTCCAATCGCTGGCGAGAGTGGTATCCCGCTAGGCGTGCTCTATGTTGCGTCGCAACTCCCTGACGCTTTCCCACCTGCCGATCAACGCGTGCTGCGCCTGCTCAATCGTATGATCGAGGAGCTGCTACGCACCTACTATGTACGCCAACAGGCAACACTCCGGCTCTCTGAGGTAATGAAGAAGCCTGCACTCGTCGATACACTCTTTGGTAACTTCTCGTCGGAAAATGATTTTAATCACGACGTCGAGAACCTCTTAACTCAGCTCTGGGATGCGGATCACAATGCGGAGAAGCGTGCACGTTACGCCGACAAGGTCGTCTCTTTTATGGCCATTGATATCGATAAACACAGCAGTCTGGCTAATAAATACGGCGATCATCTGGTACGTAATCTGACACGCGAGATCGGGCTACGCATTCAGGAGCAGATCCGCACCTTTTTTAAAGAGTATCCTGAATGCAAGCTTTACCATATTCACGCTGATCGATTCTTTGTCGTGCTGCGCAATACGTCACTCGAACTCACACGTGAACATGCAGAGCGCCTGCGTATAGGAACTATCGGTACCTACAAGTTGGATGCCCTGCGTGTCTATCCTGATCAGCATTCCCGTCCCGAGAGTATGATCGAGCTTAACGATATCACAGTTCGCCTGGGCATCACCTCGTATGCTTATCTTAAGTTGAGCGAGATCTTGCATGAACATGGCTCCGAGTTTGCGATCCCTGAAGTACGCTCGATCATCACATCGGCGCTAGAGGTAGCTCTCGCAAAAGGACAGGTTGAAGGAGGCAACGTCGTTATCAGTTGGGACTACGAACTACGTAATTTTCTCCGCTGGTCTCCACTCAAAAGATAACCGCTCGCTTGATTTATTCTATTATTCATATATATCCATGCTTTTCGTATAAAAGCTCACATGTGCTCATTACTCCCAGCAAGAGCTTTGTACGTTACCACTACTCCTTTATACGCGTTACGTGTATATTAACTATAACAGCAACTCCTCTCACGATGCTCTCTTAAAAACTGCTATCTGTTGCTATATGTCATGTCGATCTTGCTAGCATGAGAGAAGGGTTGTTAGACAGGAGTGGTTCGCCCATGGCTATAAAAGTATTCCTCTTAGGCCGACCGGGAGCAGGAAAATCTACTGCAGCACGTCATATTCATGTGTTAAGTAAGAAGCATGACTGGTCGACACTACATATTAATGATTATCCATTCCTCTTTGCCCTGTTTGAATCAGATGTTCAGCACCAGAGGTTTCAGCCTTCCAGTTGTGGAGGGTTCGATGTCACCGACTTTTCGGTGCTGGATACCGCATTGCAAGCGGTTGAAAAAGAGGCAGAACGCTATCTCATCTGTGAGCAACAAATCCTGCTGCTGGAGTTTGCGCGTGACGATTATCGCCAGGCACTCAGCCAGTTCAAACCAGAGTTTCTGCGCGATGCTTACTTCCTTTTCTTCGCAACCGATATCGATACCTGTATCATGCGGGTCAACCGGCGCTCCCATCATCCTATCTTCAGGGATGATCATTTCATCTCTGAGGAGATGATCCGTAACTACTATCATGCAGACATCCCTCTGCAAACATATCATCTACTACATGAGTATGGTGTCAGCGAGAAATGTATCCGTATTATTGATAACTCTGGCACACAAACACACCTTCATCAACAGGTGCAAGATTTTACTGAACTCCTCATTCAGTGTAAACCTGACCCCAAATCGCATAGGATCAAAGAGAGAAAGGCTTTAAAAGCGCGACAAACATCGCCAATTATGCACCATCCATTGATGGATACTAACGTTACACGACAAAAACTATTATTAGCAGGGAGCCAGGCAGGTAATTGGCAGAGTTCAGATGGTTAGGAATGCAACACAAATTTGACGAATATGTTAAAGTAAGAAGGGATTATCCCCTGATAGAAACAGACAACTTAAAAGCTAGGAGATCCATCACGAGTGGCAGCGACACCTACTCCCTTTGAGAAGCTCACTCCGATCCATCCAAATCGTCGCATCACACTGGAAACCGGCAAACAACCGATTGCTCCACGCATGCTCGACTTGTTGGTACCGCTTGGCTTCGGTCAGCGGGCCTTGATCGTGGCCCCGCCCCAGGCGGGCAAGACAACGTTACTACGCCAGGTAGCGACTGCTGTCCAGCAGAACTTTCCTGCGGCACATCTCTATCTTTGTCTGGTAGATGAGCGTCCAGAGGAGGTAACAGATTGGCGCATGGAGATCCAGGGTTCCCAGGTGAAGATTTATGCGTCCAGTTTTGATCAGCAAGCGTCCAGTCATGGCCGGATGGTCGACCGGGCGCTCAACGATGCCCGACGTGAAGTTGAGCAAGGTATTGATGTGGTCATCATGCTGGATTCACTGACCCGGCTGGCACGTGCACATAATATGAGCACCGATATGTGGCAGTCACCGCGTACTCCACGTTATCAACAACGTGGTGGCAATGGCGGCTACTATTCGCAGTCTGGCGGCGGCGGCGGTGGTCACGGCAGTCGTACACTTTCTGGTGGTATCGATGCCCATGCACTGGAGATTGGTCGGCGCGTCTTTGGTGCAGCTCGCACCCTCGAAGAGGGCGGGAGTCTGACGATTGTTGCTAGTTGTATCGTCGAAACGGGCAGCCGTCTCGATGAGGTTGTGTATGAAGAGTTCAAAGGGACCGGCAACCTGGAAGTCCGGCTCTCACGCGAACTTGCTAATTATCGCATCTTCCCAGCCATCGATATCATTGCATCCAGTACACGCCAGGAGGAGCGTCTTCTTACCCCCGATGAGCATCGCGCGATGTCCATCGTACGCCGCCGTATGGCTGGCATCCCTAATCGTAGCGCGGCCGAACAGGTTATCCAACTCTTTGAAAAAACACCCTCTAATGCTCAACTTGTAGAAGCTATCGTAAAGCAAGGGTAGTCAGCAGAAATCACTCTGGCAGCGCAAACAAGCCGGTAGGGGCAACGCATACCACATGAGAGAACCTGGACATTAAGACTTTTTTTACCCGAAATGTTACACAAATAATGTGCTATACTACGGGAAAAGGTGTAGTTCTTCATGTATCAGGAGTATAAAATATATGCGTTGCCCATACTGCGGTGGTATCAATCCCGACCAGGCTGACTATTGTATGAACTGTGGGCGTGATTTCAAGGCAGCTCAGCCATCACAGTCTGCCCCACGTCCATCCACGCCTTCACGTACCCAAAATCAACGTACTGTCTATCCACCTATTCCACCTGTACAGCGCGTGCCAGGTACGAAAGAAGCTGTGCAAAGCCCCTTACAGCGTCCATCGGTCTATCCACCAGTACCACCTACAACAGCACGTCCTACTACAACAATGGCACCTGCTACGCAAGCCGCTAAAAACGCCCAACAACGACCGGCAACAACTCGACCGGCAACAACTCCTTACCAGACCGCGCGTTACCAATATGCGCAGACTACTTTCGGCGCTCCATTAGCACCTTCAGCTGCCCCAACCGGTCCCGCAGCGCCAGAATCATTCCCGCCTCGGACCGTCGCGCAGCTGCGCGAACTGGAGAAGGATGCACTTGACTATAAAGAGGTCAGTCAGGAAGAGATGATTGGCAAGAAGCAACTGGTGCGTATTCAATTCCGTCAATGCGCTGACTGGCAACAGGTTGCGACACTGTTTAAAGCATTGTCGGCGTATCACAGCACTCAATACGACACGATAATTATCCAGGGCGTGTATAATCAAGAGAGCAGTGTTAATGAATATACCAATGGACAACTCGTCTTTGATCGCAATGTACGCCTGGGTAGCCAGACGCAGAATCGCTATCGGATCGAGACTGACAACGGATATTCAGCCGATGCACTACGCATCGTGCTCTCTGAATAGAGAGACACGCAATAAACAGGAGGGGAGGGCCTGGGACTCCTGGGTCTTCCTACAAGTAATCGGAAATGCATACAGTTGAACTTATCCGCAAAAAACGTGACGGTCAACAGCTTGGTAGCGAGGAGATCACCTGGCTTATCGAACAATACACGGCAGGGGCTATCCCCGATTATCAGATAGCCTCTTTGCTCATGGCAATCTACCTGCGTGGCATGAATGAGCGTGAGACCAGCGATCTTACGCTCGCTATGGCTCGCTCAGGTGAGCAGCTCCATGTTCAGGACTTTGTGTCGCCTGTTATCGATAAACATAGCACGGGTGGTGTTGGTGATAAGGTGACCCTTGCGGTCACTCCACTTGTCGCGTCCTGTGGCGTTGCGGTCGGCAAGATGACCGGGCGTGGACTGGGACATACGGGGGGAACGGTCGATAAATTGGAGTCGGTGAGCGGCTTTAGTGTAGAGATGTCTCGTGAAGACTTTTTACGCCTTTTGCATGGTCATCAGATCGTTCTGGCAGGTCAATCCAATGATCTTGCACCGGCCGACGGCAAGCTCTACGCCCTCCGCGATGTCACAGGCACGATCGAGAGCATCCCTTTAATCGCTTCTAGCATTATGAGTAAGAAGCTGGCAATCGGTGCCTCGCATCTTCTACTCGATGTGAAGTTCGGTTCAGGCGCGTTTATGAAGACGATTGAGATGGCGCGCCAACTGGCACAGACAATGGTAGAGATCGGGCGCGCCGCTGGCCTCCATACGGTTGCGGCATTAACCGCTATGGATCAGCCACTGGGATGCGCAATCGGGAACGCTCTTGAGATGGTTGAGGCTATCGATATCCTGCGTGGAGAAGGTCCTGATGACGTCTCCGAACTCTGCTATCATGAAGCATCTGAGATCCTGGTCATGACCGGCAAGGCCAGCAACCACGCTGAGGCCGATGCCATCGTGCAGGAAGCTATCCGTTCTGGTGCGGCTCTGAAGAAACTGGTTGAGATCGTTGAGGCACAAGGTGGTGATCCACGTCAGATAGAACATCCTGAACTCCTACCCAGTGCACCTGTCCGCTTTATGGTCAACGCACCGCAGAGCGGCTATATCGCTGGTATCGAGGCTGAAGGAATTGGTCTTGCCAGTATGAGTCTGGGTGCCGGTCGCTTCAAGAAGGGCGATCCCATCGATCATCGCACTGGCCTCATACTACAGGCCAAAGTCGGCGCACATCTCAATGCCGGTGATCCTCTCATCGAAATCCACGCCCGCAATAACGCAGAGGCCGAAGCCTTGCAAGCAGAACTGCTCTCCTGCTATCGCTGGAGCGAAACATCAGTGACAGTCGATCCACTCATTCGTGACGTCATTCGCCCCTGATACAATCCTCAACCTTAAACCAGCAAAGGGGCAGTAAGGGAGGCTTTTTTCATAACGCTTGAAAAAGCCTCCCTCTGTTGGAATGAAGTTCCAGGGCTGCAAAGGAAGCAGAGGCAAAAAAAAAGAGAACGCGAACAATTCACGTTCTCTTTTTACTTTAGTAGCGCATACGGGATTCGAACCCGTGATCTCCGCCTTGAGAGGGCGATGTCCTAAACCGCTAGACGAATGCGCCTCGCTTACAGGTGCAGATTATGCCACAGATAGCTGATCTTGTCAAGAGGCACGCTCCTAGAAAACTCTGCATGGTACTGGGTCTCAACCTACAAGCAAAAGTGCTGCGTTTGCATATGCTAAAATAAAAGCTCAATGTAGAAGATAGGTCTTTAAAGATCAAAGTAGAAGATAGGTCTTTAAAGATCAAAGTAGAAGATAGGTCTTTTTAGTAGAAAGGACAATGTATTGAAGAAGGCGCTTTTTGTCTGGGGTGGTTGGGAAGGTCACGAGCCCCAGAAAGGTGTTGC
Source organism: Ktedonobacteria bacterium brp13 (assembly GCA_015099395.1). Classification (GTDB taxonomy): domain Bacteria; phylum Chloroflexota; class Ktedonobacteria; order Ktedonobacterales; family Ktedonobacteraceae; genus Dictyobacter. The sequence goes on along the minus strand of AP024096.1, from coordinate 6,297,507 downwards.
GCTCTTTGCTCCATTCTTAGAGCAGCAGGGCTATGAGGTTGAGATCTCTGATACGCTGGATGCGTACCTGGATGAGGCGAAGATGCAGGCGCTCGATCTGGTTGTGCCTACCTGGACGATGGGCACGATTACGGCGGAGCAAGAGCAAGGACTACTCAAGGCGGTCCGTAACGGCGTGGGGGTCGCTGGCTGGCATGGGACGATGGGTGATTCGTTTCGTAACAATACCGAGTATCAGTTTATGGTCGGTGGTCAATGGGTAGCCCATCCTGGCAATGTCATCGACTATCGCGTCAATATTGTGAAGCACGACGATCCGATCATGCAGGGTCTGGAGGACTTCGCTATCCATTCAGAGCAATACTATATGCATGTCGATCCCAATAATGAGGTACTTGCGACGACTACTTTTAGCGGTGCACATGCCTTCTGGCTCACTGGAAACACGATGCCAGTGGTCTGGAAAAAGCACTACGGCCAGGGTCGCGTCTTCTATAGCTCTCTTGGTCATGTTGCGCAGGACTTCAGCACGCCAGAGGTTCGTACTATTATGCAGCGCGGCATGCTCTGGGCTTCCCGTTAAGCCTTTATAGTATACTTATAGATCAAGGCTGCGGGGCATTACAGAGGTGAGGAGGATCTCCTCTCTCTGTAATGCCCCGCAGCCTTTACTATTAGACCTGATTACAACGCGAACTTACTTTAAGCGAGTAAGGATCTCGCTCAACTGGTCGCGCAGTTTGCGGTTCTCTTCGCGAACAGTGTCCAGATCGTCGCGCAACTGCTTGAACTGCTCACCATCTTTAGTCCCCTGGCGTAAAGCGCGGGCTGCTACTAGATAGTTACGCTGCACACCGGAGTCCAGCTCTGTCGCGGCCAGATCTTCGAGCTTGCCGGCGACGCTGGCATCGCCAAAGCGGCGTAGACCCACTGCTGCCAGTGAACGTGCAGGTCCCCAACTATCGTGCTCAACGGCGGTCACGAGCGCTTTGAGAGCACGCTTCTGTGCTGATTCACTATAAAGATAACGGTTGGAAGCGACGGTGACCAGACCCATGATCGCAGCACGACGCAGCGTGACATGGTTTTCACCATTCAATGCATACCCTGCGATGAAGTCAACTACCTGATCCTCTCCGCCGGCACCCAGACCTGAGAAGATTGCACGCTGTACCACATTAGTCCAACTTGGACGATCGATCAGCTTCTTCAGGAAATCGACGTTCCCCTCAACGCGGGTTTTGCCCAGCGCCTCTGCGGCTCCAGTCTCTACCAGGTAGCTCACGTCACCACGTTCCAGGACGGTCCGTAAAGCCTCTGCCGAGCGTTGCGCCAGTGACGGCATCGCTGGCTGCTGAAACTCCCCTAGCGCGGCTGCTATCGCGCTACGGACACGTGAGAACTGGGTAGGATTGATCTCTTGTAAGGCTTTGATCAGGATCTCCTGCGCCTTCTCTGTACCGATCTTACCCAGTGCTACAGCGGCGGCTTCACGCACGCCCCAGAAAGGATCGGTATTCAAAGCGGTAGCCAGTACTTCAACATGCGTGTCGCCGTTATTCTTGGAGAGCTCTTCAGCGGCCTCAATACGCCCCAGCACATCGTTGTCATGCGCCAATTGATAGCGCAACGCACGAGCCGCACGCTCAAACTTCAGAGTCTTGAGGAGCCAGCCGTCGGGATCGATCTTTATCATAAGAGGCTCACGCTCCAATGGAAAGTAGAAACTCTGCTCGGTCTGCCCATCCTCACCCAATTGCACCTGATAGGAGAGAATCTGTATCTGCTGCGTATGCTCGTCACGCGCAGCCTCATCTGAAGTTGGTACGGTAAACGCGATATCCAGTGGTGTATAGAAGCAGGCGGTCAGTTCGTCAACCTTCTGCGTCTGCTTTATCTTCAACTTCGCCAGTTTACGCTCAGCATCCCAGCTATAGTTGACATCCAGGTCAGGATGACCACCACCATGGACCCACTGCTGGAAGAATTGCTCCAGGCTATGGCCCGTCACCTCTTCAAGTGTACGCATCAGATCAGCGGTCACGACCTGTTTGGTGCGATAGCGCTCAAGATACTCATGCAGACCACGGCGGAAGCTCTCCTGACCCAACTGGTGACGCAGCATATGCAGGACCCAGTTGCCCTTGTTATACAGGTGACGATCAAAGAGCTCGAAGCCGCGATCATGATACACATAGTATACAATCGGGCGGCGATACTGACCGTCCTCGGTCAAGTAGCCCTTTTTCTCCTGCAACATCTGGTACTTGAACTCGTCGTCACCTTTGTCATGCTGGATATACAGATTATCAAAGTAGGTTGCGAAACCTTCGTTTAACCAGGCATTCGACCAGTCACGACAGGTCACAAGATCACCAAACCACTGGTGTGCCAGTTCGTGAGCCACAACAGAGACCAGATTATGACCGATATCCAGACGCGCTTTCGCATCGGGCAGCAGTGTAAACGAGTGCGTGGTAGCGGTCGTATGTTCCATCGCACCTGTATAGATCTCTACGACCGTCTGCGCATACTTATCATAGGGATACTCGACACCGGTAAATTCGCTATAGAATTTCATCATGTCAGGGGTCTTACCCATGAAGAAGGGAACGTCCTCGGTGCGATCCTTACGCACATAGTAGGTCACCGGCTTACCTTTGTACTCGTCCTTGATCTCGGCGAAGTCGCCAACGACCAACGAGACCAGATATGCGGCATGCGGTACGTCATGCCGCCAGTGATGTGTTTTGGTCGCACCGTTGTCGATAACCTCGAGCAGATTACCATTTGAGACCGTGATAAACTGCGCGGGGACCGTAGCAAGAATCTCGGTGGTGGCGCGATCATCGGGGCTGTCATGGCAGGGGAACCAGTGCGAATGGTAGCGCGGCTGTCCAAACGTAAAGGCATGCACCGGCCGCGTCGGGTCTTCAGCAACCGGCTTCATAAAATGCAGGCCGATACGCGGCTTCGCATTATAGGTCACTGCTACCGTAAAGTGCTCGCCATGCTTATAGGCACGATCCAACGTCACAATCAGTTTGCGTGGCGTGAGCGTGTAAGACAGTTCAGGGCCATTCTCGATCGCGACGCGCTCAATATTCAGCTCTTCAGCATCCAACGAAATAGTACGCACCTCTTCGAACAGCACCCGAAAGGTCGTATATGCGGTCCCTTTGACGGTCTCCTGCTCAAAGTCCAACGCGATATCCAGCTTCACATGCTCCACATCAGCAGGACGATCAGGTGCAAACTTCTGTTGATCACCTGGAAACTCAAACGCATGTGAATGAGGCGAAGGCAGAGCTTCCTGCCCACCAAATAACATCAAACTATAACCTTCACCAAGCTCAATGGCCTGGGCGCGAGTACAACCTGCCACAAGACAACTCCCTCTGAATATATCCAACGTTACGTTCTTATTGGGAAGAGCCACCACTCCCACCAGACCAGACCACCTGAACCCTACTATGCCCTCCCACATCTACATCATAGCCCCACAGCCCTGATGGTGTCCAATTTTCTCACGAGACAACCTCTGACGTCGTGTGGCAGCCCTCACAATGTCACGCTCGCGCGTCTGAATATCCATACGTGGTCGGGCAATATCACTATGATGCGGCTAGCAGAGAAGTTGGGCTATAAGTGAGGAGACACGCTTTCGTTCGGATCAGTCGTAAGTAGCAGCCAGAAAGCTAGATGCTAGCAGCGTAGCGGGAAGAGAGTATCTTCCCGCACACCACTCGTTATTCTTTCACAGGGCCTGCCGGCGCCGTTGGTGTTGGTGTCGCTACAGGGGCTGACATTGGTTTTGGTGGCATTGGAGCCCTTGCACTTACTGACGCAGGTGCAGGTGCCGGACGAGAGAATACGCTCTGCTTACGCTCACGCCAGCGTACAAAGAGCCAGATCAGGAAAAACAGTGGAATAATATAGACGCTAAATGTCAGCAACCAGATCAGTATTACCAACAATACCTGACCAAGCCCTAGCACTGCAGTCCATGCCGCATGGAATGTCTGCCAGATAGTCCAGGGTTGATTTGGTGGAATTACTGGTTCAGCTATCGCTAGCGGCTGCAATTGAATAGTCACGTTATAAAATGCTACCTGGCTGTTTAACAGATTCAGATGTGATTCGGTCGATTCGAGGCTCTGCTCCACATCGGAGAGCCGCTGCTCAATGGTGACGACGTCGCTAGCACTCTGTGTCTGTTTGAGCAGGCCGAGCAGACGATCACGCTCTCCCTGGTAGACGGTGATACGCGACTGCGTATCGACATAGTCGTTAGAGACGTCCTGCACGGTCTCATGAAAGTTGGTGAGTTGACCATTGTGCAGATTATAATCTCTGAGATAGGCATAGACCTGAGGATAGAGCGTCGCCTGTACGGCAAAGGTCATCGATATAGTGTAGAGATTATTACCATCCTGATTGTAGTTCACCCCAGCCGATGTCGAACGAGGATCCTTCGTGCTGATCCATTCCTGAATATCGTTGGCCGTGCTACGCGTATCAGTCACATTCATCGATACGGAGAGCGTCTTAATAAGATAATTGGGACCTGTATTCTGGGTTAATCCTGTATTGGTGGTACCCGATGCTGAACTGGCACCAGCCGATGCATTTGAAGCAGACTGCTTTGCTGCAAACGAATTACTGGAGCCGCTAGCAGTGCTACCGGCAGCACCAGTATTACCTGAACCACAGGCAGCCAATACAATAAATAAGCACGACAGATACAGTGGCCACAGAAGCCTTTGCCAGCTTCTCTTTTTTATACCGCGCATACATCACCTCTTTTTGACACAGATATATCTCAACATTACTACTAGAAATGCAAATAGCATAGAATTAATCTCGTTTATGAATATACGTGTTTTACCACCTCGATCATCACAGCGAACTTGAAAATTTCCTATTACCTATTACCTATGTGGTAGCAGTGTTCGTGCTTCATTTCTAATATCGAACCTCTGAAATTCTCGGTACGTACTTCTTAGTGAGAGGATGAGATATCAAGGCCTGTTGTAGTGGGTAGCCTTGATTTTCCCTCCATCAGCACTGCCATAATGGGTAGCCCTGATCTTCCTTCCATGCGCACTGCTATAGTAGGGTAAAATACATTGAAAGAAGGGTATCGATGCGTAGTCACACGCGCGGCATTAATAGATTTGCTCAGGTTATCCGCTTCTTCAGCGTCTCGCGCTTGCTCTTGTGGACACTCTGGGTGATATATCGGGAACGTAAACGTGTCTTGCGTGCCAGAGAACGGGGCAACTATGAGGTACAACCAAATATTGAGGTCTTGATCGATGTCCTGATTGCTTTCCGTCAGACGGCTCTCAAGCTCGGCGTACTGATGATTAAGATGGGCCAGTTTCTGAGTACGCGCGCCGATCTTTTGCCGGAGCGCGCACTGGAGGTCCTCTCCTCGCTCCAGGATGAGGTCCCGGCGGAGTCGTTTGAACATGTCGTTGGGGTCGTTGAGGATGCCTATGATAAGCCACTGAATGAGATATTCAGTGACTTTGAACGGAAGAGTACTGCTGCGGCCTCATTGGGACAGGTGCATAAAGCGGTGCTCGCAACGACTGGCGAGACGGTTGCAGTCAAAGTACAACGGCCTAACATCTATCAATTGGTGACAATGGATCTGAGTAGTCTGCGTTTTGTGATCTGGATCATCACGAAATTTATAGATACCAGTGCTATCGATCTCTGGGGCTTCTATCGCGAGTTCCGCCGTACTGTCTATGAAGAGGTCGACTTTGTCACTGAAGCTGCCAATGCCCAACGTTTTAAAGAGATGTTTAAAGATGATCCTACTATCTATATCCCTACTATCTATGACCAATATATAACACCACGCGTCCTGGTGCTGGAATGGATCGATGGGATCAAGCTGAATGATTACCCAGCCATAGAGGCCGCTGGCTATGATCGCCTGGAGGCGGCATCACGCACTGTACGCGCCTACTTCTATCAGTTTTTTGATATCGGTTTCTTCCATGCTGATCCTCACCCTGGCAATATCTTTATTAAGAGTGGTTCTCCGCCTGACGCTCCTGTAATTGCCTTTCTGGATTTTGGTATGGTCGGTTCGATTACGAAAAATGTGAAACGTTCTTTCCGCGAGATGTTTCTGAGTATAATCACTCGTGACGCACATATGATGACGACCGCACTCAGTCGGCTGGGCTTTATTGGCGAGAACGCAAATATGACCTCGATCGAACGCGCCATTACGCTGCTCCTCGATCAGTACTACGATGTCTCGCTGGGACAAATGCGTGATCTGGATATGCGAGATGTGATGCAGGATGTAGTCAAACTGCTCTATGGTCAGCCATTCTCTATCCCTGCGCAGTTTGCCTTTGCGGGCCGCGCGGTCAGTACCCTGGTCGGCGTTTCAACGAGCCTGGCTCCCAATTTCAACTTTATTGAGGTTGCTACCCCCTACGCTCGTAACTTCCTGGGCCTGGGGAGTGGAGGAACACGTGAGACTATCGATCAAGTACTAAAGCAACTGCTAGAGGTAGGACAGTTGCTTGTGAAGCTACCACGCTCGGTTGATCGCTTGATCACGCAGATTGAAAGCGGACAACTGGAGGTCAAACTGGCGAACCAGCCCACTGCATCACGCAACAGGCGTCGCTCGAGGCGCGGCGGCCCTGCCGCCGCAAACATGGCAGCAGGCGCAGGAGGAACCGGAGGAGGAAGCATCTCACTCTTCTTCGTATTTCTGGCCTCGTTAGGAAGTGGTGTCTACCTCAATGTTGTGCACCTGCTCACTCCCAGTTGGTTCTGCCTGGGACTGGCGGCGATCGTTGCCTTAGGACTCTTGCTACGGCGCTAAAGACGCCAGCAGTCTCATCTTAAGCGGCAAAGGGAAGTCACCATACTACGTATCCGAAAGCCTGAGTGCGTAAGCACTAGCGACGCTAGTCGCGTTGGGTTTCGGAATAAGATCTTAGACACACATAGGTGACTTCCCTTTTTGTTGCAATCAAGATAGGCTCACATTAAGGCAGTAAGCTCCAGCGCTCGTGTTCGTGGCACTTGACGCGCCCCTCACCCTCAAGTTTGAGTAGATGCGCCAGGACGGATTTTCCAGCCATCATATGCAGTTGTGGATCGATATCGTGATAGATCTGCTGAACGATAGCAGGGATGGTCATCCCTGGCTCGATCGTCGCTGCCACCTGCTGCAGAGTCGTCAGGATCTGTTGCTCACGCTCTAAGCGGTGCGCGATATAGTCGGCAAGCCGCTGCTGGGGATCTTTGATGATCGGGCCGTGTGCAGGTATGATCTCATTCAAGTCCAGCTGCTGTAAGCGGTGTAATGAGGCAAGATACTCTTGTAAATTTCCTTCAGGTGGAATAATCACGACGGTTCCAGTACCTGCGAGCAGATCACCGGCAATGAGTGTGCGGCTCTCTTCGAGCAAGAAGCTCAGATGATCGAAGCGGTGCCCGGGTGTCGCAATGACACGTAGACACTCGTCGCCAGCCGGGATCAACATACCATCTGGTAGTTCGCAGTCAGCAAAGGGCAGACCACGCCGACTGGCAGCATAGATATGCACGCCGAGCATCTCGCGCAATGCCAGCGCACCACCGATATGATCGGCATGCCCATGGGTGATCAAGATGCGACGGATACAACCACGCGCCGCACCCGCATGAATGACAGTCTCTAGATATTCACGCTGATCAACGGCTGGATCGACTACAGTCGCACCCTCAATACCGCCACCCAGCACAATCGTATTCGTACCCGGGCCTGTCATAACTGAGGGGTTAGGAGCCAGAATAATACTACATGATTTGTATGTTATCTCTTGCATATACTATTCCTAACATCGTTCGTCAGTCAACTGGTAAAACAAACTGAGTCTTCCCTTCACGCTCCACCTGGACCGGCTGAATCGTGGAGACGACGCCCTCGCGCGCTACGCTAAAGGCAGCATCTATAGTGGGAAAGCTTGCCAGTTCACGTAATTGATGAATGGTCGGAAAGGCCAGAGGAAAGCTTCCTGCTGCGTTGCGTGCCAGAGCTTCAGCCGGCTCTATCCAGAGACCATCACTGGTCTCCAGTTGATCATATAAAGCCTCCTGCTGTAAAGGGGCGTTGGCTAAGAAGAAGTGGGTATCGTAGCGCTTTGGCTGTGTAATGGGCGTAATCCAATGCGCGAAGTAGCTCAACCGGTCGACCGCGAGCACAAGCCGTTCGGCTCGTAACATCTCCTCTAATGTTCCTGGCTCACTTAGCTTCGTCTGACGTGTATTTAAAGCAGAACGATACCCGGCGAAACGCTCCAATGCCTCTGTATCAATCTCCAATAACTTTGGTATAGGGGCAACAGTTGTGTAGGCTAGAAGAATATTAGCCTCTTCAAATAATTCACGGATCGCGGCGGTCCGCACACCGTTGCCGAGCGCTGTACGTCCTCTATCTTCAACGGTTAGCTCTATCGGATAACACAGATCTTCTTGTGCCTCAATCGTCAGATCCTCTACACTCACAGCTCCACCCGGGAAGACATAGACATCAGGCATAAAGACGCTCTTTGAGGCTCGACGCACCATAAATACTTCGAAATTTCTACTCTGCTCACCCGACTGGTCTTGCTCGGCTTCCTGCTGCACATACTCTACTTCATTTTCGAGCGTACGTAATAACATCACAGCCGCGGCCATTCTTGCCTGTGCTACCATTGTGCTTGCCCTCCCCTTTAGATACCTGAAATGTGGACACCTGAAACGTTCATCATTACATCTCTGCTATCTATACGTCTACACGTAAGAGTATGTAAGTAGTAGCTATTCTGTCCATAGCTCGCCCTGTAGTTATAAGTCGAGCAGCTATTACGAAAAACCCCTCTATGTATGTATAGTAACATAGACAAATATCAATCATTTCCCTTGCCTTGCACTGAACAGGGCGAAAGGTACTGCGCTAGCGTTTAACGTAAAATCAATTGACTTTTTCTAGTTCCATCCCCTATACTTGATGTTGGTCGTAAGGACTGGAGAGATCGAAGGCGCTGCACTTTCATGATCTACTCTAGAATATTAAAAGTAGTAAGATGTCAATACAAAATACACGGCAATTACATGTTGGGTTGATTGGCGATCCAGTTGCGCACTCTTTCTCGCCACGCTTACAACAACCAGCCTTTGATGTGTTGGGTATCCCTGCACGCTATGAACTCTGGCACACCCCCGCTAACCAACTGCTGGAACGCATCCGCTCGCTCTGTGAACCTGACTGTCTTGGCGCTAATGTTACTATCCCACACAAAGAGGCGGTCTTACCCTTTTTAGATCGTATCGATCCATTGGCCGCAAGGATCGGGGCCGTCAATACGATTGTGCATCAGGATGACTATCTCTATGGCTATAATACAGATGCGCGGGGACTCCTGATGGCACTGCATGAGAACGGGCTCGGCGCGTTGTATGAGGATGGCACGATTGATCTCACAAACTATAACGCTCTCTTGCTCGGAGCCGGAGGTGCTGCACGCGGCGCGGCCTTCGCACTGGCCGAGGCGGGCATCAAGCAACTGACCATCCTGAACCGTCATCTGGAACGAGCCCAGCGCCTGGCGGCTGAACTGCAACAATACTATGATCAACCTATTTTTAGCCTGAATGACGCCGCCTTCTTGATCCCTCGTTCGCCGCTCATCGTCATCAATGCCACCTCGCTAGGCATGCATGAAAGCGTCAGTCCGCTCGCCCCCGAAGTACTCTCACGCTTAGATAGCGACTCTTTTATCTATGATATGATCTACAATCCCACCCAGACGTTACTGCTCGGGCAGGCGCGCCTGATGGGATTTTCAGCCTCCAATGGCCTCTCAATGCTCTTGCATCAGGGAGCCCTGGCCTTCACACTTTGGACCGGACAACCTGCGCCGCTGGCAGTTATGCGTATGGCACTCACACAAGAAACCTGAGATGATTGCATGCTTTGCATGCTTGCAAAAGATTGACATCGGCGAGATATGATACAATACGCACAGTAACACACACAGACTATCCCTAACCATCATGTTGCGGCCTTTTTGCATGCATGCAAGATGTACGTGCGGATTGTGTTGGCCGTGTTGGATAGGCTATGCCGTCTCTTATGGTTGCTAACAGTGCTGTTCCGCAACTGCTCCACACGTGCAGCAGCGATCACCATCGCGCTCACTGTTCTCAGTGTCGTTATCTTACTTCGTATCGAACACCTGAGTACGTAGTACGAGCGACTTCAGTCGCGTTGAGATTCGGTATAAGATCGTACCGGTATTACCAGAGACAAGCACATGACTAGCACTAAAGGAGATCAAGATCTATGCAAAAGCTGACTCTCTATATGCTCCCCCAGCTTTACGCCTTCTGTCGCCTCCAGCCCAATGGGGCAATCCCTCATTGGGCACTGCTCGGCGACGACTTCATTTCTCTGACACGTACACATGAGGAACTCTCTGTCGTTTGCTTGCAAGAGAATGTACCATCCAGCGCACAGGCCGAGCGCGACTGGCGCTGTATCAAGGTCGAAGGACCATTTGGTTTCTCTGTCTCTGGTGTACATGCCTCACTGGCTTTACCACTGGCTGAGGCCAGCATCAGCGTAATGGCCATTGCCACCTACGAAACCGACCATCTGCTCATCAAAAGTGAGGACGTCGAAGCGGCTATCGAGACACTCAAACGAGCAGGACATACTGTTCGCGTCTAACTCTCTTATTTTTATGCGTCCCAACTCTGGATCGATAAACCTGTATGCGTAGCGTAAGTAGTGATGAGAAAGGATATTGATATATACTATGGGAGTACGTCACCGTAGTTATATATCAATCATGCAATACAGCTAGAGGAGGAACTCTTCCGCATGAAACTAGCCACCTATCTTTCACCAACTGTGACAACGCCACGCACAGGCATTGTACAGACAACGACTGATCAAAACAATGCAACACTTATCGATATTACTGCCGCCAGTGAACTGCTGGCGCTGTCGATCCCACCTACACTGCAAGAGGTTATTGAGCAGTATGCAACCGCACAGCCACTGTTACAGGCGATACTTGCAGCCAGCCAGGAGGGGAAGCTCGCGAGAGCAACTCTACCGCTCACCGACGTCACCTTGATCGCACCACTACCACGGCCCCGCAAAAACGTCATGTGTATGGCCGTTAACTATACCGAGCATGCACGTGAAACCGCTGCGTTACGCGAACACGGTGGCAAACCACCAACCGAACCAGTCATATTTACCAAAGCACCCACCTCAATCAACGGTCCTTTTGGCGAAATCGAGATTGATCCAGCCGTCTCGACCGCCATCGACTGGGAAGTCGAGTTAGGTGTCATTATCGGCAACCCGGGTAAGAATATTCCGGCCAGCTCTGCATTCGAGCACATCTTTGGCTATACCGTACTCAACGATGTCACTGCACGGGACCTTCAGACACGCCACAAGCAGTTCTTCAAAGGCAAGAGTCTGGATGGTTCCTGTCCTATAGGACCCTGGATTGTCACAGCCGACGAGATCCCAGACCCACATGATCTCTCGTTACGCCTGCGCGTCAATGGTATCATCAAGCAAGATGGCAATACCCGGCAGATGATCTTCTCCATTCCAGAGATCATCGCCATCCTCTCGCTCGGCATGACCCTTGAGGCCGGCGATATCATCGCCACCGGGACACCTGCTGGTGTAGGCTTTTCGCGCCCGACACCTGAGTTTCTGAGACCCGGCGACATCATGGAATCAGAGGTTGCAGGCATCGGCACCATGCGTAACCCAATCGTCGCCAAATAAAGCATCGACCCCCAAAAGCAAGAGAAGAGCGATGGAAATTAATCCACCGCTCTTCTGCTCTCTGCAAGCAAGATCCTTAATTTTGATTGGCTAGTGCAGTATCCTACCAGCGGATCGTGAAAGAGTAGGAGTCGCAGCACTTCCCTCTTCTCTATAGCATACTCGCAAAACCTAAAAGGTTTAGTGGTAAAGCACTATGCCTGTGCCTCTTCCTTAATCCAGTTGGGTAGGGGTCCCCAGACGTTGAGGGCCATACCGCGTGTATGCCAGAGGCGCGGTGGAACGGTAACATCATGCTCATAATACTGCTGCATGTCAGCTGAGAGCTCGATATGAATACCATCGGCATCGGCAAAACGAATGAATGTATCGCCGCTCGTTCCGTGACGCCCTGGTCCCCATAGTAGCTCGATCTGCTGACGACTTAAATAGTCAGCCCAGCGCAGTAGTTCTGTGTTATCAGCCACACTGAAACCAATATGATCAATGCCGGGCTTCCCCTGTATCAGAAGCAGCGAGTGGTGATTGGCATTCGAGCGCAACCACGCCCGTTCACGCAACAGCCAATCTGAGATATCAAAGCCAAGTGCCTCTGTATAAAACTCGACCATGGCTTCCAGATGGATTGTGTACAGTGACACATGCTGGAGCGCATCGGGGCGGAACACGTTGCGATGGGCGTGAGGCGTAGAGAATAGATCGTCGAGCGTCGCTGAGATCTCAATGCGATTCCCATCGGGATCGTTGAGCCAGAGCGTATCACCCAGCTCTGGATCACCATCGCGGGGACCAAACGAGAGATCGATACCCAGCATCTTTAGGCGCGCAGCCAGAGCCGCCAACTCAGCATCAGTATCAACCTCGAATGAGAGGTGATGCAGAGAGGTGCGCGGCACAGGACGGCGACCATTCGTAGCAGCAGGACGATTATCAGTAAACAGACCCAGAGCATGGGCATCGTCATGCAAACCCAGGAGCATATTTGAATCTTCTAGCTCCGTATCTTCATCTTCATCCTCGGATGTTGAAAGCACATCCATTCCTAGCACCTGATGATAAAAGCGAGCCTGGGTGGTTACGTCGTGTGTCCATAAACCTACACGGGCCAGGCGCTTCACCTTCACCTTCTGAATCTGCTGATTACTCATCTGTCTCCTACTGCCTATCTGCTGATACACAAACCTCGCAAACTACCAGGTATCATATGCGATTCCCGACAGGTAGGTCAATACATTACCCGAAGGTCATGTCTACACCTACTGTCGGGCAAGACATACATAACCGGTGCTGGCACTTAACGCTCCTGCATCCTATGTTGTGACATATGCTCAGCATTGTCAATACCTTTAAGTGTTGAAGAGACCATTGCTCTAAAGGATGTTGTGTCCATAAAGTGTGGAACATTGACAGTGGAGAGATCTACCGTCTCCAATACACGTACAAGCTGTGGTGCAGATACAGGTAACCCTATCTCAGGTAGCGCTGTCTCCTGCAAGGAGAACGCAGGCATTGCTGGCTGGGACGTTATTTGCGCTTGCGTGCGGCGTGTGAGTGCACGTAAAGAGATACCTAGATGCGCTCCTGGTACCCCGACCAGCGGATGCATTGAGGAACGTACAGCATCAGCCAGCGTTACCACCGCAACATGCTCTGGCTCTGCAAAAGCTGTAAGCACTGGCTTACCTGCATGACGATGCTCATATTTGAGATACACAACAATAAGCGCTAACAGGATGCAGACCGCCACCAGTCCAGCGAAGATAATCCGGTGCCCTAAGAGCACACCCCAATTGTAGAGTAAGGCGATCATCAGCGCACAGCCACAGGTCATCAAAGCAAAACGAACCTGCATTGTACGGGGAGCGGCAACGAGTGCCTGGACACTATGAGGAAGCGTGCGCCATGAGAGACGGCGCATAGTCAGAAAGCTTACCCATTCACTCCCAGTCATAATAAACATTCTACGTCGTTGCGCGGCCTTACCGGTCGCGACACAGCGCCGGGCCTGGGCAGGCCATAGCGCTTTACTTCCGCCATATACTTCTTTTTGCATATATATAGTATTCTTTTTAGACTGTCTCTTGTTCTTTTCAATATCCCTGCTCACTACAGCACCTCGCATAGAAGAAGCCTGGAAGCGCAGCCGCAATCCTTTATGCCGCCCTTCTTCCCTGAGCGTCCAGCTTCAGTTTAGTTGCCATACTAGCCCTTTGGCTGAAGCCCCCACGGAGTAGAACTGCGAGGATCTATCTGTCCCTGGACCCACATACATACATAAGAACCTCGTCGCATTTTCGTGGTGTACTTACATATTACCTCGTCCAGAATCCACTTCAGCATGATACGCCCACAGAATGGTATTAAGTTCCTATATGTTTGTGTATCTGACCGATCGCAACAATGAAGTGCCGGCAGAAAAACCGACACCCCAGCACAGATGTGAAACATACGTCCCTCTGGACCAGAAACAATGGCTACGGTCATACACACCTGGATTACGTTGCCCCCTTGCCGAATAACCTTCACACGCCCCAACAGCTACACAGCCACACCACCCATAGTATATGTATACATATATTTCCGCTTGCTCGCTATTATGGTCGGCCCAACCCCACAACATCCACATCCCCCACAGCGAACACATCCCATACCACAGCATCCACCCATGACCGGCACGCTAATAGCCCACACAACCCTACACAACCCCTCTAGCAAGCAGTCTCCTTGTATATATACATATAATGCTTTAGTTATCCGAGCACAACGTATCCTGATGCACAGCAGCATTCACCCGTTCATACCAGGCTTCGGGCGTACGCCTGCACTGCATACTGGCGCAACCATCACATCTAGTATCCAGCCCCATCTTCCGCACAAACCCTTGCATGTCTCTTCACCAGCACTTCACTGGCGCGATCGGCACTATGAATAGGTTCTACAGAATAATTATTTACATTTTTCAACAAGAGGTAGTATACCCGATAAGCAACGCAAAGCGAAGCATAAAACGATAAAGATTCAGTTAAGAATATAAAAATTCATGAGTTGATTCTTAACCTTTTTATAGATACATTAAATTATACTCATATGCAGATGTATAATTATTAATACAATAAAAAGTGAAAAGAGACCTGAACGATGCTTCGTTCGGTCTCTCTTTTTTTGCAGTTTGTGTTTAAAACACCGTACTGCCAGGCGATACATCAGTCAATCAATCAATCAGTTATCATCTTCTTCGATATGCAGGGTCCCATTCAGCACAGCCGTATTTGATGGTGTATAGGCGGGAGGATCCCACTCAAAGCTTATCTTCTCACGCTTGATCGGCAGGTTTGCCAGTAGCGCTTCGATACCGCCTTCGTGAGCAAGATTAACCTGTACCTGATCCTCGTCTACTGCCAGACGTTGTGAAACAACTGAAAGAATTTCCCCACGAATAAGTTCAAGGAGTTCGGGGTTCAGTTTCAGGCGATCATGAGCCAGTACAACTTTTAGGCGCTCTTTCGCCACTTCGCCTGGAGTCGGCTTCTTCTTGCCAACTCGGAATTCAAAGACACCCATTTTCTTGCTCCCTCTAAGAGGTCTGAGAACGTACACGCCTCTCTGCTACAGCCGGCCCAAAGCCCATCAGGCGTCGTAAACGTTCAAATAGCGTAGGAGATTCGACGACATCTTCGAGCGGGACCTCCTCACCCAGAATACGTTGCGCGGCATGTAGGAAGGCACGACCTGAACGTGCCTGTTGATCATACACAACGGGCTCGCCTTTGTTCGTTGCCACAATGATCTGCTCATCTTCAGGTACTACTCCCAGCAGATCGATACCCAGGACTTCCAGGACATCGGCGACGTCCATCATGTCGCCGCGCCGTACCATCTCTGGTCGCAGGCGGTTCAGGATCAGGCGTGGCTCTGGTTTGCCTGCCGCCTCTACCAGTCCGATAATGCGATCGGCGTCACGTACAGAGGCCATCTCCGGGTTCGCGACAATGATGATCTCATCCGCCCCTACGATAGCATTACGGAAACCCTGTTCGATGCCAGCAGGCGAATCAATCACCACAAAATCGAATTCCTGGCGCAACTGCTGGCAGAGCTGTTCCATCTGCACACTGTTGACGGCATTCTTGTCTCGCGTCTGCGCAGCTGGCAATAGATAGAGCTCTGGCTGCCGTTTGTCTTTGATTAACGCCTGCTTGAGACGGCACTGCCCCTCTACTACATCTACCAGATCGTAGACAATGCGATTCTCCAGGCCCAACACGGCGTCGAGATTGCGCAGGCCGATATCGCCATCCAGTACAACTACTTTTTTTCCCTGCATTGCCAGTGCAGTTCCAAGGTTCGCAGTCGTTGTTGTCTTGCCAACGCCACCCTTACCCGACGTAATAGTGATTACTCGGCTGTCCATGCTACACTCCTCTGAAAAACTTTTCAGGCTTCCCCCTCAGTCAGTGAGACACTCTCTCCTGCAATCTACGCGATCTTGCGTTCTCTGACTGTCCTGTTCAGGATGCATACTGTAGGCGAACATCGCATGTTCCGATCCATACAGTCTTCCAGTATATCACGAATATTTTGGGAAATTCGCTATATGTATGCTATCTCTATATCTCAATAGCTCTGTGAATAAACTAGCGAATATATTGATAGATAGGCGAGAATGAACATTCGCATATATGTATGCAATTTCTACAACTATGTCCATGCTGTACCTGCACACTGATCTACCTCTAATATTCCAGGCTCGTTTCAAGGATGGGTTGCGGGAATACAGGCATCGCTCCTGTTCTGGATACCTCTCGCCTGCGCTGCTTATCTGCCTTACTTGCGCGGTGGGCGTCCACTCACCCAGGTCTCTACAACAATCTGTCCCTGGCGGATCGCTGCGACTTCGGGACGCGGTTGGGCTTCGAAGTCTTCAGGCGGTCGCGAGAGCAGATGGGCCACACGAAGTTGAACGGGCGCGAGTTGCAAAGCACACACCACAGCGTTGTCGTTGTCTGGATAACCGGCATGTACCATTCCGCGTAAGACGCCCCAGACGATAATATCTCCACCGGCGACAATCTCTGCACCCGGATTAACATCACCCAGGATGACAATATTGCTGGGATGATGGATTGCTTGCCCGGAGCGCACGGTGCGCCGTAAGAAGAGCGTATCTTCTGAAGCTCGCGGATCTCGCGGATCTCGCGCTTCTTTGGTTTCCCGTGGATCATTGCTCTCTTGTGGAAACGGAGTCGTAAATGGCATGGTCTGCGCTGGAAACGAGGAATGCGGGGGGGGCACGGACGGTAAGGGCTGCACAGATTCTTTCTCTTTCACCTGGCGTTCCTCCAGAACAGATTCCAAGTCAGACGCGGGCAGCGCTATCGTTCGTGCTCCACGTCGAACTTCCGCTACTGTCTCAACAGACGTCAATGACATCTGATAATCCAAAAGTAGCTCTTCCAACTGCTTACGCTCACTTTTGCGCAAGCTACGATGAGTAGTATCGACCGTCAAAGAGGCCCCACGAAAAAACGTAGGCGACTCTGCCAGTCGCTCTGCAAGCGCGGAAAGTAGGTCGTTAAATGGGATCTGTGGTTGTAGTGTTAATAGCAGGCCGTTCCGCGTCCCCTTGATTGCTATGTTCGTCGACACAGACTGATGCTCCTCCTTGTATAGTTCGCCTGTATCCCTCTGTGACCATGCCGTCAATGCTTCTTCTCCCACAGTCATATCTCTTGCGTTTATTGATTCCTATGCACCTGGAAGCTGGACGAATAAGATGATACAGCAGTAACAAATTATCGTACTTACATATACATACATAAGTACTTCACTATCATACAGTATAAGCACGTGCTCTTCAAAGTGCAATAGGACGGGCTTCTTCGCACTCCCCTTGCGGGATTCTAAAGGTTCTGCGTACAATGCCAGCAGGATAAAATACACATAAAGCCTGCAATATACTTACTTGATAGGAGCTATAAATACGAATGACAAACACAGCATCGTCACAGCCACATGAGATCATTCTCACACATGGCAAGACACAGCTCGGGGTGATCCCTGAGATCTGCCTGGTCTCCCGTTTCCAGGTCGCTGACTGGCCTGTCCTCTATCGTCCCCCCGAGACCGGCAATATCAGACGCTGGGGCATTCCGTTGATGATCCCTAATTTCTCTCGCCTGAAAAATGGTCTCTTCGTGGAGAAGAATACCCATCTGCCCGTGCATGGCTTCGGACGTGAACTTCCCTGGACCATCACAGGACAGGATACAGCTAGCATTACACTTCAACTCACTAGCAATGAGCAGACACGCCCTCAGTATCCCTACGAGTTCACCTTTACCGCACAGATCGCTGTCACCGCTGAGACTCTTTTGTACACGCTCAGTATGGAGAACCGCAACGATGTCGTGATGCCGATCGCACCTGGCTTCCATCCCTACTTCAGCGTTGCCCAACAGGATAAACCACGGATAGTGGTACATGGACTGGAGATCGATCCTGCCAGGATTGATTGGGATACACAACCTCCGAACGATCCTTATCCCTTCCCACACCATGTCTCCCTGGAGATCCCACAGCATGGAGTCATCACTATCGAGGAGAAACCGATCGACAATCACTACTCGCTGACAACGATGCAGGTCTGGTCCGAGCCAGTTTCGGCTCCCGACCATAACTTCGTCTGCTTTGAGCCGGTTGTCACCAGCGAAGATGGCCTGAATCGTCCAGCCGACCGCTTGAATATCCCTCCACAGACAACCCATACGCTACAACTGGAGATCAATGTAAAACCAAATTAAAGCATGTCAATGCACGTGAGTCTACAAAAGGAGAAGCAGGATGGACAGCGATCTCGTGCCGCTGTCCATCCTGCTTCTCCTTTTGTGTATCCTACAAGAAAGATAGATGGGGCAATATAGCAGACAGAGTACTATAGATAGCTTACTTGACGACCTCTCTTGTCCTGGCTATTATAGCATTCATAACGGAAGCTACATGTATTTGCAGCGCAATACACACAATATATTGTTGAGGATATATAGAGGACGACGACGATAGGTGGGAGGGTATCTGGCCATGCCTGTTACAGGAAAAACACAGATCAAGACGGCGTTGGATGTCGTCACTGGCAATACACTACACGATGGCGAGTATCTTCTGCAAGGCAGATTAGGGAACGGAGGGCAGAGCAATATCTTTCTGGCAACACATACGCAGCTCTCTATTCCACTGGCCCTCAAACAGGTACGCGCCGATCAACCATTACCTGAGCATGTTGTAGCTGAACTGGACTATATCCTTCATGGCGGTGATATCACACGCCGCTCGACTTTTAATGGTGATACACTACAACTCCCGTCAGATACGATCAGCGGAGGCACCTATACAGATCACTTTCTGCGTGAAGCACTCTTGCTGGCTCGCCTGTACCATACAGCCATTCCAACCCTCTATGACTACTTCGCTGAAGATGGCGACTGGTATCTGGTCACTGACTACATCCCTGGTCGCTCACTCGCTGCCTACCTACAGCAGTACGCTCCATTGCCACCACAAGAGGCACTCAACTATGCACTACAGCTCTGCGACCTCCTCGACTACCTGCACCGGCAGAGACCGCCCATCATATTCTGGGATCTCAGACCCGAACAGATGATGCTGACACCCGATGGCACAATTATGCTCACCGGTTTCGGACTCGCACGCACACTTAAAGACTATCCAGATCCATCACAGGCGATCGCCGCAGGACAGCTCTCTGCTACCAGTTCACCCTACGCCGCACCAGAACAAAAGGATGAATACGGCTTCAGTAGCATCGATACACGCGCCGACCTCTACAGTCTGGGTCTGATCCTTTATGAGATGGTAAGCGGAGCGCTACCGAGCGGCAAAACCTTGCCTGAACTCTCACTGGCCTCACTTTCAAGCTCGAACACGGTCCTACTCCCAGCTGTGTCGCGCATGCTTAGTAGTCTGGTCAAGCTAGCAATACAACCAGAACCTGTCGATCGCTTTCAATCAGCACAGACCTTCTCACTGGCCCTGGAACGAGCCTATCGTATAGAAGAGCGCCGAGCCTACCAGCAACAGCTTATTGATCACGCACTACCAGAGAAAAGATCAACTACCAGGGCACAGGCCAACTACGAGCTACATACTCACAATGATGGGATGGCAGGGCTACCCGGGATACCTCCGCATACCCTGAATCTTGAACAGCGCCGTCTGACTCGCGAGGCTCTCCATAGTAACCGCCATGAGCGCCTACAACAGGAGCAACTGGAGAACCAGCTCGCCTCATTTGATGAGAACCTGACCCGACGCTCCAATATGTCACAATCGCTCTACGCTCTTGAAGTTCAGCAGTCTCACACCCAACGCTTACTACAATCCCTGCACCTGCTCAAACCGTTACGCTCACTCTACGCAAAATGTCCAGGACATTTGCAAGCACTATTCAGACAACCAAAAAGAGTGCGCCAGCACAAAATGTTCAAAATGCGCAGGTTTATTCAGACCAGTTTCTTCCTCGCATTGCTGCTCTTTCTCGTACTGGTCTCACTTCTCACCTATGTACGTATCCTTCAATATAATAATAACCATACACAGCAGAGCCAGCCAACCAACAATGTGAACAGTTCTGTTACCATTCAATAGATGTAGCCAGAGACTCAGATGCCAGGCGCAAGTCGAGTACCACAGGCCAGGAAGATCTCCTGCGCTTCTGCTAGATATTGTTGTGAGCGTCTATGCTGTGCTGGATCAGCTTCGTTCAACATGCCGGCATAGCTCTGCAATGTGCGTGCACACTCTAAGCGCATATCGTAACGACGTCCCAATGCTAATGCCTCTTCAAAGTGCTTGCTCGCCTGTTGGTAATCACCTTGCTTTCTGAGTACGGAACCGAGCAGGCGCTCCACGCGTGGCAGCAACCAGACGGCTTCGGCTTGCTGTACTGTATGGCTTACTGCTTTGGCTTGTTCGTAGATGCTGGACTGTAGCGGTTCTGCTTTTTGCGTAAGTAAGGCGATCTCCAGGAGTGCGATCTGCCCTTCGTATCTGGATTCAGGCTCGATATCATCCAGGGTGAGTAGGTGCTCAAAGGTATGGCGAGCCCGCCGGATAAAGCGTTGTTGCTCTCTCGCAAAGAGTCCCGTCGCCGCACTTTGACGGTCCAACATATGCGCCTGTTGTAAGCGGAGATGCCCCAGAGTGAGCGATGTATAGCCAAGCAACGGATGTAGACGCAGGCGGCGCGCCATGGAGAGCGCAGAACGCAACATGGCCTGTGCTTCAGGAAGCTTTCCTTGCTCAGCCAGTAATAATGCGTATTGATTGTGAACGACGACTTTTGCCATGTCCAGGGTATCATCAAAGCGTGCTGTAAGTTGCATAGCCTGCTTGATATATTCTTCGGCAGCGACCAGATCACCACAGCGTACAGCGACAATACAGAGATTGAGCAGGACAAACGAGGCCAGGGGGATCTGCTGGGTACGCTCAATATAATGTAATGCCTGCTGCAATTTCTCACGCGCTTGCGTATATTCAGCTTGTCGCAGGTAGACATCACCCAGGTCACAATTCACCATTACCAATTTCTGTTTACAATCATGCCGCTCATAGATCTGCAAGGCCCGTTGCAGATAGCCTAATCCAGCGGAACAGCGGCCAGTAGCACTATTAATCTTCCCTAATAAGGCGTACACTCCGGCCAGGTCTAGCTCATTTCCACGTAATATTTGCCAGAGTGGCGAACTCACAACAGCAGCATCCTGCCCGGTCCGCGCTACTTGCAGTACGATACCGCTCGCTTTATCACTCTCTGCATAATCTATGCTAGTGTCGGGCCCAACTCTCTGCTGAAGCGCCTTTTCAAGCAGTTCGCAGGACTGTTGAGCCCTGGTCCGCGCCATCGCATAGGAACCACATAAGAGATAGTTGTAACTCTGGGTAAAGCGCAGATACGCCAGCATCGC
This sequence comes from Ktedonobacteria bacterium brp13, assembly GCA_015099395.1. Classification (GTDB taxonomy): domain Bacteria; phylum Chloroflexota; class Ktedonobacteria; order Ktedonobacterales; family Ktedonobacteraceae; genus Dictyobacter. Next base: position 6,275,697 of record AP024096.1, on the reverse strand, counting down.
TCCATCACGTACCCCTTCCGCTGCTAGCATCTGTTCCGCTTGCAGGTAACAGCTAAACGCTTGCTTGACATTGGCCTGATCGTAGTATGTCTTGCCGATATGGGCCAGTAAGACTGCTTGATACTGCACAAACGTACGGCATGTCTCAGTAGCGGGCGGTGTTGGTGACTGCCGCATGGCGAGAAACTGTGAAGAGACGTGTGTATAAATATGCGTATAGACAGCGTTGGCCTCCTGAAAACGCCCCTGGATACGTAGACACTCAGACAGATATTCCTGCAAGACTATCGCATGTTGTTGTTCCTTGCCAGAGATCGTGAGTTGGCCTTGTGTCATCTGCTCCATGGTCCGCAATGCCAGCCGATAATAGCGCTCGGCATCGACGAATGCACAGAGCGAGTAGGCACGTTGTGCCGCCAGTTCCGCATAATAGGCTATCTGTGCAGGCTCAGCATCGCCTTTCAGGAGATGATAAAGGATGACGGCCGCGCCTTCTTCGCGACGCCGAGCATACTCGCGTTGTAACGTACGTGCCGCGCGACGATGGAGCAAAGCCCGACGTGCGCCAAAGATCCCCTCATAGAGATGATGCGCCAGTAACGGATGCCAGAAAAGAAAGCGTACCTGTGCACCGTGACCCTGCTCGGTAATCAGTCCGGATTGCAGCGCCTCTTCCAGATGCGTCAAGAGATCCTCTTCGTCAATCTCACCACCGCCAGTACGCTCCATCTCTAACATAGTGGTACACGAAAATGTACCACCAAGCACGGAAGCCGCACGCAACGTATTCAGGCAGGCCACGCTCAAGCGTTTCAGGCGCTGATCGAAGACGTCGGTAATTGTGCGGGGGAGTGTAATTGTTAGAGGTCGTTCGTGCGCTATCTCCGCTCCATGGGCCGCACTCTGTTGATGGATCACACGCGCCAACTCCTCAGCAAAGAAGGGATTACCGTCGGCTAGATTTTGAATATGCTGGACCAGACCTGGATCTTTGATCGATGCGACAAGGTGCGCTATCTGCTGATCGGTTAGCGCATCGAGGTGTAAGGTATTGACCAGCAGTTCGCGCTGTAGCTGCAACAGCTGTGGGCGAAACGGATAGAGCGTGGTAATACTTTCTTCACGGCTGGTACCAAGGAAGACAACAGGATCATCGACGAGATGTCGGCAGAGATAGCTCAGCAGGTCACAACTGCTCTGGTCCGCCCATTGCAGATCATCAAGCACAATCATCACTGGTCCCTGCTTACAGATACCAGTGACCATTGCCAATGCCGCATCCCATAGCTTGAGCGGAACCAGTTCTTCATATGCGGCAAATGCGGAGGCAGCAGAAGGGGTAAATGTCGGACTATGCTGAGCGAAAAATGAGATCAGCTCTGGCAGCAGTACCGTCAACGGCTGGAGCACCTCCGGATGCATCTCTTGACAAATATCGCTCCACAGATCTTGCCTCATCGCCTGCCTGATAATCTCGATCCAGAGTTGATAAGGAGCGTTCTCCTGCGTATAGGCTCGACTCCAGAGAACGACCCAACCGCGTTGATCAGCTTCGCGGCTCGCCTCCTCCGCGAAGCGTGTCTTGCCGATCCCCACAGCACCGGAGATTACCATCAATGGCCTTCTATTGGGAGTCACCCATGAGATAGTAGAGGTATGGTCCGGCGCATTGGCTGGATCATAGATACAGTGCTCCGCCGCTACAATAACTTCGTGTAACGCGTTCAACTCCTGCAGACGCCCTACCATTGGACCTTGCTTTTCACGTCCAATCCAGCCAGTCTGATTATTCATCATGCAGTCCCACCTTGCTTCTTAATGCCCAGGGTAACGTATACTCAGCCCCAGACTGGGAGTATAATCAGAAAAAAGGCAAGTCTCAAGAAGAGAGGACTAATGGTACATAGCATCTATATATATCATAGAGCTGTTCTACATACTTCGAATAGAGACAACATCACTCTAACCGATCAACCCTGTGTCTACTCGCAAACGGCACTCCTCGTTTTATAGCCGTGTAGTAAAACCTGTCTTATAGAGAGAGCCAATGAGAATCACAACAGTAGAGTCGTGAAGCTCAAGCACGCTGCGGCATACTTATACGTAGAGCTATCAATTACGTAGAGCTATCGATCGTAGGTGGTATACTGAAAGGTAAGTTTAAACTACACATGTGTCTCACACCTACTATTTTTGATAGGGAGTTTTTATGGCAAGCATTGTAGCATTACAGTTATATACTGTGCGTGACGAGGCCGAAAAAGATTTTGTGCAAACTATCCGCAACGTTGCTGAGATTGGCTATGAAGGCGTTGAGTTCGCGGGCTATGGCAAGCTATCAGCACCTGAGGTGGCTGCGCTTCTCACCGAGACCGGTTTAAAAGCAGTTGGCACACACGTTGGACTTGACCGACTTACCAACGATTTTAACCGCGAAGTCGACTATTGCTTATCTAGCAACTGTCCTTATTTAATAGTCCCCAGCCCTGGGATGGACAGAAACCATCTCCAGGAGGGTAATAATCTTCAGCGCTTTATCCAGCAGTTGAATGATTTTGGCTCTCGTGCAAAATCACAGGGCCTCACCCTTGGATATCATAATCATAACTTCGAGTTCGAAACCATCATTAATGGCAAGCCTCTCTACGATCACCTCGTAGCAGATACTGATCCTACGCTGGTGAAGCTTGAACTTGATACCTATTGGGCCGCGTACGCTGGCGTAGAGGTTGTTCCGCTTATTCAGCAACTAGGTGAGCGCATCATAACGTTGCATATCAAGGATATGACCCCTGAGCGTACGTTTACCGAAGTTGGTGATGGAACACTCGATATCGCTAGCTATAGAAAGGCAGCCAGTGCCATCGGTGATATCGCATTGATCGTCGAAAATGACCAACCTGCTATCCCTTCGTTGAAGAGTGCACGTCGTTCTTTGGAGAACTTGCGCAAAGATAAAAACCTGAGCTAGTTCTACACACATTCTATGTGTCCACGCGTTCTGTTTCCAATGGAGGATACGATGCTATTGCATGGTCGAACTGCAATCTACCAGAGCAGTGCATAGTATCCTCCTTAGAAGAGGAGAGCCAAGCATGATCGATCTTACGAACGTACCAAATTTTGATGATGTCTCCGCTTTACTCAAAGAGAGGGTCGCGGCGATGCGTACGCCAGCCCGCCAATGGGCTGACCTCGCTCGACTCGCCATTCAAGGTCTACCGTACGATACCTGTCGCCTCGCAGAACTGGAAGCTCGCATCAATAGTATTCGCGTCGAGTTGAGGCGGATGGTACTCGCCGCCTCTGAGCACTTTAGTGAAGAGCAACTGCAGCAATTGCGTAAACAAGCAGGGATGAGTAAGACAGCCTGGCGAGCTGCGAAAGATAAACGTGCAGTCACCATTCGCCATGGCTTCTCGTTGGTTATCTATTAACCTATTCAAAGGAAGAACGGCATGGAAATCGATCTTGCACGCCAACAAAAAGCCCGCGAATATGCGCATACTCGCCGCCGTCTCTCGTATGTGAGCATGGGTGTTGGCGCGCTCTGTGTTCTGATCATCCTGGGTACAGGACTGGATCGTTGGTTCCGCGATTTCATCCAGCATGCGACCAGCAATTCCTCGTGGCTTAACTGGCAACCACAGCCCGCATGGTATCCCTGGCAGATCTTACTTTACTTTCTACTTATCTTTATCCTCTACGAAATCGTGACACTACCGCTTGCCTATTATTCTGGTTATGTTCTCCCCCATCGCTATGGCATCTCCGTTATGAGCATACGAGCATGGCTGCGCGATCTGGGTATGGGCTTTGTACTCACGCTGCTACTAGAGGCCGTCTTTATCTCGCTTATCTATACGCTGCTCGCGCTACAACCGCAATTATGGTGGCTGTGGACTGCACTGATTATCCTCTTCTTCTCGGTCATTATGGCGAATCTCGCGCCAGTGCTCCTCTTTCCTCTCTTCTATAAGTTCACCCCGCTGGAGGACGGCGAACTCAAACAGAGGCTGCTCGCGCTGGTTGAGCGTGCTCATACACATGTACGTGGAGTCTTTCTGATGAAGATGAGCCATCGTACAACGTCAACCAATGCAGCGTTGATGGGGCTGGGTAATACCAGGCGCATTGTCGTTGGAGACACGATGACGGACCGCTATACAGATGATGAGATCGAGGTTGTGCTGGCTCATGAGTTAGGTCATCATGTCCATCATGATATCTGGAAGTTGATTACGACACAGTCGCTGCTCACATTAATTGGACTCTTCCTGGGTAGTCTGGTACTCCATTGGGTAGTCGATCAGCAACATATCTATCGTGCCCTGACCGATTCCGCTATGATCCCACTCTTGCTACTCCTCGTAGGTCTGTATGGCCTGATCATTATGCCGCTCAGCAACGGCTACACCCGCCATGTTGAGTATCAGGCCGATGAGTATGCGCTACAGGCGACCAATAAGATAGAGCCATTTAAGAGTGCGATGCGACGCCTGGCTAACCAGAATCTTGCTGAGGTTGAGCCAGCGCCGCTGGTAGAGTTCCTCTTCTATTCACATCCATCGACCAAAAAGCGCCTTGCGCATGCCGATGAGTATGCTGGTCGTGACAGGCATGAGCATGATAGTCACGGCGCTACGCACGATCCTCAACCCAACGTTGAACCAGCAACGGGTATCTCGGATAATGCAGCCTTCAACGCAGAGAGTTGAGCGGCAGTCTCATCCACTGAGCCTGTGGGCATAGTGAGAATTGGCTCATCTACGCCCGCGGCGACCCAGCGATCCAGTTTCGCGACGCACTCTCCTGGAGTGCCAATCAACATCGTCGCCTCCAGCAAGGCCGGACTGATCGCAGCGACCGCCGCACGCGTTCCCTGCTGCCACCCCTCGATCACTCGCTGCACATCCTCTTCATAGCCATTGCGACGTAACATCTGTGCGTAGTAGACACCCATGCGCCCGATATAATAGGCCAGCGGGAAACTCATTGCCTGGGAGATAACAACTCGTTCTTCTTCGCTGGCATCTTCACGTAAGATCGCCGTAGTAATATAGGGAGCGATCCGCGCAGTGGCTTCACGCAGCCCAGCACGACCTCCAGCCTGCTGTGCGCCTGCATCCAGTTGCGCGCGTAGCTCGTGCCAGCGTGTACCAGGCCAGAAGGTTGGCAAGATGCCGTCAGCGATCGCGCCACTCTGCTGGACATTTTTCGGTCCCATGGCTGCCACATAGATAGGGATGTCGGCCCGCAACGGTTTGAAACGTAGCTTAAAGCCCCGCTCCAGATGATAGAACTCACCATTGTAGATCAGCTTATCACCACGCAAGATCATGCGAATAATATCAACATATTCACGTGTGCGTTGTAGCGGCTTCTCAAAAGGGACGCCATGCCAATCCTCGATCACATTCGCACCCGAAGGACCCAGACCGAGAATAGCGCGTCCACCAGAGCGCTCATCCAGAGTAGCAATAGTACTCGCAATCAACGCAGGCGTACGTGAATAAATATTCGCGATGCCTGCTCCGATTTTGATACGTTTCGTCGCGCGCAATAGATCACCCATCGATGTAAACAGTTCATAACCCCAGGATTCACCGAGCCAGATAGAATCAAAGCCCAGTTCATCCGCAATCCGTACCTTCTCAACTACCTCATCCCAGGCCGCCGGAAAGTTTGGCGCATCGGCCACGAATCCGATGCGGGAACTATACGCTCGCGTTATGCCTTCAGTGCCATTCATGCCTTCAGTGTTATCAATACCTTCAAGCCTGACGGCATCATCGCCCGCTCCATTGTGTGCTGTCATAAACGCTTCCATTGTCCTTCCAGCGCGCCACTACACGCGCTCTACTTCAATACCGATCCAAACACCTGAGTACGTAGTGCACAAAGCACGAGCGACATCAGTTGCGTTGGTATTCGGAATAAGATCTTCGTCGTATATACTTGATCTTATCTAAATATAGTAGATAGCACCGGGTAAGCGCAAGATGAGCAGAGGCTCGAGGCTCGCACCTATGGCAAGATTGGTCCCGGATAGTGCTCTACACGCTCTAGCATGGCACGTATATCGTCATAGTACGTATCGTCGACGCTCGCAAAGTGCGTAATCGAACCTTTGCGCAAACTCTGCGCAACCTGAGGATCACGATGCACAGCAAGCAGAGCCGTACGTAACGCCTGTTTCAACGAGCCATCCAGCCGCGCTGATACAGCAACGGGAGGCATAGAGGATGGACCAAAGCTATCAATAATCCTCAACTGTGCAGCAAGGTGCGGCTCACGGCGCAGCAGCACATCCAGAACATGCGAATCGATCGCCGTCGCATCGGCCTTGCCATGCAAGACCATGCGCAGTGAGTCAAGATGCGAACCTGAACGCACTGTGCGCCCGAAATACGGGAGCGTAACTGCACGCTCTAAAAGACTCGCACAGACGACGGTATAACCAGAATGTGATGTCTCTTCGTTGTAGGCCCAGGTAGCATCCTTCAGGTCCGCGAGACTGGTGTATGGTCGTTCTGTACATACGACAACATCAGAAAAGTAGAGCGGCCGATCCTGATAGCGTGTCCCTTCCAGTACGGGAGCCCCTAACAACTCGAGCGAGTCAGGATAGTCACGCACTGTGCGCACATACTGCAAACCACAGAGAAAACCAATATCGGATGCGCCATCTACTATCTCCAGCGGCGTCTGGCCCACACCCGTCTGCACCTGCCGGTTCACAGAGGCTGCCAGCACAGAGGCGACCGCATCATACGTCTCCTGGAGTAACGGAGACAGTAGATTAACTACCCGCAATACCCGTACATGCTGATCAGGAATGGTTCTCTGTGAGTTTTCAAACTGTACTCTATAATTGGCTCTACTCATACGCTATCTTGAACATACGAAAGTTCTGCTCCTCTTCATGGAAAGAGTAATGTTTGGTCGTCAAGAGCTTTGGCTGCATCACTGCCAATCCACCAGGGAAAATGCCATTGTGCAGACGTATCCACGAATAGACTTTGGGGGCCAGTTGATACGCAGCATATTGATGCGCGCCGCTCTCCTTCAGTTCAGTACCCGTAGCTAGATTCTGTAACAATACCAGGTTGTACCAGCGTCCTGGCCGTAACTCCAGTGAAGAGTAACCCAACAGACCAGGCATGCGTAAGAGCGCCGGGAAGATATGCTGGTCCATACGGTAGAGCTCAGCGCGTGCCATCTCATCAACACGGTCTTGCCATGCACTTACAAAGCCAACAAACGAGATAGTCTCTAGCTGACGCAAGATCTCCGGTCGATAGAGCGCGATACGGTGGAAACTACCCTTGCGCTCAGCAAGCTCAAAAAGCTGTGGAATAGAAGCTACCTCTACACCAGGCTCGCTGGTACGCAGCGTCAGAAGTACACGCTGAGCCATATGGCGTAACACAATGAGATCGATCTGCCCCTTGATACTCCGGTTACCGGTCAGATCAGAAAAGTGCTGGGTCTTAGTAGGAAGAGTATGTTGTAACATCAGATACACCTCTATTATTATAGTTTGCTTGCTTGTAGTAAAAAGATGCCCGGATGATGCTCAAAACGGATACGATGCAACGAATACAAAAATGGGTGCAAAGAGATAGAGAGATCTTATGTTGATCTGTTCTCTCGCCTGTGGAATATAGAGAGCATCATGGCAGAAAGCAAAATGAGGAGACGAGCAGTTACCGCTTGAGCCACAGTGAATGTGGATTGGTAGTCTGGCTAGCGTCTATGCATGCATAAATCCTGCTATTAACAGGTGCGCATACACATAGAAGGTGCGTGAGTGGAGGAAGAGGCCAGGAGATGGCGCGAGGCTGAAGTAGCTGAAATAGCCGCGGTAGCTAAAATCGCGAGAAATGTTGATCTGAGCAGCTGAATAGCGCTCGTCGTCCCCCCCTGCGGGACTGCAAATCGTCTTTCTAACATAAATTTACTCCTGGTCTTGCACTGACAAAATCTTATCTGGTGAGCAAAGGATATACTCATCCTTGCATATCTGTAACCACCGTTACATCTATTGTAAATACGTCCAGAAATCTTGTCAACAGTGGAGTTCACCATAATCATGTGGAAAATACTATATAAATATATATGCAGGCTGGTTGAGAGAGTGAAGAGCAATGTATGTGCTCTCCGCAAATTCCGCATTAAAAAAAACTCGCAAGATGTTGGTCTACACATCGTCCAGGGGGAAGACGATGAGGGGAAGTACACCAACTTCTTGCGAGTTCTCAAAAAAGAGAGAAATGGTATTGTTAATAGGTACGTTCACCAGCTCTCAACCTCAACAACTTGAGGGCGCTAGCTCACGGCTACTGTCACTGGCACCACGGCAATATACATCGGGCACATCTGTCCAGCTTTACATATAGGACGGCTATTAAACTGGAGTGCAGTCGTCCCTGTACTCTGGGCGGTAAAGCGCCATACGCAGGACTTATCACTCTTGAGTCCATAGCCAGATGGTTGCTGCAAACTAAGGTTGCCTTGCGAGCTACTTGGACCACTCCAGCTCTCGCCAAAGGGCATATGAATTTCGATGACATCACCGACATGTGCATGTACCGTTGTCATGCTACCCGATGGAGTTACTACTACATTTGCCTTCACTGGATCAGCGGTATACTCCGTAGCCATCGGACAACCATCAGGATTCCCTGTCACAATCGTACCAGTAGTCCCACCTTTCGTAGGCTGCGCTACCGGCGGTGCAGGAGTAATTCCACCCTGCCCGGGGTTTCCCGTCGTCGAACTTTGACCGTTATTATCACTACTATATCCGCAGCCAGCCAATATAAACAGGCAGAGTAAGAGCAGAGTCATCAATGAGAATAACAGGCGATGCTGTTTTCCACACGTCTTATGAACAGTTTGCATCGAAAGAACTCCTTTTCGGTGGTTCATTACATCCTTTTCCCTCACCACCGATGTTATGACGTTCCACATCGACAAAAAGTTCCCTCCATCCTTTTAGAAAAATTTTGGTATGCGCTATTCTCATCCATTAGTACTATATTCAGATCACAGAGATCACAAAATATACTATAGTTTCGGCCCAGCCTCTGGACTAACTTCATAGCTATAAGGACCACTGCAATTTAACACTTGTATAACAATAGCTTAACAACGCTCCTCTATGATCATCAAGGAAATATTTTGAACACTCATTTCATAAAAGCACAACTGCTTTCTAAATAGCGTAGGAAGTCCAGGTTATCTGTATGATCAGTACTACCTTTGCACAAAAAAATCGACACCATGATAAAAATCAACACCATAATCGCAAGTACGTACCACCCTTTGTGGTAACACTGCTCTTCACACTTTTACTTACTGGTTGCGCAGGCACTGCACAACAGGCGCAAACGATCAGTGGGCATATTAAAGTTAGCGGTTCAACTGCGCTACTGCCTCTGGTTACAGCCGCCAGTCAAGCATTTGAAAAGCAGTATCCACAGGCAAAAATCGATGTCAGCGGGGGTGGAAGCCTCGTTGGACTACAAGCGGTCACAACAGGCAAGACCAACATTGGTGACTCCGATATTTATGCCGATCCTGCCGCTTTTCCCGATCCTAATCTGACAGATCATATCGTCTGTGTGACGCCTTTTGTGATGATCGTCAATCGCGATGTCACGATTAATTCGCTGACACGCCAGAATATCATCGATATCTTTAGCACTGGCAAATATAACAATTGGGATGAACTACAAGGATCCAACATTCCTATCAATCCTATCGTGCGTCCAAACTCTTCAGGCACACGCGTGACCTTTCGCAAGTACATCCTTAATGGACTGGATGAGAAAGGTACCAAACTACAGGTTGACGATACACAGAAGGTTGTCAATTTAGTCGCTACGACGCCAGGTGCTATCGGCTATGTCGCTTTGTCTGCCGTAACATCCGCTGTCAAATATGTCGCAATCGATGGGCAGGAGCCTACGCTGGAGAATATTGGAGCCGGACGTTATAACTTCTGGTCATATGAGCACATGTATACGCTCGGAGACAACGATCCTCTGATTCATGCGTTTCTGGACTACATGACCGCTACAGCCATGCAAGCGACAGCCCAACAGTTACACTATATCCCCATCGGTGCTATGGAATTACCTACCGTGGGAGACGCTTCCACGACGAACCCATCCAATCATGCAACGCTGGCGAGTATATTACTCCCAGCCAGACAGGAGAGTGAGGACAGACGCAATGAATCGTACTAATACCTTTATCCCTTCGCAGCCCCTCACATCATCCAAGCTAGCGAACACACCCAATGGTGCCAACAAAATAAACAGCACAAAAGATCTCAACGGCAAACCGCTGCTACGTATCCAACCACAGAGGTCTCGCGCTAGAAATCTGATCATAAACCTGCCAATCGGAACAAGGCTTATTCTTGGTTTCCTGGTTGCCGCTATCATTGCAGCTGTAGGCTCAGGGTACATTGGTATCCAACATGCACAAATAGCCAGTCAACAGTCAAATTTCTACAAAAGCCTGCTACAGACCAATACGAACCTGACCACAGGTGGACAGTATCTCCAGGTTATTCATAGCCAGGTCGGTAACGTCATTGCGGACCTGGATACCCAGCAACCATCCCAGGAGACACTCGCACAGGACAAACAATCACTGAACAACTTGATTACACTCTACAATACATTGCTGACCAACTATATTAGTCAAGATCTGCTCTCAAAACATCCAGAACAAGAAGCGATTCTGGCCAGCGCTGGACGTTCTTATCAGACGCAACAACAGATTGCCCTCGCTTCCAGTGCGTTACGTACATGGCAGTCGCAGCAGGCATCGTTAACGGCTATCAATACCAACATTAATGCTGGTAATATAGCGCAGGCAAAATATTTGCAACAGGTACAGGTTGATCCAACCAATGCAGACGCATTGAGCGCGATCCGTGCTCTGACACAGTTCAATAGCTACCTCGCGGATTCTGTAAGTCTGGCTGAACAGGCTGAAGCCCAGCAAGAGATTATCACAACCATTGTCAGTGCCGTTATCGCCTTTATCCTGATTGTTCTGGTCGGACTCTTTATCTCAGGAACCATTATTCGGCGATTGGGACAACTACGCCAGGTCACACAGGCCGTCGAACAGGGCCAACTCGATCGCCGTGTCCAGGTCGTCGGACGTGATGAGATCGCCGATGTATCCGCCTCGGTCAATGCCATGCTCGACGCTATGGTCACGCTATTAGACGAGACCCGTAACCAGCGTGATGCACTCACGAATGCAGCGGAACATCTCTTCACAGATATGCGCGTCGTCAGTGCAGGTGACCTGCGTATCAATGCACCGGTCAGTAACGACCCCATCGGCATGCTTGCCAACGCCTTCAACTTCACAGTAGGACGTTTCCGCCGCTTCGTACAGCGTACAAAAACGACAGCTGAACAGCTCGACGTTCTCTCGTATCAACAGGTAGAGCGTGCCGAAAACTTTACGCAGAATGTCTTGATCCTCAAAAATAACCTGAACGTTGCACAGACGACAAAGAATTCTGGTACCCATCCACGTGCCTACTTTGATCCGGAGACGCAACAGATGCTGCAAGAGCTCCTCAAACAAAGCACCACCTTCGCCAGTGACATGTATGGCGGTGCGCGCCAGGTCAGTGCGCTAGGTCAAGAGATTCGTACTGGCATCATCAACTTCCAGCTTGACACCGCCGAAAACATCAATAATGCTGCTAGCGGCAACAATAGCCTCAACAATGTACCACCCTATCAATCAATATCGTCACCAGGCACATCAGGTTCACAGCCGAACCTGCCAAACCTGCCGAACCTACCCATAAATGACTACGACTACAACCAGCAGCCGCAGCAAAAGTCACCATACATGAAACCCAGGTCGTCCCCTGGTGGTGGTGGCCGTATAACATTTACTGGTTTCGATGATAACAGGTAAAAGAAAGCACTATGCAGGAACTGGACTACTGCCGACATGTGAAACCCCCTCTTCCCTTACGAAGGAAGGAGGGGGTTTCTCTTATCTCGCAGCCTTATTTGCTACCTGTGATGCCAATAGCCTGGACACCGGTTGATATCTGTTCTGAAGCTAGCTCAGAAGGAACCTGTACACGTATATCATCGTCGTGGCGCGCGCTGTTTCGCTTGCCCAGGATGATAACCCCAACTGTTATCAACAGATACGCAAAGATCCACGGCAACAGAACCCAGAGGTTTATGCTCTGTACCGAGGGTAGCCATGACGTCAGCGCAATGTTGCCAAACTGGATGTGCGCCAGGGCGTTATTATGGGCCGGTGATGCATTAAAGCTGTAGTCTGGCGGTAGTAACGCCAGTAGATTGTAGCCAAAGCCCCAGACAAACATGATAGCGCTCAATGCGTATGAGAGCCTTCCTGGTAGGCATTGCAAAGCAAAGCCGAACAGGACAGCGTACAGCGGTAAGAGCACGAGCATGAAACGTCCTGGTGGCGACCAGCCACCACCCCAGTTGCGGAAGGATGTAAATTCTATGATGTAGGGGATCGAGAGTAGCAGTATATAGAAATTATAGCGTCGGAATTGCTTACGCCATGCCAGTACAATCCCTGCAACAAACAAAAAGCAGAGTGGGAAGCAGACAAGCAACCCATAGTCCTGATCAAAGAAAATCCCGAGCATCCCTTTGAATGGCAGCACCTCAAAGATCGTACTCCCACCATAGATCTGGTTCGCGCTCGGATTAAAGGTACCCCAATAGACGATAGTATACACTTCAAAGAGTGCCGACAAAACGAAGATTGGCAGGACCCACCAGAGATAGAGCAGAGGCCGACGCCAGCGCCATTGTGTGTAGATACGATAGCACATGAAGCTCCAGAGCAGAGCCTCGAACGAGGCAAGGCGGATATGCACCCAGGCCAGCAAGCCCAGCAGACAGGAGCAGAGTAGCAGCGTTAGCGTCGACATATCATCTTCAAGTAGCTTGCGAAATACATACAGACAGATAAATGCACCGATCGGCTCGATAAATGTCAGATACGAAAAGATGAAGAGTGGAGAGGCACAGGTATAGAGGAGCGCTGTGATAAAAGCATAGTCAGGCCGAATCCCTAAAAGCACCATACATTTGTATATATTGACAATGATAAGAACACTAAGCGCGGAGATAAACCAGACAGCACCGAGTCTACCCAACAGCGCGAATGGGATGAGCCAGAGCAATGGTCCACCAATACTGTGCAACGGCATCGTCTGACCACGCGCATTCTTCGTTATGTGCGGCTGAATTACAGCAGAATAGAAGGAGTGATAGTCACCATGAAGATAATCAGCCATGACATTCAATGAGTGATACTTCAGCAGGGTTTGCGTAATAATCAGGAAGTGCGGCTCATCACCGGTTGGATTAATACCCGCACGCACATAGTACAGAGCTGTACCAAAGAACAACAGGCTACTGATAAGAATCAGAACCGGTAGATAGGGTCGCGCGTCACCTCTACCATTACGTTTACGCTCCATATGCCTCCCCTTTGATACAACACGACAATGATCATCCTATTGATGACTCGAATGACATGGTAATTTTTTACAGTATCAGGTACCAGGTCTGCGGTTATTGGTCTAAGATTGCCTGGAGAGAGAAAGCAAGACCAATAGCTCCTCTACATCTTGAGTAAAGCGACGTGTTGAGATGACCTGTTGTACCAGGCCCAGATGTGCGGCCTTGTAGGCGTCGATCGCCGTTGCGTTCTGGATCAGTTGCGCGGTCGCCTCTCTGCCAATAAAGGCCGGGAGTGTCACAGTCAAAGAGTCAGGAAAGATACTTTCAGCCGATGTGGGTAGATGAAAGAGGGCATCATCACGGGCAATAATGGTGTCGCAGAGAGCCGCCAATTCACAGCCAGCACCCAGCGCCTTGCCCTTGACCAGCGCAACGATTGGAACCTGCTTATCACGCAGACCCCTGATGGCATCTACCACCATCGTTGCCAGCGACGTAAACGTCTCCCGCTGCTCTGCAGCAAGCAGTTCAACACCGGAACAGAAAGCCTCATCACCAGTACCAGTGATAACGATCAATGAAGGAGACTTGTGGAGCGCTCTCTGTAAGGCAACCACCAGTTGTTCAAGCATACCAACAGTCAGCATATTGTGAGGATGTTTGTTCAAAATAAGCCAGAGAATATTATTGTGTTGGCGGATATAGATATCCGGCATAGAGACCTTTTCCCTTATCGGCAATGACGAAACAATAGTAAAGTACAATCAGCGTAAAGAGCAACGAGACAAAAAATAGTATATCCTCATCTACAGAGATTTTCAAGCACACTAACAGCGCTGCTCTTCTATCAAATGAGAAGATACACGTTATATATAACGCACTCAACAAAAAAATACCTGTATAGATATATCTAAATAACACAAAGGGAGAGCCGCAATATGCGACTCTCCCACAAGGTTGGTAGACAGAGGAGCAGCAAATCTCCCCTACCCCATGATAATTGCTACATAGTTTTGCGTCTCGGCAGGCATAAGAGCTAACCAGTTCGCACCTGCCGCTGCCACCGCATTATCGACCGCCCCTGAACCAGCGTTATAAGCAGCCAGCGCCTTGGCATAGTTGCCACCATATTGATTACTGAGACCAGCCATCATGCGTGCGGCACCATTCAATGAATCGATGGGATTATAGGGATTGACACCGAGACCCGCGGCTGTCCCTGGCTCAAACTGAGCAATACCAACCGCTCCAGCTGGAGAGTAGGCATAAGGATTAAAGCCACTCTCCTGCTGAATCTGACGCACGAAGTAGACGGGACTAATCCCATAGGCTGTAGCGTCCTGCTCAGCAATTGCAACATACTGGCTCTGAGGAAGACCGAGACCATCACTTAATGTCGGCGCTGCCACTGCCTGTACTGGTTGTTGCGCTGTAGACTGTGGTTGTGTGACATGATTCTGCCCCACCAGACTCCAACCAGGCTGGTTGATATGCACGAGATTGGCGGCTCCATCAAAGAAGGCGATACCACTCTGCCCACTGCCCAATGGGGTCAGCGAAAACATCGTAAACATAAGAATGCAGAGTGCCGCTGCGCCTGCCAGGATATGGCGCACATGGGGGTTCAGCCGATGCTGCCGTTCCTCTTCAGCTGTAAGCGGACGTGTGCGCTTCTTATCGGCTGGTATGATCAGTGGAGCCCGTCCTGTTGTTTGCATGGTCGACTGGAGCGCAAAGACTAACGATTGCGTATTGCTACGTGCGTCATAGATACGCATAGCAACAGGCCTCTGCTGACCCGTCTGACGCAGTTGTAATACTCTGACTTGCGTCTGCTGTCCCGGCATCATCATCTGGCCAGGAACAATCTGTTGATTGTGGTCAGTCACCGGAAGATGATCCGTCTGTAGCTTAAAACCTGATGGTGGTGTCATTCCAGCGGTCGGGGTCAACTTACCCGTTGGTGTAAACTGCCCTGTCGGCAAGAGACCTTCCCCAGGCATCATCCCTGTCGCTGGAAACATCCCTTCTCTAGGGATGGCGTCCGTCTCCCGAGCCCCTACGATGTATTGCCTATCCTCTCTTGATTGATCGTCTTCGCCTGGATGCCCAAACGATCGCAGAGAGCGAAATTGTGTCATTGACCCTACCTCTTACCAAATTATTCTTTGCTGTACCTCTGTTACCTGTGTTGAGTCTAACCAACTAAACCGAGACTCGTCAATGCATTGAGCACGCTATAGTCCAAAAGTCATAGAAACATGGTAAGACAATCTCAACAAAAAAAACACAGTTACTCCAATTGCACGCCATCATCAGTAAGGAAGCAACAGCGAAAAGAGTTGGCAGCGAATGCCAACTCTGTGCTTTATTTTCAGGTATCAACTGATCAGCTATAAGAAGTAGCAGTGTGCCAGCATCAGGGGTGCCGTGCAAGATAGCTTAATGCTGGCTCCTGTGCGATAGCGGTGCTGTCAGAGGCAGTATCTTTGCGCCGCCCTGCTGCCGTCTTACGCTCACGTTCAAGTTGACGCAACAGACGCGCTGGTAGATAGGGCTGCATGGCATGCAAGGCGTTGATATAGACCTGCTGCTGCTCTCGAATGATCTGCTCAGGGCCCAGTTGCCACCATTCTGCAGGAGTAAAGTAAGCCGAGACCTCGGCCTCAGAGCCACTGCGCCCGTACCATTGGATGAGGTGTAAGTTGTCAGATTGCGCCAGCCAGAGAGCAAGATCGATAATTTCTGGATGGTTGGTGATTGCAGCCATACCGTAGACTTCACCCATGAGAGAGAAGATATTCTTCTGTGCGGCATTGCCCAGGAAAAACTCCATACCGCCATTGCCCGCCCAGGTCGTTGGGTAGATAGGTAGCGGCAGATAATTGGACTGCTCTGCGTGCCGTGCAATAAGCTCACTGGCGGTATAGGTTCCTACACCACGTTGCTGCAGTTCATGTGGCAGCGCGCGCATAAAATCGAAGATGCCGCTCTCCCGACGATGATGCTCACCAAACGTCTCAAAATCCCAGCCGAGCAAGAGCAGATCACCGGAGGCCTGCGCAATCCAATCGGCGTAGCGATCAGCAAAGAGAGGGTAGTTGTCCCAGCTAGCATTGGAGAAACGATACCCAACATCATCACTTAATGTTACATGTCGAGTTAAGAGGGCCGGACTGTTTCTCGTCCTCTCTTGCAATGGAACAGTATTTCTACGGAGAGCCGGGCGGCGTACATAGCTGGTATCGAGCGGGATAGCCAGAGGAACCTCATCGCCATAGTGATAGAGATGCGTTGCTTCACGCCATTCCATTACCCATGGACGCCCATCCATCAACGCACCCTGAAAACCAGCGGCATCCAGTGCATTGTAGAGAGAGGCCGACATGCACATCTCAGTTGTGTCGGTAACCACCGGGCGCTTCCCAAAGATCAATTCCAGGTCACGTACCATATCCTGCATCCTGGCGACAAAGGCGGGCAGATCGAGCAGGAACAGGAAACTATGGTAGGGCTCAACACCGATCAACTCAACATTCTCATGCGCGACCAGTGCGCGACACATATCGAGCAACTGACCATCCCAGGCCGCCGCCTGACGAATAAAAGACTGCGAGAAACCGATAGAGAGCTTTAACCCCTGCCCTACCAGGTCCTGAAACATCTGGATACCAGGATAATAACTATATTGCGCAACCTTTCGGAAGTAGCGCTCATTCATGCGCTCGTCGAAAAGGCAATGGGCAATCTCTTCCGCTGTAGCCCCGCGTGGAATCGGTTGTGCGGGAAGCTTCAAGCGGCGAGGTTGGTGTATAACAGTGTAGAGTGCCAGATCCACAACCATACTCGTCATCCTCTCATCTTACTGGCCCTATAAAGAGAGGGCAGCTTCATAGACATATGTATATGCGTCGTGCCCTCCCCAGATTCGCGCTCGTTCCAGCACGTTACAGCCTGCCAGAAACCAGCGAGCAGCCTCTTACACAGCACTGCTTTGCTTAGAGTCAGAGTCCTTTGCGACAGTCCCCACTTCATTCGCGACCGCTGCGCTCACTGGCGCATCGGCGATTGCATCTAATGTATCAGCTGATGTCAGCACGATATTCTGTTTGCGCGCCAGGAACTCGAGCTTACTTACCATGTTCTCGATGACCCGATCCCACAAGAATTGGCGGGCCGTGTACTGACTGGCTACACGCAATTTCTCCTGATGCTCCGGGTGACGCTGGAGATAAAGCAGGTAACCAACGATCTCATCGGGATCATCGCTCTCTGTAACAATCGCGTTCTGGAAGGGAATAGCATAATCCTCACCGGTTGAGCCTGTGACGGCGATACCTTGAGCAGCCATAACCTCCAGAGCAACCAGGCCAAATGGTTCGTGACCACTGTTCGCCAGGGTGGCATCGGCGGCGGCATACGTCGCACGCACAAACTCTTCTGGCAGGAAGAAGCGCAGATTATAGACATCGGCAGGGCCAGCCTGCTCAATGGTATCCAGGCACTGCTGGAGGGTAGGACGCTGGGCCACGACGTCTTGAATATGCAGGCCACGTTGATAGGCATGGCGGAAGACATCAGCACCGTGTGGCTCGATACCTCCACGCACAAACAGCGTCACAGGATGTCCGCTCTCTTTCAGACGCGCGACAGCCTCGATCGCCATAATCCAACGTTTGTCGGGATCGAAACGCCCAATCTTAAAAAGAAAGAGGCGCTTGGGGTTCCCTTGTCGCGCAATATGACGCAGACGCTGCACAATTTCAGGATCAACAGGGTTCAGATGACGCGCGGGAATACCATTGGGGATCACCAGAGGATTTACGTTAAGTTCCCACATCTTATGCTTCATGTATTTACTGACAGTACAGAGGGTGGTTACAAAATTAAGCCGACCCCAATCGATACGATTCAGTGACATCAAGCTATTCAGATTCCAGAGCATCAGTACTTTCTGGCGCACACCAAACCAGTGCAGGAGATCCGATGTGCGGCACATGACCTCGGCGGTATGCCAGTCTTCGCCAAGGATCACCACTGTCTTGCCCTCGGTAACCGCCGGGCGCACAATTTCGCTGAAGATATGATAGGGCACGCTCTCATTATAGTCGTAGAGCTTCTGCTCCTCACCATCATAGACGCCATTCGGATAATATCTGCTCACCCATTGCGACCAGCGCTTCAGGATCAAACGACCGTCGATACGATGTTCAATAGAAGGTTTATAGGGATCACCAATATAGATCAAGTGTGTTGTATAACCCTGCGTAGCTAGCGCCTCGCTCAGTTCGGAAACACGCGTCCCCAGACCTCCTGCGGTAGAATAGACGTCAGGCCCCTCAAAACAGAGCAGGACAAATAACGTATTCTCTGGGGATATTGCTCCGTCCAGTTTCATCATGATAGGTCGTCCTCATTCTTTTTTTTTGACTGCCTCTAAGCCAGATACGTGAGGAACTACACAGTTGAAAATCGCTCTCTCTTCCGGTTGAGGTGTAGCTCTCTCGCTGGCAATTTGTCGCGACACATCTGACTGCTGTAACACGGCGCGACAAGGAAAACGGTGACACCTTCGTTGAACATTAGGTCAGCAGAACGCAATATTTAAGCACAATGTGTTGCTTGTCTGACTGTTGCGCGGAACCCCGCTTCTTCCCGAGGTTACCAACCCTGCGGTGCCTGATCGTTGTTCGCCAAAATCGTTATGAGCCTACTACTCAGTTATTAGATAGACATAAAATGCTTCTACGTTTAGTATAGCACATCATCCATAACAAGCGGTTTACTATTTTAGAGTATACCATAGACTTTTTACTTAAGCCTCATCCATATAACTCTATGCCTATTCATCAATTAAACTCTCTCCACCCCTCGTTCAATAACGGCATCCTTGCACTACAGGCAAACTCAACGGCTATCTACCATCCCAGTTCAACGTCATACCTACCCTGATTATAGCACTATTTATAGATAAGAGGTGCAGAGAAAAGAGAGTGCAGGCAAATCAGAAGATGCATGAATAGACGAATAAATTCCATGAAAAAAGGAAGCGGATACTACTACTTACCCACCTTTTATTGCATTCAACGGTTCAATAGAGAGTGGGAGGGCTCTCAAGCAGGGAACCCTCCCTATCATGACCTGACATTTATTAATTTGTAGGTGGTGATGTAGTTGTCCCACCAGTCCGAATTCCACCAATTGTCAGCGGCGTCGATGTCGGTGTCGGCGATGTCGTCGGCGTCGGCGTCGGTGTCGGCGTCGGCGTCGGTGTCGGCGTCGGCGTCGGTGTCGGCGTCGGCCGCACCGGCGGCTGCGTTGGCCTCGATTTCACTGGTTGGGTCGGCTGCTGTGTTGGTGTCGCCTGCGCTGACGTTGATATGTTGCCTGACCAGTTTGTTACGTACAGTGTAACAGTTGAGTTTGTATCGAGATGGCTACCACCGCTGGGGTCGACACTAGTCACAGTATCAGGACCTTTGGTAGGATCGTTCGCGTCGCTTGGATCTGACTGTGGAGTATAATTGATGCCAGCAGCGTTCAATTCACTCTCAACCGCACTTAGCGGGCGTCCAACAAGATCATTGGGTACTATATTAAGCGCGCTCATAACAAGTTGAATAGGATTGCCAGGACTATTCTTGGAGCCCGCTTTGGGCCACTGGCCTTTAACGATACCACGTGACGGTCCAGAAGTGACTGTCACACTAAAACCTTTGCTCTGAGCCAGTTTTTGTGCCTGCTGATAGGTCTTCCCCACAAGATTAGGAACAGGAATCTGGGTTGGGGATGCCGTTGCTTGTGAATGAGGACCAGGGAACGAGGGTAATAAATTAATCTGAGTGGCCAGGTAGACACTGAGGCCGAGTAAAATAACGGTCGCAGCCAGGATCAGCCCGGTCACCAGACCGATCATACGTGAGTCACGCCGCGCAGCCACTGTTGCGGAGCGACCGAGTGAGTCTTTTTTAAAGGGACGCGTCGCACCAGACCCACTCTCATCCATACCCATGCCAGGCATAAAGCTTGCCTGCTCCATCGCAGTAGTGGCGTCGGAGGCGGCTTCGGTGGAGAGAGGGGGAGCGTATGGCGATTGCTCGGTATGTAACACGGTCGCGGCGTTATTTTCGCCGCCAAAGGGCATCGTTCCGAGCGTATGTTGCGGGCTAGAATTTGAAGGCTGTGGGAACAGATTATTCGCCGCACTGCCGTTCATCGGGGAGGTCACTACCCCATTTTGCGCAGGCACAGTATTGGCTTGAAGCGTTGCACCATCTTCTTCACCTAGCATCTCCAGTGCCCGCGCCAGTGTACTCCCATCCCGATAGCGCATCTCAGGCACCTTTTCCAGGCAGCGTAAAATAATCTCTTCTAACGCAGGGGGGATATTAGGGTTCAGTTGGCTTGGCGGGACGGGCGTATCTTGAATATGCTGCATCGCCACAGCGACAGGGGTATCACCATCAAAAGGGGTACGCCCGGTCAACATCTCATACATCACGATGCCCAGGGCATAGACGTCAGCGGCGGGACTGACAATCTCGCCCTGTGCCTGCTCTGGAGCATAATATTGCACGGTTCCAAGCGTCATACCTGTAGTAGTCAAGCGCTCAGCATTGATATCTTTGTACACGCTTGCAATACCGAAATCGGTCAATTCGATCGAGCCATCGCGCCCCACAAGGATATTCTGTGGCTTTACATCGCGATGCACAATGCTCCGCCGATGTGCCGCACCCAGCCCCAGGGCGACATCATGCGCGATAATGATGGCACGATCAATGGCTAACACGCCCCGTGAACGCAAGTAGCGGCGCAGGTCGGTCCCCTCAACCAACTCCATAACGATAAAATAATTACCGTCACTCTGACCATAATCATAGACCTGTACAATATTGGGGTGCTGCAAAGCAGATGCCGCCTTCGCCTCTCGTTGAAAGCGTGTCACAAACTTTGGGTCGGTGCTATAGACTTCTCGCAGCACCTTGATGGCCACTGTTCGGTCCATGCGCATGTCATGGCCCCGATAGATTGTAGCCATACCACCGCGCCCAATGGGATCTTGTAACTGGTATCGCTCACCCAAAACTTCGATTTGCATAGCTCTCCGCACTGTTCGGGCGTCTGTCGTTCTATCTCTCACGCCCTTCCCTGTCAGTTTATAGGGGAGGACCGGGTGCCCTACCCATTTGCTTAAAAGCGGAAGACCTTACGTCCTTCCATCTCTCAAAGGAGGATTTTGCGTCATCCCGATCCGCTAGAGAAACACTTATGACTCGTCGATCTGCCTGCCGAACAAGTCTTCTCTCATACAGGAGAGGGCAAAACGCGTTGCGCCACTATTGTAACTTATTCTACATCAGAATGGAACACTCCTCACGAAACTAGGAGTTTCATCAAAGATTATTACCGTTACTGCCTTGTTGTATAGAACACAGACACCCGCACCTGTGTTGCTGCTTATGACTACTAGCTACGTTCTTGTGTCCGCTGGTCAGAGTGCCATGTGCTGGGGAGGGTCCCCAATCTGCGTTCATCACCCTGGCGGCGTGTTATGCGTAAGGTATCCATATGCTCTAGTAACGGTAATATATATTTGCGTGATGTGCCAATTACATCACGAGCTTCGGCAACGGTCATGCTGTCGTGCTCGCGCAGATAGTTCACAAGCATTGAAAGAGCTGTCTCATAGGCGGAACGTGCAAATAGAACACCCTCTCCCATCCCGACCTTGACCAGTTGTCCTTGCTCTATCAACGCATTCACTATCTCCACTCCTACTATCGCCTCCGCTTCACTTCGCCCTGGTGGTGTATATGCTTGTTGCTGGTAGCGTTGCATGAGTTGCTTGACCTGACTTTGCTGCTCCTCTGTGAAGTGAGACCGAAAGCCGGGGGTACGTATCAATCCTCCACTGCGTGTGGAGCGTTCCACTGCACTACCTGCAAGCTCGCTGTCGGTGGTTGTAGCTGCTTCGACGGCCTCAAGATTGCCAGCGCTCTGGAATACGGTAAAGATTTCCGCTGCCAATTTGGGAGAAAGGTTGAGACGTGTGCGCCACTCTTCTTTCGAAAAACCACTCCGTAATGGGTATCGCTGCTGATGCTGCTGCACCAGTTGCAAGGTCTCCCGTGTAAGCGTGTCCCATACCTGCTGCGCGAACCAGTAACTTCCTACTTTATACACTCTTCCCTCTGATAACAACGTCTCTAACGTCTCTTGCGTCACATCCTGGGCCAAATTAGACCGTTTTACAATCTCTTCCAAAGTGTAAGCCCATTGACCGGCATGGAGATGCGCCCCTCCTGGCCTGGCACCCTTTGTAGTAATACTACTCCCCGTACTCCGCTGATCCAGGATCGCCAGTACTAACTCATCTGGTGATGCATCTTCTAGCCGCTCCAGGGCGGCGATAACACTGGGCTGGCGTCGCCGATGATAGGATGGAGTAATGTCGATGACCTCGCCTCCGCCGATCGTTGTACTGGGCGAAGGAAGGCGTAGAATAAAGCGGTCACGTCGCGCCAGGACCGCTGGTCGGCTCAGACGTAACTGAACCCAGCCACGCTCGCCCGGCTGCAACTCATCGCGATCAAGCAGACGTACACGCGCGGGGATCTCCTGTGAGCCATTATAGAAATCGACCTGCGCGTTATGCTGCAAGGGTCGCCCGGCATCGGCTAACAGTTCTATGCGTGCATCGCATAACAGGGTTGTACGCATCTGGCCGGGTTGAGCGATAACGTTGCCACGAGCCAGATCGCTACGCGCGACGTTCGCCAGATTCAATGCCACCCGGCTCCCTGGCTGCGCCAAAGCTATCTGCTGCTTATGCGTCTGCAGGCCTCGGATACGCGTCACGATCTGCTGCGGCAAGATCTCTACCTCTTGTCCGCTCTGCAGAAATCCATCCAGGAGCGTGCCGGTCACTACAGTCCCAAACCCAGTGAGGGAGAAGACACGATCGATTGAGAGTCGTGGACGAGCGATATTCTTTTGATCCTGTGCCTCATCAAGTACCTGATCCAGTGCGGCCCGTAGCTCTGGTAGACCAGCTCCGGTGGTCGCAGAGACCGATATGATCGTCGCCTCAGCTAACGTTGTAGACTTGAGGACTGCTCTCACCTCTTCGCGTACGAGATCTAACCACTCCTCATCAACCAGGTCAGCTTTCGTCAACGCCACAACACCACGCGGCACATGTAGCAGATCGAGGATCGCCAGGTGCTCACGCGTCTGTGGCATCACCCCCTCGTCGGCAGCGACCACCAGCAGGGCAGTATCGATAC
This sequence comes from Ktedonobacteria bacterium brp13, assembly GCA_015099395.1. Lineage (GTDB taxonomy): Bacteria > Chloroflexota > Ktedonobacteria > Ktedonobacterales > Ktedonobacteraceae > Dictyobacter. The sequence continues at coordinate 6,251,894 of AP024096.1, read as the reverse complement.
TCCCTACGCCAGCCAGCATATTCTTAATGAAATTTTCATGTCCAGGGACATCAACAATACTGACTTCGCGCCCACTGGGTAGCGTCAACCAGGCAAAGCCCAGGTCGATAGTCATACCCCGCGCCTTCTCTTCCGCTAAACGATCGGGATCAATACCAGTCAGTGCAGTCACCAGTGTTGATTTTCCATGATCGACGTGTCCAGCAGTTCCAATACAACTCATATAGGTCTCGCCTCACCCCTGTGTGCTTAGTCTGTATGGTTACAGTCTATGTGTTAGTTTATCTGTTAGTTTATCTGTTAGATAGTACGGATCTACCCCTCGATCATATCATAGAACAATAGAAAACTCCGCTCTGTATGTCACAGGCAAAGCCTATAAGCTTCCATCGACACGTAATGCGCCACGCGGTATAATATTGATACATATTTAACGCCATTATTCCAGCAACTCTGGGGCTGCCTTCTGCTGTCCCTATCTCACATAGACAGATCGTGCAAGAAAAACGATGAATGATAAAATTCAATCCGTCCTGAATTCACTCCCGCACAAGCCTGGCATCTATCTGATGAAGGATGCCGAGGGGACCATTATCTATGTCGGGAAGGCTATCTCGCTCTTTAACCGTGTCCGTTCCTATTTTCAAGAGTCGACCGATCATAGTCCCAAGAATCGCAGTATGGTCGCTAAAATCGATGATATCGATTTTCTCGTGGTGCAGAACGAGGTCGAGGCGCTGGTACTGGAGAGCAATTATATTAAGCAGTACCGTCCCAAATACAATGTTTTGCTGCGTGATGATAAGAGCTATCCCTACATCAAGGTCGCGCTTACCGAAGACTTTCCACGTGTATATCGTGTGCGTAGCTTCCATCACGATGGAAACCGCTATTTTGGTCCGTATACCAACTCTGGTGCCGTCGATGCTACACTCGATCTGTTAAATAAGCTTTTTTCATTTCGTACCTGCCGCTATGATGCCAGCGGATGGGCTCCCCCGGTCGATGAGAAAGCCCGTGAGGGCTGGAAACCAAAGCTTTTGTCACGTCCCTGCACCCAGTACTATATCCATCGCTGTACGGCTCCCTGCGTCGCCAAAACCACACGCGAAGAGTATGCGGTTATCATTCAACAGGTCATTCACTTTCTTGAAGGCAAGCACGATGAGGTTATCAAGGACTTGCAAGCCCAGATGGAACAGGCAGCCGAGGACCTGAACTTTGAAGAGGCGGCTCGTCTACGCGATCGCATTCAGGCGGTCGAGCGTATTCTGGAAAAACAGCGTATTATCAATACTGAGGGACAGGATGATCAAGATGTGATTGCGCTGGCGAGTCAAGACGATGAGACCTGTGCTCTGGTCTTCTTCTTCCGCTCGGGCAAACTGGTCGGTCGCGAGTACTTTATCCTGCAAGGGACACGCGACAGTGGCCCTGGCGAGATCATGTCTTCGTTTATGGAGCAATTCTACACCAATTCACCGCATGTCCCGGCTGAGATTATCGTTGAACACGAGCCAGACGATGCAGAGGTAATGCAAAACTGGTTGCGTGAACGGCGTAAGGCTGCTGGTGCTGCTAGTGCTGCTGGTCGCAGTACGATTGTAACAGTAACCGCACCTAAACGCGGCGATAAAGTACGCCTCATCGAGATGGTCAAGCTGAATGCACAACAGATCCTTGAGCAGCAGCGCATCAAGTGGCTGACCGATTCGCAGAAAACGCAGATGGCCCTGGAGGAGCTCCAGGCGGCCCTGAATCTCGCAGCACCACCACAGCGTATCGAGTGCTATGATATCTCGAATACACAGGGGACCAATTCAGTCGGTGCGATGGTCGTCTTCGAAGGAGGTCGCCCGAAGAATAGTGAGTACCGCCGCTTTAAGATCAAACAGGTAGAAGGTCCCAACGACGTTGCCAGCCACCAGGAGGTCCTGCGCCGCCGCTTCCGCAAGGCCGCGAATAATCCCTCGTTCCTGGCTAGCGCACCCGATGAGGATATCAGCGCGCCGATCGGTGAAACGATTGCAGAGATCCTGCAAGACGGTAAACAGACAGACCTGCTCTCGCAGGATGACGCCATCGTTGTAGGGAATACTGAAAACGTGGAAGGTGTTGTAGATAGTGAGAGTGTTGCAACCGCTGAAACCGTTGATACCGTCGAAAGTACTATGGAACACGATTGGGCGCTCCCAGATCTGGTAATTATTGATGGCGGCAAGGGTCAGTTAAACGCTGCATTACAAGTTATGCGCGAATACAATCTGTCGATCCCGACGATCGGTGTGGCTAAAGAAGAGGGTTCACATACCAAACTCACCACTGGTGAGGAGATCTATCTGCCAGGCGAGAGCGAGCCACTTCAGCTCCCACGTAATTCGCAGGGACTCTATATGCTCCAGCGCATCCGTGACGAGGCTCACCGTTTTAGTATCACCTATCACCGTAATGTGCGCTCGAAACGTACCTTCAAGTCTGTACTTGACGAGATACCCGGCATCGGTCCGAAGCGCAAACAAGCGCTCCTCAAGCACTATGGCTCGGTTCGGGCCATCAGTATGGCGAGCATCGATGAACTGGCGGCCCTGGATGGTATGACCAGGGATGCCGCAGAGAAGGTGAAAGAGCATATCGGGCAACAGGAATCATGAGAGTGCTAGCACTCTCACTCAATGATTGACACTACGGCTGAATCACTGTACTATTAGATATCGGAAGAGTATACCACTCCTCCACACAACCCATCGTCGTAATACGCAAATGGGACAGCGCTATGTGACCTTTGACGCTCGCGTTGGGTCTGCACAGTACGGCCCCTGAACTTTATATTCTATAAAAGATCTTACTTCTCATCATGCGCAGAACGATCAGCCGAGAGGATCTATACTGACCGTCTATACTGCATGCGAGATCATTAGAGGTGATTGGTATATGCCAACGTACGAGTATCTTTGTCAAACATGCAGCCACCGCTTCGAGACGTGGCAGAAAATGACCGATGAGCCTTTGACACAATGCCCCGAATGCGGCAATCATATTCGCCGCGTGCTCTTCCCCGCTGGTGTCGTCTTTAAAGGCAGTGGTTTCTACTCTACCGACTACAGTCATAAGACCAGCACAACACCGACGAATGGTGAAAACGCTAAGTCTGAAGGTGGCAACGAGAGCAAGAAGAGCGAAAAGAGTGAGAGTAGCAGCTCCGAGAGCAAGAGCACCGAGAGCAGCTCCTCCTCCAAATCCACTAACTCCTCCAACGCATCCTCAGCTACGCCAGCTTCGTAAATAAGCACTACGCGTAGAAGTAGCACAATGCCGTCCCTACCAACTCTGGAAAAGGGACGGCATTGTGCTACTTCTACGCATAGGTCGGTTGGGCATCTTCGTCTGTAAGCATTCTTCCAGCTATGTAGGAGCTCCATTCAGAACAAGATATTCTACACAAGAATGTAAATACGTGCACAACACAGCCCATAAGTCACGAGCACCGTATCCAAATCTCCTAGCTTCTCCGCCATATCGATCATCTGCACGTCCTACGAGTGTATACTGGTATTACACAATACGCTAGATTGGCTAAATTTATGCCAGTTGCAAGGAGACAGAGGTCATGCAGCTTCAGCGAGGCGAAGAGAGTATAGAAGAAAGCATCCAACAATCGGAGACGATAACCCGGGATCTCCAACGGCAGATAGACGAGCTTAAAGCGGAAAACCTCCAATTGCATGAACAACTAGCCAGCAAAGAACAATTTACTGCAATGATCGCCCACGATCTTCGTGGTCCTCTCTCTCCGATCATCAACTATGCCCAGATGATCGCTCGACACGCTCGCCTTCTTGTAGAAGGCAAGGAGATCTCCGCTCAACAGACAGCCAGAAAAGGTAGCGCGATCCAGCGTAACACCAGCATTATTATTAGCCAGGCACAACGCATGAGTCGCCTGGTCAACGATCTACTCGATACCTCCCATATCTCCACCGGGACCTTTCACCTGCACCAGGAGGAAGCGGACCTCGTAAAGCTGGTCAAAGATATGGTCGAACAGCTCCGACCTGTCGCCCCTTATCACAAATTAGTCGTTGTTGCCCCACGCAAAGCAATCCGTGGTTCATGGGACGCAGGTCGCCTGCAACAGGCATTGGGCAATCTACTGGATAATGCTATCAAGTATTCGGATGAACACACCGTAGTGACCGTTACAGTAGCGAAAGAGCAGGATACAGTGCGTGTCAGTGTCAATAATCAGGGCGCGACGATCTCGTCCAGCGAGGTAGGCTCACTCTTCCGTCCCTATAGCCGGCTCCAAAACGCCAGTACGCATCAGGGATCGGGACTGGGACTCTATATTACCAAATCAATCATTGAGGCCCATAAAGGCGTCCTACGGCTTGAAAAGATCGCTGATGAAGAATCCACTGATCAGCCACGGGGGACGACATTCACTTTTGAACTTCCTCTCTAAAAGTAAGAGAGGGTGCGAGAAGATCAAGCAGGCCTTCGACGGAGTGCATCAGTGCATCGGCACCACGTTGCTTATATAGCTCGATCTCGTACTCATAGATTACCATCGCAGCGAGTATCTCTGGCTCTGGCTTCCCCTCTATGTGCGTTGCACGATAGCGCCGAACGAGGTCAAAGTCGTCGGCGGTGTCGCCAATATACAGACCACCTTGCGTGCCAACCTGTGCGATAGCTGCACGTAAGGCCTGGGGGTCTGGCTTTAAATAATCGTCCGCCGAGATTACTACATCCCACCAGCGCTCGCCGCTATATGCCTCCATGCGCTCCTGTGCACTCTCAACTTCAGGGGTGTTGCGTCCAGTAATCATACCAAGATGGCGTACGCCGAGCGCGCGTAGCCGACGAAAGAAATCAGGTGCGTAGAGGATCTCTTCTTTGGTGACAAGACCAGGCGCGTCAGGCAGGTAGCGCGGCTCACGCTTAAAGCGCTTCCGTAACTCGGCGGCTCCCCAATAGATCTCATTATAAATATCTGTCAGCAGCGCATAGTCGGGACGTGCGCTGGCGGGCACAATCGTATCGACCCACGCACGACCACCACGCTCCTGCAGCGCGGCCTCGTGTGCCAGCGCAGCCCATTCTTGCATAGGACGCTGCGCAATACTCTCCCCTTGCCACTCACGTAAGCGTGCGGTCGAGAGAGCAGTCATCAGATATGACAGATCCCAATCACTATTAAAACCGCCTGCCTGCTTAAAGAGCTCTATATCAAACGGAGTGATCAGCGTATCTAGCGTATCTGCGGCCTGCTGTCTCCAGTCCAGACCATTGACTTCGCCTGTAATATATTCAGTTACCGCTATATTCGCCGCACGAAACGATGCGGTCGTTTTAAGCAAGACACCATCGACATCAAAGAAAATACTATCGAACGGCTGTGGCAGTAGCGCAGCGGGTCGTCGCCAGATTACCGGAGCAGTCGCCATAAATAACTAGCCCTTTCACATACCATACACTGTGGTCAGCACACCTGATAGACCAGAACAGTAGATAGATAGACAGACAGACAAACAAACAAACAGACAGACAGACAGGCAAGCTACAGCACTCTGCTCTACTTTGTGTAAAACCGGTAGCTCGCCTGTCTGTTGAGCTTATAGATAGAGCATACCATATCTGCTCTTTTAAGCGAGCGTGCGACTCAAGAAAGTTTTGGTTCGCTCGTTCTGGCAATCATCAAAGATCTGTTCGGGTGGACCCTGCTCGACGATCTGTGAGTCGGCCATAAAGACTACATGATCGGCGACGTCACGTGCAAAGCCCATCTCGTGTGTCACAACGACCATCGTCATACCCTCCTCTGCCAGTTGGCGCATGACTTTAAGAACCTCGCCGACTAACTCGGGATCAAGCGCGGAGGTTGCCTCATCGAAGAGCATCAGTTTAGGATTCATCGCCAGAGCACGTGCGATCGCGACACGCTGCTGCTGACCGCCAGAGAGCCGATGCGGATAGGCGTCAGCCTTTTCAGAGAGTCCGACCTTCTCTAGCAAGATCCGTGCTCGCTCAATCACTTCGCCCTTTGGCTGGTGCAATACATGGATTGGGGCCTCAATGATATTCTCCAGGGCGGTCTTGTGGGCGAAGAGGTTAAAGCGCTGAAAGACAAAGCCGATCTGCGAACGCGCCAGAGCAATGTTGGTCTCAGTATCTTCAACGATGCGTCCCTTCTGCTCACGATAGCCGATCAACTTCCCATCAATAAAGATACGACCACTATCGATCTTCTCCAGATGGTTCAAACAGCGCAACAAGGTCGTCTTACCGGAGCCACTCGGGCCGATCACCACCACCACCTGACCACGCTGCACATCAAAATCGACACCATTCAGTACTGTATGATCCCCAAAGCGTTTGACCAGTTGCTCCGCATGCACCATCGCTACATCAGGCCTGCTCTCCACATCATCATTTGATAACGATATAGACATACGATCTTCTCCTCCTTACCGTCGTTGACTGGACATCGCATTGACACCAACTGCACGCGCTAACATACTTTTCTGCTCGGGCATCTTGATGGCAGCATTCATACGATCGGGATCGAAACGCCGCTCAATCCAACGCTGAATAAACTCCCATACTGTCGTGAAGAACAGATAATAGACGGTTGCTACAATAAGCAGTTCAAAGATGATAAACTGCTGCGATCCATAGATCTGAGCCGTTCCTGTCAGATCCAATACACCAATGACCGAAGCGATAGAGGTTGACTTGAGCATATTGTTAAACTCATTACCCAGAGGAGGGATAATGACACGCACCGCTTGCGGAACAATAATACGGCGCATCGACAGACTGTAGCGCATGCCCAGTGCCTTCGATGCCTCCAGTTGTCCAGGGTCGACAGCGCTCAGAGCAGCACGAATAATCTCAGACATATACGCACCCTCGTTGAGCGAGAAGGAGATTAGGACGCAGGCCCAGGCTGGCAGTACAATAGAGGATACCCTGGGCAGTCCATCAAAGAGGAGCAAAACCTGCACCAGCAACGGACTCCCACGAAAAAACCAGATGTATGCGCCCGCGGGATAGTTTAAGACAGGATTTTTTGATGAGCGCATCAGGGCGAGCAACAGACCCAGGACGACACCGATCGCCTGCGCGACAACCGAGATCCATAAGGTGGTCCAGGCACCCTTTAAGAAGTAAAGATTAGGGTCCTGAAATAGATAGTACCAAACCTGGTCCCACTGGAACATACATACCTCCTCCAAGCTATAAACTCCTTATCCCTCAGAGTCAGCTAGATAAGAGAGATAAGGAGTAATCAATCAGTCGACGACGGTCGGCATTAGCGCATTAATAAGGATACCGATGCGCTGGTATCCTATTGAAGCTTCGCAGCTTGTGAGAAGGCATACGATTTGAAGAGGTTGTCATATGTTCCATCATTCCTGACAGCCTGGAAAGCCTGTTGCATCGCCGTGAGCATCGCCGTATCACCTTTACGCACGGTAATACCATAAGGAGCAGCAGAAACCACCGAACCACCAACCTCGAATTGACCGGGGTTGATCTTGTTGTAGTAGTCCGTGACAGGTGAGTCCTGATATGTCGCATCAACTCGATGATTTGCGAGCAATTGTATCACGTCGGTCTGCGACTGTAAAACCGTCTGGTTAATTGCCTGCTTGCCAGCTGTCTGGCAGGCCTTGCTCGCTGTTGTGAGGTCCATTTGCTCAGTCGTACCATTCTGCACACCAACATTCAAACCACACAGGTCGCTCGTAGATTTCAAATTCTTGGGGTTGCCTTTATTTACTAAGAGCGATTCGCCAGCCGTGAAATAGGGCACAAAATCAAAGGATTTCTGACGACCACTATTAATGGTGACAGAGGAGATGACGATATCATAACGTTTGCTGTTGAGGCCATCAAAGATAGTGAGAAAGCTTGTCTTGTCAACTTCGACTTTTAAGCCCATGCTTGCTGCCATTGCACGAATAAGATCGATATCAAAACCGGTATAATCGTTTGTTTTGGTATCGATGTACTCCATTGGCACATACGTTGGGTCAGTACCAACCACCAGTGTCCCACTCTTTAGCAGATCTGAAGGTGCTGTGACACTTGGCTTGACAGCCGTTGTCGGCGAACCGGTCGTGTTAGGTGTTGCGGCACCGCCACAGGCAGCCAGCAAGAGCGCGAGGATAGTGCTCACGACAAGACATGTCAGCGGCAGACGGAATGCTGCTGAACGACGGCTAGGAGATGGCATAGATAAAAAACCTCCACTGTTCGGCTAAAAGACAAATGGTGCCTGGTCATACGCAACACAGTGTGAACAGTATGGGCGCATCTCCATACCCTCAACCACGGGTACGTATAAACATAGATCAGTATTTTAGTATCCTGTATAATAGCATGGATCTACAAATTGAGAAAACAGGCACTACGCATAGATTTACGTCGAGTTATACAGAGAATCTCACAAGAGATCTCTGTGTGCGTTTGCATAGTCGCGGCATCGCTGCAAGCCAACAGGTCAAAAAAACGGTTAGTCTTCCATATCGGCAAGCATGCACAATTCTTGCGCTAACCGGCCACAGGCATCGCTGTTCAGGATCATAGCTGCTAACGCATATGGCTGCTCCTAGAAATGCGTTGGGGGCGCGGAATGATCATGCGTTGAAGGCCCAGGAGAGATACTAATCTCGGGCATAGGATGCTGCTCATCGAGCGTATAAACCATCCGCCAACCTTCATGAGGAATGTCCTGCAAGGCTTGCTGCAACAGTTCTCGGTGATACTTGATGACCTGTTCGCCGACGATACGTCCTCGCGATTGATGCTGATCATACTTGATACAGGTCTCTAGCGACATGTTAAAAAGTATAAGACAGGTGAAATAATGGTGACGCGCGGCTAGATCAAGGAGACGCTGTCTCGCATCGCTCTGTAACGCGGTACTGTCAGCAATCGTCAAACGATTGAGAAACATACGCTTGTGAATGATGTAGTGGAAAAGCTCAAATGTGTCTCGGTTGACCTGCTGGTTCGTCTCGTCATCACACAACAAAGCTCGACAATAATCTGATGAGACAATCGATGTTGTTCGATACCCCCTATGCTTATGTTGCGCGACAAAGTTGCGCGCAAAGGTGCTCTTGCCCGCACCTGCAGGACCACAAAGGACGATTAATGACCGCGTAGGCAAGACGATGCGCGTCACTACGTGCGGAGACACATTGTCCATAACATACTCCCTGGCGTTATTGATCGCAGAAGGGTCACCATATAGAGTATACATGCTCATACATGCTCATAAAAAGAACCTTTCTGGCGTCGCGCGGTAGCAACTTTCTATAGCTTACTACTTTTATTCGCTAGCTTGCTACTCTTATGTATCTGTGAGCACAACATATCATTCTCACTCTCTCTTCAATAAACTGCTCAGATAGTCTCTTTTGAGCACTGAAGAAAAATCAAAGCTATCAGCCATGGTCACAGCATGCGTCTATTTATATATGGAGCACTACAGGCAGATATGAATGGATCCTGTAGACAGTTGTACACGTTACTTGTTATACTACCCGTGTGTGCAACACCTGGAGGATTACAAAGAGTAACAGTATTCCCCCCTTTGATATAATGCGCATGCATGTATACGCTACAGAGAAGCGGGAGGACACGAGCCCTCTCCTATTCATACAGTTAATTTGCCAGAGGGCGCATAATCACTCAGCCTTAACAGGCTTTGTAGCTGTGCTTAGAAGCTTGTTCTGATAAAGCCTTGCACCACCCTCTTGATAGTTTTCGCTTATCGCATAGCGTTCTTGCTATCCTGAACCCACATTTTACTGAGGAGGATGCAGTGTCTGTTGAAACGACCCTGACAGGAACCGAGATCCGTGCACGTTTTCTGGATTTTTATGCCAGTAAAGGCCACAAGAAGATGCCGAGCTCATCACTCGTGCCGCATAATGACCCTACCGTCCTACTAACTACCGCCGGGATGCAGCAAATGATCCCGTACTTCCTGGGTCGTGAAACACCTCCCGCTGTACGGATGACTTCATCACAGAAATGCTTCCGCACTACTGACATCGATGTAGTTGGCAATCAGCGTACGCTGACCTTCTTTGAGATGCTAGGTAATTTCTCCGTTGGCGATTATTTTAAGCGTGATGCGATCGCTTTTGCCTGGGAGTTTCTCACCCAGGTCGTTCAGCTTCCCGCTGAACGCCTCCATCCTACGGTCCATCCTGAAGATCCAGAGGCCACTGAGTACTGGCGTACTATCGCTGGCTATCCCGATGAGGCTATCGTGCGCCTCGAAGACAACTGGTGGGGACCTCCGGGAGCCTCTGGCCCCTGTGGTCCTGACTCCGAGATCTATTACGATCGTGGTGAGGTCTACGGCTGCGGTCGTGCAGATTGCAAACCTGGCTGCGAATGTGAGCGCTTCCTTGAGATCTGGAACCTGGTTTTTATGCAATACTATCAGGATCTCGATGGGACACGTACGCCGTTACCACGCCAGAATATCGATACCGGCATGGGTCTGGAGCGCCTGACGATGGTGCTGCAAGGCAAAGAGTCGGTCTTTGATATCGATCTGTTCCGCACAATCATCGATCACTTCGCGTCCATTACACATACAACCTATGGCGCTGATCCAAAGAAAGATACCTCCCTACGTGTCATCGGCGATCATGCACGCTCACTGGTCTTCCTCGCGGCGGACGGTGTTCTGCCCAGCAACGAGGGACGTGGCTATATCTTCCGTCGTATCCTGCGCCGTGCGGTCCGTCATGGCAAGTTGCTCGGACTCGATCGTCCCTTCCTCGCTGAAGCCGCCGATACCGTCATCGATCTGATGGGCGACTACTATACCGAGTTGAAGACACAGCGTGAACGTATTACGCAGATCTTGAGCCTGGAGGAGAAAAAGTTTAGCCAGACACTGACCACTGGTCTTACGCTCTTAAACGAGCAACTCAATGCCCTGAAGCAGCGTGGGCAGACAGTGATTCCTGGTGAGGACGTCTTCCGTCTCTACGATACACATGGCTTCCCGATCGAACTGACCAGCGAGATCGCCGCTGAGCAGGGCTTTACTATCGATACCGCTGGCTTTGAGCAATCTATGCTACAGCAGCAGGAGCGCAGTCGCGCGGGTGCGGGTAACAACTACACACATACGAAGGATGACCTGCGCGTGCTGACTACTGTGCTGGATCGCGTCGGTACAACGACCTTCCTGGGCTACGATGGCGTCTCCGGTACCGGTAAGGTACTCTCTATCGTCGTCGATGGTCAGGAAGTCGAGAGTATCAGTGCACCACAGGAGGCGACCATTATCCTGGATCGTACGCCCTTCTATGCGGAAAGTGGTGGACAGATCGGTGATCGCGGCGATATCAAGAGCGAGACCGGCAACTTTTATGTCCAGGATACACAGCGCCCCCTCAAGGGTCTCATTGTCCATTATGGACAACTCAATGAGGGCCATCTCAGCGTAGGCGAGCGTGTCCAGACCGACGTCATCGGGCAGCGCCGTGATGATACGATCCGCAACCATAGCGCCACCCATCTGCTGCATAAAGCACTACGCAATCTGCTTGGCACACAGGTACAACAACGCGGCTCGCTCGTCGAACCCGAGCGTCTGCGTTTCGACTTCAGTAGTCCACGCCCATTGAATAGCGCGGATCTAAAAAAGATCGATGCTGAAATCAATCAGTGGATTCGTAACAACGCGGCTGTGAATACAAAGATTATGCCGATTCAGGATGCCATGGAGACCGGTGCAATGGCCCTTTTCGGTGAGAAATACGACGATTTAGTGCGGGTCGTCTCTATGGGTAGTAGCATTGAACTATGTGGTGGCACACATTGCCGTTCCACTGGCCAGATCGGTAGCTATATTACCGTACAGGAGACCAGTATCGCTGCTGGTATCCGTCGTATTGAAGCTCTGACCGGGCGGGCAGCAGAAGAATATCTGCGTCAACGTCGAGAGGCGCTTGATAGCATCGCTGGCACACTCCAGGTGCAGCCAGATCAGGTGCAGACACGTATCGAGCAACTCTTACAAGAGTTGGCTACAGCGCGTCGTCAGATCACCCACTATCAGCACAACGAGGCTGTCCAGCAGGTACAGAGTCTCGTGCAACAGGCTCAGGATATCGCAGATATCCCGGTTATTACGGCCAGGGTCACTGCGGCTGATGCCAAAGTGCTGCGCGAAATGGCCGAGATGGTACGCGCAAAGCTTCAGCGACCAGGTATGGTTGTATTAGCCAGTGAGCAGGGTGAACGCATCGCTCTGCATGTGAGTATTGATCCGACGCTCAATAAACGTGGGCTACACGCGGGCAAGATCGCTGGTGAGATCGGCGCACGGCTCGGAGGCAAGGGCGGTGGTCGTCCCGATTCCGCGCAGGGTGGTGGCAAAGATATTGCCGCTCTTCCAGCAGCATTGGATCTAGTACCTGACCTTATCCGTGATAATCTCAGGTAAAACTCGCCTCAAACAGAGGCAGGGAGGGCGCTCTTTTGGCGTCCTCCCTCTCAGGGCTCAGGGTACCCCCGATATCGCTTTTGCCAATGCAGCAATTTTTGTGCTATAAAGTAGCATGTGCAGTAGTAGCCCAATACCAGAGGAAAGCTGCTCAAGCAGAGCTGGCAGCGAGTGGAGCAATAATTTTGGGATGGATACATGAAAAATCTCTTTCAGCATCTGCGCGATCTTTTTAATCGAGAACCAGGAGCGGATGACTATCAGGGCGACCTGGAAGGCTACGAAGAATACGAGGAATACGACGACGAAGAGGAGGAGATGTTTGACGCCGGCAATCAGCCGCAGCGTTTTACTGCTCTGGACATTGGCACTGCATTTGCCAAAGCTATGATCGTCGAAGTCCGTGGAGATCACGCGGAGGTATTGGGTGTAGGCCGTCATCCGCAAAGCTATGCACATATGGCTGATGGCATCGTGACTGATATACCTGGCGTTATCGCCAATTGTAACGAGGCACTACTCAAGGCGGAACAGGCAGCCGGTGGGGTGATCGCACCCTCTGCTGTTATCGGTATCGCCGGTGAACTCGTGAAAGGTAGCTCGACTACCGTTAGTAAACAACGCGCACAACCAACGAAACAGATTACCGCCGAAGAGCTTGAGCAGTTGATTACCGCCGCTCAGGAGCGCTTGCTCAAGAACTCGAAAGAGCGTATCGCAGCTGAGACTGGCTATGGCAACATCGACGTTCGCTTAACTAATGCCGCTGTCATCTCTGTGCGTATCGATGGTCAACTGGTAACTAACCCGATCGGGTTCCGTGGTCGCCACTTTGCGCTGACCCTCTTTAGCGCCTTCGCACCGCTGACTCAGCTTGGCGCGATCGAAACGGTTGCACAAGGACTCGATCTGACCCTCGTTACTATCGTTGCTGAGCCGTATGCGCTCGCGCGCTGTCTGAGCAGTAATGCCAGCGCGGATAGTGGGGCAATCTTTATCGACGTCGGTGGTGGCACTACTGATATTGCGCTGGTTCGCCAGGGGGGCATTGAGGAGACACGCGTCTTCGCACTGGGTGGTCGCGCCTTTACTCGCCGCATCTCCACCAGCAAGGGGATACCGATGAAAGAAGCAGAGCGGCTCAAGATCGATTATAGCAATGGTGAGCTGAGCAGTAATGCTCAGGACGAGTTACAAGCTATTCTTGCCCCTGAATGCCAGACCTGGATGGATAGTGTCGAATTGCTGATCGAAGAGCTCTCCAAGGGCGAGCTCCTGCCGCCGGCGATCTATATCGTTGGTGGTGGTTCTGCATTGATCGATCTCCACCAGCGGCTGGAATCCTTCCCATGGACGGAACGCCTCCCTTTCTCACGCCAACCCATCATTCGCGCCGTACAGCCTGAGATGGTGAGCAGTATCCTCGATAGCGAGGGTTTCCTGAACAGTGGACAGGACATCACACCAATGGCCCTGGCTTATCAGGCCGTTGAGCTCAATAACGAGAACAACGTACTGGAAAGGGCTCTCGATCGCGTTATTAACGCGATGCACATCTAGACGCTCTCCGACGCAGCTCTATGCTCTCGGAGAGCATCGATAGCACACAACACAGATACTCTTTTTCGAGCTCTATTTTTCAGAGTTCAGCTAAAGCATCATGCAATCAGGGGGTGAATTGGCTCATGAGTGATGAGCAGACAATTTATATTAGCCCGGATGATGATCTGACCACCGTACGTGAGCGGTTGGAGCAAGCGCAGAGCCGCAATGTGACTCTGATTGTACCTGCCCAGACTCAGCTGCGTAGCCACGTCGCATGGAAGTTGCTATATGCCCGTGCCCGCGAATTGGGTAAGGAAGTCTTGATCGTTAGCTCAGACCCCCAGGTGCGTTCCGTTGCCCATGCGGTCAAGTTCACTGTCGCCCACTCGCTAGAGACGACGCAACAGGTCTATTCACGACCAGCCAGCCGCCAGACACGCGCCAGCATGACACGCAATCCACGTAACGGTGCACCCATCCAACGCACCAGTACGACGAACGCTGCCAGTAGCATAAGTAATACCATTAAAAAACGTAATACCATACGCGAAAATTCGACTGGCTATCGTTCCAACGATTCCGAAGATGATGAGATCCAGGACCTGCCAGCATCTTCTACGTATGAGGACCTGCCTTCACAGCGCTCACAAGCATCGCAACATCCATCGCATCCTTCGCATCCATTGCATCCTTCGCATTCTCTGCCGTACAACTCAACTCCTTCTATCCATCCCCTCTCAGCAGAAGAGATGGACGAGGAACCGGATATGCTGGCTGAAGACTACCAACGAGCCCGCAGGCTGCGCGGCATTACCGGCCATCCCGGACAGCACAACACCGCTCGGTCAAAAGCACCACTAGACGATGATCAGGATGAACCCGTCGAGCATACTCCTGCGCCACAGGCCTCTCGCTCAGCAGCGAATAAGGAACTGGGTATACCACAAACCAACCTGAGAGAGCAGCGAGGCCATGCCTTTATCGAGGGTTTCGATACCAACGAGCATAGCGTACAGCATAACGAGATCGAGGGTGTCGATGATATCGCAAACTACCAGACCACCATCGAACCTCATCATATCGAGTATGTTGATGATGATGACGTCGTCATCCCCAATAGTGCCCCATCGTCAGCCTACCAGCGTAAAGAACCGGCCCCCAGCGAAGAGCAACAGCCTATTGAACGTCTGAGTCGCTCCAGTACCCCGGCGCGTCGACCACGCTCGACAGGTTACGTCTCACCCGGCAAGTCAACAACCAACCGTCCCTGGCAAGAGGCCCTCGAAAACGATGACGACCTGCCGATGGAGGAGCGCCCAACGCACGTTGAAGAGCGTAACGCAATGGCGTATGACGCACCGTCGCGTACCGGTCGCGAACCGCGTCCAGTGCAACTACCAATCGGTGTGGACCTACCGGTAGATACACGTGGAGAACGCGAGGAGCGTGGAGAGCGTGGAGAACCAAGATCTATCTCCGCACGTGGAGCGGGTTCATCTGCGGCAAGCAAGCGCGGCACTGGTACAGACGTACTCCGTTCGCTAAAACGCTCACCGTCGTCCCCTCCACCAACGCCACTCACACCCTCAACAGCACGCAACGCATCCGAGGCAGCACTACGTAAATCCCGCAAACAGCCAGCACCGCTCAGCCACTCCGGTCGCGCACAGAACAGGGGCCGCACACGCAGTGTCGCCACAACAATCCTGGTCGCGATCGGCATTGTCTGCGTAATCGTACTCCTGGCCGTCATGATCCCGACCAGCGATATAACGTTGGTCCTGGCCACGCATGCGTACAGTCATCCACTCACCGTCAGTGCCAGCAGTAATCCAGCCAGCGCAACCAACGGTATCATCCTGGCACGTACGATTAAACAGGACTTTACACGTCAGGGACTCGAGCCCGCAACGGGCAGTAAAATGATCGATACCGGTCAGGCCGGGGGATATGTCTGTTTCTCATTCCCCAGCGGTGGCCCCAGCGCAGTCACCATTCCAACAAACACCATTATAACGACCGCCGATGGCGTGCAATTCAAGGTCACAGCCGAGTCAGCCATCATCGCGGGCACCACCTGTAGCACGGGCCCGGCACCTGATCCCATCGTAGCGCTCCAGACCGGTGAAACCGGCAATGTACAGGCCGGTGCGATCAATACCATCCCGCAAAGCAGTCTCGTCAGCATTGCACAGCGGAGCAACACAACCGTCGCTAATATTTCAGGTCTCAAGGTTGTTAACCTCGACAAAACTACGGGCGGTGGTCGCCAGCAAGTATCTGCCATCACTGCCAGCGATCTGCAGCATGCCCAGAGCGATCTGCATAAGCAGGAACAGGGCAATATCGACACATGGCTGAAAAGCCTGCCGAATAACGGTCTCGCCGGTAAACCCATCATCACTGACGCGCTGGTCAATCCACCCGCAGTAGGGAGCGCCGTCACTGGTAACGCTACAACCTTTCAGGCAGGCGTCGAGGTCACAGTAACAGTTCTGTTTGTCAGCTACGACGATCTCAGAGAGGCGGCAATCTTGCCAATCGATACCACCCTCAGAACTGACAAGAAATTGCAGAATTATACAGTACCCAATAACAACTTGCATGCCGTTCAGATCACGAACGCCAAAATAATAGCCAGCACTGACTCGACCCTGAAGATCAGCTATACGGCCTCAGCGAATGTGGTCAGCACAATCGATGCGAATCAGATCCGCCAGATCAGTGCAGGAAAAGCGCCTGCTGTTGCGCAACAAGCCATCCAGGCCCAATACCCGGGTGTCACCCAGGTGAATATCACTACTGATCCAGTACTTTTCCCACACGTCGCCTACTGGGGTGCCCATATCAACGTGAAGACTGTCCCCGTACATCGATAAGCATACAGGAGAAGGAGAAAGAAGATACGATGCTAGTGACCAGCAAATACTGCCACTCGCAGCACTCGTGTCTTTTTTCTCTCATCAACAACTCATTTCCAGCAGTTACACTGTTGCTATAGTAATAAACAACGGGAGGCAAGGGTAAACAACGGGAAGCAAGTTTCTATCCTTGCTACGGCGACAGGGTATAGAGTACTTATTTTCTCATTTGTATTAACCTGATTCTGCTAAGAAAGGGGGGACTACTGGACAGAATGAAGGGTGCTTGGCTAAAATGCTCTCATATACGTAAAGTAGAGACTACCAATGTAAGTGCTTACCAGTTTTCGGATAAACGCTAACAGCGTATTTCACCAAACATTCTCTCTGAGGTAGAGAAACATTCAGGTCGATAGTCTTTTACAGAAAAAGATTATCGCTAGTGCTAAGTACGCCTATAAAAAAAGGTAAAGCAGGGGTATTTAAAACAAATTATGGCTCGATTGATGGCATTGGATGTAGGGGAGGCCAGAATAGGGGTCGCAGTATGTGACGCCACCGGTTTTCTCGCATCACCATATACAACTATTCACGTGACACGCGATGAACAACAGACGCTGGTGACTATCCAAGAGCTCATCAAGGAAACCGATGCCGAGGGACTCATTGTTGGTTTGCCAATTAGCCTGGATGGGCAGATACATGCCCAGGGGCAAAAAATCCAAGCATTCGCCGAACGATTGCAACAACAGATTACGATACCGCTCACCTTCTATGATGAGCGGCTCTCAACTGTTGAAGCTCAGCGTCTATTAACGCAACGTGGACAGGATGAGGGGGAGAAACGTCAGAGACGAGGCGGTCGGCAACAGACCCAGAAGAAGAAAAGACGCCGGAGTAGTCAGGAGATCGATGCGCTTGCTGCCACGGTGATCCTCCAGGACTATCTGGATCATCTGGTTTAAGAAAATATACTACTTATCCGAAAACCTGAGTGCAGAGCACTAGCGACGCCAGTCGCGTTGGTTTCGGAATAAGATCTTACTGCTTATCCGAAAACCTGAGTGCGCAGATATGTATAAAGTGTTTAAAATGCATATAACGCATATATTGCACGGAGTGCGTAACACTAGCAACGCCGCTCGCGTTGGTTTGCGGAATAAGATTATAAGGAAAGAATTATGAAACGATCTGGTGGTTCCCGGGTAGCTATCATCTCTGTTCTGGTAATCGGTATAGTAGTGTTCTTAGGGGTCCTCTATAGCTGGAACAACATTCTCGATATTTTTCAACCGGTCACGACAGCCAGTGTTAGCAATGTGCCTTTTACAATCCAATCTGGTGAGTCTCCGATCCAGATCGCTAATGATCTGCAAAGCAAGGGACTCATCCGCAATGCAACCGCCTTCCGCTGGTGGATCAGGCTCAAAGGTGGAGCAAATCTGGAGGCCGGGCGCTACGATCGCCTGAATCCCAGTATGACGATTAGTCAGATTATCGATGAGCTACAAAAAGGACAGCCCGACGAAGTCCCTGTGCTCGTTCTTGAAGGTTCACGTCTTGAAGAGATTGCCGCTGATGGAGCCAACGCCAATCTCCCTAAATTTAGCAAGGCCGATTTTCTGAGATATACACAGAATGCCAGTACGTTCCCTGATCGTAGCAAATATCCTATGCTTTTCAAGGATGTGCCAGCGGGCGCAAGCATGGAGGGTCTACTCTTCCCCGATACTTACTATATGGCCTCCAATGGCACTGCCCTGGACCTGATCGATAAGATGTTGTCTGAGATGCAGACGCAGATCACGACCAACAAAATCGATCAATATGCAACGCAGCACAATTTAAGTCTGTATCAGGTCCTCACCCTGGCCTCAATCGTACAGCGCGAGGCTGGTGCATCCGATTCTCCCGGCAAGATTGCCAGCGTCTATCTCAATCGCTTGTCATCTGCCATGAGTGCGGCTGCTGGCACCAATGGCTATATGCAGGCCGATCCAACAGTACAGTATGCACGCGATACTGAAGAGCATCCTACGAAGTATTGGACACCGCTCGCCGACGTTGGCGACAATATCGCAAGCACAAGCAATTGGAATACGTATACGCATACAGGGCTACCTCCCACACCGATCTGTAGCCCGGGTCTGAAAGTCCTGCTGGCGAGTGCTAATGCGCCAACGACGAATAACCTGTTCTTCTTTACAGATGCACATCAGGTAACTCATTACGAGCAGACGTACCAGCAGTTTAAGCAGGATGAGAGCACATTTGGCATTAGCCAGTAACTAGACATATTACATATCCGCAGACCTGAGCTCGTAACACTCGGGTCTACGGAACAAGAACATAAGAGAGTTTATACGAATGTTAATACAGAGGATTATCCAAACCATCGTTCTGGCTCTGCTACAGGGTGTGACAGAGCTCTTCCCAATCAGTAGTCTGGGCCATACGGTAATCATTCCGAGCCTGCTCCATTGGAACAATCTCGTCGAGGACCCCTCCTTCTTGCCGATCGTGGTTGCCCTCCATCTGGGCACCAGTATCGCGCTGATCCTCTATTTTTGGCGCGATTGGCTAAAAGTCATTAAGACGCTCTTTAACACGGCCAGAACACGTAAGGTAGAGAAGGGCACCGATGACTGGGTTAGCTGGCTGATCATCATCGGTACAATCCCTGGTGGCCTGCTTGGCGTCATCCTCAAAAATAAGATCGAGGCTCTATTTAAAAGCCCGCTGTACACGGCTGCCTTTCTGGTTGCGAATGGCTCTCTGCTCTTCCTGGGCGAGGCTCTGCGCCGCCGCTCTGAGGCAAAGATCAAAGCGTACTCGCCACAAGAGCGTGAGTCGCACTTCAGGCCCCTCAGGTCGCTCTCGATCAAGGAAGCGCTTATGGTTGGTATAATGCAGGCACTCGCGCTGATCCCTGGCTTCTCACGCTCCGGTGCAACGATCGTCGGTGGTCTGGCCGTCAAGCTCACGCACGAAGATGCTGCACGCTTCTCATTCTTGCTCGGTACACCAATTATCCTGGCGGCCGCCGTCCTTGAGGTACCTAGCCTCCTCCATCAACACACCTTTCCGGCCTGGTTGATTGTGCTAGGCATGGTCCTCTCGGGAGTCGCAGCATACCTGAGTACGAAGTTTCTAGAGAAATATTTTGAGAAGGGTCGTCTGGACCCCTTCGCCTACTACTGCTGGGCGGTAGGGCTGATCTCAATTCTTCTCCTCACCTTCTTCCCAGGCTAAGATCTTATTCCGAAAACCAACGCGACTGGCGTCGCTAGTGCTACGCACACGCAGGTTTTCGGATAAGTAGTAAGCAGAAGGCGCTGGCAAAGCAAAGCAGCGGAGGTGGTTCTAGCTAGTACATCCTACCAGAACCACCTCCGCTGCTTTGTTATGAACATGTTACACATTCGTAGAGCATGACGGCAAAAGGCATCCATGCCTCATTTGTACTACACTACACCAGAACGTCGCCGGCAATCTGTGCGTAGCCACGTAAGAAGTCTTCGGCGGAGAGGGCCTTCTTCCCTTCTAACTGTAGTTGCTTGATGAGTAGGAGACCCGAGCCGGTCGCGACGGCCAGCACTTTATGACCAGCCTCCTCACGGATACTAACAGTGCCAGGAACAACACCTCCAGGGATTTCGACGCTCATAGGACGAGCCACGAGGACCTTCAGCAATTTGCCTTTCCAATGCGTAAATGCTCCAGGCCACGGCTGATAGGCTCGCACCTTACGCGAGAGGACCGCCGCTGGTCGCTGCCAATCGATGATGCCATCTTCCTTCGTCAGCATACGCGTGTGGGTCGCTTTATTGCTATCCTGCGGCTGTGGAATGATCTCGCCAGCGATCCAGCGTGGTAGTGTCTCACGCAACGCCTCGACCCCCAGTTCAGCCAATGTTCCGGTCAGGGTACCAGTTGTCTCGTCGCCGCGTAACGGTACGCTTTTTTTGTCCAGTACGGGACCGGTGTCAATACCAGCGTCGAGCAGCATAATAGAGACGCCAGCCTCGCGATCGCCCTGGAAGATCGCCTCAGCGATCGGATCAGCCCCCCGATGGCGTGGCAGCAGTGAGGCATGGATATTCAAGGTACCGTAGCGGGGCTGGTCCAGCACGTTCTGTGGTAGGATCTGCCCAAAGGCCGCCACGATATACAGATCGGCCTGATACTCAGCCAGGGCAGTACTATTGGCCGCCTTTTTAAACGAACCCGGTTGCCAGACAGGGATATTGTGCTCAAGCGCCAGTTGCTTCACCGGCGAATACACCACACCATGCCCACGGCCCGCCGGCTTATCAGGCCGCGTAATGACCGCCGCAATCTCGTAGCCCTCCGGTAATAATTTGCCCGGCGCGGACTCTTCTATGAGCATCGCCAGTGCAGGAACGGCAAAGTATGGGGTCCCCATATAAATAATTCGTAGCATACACGTATCCCCTCGACATTGGAACGCCTGAAAAGCGCCCCGTCTTCGCTCAACGCAGCCTCTGCGCTGAACACTAAGAGCGACAATACCAATTACACCTTCATTCCAGAATAGATTTTATACTAGCATATTCAGATGATTTTTATCACCTTCTATTTTCAATGCAGTATGCTATTGGGTCAACCTGCAATTGAGCAGCCATGAGCCAAAGCCGCAGCCGACCCGCCTAAACGGCGTGAGCGAGCACGCTCACGCCGTCGACGCCGTTTGCCATTCCACACAAACGGTGTTGGATTATGGTTCCAGCCCGCTACCGTTTGTTCCAGCCAGTCAATCACCTCTTGAGCATTCTGAGGATACTGTCCGCTGAGTGCACGCCGGACAATGATGCGCTGTACCGACTCTGCCATGTTTAACCATGAGCCACCAATCGGTGTGTAGAGCGGCATTACCCCATGGTCAAAGAACCAACGCACCAGATCAGAGGAGAGATGTCCTGCCAGATTGTCCAACACCAGCACGATGCGTAAGGGCGGGAGCGGTCGGCCAGGAGGATGACCCAGCCAGGTTTCCCAACGGGCATAGAGCGGTCGCTCTTCTTCGGGAGGCAAGGTCTCTGGAGGCTGTTGCTGCTCGATCAGAGCAAGCACCTCTGAGAGTTGTTCTTGAAGCCAGGGATGCAGTACGGAGTTGGGAGCTTCGGTCACTCCTTTGGCGCGCACTTGGCCCGTGGACGGACGGAAGAGGGTAAGCAGTTTGGCGGTACCTCCGCGCTCATACTCATGTGGTTGCGTGGCTGGATGGCCTTCTGGCTGCCAGGAGGCTCCCGACTGCGGGATCGCCTGGTATGGCCCAGCTTCATCTTCGTTGAGTTGCACGATCCCAGCAGCCTCTGCATGCTCACACGCTAACTCGATGACTCTTTTTTTTCCAGCGTTTCGGGATCATACACGGTCACCGTCCCGCTTTTACGTTTGCGCTGTGCGTAGCCGGTGTGGCACCAGGTGCGTGTCTGCTGAAAGCGGTAGCCTGACTCATGGAGGACTTGACGAATGGTTTCAGCGCCAACATGAGGGAGATCACTTTTGCGCAACGCCCGGCGTAGGGTCATCAGAGACCAGGTGCCCGTCTGATCCTCTTTGTGATCAGGTTTGCGCTGCACTTCGACGAGAATGCGGCTTTGCTGCGAGCTCGTGTAGGTGGGCTTGCGACCACGACCAGCAGCAATAGCGAGAGCGAGGAGGCCGCGCTGGTTAAAGCGACGTACCAATTGACTGATAGTATCATTGCTTTTGTATCCGGCAACTTTCGCCGCCTCAGTGTAGGAGTTTCCTGCACGAACAGATAACAACGCGTTCGCTCGCTTGACGACATCTATGCGCTCACTGGTGGATTTCGCCAGCTTTTGTAAGGCCCGTTCTTCCTGTTGAGTTAGCTCACGTAAGGGATCTTTTTGCATCATGCTCATATCTTGTTTCTCCTCTTCTTGAATCTATCACCTTTTTCACCCTTTGGCAAATGTATTGCACTGCAAGAGAGAGAAGTGCTACACTCAAAGAAACGGGATGCACAACTCCAAGGAGGGGTGAAGTATGGGAACTCCGCAAAAATTTCCCTTGCGTGAGCTAACTCAACACGAACGAGAAGAACTCTCCCAAAAAGCTGCTGGCGAAGAGGTGAGTGTTGGAAAAAGAGCAAAAGCGCTCTTAGCTCTTGCCAATGGATGTTCATTCGCCCAAGCTGGCAAGCAAGTCGGAATGAGCTGCGATGGGATCTCGCAATTGGCGGCGCGATTTTTCCGGAGCGGATTGGACGCCCTATTCATTGCTCCGGGTCGTGGTCGCAAGCCCTCCTACACCACCCAGGATCACGAACTGATCCTTCGAGAAATGCAGCGCCGTCCTACTTGGGATGTCGATCAATGCACCGTCTGGTCACTTTCCCTTTTGCAAAAGTCCTTGCAGGCGAGAGGATTTTTAGACATCTGCCCAAAAACGATCCGTTTGGTCTTGCAGGCACATGGATGGAAGTACCAGCAGACAACACGCACTTGGCACCTCATTGATCAGGTAGAATAAGCGTACCCTACTCTGTTGTCTGGTCGGGTCGGCTGCGGCTTTGGCTCATGGCTGCTCAATTGCAGGTTGACCCACTATTACAAACAGTCGTAAATATCCTCTGCTTTATACGATTGAATGGCATGCTATATTTATATATGTACTTATCTTTAGGAGGAAGCTATTTTATGCAATGGGGGGATCAAGAGGTCCGGCAAACACCACCTTCAGGGCCAGCGACGCATAATCAGGGCATGCCAGCGCAGCCAACACATCCATCATATCCATCATATCCAACCTACCAACCTGACCAACCTGGCTCTTCTCATCCATCACATCCAGCGCCTCAGTCGCAGCATCAGACTATTATGTCGACGAGCCCTATCCCTGTCGAGGGTAATGAGGTTCCATCTGTGCCCAGTGCATTTGGTATGCATGCCACAACACCTGCGCTGACCGATCCCCAGATGACGATGCAACGCGCCGATGAGATCAATACGATTCAGCGTATGATGGGCGATAAGCAGACGAGTGCGGTGATGATTATCGGTGCACCGGGTACCGGTAAATCGACCCTGGTGGCTCTACTCTACCGTCGTCTTCAGCTCGCGAAACGCGAGCATCTACCGACTCCCACCTATATCGTCTGGTTGACTATCGGAACCTACACGACCTTACCAGATATTATCGCGACTATTCTGAAAGGGGTCAACGCTCCAGAGCCGGGACTGTTCTTGCTGAAGCCAGAGCAGCAGATCTCTGCTCTGCTACGTGCCCTCCGCCGCCCGCACGAGAACGCCCTGATCATTCTGGACCAATTTGAACTGCTCCTGCATCCTGAGACGACGCAAGGGGTCGCGGGTCGTGGTGTCCTCTCCCTCTTTATGGATATGCTCCAGACCGATCTGGGCACCAGCCGTATCCTCCTGACTGGCTATCATTTGCCATATGATGAGAGTAAGATCAACAATCCACGTGTACGCTCCTATCTGGTCACGCGCATCAGTATGCCTGAAGGGGTCTCCCTGCTACAACAACGTGGCACCCTGGGTTCACCTGAAGAGCTCTCGCTGCTCTGGCAACGCTGCGCCGGTCAGGTCTTTGCGCTAGTGCTCTGTAGTGCTGTCATCCAACTCAGTGGTTTCCCACTCAATTATTTGCTGAATACGCCCGAATATAAACCGCTGTGGAGTGGTGACGTTACGCTTAATCTGATCATTGCCGCCCATTATTTTCTGACGCCCACCCAGAGCGCGATTATGCATGCCCTGAGTCTCTTCCACGAGCCTGTATCCAAAGAGGGCATCTTCATGACTATTACGGGCGGGACGATGGCGGAGCAGCGCCAGAGCGGCTACGAAGAACCGGTGACCATCTTCGAGAATGAGCTCAGCCGACTTGTTCAATATGGCTTAATCCAACCGATTGCCAACAATGACGCTGCCCAACCACCCAACTATACGCTCCACCCGCTCTTACGCCAGCATACGTTAGAGCATTTTATGGAGGACAATAGTCAGAGCCGTAACGAAGGACGTGCGCCTCTCTGGTCCACGAACAACGATGCGCAGGGGAGTGCCAACGAGGGCCGCGAGAGCTCGCTAGCAGCCGGGCATGTCCAGGTCGCTAGCTACTATCAACATGTGATCGATGAGCGATGTCCTCCACGCGAGTTGCGCACAGGTCTGCATGATATCGGTCCCATCATCGCAACCATCCGCCATCTCTGCCTGGGTCGCCGCTGGCAGCGCGCCTGTGACCTGCTCTTCCAGGAAGGGCTGCACGAGAGCATGGTCCAATGGGGCGCATGGAATACGCTTATCGGCCTCTATACCGCCATGCTCCCACCGTTCGGACATCTGCAACGTGCAGATGAGGGGATGGTTGCCAGCCATGTCGGTATGCTCTACGGGCGCATCGGCGAGCATCAGCAGAGCAAGGTTTATTTTGACCAGGCTCTCCACATTCAACGCCAGATTGGTGATCATTATGGTGAAGCTGTAACGCTTGCCAATCAAGGGGAACTACTGCGAGTACGTGGCGAACGCCAGCCAGCGCAACAGAGCTTCGAGACAGCGCTTACGCTGCTTGGCCCTACCGAGGACCAGGCTCTGCACTGTGTCATCGTGCATAACCTCGGTCTGCTCGCCCAACAGAGCCATGACTATAACCAGGCACATCAGCGCTATAGCGAAGCCGTCCAGCTGGCGCAGCAAGCCCAACGTCCTGCCTATACCGGCATGATTATGACCAACCTGGGCATGCTCCTTTACGAGCAGCATCACTATCAGGAGGGGCTGGCAGTCCTCTTCGAGGCCCTCTCAACACGCCAGTATCTCCAGGATCCTACGGTCACTCTGCTCGAACGTTTCCTGATCGCCATCGAACAAAAGATGGGCTCCGATCAGTATTCACAATTGA
The DNA here is from genome assembly GCA_015099395.1 of Ktedonobacteria bacterium brp13. Lineage (GTDB taxonomy): Bacteria > Chloroflexota > Ktedonobacteria > Ktedonobacterales > Ktedonobacteraceae > Dictyobacter. The sequence continues at coordinate 6,226,076 of AP024096.1, read as the reverse complement.
GCAAAGAGGCCATGCAGATCCAATCCCAGGTGCTCGCAAACTTTCTGTACCAGCATACAAAATAGGTACGTTACAACCGGAACGAATGCTATCAGGAGTGGCAGAACACCGCTCCTGATAGCGTGCAATCCCCTCGCAATCCTCTCGCATTCTCAACTGAAATATGCGACAATAATTGCAGGGGATAACAGCCCCGACATGTTATCCAGTTGGAAAGAGAGCAACCTAGCAATATGACTACGACGTCCAGCTCAAAAGCAGTAGACAGGGCCACAAGCCAGCAGACAGAGAAAACCACCAGCAAGCATTCGTTCCAGGGCTGGCTCCTGATATGCCTTGTCTTTATCGCGGGCGCTGTCTCGCTGAGTATTGAGATGGCAGCATCAAGGCTGATTACACCCTATTTTGGTTCATCACAGCTGGTCTGGGCGACCATCATTGGCTTGATCCTGCTCTATCTCACCGTTGGTTACTACGTCGGCGGTATGCTCTCCGATCGCTATCCACAACCACGCATCCTTTATGGCATTACGGCAATCGCCGCGCTCTTCACGATCATCATCCCCTTTATCGGCGCGCCAATCTTACGCTGGTCGCTGAACACATTCAATGCCAACGAGCAGGGAGTGATCTACGGCACACTTATCACTGTCATCCTGCTCTTCGCGATCCCAACCATCCTGCTAGGCATCGTCTCACCATACGCTATTCGTCTGCGTATCATCCAGGTCGGCGAGGCTGGACACGTGGCAGGCATGCTCTATGCCATCTCCACCGCTGGCAGTATTCTGGGTACTTTCCTGCCTGTCCTCACGCTCCTGCCCTGGTTAGGAACCACGCTTACATTTATAGTCAGTGGCGCAGTACTGCTGCTCATCTCAGCCATTGGAATACTGGTAACGCGTTAAGACGGCAAAGAACGCTTTTGAGCATTCCAGCAAGACCCTGTGATATACTGACTTTGTTTCCATGTGCGGTCATGCGTTCTTCACCCTCCGTCTAAGAAAGGATTTTCACATAGATGAGTGACCTACAGGGGCTACCCCCCAACTATTTCTACCATAAACTACCGAATGGTATAGAAATCATCGGTCAATATATGCCCAGCCTCAGCTCGATTAGCTTCGGCTTCCAATTGGACGCAGCCGTTGTCAACGAACCTGAAGAGAAACAAGGCCTCTCGCATCTCTTTGAATACATGCTTTTCCAGGGCACGAAGAAGAAGGATGCGCGTGCACTCAACGAAGCCTTTGAATCGTTAGGAGCACGTAAAGGTGCCAGCACGAGTCTGGAAACAGCGATGACCTGGGCACAGATCGTGAACACAAAGTTTGATGCGACCCTCGACCTCTTCCACGAGATCCTACTCCAGCCGACCTTCCCGAAAGATGAGCTAGAGCCGATGCGCAATCTGGTGTTGCAGGAGATTCGCCGTCGCGATGACGAGCCGATGAGCCGCATCTTTGAATTGGTCCGTGGCGAGTTCTATAAAGGGACACCCCTCAGTCGCCCGGTCCTGGGCACCAATGAGAGTGTACAGAGTATCCAGCGCGCTGATCTACAAAACTTCTGGCAGCAATACTATCATCCCAATGACACCATCTTTGCGCTGGCCGGTAAGTTCGATTGGGAGCATGTTGTCGAGCGTCTGGATAGCCTCTTCAGCGACTGGAAGGGTCAATCTGAGAAAGCCAGCGACATCAATCCAGAACCAGCAAACAGAGTCGCCCTGGAATATAGCGAAGGCAAACAGGAGCATCTCTGCTTGATGGCCCCGTTCCCGAACTATACCGATCCAGATTACTATGCCGCGATGGTTGCGGCTGAAGTGCTGGGTGGGAATATGGCCTCGCGTCTCTTCGTCGAGGTGCGTGAGAAACGCGGACTGGTCTACGGTATTCAAGCCGGACTGGCTGGTAACAAGCATATCGGTTCACTGCGCATCTACGCAGGTACGACACCGGAGCAGGGACACGAGTGCCTGGAGGTTACGCTCAACGAACTGCGTAAGCTAGAGCACGAGGGGATCACCAGCGACGAGCTCGAGCGTGCCAAACTCCAACTCAAGAGCGAGAACGTCATGCGCAGTGAGGGTTCCGGTGCACGCATGAACTCGATCCTACGCTCCTGGTGGTACGAACGCAAATTGCACACGGTACAGGAAACCAAAGAGGCGATCGACGCAGTCACACAGGAACAGGTGCTCAACGTTATGCAACGCTACTCGCCCCTGAATCCATTGACCGTCGCCGCCATCGGACCACTTTCACGTGAAGAACTGGTCGGCGATCTTCTACCCTAAGATCTTATTCCGAAAACCAACGCGACTGGCGTCGCTAGTGCTCGCACACTCAAGTTTTCGGATAAGTAGTAAACGCGCCATCATGTCAATATCCGCAAAAGGATAGCAATACGAGAGAAGCGTAAGTATACAACCGCAAGAAAGACCGCCGGGAAGATACTTACGCTTCTTCTGTATCAGCTTCAGTCGCCGCCGCACTCTCTAGAGACAACGGCTCCTCCAATACAGATTTTTCTTGTACCCTAAAACACACACAAATTATGCTAGATGCTATACAATATACTGAAAAACCTGCGTCCTATAAAGATCTTGCTAGAGATAGTACCATTCAGCCAGTCAAGCTAATTGCTTAGAGATACCAGAGCAACTGAGACCGTCGATCGTGGCGGGGAAGGGCAACTGCGAAGGAGCGAAGGAGCACAATGAGTATGCCAGAAAGACGAGAACACCGAGAGCATAGCAGCCTTGAGCAGGTCTTACAAACGATAAAGAGTGAGCATGTCCGCTTTATCAATCTAGAGTTTACTGACATGGTCGGCGTCGCTAAATGTGTCACCATACCAGCCGAGCAATTTGAGAATTGTGTCCACCATGGCAAATGGTTCGATGGCTCCGCCCTCGAAAATATCGCACGTGTGGCAGAAAGCGATATGTACCTCTACCCGGATCTCGCCACCTTTGCGCTCCTCCCCAACGAGCTCCGTCCCTCCACGTCTGCCAGCCATACCACTCGTGCAGGATCCCAACAGCCACATGAGAGAGAGCTCATTGCACGCGTCATCTGCGATGTACGTGAACCGGATGGGGAACGTTTCGAGGGTGATCCACGCGCCGCGCTCCTACGTGCCATCAATGAGGCCAAAGCGATGGGGTTTACCTACCGTGTGGCACCCGAACTAGAATTCTTTCTACTCCGCATGAAGGATCAGCAACCAGAGACGCTGCATGACGATCCTGGCAGCTACTTCGACCTCTCTACCAACTTCGCCGTCAATATCCGTAGCGAGATGGTCCAGGCACTCCAGAATATGGGCATCAAGATCGAAGGCAGCCATCACGAGGTAGCCGCAGGTCAGCATGAGATCGATTTTGAGATCGGTGATGCACTCCGCATCGCGGATAGCTTGATGACCGCCAAATATATCATCAAGGCGATCGCCGCACAACACCAACTCTATGCGACATTCCTGCCTAAACCCTTCTATGGTACCAACGGCTCCGGTCTCCATATTCATCAGCAGTTGATCACTATTGAGAACGGCAAGAACGCCTTTGTGAATGAGACTGGAGAGTACGGACTTTCAGAGGTTGGACGAGGCTTTATCGCCGGGCAGCTCGCCCATGCACGCTCGATGTGTGCAGTCCTCGCACCACTTGTCAACTCGTATAAACGCCTGGTCCGTGGGTATGAGGCCCCGGTCCTGGTCAATTGGGGGCGAGTCAATCGTCAGGCATTGATCCGCGTACCACGACCTGGAACTAATTCGCAACGCTCGATGCGCATCGAATTACGCTGCACAGATCCCAGTTGCAATCCGCACCTCGCACTGGCCATTATGCTCCGGGCGGGACTGGATGGTATTCAGCGCCACCTGACACTCCCTCCCGCCATGGATGAAAATATCTTCTTACAAGATGAGAACGAGCGCCTTCGACCACGTGCCCGCCTCCTGCCCGCAACACTGGGCGAAGCACTCGATGGGCTACGCGAAGACGCCCTTATCCGCGACGTCCTTGGCGACACCATCTACGAAGGCTTCATCGACGCCAAAAGCATTGAATGGACAGAATACCGTCAGCAAGTTCATACCTGGGAGATCGAACGCTACCTGCCCATTTTCTAAGGGATAGAAGTGCCTGGGAGTGCCTCGCATGCTCGCGTAAGAGAGTATGCTCAGTCAGAGACAGACAGATACAGTCGCTCATGCGCGTCGAGCATAGAGCGCAAAGAGAAGTTGGCCTGCACATGTGCTCGACAGTCGGCACGCTTCAGGCTACTGACCCGTGCGACCATAGCAGCCGCCGCTTGTATATCACCGGGATCGACGAGGAAGCCGGTACGCTCATGCTGAATAACCTCGGCGGCAGCGCCGCGATTGAAGGCAATGACGGGCGTACCCGCAGCCATCGCTTCAACCGGTGTCAGGCCAAAGGGCTCATCCCAGGCAATCGGGAAGAGTAGCGCACTCGCCTCACCCATCAGACGCCAGAGGGTCTCGTGATCCAGTTGCCCTAGATAAGAGACACGGTCCTTTGCACGTGTCAGACAGGGTACGACGACCTCATGATAATAATGCTGATCGTAGATACCACCGGCCAGCATAAGATGCCGTCCAGCGCGCTCAGCAATCGCTATAGCCTCTGCAACGCCCTTCTCTGGAGTGATACGACCAGCAAAGAGGAGAGGCGCATCCTCGTCTACCTCAGGCACAAACGGAATAGCCTGCAGGTCAAGCCCATTATAGATGGCATGATCAAAGCATGTATACTCACTATACGCTTGCACACAAGCCTGCGAGACCGTGATAAGCGTTAGTGGATGACCCTGGCGCTCCAAAAGCTGAAGGACACCATTGACCTCGGGCGAGATCGCAGGTAAGTGGACTGTATGCAGGACCGGTATCGCAGTCACCAGGGTACTATAGGCAAAGGATGGATAGTCGAAGGCGTGCGCATGGATCACGTCAAATTCGGCGCTCCGCTGTCGGAGTTGCAGATAGAGCTCAAGAAAAACGTTGAGCTGTTCCGTAAAGCCCGGATCGAGCGACTGCGCACGACCTGGTTCGGAGAACTGCGATGGAGTAACACTGTCAGGCACATACACCGGCTCTATATGGATGCCGGGTACTTCTGAACCGACACGCGCGAAAAGGGTGACCTCATGACCACGACGCTGCATTCCTTGCGCCAGATCGGCGATTATCGCCTGTGCTCCCCCTGTATACGGTTGAGCAATGCTCGTCACCAGAGGAGCTACCAGAGCAATTCTCATGACTATTCCCCTTCCAGGCTCTGCCGCTCACCACGGTAAGCCGCCATATTATTCTCAGTCTCGTGCAGCTTCACCTCATAGAGCAGACCCTGAAAGCCCGGCTCTAACCGCTCCCAGAACGCAATCGCTAGCATCTCAGCGGTCGGAATGACGCCCTCAAGCCAGGAGACGTCATAGTTCAGGTGTTTGTGATCGACCCAATCAATCACGCGTTCATTGGTAATCTTCTTCATATCGGTCAGATTCATGACCATCCCTGTCCGTGGATCCGGCGCGCCACGCACCGTCACCTCTAATACATAGTTATGCCCGTGTCCATTGGGATTGGCACACTTATCATAGACAGCATAGTTTTCTGCTTCGTTCAGATGGTTGCTCCACAGGCGATGAGCCGCGCTAAATGTCGTCCGCCGCGTCAGATAGACCATACCTTTTTCTCCCTATCGTTACAATAACAACACGAGCGATGGTCGTCCTCCAGTGACCATCGCTTTTGTTTTGCGGCCCCGCTTGTCGCTGCATATTCCGCTGGCTATGCATTCGTAAAGAGTTCGATATTGCTGCCACTGAACATACGGCCTGAATCGTCAGCCAGAAATAGTAGAATATCGGCAAGTTCTTCAGGTGTCATACCGGCCTTCAGGTGAGGGGCAGCTTGATGCAACATATCAGTCTCGACTGCGCCAGGGCTGACTGCACAGACCCTGATGTTATGCGGTTTTCCTTCCACCGCCAGAATCTCAGTCAGACTCGCTACACCTGACTTTGAGACGTTATATGCGCTCAAGCCGGGGAACTTTTCTACTCCCTTGACCCCCGATAGTGATGATATGTTGATGATCACACCATGCTGCTGCTGTTGCATTGCACGGAAGGCCGCCCGACAACACAGAAAGGTGCCCCGCAGATTGGTGTTAATCACCGCATCCCAGAGCTCCGTCTCCATATCAGCGAACGGTTGCACTGCGACAATGGCAGCACAATTCAGCACGATATCGATATGCCCATAGGTCTCGTATGTCAATTGAAAGAGCCGTTGCACATCCTCTTCGCGTGCTACATCACCAGCCAGTGCTAGCGCATGACCACCAGCCTGCGTAATCTCGTTTACGACAGCATTTAATTGCGCTTGCGTCCGGCTCAAAAGAACGACTTGAGCACCAGCACGCGCAAATAAGAGAGCCGCAGCACGACCAACCCCACGTCCAGCTCCAGTAATTATCACGACTTTATTATTCATACTCATACCAAATTATAGCATCGTAGCTCGTTCCCTCGCCGCATATGTTTGACCACGACACCCACTATTACGAGTAAGCAATACGAGTAACCGGATCATCTATGCATGTTGATGATAATTTTCCTTGAATAGCCATTGTGCTATTTCATATGGCCGTAAACTTTTTAATTCCAAAGTTTACAATAAATGATTTTAAGTGATAGGAGGATCAATGGCGGAATTACAGGATATGGGATTACAGCAGCTTATTAAAAGTGGGGAGACAACAACCATAGAGTTGAAAGTAGCTATGTCCCAACATGTGTTTAACAAAAAAGTATGTCTTGCTTTTAAAACATATAATAATTTAAGATCTACTTATATAGAACCAATGATAGAAACAAACTTGAAGAGTCAAAGGAGGTTATAACATTGAAGTTATCTATCCTTTACCAATGGTTGCTTTGCCTTGGAGGAATAATTGTGATTCTTTGGGGTTTCTATCAATACTATCCCATTATCTCAACAGAAACACTCGTTACGAGCGGACCTTCAGTTGCGTACTACTTCACAAGATTGTCTTATCTCCCATTCTCCAGCCTTGTTTTTTTTGCAATCCTTTATGTTGGATTAGGGTATATCGGTATTGGCGTATTATTGCTAGGATTGAGTACGTTGCGTGTCGATATCGTGTATTGTAGCATACAAATAGCTCTATGGATGAGTGCCATTGCTCTTTGGTATCATTTTGCTTTTCTTTCTGGGACTGGTGTCTATAACAATTATCGCACCTAATGGGCCATTAGGTGCGATAGCTACCTCTCAAAATTCATGCTCTATTAAATGGCCCATTTTTGAGCAAGTCTCTGGTCATCGACTCCTGGCCAGGATCTTCTGGGGCAAGGACTGGACGGACATGCGCTGCTGCCTTATCCCCTGAGCTATCCCCTTGATCTTCTTGTCGCCCAGAATCTGCTGCCAGCCAGTTGCCTGTTGTACCTGATCTACGGAGACATAACCGCCACTCGCTAGTTGGAGAGGGCCTGGCACCTGATTGAGGTAGTCCACCTGGTTGGTGTACCCAGGGATGAACCAGCCTGGAAAGACGAAGTCGGATAGCGCGGTTCTATTGACGGCACCCTGGTAGGTCTGACGCTCTGGTCCATCACAGACCTCCTGGGCGACCAGATAACCGGTTGTTCCGTTCCCACCGCTGGTATCGATAAAGCACGTTGAGTCAATGAGTGGGTCGGCCAAGATCTCTAGCCCTTCGTGGCTCGCCACCGAGGTCCAGCTAATACCATTGTCCTCGGAGAGCTTCGCGAAGACGACGCCGTAAGGGGTGAAGTTCTGGTCGAGGGAGTGATAGCCGAGTGCTCCCGAAGGGTCGTTTGGTCCAGGCTCATCTAGTATGGTAATCTGCCAACCGGCTCCTCCAGAGTTTACAGTGGCGTCCACTCCCCATGCTTGGGCAAACTCATTGCTGACCTGGGACTGGAAGTCCTCTATAAACGCCTGGAGATCCGCGTCTTGGACAACGGTGCTTAAGTTCTGGAAAATGATGGAAAACATGGCTACATTCCTTTCTAAGTCTCATCTATGCTACTATCTTTGGTTTGCTAAACTATATTAGCAACAAACAATATTATCATATCACCATGAAGCAAGCAGAAGTGTAAAAACTGCTATGCTGATCAAAATACTCATATCACAGCTATTATCTTTCTAGCTATTCATGCTGGAATTCGGTGGTCATGGGACAGAGTCTTAATGAGCCTGACAGCGTCCTACTCGACTAGCTATTGCTTGATATCTCTGCTGGGTGTATGAAAAAGTTGTAGGCCAACAAACAAAAAGAAGGTGTCCAGCACAGGGCAATCGCATCTAATTAACCCCATCCAGAACGCGTAAAAGATACTGGTTGTCCCACCCGGCTTTGAGACGTTTGGCATGGATGCCAACACGGGAAGAGTGTTCCTGGCGCAACAAATTCAAGCTGATATGGCGGAGCACCGCGAGATTTTCGTCGGCATGACCGAGCCTGACGCGCGATTCATCCTCCCGAAAGGCGATATCGAGGACCCAATGTAGGCTGTTTTCAATGCCCCAGTGGCTTCTGACCGCAGTAGCAAAGGTTTTGACTGACGAAAAACTGAGCAAGAAGTAGCGCGTTTCTTTGGTGGTTTTCTGCTCCATGCGCCGTTCCGCCCGCACAACCCCAATGCCTCGCAAGCCTTTCCACTGGTGTTCTGGGTCGAGATACGCCAGGATTTCTGGATCATTCAGAGTCCACTGTTCGCGAATTTCCAATCGACCGTGACCTTTCTCTACCTGTCGATCCGACTCCCAGTACGAGTTCACAAAGCCGTCTTTTTCTGCGAGCGCAAACGTTGCTTTCACCTCGTCAAACAGGTTCCCGTGATTGTCTTTGAGAGCCAGAGCATAGTCGCCGCCTTGCTCGATAATCTGCGCGGCAATCTTCGTTTGTGTCCCCATCGCATCAATGGTCACAATGCAGCCTTTGAGTGCCAGTTGCTCTAAAAGCAGCGGGATGGCGGTAATCTCGTTGGATTTCTCTTCCGTCGCGAGCTGAGCCAACACCAAACGATTTTCGACTGCCCAGGCACTGACCAGATGCAGCGCTTTTTTGCCTGCTGCTTGATCGTGTGAGCGGCGCAGCGTTTTGCCATCGATCGCGATCACTCCTTGGACTGTTTGGCTGATCCCTTGCACCCATTGGATGAAACTCGCTTCAAACTGTTTCGGATCAATGAGGGCAAATACCCGCCCGAACGTATCGTGAGACGGAATTCCATTGGGCAAGTCGAGCAAATCCGTAAAAAAAGCCTTTTTGGCGTTCCCAAATTCCTCGATCTCAACCCATCCTTCTGCTCCGCAAATGGTTCCACAGATCGCCAGAATGATGATATCTCGTAAGCGATGCAGCTTGGTCCGCTCCATTCGAGGGTCTTCCACTTGCGCAAACATGCTTTCCAGATCTCGTCGGTCGTTCTCTTCCATCATCTTGTCTCCAGCTTTTTCGACCTATTTTATCACCTCCTCGTCCTTTTCTTTTTGTTGATGGGGTTATTTAGATGCGATCGCCCTGGTGTCCAGCATCTGTAAATTGACAATACGAAACAGAGAGAGGATATCCTACTAATGCAAACGAATGAGACGTTGAAAACGACCTTGTTGCAGGAGACAGAAACCGTGGTTTTCACACTGATCGAGTCAATTTCTTAAGTACTATGTTCGCTGGCTGGGAATAAGCACTTACGCCTCTCTCTTGTTGAATGCGGTTGTGCTTTGATATAATGCAAAACACAGGCTGGTACAGCACAAGAGCTATCAGTAGTTCTGAAAGCATCTGGTTATTACAAAAAACGCAGATAGATCACTTTTGTCATAGGGGAAAAGCAATGAATACAGACACCGTTCTGTCTGGGTATCTGAAGGATTTTGGTCTGGTTGAGATTTTACAAATTGTCGAAATGGGGGCTATGACAGGGGCGATTCATCTGAAACAGAGCACAGGGCGCATGGGGATCCTCTACTTTCATGAAGGCCGTCTATCAAATGCGGCTGAGCTCGATCCTGGTGCGCTGGCAGTTGGTGACGTCATTCAACAGCTAGGGATGACAACGTACCAGCGTATTGAAGAGGCTTACGCACAACAGTTACAAGACCCGCTGGGCAAACGTATCGGCGAACGGCTCGTGATGATGAATGTGATCACTGAGCAGCAGTTGCGCGAAGCGCTACGAATGAAGACTCTCTGGACCGCACGTGAGCTCTCTCTCTGGAGCGATGGCACCTATGAGTTTATCTCCAGTCCAAGTGTCCAGAAGCTACTCCCCTATGGCGAGTCGTCGCTCGATATCGAGGTGGTGCGCACAACGATGGAGATGGTGCGCTATGGAGATGAGTGGTCGGAGCTAAATAAGTATCTGCCAGAGGGGATGCGCACCATGCTGCAACTGGTCCCCGCGATCCAGTATACGATGCTCTTTGATATGCGCAGCTTAGAGCTTTTCACACATGTCAATCTTTATCGCCGCGTACGCAGAATCGCCAGTGCACTACGCCGTCAGGAGATGGACGTAGCCCGCGATCTTGGTCAACTCGTACAGCAAGGCTTCTTGCGTCCAGTCTATCAGGAGGCCCAGAAACTCAATGGGCGCAGAGTACGGCTGCCTGATCCAGCAGAGAAGCTCCGCCTTGAAAACTTTGAGCTGCTCAACTTGATCAGCCGCATGGAGCAGGAGTGGGAATCCAAACACACACCAATGGAGCAACTACCAACCCTGGTTGTCTTTATTAATTGGACGATGGATGCTCTGGCTGAGACATGTCGAGTCAACGGCATTGAGCTAGACGCCAATACGCTGCAAGCGCTCATGAAGAACGAAAATCTCTGGCACCTCGGCAGCTACAATTTTCGTGTCGACCAGAACCATATCGACGTCGAAAATTTCACCACCCTCTGTTACGAGATCCTCAATGGCGATATCAAGAAGGCCGCTGGCTTCTACGATGAAGCCTCAATGGTTCTCCAACGCCTGCTCGGTTGCATCTTCGAAATGATCAATGGACGCGTAGCTAATCCCCGTGAGCGCATCGAAAACCAGGAGGTCTGGGAGGCCATGTTTGAACAGTTCGCCCTCCAGCGCGGCGATGTCTGATGCTATACCCATAAGCACTCATAAGCTCCCATAAGCTCATCATATTCGGGGGCTACAACGTGTGTTTAGCAACTGTCAGTAACCCCTTTTTACAGGTCAGGATAGAAGAGGCGTAAGCGGTACATCAGATCCTACTATTTCAAGACGCAGATTGTCTAGCCAGAGTTGTCCAGTACCACACAAAGCAATACTCAGATCGATGCTGATACTCTCAAGAGGGACGTCCATAACGACGCTATACTGCGCCCTTGGCTGCGTATCGATACTATAACTATTCCCTAGCAGCCGCTTGTTATCGCTTTTGCGAATACACAACCAGAGACTGACCTCTTCATTGATATCCTGGACCTCAATATATGCCGATAGGCGGATACGCTGCCCACGATATTCACTGGCCTGGATCTCTTGTGCGAGACGGAAGTAGCGTTCGACGTCGCTCTCCTCGGATTGTACATGCAGCCGCGTATAGCTACGTTTTCGGGATACTGGTTCGAAGGCAACTTGATGCTTCAATGTCCCTTTGATATGCCAATCGTCTAGCTCATGGGCAAAGTCTAGATTATAAGGTTGCGCGGGTAACTGCACAACCCATTGTGTGACGTCGGGTAAGAGTTCGGCCTCTGTGCTTGTGTGCGCAAAGACATAAAGGTCAAAGCAGCGTAGTAGATACTGCGGCTGCCAGTAGAGTTCCTCGTGGTAGCTCTTTCTGACACAACGGCTCAGGTGGGGCTCGGTAAACCAGTGTGCGGCTTCCTCATGCGCATCAGGCCCACGTAAGTCAAGCAGTACACTCGCCATTTCAGTCATACCAAAGACCGCCTCAATGCTATCATTGGGTACGTTATCGGCGTTATAGTGGTTCAGTAGATCGGGTTGCTGCTCGTCCAGCGCAAGGAAAGAGCCTTGATAGAAGCTAAAACCGATCGTTAACAGGTCATTCGGATAGCGCTCCAGGAGATAGCTACCAGCAGTGGCCTCCTGTGACCAGTACGAAAGATCTCCGCTGGCAGAATTCCCTTTGCTACTGACGCCGTCGGAGGCTGAAGTGAAGGTGAGATACTCTGGCTGTCTTGACGCAGGACGGGGCGAAGGCGCTTGTAAGGCGATGCTGGCATTGTGGCCCCAGATGACCATCTTCGCCTTTGGACGGTAATGCTCTAGCAACCAACTTGCATTCTCGGCGATAAAGTACTCACGCCGTGCGAAGTCTTGCGAGACGGCGAGCTCTTCTGCCTGTATAAGAACCCGCACATTCTGGAATGCCTCCAGATAGCGGTCACGTGTTGAGGCTGCGATAAGGCGAGTTCGCTGCCGGACAAAATCATCGTAGACCTGTTGAAGTTGCTGACGGCAATGCTCACGCTCTTGTGGGGACAACTGACGGTAGCCGGTAAGGTCGGCATCATAAGAGCCAAATTGCTGATAGCATGCGCTCAGTTGCTCGGACCACTGCGTATCAATATCGCTGGCATAAAGCAAGACGTTGTCGATTGCGGCCTGTATATAAGGCAGACAATCCAGGCCGCAGAAACTCACCTTCTGCTCAGGTCTGCAACGCTCATTATAATTGCGCAGCCAGTAGATGAGATCAAGCATCTCGCCTGTCATCCAATGCCAGTCACCCATATTAACCATCATCTCTTCAGGATCACCCAACCCACTATAGATATAGTCGTTAAGTGCACAGGTACCAGACCAGGGAACGGGCAACGCCAGGAGCGTAAAACCCATCTCTTCTACTAAAAACATCAGCAGGCGCTGCTTGAGCAGAAACACAGTATGCGTCCCATAGGTCGACTCACCCAGGGTAACAATCCGGGCAGCCCCAACCATCTTCTGCAATGGGCGCACGTCTTTATAATCACGATAATCACTATTATAAACGCTCTCCTGCTGAGGGTCACAGAGAGCGATCGCATGCTTCTTAATCCACGCTACAACTTCCTTCTGCGACACGACATACTCCTCTTGCATACAGCCCCTCTTCCTTCACAAACAAACATACTTTCGCTACTCGCTCCGTATATCCAGACTCTATCTGACTCTAATTAGAGAGTTATTCAGCTTGTGTATCTATCACACTGCGTTCGCTACCCAACTAGCAATGGTTAAACCTAATCCGTTCACAGCAGGTAAAACATCAATTACAGCACAAGTATTCTTGTGTATTTAAGAACATCTCTTTAAGTAGCATACAATTACATCTTGTTCCATTCAATGGCATATAGGGAGCATTTTCTAACAAAAGGGGGCATTTACATGCGAACAGCTATGAGCAACCACTTTTTATCGCCGCTAACACAGTGATTGTTATATGATGCTACATCAAAATGTTTCGCACAGGGAGATTGTGGGGTATACGGGAGTATGAATAAAGTTTAATGAAGCGAGAGGACCTGCGATGATCGAGGTCCTCTCGCTTGCCAGTCGCTAAGTACAATCACATAACTTTCACGGGATAATCATTGTTCTCACGAGCATGAAAAAGTCTTTTCTATCCCGCAATCTTTGTGCGATTGTACATAGGCAGAAAAGGTACACACAAATAGATCTGATATCGTATTGATTTACGACAAACAGAAACCCGCCTCTTTGTCGGAGGCAGGTCTTTTCTGCACACTTATAGCCTCAATGTTAACATCTCATCTGTTGCACGTTGATATACGTAAGATCTCTTCATGTTTATATATAACTTAAAGGAAAAACAATGCAAGAACAACCAAACATGCAGCCACAAGAGCAGTATCCTAACATTCCGCCTAATATACCGCCTATGCCTATGGTACCACCACAAGCGCAGTATCATAACATACTGCCTAATATGCCGCCTATGCCTATGGCACCACCACAAGCGCAGTACACCAACCCATACCAGCCTTCTCAACAATCCCCATATGCACAAACACCTATGCTACAACAGAACGTCAATGTAAATATTCAGACTGGCAAGCAGCACGGGCTTCTCTCACGTGCACTGTACTTCTGCTTTATCGGCTGGTGGCTCGGTTTCGCATGGTTGAATATTGGCTATGCACTCTGTGTCACTGTCATCGGTCTGCCTATTGGACTCGCTATGCTCAACCGGCTGCCACGAGTGCTGACATTGCGTCCATCATCGGCAGGCACAACCAGCGTGAACGTCTCCACAGCATCGGTGGCTCAGCTTGGTCAGCCAGGCGTACCAGGGGCTGCTCCGACCTTCACACAGACGGTCAACGTCAATGTCAATGTCGGCAATACGCAGCATAACTTTCTCATTCGCGCTCTGTACTTCGTGTGCATCGGTTGCTGGTTGGGCTATGTATGGGCGCTGGTTGGCTATGCACTCTGTATGCTGATCATCACCTTGCCATTAGGATTGATGATGCTCAATCGACTGCCAGCGGTCATCACACTGCGCAAGAATTAATCTCCTGATCGATGTATACGACGCTGTTCTTCGGGGCAGCGTTTTTTTGTTGGGATTGATGCCAGTACTCCAAACCCGGCCCGGCAAAATGGCAATAATCGAGCATGATATGGTACTCGGTAGAACAAACTACACATCCACGACATGCCCCCTTGGGGCTGGCCGGATTGATTCGCGCAGGTCTGCTTCGTCTCGATGCGTTCTCAACCCGTGCATTTCCCCTTGAAGAGGTGAATCAAGCGATCCAGTATGCACACGACCACGGAGGTGCTTTTCAACTGACCGTGCTTACACCGTAGCTTGTGTAGGGAGGCAGCATTCTCTAAGATCTTATTCCGAAACCCAACGCGACTGGCGTCGCTAGTGCTCTGCACTCAAGTTTTCGGATACGTAGTAAGTACAATCAAGCAACAAACGTGGGATAAAACTTGCTCAGCAGGCACAGACAATCCCAAAAAAGTTACTTGATTGTACTTAGCTGTATGCAGAGTTGATGATGCCTGGTATTACTACGTAGATCAGGAACGTGGACGGTAAGTGACGTAGACGCTTTTGACTTCGCTAAACTCGTTGACGGCGTCGGGTCCCAGTTCGCGATGGCCGTTACCACTCCCTTTCATACCACCAAAGGGGAGATGGATCTCAGAGCCGGTCGTGGCAGCATTAATATAGACAAGACCCGAAGCGATATCACGTAATGCCCGAAAAGCGATACGGACATCCTCGGTAAAGATACCGGCTGAGAGTCCATACTCGGTATCATTGACGATGCGGACCGCCTCTTCATAAGAATCAACAGGCAGAATAGAGACAAAGGGACCAAAGACCTCCTCACGCGCGATACGCATCTCAGGTCGGACATCAGAAAAGATCGTAGGCTGATAGAACGCGCCATCGAGTAGCGCCTCCTCACGGCAAGGAGTACCACCTGTCACCAGCGTCGCACCCTCCTGTTGTCCTATCTCACTGTACGCATGCACCGCTCTGACACGACCCTGATTGACAAGTGGACCCATCTGAATCTGAGTATCCAGGCCATCGCCGATACGTAAGCGCTGAGCAGAGGCAGCCAGACGCTCCACAAAGGTCTGATAGACACCGCGTTGCACAATCACGCGACTGGTAGCAGTACAGCGCTGTCCGGTAGTACCGAAGGCACCATTGGTGATCCCCTCGATCGCCAGTTCCAGATCGGCGTCATCCAGGACGATCACCGCATTCTTGCCACCCAGTTCGAGCGCACAACGACGCAGGTCACGACCACAGAGTTCAGCGACCCGGCGACCAACCTCATTCGAGCCGGTCAGCGAGATCATATTGATACGTGGATGGCTCGCCATTGCATCGCCCAACGTGCTACCAGGTCCGGTTAACACATTAAAGACACCAGCAGGAAGCCCGGCCTCTTGCAGGATCTCAGCCAGCTTCAGCGTCACTAACGGAGTATCGCTGGCCGGCTTCAGAATCACGACATTGCCAGCCTGTAGTGCAGGGAACGTCTTCCAGGCAGGAATCGCCAGCGGAAAGTTCCAGGGCGTAATGATCCCCACAATCCCTATCGGCTGACGGATCGTCATACAAAACTTATCAGGTAACGCAGAAGGAATCGTCTCACCCTCGGCGCGCCGCCCCTCACCGGCCACATATTTCGCGACATCGATCGCCACCTGCACATCCCCACGCGTCTCCTTCAGCAGTTTCCCCATCTCGCGCGTCATCAGTTCCGCCAGTTCATCACGGCGACGCTCAAGGATCTGAGCCGTACGGAAAAGGATCTCGCCACGCTCCGGGGCTGGAGTCGCAGCCCAGCTCCGCTGAGCAGATGATGCGGCCTCAAGCGCATCCTCCAGATCAGCGGGCGTCGATTGTTGATAATACCCGATAATCTCCTCACGATGAGCGGGATTGGTGCTAGCAAACGTCGCACCGCCCCGGGCAGCGCGCCAGCGACCAGCAATAAAATTATGATAGGTTTCAGCTTGTATCAAGGGGTTCTGTGCCATCTTATAAACCTCGTTCTAAAAATATGATCGCCTCAAGCGCAGTGAAAACGTCGATCCTGCCTCCTGCTATTATAACAAAATCTCATAGTGGAGCCGTTTCGCAGCACCCTTGAAATGCACACAACTGAAATTCCCCATAAAAAAAGAGATAGCCGGGAAGGCTACCTCTCGCTTATATTATTTTCGATCAGACGTTTTCGACCGTTGGACTCCCACCCTCTGTCTCAGGTGAGGCAGACGCTGCCGGCGGTGTAGTCTCCTCGGGGGCTGACTCTACACTGGCAGCAGGTGCGCCATCGGCAAAATCGCTTTCCTGGCCAGGACGTTTGAAGACATAGTATGCGGAGTTAGGAGAGAGTGGCTGAATACCCACAACCTCCCAGCCATCCTGACCCAGGCTATTTAGATAGCGTCTGACAAAAGCACTCCGACGCTCATTGCCGATTAACGTCTCAACGCCCTCACACGAAATACGCCCACGGTAATCAATATAGACAACTTTATAAGCCCATTGCGCCATCTCATGCTCCTTTTCCGGTAGGATCGCTACCGTCCATAGATAACATTCGTATCATAGTACCACGGATACGTACGTCGAAACTACCACAATGACACAATACAGAGGCTGCATTATGGACCGCTTATGAGATACCGAGAAGTGCAGGGGAGACCATCAACGTCCTATCGAGAACGTCTCACGCTCGTCTTCAGCAGCAAGCGTTTATTGTCATGCCTCGCCCGCAGACACGTGTTGCCCACCAGAGACAGCGCACGCTAGATAAGTTACCGGGTTCCACAAAGCGGCATCCCAGAGCTAACGCTGGCCCCCTCACACCCCCAGTTCCTCTGCACATTGGTAGTATAAGCTCCACACGCTGCTAGCGCCCCGCTAATTTCAACAGTTTTTCGCACAGGGGAAACTACCTGTTCCTATCCTGTCTATTCCTACAGGTCTCTGTATCTACCTGTCACCTGTCCATCTCTACATGAACAATGCAACCTACCTGCAATAGACTTGCACACCATCTTTTAGAAAGAGAAAAAAGATTGTCAATTATCATACGAGAGGAGAAACACGCTGGTCGCGCAATAGAAGCGTACCAATGGCGAATACGCAGTTTCCAAAAAGCATGAATAGTGGACATTGCACTGCAATGTGCGGTACATTGTGATGTAAGTGTGATAAAGAGCAACAGAGAGTTGCAAACAAATTTCTACTCTTTGACACGCAGATCGTCGCATCCTGGACACTATGCGCACCCAGGAAAGGGGATACCATGTTGGAAAAACATATGTCTTTGCTTGAAGTACGCCAACAATTAAACGAGTTGGCGCAGCAACTCAAAGAATCCGAGGACACCGTAGTCGTCGTCAACCAGGGAGAAAATGTGTTGACAATCCTGTCCTTTACCTATTATCAACATCTGCGTGAAACTGTAGAATCCTTGCAACACACACTTGATATTCTACATGATGAGAAGATAATGACAGCATATCGTATGGCGCAAAAGAACCTCAACATGGATGACCTTCTATCATTACAAGAGATCGAGCGCCAGCTAGCCTCGGAAGATGCTGAGATTACAAAGATTGCAGAGAGTGCAGAACCGCTAGAGCGCCAGCAAGAAGAAATGTAGCGCCAGCCATTGTTGGAGTGACACAGGTGTATATAAGGTCGCGACCAACACCGGCTGGCATCTCACAGCATGCTACCGACCAGAGCGCTATGAATTGGCACGCTGCTCAGCATCATCAATAAGATCGACCATGAGCTGAAGCTTCTTGATGGTGTGCTGTATATTGCGTTTATTACGCTCATAACCATCCGGAGCCAACTGCTGGAACCAGTAACGAATATCGTCTTCAGAGATGTCAAACCACTTGGCGTCAGCCTGTAAACGCAGGTAGACACGCATCTGCGGGTCCTGCTTTTTGCGAACAGGTGCGCCCCTGGCTGCTACACTCTCGTTGGCACGCTCACTCTCCTGCTCATCTTCCGCTACCGCAGCGGCCAATTCCTCAGTTGGGTGTAGCTCGTTGTAAAGTGCCTCTACATCCCCGCTACGGAAAAAGCTATCACGGCCAACACCACGATGCGTCTTAATACGGCCCTCTTTGATCCAATTGTCTAGCGTCACACGATCAATTCCTAAACGACGCGTCACCTCGCTAGCATCAACAAAGGCAAAACGTCCCCCACCTGGCTTACCAACCATTACTATCTCCTCCTGATCTATCAAGACCTCTCTATGTAAACTCAATAATGAACGTGTTAATGAATTTGTTCGTGTAATCTCATTCGTTTTACTCTCTATTATAGCTCAATATCTTATCCAGGCGTAGAGACCCCCCTCACAGTGACTTTCTAACGCCGCTTCTATATGTCCACAGCATATCCTTCTATCTGTGGGAATTCTTTGCTGTTTTTGCTATAAAAAACTTGTAACCTATCTTCGAGTATGCTATGATTATACAAAGATACAAATATGTAACAACTTTGTTATATGAATAGTTGCCAATATGTAGCAACGTGAAGGAAGGCTATCATAGACATGTATACAGCACGCTTATACCGTCCCTGGCCACGTCGCTTTCTTCATGTGCCATTGGCGCTACGCCTGGCTATCTGCTGCATCAGTATACCAATCAGCATCCTGCTCATGCTCCCAGGCACCTCGTATCTGTATGATGGTACACTGATGATGCTACCGATCGCACTGAGTAGCTGGGCCTTTGGGAAACGTGGAACGCTAATCAATCTGCTCAGCTATCTGGTAGTTGCAAGTATCTTTTATCTGGCGACGCAACATTCGCTACTCTGGTCCTGGAAGATGCTGTGGACGATGTTGGACGATACACTTGCCATGTTAGCTGTCGGTGCTACGGTCGTTTCTTTACGCACGACGCTCACAATGGAGGAGGAGGCACGGCGTAAGGCAGAGGAGATGGAACGGCAAGCACTGCAGGTCAGCGAGCAGCAACGCCAATTTCATCAGATCAAGACGCAGTTCATTATCAATGTCAATCATGAATTGCGTACACCGCTGGCAGCAGCCTATGGCTATTTTGAGATGATGCAGTTGATTATGGAGCAGAGCAACACCCTGGATAGCTCAACGAATATGGACTACATCAAGCACGCGTTGCGCTATTGTGAGGATCTGCGCTCAATGGTTAATAATGTCCTTGATACAATGGATATCGATTGCGAACATAAACCATCACAGAGCAAACATGCGCTCTTAGTACAACTTGTCCGCGATATATGCGAGAATACCGATACAGTACACCGTGAGAAGCAGCGCATTCAACTCATGATTGCAAATAACCTGCTGATCTTCGCCAATCCTTACTATGTACGCGATATCCTCTATCAACTTCTCACCAACGCCATAAAGTTCTCACCGGAGACATCACCAATCGTGATCAGTGCCGAGCTGCTTACCGCCAGTAACGAGGTCCGTATCAGTGTACGTGATCAAGGACCAGGCATACCAGCGGACGAGATACCACAACTCTTCAATCAGTTTGTACGCTTGCAACGAGATATCGCGGGCAAGGTACGCGGAGCAGGCCTGGGACTCTATATCTGTAAACATATGGTCGAGGCGATGCACGGACGAATCTGGGTCGAGAGCAACGACCAGGCAGAACAGGGGAGCTGTTTCATCTTTACACTCCCACACCTCAACCTACCGCCGCTCGTAGAAAATAGCCAGCATAGCGCGAATACACTGGCAGATCAGCGCTCAGTCCTCGTGTCGACGATAAAACAGTAAGAGGGTGCTCCCATAGCGGCGCTCATCGGTCAAGGCATAGTGCTCACATTCAACTGCCACGATACCAGGACGCTCTTTAGGGTGGATCTGAATGATAATTTGACCTTCTTTGGCAAGCAGACCGTTCTCAGTGTTGACGGCTTCCGCATCGAGCATACGTAGCGCACGGGCCGCCATTTCTTCATACTGCGGTGGTGCGACATAGATAATATCGTAGGTGCGTGGCTGTCCGTTTCTTGACATCGGCAGGTAAAATGCGCGCTCACGCTGTACAGGACCTTTGGCAGTAGGACCCTTAGAGGTACTCTTCGGAGTAGCGACTGGCGGATTTTGCGTACTAGCTGGCATATGCGCCTGCAAGAACTTAAATGAGTCACCCTGAATAACCTCGCCCTGTGCTGTCAGTCCAGTAATAAGCAGATTCTCACGGACGAGTTGCACGATCTTAGGGTTCATCTCGATAAAAGTAGCATACTCCGCGCCACGGCTCAAAGCCTCAATGCCCACACCACCAGTACCGGCGAACAGGTCAAGGAAACGAGCATCGTCGACCTCATCCGAAAGAATATCAAATAATGCAGTTTTCACACGATCCATAATCGGTCGTGTACCGACTGTCTTCGGCGACTTCAGTCTCTTCCCTTTTGCCGCACCGGTTACCACACGCATAAGTTTACTCCCTTTGCAATGGGAAGACACAAGGCCGTTCCCGTTATCACATAGCTCGGCACATCCAGCATACTGTCCATCCTGGCGTCCACCATATACTACATATTGAGCGTTGCCAGGATGGCTTCTACCTGTTCAATAAAGGCATCTTCACGTTTGGCCCAGGAGATCAGTTCTTCTACCTGGTCGACCTTCAATTTTTTGGGGGTCTGAATATGCCAGACCCCGCTGATGAGTGCCTTCAACTGGTCTTCGGTAATCTGTCCCTCAAGTACATTATTGAGCACTTTCAGGCGTGCATCGTTAGCGGTTGTGGCCCCTTGAATG
This sequence comes from Ktedonobacteria bacterium brp13, assembly GCA_015099395.1. Classification (GTDB taxonomy): domain Bacteria; phylum Chloroflexota; class Ktedonobacteria; order Ktedonobacterales; family Ktedonobacteraceae; genus Dictyobacter. The sequence continues at coordinate 6,204,691 of AP024096.1, read as the reverse complement.
GAGCGTAGTGCTTCTAGCTTGGCACGTGCTTGCTCCAGTTCTTTCGTACTGAACTGATCGCCGGCAAGTTCTTCGTCACGCTCAGATTTACTGTTTGATGCATCATCAGCTGACAGCATATCGTCAAAGTCACTGAGATCATCCAGATTGTCCAGTTCATCCGGGCCGATCTCTTCTGCAAAAGCGCTGGCAGGGCGGTGCATTGACAGCTCGATCGGTGTAGAGTGACTGCTATTGTTGCTCAACGTACTGGACGGGGTACGCGCACCTGCGGCATTCTGTGTACCTGAAACTGGACGCACGCTCTGTCCTGTATTCCCTTCTGCCTCGTCATCCGGGCGCTTGACCATCTCGATTGCATTGGGGAGCGGTCCGCTCTGACCGCTATGTGCTTTGAGTTGCTCTAGCGCATCGCGCAGATTGATACCGGTAGCCAATGATTTTACGTCCAGGATATCCATAGCCTGGCGCGGTGAAAGGTTCAGGTTATCTTTAATGTACTGAATAAACTGCGGTAGCGGCATACCGCCATTTTCACCGGCTGGGGGTCCTGCATTACTATTATTACGCGTCCGCTCTTCACGTGCCGGACGCTCTGGACGCTCACTCTGCTCGATTACCGCATTATTCTCGCCTGGCTCACGTCTCGTATCTGTTACCTCACGTTTTGTATCCGTTACAGAGAGGGTTGTAGCCGGGGGAGCCGACTGTGACGCGGGCCGGTTTGCAGGTGAGGACGCATTCAAGGTACTATAGCCACCCGATCCACCGGTACGTTGTGTCACTACTTGCGGAGTCGGCGTTGGTTTCGTCCTTGGCAATGGTTGCGGGGCCGTCCGCGTTTGATGCTGAGCATTATGCGCACGTTGGGCAAAGGCCGGATTATGTTGCTCCAGTTGTATCGTGAATTGCTGCATATCTTCTTCAGCTTCACGAAAGAGTTGCGCTCGAACCTCTGGTGTCGCACCCACAGGAACCGGCACACTCATCTCCAGGGTATGCGTCTGTCCATCTCTGGTATATTGCGTCGCATAGCGTAACCAGATATATGCTGTGGATTCTTCCTGCATGTTTCTGTTGCTATCCATAAACGCGCTCACCTGCTTTCTCCTACGATGCTGCGCTTACCTGCGAATCAGGCGTTTCTCTGTCGATCATATGCAATGTACGTACATTATAGCAAAAACGACCCGCTGGGGCATCCCTTTTCAGCACGAACTCGTGATCCGGGCTAGTATAACGCAAGAAAAATCGGCTGAACGGACATTCCAGCTGTCTCCTTTCTGCCTGTATACATGCCTATCATCCCTGTATAGTATCTGTAATAATACGTTACATCTTGATTAATATTCAAACACAGGGTAATGTTAGAAGAATACAATACAGATTCAGGAGGAATGGTAGAGTTCACAATCCACTATGTAAAGCAATAGCTCCTGTATACTGTTCTCTGGTATACCAGATGCTTTGAGGTGTACACTGAAAGGTGAGATAAAGATTTCTATGTTACCATCACCCACTCAACCACCACCCGTACAAACGACGACGCCTCTACCACAGCTAACACCGCCAAAGGTAGAGCAGCCAGTCACAAGAGAATATCATACACGTAGAAGAGCCGGAGAGACGCCCGTCGCTCGTGGGATCAAGGCGATATTGCGTCCAATCCTCAAGTTGCTCTACTTTATTCTAACCTGGATCAAAAACCACAAGATCGTCGCACTGCTAGCCCTCATCCTCCTCGTCGGCAGTGTCTTCTTAACTTCGTATTTTACAACCGGTTTCCCTGCTCAACAGAACATCGTACAGCAGAATCTGACGTCCACTCCACAGCTCAGTCCCAATATCGCTGGCTGGCTTGGCGCTCTACGGACCGGGGATGGCGCGACAATGATTAATCTGCAAAAGTCGATTAGCGCATCGACAAAGCAACCAGATAGCGCCATCTACATCTTGCAATTCAGCGAGAAGCAGGGCCAGATGAAATGGACCAGCGCCAGTGTCGATAGTATCAAGCCAGCAGCTGATGGTGCCATTGATACTTTTGTCGAAATAAGCATGACCTCAACCGCTTCAACGACAAATGGAACAAAGTTACTGACCTTCTGGCACTTCGTCACTGCGCCAGGCGGTCAGATATTACAGATTGAGAATGTCTCGACGCGCCAGGTTGGCTAGCGATATGTTGCCGTGCTATAGAGGACGGTAATATGCAAGCGCCCAAAAGGGAGAGAACGCAGTGTCAGCAAAAAAAATGAAAGAGCAACAAGCTCCTGGTGATTTAGATAAGTCGATTAATCTCGGCATGGACCAGTTCGGGCGCTTTATCAAACATGCCTGGATCTGGGTCGTGTTCGTGCTAATTGCTATCTATATCGTCGCCAATCATATCCCCATCCTGGGGCAAGACCCAACAACCCTGCTTGGGATGCTACTGAATGTAGTCGTAATCCTGTCTGCAGCGGTCTTGCAGTTTGTCGTCATCTTTATGTTCCTGGGTCGTCCACGTCTCTACTGGGTCATGCCTGGGGAGACTGGTGTGACCTTCAAAGACTACAAGGGTAATCCAGAAGTTTTGGAGTCCGCACGGCGGATGGTGATGCTACTACGTGGCATCGAAGAGTTTGAGGCGATGGGTGGTAGTCCCATTCGTGGTATGCTCCTCTCAGGCCCTCCTGGAACCGGGAAGAGCTATCTGGCACAATGCATGAGCACTGAGGCTGGTGTTCCCTTTGCCTACGCCAGTGCCGCCAGCTTTAAAGCAATGTTTATCGGGATGGACGTCCTGATGGTACGTAACCTGTATAATAAGGCACGCCGCCTGGCCCGTGAGTATGGCGGCTGTATCGTCTTCATGGATGAGATCGACGCCATCGGTGCTTCTCGCGGCGGTGGTCAGGGTCGTATGATGGGTGGCATGGGGATGGGCATGGGTGGCATGTTCGGCATGGGTACCGGTAGCCTCAACCAGTTGCTGATGGAGATGGACCCTCCAAATATCGAGACAGGCTGGTTCAAAAAGATCCTGCGTCTGCTGGGCCTCTACCATGGACGTGCCCAGAGCGAGCCAGTCGTCACAGTCGGTGCAACCAATATACCAGAATCATTGGATCCCGCACTCCTACGTCCGGGCCGCTTCGATCGCCAGATTCACGTCGCCGCACCAACCGACAAATACCGTCCTGAAGTGATCGAATACTACCTCAACAAAGTCGATCACGATCCCGATATTCCGATCTCCACTATCTCAGCTCGTCTGGTTGAATACACGCCAGTCGCGATCAAACTGGTAGTCAACGAGGCAGCGATTATCGCCCACTTCGACGGGCGGACATGCATCACCTATAAAGATATTATTGAGGCACAGGATGTCCACGAATATGGTCTACGTCAACATTCCGAGCTGACGCCGATTGAGCGCCGTCGCCTGGCCTATCACGAAGCCGGTCACACGGTCGCTAGCTACTACCTGATGGATCGCTACTTTCCCTCATACGTAACAGTTCATCAGCGTGGCGACGTCGAGGGTGCCGCAGCCTTCGCGCATCCACGCCCCAAAGAGACCGTCATCACCAGCAACAAAGAAGAGATCCTGGTCAGGATTCAGGTCTCGCTGGCTTCGCGTGCCTCCGAAGAGATCTTCCTGAACACAGAACTCAACGGTGTCGCTGGCGACTTCCAGTCCGCTACCCGCATGGCTGCTGCGTATATCGGAGCCTATGGCATGGATGGAACACTCACATCGTTCCTGGCTTTTGGTGAAGCCATGGGCGGAGGGGGAGCCTCGCTCGTCCCCCGCATGGCAGAACGTGTCGAGGCCCTGCTGCAATCGCAGCTCCGTGCCGTCAAACAGCTCCTGCTAGAACATAGCGATTCCCTGATAGCAGTCGCCGAAGCCCTGATCGAGCGTGACGAGCTTGTCGCCGACGAGATCAAAGAACTGATCGACCAGGCCGATGCTCGTAGCGTCACTAAACGTGTCCTCAAAAGCTACACACCACTACTCGATACAGCTACTAGTGCGTATGTGACTGCTAATGGCAACGGCAATGGTGAGAACCATCTTTCCACGCCAGAACCAGAACAACAAGGAAGATTGAACGCCCGGATAGATGGTCATGAAGAGGATCTGTTAGCGTAGTGCGTGCTAAGAGAAAAAAAGTATGACACAGGCAAGGGGAAAGATGCTGACCATCCTTCCCCTTGCCTGTGTCATACAAAGGATATGGATTCACAAAAAAGCAGGAACAGAGCCGGGAATTGTTCCTATTCGCTTGAATAATTGCTGGTTATTTGATAATGTGGTGAATGGCTAACGTTATTTTATAGATACGTCGTTATCCAGGTACAGGAAAGGCAGACGCGAAATTTTGTTATGACTACAACTTTATCTCATTCCAGTTCCAGCGAATCACCGTCGGAGCCGATAGTACAGGAGAGCAGACATCGGTTTCCGTTCCTCATTATTCTTGGGCTTGTTGCACTGCTATTGATCGCCCTGCTCATGCGCCTGCGTACATTAGGTGTACAGTTCGATCGCGATTCCTATGATGAAGGGGTCTACTGGCAAACGCTACGCTCGCTGAGTAGCGGTCATCCTCTCTATAGCTCAACATTCTATTCGCAGCCTCCTTTGTTTATCCTCTCTGTATTTCCTGTCTATATTCTTGGTGGACAGACGATCTGGGCAGCACGCTTTGGAGTCGCTATAATCTCATTGTTGGGCCTGGTAGGCGCATTTCTGCTGGGCTATGCGGTACGCGGTCGTATGGGCGGCTTTGTTGCTCTTATCATCGGGATCACCAGTCAAAACTATCTCGCAGCCTCACAGACACTTCAGGCTGAGGGACCACAGGTGGCCTTCTCACTACTGGCAATCGCCTTTGCTTATCTCTGGTGGCAACGACCCAATGGCTGGAAAGGGAGCCTCTATGCGGCTCTCTGTACACTGACGCTGGTCATCAGTATCGCCTGCAAGCTGTTTGGCCTTACAACAGTTGTGCCGATCGCGCTGCTGGCACTGGCTCAGCTCTGGCGCATATTTGAATGGCCCCTGCCGCGCTTCCTGGATGTGCTGCGGCACCCACAGGAGAAGAACGAGAACAGCATAGAGAGCGAGAACGCTCCAGTACGCATCCCACGTATCAAAGCGGCGCAATCGTTGATCGTCGGGATCGCCGTATTACTGGTCGCTGCGCTGATCATCCTGCTGCCCTTCCTGGGTGATTTCCATGCGTTATGGTCTCAGGTAATCTCATTCCATAGCGCTGCCGCAAAGGTCAGCACACGAGCAGGCAACTCACGAACAATCATCGACTTCCTGCTCTCACCGCTCGGTGTCGCTGCACTGCTAGGGCTCCTCATCGCGCTCTATCGTCGTGAGTGGTTGGCGCTGCCATTACTGGCCTGGCTGATCGCCTCGGCCTTACTGTTATGGCGACAGATGCCCCTCTTTAACCATCACCTGGTCATCCTGGTCCCCGTATTGCTCAGTATGAGCATCTTTGCTATCGATGAGCAGTTTATCAATACCCTGCGTCCGAAAACTCATCCTTTACATGTAGAGCATGTCAATATCATCCTGAACGCGTTTCAGAGAATGGGACTCTTCGTTATTCTCTGCACCATTGGTCTCGGTATTGGCTCAGATGTAAGCTACTATCAGCAGATGCATTATCAGGTGATTTCTAAAGGGACCCAACAGGCAATCGGAGTGTCACAACAACTTCAGCATATACTTCAGCCCGGACAATATGTGATTACTGATGCTCAGTTCGTGAGCGGCCTCGCCGATCGTAATACGCCACCTGATCTTGTAGATACCTCGTCAGTACATATTCAGACCGGCTATCTGACCTCACAGCAACTGATTACGGAGGCACAGCAACCACAAGTACAGGCCGTCCTATTTTATACAGGACGTCTCAGCCAGCTTCACGCTTTCCATACATGGGTCACGCAACATTATCGACTCGAACAAAACTATGGCAAAGGGAACCAACTCTGGGTTAAAATAAACTAAAAGGTGTTGTCAGATATTCACATAAAACTGAGCAGCAAGAAAGCACACTGAGATGCAAAAGAAAAAGACCTTTAGCACGATGGAGATTTTGTTAACAGGTGTTCTCGTAGGTTCATTGCTTCTCTCCTTCCTACAGGGAAGACGAGAGGAACGCAATAAGTAGAAAAAAAGGACCGGCCCGTCTACATCGTATGAAGATAGACGGGCCGGTTCAGTGTGTATTGATAGCCTGATAGCCACAAATAAGTCAATTGTTAGCTTTCACCACGGATGCCACGCTTCAATTCACGCACAAAACCCTGTGCACCTTCAGCCCAGGTCATCCGTTTGGGTCGATGAAGTATGCGCTCACGTTGCTGAACGATCAGGCCAATAATGATCGCACGCTTCCTCTCCTCAAGAAGCTGGATATCGTAGCTTGCGCGGCGCATAGGATCGCTGAGTACAGCGTAGGCCTCGTTAATACGCTTGATCGAACTGCCATCCCGCTCCTGGCGATTGACATCAGGATGGTAGAGACGTACCAGCCGGCGATAGGCAGATCTAATATGTTCCAATTCTGCCGTGGTTGGCACCCCTAAGACAGCATAATAGTCGGGTAACGATAACGGCATAGTAAGTCTCCGATCCCTCCTGATCTCTTAGTCTCCTGGTCTACTAGTCACCCGTACTGCCAAAACCACCCCGTGTTTGCCCCATCTGCTCAACTTCGTTCCATTGGACCCGTCCAACGGGCACAAAGATGCCTTGCGCAATCCGCTCCCCACGCTTGACCTGCGTAGCTTCATCACGAAAATTGTACACAGAGATCATGAGTTCATCGCTATCGCCACAGTAATCCTGATCAATGACCCCGATACCATTGGGCATCAACAGACCTTTGCGACGAGCAGTACTGCTCCTCATGCTCAAGAGCAACATATAGCCTGGCGGTGTCTGCACAATGAGATTGCCAGGGATCAAGGCCAGCGCACGTGGCGCAACCTCAATATCTTCTCGGCAGATCAGGTCAAAACCGACAGAACCAGCGGTAGCATACGTTGGTAGCGGCAACGTAGTATCCACGCGTTTAATATTGACGTGTAAAGAGTAATCCCCTTGTAGGGGTTGTACAGATACTTCCATGTAGAGTATTCTAGAGAATAGAGAGTATTGCGTCAAGAGTTTTTCTCAACGACACGACACAAGAGCTAGACTGTATAGAGAAAAGAATGTATCGCTCTTTACCAGATGTTAGGAATGGATTGCATTAACACAAAAATTTTACATAATCAAAAAACCAGGATACAACTGCGCATCATCATCATTGTTGTCTGCTTGCTGATCGTATTTATTGTACTCGCTCTCATTATGCATCAGACCTATGGAACAATCCAGACGGTTCAGCAGAGCCAGCAACTGATGCACAAAGGCGATGTGCATATCATCCAATCCTGGATGACCATACCCTATATCGCACATCAGCAACATGTGCCAGATACACTTCTCTACAATGCATTGCGCACGAAGCCGACTCTGGTAGATCGTCACCTTACGCTCGAAGAAATTGCAGAGCAACGGAAAGAGCCAGCAAACGGGCTGATCAGGCAGTGCCAGGTAGTTATTATAAACTACCGAAAAGCACATCCATTCAAGCCATATAGCACCCCAACCTCAACCAGAGGGGAGAATACACTGTATTGAACCAATTGCTGCCTGATCTTATAAGTTGGCTGCAACTCTACGGGTATCCAGCACTCTGGTTGTCTGTGTGCATTGCAGCTATAGGAGCCCCATTACCTATCAGCCTGGTCTTACTTGCTATGGGTGCATTTGCTGCGTTGGGAGACTTCAATCTTCTTCTGCTCTTACTTGTCTCAACTAGCGCCTCTATCTGCGGTGATAGTATTGGTTATTGGATTGGGCGTAAGATAGGATCGCCATTACTTGCCTGGCTCAGTACAACACAGAAGCTACGCTTTATTACACCGAAGACCATCAAAAGGGGTGAGGATTATTTTCGTCGCAGAGCAGGATTCGCGGTCTTTGCCAGCCGTTGTATTGTCCCCTCGTTGGGTGGCACTATCAATATTCTGGCAGGTGCTGAACACTACCCGTATCGAAATTTTCTTGTGCTGGATGTATATGGTGAGGCAATCGGTGCTATTATTCCTCTGGTGCTGGGCTTTGCCTTCGGCGCAAGTTGGGAAGCAATTGGTCGTCTACTCTCACAAATCTCTACTTTGATAGTAATATTATTCATTGCTGTCTATTTAATCGTCTTACTTATAAGGACACTACGCAAAATGCGGGTGAATCAGGAGCGCAATGCAACGGTAACGCAAGGATTGGCGCAGGAGGAAGTGCTCATAGCTTCTGACTCAGCTAACTCCACAACGCCACCATTGCCACGCACACACAATCAACATAAAAGGAGGAAGGTTAGGAAGAATTCAAAAAAGGGGCTGTTTCCTGCCACCTTGCGGCGGCTTCAAACGTATAAAAGTACAGATGGATTACACACAGGTTACGGTTTTCCCAGGGAAACCATGTCAAATCCAGGCCATAGGGACTAGAATGAAAGGGTGACTTGCGTTATAATTGAAGTAGAAATAAAGCTCCTGATCCCGACTGATAAGCAGTAACCCACAAAGCAGACCTGGCATTCTATTCTATCACATGACCCAGAGCACAGAGTGCACTCTCACAACGTATTATACTTGTTGAGTTGAAGAAGTCATGAGATAGCCGGGTACCAAGACTACGGTCAGGTTTGTTTGTGTGTATTGTTGTTATGTGTGTCAGCCAACCGGGAATATTTTCCGGTCCAGCGATGTTTCTATAGAAAGAGACCAGATGCAAGTCATTGAATCTCCTTCCACTCGGCACGGACAAAACGGTCCGATGAAGGTTCGCTTTCCCTGAGTGTAGGACCAGACAAATGAACAGATATCTTGCTGCTTAGGATATACTACTTTTCATGGAGGGCGCACAATGATAGACACAAAGCGTGCCATGACGGGAACGACGCTTACCATACATAAATCACATGCTACAGATCTTGAGACGCCATACGACATTGTAGATCAACTCCTGGTTTTGAAAGATCTTGATTATACATCTAAAGACGTTGCGGAAGATGAGAAGGATAAAGAGGATCACGAGCTGGAAGAAGATCTCGACGGTATTGATACCGGTGCGCTCGAAATTGAGACTGGTCCACTAGAGGATGAAGAGGATCTATCGGAAGATATTCATGAGGAAGAGCCTCCCTCGGTAGAGATGGAGACTGATCCTTTATTGACGGTGCCTCGTACATCGCCGGAGGAAGATCGCACGCCCCGTCGTGCACAACAGGTACGCCGTCGTCGTGGTGAAGACCAGGATGATAATCAGGTCAATACCGCCGACGCGGGTGAATCAGATGCTGTGATGACGTACCTGCGTGAGATTGGTCGTGTGCCAATGATTACGCACGAACGTGAGATCGAACTGGCACAGTCTATCGAGTCCGGTGATCGTGAGGCGATGCGCCAGTTTATCCTGGCTAATCTGCGTCTGGTTGTCAGTATTGCGAAGCGCTATGTTGGTCGTGGTCTGACACTGCTCGATCTGATCCAGGAAGGAAATATCGGCTTGATCCGTGCAGTTCAACGCTATGATTGGCGCCGTGGACACCGTTTCTCTACGCATGCAACATGGTGGATCCGCCAGGCGATTAGCCGGGCCGTGGCCGATAAAGGTCGCACGATCCGTCTCCCCGTATACGTTAATACCGCACTCAACCGCATTCGCCGCGAACGTCAGCGTCTCCTCCAGGAACTTGGTCGCGAACCAACTGAGCAAGAGTTGGCTGAAGCGACTGGACTGGACCCTGTCCGCATGATCGAACTGCAATCCGCACCAGGAGCCCCTGTCTCACTTGAATTACCAGTTGGTGAAGATGAAGAGCAGGAACTTGGTGACGTGTTGGCTGATACAGAGTCCGCATCTCCTGAAGAGGTCGCCACTACCCAGACGCTGAAAGATGAGGTCCAGCATGTGCTCGAATCAGTGCTGACCCCACGTGAACAGCTTGTCTTGCAGCTACGTTTCGGCCTGGGCAATGGGCAGGCACATCCATTAGAACAGGTGGGCCGTGAATTAGGCATTACACGCGAACGTGTACGCCAGATCGAGGCAGGAGCACTCGCAAAGCTGCGCCAACCACCCGTACTTGATCGCTTGCGTGGCTAAGTGATGCACTAGCATAGATTTACTTTAGCCCACAAAAAGAATGCGCAAAGTCCCCCGGGAGGGTATGTTTCTAGCAAACATCTCCTCCCGGGGGACTTTGCTGTCTCTGCTTGAGTTGAGTCACGGATCACGCAGGCGATTACAACAACATGGTGGGTAGAGGGATCTTTCCTCTACCCACCAACCATACTCTCTTACTTACGCTGCCCCATATCACGAGCCACATGCATCACACCTTTGATGTGCTCCAATTTGAAGAAGAGAAATTGCAACTGCTCCATGTCCTGGATCTCCAGGGTAACCATGATCATAACGGTCTGATGATTTGAGCTGACACTCGAATTAATAGCCAGCAGATTAGCACCAGCATCAGAGACGACAGTAGCAATATCGCGTACGATCCCCGAACGATCATGGGCAGTGATCACAACCGGTGCATGGTAGCGTAACTGACCAATACCGGCCCAGTCGACGTGGATCAGGCGCTCACGATCTTGCTCACGCATACGTGCAACGTTGCGACAGTCCGAGCGATGAACGATGACACCCTTGCCACGGCTGATGAAGCCGACGATATTGTCTTCAGGCAACGGGCAACAGCAATTTGCCAGGCGCGTCAGCAGACCACTGACACCTGCCACCTCTAGATGTGCGGTAGCAGAGGTCGCAGGCGACCTGGTGCTCACTACTGGCTCTATAACCTTCTCTTTGGTAACTTTGGCGTCTTTCTCTTTGCTCTCGCGAGCCTGCCAGTACTCTTGAAGTTTGACAACAACCGAGCGTGGACGCACATCATCTGAGCCTATACCAGCCAGGACATCCTCAAAGGAGGCGATTTGCAGCTGATCACAGACCCAGTTCTCGGCGTCTTCAGTAATATCATCCAGATCACGCGGACCAGCCGCCTTGAGATCACGCTCCAGGCGCTCCTCGCCGATCTGGATATTAATTGGTCGCTCGTTGATCTTCAGATAGCGCCGGATCTTGTTACGTGCAGCAGTAGTGCGCGCAAAGCTCAGCCAGTCACGCGTTGGATGTGAGCTGCGGTTCGTAACGATATCAACGATGTCGCCATTCTTCAGCTCGTAGTCCAGGGGGACCATACGCGTCACCAGGCGCTCACTACCCTCATCATTCTCAGACTCAGAGATAATACGCGCGCCCGCGCAATGATCTCCAACCTTGGTATGGACGCGATAAGCAAAATCGAGCGGAGTCGAACCAACCGGAAGATCCTTAACCTCGCCCTTTGGCGTCAGAACAAAGATCTGCTCTTGAAAAATATCGTCCTTGACGGCTTCAATAAAATCAGTGTCGCTGGTATTCGCACTCTTGAGATCCTGCTGCCACTCTGTTAATTGCCGTAACCACATCAACAACTCTTTAGCGGAGGCTGAGGCGTTATCACCGGCATCTTTATAGTGCCAGTGCATCGCGACACCATATTCGGCAGTCTCATGCATCTCATGGGTACGAATCTGAATCTCTACCAGCTGGTCATCCAGGCAGAAGACGGTTGTGTGTAGCGCGCTATAGCCATTAGGCTTGGGGTTAGCGATAAAGTCTTTGATACGCCCCTCTTTAGGACGCCACAGACCGTGCACATGTCCAAGCGCGATATAGCAGTCCGTCGACGTATCGACCAGGATACGAAATGCGAGCAGATCGTTGATCTGGCTGATGTCGGCTGCCTGCTTTAGCTGCTCAAAATCAGCGATATCGCCAGTGCCGCGTGCCAGCTTTTTATAGAAACTGTAAGCATGTTTGACGCGTCCCGAGATCTCAGCCTTCACGCCGATCGCAGCCATCTCGGAGCGCAAGCGCTCACAGACACGATCAACATAAGAACGCCACTGCTTGGCCTCCATATCCAGAATATTTCGTATCCAGATATAGCGATCTGGCTCAATGGTCTGGAATGCCAGATCCTGTAGCTCGCTCTCAACCTTAGACATACCCAGACGACCGGCCAGAGGCGCATAGATCTCTTGCGTCTCCTCTGCCATCGTCAGCCTGTCTTGCAACTCTAGCTGATCGGCGCGCTCAGGAGTTTGACAGATCATACGCATAGCGTTGAGGCGATATGCAAGTTTCAGCAAAACCACTCGCGGATCGTCCGCCATCGCTACAAACATCTTGCGAACGGTCTCAGCCTGCTGACGACGCAGGGCCTCACGCACACGTGGCTTCTTGCTCTCCAAAGACGTGCCATAGCCATCTTCTTCACGCTCGCGCTCTTTTTTGGCGGATGAGAGAGGCGTATTCTGGATCGCCAGCATCGCACCAGTGGCGGCGCTCTGCTTCTTGCGCTCCAATATATTCAGACGGAGCATACTCTCGACAACCCTGGCCGTAGCTCCACCCAGGTGATATTCGATCAGTTCGGGCAAGATCAGCTCAGCATCGATTGCTTCGTAGACCAGACTAGCAGCAATACCTACCGCATCGCTACGCATCATCTCGGCCATAATCAAGGTCACAGAGAACGCATGCTCAAGCGGAGGGACCGGACGCGTGCTGGTACCAGGAATATCCTCACAGGACTCGCGCGCTAGCTGGTAAGCTTTTACCACATGGTCTATCTCAGCTGGCTGCATATATTGACGGACCAGCGCCAGCAAATGAGCCATCGCAGACGAATGGGGAGGCTCAAAAAATTGTTGTTCTACAGACCTATCTATCATATGCATTGGTGATCAGACCTACCCTGTATGAATGAGAACAGGCCGATACGATTCTATCCTATGGATAATCTTTGCTATCCGTTTTTAATTCGTACAACCCGTAATAAGCCGCAACAGCGCGGTACTGATAATAGTGTGCTCATAGCGCGCCATCTCTGTCACAACGTATACCATATCCGTTGTCTATGTCGCACCGTACCTAGTACTTCATACGAAATTACATACAATTTGTTGGACGAATCACGCTACATGTATCAGAATTGGCTATACTCCATACGTATTGTCGCATATGAGAAGTGTAACATTTTTGCTCGCCATGTAGGGGTAACACACGTTCATTGCACTGATCAGAGCACTTATTGGTGGCATAAGCCCCCGAATAACAGGGGCCCTATTTTCCTACCGAGCGCTCGACACTTACAACAGTCTTCACCTGCCGCAGACGACGCAGGATATTCTCCATCTGCGTTAAAACGGCACCATCTTCGGTGATCTCGAGGGTCGCTGTAATCACAGCTTTCCTGAGCGATGGGTTCGTCGTGGATGTTACCGATACCATATTAATGCTGGCATCGGCAACGACGGCCGCAACATCTCGCAGCAGGCCAGAGCGATCATGAGCGATCAGCGTAACCGGGAGCAGATAGCTAACCGGGTGCACCTGTTGCCAGTTCACTTCGACGATACCACTACGATCTTTACAACGTCGCAAGGTCTCGCACTCACTATTGTGAACGATCACGCCTTGATTGGGAATGATCTGTCCAACGATTGTGTCACCAGGTAAGGGACAACAACAGGAGGCAAGCTGTACAAGCGAGGCTCCCTCACCATCAGTGTACTGCCCATTCTGGGCAGTACCAGCGGCAGCATCGGATCCCTCAGGATGAGGCAGACGCTCAAAGAGTAGCGAGGCAACCTGCTCAACCAGCAGATCCTCACGCCCCAGGGCGACGTAGACGTCTTCGAGCGTGGCATACTTCTTGAATATGGTACTGGCAGTCGGCTCCTCCTGACAGAAGGCCGTCAGCAAGGTCTCAATCTCTTTATCAATGCCTTTGAAACCCACGGCTTTGAATGCCAGTTCCAGACGTTCACGCCCAAGATGAAGATTAATTTCGCGCTCATACGTCTTCAGATAGCGACGAATCTTGGTACGCGCCGCCGCAGTACGAGCGAACGAGAGCCAATCACGTGTAGGGTGAACTGTACGATTGACCATGATCTCGACGATCTCGCCACTCTTCAACTCATAGTCGAGCGGGACAAGACGCGTCACCAGACGGCCACTGACATCTGTATTGGTAATAATACGTGCACCAGCACAGTGATCACCAATATCTGTATGAATGCGATAGGCCATATCCAGCGGAGTTGAACCACGTGGCAGGTCCTTTACCTCACCTTGCGGCGTAAAGACAAAGATCTGCTCCTGAAAGATATCACCCTTGACGGCCTCCACGAACTCGTCGGCACTCTGCGGTAACTCGCGCTGCCAATCGCGCAACTGCTCGATCCAGGCCACCATCTCGCGATAGGAGAGACGCCAACTGCTCGGCGCAGTATCATCTTGCTCGCTCTCAAGCTTATTGTGCTCATCGTCGCTCATACGCTCTTTGTAGTACCAATAACTGGCAAGCCCATAGTCAGCGGTACGCTGCATCTCATGCGTGCGGATCTGAATCTCGGACAACCGATTATCAAGACAAAAGACCGTCGTATGCAACGATTGGTAGCCATTGAGCTTTGGCGTTGCGATAAAGTCTTTAATGCGCCCGTCCTTTGGACGCCAGAGTGCATGAATATGCCCAAGGGCCAGATAGCACTCATAGTCAGTATCGACAAGGATACGGAACGAGACCAGGTCATGGATCTGGCTGAGTTCATTCCCGCTCAACTCCTCGGGGACATCGCCTAGCTTGCGATTAATACTGGCAAGGTGCTTCTGCCACGCCATCACATCGGCATGAATACCCGCACGCTTCATTTCGGCGCGTAAGACCCGACAGACCTCGTTAATAAATGGCAGGCGGCGTTTCACCTCTTCATCAACCTGCCGCGCGAGGCGCGCGTATTTCTCAGGCTCAAGATAACCAAAGGCGAGATCCTCAAGATCAGCCTGTGCCAGAGCCATACCCAGACGACGGGCGAGCGGAGCGTAGATCTCACTGGTCTCACGGGAGGTATTCTGCTGTTGCGCGGGTGACATAGCACTCAGGGTACGCATATTATGCAGGCGATCAGCTAATTTCAAGACCACGACACGCGGATCTTCAGCCATCGCCAGCAGCATCTTACGGACAGTCTCAGTGCGAATACGGCGCTTGTCTACCAGCGACGGTGGTGTGGACGGCACAGCGACGCCAGACTCACCTGCGACAGTCTCTACAGGCTTGGTACCGGCCAGGACCTCAAATTTTGTAACGCCATCTACAATGGTTGCGACGGCAGGACCAAACAGCTCACGTAAGTCTTCAAGTGTGCAGTCAGTATCTTCAACAACATCGTGGAGCAGCGCCGAGATGATCCCATCAGCGTCGATACGCATGCCTGCCAGGAGCAGAGCAACCTCCAGAGGGTGTTGAATGTACGGCTCACCAGAACGTCGCACAGCCCCCTTGTGTGCCTTGTTCGCAAGATCATAGGCACGACGAATCTTCTCCATATCGTCTGGAGTAAGATATTTCTTTGTCTCCGTCAGTAAGTCATTGATCGTCATGCGAGATGGCGTTACTTTAGATCCCCATCTCGTCGTTGTACGAGTCACAGGAGTGATACTTTCAGGCTTGCCGA
Organism: Ktedonobacteria bacterium brp13; assembly: GCA_015099395.1. Classification (GTDB taxonomy): domain Bacteria; phylum Chloroflexota; class Ktedonobacteria; order Ktedonobacterales; family Ktedonobacteraceae; genus Dictyobacter. The sequence continues at coordinate 6,188,977 of AP024096.1, read as the reverse complement.
CTTTACCGGACTCATCAGCGACTTTATCAAAATTGGTAGCCATACTCTAATACCTGCCACTTTGCTTGCGAGGACACAAGGTCCTTCCTCTTTGGATACTGTCTCAACTACACTCCCTGGTTCACATCAACGATGGCCAGGGCGGATGCAGGAGTACTGTACGCTGTATACAAGTTGTACGCATCGTACATATCACATATCATATGTGTGCATGAACGTGCTTGAGTCGCGTCAGGTAACAGAAGGGCCATCGGAACCCTCTCCAGAGAGATAAAAATACCCCTTTGGTCGAAACAGATGTTACTTCTTTATTATAAGGAGCAAAGGGAGACTGTCAAGCAGGTACAATACTACTCCTACCCGACAGTGTTTCTATCCCAGAGAATCGACGATCCGAGGCCAAAAACAGATGTGAAGGGGGTAGAGATTTCTTAACTTTTTTCCTATTTTAGTGTAGATAACAGCATCCCGTCTCTCTTTATTCCATTCACTCAAGTGAAAGAAGACCCTTATCCCTTACCACGTATGAACGCCCCTTAAAGTTGAGTGAAGGCAATGCTACCACGCTAGCGTATGCACAATCAAGATATACGAGGAAGGCATAGCCAGGAACACACCTTGACTATGCCTTTTTTACTGTTCTGATGGGGAAAGACCGACAAACAACGTCTATTACTCATCAGGAGATGGTACTGCTACACGTTGTGAGCGCACACTGAAATATACATTGATTAGCTGCGCGCAACACGAACTTTTTCATAGCAGGCACCACAATAGACGGGACGATCATTTTTGGGTACAAACGGAATCTGAGTCTCAGAACCGCACTCAGCACAAATAGCGTCATGCATCTCGCGTGGAGCACGCTCGCGATTACCAGAACCGCCTGCATTCTGGCGACGTGCAGCACGGCAGGAAGAACAACGACCGGGCTGATTCATCAGACCCTTTTGCTGGTAAAACTCTTGCTCTCCCGCGGTAAACACGAAATCATTTCCACATTCACGGCACTTTAGGGTTTTGTCTACGAAGCTCAACTAGGGACCTCCTGTGTGATATGTTGGTAATCCTCCAGGTCCATATCCTTGCAGTTGTCACCAGTCATTTTCCCCTACCAGCGTGGGATTCTATACCCTGGACGAGCACTGTATGCGAGACCGAGATTGGATACCGGTTGAAAGCATACACCATCTTTTCGCGATTTGCAAGTGTTTTTATGACAAATTGCCGCTATGGTACATATTTTTATGTATCTTTTATATTCAATGACATTTAGTAATCTACATATAATGATAATGAGATTACTTCACATACGGGTAGCAATGTTATGTACAGTACTACTCGACATTTGACTTTAATGAGCAAAAGCTAGCGGTTCCCTTGACGGTTATGCGACAATAGAGCGATATATACATATGAGTTTTTGTGTATCCGGACTGGTAACGCCACTCCTTTTTCGTTTAGAATGCTCTATGCTATGATCTTATTCCGAACGCCAACGCGACTGGCGTCGCTAGTGCCCGCACACGCAAGTTTTCGGATCAGTAGTATACGTAGCATTGTTTGTGTTTAGAGAGTTCCATGTCATCATTTTTTAACTTTACAATCGACGCAGAATGCCCTGATACCTGGGCACGCGCTGGCACGATTCAAACTCCCCACGGCACGATCCAGACTCCTATCTTTATGCCGGTTGGTACACAGGCGACGGTGAAGAGCGTGTCGCCCGAAGAGTTGCACGAAGCGAAGGCGCAGATCATCCTTGCGAATACCTACCACCTTATGCTACGACCAGGTTCGCAGTTGATTGCTGACTTCGGTGGTCTGCATTCTTTTATGCATTGGGATGGTCCCATTCTGACTGATAGTGGTGGCTTCCAGGTCTGGAGTCTGGGCCATATGCGCAAGCTCAATGAGGATGGGGTGGTCTTTAAGTCGCATATCGATGGCTCGATCCATACCCTGACGCCTGAACGCGTCATGCAGATCGAGGCTGAGATCGGTGCCGATATCGTCCTGCCATTGGATATTTGTGCGCCCTATCCCTGCGCACCCGCTGAAGCCAGAAAAGCGATGGAATGGACTCATCGTTGGGAAGAGCGCGCGCTGGTAGAGAAAGAGCGTCAGCGTCCTGAGCAGACACTCTTTGGTATCGTGCAGGGGGCCTTTGAGCCAGAGTTGCGTGCACAGAGTGCACATACCATCGGCGCGATGCCATTCCAGGGCCTTTCGATAGGTGGTCTCTCGGTTGGGGAACCCAAGCAAGAGATGTGGGAGATGCTCAAGCATGTCACGCCAAACCTTCCCCGTGACAAACCGCGCCATTTGCTCGGCGTCGGCTCACCTGAAGATCTGGTCTTCGGCGTTGGGATGGGGATGGATATGTTCGACTGTGTCCTGCCAACCCGTGTAGCACGCCATGGCGGTCTCTTCACGAATACTGGACGCGTAAGTATTAAGAAGGCTCGCTTCCGCACTGAGCATGGTCCAATCGATGCCGAGTGTGACTGCTACACCTGCCGCACCTATAGCGCGGCCTATGTTCATCACCTGGCACGCACAGAGGAACAGCTCTACTATCGTCTGGGCTCAATCCATAATATCCGTTTTATGCTGCGCCTCGCCGAGCAGTTGCGCAACTCAATTCTCAATAACAACTATCCAGCGTTCCGCGACGAGTTCCTGGAGCGTTATATACCCGCCTCCGAAGAGTCTCGTGAGTCTCAACGCGAGAAGTGGAAAGCTGCCGCACAAGCACGCCATAATACATAAACTATCCAGTCCAGTATCCGTGACCTTTAGAGCTTAGTAGGAACAAGAACATGACTATGCAAAACGTTGCAGCCTATCGTTTTATTAATACTGGCATACAGAGTACTGCACTCAATATGGCGATCGATGAGGCGATCCTCATCCATCATATCAAGGACGAGGTCCCGCCAACGCTACGTGTCTTCAACTGGGAGCAGCCCTCGATTACACTGGGTCGCTTCCAAAGTATTGAGCGTGAGATCGATGTAGAGAGTTGCAAGAGCAACGGTATCGCGCTCGTACGTCGCCCGACGGGGGGACGCGCAGTCTATCACCGCGACGAGTTTACCTATAGTATCGTGATCGGGAAGCGCTACGGTATTCCTTCTGGAGTCGTAGCCGCCTATGCCTACCTATCACAGGGATTACTGGCCGCCCTCGCACAACTGGGGGTCAGCGCAGAGATAAGCGACGAACGCGTCAAACAGCATCCTTCGGCTGCCTGCTTCGCCTCTTCCACGCAGGCGGACCTGACAAGCGGCGGCTTTAAGCTGGTTGGCAGTGCCCAGGTGTGGCGCGAGGAGTCGTTACTGCAACAGGGTTCGCTACCGCTAGATGATCGGGCCTCCGAGTTCTTCCATCTGTTACGCTTTCCCAGCGAAGAGGAACGACTGACCGCGCTTGAGCACTACAATGAGAAGACAACGCCACTCCATACCTTTGTCCCCAACGCGGACTGGGATACGGTTGCAGATGCCTTTCGGGCAGGCTTTAGCAGTTTCCTCCAGACCGCGTTCACGCCTGGCGAGCTGACCGCGGCCGAATGGAAGACAGCGCACGAACTGGTCGCAGAGAAGTACTGCAAACTGGAATGGCGCAAGCCACGCGTCACCCTTGTCTAACCTGAAGAGGGGTCAATACGTAAATATACAGGCGGCTATTTTTCTGTATGAGCCCTTTGCACAAGGCATACAACTGCAATGCAACAGACAGGGGTAACAGGAAATGCAGCATTGCGTGTAGATAACATGTGCGGTACAATATATCAACATGCACAACACTATTTTTCGACCATTCCAGCACACATGGAAGGAAGATTTGTGCAGGATTGAGCATACTTTCACCTTCCACTAAAAAAGAGAGCGAATCTAGCACTCTTCGCATTCTCTATATCTGTACACTTACTTGTGTACTCTTACTTGTACACTCTTAAATAAGGAGAGTTCGGGCGTGAGTTTATCGAGCGAGACGGCGCACACAATTATGGAGGCATGCAAGCAGCGAGCGCGCGAACTGCGCAGCCCTGTGAGCATTGCAATAGTTGACGCAGGTGGGCACCTGGTCCTATTCGAGCGCATGATGGTCCCCTATGGTTTCGCAACTGGCAATATGGCGATTGCCAAGGCGAGTACTGCGGTGATGTTTAATCAATCAACCGACTCAGTCGCCCAATGGGGGGCCGAGATCCCTGGTTTCGCAGCCAGCCTCGCTTCCATGACCGATGGCAAGTTCATTATGGCGGCCGGCGGTTGGCCAGTACGCATCAATAATGTCACGATCGGTGGCGTTGGCATCAGTGGCGGCAACGCAGCTGGCCGCGATGACGATATCGCACAGGCAGGACTGGCAGCGCTGGGCATCACACCAGAAGCACCACGACAGTCCACACCACAAACAGCGACTCTCGCGCATCAACCTCAGCAAGTAGCAGCGGCGACAGTATATAGCTCGTCCGACAAGGACAAGGCACCCTATACACAGGCGCTCTACGCACAGGCAAAAGGGGCGCAGCCAGACGATGATACAGCACCACGACCAGGAGTACGCAGCACAGAATCATCACAGTATAATCCGTACAGCCTACCATCCCAGGACTATACCTCTGAGCAGCGCCCGGGGCGTGAGAATGATCCTGACATACGTCTCTAAGCCAGTGTTCTATTCCAGATGTAGAGCCAAAGCCAAATCGCTATAATGTATAATCTATAGAGATGGCTATAGTGATGGCATAGTAACGCACTACATTATTGTTCTCATTCCCTCAAAGTTATTGAGGGGGATCGTCCAGGAGACACCAGCATGAGCCAAGATATAAATACGATAACAAAACGACCACGACGGACCCGTGTGCCACGCAACCGCCCGGTTCTGGTTTCCAATACAGCTACTACTGAAAACGCCGCCGTCGCAGATAACGAAATCAGCACGTCAGGCGCTCTGGCAGAGATGCAGACCCCTACGACGGGTGACCTCGACCACAATACCGAGCATCTCGCCCTCGCAATAACAGACGAGCCTGCAAAGCCAGCCAGACGCCTGCCACGCCTGCCCGGCTTCTTCTCTTCAGTAGCCAGGAGCGAGCAAGAAAGCACACCAAGTAAAGAAGAGGTCGTTGAGGCACGTATGGCCCGTGCGCACAAGAATGCAGCCTCCACGAAGGTCACAGAAGAAGCCAGCAAGACAAAAGAAGCAAAACCAGCCGTCAAACCAGTGACCAAAGCACAGGCAGTCACCAAACCAAAGATGTTCAAGCCTCGCCACTTCGTAGGATTGGTCGTCTACCTCCTGGCTGCACAGGTTGTGCTACCAGAAGAGCGTACCCTCGCGCTCAGCTTAAATATTGAGCACCAGCTCTTTGTTGTCCCGGGCATGAACTTGCCCGTCCAGACCTCCTTCTTACTCAATATCGCAACCCTGGTCCTGTTGTTGTATGCCCTGGTAGCCCTCGACTTTTTGCCGAGCGGTAAGCAGTACAAGCAGTTGCAAGAACAGAACAAAAACGCTAATGCGACACTCACATCAACACAGCAGAATCCCCGGCAGATCCCGCCCACCGTTCGCCCAGGGGTACAGGGTGAGAGCGATGACCTGTATAAAAACTATCGTATGAGCCAGCGCAAGAAAAGATAACGTCCTGCGAGCAAAATAGTCTGGCACGCAATAAACGCAAGACCGCTTTTATCGACAAAAAAGGTTGTATATTAACCTCCAGCATAGATAAAAGCGGTCTATTTTATGCGATTTTCCAGTCTTACATGCAGAGCATACATAGAATAAAGCACCTATATATCATATATAACCACTTGACAGAATAGTCATAGGATCTTTATAATCAATGCATAGATTGTCGTGTGGGCTTCAATGTGAGGTCCCGGCAGAGAAACAAGAAAGCAGAGATTATAATAGCAATGCTCAGCCAACAAACCACATACATACAATCAAGCTATTATTATTATTGGTTTAGCCCTCCAGCATGATGGTGGGCCCTTTGGGCTGAGCAAAATTAACCACCAGCATGCTGGAAAAGCAGAGGATAAAACCTCTGCTTTTTTGTTTTTCTGAACACAGTCAATTTTTAACGTTATAGGACAGTTTACCTTCCTAACAGTTGTGTACGTATTCATACAGCGAACATAAAGATAAGGGGTTACAAAATGATTATCACCATTAGAGACGAAGCCAATAGCGAAGAACGCGCTCAACTTATGGCGCACATCTGTCGCCTGACTGGAAATCAACGACCGATAACAACAACGTTGATGTCCTCCGGCGAAGTGATCGCCCTTGACTCCAACGTTGTAGATGTAGAAGCCCACACCCTCCTCACCCAGCAAAGCGCAGTAGCCACCATCCACAGTCTCAAAACTCCTTACCAACTCGCCAGCCGCATCTTCCAGCAAAGCAATACAAGTGTCCTCATTGGTGATGGTCATGCCTGTACCCCTGTCACCATCGGTGGTGTTAACGCCATGCCAATCATTATGTCTGGTCCCTGCGCAGTCGAGAGTAAAGAGCAATTGCTCTCGACTGCACATGCAGTCAAAAAGGCCGGTGCACAGGTCCTCCGTGGCGGTGCCTTCAAACCCCGCACCTCCCCTTATCAGTTCCAGGGACTGGGTATTGAAGGGCTAAAAATGTTGGCAGAGGCACGTGAAGAGACAGGACTCCCCGTCATTACAGAGGTCATGGAACCCGGGATGGTAGAGACCGTCGCTCACTATGCCGACGTTCTCCAGATCGGCACCCGGAACGCGCAGAACTTCCCGCTACTGATGGCCGCCGGGCGTAACAGCTACAAGCGTCCGGTCCTGCTCAAGCGTGGCCTCTCAGCAACGATCGAAGAGTGGCTGTTAGCGGCTGAATACATCATCGCCGCCGGAAATCCTAACGTCATTCTCTGCGAGCGCGGCATCCGTAGCTACGACCCAATGACCCGCAACGTATTGGACCTTACCTGCGTCCCGCTGCTGCATCAACTCACGCACCTGCCAATCATCGTCGATCCCAGTCATTCCACCGGACGCCGTGAGTTAGTACCGACCATGTCACGTGCAGCCATCGCCGCAGAAGCAGACGGCCTGATTATCGAGACCCATCTCGATCCCGATACTGCCCTCTGTGATGGCAAACAGTCGATTACACCTGCTCAACTCACAAAAATTGTGTATGAAACGCAGATAATTGCGAACATGCTAAAAGAAGAGGTCGAAAGTGTCGCATAGCTCTTTGTAAGAGCGTTACAAAAAGGTGATTTCGTATACGAAATATGCTCGGCTATCGACGCTTTATCCACTGTTATGATATACTCTTTGTAACGTAGAAGAGTATTTAATCCGACCGGTAGAAATAGACCAAAGGCTTTGAGGAGACACTATGCCAACACGAATTATTATTGCCGATGACGAAGCCATTCAGCGCATGGATCTCAAAGATGTGCTGACCAAGCAGGGCTACCTCGTTATTGGAGAGGCCGGTGACGGACAGAGTGCCGTCAATCTGGCTCGGGAACTCCGACCTGATCTCATTATTATGGACATTCGTATGCCAGATATGGACGGCATCGCCGCCGCCGAGACGCTGACACAAGAGAAGATCGCACCGGTGTTGTTGCTCACTGCCTTCGGAGACCAACAGTTAGTGGAACGCGCTAAAGAAGCAGGCGTGGTCAACTATATCGTCAAACCACTCAGGGAAAGCGAAGTCACACCCGCTATCGAGGTGACACTCGCTCGTTATAGCGAGTATCGCGCGATTGAAGAAGAGAACCGCACCCTTTCCGAGAAGCTTGAGACCCGCAAGGTTGTTGAGCGCGCCAAAGGTCTCCTGATGGAAAAGCAGGGCCTCTCCGAACAGGAAGCCTTCCGTAAGATCCAGAAGGCCAGTATGAACAACCGCAAGTCGATGCGTGAAGTTGCGGAAGCCATCCTTCTCACCAACGAGATGTAATGAGGAGCAGGGTGGATGTAGCAGTGTAGCTGCATCCCTGTACTCCTTCATGGCTTGCATACAAAGATACTACTAGTAAAGATTGAGTAATGATGTCGCTGGCAACAAGTTCAGAACAAACCGTCATTGTAGTTGGCATTCGCTTTCGTCCTGCTGGTCGAATCTATTATTTCGATCCCCAGGGGCAGACCTTTACCAACGGACAGTATGTCATTGTTGAAACAGCACGCGGAGTCGAGGCTGGACGTATTGTGATCGCCTATAAAAAGATAGTCCCCGGCGATCTTACTGATCCACTCAAACCCGTTCTGCACCTGGCCACCGAAGACGAATTGCGTATGATGCTCTCATACAAAAGTAAAGAGAAAGATGCCCTGGTCCGCTGTCATGAGCGTGTTGTACAACACAGCCTACCAATGAAGCTTGTTGAGGCTGAATATACGTTCGATGGCAGTCGCCTGACATTCTACTTTACCGCCGATGAGCGCGTCGATTTTCGTGCTCTGGTCCGCGATCTCGCGGCTACCTTTCGCACGCGTATCGAACTGCGCCAGATAGGCGCGCGCGATCAGGCCAAGTTGCAAGGTGGCGTTGGCCCGTGCGGCAAGACGCTGTGTTGTAGCTCATGGATTACCGACTTTGGTATCGTCTCAATCAAGATGGCCAAAGAACAGGGACTCCCTCTTAACCCCTCAAAAATTTCTGGCGTCTGCGGACGTTTAATGTGCTGCCTATCCTACGAAAACGATAACTATATCCAGGCCAAAAGACAGATGCCCCAGATCGGTACCTTTTTTGATACTCCCAGTGGTCGTGGCAAAGTCGTTTCTGTCAATGTCCCACAAAACTCGGTTGAAGTCATGCTTGAAAGCGGTGCGACGATCCATGCGCCTGTCGAGATGGAGAAGCCACGTAAAGGCGGGTGTGGTAGTGGTGGTTGCGGTAGTGGCGGTTCATGCGGCACTGGCGGCGGTTGCGGCAGTTGTAGCAGCGGTGGTGGTGGCTCATGCGGCACTGGCGGCGGCTGTGGCAGTTGTGGCGTCAAGAAAAAATCCTGATCTTTTTTCCGGTGTACACTAAAGATATAGACTATTCATTATTTTCGGACGTGCGTCTACAGTAACGAAACCGACATTCAGGACACTTTGGTTGCAGAGATGAGAGGAAAGGTGTGTATTCCATGTCGTCGGACGGGAAGGAACCAGGCAGCGGGCAAGAACAGACAGGCACTCCAGAAGTAAACGCCCCCTGGACTCAGCCACCAGACTATGTGCCAGCGGTTGATGAAGAGGATAGTCCGTCGCGCTCTGGACAGCAACAGAGCACGGCAGCTTTTTCTGGATTGATCAACAACAACGGTTACTACCAACAGCAGTCTTATCAAGCCCCTGAGCCGTCTAATGCATATGACTCTTACGATGAGTACAATGCATACGTGTCTCAGCAGCCTTATCAACGCTCCTCTCGACAGCAACCGCAACAGGGTTTCCACGCACCAGCACCCATTGACCCACCTGTCGATTCTGTGGAGGATGAGCCAATAGAACCGGTTGAGCCAGCCACTACCCCACGTGAATTTCTAGGAAACCTTAGTCAGTACGCTGCGCTTATTGTTATCCCCCTGCTCTTAGCAGGCCTTAGCTGTCTCTTTATACTGCCACGAGTAGCAGCCAGCCAGGCAGCCCTGCCACCAAACAGTTTCTGGCCACTCTTGATTGTGCTGCTGGCGGTCACGATTGCACAGGGAGTAGCCGTCTATTATGCCGGAGAGGATGCAGGACTCGGGGCGCTGAGTACAATCGGCGGACTCGCGCTCTTTGTACTTATCTCATGTTTAGCGGTGTACGGATTAGTGCCCAGCGTACTACTATTGATCGTATTCCTGATACTGGGAGTCGTGCTGGCACGCAGAGCGTTGTGCCCTGTCCCTGATGGGTGCGTGGATATAGTCTATAGCGGCGAAAAATATACGCGCACACTCTACCCTGGCTTTAATATCTTGCTGCCCTGGGAAAAGATATACACGCGACTCAGCACGGAAGAGGTCCAGTGGATCAGCCCGGTCCAGATCGTACAGCTCTCCCGAGAAGACGACGTACGGCTGCGGGCCATCATCTCCTATCAGTTATTGCAGGAAGACGCATACTTCGCAGTCAGCAGGGTACAAAACTGGGAGCAGAGTCTCCAGGCCCTCTTCCAGACAACGCTGCAAGAGGCGGCGGCGACCTTTACGCCAGGCGACTTCTTAATCTGGCCGCAAACCGCTCAGCAGCAACAGCAACCAGGTGAAGATGACTTTATTAGTGGCTTCCAAAGGCGCGACCAGATCAATAAGCATGTACTACAACTGATGAGTGAGCGAGTAGCAACCTGGGGAGTACAGGTCAATTGGATCAGTATGCGCGATATTGAACTACTCCCTCATGGTTCAGCGATTATGCCAGCACAGACCATTATCCCAACTCAACAAGATCAATCCAATCAGGCCAGGGTCACACCCAAAGAGCAGACAGCCCCGATGCAGATTAGTAGCAAGATCAAGGCAGTAGCAGCATTAGTCGCGCAGACAGCTCCCGCGTTAAGAGTATCCAGAGCTCCGCAAGCTGCAAAAAAAGCCCAGGCCCCCAGGGCGGTTCAGCCGCAAGCTCCTAAAAAGGCTCAAGCTCCTCACGCGGCACCAACGCCAGTCGCGACACCGAAGGCAGCAGCATCTGCCAATGGAGGTGCAATGAACGAATCAGGCAGAATCAACGAAGATGTGCTCATCAACGCTTACAAGGCGGTCCAGGCCGGTAAGATTACCGATCCTGAGACGATACGCCGTATTGCTTCAGAGTTCGATGCCGTCGCCAGAGATCCAGCTGCCAGCCAGAAGGTGAGCTTCGATCCAGCACGCGCTGCACAAAACCTGTTTGAGCAGGCCCGCAAATACGACGAAGACTATTTAAGTGAAGTCTATCACGAACCGACACAGCCCGATTGGCTACCCCGTAAACCAGGCAACGAAAACCTGACCTCTGGCGGCTAGACAGGCTCAGGTTGATGCATAATACGTAGAGACAAAAAAGAGAGAAGGCACTTTAATAGTGTCCTTCTCTCTTCGCGTTTTGGCACGTATAACACGTGTAACACGTGTAAATGGGTAGTGCAGACGATATTACAACGTGATGCTGCTCGTCAGTTCGCGTAGCAGGGCGTTGAATTGGCCTGCCTGCTCATCCTGGATCTGGATAGTTGATTTATCGATGATACGGACGTCAGTACGGCTATTTACACGTTTGAAGGCAGCACTGGCCTCTGCCGGGGTCAGCATACCTTCACGACCCCAGATCGCAGTGACGGGAACCTGCAAGCGTGAGAATGGCTCCTGCACATCTTGATGCAGATGTCCACTCAAGAAGGCACCCAACGCATAACGGCTATTGGACTGATGCGCACTGGTATAGATATATTCGACCAGTTCGTCGGTGATCAATCCTGGATTATGATAGCCCTGGTTGTCGTAGTAGTTACGGATGGCCTGCCGTGAAGTGAGCACGTTATAGACGGACTGCCCGATAATAGGAGTACGCAGGACTAACTTCCAGATGGCATTCAAGGGACCAGGATACGACTCATCTAAGATAGATGGTGGAGCAGCAACCAGAACCAGACGCTCAAAGAGCTGTGGGCGACGGTAGGCAGCGGCAATCACATACGCCGAGGTCAGACCATGGGCGACAACGACCGCAGGCTTGCCAACAACCTCACGAATAAAATCATTCAACAGATCAGTATAGATCTCTGCATCATAATCGATCGCAGGACGATCAGAGAGGCCAAAACCTAGCAGGTCCAGAGCATAGACACGATACTGCTCGGACAGCGTATCGATATTCTTGCGCCACTCATAGGATGATGATCCGAGAGCAAAACCGTGTACAAGGACCAGCGGCTTCGCATCGCGATGCCCCTTCACCTCATAGAACATATCGCCATATTTCCAGGGATAGCGGCGCTCTTCACCGGTCAAAACCGTGTCAAGCTCACCCGCCATCGACTCAGTGATCTTGTTATATAGTGCGAGAGAACCTAGTGCGCCTCCAACGATGAGGCTCGTCTTAAAAAGCTTTTTAAAAAATGCCATTTATACACACTCCTACTTGCTTGCGATCAAAACGATAACCGTGAATACCGCTCCATTGCGAGTTTCTCTGTGATTATTATAATAGACTACGAAGCAACCGGTACAAGCAAGTAGCTTGACCGGGTCCATACACCAGAAAAAAACGTCGACGCTTTTCAATACACTTACATACGTTTAGTGTGTGACCCCTATTCGCGGCAAGGGCCACGCCGCAAGGTATACATTTCACCGATTTTTTTACATAGATATAAAGTTATTGCTCGAAGAACGCACTGTATGCTATACAGTAGCTTCAAGAGATAATATAGCATGTGCGAATGGCAAAGTGCAAACAACGGCAAACAGTACTAGACCTCCACGGTCACGACCAGGAGGAGATGTTGATTTATTCTATTATTACGACTACAATACGATGTACGCAAAGCAAACTTGCGCATCTGTACTGTTCAGTTCTTTTCTTGTAACAAATCCTCCTTGAAAGGAGCCAAGTTGTGAATAACCCCAAGGAGCTTCGCAAGGTTATCATAGGTACTGCCCTGGCTATCATATGGATGTGTATCTTCATATTTATTAAGAGCTCCATCGTGATCGACTGGACCGGCACCCTTGACAACCTGACCCCGCTTAAGACGGTCCTGGGCCTCATCGGTTTTGTGATCATCGTTGCTTATATCATTTTCATCAATGCCCATCATGAAACAAAAAAGTTGATCGGCACGGTGACTCTGACCATTGTCTGGCTCTCTCTCATCATCTTCTATCCTTTCAAAGACCCGACCAATACCGCTGCTGGTGCCGTTGGCTTCTTTACGTTGCTCTTCGGTCTGGCTGTTGTAGTACTGTGGGTCCGTTTCTTCTCCGATGAGATTGTGTTCGACGACGCGACCGCATAAGCAACTACATATCCATCTCCAGTGGTCTCACTGAGACAGTAAGCAGATAAGGCGAACTACCCGCTTGCGCAGAGTAGCTCGCCTTCTGTGTTTACTGCGTACTACAATACACATACTATGCGAACATTGATTATTCGTCCGGGAGCCATCGGTGATACGTTGCTGACGCTGCCCGTCCTTCACTATCTGCGAACGCAGTTGGGAGCTACGCCGATTACCTTTATCGGCAATATGGCGGCCCTACCACTATTGCATGCCCTGGGCATGATCGAAGCGTATGAAAACTATGAAGATCTCCGCTGGAGTAAGCTCTTTCTAGCACCACAACGCCAGCGTGATCCACGCTTCCTCGCGTCACTGCATGACTTTACACTGGCTATCGGCTGGCTGCACGATAGCGAGGGAACCGTCCAGCAAAACCTGCTAGCGGCAGGGATTCAGCAGATCAAGATCGCACCAGGCCGCCCTGCACCTGGTAAGCAGATCCATATCGTCGACTATCTCGCACAGAGTCTCGACACCATCGCTGGACAGGCTATCCCGACCCCACTCCCCTGGCAGCCACCAGCGGACTACGCATGGCAAGCCGAGGAGACAACATGCGCAGCACGCACAATGATTATCCATCCAGGCAGTGGCGGCAAGGATAAATGCTGGCCCATAGCAGCCTTTGCAGAGGTGATCACACAGCTCTGGCAGCGACAAATACCTGTCCTGCTCTTATCAGGACCAGCGGACCAGGAACAGCTGCGCCTGCTCCATACCATGCTTGCGCCACCACCAGACGGTCTACTGCAAAGCCTGGAGAGTAGACCGCTGCTCACTATTGCCAACGTTATGCGCAGTGCCCGTGGTTATCTGGGGAATGATAGCGGACTGACACATCTCGCAGCCCTGCTTGGTCTCCCTACCACCGTCCTCTTCGGTCCCAGCGATCCACTAGTCTGGCATCCGGTCGGACCCCGTGTCAAAATCTTACAGGCATCAGCGCTCAACGAGATCACGCCTGAGCATGTCTTGCAACAGATCCTCGGTAGATAAAAGCGTAAAGCAGCGTTACTACTGATCCGAAAACTTGAGTGCGTAGCACTAGCGACGCCAGTCGCGTTGGTGTTCGGAATAAGATCTTAGTGGCCAGGCTGTACCTCGAGTACTAGTAATTTTGCATGTGTCAATATATTACCGTATACTCAAGAATGGAAGGTTAGATGGAGTTATCCAGGGAGATCAACACAATCTGCACTGGAGAAGAGGAAATAGAATGCCGGGCGATTCACGCTATACACAAAACGATGAGGGATGGAAGCCATCCTCTAATCCTAATAAAACACAATCAAAGAGTGGTCAAGGACCAGTCTTTTACCCCAAACAACCCCAACCCCAACAACCACCCTCCCCTCCGCAGACACCAGTTAATACAGAGAACAATGGCGCTGACTCTCATATGCCGACCGAGTTCTTTAGTGATGAGACGCAAGTCGGCATTCCACTCAACGAGTATACGCCGACGCTGGCCTCTCAACAAATGCAACCCGGTTATCAAACGCCAGGAGCACCCCAATCGACTCAATATCAACAGAACCAGCCGGGTCAACAGCCCCTCCATGGTCATGCCCTGGAAGATGCAGCACGCCTGGCACTCTATAGTAATATAGATCCAGTTCCACCGGGACCACCACATAGCAAGATAGCTACACTTTGGAAGAGAGATCCCGCATACAGGGTCTTGTTTGTTGCGATTGGAGTAGTTCTGCTGTGCTGTCTCGGCGGCAGCTTGCTGCTCGTCTCAGCCTTTGGGCATGGAGGTCAGGGAGGTCAGGGAGGTCAGGGAGGTCAACAAGCTAACAGCAATGTCAGCGGCGCGTCAACCTCGAACACACCAACCGTACCAACGCCAGATCCCAAGAAGCAGCTACAAGCAACCGCGCTGGCTGCAACAGCAACCGTACTGGCCGTAACACCTACGCCAATGCCATCGCCTACCCCTGTGCCGTCACCAACACCACCGCCACCAACACCTACGCCCACGCTCAATAATAATGGACCATTAAGCGTCCAGATCAACAACCTTCCTGGCAGCGCAAACAACCATTCGACGGTCCCTGTGGCAGTTACCGCAAACCATCCCGGTACAACGGTCCGCCTCGTCGTCTACTACAGCGGAGCGCAACCGAGTTCCTATAATTCAGGCTCACAATCGGTCGACGCCAGCGGCAACACAACCTTCTATTGGAATATCGACGAGCAGCGCTCCCGATTATTCGGCAACACCGTTATCGCCAGAGTCATGGTCGTCGCACAGGACCAGAATGGCAACGTCACGAATTCATCGATTGAAAGCGTCCAGATCAACATGGGCCATTAAAAAGCTATCGCTTGATTGCCAGGCGATAGCTTACGACCTTTGCAAGAACGTTATCGGTAGGTTCGGAATCTGCATCAGCTGTGCCTCTATCTCTTGTGAGCGCTCGACCGTGCTATCTCGCAGAGAGACCTCCAGCGTAAGGGGATACTGTTCAAAAGCAGGCCAATTCCACTCCTGTTCAGCCTGATTGAAATTCTCTTTCAGGCTGATCGTCTCCCCGCGTTGCTCATCACGCGTCACATAATAGCCACCCCAAAACGAGCTTTCATACGACTCAAAAGGCATATTCAATGCATCTTGCAAAATGCGTGCAGCAGCATTAATGTCAATAGAAGTGATGCCATAGAGACCAAATATCGAGGTCACGCTTTCGCCTCCCTAAAAATCCAAAGTTGTGAAAAATATAGCCATTAGTTTCTATTCAAATTATTCACTATTATATTTTACAACAAATTTCAGCATAGCCTAAAACATATACGTTACAAACATATTTTATCTATAAAAGCACAGTGTAATCGCGTATCCTGGCGTTGCACACCAGCAACAATCCCCTAACAACCGGCTAACCGCGTATTTTTGTTAGCTAGCGCACTTTTGCTACTCTGCTATAAATGTTACAATAGGGAGAGGCTACAGTCATCTTTGTGGGAATATTCGACATCTTGTGAACGTATTTATAGGCGTGATATTTATCGATATCAATACTCGGTAGCAGACACTATTTTAAATTATAAATACAGAGAAACAGGTATAATGAATGGATCGCAACGATAAACTTCTCTTAGTACAGCAGGCAGCACAGATGGTCCGCAGAAATGTTGGCAAAGTGATCGTTGGCAAAGAAGAGGTTGTTGATCTATTGACAGTCGCCCTTCTTTGCGAAGGCCATGTGCTCTTTGAAGACGTACCCGGCATTGGTAAGACGACGCTGGCAAAGACGCTCTCCCGTTCGCTCGGATGCTCATTTCAGCGTATTCAGTTTACGCCCGACCTTCTCCCTTCCGATATAACTGGCATTACATTCTATAATCAGAAAAAAGGCGAGTTCGAATTCCGTCCTGGTCCCTTGCTGGCGCAGATAGTACTGGCTGATGAGATTAACCGCGCGACTCCGCGTACGCAGTCGGCTCTGCTTGAGGCTATGGAGGAACGACAGGTCACTATTGAGCGTGAGACCATGGTGCTACCACGACCTTTTATGGTGATTGCGACCCAAAATCCGGTAGAACTTGAAGGTACCTTTCCGCTACCAGAGGCACAACTCGATCGCTTCTTTATCCGCTTGCGCTTGAACTATCCCGATAAACAAGAGGAGCGCCAGATCTTACAACGCTTTAAAGAGGAGCAACCATTACAAGATCTGCAGGCTGTACTGAGCGCCGATGCGTTGCTAGAGATGCAGGGGCTGATTCGCAAGGTCTACATCAGCGCGGGACTCGAAGGCTATATCGTGGATATAGTACAGGCGACACGCCATCACGATGGCATCGAGCTGGGTGTCAGTCCGCGTGGTTCACTGGCCCTTTATCGCGCCAGCCAGGCCTACGCAGCGGTCCATGGACGCACATTTGTCTTACCTGACGATATCAAAAAGCTAGCTCCTCACATCCTCTCACATCGTATGATCGCCACCAATCAGCTACGCTTGCATGGACATATCATGGAGAATATTCTAGAGGAGATCGTCCATTCCATTGCAGTACCGGTCGAATGACACGACTGCATAGTTAAAGGCCTGAGTACACAGAATAGAATGCATGAATGACTTCAGAGGAAGATTTTATATGATGAGAGGGGCAAAAGGCCTGCAATGAGGATGAGAAGAGGTAATCCAGGACTTACACGCTATGTATGGCGACGCGTTCCAGTGAATCGAGGCGAACACGTATCAGTACGGCTCTATGTGTTCGTCGCGCTGGTCATTCTCGTGAGTATGATTACCCATCTGATCTTGCTATTTGTAGTAGGTATTCTGGTACTGGTCCTGCTCATTCTCGTCGATATCTGGGCGGCCTATGCACTAAATGGTGTCCGCTTCAAAGCACAGCTCAGCGAGAACCGGGTACTCTTCGGAGAAGAGGCAGCGTTAACCATCACGATAGAAAATGAGAAGATCTTGCCGCTGCCAGTGCTAGAGTTCACTATGCTCGTACCGCGTGCACTGCCGATTAAAGATCAACCGGTGCGCAAAATGATGGTGACAAATACGATTGAACTGGAGGGGATGTTTAGTATGAGTTGGTATGAAAGGACCACCCGTACATATACCGTCCAGTGCCAGAATCGTGGCGTCTACACCTTTGGTCCCATTAAGCTCCATGGCAGCGATGCGTTCGGTTTCATTAATCGAACGCAGGCACTGAAGGCTGAGCAGCATATGCTGGTCTATCCGCTCATCGTACCGTTGACCAGCTTTAGTCTGCCTGCCCAGCATCCATTTGGCGATCACAGTACACCACGCCGCCTGCTTGAAGATCCTTCACGTGTAATCGGGTTGCGCGATTATGTTTACGGTGATAATCTACGACGTATCGACTGGAAAGCGACTGCGCGTACCCAGCAGATGCAGAGCAAGATCTACGACGCCACGACCACCTATACGTTGACGATCTTTCTCAACTCCTCGATGGTCATGGATAGTTATTACGGTATCCATCCCGAACTACAAGAATTGGCGATCAGTGCCGCGGCCTCGATCGCGCATTGGGCAATCGAAGAGAGCTATGCTGTCGGTCTGTACACCAATACAGCCATGCGTATGCCGGACGAGGAGCGCAATGAACAGGTTAACCTGAGGCGCGAGATAGACAACCACAAAGGAGATATAGCAACCATCATTGCAGAGCAGATGGAGCGTCGCCGTGTACATCTCTCACCGAGTAGTAGTGAAGAGCAGCGCCAGCGCATCCTGGATACGCTGGCACGCTTGCAGACACAGGGAATTACACCGATTGAAGAGGTACTCTTCGCGGAACGCCATCGTTTGCCGAATGGCTCAACCGTCGTCGTCATTACCAATTCAGTCAATGAGCGTCTGGCCGAACAACTTGTTCAACTGAGGCGCAACGGCTATGCGGTCACGATCCTCTTCGTTGGAGACAATGCCATTCCGCCACGCATAGCAGGCATCAAAGTCTATTCACTGGGTGGCGAACAAACATGGGAACGCTTGCTCACGACAGCCAGTCAGCATCAACAGCAGAAGATGCTAGCATCTTCAACAGCAGTGGCTGGTATACAACTGTAAACTGGTCTGCTGAAGGGCTTTTTATGACGACCTTTAGATATTTAGATATCTGGAACCCATTCCTCTGCATACGGCAGTTCGATCGTCTGCCGGATAGATCCAGGCGTAGAGGAAGGCCCAGATGATGGAGACGATACAGATGCTGCGGATGCTTCAGCCAGACTATCATGACTGGCGTGCAGGAACAGCAGAGATTCTAGCTCGGCGAGCTTATAGAGCCGCTTCCGCTTGATACCCTGCTTATAGCTTTTGAGTACTCCACGACTGACGTATGTGTACAGCGTTGATAGTTTGATACCTAATAGCGTTGAAGCTTCGTGACCGTCGAGATAATGCTCTCCATTCAGTTCAACCATTGGCACGCCCTCCTTTCTTTCGTTATTATAATAGAAAGATATGACTGGTGAGAGATAACGAAAAAATTATAACGAGCACTATCAGGAGTGCCTGTTACTTATGATAGAAAACAGACCGTTATTTGTCAATCAATGCATGGCTTATAGCAAAGGCATCTCATGCTCAGCAGAGAAGCGCTACAGCGCATATAAAAGAGACAAGCACGAGGCAATACTATCAATATTCATCAAGCTAAATCAAGTATTGTCGACATTTATTGACATTCATCGTCATAGATGGTACAAATTGAAAAGGACCCCATTATTCAACACGTACGAAGCACCTGCCAAGTGCAAAGGAGCGAAGAACCTATGTCAACGAGGATATCAGATACCGGGAATACCCCACAAAAAGAGAATGCGAACGTCACCACAAACCAGTCCTCTCAGCCCGCTACGCCTGCCAAAGTGAATAAAGGTGGTCTGGAGGGGATTGTCGCTGCCATTACCGCAATCAGCCTGGTTGATGGTACAGCCGGACGTCTTATTTATCGGGGCTACAATATTCACGATCTGGCAACGACCAGCACCTTTGAAGAGGTTGCTCATCTGCTCTGGTTCGGACATCTCCCCAATCAACAGGAGCTCTCTGATCTGCATGAAAAGTTTGTAGCACAACGAGACGTTCCTGAGTATGTACTTCAGGTTATTCGCGGACTCCCCACGAATACCGATCCGATGGATGCTCTACGTACTGCTGCATCAGCCTGGGGCGCACTCAAAACAAGTGGCATCGGAGGGAAACCTGACGTTCATCAGGCCATCGCGATTACTGCTCGCCTGCCTCTCTTTATGGCTGCCTTCGATCGTCATCGCCATGGGAAAGAGATCCTGACGTCACGGGCCGAGCTCGGTCACGCGGCAAATTATCTCTATCTACTTACCGGCGAGCTACCGAAGAACGAGCATGTACGGGGTCTCAACTCCTATCTGGTATTGCTAGCGGATCACGGCATGAATGCCTCTACATTCACTGCGCGTATCGTAGCCAGCACCGAGTCAGATATTGTCTCGTCACTGGTTGCGGCTATCGGCGCACTGAAAGGACCGCTGCATGGCGGCGCACCTTCGAAAGTGCAGGATATGTTGCGCGAGATTGGCAGCATCGAGAATAGCGAGCAATGGCTACGTGACGCCATCACTCAGGGTGGCCGTCTGATGGGTTTTGGACATCGAGTCTATAAGACAAAAGATCCACGTGCAGAAGAGCTCCGCGAGATGGCTCGCATCGCCGATCCTGAAGAATTCAAGCTCTCATATGGGGTAGAAGAGCGTGCTCTAGCCCTACTCGAAGAGCTGAAGCCCGGACGTCGCCTGTATACCAATGTAGAATACTATTCATCGGCCCTGATGTCGTCAATTGGTCTCTCAGGAGATCTCTTCACGCCAACATTCGCCATCAGCCGCAGCGCCGGCTGGACCGCTCACATCCTCGAACAGGTCAGCAACAATCGTCTGATCCGTCCTGAGGCCGACTACACTGGTCCACAGGATCTAACATTCGTACCACTCACTGAGCGCTAAACACTGGTACTTGCATACTTTTATAGCGACACCATAATGATGCGCGCATAGAAGGGCTAGAGGGGAAGACATCGTATTAGCGAGTCTTCCCCTCTTCTTTTTGTGCCGATGGTACTATATACATCTTTCCCATGTGTATATGTTTTTATGCAGACACTACTCTGCCTTCTGTGCCTTCGCACGCTCCCATAGAGCCTCCCATTCTGGCACACTGTAGGATGTCAGGGCGCGCTCTTCAGCGCGCGCATACCCTTCCATCAGTTGAAAGCGGCGACGAAACTTACGGTTCGCAGCACGCAGAGCCTCTTCGGCGTCGATCTTCATGAAGCGAGCGAGTTTGGCAACGATGAAGAGGAGATCCCCGATCTCTTCGATCTGCTCTTCTACTGTACTGGCTTGTTTGATCTCAGCGAGCTCTTCTGCTATTTTGGCGTAGACGCCCTCTAGAGAGGTAAATTCGAAGCCTGTTTTGACGACGCGCTTCTGATACTCCTGGGCCATCATCAGGGCCGGTGTGGCCTGTGGGACGCGATCCAGGACGCTCTCAGCTGCGATGTCTTTACCTGCTGCGGCGCGCTCCTGCTTCTTGATCTCTTCCCAGTTCTGGATGACCTGGCTGGCTGTATGCGCTTCACGATCACCAAAGACGTGGGGATGGCGACGAATCATTTTGGCATTGATATGCTCGTAGACGTCTCCCAGGGTAAACTCGTCGGATTGGCGGGCCACCTCAGCATGCAGATAGACCTGTAACAGGAGGTCACCCAGCTCCTCGGCCAGATGATCCATATCGTCTTCTTCCAGGGCCTCGACGACTTCATAGCTCTCTTCGATGACGTAACGCTTGAGGCTCTGGTGCGTCTGCTGGCGATCCCATGGGCAACCATCAGGATCACGACGCAGGCGCATGATAATATAGCGCAATGTCTCTGGCAAGCGTAGAGAAGTCATGGCACCAACAGGGGGCACATAAAGGATGCTCAGGTGGTTCGTGAAGGCGGTATCACGGTCCAGCTCATGCAGAGGCATCTCTAAGAGTGCGTTCTCTTCATCGGCGATCCCGGTCGCGCGTACCAGTTTAACTGACCAGTCGTCGGGATAGCATTCGCTGAGAGCTAGCTTGACGGTACTGGCGACACGACGGTTGTAGACCTGTACTACCAGTAAAGGAACGGTCGGGATGAGTTTTCCCGCGATCTCTTCTGCGCTCAGTGACGCCAGTTCGATGGCATCTACGATCTGCAAGCCGTTCGCAAAAGGGTCCAGTTCGAGCAGCGTACAGGCGGGCTCGATCAATGAGAGGCCCGCGACGATGCGCGTAGTCAGGCCACGTTCACGCGCACTCTTGAGCAATAGTTGGATGGAGGTATCGCCCACCAGTGGATGACCCGGTACGGCATAGACGACCGGACCCTGGACTGCGAATGTGCAGAGTTCGTCCGCAATACGCTGGTAGAGGGTGTCCCATTCGTCAGACTCTTCATAGAGTCTATCAAAGGATTCAATACGTAAATCAGGTATGCTCTGTTGTAATGGCTCGACCGTTGGATGAATAGTTGTACGAAAGTAAACGGTCTGATTGGTGGCAGCGGCTTGAGTAAAGACCTGATGCGCCTCTAGTGTCACATCCGTCAGGCTACCTGGTCCCAATCCAACAATAGTAACAGCAGCTTGTTTTATATCGCTCATAAATAAACTGATCCTCTCTTTGCTCCAATAGTAGAAGAGATAATGTGCAGAGAAAGTCGTGATACAATCAACGTAGTCAGGACAGACGACATGCCAAACGCGAAAGACTGGCTCTCTACATTGTCGAAAATGCCAACAACGTGTTATGCTATTTTTAATAAGAAAACTGCAATGGTTGCTTGTTTTCAATAGAATGAGCAACACAAGGAGGTTCTAGATGGCGTCCGATGAAAGCCAAAAACCAACCTGTCCGGTCTGCGACCAGGCAGATCAAGTAAAGACCATGCAGGCTGCCTATAGTACGGGAGTCGCGCGTTGTGCACCACCAGAGATGCCTACCCGCAACGTTTCAATGTCGAAGTACATTATAACGTGCGCTGTCATCGTTGGTCTCTGTGTACTTTGTATTGTCGTGCTGATTGGTGGTCTGGAAAACAATTTCCCCCAATTATATCAGTTTATCCTTGCTGTTATTACGTTGATCGCTATTGTTAGCGCTCTCGTCGTCTCGTTCATTGCCTTTCAAAAAGTCGTACACGGCGACAATGAATCATCCGTCCTACTTCCTGCCTGGGACAAGGCGACCGCAACCTGGAACAAGCTCTATTATTGCTCACGCAATGATGTGGTCTTTGATCCTGAGACTAGAGCGACCCTTTCCAACGAGCAGTTGCTGGCTATACGCACCAGCGCAACTCACCAGATCCCAAAAGAGGTTAGCAACCAGACACAATCAGCCGCAGTACAACATTAATGCTTGCCATACTACGGCTGAACAGAGAGGAAGAGATCACGACGGTAGAGGTTGCACACCCATGCAATCTCAGCGTATGATCTCTTCTTCTTTTTGTACAACTTGTAATCAACTGTGAGTGGATTATGAACTCAGTGGTCCCAGGATACTGCGGCCAATAATCATGCGTTGCACCTGGTTAGTGCCTTCAAAAATCTGGGCGACCTTGATATCCCGCATATAGCGCTCCACTGGAAATTCACGTGTATAGCCAGCACCGCCCAGGATCTGGACCGCGTTGGTCGTGACCTCCATCGCCATATCGCTCGCGAAGCATTTCGCCATCGAGGCAGCTATAATCGCGTCCTGCCCTTTATCCATCTTCCAGGCCGCCTCATACGTTAATAGACGTGCAGCCTCGATCTTCATCGCCATATCAGCTAATAGAAACTGCATCCCTTGAAACGCTCCGATCGGCTGCCCAAACTGTTCACGCTCACGAGCATACTTACTCGCAACATCAAAAGCGGCCTGTGCGACACCCACAGAGATTGCACCAACGTTGACACGTCCACCATCCAGCGACGCCAGCGCCAGCTTGAAACCCTTCCCCTCTTCACCAATACGCTGCCCTGAGGGGATCACACAGTTATCGAAGAGCAGCTCACGCGTCGGTGAAGCATGCAGCCCCATCTTACGCTCCAACTTCCCAAAGCTAAAACCCGGTGTGCCTTTCTCGATGAGAAAGCACGTGATACCGGCGGGACCACGTCCCTCACCCAGCCGTGCCATCAAAAGATAGAGGTCTGCCTCTCCACCATTGGAGACCCACATTTTAGTACCATCGATACGATAGCTATCATCCTGTCGCTGCGCCCGACATTGCAGGCTAGCAGCATCCGAGCCGGAGCCAGACTCACTGAGCGAAAACGCACCAAACAGCTTCCCCTGTACCAGGGCTGGAAGGTAGCGCTGGCGTTGCTCGTCATTGCCAAAACGCATTACCATACCGGTCACCATATTATGCACACCCAGCCCCACAGCTGTTGCCATGTCGCCTTTGGCAATCTCCTCATAGACCAGCGCACAGGAGAGCCGATCCAATGGCGATCCACCATACTCCTCGGGCGCACTCAGCCCTAATAAACCTAACTCTGCCAACTGTGCAAAAAGTTCACGCGGAAAATGATTCTGCTCATCCCACTCGCCAGCATGTGGAGTGATCTCCTGTTCTGTAAAGCGACGAACGGTGTCGCGTATCTCTCTCTGCTCTTCATCAAGCTCGAACTGCATGCAGGATACCCCTTTACCTCTATTCTCAATATCAAAATACGAGCAACCATAGGAAATACCATCTACACATTATAATACCTTATGAAACGTTTCTTAACGCGTCTGCCACACCTGTATTGTGCGGTCCACACCTGTCGAAGCGATACGGCTCCCATCAGGCGACCAGGCTATGCTGATAATATAGCCAACATGTCCATGATAAATATAGGTCTCTTGTTGCGCGGCAACATTCCAGATCCGTACTACCTTGTCGTTACCACCCACCGCTAGATATTTTCCTGCGGGTGACCAGGCGAGCGTATTCTTAACGGTCGAGTTATCGATACCCAGCGAGGTCGTTGTAGGGCTTCTGGTTGGCTCCGGGCTGAGGTCGCGTACACGTACCAGGTGATCATTACAGGCGGCCGCGATCTGTTTGCTATCAGGCGACCAGGAGAGCGCGACAAGCTTCCCATTATGACCATGCCAGCTCTGTTGCCCAGGATTGGGAAAGAAGAGGGTAGAGAGCCAGTTGCGCTTCTGTAGTAACTTCTGCGGCTCCCAGATCCTGACCACAGTATCTTTGCCTGCGGAGGCGATACATTTGCCATCCGGCGACCATTCGACGCTCAATACCGCATCCTTATGCTCCTGAAAGGTTATCAGGAGCGCATGTGCATCCGTATCCGCCTCCCAGACCAGGACCTGTGCCGCTTCGTCACTGGAGACGATACATTTGCCATCTGGTGACCAATCGACGCTTGTTACCACATCCGTATGCAGCTTGAAGACATACCTGGTCAGGGTCGTCAAAGGATGCCAGAGGCGTACGGTCTGATCATCACTGGCAGAAGCCAACACGCTGCTATCAGGCGACCAGGAGAGCGCGTTGACACGTCCTTGATGCCCTTTCAAGGTTTTCAGATTCTGTCCGTTATTGCCATCCCAGATCTGGATCGTCTTATCATAGCTAGCGGAGGCCAGATATTTGCCATCGGGGGACCAGGCCACCGTCGTTACACGATTGCTATGACCCGTACAGACAAAGAGCATGTTCGCCTGCGGCGCGATTGGGAGCGGACTATTCTTCTTGTTGCTCTGCTTCGCTGCCTTCGCTGTATTCACGACGCCTGTCGAAGCATTACTTTTTGTTGGCAGAGGCGGTAACGTCGCGTTACTGCTCGTATTGCGCTGGATCGCGTCGATAACACCATTGATACCATCGAACGGTGCCGAGCGTGTGGCCGTCTTCGCCGTCATTCTGGGCAACGTATTACCATTCGTGTAGCGCTGCGTAATAGCCTGTAGTTCCTGGCGTACCTCTGAGATGCTGGCAGGCCGTTTGCTGATATCAACATTCACCATCCGCATGACAAGAGGTCCAAACTCAGAGAGCGTGGGATCGCTCAACTTCAAAGGCGAGAATTGGAATGGCGTCTCTGAGGGATCGTCGCCAGAGAGCAATTGATGAAGTGTCGCACCCAGGCTATAGATATCGGAGCGCACTGTTGTCTGCGACTTGCCGTACTGCTCAGGTGGAGCATAACCATACGAGCCAAGCGCGGTCGTATCCTTATCCTGGCCCGGCTTAAAGAGGCGCGCGATCCCGAAATCGATCAGATAGACCTGGCGTGCCGGCGTAATCATAATATTGCCTGGCTTGAGGTCACGAAAGATGATCGGAGGCTGGCGTGTATGCAGATAGTCAAGGACGGAGCAGAGTTGCAACGCGATATCCAGCACTTTATCCAGCGGCATCTTCGCGCCACCCATACGGGCCAGCATCATCTCTAATGGCTCACCATCGATAAAGTCCATCACCAGATACGAGCGACCATTCTCTGTAAATTGATCGTAGATCGCTGGTAAATTGGGATGAGCCAGACCCTCTAGCAGTTCGGCCTCATGCTTAAAGGCAGCGGTCGCCTCTACCATTTCCGGTGCATCCAGCGAACTCTGGCTCATCTCTTTCACTGCCACTATACGCTGGCCCGACTGTTCATCAAATGCTTTATAGACAGCACCAAAACCGCCACGCCCGGACTGGCTCAGAATCGAATAGCGCTGGTTCAGTAGCGTCTGAGCAGACAGTAACCCGGTCAGTGTCGTATGGTTATTGATCGTAATTGTATCTGATGGTTGCAGTGTCAACCCACAGGCACGGCAAAAACGTGCACCTGGGCGATGCGCCGCACCACAATTATCACAGAATAAAGAAGAGGAAAGCGACATGCCCATCCTGACTAACTAGTTGCCAGTATCCTATAAGCGTTGCAGTATCCTAGTACTTCAGTACAGTAGTACAAATACACAAGTATTGTCAAGTGGCGCATGCATTTCATGCGTTTAACAAAGACCTGCTGTTATTTAACCGGGACGCTACGGGCCATAATCTGAGCATGGAGATGAGACGTCACTTCTTGTAGATCACCATCACAATAAATACCCGCGATGCGCCTGGCGTACTCTGGCAACTGACGAAAGGCTTGCCCACCAAAGGCAAAGAGAGGACGCGGTCCTTCCAGGGCGGAGATCAAACGGCTGATATGCTCCACATGGAGCATATACATCGGCAGCGTCAACGAGACACAGACCAGAGCAGGCGATAGCGTGCGGATCGTATGCATCAAACCGGTCGTCTCGATGCTCTGCCCCAGGTACAGGACGCGTAGACCACTGCGCCGTAAGAAAAGTGAGACCATCAGGATTGCCAGTTCGTGTGGCTCACCAGGCGCACAGCAGGTCAATACCAGTGGACCATGCGAGGAGATAGGGGTCACATGCAACATATTGGTAAATAGACCACGAAAGAAATTGGTTGCGAAATGTTCGACCGAAACGGTAATTGCACCCACAGCCCAGAGCCGCCCAAGCTCCCATAGTGTCGGTGTCACCAGTTCAGTACAGACCTGTTCCACCGAATAGAGCGAGAAAAGATGGCCTAGCAGGACAATTGCCTGCGCTTCATCCATATTCTGGAAAATTTCTATTAATCGATCACGCGCCGATTGCATCGTATGGTAGAACGGATATGTATGTACCTCATCCTGACTCGGTGGCGACTTCCATAGATCAGAGCGCATCTCACGCTCAGAGCTATCGGAGAACAGAGCATTGACTACGCTATCATCCTCGAATAGCGGACCCGTCGAAACATGCGGCGTGTTCACCGCAACCTGAAAGAATGGGATATCAGCAGAACCGAGACCATAGGGGTCAGGCTGCAATCCCTCTCTAGCAGAAAAGGTATCTGTCTTCTCTTCGGCAATAGAAACCGTAGGCTTTGGTAGCAGTTGCGCCTGGTGACGATACAGTTCTACCGCATGGCTGATCGAGATGCCGCTCTCTACACGATTCTTTAACCAACGCACCAGAGCAATATCACGCTCAGAGTAGAGCCGATAGGTATTCTCAGCACGAACAGGCGAAAGTAATGCGTAACGCCGTTCCCATGCTCGTAACGTTGGAGCCGGAACACCGGTCTGCTGCACCACTGCTTTTGTGTTATAGATAGCCTGCTGAGAGTACCGCTCCCAATCCGGCCATTCCACTGGCCCATTGAAGGTGCTCATAATTATTTAACTCCAACAATGAGATACGAGGTAAAAAGTGAAAAATACTGAAGGCTGCTGAAAATATCGCAATTTTCCTTGTCGTTTACGACGTTGCGCTATACAATAGCACACCTTTCTATAAAAAGTCTATACTTTGCATAGCCTTTGTTACGGTTCTGTGATCTCTGTACAGAGACGGGCGCGGAGCAACGAATGGGTAGTAAGTGTATAAAAAAACAAGGATCAGAAAAAACGACACCGGCAAGGAAGCGCTCGCCAATGTCGTTCATGATCCCCATCCAGAGCAAGGTTAGCGCGTGAAGCGAGGAGTATAGCTAAGGGTACCAGTACCGGTCGCGCCGGGTTTAAGTTCGAGCAGATGTGCCATCTTCTTGTGAGCTTCGTCCTGATTATTGAAATTGATAGCATCGGTCGAGCAGGTCTGATGCTCCAGACAGAAGAAATCCCTGGTATTACCAGGTGTAAAGATGACCGCATGTGTAAAGTCTTCAGTACCTCCTACTACAAGTTGTAGACCATGCTGACGATAATCGATAACAGCAGACCCCGGTTGCAGATCAAAGTAGACATGGTCCAGTTTCAAATGGCTAACAGGGATGGGCTCACGTAGATCAAACATTGCGTACATAGTGCCAGTCACATCCAGCAAGCGACCGGTTGGCAATAGCTCAGTATCGGCCTCCATTACCGTCTTTGCCGGCAGCGAGAGAAAGGTCTGTTCGGGGCCTGAGAGTTGTGCGAAATAAGGATGCAAGGCGAAGCCATAGGGCAGCGTCTGGCTCCCTTTATTCTCTACAACGTAGGTAATGCGTAGCCCCTCTTTGGTCAGCGTATATGTCAACGAAAGGCTGCTATCAAAAGGGTAGCCATCATAGAATGGACTATCTTTGTCGATAGCAATGGAGGTTGTAACACTGGCGGCAGCAGCCTCTACAATCGGCTGCTGATAGTTCCAGGAGCGATCAAAAACCAGACCATGCACCAGGGGATAATTGCCGCTGGGACATGCGCGCTTCTCAAGCGAATACTGCTTGCCAGCAAATGTATAACGTTTGTCACGCACGCGATTAGGAAACGGCCAGAGCACAAAATCGCCGGTAAAATCTCGCTGCCGCAATAAATTCGGATCATGATAGATAAGCTCATGCTTACCAACACGGAAACTAAAGAGGTTGCTACCTAACTCAGGCGCAATGCTCGCCACCATTGAATGCTCGGGGTGCAGATTATCAATGTAGGATAACGACAATACCGTCGTAGCTAGCTCCTCATTTCTGGCAACCTCAGCTGAAAAGGGTCCCTGAATATTGGTTGTCGTCATACGTCAATCCTCTCAAACACTTTCGTAGTAGTTGATTTGCTACGTGTCATAATGCACAATGGGCATATTGTCTTACTATCTTATCACCACAACCAACTGGCACGCGCCGCTACTGTCTTGCGCTCTGCCATACGCATTTTGTGATACCGGCCAGGGGGATGATCGAGTTACACAGAAGTCTTCCGCACCAGAGGCACCGCACTATAAACTTGACAGGCACGACAAACATTGCTATCATGTTCAAGCACAGATCTGTGTGGCTTTGTCGTGCACTGTTATGGCCTGGTCATGCTGTAAATGTGCGCATATTGCCTCAATAACCACATTATATATGTGGTTAACCCTCTACGCTCGTGCGTCAGAAATTCGACAAGAATACGTGTATCCTTGCTTTTATCAGCATTGAGGATGCCAACTGATGCATTGCCGTCATGCCTACAGGTAGAGCAACACATCCACCTGACATGGTCTATGACCATCGGCATAACACACAAAGAGATGATCCGGGAGTACTGGAACTGTGCAGGAGGCGCACCACCCATGCCTCACACGTATCCACCTGGAAATGCGTAGCAAGGGAATATATAAGGGAGAAACAAACAAAAATGTTCGCAATTATTAAAAATGGTGGACGGCAATATAAGGTTGCCGTAGGCGACAGACTCGAAGTGAACCGCCTCGCGGTTGAAGACGGAGCTGAGCTTCGCATCGAAGAGGTGCTCCTCATCTCTGACGCTGATCGCACACTCGTGGGTGCGCCTTTCGTTGAGAACGCCGCTGTCCTGGCGACCGTTGAGGGTCAGGCCCGTGGTGAGAAGTTGATCGTTTTCAGATACAAGCCTAAGAAGCGCATTCGCCATCGTCGTGGCCATCGTCAGGAGCTCACAGTGCTGACGATCAGTGATATTCTTGCCGATGGCAAGAGCCTGCTGCCCGAGAAGAAGGACGCAGAGGCGAAGTAACAGAGAGGGATAAATCATGGCTCATAAAAAAGGACTTGGTAGCACGCGTAATGGTCGCGACAGCAAGCCTAAAATGCTTGGTGTTAAGCGCTTTGATGGTCAGCTGGTCTCTGCCGGTAGCATCATCGTTCGCCAGCGCGGCACAAAGATTCGCCCGGGCGTAAATGTCGGTGTCGGTCGCGATCATACCCTATTCGCGCTGACCCCTGGCTACGTGAAGTTTGGCCGCGCCACCCGCGAGCGCCGCTCAGTCAGTATCGTGAACGAGTTCCAGGATCGTCCTTCGATCGCAGAACTGCTCGCCGCTGCTGAAGAGATCGTCGCCGCTGAGTAATCAGCCAACACAGATGCAGGTAAAGAGGTTCTTTTGCTCGTATGGGCATGAGAACCTCTTTTTCACGTATGCAGACTTGCTTTGCTGCTAGCGTCTACGCGCTACGCTTTCCGCGCCAGGAAGAGGATCTCGACGACGAAGGCGGCGGCGACGATAACTATGGCCATGATCGGATTCCAGCTGTGTAGTGCGCGCAGGATCAGGTTGAGCACGACAGCCAGGGCACAGACAAGGCTCAACAAGAGCGCCCGTAACGGTGTCATGCGATTGCTACGCGCGAAAAAGAATCTTTCCCCCAGTCCATAGATGGGTGGAGCAAGGGTCAGGGTCAGGGCACTCAAAAGGAGCAGGAAGAAGACAAAGTAGGTGCTGGTGGTCGAGGGATAGACATAGTAGGTGAACCACAGGAGTCCGCCCCAGAAAAGCAACGCAAACATCAGCAGTAGAGCGAGTACCAGCTTTGTAGACCTGTCTACTCCACGCGTCGCACCGGGCCGCCTTTTTGTGCTTGCTGTCCTTGCCATAATTGATATCTATCCTCTCACGCCAGGCTCTTTCCAAACGCTGCCGGTCTAGCGCATCAAATTAAAACCACGATTGCCATTCAATGGTGCCTCGATCCGCTTTCGTGACTCTTCGCTATCCTGGTTAAAGTATTGCTGCCACATATCGGGCGCATCCTTACTTTCTCCACCATGCGGTGTATGTCGTGTACGGACGCGACAGATGACAGGTGTGTTGACAGCGGCTCCGGCGACGATGACTTGCCCTTTGGAGAGCGCAGGTAGATTACCCAGTAGATCCCGACCAACGCCCTCAATCGCGGCTGCTACGCTCTTCTGGTCGATCTCATTGACGATACGCATGATGCACTGCGTCTGACACTGGCTAAGCACGTCGGCATCCAGTTTGCCTGGACGCTGGCTGATGAGCCCCATGCCGATCCCGAACTTACGGCCCTCCGCCAGCACCTGCTTGAGAATGCCAGTCGAGACAACCTCGGTCCCACCGGGCGCGAAGTGGTGCGCCTCTTCGAGCAATACAAAGACGGGATAGGGAAGATAGGATTCACCGGAATGCACTTTACCACGCTCAGTATCCATACGGGCTTTATTCAGGCGGCGCAGGAGAGTCGCGACGATTACCTGCTGATCCCGCTCATCAATCTCATTGAGTTGGAGGACGGTACACTGTCCCGGATGGAAGATCTCTGATAGATCAAGGTGTTGGGTATCGTCAAAGGTGAAGCTGTTCTCGAAGCGCTGCTCGATACGCCATGTCAGCGCATGTACGGTACTGGAGTCGTCGGCCCCATCGCTATCATCATCGCCTTTTTGACGCGCCACCGACTTGATCGCCGCTTTGAGGTCTGCCACGCCCCAGGGTGTACTACGTTTAGCATCGCGCACTTTACGGAGCGCCTGGCTCAGTAGGTACTGTTGCTTCTCGGTCATCTCAGGCAAAAGCTGGCGCATATCACCAATATTGAGCGTCGAGATACGGACCTTGACCTGATCGGGCTTGTAGATCTGCACCTGCGCACGATAGCCGCGACCACGACCCTCACTCTCAGCCGAGAAATGCTCGTCGTTCGCCAGCTGATCTAACGTCCCATATTCACCATGCGGATCGACGATTAAGACACAGGCTTTGTTCTGCGGCTTCATCAGCTCTTCAATAACGACGCTGGCCAGATAGCTCTTGCCCGCGCCAGTACTGGCGATGATCGCCAGATGGGTACTGACCACGTCTTTGACCGAGAGCACAATCGGCACGGCATCCGGAACGCGTGTCAGGAGCGAGCCAATGGTCGCCGAACCGGGCTGACCATGCTGCTTACGGCTCAGGATCTGGGCTAACATCTCGTCATCGGCCAGAAATATCTGCTTACCAGACTGCGGAGGAATCCAGGGGTTGATAAATGAGCCAGTCGCCCTGTCGTAATAGCCCATAATCGCTACGTGCAGCTCAAACAGCTCGTTCGTGTGCGCATCATAGCCGACCATCGCAGCCACCTGCGCAGGCGGGATCTCAGGCTCGCCTAAAAACGTATCGGGGTACAGTTGCAGCGGCACACGCTTGATGACACGACCAAGCACTCTACGCAGCGGGAGATCTCCACTCCGGGCACGCTGCTCAGGGTCTGCCAACTCGTAGTAGACATACTCTCCATTTTTGAGCACCTGCTCATCGTCCCGCGACACAAACGTATACTCGTGATTCGCCTCGCCTGGTCCTTTGGTAATACCTACAGCTTTGCGCAGGGCAACACGCTCAGAGACAGAGGGAGTATCCATAGTATCCATGGACAACATCGAGAAATCAAGACTTGTGGGATCGAACATAACAAAGCACCTCCGCTACTAACCAGTTGTCTCTACTTTCAAACGCCAGGCGAAATTTCTCTTCACAATCGAGAGTAGCGAGAGATTCTGCGGAAACAGCCGCTCTAACTGATCAATAATCTGCAGCGTGACCATTGGCAAGAGACTACTGCGCTGCGCAATGATATGCGGAATATAACCCATGTGCAAGTAAGGATCCCGCGCACCAGTAGTGCCGGCTGGATCCTTAAAATGGTGAAACTGGCGAACCATAGCATCATCCATCGTCTCCACCTCGCTATCCAGTTCTAGCGAGAGCAGCGGGATACCATGCATTACCGCGAGTACTTCAAATTGCTCACCAGAACCAGAGAGCGGCTGCACCTCCATCATCCCCAGGACCATAATATACGTCAGGACGGCTTTCTCGGTCACATAATCAGGCGAGAAGAGCTCCACCTGCATCTCATTTGAGAGCCGAGGACCCAGTACACCGAACGCGGGATTTTGCAGAATCGTATCATAGATAACCCCTACCGCATACTGCACCGGCTTCTTCTGGCCTAAAACCTCATCATACAGATCCTCAGGACCATCCTGGCGCTGCGAACGAACCGCGATGCGCACAAAACGCCCAAAGGCATATTCAGCGGGCACCGGCTGGATGTCAGTCTCGTGAGGGCCAGAAATTTGACAAACATAATTGATATGCGAATCGGATTTTACAATCTTCCCGATAGCCATAAGAAATCCTTTCTGGGGACCCATACGCCTTCAGGCTATGGGAGGAAAGAAAGGCGTCCGCAGACGCACAGTGTTCAAGGTATCCCCTTGCGAGGGAAGAACAGAAGTGCGGTCTGTCCTTCGTTGCCAGAGATGGCTGGCACCCTTTCCCGCACAAAGTAATGGCTGCCTCGTCGATGATAGCGGTCTGCACGTCTCCTGAGCACTGGCTTAACCCTCGTAGACCTGGTTAACTCAGGAGTTATAGCGCAGTGGGCTGGCAAAGTACCCACTGGTACGTTCTTGAACACTACCGATATCGTAGCCCGATAACCGTTTCCCGCCCCAATGGGCATACAAGGAATAGTCCTGGCTGGGACTGGTCAGGTAAGCTTGTGGAGAAGACGGGCAGAAACCACCCCATCTCTACAAGCCCGTCCCGTTTAGAGGACAGGGTTCCTGACCTACAATACCTCTAAGGGGAGCAATCAGACAATTAGAACATATGCTTTGGCGGCATTATAACACAGAGAAGGACATTTTGGCGCTTGCGACATTTGCTGTTAGTACCTCTGCCACGAAGTTTTCTCCACTCCTACAAAAATCTCGGCGATATAAGCTTTTAATCTGCGGTATAAAGTTAAAACATTGCTATATACGTTCATTAATGTATACGATCTTCGATAGCCTGCAAAAATTCATCCAGATCCAGTGGCTTATTCATTCCAAGGATGTCGCGTCGCACCAATTCGTGACGAGGAAGACGGGCGCTAATCATAATCGCTGGTACAGCGGCCAGTTCAGGAATAGTATGGAGTTGATCATACAACTCGATACCATTCATGCGAGGCAGTTGGTAATCAAGAATAAACAGGTGCGGTCTTATCCCTTGCACGGCTCGCAATGCCTCAAAGCCATTGGAAACAAGGAGCGCCAGAAAAGAAGTTTCCTGCAGAATCGCCTGTACGAGAACCTCGCCAATACTTTCGTCATCCTCAACCAATAGAATCGTCTTTATGCCTGTGCTCTCACGCCCCACAGTTGCTGCAGTCTCAGGAGCCGCTGCAGACTCGTCTACAGGCCCTACGATCTGCTCTACATCATGGCCCATACATTACTCCAATTACAGTGTCAATGATTGTCTATGTCTCTTCATCTCATCAAATTCGGTGATCAACGAAATGACAACTAAACTATACCACGTTTTATTCTTGAGTGATAGCGAATGCAGGTCAGGGCGACTGTGACAGAGGCTGGACTCAACATTTACGTGCTAGTGTCACCGTTACTTCATTTTTTGCGTATACCTATATAGATACAAGTATAGATACAAGAATGGATCAAAGCACAAACAGATAAAGGCCGCAATCACGCAAAAAGCATGCATTGCGGCTTGACAACTGGCTACTCCATCGCATAAAACTAAAGAGGCTTCCATTAACGCTAGATTGTCCTCATAGAGATTTCAGTCAGAGTTGATTGATGACCTGTTGTTAAAAGCTGGAAGGTTACACCTTTTATTGCTATTTAAGTAAGGAGAAATATATCATGGCTTTTGATCTTCCAAAACTACCTTACGACTACGCTGCATTAGAGCCGTATATCGATACCCAGACCATGCAGTTGCACCACGACAAACACCACGCCGCCTATGTCAATAACCTGAACGCCGCTATAGAGGGAACTGCGTTTGCTAGCCTCCCCATCGATCAGGTGATTGCTCGCCTAAACGAGGTTCCTGAAGAGAAGCGTACAGCAGTACGTAACAATGGTGGTGGTCACCTCAACCATAGCGATTTCTGGGTTACGATGACCCCCGGTGGCAGCAAAGAGCCAACCGGTGAGTTAGCGAACGCCATCAACACCAAGTTTGGCTCGTTCGATGCCTTTAAGAGCGCATTCAACGATGCCGGTGTGAAACGCTTCGGTTCCGGCTGGGTCTGGCTCGTTCTTGATAAAAGCGGCAACCTGGCGATCACCAGCACCGCAAACCAGGATAATCCCATTACCGATGGTCAGACAGCAATCTTAGGCAACGACGTATGGGAACATGCCTACTATCTGAAGTACCAGAACCGCCGTCCTGAGTACCTCGGTGCATGGTGGAATGTCGTCAACTGGGATGTCGTAGGCCAGCGCTACGCCAAAGCACGCGGCTAAGATCTTATTCCGA
This sequence comes from Ktedonobacteria bacterium brp13, assembly GCA_015099395.1. Classification (GTDB taxonomy): domain Bacteria; phylum Chloroflexota; class Ktedonobacteria; order Ktedonobacterales; family Ktedonobacteraceae; genus Dictyobacter. The sequence continues at coordinate 6,153,344 of AP024096.1, read as the reverse complement.
AACCCAACGCGACTGGCGTCGCTAGTGCCCGCACACGCAGGTTTTCGGATAAGTAGTAAGATAACCCCCATCGAACCCAGGACGATCTCCGAAGTTCCGTGAAGAGCTGATGGTCTATTCTCCCGTTTATCCGGAAGAATAGACCATTTTTTTATAACAGGATCGGTAGACGCGGTAGACACTGTACAAAGACCATTTCTTAATACAAATTCTATGCTTTTATGCGTTTGCTATATTGACATACATCCTTCGTTCAACTTAAACTTGAAGAACCTTAGCGATGTTATTTTGATGGTAGTAGGAGTGCAGAGAGGTAGGGTTATGTTCTCAATGCTCAGATTGCAGCTAAAATTACGATTAAAGCGCTTCATTTATGACCTGATCAAGACCAGGTACGAAGCGCAGACGTGGACACGTACGATGACGTGCCCCTCGTGTGATAAAAATATTGCGTATGACGCTCACTATTGTACGTATTGCGGTCGACCTATGATTGTGCACAATGTCGTACAATGCCCATTCCCTCCCAGCAATACCGCCTTCATTGGACAGGATACCGAACCAATGCTGATCAAACCGGTCTCGGTCGTACTCCCGCCATACTCGCTCACTCACCGTTTCCTTACCTATGTACGCCACACAAAGAAGAAGGCAGGTCCCGACACACTCCGTCATCGTCTGCAGCAAGATCTGGAGTATCCGCCCGTACTTGGGCAAGACCCGCAGGCGCGGCTCAAGCAGCGCGATACCTCGAAGGCACATATTATTATTCCATAAAGACACGGTAGTACTTACGGCAAATTGTGTTGACTTATCCACACTCTTGTGGATAAGTCGGGATGAATGTGGATAACATCGGGGTATCTCTGTACACGCTAGCCTTTCACGGCCCCTGCTGTCAGACCGGAGACAATACGACGCTGGAAGAGGAGCACCAGCAGCACCAGGGGAATTGTCACAACAATTGCTGCCGCTGCCAGTTCGCCATAGGCAACGACATGTTCGGAGTTGAAGCGGGTAATCCCGACAGTCACTGGTTGCGCTCGCTCATCGCTGGTCAGACTGAGACCAAACAGAAAATCGTTCCAGACGGCGATAAACGAGAGGATTGCAGCAGCAAAGACACCGGGAGCCGTTAAAGGGATGACGATTGACCAGAGGGTCCGAAGCCGCGAAGCACCATCGACACGCGCCGACTCCTCAAGATCAGGTGGCAGATCGCGGAAGAAAGAGGTCAGGAACCAGATCGTTAATGGCAGCGTCAGGACAAGGTCGGGGATAATCAGTGCTAGATAGCTATTGTAGATATAGAAGGTTCCAGTAAAAAGGACAAAGAGGGGACCGATCATCGCGATAAAAGGGAACATATTGACGGAGAGGACCATCCCTAGAATCACTGACTTGCCCACAAAGTCCATCCGCGCGATCGCATACGCGCAGAGTGTGCCAAAGAGCAACGAGAGCAGCGTTGTGAGCGCCGCGATAATGATACTATTCCTGAGCGTTGGCAAGAAGAAAGATGACGCAAAAACGTTAAGATAATTGCTCATGTCAAAGACATGTGGAAAGAGTGTCGGTGGCGAAGCATTTAACTCCACACCGGTCTTGAGCGAGGTGATCAGCGTCCAATAAAGAGGAGCCAGCGCGATAAACACGACCACTGCAACCGCCACATAGCGAGCTATGGCCCCCGCGGACCAGCGTTGCTCGTCAACAGGGGTCCCTCTTCCCTCCCTTCTCCCCCATCTTCCGTGCTCATTACGACGGAAGAAGCCTCTCCTATCCATGCCATGCTGTGTAGCCTGCTCTTGTAGAGACATAATGACCTCCTGGATTATTGCTAGCTGAGTCTCTCTGCTGAATGCAACTGGTAGTGCCTACCTGCGGCGATAGCCAATAGCATCAGCGTTCATGATACCTGCTACCAGCAAACTGATAATGAGCCCGCATAGAAAGACAATGACAGCGGCAGCGACACCGGGTGCAAAGTCTTCGACGGTACTGGCAAACATCTTGAAGTTCGCATATGAAGCCATCGAAGGGACGGTACGTTGTCCGAAGACATAAAACAGATCAAAGACGCGAATAGAATCGAGCAGACGAAAAAGGAGCGCAATAAAAAGCGATCGCTTGAGTAATGGCAGGGTGATACGAGTGAAGCGTTGCCAGCGAGTTGCGCCATCGACGCTGGCGGCCTCGTAGAGCTCAGCAGAGATGACCTGCAGTCCTGCGAGTAGCAAGAGAGCGATGAAAGGTGTTGTCTTCCAAACATCGGTAATCAGGGCCGCAATAATAACACCGGAAGTTGAACCGATCAGCGTATCACCGGGGGCCAACAAATGTAGCCCTTGCAGGATCGAGGTTACGATCCCGGTCTGGTCGCTATACATGAGCAGCCACATCTGCGCCGAGATGACGGTCGGGAAGGCCCAGGGCACCAGGATCGCTGCCCGCACCAGTCCCCGACCCGGAAAGGTCTGGTTAATTAAGAGTGCGATCCCCAATCCGAACAGGGTCTCTAAGGCCACACTCGCCGCAGTAAAGATCAGGGTAGTCTTGAACGCCTGCTGGAAGACAGAGTCCTCCAGCACCTGGCTATAATTGCGCAATCCAACAAAGACGGGGTGCGAGAGTAAAGGATTGTTGAGCAGACTGATCCATAGCGAATCGAGCATTGGATAGACCGCAATGACCAGCATCAGTAGCAGAGTCGGAAAGATCATAAGGTACGGTAGCCAGCCACCACGTGGCGTAATGCGCCCTCTCATCTGCGAGAAGGCCGATGGTGTACTACGCTGACGACGCTGACCACCAGAGCGAATAGCATGGACGGCCATAGCAGATACCTCCTCCCTTCTTCTTTCACACAGTGGTGACAATCTTCTTTCACACAGTGGTGACAATCTTTTTCAGATCAGTCGCAAGACTTGCCAGTGCGTCACCAGGGCTATGCTCACGTTTCAATGCCTGGTAGATGCGCAACTGTAGAGCATCGGAGACATTGGTATAGCGAGGAGAGACAGGACGCGGCAGGGCATTTTGCAGAATTGCCTGTAACTGTGAGAAGAGGGGATTTTTGGCCAGTACGTCTTTATCAGTATAGATACTCTTTAACGTCATCGCCAGTCCAGCCCCCAGTGCGGCCTTCTTCTGCGCATCCTGTTGCAGCATATAGTGGATAAACTCCCAGGCCTGCTCGCCATGAGGCGAGTAGGCATTGATTGCCATATTCCAACCGCCCAGCACGGAATGAGGAACACTATTTTTACCACCTGCACAGAGTGCATGCACTGCAAATTTGTTGGCGATGCGTGACTGTGTGGAATCCTCACCCAGCGTATAGGCATAAGGCCAGTTGCGCATAAAAGCAGCATCGGCGTTCTGCCAGACCTGGCGCGAACTGTCCTCCATATAGGTGGTGACAGATCTAGGTGAGATTGTTCCGACCCAACTCACCATACGCGCCAGAGCAGCCTTGCCCTCATCCGAGTTTACCGTTACCTTCGTGGGATCATTGGGATCCAATACGGTGCCACCATAGCCATAGAGCACTTCACAGAAGTTACAGACCAGACCTTCATATTGCGCTCCCTGCCAGACATAGCCATACTTGACCTGGCCATGCTGTACTCCCTGCGCCTGCGCAGTAAGATCATCCCAGGTACCTGGTGCCTCGTTGATGAGGTCGGTACGATAATAAAGCACACCAACATCGGAGCGAAACGGGGCAGCCCAAAGCTGATTTTGATAGGTACAGCCCTGCAGAGGTCCAGGCAGATAGGCGCTCCGTTCACTATTCGACCATTGCTGCGTGGTAATCGGGCGTATCCATTCGCTGGCCGCGAACTGCGCAGGGTAGACAATATCGATGGAGAGCACATCGATACTCCCATCCCGGGCACGCAGCATATTGGTATAGCGGGTCAGCATATCGTTGGTACTGGCTGGCCCTTGCTGCCATGTGACATGAATGCCCTTGCGCTGACCAACGCTTGCATTGAAGGTATCAACGATAGCCTTATACGTATTCGTGGATTCTTGCTCACTCTGCCAGATAAGATTGGTCGCGGCCTTATTCCCACCGCTACTATTACTTGAGCTACCACACGCCTCCAATAGTGAGACGGCGGCACTCCCACTCAAGCCAAGGGACGTGGCACGTTCAAGAAACGTGCGGCGCGTCATTCGTCCCGCTCGTATCTTGACGAGACTCTCATCGAGAGCCTCGCGCTGCTCAGGTTCCATGCAGACTCCTCCTAGCTCTCTAGCTCTCTAGCTCTTCTATTACATCCTGCTGCTAACTCACGTGTGCTTCCTTACCAACATTCTGCTCTCTACTCATAGTATGCACACCATACCTGAATGATGTACGGAAAATAGACCGTTATGGCCTTCTATCACTCATTACGCCGCATGGTTGTTAAAAAGTTTCACTGGTACGCGGCACATTGCATTGACAACGCTAAACGCAATACGTACAATTGTGCAAGAAGAGCTAGCAATTATGCACAGATAAAGCCAGAGCAGAACGAGCAGAAAGGTGCCAGCAACTGATGAATGAGGAACAGAGGCCAGCTGATGCAGCAGTGATAGATGAGGAACAGGCAGAACAGGTTATAGCATCGCCAATACCGATCACCCTGGTCAGTTGGAGCGAGCAATTATTACCTGTACTCTATGCTACCACAGAGGCATGCTGTATCGCTGCAGCACTGATAGCACTGGCTAGCGTGCATCTCTTCGGTATGCAGGTGCCAGTTGTGCCACTATGGGCCCCTTTTCTGCTGCTCATGAGCACAAGCTTCCTGAGTCAGGTACTGAAGATGCAGGCGTTTCCACAGGATGACTATGCGCCACACCGACGTATTGAGTTCAACATTGGGATGCTGATCACGCTCCAGGTCATTATGGTTATCATCGTCGTCTGGGGTAGTCGGTATGCGGGCAGCTATGCACTCTGGGATCTTACCTGGCTTGGCCTGTGCGCCAACGACCTACTCCACTTTAATCAGCACGCCTTCAGTATCCTCTGCGTCATCGTCATCTCATACCTGTTCTGTTACTATGGCGCAAAGATTGCGCGCCTGACGATCGATGCCGGTCAGACCAGACATATCCTGATGACCCGTGGCGCGATCATACTGATAGCGATCTTATTGCAAGCAGTCAGTAGCAACAATACGCTCGAACTGCTGATGCTCATCCCCCTCTTTCTCGTGTGTACCCTCTGCACACACGCGTTAGCACATGCGATCTTTTTACGCTATCATCATCTCACCGGTCTCCAGAGCAGCAAGCATATTCAGGACCGTCTGCTCTTACTGACCCTCTTCCCAATCTGCATGTTTTTGCTACTGCTTGCACTAGGCATCGGACTGACAGCCAGTCCATCTATGCTCACTGCCATGCTCAATCTGCTCGCGCCTGTCGGAGTTATCTATACAATAGCGACATATGTTGTGGCGGCAATAGCCGTCGTCATCGTGGCTCCCTTTTTCTGGCTCGCGCAACGCATCGGTATCAAGACCCACCTGCCCACAATAGCCCACACTGCAGTTACCGGGCAGCCCCTCGCTAAACATGTACAGAAAGTTGGAGGAGGGACCCATACGAACGTTGCCGCTACCTATGGGGGTATCCTGATCCTCCTTGTCATTATTGTGGCGTTGGTGATCCTTACTGTGGTGGTATTACGACGTTATAGAAAGATACATGTCAGGATCGAGGCGGAGAAACATGAGAATATCTGGTCATGGACGCTCTTCTGGTCACAGCTACGATCTTTCTTCCGCAACCTATGGCTGAGACTCTTTGGACGTCAACAGCAGGCCCAACCAGCTGCCGAGCCAACTGAGATTATCGATAAGGAACGTAGCGAGTCAGAACACGATGTGCGCTCTATCTATCGCGCATTTCTGGCCTGGGCAGCGCAACGCAATATCTGGCATAAGAGCGACGAGACACCCTCTGAATATAAGCAACGTGTCGATAAAGCACTGGCCCTCGCCCTGGTTGAGCCAGAGACCAGGACCGTCACCGAGATCTATAACGCCACCCGCTACGGACAGCTACCACCACAAACAGAAGAGCTTGAGCAGATGCGGACTAGCTGGCAGGTACTGAAGCAGAAGGTCAGCGCACACGAGGAGTCTATGCAAGAAGAGCAGAGCACACGAGGAACAAAGGAGCCAGCAAAAGAACCTGACACGAGCAGAAAACGTTAAAGGTCGGTGTCAGGCGTGATGTGGCCCTGTACAACCTGGAAACTATGCGCACGTTGAATGATCTCAGCCGGAAAGCTATCCAGATCGGTTGAGGTAAGCATCACCTGCTCATAGTGTGATACCTGATCTAGCAGATATTCACGACGTATGTGATCCAGTTCGCTGAAGACATCATCCAGAAGCAAAACCGGTTGATCACCAGTATGGTTCTGCATAAATGCAAGTTCCGCTAATTTCGCCGATAAAGCAGCTGTACGCTGCTGTCCACGCGAGCCATAGATATGAATAGGGACCTCATTGACCAGAAACTCCAGATCATCGCGATGAGGACCAAGCAAACAGACGCCTTGCAGGATCTCTTTGCGCCGGGCAGCCTGTAACTGCTCGTGGTAGTGCTGAGGGGCTTCGGCAAGACTGCTGGCAGGATCACTCTTGAAGGAGGGGCGATAGACAATCCTCAACTCTTCTCGTCCACCACTAATCGACTGATGATAGACATTCGCCAGTTCATTGAGCGCCTTAACCATACGCTGCCGCTCGTAGATGATCTGGGTTGCCAGCAGGATCAGTTGCTCATCCAGGTAGTTCAACATCCCTGGCTCTTCCTGGTTATCCCGGATACGTTTGAGGAGCGCAGCCCGCTGTGTCACAATCTTACGATACTTCATCAGCGCCTGGCAGTAGCTCGGTTGCACCTGACAGAGCGCGCGATCCAGAAAACGGCGTCGCTCATCGGGTCCACCATCTACCAGGTGCAGATCGGTCGGAGCAAAGAGGACCGCCTTCATCTGCCCTATAAAGTCGATGGTCCGCCGAGGAGCGCCATTAACCTTAAAGCGTTTGCGCTGCATATGCGCGGGCAATTCAAGCGAGCGCTGTGTCACCTCCGCTCTATACGGATCATGGAGAGCAGGCGGATTAGGGTCCACCACTACAATCTCAAGTTGCAGAGTATCCTCACGTCGCTGCACCAGACCATTGATATGCGCGATGTGTTCTGGCGTAGACCAGTTTACTACCTCTCGGTCCCCAGACGCATGAAACGACGTCCCGGTTGCCAGCATACTCACAGCTTCAAGAAGATTCGTCTTGCCCTGCGCATTATCGCCATAAAAGAGAAAGAGACCTGGTCCTAGCTCAAGATCAAGCTGCTGATAATTACGAAAATCGGCTATCGAGAGGCGAGAAAGATACATGCACCCATCCGTAATAGTGATATTCCAACGAAGGTAGCTTTGTGAACAAGTTATTCTTTTTGTCTATGTGAAATGTGGTAACGAGTAGTATAGCATACGTACGATAGCAGCAAGAGGCCTGGCGGCACGGCACTGGTGCCGCCAGGAATGTAGAGCATGCGCAATTAGCGGTTGGTGCTCATCGGCATAATGACGTATGTGTAGTCAGCAGGGCTGACCGGTTTGACAACGCCAGGGCGACCAGCAGAGATAACTTCGAGCGCAACCTCCGGGGTATCAAGAATCGCTAACACCTCGGAAAGGTATTTGACATTAAAGATGATCTCTTGCTCAGCACCATCGACCGCAGCATTGATCGTCGTGATATTGTTGCCAATATCTTCAGCCGTCGACTCCAGGGTCAGGCTACCAGCGCCAGTGCCCTCGCCTGCCGAGATCTTAATGCGCGTGATATTCGCGCTATCACGTGCGAATGGTTGTACCGTCCTGACAGCGGCAGCGAACTCTTTGGTCTCCACCACAGCGCGGGTCGTATGCTCTTTCGGAATCGCAGCCTTGATATTGGGGAAGGTCCCCTCAATCAGACGCGAGACCAGATCGATCTGCTCGGTATGGAACAGTACCTGACTACGGTTGGGAGTCACGATGATCTGGACCGCCCCCTCCGATGGCAGGATACGTGCCAACTCACTCAGCGTACGCGCCGGGATCAAGATACTACCGTGAGTAGCGTCGTGACCGGGCAACGGAGAGACACGTAACGCCAGGCGAAACGCATCTGCTGCCGCAAAGGAGACCTTCTCATCCTGTACCTCAACGAGCACACCAGTCAGGACCGGACGTGCATCGTCGTCGGCAGCCGCGAAGACCACCTGCGAGATCATCTCTTTCAGCAGACTTGCATCCAGCACAATCGGCTCCTCGCCGCCTTCAGCACTAGGGATCAACGGAAACTCCGAAGGGTCCATACCTTTAATATTGGCATTACTACCGGTACTCTTCACATTGATATCATGTGAATCTTCCGCTACCGACAGCACCACCTGGCCCTGACGCAAGCTATTCACCAGATCAGTAAAGGTTTTGGCAGGCACGGTCGTCGAGCCCTCTTCCGAGACATCAGCATCAATCAAGCAATTAATACCGATCTCCAGGTTAGTTGCCGAGAGCTTCAGATAATTCTGCTCGGTCGTCAACAAAATATTGGCAAGGATCGGTAACGTACTGCGACTTGAGACCGCATGGCTAACGATAGAGAGACCACGACTCAGGTCCTGTTGTTTACATGTAATTTTCAAGAACGGAAACCTCCAGGCACATCCATAACACAGACATTTCCACGCTAGTATAGCTCAATTTGAACAAGGTTGTAAACGCTCGCAAAAGCAGAAAAAAAGAGCAAGACAGCCATCTACAAAGATCTTATTCCGAAACCCAACGCGACTGGCGTCGCTAGTGCTCTGCACACGCAAGTTTTCGGATACGTAGTAAGCACCTTCATCCCTATTGTAACTTTTTTCACGCTTTCGCTCATCTTCACGCTAGTCCCTTCCCTCTTTATAGACCCTGAAAGAGTTTTTGAGACCAGAATATCGCTATAGATTCTGCTATCAGGATGTGCGAATTTGTGAAGAGGTGGCGTCCCGCTTCCAGAAGCAGCGGGTGGATTCATGAGCATCTTGCAATTTCATAAGTAAAGTACCTATACTATTTTTGATAGTATCTCGCTGTGATAGGACGTAAGACATTTTTCAGGCCAATTTCGCTCCCCGATAGTCAAAGATTAGACCGTCTTCCATAAGAGAGTGTTATAATACAGATATCTGTGTAGAGGGCCCAAATATGAGTTATGAGCGGGCCAACACTGTATGGTGTGTTGATTTTGAGAGATGAGGGGATGATGCTTCCATGGCTAAAAAAATCCTTATAATGGATGACGATCCAACCATTGCAGACCTGCTCACTGAGGCACTGGCGGATGAAGGCTATGAGACATTCATGACGACGCAGAGCCTGCGCTTCTTTGATGCTGTACGTGAACACCAACCAGATCTGGTATTGCTGGATATCATGATGCCATACCTGGATGGCCGTGACGAACTCAAACTCCTGGCGATGGCCGTTGAGCACCAGATCCCTGTCATCGTGGTGACAGCCTTCTTGAGTGCAGGCAATGAGGAGAAAGAGTTCAGAGCTGCGGGTGTCGTTCATATCGTCTATAAACCTTTTGATCTGGATAAGCTCGTCGAGCTGGTCAAACAGACTATTGGAGAACCTGGGGGTCTGAAAGCATGAGTGCTTCCACTAGTACTCCTGTTCGCGTCGCACTTGACGCTATGGGTGGAGACAAAGGGCCGAGTGAGGCTGTGCTAGGCGCGATACAGGCTGCCCGCGCCTATCATATAGGAGTCTACCTGGTAGGGAATGAGGTGCTCATTAAGGCAGAGCTGGCAAAACATGATACAACAGGATTGGATCTGCCGATCGTCCATACCGATGAGGTTATCGAGATGGATGAGCACCCGTCAGCTGCTGTTCGCCGCAAGAAGAACGCTTCAATGGTCCTGGCACTACAACTCGTACGCGATGGAAAAGCACTGGGAGCCGTTTCAGCCGGCAATAGCGGAGCGATGCTAGCTGCATCGCTCTTTACGTTAAAGCGCCTCCCAGGTGTTGAGCGCCCCGCGCTGGGCGGTGTCTTCCCGACCGCACATGGAGCAAGCCTGGTCATTGATATGGGAGCCAACACCGACTGCAAGCCAGAATATTTGCAACAATTCGCGCTGATGGGTTCTATTTATATGGAGCGTATTTTTAAGATCTCCAATCCACGTGTCGGCCTGTTAGCGAATGGTGAGGAAGAGGGGAAGGGCAATCAGCAGGTTATCGAGACCCATAAGCTACTCAAAGAGAACGCACAGACGCTGAACCTGAACTTTATCGGCAATGTTGAAGGCAACGATATCCCTACTGGTCGTGTCGAGGTCGTCGTCTGCGACGGTTTTGTCGGCAATACGGTCCTCAAGGTGAGTGAGGGTGTCGGCGAGACGATGCTAGCATTAATTAAAGCTGAGATGATGAAGTCGCTGCCCAATAAGCTGGCGGCAGCGGTCCTCAAACCCAGCTTGCGTAACGTCTTCAAGAAGCTAGATTACGCAGAGTATGGCGGTGTTCCTCTACTAGGCGTGAATGGGGCCGCGATTGTAGCACACGGTCGCTCCAACGCCCTGGCAATCCAGAACGCCATCCGTGTCGCCAAGCAGACTGGCGAGACCGGAGTCGCACAGGCGATCGCCGAAGGATTGACGAAGTTGCATACACCAGCACCAGTATCAACCCCAGAAGAAGCCTAGCATCCTTGTTGCCGTAGCGGCATACCAGAGCAGGGAGAGCCCTGAAAATCGTGTGTGAATAAACGCTCGCATGTGCTCTCCCTCTACTACGGCACTTCCGATTACTACTTATGTGCTCTCCTGCTCCATTTTCTTCTGACGCCTGGCGGCACCACCCATCTTACCGATCCGACTATAGAAGTCTGGATCCTGGCGTGACTTGGTCGTATTACCGCCTTTTTTACCCATGACTGAAAAGTGTTTCGCACCGTACTTACTTACGTTCGCCATCCCACCTTTCTGAGCTATTTCGCGATAGTAGTCACTTCCTCGTTGTTCTTTGAGTGTGGTCCCTCCTTTTCTTCCGATCCGCCGATAGTAGTCTTCACCATATCTATCGCGAACCGTACTACCTCCCTTACGACCAGCTTCCGACGTCGACATGGGTATGGGCTTTACATCATCATCATCAAACATCATCTAACCAACCCCTTTCCCCTGACACATATCCTCAACTATATCTATACCTATACCTATCAGGCACTACCTGAATGCTGCCGCACGTATGGCACAGTATTACTTGCCTGCTACAACCAGTGCATCTACATATGCTAACACAATCAGCATTGATTTATGCATCTCACTTAATGTAAATCTCGTCTTACATTATACGGAACAAATTCATTTTTTGTCAATCTATCTATGAAAAACATATCAGGCAGGAGAAAGAGCAGGAGAGCAACAATGCGGTAAGTATAGAATCTGGACAAACACAACGAGATACGTTATACTATAAAACAGATAGGCACCACCCTCATGAGCACTGTTTTTCGGCTACCTTTGGTACCGCCAATGCGACTGATGCTACCTTTTGCTATTATCAGGAGTCAACATATACGGTCAGGAGCCCTGTCCCCTAAACGGGACGGGCTTGTAGAGATGGGGTGGTTTCTGCCCGTCTTCTCTGCGAGCTTACCTGACCAGTCCCAGCCAGGACTGTTCCTTGCATGCCCCTTGGGGCGGGAAACGGTTATCGGGCTACGATAGCGGCAATGCTTCAAGAACGTACCAATGCGTGCATGCCAGCGCATTGCTCTATAACTTCTGAGTTAACCAGGTCTACGAGGGTTAAGCCAGTGCTCAGGAGACGTGCAGACCGCTATCATCGACGAGGCACACATTACTTTGTGCGGAAAAGGGTGCCAGCCATCTCTGGCATTGAAGGACAGACCGCACTTCTGTTCTTCCTCCGCAAGGGGACGGCTTGAAACATTGTGCGTCTGCGGACGCCTTTCTTTCCTCCCATCGCCTGAAGGCGTATGGGTCCCCAGAAAGGATTTCTTATGGATATATCCACGGACACGGACGCAGGCACACCTTCCGCATCCTCTGACCACCCGCGACGTCTGTGTGGACAACTCTGGCTACACGGTCGGGCACTCGCCCCTATCTATGTTCCGACTGATGACGATCACTATCACTATCACTATACGCAGCGCTATCTCCCTCCTATGCAGCAAGCGGAGCCTTTGTGGTTCTTATTGAAAAGCTGGCTTGACTATCACTTTATTCAGATACGTTGGGATATCGAGCGCAACGTTGCACGTCTGCGCCATCAGCGTTGGGGAGCTTAGCCGCCATGCACTCAGCCCCCCGGCTCTCCTTATTTCTACTACTCCCATGTTCTGGTCGCGTTAATCTGCTCTTTCTCACGAAATGCTTTTTCTAAGTCAACGTGAAAACAATTAGCCAGGTCCAGCAGGTAGCTTAAAACGTCAGAGAATTCTTCTTCAAGCTCCAGAGTCTTTTGACTGGCCTGCTCATGGTAGAGGCCCTGTGTATTGCGTATAGCTTTCGCTAACTCGCCAACCTCCTCAGTGAACAGTAGAAACTTTTCAGCATAACTATCTTTCGTCCAACCTCGTTCTTTGCAAATTTCGTCCATATAGTGTTGTAGTTCTGGCAAGGTAGGATGTTCAGGTAAAGCAACCATACTTCTTTCTCTTTTCTTTTGTTAAAATTGCGTACGCAGATCGGTAAAAGCGGACAATGTTAGCAGCCGTCCCTCTCCAGAATGCTGGACTTCTTCATGCTCTAAACGCCAGGTATGAGGATGAGGGATATAGACGGCATTGAGCCCGGCAGCCAGCGCTGGATTAATATCAGAACGGGGAGAATTACCGATCATCCATGTCTGTTGCGGATCAACCAGCAATTTCTTGACTACATGATGATAAGTAACAACGTCCTTTTCTTGCACAATCAGGACCTCTCTGAAGTACGACTCAATCCCCGACTGTTCAATCTTCATTCTCTGCTCTTCGACATCTCCCTTCGTCAGTAAGACAAGATCATGACGCGGAGACAGATAGTCGAGCGTCTCTTTGACTCCAGCAATAAGCTGCAAAGGATGAGAGCGAATCTGTTCACCGAACTGGCGCACCTGCTGGAGATCCTCATCACGAAGATCTTTTTCCACAAGCCGGCTATAGGTCTCAACCAGACTCCTGGTAAAATTAACCGATCCATAGCCCATGAGACGTTCTACATCATCCAATACAGCCCGTACCTCCTCTGGAGTGAGGTGCGAGTGATTGAGAAACGTAATAAAAGCGTGGATTGCCTGTTCATAATAGATATTGTTTTCCCAAAGCGTATCGTCTGCATCAATGAGTAAGTGGTGTTGCATACTATTCCTTCTATAGCAATTCTAATTAACGAGAGAGAGAGAAGAAGAAAATAGGGATCTGTAGCTACAGATGTGTATCAACCACAGCCAATGAACAGGTCGCTCTCCATAACGTAAGCCATTGTGCCAGGGGCTACAATACTCATGAGGCCCTGCGGTATAGCAGGCAGCTTTATCTCAAAGGCTTTATGCCCATGTGCATCACAACACAAGTAGCCCTCTTTCTGGCGGACAAAAATGAAGCCTGCCCTATCGACTATTGGCTGCTCTACAAATATAAGATTATCTTCTCGGGAAATTTCGCATCCCCATACTTCTCTTCCATCCGTAGTTAATCGTGCAAGCCGCTGCTTAGAAAGAGCTATCCAGCCACCATCAATATACGCAGCAAAGGTGGCAGTATGTTTGTACTCGCCGATCAATTCTCCATCCGATCTAAAAAACGCTGAGTATCCATCATCTGATCCTATTGCAGCAATGTGCTCATGGTTGATAGTGGGAAGTTTATCGGCCATTTTTACGTGTGTTGTCCATTGTCTTTCTCCATCCACGCCCACTCTACAAAATCCAGAGCCTGCATAACCTGCAATGGCTAGAGAATTGTCAGGGTAGACCGCTGGTGTGACGATATCAAGGCCATAGACACCAATTTCATGCCACCGGTCCTTTTTAAGAATATAAACGTCACCAGCTATGGCAGAGAGTATAGGAAACCCACTATACGTAAGATTAGGCGAAAACCCAGAGTCATCAGGGGCATTGATCTTATCTAAAGAGTTTCCAGAATCGCCAGAGGCAAGCCTGTTCTCTCTTCTGTGGATACCCCCAAGCCTATCAATGATGAGCAAAGCATCTGGAAGAACAAGCAATGTTTCTCCAGTTTGTAATGCGGTCGGTAGTGAATAATGACAGCGCCAATCTTCTGGAATAAGACTACTAAGATCTACCTGCCATAAGATTGTACCAGTAAGTGTCGCGGCTGAAAGCATACCTGCATGACACACTCGAAGTGTCTCATCAGGCATGACAATAACGCCGCTGATGGCATCTTCTCTATCAGGAGAACGAACAGAGTGATGTGCTGGCAATGAGATTTTCTGCCATGTAGGAGTTGCATGAGGACCGATAATACCTGATAGCGAACGATTTGCCCGATCACCTCCGAAACGGGGCCAAGCTGTTTGAGCTAAATTAAACACACGTTTTTTGCTTCCTCAGAAGGGAGGAAATACCGTCTATTCATTAATAGGAGTAATCAGTAAGGTATATCAGCAGAGAATGTATCACTCATTGCTCGAATAGTCAAACATATAGCAATAAGCAACAGAATAATCGTGCCTCTTCTATACACAGGTTTATCCGTATAGGGTTAGCATTACGCACGCTTCGTCTTTTTATTGGGTTTGGGGCCAGTAGGGCGATCGAAGCCGATGTTACCGGTGCGGCGTATATGCGGGCGCGTAGCTTTGCGAGCCTCTGCGCCACGCTGGTCCGTATATTTACGGGTGGCTATGAGATGTTCACGTAGCTCTTTGGCTTCGCGGAATTCGATGGATAGCCGCCGGTACAGGTTTTCCCAGGTATCCAGGACATGGTTGCGGTCATGGGCGGCAATGATCTTGAGGCTCTGTTCACCCATGCGCAACCTGCACTCTTTGTCAAAAATCAGCTGATCGATCTGGGATGCCAACTCATCGCTATCACTGGGAGTGAAGAGGAAGCCGTTCTCGTTGTGATGGACGAGCTCTGGCAATGCATAGGAGTTGGCGGCAATGACGGGCAAGCCACAGGCCATCGCTTCCATAGTCGCCAGACTCTGCAGGTCGGCCTCTGAGGGGATAACAAATAGATCTGAGGCATGGCGCAGTCTCAAGAGATCTTCCTCGCGCACAAAACCCAGGAAACTGACGCGATCATTGAGTTTGAGGCGCTCAACCTGGGCACGTAGCATGGCTTCAGCGGGGCCACTACTCACGAGTGCAAGATGGGCATCATTTTTCATCTTTGCCATGGCATCTAATAAAACATCTACACGCTTCTCCGGACTCAGGCGGTTGACATGCAGGATAAGCGGACGATCCTCCGGCAATGCAAAGAAGCGCAGGATCTCCGGGTCGCGTGGAGCAGGGGCAAACTTGATGAGATCGATACCGTTGGAGAGGGCTGCCGCAGGCACACGTAAACCATGTTCATAGAGCAGATTGAGCGCGGTCTCGGTCGGGGCCGTGACAAAGTCGCAACGGTTACAGAAGTGCACGAGATACGCGTAGGAGATATCACTGAACGGTTTGCTGAACATGCTGTCGTCGCTCATAGAGGCGTTCATATTGGTCGGTAGATAGTGATTGGTGGCGACTACTGGCTTACGCAGTCCGCCGGCCATGATCTGGGCGATATTGCCCAGTACCACGGGTGAGTGGATATGGATGATATCTGGATCGACGCGCTTGATCAGATTCCGTATTGGTACCATTGGGAGAAAAGGAATGCGCAACTCGCGATACGTCGGCCATTCAAATGAAGAGAAACGATAGACACGTACCTGGCCTTCCATGCGCTTCACATCACGAGTGCTATAACTGGGAGCTATGACCCATACCTGATGACCACGTTCAGCGAAATCGGTCGCCAGGCCGTGTGTGACATTCGGAACGCCTCCGATCATGGGAGGATATTGATCAGTTACAATCATTATACGCATCTGTGTCTACCGCTCACTTCCTTCTGGATTGTACAGGCGATACAGGCCTGTACACATTCGAGCCCACAAAGAGGCGATCGGTATAAACGATCGCCTCTCTGAAAGGCCTTAAGACTCAAATGCTCAGAATTATGCTCCAGTATTCTCGGAGGCTGCTGGAGTCCCAGCACTCGTGGTCTCAGAGGCAGTTACTGCCTCGGCCGCTTCCTCAACACGTGGTGCTGCGATCTTCACGATCGGCTCGTCTGGATCAGCTAATAAAGTATACTTCGACGACAGCGGAATGTCACGTGCATAGAGGGTCGAATCGATCTCGGTCAACGAAGAGATATCGACATCCAGATGCTCAACGAGATCTGAGGCCGCGCATTCGATAGCCAGCGCGTCGACCAGATGCAGCATGACACCACCATGAATCTTGACACCAGGGGCTGCGCCAGTAAAGTTCAACGGCACCTTCGACTCAATACGCTCTTGCTCATCTACACGTGTGAAATCGATATGGATGATCTGATCGCTCAGTGCATTATGCTGCACATGGCGTACCAGCACTGTCTCTTCAGGATGATCAGCCAGTTGCAAGGTGATAACCTTGGTTGTATCATGCTGACGACGCAAGCGATCAAATGCCAGGGCACTCAACTGCACAGCTACAGGCTCGACATGGTGTCCATAGACATTCGCTGGGATAAGTCCCTCTTTACGCAGGCGTTTCGCGGCCTTACCCAGGACAGTTCGTGGCGTTGCTTCTATAATTACTTTCTCTGCCATAGCTACTTTTTCCTCTTTCCTTCATACTGGTACCACGCTCTAGCGAAATAGCAGGCAACAATACTGTTTTACTGTGGCACCCACCAGTTCGTGAAAGCAGAGATACAAGCAGTTCATTGATACATGTATAAGTCTCAAAGACTCATCCTTAAAAAGAGGATGATAGTAATCTGTATCGACACCCTCAGTGGAGAACTACTTCTTACTTCTTCTTACGTAGAAGTAGTCCTTCAACGCTTCAGTTTCTAGCGTATTGAGGACATCTTCAGCACGTAGCCAACCTTTGCGTGCGACACCTATACCATAGCGCATTACATCTATTCCTGCAAGCGAGTGAGCATCAGGATTGACAGGAATCTTGATGCCGAGGTCCCGCGCTTTATGTACAAAGTGCCAATCCAGATCCAGACGCGAGGGATGGGCGTTGATTTCGATACAGACTCCATGCTGGGCGGCAGCCTCCAGAATAGCATCCATATCAAGCTGATAGCCGGGCCGTCCTAACAGGATACGTCCGGTAAGATGTCCGATAATATCTACGTAGGGATTGCTGATCGCTCGGATCATACGCTGCGTCTGCTCTTCCTGCGTCAAGTTGAAGTTGCTATGGATCGAGGCTACGACGAAGTCCAGACTGGCAAGGGTCTCGTCGTCAAAGTCTAGCGAACCATCACGTAAGATATCGCACTCGGTCCCTTTAAAGATATGCAGACGACCAGCGAACTCTTTATTAAGCTTATCAACCTCTTCGCCCTGCCGCTTCAACGCAGCGGCATCCAATCCACCCGCATAGGCAGCAACCTTACTATGATCTGTAAGCCCCAGGTAGTTATAGCCGCGTTCAATACAGGCCTCGGCCATCTCACGAATGGTATTATGACCATCACTCCAGGTCGAGTGGGCATGCAGAACGCCACGCAGGTCATCCATTTCGACAAGTTTTGGCAGCTCATGGCGAATAGCAGCATCGATCTCACCCATATCTTCGCGTAGCTCTGGCTCGACATACTCCATCTTGAGCGCGGCATAGATATCGGTCTCAGTCTGGCAGGGGATCAGAGTCTCCTTCTCGCCCTCAACGCTGAAGAGACCGTAGTCGTTGATAGTCATATGCATGCTGTTCGCACGACGACGTAAGGGGATGTGGTGCTCACGCGAACCGGTGAAATGGTGCAGCGTATAGGGGAACTGGCTATCGCTGACCAGCCGAAAATCCATGGCAATCCCGCTATCGAGTACGACACTTGACTTGGTCTCGCCCTTGCCAGTGATGGCTTTCACCGATGGCTGGCTAGTAAAGAAATCCATAATCGCACTGCGTACGGCAAGCTCGGCATCGTCCGCAACGCTGGCAACCATATCAATATCTTTGACTGTCTCGCGACGGCGACGCAAGCTACCGGCAACCTGTAGACGCACAATGCCCGGTTGTTCAGCCAGAGCGACACGGATACGCTCCGCCTCGGCCTCTGCAACGTCATATAGATAACGATCGGCATGCTGACGCACAAACTGAAGACCCTGCAAGATCTTATCCTGCGTCTTCTTGCCAAAGCCAGGTATATGCGCCACCCGATCATCCTTACAGGCCGACTCTAATTCAGCCAGGCTGGTGACATTGAGTTGTTGATAGATCGTATTAATACGCTTGGGACCGAGACCGGGGATACGTGACATATCAAGCTTTACTGGCGGCGTATTGGCAACCAGTTCATCATAGAAGGTTATATGCCCGGTCTCCAGTGCCTCCTCGATGCGCTTAATACTTGTAGGACCCAGGCCAGGTGTCCCCTTTAGTTTCCCCTCACGCGCCAGGATAGCAATATCGCCATCCAGTCCATTGATCGCACGTGATGCATTCTCATAGGCGCGTATCTCAAAGACACTACTCCCATCCTTCAATGCCAGCAGGGTAGCTATCTCATCCATCAGGTCAGCGATCTGCCTCTTATCCATACCAATCCTCTCAAGATAGACGCATATCAAAAAACTCTGGAGCGCACGCGGAAACCTCGAAGGGATGCCGTCCCTTTAGATCGCGATTCAGATACCGCTTACAATCAAAATGAGCCAGTAACCAGCAATAGATATCTATCGTCACAAAGACGGCATCCCAGGGCTTCTCGTCATCTAACTCCAACACTTTATTACAAACGAAGCAGCGTGCCATCCCTTTCGAGATCGCGTGCTCAAACCAGTCCAGCACAAACGCATGCATATCGTCTATATTCATCATATCCAGCGACGACTCAGGATAGCCAAATAGGACCGGATCTGGACATTCACGAAAATCTTCGTCGGCCCGACTCAAAGCTACCAGAGGAGCCTTCACCACAATTTTGACCTCATCGTGCTCAGGATCTGTAGCGCTCACAGAGACACTCGTCAATAATAGATCCTCACGAGCAAACCAGGATAATAATTCGTTCCTCATACCTTATATAATATATCATTGCTATCACGAAACTACTAAAACGGAGACCTATCGTATGCAAACGTTACAAACATCACCTAAAGCCAGCGCATGGCGTATCTTCTGGATCTTCACAAGTATCGGCCTACAGTCATTTGGTGGCGGCGCTTCAACGACATTATTGATGCAGCGTTATTTTATTGATAAATATCAATGGATTACTATCGATGATTTCGCTTATCTGTGGTCACTCTGCCAACTCGCGCCTGGCATCAACCTGGTCGGCTTTACGATCCTGGTCGGTAAACGGGTCGGCGGGATCGCGGGTATGTTCGGTGCCCTCATCGGCCTGATGATTCCCAGTTCGCTCATCACCTGTCTGCTGGCTGCCGGCTTTAAAGAGGTGCAGCATCTCCCTGTCACCCAGGCAGTCGAGAAGGGAGTCATTCCAGCGACGGCGGGTATCATGTTGCTGGTTGGCTTGAACTTCGCCTTTCCGCAAGTGAAGAAGGCCAACAAAGAGGGGCTGCTCCCGCTGGCGATTACGGTCATGATCATCTTGCTTGCTACTGTCGCGATCCTCGCAGGCGTCCCAGTCATTATCGTGCTGCCCGCTGGCGGCATCCTGGGCATCTTCTGCTTTACCCGTCCACTCTTCCGCTCCAGAAAGGATCGCGCACAGTGATCAATCCAATACTTTACTTCTTACTGTTCTTGAAGGCGACCGTCTTTTCATCAGGAGGATTTAGCAACCTGCCCAGTCTGCACCAGGACCTTATTGCCGAGAGATGGGCCAACGAAGCGGACTTTACCGACTCAATCGCCATTGGACAGGTCAGCCCGGGACCCAATGGACTCTGGGTCATTAGTCTGGGTTATCTTACCTTTGGCTATCTGGGCGCATTCCTGGCATTAGTCGCGATCACCATACCACCCTTCTTTGTACTGGTCGTTCAGCGTATCTTTAAGCGTATCGAGCACCAGCACTGGGTAGCGAGCCTGATGCGCGGCATCTCGCTCGTCGTCGCCAGCACATCGCTCACCATCTTCTGGCTGACCGGTGCGCGCGCAGGGAGCGACTGGCGCTCCTGGTTGATCTGTGCTGGAGCCTTTGCGCTCTCGCTTACGAAGCGCGTCAACATCTTAGTAATTCTGGTGCTTGCAGGAATCGCAGGATATTTTATCTATCGCTAGAGAATACCGCTACGAGCACATGTCTCCTCACCATCGGAGGTGAGCCCGTATACAACGTGTAATATGTTATGATATATTTCAACGCATGCATGAAAGGGAGGTATTTTTGATGGATAATGCAACGCCAGCAGCAGAAGAACACAACATCGTTCAGATGCGCTCTGAACTGGTACAATACTTAAAAAACTATGGTCTTGTACGCAGTGCTAGCGTTGAAGCAGCCTTTCAAGCTGTTCCACGCCACCTTTTCTTGCCCGGGATCGACGTGAAGCGAGTCTACAGTGATACAGCTATCGCGACCAAGACAGAGAATGGGTTCCCTATTAGCTCATCGTCTCAGCCTGCAATTATGGCCTGTATGCTTGAACAGCTCGATGTGCAACCTGGGCAACATATCCTGGAGATAGGAACAGGGACCGGTTATAATGCGGCCCTGCTAGCATTTCTGGTAGGAGAGCGAGGCAGCGTTACAACAATCGATATCGATGAAGATATCGTTGTGAGCGCACGCCAACACCTGAGCGCAGCAGGCTATCCACAGGTCAGGGTAGTACACAGCGATGGTGGTCTGGGCTACGCAGAACAGGCCCCCTACGATCGCATCATTCTGACCGTTGGTGCGGACGATATTACTCCTGCCTGGCGGCAACAACTCATCCCCGGCGGCAAGCTCGTACTCCCTTTTAAGATCACGCAGTTCCGCTCTATACTGGAATTCCCTCTCGCCCTGGATCAGGTCTCATTGGCGCTACAGCGCATCGATGACCATCTGGAAAGCTACAGCATGTACGCGGCAGGCTTTATGCCCTTGCGTGGCACCTTCGCCGTACAGCAGCGGAGATCATGCCTGCTCGACAAAGGCATCACCTTTGCCAGCCGCAAGGCTGTCCCCAACAATACAGTAGAGCTTCTCCAGCAATCCTACCAGGATCAAGAGGTGTCTATACAGACAAATATCTATGAGCTCTGGGGACTACATATCTGGTTGATATTGCAAGAACCCGACTATTGTGAGATTCAGAAGAAAGATGCAAGTCAGCAATATGAGACGCTCCCTCTATTAGGGCAACAGAGCGATGGGACCGAGGCCAGCTATGGACTCTTCTCCCAAATTGGTCTGAGCCTGCTCTACCGCCAACCTATCGACGATACAGAGCTGGAAGGGACCGAGGCTACAGTGAATTCGCTGGGCGAGGTTATAGAGAAAAAGATACCACGTTGGGATCTACCAGCGCGACTGGTCATTCGCCGCTTTGGTCACGATAATGAACTTGCCCAACACCTCTATCAGACGATACACGCCTGGGATGAGGCCGGTCGTCCATTTCAATGGAACTATCCAATGGCGATCAACAATCTTACCATCCATGCATATCCAACAGATACCCCTTATGCCATAGGTCCCCGAGAGCTCATCTCACTGCGCAAAGGCTCACTGATGGTCTTTACCTGGTAAACAAGCCCACAGGGACACTCAATAACGTAAAAACCTGACCATCCATACATGGTAAGAGCACTACTGGGCAGGCTCTTCACCACGCCTCTGTGTGAGCCAGTGCTGGATGCTTGCCTCCTTGCCTTGCTGGCCTGGCTCATAGAAGCGGCGACCAGCCAGACTTTCTGGCAGATATTCTTGTAACTTGACGGCTGGCGGGCGCTCGGAATCTTCAACCGGCATATCTTTATAGAAATCGTGGGCATATTTATAGTCCTTGCCATAGCCCAGGTTCTTCATCAGACCGGTCGGTGCATTGCGTATCCATAGCGGCACAGGATCATTGTGTCCCCCGAGAATCTCTGCACGGATCTGATTATACGCATTATAGACTGCGTTACTCTTCGGAGCCGATGCCAGATAGACAATCGCTTCAGCCAGGATCACCCCCGCCTCTGGCATTCCTACCAGATGCAGTCCTTGCTGAGCCGCCACACAAACAGATAACGCCTGTGGATCGGCCAGCCCGATATCTTCAGAGGCCATACGCACCATGCGCCGGGCCAGATACATCGGATCCTCACCCGCCTCAAGCATACGTATCAACCAGTAGAGGCTACCATCTGGATCAGAGCCACGCACAGCCTTATGCAGCGCCGAGATCATATCGTAATGCTGATCCCCACCCTTATCGTATTGCAGGGCCCTATGCTGCATAGCATCCTCAATCATCGCCGTCGAGATCTCGATGCTCTCCCCGGCCTCCGCGAGATCTCCACTTCCCTGCACCGCCAACTCTAAGACATTGAGAGCTGTACGCGCATCCCCATTCGCGAAGAGCGCCACCTGACGCAAGACCGTATCATCCACCGTCACATTCCAGTCACCCAGACCACGTTCGCGATCCTCCAGCGCACGACGCAGGATCAACACGACCTGCTCCTCATCCAGCGCACGCAGCACAAAGACCCGTGTCCGTGAGATGAGCGCCGAGTTCACCTCAAAGCTAGGATTCTCGGTCGTCGCCCCAATAAGTGTCACCACCCCACGCTCAACATGTGGCAGAATAGCATCCTGCTGCGCCTTATTGAAGCGATGGATCTCATCCACAAAGAGGATCGTACGCTTATTCATAAAGCGATTCTTCTTACCCTCCTCCGCGATCCGGCGCAGATCGGCAACCCCGGCGGAGACAGCGTTCAAGCGCACAAACTCCGCGTTTGTCTGCTGCGCAATCACCTCCGCTAACGTCGTCTTACCACTACCGGGCGGCCCCCACAGGAGCATAGAGGTCACCTTATCACTCTCGATAATCCGGCGTAACAGCTTACCCGGCCCAAGCATGTGTTCCTGTCCCACCACCTCATCCAACGTACGCGGTCGCATGCGTGCCGCCAGCGGCTCACTCCCCGTAGGGGCAACATCCTGACTATTAGACAGTGCTGACGACGCAGCCCCCTTTTTATTGCGCGCCGTAGATCCACCATCATCAGACCCAAAGAGAGATCCTTGATATACCATAGCCCATTTCTTTCTTACATTCCCCGCACTGTTGCAGCCTTTTAACAATACCCACTATTATAAACCAACTATGCACAGCATTGAGACGCTACCGATCATCAACGGAAGTGACACAGAATTGTAACAAATTGGACAAACTGCTGCGATATGCGGACGTTATGCTTTGAGTGTCCAGGAGAGATAGACAACAAAACAACGAACAACGACAACCACTCATGCATATACATGGAATTATTGTTACGTCTAGCTATCAATGATAGGATAAAAGGAGTCTATACCTATGGAGACTTATCGCATGCAAGAACAAGAGATGCCATATCGTGACGAAGGCTCGCAGGCCAACGAGCGCATCTATAACAGCACACATATGTCCATGCCTGCACAAACCCAAAAAAGGAAACTGACGGCGAGCGCTCTGCTCTACCTGTTCCTGTCATTTCCACTCGGCCTGATCTACTTTATTCTTGTTATTGTGCTGTTTTCTGTGGGCTTCGGCACGATCATCGTCTGGGTCGGCCTACCATTGCTCTTGCTCCTGCTCCTCATGCTGCGCGGAATCGCAACCCTGGAGCGTGATATGGCGGCAGGCATGCTGGATATCGCAATGCCCCATGTAGCACCGAAGCAGCCTGTCGAGAGACAGGGATCACTGCTACGCTGGATCCGCGCCGGTGTGCGCGACTCGGTCACGTGGCGCACCCTGCTTTATGTCCTGTTCATCAAATTTCCGCTCGGTATCGTCTCGTTTACAGTGGTCGTCACACTGCCCTTGCTGGCACTGGGGCTTACATTTGAGCCGCTCGTATATATGCTCAATGTATTTATCCAACATCTTGTCTGGATCAATACCGGGCAGCCATCAGCCGACTATATGCCTTTTATCGCTATTATCAACGGTCAGTTCGATCCATTGATGTTCCTGCGCTCATTCCTGGGTATCCCCTGCGGTATCCTGGCCTGGATCGGCACACGCTATATCCTCAGCGGACTGGCACAGGCTAGTGGGATCCTGGTTCGCTCGCTGCTCTGCAATCAGCAACCCATACTGTCACAACCGAAACAAGAAGAACTGTACCCGCGCCTCTAGCAAGCAAACTGACAAAAAGAGAGAGCCAGGGAAGATTATGCACCCCGGCTCTCTTTATTCACTACTGTCTATGTATTGATCAGTACGATACCACAGAAGACGACCAGGATACCCAGCCATTGACTACGCTGGAGGCGTTCACGGAGAAAGATCCAGGCCAGCAGAATAGTGACGGCACTATACAACGATTGAAGAAACAAAGAAACACAGG
Organism: Ktedonobacteria bacterium brp13; assembly: GCA_015099395.1. Lineage (GTDB taxonomy): Bacteria > Chloroflexota > Ktedonobacteria > Ktedonobacterales > Ktedonobacteraceae > Dictyobacter. The sequence goes on along the minus strand of AP024096.1, from coordinate 6,128,570 downwards.
CAAGAGGTAATGGAGAGTGATTTTTTTATCGGTATTTTTTTATCGGTATATAGAGTTTTGGAACAGGCCCCCGATAGCAGGAAGCAGCCTCCATCCGGTTATACCGTAGTGCGTGGGCGTTGATATGTTAAGACGTGGAGTGGGTCACCAACGCACAGAGTGCCTGCTATATCTTCAGAGATGAGATATTGACCAAAGAGCACCTTCCGATTGAAGGTACGATAATGTGCCAGTGTGGTCAGCGGTTCTGTATTGGTTCTGGTACCAGTGCCGGCATCAACGGTAACAATAGCACAGCGGTTACACGGTTGGACAACATGGAATAGTTGCGCATTGATCTGAAAGGTATGCCAACTATCTTCAGCGAAGGCTGGCGCTCCTGAAACCACCAGGTTTGGGCGAAAACGCTCTACAGAGACAGGGGTATCCAGACGTTGATTCAGGTCTTCCAGAGAACCTGCATTCAGGAGATGGTAGGGAAAACTGGTGAAGGCAGCCAGATCATGATTGATGGTGTACTCAGGAGCGACGAAACGTGGTGTACTCTCAGGCATAAAGACCAGCTGGCAGGGAATATGGAGAAACTGTTGAAACCAGACATCGGCCTCTTCACTAACGGGTAATGCCTGGCATTTTCCTTGATACCAGCGTACAGTGACAAAGGAGCGAATCCGCGGCAGTTGCAAGGGAATAGAGAGAAACGGCATGCCAGGAGCCTGGAGCAATAGCGCATCATCTTCAAGCGAGACAACGATCTGAGAGAGACGAGGATTGTCGAATTGCTGCAAACCCAGACCCAGTTCATTGATCAGTAGCCAGCGCCGATCGTAACGCAGGCCACGTGCATCCATCTGTGCTTCCTGTACATCTGTTCCGTTGCATCCTTTAATCGGGTAGATGCGGATCTGGCTTAGAAAAAGGTCAGCCATAATCTCAGGTTCCTTCTTACATTACACTTTATACATGCTATCATACACAATTTTACTTATCTCTGCTGTTCGTGAGCATAGCTGAAAAAACATTAGCAGCGCCACAGAGCATAACACAGTACTTGTAGAAACCAAAATCATAGTCACAACTGCTATTATCAACGGCCAGTTTCACTATTATCTATGTATTGATCAGTACGATACCACAGAAGACAACCAGGATACCAAGCCATTGACTACGCTGGAGGCGTTCACGGAGAAAGATCCAGGCCAGCAGAATAGTGACGGCACTATACAACGATGAAAGAATAGTCACGATCGAGATATCTCCGCTGGCTGTCATACCCGTCGTATACGAGATATAGCCCAGAGTATCCGCAATACTGTTCGCCAGGATCAACCACCAGACACCACCACGCGGCAATGTCAGCTTTTGTTTGACAGCCGGAGCACAGAGCAACAGGACACAGGGCGTCATCAGGCGGATACACCAGACAGGAACAATACTACCAAGCGCAGGCGAGACATAGAAACCCAGAATCCAGAAGGTCAGACCATAACAGACCGCCGCAGTCAACGCCCATTGAATACCCCGTACACCTCCGTGCTTCAGCGATGGCTTCTCTCGCCGACCAAAGGGTGTAGAGACAATGATAACCCCCAGCAGGGTCACAACAATCGCGCAGTTTTGCAGCCCGGACAACACCTCTCCACTAAAAAAAGCGAGAATGACAGTCACTGCTGCATAGCTTGCCGCAATAGGTGAAACCAGTGAGAGGGTCCCCACTTCAAAGGCTCGGTAGAGCGCTAAAGAAGCAACAATATTGAGTATGGCGGCCAGCGCCGCCCATATCCAGGGTTGCCAGGAGGTATGCTCAAAAAGCACAACGAGCTGACCCGTTGCGAGAAGATAGCCACTCAGGCCCGCCAACCCGACAAACTGGATAAAAAATAACGTGCGATACGTGCCGATACGATGAGTAGCATGCCGAGCGAAGAAATCACCCGTGCCCCAGGAAATGGCCGCACACAAACCAAAAATAATGCCCATAACAAGTATTCTATCATGGATCAAGCTTAAAAGATGAGCTTTTTTGACCGGGACTCCCAGCACAGCATAGCGGAACATAAATACAAAATATTTTGTTTACGCTAAAGGCAGGGCAAATTCTTGCATTGCCTGAACAACGGATATTTCCTTACAGGAAAGGTGGCGACACAGATGCTTGATCTTCAACAGACGAAAGATGCTCATATCGATCAGCGCTTACGTGAAGACTTGATTGTCTGGTTGGGTAGTGTGAAGGCTAATGGTCACCCACATCTCGTGCCAGTCTGGTTCTTATGGGATGGACAAAGTGTGCTGATCTTCAGCCAACCGAATAATCAAAAGATTCGCAACATTCAGCATGAGCCGCATGTAACGCTGGCCCTTGACAATACAAAGGTAGGCGGAGATGTTGTAATCATCGAGGGCCTGGCGACCTTAGAGGATGCTGAACCGGATCAGACAACCCTGGATAACTATAAAGCGAAATATGGTCAGCAGATGCAGTCTATGGGCTGGAATCTCGACTCTATGCGCAAAGATTATTCACAAGCTTTGCGTATCCAACCTACAAAGTTCTTGAAGTTCTAATCCGGCTATAACTCTACCTGATATCTGAAGGCATACCAGCAATGGCGCGGCATCCTTTGACTTTCTGGTTAGCAAGTCAGTTGCCGCGCCATTCTTATGCCAGAATTTACAAATTCTAGAGGATTCTATAGAACCTTTTTTTTAGTTGAGTCGTACTCTTATTAGAGGATGAGTATATATGTTACTATATCGCAAGCTATAGCAGAAAGATATTATGTCATGAAAGGGAATACATTATTGCTCGCCGGAGTACTCCTGGCAACGGGCTGTATTGGCAGCGCTGTGACCTATAAAGACTGGCACGCAAAAGAGGTGGCGCGTCTTGGTGCGGGCAGTCGTATCTTCCAGACAGAACATGGGCCGCTTGAATATGAGGTCCGTGGCAGTGGTCCGGCACTCTTAATCGCGCATGGCTCACCCGGTGGTTACGATCTAGGAGCAGCGTTCGCAACCCTGCTCGCGGCACCACAAAGCTATACCTACATTTGCGTATCGCGTCCCGGCTATCTACGCACGCCACTCTCCACTGGTGAGACCCCAGAAGAACAAGCAGATCTGTATGCCGAACTCTTAAATCATCTGCAGATTCAGAATGCGACCATCATTGCCATCTCCGGTGGTGGTCCCGCTGGAATACAGTTTGCGCTGCGCCATCCTGAACGCTGTAACGGTCTTGTAATGATCAGTGGTGTGGCACAACACTACTCTGAAGAGGAGATTCTTCAATCTTTCCCACCGCTTAAACGTCTCATCCGTCGTTTTTATGCAAAATTGGTAACCATGGATATGATCATGTATCTCGCGCTACCCTTCGCACGTATACAACCCTCTGGTTCCGCTACCTTTGAACTGGCACGTACAGCGACACTCTACAGCCAGCGAAAAGTAGGCTACGAGAACGATATGCGCCAATTTGCCAGGATCACACACTACCCACTTGAGCAGATCCAGGCTCCTACGTTTGTTGTCCACGGCACTTCCGATGACGAGGTCCTCTTTGACAACGCAGAACTGCTCGCCAGCAAAGTACCAAACGTACGCCTGATGGCGATCTCTGGCGGCTCGCATCTGTCATTCTATACCCATGCAAAGACCGTGATGCCAGCCCTGCGCACGTTTCTGACCCAGATGACCAGTACTACCCGTGCTACCGATACTAATGATACGACAGATGGACAGATGCGACAGATGCTATAAAGAGCTGACAGGATCGATATCGATATCCCAATCGGGGGCTTCAATTACACGCAACAGACGATGCAGGTCACCGTTACCTGGACCGCGTACTATCATCTGCCAGTGATACTGGTTACGCACCCGCTCCATCAACGCAGGAGCGGGGCCAACGATGTCAGTATCGTGCAGCCCCAGACGCTCAATCCAGGTTGTCAGGTGCTCATACAAGAGCAGCGCCTCATTTTGACAGCGACGGCGGTTCTCATGACGATACGAGAACTTGATAAAGTTGCGAAACGGTGGGTAGCCATACTGATTCCGTGTCGCAATTTCAGCCTCATAGAACGCATGATAATCATGATGCGACGCCGCCTCAATGCTAAAATGTTGCGGATTGAAGGTCTGGATAATCACATTCCCGGCCTCGGCACCACGCCCCGCTCGGCCAGCGACCTGTGTTAGCAAGGTAAACGCACGCTCAGGGGTCGCATAGTCTGGCAGACTGAGCGCGACATCGGCTGAAACCACTCCAACAAGCGTCACACCCGGCAGATCCAGCCCCTTGGCGATCATCTGTGTGCCGATCATAATATCGGCCTCGCGATTGGCAAACTGATCCAGGAGTCGCTCATGCGCACGCCGATTGCGTGCCGTATCACGATCCCAGCGCAATAGCCGCGCCTGTGGGAAGCTACGCTGAATAGTTTCCTGAATCTTCTCTGTGCCCAGACCAAAATAGCGTATGCCAGAGCTACTACATTGCGGGCAGAACTGCACTACTTTCCGCTGATGACCACAATAGTGGCAGAGCAGAATGCGCTCAGTTGAATGATAGGTCAGCGGAATATCGCAACGCTCACACATCACAACATACCCACAGTCCCGGCACAGTATACAGCTAGCCGCTCCACGCCGGTTAAGAAAAAGGATCGCCTGCTGCTTATTCTCCAGTACGCGCGTCAACTCACTGTACAAACGTCGACTAATAATGCTGGTATTGCCCGCATGCAGTTCGTCACGCAGATCGATAATTTCAACTGGTGGCAGGGTTGCATTAATACGACTCTTCAACTCTACCAATCGATAGTGCTCCTGGCGTGCAAAATAGTAGGACTCGACAGCAGGGGTGGCGCTCCCCATCACGACCGGGATATTGAGAATGTTACCCAGCATCAATGCGCTCTCACGAGCATGATAGGTTGGACGGCGCTCAGACTGCTTATAGGCCGACTCATGCTCCTCGTCAATGATGATCAAACCTGGATTGGGTAAAGGCGCGAAGAGGGCCGAACGGGAACCGATGACGACATCGACCTGCCCTGAACGAATGCGTCGCCACTCATCATAGCGCTCACCCAGACTCAGCTCACTATGAATAATCGCCACTCGATCAGGGAAGCGACCGGCCACACGAAGCACGGCCTGCGTTGTCAGCGCAATCTCAGGGACCAGGATAATCCCTTGCTTGCCCTGTGCTATCACACTGGCCAGCGCTTGCAGATAGATCTCCGTCTTACCGCTACCAGTCACGCCATGCAATAGGATGGGGCGGAGATCATATTCATCACCTACGATACAATCCAGCGCATGCTGCTGATCCGGAGTGAGTTCGAGCGGCACTGTCGAAGATAGTATGCGTCCGGCCAACGGATCCCGCCGCACCGCGATCTCCTCGATGGTCACTAATTGCTCTTTAACCAGTTGTTGCAATTGCGCCGTTGTCATATCACTGGCCTTGCAGAGCGCGTTGGGTGTCCAGAGAGCCAGTTCCGGTTTCTCCGCACGCTGGCTCTGGATTAAGAGATCGATAGCCGACATCTGATGCAGTACGCGCAGGCTCTCTTTATCGCTCGCGGTCAGCGCCATAGTTGAGGTAGGCAGCGGCTGTAGTTGCTCCGGCACAGCCCAGGGATTCGCAGTAGCACGTCGTTTCTTCGCACCAATAGCCGCACTCATACTATGCTCTATAGAAGAGATCGCCAGTACAGGTGCGGGTTCTGGGCGTTGGATATGCACAGAGACACGCCCATGCCATGCAGCCAGGGTCTGCTCATCGGCAATCAGCCGTACGATACGCTTGCTGCGCTCCTTCGCACGCGGCGCATCAAGCTGAGCCTCGTGTTGAAAAAGATCATTGAGTCGCGCCTCTTTCAGAACCTCTTTGGCCTTCTTCGGTCCCAGCAGTTCCTTCAGGCGCTCAACGTTGATCTCACCCTCAGCCAGCAATAAACCGATCAAGGCACGTAGCCGTAGCGAGCCGCTCTGCATGGCATCGTTAATCAGCTGACTATCCGTCTCTGCAAGTCGTAACACGACACGTGAACGCTGTGTCAGACCGGGGGGGAGCATCATCTGTGCAACAGTGGCCAGCGAAGTAACGTAATAGTCAGCGATCCACTGGGCCAGTGACATCTGATAGGGTCGCAATGCTGGCTCGGGATCTAAGATCGCTTGCAGAGGCCGGAGATCATCAGGCTGGCGCTTGCCACCATCCTGGCGATCCTCCTTCTGGCTCTCGTGTTCAACAGTCAGCGCCGCCAGCCCTTCATCATCTTTATCAACTCCATCATCATCCTCATCATCGATCTCATCGCTCAAGCCCCAGACGATCCCTTCAACCAGACGCTCACCATAAGGGACCGCTACAAGCTGACCCTGCCGGATCTCAGCGAGCATCTCAGAGGGCACGGAGTACGTGAGCAGAGGGCGATCCCCTTGCCAGCTTGCAGCCGACGTTAAGATATGCGCAAACATAAAGTGTTGCCTCTCCACTCCAACTAGCGACGATCAAAGACACGGCCCAGGGCTTGCAGACCAAAATGCACCATCGTCGGACGACCGTGGCAACAGCTATATGGTGCCTTAGTCTCCTCTAACTGCTCTAACATCTCGCGCATCTCACTGATGGTCAGGAAGTAGTTCTGCTTAATGGCAGCCTTACAGGCCACATTCGCCAGTGCACGCTCCTCCCAGGTACCTGTATCACCCAGACTCTCAGGCGAAGTGAGATCGATTAACAGCTCATGCAGCGAACGCGAGTTCATCTGCTTCACCAGCACATTCGGGACCGCACGCACCTCCAGCACACCATCCTCAAAAGAAAGCTTAAAGCCGATCTCGGTCAACTGCTCCTGGTGCTCTTCGATCGCTTCAAACTCGTGCGGAGAAAGCTCAAGCGGCAACGGTGTCAGCAGCAACTGCGAGAGTGGAGTCCGAGCCTTGAGTGCTGCAACCATCCGCTCTAATATGATACGCTCATGGGCCGCATGCTGATCAATCAGATACATCCCGCCTTCGCCCTCAGTCACAATATAGCTCTGCGCAACCTGACCCACCACACGCAACTTAGGCAGACGCCGACCCGACTGAGTGTCTACGACGGACAGCACGCTATCCATTGCGCCAGCAGTGTCAACCGTATCAGTTGCAGTTTCGTCGTCTATCTCGCGCGGTGCAGTCGGCATCAACGTATTTTGCTGCGGCTGCGCTGGCGCAAGAGCAGCCGAAGGACGCGGTGGTAACGCAGTCCGTTCTTCGTTCGCCTGCTTGTGCTCATGTTGCTCGCGTGCAACGTCACTCACAGGAGCTGTACGTTGTGACCAGAGCCGTTCGATCGGTGTCATACTAGCGCTATGCGCTTCGCTCTCAGGTTGAGACTGCGGCAGGGATGTGGTTTGGCGACGATCTGTATGCACATGACTTTGCCAGAGACGTGACAGCGATGGTGGTTGTGAACCACTCTCTTCTTCAGTCACCGTCATCCAGGGGTTATCCTCCGGAAAGGCAGCGGATGTCCGTGCAGTCTGCACAATCTGCTGCTGCTCTTCCTCAGGGTTCCCAGCATGCGCGCTATTCGTAGCAGACTGTAAGACCTCACCAGTCTCGGTATCGATCTCGAGATTGCCCAGTTCACCTGCTAGCTCTTCATCTTCGTCTACCTCTACTGCTGGAGTTGATGCGGGACGGGAACGTCCTCCGCTAGCGAGATGATTGCCTTCCCATTCAGGTACCTCAGAGCTCTCTAAGAGTGCGGCACGTACTGCACGCTGTATATTGGCAAAGACGCGGCGCTCTTTCAAGAAGCGAATCTCGGTCTTGGCTGGATGAACATTCACATCCAGAAGTGAAGGATCAATCTGGATATTGATTACAGCGACCGGATGGCGACCCGTCAGGAGTAGCGAGTGATAGGCACTCTCGACAGCTGAGGTCAGCATACGGCTCATAACCCAGCGCCGGTTCACAAAGAACGAGATATGCTGGCGATTACTTTTATAACAGGAAGGACGGCTGGTATACCCATAGACCAGCGGATACGTAGGATCGTCAGGCTTCTCCTCACCTTGCAGCGGGATCATCTGTTCTGCAACCTGCAAGCCGTAGACCTCTACCAGAACGCTGGTCAGTTGATCATTGCCAGGGGTAGCAAAAATCTGTCGACCATCACTATACACACTAAAGCGAATCTCTGGATAGGCCAGCGCGTATTGCTCCAGCAGGTGGTGACAATGGCTAACCTCTGTATTGCGGCTCTTGATAAATTTTAGACGTGCAGGGACCGCGCTAAAAAGGTTACGTACAGTAATGGAGGACCCGGCTGGCGATGCTGCAGCTACGACCTCGGAGGTTTCACCGTTCTGCGCACTGATCTGTGCCCCCTGCTCCGCGTCATGCGGACGACTGAGAAGGGTGACTTCGGCAACGGCGGCGATACTCGCAAGAGCCTCACCGCGAAAACCCAGCGAGCGGATACGTTCAAGGTCATCAATCTGTGAGACCTTACTGGTGGCGTGACGTGCAAGGGCAAGAGGAAGTTCATCAGAGGGGATACCACAGCCATTATCAGTGATCCGAATCAACTGCAGGCCACCATGGCTCAGATCTACACGAATCTGCGTCGAGCCAGCATCGATACTATTCTCTATCAACTCTTTTACAACAGAGGCGGGACGCTCTACCACTTCACCTGCCGCGATCTTAGCGGCCACATCAGGCGCGAGTTGTCGAATGGGCATATATATTTCTCCGGGTCCTTCAGCGAGTACATTGCGTGTCATTGTCGTAAATAGGAGATAAATAAGAACGAGTGTTCACATGACATTATAACATATCGTGACCAGCTTTGAAATGTAGAAGATCACAGGCTGGGACTTTCTACGGCAATGAGTTTCTAGAGACTACACCTGACTCCAAGTCAAACACCTCTGGACAATCACTACCTTCCCTGCTAGGATAACAAAAAGACAGTCAAAGGAAGGAGTCAAGACAATAGCAATGGCTACAAACGAAACACCAATTGAAACGTACATAACCAAACACCAGGAACAATTTCTGGAAGATCTCAAAGCCTGGTTACGCATCCCCAGTATCAGTACGCTGCCAGAGCATAAAGCTGATGTAAAGCATGCAGCAGAATATGCAATCGGACAACTCCAACGGATCGGGATGAGCGAGGCAACATTAATCCCAACCAACGGACATCCCCTCGTCTACAGTGAGTGGCTCAAGGCACCGGGCAAACCAACATTGCTCATTTATGGGCACTATGATGTCCAACCAGTCGACCCGATCGAGCTCTGGGAGTCTGCTCCCTTTGACCCCACGATTCGTAACGGCAATATCTATGCACGTGGGTCGTCTGATGATAAGGGACAGGTCATGGTCATATTCAAGGCCCTGGAGACATTGATGGCGGTTAACGACACACTACCCATCAATATCAAGGTCTTGCTCGAAGGAGAAGAGGAGGCAGGTGGCGAGTCCATTGCGCACTATATCACCACGACCCCTGAGCGCCTGGGCTGTGACGCGGCCTTTATCTGTGATACACATATGCCAGCCGCAGATATGCCAGCCCTGATTACCGGCCTGCGTGGCATCATCTATACCGAGGTTGAGGTGCAAGGAGCTACGCAGGACCTGCACTCTGGCAGCTATGGCGGCGTCGCCCCCAATCCTCTGCACTCACTCGCCATTATCATCAGCCGCCTGAAGGATGAGGACGGACATATTCATATCCCTGGCCTCTACGACAAAGTGCGGAAGCCGCATCCACAGGAGCAGGAGTTCTGGGAGAAAGATCCCCTGCACATAAAAGAAGCCTATCTGCGCGAGATGGGCGTAAATCAACTCTCAGGCGAGCTCGAATACCCACCATTGGAGCGCACTGGCGGTCGCCCAACCCTTGAAGTACACGGCATCAGTGGTGGCTTTGTCGGCGAAGGTGCGAAAACAGTGATCCCAGCCGTTGCCAAAGCCAAAATCAGTCTGCGCCTCCCACCCGATCTCAAATCACAGGAGGTCTTCACACTCTTTGAGAAGACTGTACACGAGGTTGCGCCTGCCGGCGTCACCGTCAACGTCATCAACGTACATGGTGGCGAAGGCATCATCGTCTCGCCAGATAGCGCACCGATCCAGGCAGCCTCAGCAGCGTTAGCAGAGGTCTACGGTAAACCGCCAGTCTTCCTCCGCGAAGGTGGTTCGATTCCGATTGCAGCACTCTTTGACGCAGTCCTTCATGTCCCGGTCGTCCTGATGGGTTTTGGCCTGCCAGACGACAATCTGCATGCCCCCAACGAGAAATACGCGCTCAGTCAGTTCTTCAATGGCATCCGCACAGTTGCTAGCTTTGTCCAGAAGTTAGCGCAAAAATAGCGCCGCTGCATGTGGATAGGGGAGGCAAGGCGGCATCAACGCTGCTGCGCCTCCCCGGCATTCTTCACACGCGAGACATGCGGCAAATGTATGTACCAGCGACGCAACGCTACCAGTGCCCAGATCCCCTCAACAACTCCAAATGGCCACGTTCCGGCCAACCAACCATAGGTGGACGATGCCGCACAGGCAAAGGCAAACACGAGCACCCACCAGTTTGAACGCTGCTCCAACGCATACGAGATCAACATAATCGTCACGGCACAAGCCCCAAAAGCAGTCAAGGCGTTCATCATAATTCCCTTATAATTCCTTTCATGATGATATAATCTCCTAGTATATACAGATATGGATTGGCTGTATAGGCTTGTTCATACGTTTTTGCTCTGCTACAAATGCTATACTTCTTGTTTTTGTGTGTTTTCATCGTGTTACCAGAATAATGTTGGGATTTACAGGCCAGGAACATTGGATTCTCTTCCATGAGATACGTCTTTTTAGATAGGGTACAAGAAGAGACTACATCGTATCCAAAGAGGAGAGGAGATCCCATGTTCAAACGGTTTTTTCTGATGACATTCGCAGTCATTTCACTCTGCTTTTTGTGTGCTGCTTGTGCCCCAACTCTTGCGAATGGGCATGGGGCACCAGTCGCTTGCCTTGCCTTAGATAACGATATTCCAGCTCACCATGACATTCCACTCCAGGGTATTCCTGCCCAAGCTGGGAGTAGCATCACGATCACGTGGGGATTGTACAAACCTGCTCCTGATGTTCAAAGTCCTACGACGCCGGTTGACCCAATCCAGCGGGCGACCATGCAAGAATTGCTCTTTGGCCCTTTTTCCTCAAGGAATGCAGTCGACCATCTTTCGGGTCAAAATGCGGGTGCATCAAGCAGAGGACCAGTTCTTGCATCCTCAAAGCTGATTGTGGCAAGCGGATGTAAGGCCCAATCCTTTGCGAGTACCATGATGCTGCCAAAGAATCTGAAACCGGGCTACTACGATCTTTATCTCACCGGATCTTCGTTCTATGCCAGTGGTTCCAGTGACACTACAAGCGAAATACCAATCCACGTCGGACCCTGATATATCCCACGAGATGCGTGTGACAAGGGTTCATTCCATACCTTCATGATTTCCTTTTCCCAAAAAAGGAAATCAGTTGGAAGATCAATGATAATCATGGAGTTTCTCTCAAAATATCCTGATAGGAAGGAGATGCATAATTATGCCATCATATTCACGCTCACGCCGTCGGCATGCTAGTCGCGGAAAGATGATTCAATATCGCAAAAAGTCACAATCTACTCCTTATGCTCCTCCCGAGTTAGATGCAATGCTTGGATATGGAACGAGTTATAGTTTTCCACTTTTTATGGCTGGAATTGTTTCTCTTGTCAAAAGGCTCTTTGGTGGCAAAAAACACAAAAAATAGGCATTCTGTTGCCTACAGCGGTGTTCATAAATGTTGAGCGGTTTCCCCCATCTCAGGAGCGGAATACCCACAATGTAGAAACCCACCAAGAGCGTCTTGCGTCCCACGGGATGCGCAACGAGATGCACATTCGCCTGAAGCGTCTTTACAGGCCCGTTTAAATGTTCGCGCTTTTTTCTCGTCAAGGTTCAGAAATATCTCTGCCTTGTGAAAAAGGAGCGCAATAACGAACGCTCTCAAGCCAGTTTATTGATGAGCTACATCTCGTTGCGCATCCCATGGGAAGACCCATTTAATTGTCAAAATTTTTAACAATCCGCCCATTTAATTATCCAATTTACAGCTTACGCCTGGAACAACCATCTCGATCATGGAAGCCCGATCCCCCCAGAGGTAAAGCAGGCGATTGACGCCCGTGTCGCTGCAATCATCCACCAGGGCGCACCCATTCCGGCCGAACTACGCGAGCAAGCCTACGGAGTTGTCCTCGTCCATTGGCCTTATAGTTGCTCTACACTCTCCTCATAGAACCCCAGACTTGTTTGCTGTACTTCAGGCTCTCCTTTCTGCACCAACTGCGCTGATTTAAAGGTTCCATGTTGTGGCGGCATTTTGACCTCAGCATCTTGAAGCAATTTGTCAATGGATAATATCTGGATGCGTGGATCGTCTTTGCCCCAACCAACGGAATGATAGAGACTTGCACTCGCTGCCTCGGTCTTCATATCTTTGGTTGGAGGTTCTAGCGTAATGAACACACCGATTGCAGCCTCTTCACGAGAAATGATTCATGATCGTAGAAAGCCTTAGCGCATCAACGATGATGGCGACGGGAAAAACATTCAACGTATTTTAATGCTAAAGATTAACGATGGGGTCTCCACATAGAATCATAATCCTCCTTTTCGCACATTTATATGCTAAAGTAGGTTTAGATTTAGCTGTATCGTTTGTCAAGTAAATATTCGCTATTGCAGAGCTTGTATACTCTAATGGTTTGATTTTAGCTGTCACATCGATCATTATTGAGATTTAAATTACAGAGACCCGGTGTCCACGTAGACATCGGGTCCCTATTTTTATATAGTATTTAATTTAGACTTACACGTCTTTGTGCGCATGGCATCAGGCAGTAAAATGAAATATGATATCGTTGGTCGCACCTGGGACGATATCATTTCTTAATGTCAACGTCCATTTACCTTTTTGATTTATAAGTGAGCTGCTGTAGCTTAATTCTAAGCTGGTGAATGGTAGTTGTGGATCATTATTCGCCTGTGTGGCGGTGGAGTTAAATCCCCTTCCATGATCTGCATCACTCCAGTTACCTACCGTTAGTTGAAAGGGAGGGATTGAAGGATCTGCACCTGGCGCGGGCGGCCATCCGATGCTGAAGTTTGATCCCTTCAGGAAAATATGTGTCATCGTGGGTGAGACACTAACGGACTCCAATGTGACGAATTGGCCATTTGAAACCTGGGTTTGATTGATGGTGGTGACTCGTGCTGGATGGAAGGGTAGTGAAAAGTGAAATAATCCCTTATCTACTGTTAAGTTGAGTGTTGTGGTACCTTGTGGCACCTTTGTCACCGAATAAAATTGCAAATTTGTGCCTGTGCTCGGACCTTTGCTGCTACCCCCAAATCCTCCATCGGCAATAATTACTCCTTTTTGAGCGCTTAATAAGGATAAGGGCTGTATAGAAAAATCGGTGGTACCTGACCAGCCATAAGCAAGGATGATATTGTCGGAATCGGCATACCCGGCATATATTGTAACGACATGGTTGTCTACTGTTTGTGTTTGATTGATCATTGTGTATTGATGGGATGTACAGAGAGTATACCAGCTCTCAGTTGTGTTCATTGAACATAAACCCGATGGTAATGCGGTTGCAGTGGGAGTGGGCGTAGAAGTTGATTGCTTATCGTTATGAGATGCTAATGTCGTATTGTTATTATGTATTGATTGTGAGTGAGCAGATTGGAAAACGGCAAATGCGCTACCGGTTACTAGGATCGCAAGAATTATGCATGACACGAGTGTGAATGGCATGATAAAGCGTGAGCGAGCTTTGGGTCGATCAAAATCTGGCATCTGTGACATGAAGTGAATCCTTCCATGGGTATTATTCGATACGATAGGAGCTGGCTTCTGTGCCTGCTGCATATGGTCGAGGAGGTTATCCCAAACGCGATCGAAGGCATCATCATGATCCTGCGAGGCAATATGTATATCCAGCATAAAGTTGTTCATAGGATGTTGTTTGTTCTGAGTGAACTGGTCGATTTGTTCATCTACCTGTTCGGGTATAAATTGTTCGTTGTGATCAGTCATGGCGGCCCTCCTTTCGACCATTTGTATACGTATTGCGTAGAAGATTAAGGGTACGTGAGAGGAGTGTACGTACAGCTCCTTCACTTTTATCCAAGCGAGTAGCAATTTCTGCACAGTGCATATTATGTGTGAAACGTAACCGTATAAGTTCTTGTTGAAGTGCTGATAGCGTAGATATATGTGTTTGTAGTCGAGCGATTTCTTCTTGACGTAGTGTTACCTGCTCGGGCGAGTACTGATCATCCTCATAGAGTGTTTCTATTGTTAGTTCTATAGGTACAGTTATCTGACGTTTAGAACGTCGAAGATAATCTATTGATTTATGCTGTGCCACCCGACGTAACCAGACAAATTGTTGATGCTCTTTGAGCTCCATAATGACGGAACTTTCAAAGGCAGCAACGAACACATCTAGCAGAATATCCTCCGCATCCTCTTTAGAATAGATATGTTTAAGGATATACGTGAAAATGGTAAGTCTGTGACGTCGATAGATTTCCTCCATGAAAGAATTTGTTACTTGTGACCGGGTCTTTGTCATTTGCATCGTGCACCTCGATAGTTTTTTGAGATCTCACATAGTTTGTCGAGGCAGAAAGCAAAATGTTACTGATTATAGAAATTACCTCCAAATAGCTTACCTAAAGAGTGTCAAACAGCTCAGGTGTTTTCTATTACTTCAAGTATCCTCCTGCGGATCGTCCCCTCTGCAACCTTGCTGTAGACGCCGGAGTAGCCCCTACTGCACTCAGTAACTTTCAGTATCCTCCTACGGATCATGGCCTCTGCAACCGAGAGCCTGTAACATAATGCAAAGGTCTTAATGCATCATTATACCTGAATAGTGGAAATAAAAAAGCACCTACGTTTTTCTAGGTGCTTCAGTGATGGGATATTTTGTGATCTTTATCCATTTTATGCGGATAAGATGGAGAATTGGTGTATCTTCTGTTATAATATGAGATGAGCTGTGGTCAGATGACTCCTACCAGTTAAGGTTTCTACTAACCCAACATTTGTTCTTCTAGTTCCGTTACGAATTCAGAAAGAAGCTAAAAATGTTTTTGCGCATTCCAGAAATCATTATCTTTATATTTATTATTGCAGTTGCTATTGTCCTTATTGTCGTGGCAGCAATAATCATAAAGTCTTATCGCGGTTCCAGTATGATCCGACCTAAAAGCGATGATAGAAAGGTCTAGCATCTCTCTATAGTCATCGTTAAGCTTCACTCTATGCGTCTGATAGAATTCTAGCTCATGCTGCTGCATAAATTGTAAGTGTTCCTGATCGTCTTCTGTCCAAGTTTGCATCAGATCCCTCGCTCGCCATGTTTCATGTATATTTTTAAAGAATTTTGCTAACATCCAGATGCATAGTGTTCATACACACGGTTTGCCATCTGTATCGAGCGTCTTCTCATGAAGGGTCGATATAGGAAGATTACTTTTTTCTGTTGGAGTGTGATAATTTTACATACATTTTGAACAGTGTTGTACCTCGCCAGGCCAGTTGGCTATGCAATTCTCCAAAATTTGTAAGCTACAAGAGCATGCCTTAAAATAATCAGTTTCTGTGTAATTCTGTTTATTGGAATCACTAATATGACGGCAATTTGCCCTATGCAGTTTAATTATGTATGATGCCTTGGGCTTATAAGCGTTGACAACATAACAGTCTTTATTTGCACCTACCCATGCAAGGTATTCTCTGCTACCTCTTCCGGTACTTCCATCAAATATTTCTACACCTGGACAGCTGCGTACACTTATCATAATTCCTCCATTGCGTAGTTTATGATACTTTGATACAAATAAGTTCATTGATCATAATTTATATTTTAACATAATATTGGAATGATTTTAATATGTTATACGTGATATATTGAGACACAAATTATACCTGTGCTACAGTCATATAGTTGTATCTATAGCCTTTTATATCAGTGGATGGCTTGCCATTATTTTCAGGTGCCAAAGGACTCCGTCTACAAGGTGGTCTATCTGGCCATACACAACATTGCGAAGAAGTGGACCATGCCAATTCGTAATTGGGTGCCTGCTCTTAACTGTTTTGCAAGCGAATTTAGGGAGAGATTCCCTCAATAAATGAAAATACATACACAAACTACTTGACAGACTCGCTTCTAGCCTGGATTGATGATTATTTTGGGATATCATCATTTCATCAACTTTCACAGGCTTAGATGTTATACTCTCCTGGTATAAATGTTTTGCTTCGTATTTGGGGAAAAAAGCACAGAGGATTTACGTCTGAATCGAAGGAGATTGTACCACCATGGCAGAATACACGTACATTCTTGTGGAGCAAGCAGAGCGGATCGCGACCGTTACGCTCAATCGTCCACGTGAGTTAAACGCGCTGAGCTTCCAGGTCGTAGACGAACTGGCGGCTGCACTTGAAACACTCGATCATGATGAGACGGTCGGTTGTATTATTTTGACCGGTGCCGGTGAGAAGGCCTTTGCAGCAGGTGCCGATATTAAAGAGATGGCCGATAAGACTCCGGTCTCGATGCTCAACGGCGGCTTCGATGCCTGGAGCCGCATTCGTAAGGTTCGTACTCCGCTCATCGCAGCGGTGAACGGCTATGCGCTGGGTGGCGGCTGTGAACTGGCGCTACACTGCGATATCATCATCGCCTCCGAGAATGCACGCTTCGGACAGCCAGAGATCGGCATCGGCGTCATTCCTGGC
This sequence comes from Ktedonobacteria bacterium brp13, assembly GCA_015099395.1. GTDB lineage: Bacteria > Chloroflexota > Ktedonobacteria > Ktedonobacterales > Ktedonobacteraceae > Dictyobacter. Next base: position 6,111,674 of record AP024096.1, on the reverse strand, counting down.
GCAGGTGGCACACAACGCCTGGCTCGCGTCCTCGGCAAATACCGCACCATGGAGATGGTACTGACTGGCTCGCCGGTCAGCGCCCAGGAGCTAGCCGACCTCGGCATGGTCAATCATGTTGTAGCGCAAGCCGACCTGCTCCCTGAAGCCAGAAAGCTTGCCCAGAAGATCGCAGCACAACCAGCTGTCGCCGCTCAACTCGCCAAAGAGTCCGTCCTGGCCGCCTTCGAAACCTCACTCGAAGAAGGGCTCGAACATGAACGCAAAAATTTCTTCCTCCTCTTCGCCACCGAAGATATGCGCGAAGGGATGCGGGCTTTCATAGAAAAACGCAAACCAGACTTCAAAGGCCGCTAAACAGGCTCGTCTGTTGAGTGCGAAGCACTCGGTCCGTTGTGTACGAGAGCACGGAGGGTGTGCTCTCGTACACAGCTCTCACCAGTTTTTACGTATTATCAACCCTTGATCGCCGACTGATACGCATCCCACAACCTGGGAACAGTCTGATAATTTCGTATCTCATCTGGAGCAATCCAACGGAACGCTAGCGCTTCCCAGTCGGTCTTAATCTGCTCAGGCGTCAGTACGTCAAAGAGGAAGGGATGCACATACCAGTGACGATTCAATTCCTCGTCCACATACTCTACGACCTCACCACGCTTCAGGAGACGGACCTGCTCACGTTGCAGCCCGGCCTCTTCACGGATCTCGGTATAGGCCTGCTCCTCCGGACTTACGTTGGCTTCGACAAAACCACTGATCCCGGCCCAGAGCTCATGATAGCTACCTACACGCTGACTACGCTGCACAATCAAGACTTTCTCGGCCTGCCCCGCATTCTTTAATAGGAAGCAGGTTACGACATGAGTAGGTCTTGGAGATTGCGATGAACCCATTGTGAACTCCTTACAAGCAAACGACAGCAGAAAGAGATGACAATAGTGCACATTCCTTGTATAATCATACAGAGTCATTTATCTTTCTTGCATGTCACTATGTTTACCCTATGTAACACGGTCGGCGTCTTAGAAAGATGAAACGCACACAGACAAAAAATAGCGTAGGAGTGCATTCTCGTATGCAATCTCAAGATACAACAGTAACGACCCGCGTGGAAACCGCTGCTAGCCCCACCTGGCAGCCCTGGTCTACAACGCTACAATCATGGAGGATGTCAGCACTGGCGGTCCTGCCAACTTTTCTGGGGACACGGCTGCTACTGCTGCTGCTCACCTACTTTGGAGGCATTTTATTCACAGTCAACAATAACTCAACCTTTGCGCTCAGCTTTAATAGCGTTCTCTATAACTGGTATCATTGGGATGCACTACGCAACGTGACGATAGCAACTCAGGGTTATATCGATCCTGCTTATAGCACGCTCTTCCCACTCTATCCAACGCTGATCCATCTCGGCTCGGCTCTCACACATATAGATCCCTTGCTGACCGGCATGCTCATCACAAATATCGCCTTCTTCGCGGCCCTGGTCGTACTCTACCGACTGGTGTTTACTGTGAACTCGGCAACTACGGTGGAGAATGAAGAGGCGGAAGCACGTGAGGAGCGCAGCGGACTGGCGGCACGACGAGCCAGGCGCAGTATTCTCTATCTGGCGGCCTTCCCTACGGCGCTTTTCTTTTTTGCCGCGTATAATACCGCGCTAGTGCTTTTGTTCAGCTTGCTCTGCCTCTATCTGCTGCGCAATGGACGCTGGTGGCTGGCTGGCTGTTGTGGAGCACTGGCTGCACTGACCGATATTACTGGAATCCTGTTGTTTGTCATCTTCCTTTGTGAACTTTTCCGACAACGTGCACTATTCCAGCAAAGAGGCCCGATCCTGCGCTGGCTCCCAGTCATAGCTTCGCTCTGTATCCCCTTTGGGCTGGCGATCTATGCGCTGGCACTGGCGAAACCATTTCACGATCCCTTGCTTTTCTTGCATCCGCAGGAAGGCAGCAATACAGTACCACCCGGCACACAACAATCGATACAGCAAGCATTCAGTGGCGGACTCTTAACCTACGGCGCGACACATATACTTTTCGAGCTGCTCATCGTTATTGGCCTGCTTACGCTCTTAGCGCTAGGCTGGTTCGGCAAGCTGCGACTGGATAGAGCACAATGGCCACTGCAGCTCTATGGTCTACTTGTTGTAATCTGGAGCCTGGTCAGTGCACATCAACCGGGAAGCCTGGCAGATCCGCTAGATCCGCTACCCGCTGTACAGTACGCAGCCTTGCTCTGCATCCCTGCCTTTGTTGTGCTGGCACGCCTGGGTGAACGACCCTGGCTACACAATAGTTATGTGATAGGAGCAATCGCATTCCAGGCCTTCCTGGTCTTCCAGATGTTCAGCGGACATTGGGCAATGTAGCAATGTAGCAATGTAGCATCGTAAAAGACAACAACGATAAAAGGGGGCCAAAAAGCTCACAGGGTGAAGGATATTATCGATGATGATTGTTCTTCATATCAAAAAGGTAACTACATGGATGTAGCACCCTTGATGGCATGAATTGCTTATAAACATATGCCAGATATGGAAATGCTCTTTATCGCAGGACAAGAATGCTATATATACACAGTCTTTCTTGCACGATATAAGCATTCGCACCTGACACATATTTTGTGTTTCATCCTGATATTCTCCTTGACGTATTGTTAACACTCTTATATAGTATGCTTGGCGCATAGTACACTTTTACCTATTGCCAAAACGCAACAAACACATATAGTATATACTGTTGTCATTTTTTCGAGCCTATTATAGGCCTGATCGCCCTGATATTGGAGGTAGGCCGACGTGAATAATACATTAATCTTGGACGGCGTTGTCCTGATCTTTGGGGCCGCTATCGCACTGGTAGCCGGCATCTTAATAGGATCAGCAACAAAACGCGCCAAGAACGAGGAGAACCTGCGCAAGCTCAAAGAAGAGAGCGAGCAACGGCTACTCTTAGTACAAGAGCAGCAACGGACTGCACTCCGTGAGTCACGCGATGAGACGGCCCTCTTCCGTGATGCGATGGAACGCGAGAACGCTGAACGTCGTACCGAGTTGCAGAGACAAGAACGTCGTATCCAACAAAAAGAAGAGAACCTTGAACGCAAGACCGATGCCCTTGAGCAGCGGGATCGTAAACTTAATAGCAAGGAACGTCAATTAGATCAGATACGCGCAGAACTGGAAGAGATCAAGCAGCAGCGTCTCAATGAGCTAGAGACAGTGGCTCAACTCACCGAGGATCAAGCCAAAGACCTGCTGTTAGAACATATTGAGCAAGAGGTGAGGTCCGAGGCAGCACAACGAGTACGCCAGATCGAGGAGCGTGCGCGTGAAGAAGGCGAGTCGCGAGCTCGCGAAATCATTACGCTGGCTATCCAGCGCTGTGCTTCCGATCAGGTAGCGGAGTCGGTCGTCTCAGTAGTTCCTTTGCCCAATGACGAGATGAAGGGACGTATCATTGGACGTGAGGGTCGCAATATCCGCGCGTTAGAGGCGGCAACTGGCGTTGACCTGATTATCGATGATACTCCGGAGGCGGTCATCCTCTCTGGCTTTGATCCTGTCCGGCGCGAAATCGCACGCGTTGCATTGACAAAGTTAATCTTGGATGGGCGTATCCATCCTGCCCGTATCGAGGATGTCGTCGCGAAGGCACGCCAGGAGGTCGACATCATCATTCGCGAGGCAGGTGAGAACGCTGCCCTGGATGCTAACGTCCATGGTCTCCAGCCAGACCTGCTCAAGATACTTGGTCGCCTGCATTTCCGTACCAGTTATGGACAGAATGTGCTGGCACACTCGGTCGAGGTCTCGATCCTCGCCGGTACAATCGCCCATGAACTCGGCGCAGATGTCAACGTCTGTAAGACGGCGGCTCTGCTGCACGATATTGGGAAAGCCATCGATCAAGAGGTCGAGGGGCCGCATGCAATCGTCGGCGGTGAGGTAGCACGTCGCTTCGGCAAGTCAGCGAAAGTTGTCCATGCCGTTGTGGCACATCACGCCTCCGAGACTGAGCCTCAGACGCTAGAGGCGGCGGTTGTACAGGCAGCCGATGCTATCTCAGCAGCCCGTCCAGGTGCGCGCCGTGAGACCATCGATCTGTATATCAAACGCCTGGAAGCGTTAGAGCATATAGCGAACTCCTTTACAGGAGTCGAGAAATCGTTCGCCATTCAGGCCGGTCGTGAGGTACGTATCATCGTCAAACCTGAAGAGGTCGACGAGTACGCATCGGCACGCCTGGCAGCCGAGATCGCACATAAGATCGAGGATGAAATGGATTACCCGGGACAGATCAAGATCTGTGTCGTTCGCGAGACGCGCTCGGTAGACTACGCACGCTAATTGACATGTTCATCTCAACACGTAAAACACTTATCTTTATCATAACGACCTGCGTTCATCAAAACGTATACCAAAGAGGGGAGGGTCTCGGTAGTGCCGTGGCCCTCCCCTCTGGCATAGTGGAATGATCGATATCGCTACTGTATTGGTCAGATCTTAGTCGATTAGATATAGAAAGAAAGCTTATGGCAAATACAATTGATCTACATACTCATTCAACGGCTTCAGACGGGCTCTATTCACCCACAGAGCTGTTACAATATGCCCACGAAGCTGATCTGCGCATACTGGCACTGACCGATCACGATAGCACCAATGGTCTGGCAGAGGCGACAGAGGCGGCGGCGCGTCTGGCGATCGATCTGATCCCTGGTATCGAGCTCAACACCGATACTGACGATGGCGAGATGCATGTGCTGGGCTATTTTCTGGAATACGAGCGACCAGCATTTCAGGAGACGCTGAAGGTCTTGCGCGATGCCCGTGCACGCCGTGGCGAGCGTATAGTCGAGTTGCTCAACGAGCAGGGCGTCGATATCAAATGGGAGCATGTGCGTGAGATTGCGCAAGGTGCCGTGGGACGTCCACACATCGCGCAGGCCCTGATAGATGCTGGCTACGTTCAATCGGTACCCGAGGCTTTCGACAAGTATTTGCGCTCAGATGGTCCTGTCTATGTAGCACGCCGCAAGCTTTCACCGCTCGATGCGATCCGCCTGATCCTGAGTGCTAATGGTCTGCCAGTAATTGCACACCCACTTACTGTCCCTGGCATGCAGAAGCTACAGGCGTGGCTACCAGAACTCGTCGAAGCTGGCCTGGTAGGCCTGGAGACCTATTACGGTCCCTACACTGAAGAGCAGGTCCAACAGCTACACGACCTGGCCGACGAATATAAGCTAATTCCGACCGGTGGCAGCGACTTTCATGGACCGGGTATCCATCCAACGCCATTAGGTGGTCGTTTTGTCCCTTTTGAAGCTGTCGAGCGTCTCAAAAGTGAGGCCAGTAAAAGGATGGGTACTAACCCACCTGAGTTTGTACTGCCCCCCACCGACAAAGAGTAGTCAGCAAAAGAATAGCCAGCAAAGGAGCTGCACGCCATGCAAGAGGAGGAACAGCCACCACTTTCCGCAGGACCTCTAAGGTCTGCCAGTTCCGCCAGTCCTCCCGTACATGCGCGCCAGCAGAGGCAGCAGCGTCTCCAGAGCTTGCTCATCCGCATGCGTCTCCACATATTGAAGACGCTGCTGCTCCTCTGTTTCATCCTGCTCGTGACCCATCTCACGGTGCAGGACTATTACGTCGATGGGCTGAGTATGGAACCGACGCTCCATACGCAGGAATATATCCTGGTGAATAAGGCAGCGTATCTATTCACTGCCCCTGCACGCGGCGATATCATCGTCTTCCACTATCCAAAGGACCCTACCCAGACGTATCTTAAAAGGATCATCGCCATCCCCGGTGACCAGATCAGCATCATAGGCAGACGCGTCATCGTCAACGGTACGCTCTTGCAAGAGCGCTACATCGCACCCGCAGATAACTATAACCTCTACCCTCCCATTCACAACGACAAGCTAGGATCAGGACAATATTTCGTCATGGGCGACGACCGTGTCAATAGTTCTGACTCCCGCGCCTGGGGACCCGTCCCGCGCCAGAACATCATTGGAGAAGCCCAGCTCGTCTACTGGCCCTTCAATGACATCCGAGCACCAGAATAAGCAAACAGCGAAGATCCTCAGGCAACTATTTACTGTGGCCGCAACATAGTATGTCGGCTGCTATCACGCCAGCGGCTGCTCTCAGCGTTCCCATGGTTCTGACCCGACGGCTGTCGCCGCGCCTGCTCACGTTCGGTCTGCTGCTGCAACATCAGGCTGGCAACAATAGCGGCCAGTTGCTCTGAGGTCGGTACGGCTGACACTGCTCCTGCTTCTTTCGGATCTCCTTCTTCCTCTTCTTCCTCTTCCAAACTCTGACGTGTATCCCATTCTTCAGCGATAAAGTCGGTCGAGAAATCTGCCGCTAAAAAGCGAGGCTGCGTCATAAGCCAGCGGGAGAAGGGGAGTGTGGTTTTGACACCAGAGATATGATATTCAGCGAGCGCTCGTCGCATACGCGCAATCGCCTGTGCGCGGTCCTTCCCCCAGACGATCAGCTTCGAGAGCAAGGGATCATAATAAAGCGGGATCTGTAGTCCGGCGTAAAGGCTACTATCGACACGCACACCCGGTCCAGAAGGCTCTTGCAAGATCTGTACAGTGCCAGTGGCAGGCAAGAAACGATGCTCGGGGTCTTCGGCTGAGATACGGCATTCGATAGCGGCTCCACGCAGCGCAACCTCTGCTTGCGTAAACGAGAGCGGAAGACCAGCGGCAACACGAAACTGCTCCTGCACGAGATCGATCCCCGTACACCATTCGGTGACCGGGTGCTCAACCTGGATACGCGCATTGACCTCCAGGAAGTAGTAATTATTGTCCGGTCCCAGCAAGAACTCGGCGGTTCCTGCGTTGACGTAGTTGATCGAGCGGATCAGATTGATCACAGCAGCGGTCATACGTTGCCGCAACGCCTCATCGACAACAGGTGAGGGTGACTCCTCAACCAGCTTTTGATGCCGACGCTGGATGCTGCACTCACGTTCTCCCAGGTGCACAACATTGCCATGGGTATCAGCAATAAACTGTACCTCGATGTGGCGGGCCGGTGTAATCGCCTTCTCCAGATAGACTCGATTATCACCGAAGGCGCTCTGAGCCTCGCTACGAGCCGTACGCAGTGACGAGAGCAGTTCCGTAGGACGGTGTACCAGCCGGATGCCTTTACCACCACCGCCAGCCGCCGCCTTGAGTAATACTGGATAGCCTAACTTCTCGGCACTGGCATGGATCTCAGCATCGCTGGCAGCGTCGATGATAGCTCCGGGCGCGGTTGGCACACCAGCGGCGATGGCAGCACGACGAGCAGCGGTCTTCTCACCCATCGCGCGCTGCGCCTCAGCACTCGGCCCCACGTAGATCAGATCGGCCTCATGACAGGCATCCACAAAATCAGCATTCTCAGAGAGGAAACCATAGCCGGGATGGATCGCCTGCGCACCCGAACGTCGCGCAACATCGATCAGCGTCGGAACGTGCAGATAGCTCTGCGCTGCGACAGGAGGTCCAATAAAATACGCCTCATCGGCCATGCGTACATGCAATGCATGGCGATCGGCCTCACTATAAACGGCAATACTGTGTAATCCAAGCTCGCGGCAGGCCCGAATGATACGTACCGCAATCTCACCACGATTCGCAATCAATACCTTTTGAAAGGGCCAGTCAGTAGAGTTAGTAGAGTCAGTAATATCCATAGCAGTGGTATGAACAGGAATCGACGACATATGCAGAAGGCTCCTTTGGCTTCATTACAATAGCTCAAAGCAATCATAAGAATAACTAAAAGCAATCATACTTCAAAAACAGAGTGCACAGAGAAAACTCAGCCAGGGCTTTACTTTGTTTTCTTCACTACTCTTGATTATATCGTTTCTTTGCAGACCATTGCACAGACGTAAATAGGATAAATAGGCTATAGAAGCGGTGCAAATTTTGTATTAGAGAATCCACGGGTACACTGAATTTTGATCGTTCGCCTAACTTTTCTTAATAATGAAGGTTATTACATCCAACAAGGTACCACTCACTCATCTGATAGCGCGAGACTCTTCACAGCTGATGAAGATAGAGCAGTGGGGGTAAGTGGGGGTGGTAGAGGTAGTCTTTGGGCGTCAGAGGAGGGGCCGAAGTATCCATGCTCAAGTTTATAACCAATATGCAAATCTCTCGCCGTCTCTTGCTGGCTTTTTTGCTAGCAGCGGTCATCCCTGGTATTGTCATCTCAGCTCTAGGTATTACGTTCGCAAAGAAACAGATCGAGCAGGGACAGATCACTCAAACGAACATAAGTGCATTCAAGTCCACTACCACGACAGGAAGCTATCTTCCGCGCATCCATTACCTTTTAAATCAGGTCTATCAGGATCAATATTCCACGACACCAGCCAGCACGCAACAGCTCCAGATGGATCTTCTGCAGATCGGTGAGGCCACGAGCAGCTTTGTAACAGGGATGCAACAGTTTCCACACAGCTACGCAGCCGCAACGGCTGCAAGCATGCAAAAGAGCCGTAGATTGCTCGACAACAACTACTCGAGCCAGCACTATGCGGAACAGCAACAACAGGCATTCAACCTGGTGCAGCAGCAGCTCTGGCCCGCCTATAATAGCGCTCAGGATCGCGCTCTTACAGCGATTAGCCAGCATGCAGCGCTCGCTACCAGCCAGCTCCTGTTGACAGAGGCGAATACTGCCTATGTACCGCTCCAGACGCAATGGGATGGAGTCAACGCCCTGACAGCAACCATCGGCGACCGTATCGCAGGGACTGCCGGTGCCGAAACGAATCCCTGGCTGATGGTTACACTCATCGCCTTTCTGAGCACCGTACTGGTCGTTATCACCATCGGCTATGCTATCTACCGCACGATCACGGTCCCTCTGCACCAGCTGGCACGGCTCACACGGCGTATAGCACGCGGCGAGACAACCGCACGCGCCAGGATCGACGGTAACGACGAGATCTATCTTGTCGCAAACTCGATGAATAATATGCTCGACAACATCGTACGCCTGATTCAAGATGCGCAGGCGCAACGTGATATGTTACAGGGACAGGTTGAGAAGCTGGTCAGTGAGGTCAGCGGCGTCGGTGAAGGCGATCTACGCGTGCAGGCTGAGGTGAGCACCGATACACTGGGTGTGCTCGCCGACTCGTTCAACTACATGGTTGAGGAACTGGGCAGTCTGGTCGTACGGGTCAAAGGCGTCGCCCATGAGGTACAAAAATCAACAAGCCTGGTACTCAACCGCATGACGCAGCTGGTCGACAATGAGACGCATCAGATCGAAGGAATCGCCGATGCCACCGCTGAGATTGAGCAGATGACACAGGTCAACCATCAAGTCGCCGCCCGTGCGCAACAACTCTATGATGTAGCACGCGTTGCCCGCCTGGATGCGCAGGTCGGTCGCGAATCGGTTGAGCAAGCCATCACCGAAATGAGCCGCATCACCGATAATGTCCAGGGAACCGCCAACAAGGTCCAGAGCCTGGGCGAACGCTCACGCGAGATCGATGAAGTTGTAGAGGTCATTGCCAGCATCGCGCATCAGACGAACCGGCTCGCCCTCGACGCCGCCATTCAGGCGGCCATGGCCGGCGATAACGGCAAAGGCTTCGGAGCGGTCGCCGCCGACATCCGCCGTCTGGCAGAACGCGCGAAAGACCAGGCCAGCCTGATCGCGCGCATCGTACGAACCATACGCGAAGAGATAGGCTCAGTCGCACTCTCCATGCAAGATACCCAGCGCGAGACAACGACCGGCTCACGACTCACCCAGGAGGCCGGAGTCGCACTGGAATCGATCTTCGCCGCCGTCGAACACCAGGCCAGAGAGATTGAATATATGAACCAGCTCGCCACACAACAGGTCCAAAACTCTAACCGAGCTGTCCATATTATGCAGATTACCAGCGAGACAACCCGACAGAACAGCCAGAATACGCAGAATGCAGCCCAGCGTATGGAACAGCTCGCGCGGCTCGTAGAGCAGCTGCGTGCCTCCGTAGAGGCCTTTAAACTACGCGATAATCAACACTATCAAGTGCCACGCTCCAGTATGCTCAGCACGATCACAGACGATGAAGAGAACCCACTTACCATCAGCGGCGTCTTCCGCACCGTCAGTGCTACGATCCAGTCCTCCAGACAGGGAGCAGGGAGATACAGAAGCTCATTCGACAACTACAGCATCCACAGTCAACACAGTTCACAGAGCTCACAAGAACAGCCGGTACCCTTAGAGCCACTCTACAGCATACCGTTGACGCCAACTAAGATGCCACTACCGATCCCTGACTTCCAACCGCCAGTCGCCAGGCCAATATCATCGTTCCCACCATTCCCATTCCCACCAGTACAGCCCTTTCAAGTAGAAGCGCCAGTCCCACCTGTCCTACCAGTCCCACCTGCACCACCAGAGACTGCCAATGACTACAACTCTCGCCCGCCAATAAAACCCGAGCGGCAGCCCGAGACCAAACGTGAACAGTCATGGGATGGGAGCACCGACTCCGGCGATTGGCCTACAACCAAGCGTACCAGCACACGCAAAAACAACTGGTAATCCTTGCATAGAGAAAAAGAGTACCAGGGAGAACAGGCTAGCGTTCTCCCTGGTACTCTTTTTTATTTTGTTTATATAGACGCTGCTATCTCTGCTGCATCTGGCGTACGCACTCATACAGAATAATACCGGTCGCCATCGCCGCATTCAACGACTCTACATTGTTCGCCAGCGGGATACTAATCGAGCGGGTCGCGAGAGCGTAGGCACGCGGCGATGGACCATGAGCCTCATTGCCAACAATCAGTGCGAAGGGTTGCGTGAGATCCTGACTGAAATAGAGCTCATCACTACCGGCTTCCGCAACCAGAACACGCGGCGTCCCACCACAATGGGTCGAGACACGTTCAGCGATCCCTTCCCAGGAGAGGTCATGCTCAACAGGTAGCGCGACATGCGCACCAGCAGCTGCACGTACGACCTTGGGGCTAAAATAATCTACACAGTGCGGTGTCAGCAGGACGCGCTCGACGTTCGCAGCTAGCGCCGTACGTAACACAGTTCCCATATTGCCCGGATCAGCCAGATCATCCAGGATCAAAAGGCAGGGTCGCTCTTGCTGTGGTCTCCGCGCCAGTAGCGCACGATACTGCAGAGCATCCAGAGGTAGCACACTGACAACACCTTGCGAGGTCTGTACTTCACCCAGCGCCTCAATGACCCGCTCGCCAACTTCAACCAGATCCATCTGACGCGCCTCTTGCTCCGCCACCGTCAGCAGACGCGTCAGCAAAGCGTTCCCCTCTGGCGTACGTTCAAGCAGAGCCGGATGATAAAAAACCTCCTGCGGCCAGAGTCGTGCATCCAGCAGCGCCTCCAGCAGATGCGGTCCCTCCATCAGGAAGAGGCCGCTTTTCTTGCGACCGCGCGTCGTATGCAGCGTCTGAAGTTTCGCAATACGTGCATTGCCAGGACTAGTAATCAGCGTCTTCAAGCCAGCCTCCTCTTCGCAACAACAGGGCAGAGTCATAAAAAAAGAACCCACGATATCAGACTATGATATCGCAGGCCCTTCAGCTTGTGTGCATCGCTTACGCGTTAGCGGTAGTGGTATCCAGATGTGCGGCATCCAGCGCGGTCTTGACCAGCGTGCTAAATGCAGGCATATCGTTAACCGCCATCTCGGCCAGGATCTTGCGATCAACTTCGATATTGGCAACATGGATCGCGTGCATCAACTGGCTGTAGCTGATGCCATGCATACGAGCAGCAGCGTTGATACGAGTGATCCACAGGCGGCGCATATCACGTTTGCGGCTACGGCGGTCGCGATACATATACGCCATTGAGCGCATGACTGACTCATGCGCGGGACGGAACAAGCGGCGGCGCGTACCACGGTGGCCTTCCGCAAATTGTAATACTTTTTTGTGTTTTTTGTGAGCGGTAACTCCGCGTTTTACACGTGGCATAGTTTTTCGTTATCCTCCAATAACTGCTTAGTAGACTCGTTACTCTTAGAAAGCGTAAGGAAGCAAGCGCTTCAGACGACGTGTATCAGCCGTCGACAGCTCAAAGCCCTTATCGGCGGAACGAACTAACTGTGCTGACTTGTTGCGGCGCAAGTGGTTGATGCCCACTTTACGGCGGATGAACTTACCGCCAGCGGTGACCTTTACACGTTTGGCCATCGCCTTGTTGGTTTTTAATTTTTGCTTTGGCATAAGACTCTTTCTTTCTGTAAGTTTTCTGCATTTGCGAGGGTAAAACCAATGTAACAGCGTCACTGATCCATCCAGATCAGGACACACAACTCGACCGCTCAGTATCTGCTAAATGAAGTGCGAAGTACGCAAGCACAACAGAAGAGGGTAAAGTAGACAGAGAGAGGGCTCAATCAAAGGCGAAGAGAAGCCTTTTTCACGAGCGGAAACCCCGCATGCGCAGATCATTATAACATAACCCGCTAAGTGAAGCAACTAGCGGTCCAGGTCTTCAGTCTTATCCCATAAAGTCATCTTTTCGCTAGCTCGCCTGTTACTGCAAGCGAGCTAAAACCGATCGGGATGAAGATTTACGTTACGCTGAGGAATGTGCCGTGTCACAACTGCTGGATGCGTTGGAATCTCCTGGGGACCGACGAATTGCTGCGTCGTATCGTCAAAGAGATCATCTTGATCATCAATCTCCTCATACTCATACTCATACTCATACTTATCATCATCAAAGGCATCAGCATCTTGCCCACGACGCCCAAAGGCCCGTCCCACAGTTGAGAAGAAAAGGACCCAGCCCCAGACCAGGCAAGGAATACCAATCACCACCAGACCTTCGAGCGGCCAGGGTGTTCTCCACTGCCAGTAATACCAGCAGAGAAAGGCTCCGCAGGCCAGCAGTACTGTACAGAGCGTCAGCTTACGATTGCCAGCGCAGATGGCGAAGACCATAGGAATGAGCAGGTACCAGGGCCAGTAGATGGGACTCATTACTAACCAGAGCAAGAGCAACCAACCTCCACACAGCAACGTCAGATCTATCGAGTCCGCCAGTATAAATACGAGGAGCAGATAGCAAGCCAGCAGTACAAGCACACCCAGCGACCAATAGGGAGGCTGCAGATAGGTCATAACGGCTGGAGATAGATGGAGAGGTAGCGCGATAATCACAGCATTCAACGAATTGAGTGAACTATCCTGCCAGAAGACCTCACGTAGATTGAGCCACATTCCCGGCAGACTCCAGCCCTGCCAGTACGGTATATACGCCATAAAGACGACCAGCACCGTTACCAGCAGCATCCCCAGGCTCCAGGAGAGTCGCCAGAAGCAGCCCATAAGACGCGTCTGACGTAGCAGGCAGAACAGGAAAATCGGCAGGAGCAGGAGACAGGTCAGGTTGACCAGTGCCGCTAATAAGATAAAGACCCAGCTTAAGATCGTAGCGTTCCGTTGAATACTGGTCAGAGCCAACAGGACCAGCAGAATGATCACCATCTCCTGATGCCCCTGCGAGATACCCAACAACAACACCAACGGATTCCAGGCGTACAGGACCGTCGCTGAGAGACGCTGCCATGGCCTCAGCGTTGCCAGCAAGGACCAGAGCAATAAGACATTCACCAGATGGATCAACAGACTCAACATACGGAAACTGAGGATCGTATCGACAATAGTGCTGTGCGGGATCAGCGAGATGAGGATGCCGATATCCATCCAGACAGGACCGAATGGCGGCGTCGGATAGCGCACGCCCATCTGCAGCGAGTTCAGCACCTGCTGCAACGAGTCGTGCTTGAGGATCGACTGAGTAGAGGCATTGGCAACATAGGGGTTGAGATGATAGACAACCACCATACGTCCATTCAAACCAGACAGAAACATGTCGCGCGTAAACATATTGGCATAGATGGGAGAGCAGAGCATTGTCAGGCCAAAGATACAGGTCAGCAAGAAGATAACAACAAAGACAGGACGCCCGGCGACGATATTATCACGCAATTTGCGATCACCACGTGCCCCAACGCCAGCAGCAACTACCACAAGAATAAGCGCCAGCGCGAGCAAGAACAATAATGGATACAGATGCCCACGCAGATAGTCCGGCCACTGATAGAGAGCTTGCACATAAGGCGTCCAGTCAAGCAGATGATAGACCTGACCAAGATAAGGCACAGACGACTCCCAGGCCTGACGTACTGTATCGTGTTGCGCCGTAGTGTTGCGCCCGGCTAGCCAGGGATAGCAAGCAAGATAGAGAGCCTCTAACACAAGACCAAGTAAAAACAGCACGGTACCAGTCGCCCACTGCGCCCTTCGCTGTCTCCGACGAATCTCGCGTATACTGGCATATCTGGCCTGCATAACAGTAGCAGACATAACTGCTCCTTTAAAAATATGTAGATATAAATATGTATATTCTATATAAACGCACAACTACAGAGAGAGTAAAAGCACACGGTAAAACCATCCATACGAGCTACCCAACGAACTCATACTCTCTCTACAACTTTCTAGCTGGTAGCACCAATAGCACCCATTTATCTCATACAGGCAGCAACGAACACAAAATTTTCCGCTTCTTCCACTTTTCTTACATAGAAATAGAATAGGAGGGCAGGAAATCAAAAGGACTCGACTCTATTGTCAGACATGGAGAACAATGTTATAATGCGTGGTATTGATGGCCTCTACAGGTTTATGAACACAGTGAGTATCCATAAAATCATCGGTGTCCACTTTGCATGTTCGTAAACACGTTGGCATCACCGCTCACCACATGCGTGAGAGACTTTTACATAAATGAGGCCGCGGATTTTTTATTGGATCTGATCTTTTAAGATCTTGTACTGAACAGCGACGCGACGAGCGTGACTGTTCAGGTGTTCGGATCAACAGTAAGAGCGCAGCATCCAGGATGCGGCATCTGAAGTTTGGCATCAACCAATCGTTTTCGATTATTGATGCTCCACCTGCTCTGGCAGCATATGCTGACCAGGAGCACACCCAGAGGAAGGAGGTGGCTTCGTGGTAAAGCGAGATTACGAACTTGGCGTAATTTTTAATCCCGAAGTCAGCGAAGAGGAGACACGGTCTGTTATGGATCGTCTCACTCAGATCGTCGCTAATTATGGCGGTCAAATCGTACGAGTCAATAACTGGGGGCGTCGTCGCCTGGCGTATCCAATTGAACGCCATCGCGATGGTAACTATGTGTTCATTGACATGATTCTGACTCCTGAGACCGTGGCAGAACTCGAACGTACTCTAAAGGTTTCTGAAATTGTTCTGCGCTACATGTCTCGCAGACGTGATCCAAAGGCCATCCAGAAGGAACGCGAAGAGCGTGAGGCCCGTGCAGCAGCCGCTGCCGCTGCCCCTGAGGTAACCGGAGAGGCAACCACCGAGAGCGAGACCACCGAAGCGACAGCTGAAGAGGCTCCCGTAGCCGAAGAGGCTCCCGTAGCCGAAGAGGCTCCCGTAGCTGAAGAGGCTCCCGTAGCCGAAGAGGCTCCTGTGACCCCGGCAACCGAGAATAGCGAAGAACATATTGAGGCGTAGTCTTTACTTATTATGAGTAAGACCACAAGACGTTTGGGGACTGTCATCCAATCTCTCCCTAGAGTTGAGGTTAACAACTGCACGTCGAAAGGAATGTGAATCGTGAATAAACTCATTCTTATTGGTAACCTTGGTCGTGACCCAGAGATGAACTATACGCAACAGGGCGTTGCCGTGACAAAGTTTTCCCTGGCAGTCAGCCGAACTTCTCGCTCATCAACTGGTGAACGACAGACGGAGACCGAGTGGTTCAACATCACTGCATGGCGTCAGCTAGCAGAGACGTGTGCCTCATACTTGAAAAAAGGTCAGAAAGTCTATATCGAAGGTCGTCTGCAATCGCGCAAATACACCGATCGCAATGGTGTCGAACGCACTGCATATGATGTCATCGCCAACGAAATGGAGATGCTGACTCCTAAGAATCAGCAGCCCAGCGATGGTGGCTCAGACTCATACCTGAACGGCCCCGATGATGACGGTCTGGGAGATCTGGAGGATCACCCCTTCTAGTCTGCCAAAACAAGCAGGCTACATTGAAGGAGAAAGACTGTGCAGAAAACATCGGCTCCACGCCGTGAGCGTCGCGACCGCGGTGAGCGCTCTTCTCGCCGCAAAATTTGTTCGTTTTGTCATGACCACGTACGTGAGATTGACTACAAAGATGCTGGCCGCTTCATGAAGCGATACATTTCGGATCGCGGCAAGATCGAGCCCCGCCGTAAGACGGGCACCTGCGCGAAGCATCAGCGTGGTCTGAGCACTGCGATCAAACAGGCCCGCTTTATGGCTCTGCTCCCCTATACAGCAGAGCATATGCGTGGGATGTAATAGTTTGTTACTTCCTGGCTTGTAGGCGGGTGTATGCCCGGCTGGCAATAGTAGCTCTCTTGTCGCTATTGCCAGTCAGAGGCATCCTGGTAATGCAGAGGTCGCAATAGGTCGCAACCTGATCCACACCCTGGGGACAGCCTCTTACGCATTACAACATACATATCGCTGGAACTCAGGTCAGGGCTAACCACGTTGGAGGTTTTGATGGCTAATCAAACGGAGCGTAAGCCTGATACAAAGCAATCCCCGCGTTCCGCGCAGTCCCGACGATATAATAGACAGACAGCGGCGCATGTTACAGTACGTCGCGACGGTAAACCTCTTATATTTGGCTACGGCGGACACCTCACCAAAACCCAGAAGACCCAGCTACAACGCTACGGCATCTGGGGATTTATCGGTCTCATTATTCTGGGCATTATCGTCGTATTTGTTGGTTTCTGGGCCGACTTCAATATCGTTATACCCAATGAACCAATCGCTAATGTTAACGGCCAGAATATTCCGCAATCTGAATACCATAAACTTATCGCGCTAAAAGGTCAGCTTGAGGCGAATAAGATTAAAGGCAAAAATGGTCTGCGTGCACAACAAGATGCCGCACAGCAGAAATCTACCGCTGCTCAAAAGACTGTGACCACCGCCCAGAGCAAGGTTGATACCCTCAACACACAGCTTAAGGGTGTAGCCGCGAACTCCAGCCAGCATACGGCTCTGGCATCCCAACTGGCTACCGCACAGCAACAACTCACGACCGCGAAAAGTCAGCAGAACACACTTCAGACTGCGTATAATACAATTAGCCAGCAGGAGCAGACTGAAGAGACGGTCTATACGCAATCACAGATGGCCACCGAGAGCGTTCAGTGGTTGCAGGAAAATCTTGTCATTACGAACTGGCTGAATAAGCAGAGCAGCACGATCCAGAATAAGATCAATCCCTCCAGTAGCGAAATAACCAGTGCCATGAATGACTTCAAAGCACAACTGCCGAGTGGGACAACCTATCAGCAGTTCCTTTCGACCTCGAATGTGAGCAATGGCGATATTCAAAACGCGATGGCCCTGGTCGTACGCCGCAATAATATGCAGAGCTATCTGGCCCAGCAGATTACGTCACCGACCCGTCAGGTACAGGTACGTGGTATCACCTTCTCTACACTGAAAGATGCACAGAGCACGCTTAAGCAGTTACAGGGTGGCGCGGACTTCGCAACGTTGGCGAAACAAAAGTCGGTTGATAACAACACCAAACAAAATGGTGGTGAGTTCGGCTGGCGCGCTCCCGGTCAGTATATGCTCAATGATGGCTCAAACCTTGGTGCTGTCGTCGATAGCTGGATCTCAGATCCGGCCCGTAAAGTTGGCGAACTGAGCCCGGTCTTGAGTGAGAATGGCACATGGCACGTCATGCAGATTGAGAATGTCGATCCTGCTCGTGGCATCAGCACCACTGACCTGACCGCACTGCAGGGGAATGCCTTAACATACTGGATCGCTCTTCAGAAGGTGAAGGGCGCAAATTTCAGTACCCCTGACTCTAATAAAGAGTTTGACCCGTCCAATGTTCCAAGCTGGATTCCGTCTTCACCGCCCGCCCAACCCACTGCTACGGCAACGGGAGCGACCGGAGCGACCGGCACGGCTGGTGCAACGGGTACCAGCACTGCAACAGGTACCAGCACCGCAACGGGTACCAGCACTGCAACAGGTACCAGCACAGGTCAATAGTCTCGAGAGAGTTGGGCCTTGTAAGAGATAGCTACGATCAGGTACGCTATACACCAGAAGGTCCTTCGGCTCTCTCACAGTAGGAACGCATGAAATGTAGGAGCATTCTTTGAGAGTAACCTTAGAGAGTGCTCCTTCTCGCTTATACAGGCCTTTTAAACACAACTATTCTTAGCATCAATACGTTACACTATCGTTGGACAGCCTTTTGCTCACCTTGAACTATGGCAGAAAGCTAGCAAAGACATATCGATGAGATCGGATACACAGGACATGCAAGCCACGACATCGCGCATACCACAATTCCTTTTGAATACAACTGAACCGATCCAGGATCTGCTGGAGACGGCCTCGCTCTATCTCCATATCCCGTTCTGCCATACACGCTGTCACTATTGCGACTTCAATACGTATGCGGGCATCCTCCCGCTGCGCGAGCCGTATGTGCGTGCCCTGCTGACTGAGATTGAGCTAGCAGGCGCTAAGGCACGCTATGCAGATGGACGCAAACGTCGCTCACGTACGATCTTCTTCGGTGGTGGCACTCCTAGCCTGCTGAGTATTGAGCAGATGACACGGCTGCTAGATGCCTGTTACGCGGCCTTCGATGTGGATGCAAATGCAGAGATTACGATGGAGGCCAATCCAGGTACGCTGGACGAGGGACAACTTGCTGGCTTGCGTAAGGCCGGCATCAATCGCTTGAGTATGGGTGCACAGAGCTTTGACGCGCAACTCTTACAGACCCTGGGCCGTATTCATACACCAGAGGAGATCACACAGGCTGTTCACTCTGCTCGCGCAGCCGGCTTTACCTCTATCAATATCGATTTTATGTTCGGTCTACCAGGTCAGAGTATGCAGCAATGGCAAGATACGCTGGAGCAGGCGCTGGCACTCCATCCCGAACATTTCTCGCTCTACAGCTTGATCGTTGAAGAGGGTACACCTTTCTTTACCTGGGTCAATGAAGGAACACTGACACCAGGCGATGAAGACCTGTGCGCTGATATGTACGAGTACGCCGACGACTACCTGAGCAAAGCTGGCTATTATAACTATGAAATCTCGAACTGGTCGCTACCAGGTCATCATAGCCGTCATAACCTCACCTACTGGCAGAATCTGCCCTACATCGGTATGGGAGCGGGCGCAAGCTCTTTCTTCAACGATCAGCGCTACACCATCGAACGCGATCCTGCGACCTATATGAAACGTCTCAAGGCGCGTGAGATCCCGCTTATTGAGAGTGAAGTTGAGGTAGTGAATAAAGAGCAGGCGATGTCTGAGACCTCTTTCCTGGGATTACGCACTGCCATGGGCATCCATCTCCCAACCTTTGAACAACGCTTTGGTGAACCGTTCTCACAGTTCGTTGGCGATCGTCTACATACCGTCAATGATGCTGGTCTCCTTGAGTTTGAAGACGGATGGCTGCGCCTGAGCACACGTGGACGACTTCTCGGCAACGAGGTCTTTGTACGCTTACTGCCCGATTAAAACATGAGGAAACGCATTGGAAGCTCCATCAACACATGACCACAACGCCTGGGAGGTCTATCCCCGGCTCGATATCAGCGCGAACGATCTCTATAACGCTGCCCTCAACGCCGGGATCACCGCGCTACAGGCTCAGTTTCTCTATAATCGCGGTCTGCGCAGCGTAGAGGAGATGCAGCGTTTTCTACACCCAGAATACAAGGCGGTACGCGATCCCCTATCAATCATAGATATGGAGAAGGCTCTGCGGCGTATCCAGCAAGCGATCGACGCCAAAGAGCATATAACAGTCTATGGAGACTACGACGCGGACGGTATCACCTCCTCCGCGCTCCTCTTCCGTGCCCTGCGCACACTTATACAGCCCGACGCTGTGCTGGATTTTCATATCCCCCATCGTCTCAACGATGGCTGTGGCTTCAATCTAGCAGCCCTGGACATGCTTAAAGCGCGTGGAACGCAGCTCATCATCACGACCGATTGCGCTAGCTCAGATGTTGAGCAGGTCGCGTACGCCAACCAGTTAGGCATGACTGTTATTATCACCGACCATCATCATCCACCCAAAGAGCTCCCCCCTGCCTACGCAATGGTCAATCCATGGCGAGCAGACTGCCAATCGGGCGAGCATTACCTATGTGGTGTAGGTATAGCATTCAAGGTCACACAGGCCCTCTATCGAGACGCTGGACGTTCTCTAATCGATGAGCAAGAGCTACTGGACCTGGTAGCAATCGGGACAATTGGTGATATCGCACCATTGATCAGCGACAATCATACCTACGTACACCTGGGACTGGAGCACTTAAACGCGACGCACAACCCCGGCTTACATGCACTGATCAATAAAGCACAACTCCAGCCCGGTCATATCCGTGAACGCGACATCGCCTTTAGCCTCGCTCCACGTATCAACGCCGCCGGTCGTATGAAAGAGGCCAGCATCGCCTTCAATCTACTCACCACTGAAGATCATGCTGAAGCGGAACAACTGGCCGAAGAGCTACACAATCTGAATATCCAACGCCAGCAGCAGACAGAAGAGCTGATGTATAGCGTCCGTGAGCAAGCCAGGAATAATCCTCAACACGCAGTCACCCTGGTCGATGGTGACGACTGGCATGAGGGGATTATCGGTCTTGTAGCTGGCAAGCTATCAGAGGAGCTCAACAAGCCCGTGATGGTCCTCAGCAATGATCCCCAGACGGGCCTCAGCCGCGGTTCAGCCCGCAGTCAGAAGGGCTTCAATATCATAGAGGCCCTGCGTAGTTTCTCGTCCCAGCTTGTCCGCTATGGTGGACACGCGCAAGCCGCTGGTTTTACCATCGAGCACGGCCGCATCGAAGAGCTACGTCAACACCTGCTCAACTGGCACGCCAATGGCGGATCAGGCGAGCAGAGTGAAGCGGATGAGAGCGTGCTCATTGAAGGGACCGAGGTACCTGACGTGACCGGTGTCGTTACAGAGCAGGAGAGTAGTGAGGTCGCGCCACCATTTATGCCCAATAAAGCCGATCTCGTGTTTACGAAAATCGACAAGCTCAACTATCAAACGTATCAAGAGCTACGAGCCCTCGCGCCCTTCGGTGCCGGCAATCCTGAACCGGTCTTCAAGATGACCAATCTACGTCGCCTCAGAACCTGGACCAGCGGCAAGAACAACCAGAACCTCCGTCTACGCTTTACCGACAGCGCCAGGGCCAGCGGAACTGAGACCAATGCCAGCTATACCGGTACCTACATTCGTGGGGCCTCCGAGATCGAACGCATCGCTCGGGCTACACACATCAACATTATCTTCCGCATTGAGACCTTCAACGACAACGATACAGAGGTCTGGCTCAAACTACTTGAGATCGAACCCATCGTGTAGTGGATAGACAAATCTTGAGAACAGTGGCTATAATGAAAAGAAATCCCGTCTATTTTGTAAACGGGAGTGACTACTGAGATCTTGAAGATCTGAGTAGTCACAGAGAGAAACCATAAAGTTAGTAGCTATTGCATGTGTAATTTCGTCGACGTTCAATGTTGAACAGAGGTGTAAGGTAAAATATGCGAATACGTGTTATTGGAGCGCCAATCGATCTTGGCGCGGATCGTCGTGGAGTTGATATTGGGCCGCGTGCCATTCGGTATGCAGGTCTGCTCGATCAGCTACATCGTCTGGGCCATGAAACGCACGATGTTGGTGATCTCAATATCCCATTACCGGAAGGCGAACCGACCGGGAATCCACGGCTAAAATATCTTGAACCGATTGTCCATCTCGCGGAAGAACTGGCGCAGTCCGTAAGCGCAGCGTTTGATAAGCAGGAGTTTCCACTGATCCTGGGCGGCGACCATAGCATGGCGCTGGGCTCGATCACTGGAGTGGCAAAAGCACATCCAAACGTCGGCGTCATCTGGGTCGATGCCCATGCCGACTTTAATATTGAAGGGACAACTCCCTCCGGCAATATTCACGGCATGATCCTGGCTGCACTTACGGGTCTGGGCAATCCCGAGCTTGTCAATGTCAATGGCTGGGCCCCCAAGATCGACAAAAACCAGATCGTCATCGTTGGGGCACGTGACCTGGATGCGGGTGAGCAAGAGCTGTTGCGCAGTAATCATATCCACGTCTTTACGATGTCCGATATTGATCGGCGCGGCATCGCATATGTCATGCAGCAAGCTATCGAGATCGCCGGAACTGGTGAAGCCCCCATCCATCTCAGCCTGGATATGGACTCACTGGATCCACGTGAAGCGCCTGGTGTCGGCACGCCTGTCCGTGGTGGCTTAAGCTATCGCGAGGCCCACTTCGCAATGGAGATGGTAGCCGAGAGCGAGCGCATGATCTCCATGGATGTCGTCGAAGTCAACTCGATCCTGGATCGGGAGAACACCACAGCCCGGCTTGCAGTCGAACTGATTCTCTCCGCGCTAGGGAAAAAGATTTTATAAGAGATTTTATAAGAGAGGTGAGAATACCATGCCAATAGATGCAAAAGTTCTCTTTATGAATGGTGAATACACTCCGACAGAGCACGGCGTCATCTCTGTTCGCTCGCATGCCTTTGCCTATGGTACAGGCTGCTTCGAAGGTATTCGCGGCTACTGGAACGAAGAAGAGGGACAGGTCTACCTTTTCCGTCTGCGTGAACACTACGAGCGTCTTTTACGCTCCAGCAAGATCATGCGTATGAAGCTTCCATACAGCGTCGAGGACCTGATAGAACAGAGCGTCGAGCTTGTCAAACGCAACGGGCAGCGCCAGGATGTCTACCAGCGTCCCGTCGCCTACAAGAGTGACGAGATCATCGGTGTACGCCTGAATGATCTAACCGACGACTACCTGTGCACCTCGGAGCCAATGGGCAACTACGTCGATATCAGCGGCCTGCGCTGTGGAGTCTCCTCATGGCGTCGTATCGACGACAACGCCATGCCCGCCCGTGCCAAGATTACCGGTAGCTATGTCAACGCCGCCTTCGCCAAAAGCGAGGCCCTCCTGAACAACTACGACGAAGCCATCATGCTCACCCACGACGGACATGTCGCCGAAGGCAGTGCCGAGAATATTTTCCTGTACATCAACGGCGAGCTCGTCACACCGGCACCTACAGAGAACATCCTGCTAGGCGTCACCCGTGATACCATCATCCAACTCGCAGCCAAAGAGCTGGGAATCACTGTCCACGAGCGTCAGATCGACCGCACCGAGCTCTACATAGCCGACGAGATCCTCCTCTGCGGTACCGGAGCGCAGATTGCCCCGGTCATCGAAGTCGACCATAACTCCGTCGGTACCGGCAAAGTTGGCCCTATCGGCCAGAAGCTCCAGGACCTCTACTTTGACATCGTCCGTGGCATCAACAAAAAATACATCAACTGGTGTACACCGGTCTACTAGAATCTCAAGCTGACGTAACGATAAAAAGGCAGCCTCTTGCAAAAGAGGTTGCCTTTACTCAGCAAAAGGAGGAGGCTCGTAAGCACGAGTCTCCTCCTTTTTGTTTTGTCTGCAGGGAACAGAACACAGGAAACGCTTAACGTTTTGTGTACTGTGGTGCCTTACGAGCACGCTTCAAGCCTGGCTTCTTTCTTTCCTTCATACGTGGGTCACGTGTAAGGAAACCAGCTTTACGCAGAGCCAGTTTGAAATCAGGGTTCAAGCGTACAAGCGCGCGAGCGAGGCCATGGCGGATCGCGCCGGCCTGACCGCTCACACCGCCGCCAAGAACGCGGACAGTCAGAGTATAGGACTCGCCATTGAGATCGAGTGCGCGCAAGGGAGAAGCGACAGTCGCCAGATGCGCTTCGCGTCCCAGGTAGTTCTGAGCATTTTTGCCATTAATGATGATACTACCATCGCCGTTTGGGTAGATACGTACGCGAGCAACCGAAGTCTTGCGCCGACCCAGACCGTAGTAGTATTCACCTTTTGGGGTTTCAGCCAAGGTAAATCTCCTCTTTCTTACTTTGCCTCAGTATACTGCTTTAACAAAGCCTCAGGGCCAGTCCAGACGAGTGGCTGCTGAGCCTCGTGCGGATGAGTAGGGCCTGCATAGATCTTCAAGCGACCCATCACCTGTGTTCCAAGGCGATTATGCATAACCATACCACGCACTGCATGCTCCAGAGCACGCTCTGGATGCTTACCTTCCAGGGTCTGGCGCAGTGTTGTTTTCTTCAAGCCACCGGGATAACCGGAGTGGCGATAATAGATTTTCTGATCAATACGATTGCCAGTAGTAGCAATCTTATCAGCATTGACCACAATCACAAAATCGCCAGTGTTCAAATGTGGTGTGAACGTTGGCTTATGCTTACCGCGCAAGATCTGCGCGATCTGCGTCGCAATGCGACCCAGGACCTGTCCCTCGGCGTCGATGACATACCATTGCGGTTGCAGATCGCCAGCCTTGGCGCTATATGTCTTTTTCATTCTGTGTTACTCCAAATTTTTCAGGATAATCAACCCCTATAAGGCATAGCCCCTGTGGCGGAGCCGCTGCACCAGGATGCGTCTTCTCCGCACGTTGTAAGATCTCAGCAAATTCTTCTAGCGTGAGACGTTGCTGCCCCACCAGGAGTAAGGTACCCACCATTCGACGGACCTGGCCCGTGAGAAAGGCATTGGCCTTAAATTCGAAGGTGACAGGTGCCTCACCAGCCACTGGACGGGTGCAACGAGCGACCTGCATCGTACGTACGCAAGAGCGCGACCCTTCGCGTGCAATACGCGGATTTGCATCACCGGGACTATGCCCAAAGGCTCCGAAGTCTTTACTCCCCAGCAACAGCTGACAGGCTTCATTCATCAGGTCAGTGTCCAGAGCCTTAGAGCAATGGTAACTATACCTGGCAGCCAGCGCCGTTGGTGCAGGAGCGTTCCATACGGTATACCGATATGAACGACTCAGAGCACTAAAGCGGGCATGAAACTGTTCAGGGACTGAGCGCACCCAGCGTACAGCGATAGTACTCGGTAAGACAGCATTCAGCGAGCGTTGCCAGATCTCCAGCGAGCGCTGCACAGCGGGATGGAAATGTATTACCTGTCCGCTTGCATGCACACCAGCATCTGTCCGGCCCGCAGCATTGACCACAGTGAAAGTTCCTGAAAGGCGTTCGATGGCCTCCTCAAGTGCCCCTTGCACTGTTGTCCCATGGCTCGTAAGCTGACGCTGAAAGCCACGGAAATCGGTCCCATCATACTCTATACAACACGCAATATTCATAAGTGCCCAGGTATCCAGGTACTCAAGCCAAGTACCTAATAAATCAGTTGCCCTGCCACAGTATCCCGACCTGCTTACACCAGGGCGATCTGCGCAATATCCGCTGCATCGCCTTTGCGGCGACCGATCTTCGTAATACGAGTATAGCCACCATGGCGACCGACATAGCGGGGGGCCAGAACCTCGAACATCTTCTGCACAACGAGTTCATCAGGCAGAGCGCTTAAGATAGTACGGCGAGCATGCAGCTCAATAACCATCGACTCGTAAGCAGCCTTCAAAGCGCGATTCGCATCCTCTTCATTCGAGATAATTGCCAGCAGCTCCTCGCGGCGCGCCTTCAATTTATCTTCAGCAAATTTGCGGCCCTTATCGGTCAGAGGGGCCTTTGACTGTTGCGCGCGCTCTTCATTAGAAGCGACAGTTTTCTCAAAGGTGAAGCGACCCTTACGGGCGAACTCCAGAACCTTCTGAGCCTGCTCTTCATCAGAGACCACAGCAGCCAGGTGCTTACGGGCCTCTTCACGAGCATTGACAGCCTTTGTAATCAATTTTTCAACTTCACCACGGATCGCTTTCGCGCGTGCCTCAGTAGTCTGAATATGATCGTAGCGTATAAGCCCGGCCATCATACTACGACGTGCAGCGCGACGGCGTGGCTCAGGCATATTCATGCGATTGCCAGCAATTCGGTGCCTCAACTTATTCCTCCATTTCGTGATCGCCGTCCAAGTCGGCTCCGACGGTACTCGTGCGGGGATTAGGCAAGAAATTTCTTGCCAGCAGGCGCTCACGCAGTTCCTGCAAACTCTTCTCACCGAAATTGCGTACACCAAGCAGGTCTTCTTCATTCATCGAGAGAACCTGGCCCACCTTCGTAATATTGCTACGCTTTAAGCAGTTATAAGCGCGCACCGAAAGGTCCAGTTCTTCAATCGGCGTATCATAGATCTTCTGCGGGATGGGCAAACTACTCAGCGGTGGACGCTCAATCTCAACCGGCTGAGCGCGATAAGTGGCGAGCAAAGTAAAATGCCGCACCAGAATATCCGCACTCTGGCGTAACGCCTCATCAGGCGTAATCGTGCCATCCGTCGTAATTTCCAGAACAATCTTATCAAAATTCGTCATCTGCCCTACGCGCGTGTGCTCAACAGCATAATTCACTTTTTGCACAGGCGAATAGATAGCATCAACAGGGATAACCCCAATGGGCTGATCATCTTTTGAGTCGGCAGGAACATAGCCTCTGCCAGTCTCCACGACCAGCTCCATGTCGAGGCGTGCGTTCTCATTATCGAGCGTCGCAATATGCAGTTCAGGATTCACAATCTCAATTGCGCTAGGAGCGATAGCCACAATATCGGCAGCCGTCACCTCGCGCTCACCGCTGATCTCCAGACGCATCGAAACGGGATGGTCAGAGAAACAGCGCAGACGCAAGCGCTTGATGTTCAAGACGATATCAGTGACATCTTCCATCACATTCGGGATATCCTGAAACTCGTGTTGCACCCCCTCGATACGAATTGAGGTTACAGCCGCGCCGGGCAACGAAGACAGCAGAACGCGTCGCAGAGAGTTGCCCAGGGTCATACCATACCCAGCCTCTAACGGTTCAATATCATAGCTCGCATAGTTGCCCTGTGTCTTGGTATTCTTTATGCGAGGCAGTGCAATATCTAGCAAGGTTCAACCTGCCTTTCTTATCCTACCAGGTCCGGTAGTGCTCACATGACTCATGCCGGGAGACAGAGGCCAGAAACGCTGGTAGTCCAAGAGTTCTTGGCCCCGGAGTAGCTCATACGGGAGATACCCAGGAACGGACCCAACCCTTCAAACACACAGGCCAGCGACACCTGGCAGAATGCCCACAGATACCTCAGACACACAAGGAAGATGCGCGGGCATGTGCCATGTCGTCTCCGCCGACTCAACCAATCATTAACGTTGGTAATACTCAACCACCATCTGCTCATCGAAGGGCAGCTCAAGATCTGTACGGGCAGGAATACTGACCACACGTCCTGAGAGGGCGTTCACATCCAGACTCAACCATGCCGGTACACCCTTCTGGGCCAGCATCAGGATACGAGTCTTGAAGTACTCCGAGCCTTTGCTGTTATCGCGTACCGTAATGACATCATTCGGACGGGCGATGAAAGAAGGAATATCGGTCTTGCGGCCATTTACCGAGAAGTGACCGTGATTTACCAATTGGCGTGCCTGTGCACGCGAGTCAGCAAAACCAAGGCGGTAGACCAGGTTGTCGAGGCGCATCTCCAGCGTTTGCAGGAAATTCTCGCTCGTGCGACCAGGGCGAGCAGCGGCTTTGTCGAAGGTGTTGGCGAACTGGCGCTCCAGCATACCGTATGTTCGACGAACTTTCTGCTTCTCGCGTAACTGCTTGGAGTACTCGGACTCTTTACGAGCCCGGCTCGTCCCATGCTGACCAGGACGTGTATTGCGGCGATCTAATGTGCAATGACTGATGCACTTATCACCCTTTAAGAAAAGTTTTACCCCCTCGCGTCTGCACAACTTGCAGACGGGGCCGGTATAACGTGCCATCTAAATCTATCCTCCTCACCGATCAATCGGCTATACACGTCGTCGCTTGGGCGGGCGGCAGCCATTGTGCGGAATTGGTGTGACGTCTGTAATCGATGTAACTGTCAGGCCCGCTGACTGTAATGAACGGATCGCGGCCTCACGACCGGAACCAGGGCCCTTCACAAATACGTCAATCTGCTTTAGTCCATGATCCATCGCTTTACGCGCTGCCGTCTCGGCGGTCACCTGGGCTGCATATGGGGTGCTCTTACGTGAACCCTTGAAGCCCTGACCACCTGCACTACCCCAGGAGAGCACGTTACCATTGGGGTCGGTGAGGGTCACAATTGTATTGTTAAATGTGGCCTGTACATGCGCCTGGCCACGGGGAACGGATTTCCGTTCACGCCGCCTGACCTTGCCAGTTGGTTTCTTTTTGTCTGCCATCTCTACAATTTCTCTCCTGTGCTACTTCTTCGCTGCTGCTTTCTTCTTGCCTGCAACTGTACGTTTTGGACCACGGCGAGTACGCGCATTGGTGCGAGTACGCTGACCACGCAACGGAAGGTTACGGCGGTGGCGCATTCCACGGTAGCAGCCAATCTCGATCAACCGTTTGATGTTCATGTCAACTTCACGACGTAAGTCGCCTTCGACTTTGAACTCATGGTCGATCACTTCACGAAGACGATTGACTTCTTCTTCAGTCAAGTTCTTCACCCGAGTATCGGGGCTGATGCGAGTGCGATCCAGGATCTTGCGGCTTGTTGTTAGCCCAATTCCATAGATATAGCAGAGCGAAATTTCCACGCGCTTCTCACGTGGAATATCTACGCCGGCAATTCGTGCCATCTTTTCCTCCAGCTTTGCGTCTCGTCCTTCAAGCTCTCTTCATTCAGCGCAACGCCTGATCTTAGATACTTGAAGTACGGAACTCCACTTTAACCCTGTTTCTGTTTATGCTTCGGATCTTTGCTACAGATCACCATCACCACACGCTTGCGGCGAATGATTTTGCAGCCATCACAACGCGGCTTAACCGAGGCGCTTACTTTCATGTCTAGCCTCTCCTAATTGACATTGATGTTTTTATTTCAGGAGGGCACAAGGCCACTCCTCTCTACATAATCTACTTTTTGCGTATTGCTGTGTAGTCCACTTTTGCTTACAGAGCGTAGGCTTCCCGCATGTACCCTCTTCACTGTCGCTCTTCCCCTGTGACACGCGTAAGACACGTGCACGAAAGGCAGAGTTCCATGAAGATAGCTGAGAACAGGAAAGACACCACAGGCTCTCATCTCAGAGCTGCTTGTGGGCCTTACACACGGTGAGATACTATCCGCAAACACTGAAACAAACACTGGCGGCTGAATCAGGCTGGACGGTCGATAACCCCTGCTCCAGGTTAGTGCCAGGTCTTTTCCACATACTACTTATCCGAAAACTTGAGTGTAGCGCACTAGCGACGCCAGTCGCGTTGGTTTTCGGAATAAGATCATAGATACCGATAGGAGAAAAGGAACAACGACGAGCATACCTGCATCTCAAGGACAAGCGAAGTGCAGATCGGCAGCTCATCATCGTGCGCGCCATGTTATGCGTCCTCGTGACAGGTCATAGGGAGACAGCACAACCCTCACCTTATCACCTGGTACGATACGTATGAAGTTCATACGCATGCGCCCTGACAGGACAGCTAGAACCTGGTGGTTTTCGTCAATCTCTACTTTAAACATGGCATTGGGGAGGGACTCTAAAATCTTTCCCTCGACCTCAATTTCATCCTTTTTTGGCATAACATCCTTTCCCTAGCGGCGGGACTACATTCGATATCCTCTGCATATACACAACGCTAACTCGACAGACATGGCAGCCAACATGCATGCATTAGCGGATAATACTGCAGTTTCGATGCGCGTGAAAGTACAAAAGGGCAGCAAGATTTACTGCTGCGACCAACTACGGATTATAGCATACTTCCTCTTGAGTGTCGAGTGGGAAACTGGTTGGCGGGACTTTTGCATGCCTGGCTCTGCCTACGCGGCACTCTTCCCACCCATCCCTTGTCAGGGGTGGTATATGTAAATAGGATACCGTATGTAGTCTTCACCGCTTCTTAACACTTCCGTGATACGTAGTTGCATTCTTTATGAGAGGACCGCTGTGCCTCTCCTGGTTACATGCTCCATCCCTGATCTCCCAGATATCCCCCTCCCCACATGGGAAACACGAGCTGTTACCAGCTGCATTACCCGGACATCCAGTGCCAGAAGAATCTCTAGCGAGCCAGAGCTCCCTCTCCTGCCTGGAAAGCAGCGACACCTGCGGATGCCAGCAAAGGGAGCGGCCCTTTCCTGGCATCCCAGTCTCACTTTACTACTTATCCGAAAACTTGCGTGTGCAGAGCACTAGCGACGCCAGTCGCGTTGGTTTTCGGAATAAGATCTTAGCCACTTCAACCCAACCCTGCTTTACCGAGACAGATACTTTTTCAACCTTTCAATCAGGTCCGCGCTGACCTCATCTATGTCACGATTACCATCGACATGCAACAATTTGTTTTGTGCACGATAGTAGTCAAGCAGTTGAATCGTCTCGCTAAAAAATATGTCCAGACGTTTCTCAATGGCAGGACCCTGATCATCCGTCCGTTGGTAGAGCTCACTACCATCCATATCGCAGATACCTGCCACTTTGGGTGGTTTTGTACGCACGTTATAGACATGCTGATGAGCCTTACAGATATAACGACCTGAGAGCCGCTTGATCAATTCAGCACGTGGGACATCAAAATACACGCTACAATCGATCTCACGACCCAATTTTGCTAAACCTTCGTCCAAGGCCTTCGCTTGCGCTATCGTTCGTGGAAAGCCATCCAGGATAAAACCAGCACGTGCGATATGCGGCTGTGTGATACGCTGCAGCATCATTTCAACCGTTATATCGTCGGGAACCAGTTCTCCACGCTCAATATACGAATGTGCAACTCGCCCAAGCTCAGAACCATCTTCAAATGCATCACGGAATATATCACCACTTGAAATGTGGTGACAATGAAAAGTAGCAACAAGCTTTTCAGCCTGTGTACCCTTCCCCGACCCCTGAGCACCGAATAGAACTATGTTCACGATTTTCCTCCAATGTTTCCTGGAGGGAGTGCTACCTTGCACCCCTCCGGTAACGTGAGATTTGTTCAAGGGAATCGAGTGAAGTCTTCACGGAAAACCCTTAACTAGGACAGAAAACCTGAATAATTACGCATCACCATCTGCGACTCTAACTGTCGGATCGTATCCAATACGACGCCGACGGCAATCAAGAGTGCAGCTGCGCTAATAGGTTGACTACTACCTGTCTGTACAAGAAACGGTAGAATCGTTAGCACGCCCAGGAAGAGCGCACCGGCTAGAGTAACACGATTCAGAATATTCGTCAGATAACGACTGGTCGGTTCACCCGGACGATACCCTGGAATAAACGCTCCTTGCTTCTGCAAGGTCTCTGGGATGTTCTGCTGCTGCCACATCACATAGGCATAGAAGTAGGTGAAGGCGACAACCAGCAAGAAATCGATGACCCAGTACCACCAGGTATTGGTATTGATGACCCACTGGGAGACCCAGAGCGCCCCGTTCTTCAACCATGTTGTGTTACTACTGGTGAGGTACTTGACGATGACCGTCGGGAAGAGCAGCATCGAAGAGGCAAAGATCAGAGGAATCATACCCGCGCTATTGATCTGCATCGGGATATAGGTTGTCTGAGCCGAACCTACGAGCATACCGCGCCCAACGTTGCGTTTCGTCGGATACTGTACCGGAACACGCCGCTGTCCAAGATAAATGTAAACGATACCGACGATAGCGATTACACCAACGATGAGCAGTGCTCCGATACTGACGATGCTGGAACTACCACCCGTTGTGGCGGCAACGTAGATCTGATGCGAATAGTTTGGCAGGTTACTCAGAATATTGGCAAGAATGATAATCGAAATACCGTTACCGATGCCCTTCTCTGTAATCAGTTCACCTAACCAGACCAGGATCATTGTGCCTGTAACCAGTGACATCAAGATCGCCAGTGTTTGTAACGCATACTGGGGGTTAAAGAGGCTGAAGTTTGTCAGTACACCCTGCTGCTGGAATAACGCACACTGACCGAGTGCCTGTAAGAAGGCCAAAGGCACAGCGATGATACGTGTGATCTGGCTGAACTTAAGCCGACCGGACTCACCCTGCATGGACAGATTCTGCAATGCCGGAATGATCGGCTGCAAGAGCTGCATGACAATGGTGGCGGTAATATACGGATAAACAGAGAACGCAACAATCGAGAAACTCTGCAAAGATCCACCAGAGAAAACGTCCAGCAAGCCAAGTAACTGGCCGACGCCGCTATTGCTCCCGCTGCCACTAAAGAGGTTGGCAAGGTTTTTCTGCTCAGCAGCTGTCAGCGGAACGTTAATATGCGCGAGGATGCGAAAAACGAATAGCATGCCCAGCGTAAAGAGGATCTTCTTGCGAACATCGGGCACCGTCCAGATGCTACGCAGCTTTTCCCACATGGGAGCCTCCTTTTGTGTAGTACACGAGTACAGGGAACCTACGACTAGCGGCACCCAGAGAAAGACGGATTGCCAGAGGGGATAATTGGCACTTTTCGCACTCTATTTCACAGAGTTCGACTAGCAACAACCTTCCACCCTGGCATTCTATAGTCTTATTGCTGTGGCGCAGCTTTAGCGGCAGCGTCTGAATATTGTGTATTGTTGTCTTTACTACGTTTGGTTTTCTCGTAGACTCGTACCGGGATGAGCTCTACACTCCCACCGGCGGCTTCGATCTTCGCTTTCGCGGTCGCTGAGAATTTGTGCGCATGCACCGTCACAGCGTGATCCAGTTCGCCATCACCGAGAATTTTGACCAAACCAGCGCCTTCGGCTGCGGTCATCAGACCCGCAGTAACCAGATCCTTTGGATGGACCTGAGTACCAGCCTCAAACAGCTCAAGGTCTACAATGTTAATAATAGTATAGTCGTCACGGAAAGCGCTCGTGCCATTGCCCTGACCACGGACAAAAGGTAAACGCTTGTTAAGACGAGTCTGACCACCGTTGAATGAACGGTTGACATGCCCACCAGTACGAGCCTTCTGGCCCTTGGTGCCACGTCCGGCAGTCTTACCACGACCGGAGCCATGACCACGTCCGACACGACGCTCGGCCTTGTGGGATCCGGCAGCGGGTTGCAAATCAGAGAGCTTCACTGATAATCTCCTCTACTTGAACCAGGTGGCTCACCTTACGGATCATACCACGAATGGCGGGCTGATCCTCGTGCTCAACAGTGTTCTGGAGCTTATGAAAGCCGAGAGCCTTGATCGTTGCTTTCTGGTCTTTTGGGTAGCCGATCGAGCTCCGTACCCATTTAATGCGCAATTTTGCCATGTTATTTTAACTCCTAGCGACGGCGATCGCCACCGCGATCACCACCGCGGTCGCCACCACCACGACGATCACCACCGCGGTCGCCACCACCACCACGACGGTCGCCGCCACCACGGCGATCTCCACGACCGGACAGTGCACGACTCTCGCGAATCTCTTCCTCACGAGCAGCACGGGCAGCGGCAGCCTGCTCAGCAGCGGCGACATTAGCGGCCACTAACTGCGCAGCACGCTTCTTACCCAGAAGCTCTGCAACTGTCTTGCCACGACGAGCGGCCTCCGACTCGGGAGAACGCAGCTCACGCAGGCACATCACCGTTGCTTGCACGGTGTTGGCTTTGTTGGTGCTACCCAGGGTCTTTGTCAGGATATCACGCACACCAGCGGATTCCATAACGGCGCGCACAGCTCCACCCGCGATAACGCCGGTACCAGGAGCAGCAGGCTTCAGCATCACTTCAGAAGCACCAAAGTTGGTTGTGACGGAGAACGGGATGGTAGTGCCCGAGAGAGGAATCTGAATCAGGTTCTTCTTCGCGTCCTCAACACCTTTACGGATCGCTTCTGTATACTCGCTAGCCTTACCGAAACCATAACCAACGTGTCCGTTGCGATCACCGACCACAACCAGAGCACGAATACTAAAGCGTCGGCCGCCTTTAACCACCTTCGAGACGCGGCTCACCTGCACCACTGTCTCTTCCAGGTTTAGTTTTGAAGCATCTATTCTTGCCATTTTTTTCTGTCTTACTCCTCTACGTCCATGCAGGTTTTTTCACCACACATGGAAGCTTGCTTCGTGGACCTAGAAACTCAGGCCGACTTCACGTGCGCCTTCTGCAAGGGCGGCGACTCGACCATGATAGGCATAGCCACCACGATCAAAGACTACCTGGCTTACACCTTGCTCTTTAGCGCGCTGGGCTACCAGTTTGCCCACTTCGCGTGCCAGCGCAACTTTACGGTTATTGGAGATGCCAGCGAGCTGCTCAACAGGAGATTTTCTGACCTTCTTTTCTGCGGCAGGCTGTGCAGTACGAGGCTGCTTCGCGGCTTTCGCTTTTTTGCCGGTCGCCTCTACGGGCTCTTCAGCGGCAACTAAGACTGGCTCGCGTTCCTGACTCTCGGCAGGCTGGGAGGTAGACTGCTCGGCAACAGGTGCCACAAAATTGTGCAGGCTCTCATCTAATGATGAGGCGGATACTAACGTACGACCGGTGGTATCATCGATGACCTGTGCATAGATATGCTGTCCACTGCGGAACACGTTCAGGCGTGGACGTGACGATGTACCTTCGAGATGGCGTCGTATACGCTGGTGCCGCCGCAGCCGCGCCTTATTGGCTTCAAATCTTTTAATCATAGTTTCATTACGAAAGCTCTCTCCAAGCTCTGCTCGGGTGCTCTTTCGCAATTCCCCTTTCTTCGCTTGCACGTCATCAGAGAGATATCGAGCGACGTGGTCGGCACTACGTCGGCCTCTTGACTATGCTCTCTATCGACGTCCTGTTCTGTTCTGGATACTGACAGTTCTGAATGATACAGTCTGCTGGTACAGAGAGAGACACGTTGTGTGTCTCTACGCAACAGCTTGATAATCCCACTCTATAATACCATTTCTGGAGTACTCATGGAGTGAACATGTATCATAGTACCATAGCCGGATGGTTGCTGCGAGGTTTTTCTCCACACAATCAGCACAGAAGCCAGCATCCAGGTCGAATACATCCGGGCAATCAGGTATGGGTGAAGGTATTGGTAAGTGAACGCACAGAAGGGACGCGATTGCTCGCGTCCGCACTCTTTACTTTTTCTTACTGCCGACTTTACCAGCTTTACCAGCTTTGCGGCGAACCTTCTCGCCCGCATAACGGATACCTTTGCCTTTGTAAGGCTCTGGCTTACGAAGGCTGCGGATATTAGCGGCGACCGCACCTACCAGCTGCTTATCGATGCCGCTGACACTGACTTTGGTTGCCTTGGTTGCAGCGTCAACACCATCAACGCTCAAGGTAATGCCCTCGGGGGGCTGAACCTCGATGGGATGCGAGAAACCGACGATCACAACCAGATTGTTCCCAACTTTGTTGGCACGATAACCAACGCCGTGGATCTCCAGAGACTTGGTAAAGCCTGTGGTGACACCAACAACCATGTTGTTGACCAATGAGCGGTACAGACCATGCACTGAGCGATGCTCACGATTGTCGTCTGGACGGGTCACGGACAGGGTCCCATTTTCCAGGCTCAAGGTCAGATCAGGATGAATTTTCTGTGACAGCTCACCCTTCGGGCCTTTGACTGTCACAGTGTTGTCCTCGGTCCAGTTCACCTGTACTTTTGGCGGGACAACGATTGGAGAACGTCCAATACGAGACATTGTTTACCTCCCTTTACCAAACGTAACAGATGACTTCGCCGCCCAGACCCTGATGATATGCCTTTGAACCAGTCATGATACCCTGTGGGGTTGACAGAATCGTGACACCCAGGCCGCCGCGCACGCGGGGAATGTTGGTCTTCTTCGTGTAAACACGCAGGCCCGGCTTGCTGACACGCTTCAACTGCGTCACAACTGGCTTCTTGTCTGCGTAGCTCAATGTCAGACGGAGAGTACCCTGGGGGTTGTCCTTCAGGATCTCGATATCTTTGACATAGCCTTCTTCTTTAAGGACTCGCGCAAGACTCAGCTTCATTTTCGAGGCTGGGATCAGAACGCGCGTATGGCGCGCTGTCGCCGCATTACGGATGCGTGTAAGCATATCCGCAATGGGATCGGTCATATTCATGGAAGCTCCTCTATCACGTAGCAGTTAAAGTCTACTACTTTCTTACTACATGCTCAATCGCGATTCTACCAGCTCGATTTTGTTACACCGGGCAGCTCGCCACGCAACGCACGCTCGCGGAAGCAGATACGGCAGAGACCGAATTTACGCATATATGCACGCGGTCGGCCACAAATGCTGCAACGATTATGCTGCTGCACTTTAAAACGGGGCTTGCGCTGTGACTTCACAATCATTGATGTTTTTGCCATTTCGCCCTCCAGCGTTACTTCTTAAAGGGCATGCCCAGTAAAGCGAGCAGCCGTCGACCTTCCTGATCGGTGGTGGCGGTGGTCACGATGGTGATCTCCATACCACGCAGCTTGTCGACTTTATCATAGTCGATCTCAGGAAAGACCAGTTGTTCACGTAGGCCCAGCGTATAGTTTCCGCGACCATCGAAAGCATCAGGACTGACACCCTGGAAGTCACGAATACGAGGCAGAGCCACGTTCAATAATTTATCAAGGAAGTAGTACATGCGAGCGCCACGCAGCGTAACCATACAACCAATCTGCATACCTTCACGCAGTTTGAATGCGGCGACTGAGCGTTTGGCACGGGTCACCACCGGGCGCTGTCCGGTGATAGCAGCCAGGTCGGCCACTGCGGCATCCATCGCTTTTGCGTTCTGGATGACTTCGCCCATACCAATGTTGACGACGACTTTGTTGATGGTCGGAACCTGCATAGCGTTTCCATAAGAAAACTCTTTTTGCAGACCGGGCACAACGTCCTGACGGTACTTCTCTTTTAAAATGGATGCAACTGCCATAAATCTTAACTCCTCGTCCGGTCTTCAATCACTTTATGGCACTTCTTACATACACGCACAGAATGTTCCTTCTGGTCAGCGCCAACGACACGACGCTCGCGGCTGACGCGGGTCGCCTCCCCACATTCGGTGCATTTCAGCATCACGTTCGAGACATTCAGTGGCATCGCTTTTTCGATAACGCCACCCTGCCGTGTCTGACCCTGCGGTTTTACATGCTTTTTTACGATGTTCAGGCCTTCGATAATAACCTTGCCAGTCTGTGGGAGTGCCCGCGATACAGTCCCTACCTTCGTCCTATCCTTGCCAGTAAGAATGACGACGGTGTCGCCCTTCTTAATATTCATTTTATTGGCAAGGTGGAGAGGCTTTTTTTCTTTTAATTTTGCCATCTTCTTCCCCGTTAGAGCACTTCAGGTGCAAGCGATACAAGCTTTGTGAAGTTCTTCTCACGCAGCTCACGTGCAACCGGGCCAAAGATACGAGTGCCACGTGGATTATTACCGGCGGCAATAATGACTGCGGCGTTCTCGTCAAAACGAATGTGGGAGCCATCAGGACGTGCGTACTCTTTCGAGACACGCACGATGACGGCATTCACCACTTCACCCTTTTTGACCTGGCCATTCGGCGCTGCTTGTTTTACAGATGCTTTAATCACATCTCCGACCATTGCGTAGCGCTTCGATGATCCGCTCATTACGCGAATGCACATGATCTCGCGCGCACCGCTGTTGTCGGCTACTTTCAGGCGTGATTGTGGTTGAATCATTGTTCAATCTCTCCCTTATTCCGCCGACGTGTTGCTGTTCAGGTTCGGATCAACAGAGGCTACTACCTGCTCCACGGGAACAATGCCGCTACCCAGTTTTAAGATCTCTACCAGTTTCCAACGTTTCAGCTTGCTCAATGGGCGGCTCTCTTCGATACGCACCAGATCACCCATCTGACAGGTGTTGTTCTCGTCATGTGCATAGAAGCGCTTTGTCTGCTTGTACGTTCGCTTATAGATGCGATGCTTCTTCAAGGACTCGACGGCGACGATAATCGTCTTGTCCGTTTTATTGCTGACCACACGGCCTACTTTTTGCTGGCGACGGTTTGTCTGCGCCAGGGCCTGTTCTGGTGTGGTCGCGTTCGATTGCTGTGTCATTATTGCTCATTCTCCAATACGGTAAGGCGGTGCAGAAGACGGGCAATATCTTTGCGCGTCTGAGCAAATACACGGTTGTCTTTTACTTCGCCGCGCTGCTGCTGCAAACGGAGATTGAACAGTTTGAGACGCAGTTCTTGAACTTGCTTTTGTGCGTCGACCAAAGACAGTTCTGCAACCTCTTTACGGCGCTCTTTAAGCTTCGACACTCTCTGCCTCCCCCTTGGTTATGAAGCGGGTCTTGATCGGCAGTTTATGCCCAGCAAGGCGAACGGCCTCTTTTGCAATCTCTTCAGTGACTCCGCCAATTTCAAAGATGATACGACCGGGTTTCACTACTGCTACCCAGTGGTCGACTGCACCTTTACCGCTACCCATACGGGTCTCGGCCGGTTTGGATGAGATTGGCTTGTCAGGGAATACGCGGATCCACACTTTACCACCACGCTTCATGAAGCGGGTGAGTGCGATACGTGCGGATTCGATCTGACGAGCTTCCATCCAGCAGGGCTCTTGAGCCTGCAAGCCGTATTCGCCAAATGAAAGGGTGTTGCCACGAGTGGCTTGCCCTCTCATGCGGCCTCGGTGCTGGCGACGATATTTCGTTCGTGATGGTGCCAGTAACATGGCTTAGCTCTCCTCTTACTCGCTCTGCGTTGACCCGGTCTCAGGCGTTGACGGCTTGGTCTCAGGCGTTGACGGCTTGGTCTCAGCTGGCTTTACCGCTGTGTTCTCGTTGGCAGGGGCCTGCTCAGGACGTGGACGAGGCGGACGCTGTGGTCGATCCCCTACGGGACGTTGACCACGGTCTCCACCTTGTGGACGTGGGCCGCGCTCACCTTGTGGACGATCTCCAACGGCCGGACGATCACCCTGTGGGCGCTCTCCAACGGCTGGGCGATCACCTTGTGGGCGGTCTCCATACTGGCGTGGCGGACGCTGTGGTCGATCCCCTACGGGACGTTGTGGACCACGGTCTCCACCGCGACGGTCTCCTCCACGTTCTGCGACGCCGCCACCGCGACGATCACCACCGCGCTCACCGCCCTGAGGACGAGGACCACGACGTTCTCCACCGCGCTCACCACCACCGCGACGATCACGCTGCGGATATGGTTGCTGGATAGCAGCCTCTACCTGGGCAACAGCCAATTCACGACGTTTGCTTGGTAAGATGTCGCCACGGTAGATCCACACTTTGATGCCGATGACACCAAATGTGGTATGTGCCTCTGCCAGCCCATAGTCGATGTCCGCGCGCAGAGTCTGCAATGGCACGCTACCTTCGACCTCTTTCTCGGTACGAGCAATTTCAGCTCCACCCAGACGACCGGAACAGATAATTTTAATACCCTTCGCGTTGGCGCGCATCGATTTCTGCACGGCCTGTTTCATGGCACGGCGGAATGAAACACGTTTCTCCAACTGCTCAGCAATACTACGACCGACCAGGACGGCGTCCAGTTCCGGCTGACGGATCTCGACAATGTCCATGCGAATACGGCGTTTCTTGGTACGGCCCTCAAGCTGGTTACGAAGGCGATCAACCTTCTCACCGCTCTTGCCGATTACGATACCAGGTTTGGCAGTATGTACTTTAACCAGAACCTGATCGGCTGCTGTGCGCTCAATCTCGATACGCGAGACAGAGGCATTTTTCAGCTCATCACTGATAATCTGGCGGATTTTGAAATCTTCGGCCAGGATATCCTTGTAGTCCCGCTCGGCATACCAGCGTGATTGCCATCCTCTGACGACGCCGAGTCTGAACCCATTGGGATGCACTTTATGTCCCAAAAGTGTCCTCCTTCTTAGCTTTAACGACCAGCGTCAGCCGGATCATCAGAGACAACCACCGTGACATGACAGAAGCGACGCAGAATGCGTGCGGCTCGTCCATGTGAACGTGGTTTGACGCGCTTAATCCGGAACGAGTCATCCGCCACAATATTGAGTATATACAGTTCATCTGGATTGAGATTGTAGTTATTCTCCGCGTTCGCCGCTGCCGATGACACCACTTTTTTTACCGGAAGCGCTCCGGCATTAGGCAGAAACTGAAGAATAGCCAGAGCCTCATCTACTCGAAGCCCTTTCACCGCGTTCGTGACCAGACGCATTTTGCGCGGAGGAATGCCAATATCTCTTGCTATAGCCCTGACTTGCATCGCTACCTCACAATTTACCCCGAGGAAGGGGCACCACATTGGTAGGCCCCTGGGACTCTTTCTTTGCGGCCCCTGCGTATCCTCGGTGGGCTCTTTTACTTGAGCATCATTAACGTTAGCACTTCATTTGTCTTCTTATGGGAAGGGGTCTGGTAGACCTCTCCCCTAGCGGACCGAAGTGGTTTTTTCACTTTTACCGCCCGCATGACCACGGAAGTGGCGAGTGGGGGAAAACTCTCCTAGTTTGTGTCCGACCATGTTTTCACTGATGAAGACAGGGACATGCGTCTTTCCGTTATGGACTCCAATGGTCATTCCCACCATCTCTGGGAAAATCATTGAAGCGCGTGACCATGTCTTAATAACACGTCGGTCACCACTTCGTCGCATTACCAGGACTTTTTTCCTAAGCGACTCGTGTATATATGGCCCTTTTTTCCTTGAGCGCGACATTACTTCTTCCTCCTGCCCGCGTTACGGCGACGGACAATGAAGCGATCCGTTCTCTTATTATTACGAGTTCGGTAACCCATTGCTGGCTTGCCCCAGGGTGTCTGCGGCTGACCACCGATCGGTGCACGACCCTCACCACCACCATGTGGATGGTCACGCGGGTTCATAACAGAGCCACGGACTGTTGGGCGGCGACCCATATGACGGGCACGTCCGGCCTTACCAATGCTGCGGTTCTCGTGATCAACGTTGCCTACCTGGCCGACGGTCGCCATACACAGAATGTGTACGCGGCGCTGCTCGCCCGAAGGGAGACGTAACTGTGCATAATCGCCGTCTTTCGCCATCAGTTGCGCGCCAGCACCGGCTCCACGCACCATCTGGCCTCCACGACCACGCTCTAGCTCAACATTATGGACAGTGGTACCGGTTGGGATGTTCTTCAGGGGCAGCGCATTGCCTACGCGGATGTCTGCCTCTGGACCAGCCTCAACACGGTCGCCAACTGTCAGGCCAACGGGGGCGAGAATGTAACGCTTCTCTCCGTCGACATAATGCAGCAAGGCGATACGGGCGGTGCGGTTTGGATCATATTCGATCGCCGCAACTCGCGCTGGAACGCCAAGCTTGTTACGCTTGAAGTCAATAATACGATAGGCCCGTTTGGCCCCACCGCCATGATGGCGGGTTGTAATCTTACCCTGGTTATTGCGCCCGGCGTGCTTTTTCAGCTTGACGGTCAGAGACTTCTCTGGTCGTGTCTTGGTGATCTCCTCAAAGGTCGATACCGACATGCCGCGACGTCCAGGAGATGTTGGTCGATACTGTCTAATTGGCATCTCTCAATCCCCTATGCCTTTAATGCGTCGATCGACTGTCCCTCGGCAAGAGTGACAATCGCTTTCTTCCATTCACGAGCCTCAACAGGTCGAGGAGCAGAACCACGGCGACGAATCATACGTGGTTTGCCAGGCATGCGTATCGTATTGACCGCAACAACTTTTACATTGAAAAGGTGCTCCACAGCCCGCCGAACATCAATTTTGGTTGCTCTCACCGCCACCTGGAACGTGTATTTGTTCTGTCCCTGCAATCGGACCGTTTTCTCGGTTACGATTCCATGGCGCAGTATTTCTGTGATCTCCACAGTATCTCCTCCTCGCCTTATGCTTCGCTTCCGGCGTTCTCACTCGCGCTGGTTTCGGCAAGCTTACTGGTCGCTTCTTCTGCGCTCAGTCCTTCTCCGAAAACCATCTCGATCCAACGCACGGTCTCTACTGGCATGATGACGTAGTCGTGTTTCAGCAACTCCACAACGTTAATCGAGGAGACGTGCTGCACCTTGGCGGTCGGAATGTTGCGTGTCGAGAGCACGAGGTTCTCATTACGCTCCGGTAACATCATCAAGACACGTTTGCCCGCGTTCGTGGGCAACTTTTCCAGGATCGCCAGCATGTCTTTGGTGCGCGGGGCATCCAGTGACAGGTCGTTGACAATGATCAGGTTCTCATTGGCGACTTTGTCAGACAACGCTGAACGAATAGCCAAGCGGCGCATCTTTTTCGGCACATCGTGATGGTACGGATGTGGCTTCGGTCCAAAGACAACTCCACCATGGCGGAACTGCGGCGAGCGTGTGCTACCCTGACGGGCACGACCGGTTCCTTTTTGTCGATACGGTTTGCTATTACCGCCCGATACTTCAGCACGAGTCTTGGTTGAGGCATTACCCTGACGGCGATTGACTAGCTGTGCGGTGACAACCTGGTGCAATACTGCCATATTCGGGGTAACTCCGAACACCTGCTCGCTCAGTTCGAGCTGTTCTACGGCCTCTCCGGCCTTGTTATACACTGTAGTCGAGGGCATTTCGGTTTACCTCATCACATGCTTTTTAATCATGAGCAAGCCGCCATTTGCGCCAGGCACCGAACCCTTTACCACCAGCAGGTTACGCTCAGGATCAGCTTGTATCACTTGCAATTTCTTCGCTGTCACACGTGCATTACCCATGTGACCGGCCATGCGAGTTCCTTTAAGCACACGACCTGGGGTCGTGCCGGAACCGATTGAACCCGGTGCGCGTAAGCGATCAGACTGTCCATGGGTGCGTGGGCCGCCGCTAAAACCGTGACGCTTCACACCACCCTGGAAGCCTTTACCTTTTGACGTGCCAACGATGTCGACTGATTCTCCATCAACAAAGAGGCTGACGTCAAATGTTGAACCCAGCGAGACACCTTCTGTGCTGGTGCCATCCTGTAGTCCCACTTCGCGGATAAATCGGAATGGGCCGAGCGATGGCCCTGGTC
The DNA here is from genome assembly GCA_015099395.1 of Ktedonobacteria bacterium brp13. GTDB lineage: Bacteria > Chloroflexota > Ktedonobacteria > Ktedonobacterales > Ktedonobacteraceae > Dictyobacter. Next base: position 6,068,589 of record AP024096.1, on the reverse strand, counting down.
GGCGCTGGCGGTTCGCCTGCACCTTTAACAGCTTCTGGAGCTGCTTGCTGTTCTTTTTTTCAGGCGTTTCAGACTTCTCGCCTTCGGCACCCTGCTCTTGTTGATGCGTCTGTAACGCTTTACGCTGAGCTTTCAATAATGGCAGGTTCTGGCCAAGATGTCCCATCTCTGGTCGGGTAACGTTCTTTACTGGCTTCTGCTCGAAGCCGATCTGAACTGCTTCATACCCATCGCGAGCAGCGGTCTTGACTTGCGTCACTACACAAGGACCCGCTTCGATGATCGTGACTGGAACTGCGGTTCCATTAGGCCCGAACACCTGGGTCATACCGACCTTCCTGCCCAATAATGCGTTTAGCATATCCTTCATACCTCTTTCATCATTCAGCATCTCCGCTCGCACTATGCGTGCTCTACGCGGCTCTGAATGGTATCGTGGTCTCTCTACCCAAACTCATAGGGATCTTTGTTGTCGCGAATCCTTACAGTTTGACTTCGATATCCACGCCTGCGGGCAGGTTCAAACGTGTCAGGGCTTCAACGGTCTTGTTCGTCGGATCGATGATGTCGATCAGACGCTTGTGCGTGCGAATCTCAAACTGTTCGCGCGAGTCTTTGTCGATGAACGGAGAACGTATGACTGTATACTTGTCAATCTCCGTTGGCAGCGGCACCGGCCCTGATACACGTGCGCCGGTCTGCTGTGCTGTATCCACGATCTGAATCGCCGACTGGTCGAGGATGCGATGATCAAACGCCTTAAGGCGAATGCGGATACGCTGTTTAACTCCCGTAGCCATTCTTTTCTCCTGATTAGGATAGGGGTCAGCGGGCACTTGTGCTCGCACGTCGTCTTGCGCAACGCCGTGCAAGCCACGTCCTTAACCCCTTGCTGCCTTGCTTAGGCTTCTTTTTATTGAATTACCTGGGTGCAGTTACCAGCACCGACGGTACGGCCACCTTCGCGGATGGCAAATTTGACGCCAACTTCCATGGCAACGGCCTGATGCAGTTCAACTGTCATCTCGATGTTATCGCCAGGCATGACCATCTCTACACCTTCAGGCAGCTTGATCGAGCCAGTCACGTCTGTTGTGCGGACGTAGAACTGGGGGCGATAGCCGTTGAAGAAGGGGGTATGGCGGCCGCCCTCTTCTTTGGAGAGGACATAGACCTGGGCTTTGAAGGTTTTGTGAGGTTTGATCGATCCGGGCTTCGCCAGTACCTGACCGCGCTCGATATCGGCACGCTCAATACCACGTAGCAGACAACCAACGTTGTCACCGGCTTCACCGCTATCCAGCGTCTTCTGGAACATCTCTACACCGGTAACGACGACGGTGCGGATGTCGTCACGCATGCCGACAATCTCGACGTTGTCGCCAACTTTGACGACGCCACGCTCGATACGTCCGGTTGCGACAGTACCACGACCTTTGATGCCGAAGACGTCCTCTACGGGCATCAAGAATGGCTGGTCGATAGCACGTGGGGGGGTTGGAATGTATTCGTCAACCTGATCCATCAGATCCCAGATTGCTTTGGCATCGGGATCGTTACGGGACAGGTCGCCTTTGCTCTCCAGAGCCTGTAGCGCGGAACCACGAACAACAGGAACGTCATCGCCTGGGAAGTTGTACTTCGAAAGCAACTCACGAACCTCAAGTTCGACGAGTTCCAGCAGCTCCTCGTCTTCCATCATGTCGACTTTGTTCAAGAAGACGACGATGGCAGGTACTTCTACCTGACGAGCCAGCAGTACGTGCTCACGAGTCTGGGGCATCGGGCCGTCAGGAGCACTGACGACGAGGATGGCACCGTCCATCTGAGCAGCGCCGGTGATCATGTTCTTAATATAGTCAGCGTGACCAGGGCAGTCAACGTGAGCATAGTGGCGCTTCTCGGTCTCGTACTCCAGGTGGGCAATCGAGATCGTGATACCACGCTCGCGCTCTTCAGGAGCTTTGTCAATTTGATCGAACGCGGTGTACTTAGCAAGCTGAGCGGTCGCTAATACTTTGGTGATAGCGGCGGTCAGGGTAGTCTTGCCATGGTCAATGTGTCCGATGGTTCCAACGTTCACATGCGGCTTTGTCCGCTCGAACTTCTTCTTCGCCATGTCTTTCCCTCTTTATTCATCGTTATCCTGCGCACAGCAGGACACATCTTTGAAGATCCATACTCGGTAGGCCTGTTCCCTGAATTCGGCACCGAGTTAGTAGAGTACTACAAATCTGTATAGTGTGGCTAGTCTTCCATTACATATGGATGGGTGATAGCATGCGGAAATGCACGTCATTGACGTGCTGCTTAGCCATTATACACCTATCGCAATGCAAATAACTTACCAAAGGGTCGCAATTTTCGCACATTCACAAAAACTGCTTTGATCAGGAGGACTGCGCGAGTTCTTCTCGCTGTACTTCCCTATCGTAGTGACAAACGTTGGAGGTATCCAGAACGGATACCTCCGTGTTCGTCGCGTCTGCTTTTTCTCGGCTAACGAGCATTACGCTTGGTAATGATCTCATCGGCCAGAGCTCTGGGGACCGGATCGTAGTGCGAGAACTCCATGGTATAGCTCGCACGTCCGCTGGTCATTGAACGCAGGTCGTTCACATAACCAAACATCTCAGACAGAGGAACGTGACCCCTTACCACACTCATCGTCCCACGTGAATCCATGCCCTGGATAATACCACGGCGGCGGTTGAGGTCACCAATAACGTCTCCGTAGAATTCGTCAGAGGTGGTTACTTCAACTTTCATCATTGGCTCTAGCAAGATGGGGGCTGCCTTGTTGACGGCATTTTTGATACCGATCGAACCGGCGGTTTTAAAGGCCATTTCACTTGAGTCTACATCGTGGAAAGATCCATCATACAGAGTGACTTTGACGTCGATCATCTCAAAGCCGGCGATAATACCGTTATTGAGGGTCTCACGTACGCCGTTCTCTGTTGGCTTGATGTATTCTTTCGGTACAGTACCACCAACGATGGCATTGACGAACTCGATGCCTTTGCCTTCGTTTGGCTCGACACGCAGCCAGACATCACCATACTGACCATGACCACCGGTCTGACGCTTGTGTAGACCTTGCGCCTGAGCCTGTTTCGTAATGGTCTCACGGTACGATACCTGCGGGCGACCAACGTTCGCTTCGACTTTAAATTCGCGGAACATGCGATCGATCAGGACCTCAAGGTGCAACTCACCCATACCAGAGATGATCGTCTGACCACTATCTTCGTCCGAATGGACGCGGAAGGTCGGATCCTCTTCAGCCAGTTTGTTCAGGGCGACACCCATCTTTTCCTGGTCGGCACGGGTCTTTGGCTCAACAGCCTGATGGATGACCGGCTCCGGGAACTGGATCGACTCCAGGATGATCGGCTTCTCGGCGTCGGCAAGCGTGTCACCAGTAAAGGTATTACGCAGACCAACAGCGGCGCAGATGTCACCGGCGCGAATCTCGTCGATATCTTCGCGGTGGTTCGCATGCATACGCAGTAGACGACCGATACGCTCTGTCTTGCCCTTCGTTGTGTTATCTATCGAGGCACCCTTGGCCATAACGCCAGAGTAGACACGTAGATACGAGAGGCGACCAACAAATGGATCAGAGACGATCTTAAAGACCAGAGCACTGAATGGAGCCTCGTCGCTTACTTCGCGACCAATCTCTTCTTCAGTGTCAGGATCGATACCGGTTGGCGCTGGGATATCCAGAGGAGAAGGCAGAAATGCGATGACAGCGTCGAGCATGGCCTGCACGCCTTTGTTTTTCAGCGAGCTACCACACAGTACAGGTACGATGGTACCAGCAATGGTGGCTTTACGCAAAGCAACGGTCAACTCTTCTTTGCTGATCTCTTCGCCTTCCAGATACCTCGTGGTGAGCTCTTCATCCGACTCAGCGATACGCTCGATCATTAGCGCGCGGTGCTGTTCGTAATCAGCCTGCATCTCTGCGGGAATAGCGACATGCTCTGAAGTAGTACCCAGATCATCTGTATAGATGATGGCCTTCTCTTCAAACAGGTCGATATACCCTTTGAATTCAGACTCGCTACCAATCGGCATCTGAATCGGCAACGGATTGGCTCCCAGGCGTTCGACGATCATGTCGACACAACGCCAGAAATCAGCACCGGTACGGTCCAGCTTATTGACAAAACAGATACGTGGAACGTTATATTTGTTCGCCTGACGCCATACAGTCTCGGACTGTGGCTCTACACCCGCCACACCGTCGAAGACAACGACGCCGCCATCCAGGACACGCAGAGCACGCTCTACCTCGGCAGTAAAGTCAACGTGACCAGGGGTATCAATAATATTGATGCGATGGTCCATCCAGAAACAGGTAGTAGCAGCTGAGGTAATGGTGATACCACGCTCCTGCTCCTGTACCATCCAGTCCATTGTCGCGGCCCCTTCGTGCACTTCACCAATACGGTGAATCTTCTTCGTGTAGAAGAGAATGCGCTCGGTCGTTGTCGTTTTACCTGCGTCAATATGCGCGATGATGCCAATATTTCGTGTTTTCTCTAATGGATAATCTCTTGCCATGATGCCTTTTTACCAGCGATAATGAGCGAAGGCTTTGTTGGACTCCGCCATCCTGTGGGTCTCTTCACGTTTCTTAATGGTTGCACCTTGACCCGCTGCTGCATCCATTAACTCGCTAGCGAGCTTATCTGCCATCGAATGACCACTGCGCGAGCGGGCAGCTTTGATCAGCCAGCGCATCGCAAGTGCATTACCGCGATCACGGCGTACATCGATCGGCACCTGATAGGTTGAACCGCCGACACGACGTGGTTTGACTTCAATGGTTGGGGTCGCGTTTTTGAGTGCCTGCTCGAATACGTCGATTGATGGACGCTTCAGCTTGTTCTCAACGGAATCCAACGCATCATAAAGGATGCGCTCAGAAAGGCTACGCTTGCCGTCATACATCATTTTGTTGATAAAGCGGGCTACATTTTTGTTCTTATATTTGGCATCCGGGACATCCGGTCGTCGCACCACTCTTTTTCGTCTTGGCATCTTATGCCTCCTCAGTGTGTTCTTCGGGTCTCTAGTTGCTTTTCTTCATCTTCCCCAAAACAAGGGGGGATGGACCTTCTGATCTCTGGTTTCGCATTCTTCGGTTCTGGTGGAAGTCATCTTCACAACTTACGAGCTTGTTTGGACACTACCTGTTTTATGCTACCAATATGCCCATATGCCAAGCGCCCATCCCTGAGTGAGGTCCCTGTTGTACACCAGTGGTCTCTTAGCGGACACCAGAAAAGGCGTCGATGAAGCTTGAGGTTTCTGTGTTTCCTCAACCTTTTCGGACGCCTACACGCGGGTGCCTTTCCTCAAATACTTTCACTCATGCACTCTGACTCACCTGGTAACATACGATGCGCATGTTACTGCTGTGAGCCCGCGTGCCTGAGCATAGGAGAACACCCGACGATCATCGCTAGAGCGGGAGGCTTTTTCACTCTACCCGGTTGCCAGCACAGCAACCCTACCCGCTTACGATGACGTGTGATTTACCGATGCTTGTCTTATTTGCCCTTGGTTGCAGCTGCCTGACCGGGTTTCGGTCGTTTGGCTCCATACTTCGAGCGGCCCTTGCGGCGCTTTGATACGCCTTCGCTATCGAGTGTACCGCGCACAATATGATAGCGTACGCTTGGCAGGTCTTTTACACGACCGCCACGGATGAGCACGACTGAATGCTCCTGTAAGTTATGACCCTCGCCTGGAATGTATGCGGTTACTTCCATCTGGTTTGAAAGTCTTACACGAGCAATCTTACGCATTGCCGAGTTCGGCTTCTTCGGGTTCATTGTACGTACCTGGGTGCAAACCCCACGCTTCTGGGGGGACCCACGTAGGCGGGAGGTCCTGTTCTTCAACGCATTGTATGAGTACAGCAGCGCCGGGGCCTTCACCTTTTTGTCTTTTTTGGAACGGCCCTTACGGACCAATTGATTGATTGTCGGCAAGGAACAATCCTCCCTGTCCTTATTCTAAATCAGCGCGGATAGCATGCGCTATCCGCGTCCTCTTCTTCACACATATGCGATTGCATATGTTATCACTCATTGCCATCACTGTCAAGTGTGAGGCCAAGTGGGGCACTTGCGCCTACTGGCATGCCTCCCAGGACTCCCGCTACGACGGGGGCGGCGGCTGCGGCTCTCGCTGCGGCTGCCTGCTGTCTGGCTAGCTGGTCTCGACGCCGTTGCGCGATACCAGATCCGGCCGGGATCAGCTTGCCGATGATGACGTTTTCTTTCAAACCTACCAGATGGTCGGTCTGTGCTTCGATCGCGGCTTCCGTTAGTACGCGTGTGGTCTCCTGGAAGGAGGCCGCAGCCAGGAAGCTATCGGTATTCAAGGATGCTTTGGTGACGCCTAGCAATACGGTCGAGGCTGTGGCGGGCTCTCCGCCTTCAGCCAGAACGTGCGCGTTGGCATCCGCATACAAGAAACGATCAACGAGATCGTTCGGTAGCATCTCGGTATCACCGGAATCGTCGACCTTTACGCGGCGCAACATCTGACGGACGATCACTTCGATGTGTTTATCATGGATATACACACCGGTGTTGCGGTATACGCGCTGGACCTCTTTGGTGAGATACAACTGTACGGCTTCTCGTCCCTGAATTCTCAGAACATCCTGCGGGTCTCGCTGACCCGAGGTGATCGGGGTTCCGGCCTGGATCTTCTGGCCTTCGGTGACGACGATGTTACGCGAGACTGGTACGGCGTACGATCGCTCTTCACGCTCTTCAAAACGGATCGAGAGGCTTTCATCTTCGTTGAAGATGATCTCTCCATCAGTACGAGCCATGATAGGCGTTGGTTCGCTACTCCGCTCGTCCGAGATCAAGGCGATGATCTGGTCCTTCTGGACGTGATCGTGTTCGTTGACGACGACTTTCATCTCGGTGCCCTTCGGCTTGAGATATTCGTCGAAGAAGACGTTCGTTGAGACGATGCGGATAGTGCGAGCATTACTGCCCTCTTCCTTGATAATCTCTACGATGCCGTCGATCTCACTGATCTCCGCTTTATCTTTCGGGACACGTGCTTCGAACAACTCTTCTACACGCGGCAGACCCTGGGTGATGTCTCCTTGCGCACCGGCGATACCACCAGTGTGGAAGGTACGCATGGTTAACTGTGTTCCAGGCTCACCGATCGATTGGGCGGCGATGATACCAACGGCTGCGCCTATGCGTGCAAGGGCATTAGCCGCCAGGTCTCGTCCGTAACACTTGCGGCAGATACCGCGTCGTGCCAGACAGTTGAGTACGGAGCGAACGCGAACAGCTTTGATGTTGGCGGCGACGATCTCGTCGACGTCGTCATCTGAAAGCTCTTCGTTGACGTCCAGATGTGGCAACTCTGGAATTGGCTCAGCGAGGACACGTCCAAGTAGACGACCACGTGAGTTCTCCAGGGCCATATCCTTCGAGTCGAAGTCCGTAATCATTATACCATCAGTTGTGCCACAATCCTCTTCAGTGACGATAGCATCCTGCGCAACGTCGATAAGACGTCGGGTCAGGTAGCCAGACTCTGCTGTTCGTAGAGCGGTGTCTGCGAGGCCTTTACGGGCTCCGTGAGTGCTGATGAAGTACTCGGAGACGTTCAGTCCTTCACGGAAGTTACCACGGATCGGGATGTCGATGATACGGCCCGATGGACTTGCCATCAGTCCGCGCATACCTGACAACTGACGAATCTGTTGGAACTTCGCTTTTGTCGCACCAGACTCTGCGATGGTGTAGATGGAACCAAATGGATCGAGCACCGAACGTACCATCTTCTGTACGTTGTCGGTGGCTTCGTTCCAGGTCGAGATTGTCTGCAAGTATCTCTCATTTTCGGTGATCAGACCGTCATGAAACTGCTCTTGCAGTTCGGCAATCTTGGCATCCGCTTTGATCAGCTCTGCGGCTTTGCCTTCTGGTACTTTTACGTCACTAATTGCGACGGTGGTACCGGCTTTGGTGGCAAAGGTGAAGCCGAGGCGCTTGATGTCATCGGCAAGGTCGGTCGTTTTGACACGCCCGTACTCTTTAAAGCATTCGCCGATAACCTGCTTCAAGTTCTCTTTCTTCATAGCGTAGTTCTTGAAACGGATACGCTCTGGCAGGACTTCGTTGAAGATGATGCGCCCAACGGTGGTTTTTACGAGCTTGTTGCTCGAATGCATCGTCACCTTCTCAGGCGGTGCCTGATCATAGATGTCGATCTCACCCAGACGCACTCTGATCGGTGCCTGCAGATCGATGACGCCGTTATCATAGGCCAGCAAGGCCTCTCCGGCATCTGTGAAGACGCGACCCTCGCCCTTCTTATTGGGGCGTTCCTGTGTCAGGTAGTAACAGCCCAACACCATGTCCTGGCTAGCGCCGATTGATGGCTCACCGTGGGCCGGTGACAGCAGGTTACGAGTCGACATCATGAACTGGCGGGCTTCGTCCTGTGCCTTGTCAGACAATGGAACGTGCACGGCCATCTGGTCACCGTCGAAGTCAGCGTTGAAGGCTGAACAGACGAGCGGGTGCAGTTGGATGGCGCTACCCTCTACCAGGACGGCTTCAAAGGCCTGAATACCAAGTCTGTGCAGCGTTGGGGCGCGGTTCAGCAGGACCGGATGATCTTTGATGACCTCTTCCAATACGTCCCAGACCTCTGGCTTGATACGCTCGACAAAACGTTTGGCACTCTTGATGTTGTGAGCAAAGTTCTGCTCAACAAGTTTACGCATGACGAATGGCTTGAACAGCTCCAGGGCCATACGTTTTGGCAGACCACACTGGTTCAATTTCAGTTCAGGTCCAACGACGATGACTGAACGACCGGAGTAGTCAACACGCTTACCAAGCAAGTTCTGACGGAAACGGCCCTGCTTACCTTTGAGCATGTCTGACAGGCTCTTGAGTTTGTGGTTACCGGAACCGGCGACGGCACGTCCACGACGTCCGTTGTCGATCAGCGCATCACAGGCCTCTTGCAGCATGCGCTTCTCGTTACGGATGATGATCTCTGGCGCGCCCAACTCTAACAGACGCTTGAGGCGGTTGTTACGGTTGATGACACGACGATAAAGATCGTTAAGATCGGAGGTGGCGAAACGTCCACCATCCAACTGAACCATCGGACGCAGGTCTGGCGGCAGCACTGGTAAGACGGTGAGGATCATCCACTCAGGCGATGTGTGCGATTTGCGGAATGCCTCGGTGACTTTCAGACGCTTGGTCGCTTTCTTGCGGCGCTGTCCAACCGTTGAGTTGATCTCGTGACGCAGGTCTCCCGCTAACTTATCCAGGTCGATACCTGCGATGAGTTCGCGAACGGCCTCTGCTCCCATGCCGGCGCTAAAGACGTCGAGGAAGTTATCTTTCAACTCGCGATAGCGATTCTCTTGCAGCAGGTCCATCTTCTTGAGGCCTTCAAGATCGCGGCGCAGCTGTTCGATGCGCTGTCGGCTCTCGTTGCGCTCACGCTCCATCTGGCTCTGGGCATTGTCGATCTGACTCTGGAAGTCCAGGTTCAGGCGATCGGCTTCACGACGGCCTTCAGATGCGTTGCCCTCTGCCTCACGGCGAGCGTTCTCTGCAATGGCGTTACGTGCTGTATCGGCGACACGCTCCAACACTTCCAGGTGGCGCGATGAGACGGTCTCACCTTCTTTGACGATAGTCTGATCGGTCGGTGTGAAGTAGATTGGATCTTCTACTGCTTCACCAATCTTACTGCGGATCAGTTCAAGGGTCTCGCTCTCAGCTTTGCGGGCCTCTTCAAGGTCGTGCTCACGACGAGCTTCGACTTCCTGGCGGTCCACAACGCCGTAGTGCTCGTTGTTCTCCTGCAATGCACTCTCACGCTGAGCTCGCAGGCTGGTGATACGCTCAACGATCTTCTCGTCAAGGTTCTGCTCCAGACCGACCAGCTCTTCGTCCAGCCGCATCAGCTCTCGCTGGCGGGCCTCTTCGTCGATATTGGTGACGACATAGAGGGCGAAGTAGAGGATGCGCTCCAGGTTACGTGGCGATAGATCAAGCAACAGACCGATACGACTCGGTGTGCCTTTGAAGTACCAGATATGACTGACAGGAGATGCCAGTTCAATATGGCCCATACGCTCACGGCGAACCTTTGAACGCGCTACTTCAACGCCACATTTGTCGCAGACAATACCTTTGAAGCGCACTCTTTTGTACTTACCACAGTAGCACTCCCAGTCCTTTGTCGGTCCAAAGATACGCTCACAGAATAGACCATCTTTTTCAGGCTTCAGTGTACGGTAGTTGATTGTCTCCGGTTTCGTGACCTCGCCATAACTCCAACCACGAATCTGCTCGGGGCTGGCAAGGCTGATACGGATTGCGTTAAAATCATTTACTTCGAGCATGCTACCTCTCCTGGGATAGGGGCTTGCGATAGTCCATAATTAAACATTTCGGGATACACATAATGGGATTATGAGAAGATGCTTGGTTCTTCTATACCATTTCGCATCCTCACACGCCTCACGCGCTGACACAGGTTGGTCAGCGCGGTGAGGGTACGAGGCTCTCCCCTACTATTGATCTCCTTCGAAACCGGACAGATTAATACCCAGTTCCGGCATCACGTCGTTTGAGGTATCTTCGACGAACTGGATCTTCTGCTCGTCTTCGTTCAATACTTCTACGTTGATACCCAGGCTCTGCAATTCTTTGACAAGTACTTTGAACGATTCTGGAACGCCTGGCTCCATGATGTTCTCACCCTTGACAATCGCTTCGTAGGTCTTCACGCGGCCTACAACGTCGTCTGACTTGACGGTCAGGATCTCTTGCAGAATATGGGCGGCTCCATACGCTTCCAGAGCCCAGACTTCCATCTCACCAAAGCGCTGTCCACCGAACTGCGCCTTACCACCGAGTGGCTGCTGAGTGATCAAGCTGTATGGTCCTGTCGAGCGCGCATGTACTTTATCTTCGACCAGGTGAGCCAGTTTCAGCATGTAGTTGTACCCTACGGTAATCGGATGGTCAAAGGGCTCTCCGGTTCGTCCGTCATACAACTGTACTTTGCCGCTCTCTGGTAGACCTGCTCGTGTCAGGAACTCTTCGATGTCATCCTCAGAGGCTCCATCAAAGACCGGCGTGGCGATCTTAAAGCCGAGCGCTGCTGCTGCCCAGCCCAGGTGGGTCTCCATAATCTGACCGATGTTCATACGGTGAGGTACGCCCAATGGGTTCAGGATGATGTCGACCGGTGTGCCGTCCGGTAGGAATGGCATGTCTTCAACTGGGAGCACACGTGAGATAACACCTTTGTTGCCGTGACGGCCAGCCATCTTGTCGCCTGCGCCGATCTTACGCTTCTGCGCAATGCTGACGCGGACCAGTTGGTTGACTCCTGGAGGGAGCTCGTCACCGGCATCACGTGAAAAGACCTTGACTTCGACGATCTTGCCACGCTCTCCGTGTGGAACACGTAACGATGTATCTTTGACTTCACGAGCCTTCTCACCAAAGATTGCTCGCAACAGTTTCTCTTCTGCTGTTAGCTCGGTCTCACCTTTCGGTGTGATCTTACCAACGAGGATATCTTGCGGACCAACTTCAGCTCCGACATAGATGATGCCGCGCTCGTCCAGGTTACGCAGTCCCTCTTCACCGACGTTCGGGATATCGCGGGTGATCTCTTCAGGTCCCAGCTTGGTATCACGGGCGTCAATCTCGTATTTCTCGATGTGGATCGAGGTAAAGAGATCTTCGTGGACGATATGCTCACTGATCAGGATGGCATCCTCGAAGTTACCACCTTCCCAGCTCATAAAGGCGACCAGGATGTTCTGACCCAGGGCCAGTTCACCCTTCTCGGTTGAAGTGTTGTCGGCGATCACCTGTCCAAGCGTGACGTAGTCACCCTTCTTCACCAGCGGACGCTGGTTGATGCAGGTGCCGGCGTTGGAACGCACGAACTTACGCAGGCGGTGCGCATGCACTTCACCATCTGCGTCGATGACTTCAATACGACGCGCTGTCGACAAGACAACTTCGCCAGCTGCTCGACTTACGACCACCTGACCGGAGTCGATGGCGATCTGTCGCTCAATGCCGGTTCCGCAGATCGGTGACTGGGGACGCAGCAACGGCACGGCCTGACGTTGCATGTTTGCACCCATCAGCGCTCGGTTGACGTCGTCGTGCTCCAGGAACGGGATCAGCGCGGTAGCGACTGATACTGTCTGGCGTGGCGAGACGTCCATGTAGTCCATGCTATCGGAATTCTCTTCGAAGAACTCTCCCTGGTAACGTGCCAGGACGCGATCTTCACCGAATTCGTCGTTATCTGTTAACTTTGCGTTCGCCTGCGCGATCCAGAAGTTCTCTTCGTCATCGGCGGTATGGTAGTCAACCATCTCGGTGACGAATGGTTTGACACGTACCTCTTGATCACCCAATACTTGCGCTAGCTTCTGCTGTAATGCGGCATCGACGCGTAGGCGCTCACGTCCTTTGATCAGGACTTCGCCTTTCTCGTCGAGGACATCTTCGCGCTCACGTCCGAAGATACCACGGAACTCACGGCCGATCAGGTCGGGATCATTCGCACGCAGGCGCTTGTAGACCTTACGATATGGCGTCTCGATGAAACCATACGGATTAATCTGCGCATAGGTGGCGAGGTTACCGATCAGACCGATGTTCGGGCCTTCAGGAGTCTCAATTGGACAGATACGACCATAGTGAGATTCGTGGACGTCACGAACGTCGAAACCAGCGCGCTCACGCGAAAGACCACCAGGACCCAGGGCCGAGAGACGACGCTTGTGGCCGATCTCTGCCAGAGCATTGGTCTGGTCCATAAACTGCGAGAGCTGACTTCCACCAAAGAACTCACGCATCGCAGCTACGACTGGTCGAATATTGATCAAGGCATTCGGGGTTGCCTGTCCAGGCTCCTGAATGCTCATACGTTCTTTAACAACACGCTCCATACGCAGCAGGCCGACACGGAACTGGGTCTGGATCAGCTCACCAACGCAACGCACACGACGATTGCCCAGATGGTCAATATCGTCTTTACGGCCATGCCCGTTATTCAACGAGATCAGGCGACGTACGATATTCACCAGGTCATCCTGTGTCAGCGTGCGAGTGGTCTGCGGGATCGTCTCGTCTAACTTACGATTGAGTTTATAACGACCCACACTACCCAGATCATAACGACGCGGGTTAAAGAACAGGTTCTTTACGAGCGAGCGTGCATTATCAAGGGTGGCGGGATCACCAGGGCGGAGCTTCTTGTACAGTTCGAGAAGAGCCTCGTCCTCTTTCTTCACCGGATCACGATCCAGCGTCGCCTGTAAGTAACGAATCGTCTGATCGTTATCTACACCGGCAAACGCATCAAGCAGACCCTGGTCCGCCGAGAGATCCAGATCTTCAGAGCGCCACTGATCCTTGGAGAGGTTTGAGATGGCACGTAGTAAGGTGGTGACTGGAATTTTACGCTTACGATCAATCTTGACGGTTAGCAGATTCTTGTTGCTGGTCTCAAACTCCAACCATGCACCACGACCCGGGATCAGCTTTGCAGCATAGAGCTTCTTACCCGTGGTTGCATCTTCATCAACAGTAAAGTAGACACCAGGAGAACGGACAAGCTGGCTGACGACAACACGTTCGGCACCATTAATAATAAAAGTACCGTCCGTGGTCATGAGAGGGAAATCTCCCATGAACACATCTTTCTCGATGATTTCGCCAGTCTCTTTATTTATAAGGCGCGCCTTCACATTCAAAGGAGCTGAGAATGTGGCATCACGATCGCGACACTCGTCTTCAGAATATTTCGGTTTGCCAAAGGGTTCGGGGGGAACTATAAATTCCAGGCTCAAGTTCTTACCAGTAAAATCTTCAATCGGAGAAATTTCTTGGAAGAGTTCGCGTAAACCCTCTTTTTTAAACCATTCAAAGGAGTCAAGTTGAATCTGAATCAGGCCAGGCATAGGCCGTATATCTGGAATACGTGCAAAGGATACACGCTCCGGGAGAGCTACGGCTCTTGTGCTTACTGCCATACTTGGTATTCTCCTCTCACCTAATCGCCCATACCATAGAGGATATCGAGAGACACAACGATTCGTATCTCTCATTGCAAAGGGAAAAACAAAAAAACAGATAAAAATTTTGTATGATAATGACTGTGTTGTGAAACGGTCTATGATAATAAAAGTAACCGCGTACACACATATCGAGCGGTTACTCCTACACCTCTACATATACAATCCATCCGCCTGCCTGTTCTGCCATAGCCTGCTGATTGGTTTGTGTGTCAATCGATCGCTTTTGCTTACGTTCACTAAGCCCCCTATCTCCTCTGCTGGAGGAAGACAACACTTAACGAACAAACAAACAAACATTCAAATTTTGTTGCCAGGGACACAGGCGGCGTATTAAATAACGTCTGTTAGGAATAGAGGACGTGGTGTCCTCTTATAAAGCTAGACCACAAAACAGCAAAAAACACCACATCGCGCCTTCACCCAAATTCTCTTAAAAAACCCGCTTCGTACGGTCTCGGATAAGGGTTAAAGGTCCAACTTCTGTGGTTTTATTGCTATATCCTCATGTTTTGCTGGGGAGTGGTGTGTTTTTTGTGCGTCTCTCTTCGTCCTGGTCCTGCTCTTGTCACTTGGCTGATACGGCCACCAGTGCTTTTCGACTGAGATAACCCTGCTGTTATCAGTATACATACACTGGCAAGTTACAATTATACGACCTTTATGCAAGCCTGTCAATACTTTTTACTACGACTTTTCTACGGGCGAAAAATAACACATTTTACGCAGATAAAGGAGGCAAGATAGGATGGCAGAACCGCCTCCACTCCTGCCTCTATGCGACAAACAGTCCTTGCTCTGCACAGCGCAGGGCATACGCAATCTCTTCGCCAAGCATAGGATTCCAGACCTGTTCAGCGTCGATCCATCTTTTATGCAAGAGACCCAACAACTTTTTCTGGTCTTCGGCGGTCAGCAGGTTGAGATCAACCATCGATTCAGGATGACCAGGATAGCTGACAGTCAGGATAAAGTCGTCGATACGCATACTGATCTGCCCATTGAGCTTGTAGCTGCGATTCTCTCCCAGGCGCTGTCCAAGGGTAACACCTCCAAAGATGCCGACGATATTTATGACGGTCGCGCCAATACTCAGGACCAGACCTGCGCTACTCAGGAGTACGGCGATGCCTGTGGTGACGACCATCAGGACGGGATCCGTAATATGGAGTGTCCAGCCAACCAGGATAGCAGGGACCAGCCCGATCAGTGTGACGACAAAGCTCCAGAAAGCTCCATTCATTAACCAGAAGATACTCTTCATGTTTTCGGGTGAGAGATCACGGACGATCAATGTGTTCGTCCCTTCAAATGTGACCATCCCCGCTGTGTAACCCTGCCGCAATGCATGCAGGAAACACATAACCAGGACCGCACCTCCCAGTGCAATGAAGGCTACAAACCAGGACAAAGCAACCAGTGCATCTTGCCACTTTAAATAGAAGGTAAAATCATGCGCATAGGTCGTCCAGATCCATACTCCACACATAACACACGCGACTGTACATACAACCAGTCCAAGAAAAAATAGCCAGCCCAGGTTACGAATACGTATATATTGCAACCGTGCCAGATTAAAGCGATACGTGTCCCTTACTGGTTGTATCATAAAATACCCCAAATCTTTCGCATCATCAGTTCCTTTTAAGGGATTGGGTCACTGACTCCTGTTACATATCTCCTCAACGAGGATGGAAGCTGATAACCCATACTTATTCTAACGGATTAGATCCCTTGAATAGTGACAAAGTTTCAGCGAGATTCGCTACGTCTCATCCTTATCTATCCTTATCCATCCCTTTACATAGCAGGCTAGTTGAAATCTTACATATGCTATGCATTATGTAATACGAACAAGCAAAGAAATGGTTACTTTTTTTTCGTTGTCTTTTATATGTGGCTGCAGCACGCTATACCTGCCATGCATTCTCTGCTACTTTGAGCAGCTGTTCGTGAATAGAGGTATGTAAGAAAAGTAGGGACTATTTAGCGAGCACTCGTTCGTAGATCGTCGAAGAGGATGGTCTGCTGATAGCGCTCTGCGGCGCTGGGGAAGATAGTGACGATGACTTTTCCGCGATTCTGTTCTTTGCGCGCCTCTTGCAATGTGGCCCAGGCAACTGCGCCACTACTGATGCCAACGGAGAGCCCTTCGTCTTTCATGACGCGGATCGCTGTCTCTACGGCATGTTGATCGGTCACTGTTACGACACGATCGATGAGGTCGACACGCAGGGTGTCAGGAATGAAGCCTGCCCCCAGTCCTTCAATACGATGGGGACCGGGCCGCCCACCAGAGAGGACTGCGCAGGACGCGGGCTCGACTGCGATGACTTCGACACCAGGTTTCTGGGCGCGTAAGCCTTCAGCGACTCCGGTGAGCGTGCCGCCCGTGCCAACACCGATCACAACGATATCGACAGTCCCGGCAGTCTGCTCCCAGATCTCTATGGCGGTCCCATCCCGATGGGCGCGGGGATTGGCTTGATTATAGAACTGCTGCGGATACCACATGTTAGGGACGGTGGTGCGTAACTCGATGACCTTGTTGATGGCACCACGCATACCCTGGGCGGCCGGGGTGAGAATGATCTCGGCACCTAAACGCTGAATGAGCAGACGCCGCTCGATACTCACCGTGTCAGGCATTGTCAGGATACAATGGTATCCACGCGCAGCCGCGACCGAGGCCAACGCGATCCCCATACTACCACTGGTCGGCTCGATAATTGTGCTACCAGGTCGTAAGAGACCTTGTATCTCTGCTTCGTAGACCATCTGGAGCGCGGTACGATCTTTGACACTGCCACTAGGACCAAACATCTCTAGCTTGGCTAGCACCTTTGCCACCACTTCGCTCCCGGCCTCCCCTACGCTCCAATTCTCTTCTTGTGCCCGTGAGGAGAAGCGTTGTAGCTCCATTAAAGGGGTACGACCAACCAGCTCGGTCACGTTTTTTGCCCAGTGGACCATAGATGTTGCTAGCCTTCTTTCCGCTGTGTTATTCTTCTTCTGGCAATAAAGCACGAATGATGGTTAGTAATTCTTGCAGGTTAAATGGTTTGCGTAGAAGGAGGCCGGCCTGCAATCCCATACGATGCAATTCCCAATCATGGATACCGGTGATTACAATAATCGGGGTATTCTTCGTGTTGCTGTGCCCACGCAAGATCTTATAGAGCGAACCACCATCCAGGTTTGGCAATCCTACATCCAGGAGTATAAGAGCTGCTCCAAGCTCTGGTAGTTGGTCTTTCGCGGTCTGCCCATCTGAAAATATTTGAAGCCGCCACTGACCGAAGAGATTGAGCATATCCGACAACATTGCGGCCAGATGAGCATCATCCTCGACAATAGCTATCAGTTTGCGCTTCTCCCATGCTTCAGCCACGTGCACCATCCCCCTTTTGCATGCTACCAATGTGCTCTTGACACATCTTTATGCGCGCCCGCCTCCTCCATTTACTCCCTACTGGCGAGTTCAGTCACTGGAGTAGATCTCATTTACATTAACTATGGATGAGCTATGAGCTCTAGATTAAATTATAAGCTCTAGATTAGATATAATACATCGTCTCTTCGGCGCTACCTATACGATGCCGTTGCGCCAGCTCTTCGATAGTTGTCGATGTCAGAATCTGCTGGGTCAGCATATCAATCTGTTGCCAGACGTCGCGCAGGGCACAACCAGGTGATAGCTTGCAAAAATCCGGATTCGGCAGGCATTCCATGGGTGGAACATACCCTTCAAGGGCCTGCATCACCTGGGCCATCGTGATCTGACCTGGCGCTTTCGCCAGCATATGACCACCTTTAGGTCCACGAATACTCTTTACCAGACCTTCTTTCCGCAAAACCATCAGAATCTGATCCAGGTATTGCTCTGGGATGTGTTGTCTGGCTGCAATATCCGCGCTTTCAATCGGCCCTTGCCCATAGTACGCTGCCATATCGAGCATGGCTCTCAGGCCGTAATCGCCCTTCATTGTTAATTTCATGATAGCTGGGACCTTTCATTAGGGGCAAAGTGACTGAATGTTCACGCCTTCTCTTTTACATAACCTACAAGCTCTTCACTGATGCAGTGTACCCTTATAGGAGAGACTGGGGTAGCAAATACACGTTTCACGCCAATACGTTCCGCTCTCAATATACTGCACTAGTGTTAGGATATATCAGTAGAGAATGCATGTCAATGGCAATGCCGCTCAATCCAAAACGCATCCTCTCTCTCCTCCTCTAAAAATGCTCTTTAGTATGCTAAACCTATCGCCGTTGATTAATTTATGCTGAGAATGATCCATCATCTCCCCTTTACATCTTGCAGTGATATTCTAGCGTTACTATAATGAACGTTAGAAACAGAAGCTTAGAGAAATGGATTCGAGTAGCTCATGGATTTTGTCTACGTTGTGACTTCAACAGTATGCATAAGTGAGCGTCACTGAGCCATGAATGTGACTCCATTATGATGTCATCAGAGATCACCAGGAGAGATGTTATGCAGCAAGGCACCGGCCAGGAGAACCAGGCTCCACAATTGAAGGTTCTTGTCGTTGACGATGAGGACAATATTATTGAACTTATTCGTCTTGGCCTCCGCTATGAGGGCTTTCAGGTTGAGACCGCTTCGGACGGCGAGCAGGGCATTGCGCTAGCTCAACGCATCAATCCCGATCTAGTCATTCTCGATGTGATGATGCCAGGGATCGATGGTATTGAGGTCTGTCGGCGCTTGCGTAGTAATCCGACGACGCGCGATGTCCCTGTTATTATGTTAACAGCGAAGGATGAGGTCGGGGATCGTATCCTGGGCCTGCAGACAGGAGCCGATGACTATCTTACGAAACCTTTCGATTTCTATGAGTTACTTGAGCGTGTTAAGGCTATCTTGCGTCGTCAGAACCGCGCGAAGTCAACTCCCGGTAGCGCGAGCTTTGATGAGAGTAGTCAGGTTTTGCAATTCGGCGATCTCCACATGAATACCTCTACTCGCGAGGTGACACGTGCTGGCCATTTAATCGAGTTAACAGCAACAGAATATAATCTGTTACATCTCTTTATGAGCCATCCTCGCCAGGTGCTCGATCGACAGACTATTTTAAATCGCGTCTGGGGCTATGATTTCCTGGGCGAAACCAATATTATTGAAGTATATGTCCGTTATTTACGTGAAAAGATTGAAGATTCACCCAGTTCTCCTCGCTTAATCGTGACGGTTCGTGGGGTCGGCTACGTATTAAAAGGGTAATGTCTCATACTACTTACTACTTATCCGAAAACTTGAGTGCGTAGAGTGCAAAGCAGTAGCGACGTCGGTCGCGCTGGTTTGCGAAATAAGATCTTAGGGCATAAATAGCTTATTCGTCAAGCGGAGCGTTATCGTGATGTCAGAGCAGAAAGCCATTGAAACAAACAAAGTATCAGCTCAGCATTTTTCGCCTGAGGGGGAAGGTTCTCCCTCAGTAGATGAGTTATACCTGCTTGACTCGTCATCTTCTCGTGATAAGCAGGTTACTCAGCGCTTGAAGAATGCCCCCAACCAGCATTTTTCACGGCATAATGCTCCTCTCTGGCTGCAACCTTTCCTCAGTCTGCGTGCCCAATTGACGCTCACGTTCACGCTACTGCTTACCCTGCTGGTACTCTTCTCTTATCTCCTCTTTAGCCAGTACAATTCGCCTGCACTCTCGTATCTCTTTATTATTGCTTTGATTGTGGTAGGTTCAGCCTTCACTTTTGGTATTACGACCTATCTCCTTCATCCACTCGCTCGCGTGACTGATGCGGCTCAGGCCATTGCTATTGGAGACCTCGAACAGCGTGATCGCTTGCTCGTTCGCCTCCCTCCTCAGGATGAGGTAGATCGCTTAGCTGGGAGTCTACATGAGATGGCGAAACGGCTGGAGCGTGCGGAGGCTCTTCAGTCCGCTTCTCAGGAGCAGTTTCGGCAGTTCTTCTCCGATGCTTCTCATCAATTACGTACGCCGCTAACCTCTATTCGCGGCTTCACTGAGCTTTTGCTACGTGGGGCAAAGGACGATCCAGAGACGTTGCAGCGTCTTCTGTCCCGTATGAAGAATGAGTCGGAGCGTATGACGCTCTTGATCAATGATCTGCTGACGGTCGCACGCTTGAATGATACGCATCCGTTAAAATTTCAATATGTCGATCTGCTGGATATGGCGATTGAAGGGGTCTCGCAGGCGCAGAAACGCGTGGTCGATGAACGCAAGATTGCACTGGATATGGCGGCTGAGGGTCGCCTGGGCCTACAGGCCGATCGGGATCGTATCAAGCAGCTCATATTTATTCTGCTCGATAACGCACTTAAATATGGGAAGGCAGCTCCGGAAGGGCAGATTACGCTGCACCTTAACAAGCATCAGGGTATGGCTGAACTCTGTGTCATCGATAATGGTGAGGGGATCGTGAGCGAGGACCTTGAGCATATCTTTGATGCCTTCTATCGTGGTCGCCATCGCTCTTCAACCAATGCTCAGATCATCGGAACCGGGCTGGGTCTGACGATTGCTTCGTCGATCGTGCTGGCACATAATGGTTCAATCCATGTCTGTAGCGAACCCGGCAATACTGAGTTCAGGGTGCTCATTCCTTGCGTTGACTGATTGTCTGATTGCTCGCAATCGCGTATCCATTTGTGTATTACTATATGCTGTACAATACAACAGCCATTACAAACTTGTGCTTGTTCAGGCGTTCTTCCTACTTACTTTGACCATGGCTGCTTTCCCATGTTACACTGCCGACAAACGAAAAGGGTGACCTATGCTCGTTTATAACTGTAGGAAGAATTCTCTATTTCCTAGATAAAGGTATGATATCACTATGTGGACCTCGACGATGGATCTCGACTTCAAAAAGGTTCTGCTTACGCAGCTCGTTGGTCGCTTTTATCGTGACATATATTTTTCCGCTTACTCGCCATTACAGGTTCAGAACTTGCCACGTCAGTCGCTCCCGGAGAGCAGTTGGGTCCGCGTACGCAATCGCCTGGCGGGCATCAGTGGTAGGGATCTGCATCAACTCTATGGAACGAGTGATATCCGTGTTGCAACCGCTGCCGGCCCTGATCGCAGGCGTTTTTATCCCGGCCATGAGGTGGTCGGTGAGGTGATTGAGATTGGCGATGATGTACGCCATCTGAATGTTGGCGATCGCGTTGTTCTGCAAAACATGCCGAATTGCTTGACCGCTGGTGTGCAACCTCTCTGCCATTCCTGCGCTGCCGGTCATTTTAATCTGTGCGAGCAAGGGGCGTTCCTGGCTGAGCAACCACTCGGCGGTGGCTGGAGTGAGGAGATGCTCCTCCATGAACAACAACTCTATCGTGTCCCTGAAACGCTGACAGACGAGCAGGCGGTGATGCTTGAGCCTGCTTCGATTGCGATGCATGCTGTCCTGCGTCATCTTCCACAACCCGGTGATCGCGTTCTGATTATTGGCGCTGGCACGGTCGGTCTGCTGACACAACAGATCGTGAGTACGCTTATTCCTCGTACTGAGATCAGTGTCCTGGCTCGCTATCCTTTCCAGGTTGAGCAGGCGACGCGCCAGGGAGCCACACATATTATTTATCCCCATGACTCCTATACAGGTGTACAACACGCCACCAATGCTCGACTCTACCATGGTCTCTTCGGCAATCAGACGCTGCTCGGTGGTTACGATGTGATCTACGATACGATCGGTCAGCGCAAGACACTGCATCATGCGCTACGCTGGACACGTTCCAGTGGTGCTGTAATCCTGGTGGGCCTGAATAGCCGGATGATGAATATCGATCTCACTCCGCTCTGGAGCCAGGAGATTAGCTTGCTTGGTAGTACGACTCATGGTGTTGAGTCATGGCCGCTCGATACACGCGAACGACGCTCGACTTTTGATGTCGTAACCGAGCTAATCGAGCGTGGGCGCATCAATCCTGAACAACTCATCTCTCATCACTTCGCACTCAACAACTATAAGAATGCGCTCCTCACAGCAACGAATAAGTCTGAGAGCCGTGCGGTGAAAGTGGTCTTCGACTATTCACTTCTTCCTGCTTCGGTCGTGCCAAATGTACGTGCTTCGGCTCCTCGCATACGCCGCCAGAGTACCATGGACTTTAACGCGGAGTCCAATAGCGGGCATGTGCCGACCAGCACCTCTGGCCGCGTCCCAGCCCAGGCAGGCTCAGGTGCAACCAGCACAGGTGCTCAACGGATAATGCAACCACGCAACCAGACAGGTACAGTGGGTACTCGCTATACCCAGCCCGTACAAGATGTCGATGATGATGATACTGCCAGTGCTTTACCGGCCATTCGCCGTCGTATGACCATGCGCGATAGCCGTCCCTATACTGCTGTACCATCCTCACAGTCCACATCTGCCACATCGGCAATACCACGTCCACCAGAGCATACCCGTGAGACATACCCGACGCCTGCTAACCTACCGGTAACTCCAGAGACTCCTGACCCTGAAATCCCTATCAGTCCGGAGCCAGAGCCCCTGGAGACGACCAATGAGCTTAATGAGCTCGATGAGCGTACACAGCGCGTTTCGCGTGAAGAAGTCCTTAAACAACTTGCCTCCGCTAAGGTTCCTATAACGCCGATTATGAAAGATGAGGCACCCGCTGCTCCAGTGCCAGTTGAGGAGGAATTGAGCAAGACACCTGCCATCAATGATGCATACAACCAGCAGGAACCAGAAGAACCTCAGGAACCTCAGGAACCTCAGGAACCAGAAGAGTTAGTAACGTCTGACGATCTTGTTGAGGAAAGCAACCCATCCTACACAGAAGACGAAGAGCGTATACCGTTCGATCTCGATCAGGATGTCGATGCTAACGCTACATCGTATGCCGATATGCCTTACCTGGAAGAGGAGCAGACACCTTTTGATAATGAGCCGCATGTCGATAGCTATACGCCTGGCGTGGACGAAGAAGATTTTCCAATCCCTGATGAGGTGGCGTATGACGATAGTCCAGGTACTTCCAGTGAACGCGCATCCTTCCGCCCTGTGAATGCACGTTCGCAGCAATCACGTTCCCGTAACCGTAAAAAGAAAGGCGGCCGCTAGCACACAACTGCATTGCGCTGAGCAGCACAAGCCTACAAGACGATCAATCAACCGTAGAGGCGATAGACTCACCCTATCGCCTCTCTTTATAGTTATCTTCATAGTTATCTTCATAGTTATCTTCATTGCCCTTTGCCAATGAAGGATAGTAAATCATGTCTATCAAACTGCGGTTTATACTTACCCTATATGTAGAAGAAGAAGAGTGGAGCTGGCTAAATTGAAGAATAAGGATCAAGTGCCATTCGCTGCGGCACCGTTGAACGATAAGCAAGTACCGCATAGTGATCCAGGCAGATATCGCCCACGCAGGATAACCCGTATTGTCAGTTCACGGCTTACAATCACGCTGGTCTCGCTGATCATCCTGATAATCGGGGCCGCTTTCCTGGGGCAACGCTTTCTGGGTACGCCTGCGACGGCAGTCAATAGCATTCAGACCGCCCCCAAGCCTGACAAAGCACGCTGGCTACCGCCTCCCTACACGGACCAGCAGATCAACGAGCTACACCATCTGGCGGACTATTTCCGCTATCAGCAACTTGCCAGTCTCGATGTCTCACGGATGACTCTGGATCAGGAGATCGGGCAGGTCATTATGGTCGGTTATCAAGCCCCCTCATACTCAACAGAGTTGGATACGATGATCCATGGTCTCTATGCCGGCGGCGTGATCCTCTATCAGCGCCAGATCAATACCTATGCTCAAACGCGCCAGGATATCGCTCATATGCAGAGCCGTGCCAACTTCCCGTTGCTGATCTCAGCTGATGAAGAGGGGTGGAACGTACATCGACTAACGAATATCTATCCTCCGCGCCTCTCTGCCAGCGATATTGGCGCTTCCGGCAATACTGCGGTTGCGACGAAAGAGGGTCAGCGGGTCGCACACGATCTCTTATCTCTGGGCTTCAACACCAACTTCGCACCCGATGTAGATGTCTCATCCGTCAATGACTATATCGGCTACGATGCACGATCCTTTGGCAGTACCGCTCAGAACGTTATTAAATATGTAGGACCATATACGAAGGCGATGCAGAGTAACGGCGTGATCGCCACAATGAAGCACTTTCCCGGCCTCGGGAGCGCACCCCGTGCTACCGATCCACACGCCGTCTTCGTCACTATCCCACACACCCGCCAGCAGGTCTACACTATCGATCTTGCGCCCTTCAATTACTTCATCCATGCCAGCGCTAAAGACGAGCAACCAGGCATCATCATGGCGACCGATGAACTGGTTCCTTCGATCGATCCAACCTATATTGCCGAGCTCTCATACACCTTCATCACAAAGATATTACGGCAACAGATGGGCTACGACGGCGTCGTTATCACTGACGATCTGACGATGGGAGGAGTCCAGGTCAACGGTCAGCATCTCACCCTGGCCCAGGCCGCCGTTCTCGCCCTCCAGGCCGGCAACGATATGCTCCTCGGACCTAGCGATGTCCCCAGCATGCAAACCATGATCAATGCGATTAAAGTCGCGCTCAACAACGGAACCCTCAGCAAAACCCGCCTCGATGAGGCTGCCCGCCGCATTCTTACCCTCAAGATCGAACATCACCTCATACCAGCCATCCCGCCACAATCCTGAGGCCAGACAACGACGGTGGCAGTCTTACCAGCAGCGCGGAGAAGCACGAGGAGGTCTTTGACAAAGGGTTGTTCGTCCTGGTACAATTAACTACATGGTTAACAATTCACCACAGCGCCTCAATGCTGTTTTTCTCGCACTCTCTGACCCCACACGTCGGGCCATTTTAGAACGTCTCGCGCAAGGAGAAGCCTCTGGGACAGAACTGGCTCAGCCGTTCTTGATATCCGTCCCGGCGATCTCGAAACATTTACATGTGCTCGAACAGGCAGCTCTCATCGTGCGCAGGAAGGAAGGACGCGTCCACCGTTTTCGCCTGGACGTCAGGTCAATGAGAGAGGCTGCAACGTGGCTTGAGCAATACCGGCAGTTTTGGGAAACACAATTTGATGAACTGGCAACCTATCTAGAAGCGACTTCTGAAGAGGAGAAAGACACTGATGATCCCCCCAGCATTTGATGGAACCACAAGACTGACGGTGCAGCGCACGTTTCCAGCAGCACGTGAACGGGTTTTCCGCGCATGGACCCAGCGAGAGGCATTGATACAATGGTTCAGGCCAGAAGGAAAGGGAATAATCATCAGCAAGCTAGAAGTGCAGGTTGGTGGTTCATTCTGTTTCGATTTAGCGGATGGCAGCGATACGCTGGTCGGAACCTATCTGGAAATCGTTCGACCCGAAAAACTGGTCTTTACCTGGTCATCTGCGGCTACCAATAACAAGGAGACTGTGGTTACAGTCGAGTTTAGCGAGCATGGTCTCGTGACGCAGGTCGTTTTGACCCATGAACGATTCAGCAACAAGGCGATGCGTTCGCTCCATCAAGCTGGATGGCTCTCCCTTCTGGATCAGCTCGACAACAGTTATCTCCACCACTCTTGAGAACAGAACTCGTTGCAAATGAGCATCTCGCGCAGATCGTCTCCTTGACAGAGTATCCGGCAGTATGATAAACTTAACCAGATGGTTAAGTTTATTTTGTAGCAGCTAAAAACTGCATCGGGAAGGAATGATGATGTCAGATATTGTCCAGGAACTAACGATTGAAGCAACGCCGGAGAACGTCTTTCATGCTCTTGCCCTGCCAGATGGGATCGCTGGATGGTGGTCGAATCATGTGACTGCCGAGCTAAAGGTTGGCTCTCTCACCGAAGTTCGCTTTGAGAATGGAGGGGTCTTCAAGATGGAGATTACCGACCTCGAAGTCGGAAAGAAAGTGCATTGGAGAGTGAGGCATTCCCCACATAATTGGGAGGGGTCCACGATCACCTGGGATCTCACGCCGACCTCGAAGGGGACCAGACTGCTCTTTGGTCAGCATGATCTCATGCCGAGTGATACTGGCTATAGCATTGAGGAGACGCGCGCAGGCTGGGAATACTTCCTGGAGAGCTTGAAGTCCTATCTTGAGACAGGGAAAGGCACTCCCTATGTGTATTAAATAAGATTGACGCTGAAGAGCAAATTTCACGTGAGAAGGTTGCTCTTCAGCGTTTTTTACGTCCGCCTAGATTGAGCCACGCTGTAGACGCTCTATGATATCTTTCAGACGCCGGGTCTCGGATGCATGCTGTTCACGCAACTGGTCCATCTCGGTCGCCAGGTCGTCTTGCAACTGCTCCATGCGATCCTTCATGTTGAGGATCGCCTCGACTCCTGCCAGGTTTACACCCAGGTCGCGCATTAAGCCACGTATATGAATAACGCGCTCAATATCATAATCAGAATAGAGTCGCGGACTGTGTGGGCTACTGCCTTTGCGTGCAGGCGTAATCAGGCCCAGGCGTTCGTAGTGACGCAAGGTCTGCTCGTGCACTTCAGCCCGTTGGGCGGCTACGCTAATGATATACCACGCGCCATCCCCTTTATCTATCATCGTCTAGATCACGCTCCTTTCGCCAGATCTCCCCGACTTCGTGCTAGTTGCTCAAACAGAGCGCGCTCGTCCGGCGAGAGATTCAGGGGTAGCACGACGTTGACGCGCGCGTAGAGGTTGCCGTTCCCTCCTTCACGCAGGTGTGGCATGCCTTTACCTGTGAGTCTAAACTGGCGTCCGTTCTGCGTCTCAGCAGGGATTGTGAGCCGCAGTTGGCGTCCTTCGAGCGTTGAGACCTCGACGTCACCGCCAAGCATCGCTTTGACCAGGTCGACATCTACCTGTGTATACAGGTCGTCGCCTTTCCGTTCAAAGGTTGCGTCCGGCTTGACGCTGATCACTAAGAACAGGTCACCACGTGCACCTCCACCTATACCAGGTTGTCCTTCGCCAGCAACGCGAATCTTGGAGCCGTTATCGACGCCTGCTGGTATCTTGACCTGTAGACGCTTGACCTTGGGAAGCTGTCCCTGTCCACCACACGTAGGACAGCTCTTATTCCCTACCTCACCTGTCCCGCGACAGGTTGAGCAAAGCTCGGTCGATTGAATCGAGAAGATACGAGAACCTCCAACATAGGCCTCTTGTAGCGTGATCTCCACTGGCTGCTCGATACTATCGCCTGCACGTTTACGTATATCCTGAAAACCACCCATGCCACCCATATTCCCGGCGCTGGCAGTACCAGCAGTACCAGTACGACCACCTGCGGTGCTACGCCCGAATAGTGCATCAAAAAAGTCGGAGAAGCCAGAGGCGTTCCCAGGGTCGAAACCACCGGTACTTGTAAATGGCGAGCTACCACTGTAGCTGTACGCACGACGTGCCCCCCCGGCTGCCCCAGAAGGCCCAAATTGTTCCTGCCAGTTGGGTCCCAGCGTATCGTATTTATGACGTTTCTGCGTATCGGAGAGGACTTCGTAGGCTTCGTTGATCTCTTTAAAGCGCTCCTCAGCCTTCTTGTCGCCAGGATTAACGTCAGGATGATATTTGCGTGCCATTTTACGAAACGCTTTTTTGATCTCATCCGCGCTTGCGCCTCGTGTCACGCCCAATGTTTTGTAGTAATCTTTATAATCCATGTCCCAGCCCTCATACAAAAAATTGCATTGCGAACGAGGCACAAACAGTACCTCTCCTGCGGAAATGCAATAACTGAATACCTACGTGATCTCGTAGGTCCCTGGTCTTATAAGACCACGTTGCTACTTGTTCCCTACGCTGACTTTGACGCGGGCAGGACGGAGCGTTTCATCACCAAGCGTATAACCTTTACGGATCTCTTCAAGGATGGTGTCTGCGGGCTGGTCACTATTCTCAACGGCTTCGATTGCCTCATGCATATATGGATTAAAGGCTTCACCTACAGTCGCAATCGTGTTCAGTCCTTCACCGCGCAAAACTTCGCTCATCTGCCACTGCAGCATGCGCAATGTGTGCTGCAACTGCTGCTTGTCCATGGTGTCTTCAAAGACCAGGGCACGTTCGACGTTGTCCAGGACCTCTAACATCTTATGGAACAGGGCCTTTTTCTGATAGAGAACTCGGTCTCCGACAATCTTCTCCTGGCGTTTACGGAAATTATCCCAGTCTGCACGCTCACGTAGATACTTGTTATAATTATCGGCGGCCTCTTTCTGCGCTTGCTCTAGCTTTGTCTCTAGCTCTGCAATACGCTGCTGAGTGCCGTTGGTCTGCTCATCAGGTAACGCATTTTGCTCATTTATAGTATCGCGATGGTCTTCCATTATCCTCTATTCTCTCCTCTTAGCACAATATTTAAGTGTACGCTATCTTTATGCAATATAATGCAAGGTTTTATTACGCTTTCATTATAAAACTTGAGTGTGCTGTTGTCAAACAGATTGATTCTTCCTGTCTTCTTGTCTCAATCATCGACAAGCTCCTGCCATGTTTCATGCCAGAGCGCACCATGTGTCAGGGCGATCGGCCCCATGAGCGATTCCTGTATGACATCCACACGTTGCCATTTCCAGAGCTCCAGAATAGCGATGAAGGTGACGATGCTGACCAGGCGTGATGTTTCATGCTCTAGCACATCTGAGAGCAAGACAACGCTGGCCTCTTCAAGCCGACTCCTGATCTCGGAGATCCGTTCGCTGACGCGTACACGGGCGACCGGCATGAGTTCGCTACTATGCGCTTCATCCTTCGCTTTGAGCTCTAGCAGAAGTTGAAACGTACGAGCCAGGATCTGAGCATCCATACCGGTGAGTCTGGGTGGTGTCCAGGCCAGGTGCTCCTCGATCCCAGCCACGACACTCGAACGACTATGGCTCTGGAGACCGGCCTCTACACGTTCGTGCAGGTGGTGGGCAACATCTCTGGCAACCTTGTACTCGATCAGGTGACGCTGTAACTCCTCTGCCATAGTCGCCGCACGCTCAACCCCGGTCTCTTCTTGCTCGCGTGCTATATGCGGCAAAAGACTCTGGGATTTGATGAAAAGTAAACGCGCAGCAACTGCGACAAACTCGGACATGGCAGCCAGGGGGAGGCTCTCCTGCAACTCGTAGTGGCGCAGGTACTCTAGATATTGACAGGTGACGGCTACCAGTGAGATGGTTGTGATCTCCATCTGCCGCTTCTCGATCAGGTGCAACAACAGGTGAATCGGACCTTCGTACAAAGGCAGGTGCACTACATAATGATCGCTGGCACTTACGTCAGCGTGCTGCTCTTCTTCTTGCGTCTGCACAGCAACGCTAGCAGTATGCACTGAGGTAACGTGTTCTCTATGTTCTAGCATGTTTTACCCTACGACACATCATCTACTACATGGAGTTCCGCAGCAGGTCCATTGGGCTCATGGTGTGTGCGGATATATAAGATGGAGCGCTCGGAGAGACCGGCTTTAGCGGCCAGGCGTGCTCCTACCTCTGCGTGATACCAGGCATAACTCAACGAGCAGCGCCACGGCGCGAGCCCTGCAAATAGCGCATGCTCCGGATCGACAACCATCCTGCTAAGCCAGCCACGCGCCAGACGCTTCCCTATCACAATCACAGGCCGTGTCCAGAAAGGGACCCGACCCTCCGCTTTCCCGACATCGTGCAGCAGGGCAGCGCTCAGCATATCGCGCTCGCTACAGCCACGCTCCCGTAGGCCCCGCAACACACGCAGGCTATGCTGCTGATCCGCTTGCGACATCGTATGAAACAACTCGATCGCCTGCGGCGGTAACCATTCAGCAACCTCGCGATAATCGTTGTCAGTGAGAGGAGAGACAAACCCCAGTTGCTGCCGTACCTGCTGCAAGCGATAACCAGTACCACGCACCCATTGCTGCATAAAACGCGGTGTAAACAAACTCATAGCTACCACTACCTAAAGGCACCATACCCGTAGGCATAGAACTGATCCATAGGTAAACCTGAGACCCATGAGCCCAGGCTTAATGAACCATCCCGGATCAGTGTGGGCAGTTGGAAGAGGAAGAAACCACTTAACTGCGCGAACTGGGCCAGAAACGGTAAGAAGAAGAAGAGGATCAAAATAAGAAATGGACCATAGGTCATTGAGCGCGAGAATTGAACCGCTTGCCTGCTTGGTAGCAACGTGTAGAGGATCTGATAGCCATCCAGCGGATAAAGCGGGATGATGTTGAATATAGCAAGGCCGATATTGACACAAGAGAAGGTTGCCAGAAACTTCAAGACAAAGAAGAGGCCAACGTTCACTGAGAGCACCGGGAAGGCCAAACGTACAAGCCCTGCGACGAGCAGGCCAACGATCAAGCTAAAGATCGGACCAGCCAGTGCAACCAGCAGGACGCCTGTATTCGCACCGACTTTCATTTTCCATGGATCGGGTTTAAGGGGACGTCCCCAACCCAGACCGGTCATCGATTGAAAGGCCAGCACGACACACATCAGCAACCCGACCGGGTCCATGTGCGAACGTAAACTTAAAGTGCGACGCTCGTTAGTTGCAGGAGAGCGATCGCCTAACATGTAAGCCATCTGCGCATGGGACCACTCGTGTAGCAGTAGTGCTCCCAAGAACGAGATGATAATCATGATCGCCAATACGACATCTATTAGCATCCTTAAGATCGTGCGGAGACCCCTGCCCTTCCAGACATGGGGGAAGCACGCCTCCTTGTATGTAACTGTAGCCAGCGCTCTTATGGAGCATCTGGCAATGACTGGTCAGGCATCAGGCGTAGGTATCAGGCTTCCTGAAGCTCCGGCTTCAGCCTGAGAATTCCTGACCGCTGTAAGGTCGATCTCCATGCCCTCGCATGCAGAGCGAGTACGCGCGAAATAGGTACGAGCCTCAACCTCCATGCGATCCAACTGATTATCATCGTAGGCTGGCTCATGATGGAAGAGTATCAGTTCTTTGACTCCAGCCATCTTTGCGACGTCGGTTGCCATGCGCAACGTACTATGACCAAAGCCTTGCTTCCCTTGATAGTCACCTTGTGTATACTGAGCATCGTGGATCAAGATGTCCGCACCCGCCACAAACTTCAGGAAGGATGGCTCACAACCCTGGCTCCACTCAACATCGGTCGCATAGACGACACTACACCCACCATATTCAACACGATACGTGACCGCACCGTTGAGCGGATGGCTATGCGTGAAGTTGCTGTATACACGCACCTCTCCATCATGCGCCGCTGGCAATTGCTCATCGACTAATGAGATCATCGGTTCTTGCTCTCCCGGCAACCAGCGTACACATTGCGCATCTCCTACTGTATGATACATCCTTTGTGAAGGCAATTGACGTATATCTACCGGAAAATAAGGCGGCGACATCAAAGGTACGAGCAGTTCTTCTATTGATAGCCCTGCCAACTGCGGTCCAAACAGCTGTAAATGCGTCCGGGCATCAAACAGTGGTGTAAAGAAGGGAAAACCAACCAGATGATCACCATGGGCATGCGTAATAAAGAGCGATAAATCCAGCGAAGCCCGTTCATTGGAGCGCTGCATGAGTGAGGAGCCCAGTCCTATAATACCACTCCCTGCATCAAAGATGAGTGTTCGCTCTCGTTGGCCCCCGACCCGCACCTCGACACAAGCAGTGTTCCCACCATGCCGTACTGTATGCTGTCCGGGAGTGGGATAGCTACCACGCACTCCCCAGAAACGTATAGAGATTCCTGGTTCCTCAATGTTTACCATAAGAAATCCTTTCTGGGGACCCATACGCCTTCAGGCTATGGGAGGAAAGAAAGGCGTCCGCAGACGCACAATGTTTCAAGCCGTCCCCTTGCGGGGGAAGAACAGAAGTGCGGTCTGTCCTTCAATGCCAGAGATGGCTGGCACCCTTTTCCGCACAAAGTAATGTGTGCCTCGTCGATGATAGCGGTCTGCACGTCTCCTGAGCACTGGCTTAACCCTCGTAGACCTGGTTAACTCAGAAGTTATAGAGCAATGCGCTGGCATGCACGCATTGGTACGTTCTTGAACATTGCCGCTATCGTAGCCCGATAACCGTTTCCCGCCCCAAGGGGCATGCAAGGAACAGTCCTGGCTGGGACTGGTCAGGTAAGCTCGCAGAGAAGACGGGCAGAAACCACCCCATCTCTACAAGCCCGTCCCGTTTAGGGGACAGGGTTCCTGACGTGCTTAGCTCCTACGCAACCCTTTTTTGGTGATAGATGGCTCACCATATTATAGCGTGCCATGAAAATATTGAAAAGGTTGTTTTTACCTTGAAGCGTAAAATTGAGCTGAACCGTGAACATATTAATGAGTTTGCATGCTCTATCTGCCTTATTCCTGGTAGCGTCAGTCTCCCAGACAAGATCTGGTAACACGCTCCAGCCGTACATCGTAACTCATGGTGCATAGATAGGGAAGACCGCTTCTACCAAATTCCTTTTGCGATGACGTCTATCAAGCAAGAACTGTTCCGTGTGCTACAATAGGCAGGGCTACCCGCAAAACACGATTCATTCGCAGTTTGATGAAAGACGAGGCATAGAGCAGTGGGCAAAGGGAGAAATAACGGTAGATATCCCCAGGACGACGACCGCGCCAGGAACAAGCGTAATGGCAACGACCGTTACATCGATAACCATTACATCTACGAGGAGGAGTACGACGATCCTTTTCTGAATAGCGAGGAGGAGTACGAGTACGAATACGACGAAGATGGCTATCCGCCACCAGGCCGTTCGAATCCTCCTCGTCGTGCATCGCGTTCGCGTGGTCGTCCAGGCTCTCACCAGGATCCTTCCTCAGTGCCAATGTCCTACCCTCGTTCACACTACGGCTATCAGGGTGACGCTGATTATCGCTCACCCCGGCGTGGCAGTAGCAGACGCGGCGAAGTGGCGCGTAGATACCCTGTCGCATCCGCCCCTAAGAAGCGCAGTTTCTGGTCAGGTTTCTTCGTTGGCTGCCTGGTCCTCTTGATTCTCATCGTAATTGTAGTGGCCGCCCTGATTATTCTGGGCTTCAATACGCTAAAAAGTGGCGGCACTCTTACGAACCTGCCGGGTCTGACGAATAATCATGCATATAAGAAGACCGAGACGCAGCAGGTCAACCTGGCACAGTTACAACAACTGACGATCTGCGATACTACCGGCAATATTACTGTCATGGTCGATCCTACTGCGACGAAGACGACGGTGACCGCAGTCAAGACGGTACAGTCTGCCAGCCAGTCAGACGCAAATCAACAATTGCAGGCGATGACGGTAGCAGTACAACCACCGGAGACAATCAATAAACCACTCTCCTGTACACAGTCGGCAAGCCAGGGACAGGCTACGCAGGCTACACCACCCGCTACTCCAGGTAACACGACACCGAACAGTCCCTCTTCTTTCCTGACCATCAATGTGACATTTCCGCATGCTACCAATGAGAATGTCGATCTTATGGTGACGCTACCACCCGGCGCTGTCCAGGGCAGCAGTCCTTCGCTGACGCTCGATGTCGAATCACGGCAGGGGAATATCAACCTGTCAGGCCTCAGTGGTGTTTTGAATGTTCATGATGTGAACGGCAATGTTGCTA
Organism: Ktedonobacteria bacterium brp13; assembly: GCA_015099395.1. Lineage (GTDB taxonomy): Bacteria > Chloroflexota > Ktedonobacteria > Ktedonobacterales > Ktedonobacteraceae > Dictyobacter. The sequence continues at coordinate 6,034,856 of AP024096.1, read as the reverse complement.
TCACCCATGCGATTATAGCAAATGGTTCGCAGATCGAGACTGAGCAGGGAAATATTAACTTCAATGGCTATCTGCTCTTGCCGGTGGCAAGCAACGCGGGGAATACAGGTGGGACGTCACCCGACGTCCGCTATATTTTGCGCAACGAAACAGGCGATATCAATGTCACGTTACCAGCCAATACAAATCTGACATTGGATGCTAATACCAATATAGGAACCATCAAAAGCGACTTTCATACAAATATCGGCAATAGCGGCAATGGGAGCGGCCCGGTAAATGTGCATGCTCCTCTCAATCCTACGGCAGATAGTCTACCGCCCGCAACTCTTGTCCTAGATGTGAGCACCGGCAACGTTCATATTTTGAAGGCAAATTCTTAGGCAATAGCTGCTATCCATTTATCTTGCCATAAGACATGCACTTCATTAGAAGATATAATGGCAGATGTCGAATATGTATACCGCATTATGCGGTTTGATGGAGACATAAATGGACGCTGTAAACGAATCTTCAGCCCCTGGTACGCTCAGATTTGTAACAGGCCCGCTTACAGGGAAGTCACTACAAATCACAAAGTCTATCACGACGCTTGGACGTGATCCCAATAGCTGTGACATTGTTATTAATGATCCAGCAGTCTCGCGTCAACATGCTCAACTCATCTATAATGGCAGTGTTTGGAGCATTAAAAAGTTAGCGCAACAAAATGTAATGACGTTAAATCAACGTGAGATTACGCAATCAGCGCTCAATGACCATGATACGATCGGTCTGGGTCAGGGCACAACATTTATCTTTACAGCTGCGGAGAACCCGCAAGTGCTAGGGCGAGTAACGCCACCACAGATCCAACACGCCCCCAATGCAGTACAACCGGCAATACCGCTAACACCACCACCCGCTCAGCAGCCCATGCCACCATACAACGGTCCTGCGCAACTATACAACGGTCCAGGGCAACCTGGGCAACCTGGCGGCTATATAGCTCCACCTCCTGGTTATGCACAGCAAATACCCGCGACACCTGCCAACTATGCGATGAATGGAGATAATGCTCCTGGTAATCGAACATCGCTGGCTCGCTTTATTCCAGGGCTACCCTCAATTGAGATCAGTACCAACGTCGATCATGAGAAACAGCTCTGCCCGCTCTCACTCACTGCGCCGGAGATCAATATCGGACGTGATCCCTCCAATGAGATCGTCATCAATCGTCCGACCGTCTCTAGTTTCCATGTACAGATCATTCGCGACAATAAGCAACTGACTTTGATCCATCCGCATCCGAAGCGCCATCGCACCCTGAATGGTCTGACCTTTCAGGGCCGTACCATTCAAGGTGATGAGCAGTTCCGCCGTGTATTACAACGCGGCGATATCTTCCGCATCAGTGATGAAAACGGTACCTTTGTGTCGCTAATCTATAATGATGGCTCCGGTGAGGAACAGGAACCGGCTCCACAGATGCCGCCTATTCAGTTAGGTGAGCGAGTCATTACGCTGGGTCGGGCCAACGATAACCGGGTTGTCCTCCAGCATCCGCAGATCTCGGCGCACCATGCACGACTGGAACAGCTACCACGTGGCGGCTATCGTATTATCGATCTCAATAGTACCAATCATATCTATGTGAATACTGAGCGCGTCCATACCCATCAGGTCCTTGCGAAGAACGATATCATTCGCATCGGTCCTTACAAACTGACGTATACCGGTGCTGAGCTGACGCAGCAGGATGATAGCCAGGGTGTCCGTATCGATGCGATCAATCTGCGTAAAGAGGGGAACAAGCACGTTATTCTGCTCGATGATATCTCACTGGTCATCCCGCCGCGTAAGTTCGTTGCCCTGGTTGGTGGTTCCGGTGCCGGTAAGTCGACGCTCATGGATGCGCTGAACGGCTTGCGCCCTGCACATGGTGGCTCGGTCCTCTATAACGGGCAAGACTACTATGCCAATCTGGCAGCGTTTAGTACACAGCTCGGCTACGTTCCGCAAGAAGATATTATCCATCGCGAGCTCACAGTGGAACGTGCTCTGTACTATGCGGCGAAGCTGCGTCTGCCACAGGACTTCACTGAGGCACAGATCCATGAACGCATCGATGAGGTGCTGGACGATGTTGAGATGCAGTTCCGCCGTAGTCTGCTGGTGAGCAAGCTCTCTGGTGGACAACGAAAACGTGTCTCGATTGCGCTGGAACTGCTGGCTAAGCCCAGTATCTTCTTCTTAGATGAGCCAACCTCAGGACTCGATCCCGGTCTGGACCGTAAGATGATGCTGCTGTTGCGTAAGCTGGCAGATAAAGGGCATACGATCGTTCTGGTGACACATGCCACGAATAACATCAATGCATGTGACTACATCTGTTTCCTCTGCCAGGGTGGTCGGGTCGCCTACTTTGGTCCACCGGATGAAGCCAAAGCGTTCTTTGGGAAGACGGACTTTGCTGAGATCTATAGCGCTCTGGAACCGACCGAGGAGCATCCGGAGATCCCGGCTGAGGCTGAGACCCGCTTCAGACAATCGCCTGATTATCAGAAGTATATAGCAGTCCCGATGCAGCAACGCCAGAATCTCGCGCATAGTCAGGGAAATTCCGCTACGAAGGCGCTCAAGCATGCCAAACGCGGCAATCCGTGGAAGCAATTTATACTGCTGTGTATCCGCTATCTGGAGCTGATCTATAACGATAAGGTGAACCTGGCAATTCTGGTCCTGCAAGCCCCGATCATCGGTGCGCTACTCTTCGCGCTCTCGGTACATGGGATGTTTGACGCGAATAAGATCGCGACCTGTGCGACGCATGTACAACCGGCAGATGTGCATTCAGCGCTGACAACCGATTGTACCTACCTGGTCAATTTCTTGAAGACCCCCGCAGGTCAGCAGTTTGCAGCGAGCAAGCATATGACCGTGGATCAGGTACTGGACGCCGATATTCTACCTATATCGGGTCAGGATGCGCAGAAGATCCTTTTCATTATGGCGTTTGCTTCAATCATGTTTGGCTGTCTGAATGGCGCTCGTGAGATAGTCAAAGAGGCACCCATCTATCGTCGTGAACGCTCGGTGAACCTGGGTCTGATGCCTTACCTCTGCTCGAAGTTTGTGGTGTTGGGTGCCTTTAGCCTGGTGCAGAGCCTGGTCCTGGTCGGTGCAATCGCGCTCTTTACGCCGTATAGCAATAGTGTCTTCTTACCGCCGTTCCTGGAGATCTATATCTCGCTCGCGCTGACTGGTATCGCGGGCTTGATGACGGGGCTGCTCATCTCTGCGCTCGTACCTAATAACGATCGCGCCATGAGTATCGTCTCCCTGCCGCTGATCCCGCAGGTCATCTTCTCAGGAACGATCTTTAATCTGGATCATCCGAGTTTCCTCCAGATACCCGGTGCCATCTTCGCTGCACGTTGGGCGATGGCGGCTATGGGTACGACCGCTGGCATCCATCCAAACAAGGTTGATGCTGATAACTTCTCGTTTGTCAGTACGATCTTCGCGACTGTCAATGGCAACAAGCATGCTCAGGCCTTGCAACATCTACTGCTCTGCTGGGGTGTACTGGTAGTTATCGCTCTTGTGCAGGCGCTGATCATAGCCTGGTGTGTCAAGCGGAAAGATATCCGCCGTTAATGTTCTTTGTCTCTGCTTGATTGGTTGTGTTAAATGTGGTCTTACAAAAACGGCCAAGCAAGCATTAAGTGCAGCTAAAATGCTGTAGCAAGCGGCATACAATGGTACTTCCTGGCACCATTGCTTGCCCGACGCTAGCTCTTATGCTATTGTAGGTATGTTCCATAGAGTATGATTTTTTCAATGGCACGTGCGGAACAGGATAAGGCTTACTCATGTTACTCAATAGGCGTATCATCGTAGGCGTTTGTGGGGGGATTGCATCCTACAAGGCGATCGACCTGGTCAGCAAGCTGCAACAGGCAGGGGCCCTTGTCGATGTGATTATAACCGAGAATGCGGAAGAGTTTGTCCGCCCTCTCACTTTTGCGACGTTAAGCCATCGACCAGTATTTGGCGACCTTTGGGAACCATCGGGCGAGGCTGCCGAGACACATATCGCTCTGGCTGAAAATGCTGAGCTGTTGGTGATCGTCCCGGCGACCGCGAATACGATCGCTCGGCTAGCACACGGTATGGCAGATAATATGCTCACTACCGTTGCTCTGGCAACCAGGGCTCCGGTCCTGATCGCGCCAGCTATGCATTCTCACATGTACACCCATCCCGCGACTCAGGCCAACCTTGCGCTCCTTCGTGAACGCGGGGTCACAGTCTTAGAGCCGGCGGTCGGCAAGCTCGCTTCGGGTGAGACCGGCATTGGCCGTTTACCGGACACTGCTACTTTGCTTGGTGCAATTCAGCAGGTGCTGGGACAACATGGAGATCTAGCAGGTCGTCGTGTGGTTATCTCGGCAGGTGGGACACATGAGGCGATTGATCCGGTACGCTACGTTGGAAATCACTCTTCAGGAAAAATGGGCTATACCCTCGCAACAGAAGCAAGAGATCGCGGTGCGCACGTTATATTAGTATCGGGACCCGTTGCACTTCCCGTACCCTATGGAGTTGAACTCTGTTCAGTAGAGACGGCTCTACAGATGCGGGATGCCGTGTATCACTTTATTACTGATGCTGATGTTCTGATTATGAGTGCCGCTGTAGCAGACTTCCGGCCTGCTCAGGTCGCGGCTCATAAGATCAAGAAGTCCGGTAATGAGGTCACGGGGCAACATGAGGATGGCGAGTTAGCAATCCATCTGGTGCAGAATCCAGATATCCTTGCTGAACTCGCGGCATCATTGAATGGTGTAGCTGGCTCCAGGCCAGTTCCTCCGCTAAAACGGCGTCTGATCCGCGTCGGTTTTGCTGCTGAAACGCAAAACCTCGTTGAACATGCGCAGGAGAAGTTGCGGCGTAAACAACTCGACCTGCTCGTCGCCAACGATGTCTCTCGGGACGATAGCGGCTTTGGCACGGATACCAACAAAGTGCTCATCTTCCATGCAGATGATGCCATGGAAGATCTGCCAGTAATGCCCAAAACCGGCGTTGCAGCAGCAATCTGGGATCGGGTTGTACCCCTGCTCGCTGTTTGATTATTGCTCGCTTTTCAAGGCACCTGAAAGTTGGGAGGACGTGGCGCTGTGATGGGAGAATTTGTTCTAGATATAATTGGTACTAGTACGGATAGTACGCGGGAGGAATCCACGATGGATCGTGTTGCAAGCGCTGGTTTTGAGGGCATCGCTCAGATGCTGCTTGAGCAAAAGAAATTAATGGACGCCCTGGAGTCTGAGAATCGCGAATTGCGTCGTCAGATCTCGGAGCTTCGCCGTGGCGTCGGCATCGCTGTTATTATCGAGGGGAAGACCATTCAGTTGGCTAACGATGGCAACTCCTCAAATGTCTCTGCACAGTCACAGGCCGCTCTTCAGAGCCTGCAAGGCATGCAGAATACGCCACCACCCACATCAGGTGGCAATAACCCTTACGGCAATAACAACAATGGCCGCTCGACCAATGGTCAGCCACAGGTCAATCTGAACGGCGAGAAACGCGACTCGAACAATAATAATACGCGCAGCCCGCTCGCCGACAGCTTTGTGCTCTAAGCGCAGAATAGTAATAGCCGGTCATAGATACGTACAATACGTACGCTAACATAGCTCTACGGGATCCGTTTTATAACGGGTTCCGTTTTTCGTTTGTTTGTATGGATGGGGATAACCGGTTCCTTCGCGGGGATACAGGAGAAGGCGGGGATGAGGGGAGGAAGCAGAATTTTCCCTACTTGTAGATTCATAGAAACACTGCTATGATCAATTAAACGGCACTTTCATGCACGCAACGCACACGATGTTTTTATCTGAAAAGGAGACTCCCCATGGTCTGTCCTCGCTGCCATAACCAGGTTGCAGATGGCACCAAGTTTTGCGGCTCTTGTGGCGCACCGGTCCAGGCTGCGCAGAGTAACCCTCAACAGGGTCCGTATGGGCCTATACCTGGTGCTTCAGGCGCTCCAAATGCTCAAGGCGCTCCCAGTGGGTCCGCTGGCGGTGCATTCACGCCTCCCAATCAATTTGAGGAGTATACGAATAGTGCGTTCGGGACCAGTGTGCCCCGCGCCGAGTTGCATAATCCAAAGGGACCTTTGCACATTGCCGATATGACCATCTCGATTGAGGGGGAACTGGTCCCGGTGGTTGATATTATGCTGGGCAATCAGATGCCGATCTACTTCGAGCATCATATCCTGCTCTGGAAACATCCAGGTGTGCAGATCGGGTTCCGTTCAATGCGTGGGGCCGCTCGTCGTTTCTTCGCGGGTCTCCAGATCTTCATTAGTGAGGCTCAGGGACCAGGCAATATCTCGTTCTCCCGCGACTCGGTCGGTCAGGTCGTTGCGTTGCGTCTACAGCCCGGTCAGATGGTAGAGGTTCGTGAGCATCAGTTTCTGGTTGCGACTGGCAATGTCGATTATAACTTCACCTTTGTGCAGGGTGCCTCCAATATCCTGTTCAGCCGTACGGGTATGTTCATCGACCAGTTCACTGCCCAGGGCGGCGAAGGTATGCTCCTGCTGCACGGCTATGGCAACGTCTTTGAAAAGGTTCTGGCTCCCGGCGAGGCCCTCGATGTTGAACCTGGTGCCTGGCTCTGGAAAGATCCATCCGTACAGATGCAGGTCACGACCGTTACTGGCTCACAGCGTGGCGGTGGCATGGGCGGCGGCATCCTCGGTGCTATAGCAGGCTCTCTCGGCGGCATGGTAGCCGGAGCTTCTTTCATCCTGAATCGCTTCATCGGCCCTGGTCGTGTCGGCCTACAATCGATGACTTACCATCCACCACAGGCCGAAGGCGCACCACAGGCCGGTGGTCAGAGTAACCTCGGCGGCGGCATGAACATGGGTGGCATCTTTAACCAATTCTAACCTGTAAACCTATATATTATGCAAGAGCTACGGAGACACTGAGCGTGTTTCCGTAGCTCTCGTCGCTCTTATAACGCTCGCAGGCTCAGTTCGCCTTCATCATTCGTACGACTCCGGTGCCTTCTTCAACGTTTGCCATTGTCCGCCATCATGACCACAAACTGTCAAGACAACCTGTTCTTGCTCAATAATGTCCAGCAGCTTGCGTGTACTCGCGCGCAATTGGGTTTCGTTATCATCTGTCGGCCAGGCACTGCGTTCCGGTGTGAACAGGCGCTGCATGACGACCGCATCTACGGCGAGCAAGACATTGCCGCTCTGCGACAGGCGTACCAGTACAGACTGATGACCAGGCGCATGACCACTGGTCTCGATCACTGTGAGCCCGGGCAGTAGCTCCGTATCGCCATCTAGCAGACGATACTGGAGGGCTGGATGATCCCAGTGGGCGCGCGCAGCGGCATAGCGGGGATCTCCGCTCTTCGCTCGCTCATAGTGTGTACGCTGCACGATCAGTTCGGCGTTGCGAAAGGCGTCGTGATAGCCGGCATGATCTACATCAAAATGCGTACAGATCAGCAAGTCGATATCTTCAGGACGCAGACCCAGCTCACGCAGGTGCGTCAGTACATCCTTCTCGTTCTCGGCGGCAGGGACCCCGGCTGGCGCAGTGTAGTCCGCCGGGAGCCCACTATCGATCAGGACATTCGTGCCATCACTCATCTGTACAAGATAGCAGCCGGAAGACATCTGCAATGTCTGACCTGCTGCCAATGGTAGCGTCGTCGTTGATAATTGGCACAGATAGAGCCGCTGTGGATGTGGAGTAACGTCATTCATACCAGTCAATAAAACCTTTCCTGTTATCTGCTCTTACTTTTCTATAAATAGGCTCCAAAACAAGTATAAGCACGACAACAGGAAAAAAAATCGGTCATTGTGACGATGCGCAATTATGTCATCTGTGGTAATGTGTCTATCAGTAGAACATCTACCACTTCACCCGACGGCAGAAGAAAGAGACAGTGACGGATCTTTTGCCATACCCTCATATCTTACACCTGACGAGCGCCTATATGCAGACCTACTATCGCTATTGTTGCTACAACAAGCGTAACAAGTACGCCAAGTACGACATAGTCAAGCCTGACTACCGGGTGGTCATGTAGTGTGGTGCGTTTGGGCTGCGATCCAAAACCACGGGCGTCTGCAACCATCGCCATAGTAGATGTGCTACGCAACGAACTGATCAATAAAGGGATAGTTACAATAGGAATACACGCAAAGACGCGCCCGATGTAGCCAGGCCATTTATGCAATTCCCAGACGTGAGGCACCGTCAGATCATAGCCACGTACCTGCATGACTTGCAACAATGTCGTCATGCGCTCAATCAATTGAGGCAAAAAGCGCAATCCAGCGGTAAATGCCAGCCCAACCGGTGCAGGCATTTTAAATTTGTAAAATGCCCAGATGACTTCAGAGGGGGTCGTTGTCATCAGTAAAATCAACGATGCTGATGCACACGACATCACTCGACCGGCCTGTTGAACGCCAAAGAGCAGACCTGATGCGGAGAGGCCTGGTGAACCGAACCAGCTGATGGTTGCGGGAAAGGCAAAAATCAGTTGCGGGTGGAGATAGTCCTGAATGTGATACAAGCCCTGCGACCAGACAAGACCAATGGCAGGGGTCATGATCATCGTCATGACTACCCGTATACGCGTTGAGGATGTTCTTACGAGCAACCATGGGATGCAGGTAATGGCAAGCAACAGATAGACGAACTGCCAGTCCAGAAAAACACTGACACAACCAATGACAAAGGGATAGAGGACTTTCAGACGAGGATCTACCGCGTGCATGACAGATTGGCGTGGTTCATAGGAAAACAGGTGGCGTAATCCGCGTACACCGATCAGCGTCACGAACAATACGGGTAGGAGTCCCGGTACACTAAACATCAGTATATAACCAAGGATTGTGCGACCGAGCAATGTGTGTAAGAAAATGTGTGTGATCAGACTCATGACCTAACCTCAACAGGTTGTAGCAAGCGCAAAAACTCATCAACATGCAGAGCTACACGGTTTGCATTGCCCTGACAGAGCCGTGCATGGAGTTGTGCTATTGGTGGGGGAATAATGCTGCTCGCTGCTAGCACATCCGGGTGAGCGAACACTGTTGCGGGAGGCCCATCCATCACGATATGACCGTCATTCAAGACAAGCACGCGGCTGGCGTACAGAGCAACGGCGCGCATATCATGGGTGATCATAGTGTAGGTCATGTGCTCGCGTTCACGGAGTTGTTGCAGGAACTGTAGAAAAGCGCGCGCATGGCCCTCGTCTTGTCCTGTTGTTGGCTCATCGAGGAGCAGCAACTCTGGTCTCCGTACCAGGAGTGCACCGATTGCCAGGCGTTTGCGTTGTCCGAAGCTCAAGTTGAACGGGTTGGTAGTACGATAGGTGCCGAGATCAATGGTCTCTAAGATCTTTTCGACTATCTGCTCTGTCTGCTGCTTGCGTGCTTTACTCTGCTTACTACCAAAGAGCAGTTCTTGCTCGACGGTCGGACTAAACAACATCATATCTGCTGCCTGGAAGAGATAGGCAATATGTCTCGACTGATAGGAGACACGGCCAGCACGCACCTTCAGTCCCTTATACTCTAGCGTGCCACTTGTCGGTGCCTGAAAACCCATAGCCAGGGTTGCCAGCGATGTCTTGCCCGAGCCATTGGGACCGATTATCGCGACCCATTCACCCGCTGAGACAGTGACATTGATATCTTTCAAGACTTGTTTGGCACCATAGGCGAGATGCACCTTGTTCCATGATAGCAGGCTCTCTTGCGTACCGGGCAGAGAAGTTATGTCAGGTTCTGCTTGCTGCATTGTTGCGTGTTGCAGCAGGATCTGCTCATAGTGAGACCCTTGTAAGGCACTATAGGCTTCTTCAACAGAGAGCGGCATCTCCCCCTGAAAAATATCGGGTAACGCCTGTGCCAGTTGGACCATCTGTGGAATAGAGACACCCAGCGTCTGCCAGCGTTGTATATCATCAAATGCCTTACGGGGCGGAGCATCGACTACAATACTGCCCTCATCCATTAGTAAGACACGATCAACCCAGGGGATGATTTCATCAATCTTGTGCTCAACAAGCACAATCGTCATGCCGTATTCTTTATTCAATCTGCGTAATACGCTCAGCACTTCCTGTGTGCCAAGCGGGTCCAGATCCGATGTTGGTTCATCGAGTACAAGCACTTTAGGCTGCATAGCGAGCGTTGCCGCAATAGCGATACGCTGCTTCTGTCCTCCCGATAGTGCGTAGATCTCTTGCTTACGAAATTGCTCCATCCCCGTATAGGCCAGCGATGACGCAACGCGTTGTTCAATCTCAGCTCGTGGCAATGACAGATTCTCTGGTCCAAAGGCGACTTCAGCGTCCACATCCAGGTGGATGAGTTGCTCTTCAGGACTTTGAAAGACCATTCCGATCTGCTGCGAACTTTGTTGGATCTCCATCTTGCTCACGTTCTGCTCACCAAGGTAGACACTACCACGCAGACGACCGGTAATACGCGAAGGGATCAGCCCTGCCACCGCGAGTGCGAGAGTGGATTTCCCGCACCCGGATGGTCCCGCAAGCAAAACGAATTCGCCTTCAGGGATCGTCAGGTTGATTGAACGTAAAACAGGGCCAGCAGAACCTGCATAGGTAAAGGTTACGTTTTGTATGCGGATATCTGGCATTTATGCCCCAACCTCAGGTTCTAGTGGTGCTTTCTCTTTTACTACTACCTGCTCTTGAGTTGCCGAACCTTTCGGAGCACGTGTATAAAGAACATAAGCCACGATAGTAACGATCAACAGCAATAGTGCGGCGATTAAGACCGTCTGTCCATCAGAAGGATGGATATTGGCAAAGCCATTATTACCGGTGTCAGATGGATGATAATTCGAAAGGACCATATACAAACCATCGATTGCCAGCAATACCGTCAGAATTGCCCCTGCAATAGAGATGCGTCTCAATGTAACAGCATTCATGTTATATTGCTCCTTCGTGCGCTATTGTACCTGTCGGGACTATATCCTCTTCGTCTTGATCTTCCTGCTGCTGCAATCCAGAACCAGGGCTGACAGAGCGTGCGATGCGGATAGCAAATGGCGCGGAGATACCTGCCTCGACACCATTACCAACCATGTTGAAGACGGAATAGAGTGCGATATAGGCCAGTGTATGAGTGCTACCTTCCAGATATGGACCAAGAATTGCCGCTTGGATCGTTACAGCTGGAATGGCGCGTAAAGCACCCATGATCAAGCCATCGATAACCGCTGTTTTCGTGCCATAGGCAAAAACACGGTTTCCACGCAGTACAAAATAAAGATCGATGAAAAGACCCTGGGAGATACCATAGACCCACATCATTACGTTGATGCCTGTACCACCATAGAGGAGTTGCATCAAGATAAAGTTGACAAAAACCATCGCAGTCGCGGCACCAGGCTTACGGATGAGAGCAAAACCGGTCATCAGTAAAAACATATAGGGGAGATCGTTCAGTGCCAGTGCGTGACCATAAGGGATCAGGTTGATAATCGGAGTGATAAATTGATCGCCGATCAGGTTATCATATACCTCTAGTAATACACCGATGATTGCGAGAATGAGAATATCCTGGGTTGTCCAGCGACTCAGCCCGCTATTTCTACCACGCCACCAGATAAAGGCCAGACCACCAATTGCAACAACCCACAATACGATATAAGCAATCAGATTGCCTGCAGGGGACAGTTGAAATGGTGCACCTGCGGTCCATGAACTCGGGAAGAGCATGTTATACCTCCTGTGATTTTACGATGAGACCAGTCTTCCAATTGAAAAGTACCTGTAATAGGTATCTACTTCCTTTACAATATAAATGACTATTGTTATTTTGAGGTTAAATGTTGCTTAAACTTTTTCTATGATTTTTTGATTTAATCATTATTTTACACTCGTCGTATTGCCCGTTTTATTCTTTTAATAAAGTATTTAAGTAAAATATATAATTGGAAATACGCACAAAAACCAGTAGCAGTTGTTAATTACAATACTTGTTACATTGTCACTGATGTTAAATTTTTTTGATTTGACATTCTCTTAATCAAGAAATTTACAGAGAATTAACCATAAAGCTGTATAGTAATGACGTTGAAATCTTTTACACATAGAGATCTTAACCTTGTTTTTTGCTTTTCAACATCTTTGACTTACACAACATTGGAGATTCTCATGCAAGAACACAGCAACAATAAGGCGCTTTCATCGACAATCCATTGCTTACTTTTTGATCTAGGGCAAACTTTGTGGGAACGAGACCCTGGCGACATGCAGCAATATACTGTTATGGCAGATCAACGTGTGGTAGCTATATTAAAGCAGACATTCCCTTCGGAGCAGTTTCCAGATGAGGTTGCTGCAGTACTGCGTACTACTCTGCTCGAGTGCTTCAGGGCAGAGATAGACAAGCAACCTTATCTGGAACCAGAAGGATCGCCTATGATACTGAAGGCCCTACGTGCGCTGGGCCTTGATATGCTTGAAGAGGGTGAAGGGCATGCAGAGCGCGCAGAGCATATCGGTCAGGCACTCTTTGATGCGATGCAGGTCGGCATCGCCCAGACGCGTATGTTATTCTCCGATGCACTGGCGACACTTCAGGTCATACAACAGCGCTCGTATCAACTGGGTGTGGTTACCAATCGTTACTGGGGTGGTCCATCTTTTCAGAAGGATCTGCAGACTATGGGACTGCTTACGTATTTTGATCTTGCAAACGTTATCACTTCCGCTGATAGTCACCTGCGCAAGCCTAATCCTGCTATCTTTCAGATGGCGCTAGACGCCTGTCACGTAGATGTAGCGGAAACTGCGATGGTTGGTGATTCTCTCATCGCTGATGTCGCTGGTTCACAGCAACTCGGTCTATTTGCTATCTGGAAGCCTAAAAATTATAACGAGATCGAGGCATATCTGGAGGAGAAAGAAAACGTATCTGTTGCGGAATATAATCGGCAGCAGGTTGCTTTATATGCGGAGCGGGGCAGCGAGCTCTCTTCAATGATCTATAAACGTGAAGATGAGGTCTCTGACCTTGTCTATTTCGCGACTGGTAAGATCCGCCCGCAACTTATCATCAGAGATCTGAGCGAGCTGCTCGCATGGTTCGCCTAGTGCTTTACCACTAAACCGTTTAGGTTGTGCGAGTATACTAGAGAGAAGAGGGAAGCGCTGCGACTCCTACTCTTTTCTCGATCCGCTGGTAGGATACTGCAATAGACCGCTGACAGCGCGTTACACTCGACTGATAATCTCTTGCGCCGTAATTTTGAAGGGAAACCCTGAGTAGTCTTCAAGGACATACACCAGGCGACCATTCTGGTCCTGATATTTCCAGGCAACGGTACCCTTAGCCTGTCCATTATCAAAGCGTACCAGCTCATTGATCTGGTACTCACCGGCTGAGACTAACGTGCCATACTCACGGCTATAGTGACGATAGAGAAATAAGCGCCATTGGGGTGTCTCTTTATACATTTGAATACTCCTTAGCTACCTCTACATTGGCAGTATTATTGCAGAGTATTCATTTTCATCGCAAGGCAAGCAGGACTTTTTAGCAAAATACCAGTACACGCTTTATGTAATACAAGAGAAGAGCATTCACTAGCAGTGGTGAATGTTCTTCTCTGACAACAAAGGTGCATGCACTACGCTACTTGATAATCCCATATTTGATCTTCATCTTCAAAATGCGCAGCACCGATTGATCGATCTGAGACTGTGACAACGTCCCTTGTTGAATCTCAGCTTCAACACCGCTTATAATGCCACTAACCTCATAGGAGTTTGATGGCCCTTCAATCAAATCATTTCCAGCATTAATAGTCTGTATGCCTGCTTGAATCAATTGATCGTTGGTAGGTCGTCCGTCAGGTCCCAAAGAACTGTACAGACCATCCATATAAAGTCCGTCAGTGATAATTACGCCATTGAAGTGAAGTGTATTGCGGAGATAACCGATCACTTTTGGAGAAATCTCTGCCAATTGATTAGGATCCATAGCTTGCATTAAGACATCTGTCGTCATAACCATCGCTGGATTGTCATTTTGAATTATCTTTTGATAAGGCAGCAGGTCAATGTTCTGTAAATCCTGCATGCTTCTTGTGATGACCACTTTTTCCAGGTGAGGATTTTTATCAGTATCACCAAGCCCCGGAAAATGCTTTAGTGCTCCAGGTATTCCATTGTCTTGTAAGCCTCTTAGAAAAGCGCTTGCATACGCAGTAACGACAGTAGCGTCAGTACTAAATCTACGATGACCATAGGTTACCGGGTCGACAGGACCAACATCAACGACAGGAGCTAAATCTACATTAATACCTAATTGTTTAAGTTCAGAAGCATCCGTTTTCGCCTGGTTGTATGCTTGATATGCTTGCTTTGGATCTCCTGACTGAGCTAACGCTTCAGCAGAAGGAGATGGAGGAAAGAATTGGCTTACTTTATCAACTTCCCCCCCTTCCTCATCGATAGCTATCAGTGGTGCAATCGTCTCATCAGCATTGATTTGAGCGGAAAATGCTTGTGCGCAAGTGATTGTATAACAGGAAGCATCGAAGTTATTATTTCCATTTATAGTAGGTTGGTACAATACACCACCAACATGCTGAGCAACCATTTGTTGCAGCCCGCTAGATACATAATCAGTATTCACAAACTCAACCATTATCATCTGTGCTATCTTGTCGTCCGGGCTCATAGTCTTGAGGATGGCTTGTGCTTTAAGGGTGGCCGCGTCTATTGCCGGTTTCGTTGCAACGCTCATAATTTTGGCACTGGCAGCACTGCTCCTGCCAGAGGTAGCACTGGAGGAAGTTGTAGAACTAGCATTAGAATTAGTAGATAACGAAGAACAGCCACTTAATAGACAGACACTACAAAAAACAAAGAAGGAGTATAGCATTGACCTTCTTTTCTTGTACCCTTTATCATCTTTTCTCATTAGACAACCCCATAATAGTCTATGCATACAATTATCAATGATAGTATTTATTTGCCTCTAGTTATTATAAAACAATATGCCTTATCTTCTATATTTATTGCAATATATATGACGGATTACCTAATGTATAAGCATTTTCGGCAGGCTGGGATGAGAAGACAACAACGAGGCAGAGAGAGAGGCAACCGTATTATCAACAACTTACCTACATTCTTCAGTATCTCCAGTGTCTTAAAGTCCACTAAAGCCTGTAGAAATGCCAAAAACTCGTCCCCCTCTTTGAGGGGGGAGATAGCTTTAGCTATCGGGGGGAGCCATCCTCGCCTTATGCTGCTGGACTTTATTATACGCTAATTATCACTTTCACATCTTTAGTCTATAAGCAAGGATTACAGGGCATTGCTAGCGTTCTACTCCCTCCTGCCGCTAAGCGCGGCTGTCCTCCCTCAAAGAGGCTCACCGGTATAGGTTTTTGACAAAAAATACAAAGAAACCACCTCTCAGGCCGATGGAGACAGATGGGATACCATGACAAATACAGCACGCCGCTTGTCAATAAAGTGCAATATCGCCTGTATAGTGCACTTAAACACTTGTCCCCTCTTTGAGGGGGGAGATAGCTTTAGCTATCGGGGGGAGTAAATCCTCGAATTCCATTGTACTGTCCCATTAAACGCTCTTTATCACGTTCGCCTTTATCGTCCGTCATCCTCGATGAAGCAATCCACGTATGGCAGAGAGAATGCTGGCGTAGAAGAATCATCGAGAGCATAAATGAAAGATGGCTCCCCCCGATAGCTGCGGCTATCTCCCCCCTCAGAGAGGGGGACGAGTTTTTGGGTACTTTTCAGTCGATAGTGATATATGTATTAAATGCATGCAATATACATAATAATGGATGTTAGTATGTATCTACTTCTCTGAGGCTCACCGGGATAGGCCAAAAAACCTATCCCGGTGAGCCTCAAAGACCATCATGAAAAAGGTTCACCACCCAGGATGAAAACGCCGTTTTCAGAAGAGAGGGAGGCTTAAGGCGCGCTAGCTTCATTTCCTGTATAGTGTGCAGTATCTCTAGTGATCCTTTTGTTAAATAATTCATAAGTGTGGCATGATACATTACAGCGCAAAAAAGAGATGAGGCCATAATGATCTCATCTCTTTTTTGTTGGACGCGTGCTTTATACGCTCGCTATTTTCTTTGCATGCAAATGAGAAAGGTGTTACGTATAGGGATTAGAGCGATGTAATGTTATTATTCGCCTTCTCTTTATTGATGCGTAGAATCTTTAGCATATACTGCTCAGAGTTCAAATAATAGGGGTTGCGCTTGATATATTTGCCGACCACCGAGATCGGATGCAGCTTGAGCATCTCGACCGCCAGGCTGGTCAGGAGCTTGTTATGGTCATAGTGAATCAAGGCGATGATCGGTGCATTCTGGAAAGTGAAGACGGCATCAGAGGCCGCTTCGTACTTCAAGATCTGCTCCGCAGTCCCGGTATCTTTGGTTAACCAGGCCATATCTATCGATATACGGACCGCCTTCCAACCTTCACGTAATGCCTGCGCGATAAATGTCTGGTGCGTCGAGAGCAAATAGTAGGGATCGAAGCGCTTCCCGTTGGCGAGAAAGGTATCTCGCTCATCGTAGAGCACCAATTGACCCGATGCAATCAGTTCATCGACGTCGACCTGTAGCTTTGTCAGCTCATCGCGTAGCTCTTGTATCTGGGCTGGCGCGGCTGCGAACAAACATTTCTCATTGAGTGAGAGCCCCACACGTAACAGACGAGCTGTAACGCCGGGTATCTCGGTAACTTTACTATAAAGCTGGCAGATGTGCGATCCAGGGGGAATTCGCTCCGACTTGCCTTCAACACTGAGATCCATACTAACCTCCGCTGGAGTTGCTATTCCTTGCAGACCGGGCAATACGACTTTCATTACTTCGCTGTACTTGACGCGCCGTCTGGTTGACCGCCCATATGACAAACCAGGCCATCAAAGAAAAAAGAAGCGCTCCCCCCAGGAGCACCAGCAGCGAGATCAGCAGTACTGTCTGCACGGATGCGTCCGTATATAAGGCCGCTACCAGCGGCAATGTACACACATAGAGAATGGCCGGAAAAACTGTCCCCCAGGTGACGATGACTCGCCGCTGCTCTCTATGCGTCAGGGGTCGCTCCCCACTATAAGGAAAAAACAACCGACGCGGCAATGAGTAGCGGGGTTGTGAGCTCTTTTGCTGTTGCATACAGCTACTTTTGCCCTTCCTGTTGCTGATACTGCAACCATTGATGCAATATCTCTTCCGCCTGATAGAGGATATGCACTTCGTTCTGATAGGTCAGATGCCGACATGCTTCATGCAGAGAGAACCATTGCACCATATCATATTCATGATCGTGTAGTGCAGTGTCACCACCGATGGCCTCCAACAAGAAGTGTCGCACTTGCTTGTGGTAGCGTATCTGCTCACGTACAAAAGAATACGAGATGCTGCCAATGAAACCGATAAGCCGTACCTGCAAACCTGTCTCTTCCTGAGCTTCACGCACTGCTACTTGCTCGATCGTCTCGCCGGTCTGTGGCGTTCCCTTCGGCAAACTCCAGATACCAGCATGACTGCGCCCTACTAATGCAACTTCCATAGCAACCATCGTCGCCTGATCTTCCAGCTCTGTACTCTCAGTACTCTGTTTGCTCCCTTCAGAGCCGAAAACATCTGTACTGCTGAGCAGACCATGATTGACGGAAAAGTCTATATCAGAAGAGCTTGCAGGAGCAAGACGGAAGACAACTCCGCCCGCCGAATACGCCCTCATAGTTCGATATCGCTCCATAGCTCGCGTTGTACCCTCTCTAATAGCACTCAGGTTCGGTGCGAGTCATTAAGCGCTCGTCGGAACATGATAGCGCCGCGACCGTTCAGAAGTCGAGGATGCATCTCTTATCTTGCGCTTCTCGTCTCCCTTTTTGCCCTTCTCCTCCTCCACAATACCAGCGCAACTTACGGCTTTCACTGTCCCATGTTATATATACTATACAACATTTCCCATCCATTCCACCGCTTCACTGCCATCTATTAACCAGGAAATGGGAGAAGAATGGAGGAGACAGAGGAAGACTTTTCGAGCTATCCCAACCCTACTCTCTGCTACCTGACTTGCTCTCGCTTATGCTCGCCTATACTCACCCACACTGTCAACACTATCAACATAATCGATATCGTCAACCCTGTCACAATTTGCGAATTATGTGTGAGTATAGCGAACGCATCAGTTAGTGTCAAGATAGCGCACGTCGAATCGCATCCAGGTTTTTTGTGGGTGTTCCGGGCAATATCGGCTTGCCGGTCGATAGCAAAAGTCCTTCACCATCGGTCTGCCCAAGCACTGTGGCGATCTCGTCTTGAATCAGGCTGACTGAGTTGCCCTTCAAGAGGTGCTGCTCATTGATACCGCCCATGACGGCCTTGCCTGAACGACGACGCCCTTCTTGTAGGCTGGGATTCCCCTCCAGATGCGCGGGCCAGTGAATCGCCTGTACCTGGTACGTCGAGAGCATGTCAAAGTAAATATGGTCGCCACTATTGTGCAGAATCGTAAATTTGCTCCGACTTTTGATGGCGTCAAAGAACTCCAGGTCGTACTGCTCACCATATTCACGGTACTGATCCTGTGTCAGGCGACCCTCGCTCGCCCAGTCGTCGGTCGAGTAGTAGATGCCACTGGCACCGTATTCGAGACAGGCAATCGCGAAGTTGATCAGCGTCTCGTTGATAATGCGCAGCGCGGTATGCAACGAACGGCGGTCCTCACGCATGGTCAGCAGCAGGGGATCGGCGGTATTACCGGCCAGTCGGCGAGCAACACCCAGCGGACTGAGCAGAGTCATGGCGAAGTGCGCATCATAGCCAACCTCGTGATTGACCAGTTGAATGACGCGCAGATGCTCACCCAACGCTCCATAGTCAGCCTCTAAGGGGCGGATACGCTTCCAGTCGTTACTGCTACGGATCGGCGAGTAATCACAGACCGGTGGCTTGTCCTTCTCCGTCGAACGCGAGTATTTCGCCTTCCAACCTTCTACCAGATAGCTGTTGCGCGGACAGATGACAGCGTAATCCCAGTCGTAGCGACTGTAATTCTCAGCCGTTGATTCCGCAAGCGTCTGAACACTCCACTCACGCTCGTAGTCGTGTCCCCATACGCTCACCGGGACGCGATCAACTTTCTCTCCTCGCAGGGCTGCCTCGACCCGTTCCTTCTTATTCATAAAAAATCCTTTCTCTTACTGCTTTGCGGACTCATCCAGTGCTTTAAAACGGTATCCTACGCCACGCTCGGTCAGGATATATTGTGGATGTGCAGGATCTTTTTCTAGTTTTTGACGGAGATAAGTTATATAGAGCCGAAGATAATGCGATTCATCTCGGTATTCTCGACCCCAGACTTTTGAGAGCAGGGTCTCATGCGTCAACAGGCGACCAGCGTTACTCACCAGATGATAGAGTAGACGATACTCGGTCGGTCGTAAGACAACTTTCTGACCTCTAACGATGATCTCTCGCCGTGAAAAGTCGATAGTGAGATCAGGGTCCACGACGATCTCGGTCTTGCGCGAGGGTGGGGCCATCAGTGAACGCCGTAAGAGTGCGCGAATGCGTGATAACAATTCACGTGGACTAAATGGTTTAGCCATATAGTCGTCGGCACCCAGGTCGAGCCCATGGATGCGATCCTGCTCGGTCTGTCGGACCGTGAGCATAATCACAGGCACGTTTGAGACCTCGCGTATCGCTTTGAGGGTCTCGAAGCCATCCATGTCAGGCATCATCACATCCAGCACCACCAGGTCAGGGAGATTCTCGCGTAGCTCGTCGAGAGCTTCTTGACCGTTACTGGCCTCCAGGACGCGATAATGCTCCAATTCCAGGTTCATACGGACAAAATCTCGGATACGCGGCTCGTCATCCACGATCAGGATGGTCATATCCCGTTGATCAAATGCTTCCTGTTCCATTCTTAAAAAACCACCATCGGTAACTGTGCTTTCTCCTCACGCGGTAAGCAAATCTTAAAAAACTACCATCGGTAACTGGGCCTTCTCCTCACGCGGCAAGCTGAAATAGAAGGTTGAGCCCTGGCGTAACGCACTCTCAACCCACATTCGCCCTCCGTGCGCCTCAACTATCGCCTTACAGATATACAGACCCAGTCCAGCGCCCGGTGTCGTCTGCGCCAGTGGATCACCTACACGTTCAAAACGGTTAAATATCTGCGCTTGCTCCCGTACGGAGATCCCCATGCCTGCGTCTCTGACACTGACAATCACCTCTTCACCGGTGGAGTTACAGATAATATTGATATCTGGTTTCCCCGGTCCCGGTGAATATTTGATGGCATTATCTAGCAGGTTCTGGAGCACCTCTTCGATACGCTCGCGGTCAGCCATCACCGTCGGTAATGGTTCTGAACAGTACAGCGAGATTGTGACGTCGGCACTGCGTGCCTGTACGCGGCGTACGACACTACGCACGAGCCGCTCCAGGTCCAGTGAGACGATATCCATCTGCAGGCCATGCGCTTGAATGCGCGAGGCATACAGCAGATTGCCGACCAGTTTGTTGAGCCGGTCCGTCTCTTCTTCGATCGCTACCAGACGCGAACGCAGGGTTCGATTATCAAAACGGGCGTCGGGCCGTGCTAACGTTGAGGCATAGCCTTTGATAATCGCGATCGGCGTCTGCAATTCATGCGAAATAACTGAGATAAAGGTTGAACGCTGCTCCTCTTGCTGGCGCTCACGCGTCAGGTCATGGACGTTCAGAATACCATTGATCGGTTCGCCACGCACTGAGCGTACACAGGAAGCCGAGACGACCACCTCAAAACGTTGCCCATCACGTGCGCAGATAACCATCTCGCGATTGACGGCCTCATGCCCGGCAAAGGCCAGCAGGATCGGTGAATCCTGCAGACCGAGGTCATTCCCCTGACGATCCTTTGGACGCAGCACTTTGATATAGAACTGATCCAATACCTCGCTCTCCCGCCAACCGGTCAGACGCTCCATCGCTGGATTAAAGTCGATGATGCGTAAAGCCTGGTCGACCGTCAGGATACCGTCACTACTATTGCGAAAGATAGCCGCCAGGCGTCCCTGCTCCTTGACCAGCGCCTGTGAGCGCAAGGCAAAACGCAGACTGGCTGCGAGTTGAGCGACAAAGAGCTGCAATGCACTCTCTCCACTCTCTCCGCTCTCTCCGTCTCCTCCGCTCTCCTCTCCATCCTCTGCTCGCACACTGCTCTCACCACTCTCCAGATCCACCACATCCTCATCCTCTACCAATCCATCATTGCCAGACTCGTTGTGCCGCTCGAAGCAAGAGCGTCGCGTCGCGCTCCGTAGAAAGTGCAGCATGCCCAGCAAACCATAGTCGTCGTGCAGAGCCAGTGAGCCACATTCTACGCCATGACGGGCGACCATATCCTTCGAGAGCCCCATCTGCAGAGCAATAGTGGGGTCCAGGGTCTCAACGATCAAAGGGTGCAACGAGTTAGGTTGCATCCCTTCCTGGGTATAAGAAAGTAAGAGTGGGAGTGCTGCCTTATCTAACTTGTATAACGTATATTCTGAACTGCTTTGCGGATCGAACGCATCGTTGGAGACAACGAAGACACCGGCTTCACCACACAGCAATTGTATAGCACTACCCACCAATGTTGGCATTTGATCATGAGAATCTTCGGCTTGCTGAGGCTGGGACCAGGACATAGAACAGACTCCGCTGTAGATTGTACATATTTACATTCAAACACTGATCTTATTCTGCACACCTACGCTCGTGCTTTGCATTTCGCACTCTGTGCACTCGGTTTTTCAGATAAGCAGTTATATGCATAATTTACGGGCAGCAAAAAAATGACTTGTGAGAAGCCCTGTTCAACAATGGAATAGACTTGCCAGTAAGAAGCAACGGTGTTATTGTAGCACATATTTCTAGGGATAAACACTGGTAATGAGGTAGTTGTAGATGCTCAAGAGGAAATTTGTTTGTCTGTTTGTCTGTTTTTCTGCCTGGTTGTAAAGCATTGTAAAAAGTCTTTGCTGTCAAACATGCCGCCATAATTGCCAGGTTATCCAGTAGGGTAAATCAGGATTTAATCCCGTAAAAAGCACCTGGCTTGCATATAACCAGGTGCTGGTCGTGATCTCTGCAATATCCAGCCTGGAAGATCGAAGTCCCAGGTGTTGTGTAACTTATCAAGGACGGGAAAAGCATCACCCTCACGGATCTTTTCAACACCGTTTTTCCACTGTCCATGTTATCAGGTACGCAACAATTATCTATCGGATCAGTGTCTACGTCTGCCTCTGCTGTTACTAAATAGACGCTGCGCCACAAGCGCCGCGCCCTCCACAGCAAGTTCACCAGGTGAATAGGTACTATGCTGGCCTCCGTTTCTTAAAGTCACGTTAGCCCCGTCATAAGAAACCCCATACTCTCCTTTTGTATAAACAAATTGATTGTCATGCACATTCGCAGCCAACCTATGGCCTCCGTCTATGTGTGCAGTCACGTCACCGGTCCCCGGGTCATAAGTACCATAGTTGTCTGTGCCTATGCGTGCAGTCGTGCTACCGGTCCGGCGGTCAAAAGAAAACCCACCTTCTTCGTTGGCAACAGTCACTCTCTCCCTGCCATAATCAGCAAAGAGTCCGTTTCTTCTGTCATCATAAGAAAGTTGATCGGGATTCGCAGTAATCTCATGGCCTCCGGCAGTCACTCTACCGGTCCCCGTCAGCGTGTCATAAGAACCCTCATAGCCTTCGTCTCTGTTTGTATAAGAAAATCTCTCATGGTCATATTCGTGCTCCACAGAAAGCAAATGTGGTTCTATATCAAGTTCAGCTCTTACAAGCTCAGGTCCCGCTGCACTCACACTAGCTCTATCACCATATGCATTTGTCAAAGTAGTTGTACGGTCGTATGGTTCTGACGCTGAATCCCACGAAGTAACTCGAGTCCCATCTGCTGTCTCAACCCTCACATTGGGCACACTAGTGCGCCCCGTCTCGGTGTGGAAACTGTCACCATCTGGATTCACATGATTGAATTGCCAACCTCCACCGCGTGTTCTAGCAAACATTCTAGGCCTGCTATCCGCCCTACGTGGATCATATGAATTTTCTTCACCAGTGTAACTACTGCCATCTCTTCTGCTATCGCTACGGTCGTAGCGGCTGCTACGGTCGTCTCGGTCGTCTCGGTCGTAGCGGCTGCTACGGTCGTCTCGGTCGTAGCGGCTGCTACGGTCGTCTCGGTCGTAGCGGCTGCTACGGTCGTCTCGGTCGTAGCGGCTGCTACGGTCGTCTCGGTCGTAGCGGCTGCTACGGTCGTCTCGATCGTAGCGGCTGCTACGGTCGTCTCGGTCGTAGCGGCTGCTACGGTCGTCTCCGCTACGACCGTAGCGGCTACCGCCGTCTCTACGGTAGCCTCCTCCACCGTCTCTCATATACATGCCTCCATTCATACTTTCAGTGCAAACGCATTCCTTTGCTATGCACTACAACAGGCTTCTGGCAAAGGAAACAATATACTAAACTCGATTGATGCGAAAATCTTCCCCATTCGCTCCTGGCAACTATGTCCCCATTATCGTACAAGATTTATAATGGCAAAAATAGTGCAATGTAGGGACAAAGCAGAATAAATTACAGATAACGAGCCGTTCATGCTCACTTTAAAAGGATGGGGCTTTCTGGCTCTTCCTTGTCTGGTTGAGAATATTCTATGCCTGGTTGAACCACTTTATGGTATATATTTATTCAGCAATTGGAGACTGTTGATATAGCGAGTTGTATTGATATGTTTACGGATCTATAAATATATCAATTTAGATCGTTCAGGTCTGAGAATATCAAATCTGCAGTTTTTAGAGCAACTATTGTATTATTTTCTAAATTGTTAAAGCTATCTTGGTAATCTGCTTTATTCCTTAGCTGGCGTAAACGTGATAGATTTACACCAATGCGCTTTCTAGTTGTATCTTTACTCTCCTTCAATTTTTGACTGACTATGAAATGTGCTGATGATGAATTTAAATTTGTCTCATTATCGATGTCGCGTAAGTAGTTTCTTGATTCGCAAAATGCAGCATAATAGGCTCTACTTATTGCGCATCGTTGTGCTGCTTCTTGATTAATATTAGCATTTTCTGATGTCGTAAGATCATAAGATAAATCAAGATAGTGATTCCATTCAAAACTCATTTAAACTCCAAATTAATAGAAAGTTTCATTTGTGCATCATCTAGTGCCTCTAGCCACCATTGTTCATCCAGTTGTTGCAGTCGTTGGAAGGCTTCGTCTGGTGACTTATTTGTTATTATCGTTGCCATTAGTTGTTGATCATCTTCATACTCCTGGTCAAAATTGAGAAGGACTACTGCATCTGGAAAGTATTTTTTTATTTGAAAAAAAGCTGTATATAAAAGTGGAACTAGAAATTGATTCTTCTCTAAGAACTTTTGCATCTTTTCAGTTTCTTGTAGAGAATACATCGACTCAACATAACTACTTTGAAACTCTAATGTATAGTAAGTTGAAAGAACTTCTTCCCAGATTTTGATAACTTTTTGTTGTTCTGGGATGATAAGTTCTACACTTGATTTTGTGCTTGATTTAAAGAATGACCACATGGAATGAATGGATGCAAGCATATCTAATTTTGTAGACTCATCGCTGGATAGTGTTCGCTGTTTATCTGAAGCTTTGGCTGGTAAGAATTGCTCCTGATAAATTGGATAATTGTATGGTTTCCGAAAAGATGATGAAGTTGAAATTTGTGGAAAGATGGTAGATAGCATTTACTACATTACCTCCTTGAACTCTTGCCTCAGTTTGTCTGTGATGCATGCTTCAAAAATGTCTTCAATTTGGTCATGCGCTGTGTTTATTCGCTCAAGAACGTTACCTGACTCGATTTCTTCTGGTTGTGATAGAACAAAGCTAATATCCATCAAAACAGCCGTAGAATCTGGATCGTCTGTATCCATCGTTCCCAGTTGAAGATTTGCAATGCCGCCTGAGGCGTCACGTGGTATTTGGACACCTACTATAAATGACCGAAATTCCTCTGGAAACCCCTGGTCAAAGGTGGGACGGAAATTAAAATACTCTTCTAATTTAATCCCTTGTTTTAATATAACACGGTTGATATATCGCAGAGCAACGCGACGAATTTGCCTTGCTGTTACTACCTCTGAATATGCTTGAAGACTCTCTTTAATATATGGTTGGAATTTGTCCCACGACGTATATGGGCTTAATTGATTAATGGTTAAAAGATTTTGTCCAACTTGCACTAGTGTATTTCTATTCTCTTGCAAAAATTGCATTAAAGGAATTGCATCAATTTGGGCTGCGTTAACGTTTCCTGCAATTGCTGCGTTGATTTGTGCAACCTGGTTGCGTATGGGAAATTTATCTTTGATTTTGTCGTATACAAGACCTAAAATAGTAAAATCCCAGGAAGGATCAGGTTCAAATTGAAATTCACATATGGCTTCAATTATGGGTGAGGATTCATATTTTCTACTCATTTGAATCAATCCTTTTTATTAGTAACATAGCATATTATATCCTCTACCGCAAGTTCTTATCGAACATTAAAAATATGATAATACCAAAATAGCATAAAAAGCTTGCAAAGACGCACAAATCACTCCAGGTATATTTATTACTATTTTAATTTAGTTTTTTTGCGCTTCAGCCTATCTTGAAACCTGCATACAAGCATTGCTGCACCATTTTTTACTCATATCCAAAACTTCTAGCTAGAGGAGAGTTGAACTACTATTCTTTTTCAGGCTCTACACTGCGCTTTGCTTTTGTAGAGCCGAGCCTGTTTAAGTGGTATACTTGCGAGGGTGTATCTACATCACATATATGTAGAGGTGAATAGGCACATGCATTTTGACATTTTTACGCTCTTCCCGGCTATGTTTCAGGGACCCTTTACGGAGAGCATTTTAAAGCGCGCTCAGGAGCAGAACCTGCTCAGTATTGCGCTGCACAATATTCGCGATGCCACGACCGACAAGCACCATGTTGTCGATGACTATCCCTATGGCGGCGGCGTGGGTATGGTGATGAAGCCCGATCCTGTCTTTACGGCGATCGAGGCGGTCCACCAGGGCGGTCCCATCATCTACCTGACTCCACAGGGGCGACTCTTTAATCAGCAGATTGCACGCGAACTGGCACAAGAGGAACGCATCACGCTCTTGTGTGGACACTATGAAGGCATCGATGAACGCATCTGCCAGCATCTGGTGACCGACGAGATCTCACTCGGCGATTATGTACTTACCGGCGGTGAACTCGCTGCTATGGTGCTTGTCGATGCCGTAGGGCGACTTGTACCCGGCGTGCTCTCCGAAGGTTCAGCCGACGATGAGTCGCATAGCAATAATCTGCTAGAATATCCTCAGTATACACGACCACCCATGTTCCGTGATTGGAGTATACCAGACGTGTTACTTTCAGGACATCATGCCAACATTGAACGTTGGCGACGCAAAGAGGCCATTCGGCGCACCCGTCGTCGTCGACCCGATCTCTATGCAAAACTTGACCTTACCAGCAAGCAAGACCGTAAAATCGTCCTTGAATTAGACGCCGAAGAGCACTGGGATTAGCGCAAGCAGGCTATGCGCACGCTCTTTTCTCTCGTGTCTTATCTGCATGACTACAAAGGAGCCGAAGGATGTATATCGCTACCTTTCGCAACGCAAACGATTTTCTGGCCCACGCCGAGGACAGTCTCTTAGAACGTGAAGTCGCCAACAGCTTGATACTGGGTATCGCGAAACGTCTTGCCAGCCAGCCTGACTTCTATGCTAGCAAACCCTACCTTGCTACCGTTGAGGACGGGGACGACCTGCTCCTGGCTGCACTTATGACGCCACCTTTCAACCTTACTCTCGCCAATACAGATCTCGACTATACCGACGCTCTGAATATCCTGGTCGATAACCTTATCGATCATCAGTGGTCGATCCCTGGCGTCGGCGCACCTGCGTCCCTGGCTGCCGACTTCGCCCGCATCTGGCAAGAACAGACCGACGCTCCCTATCATATCGAGATACACGAGCGGATCTTTGTGCTGCATACCGTCAACCCACCACAGCCAGTACCCGGCAAACTACGCCTCGCGACCCGCGCAGACCTGCCTACCCTGCAAACCTGGGTCGACGGCTTCTTCAAAGAGGCACACGTAGCAGGAGATCGTGAAGATCACACTGAATATACTGTCCATAGAGTGAGCCAGGGCGACTTCTATGTATGGGCTCTTCCCGACGGGCAGATAGTCTCACTCGCTGGCAAGACACGTCCTGTCGTCTCTGTCATCAGCATCGGACCCGTCTATACACCGCCCGAGTTCCGTGGCAAAGGCTACGCCTCCAACCTCGTCGCCACCCTCAGTCAACACCTGCTCGACAGCGGCTGGAAAGCCTGTAGCCTCTTTACAGACCTCGCCAACCCTGTCTCCAATAGGATCTACCTCCGTATCGGCTACGATCCTGTCATCGATTTCGACCAATACGGCTTTGAATAGTGTGTGAAAGTATATGAGTGTGTGTAAAAGTGTGTGTGAGTAGATAAAAATAGAGCACCCCTGTCACATTGCTTTGTAAAGCAGCAGCGTGACAGGGGTGCTCATCTGAAGCATGCTGAGTATGTTAGTCATCATCACTATCAATCGGCGCACGCGAGGAGGCGATACCGGGCGAGGAGAGGGGACGCCTGGCTGCCTGCTTCTGCAGAAACTCGTTGCGTTGCCGCTCTTCTTCTTCAATATCGTCTGCGACGTCTGCTATGCTTACGCCGTCCTCGATGCCATGCCCACCACCGGCATTATCGTAGACTTCACGGGCTCGTCCACCAGGCTCGGATTGACCGATGATACCATGGTCTTCTAGCAAGTCGATCAGCCGTGCAGCACGTGAATAGCCGACTTTGAGACGGCGCTGCAACAGGGAGATTGAGGCGCGTCCATATTCTCGTACGACATCCTCAGCGCGATCTAGCAACTCGTCTTCCAGCTCGGGATCTTCTCCTGGCTCGACTTTGAGCTCCCAACCCGGTGCGACCAGCGCATGCTCTTTGGCCTGTGACGGATCTTCACCAACGGCAATAGCGTGCTCAATGATCTGCTGCTGCCAGTATTGTGCCAGCGCCTGCGCCTCTTCGTCACTCAAGAAGGCACCCTGTATACGCTCAGGACGGCCCGCATCGGCTGGTAGGTAGAGCATATCACCACGACCCAACAGACGCTCAGCACCACCCATGTCGATGATCGTACGCGAGTCTACTGCCGAACTGACCATGAATGAGATACGCGTCGGGATATTCGCTTTGATCAGACCTGTAATAACGTCGACCGATGGACGCTGTGTCGCGACGACCAGGTGAATACCGGTAGCGCGTGCCAGTTGCGCCAGGCGACAGATCATACCTTCGACCTCTTCTGGAGCCGCCATCATCAGGTCCGCCAATTCGTCGATGATAATGACAATCGAAGGCAGGTTGTTCAAGGTAATATCGCCCTGTGTCCTCTTCTGCTGCCGCAACTTACGATAGCCATCCAGGTTACGCACGCCTAGCTGTGAGAAGAGGCGATAACGACGCTCCATCTCGTTGATCGCGTTCTTGAGCAAGGCAACGACCTTGTCGACGTCGGTGACGACCGGCGAGAGCAGATGCGGAATGCCGTTATACATGGTCAGTTCGACCATCTTTGGATCAACCATCGAAAGCCGGACGTCGTCAGGGGTCGCTTGCATCAGAATGCTGGCGATGATCGCATTGATCATGACGCTCTTGCCAGCGCCGGTGGCCCCTGCGATCAGTAGATGTGGCATCTTTGCGAGATCGCCTACCCGCACGAGGCCTGCCACGTCACGGCCCAGCGCAATTGCTAGCGTCGACTTATCTTTCGCCTTCTGGTACTCTTTACTCTCCAGGATCTCACGCAACGTGACCAGCCGGCTATTCTTGTTCGGGATCTCAACGCCTACATATGGACGACCCGGTACCGGAGCCTCCATACGGATTGTCTTGGCCTCCAGGACCAGAGCCAGATCGTTCTGTAAAGCCATGATACGACTCACACGGGTCCGCGTCTCGTAAATGATCTGTCCAGCGGCGTCGCGCACCGGAACCATCTTGTTCAACTTCTCATCCAGGATCATCTGTGCCTTGCCGGTCGGTCGGATACCAAAGCGGATAATGGTTGGTCCGATACTGATATCTTCCTGGCGTACCTCGGCATCTACGCGAAAACTACGCAGTGTATCCTGAATGATCTTCGCCAGCGAAGAGGTATCGTCGCCCATCATCTGTAACTTGGTCATATCCGGCTGGTTCAGTAGCTCGGCTCCTGGTAACGTCCAACCAACCGACTTATAGTGGAACTCTTCTACTGGTAAAGGGACATTGACCGCGTTAGCGCCCTTCCCCCTCACCGCTGGTACTCTGGCCGAAGGCGTGACCGGGGTCGCCGGTGGAGTCGCAGGCGTAAAGGCCGGCATACGTCCGCGCACTGCAGGTGCATTACCGACTGCGCTCAGCGCTGCATTGAACGGTGCATCAGGCGCGTTATTATTCAATCCACCAAGACCACGCACACGCTGCGGACGACCCGCATCGCGCGCTGGACGCGCAGGAGCAGGATTGCTCTCCAGGATCAATGGCGCGGACGGTGGGGCCGCTGCCAGATCATCCTCAAAGGTGATCGGTCCATCGTCGATATACCCATCCTCATACCCATCATCGTTCAGGCCATCATCTGCTATCGTACGATCATTGATACCATTATTAAGTGGCAACGCCTGCTGCCGCGCTCCGCGTGTCGCGTCCATATGCTCTGTCAGATCCAACGCCTGTGGCTCGCGAATGCCATCGCGGGGAACGTTACCGACTTGATGCCTGTGTAGATTGATATCATTATCGGGATCATACTCTTCGTCCTCAAACTCATAACCACGATCAAACGCGTAGTCATCCGGCTGAACCGCAATGGTCTTCTCGTTATAATCGTTATAGTTATCAAAGGTATCGTCGAAGTGCAGGACCTCGTCTTCGTCAACTGGCGCAGGACGCCCTGCAGCCGAAGGTGATGACGCTCCCTTGCGCGGAATCGGACGCCGACCACGTGGCGAGACAACCTCCAGCCCATGGTCCAGCTTTTCCTCGTCATCATCATCATCATCATCATAGCCGGGTGTTGGTCGCCGCGAGCTATAACGACTAAATTGTGGGCGCTCACCACGGAACGCATTGGCATTGGTCGCCGTCAGGTTCACACCCTTGTCACTCAAAGCACGCCGCTCACCACTATTGATGATGCCATCCACAAAGGCCACAACCACCATGACATGTGCGAAGGTGATACGGAAGGTAAAAATCGCCACGACCAGGATCAGGCCAAGTACCAGCACATGCGCGACCGCTGGCGGCCACGCCGATAACGGCAAGGCCATAATATCGGCCAGAGCACCCGCCTGCTGCCTGCCCATAATGAGACGGCTCTCAAGTAATACCAGGAGCCAGAGGCTAACAATACCTAAAACTGTACTGAAACGTGACAGACGTGTGTTATGCAGACCTTCATAAAATTGGACGCCAAAGAGAGCAATAAGTCCGATGACAAAAAGATAAGCCGACCAACCGAAAAATGAGATAAAAAATTGTTTGATACCTTGCCAGAAGCCAACGCCACCCAGAACGGTGAGTGAAGCAAACAGCAAGAGTGAGATAATAAAGAAAAAGCCACTGGTTACACGTTTTTGCTCATTGGGAGCCATCGCACCCCACCAGAGCTGGACCATCTGGACGAAACTATTTCCTCTGGGCTCCTCAAGCGGTGGCTGGGAAGAGGGTCGACGCGAACGCGGGTTCGCATTGACACCGCCCTGTCTCGCTGCAGCCGCACTGCCTCCTGGCCTGTTACGTGGCACCGGTTCTTGTCTGGGGACAGCAGCATTCCGCACTCTCGGTCGGGGCGTTGGCGCGTTCGAACGCTGCTCAACACGCTGCACACCAAGAGGACCTTGTCTGCCGACAGCGCGGCTAGAACGCGAATAGCCTCCACGTTCAATATTAGGTGCCACACGTTGACGTGGACGCGGCACTTCAGGCTTGCGATCGCTGCCTGCCATATGGCTGGTTCCCTCCTTCTTAAGAGTCAGACACCTGTATGATAACGCAGATATTCCATTGAAGCAATAGGTGATAGCTCATACATTCAGCAACAAAACGATACATAATCGATCTATGCTGCATACATCCGTCGCCATTCATCACACAACACGGAGAACCAGCTTCATATCCATGCCCACCCTCTCCTGGCACACCGGCGTAATTCAAAGTGATGACACCATGCTTATCTATACATATGTACGATATACAACGATCTTTCGTTCTAATTATTAATAGTATACATTAACGGTCTGCACTTGTAACATTCCTGGCCCATTCCCCCCTATTTTACCATCCCTTCTGTATGCGTCCGTATGCTCACTGTAAATTCAAAAAGACGTGATACAAGCTCTCTTGCATCACGTCTTTTTTGAGAATAAGATCTTAGACTTCCATGACGACAGGCAGGATCATCGGACGACGATGCGTCTGCTCATAAAGGTACTCACCGAGCGTCTGCTTGATCTTATCTTTGACGAAAGACCAATCACTACCGCTACGCGCATTATGACCCATGCCACGCAGCGCTTCGAGCACGCGCAGGCGAGCACTCTCAAGCAGTTCCTCAGCATCGCGCATATACACAAAGCCACGCGAGACGATATCGGGTCCTGCCAGCGGCTCGCCGGTCTCACGATCCATCGTGAGCACGACCATCAAGATGCCATCCTGCGAAAGAACCTTACGGTCTCGCAGGACGATCTGACCGACATCACCAACACTCAGGCCATCTACAAAGACGTTGCCAGAGGCGACGTGATCGGTAAGCTTGATGCTGTCCTCGGTCACTTCGATAATATCACCATTCTCGGCGACGACAATGTTCTCTTCTGGAATACCCAGCGAGTATGCCAGTTTTGCGTGCAACACGAGGTGACGATATTCACCATGGACCGGCATGAAGAAGCGCGGACGCAGCAAGCTAAGCATCAATTTCAGCTCTTCCTGCGCGGCATGGCCGGAAACATGGACATTCGAGATACCCTGGTAGTACACTTCAGCTCCCTGACGGAACAGGCTGTTGATCGTTCGACTGACCGACTTCTCGTTACCGGGCACCGGGGTCGCCGAAAGGATGACGGAATCACCAGGCTGGATACGGATCTGCCGGTGATCCTGGTTCGCAATACGTGTGAGCGCTGAGGTTGGCTCACCCTGACTACCCGTACAGACGATGACGACCTGCTCTGGTCGGAACTTGTTGATGTCCTCGACACGGACCAGCATGCCTTTCGGCATGTTCAGGTAACCCAACTCGATTGCCATCTGCACATTGTTCTGCATACTGCGACCGGCAAAAGCGACGACGCGATCATAGCGTAGTGCGGTATCGACAACCTGCTGCACGCGCGAGATCAGCGATGCAAAGGTCGCGAGCAGGATACGTCCTGGCGCGTTAGCAAAGATCTTGTCGAACGAATCGTTGATCACGCGCTCTGAGGGCGTGTAGCCCGGTGTCTCTACACGTGTGCTATCACCCATCATGATCAGGACGCCATCGTTGCCGATCTTGCCCAACAGGCCAATGTCGGCTGGCTTGCCATCAACGGGGGTATAGTCAAACTTGTAGTCACCGGTATGCACCACAGTACCAATGGGAGTATTGAGCATAATGCCAACGGCATCAGGGATACTGTGATTGACACGGAAGAAGCCGGCTGTACAGGCACCTAATTTCACTTCGTCACCGGGAGCGATAACGTTCAACTCGACCTTGTCGATCAAACGATGCTCTTTCAACTTGATGTTGATCAAGCCTTGCGTCAGGCGGGTGGAATAGACAGGTGGGAAGTCAAGTAATGGTAGGATGTAGGGGAGTGAACCAACATGATCTTCATGACCGTGGGTGATCAATACGCCACGAATACGATGCTTCTTATCTGCAAGATAGCTTACATCGGGGATTACAAGGTCAACACCGTACATCTCTTCATCTGGGAACATAACGCCAACATCGACAATAATGATATCGTTGCCATATTCAACAACCATCATGTTCTTGCCGATCTCACCCAGTCCACCCAGGGGCACTAATTTTATCTTGTCAATTGTCAAAGTATAAAAAACCTCCTCTATACTTCTGCTTTAAATTTGGCACAACAAAAGCGTCTATGCGTTTTCACGCAAATATAATGTATTTATCTCCACTCTTGCTTCTTCTACAAGAGTAAAAGCCGTCTTAAATAGGAAAATTTTGCTGATCAGTAGTGTACCATACAGACGTTGACATACACAACCAATCCGGCAATAGTCAAAACACATATACCTTAATTCAATTTGGATGACTTTTCTAGAATACTATACATAAAAATAACTTTTTTATATGTTCATAGTCACATTTATTGCTAAGATCTTATTCCGAAACCCAACGCGACTGGCGTCGCTAGTGCTCTGCACTCAAGTTTTCGGATACGTAGTAAGTTGTGAAAAGATAAACGCAGAAATGCATACTTTACGTGTATAGGGCATAAGACGAATTGCATGGGCTGACGTATGGTGTACAGGCTGCTGTAGATAAGTATAAGGTGTCTTACTAGTAGAAACAACGGCGATGCTTTCTTTATTCCCTTACCTTTCAACATCCTGGAACGGCATCTGGTCACATTGCGTACTGCATCCACCACTTTCACGTATTATATATTATACATAGAATGTGGATGCAGCACAAAGTTGCGCTGAGTCTTGTAGCCCGGTAGCCCTTTACACTCGTATGCCCTTATAGACCACCACGGAAGATCAGGTAGCCACCAATGAGCAAGATGATTACAACAAGAATGATAGCTAGCAGGATATAGACCTTTTTCATGCTGGTATCAATCTTTCCACCTGGCAGGGAGCGCTTGACGCGGGCCAACTGGGTCTGACGACGCTCTTTGAGACGTTCCTGACGTTTCTGGCGGCTCTTCTGCACCGATGAGGCACGATCATTATCGTCACCGTTCATGCGTTCCATGCGTCGGCGCATCTCGCGGTTGTAGCTCTCCATCTGCTGCTGCTGAGCATTGGCGTTCGTTGTAAACTGCTTGGGAGCCGTTGAGCGAGCACCCGGGACGGCGGTACCACCAATGGTCGACTGGTTCCCTTTATTTTTCTTCGTATTGGAACGGTTTGGAGCCGGAGTTGGCGCTGGCGTGGTGCCGATATTCTGCGTATCTGTCGCCTTAGGATCGCTCGACCCTGACTTCCTTCCTGCTGTGTTTACCTTTACCATCGAAATAACCTCTTTCTTCACAAAGAAATATAGTACTGAAACTATCGCTCAAATTATTACACCACCGAGGTTGCCTATCTCTATCTCTACTACGACCACTATTCCTCCTGTTTCATCAGTTCGCGAGCGATCTCAGCGGCACCTTCTTTATCATCGGTCGTCAGTTCGCCATCGATCACCATACTTAACAGGCGATCTTTAATCGGACGTAGCCAGGGACCAGGTCCACGACCAAATAGTTCCATCAGTTCGTTGCCATCCAGCGGGCTCTTGAGCGGAACACGCTCGGCCTCTTCTTTTAACTGCTGGCAGCGTTCAGCTAGCTCGGTCACACGGGCAATAGCACGACTAATCTTGTCAGCACGATAACTGGTAATGTCCGCGCGCGATAGATCCAACAGATCCGGCAATATATCGCCACTATCCAGCATCAGACGACGCACAGCTCCATCGGTCCAGTCGGCGGCATAGGCGTTGGCGCGCATATGCAGACGCACAATCAGCGAGACACGCTGAATAAAGTCACGGTCAAAGTGCAGATTCTTCAAAATATCCCGCGCCATATACGATCCAACATCCTCGTGTCCTAAGAAATGCACTTTATTATCGATGACCGACTTGGTACGTGGCTTGGCGATATCGTGCAGCAGGGCACCCCAGCGCGCCACCGGACGCGCAGAAGAACGCTCGACCACACGCAACACATGGGCGTAGACATCCTTGCTAGCAGGAGCCGTAGGCTTCGGACGCTGGCTCACACCACGGAGCTCCATCACCTCTGGAATGATATATTCCATCAGGCCGAGCTCTACCAGCAGATCGATCCCTTTGCCAGGGTTTGGCGAAAGGAGCAGCTTATTCATCTCATCCCGAATACGTTCACGGCTGATCTTCTGCAGCTTGGTGGCCTGGCGTGCGAGCGCGGCACAGGTCTCCGGCTCAATAGTAAAATCGAGCTGGGCAGCGAAGCGCACAGCGCGCAAGAGCCGCAACGGATCTTCGTCAAAGCGTTTATCCGGCTCATCGCCAACGGCGCGTATCAGGTGGGCCTCAAGATCTTGTTGCCCATGAAAGAGATCAATCAAGCTGCCATCCAGAGGATCGCGTGCCAATGCATTAATGGTAAAGTCGCGTCTGCCCAGGTCATCTCTCAAGCTATTGCCAAAACAGACCTCCGGCTTACGCGACTCCGGGTTATACTGCTCAGAACGGTAGGTTGTTATTTCAATAATATGTTCATCGTAGAGGAGCCGTACCGTCCCAAAGCGTTCTCCGATCAACACAACCGCCGTGGGATGCGTCGGAGCAACCAGGCGCTTAATCTCCTCTGGGCGGGCATCTGTTGCAAGATCCGCGTCACTCGATTGCCCACGATGCAATAACACATCGCGTACCGTTCCACCAACGATATAAAGTTGTTTTTGCTGAGCCTGGAATAGTTCCGCCAGCATCATAATAATGTCGAGCATACTATAATCTATTATCCGCTTCGTTTCGTAGTGACTGCTGTGCTGTATTTCAAGACACGATCTAATACGGTCGCTTATCACAAGGTGATGGCCCCATCTGTATCTGGCAATGGGACCATTGTATCATGTCGCAGGATTCTTATAAAGAGCTTTAGCGAACAGATACCTATTTGGCTCTGCTCGTCCTGGATCTGCTCGCACTGCTCTTACGAACTTGAGGGGATCGCGCTCATGGTGCTGACAAAATCACCATTTTCGTTGATGTCAAAGAGTGGATGATCGATAAACCAGCTCTGGCAATCAAAGGCCTCTGCGCCGTCCTCTGGAGTGAGTCGGACGTAGGTGCCGTCTTCGCGTAGCTCGTGCGCATTGGCTGTATCCATCAGCTCTGGCTTGATCAGGCGCTCCATAATTGCATTGAGCATGCTGCGCGATTCGATCGGGAAGAGTGTTTCGACACGGTTGTTCAGGTTACGCTGCATCATATCAGCGCTCCCCAGGAACATCTCCGGATCTCCGTTATTGCCAAAGTAGTAGACACGGCTATGCTCTAAGAAGCGACCAACGAGACTGCGCACACGGATCGTCTCACTGACACCTTCAACACTCGGTCGCAGGCAGCAAATACCACGAATAATCATTTCGATCGGGATGCCTGCCTGTGATGCGCGATAGAGCGCGTTGATGATCTCTGGATCGGTCAGCGAGTTCATCTTGAAAATGATCCGACCCTTGCCATGCTCTTTGTGTATCTGGATCTCACGCTCAATTCGCTCCAGCATACCGCGTCGCAGGCTCACTGGCGCAACCAGCAACTTACGATACTCCGTCTGCCGCGAGTAGCCAGTGAGCGAATTGAAGAGCGAGGTGACATCGACACCCAGATCATGGCGGCAGGTCATGACACCCAGGTCTTCATAGATCTTGGCGGTCGAGGCGTTGTAGTTGCCGGTACCTAGATGCAGATAGCGCATCAGCCCATCGTCCTCTTTCCGAATGACCATCGCGACCTTGGCATGGGTCTTGAGTCCTATCAAACCATAGACGACATGGACACCAGCTTTTTCAAGCTCGCGGGCCCAACCAATATTGTTCTCTTCATCGAAGCGTGCCTTTAATTCGACCAGGACCGCGACCTGCTTGCCATTCTCGACTGCCTGCAATAGCGCGTTGACGATCGGCGAGTTCGCACCGACGCGGTACAGGGTCTGCTTGATCGCCAGCACGTGGGGATCGTGCGCGGCCTCGCGAATAAAATCCACCACGCTATTAAAACTATCGTAGGGATGGTGCAGCAGAATATCATGGCGCTGGATCGCAGCAAACAGGTTTTCGCTGTTGTGGAGAAAAGAGGGCACCTTGGGTGTAAACGGGGGGTCCTTTAGCTCTGGTCGCGTGACGCCCATCAGTTCGATGACATCACCCATGCCAAGCGGACCATCGATAATGGTCAAATCTTTTTCGGTGATCTCCAGATTATCGAGCAGCAAATGCCGGATACGCTCTGGCATCGATGGATTAACTGCTAGATCGACAACAAGACCGAAGCGGCGCTCACGTACCTCTTGCTCGATATACTCCAGCAGATCTAAAGCATCATCTTCCTGCAGCTCGATATCGGCATCGCGTAGGACGCGAAAAGGATAGGTCTCCCATACGTCGAAACCAGGAAAAAGCATCTGCAAGTTTGCCGCAATGACCTGCTCCAACCAGACAAAGGCAAACGCTCGCTTCTCGTTTCCTACGTTCCCATTCGCGTCTTCACCATGTTCAGGCAAAGGGACTGGAACCAGGCGCGGCAAGGTTGACGGTACTTTGATACGCGCAAAGAGCTCTTCTCCATCACTGCGCGAAGTGATCACAACAGCCAGGTTTAAGCTGCGATTTGAGATGTGTGGGAAAGGATGACCTGTATCGACGGCCAGGGGGGTCAGCACAGGATACACTTCGCGCTCGAAATATTGATGCATCACCTCACGCTGCTCGGGTCCCAACTGCTCATAATCAAGGACGTGGATATGTTCCTGAGCCAGTAAGGGCCGCAAGTATTGTCGCCAGTACTGGCGGACCTCCTGCGTCAATGGTGCTAGTCTCTGCCGTACAGCACTCAGTTGCTGCTTCGCGGTACGACCATCAGGGCTACGTGGAGCTGTCTTTGAATCAACCTGATCTTTGAGGCCCGCCAGTCGAATCATAATGAACTCGTCGAGGTTTGTCTCATAGATGGAGATAAATTTAACCCGCTCCAGAAGAGGATGACGATCGGCCTTCGCCTCTTCAAAGACATGACGATTGAACTCGATCCAGCTCAGTTCTCGATTAATATAGAGGTCGGGCCGTTCTAGCGCTGACGTAGACGTCCCGGTCAGTATCTGTTGGTCCATAACGCTAACCCCGCTTTATTAGTGCCTGTCCCTGCTATCATTCTATCATGCAGCAGTAAAAGGTAGCAAACAGTGTTTTACACCAACGCGACTAGCATCGCTCGTGCTTCGCATTCACATACTCTACGCACTCAGGTATTCGGATCTGAAGTCGCTAAGCGATAGAGCACTTCACCGGCATTTGGTACAAATAATATCCCCTCCTGCTCTCGATCCTTCCAGTCGGCGAGATGGAGTGTATGATAGTCCACATACCCAAGGTTAATACGTCGACAACGCTCCTCAGGAATACCTGTTGCCAGTGTAACCTGAATGCGCGGCTCCTCGCGACCACTCTCGCTATCGTATGTGCCACTCCCTTTTACGTGTGTGCTATGCGCCAGGATACTCCCCGGCACGTCTTTGAAACGTGACCACTGCTTCAAGAAATAGTCACGAACATGGTAGCCAACATGGTCGATCAACTCACCATGGGTATAAGAGACCTCGGTGATATGGGGGGCATAGATAATCACCTCGCCACCATCCGCGATCACCGGTTCCGTCTTATACATGGCCTTGGCTGCCGTCCACAGGTCATCGTATTTCTCAGAGGCAACCGAGAGTACGCGTTGCACCGGTCGCGCAAAATGCACAATGTTCAATTGTCCAGACAACGCAGATGCCTGCTCGAAGGCCTCCACTACATCGCCAGCATACACTCCATGCAAAGCAGTTCCCTGCACGACCAGAGCGATACAGAGCAGTGGCTGCTCGACAAATTGCGCGGCCCGATGGATAACCCGGCGCACGTGGGTATCCTGCACGCCGATGGTCGCCATGCTGGTCTTACGCGCGCCCAGCCAGTGCGAAAAATTGATGATATCCGCGCCAGCAATACCTGGAAAAAGATACTTGGCTCCCCCTGAGAAGCCTGCAACCTCATGAGGAAAGACCGGTCCACAGATGATCAGTTGATCATAGTCAAAGATCATACGGTTCAAGGTTACTGGCACCTCGTCGGAGAGCAGACCATCGGTCAGACGCTGTGCTTCAGCCACAGAGATCGTCCCGATAGTGTGTAAGGCCGCTGGATCTTCCCAATGGTGGTTATAAATATGCACCTTTGGATACGCATGCTGACGTTCCTCTACAGAGGCTCCCACAAGGTGAGCTATTGCCTCGTCCGACATCGGCTGATGGGTACCCAGAGCAATCAGGTAATCCAGACGTTCAACGCGCTGCCCTAACAGTTCGTAAAGGAGACGAAACATCAGAGGGATGGGAGCGGTCCGTGTCCCATCAGGAATAATTACCAGAATCCGTT
Source organism: Ktedonobacteria bacterium brp13 (assembly GCA_015099395.1). Classification (GTDB taxonomy): domain Bacteria; phylum Chloroflexota; class Ktedonobacteria; order Ktedonobacterales; family Ktedonobacteraceae; genus Dictyobacter. The sequence continues at coordinate 5,995,192 of AP024096.1, read as the reverse complement.
GCTTATCAGGTGCCAGCGTATTCAAAGCCGATGAAAGTACTTCGCGCACAGCATCATCGTCGAGTGTGTTTGTTTGAGAGCCCTTGCCATATAACATTGTATTGCGCCTATCTTCTTGACTACCGTAACATTTCTCGTGCTACATAAATGATATGGTTGTTATTGTACCACGCTCAGCAGGGAATTTTGGAAAGAAGTTGGAAAAAGTTGGCAGAACCGTGTTTGATAGAAGGGAGGACTCCGCATCCTCCCTTCTATCAAACACGGTTCTGTTAGACACGGGGCGTGACACGCAAAACGGTAGTAGGCGTGGGAGCTTCATTTTGGAAGAAGCGTACGGTGCCAGCCGGTTCTGTGGCGTCGCTGCAGTTGTTGCAGTTGTCTGTCTCTTGCCAGGTGTCGATAACGACCTTGAGGGCCTGCACGCGGCGTAGCGCCTCTTCACACCATGCTCGATCCCGGTAATAGGGATACCGTTGCCGGGGATCACAACCAGAGCTCCATTCACGCTGAAGTCGAGCGCGGAACGTTGAGGGACAGGTACTCTTGCTATTGAGTGGATCGCTATCGTCATGATGCAGCAGATCGGCATCGTCACAGACTTCACGCATCTCATACAGGTTATCTTCCAGGCGTGCCATCAAGACCAGGAAACGTACCCACCAGTGCTGGTCAAACTGGAAGGTCTGCAGGAGCGCACCAGCTTGCTCGCCTTTCTGCTCGATGCGCTGAATGATCGAGGAGGGCATCGTCAGCGAGAGACCGCCCTCATGGTCTGTAAGACGGATCTGTACAACGCGCTCACGGTAACTGGGTAGCCGCATCTGCAGCGTATCGCGATAGTTCTGCGTGGTCTGGAAAATGGCGCGCAGGAACTTCGGTATCCCCTCGACCGGCGACCACTCGACGGCCATCGCTCCTTCCGCCAGTGGCAGGTAGACATCTTTGCCCTCGTGGTTCGTCGCCACTGTATAGGGCAAGGGCAGGTCTTTCTGATGGCATTGGTTAGCGACAGAGACTCGATCACTACGCAGGGGCGCTGGCTGCAAAACGCTGGCATCCATCTTCGTTGAGGACATATTGATACCAAAGGTAGGATGCTGCGGTAACCAGTTATCAAAGAATTGAATGGGAAAGTTACTACAGATGCCACCGTCGCTAAACCAGTTGCACTGCAAGTGACGCTCAGGATCAAAGGGCCCGCGCAGCTCTTTGCGCAGGTACGCTTGATAGGCAACCGAGCTCAATGTGTACAACGGAACAGCGCTCAGTAGCAGCGGAAAACTCAGGCTCAGGCGCACTCCGAAGACCACCGGAAGATCGGTGGCATCGGGCAGAAAATGATAGCCCTCCGGTAAGCGTTGCACCGGGAACAGAGGATGCGCAGGGGACGTCTTGAGCTGCTCGACAACGTAATCAGGGAAGAGTCGGTGCATATCGCTCTCTTTGAAGATGAAGTTGCTCAGGTCACCGGGCAGAATATAGGGCTGACTATGATTGAGATTCGAGGTGACCATCTGTAAATTGATCTCCTTCCGCTGTAAAGCACCAAAGGTGAGCGGGACCCGCATTGTTGGAAGGCCAGCAATAGTATCGATAGCTATGCTCAGCCAGTCTGTGAGGTTGGTATTATCATTCTGACTATCGGCGACCGCTGTATGACCAGGACAGATGCCATAGAAGGTCTCGTACAGGCCAGTCTTGCAGAGTTGTACACTAACGTTGAGGAAGTACAGGCCCCGACCGATCCATTGTCCACTATATCCTCCCAGCAGGCTACAAAGGGAGAGCAGGACAATCGCAATACAACCAGGTAACGTTCCGTCATGTGTCCATACGAAGGGATGGAATAGAGCAGACAGGCCGATGCATGCACAGGTCAAGATCAGAGCGACAATGATACCGACACCTACTCCAATCCAACGTCCACTATTACCAGCACGATGGTAGGCACGTAGCCGCTTGCTCCAGAGTGCATTCAGATGCTCGCTGACGACGCGGACACTTTGCAGAAGAGATGGCTTCTTGTGTCCCAGCAGGCGCTCTTGTCTGTGTTGTAAGATCGCGAGAAGAATATCTAAGAGTATGTGTGTCTGGGAGGGCGCTTGAAAAAGATTGAGCAGCGTCGCATGCTCTCCCAGACTCTTGCCTACCTTCTCCAACGTCACGAAACCACCACCCGCACGATTATATTCGGCAGCCGCTGCGCCCGCCGCTCCGATCGCTCCAGCAGAGGTCCCACCGATACTACGAAACGTATAGGTATCTTTTAATTTAACAATCACCGGCGGATAGACAATGCCACTGGTGATGCCGCCTTTCATCACTAGATCGCATGGAGGCAACGACTTCTCTGCCATACACATTATCTCCTGGACACCAGACATAGCACGACACGCGCAACGTATTCCCTTTATAAAAACGTCACTACTGCCCAATAACTATCCACGCATTATTTCATACAATAGAGATATTGTGCACTATACAGGTAATGAAGACCTTGCCACCCTCTCTGAGGCTCACCGATGTAGGTTTTTTGTGGAATAAGCCATGAAATCTCATCGCAGGCCAATGCAGACAGATGGGGCACCATGACGAATGTATCACGTTGGTTGTCATAAAGTCCACTATCACCTGTAAGGATGCTAAAACCCCTGCCTCCCTCTTTGAGGGGGGATGTCGCCGCAGCGACAGGGGGGAGTAGATTCTCGAACTACGCTATTAATCTTGGTTATACACTATCTATCACTCTTATCTTCATAGTTGGTAATCGAGGATTACAGAGCATTGCTAGCATTCTACTCCCCCCTGCCGCTAAGGCGGCTTTCCCCCCTCAAAGAGGGAGGCTTTAGCGATATTACCTATTTTTAAGAGCAATTGTCGTTTTTCTTTTCCCAATTTCGCCGACTACTGTGGCTCTACCTCCTTCAAAAAAACCTACACTGGTGAGCCTCCGAGAGGGGGACGAGTTTTTTGGTACTTTTCAGGCAATAGTGATCTATTGCGATAGGAGTGGTGAAAAGGGTAAATATATTGGCTCTGTTTTTGTGAGGGAGCACGCGAGGTGCTCCCTTGCAGTTTATGCGTCGCGGGGCGCTGGGAGGCGAACAATGACGCCGAGGCTGGCGGCGTAACAATGCAGGTATGAGCGATTCCCGACGGGGCCGATCTCTCCGCTACAGAAGAAGCCTGCCAGCGGGATATGGTTGAGCTCGCGCGCGATCATGGCGGCGTCGTGGTCAGGAATACCGAACATACCCATGCCGCGACCATTGCAGGAGCAGAGGAGTGCGGCTACCGGCTCTTGCTCTCCCAGTGCGCAGCGCATCTGTACCAGTTGCGTACGCAGATCGTAGTCCGCTGTAGTAGGGTCGCGCATCTGAAACTGTAGTGTCTGCCCGATGCGTGGTACCGCACCGATCGCCAGTGAGCCCACACGTTTGTCGAAACCCAGAAGCTGGCGAATCAGGAAGCTGCCTCGCGTAAAACTATCTTGATATTCGTTAGCAGCTAACCCCACCAGGATGTTCCGTTGGGCACGCCTCTGCTCCTCTGTACTGAGTGTCTTAAAGGTATCCAGCAGCATCTGGTAAGCGGGACGGTTCGAGATGCCTTCGAGTAGGCCGTTGTCCAGCACTTTCGTGATCGTCCAACTCTCGCCGATCGGAGTACACCCCTGCGCGATCAACGGTACCATTGCATAGGTACCTCCGATAGCGAGACCGATACCACCCTCTTCGATGATCTCATCATTATAGAACAGACACATAGCTCGATCATCGATATCCCCAGCCGCCAGACCACCCATGATCGGAACATTCGGATATGCTTTTGTGAGTCCGTCGAGCAGTTGCTCACAATCCAGATTGTGCGGATCAGAGAAGAGCAACCAGGAGTTGACATCCTCACGGCCAACCCCTAACTGGTCGTACCACTCCTGCTCACGCTTCGTCGTCTCCACCATCTGTTGGGTAAAGCGTACGGCCTGAAGCTTTGCGCCCGGCAGGGAGAGGGCCAGAAGAGAGACGGCGGGCAGGTCCTCTAGCTCTTGATCTTCACCGATCACGCTCTGGGTTGCGCAACCCAGCAAGAAGGCAGCACCGGTCTCATGTCGCACGATCTGGAGCATCTCCTGATAATGATCCACGAACTCGGTACTGACAAATAGAAAAACGACATCGGGCGAAATATCTTGTATCTGAACAAGTGCTTGCGCCAGTGCTTGATCCCATTCCTCATCGACAACGACCGCACTCAACGCGACCGGTCTTAATTTTTCATTAACCATAGTGACTCCTCCGGCGACCAGCACAGTCATGAAGGAAGAGTGACGCTCAGTACTGCGAAGTACCCCCGGTATCTTGAATACCGCTAATCGCTTCCGACATTCTGCATGCCATATGCTATCCCATCTTTATGAGAGCAACACGAGTCTGTGCAATGCCAGCCGAGGTAATACAAATTTTTGTAATTTTGTAACTCATACCTTTTTAACTTATAGTAGTATCGCATACGGTATAGACCCTCTGCAATTATTCGCTCACAAAGGAAGATGCAAGCACAGCAGGCATTTCCATACAGTTGACTTTATGATTGATGAAAGGCATAATTATCCTTGCAAATGAGAAACAGCGAGAAAGGTAATCTTATGCATATGCCAGAGCAAGAGCGCACAATGATCACTTTCCGTAAGGCTCCTTATAAGTTTACATATCGTATTGGAGGGATTGCACTGCACAATCAGCGTATTCTTTGCCAGAAGTCTACCGTGCATCCTCACAATGTCTACTGGTTTCTTCCAGGCGGACGAGCAGAATTAGGTGAAACAGCGGAAGAGACGCTCTCACGTGAAGTACAGGAGGAGTTAGGAGAGGTAGCACAGATCGGTCGCTTACTTTATATTATTGAGAACTTCTTTAAACTCGAGAAGGAGCACCACCATGAGATTGGGCTCTACTTTGAGCTTCATTTTCCCGCTGACTCGTATCTTTACCAGGACAACATGCTGAGCTTCCTGCGACCCGATGAAGATCAACTGCCAATGATTTTTGATTGGCTACCACTTGCTGAACTTGCTCAATCACAGGCATTGCGTCCATCCTTCTTCAATAAAGCGAACGTTCTACAAGCATTACCCGCGACAGCACAACATATTGTACTATTGAATGGCTCAAAGCCTGCTATTTCATAAAAATAGTCTATTCAATGCTGTATACTGCTAATGCTCGTGTAAACTATAGCCACTACAATGTGTAGTGTATAACCGCATCTTGTCGCTCTACAAGCCTGTGTACTTGACGGTTGACCCATAATTCCATACAATCATGCTATCTATAACCATTTGAAGATATGTGACCGGGTGTCGGCCATCAGCAGGCCACACCTATTTCAGGAGGTGCTGCGATGACTTCACAAACAGGGGAAGAGTGGTTGAGTCTGCGAGAAGCAGCCGAACTGCTGGGGATGCACCCTGCTACTGTCCGTCTCTGGGCAGATCGCAATGAGATCCCTTCGCGCCGCACCAGTGGCGGTCATCGCCGCTTCCGCCGTACCGATATCGAGGCTCGCCTGCAACAGGAAAGTGAGCCGAAACCTGATCCTGCCTCTGTACTGCTCATTCAGAGTGTACTGGGCCGCGTGCGCTTTGCTTTTACCGATGGCACCCTTGATGCCTTCGCCTGGTATCAACGCTTCGGTGATACGGCACGTGCTGCGTATCGTACGCTAGGACGACGTCTGCTCGATCTTGTCCTGCGTACACTCAATACCAGCGCGAATATAGCTGAATTGACAACCGAGGCCATTGAGTTGGGGCGCGAATATGGCTCGATCACCTCTGCCGCCAATGTCTCGCTGGCCGATGCCGTACGTGCCTTTCTCTATTTCCAGACCCTCATCGACGAGGCGGTCATGCAATTAGCCGAAATTCGTGGTGGTCGCGATCATGATATTATTTGGATCGAAAGTTTTCATAAGATACAGGCCATCACCAACGAGATTCTGCCCGCCCTTATTGAGGCCACACAAAACTAAACCCGATCGATGAATACCGCTTGTACCCTGCATTAAAGGCATTATACCTCTATTGATGAGTGAGGCGTTTTCTTCTCTACAGCGTCTATTAAGTAGAGTAAAGAAACATGACTGATCAGTATAATAATCAGGTAGGCTCAGCAACATACCGTATGTTCAAAGTCTGGCTCCTTCTCCTGCTCTACAGATCTGATGGCTGGAACCGATTGCAATCTGTTGAGAGAGATTCATGCCGAGTTTGATACTACGATTGTTGTTTCTAAATCCATGAGGTATCTTTTATGCCGACACACTCCCAGAATTTTGGAGAGCCAGATCAGCCGGAGGGTACACGGTCAGAGCGTAAGGCGGACGCGAAGCCGGATTCATCACCCAAAAGACGTGAAAAGGCACTTCGCTATCTAGATCAGAAGCAGCGACGCCGTGAGCGCGCCTCAGATCCCAACAAGGTAGCCGATACTACCGATACCAACGATGCTATAGATACGGTTGATACATACAACCATGCTGCCCCTACGGCGAGTGGTATCGCGACGACAATTGGGGCAGTCGGTGCAAAAAATGCAATCGATGCAGAGGTAGTCACGCATGCGCCCAAAAATTTGCGGCAAGAATTTCGGCGGCGCAGGACAATCAAAAAATATCTCTCACGCAAATATATGCGCAATCAGCGGCTCCAGGCGGGCCGTTCATTTAAGCGCCTCTCTGTGATTACCATCTCTATCTGCGTTGCCACCGCCCTCATCTTTCTGATTCTTACTGGTGCTGGCTCGTATGTCTCTTATCGCTTCTATAGTGACACAACCAATCAGTTCGGTCAGCGAATTACAAGTCTGCGTGACCTGATGCCACGCGATAATCTGAAGATCTATGATAGCCACAATACCCTCCTCTCACAGATGACCGACCAGGGCTACCATACCGAGGTTCCACTGGATCAGATCACGCCAACGCTGATCAATGCGACGGTCTCGGTCGAGGACAAGAACTTCTGGCGCAACCAGGGTATCGATATCCTGCGTATCATCCAGGCGGCGCTGGCAGATATGACACATAAGCAGGTAGTGCAAGGCGGTAGTACGATTACGCAACAGTTGATCAAGAACCTTGTGGTCGGTAACGAGACCAATATCACGCGTAAGCTGCAAGAGATCGTTCTCACGCCTGATATCAATAGCCATTACAACAAAAAAGATATTATGGAGATGTATCTTAATAGCATCTTCTATGGCAACCAGGCCTACGGTATCGATGCGGCCGCGACCATCTACTTTGGTCTGACCGATCAACCTGGCAAAGACGCCGCAGCGCAACTCGATCTCGCGCAGTCGGCAGTGCTCGCGGGTATCCCAAGCTCGCCCTCACGCTATAATCCTTACGAGCATCCAGTGGCAGCACGCAATCGCTTCATGACCGTGCTCGATCTGATGGTGCGCGATGGCTACATTTCACGCGCACAGGCACAGGATGCGGCAGTAGAGTACAACAAACCAGATTTCTTTAAAGGTTCACCCGCTCCCCCAAATCTCGCTCCACATTTCTCGGAATATGTGATCCGCCAGATGGAGAAGCAATTCCATATGACCCGCCTACAGCTTTCACGCTCCGGGATGGATATTACAACGACGCTCGATCTCAATCTGCAAAACCAGGTGCAGAAGATCGCCCAGCACCATATCGCTGAGTTGGTAGGGCACAATGTGACGAACGCAGCTGAGGTGATCATAGACTTCCACACGGGAGCAATCAAGACACTACTGGGAAGTCTGGATTACAATGATCAGGCAATCGATGGCAAGTTCGATGTAGCATCACAGGGCTTCCGGCAACCTGGCTCTTCGTTTAAACCGTATGTCTATGCGACCGCGCTACAGCAGGGAGCCTCACCGTCGCAACCGATCGATGATATTCCACTGAACATTGTAATGCCACCGGGCTCTACACCACCGGTCTATCAGCCAAAGAACTACGATCTACGCTACCACGGGCATGTGACGATACGTTGCGCCCTGCAAAACTCGTTGAACGTTCCGGCAGTGAAGACGCTAGAACATGTTGGTGTGGCGCACGCGATGGCAACGGCTACGAAGATGGGTATCACCCATACGGAGGGTACACCGGGTCTCTCAATGGTACTGGGAGGTCTGGATGTAAATCTCCTGGAGCATACGTCGGCGTTCGGGGCCTTCGCGGATGGTGGCGTCCGTGTGCCGCCCTACGCGATTGAGAAGGTCGTCACGACCTACAATAATCAGGTCTATACCCATCAACTCGTCGCCGGTCAGCAGGTGCTCACACCACAGATCGCGTTTATCATGACGGATATCCTGAGTGATAACAATTCGCGGCTCCCAGAGTTTTTCAATTGCAATGACCTCCAACTCTACTCTCATTCACAGAATGACTGCTATATGGGGGATCGCGGCACGGTACGGCCTGCGGCAGCCAAGACCGGTACAACCAACGACTTCCGTGACAACTGGACGATGGGCTACACCACTGACTTTGTGATGGGCGTCTGGGTCGGTAATGATGATAATACGCCGATGTTGAATGTCAGTGGTATCGATGGTGCCGCACCGATCTGGCATGAGTCGATGCTCGCTGCGGAACAGGGCCATCCCATCCATGACTTCACCAATCCAGGTGGAATAGAACGGATGGGTGTCATCTATCCCGATGGCTTACAAACGACAGACTGGTTCCTGCCAGGGACCTATCCAGACTATAACCACAATCCACCGCAGACTAATCCAGCAGCTCAGTTCGCACCGACAGCCTTCGACGCACATGGTCGTGCTGGTCACCACCACCATTCGCTTGAGACCATCAATCACCAACCGGCCTCGACACACGATGCACTGACCTTCGGTGGTCATCCTTATTGTAGTAACTTTAGCTTTGTCTCACCAATCATGAGCGTCAATCGTGCCATCTGGTAATCTTCCACCGGTATGGTGAGCAGCAGAACAGTCCTGCTCACCATATCTATACCTCATGCTCATAGCAACGCTCTCATCCTTACGCATAAAGAAAGAGCCCAATATCGCCTTAATATGGATATGGATATGATATCGATGTATAATTATTTATAGATAATTGCTTTTTTCAAACTCACTTCTCTTTGCTTTTCACTGCCAAAAAAAGTTACCATCTCTTCTTCTGTAGCGTTACTATTTACAGATAGCCGTTCATGTAAATGGCTGTGTTTCATATATATATGTTCCATCATTGCCTTAACAGGTACCGTGTAAACTCTCATGTGAGCATGTTAGAGCATATTTCCCTGCTCTCTAGTTTCAGTAGCATCAATACGCTTTATCAGAGATGGTAGCTAGAGGTCTATGTCATTTTTTAATGAAAGCATGGTCACATATAGAGGATATAGTATTCCTCTATATATATGGCTCTACGAAACAAAGCCGTTCATTCTCACCGGGATAGATAGGCTGCACGTCTCTATAATGAATGTAGCTACTTGCACTCATTTGCAATTATCCTTGTCCATCACACCACTGTTGCGTCACACAGGCAGGTTGTAGAAAGAGGTTGTGGTTATGCAGACCGACCAGCACATAGGAGAGACGCCTCCTCCAGAAGACATGTCTCAGGCAAGCCAGGCAAGCGCGTTGACTACTATGCCTGCGCATAGAAGCCCGGCAACGTTACCTGAGCATAGCCAGGCCGCGCTATCACAGCGTTTGAATGATGTCCCGGTCCCAGTTGATCCAGGATTGCCTTATTCTGCATCGCACAATCCTACACATCCCAGAGGTTGGCGGATACGTCGCCATATGAAGCGGAGAAGACTGCATAGGACAATGCAGAGGATGTACGCAGCCGAGCGCACCAGTACACGTACAATGATTCCGCTGGCCGCTACGTTCTTTTCAGTGCTGCTCACACTGGTAATTGTCTTTGTCTCAGTGGCAAGCTTTATCGATGCGACACACGAGAAATATGGCGATGCGTCGGTCACTCTGGAGGATATTCTGCCGAAGGATAACCTGAAAATCTACGATGCTGCCGGTGGTGTTGTCTATCAAATGACCGACGAAGGGCTACAGACCAGTCTGCCACTCTCGCAGATCTCGCCCAATCTGGCACATGCAGAGATCGCAATCGAGGATCAGAACTTTTATAAGAACGCAGGCTACGATATCAGCGGCATCGTACGTGCCGCCATCGCGAATATGACAGTGGGGCATGTCGTCTCTGGTGGTAGTACCATCACGCAGCAGATTATCAAAAACGCCATCGTCGGCAACCAGACCACAGCGCTCCGTAAGCTGCAAGAGATTATCCTGGCACCGGAGGTCACACGCCACTATACAAAAAATCAGATCCTTGAGATGTACCTGAATACGACCTTCTATGGTGAGCAGGCCTATGGAGCGGAGGCGGCAGCATTTACCTATTATGGTCTGCACGATACGCCCACAGAGACGGCCGCGCAACAACTGGATATTGCACAGGCCGCAATGCTGGCCGGTATCCCCAGTTCACCAATCGCACGTGATCCATTCCTGCATCCACAGGCGGCGCATACGCGCGTCGCCGAGGTGCTACAACAGATGTATGTGCAGGGCTATATTAGCGTGTACGAGCGCGACTCTGCTATCCTGGAGGCGCAACAACCCAACTTCCTGAACCCAGGTGTTATCAATAATCGCCTGGCACCACACTATGCGAGCTATACGTTGCGTGAACTGGCCAACGATCTCCATGTGAGGATCACAGACCTCTCGCGCACCGGTCTGCACATCTATACATCACTTGACCTGAACCTGCAAAACAACGTCCTGAAGGACGCACAGAAGCATATTGCAGAGATGTCAAAAAGCCATAATATGTCCAATGCAGCGGTCGTCGTGATCGATAACCATACCGGTGCTATTCGCACTATTGTTGGTAATATCGATCCCAGCAACCCGACCTATGGCGACTTCGACGTTGCGACACAGGGCTATCGCCAACCGGGTTCGTCTTTCAAGCCCTACATCTATGCAACGGCCTTCAATATGGGGATCAGCCCGGGACAGACCGTATTGGATGGTCCATTGGTCGTCGGTTTCTGTTGCGGTCTGCCACCCTATATACCGCATAACTACGATCTGCACTATCATGGGTACGTCAGCTATCGTTACGCTCTGCAGAACTCATTTAACATACCGGCTGTCAAGCTCCTTATGCGTGTTGGGGTTGATCAGGCGCTACAGACGGCTCAGACAATGGGTCTCACGACCTACACCGGTACACCTAACTATACTATGGTCCTTGGCTCGCTCGGCGTCCGCCTGCTAGACAATACCGCCGCCTATAGCACCTTCGCCACTGGTGGCATCCGCATCCCACCACATGCCATCAGCTATGTTAGAGACCAGGCAGGCAAGGTCATCTTCCGCGCGCCGACGACCGGTAAGCGAGTCCTGAGCAAGGCTGCAGCGTTTATGATCACCAACGTACTGAGTGACAACCAGTCGCGTGTCTTCGAGTTCGGTAAATGTAGTTCGCTCTTGATCTATCCGAACACCGAGAACCAGTGTTACGCAGGCGATCCAGGCCCGGTCCGCCCATCAGCGGCCAAGACCGGAACCTCCAACGACTTTCGTGATAACTGGACGATGGGCTATACCACCGACTACACAGTCGGCGTCTGGGCTGGCAACAACGACAACTCAGCGATGGTCAATGTCACCGGCGTCGACGGTGCTGGCCCCATCTGGCACGACACCATGCTTATGGCAGAACAGGGACAACCTATCCACGGCTTCCCTGGTCCCCCCAGCAACGTCGTACGCCGCACCGTTAGCTATCCTGGCCAAAGGACCACAGACTGGTACCTCAATGCAGACCCTGATCGTACCCATATCCGTACCCATATCCGTACCCGTACCCGTACCTGATACAGGATTTTCCGCCAGGTAACTCTATACGAAAAGGCCACCAACAAGCAATCGCCTCTGTGTTGGTGGCCTTTTTTCTGGTTCAGTTCTTCTTCGCGCGCACGCAGCGGCAGCTATTGTACTGGTTCCTGACTATATTCGGCCAGGAAGGATTGGTACCAGCGTCCACTATCTTTGATAATACGACGCTGGGTAGGATAGTCGACATAGACAACACCGAAGCGTTTGCTGTAGCCGCGCTCCCACTCGTAGTTATCCATTAATGACCAGACGAAATAGCCGCGTAGTGGGGCACCACGTTTCAATGCATCACTGACTGCAGCGAGGTAGTCACGCAGGTATTCGACACGCTGGGCATCGTGGATGTGCGCACCCCCATCCCACTGGTCAGCAAAAGCTGAGCCATTTTCAGTGACGTAGAGATTCTGCACTCCGTATTCAGCATACAGACGTACCAGAAGGTCGGTCAGCGATTGTGGGTTGACTTCCCAATCCATCTCAGTGTAGATCGCACCCGGGACATTGACGGTCCGAACCTCGTCAGCCAGAACCGGTGTTGGAGAGCCAGCAACGACATTGCGAGTATAGTTGTTGACACCCATAAAGTCGATTGGCGTAGAGATGATCTCCATGTCACCTTCTGCGATCAACGGTGGCGTCAACTGCATAGCCTCAAAGAAGCCAGCGGGATAGTTACCACGTGTGACGGGTTCGAGGAACCAGCGGTTCGAGAACATGTCGGCAAACGCGGTATCACGAATCGTCTCCGGTCGGTCGTCGGCAGGATAGGCGGGCGTAAAGTTCAGGACGATACCGACGCGTGATGTGGCAGGTGTGCTCTCACGAATACGGGCGACTGCGAGGCCATGTCCCAACAAGAGATGATGGGCTGCGTTCACCGCCGCCTGGCGATCTTTGATGCCAGGGGCATGTACGCCGTTACCATAGCCCAGATAGGCTGCGCACCATGGCTCGTTCAGAGTCATCCAATCCTGTACACGATCACCCAACCGGCGCGCAACAACCTCGGCGTAATCAGCAAAACGATAGGAGGTCTCGCGATTCGTCCAGCCGCCAGCGTCTTGCAAAGCCTGCGGCAGATCCCAGTGATAGAGTGTCGCAAAGGGACGGATACCTTTTGCTAGCAAGGCATCAACCATGCGATCATAAAAGTCCAGACCCTTCTCGTTGACTGTACCACTCCCGTTGGGAAGGATACGCGGCCAGGCGAGCGAGAAGCGATAGGCAGCCAGACCGATCTCGGATAGGATATCCAGATCAGCGAGCATACGGTGATAGTGATCAATCGTCACATCACCGTTCTCACCGTTTAATATCTTGCCAGGGGTCGCGGCAAATGTATCCCAGATAGACACCCCACGTCCATCTTCATTGACCGCGCCCTCGATCTGATAAGAGGCAGTTGCAGCGCCCCAGAGAAAGCCCGTAGGGAATGTTCTAGAAAGTTCGACATCCGGCGATGACAATACGGCAATCTCATTTATGTTTCTATTGCTCATGAGTTCTTCCTGTCTAGTTCTCCATGGGTTGTGATGTACCATTGACGGTTCCGGTCCTTCTGATCGGTGGCATGACCGGTATCGAACCCTTAGTAGTTGCGGTTGCTGTTCCCTCACCGTACAGGAAACAGTTAGTCCAATGTCCATTCCCAAGCTCTGTACGACCCGGAAAGCGCTCTTTACAGATGGGCATCGCATGTGGGCAGCGAGGATGGAAGCGACAACCAGTTGGAGGATTGATTAAACTTGGGATCTCACCACGTGCCGGCAACTTCTCATGATTCTTGCCATCAGGACCGATGCGGTCAGGGTCCGGTGCGGCGGAGAGCAACAGTTGCGTATATGGATGCTTCGCATTCTGAATGACCTCTTCGCTTGGTCCACCTTCAACCATCTGACCGGCATAGAGGACCAGCGTCTCCTCCGCGAAATAGCGTGCGCTGGCAATGTCATGCGTAATGAAGAGGATCGCGATACGCTCCTGGTTTTTCAAGCGTAGCAACAGGTTCAAGATATCCAGGCGGATCGAGACGTCGAGCATCGAAACCGGCTCGTCAGCCAGCAGTACGTCAGGGCGTACGGCCAGGGCACGTGCGATAGCAACGCGCTGACGCTGACCACCACTCAACTGATGCGGCAGCTTCTCGATAAACTGCTCAGCCGGAGTCAGGTTGACACGGCGCAACAGGTCCAATACCTGCTCCTGCTCTTCGTTGCGATTACGGGCATAGCCATAGATGCGCAGCGGGCGGCTCAAATGATAGCGTAGATCGTGAATCGGGTTCAACGAAGAGAACGGATCCTGAAAGATCATCTGGACATGGCGACGATACTCACGCAGCGTCGCATCCTTGAAGGGCTTCTCGTTAAAAAGAATATTACCACCCGTTGGATCGTACAGACGGGACAAGACACGCGCAATCGTCGACTTACCACTACCGCTCTCCCCAACCAGCGCAGTTGCACGACCGGGATACAGTGCGAACGAGGCATCGTCAACTGCGTGAACCGCATGTGCCTTCACAAAAGGATTGGCATTGTGGATCGGGAAGTCCTTACGCAGATGCTCAATCTTGAGGGCAGTCGCTGCGTTCTGAGCCAGATCCGGTTGGTTTATAACGCTCATCGAGAAATACTCCCTTCGGCCAGGGCCTCATAGCTGGCCGCAATCTCTTCAGTTTCGGGGATACGCTGGCTAAACTCATGATTATAGAGGTGGCAGGCAACCTGCTGTCGATCGCCGGGGGTCGCAAGTTGCAGCAAAGGAACAATGGTACTACAGGGACCAAAGGCCATTGGACAGCGTGGGTTAAATGCGCAGCTCGGTGGCAACGTGCGGAGGTCCGGCGGTGCGCCTGGGATACCAGCGATCTTGCGCTGCTCACCGTGCAGAGTCGGGAAGGCATGCAACAGACCATAGCTATAGGGATGGCGCGGATGCTTATAGATATCGTAGCTCGTCGCCTTCTCTATCATCTGACCGGCGTACATAATCGCGATATTGTCAGAGAGCTCTAACAGGAGCGAGAGATCGTGCGTAATAAAGATCAGCGCAGTGTTAAACTCTTTACAGAGCGAGCTAATCAGCTCGAGGATTTCACGCTGCACTACCACATCCAGAGCGGTCGTCGGCTCGTCCATAATAATCAGCTCTGGACGCAACGCCATCGCAATTGCAATCACCACACGCTGTCGCATCCCGCCGCTCAGTTCGTGTGGATAGCTCTTCAAGCGATCAGGAGCAATATTGACCAGATCGAGCAACTCAATGGCGCGCTTAGTATAGTAGTCGCGCCCTTTACCCGGCCAGTGTGTCTTCAAGACATCAATGATCTGTGAACCAACCGAGAGAACAGGATTCAAGGCATTCATCGCACTCTGAAAAACGACCGAGAGTTCATTCCAGCGGAACGCACGCAGTTGCCGCTGCGTGAGAGAAAGCACATCGACACCACCATCGACAACCGGTAGATTGTGCATATGTGTAAGCGAGCTCTCCTCGCGATCTCGTGGATAGTAGATAACCTCACCAGCAGTTGTGATAGCCGGCGGGCGTAGCAAGCGAGCGACACCGAAAGCGAGCGTCGACTTCCCACAGCCGCTTTCACCAGCCAGGCCCAGGATCTCACCACGTTTCAGTGTAAAGCTTACATCTTTGACAGCATGGACGGTGCCGTTATCGGCCTCGTAATCAACATTGAGTCCACGCACATCTAACAAAAGTTCCGCCTCTGAGAATACAGACATCTTATGCTACCGCCTTCCTGTTTTTCTTCTGCCGTTTGGACTGTGTACGTAGTGCCGGGTTTGCCAGAGCATCAATACCGAAATTGACACAGCTCAGACCTGTACAAAGGAGAGCTACGCATAAGCCAGCCGGCACGAACTCCCACCACTCTCCACCCAGGAGCGCATTGTGTTGCTGCGCCCAGTAGAGAATAGTGCCCCAACTTGCAATGCTGGTATTACCCAGACCAAGAAACTCAAGAGCGACCTCGGCGAGAGCCGCATAGATAAAGGTACCAACAAAACTAGAGGCAACAATCGCGATCTCGTTGGGCAGAATTTCAGCGAAGACGATGCGACCCAGCCCCTCGCCTGTTGTACGCGCAGCCGTCACAAACTCACGGTTACGCATCGAGAGCGTCTGCGCACGTAGGACACGTGCCCCCCACGACCAGCCGGTAACCAACAGCACCACAATAATCGTCCCGGTCCCATGAACCGCAAAGGACGCGATCACGATTGCCAGCGGCATCCCTGGCAGGATCAAGAAGATATTGGTGATCAGAGACAGGCTGTCATCCACCCAACCACCACAATAGCCAGCAACCAGACCAACCACCATCGCGAGAATCGTCGCGCCAGCAGCGGCAGTAAAGCTGGTCAGAAGAGAGAGACGAGCACCATTCACAATACGCGAGAAGACGTCCTGGCCCTCTTGTGTTGTGCCCAACAGGTGATGGATCGAAGGGGCCTGACTCAGATCATTGGTCAGAATGTCCGGACTGATCGTAATAAAGAACGGACCAATCAGCGCAACCAGGACAAAGAAGGCAATAATACAGATGCCAACAGTCATCCCTGCATTCGCCGTAAATACGCCCCAGAGCAGGTTCAAGAAGCCTCGCTTCCTGTCTGGTACCAACGCAACCTCAGCGTTGGTATGTCCAGGAGTCATGGTCTCGGTGTGTACATTCTGCATTTCTTTTTAGCCCCTTTCATGCCGCACACGCGGATCGAGGAATAAATAGGCTATTTCAGAGAGGAGGGTAGCCAACAAGATGGTGACAGCAATACACAGGAAGATCCCCTCGATCAGATTATAGTCGAGGTAGCTGATCGCCTTATAGAGGACAAAGCCGATGCCAGGATAAGAGAAGACCATCTCAGTCAGAAGAGAACCAGCAACGACATAACCCAGAGCCAGGCTAAAACCGGTAACGCTCGGCAGAATGGCATTGCGAGCGGCATACATCAACATAACACGTTGATTAGAAAGGCCCTTCGCACGCGCCATCAATACATAGTCCTCAGAGATTGTCGTCAGCATCGAGTTACGGATGCCCAGCAGCCAACCTGAGAACGAACTGATCACAATAGTAAGAGCAGGCAGGATAGCATGCTGTAAGACGCTACCAACGTATTCCCAGCTAAAGCCTTGTAGATCCATAAAATCTATATTGTAGGGATCAAAACCATAGCCGCCAGGCAACCAGGCTAGATTCGTAGCGAAGATATAGATCAGGCCCAGAGCCAACCAGAAGTATGGGATAGAGGAGAGGAACGTGGTCACCGGCACAGCGATTGAATCCAAAGCACTACCGCGATTCCAGGCAGCGACAATACCGAGCAGTGTACCGAGCATAAAACTAATGATCGTAGAGACACCAACCAGGCCAAGCGTCCATGGCAGTGCATGCGCGAGGACAATGGTAACAGGGAGAGCACCTTGAGAAAAAGCCGTGCCCAGGTTACCATGTAAGATATTGCTCAGATAGTGGAAATATTGTACCAGGATGGGGCTATGCGCGTCACTGCCACCAAACTGATCCTCCAGCGCCTGAATAGTTGCAGGAGAAAGAGCGACCTGCCCTTGTAGCCGCGCGATATACGCATCGACGGGATTACCCGGGATGAGCCGCGGTAAGGCAAAATTAATCGTCACTGAAGCCCAGAGCGCGACCACGTAAAAGGCTAAGCGACGAATAAGATAACGCATCTCGTACCTCTTTTTCTATGGTACTATTCTTCAATCAGATAGACCTGACTCGGCACGCCCACATGACCATATCTTATTGTATATATATAGTAGCACACCACGGGATAGAAGATCATCAAATTACACAAAGAGCAGGGCAGTAATACTGAATAGAGTTCGCCCATGGCTCTCAATTAATGCATACAGCTTTCTAATGACTGTCAGTTTGCTGATCTCTGCTAGTGAAACATCTACCATGGAGAGTGCTTGTGGAGTTAAGAGCGATCTACTGACCAGGGATCTCACGACTAGAGCCAGATTGAGAGCAGAGCCGAGGCTCTACTCTCAACCAAACAACGGTTATTTTACCGGTGACAGGTGAAGAAGAACATACGTTGAGTCTTCGCCGTAGAACGGAGAACCGTAATCATAGGCATTGTTCGCATCAGGGAAACCAGTGAAGTTGGTCGTGGTGTACTCATCCCAACCAGCGTTGTAGTCCAACGGAATGGCCGGAACCTGAGTTGCCGCGATATCGGCGATGCCAGCAATAGCCTGCTTCTGCACAGTAGGATCTGGGGATGCCAGATACTGATCTAACAGCTTATCGGTGGCAGGATCATTCCAACCTTCATAGTTGGTACCCTGAGCAGGGTTTGCCCCATTGTGGGCATATGAGCTGCGTAGGAGATCATTGAGGGGGAAGTAAGGTGTAGGGCCAGCATCACTCCACATCAGAGCAGCATCAAATTTACCAACCTTCATGCCAGCCAGCATGACGTCGGAAGTTGACTGCGCCTGCTCTGTGGCGTCGATACCGACAGCCTTCAGATCGCTACTGATGACAGTGATTGATGCTTCCCAGTCACTCCAACCACTTGGAACCTGAATTTTAAAGGAGAGCTTCTGACCATTCTTTTGCAGAATGCCATCAGGACCCTTCGTGTAACCAGCCTGTTGCAGCAGAGTTGCAGCCTGAGCAGCATTCTGTGCCAGAGGACTAGAGTAGGCTGAAGGGACATAGCTTTGGAATGTTGGTGTCACGATACCAGCGGCATTGGAAGGATTGGCAAAAAAAGCGGCCTTCGTATGGATCTCGTCGCGGTTGATCGCAAGGTTGATTGCCTGACGAACCTTCACATCATTAAAAGGTGCCCTGGTGGTGTTCAGCTCCAGGTAGACAGTGTTGGTACCAATGAACCACTCATGATGGTGCGCGGAGTCATTCAAGAACTGAGCATCGAAGGATTTCTGCCAACCGATACCAGCCCAGTCGATCTGACCACTGGTAACCTGGTTCTGAGCAGCGGTGTTGTCGTTGACGGCGAGATAGCGCAGTTCATCGACTTTCGGTGCCATTGCAGTGTTCCAGTAGTTAGGATTCTTCTTGAAAGTATAGGCAGTCGTCGTAAACTTATCGAACAGGTATGGACCTGTGCCAACTGGCTTGGAGTCCACAGCTGTGACAGGGTTGCTAAACTGAGAATACTCTTGCTGAGAAACGATCGGAGTATTGCCGAATGACCAGAGAATGGTCGAGGTTGGCTTCTTCAAAGTAACTTGCAGGGTGTTTGCATCGGTCGCGGTATACGTATCGATGAGGCCAGAACTGAAGAGACCCTGTAAGTCGAGAGCAGGATTTGCCTTCAGCATGTCAAGAGTGAAGGTGACATCTTTCATCGTGAAAGGCGTACCATTGCTCCACTTGACACCGTCGCGAAGGACAAAGGTCACACTCTTCGCATCGGAGCTAACCGTCGCAGACTTGGCCAGCCAGGGGGTCGGAGCACCAGTATAGCGATTCACGAAGACCAGGGGCTCGTAGATATTACCTGCGGCACCAAACAAACCACCACCGTTTGTGTTCAGGAATGGGTTGAAGTTGCCAGCAGCGAACGTGCCACCGGTAGTCGCCATAATATTCATGATTGGCTGGCTACTACTGGTAGTGCCAGGACCAGTGGTGCTACCACAAGCTGCAAGCAAGATAGAGAACAGGGCCAGGAGTGAAACGAATACCATCCTGGACTTACCGGCCTTTGGCTTCTGTGCCCGAATAGAGTCGGGAGTCATTGATAACCTCCAAACACGGAAAATAAATCAATCATTGATTCAAAAAGGTTACGGTTTTGAGTACGCTACTGTGTTACCAGTTAAGAGGCGGTTGAGCCTGATATCGTGTTCGTGAACGATAGGGATACGCCACAAGAATCGCGAACGATCAGACTGGTCTCTAACTGTATGCACTGGTTGCTATCATCGTCGGGATTCTCTGCTACTACACGCCATGGTACGGGTGTACTTTGAGCTGCATGAAGCGTTGAGATCAACAGGCTGGTGCCCAGTCGTCCCATCTCAAAGAACGGTTGACGTACAGTGGTTAAGGCTGGACGGACCAGTGCTGATGACTTGATGTCATCAAATCCGATCAAGGCCAGGTCTTGCGGAACCTGCAAGCCATGCTCAGCGGCTGCTTTGAATACGCCATACGCCATCAGATCGCTCGCGGCGAAGATCGCCGTTGGGCGTTGGTCCTCTGGCAGAGAGAGGAGTTGATCCCCTGCCTGATAACCAGTCCCTTCCAGAAAGTCTCCGGTCAGTACAAGCTCTGGTGTGGGCTTTAAGCCAAACTCTTGCAGCGCCTTGCAATATCCCCGATAGCGTTCCTGCGTACAAAGATATTGGGTTGGTCCTTGAATATGCGCAATCCGGCGATGGCCGAGCTGCAATAGATGCAACACCGCCATATACGCACCATGCATATTATCCGCTCCAATCCAGGGAACCGATGGGATCTGCTCCTGATCATCGATCATTACAACCGGCAGATTACTCGTACGCAAGCGTATAATCTGCTTCGATAGATGTCCTGGAAAAACCGCCAGCACCCCTGCTGTGAGTTGCGTCGTCAGGATACGATCGATGACCTTACTCTCATCGTGCTCGCGAGTCGTTTCGCTCATACTATAAAGAATAAGTTCATAGGGGGTATCCTTCATGCCCTCGGCGATACCACTTAAGATCTCAGCAACGAAAGGCCAGGTAAACGAAGGAACCATTACACCAAGCAAACGGCTACGGCCAGCGAGGCCAGATGCATTGACACTGGGAACAAAACTATGCTCGGCAATAATCTGCAAGATATGTTCTCGGGTCAATGGATCAACATCTGGTTTCTGATTGAGCACTCGTGAAACCGTCGTTGTACTGACACCCGCGAGACGAGCGATGTCTCGGATCGTTAATTTGCTTGCCATACGACTTCTTACTAATTCCCTTCGTTGTTGTTGTCACTATCCCATGCAAACACTTACGTCTTGTTACAGCGCTGTAAACGTTTCCGCACACGGTTCCGTATACGGTTACGGAGATAGCCTCGAGATCTTCATGTAGAGTAGTTTACCCTCCATAGGACAAAAAGAGAGGTGTCGAAAGGAGTATTTAAGGGTTTATTTCCACAGTCTCCGCTAAGCTCAACTTATGTGAAGCAGATGGCGTTCTAGTTACCTACACCTCTATCACATTGAGTAGCGGCTTCAGAGGTCGCAAGAGAGCTCACATGGCTTCACGATTGCTACAAGCAGGTGCTAGACAGTAGAGCATACGCACACTATAATAGAGTTATGTTAGGTAACGCTCTGTATCTTATCCAGATGCAGGAAAGCTGATCGACGAAGAACATGTCAACTGAGAAATATCAAGCCATTATGAAAGATACCTTTGGGCCACTCTCACATCTATCCCCTCCCATCGGCCGCGAGCGTGAGATCAATGATGCTACAACGCTGCTACACCGTTCAGATGTACGCTTGCTGACATTGACGGGACCGGGTGGCGTCGGAAAAACACGTCTGGCATTACAGGTTGCAGAGAAGGTGAGTCACGAATTTACGCATGGGGTACGCTATGTCTCGCTGGCTGCGGTCTTTAATCCTGAGATGGTTATTCCAACGATCGCTCAGGCTCTGGACCTGGTAGGTATTGAGGAGACACCACTCTTTGAGCGTGTGAAGATCTATTTGCGCGAGCGTTCTCTGCTGCTGGTGCTCGATAATTTTGAGCAGGTGGTCGATGCGGCACTGCTGCTCATCGATCTCTTTACGAGTTGCCCACAGATTAAGATGCTAGTGACGAGCCGCGAGAGGCTCCATCTGCGCAATGAATATGCCTTCGAGCTGCTACCTTTAACACTTCCCAATCTGGATGGCGAGCTACAACCGGATGAACTGGCGCATAACGCGGCAGTTGAGCTTTTTGTACAGAGCGCCCGCGCCTCTAATCCAAACTTTGCGCTGACCCCCTCTAACGCACGGACGGTTGCTGAAATCTGCATCCGACTCGATGGTCTCCCACTGGCACTTGAGCTTGCGGCGGTCCGGACAAAATTGCTCTCGCCACAACTTTTGTTACAGCGGATGAATCATCGCCTGCAGATCCTGGTAACGGGTGCCCGCGATCTCCCCAAGCGCCAGCAGACGTTACGCGAGACATTGGACTGGAGCTACGATCTGCTCACACCGCAGGAGCAACGGCTCTTCCGCAACCTCTCCGTCTTTATCGGCGGCTGTACGCTCGCGGCAGCCGAGGTGGTAAGCCAGGCAACACAACAGGTAGATGATGATATATTAACGTTGATCGGTTCGCTGGTCGATAAAAATCTCTTGCGCGTCGTCAGCAGTAAAAATGGTGAAGAGCGTCTCCAGATGTTGGAGACAATCCATGAGTATGGGCAAGATTGCCTGCTCCAGGCCACAGACGCTGAGACCGTCTATGCTGCCCATGCGTCCTATTATCTGGCGCTAGCCCTGCAAGCACAGCCAGAATTTTTCCGGGCAGAGCTGGGCACATGGCTGGATCGCCTGGAGCAGGAGCATGATAACATGCGCGCGGCCCTCCAGTGGCTGCTTGAGAACGAGCGCTGGTCCGAGGTCCTACAGATGGAGAGCGCCCTCTGGCGTTTCTGGTTGATCCGTGATCATCAGGAAGAGGGCGATCACTGGCTAGAGCGCACATTGACCACACTACGACAGATAAGCACAGATGAGCAAGAAAGACAGATCGGCTCACCATTGCTGGCGTCCGCCTACTACGCAGCCGGAGTCATGGCCGATAGCCGGGGTCTGTACCAGCGCAGTATGGAACGTTGGGAAGAGAGTCTGCGCCTGTATCGTGCCAGCGCAGACTTTAGTGGTATCGCCAGCACACTCAATAAGCTGGGTACTGTCTATATTCGTCAGGATCCATCGCAGGCACACGCCTACTACGAAGAAGGCCTGGCAATTGCACGTCAACATGGAGATGCGTATAGCGAAGCGGCTGCTCTGGCCTCAATGGCGGATGACGCGTTCTCTGTAGCTCATTTTGAACAGGCCAAACAGCTCTGTGAAGAGAGCCTGGCAATCTCACGTCGCTTGCAGGATATCCGCAGCATCGCATACCGCTTGAGCGATCTCGGTCAGATCATGGCGAATCTGGGCAACTATACCAGAGCGCATGCGCTCTTAACGGAGAGCCTGAATATTCATCGCGAGATCAAGGATCGTCTGGGTATCGCGTTTGCCCTGATCCCGTTGGGGATGGTCACCCTCTATCTGGGTGATGAGGCTATCCCGCATACGCTGCTTGAAGATTATCTTACGAGCACGCCACAGGACGAGATCGGCAACCGTAATCAAGTAGCGCAATACCTGGGCTCATTGGGAGAGATCGCGCTCCACCAGAAGAAAGAAAAAGAACAGTTCGCGGCTCGCGCACTGCTGGAAGAGAGTCTGGCGATCTTTCGCCAGCTTGGGAACGAGGAGGAGATGGCCTCCAAGCTTTTCGCGCTGGGTACCATCGAATTTGGCGAGGGAAAATTTTTTCAGGCTTATACATTATTGAGCGAGAGCCTGACAATTTCGCAGAAGCATGCCAATCGTATGATGACCTCAGCCTCCTACTATATGTTGGGACAGGTCGAAGCACATAAAGGGAACTTCTCGGTCGCCTACAATTATATCGAGCAGAGCTTACATATCTTGCGCGAGATCGGCGACCGCTGGCTGATCTCTTCACGTATTATTCAACTCGGGCTCGTTGCAATGAACCAGGGCAATAACGCTCATGCACAGGAACTCTGTGATGAAGGCATCAAGATTGCCCGCGAGATTGGAGACCGCCGCCAGATTGCTGATGCACTCAATGTGCTGGCGGTCCTCTATATTAGTAAGAAAGAATATATGAGGGCAGAGGAGGTGCTGGCAGAATGTCGCGCCTTGAGCGACTACCAGACAACCTGCTATTGTGTGGCAGACCAGGGTATGCTCGCACTTCGCCAGGGACAGGCCGAACAGGCACGCCCCTTCATCGAACAGGCTCTATCAATGGCACTACACACACGCAATCATTGGTATGTCGCCTCGTGTCTCGAACGCTTAGCTATCGTCATGGCAATGCAAGACAACATCCCGCAGGCCATCTATGCATGGGCGGCGGCAGAGACGATCCGTAAGACGATTCTGGCCCCCGTCCCCCCTATTGAATACGATATTTACGAGCAGACTATGAGCAAGGCCAAGGCCAGTATCGATGAGCGGCAATTCCAGATGCTCTGGCTAGAGGGACAACAGATGACTCCCGCACAGGTTCTGAGCCTGGAGAAGCAAAGTCACGAGAGCGCTACTACAGCTATACCACCAGCAGTAACGCAAGCAACTATGACGACACCACCGTCAGAGCCTCTCTTCACCGATGAGTTAACCGGACGTGAATTGGAGGTCCTGCGCTATCTCGCGCGCGGCCTCACCAGTGTCAAGATTGCAGATGAACTGTGCATCAGTCCACGTACCGTCCAGGCACACCTCCGCTCAATCTATAGCAAAATCGGCGTCGCAACACGTAGTGCAGCAACGCGCTATGCCATAGAACATAGACTCACCTGATACATTACGTAGAACTGCCTACCACTGAAATAGGCATAACTTTTCATCTAGAGGGAGGTTACTCTGGAAGCCACTTCTCTGCCCAAGCGGAAATGACCCGGACAGCCAATTCCAACTCCTGGCCACGATCGGTTAGTTCATACTCGACTCGGACGGGCGATGTAGACGCGATACGACGTATCACAAGCCCTTCTGCTTCCAATTCGCGCAAGCGCTCTGTTAAAAGTCGATCAGAGATGCCTGGAATTGCGAACAGGATCTCGTTGTAACGATGGGTCCCATGTAGAAGGACGAGTAAGATGGCTCCCATCCAGCGTTTCCCGATGATCTCCATGGCATGATGGTAACGCGGACAGAATTCGGTAAATTGATCGATTGGAGGCAACGTTTCCAAAAGAGTTTCCAGGGACTGTGGTGGTTGATCCCTATTTGCTGATGTTTTCATCGATGTATTCCTGTGTATTCTACCTTCCTTGAAACACAAGTATAGCAGAATGAAGCCACTTTGAGTAGCCTGGCTACACAATAAAAGCGAACAGAAGAGCGAGAAGCTCTGGAAAAGCTCTTCGCCCGAGAAACATTTCCCACGCCCAATGCCTTGACATTCTCCCTTTTTTGGCAATATTATATAGCCAGGCTACTAAAAGTAGCATAAAGAAAAGTACATTATCTCAGGATGAGGAAAGTGAAAGGAACGCATTAGGTATGAACGCCTCTCACATCAACACAGGAGATCGCAAAATGTTTTATGAGCAGTTGACCTCTGAGAATGCTGCGGTCATCCTCGTCGATCATCAGATTGGTCTCTTCACTGGGGTTGTCGATACTGATGTGCTCACACTCAAACACAATGTGGTCGCACTGGCTAAGGCCGCTCAAGTGCTGGGAGTGCCAACGATCGTCACTGCCACCGCTCCTGATGGCATGTGGGGACCAATTATTCCCGAGCTGCTCGCCGCTCGACCTGACCTGCAAGTTCTTGCTCGTACAACGGTCAATCCCTGGGATGAGCCGCGTTTTACGCAGGTCGTTGAAGCCTTGGGGCGCCAAAAACTGATTATTGCCGGTATTTCTACGGAAGTCTGCCTGGGCTTGACGGCAATCAGAGCGGTCGGTCTTGGCTACGACGCGTACGCAGCTGTCGACGCTTCGGGAACCTTTAGTGTAACAAAACGCGAAACGGGTCTGCTGCGTATGACGCAGGCCGGCGTTATCGTCACGGACTACGCCACTACGATGGTTGAGATCCTGAAAGACAATGCGAGTCCTCGGGCAAATGAACTCTATGCTACGCTTGACATGCCCTTCGCCACATTAGTGGGCCAAATTTTCGCGGCAAACACCAGGAAAGGGGAAGTCGCCGTCAAGATGTGAATCCCAAGATTCTGCGGATGAACCGCAGAATCTGCCCTTAAGTGTATTTTTGACAGATAACTTGGCTCATGTCCACTTTTGGGGATAGATGAGCTTATGAGAGTTTACCAGTTTGCTCTTGAAGAAGATCCTACGTAAAAAAGGTCCAGACGTTCATCCACCACCTTACGATTGAACAGCAGGAACCAAGCCTCTCATAGGACGGTGGCTCTCCAGATCGACAAGGATCGTTCCGAACCGATAGCCACCCCGGAAGGAAAAGTCATCTATTCCCAGATATACGACTGACCCTCTCGCATCATCGGGCACCTCCATCATACGGCGCAAGGTCGTGTTGCGAGAGGTCTCTATCCCTAAGCGATTACCTAATCGAACTCCCCCCTTGCCACAAGTCGCCAGACCAATAGACGTGATTTGCTCTTTGAGCCTGGTCGTCATCCGTGCCCATGGCTCGGCTAGCGTCTTGAGGCGCTCTGTAAACACTTTCTGCGAACAGTACGGGTTGCGGCAAAAGAATTTGCGAACGGTGAGAGAAAGCTGAAGCTGGCGTCCGACGCAAGGAGCATCTTTCAAGATTCGATGGTAGCGGCTATGGATGTGAGACGAAGGCTGCAAACAGAGCGGACAACAGGACTGAGGATGGGTTGAGATCACCGAGACCACGAGTCCCGTCTCCGTGATTTGGATCTGGTCAAGTTCCATGCCTTCTGAGAGGGCAAGAAGTGTTGCTTCTTTCATCATACCCTTCCTTAACTGCATTTCTCAATACGTAAGAGGTCTCTTCATTAAGGGGAATTCTCATGGCATGTCAAGTTTCTCACCGCTAATCTCATCTATCCCCAAAAGTGGACATGAGCCGTTTTATTCGACAAATATCAACAGCCTATTATTTTAACCCTCGTGTTACTGGGGAAAATGGCAGGAGAAACGACAAGGGAAATGCTACAAGAGAGTCGCCGTCTCGACTTTATACGCTGGCTTATTGAACATAATCATATCAGCTATTAACACGCTGCCACCGACTAGATAGATCTGTTAAAAGAGGAGTAAAGGCAGAATATGTCTTTACTCCTCTTTTTTGTCTCTTGTGCCATGATGCTTAAGCGGGCACCAGTGTCCGTGACGACTCCCCACGGATAAATCCCTGATTCTTACACTCAACGAGCCAGCAAGCCCTGTCCATGCATGACTCTGTTGCCCAATTCTGTCTAGGCTGTATTTCCCTTTTCTACGGTCACAAACAGACGAGATCTTATTTATTTAAAGCTGCTGCCCAATCCGGATATTCCTTCCCAACAATGTAATTACGAACAATGTCATCACGCACTTGACTAGTCTCCTCCGCTTTTCGACGAGCCTCCTCCGCTTTTCGACGCCTCCACTCAGCGTCTCGACGTGAAATAAGACCTATTTGTTTGAAATCCGGCAGAGAGCCCGCACCCTTACGTGTCGAATCACGCTGCTCAGCATTGTACTTCTCTATTAGAGGAGTCTTCTTAGCCTCCTCCGCTCTTCGATGAGCCAGATTCTCTTTACTTATTAGAGGACCCTTATACTCTTGAGGACCCTCCCCCTCACGGTGAGAAGCCTGCTTTTCACCTAAAAGCTCATTTGCACGGTTTCGTAACCTAGCTGCGTCTTGTTCTTTGAGTATAGCTTCTACTTTTTTGAGTATAGTCTCAGCATGAGGCGCTCTATATTCTTCAGGAATACGGTTATTAAATTCTTTAAGAGCAGTCACCTGATTATCAAAATACAGATCTTTTGTGCTAGCTAATTTGCGAGTTGTTTCTGTTCCATAGATCTCTTTAGCCTCCGTTGGACGATATTCTTCAGGAAGGCGGTTCAGATATTTCGGATATTCTTCCATTCGTTGGGCCTGATCCCATGTTTGGCTTGTCTCTATTAATTCTTGTGTCGCCGTTGCTATACGGTCAAATTCATGATTAAAGATCCTTCGAGTCACCGCTGGATGGATATTTTCAGGAATTTCTTTCAGTAATGCTCGATTGGCATCATATTGTTCTATAAAAGAAAAAGATTCTTGGCTTGTCTTTGCTAATGTATCCGATACTAAGCTTTCATATTTGTCGTAATTATATTTGAAACTATAGTCCTCTCGCCATGCTTTATCAGCCTCAGGAATACTGCCCAGAAATGCTTGATAGCGTTGTTCCTTTTCTCCCTGTTCAGGTTTCTGGTTTTTTACCCAATCTTCGATTTTTCTTAATTCTGCAGGATAGAACTGCTTAGCATACGCGTCTCTCACAGGTTCTCCCCGATATGTACTTCTCTTTGAGAAGAGCTCCATAAATTTTCGATGAACTTGCTGTTGCTGGTCCATAGACAGTTTTCTTGTTTCAACTTCTACATTTTGCGCCTGACGAGTATAGTAAGACATATCATTAAGATTCTCCACACGCAAACTGTTTAAATTTTTCAGTAAATTCTCATATGCTCCTTCCCTGCGTTGATTTGCGTCTCCCTCCCGTCTTTCACGTTCCATCATTTGTCTCGGTATTTGCGACGCCCTATGATCCAGACTATTTGCGCGTAGAATATCATCACGTGGTGGAACTTCTTTATTTCCGCTTTTGCTTAGTCTTGTCTCTGTTGGATTTTCTTTAGCTCTGCCGTCATTTGAAGCATTACGTGGATTTTGTTCACTTGCTTTTTCACTTTGGCGGAACATTTTACGAAGCATCTTATTCTCCTTTTCGCCTACAAATTAACATTCATCAACCACCAACGTTACTACTCCCTTTCTGTCAACGTCCAGAACGTCGCTACAAGCTCATTGAAAGCCTATCAGCATGACGCTCATGTCACTGATCGCATAGATATGATTGAGATTGATCCAGGTATGTGAGCGTCTTTCTCACGAGTGCTTTGTCATGGTAGAAAACTCCCATTCCAAAAATAATTAAAGCTTACATCCACGGTTGCACACAAAGGGGCTCCCAACATTTTTGGCCCCCGTTTTCCCCGCTAAGGGAGCTTCCGCAAATAAAATGATCATGGTTCTTGAGGCTTGATGGTATAGTTCCATTCACCGTGAAAAGAATCTCTGGAGAGATTGAGAGCCGCAAGTTCTTCGTCAGAAATCTTGAGGCCAGTTGGATAGGCGCTACTATCCTTGATGGCTGTTACCGTTAAGCCTTTTTTGGTTGTCGTATGAGAGAGCAGTTCCAGCACGACTTCAAAAGAGGTGAGGGGCTTAGCCCGCCAGTTCAGAGAAATGAAGGAAAAGAGTCGATGCTCGATCTTGTTCCATTTGCTGGTGGCTGGCGGATAATGAGCAACAGTGATCGTGAACTGCTCTTCATTGGCCAGGTCTTGCAGCTTCTTCTTCCAAAGCCGGTTTTTCACCCCATTGGAACCGCCTCCATCAGCCGTGATCAGCAATTGCTTCTGATCGGGATAAAGCGCTTTCCCACTGTTTTGCCACCATCGTCTGATGCTCTCAACCGCGCATTCAGCGGTATCATGATCGATGCCCACGTTGACAAATCCCTGGTTATGTACCAGATCAGAGATGCCATACGGGAGCGCTTTCCCATCCGCCAGAGACAGAAAGTCATACACATTGACGCATGTATCTTCTCCTTTCGCCTGTCACTCCCGCCCGTTGTACTTAAAGGTACCAATGAGCTCTTTTTTCTTGCAATCGACCGAGATGATAGGTGCACCTTTCTGCTCACACTGCTTGCAGATGCCGTTCATGTGAGCAAACTGCCCATCTCGATCCACATGCGATTTCCCCTCGATCGTCTTTTTGTTGGCGCGCAACGAGAAGCCTTGTGCATGCAACACCTCTGCCAGAGCCGACTTCTTGATCTGATGCCCTTTGGCTTCCAGAGCCTTGACCAGGCAATCCAACGACTTGCAGGTCCATCGCAGCAGGCTCATAGGGTCCCCTTTGGGTTCCAGTTCTTGCTCCAGATCCTCCAGCAGCGTCGCATCTGTCTCCACGAGCTTTTTCTTTCCTCCCCCCCTTGCTCGAATGCGCTCGCCTGGCTGATAGGCCTCTCCTGCTTCCAGTTCAGAGAGACCTCGTTTCACCGTATTGAGCGAAACGCCTGCCTCACGTGCCACCTGACTGGCGCTGCCTCGCTGTTTGGCCTCCACGGCCAGATACTGTCTCCATTGCTTTTCGTTGAGCATGCTCCGCATCTGTTGATAGGCTTGCTCTGGTGCTATCTTCTCCATGTCGAAGAGGATAGCACTTCTTTCCCCACTTTGTCAAATTATTTACGGAAGACCCCTAAGCTCTTCTATCCCCAAAAGTGGACATGAGCCATAACTTTTCTTGCTTCTCAAAAATGAACGCGCATGATGCACATCTGATTCGATCATCATCGGGAAAAGAGCGAGTGGAAAAGATATGGCTCGGAGCTTGCTCGTTCTACATGCTTATGAGTCAAATACTCATGAAAAGTTATGCGCCCAAGAGTAAAGGTTATTCGACAAATATCAATTTTGCACGTAATATCACAAAAACGCTGCTATGTAAGCGGTAACGAAAGCGGTAACGTAGGTATATTTATCCGCAATCAGCATATTTTCTTGCGTATATATATGTATAATCAGGCATAATTACGCATAATTGCCCATGTGTCTTAACCATAAATCATGTAGAGTTGGGGAGTAAGCATTTATTTATCTCGATGAGGAGAAGCAGGTTATGACACGCACAGCAATTCCACAGGTTATTGACGACCGCCTACATCTTGAAGAGGCATCGATAAACACCTCTCCAGTACCAGTCGGTTCTCCGTTCTGGTTCGACTGGTTAACCAATAGTGAGAATAGATCATTTTCATTTAAAGGTCAGTCTGGAACCTTTACCGCACGTCATGAGCGCCAGCGCAATAGCTGGTACTGGTATGCATATCAGAAGCACCAGGGTAAGGTTCGTAAAGCATATCTGGGCAAAGCTGAAGAATTAACCGTTGAACGCCTGCACTCTATTGCCGAAACCCTTGCCCATAAGCTTGTGACAAGTATAACGCATGACGCTACAACAGTCTCGGCGACACACGCGGATGACTGGATTACGGCATTACAAGCACTTGCACCACAATTCACACTGAGTTCGGACATGCTGGCAGCGAGCAATCATGACCACACCATGCAAGACTTTGTCCTCAAGGTCTTTTTACTGCGCTCACTTATTTTACAGACGCAGCACGAGTTCCCGGGTACCCTCTCGCTACTCTCGCAGATGCTCTCACTCAGCGACGGCGAGACAGAGCTACTCACTGGCAATCTCAGCACGCAGCCAGCGCTCACGCCGATCGCCGACACAGCAGTACAAGCTACTTATACAGAGCTCTTCACAGGGCGCGAACGCGAAGTGCTGGAGCTACTCAAGCAGGGAGCGACCAATCGTGATATCGCAACGCAGCTGACCATCAGTGAAGGGACAGTCAAGAAGCACGTTGCGAATGTCTGTGGCAAGCTCAACGTCAGGACCCGTGCCCAGGCCATTGCGATCGTCTTCTCCTGGCAGCAGGTTGTTGGCTAGGAGCATAACAACAGTTCATGAGAAGTATAGAATTATCTAATTATCGATAATTATTGGTGGTAGATTACCTGTCGAGAACGAGCTTTCAACTGCTCACGCCACTCCCGTTCCAGGACCGCATACAGACGGGTATCCCACCATTGTCCCTTCATCCACTCGCTCTCACGCTGGCGACCTTCATACTGCATCCCGATCTTCTCCAGCACACGTGCCGAAGCCGTGTTCTCAGCGATACAATAGGCCCAGATGCGATGCAGGTGGAGTTGCTCAAAACCGAAACTGAGCATAGCGCTGGCTGCTTCAGTCGCGTAGCCCTGCCCCCAGAAGCGGCGATCGAGCTCATAGCCAATCTCCGCGATCTGTGCATACGACTGATTCATACGTATACCGCAGTTACCGATAAGTTGATTATTCTCTCTTAACGTAATCGCCACTTGATATTTTTTGCGTGGTCGCTCTTTGCTCCAATCGATAAACATATGTACAAAAGCACGTACATCCATCTCAGTGCGATACGACCAGGGATAGAAGCGCAGATATTCAGGATCGACCTGATAGGCCAGCGTTGCTCGCCAGTCATGATCCTCGAATTCGCGTAACACCAATCGTTCAGTTGTTAAGATCATTGTAAAGCTTCGCTTCTATCTATTCGACGCCCAGATCCCAGGCCTGCTGCAAATCCTCACGCGAGTAAACTTTGAAGGCCATCAGCGTATCGGTCTTTGTAATCGTAGGGATCTTCAACATATGCTCAGTCACAACCATTGTCAGGTCGTCATAGTTTTGAAAACGCAGTTGCGCCACCAGGTCGTAATTACCTGTTACAGAATAAACCTCCGCCACCCCTTCAACTTCTAGCAACCGCTGTGCCGTCTCTTTGACTGTCCCACGCTGGACATTGATTAACACAAGCGCATTGACCATAGCTCGCCCTCTTTCATCAAGAAAATAACATCTCTGTTGATAGTGTATCCAGACAGTATTCATAGTGTATGTATACTGTATCACGAAAAGCGTAGCTACTGTAACTGCAGGTTTTCAGCCAGGAATGCCTGTATGGCTGCCTGAGACTGCCCCAGGAGGTCCTCGTCGCCCGCCAGCCAGACGATACGTTTATTACGACGGAACCAGCTGAGCTGACGGCGTGTGAAGTCGTGTGAAGCATACTTCAGGCTTTGCAGCATCTCTGCCTCTGAGGCAAACTCGCCGCGCAGCCAGCGGCTAACAAAGCGATACTCCAGACCGAAGGCGTCGAGCCGCTCATGGCTAAGACCGCTCTCCAGCAGTCCGCGTACCTCCTGTATCAATCCCTGTTGAAAGCGCTCATCAAGCCGTTGATCGATACGTGCATACAATATAGGCCGTGGCCAGGCGATACCCAGTTGCAGAGCGCTATAAAGAGGGTTGGCAATCCCACGCTGTTGGGAGAAAGGCTGTCCGGTCACGAGGCAGACCTCAAGGGCGCGGATCACACGGCGTGGATTCTGTCGATCGATAACACGCGCACTCTGGGGGTCCAGTTCCTCCAATTGCCGCAACAAGTCAACCAGCGGACGAGCCTCAAGCTCTGCGCGCAACTCTATCTGTGGCGCGACCGTAGGAATCTCAAAATTATCGACAACGGTCTGTATATAGTGCGGCGAGCCACCCACCAGAAAGGGCAACCGACCACGCTGCACAATAGCCGCGATAGCAGCGAGCGCGGCCTGTTGAAATTCCGACACTGTATACATCTCGCTCGGCTCGACAATATCCAGGAGATGATGTGGCACCATGGCGCGCTCTTGCGCCGTCACCTTGGCGGTCCCGATATCCAGTCCGCGATACACCTGGCGCGAATCAGCGGAGACAATCTCGCCCTGAAAATGTTGTGCCAGCGAGATCCCAAGTGAGCTCTTACCCGAGGCGGTCGGCCCCAGGATGACAATAAGTTCTGGTCGCGTTACAGCTTGTATACCCAATTCACGATACCTTCTAACGTTGGCGTTTCTGACGAAGTGTGGAGATCGCGCGCCAGAGCAACCCGGCGACGATACCCATCGCTAACAGGATACCAAACACTGTAAAGATACTGAAAGCGAAACCATACGTCAGAAAGTAGCCAAGGCCCAGGCCGAGCACGAGCGCAGGCGCGACAGTCCAGCGTGAACGACCAAAGGCACGCTGCACCCGCATCAGCGTAGACATAATGTATCTGTGGGGTCGCTCACAGATAGTAGCGGTCGCGCCAAGCGCCGCCACCACCAGCATAAACAGAAGCTGGACCCAGCCCTGTGTCTGTGTACGCAATGTCAATTGCCAGATAAACTCGCAGCTAGCCACACAGAGTAGCGCGCCATTCATCCCGGTAAAGGCCCGGTTCTGGACCTCTCTACTGCGCCAATTGCGCTCATAAAGTATAATCAACGCCCCCAGCGTCGCCGCCGGGATCATAATACCCAGCGTCAAGATAAACTGTGGACCGAGATGACTCAGCACAGGAGCTACGAGCGGCCTGGACGTAGCATGAGCAGCGAAGAATGTATAGCCCAGACTCGCAGTCATAAACGAGCAAGCGAAGGCCAGTGCCAGGCGCAAGAGCCGCTCCTGTCGAGGCGAGGAGGCGGGTTCATGAAGGTTCTTCAGGACATCGATACGTCCCGGGTCCAGAGCCGGTGGTGTTACCTGCGGTGAGAGCAACTGCTTGCTCGCTACAGGCTCCAGCAAACGATCTAGCGTATCATCCAGGATGACCCGTTGCGATGGCTGCTGGAGAGCGGCCGTAGCCACAACCGGAATATTAGAGAGGCTATCGAACTCATCGGCATCGTAATCATCGAGGTCCGCACCGTGGGTACGGCCAGGATGACGCTTATTACGAATGTAGCCCTGCACATCAGCTTCAACATTCACGATGATCGGAGAACGGGTATCCTGCTCCGGTACGATGACCACCTCACCGGTATAACGCTGATTCCGTTGGAGGCGTAGACTGTTCACACGCACATTGATCTCAGTCAGCGGACCATCAAAGGTCGTCTTGCTCAACTGAATCCAGGGCTCGTAGCTATGAATCGTACCGCGCACAGGAGCGCCCTGCGCCCCGCTAATCTTCACAATCAGAGCAGCAGAGATGCCAGGAAAGACCGTCCCAAAGTCAAGCGAGCGCGGGCTCACAATGATCGGCAAAGCCTTCGGGGTCTGGCGCATCCGACCAGGGCTGGCCGGCTGATGATTATTGTTACCATTGTTACCATGCGCCACGATAGCAGGCGGAGTCGCATGACGCGTCGAGTCACGTCCATCGCGTGCATCTCTTGCGGGATTCGCATTGGCCACATTGACAGAGTTCGTTGGAGTATTGCCACGCATCAATATGCTGTTCTGAATATTCTGCAAGTTTTGCATGTTCTGCGCTGCAACCGCCTGCACAAACTGCTCGATCGCCTTGATTGGATCTTTGTTGACCTTCACAGCGCGACCCGCAATCTCCGCCAGCTCGTTCTCACCCATATCCAGCAGCCAGGCCTCAATCTCTCCATCATAGAGATACTCAGCGGCCTCTTCTGGATAGTTGAAGCACATGTGTGCCATCTCATCGGGGGTCGCGACGATATCACCACTCTCGAAGACAAAGACCCCGACATCAAAGAGTGCGTGACGAAACTCATCGACCGTCTGAAAGCGATCATCCGGCTTAATACTGGTCGCCTTCTCCAGGGCACGCGCCACATTCGGCGAGATACGTGGATAGTCGCGGTGCACATTCTCCAGACCGAAGCCCTGCTCTGAGAGCTTGTTGGTCAGCAAGTGGAAGAGGGTCATCCCCAGCGCATAGATATCCGAACGCTCATCCGTCTGCGCCTTGCCATACTGCTCTGGCGGCGCATAGCCTGGCGTACCGAGTATCTGAGTATCTTGCTGGTTCATGGGCCGGAAGAAGCGAGCAATACCGAAATCTATCAGCTTAATCTGACCGTTGCGGCGCGAGAGCATAATATTGCCCGGCTTCATATCACGGAAGATAATCGGTGGACGCTGGCTGTGCAGATACAGCATAACATCGCACAATTGGCGCGCCCACTCTAAGACCCGCCGCTCGGGGAATGGACTGCGTTTGTGCTCAAGGTAATTCTCCAGAGTATCACCATCGATATACTCCATCACCAGGAAGTAGCGATCATGCTCCCGCTCCTCGAAGAAGTACTCCAGAGTAGGAAGATTGGGATGGTTCAAGCCCCATAGAATTTTCGCTTCAACCCTAAAATTCTGCACCGCTTGAGACTGCTCCTGGGGAGGGACCATAGAGAGACTCATCTCCTTGATCGCGTAGAGTCGCTCTTTATCGCGGAGATCCTTGGCAAGGTAGACCGCCCCCATGCCCCCTTGTCCAATAACTTGCTGGATCTGGTAGCGCTTATGGAGAATGGTGTCCTGTTCAAGATAACCGGTGTGGGTATTCCTACGGTTACTGATGATGGGCCCCTCCGTCTTTCATCGATTTTTGTCCCCGATACGATACATGCACTTCAGTATAGCATAACCCTGTTAGAACCTACTACCTACTAGGAAGGTGGATTACACGCCAGCCGCGTTCTGTAGGTCCAGTGACCAATTTCAAAAAATGAAGCCGCTTTAATCATTCCCTACATTCGCCCAACACACCTGCAATAGAGTGTGTACCATGCCAAAAAGCACAGCAATAAAGACAATATAGAGAGAGGATGCAAAAGAATGCTACAGAATACTGCAAAGTACGACTGCTATTGAGGCTACTACAATAGTTTGACGAAATTTCTGGCCTACTATCTAATATCATGCACAAACGCACAATTATAGTACTAACAGATTGCAGTGGCATGCCTCACTCCAGCTAGCGAATGATTTATACACTCTGCCTCCAGTCGATATCCGCCAAATACTATGCGCAAGATGCTTATTATAATATACGTTGCCAAATGATATTTTGTGTGTTTGTTTATAATGTGCATAGTTGTGCATAGTTGTGGTTAGTAGTAGAATATTGGGACATTGTGTTATGAATAATGACATTCCAGTGCTACCGTTACAGCGTTTGTCACGTCTAGCGCGCACGCCTAAGCATCCGATCCTTCCGATGCTCAGTGCCCTGATCATTGTGAGTACTAGTATCCTGACGCTTTGTGCACAGGAGCAATCGGGCAGCTTTGCCGCTGGAAGCGACGTTGCGAGCATACCCACGCTGCCTGCCGCAACAGTTGATCACATTTTTGCCAGCATGGGGAGTCCTATGGTAGGAACCGGTGCGGCAGTTGAGCAGACTGCGAGGGCGACAGGTATCGATGACGCCTTTGCACTGGCCGTCTGGTGGGCCGAGACCAACGATGGTGAGGCAGGAGTAGGCTCCGGGGATCGCAATCCTGGTAGCGTACGAGGGACCAACGGCTATCCCAGTGACTACGATGGCTACACGATCTATCCCTCCTATAGTGACGCAATCACGGACTGGTTTCATCTATTGAGAAACAACTACGTGAACCAGGGCTATACCAACGTCTACGCAATCAGTGGTCGCTACGTCGGGACGGCAGGAGCAGGAAACTGGGCCGCCAAAGTAGTCAATCTGATGACGAACTATCATCAAGAGGCCCCACCGCTCGCATCATCCGCGCCACCACCGCCCACAGGTCCACAGCCAAAACGCTTACTCATCGACCCAGCAACAACCGGCACTCCGCAGACCAGACCACAGACCACAGAGCAGCCCACAAGACCGATACAGCCACCACAACAAAGCTCCGCCAACCAGGTAAATACACGCTACACACAAATGCTACGCGAGCGACGTGAGTTTGAGTGGTCTGATACTAGTAGTAATGAGCACGCAACAATCCCGACCAGAGCGGCTCAGCCAGCGGTCTCACCGGTCATACGCAGCCAGCCAGGAGTCAATGATATCAGCAACGCCAATGAGCATAATCAAGCCATAACAATCTTCAACGACTTCCAGCTACCCATCACAGGCATCTTGCTCTCAATGATCGTCATCGTCCTGCTCGCAAACGGTCGTCGCAGCCGCAATCCGCTATCAGTAGCAAAGATACCGATCACCACCTTGTCCGTGGAGTCACCTGTCACTGGACAGCTTATAGGCACTGGCAATGAGCAGGATCCGTTCATCCCACAGACGCCATTTCTTACACAGGTCCCGCCCACCCCGCGACTCGCTGCTAGCATCAGCATACCGCTCACACCGATCATCCATAGCAGACGGACGGCAGGTGATACCGAAGGCTTCATGATCCCGCGCAGCTTACGCACAACGCGCCTGCTCAAGGTCAGCGACCGCAGTGACCGCAGCGACGCAGTAGCAGGGATCAAAGATAAAGCAAGTCCAGAACTAGCCTTACCGGTACAGAGTGCCAGCGAGGTAGGAATAGTGAAAGAAGGGCTCTTATCTCGATATGGAGATAAGAAACAGAAAAATTAGCCATAAAAACAGTTGACAAAAAAGAGAGGCAGTAGTATTATACAACGCGTAGTCACTGAGCAATTGCCCTCGTGGCGGAATGGTATACGCGGCAGGTTGAGGGCCTGTGCCTTTAAGGCGTGGTGGTTCGAGTCCACTCGAGGGCACCGATTGACGTCCATATAGTTTCTGTAACACAGAGACTGAACAGAGGATGTCAATTCTTCTAGAGAGTAGTAATCGCAAGAGAAACTACCGACTAGGGGCGATTAGCTCAGCTGGTTAGAGCGGCTGCTTTACACGCAGTAGGTCTGGGGTTCGAATCCCTAATCGCCCATCATCAAACGGCTTGAGAAGCGCTCTCAGGTCGTTTTTCTTTTTGGGAATTTCCGGCTAAATCTCCAAAAAATCCCATGTAAGACCAACTGTCTAGCTAGACCGACTGCCTTTATTTAATGTAAATAGCAAGCTTCCTGTTTTACAAGTGTTTAAGCGTTGTTAGTTATATGGTATAATTGTAGATAAATAGATCTGAGTAGCTGATAAGGGGATCAGAAATGTCTGTCTACGATAAGCGCCTTGATGCATTAGAAAAAGATGCTGCCGTAATAAAGCGAGACATTATCTATAAGCTTGATGATACTAATAGTGCGGTCGGTATGCTCAAGGGCATCATCGGAAGCCAGGGCCGGGACATTAAGTTTCTCATTAATCAGGTAAAGGGTGTTGATATCCGCCTGGAAGGTTTAGACCAGGAAGTTAGGACAATCAAAGAGCAGCAGAACGTACAGGGGCAAGACATTAAAGACATTACTCGTCGTTTGGATGTATTCGATAATAAGCTTGATCAGATATTGCAGCTTCTTGGGTCCCAGCCGAGAACAGGCAAATAGTTTCATATAATATGTATAGTATAAAGCACCTGGATTATGGGTTTCTGGGTGCCTTTTTGTGTGTTCTTTTACTTGCGCTATTTCTGTGCGTCGCTCTTACTTTTCAAGTCTTGTTGAAAGTTACGTATTAATCTAGACGCTCCAGGACGTTTCATGTCTAGTACATAGGCATCGTCTGCTAGTTCATATAATGGCGCAAAGAAAAGCTTTTGTATTAAAATATCACCTTTGTCACTGGCAGCCTGGGCGTAGATTTTTTCTATATACCGGTCTGGGTATTGATCAAGCCAATAATTCAACAGGTGTCGGATAACCTCTCCTAGTTTTTCAGGATAATCAGGGTGACATGCGGCACTTTCTGCTAGAAGCGCGTAGCCTCCTTTTTTGTCGTACAATTCAATGTCATCGGGTTTGATTTCTGTTTCCTTCATCCCGCCTTTTAAGACTTTTATGATGGTTTCTTCCTTGACAGGTAAGACTGCGATATATGCAAGCACAGTTCTCTCTTACGACTGAGCATTTACGTAAGTCTCATGAGAAGTATTCTCCTCTGAGGAGTGAAGAAAAGACTGGTGATGATACTTTCGGTAGCGGCTATTGGAGTGAGTAGCGATCTTATTCCCAAAGGGGATATGGCTAGTACAGCTTGGCGGAAATATCGTAGGAGTCTAGAGGCGAGACGGTCCTTTGTAGGTCCAGTGAAAAGGACCATTGGAAAGACGATTGTAATAAGCAATGAATGCCAGGATGCCCTCGCGTAAGTGAGTCAGGGATGTCCAACTGGCGCGAGCTAAGAGGCGGCGAACAAGAATACTGAACCAAATCTCAATTTGATTGAGCCAAGAACTGTGCCTGGGCGTGTAGACGAAGCGAATGCGATGGCTCGGGTTTGAAAGAAAGGCAACTCGCGTCGGCATCGAGGCCAAATGACCACTTTTGCCTTTGATGCCCAGGTCCTCCTGGATGCCGCACTGCTCCGCGACGAGACGAACCAGCGTTTCAGACTGATGCGTGTTGAGCTGATCGGCGACAAAGACCCAGGCAGCCTCTGGATCAGTCTGAATGGTCTGGGCAATGTGAGCTGCAAAGTCGGCTTCGGTGCGTGTCGGTAAGAGGCTCGGGGCGATCACTTGACCGGTGGCTACATCCAAATTGGCGATCAGACTCAGGGTGCCATGCCGCTTGTATTCGAATTCCATCCGCTCGACATGACCTGGTAGCATCGGCAATGAAGGATGCAAACGCTCCAATGCTTGGACTCCTGTCATCTCATCGGTGCTGATCACATGCGTGCCCTGCGCCGCAAGTGCCGGAGTCGCTTCATAGACTTCGCACACCGTGCAGATCTGTTCCGTCAACTCAGCTGGATCGTCGGGAGGTGGCGTGAGCCAGTAGCGCTTGCGATGAGGCTGCAAAACGCTCGCCTTTTAAAAAACGTCCCACCGTCCGGGGAGAAATCTGCTTGACGATCCCGCGTTTCACCGCTTCATCAGCCAGTTCACGTGGGGTCCAACTGCTGACTGGTCGCTGTGATTCCCCTGGTGTTTCACACGCCAGAGCCATGATTTGCATGAACTGCTCGAACGTGAAGGTCTCTGGGGCACCGGGGCGCTTCTCATCGGTCAAGAGAACCTCGATGGCTTGACCAAGGAGTTTTGGCTTTGCGGTAGCTTCGATCGCCTCCAAATGGGCTTGCGCCATGTGCCAGCGATCCCGCCAACGCCGCACTGTTTCATACCCCATCTGCAAGTGCTGGGCTATTTTGCTATTACTGACCCCCTCGGCTGCTTCCAAAATGATGCGACCGCGTTTCACCAGTCGTTGGGCATTGGTGCTCCGATGCACCATACGCTCCAACAATTCGTGTTGTAACGAGCTCACATGAAGCTCGTTTGCTTGTGGATGAGGCATGTGGACAATCTCCTTGCTTCTTTCTCTCCTTATTCTATCACATCCTCACTCACTATTTACGCCAGTCTGTACTAGAGATAGCTATATCCTTCTTTTTCTAATATTTGAATAATAATTAATTGCCACCAATACGTATGTTATTTACCAATACCCACAGTATAAATAGAAAAACACTATAACTCATGCCGAAGCTAATAGGACTTTCTGGTGGTATGTAGCGTTTTTTGGGTTTATACGATATGAATAGATGAGATCTCAAAGGAGCATGGAGGCCATTGTCATACGTATGAAACAGCAACGTTCAATTATTCGGCTTGAGGAGGGTATAACGAAGACGCAAATATCCTTGTTATATCAGCAGCATGCTGAGAAAATGTTGAAATATATATCAATCAAGATATCTTCTGTACAAGACGCGGAAGATATCTTGATTGATACCTTTGTCGCAGCACTTGAAAGTGAGCTTTTTGCGTCCTTATCCTCCGATGAGCAACAGAGATGGCTCTGGCGGGTGATACGTAACAAAGTGGTTGATAGATATCGTAAATCGAAGATTACTACATTGTTAGATCTAGCAGATGTAGATGATATGCTCACTGATGATCCTGTGTGGGAGCCAGAGCTGATAAGTATCAGACAAGAGGAGGATGATCATCTTGCTTTGCTGCTCAAGCGTCTCTCGCCCCTTCAGCAGCGCGTTCTGTATCTGCGCTTTGGAGAGAATCTCCGCTGCTCACAAATTGCTGCGATTGTTGGGAAGCGTGAAGGAAGCATTCGTGCTCTTCTCTCGCGGACATTTCATCTCTTGCGCAGCACCTATCATGCTCAAGAAGAAGGAGATCATCATGAAACAGGACGATGACCAGTTTTCCCTACAAGATATAGATCAATGGATTGAGCAGTTGGCGCAGTATGAAACTCATGAAACAGGCGAAAACAATCAAGATGTCCAACTTGTCAAACTCCTACGATATCATTACTCAAAAGGGCGCCAGCAAAAAAAGCTGCAACATGCCTGGGAAGCTATTTCTCAGCAATATGACGCTGCTATAGGAGCTACTGAAACAGACGCGAATAGAAACACTCTTCAAAAAAAGCCCGAGAAAAATCCCAGACACCATCAAGTACACCAAACATCAAAGAGAAGAAACTTCTCTCTCTGGGAAACCTGGCTTGCAGTTGCCGTACTCATCGTGGTTATTGGAAGTTTTGCCGTGATCATAAGCCATGCCACCCAGATAAAAAGCACACCTGAATCGGGTAGTCACCATCCAATTATGTGTACAAGCACATCGACGAATGCTCCCGCTCCGCTTACAGCTGTGCCAACGGTCGCTCCCACGTCTGCGTATTGTATCAAGGCGACATCAACATCAAGAGCTGTGCCAACGGTCGCTCCCACGTCTGCGTATTGTATCAAGGCGACATCAACATCAAGAGCTGCGCCAACGGTCGCTCCCACGTCTGCGTATTGTATCAAGGCGACATCAACATCAAGAGCTGTGCCAACTTCGAAGCAACCACAGGCAGTTGGTAAATAATATGAGATGAAAATATCTCTATGCCTCACTCGATGAGAGTCATACGTGAGATAGCAGCACGATTATATGACTTTCAGACGAGATGCAGCATTTTCTGGGTTTCTACGATATGAATAGTGAGATAGTAAAGAAAGCTTTAAACAATTTTTACCTATTCAATAGTATGTTTCGCTAATGGACAGCGAAAGTTATGAAAAGATAGGACTGTCATTGTTAGAGTGACTGCATACTATGAATGTTTTTGAACTATCCAAAATATACTTGCTTTTGGTACAGAAATCGACAGAAATGTTCATCAAGAAAGGTTCAAGAAAATACTATGCGACATTCAATACGCCAAATATTCACAAAAAGAAACGTCACCCGTTTGACAATCTCGCTTTTCGCCGTGGTGTTTGCATTGGTCATTGGGAGCTCTATAGTGATAACAAGCCATGCGGCACAGGCAAATAGCACACCAGTGCCGAAACCAACAACCAGTGTTTCAGCGCCGAAACCAACAGCCAGTGTTCCAGCGCCGAAACCAACAGCCAGTGTTACCTGTGTTGTGCCGACACCAGCAGCCAGTGATCAAAAGCCAAAACCAATTCCCTGTGTTGTGTCGACACCAGCAGCCAGTGTTCCCAGTGCTGTGCCGACACCAGCAGCCAGTGTTGCGCCGAAACCAACAGCCAGTGTTCCCAGTGTTGCGCCGAAACCAGCAGCCAGTGTTCCCAGTGTTCCAGCGCCGAAACCAACAGCCAGTGTTCCCAGTGTTGCGCCGAAACCAACAGCAGCAGCCAGCAAATAATTTGATCAGAATAAGTAGCAAGAACCTTTAAAGTTTCTTGAAGCGGTCGTGGAATCAATGGCAAGGTAATCAATTGATTCCACGACCGCTTTTTGTCGCTCTCTTGCATGTGTCATAAGAGACACCACTGCCTCTTCCTATAGATAATTTACTTTGGTTTGAGGTGCGAAGATATTGGATTATTATCGCTTTAAGAACTGACCCATTACTGCTCCCTGCGTATAAATGTGAGCACTGAAAAAGGGCCAATCCTCTAAGGAGCCTCTTTTATATAAAGTATTCTGGTACCTCTACTCTACCGCTCATCAATCAAGCGGCTTAGGCGATGGTTCTTTGAGCATAGCGCAGTAAACCAGTAAGCCCAGGCCGATACACACTAAAGCTCCACAAACACTGGCGAAGAGAGGGTTTAAC
This sequence comes from Ktedonobacteria bacterium brp13, assembly GCA_015099395.1. Lineage (GTDB taxonomy): Bacteria > Chloroflexota > Ktedonobacteria > Ktedonobacterales > Ktedonobacteraceae > Dictyobacter. The sequence continues at coordinate 5,951,735 of AP024096.1, read as the reverse complement.
GGCGATAAATTTTTTTCCGTTGAGAAGATCATTGCCACACCCAATGACATTAAGAGAAATGCAAGAGGTGAGATAGTGGAAGGCGTTTTGTACCATGGTCTCGGCGCCTCTTGTGAATTTCTCTTCCTTGCTTTCAAGGCTGAGAAAAGACCAATACCATTAAAAGCAATGCTGATGATAAGTGCGGCAGTAAGCATGTAATAGAAATAAGGTGGAATCATAATCGCTATCCCGTCTTTGTATTCGTATTTATTGCTATTACGAAAGGTTATATAAAGTAGTTACAGAATGAGAAATTGATATAATGTAGGAGGTACCTATGGATGAAGTAGTAGCGATAGAGATGGCGAAAAGGTCCTCTACACCGTCAATAGAGATAAAAATAGAAGTAGTCAGGCTGGTTGCTTAAAGCACTGGGAACCTGTGCAAAGATAGGCGTAAAAGCTCCTTCTTGCCGGATACTTGAAACCATATGAGACGTTGTCCAGATCTTTATCTATCCAGGTGCAGCTTTATATTGTTCTGATTAAGACTTTGTTGCCTTTTATGTCAGGTTGTTGTCTTTTCTTGTATACATGGTGTATACATAGTGTGTGGTGTAATCGGGTTGGTTTCGTCGTGTTGCTTGTTTGAAAGGGATAATGTGCTATGTATGACCCAATGCGTCAATATACGGTAGCTGAGTATTGGAAATTTGTGGAGACATTTTCTGATCGCAAGTTTGAATATATTGATGGCGATATTCGTATGATGACGGGTGGTAGTCCTGCACATGCTCAAATTTCTATGAACATTGGCTATGTGCTGACAGGTGCTTTGCGTTCAGGTGACTGTAACGTCTATAGTTCTGATGCCGTTGTTCAGTTGACAAATAATCACCTTTACTGTCCCGATCTGACTGTCTCTTGTGACCCTGCCGATTGGACGCGGAAGAAAGCATTAGAATCTCCTACTGTTGTTGTAGAGGTACATTCTCCTACAACAGAGAAGATAGACAGAGGAGAGAAACTTCTAGCATATCAACAGTATCCTACGATACAAGAAATTTTATTTGTAGACTCTCGCAAGCATTTTGTTGAGCATCATCACCGCGTTGGTATATCTATGTGGGAGCACACTATCTATACGCAGGATGAGGATGTGGTAGAACTCGCCAGTATTGATGTGTCTTTAAGCGTGAGGGATATTTATCTTAAAGTATATCTGGAATTGGAAGAAGCATAAAGCTTCATTTAGCTGGATACATTGTTCAGAAGCCCATCCATAGCCTTTTTCTTGCCTGCTATGGATGGGCTCCTGCTATCTGAGTTTCCTTTTCCTCTACGTTACTGTTTATGAATACCAATATTGCCACTACCAGTATGGATGGTTACTCGCGCTTGTGGACTACTGCCAACGTAGTTGGAGTTGAAGTCGTCCGTGGTAATGCCTGAGCCGGTCTGTACAATAAACAGGAGCGCGGAGTCAGCAGGTAGGGTCAGGTTGACGTTGCCACTGCCAGATTCCAGTCTATATGTACCGTTGACGTCGAGCGAGCCGGTGAAGTTGATATCGCCACTACCAGTGTGCAGAGCACTATCCCCTTGCAGCCGAGAATTGTCAACAGAGAGTGAGCCAGAACCAGACTCGATGCTAGTCTGGCCATTGATATTGCTTGCAACAATACTGCCAGAGCTGGTCTTGAGTATGGTTGCACCCTGAATATTGCTGGCTTCAATACTACCGCTACCGGTCTGGGCCTGGACGTCTCCGTTGACACTTGCGAGTGAGATATTACCAGAACCATCATTGATAGTGAGGTTGCTTGCAGCAGGTATAGTAACATCGAGATCAATGCGATTTGAGGCGAAGAATATGCCACCTTCCCCCTCAGTCTGGATAGTGACGCTATTACCAGCCTGAGTATAGTCAACCTTCAACGCATCGAGTGAACTACCCAGCCCTACTGCATATCTGGTACCTGAGACAACGATGCTATTCGTGTTTCCTGTGTGTACATGGATGAAGCCATCGCCATTCTCAATCTTGATGTTTTCATGGCCTGTAACCGCAATAGTATTCGTGGGCAGATTACCGGTGGAGAATAATACGCTACCTGCAACCCAGGCTCCGACGATCAAACAGACAATAACGATCAGTGCAATGAGAGGCAGGGAATTACGCTGCCGTGGGCGTTGCAAATTTTCCGAATTCCTCGGATTGCGGATGTAACCCTGCTGATTGTCGCGCGGATAGCCGTATTGTTCGGCTGATTGCTCACGCGGATCGGTATTGCGATTGCGCTCGTCGTAAAATTGCTGTCCCTGCTGCATATATTTTTCTCCCTGTTAAACAGATGATTGTCTCAACAATGCTGGCGTGGCGGTCACACGTAATAAGACGTAAAGGACCGTAACTCTATACAAGAAGTATGCCGGGAAGATATAGTGGAAGTAAGGCGAAAGTGTGTCAATTTTGTAGCTATTCGCAGTTATCACACTACAAGATATACGACTCTACTGTTTTTAGTGGGCTTTTGTTATAGCTCATTTTGGCGTATAGACACAATATCTATGGGCACTCCTTTTTTCATGACACCCATTACTATAAAATGAAAGCAGGAGTAGCCAGATTGGGATAGAGGGTAGAATTCCTAAAAAAGATAGGGTATACTACTAAAACACAAAGAGATAATGACCGTATGAAGTTGTTGCCAAACCACTGTAAAATTTCTGTAAAATGATGTCACAATCGTTTTACCAGGGGATGCAGGTGCAGGATATTACATACATATTGGTATGTGGCGTCTGAGGGTTCGAATCCCTGATCACCCAGTCGGTCTTTCTAAAAGGCACCTTGTTAATGGTTGCTTTTTCTCGTATTATTGGTGGCAGTGGGATGGCCTTCTTTATGAAGGTAGGATGCCTGCTGTGGTCCTTATCCATTGTTTATAAAGACACACCTGGATACTTCTTCTCTACCAGAGAAATTGTATCGGGTGTGTTTTTATATAGGTGCTCGTAAAAACGAGCAGCCACCCACAGAAAACTCTATTCCCGCCAGCAAGTAAAAATGGACAGCAAAAAGGCAAGGTCGATAATGACCTTGCCTGTCAAAAGAAAGTTTGCACACTTTTGACCACTTTCTGCTTGGCTTGTACCAGTACCTATCTTGCGTGTCTTACATACCCTGGATATCGCTGGCGCTTAGATGACTTCCAGCATCTCCTCGTCGTCATCGTCTGCGACCTCGCCAATCGGGAGCGGGAGGCGAGTTACGGCATCCATAACACGCTCAATCAGATTGACGGGTGGCGCAATAGTCTCTAATTTTGCAAACAATGCATCAACATCACTATAATCATCGTTTTCGTTCAGGTCGTCCAATGCCAGCTGCAAGTCAAAAGTGTTCATTTTACTACCCCTCTATGTTATTCGTGTTACCGTCTGATATAGACACGAATAACCTTAGAGATCAGTTTCAGTTTTTCCAAGTTTTCTCAGGTTCTTTTCAGGACGCGTCGAGAAAACTCAACGAACACTAAGAGACAACTTCATTCTGCTCTGGCTTCCAATGATCCGCGAGAGCCTCTCGCAGCAAGGGCCGCGCACGCTGGAAGTACGTTTTGGCAGTCGCCTCTGGCATACTTAAGGTCTTACCAATCTCTGAGAAACTTAGCTGAGAGGTATAGCGCAAAAGTACGACCGAACGGAACTTCGGGGGCAGAGCATCGATCGCTACACGCAATGCAGACTGAAGATCACTGCGCTCAGCCATCTCGTCGGGCAACGGTTGTGTATCTGGCATAATATTCAACGGAGAGAGATCCTCATCATCGCTGTTCCCTTCGAGCTCGGAAAAGTGGATCGAGCGTTTGCGACGGAGTTCGTCCAGACAACGATTGCGTGCAACCTGGAATAACCAGGCTTTGAGTGGTTCGCCAGTGCGCAATGTCGGCATCGAGATATACAGTTGCAGGAAGACTTGCTGCGACACATCACAGGCCATATCGTAGTCACCCAGCAAATGACAAATAAAATTAAATAGAGGTGTGTTATAGCGCTGAACTAACTGCTCAAATGCACTCTGATCACCGGCAATGGTACGTTTTACAAAATCGCCATCGGTGGCGTCTTTCTGAATCTCTTGTACTTTTGTACGTTCACGAAGTTGCATAATTGAGAACCTCACTTTCTTTTGACTCTCTTAGAATATGCTCAGTCAGCGAAAAAAACAAGCGTTTTTGGCGTGTTTAAGCTCTACAATAAGACTCTCTAAGCGTAAATTTAATTAATAAGGATAATCCAATTATGTCCTTAGGATTCAAGAATTATTAATTGTCCCGCTTAAAGAGCAGATCGAGAAACACACAGAGATGAACACAGGCCCTTGAGTATGAACGGAACGGGAAGCAACGCTAAGAAAATGTACTCTCATTAGCTCTCCTTTTCCTGTTGTGGTTTTGCGATAGAAATTCGTCCATATAAACACAGGGGAAAAGAGCAACGCTCTGGCAAAAATCTATTTAAATCTATTTCGAGGTAAAGATGTACCCACAACACCCCGAACGACAGACACCGTTTTATCTGCTGGCGATCATGCTGCTAGCCGTTCTCCTCTTGGTAGGCTGTGACTCAACGTCAACTGCGCACGTCACGCCCACTCAGACCGCAACTCTCGCTCACACGCCAACAGCATTGACGCCTATTCTCACACAACCGCCTACACTGCCCAATAGAGCAACATTGGTGCAGCCAGGCTGGCATATTCTCTTTCAACGGCAAGGCAACGTTGAAAACGGTGTGACGAGCACGAGCACGCTTGGACACTTCATTGCCTCAACCAAATTTACCACCTATGAAAGCTGCATAGGCACAGGCAGCGTTGAATTCGACCTGGGATTAGGGGCGACAAAAAGCCAATGCATGGGACAAAACAACCTGAACGCTTACACTCCTCTCCCTCCCGCGACTCAAACCCAGTACAACGTGACTCTGACCATCACAGGACCCGCCCTGTGGAAAGTCGTTATCGAGGAGCAAAACTAAACCAAAGTGGCCTAGGAATTCGGGAGTCGAGTATTAACAGATACTGTTGCTAAATTGTTTTTCTGTGTTCAACTTGAGCAGGTATGTTCTGTCTATTCCAGCGTAGCAAAGGAAAAAGAAGATCCTGAAGGGCGGGTACCTATCGGGCATGGGACGGTCATCTACGGCAATCTCATGGAGCAGCTCCAAGCGGCTGATATGGGTTTGCCAAAGGATTGTGATACTGATGATATCACATGGATTTGAAAGCATTTCTTGCCACATCTGTAAATGCTATTTCATGCAAGTTACCCCTCTCTGGGACGATTTAGTTTTCGAGAGTCCCTTAGCATGTTCTAATTTTTCGCCATCGGCCTTAATCTACAGTAATGCCACAAGAACGTACCACGGCATACAGAGAAACAACCGACGATAAGGTACAGTATCTATTTGCTCATCTCATGCGTACAAGTAATTAAAGGTGGAGAATAGAGAGCTTGGAAACACTTTCCCTCTGCAAGAAAATAGAAATCGCTACGAACAACAGCCACAGCGGAACGCGTCACGAATAGATTGAAGGAGGTCACTACATGCCTGAGAAGAACGAGAAACAGAAGAAAGAGGCGCAAGCAGAACAGGCCAATCCTCTCTATGGACAGCAAGGAAACACCGGTCTCTATGGTCAGGGTCAATACGATAGCGAAGGGAAACCTGACACCAGCACGCCCCAGGGCAAAGAGATCCATTCTGATGATCCTAAAAAGTTAGCAAAGGAGCAGGAGCAGAATACACAAAAGGCCAGCATTCCACAGGATTAAATTGGAGGCAAGTTTTTTGGGAAGAGAGATACGGGGAGAGTTGATTGAAAAATTTTACTCCCCCGATACTTTTCATCGCTATCACCTGCATAATACATTTTATCTCTAGTGTAGTAAAATTTCGCTATCACCTGTAGGAATGCTAAAACCCCTGCCTCCCTCTTTGAGGGGGGATGTCGCCGCAGCGACAGGGGGGAGTAGATTCTCGAACTACGCTGTTAACCTCGATTATACACTATCTATCACTCTTATCTTCATAGTTGGTAATAGATGATTACAGGGCATTGCTAGCATTCTACTCCCCCCTGCCGCTGCGGCGACATCCCCCCTCAAAGAGGGCAATGCCATTCAAATAAGAAGAAGAAGGTCTCCATGTGCGATACTGAGAGTAGAAAATGTAACTCATTTAGTCGAAGCAAGGAGACCTTCTTTATGCCTTTTAGGTTACAGCAGATTGACCCAGATAGCAAGTTTTGCCAGCACCTGCAGCTACCGTTTCTGGAACGGTGCTACCCGCGTGAACTGGTCGGTGAGGTGTTGAGTCAGTGTCAAGCCTGGGAGAAGCGCGAACGCAAGCTCAGTCAACTGGTCATGGTCTACTATGTGATGGCCTTGTCGTTGTTCCGTCAATACAATGTCACCGACGTGTTTGCCCATCTGTGCCGTGGCCTGGAGTGGCTCTGGCCCGATTCCCATCTTGCGTTGCCGACTGGGGGGGCCTTGACCGCACGCCGAGCGAGCCTGGGCAGCATCGTCATGCGTCGGCTCTTCCGCCAGTGTTGCCGGCCGCTGGCCACTGAACGCACCAAAGGAGCCTTCGCCTTTGGCTTGCGACTGATGGCCATTGATAGTACATTGGATGAGGTTCCTGACTCGCCGACCAATGCCTTGCATTTTGGTCGCCTCACTTCTGGCAAAAGTCAGTCTCCCTATCCCCAGGTGCGCTGTATGTATCTGGCCGAAGTGGGCACCCATGCCATCGTCGATGCGCTCTTTGCCCGCTGTAAAGCCAGCGAACAAAGCATGGCCTGGGCTCTGCTGCGCTCGCTCCATGAGGGGATGCTGCTGCTGGCCGATCGCAATTTTCCCTCGATCAACTGGTTGACGGCCGTCGAGCACCAGGGGGCACATCTGCTCTGCCGACTGAAGGCAGGCATCTTCACCCAACGCAGTTGCACCCTGGCTGACGGCAGTTACCTGGTCAATCTGCGACCCAAAGGCAAAAACCAACCACCTTTGACGGTCCGTATCATTGAGTACCGTCTTGAGCCCTCGGTGGCGCGTGAGCTGGCCGACTTGCCCACCTCACGGACCTCGGACCGGGCCAATCCCTCGAAGGTGCATCGACTGGTGACCACGTTGCTTGATCCCCAGCAGGCTCCGGCCCTGGACCTGATCTGCCTGTACCATGAGCGTTGGGAGATTGAACTGGCTATTAAGGAAATGAAAATTCATCAACGACTCAGCCCGCAGCCCTTACGCAGCAAAACGCCGGAGTTCATCTATCAGGAGCTCTACGGCCTGGTGATGGCACATTATGCCATCCGAGCCTGGATGCATGAAGCGGCCCTGCAAGGGGATCTGGATCCTGATCGTCTCAGCTTTACGCATGCGCTGCAGACCCTGGATACGGCGTTCTATGAGTTCTCGATTGTGGCCAAGGAAGAGCTGCCTCGTCAGCAAGAACGCTTGCTGGCCAATCTGCGGAACCCCAAGAAATTGCTGTCTCCTCGCCGCTTGCGTTTCTGTCCGCGTGTGGTCAAAGGCGTCTCTTCCGCCTTCTATCGTCAGCAAGACAAATATCACTCCGTATGCTTCAAAAATACCACCTTTCGCGACATTATTCTTATTTGAATGGCATTGCCCTCAAAGAGGGAGGCAAGTGCTGCATTTCCTGTAGATCGTGTAGTATCTCTAGCATGAATATTGTATGATATTGCCTGTAAGGATGCTAAAGCCCCTGCCTCCCTCTTTGAGGGGGGATGTCGCCGCAGCGACAGGGGGGAGTAGATTCTCGAACTACGCTATTAACCTCGATTATACACTATCTATCACTCTTATCTTCATAGTTGGTAATTGATGATTACAGGGCATTGCTAGCATTCTACTCCCCCCTGCCGCTAAGGCGGCTTTCCCCCCTCAAAGAGGGAGGCTTAAGCTTCATTTCCTGTATAGCGTGTAGTATCTCTAGGGATATAAAAAGATTGCTACTGGCGATTTTCCCTACATGTATGTGCTATGTCCTTCTTTAAAGAGTGTATAATCGGGATTCATAATATGCTGGGGATCCCAGCGCTGCTGTAGACGATGCATGAGGCTCAGGCTGCTCGGCTGATAGCCCCAGAGATCAAGTTGGTTACGTAGTGCTTCAGGTTGCGCAACCACGATGGCATAGCCGTGCTGCGCCAATGCAGGTTCGCGGAGCCGCTGCAACCACATCTGAGCTTCAATACTAGCGTTTACGTATGTGACTGCATGGACGAAGCCGTTCGCAAAGTCGACACTATACGTCACCTGCCCCAACACTTCTGCCTGCGCCTCACAATAGGCAGCAAGGTTCTTCACCGGTACGCCTATACGCACGACCAGAGCCGATCCTTGCGCAGCATCTCCAGCAGCGCTTGCGCCGACGAGCTCCGACCAGACCTGGGTACCCGTAATGCTATCCGTCTCTAAAGGCTCTACAGTATTCAGAGCACCACTGAGACGCAATAGCTCGCGTACCTGCCGAAGTTCAGCGTGCACATCTTCAGGGATACCCTCGGCGGTGTAAAACAAATGATAGGGGCTTGCGGGCACATGTTCGGAAGTATAACTGTGTGTCAAGAGGATTGCGGAGGCATTCAAGGCCAGCGGCAGCAGCATCTGACCACAGCGTAAGCCGCTGGCGAGATCTGAGATAGGCCACACAAGTGTGCGCCTGGCACGCGGCATAGGCAGGACCTTCAATGAGAGGTCACAGAAGAGTCCAAGCGTACCGTATGAGCCAATGAAGATCTTGGTCATATCATAACCAGCGACATTTTTGACGATGGGCCGTCCGGTACGGATGACACGACCATCAGCGAGCGCCACGGTGGCACAGAGTACGTTATCCCGGATCGCACCATAGCGCATACGTAGCGGCGCATTGATGTTGGCCGCTACTAAGCCGCCAATAGTAGTAGCAGACCAGGGTGAGACCAGCGGCAACTGCTTGTTCTGTTCAGCGAGGAAAGCTTGAATCGCAGCTAGCGGCGTCCCGGCTCCTACAGTCACATACAGATCGTCGGGAGCGTAGGTGATAATACCTTGCAAACGACTTGTGCTGAGCAGGTGCAACGTATCAGTAGCCGCTGGAGCCAGGGTCATGGATGATACATGAGGTACAGACGAGACAGAGGTAACAGGCACACCACCGGTGATCGTAACTGGCTGGTGCTGCAAAGAGAGTGCGCGTAGCTGTTGTGCGGCCTCCTGTGCATTGCGTGGTGTATAGCCATCTTCAGTCACTGCGGGTAACGTAGTGATCAAGGTCTCGATTGGCTGATAGCCCGCATAAGGCTTGCCAAAGTCTTCTTCACGCTGCGGCGCAGGAAAGACTTTACCGGGATTGAGCCGGTTAGCAGGATCGAAGACCTGTTTGATATCCCACATCGCGAGCAGCTCGGCAGCATTGTGCATCATAAGCATATGCTGGCGCTTCTCGATGCCGACACCATGCTCTCCCGTCAAGCTACCACCCTGCGCAACACAACACTCCACCATGTCGTGTCCAGCGGCATGGACACGCGCGATCAGGTCGGGATCATCCGGGTCCGGGATCATGATCAGGGGGTGAAGATTGCCATCACCGGCATGGAAGACGTGACCAACGCGCAGAGCGTAGCGATCACAGATAGCATTGACCTCTTTTAAGACGGCAGCCAACCGACTACGTGGTACCGTGATGTCAACGGTATATTGGGCCGGTACTTCGCGCGCAATCGCACCAGCGGCGCTCTTACGCGCCAACCAGATGCGCGTACGCTCATCCTCATCCTGCGCAATCCGTAGGTTATAGCCGCCATGAGCCAGCAGGATCTCTTGCACCTCTGCCAGTTGTCCAGCCAGACTCTCAGGATAGCCATCAAACTCGATAATCAGAACCGCGCCAGCATCCAGCGGCAGGCCCGCATGGGCAAACGGCTCTACAATCTGCACAATCCTGGTATCCATCATCTCCATTGTCGCCGGAACCAGACCAGCAGCAATCACAGCCGAGACCGCAACGCCAGCCTCCTCCACCGTACGGAAGATAGCAAGCAGAGTTTTGACGCCAGGAGGGTTACGCAACAGACGCGTCGTGATCGCAGTAATCAGAGCCAGCGTCCCCTCACTTCCCGTCACCAGACCACACAGATCGTACTCAGGATAGTCCTGTGCGCGACCATTCAACTGCATGCGCCGACCATCCGCCAGCACGATCTCAAGGCCCACAATATAATTGGTAGTCACCCCATATTTAAAGCAATGTGGACCACCCGAATTCTCAGCAACATTGCCGCCCATCGTCGATGCACGCTGGCTCGAAGGATCAGGAGGAAAATAGAGATCAGCCAGGCGCGCCCGTTCATCCAGACGCAAATTGATCAACGCAGGCTGCACCACAGCACTCCGCCCACGCGGCTCAAAATCACTAATCGCATTCATATGCACAAACTCAACAATGATCCCACCACGCTCCGCCACCGCACCGCCAGACAGTCCAGTACCTGCACCTCGCGCTATCAGCGGAATACCATGCTCATTCGCCCAACGCACCACACGCATCACTTCCTCAGTCGTACGAGGGAAAACCACCGCCTCAGGCAGACCCTTATCCAGACCCGCATCAACCTCGTACGAGATGAGCGTCGCGCGATCAACAAATACCTGCCCCCCTGGTAACAATGCCTTCAACGAATGCAGCACGTTCTCTTTTAACATTGTGCAAACCTTTCTCGCAATCTCACAACAGATACTATGCTTACAAGGTAGTCACATAGAAAACGAGATCTGCAAGGTAGCAGACACCATGCCTGCTTAAAAGATGGGGACCGCCCCTCAGGAATTTTATACATCAATCGGCAGCGGGCTACTAAACTGCTTGAAGTCAGCCAGTGTCGTTTGCGGACTGATCTTGGGACGAATCTCGCAGGGGAGGGTAAAGCGGAAATTGCTGCCCTCGCCAGGGACGCCGCTACTCTCAACCCAGATACGACCACCCATGGCCTCTACAAATTGGCGACTCAAGAAGAGGCCCAGACCAGAACCACGAATATGACCCGAGGTATCACGGCGTAAGCGCACAAACTGTCCAAAAAGTAAAGGGATCTCGTTCGCAGGTATACCTGGTCCACGATCCTCTACGTTAATACAGATCTCAGGCATAGCATGCAGAGGGTCCACCATGTCACCGAACAAACGGGCAGAGATTATAATAGGAGTATTTTCAGGGACATATTTAAAGGCGTTAGCGAGCAGGTTGCGAAAGACCTGGCGCAGATACTGAGCGTTCGCCAGTACAACGATATAGTCGGGGATATTGACGTGAATGCTATGCGCCTGAACGCTCTTAGGATCGAAGCGCTCCAGGACCTCGAACAGAATATCGCGTACAACCAACTGCTCAATTAAGAGCGAGAGCCTCTCCTTCTCGATCCCCATCGTATCCAGCACATTGTTCACCAGCAACTGCAACTCATCACAACTCTGCATCGCATGTTGCAAGAACGTCACCCGCATATCACTATCCAGCCGCTCATTATGCTCAAGCAAGAGCTCCAGGTATCCATAGATAGCCGTCAATGGAGTACGCAATTCATGATTAACATTTTGCAGGAACTGATCTTTGATCTCGAATAGCGCCTGCTGCTCTTCATTGATAATCGTCAATTGCTCTTGCACTTCATCAGAATAATCCAACGAATTGCGCTGAGAAGCCACCAGAATACCAATGAACAAGATCGCACAGAGAGAGAAGAACAGCAAGATTAGCGTATTGGGAGCTGAGAAATCACTAGGTGGATATATAGTTGAAATCAGCCAGACCAATACAAGCGAGCAACCAACACAAGCCACCAGGCCCCTGCTACGAAACATCCAGGCGCAGAGGACCGCAGGGATAATAAAAACGATGAAGTTTGTATAGAGGCCAGTAAAAGGAAGCTTAAAATACATTAATAGCGAGATGAGGATTGACAGACAAGCAATGCCAACCTGAAACGTTATTGATAACTCAAGTAGGAACCGTGAAAATGCATTCGGGTAGCGCACGCACTCCCCCCTTCATCGCGGCAGAGCAACGACTTGCAGTCCGGCTATCATCACCGGCCATCAAAAAGCAAACATGCCGTGTCAGCGTATTTTCTACTCTAGACTATACACATTTATTGTACCATGCAGTCTACTTATTTTATAGTAAACCATCTATTTAGGCTATAGCAAAAGTGAATAAGGCACAATGATAGCGCCCCTGTAAAAATGCATAGTATGTATTCAACTAGATGTTTATCAGGAAGGAAGTTGGGAGGGTTAAACTCCCCCTCCCGCATTGCACATGTATTAGAAATGAACGCATCATTTACGTAAAGGCAGCACCGCAGTAAAAGTACCAACGACCTTGATATCCCCATCCTGGTCTTTGGCCTGCACCTTACCGGAGATAAAGCCCTGACCATCGGCCTCATGCTTCTCAGTCACCTGGCCGGTACAGGTAATGACATCATTCAGATGAGTCATCCCTTTGAAGCGCACGCCAAATTTACGTAGTGCCTGCGGGCCAACATAGTCACTCAGCATCTGTCCTACAAAGCCCATGATTAACATACCATGCGCAATAATGCCACCAGTACCAATGGCCTCGCCAACAGCAGGATCGGTATGTAACGGATTAAAATCACCGGAAGCACCGGCATAACGAACCAACTGAACACGCTCTACCGGCGACTTCACCAGTTGAGGAATCTCATCACCTACCTGGACATCCTCAAAATAGCGCAGAATCGGCAACACTCCATTCGCCATCGTATTCTCTCCTTCTTGCTTGCTTTCTGTCTCGCTTACTTCTCTTGCGCTGCTACTACGCTTCACTTGACGCCGGAGCAGGCTCGCGTACCACAAAAACCGTCCTGGCGTTCAATACCGGCACCTTATCCTGATTAGTATAGCGAGTCTCCGTGGTCAGGATATCCATCGAAGAGCCATCTTTACCACGACGGCTCTTGCCATCGACAATAGTTGTCACGCCAGTCAGCGTATCGCCTGGCTGGATCGGGGCCAGGTATTCATACTCCTCTTCCCCATGCAAGATACGCATCACATTGATACCAACGCTGGTCAACTGTTCCCAGAGCTGAGTGTTACCCCAGAAAGTAAAGATCGTTGGAGCAGTTGGAGGCAACGGAATATCCTCATAGCCAGCCGCCATAGCAGCCGCAAGATCATGATAGATCGGATTGTCATCACCGATAGCAGTCGCCAACTCACGTATCTTGCCGCGCTCAAAGGTTATGCGAAACGGTGGAAAGCTATAGCCAACTTTCTCTTTATCAAACATAGACGCCACTCCTTCATCATTGTGCGGAGCATGCAAAGCTCCAAAATGGGAGCCACTCCCGTACGGCAGTATCCGACGTAAGCGGTAATCATGTCAAGCGGAGCAGACGCGAGTCCGTCGTTAGCATACGCATGAGCGGCGAGAGGGTAAGAAATACAAAAAATGTATATAGAAATATCAGGCTATATGGAACGTTGAACTCTAGCTTCACGTAGATCCGCATGATATAATTTCCGTACACTACCCCTCATAAGGGCTTATAGTTTAAAGGAGCAAGGTAAAGCTACCCCAGGGGTCTGCTTTGTCTACATGCATATGTTTCGTAAGATTTTAATTGCTAATCGTGGAGAGATCGCGTTACGTATCATTCGCGCATGCCGTGAAATGGGAATACGTAGCGTCATTGCCCATTCGGAAGCTGACCGTGACTCACTCCCTGTACAGATGGCGGACGAACGCATCTGCATCGGGCCTGGGGCCAGTGGTAAGAGCTATTTAAACATTCCGAATATTATTAGTGCAGCATTCATTTCAAATGCAGAAGCAATCCATCCGGGCTATGGCTTTCTCTCTGAAAACATCAGTTTTGCACAGATCTGTAAGGACGTAGGCATTACCTTTATTGGTCCTTCAGCAGAAGTCATGTCGGTGATGGGTGACAAAGTCTCAGCACGTAATGCGATGCGTGAGGCGGGTCTGCCAACGCTGCCGGGTACTTCTGTCGTGCATACACTGGTGGAAGCCCAGGAGGCAGCCGCTAAGATCGGCTTTCCTCTGATGCTTAAAGCAGTAGCCGGTGGCGGTGGACGTGGTATCCGTTTGATTAACAATCCCGACGAGTTCGATCGTACCTTTACCGTAGCGCAGAACGAGGTACGTGAGGCCTTCCGCGATGATGGCATCTACTTTGAGCGCTATCTAGCGAAGGCTCGTCATATCGAGATTCAGATTCTGGTCGATAACTATGGTAATGGTGTCCATCTGTGGGAACGTAACTGCTCTTGCCAGCGCCGTAATCAGAAGGTCATCGAAGAGTCACCCAGTCCGATCCTGCCACGCGAGGTCGTTCAAGAGATGGGTGAACGCGCCATCCATGCTGCCAGACAGGTTGGGTACCGCAACGCAGGCACCATGGAGTTCCTCGTTGACGAACAGAACCGCTACTATTTTATGGAGATGAACACGCGTCTCCAGGTTGAGCATCCCGTAACAGAATACATCACCAGTCTGGACCTGGTCAGACTGCAATTGCTTATCGCTTCTGGTGAGCCGTTACATCTGCGTCAGGAAGATATTGTTACGCACGGACATGCGATCGAGTGTCGTATTACCGCTGAGGATGCCGATAAAGGCTTCCGCCCCCAGACTGGCACCATTGAAAAATATCTGCCACCCGGTGGTCCTGGAGTCCGCGTCGATAGCCATCTCTATGCTGGCTACGATATTCCACCGCATTATGACTCGTTACTCTCCAAACTCATCGTCTGGGCAGAGACCCGTGAAGAAGCAATTGCACGCATGCAACGAGCACTCGAAGAGTACGTCATTGAAGGTGTAACAACAACGATCCCTTTCCATCAGCGTTTGCTGAAACACGAAGGCTTCGTCAGCGGCGATACCTATACACGCTTCATTCAAGAAGAGGCGCACTCACTGGGAATCCAGCCATAGTAACATCGCAGGGAACGTCTCTGTGGTGAGAGTACAAAAGTATAAAAGTATATATATACAACACAACACAACACAACCTACAGCACACAACAAAGACTGTGACATCCTGCCGGGATGTGCAACAGGTAAACAGGGAGGTGACTTTATGTCTCGCGTAGTTGTAACCGGAATGGGACTGGTTACCTCGTTGGGCAACGATCTAGCTTCAAGCTGGGAAGGACTCATCAATGGGAGGTCGGGTGTCGGCGAGATTACAGCCTACGACACCAGCCACCATCGGGTCCATTTCGCAGCGGAGATCAAAAACTTTGATGCCAGCGCATATATGGATCGCAAAGAGGTCCGCCGTAACGATCCCTATGAACATCTAGCGATCGCGACAACAATGCAGGCGTTAAAGGATGCCAAACTTGAGATCACACCGGAGAACGCCGACGATATCGGTGTCTACATCGGTAGTGGCATCGGTGGACTCGTGACACTACACGATCAATTTAAGGTCCTGTACGATCGTGGTCCTGAGCGCATCAGCCCCTTCTTCATCAATATGATGATCATCGATGGTGCACCGGGCATCGTCTCGATTCTCACAGGAGCAAAGGGTCCGAACTGGGCAGCAGTTTCAGCCTGCGCGACCAGTGGCAACACGATCGGTGAGGCCTACGAGACGATCCGTCGTGGAGATGCGAAGGCCATGCTAGCCGGTGGAGCGGAGAAAGCGGTTACATCTATCGCAATGGCAGCATTCGACAATATGCATGCACTCTCCCGCAATAATGAGAATCCACAAGAAGCGAGCCGTCCCTTTGACGCGCAACGCGATGGTTTCGTCATGGGCGAAGGCGCGGGCATGATGATTCTAGAGGATCTGGAGTTCGCAAAGGCTCGTGGCGCACATATTCTGGCTGAGGTGGTCGGCTACGGCTGTACCGGTGACGCCAGCCACGTCACATTACCGTCACCTGGTGGTGATGGTCTGATCCGTGCGATGCGCCGTGCGCTCCAAAAGGCAGGGCTGCGACCAGAGGACGTAGACTATATTAACGCCCATGGTACCAGCACCCCACCCAACGATAGTACCGAGACCGCGGCTATCAAAACCCTCTTTGGAGAGCACGCCTACCAGGTCCCGATTAGCTCCACCAAATCGATGACCGGACATACCCTGGGCGCGGCAGGCGCAGTCGAAGGAGTGATCTGCGTTCAGGCCATCCTGAATGGCATCATTCCACCAACGATCAACCTGCACCATCCAGATCCTGATTGTGACCTGGACTATGTACCCAACGAAGCCCGTCATACGACCGTAGACGTGGCTATGTCGAATTCAATGGGCTTTGGCGGACACAACGTCAGCCTGATCTTTAAACGCTACGAAGAGTAAAGTATATATGGAAGTACAGAAACAATCATCGTGGCTGGAGCGCGTCGAAGACATCATCTCGGCGCTAGAAGGCAGCACGGTTAGCGAATTTGAGCTTACCGAAGCGGGCACACAGATAACCATTCGGCGTGCATCGCATATGGTCCTGACCGCCGTACAGGCTCCGACGCAAAGTACAGTGACAGGTCCAGCCATCGCGGGCGCACCCGTCGCGGCCAAAAGCCCGGCTGGCAAAGCGGATAAAAGTATCCCGGTGACAGCGCCTCTCACTGGCGTCTACTACTCAGCGGCCTCGCCAACGACGCCGCCCTTTGTCAACATTGGCGACGTCATCCAGGTCGGACAGGTCATCGCACTCGTAGAGGCTATGAAGGTCTTCAACGAGATCAATAGCGAGGTCTCTGGCCGCGTCGTCAAGATGGTCGCAAAGAGTGGTGATGTCATCCAAAAAGGCGACATTATCCTGCGCATCGAAGCATTGAGCTAACTGATATGCAGAGGTAGGACTCAAAGCATAGCGGGGAGGATCTCAGAATATATTCAGATTATGTGAAGAACACACTCATCTGAATAATCTGAGATCCTCCCCGCACTGTATCGCTTCCACATGTACCTCTTCTAGCTTTCATAACCCTCATATCTCCATATAGAGCGGCTTGTAATCCTTCAGTCTTATGCGTTATAATCGTTCGCAAGTATCTATCCAGACACGCACAATATGGGGAGAGTCTTTCTATTCTTTTTCCTATCTCTTCCCATCTGTTATGCAAAAAAACCGTGAGTAAGGCTGCATCCTTGTTAGCTCTGCGCACACGCTTGCATGACATTCCTATCTACTTGCGTCAATGGAGCCGCAAACAGAAGACCCCAGAGCAGGTCATCCCCTGCTAAGGATTGGAAGGAGTCGTATTCGATCATGCGTTTCACTGAGCATGCTACAACCACAGAGAGCAACACATTAGCAGCCAACACCGTCAAGATTGCCAATATCTGGCAAGCATATAAATATCTCAAGCCGATCATTCATCATACACCTCTCTCGCATTCAAAAACGATGAGCCAACTGACCGGGGCCGATATCTACCTGAAATGTGAACATACCCAGCGCTCAGGCTCATTCAAAGTGCGTGGTGCCAGTTATAAACTCTCTACCCTGAGTGACGAACAGCGCCGCGTGGGTGTGATCGCCGCCTCCGCGGGTAATCATGCGCAAGGGGTTGCGATAGCTGCCGCTCATTATGCGATCCCCTGTACCATTGTCATGCCTGAAAGTGCTCCATTAGCGAAAGTGATGGCGACGGAAGGCTATGGAGCCACGATAGTATTGCATGGTCAGACCTACGACGATGCCTATCACCATTGTCTGGAACTGCAGCAGCAGAGCGGGGCAACCTTTATCCATGCCTTTGATGATCCACAGATAATCGCCGGTCAGGGGACCTTGGGTCTGGAGATGTTGACCGATCTACCGGATGCCGATGCAATTATTGTGCCGATCGGCGGTGGTGGCTTGATCGCGGGAATCGCGATCGCCGCCCGTGCGCTGAAACCAGATATTAAGATCATCGGAGTACAGGCCTCTGGCGCATCCAGTTGCCAGTCCGCCTTTCAGACAGGCATCCTCCAGTCACTCCCAGCCATTACGACAATCGCCGATGGCATCGCCGTCAAGCGTCCAGGCGAACTGACCTTCTCGATCATTCAAGATCTCGTAGATGACGTCGTGCTGGTAGATGATGAAGCCACAATAAACGCGGTCCTGCTGCTGATGGAGCGCAGCAAGATGGTAGTTGAGGGAGCTGGCGCGATCGGTCTGGCTGCCCTGCTTAGTGGAGTAGTGAAGCTCCCGGACAAGAAGGTATTGGTTCCGCTGACCGGTGGCAATATCGATATGAATCTCGTGGGACGCTTTATCGAACATGGCCTGGCCACAGCCGGACGTTACTTTGTCATACATACCCGCCTGACTGATCGACCGGGCGAGCTCATGCGTATGCTCGAAATCATCACAGAGATGCGCATCAATATCATCGACGTACGCCACCAGCGAATCTCCAGTCGCTTGCCAATTATGCAGCGTGAAGAGACTATCACCATGGAGACCGTTGATCGAACACAGTGCGAAAAGCTCATACAACGCCTGAGCGCTGAAGGCTATATGGTACAGGAGGCCCGTTCTTTCGACGATTAACGACGATTAACAACGATTAACAGGGGAAAAGGGCAAGAAAATGGGAGGACCGGAACACCGAGGTCCTCCCAGCTTTACACTTTGTCATTAACATGGAAGACCTTAGTCTCGTGAACGGAAGATCTTCACACGGCGATATGGCTCTTTCCCACGGCTACGCGAGATGAGATTATAACGGGTCGCCATCTGATGTTGTAAGCGACGAATGTAGGCATTGGCTGGAGCGAGTTCCGCCGTTGTCAGCCCCTTATTCAGGACCTGATGGATGGCATCTTCGGTCTCTAGCATTGCCTGCTTGGTTGGATCATCAAAGGCCAACTCATCAGCTTGCTCACTGATAGTATCTGGATCAGCAACCTCTTCCTCAGTTACGAGCTCCGGTACCTTGAAGATACGCGCCAGGGCGTGCTGCATCTGAGCAATCGTATTGTTCTTCAGAATAATGATCAGTTTGCGCTCTTGCTCCGCTTGCTGAAGGCGCTCTGGCTGACGACGGTAATAGTTTTTCAACGTAATCACCGCATCGGCCTCACGTTCGTTATTGGTAATAACGACAGGCACGCGTAGCTGGCGAGCAGACTCTGAAAGGCGATCGCGATTGACACCGAAGGGGTAGACACGCAGCGTCTTAAGCGGCGAAATCTCTTCAGCGGGCTCACGATCCTGATAGATGCCCTCGGTAATCTCGGAGATTGGTCGGCTCTCAGTCACCACAGCGGTGCCGCCACCATGATGGGGTGCGGTCCCGGTAGGAGCCAGAGCTGGCGCGATTGATTGGATTGCAGGGGCCATCTGTGCCGTTGTCTGCCGTCGATTGCGTATGCGCTCACTGCCACCGCGTGGATCGACCGGACCACCGGGGAGATTATTGCGCATCGAACTCAACTGTGAATGATGAGCGTGGTTGCGATCTCCGCGCTCAAACATACTTGTAGTAAAACCCTGACCCGGACTGCCACCCGCGGATTGACCAGCACGGACACCGCCACCGCCGAGACTACCATTGCCCCAACTGGGAAGATCCACACCTCCCTGATTGACACGGCGGATCGAGACCTCACCAGTCTCTTCATCACGGGTACGCTCCTCAGCGATCACCGGCTGACCACGTAGCATATTATCAATAGTGTCAGCGACATCACGATGGACGACCGCCTCTTCCCAACTCTGTTGCTCGACAACAACCTCGAAGGTAGGAGGAGATTTGCGCTCCTGAATACTTTTTTGAGTATGGCGGCGGCGCGCCTCTTCGTCACCCAGAGTGACCGTCTGAATACCACCAACCAGATCTGACAGGGTTGGATTGACCAGCAGGTTGCCCAGCTCATTACCATGAGCCGTAGCGACCAGCTGTACACCACGTTCCGCGATAGTACGTGCCGCAGCAGCCTCCAACTCGGTACCAATCTCATCGATGACGATCACCTGTGGCATATGGTTCTCCACAGCCTCAATCATCACCGCATGCTGCTCCGCAGTGCGGGCAACCTGCATACGTCGAGCGCGACCGATACCGGGGTGAGGGATATCTCCATCACCAGCGATCTCATTAGAAGTATCAACCACCACCACACGCTTATTCGTCTCATCAGCAAGGACACGAGCGACCTCACGTAGCAGGGTAGTCTTACCCACGCCAGGACGGCCAAGGATCAAGATGGACTGGCCCTGTTCGACAATATCACGGATCAGGGCAATACTGCCAAGCACCGCTCGACCAATACGGCAAGTTAAGCCGACGATTCTCCCTTTACGATTGCGTATCGCACTGATACGATGGAGAGTACGCTCAATACCAGCGCGATTATCATCACCAAACTCCCCGATCCGCTCCACTACATATTCTAGATCGGCATAGGTCACGGGTGTTGTACTAAGGATCACTTCCCCTTCTGGGAATCGGCCCTCGGGCAGGCGCCCAAGGTCCATCACGATCTCCAGCAGTTCGCTTCGGTTATCTAGCCGATTGACCGCATTGTGGATATCTGGCGGTAAAGCAGCCAGCAGAGCCTCCAGATCGTCAGTGATCACATGTTGCATAGGCAGTTTGTCACCTCATAGTTTTTTGGCGTGAATTGACCGTCCCCAGGCCTTTCAAACCATAGACCGCCCGTTGCTCCAGCAGGGGGACTGTGCTCTGCCTCGTAGCCAGTAAGGCTATGTGTCGCACCAACAGATCTTTGGTGAAGACCTGCTCAAATCCACTGTCCCGTAGAGCGGTGTTTACAAAAGCATCGTACTCGCGCACCAGGCAATAGATGCGGCGTACGTCGGCATCCAGAAGCCGCCTGATCCCAAACTGAATGAGAGGTTCAGCAAGATCAGTATGCTCCGGGTGAACCATCAACGAGATGCGATGGGGTGTCGAGCCGCGACCTCGACAGAGACGCATCCAGGCTCCAATACGCACGCCCATATCACAGATATAATTCTCATTGCCCTTCGCAAAAAAGGAAAATGAGGATGGCTGTGACCCGACGTGCAACCTGGCAAACTCTTCGCAGTCCTCGTATAACTCGGCCATCAAGACCCTTTGCGGGGTGGACGAGCGATACAATTGATAGATCCCCCACGCATGGTGGCGGCTCCAACGACGTAACGAAGGGATGTCAGGATCGGCGCTCGCGCTGCTTGACCTGGATTCCTTGCAAGATGGGTCAAACACATAGGTGAGTTCACGCGCATAACGCTGAAAGCCAGAGCGTTGAAATAATTCAAGTTCGGGGGCTTCGTCCTCAACTTTGGCAAAGAGACGCAGCATGCCATGTGAGCCGGCCATTGCGAGGGTGTACTCCAGAAGGGCTGCGAGGATCTCATCATCCTCAAGCGTCCCTCCTTCACGCTTCGCCATCGAGGCCAGGTAGGCGATATCCCACGCGGTACGCGCGGGTCGCTCCCGAATTTGGGCAAAACCGAGGATATGCCAGTGATCTTCGCAGATCCATGTGCGGGCCACTGGTCGTAATGGGAAGAGTTGTTCCACTATGGATGGTGCTGGAAGTGCGCTCTCCACTGGCTCTTGCCAGCAAACAAAGCGAGCGTACTCGCGCTGCTTGCTGCGAGCGCGATGGTTAATCGCGTAGATGATTCCCGGTAAATCAACGTATAACACCGGTCGTATCATCCACAACTCCCCGTCTGTCAGGTAGCGTTGCATTCACCACACATACGAAGAGTATGTCTGGTTTGCTACCCCTTGACGCTTTGCACTATGCGAAGAAAGTATTGATGAAAGCGAGTGTCACCTGATACTTCAGGGTGAAATGCCGTGGCGATGATATTTCCCTGGCGGACCGCTACGATCGTGTCGTCTGACAGTTTCGCCAATACTTCTACTTCAGGTCCGGCTGCTTCAACAAGTGGACCACGAATAAAGAATGCATGAAATGGCTCATCACCTAATGCAGGCACTGACAGATCCGTCTCAAAACTTTCCCGCTGACTACCAAAGGCATTACGGAGAACGCGGATATCCATGCTTGCCAACAGTGGTTGACTGGCGACTGCGTTATCCGTCTCTCTGGCTAATAGGATTAACCCGGCGCAGGTCCCCCAGGTTGGCAGACCAGCGCGAATCTTCCGCTGTAAGACTTCGTGGAGTTCGTAGATAACCATCAGTTTACCAATGGTTGTACTTTCTCCACCTGGTATTATTATACCATCTATTTCGTCCAGTTGCTCAGGGAGGCGTATAGCTTTCGCCTCTACACCCAGCGTTTGAAGCATCTTTATATGTGCTTCAAAATCTCCCTGCAATGCTAATACGCCAATGCGTAGTGTTGGGTTGTAATTCTGTGTGTCACTCAAGTTGTTTTCCTGTCGGAGATACAGAGGATGATTTCTGCTGGGAGGACGCGAAGAACTCGAAGTCCTCGAAGTCCTCCCAGACGGGTATTACCAGCCGCGACGTGCCATCAGGGCTTCCTGGGGCAGTGTATCGACGTTGATGCCAACCATAGCTTCGCCCAGGTTGCGTGATACTTCGGCAACGATCCGCGCATCCTGATAGTGGGTGGTGGCTTTGACGATTGCTTTGGCACGGGCCATGGGATCGCCAGATTTGAAAATACCGGAACCGACGAAGACACCCTCAGCGCCTAGACGCATCATTAATGCAGCATCAGCAGGCGTGGCAACACCACCGGCAGAGAAGTTAACGACCGGCAGCTTGCCAGTGCGGGCAACTTCCACAACGAGCTCATAGGGAGCACCGAGCAACTTGGCTTCGTTCATCAACTCTTCTTCTGGTAGAGCATGCAGACGACGAATACCATCCATGATGGTGCGCATATGACGGACCGCCTCGACAACGTTACCAGTGCCGGCCTCACCCTTCGTACGTAACATAGCCGCGCCCTCACCAACCCGGCGCAGGGCCTCACCCAGGTCGCGTGCACCGCAGACAAAAGGGATCGAGAACTGATGCTTATTGACGTGATAGCTTTCGTCAGCCGGAGTGAGCACTTCTGACTCGTCGACACAGTCGACGCCGATCGCCTGCAGGATCTCAGCTTCAACAAAGTGACCGATACGGCACTTCGCCATCACCGGAATAGAGACCGCCTCTTTAATCCTAATGATCAACTCGGGATCGCTCATACGCGCTACGCCGCCCTGCGCACGAATATCAGCAGGCACCCGCTCCAGTGCCATAACAGCCGAGGCACCAGCCTCTTCTGCAATCTTAGCCTGCTCGGCATCGATAACATCACAGATAACGCCACCCTTCAACATCTCGGGGAAGCTGCGCTTAACCTGTATCGTTCCTATCTGTTTTTCCATGTATTTATCTCTCCTGGCGTGCGTCGCGTGGTAATGAAGTAACAAATCGGGCATGACATAAAAAGGTTATTCATAGAAAAGAATGACGCTTCTTTGGTCTCTAGTTCAGATTCTATCACACCGAAAACGCCATCGCTACAGCCAATCATAGCATTTGAGGCCAGCCAATCTGAGATTGGCTGGCCACTCATGATGAGCAGCAATGGTTGACGCTTTTTTCGTAGACAATATAAGGATTCTAGAGGCCTTCTTCGAAAATACCCCTTTTTAGACAAAAATCGATTTTCGGATAAGCTGATCTATAACCAGGGGTCATACACAATCACGAGCAAAAATGAGGCTCTCAGGATCTCAAAAAAGCACCGGACGAACATGCATCCAGGTGCTTTACTTTATATATATCAAAATCAGTTAGTATTACGAATTTCTTGTCAGGTTAACTAATATTAGCAAAACCTGATCAAGCTTATTATCCATAACATCGAAACGTTGATCCATAACATCGAAACGTTGATCCATAACATCGAAACGTTTATCATGTGCCTCAAGGCGTTTATCCAGAACATCGAAACGTTTATCATGCTCATCGAAGCGTTTATCATGCATATTGAGATGAGCGTCCTGTCCTTCAAAACGTACGTCTTGTCTTTCAAAACGCTCAATGACATCCTGTCGAAAATCTGTTACTTGCATCCGTATCGCTGCGAGGCCATCAAAAGCGCCCAGAGCAAGAGCCTTAACCATAGCCAGATCAATAACAACATCATGATAAGATTTTACTGACTCAGACTTAAAGCGCTTGAGATCATTTTCTACTGCTGTTAGTCGATCTTCTTGTGTTGGCATAGAGTAATCCCTTTCGCACAGGAGCCATAGCGATAACCACAACACTACCTGGTCAAAGTATACCATAGGATATAGCGCTCGCCCTACACCTCAATCCGAATGTCATCAGAAATAGCTATCATGGGCTATGATCATCGTATTTACACCAAATTTGACACCAAATTTGACACCAAAACGATGCGATTTCATTGCACATCGTCACACATGATTAGACAAGAAAAATCGGCATACAAGCTCGGAGACCGACACAACACAGACATAGCTTTACCCCTCATCTATGTGTTATACTCAATCCATGAGTACTTATCTGCTGAGATACTGTATTAAAGAGACGCGTTATGGCATGACATGTACATAGCGCGTTCATATTTGTGGGAGGAATCTGTGAGCATATTTCGTCGCGTATTCCCTTTCTTCATGGTATTCGTTGTATTGATACTGGCCGCATGCGGAAATACTGGTACGACGACTACGACACAAAGCGGCAGTGGCGCTGCGACTAAGACCACGACGAGTCCTGTTACATTGAATATCTTTGCTGCTTCTTCGCTGACGGAGTCGTTCAATGAGATAAAGCAGCAGTACCATACTCTCCATTCTGATGTTACAATTACCTATAACTTTAATGGTTCACAGGCGCTAGAGCAGCAGATTGCGAATGGTGCTCCTTCCGATATATTCGCCTCTGCCGATCAGAGCAATATGCAGAACGCCAGCACTGCGAATCTGGTAGCTACGAGCACGGTCTTTGCGAAGAATCGGCTGGTGGTGATCGTTCCGGCAGCTAATCCCGCTCATATATCGACGTTAAAGGATCTGGCGAAGCCAGGACTGAAGCTGGTGGTGGGCGCACCGGCAGTGCCAATTGGAAAGTATGGTCTGCAGATATTGGATAAGCTAGGCCAGTCATCTGCTTATGGTGCGGCCTATGAGAAGAGTGTCAAGGCCAATATCGTTTCGCAGGAAGAGAATGTGAAGGCGGTCGTGGAGAAGGTCCAGCTTGGTGAGGCCGATGCGGGTATCGTGTATGTGACGGATGTGACGCAGCAGGAACTGAGTCAGGTTACAATGATTACGATTCCTGACCAGTACAATGTTGTAGCGCAATACCCGATTGCACTCACGAAAAGTTCGACACATAGCCAGCAGGCGCAGGACTTTATCAATTATCTGCTCTCGTCGGCTGGTCAGACCGTGCTGACAAAGTATCACTTTATCGCCGTTACAAATAGCTAACTATATCTTCAGGTGAACAGGATGAAAGAGACGACGCCAGCGACCGGACCAACGCCAACCTCTGCGCTACAGAAAGAGGAACAGGTCAGGCAGCCGACCATAGCGCTACGTGTAACGCGTTTACATGCGTTAGATCTACGGATGGGTTGGGTGATCAGGCTACTGGTTGCGCTACTTGCGAGTCTCTTTTTTCTGTTTCTGGGTATTCCGCTGGTTGCGCTACTGATCAGGGAACCACCGGCAGCGCTGTGGAGTGAGTTTCAGCAACCGGAGATCGCACAAGCTCTGCTCTTGAGCCTGGTGACAACGACGATCAGTACGCTCTGCGCGGTCACACTTGGCCTGCCAGTGGCGTATGTGCTGGCGCGCTATCGCTTTCCCGGACGTAGCCTGCTAGAGACGCTGGTGACCTTACCGACGGTGCTACCACCGGTGGTAGCCGGTGTAGCGCTCCTGCTGGCATTTGGACGCGTTGGTCTACTGGGCCAATATTTGAGCTTGCTGGGGATCACTATCCCGTTTACGACTGCTGCAGTGGTAATGGCCCAGACATTTATCGCGGCTCCCTTCTTTATTAATAGTGCACGCGCGGGTCTGGAGCAGATGGACCGGCGCTATGAGATGGCCGCCTATACACTACGCGCGACGCCGCTCTATATGTTCCGTCGCGTGATGCTACCGTTGATACGACCTGCCCTCTTCTCTGGTATCGGACTGGCATGGGCACGTGCTCTTGGCGAGTTCGGCGCGACCATCACTTTTGCTGGCAACTTTCCGGGCACCACACAGACCATGCCGATTGCTGTCTATCTCGCCTCTGAGACCGATCTGGATCAGGCGATAGCGCTCGCGGTCGCTTTACTGGCCGTCTCCTTCGGTATTCTGATCGCTCTCCGGTTCTTGAATGTCTCCACAAAAAACAAAGCCATTGTTAAGCTACAATAGATGCATTCTAATATTTCTAAGAAAAACACCATAACTTCATTGACAATTCACAGGGACCTCTGTACAATAAGAAGAGATATCGTCGTGTAATAACAGGAGGCACCTTCATGGCTGTCGTACATACAGAGCTTTATCGTCATGAGAACCTCATACGGAAATCGATTCAAATTCCGTCAACACAGCATAAAGAGCTGAAAGCGTTGGCGGTTGAGCTCGATTCCTCTCTAGGAGATGTTGTGGAGACTATCATGGATCTTATGCGACAAGATAATTACGAACAGTTACGACTGGCAATCGTTGAAAAACGCGAACGTGAAATCACCTCTCTGAACAGCGCCCTCGATGAAGCTTATGCTTACCTTGCATCATCCCCCGATATCTTAGAAGATTCCCAATTCTTTTTTTATGCAGGTCGTGAAGGTATATTAGCATGAGTGAGGAGGCGAGGCATACGATGCCCAGCCTGAAGCAGCAGGATGCATATGCCGCGACTCCAAACCCTCGACGCGGTGAGATTTGGGACGTAAATTGGTCACCCGGCCGCGGTGCCGAACAACAAGGAACCAGACCGGCCCTGATTATTCAAAATGATAGAGGCAATTCGTCTTCGTCATATCCATTAACTATTGTTGCTTCGATGAGCCGAACCGAGCGTGAAATATCGCTGCACGTACGTATTACACCAAATACGCAGAATGGTCTGACCGATTATACCGATGTTAAATGCGAACAGGTTATGACTATAGAGAAGTCACGCCTGATCCGCCGTCGCGGTACCATCAGCCCTGAAGAGATGCATCAGGTCGATCTAGCGCTACGCCTCAGTCTCCATATCTTACGCGATTGACCACTCACTACCTTACTACCTACCCCCACAGCAATACCTCTTCAAAAGAATATGCGACACGTCTTTACGCTGCAGGCAAATTATGCTTGCAGGCGTTCACGCAGGCTAGCTAGCAATGCACGTGTGGTAGCCAACTCTTTCTCTTGCTGATATTCCATCAGGATGGGAAGTACCTGTTCGCAGTAGAAGACAGCCTGACGCAGATTCTTTTGCTGCTCCCCTTTTGCTGCGCCTTTATCGTCTGAGTAAGCGGCGTACGCTTCACCGAGCAAGCGAGTTGTAAGCGCCCACTCGAGCGGCGCACTGCTACGAGTAAAGACCTGTAGAGCCTCGTCGCAGCAGGCGATAGCTTGATCTAAGAGGTATTGATACCCTGGCTTCTCTCGTTGCTCAATCTCCTCGGCCTTGTTTTTACCTTCCTCTGTAATCGCCAGGACCTCACTTACCTCTTTTCCTGTGCCTCGCACTCTCACGTGTAGATAGGCTCTGGCAAGGTGACTCTGTGTAGAGGCCCATTCCTCTTGCAAGTTCTCGTAAGAATAGACAAGCAGGGCAGCACGATAACAGGCAATAGCTTTGCGTAGCAGGTATTGGTCGTCGTCTTCGCACAGCGCTGCATAGGTATTCCCGAGATTGGCTTGCGCTTTGGCCCATTCATAGGGAGTCTCTTTGCGACTGTAGACACGCAGGGCTCCTTCAAACGAACTGACAGCTTCGTGGAGATAGCGCTTGCGCTGTAACTCATCGTGTGTCTGGATCATTGTGTACGCATAACCACGGTTGTAATGAACGTTAGCCCAGGCTAGCGACTGCTGTTCACGAGTATAGACGTGCAGGACAGCCTCAAAACAGTCAATAGCGGCCCGTAGATAGCTCTGCTCTTCTCCGGCTGATAGGTCTAGCAGGGTGAGGCCGAGCAAGTTGTTGGCACGCGCCCACTCCTCTGGATAGGCCTCCCGTGTAAAGATGCGCAAAGCATTGCGGAAACAGTAGAGGGCCTGCACTGACTGCATACGATCTTCATTGTCTGTGAGCAGGGTATAGGTGATGCCCAGATAGTTATACGTGATGGCCCATTCCTGTGGATTGGACTCCTGGGTGTAAACACGTAAGGCGGCTCTGTAGCTGTCAATGGCTTGCTGAAGACTCTGCTCGCTCTCATTTCCGAGCATGTTGCGATAGGCGTTGCCCATACGCTGCATCGTATTCGCCCAGTGCTCAGGCTGCTCCTCGTAGGTATTGACCTGGAGCGAGGCGCGATAGTGCATGATGGCTTGTTCCAGATTACTCTGGCGTTCGCCGCCCGGTAGAAAAGTATAGACGTTTGCCAGGCTATGCTGCGTCATCGCCCACTGTTGCGGATCTCCTTCACGGGTGTAGACCTTTAAAGCGTTCTCGTAGCAGGTAATGGCTTTGCGTAACGTGGAATAGCGGTCATCGGTCGATAACAGGCAGAACAGATCGCCCAGTTGCCGTTGTACGTTCGCCCACTCGTGCGGATACTGCTCATAGCTGTAGACCTCCAGACTGGCTTGTAGACAAGCCATCGCCTTTAATACGTAGAGTCGGCGATTCTGTGCGAGCAGGTGGGTATAGGTCAGCGCCAGTTCATACTGGGTGCGTGCCCATTCTTGCGGAAATGTCTCGCGCGTGTAGATCTCTAACGAAGCCTGTAAGGTAGCGAGCCTCTGGTTGAGATTCATCTGGCGCTCATTGTCATCATTCATAAGGCAGGCAGGTAACCCCCAGGAGTGCGTGATTTACACAATAATATATAGAATATTTTAATTCCCCTTATAAGGATTGTATGTTGCGGCTTACTGCTTGTCAACTGCATAGATGATAGGAGTTTGCTCAGATGGTTCCTCTATCCCTTCCATTTAGATTGTGTAACAAAAGCAATAGTACCTTATTGTTATATATCTATATAACTTACGTCTCTACTATTGAGAAGGTACAAAAGGAAAGACGGCTAGATATTTGATCGTATTGAACGTTGCTCAGGTTGTAAGGGAGGCTGCTTCACAATGCCAATTCATTTGACACTCCGCCACTTTGCGCAGGTAATACAACGCAAAAGCATCTATGTATTGCTCTTGCTCACACTCTGTACAGGCATTACCTATGCTCTCTGTCTCTATTTACCCTCTAGCTACCAGGCAACGGTGCTTACCGAGATTCATCCATTCAGCCAGACAGCGAAAGGAAGTGGTATCGATACGCAGAAAGAGGTTACGAATGCTGTCATCTTGTCACGTACCTCGCCGGTTATACAGCTTGCCTGTCAGCACTTGCGAGGCATGACTGTGGCACAACTGACAACCGCGATCAGTTCTGAAATGGTGACGACGGCGGGTCTCATAGCGATCCATGCGAATGCAGCCACACAAGCACTGGCGCTCAGTGAGGCCAACGCAGTCACAAATGCATTGATCTCCTTCGAGACCGCCCGTGAGAACGCAAGGCTGCAAGCTCAGCTGAACCAGATCGCGCAACAGATTACGTCAACGCACCAGGCTCTGGACAACGCACAGGGTCAACTGACCACCATGCAACTGAATCCGATCAACGCAAAGAACTTGAGCAAGCAACAGGCGTTACGCGATGGCGATCAGACAACCTATAATCAATTACTCACGAATCAAGGAGAGCTACAGATCCAGAAGAGTCAGCTTGCGACACTCTTTACAATCGTCCAAGCGGCGAACATTACCGCACGGCTCAATAGCTATGACCCCCTCAGTAGCAGTGCGCTGGTAGCAGGGATAAGCCTGGGAGGACTTGTTATCCTCTTTCTCCTACTGGATTGGTTGGATAGCGATATCAGTACCAACGACGATGTACAACAACAAACAACGCTGGCACCACTGGGCCAGCTCCCGTTTATCCGCAACTTCAGACGAGGGGCCCAATTGCTGGATTTTTCGCAGCCCCAGATGGATCCGTTGCGCGAAGCCTTTCTCCTGCTAAAAAACGCGCTCGTATTGCAAGTTCAGGCCGAGGGACAGCCACGCATCCTGCTCTGCACCAGTCTACGCAAAGGAAGCGGCACAAGTACAGTGGCGGCACAACTGGCGATTGTCCTCGCCCAGAGCGGGACCCGGGTGCTGCTGATCGACTCCCACACGCGACGTGCCATGCTCCATCAGATCATACAGATGCCCAGGACCAGCAGCATCTCAGCCAGCTTCTATGAGATAGAGCAGAGTACGCAACAGCCCGAATCTTACCTTGCAAACTGGCTGGCACAGCACAAAACCTTTGTACCAAACCTCTGGCTCTTCTCCATTGGTTCAGCGGGCACAGTACCCGGGGAACTGGTCTCCCACATTCCCGAGATCGCACAACTACAGGACCAGTTGCTAGGTCTGGGCGCAACACAACCAACCAGGCCGATCATCGACCTGATCATACTGGATACGCCGCCGATGCACGAAGGGAGTATCACCCAGGCCCTGACCCTGATCGCCGATGCCAGCCTGCTCGTTATTACAGCAGCGCAAGAGTCACCAGAAGCAGTCAACAGAGCGGGAGTCACCTTGCAGCGGCTGAAAGCTCCCGTGCTCGGCGTCATCATCAATAAATGTCGACCTCGCCATAGACCCTACTTCTACATTGGTAGATACAATCATAGCCATCAGGCAACCAGACAGAGATCTACACAGGGCAAGACTGACAAGGCGCAAAAGCCCACTGAGCTCACTGCAGCACAGATGCAGACGGAACTCCCGGAGACGCCGCTCCCACAGTCACTGAATGCACAGCTATTGCAGCGACAGCAAACAAATAGCCAGATGATACAACCACGGCTCTCGCTACCCACCTCACTGACTGGTGCTACGTTGCATACACCATCGCTCATCAAGAACAAGAACACCAGAAACGAAGCGGATATCGATACTGAATACCACACAACGCCGATTACAACTCCGATTCAGAATCGCGAACAATTGACCTGATCTTCATAGAATAGGCATCTGAATACAGATCGCGCCGGTCAGCGTTGAAATAACATTGCAAGGGCGCGTACGCGTGGTTCCTGTCCCCAGATGGCGAGGATGTGCTGGTAGAGGACGTAGATCTCGGCTTGCGCGAGATCGCTTTCGATAGCCTGAGCAGCTTTGGTGGCGGCTTCGAGGTAGACACAGCACTGTACCATATTGCCGAGGACGAGCGAGGTGTAGGCTCGATAACGCAGGAAATCGACCCGCACACGTTCTTCGGGTGCCGGATGAAGATCTTCTACCTGAGAGAAGGCTTCCCAGGCTAGCCTGGGTCGCCCGAGGCGTAAGAAGACAAGGCCTTGATGCAGGTAGAGGACAGAACGATCGCAGCGTGTATATAAGAAGCACGGGTCCTGTTCAGGTTCAGTGGGGAAGACCGCGCTCGCAAGCTTGAGCAGTTGCAGCGCTTCAGTTTCACGTCCCATCGTTGCCTGTATCTCAGCGAGGCCAGCGAAGATCCAGCTATGGAGGATCGGCGAGATGTGATTATCGTCGGCGTTGACACGTCGCAGAGCATCGTTATAGGCATTGAGAGCCGCACCGATGCGCCGATTCGCCGAATAGATCAACGCCAGCCGGATCTGAGCGGCAACGTAGACGTTCCAGTCCTTTGCTAACTGTCCATAGACCAGTGCCTGGGTTGCATCGGCACGTGCAGAAATAAAATCACCCCGGTGCATATGGATGAGGGCACGCAGCTGATATCCCTGCGAGGAGAGGGCCGCAGACTCGCGCTGATGTGTACCGGGAGTCAGACTTGGTCGGCTCAGTGCCATCAAACAATCGGAGACCGAATGCTCAATATCACGACGCGCGCTACACATAAAGAGCTGCCAATACGTGGCAAGCTCGGCACTCCAGTACTCAAGCAACTCTGCCAGTTCAGCACTACTTTTCTTCGACAGGCTCGACGCATTCTGCTCTACAGGTAGCTTTTGCTCTTGATAATCATTCTGTCTGTGTTGCATTAGCGGCGCTGATCCCTGCCTCTTCCCAACCTTGTCCACAACTCTCGCATTCCCCACGTCTCCCATCTCGCCCGCATGGGCTCTTTTCTTAGCAGGCTCACTGCTCGGCTGTGTCTGTACTGAATTGCGCTGAAGCATGCTGTGAGCAGCACCGGCGCGTTGCTCAAAGCCAAGTTCAACTGGCGACAAGCCAAACACATGACAGAGCGTAGCCAGAGAGGTAAGACGTGGTGTCTGCACTCCCGCTTCCCAGCGAATATACGTGTTGCGGCTCACCCCAACACGCTCGCTCACAAATTCCGGCGTCCAATGTTTCTCAATACGAGCGGACCTCAACAGGTTATTCTGTCTATCCATACTGTCCATCATTTACGCTTTCAAACTCCTCACCCAACACATCAGTAACAGTACAGCCCTACCTATAGCCCTACCTACGTCACTTTCCGCTGTTATAATCCTATTTTCTTTACGCGTCAAGTAGAAATATATTAAAATCTGGCTCCCCCCGAGTGTGGATGATAAAGCACCATGTGTCAATGCCAATCAGTATACATACACATCTATTTATGTGACGCGAAAGCCAACTCATTTCTAAAAGAATCGGCAAAGGATCGGTTGCCTTTAACGATAAAGAATCGCTGGTCTTCGCATCAAGTACACTCTCTATTTATTGTACACATAAACATATATACATGTATTATTATATATACTCTATTCATGCTCTATAATTTTCTCCCATAGCAACCCAAAAGTTCGCTTACTCATATCATAACGTTACTACGCCTTTGAGCTGTGGTTAAGATATACAAGGATAAATAGAGAAATGACTGCATGTTCTCAACCATATTGCTACCTTTCACATCTACCTCTGTCAATGCCAATACCACATAATGTCTATAGTAAGGTAGTATGCGAAACATCGTTTTCATTTACACAAACTGCTACTCTTATAACAAGATACTGTATTCATCCAATCATATTCAATAATAAGCTAGAGGAGATTGACGTATGGCGAAAAAAACACCAGAAGGACGTTGGGAGTGCAAGGTCTCCTTTTTATTACTTGCAGCTATAGTGAGTGTTGTGGTGGCGTGTTTTGGTTGGTATAGCGGTCCTGGCTCCCTGCAGAATGCGGCGGCGGCCAGCGATACGTCATATGTGCGCATTATCCATGCATCGCCATTTGTAGGGACAGCCGATGTTTTTGTAGATGGGAAGCCATTCCTCAATAGCTTTGCCTTCGGGTCCGTTACCAACTACGTACCATTACCGGCCGGACCACACAAAGTACAGATCGCCCTGGTCGGGAAAGGGATCAACGCTTCAGCGCTTACGAAAACATTGCCAGTGGGAGCCGGGAAAACCTATACAATAGCAGCCGTTGGTGCCACCCCTCAGACTCTTAATCTTCAGGTCTTTGTCGATGATAATCAAGTCATTGCCAACCACACGAAGGTACGCATCTACCATCTGATTCCAGATGCAGGGAACGTCAATGTCTTACTTGGTGGGGATACTCCTATCAACTCGATCGGCTACCAGGATGATAGCAACTATCTGACCATGGATAGCGGCCCCTGCTCGGTTCATTTGAGCGCTCCGAGTATAGACCAGAGTATCAATGGTACGGAACAGTTCAGTGTGAATGCAGTCGCCAGCATCTTCGCGATTGGGACCTTTACGAGTACGCCTAAAGTACAGCTTGTCTTCGCTGAAACACCCGGTATCCCTGGTCTACCACAGACCGGTAGTGATCCGGTAGCCGCCGATCCAACGCAGCCACAATCGACGCTCTGGCTCAGTATCATTCTCACATTAATCATCGCCGGTATTGGCATCACTGGCGTGGCCCGTTATACTCACCAGCAGCGTTTGCAACGGTAACGCACAGAGGAACGCTTCAAGATGATGAGTTTTATGCATAAACAGACCGGTAGCAGTATCGTACTGCTCGGTCTGCTTATGCTAGTAATCAGCAGTTGCGGAACAGCTCCTATTCAAAGGCCTGAGGCCATACTTGCGTCATACACAACCACCAGGGTCCAGAAGGCGACAGCACCTGCACCACGGTCAATCGCAACACCGATACATATTCGCATACCAGCCATTGGTGTCGATGCCGCGATTGAGCCCGTCGGAGTCTTAAATAGCGGCAACCTGGACACACCACACCAGCAACCCTGGGATGACGCTGGCTGGTACAGTTCCGGCTCTCGTCCCGGTGAGCAGGGTAGCGCCGTCATCGATGCCCACGTCGATCGTCCCGGTGGTGGTCCCGCAACCTTCTGGTATCTCCATCTCCTTCAACCTGGTGACCAGGTCATGATCACAACGGCCAGTCAACAACAATTATCTTTTCGCGTAACACGCACGACAAACTATCCTGTCGAAAATGTTCCATTACAAACTATTTTTGCCGATTCCAGTGGAAAATACCTGAATTTAATTACCTGCGCTGGCTACTATGTACCGTCATTACATGGGACAACGTTACGTACAGTAGTCTTTACCGTTCTACAATAGAACGTACTGATGTATAGAGCATCAAATTGATGGCTACGTATTTGACTGCACAGCGCGTTTTACCAGATCAAGCAAGTAAATAAGAACAGTCAGGCGTAGAAGCTCTGTGTATGTATTTGTATGTATAGGTATCGATGTATCCATGCATATAGCTTCTTCGTCTCCTCCATGGGGAGAGGTGTCGTGTGCTTCAGGAAGATTTAACGCTCCCAGTAGGAGCCAGTATACAAGACCACAAAGGTGAACGTTATATTGTCGATGATCTACTCGGACAAGGAGGCTTTAGTGCTGTCTATCTTGTGCACGAGAAGCGCGCTCGCAATAACCACTACGCATTAAAAGAGCTTATCGATCCTAAAAATCGGGATCGCACACATCTTACGTTCGAGGCAGAGGTCTTACGCCGCCTGAAACACCGTTCCCTTCCTCATGTGTATCAGGTCTTTGAGGATACCAGACTCAATCGCCTCTATATGCTGATGGACTATATCAAAGGCAAAAATTTAGAGGTGCTACGCAACGAGCAGCCGTATAACCGCTTCTCGCTGGCGTTAGCGATGGCCCTGCTGACCCCTATTGTCGATGCATTGACCTATCTACATAGCCAGAAGCCACCGATCATCCATCGTGATCTTAAGCCTTCAAATATCGTCATCCCGCTGAGCGCCAACGATGCGGTCCTGGTAGACTTTGGACTGGCGAAAGAGTACGTTGCCGATAAAACAACCAACGTTTTTCGCTTCGGCACACCCGGCTATGCGGCCCCCGAGCAATATGGACAGGGAACCAATACAAGAACCGACATCTATGCGGTTGGTGCCACCCTCTATACCCTGCTCACAGGCAAGATACCGGCCGACGCATTGAGCCGCACCTTCTGCAATAATGCTGAAGATCCTTGTCGACCGGCCCATGAGGTCTATCCCGCCATCTCACGTAAGGTCTCAGCGGTCATTACAAAGTCGATGAAGCTGAGCAACGAAGAGCGTTATGCTACGATAGAAGAGTTCTGGCAGGCGCTCAGCATCGCTATCATCCAGCCCCCAACCGATCCCAACACAGCAATAGCGATGACCTCGACACAGCCATTACCGCTCTCAAAAGAAGATTTAGAGATCCTTGCCACAGCGAATATACCGGCTGTATCCGCCGAGCAGTCCGAGCTGGTTCCGACAACGCAGGGCGGTTCACGACAGAAAAAAGAGAGAAAAGGGACTGAGATACCCGCTCAGCAGCCTGTGCCCGACCAGCCGAGACACTACAGCAAGCTCTCAGCATATCAACAACAACAGAGAAGACAGCGCCGCAACAAGTACCTGCTGCTAGCGCTGCTCATATTTATCATGATCGTAGTTGGCGGCAATATCGGGCTCTTCACAATCATCTATTACAGCCACAGATCCTCCGACAACAAAGCCATCAGCCCCCTGACAAGCAGCCAGCCACAATGTAACGGTAGCCTCGCACAGGCGAACAATGTCAACCCTGACTATCCTCGTCTCGCGGATTGCTATGACGGCACAATCAATTCTCTGCAAAATACTGGCAGCAGCAAACCAGCTAACTATCAACTCATCATCACACAACAGAGCACAAATACAGTCAATGCCACATTTATAACTTCCAGCCAGCACTATACAATGACAGGCACGCTGACCCCCAATAGCCCCACTGACCTCCAGGACAGCACCTTTACGCTAGTCCTACACAGCGCCAACCACGGTCAGAAGCTCAGGCTCGACATCAAAGCACAGGTAGATGGAGCTGGGGATATCAATGGTCCCACATTTGAAATCTATGACCTATCACAAAATAAAGTCATCAATTCTGGCGACTTTTCCGCTACCATGTATACATCAACGTCATAAGCGAGAGAAACAGCTACCAGGCAAAAGACAACAGCAAGCTAGCGCTCACTGCTACCTCCTCCTGGTATCTTACCTGCTAAACGTTGTATCTTATCCAACAAACGAGTGTTCAAATTCCCCATGGATAGAAAAAAAACGGCAAAGTGGCATAGGAACGGTAGACAAAAAGGGCGAAAGAGCAAATTGTCTTGACATCAGGGAAGGTGCTGATGTATTATCCTCAAGTGGGAATCATATCCCCACACGAGTATACCGAGGGCGGTTGCTGAAATTGGTAGACAGGACAGACTTAGGATCTGTTGGTGATGAACCGTGAGAGTTCGAGTCTCTCACCGCCCACTTCCCAACAAAGGGAGAAGAGACACACAGCAATAACGTTAAGCGGGAGTGGCTCAGTGGTAGAGCACTTCCTTGCCAAGGAAGATGTCGCGGGTTCGAATCCCGTCTCCCGCTCCAACCTATCTATCTACCATACACGTCAAAGGTAATCGCAAGGTTACCTGTTACACGGCTACAGTAAGCGCAGAAGTAACCGGGGACTAGACGTAGATTGTAACGCGTCCGTCTATAATGGATTACAGACAGATATGTTGGGAATGCAACATACACTTCTCAGTGGGGTGGTTCTATGGATGTAGTTGGTTACCTCCCTGCGCTTCCGCAGTCCGTACTCGAACGATTTAAACTCCTTGCAGCGCTCAGCGAAATGAGTCTAAAGGTAGTATAATAGCTTCACATCAGATTTTTTTCGCAGTCAATTAGCACAAACAAATACAATAAAGAATAACCCGTTGGAGGAAATGTGAAGGTCTCTGTAGAAAAGTTGCCAAATAGCGAGGCCGTCCTAAATGTAGATGTGACTTGGGACGAGATGGAAAAAGCCTCAGATAAGGCATATCGCAAGTTAGTCAAACAAGTCGATATCCAAGGCTTCCGTAAAGGCAAAGCGCCACGTTCAATGGTGGAGCGACGCGTAGGAAAAGAGTATATTTACCAGGAGGGTCTGGATGACCTGATCTCAGAGGCCTATAGCAACGCTCTGAAGGAACATGACCTCACCCCTATCACACAACCCCAGGTAGATGCGCCGGTCTTTGAGATGGGTCAGGATTATCATTTCAGTATGACTATCCCTGTTATCACACCTGTCATTCTGCCTGATTACAAGTCATTGCACTTTGAGCGTGAAGACATTCTAGTCGGTTCGGAAGAGGTCGATGCAGAAATAGCAACCTTCCAGAATCAGCTGGCTGAGTGGGCAAACGTTGAGCGCCCGGTCGAGTATGGGGACCGCATTAAAGCGGATCTGAAACTGACCTCGGGCGAGCAGCAGATCTCTGACCTGAAAGATAACACGTTCGAGATTACGGATGAGCGCCATGGCCTGTTCAGTGGCATGGACGAGCATATTATCGGCATGACGAACGGTGAAAGTAAATCGTTCACCACGACCATCCCTGAGGACTACAGCAATGAGAAGTTTGCCGGCAAAGAGGCGAACTACGAGTTGACGATCCACAGCATCGAGGCAAAAAGTACGCCTGCTGTCGATGATGAGTTCGCTAAAAAGGTCAGCGACGATCAGTTCGATAATGTCGAGGATCTGCGTCGCGCTTTGAGCGACAATATTCTGGAGCGCAAAAAACGCGCTAGCATCGAAACGTTGCGTGATACGGCTGTGAAGGCACTCGTCGAGAAGACAGAATTCTCTATCCATCCTCTGCTGATCGATGAAGAGATTCACAACATCGAGCACCAGTTCGGTCATATGTTGGAGCAGCAGCATCTAAACCTTGATCAGTACCTGAGTATGACCAATAAGTCACACGAAGCGTATCATGAGGAATTGCGTCCGGATGCGGAGGAGCGTGTCAAACGTGAACTCGTCCTTGAAGAGTTCGCTCATCAAGAGAATATCACGGTTGAGGCCCCTGAGATTGAGGCGCTCTTTAACGCCTATGAGCAGATTGGTCAGGCACTACCACGTACAGAGGACCAGGTCCGTTCACTGATGCTCAGCTTCCGCCGCGAGAAAGCTCTCTCTCGACTGATCGAGCTTACTACCGATCCCGATCCTGATGAGCAGGAAGATGAGGATACGGCAGTGCTGGATGCAGCCGTCGAAGAGTCAGCGGAAGAGGCCGATGCCATTGCGAACGCAGAGGCAGCCGCGGTAGTGGGTGAAGAGCCCGCAGAAGAACCCGCAGCACAGTCCGAGGACACACACTCGGAGACAGTAGAATAATCATGCAAGCAATCGGTGCTGTGTTGTACATGCAGGAAAGGTAACAGACGTGGCGAATTCAAAAAATATGCGCACGACTTATCGTTGCTCTTTTTGTGGGAAAAGCCAGGACCAGGTACAGCGTTTAATCGCTGGACCTGGTGGTGTCTATATCTGTGATGAGTGTATCGATTTGTGTCGAGAGATCATCGAAGAAGAGCAAGCCACTGTTGCGAAGCCACGCCTCCAGACAGGCAAGCTACCGACACCTAAAAAGATCTATGAGCAACTCAGCCAATATGTAATCGGACAGGAACGCGCCAAGAAGACGCTCGCTGTAGCGGTCTATAACCACTATAAACGCGTCGGCGTAGGAATGCAGATCGAGGAAGTAGAACTGGGCAAGAGCAATATCTTGATGATTGGTCCAACAGGCAGTGGTAAAACACTGCTTGCCCAGACCCTCGCCAAGATCCTGGATGTCCCCTTCTGTATCGCGGATGCAACCGCTCTGACCGAGGCTGGCTATGTTGGTGAAGATGTTGAGAACATCTTGTTGCGCTTGATCCAGTCGGCTGATTTTGATGTGGCACGTGCTGAACGCGGTATCGTCTACATCGATGAGATCGATAAGATCGCACGTAAATCTGACAATCCTTCAATCACCCGCGATGTCTCCGGTGAAGGTGTTCAGCAGGCTCTGCTGAAGATCATCGAGGGCACCGTTGCGAACGTCCCACCTCAGGGTGGTCGTAAACACCCTCATCAAGACTTCATCCAGATCAATACGGCGAATATTCTGTTCATCTGTGGTGGTGCCTTCGAGGGCCTGGAGAAGATTGTTGAGCAGCGCCTGGGCAGCAACAAATCGATGGGCTTTAACAAAAAAGATAAAGACAAAGACAAGGGCGAGAAGTCTGTTACTGCTGAGAAGAAGGAGACGGTGCTGACCCGTATGATCCCTGATGATCTGCTCAAATATGGCTTGATCCCAGAGTTCGTCGGTCGCCTCCCTGTCGAGGTCGCCCTTGATACTCTGGACAAAGAGGCGTTAATTCGCATCCTGACAGAGCCAAAGAACGCGATCATTAAACAGTATCAGAAGCTCTTACAGCTCGATCGAGTCGAGTTGGTCTTTACGAATGAGGCCCTGGATGCTGCTTCCGAAAGCGCCTTACGCCAGCGTACTGGTGCTCGTGGCCTGCGTACAATTATTGAGGATGTGCTGTTGGATGTGATGTATGAGATCCCTTCCCGTGGTGATGTGAAAAGAGTCATCATCAACGGAGAGACGATCAGTGCGCACACCAAACCACTCCTGGTAACGCGCAGTGAACGCAGCAATGCGTATTCAGAAAATGAGTCTGCTTAATGCAGACTCATCTGTTTTTATACACTGTAACCTGCCAGACGCAGTAAAATGCTGTCTGGCCGCTGTTACAGATTCTGCTTCATAGTCTCTGTCTTTGGTCCTGTATTGTAGGGGGTATCTCGTGCCTGCTCGACAACATACGTGCTCTCGCCGGTAACCCCTGGTGGCTGATCAGTAAGAAGATAGGTGGAAACCAATGAGCGAACAGGAACGCCAGGATGTAATGCAGCATGATTTCTCCGTTGAATATCCTCTGATCGCGCTAAAAAACATCGTCGCGTTTCCTCAGAATCGTCAGGCGCTTACGATCGCTCGTGAAAAGACGGTCCGTGCTATTGAAGAGGCAATGCTCAATCCCAATCATCTCCTGATCACAGTCGCTCAGCGTGATGCGAATATCGATGATCCACAAGCGAAAGATCTGTATGCGATCGGTACGCTGGCCGAGGTCGTGACGATGCATCGCCAGCAAGATGGCAGCAGCCTTCAGGTGCTGATCCGTGGCATCTGTCGTGTGACCATCTCGGAATATACAGAGTTCGAGCCCTTTATCCGTGTGCGTGCGCAACCAGAAGAGGAGACACTTGCTACTGGTCCCCAGGTTGATGCCCTCGTCCGCCATGCAACCAGCCTCTTTGAACGCTATACTCAGCTCAATCGCCGCTTCTCTGTTGAAGATATCACTTCAATGATCGCGCTCAAAAGCTCTCCCTTGCTCTCCGATACCCTGGCCGCCCATCTCGTGACCGATACGGCTCAGCAGCAGGACCTGCTGGAGACGATGGATGCTCTGGCACGTCTGGAGAAGATCTGTGTGATCATGGGCAATGAGATCGAGATTTTAGAGCTTGAGACGACGATTCGTAGCCGGGTCCGTTCGCAGGTTGATCGCTCACAAAAAGAGTTTTATCTCCGTGAGCAGTTGCGTGCGATTCAAGAAGAGTTGGGCATGGAGAGCACGTCAGAGACCGATGAGCTACGCACACGTCTGCAAGAGAAGCAGTTACCGCCGGAGGTGGCTACGAAGGTGCGTAAGGAGATTGATCGCCTTGAGCGCACCCCTTCGCAGTCGGCAGAGCTTTCGGTGATCCGTTCGTATATCGATTGGGTCCTGGCGCTACCCTGGAAGGAGCGGAGTGAGGATAGCTTCGATATCGAGCAGGCACGCCGAGTGCTGGATGAGGATCACTACGGTCTGGAAGGGATTAAAGAGCGTATCCTTGAGTTCCTCGCCGTCCGCCAGCTACGTCTCCAGGCCGCGCAGCGTCAGGGCAATGCACATGGGATGAGTCAGGGTCAAATCCTTTGCTTGATTGGCCCTCCTGGTGTTGGTAAAACATCGTTGGGACAATCGATTGCGAAGGCACTGAACCGCAAGTTCGCACGGATCTCGCTGGGTGGTGTACATGATGAGGCGGAGATCCGTGGTCATCGCCGCACCTATGTCGGAGCGCTCCCCGGTCGTATCATTCAGAGTATGAAGATGGTCGGTGTAAGCAATCCTGTCTTCCTGCTGGATGAGATCGATAAGCTCTCTGCCGAGTATCGCGGCGATCCTGCGGCTGCCCTGCTTGAGGTTCTGGATGCGGAGCAGAATAACGACTTTACCGATCACTATCTTGAGGTCCCCTTCGATCTCTCTGAGGTCTTCTTCATCTGTACAGGGAATATCAAGTACCAGATCCCGCGCGCACTGGCTGACCGCATGGATATCATCGATCTGCCCGGCTATATACTGGACGAGAAGGTCAATATCGGTACACGCCACCTGCTGCCAAGAGTATTACGCGAGCATGGTCTGACCGCTGAGCAGATACATATCTCGCAGACGGTCATGAGACGTATCGTGACGGACTACACCCGTGAGGCTGGTGTCCGTAATCTGGAGCGCCAGCTAGCCAATATCTGTCGCAAGGCGGCACGCCGCATCCTGGGGAAGCCAAGCGCCCATATACGTATTACCCAGACCAACCTGGAACAATACCTGGGAACTCCGCTCTACTCCAATACACCACCATTGCAACGCACCCAGATCGGTGCTACGATGGGACTGGCCTGGACTGAGATGGGTGGTATCCTGCTACCAGTCGAGGTCGTCACAATGGTCGGCAAGGGCGAACTCTTCTTAACAGGTCAGCTTGGCGATGTGATGCGCGAGTCGGTTCTGGCTGCGCTCTCCTACATTCGAACCCGCGCCGAGAAACTGCATATCGATACCAGTTTTCAGGATACGACCGATGTCCATATCCATCTGCCAGAGAACGCGATCCCGAAGGATGGACCCTCGGCTGGTATTACTATTGCGACTGCCCTGGTCTCGGCACTCGCGCGACGGCCCGTGCGTAAAAATCTCGCGATGACCGGCGAAGTCACACTGCTAGGCAACGTCCTGGCCATCGGTGGACTCAAAGAGAAGGTTCTGGCGGCAGCCCAGGCTCAGATCAAGCATCTGATCATACCAGCGGCCAATCAGAAAGACCTGCAAGAGATCCCGGCCAAGATCCGTCAACAGCTCAAATTCACGCTGGTCGACAATATGGATCAGGTTATCGACGAGGCGCTGGAACCCTACGTAGAGGCTCCCGATAGCAGCACCAACGCCAGCGAATACACTGCTCACATAGAGTCAAACGAGAACGAGAATGAGATGCCGCTCATGCCGGTGCCGCTCCATCGT
The DNA here is from genome assembly GCA_015099395.1 of Ktedonobacteria bacterium brp13. Classification (GTDB taxonomy): domain Bacteria; phylum Chloroflexota; class Ktedonobacteria; order Ktedonobacterales; family Ktedonobacteraceae; genus Dictyobacter. Next base: position 5,908,815 of record AP024096.1, on the reverse strand, counting down.
GATCGCGACGACCGCAACAGCAACAACATCACCCCGCACGATCAGCTACGTCGCAGCGGTCTCCATTCAGAAGAACCGTAAAAAAGGATACAGGTCGCCCTGTATCCTTGCGGAAAAAGGGCTAGTGAGTAAAGTGCATTATCTATCCGAATACATAGTTTATCATCCGTACATCCCCTGTACGGCACAACGTTATACACTCCTATCTTTCTTGTCATTTATCCTATTCCATGTACGCCTATTTGATAATTGAAACTCTTGTGCGTCCATGATAATGGAGAGGCAATAATACCTGGGTCGTCATACCCCTTTCTTACTATGGTTTGAGTTAAAGGAGTACGCAGAGAATGAGCTATCAAGATCCTTATCAGCAGCCAGGCCCTCAGCCAACCGATCCCTATAACGGCGCACCACAAGGTAATAGCGAGCCCTACAATCAGTATGGCGCACCTGGTACACCACCCAATCCGCAGCAGCCTTATGGACAAGCAGGCTATCAGCAGCAGCAGAGCTATGGTCAGCAACAAGCACCCTACGGTCAGCCTCAGTCCCCATACGGCAATCCTAATCCGCAGACGACCGCGTTGGGCATGAGCCCGAATGTAACAGCCGCCCTCAGCTATGTTGTAGGCATCATCATGGGACCGGTTGTCTTTTTTCTCGAAAAGCAGAATCGCTTTGTACGCTTTCACGCAGTACAATCATTTATACTGTGCACACTCACTCTTGTGTTATGGGGCGTTTCAAATGCACTCGGACAATTCTCACTCGCCTTCTACTGTCTGTCCGGACTGGTTGTTATTGCAGGGTTTGTTGGATGGCTGGTCTCTATTATCAATGCAGGGCAGGGCAAGTTCTTCAAACTTCCTGTGATCGGTGATTATGCAGAGAAGTTTGTCAATCAAAACCCTGGTGATGCCAGCAAGCTGACCTTTTAAGATATAGTAAGCAGCACAACTCGTTGTTCGCATATCTAGTAAAAAGAGGACACATCCAGCATATGGATATGCCCTCCTTTTTATTACTTCCTACATGAGCGCTTTTATCATCATAAAGTATATCAGGATTTGCCTGGTCGTAGCCGCGAAGCAATCTTCTGCCCTAACCAACCGACTAGCGCAGTTGGCACGCCTCTTAGTGCACTAATAGATGTTATATACTTTATTTTATATACAAAATATATTCTAACACAATGTAGTAGACGTTCTGAAGGAATTTTCGAAGAACGTCTAATAGAGAGGAACAAATATATCTATGAGCCATACCGATGCTTTTCTTGTCCTGCCCAATGCTCCCTCTATTCCAGGTTTAACATTCCACCTTTTTCAAGGCGAAACCGACATACCTGTGCTGAAAGCTGTACGCGATGCGGTGCGAGTTGTTGATGGTAACATCTGGTTACCCGGACCAGATACGGTCTCTAACGCCTCTTGTGATCCAGCACAGGACTGTTTGCTTGTCGAGGTAAACGGGATAGGGATTGGCTATAGCTGGCTTGATTGGTGGGAGGAAGTAGATGGAACACGATTGTATCTCCTGCCTGGCTGGATCGTGCCCGAGTGGCGGCGCAAAGGGATTGGTCGAGCACTCTTACATTGGCAGGAGCAACGTCTGCGCCAGATCGCGCAGACGCATCCAGCTACAGGGCCACTCATCTTTGGTGCCAATGCCGATGAAAGCCAGCCCGCCAGTCGAGCGCTCCTTTTGAGTGAAGGATATAGTGTGGCTTTTACTTACGTGGAGATGGTCTGCCAACTTTCAGACACGCCGATATCCCTGGCTCCCTTGCCAACTGGTCTGGTGCTACGCCCTGTTGAGACAGAGCACCTTTCAGCTATTTATGCAGCAAATGATGAGGCTTTCCAGGACACACGAACAGGCCACATCAGAGAAAGCTATGCTAGCTTTTTTCAGGATCTACATTGGCCAAAAGTAGATACAAGCCTGTGGTTTATCGCCTGGGATGGCGATGAGATAGCGGGTCTGGTCATTAATCTTATTGATGATGCAGGGGGACACACACCCTGGGTCGCGGTACGTCGCGCCTGGCGTCGGCGCGGACTCGGGAAAGCCTTGATGACACGTACGGTTCGACGTTTTCAGGAGCAGGGAGTGAAGCAAGCAGAAATCTCTACGGTCGCTGAAAATCCAGGCAGGTCAGTCTACCTCTATGAGAGCGTTGGATATCGCGTTGTGAAACGTCAACCTAGATATCGCAAACCGATGTTTGTAGACAACCAGTAAAGCACACAGCCTCCCTCTCCGAGGCTCGCCGATGTAGGTTTCCTTTTGGCCTATCCCGGTGATCCTCATAGAAGTAGATGCGTATTAACATCTATTATCATGCATATCGCATATATTAAATATATATCGCTGTCGCCCGTAAACTCGCCAAAAACTCGTCCCCCTCTCGGAGGGGGGAGATAGCTTTAGCTATCGGGGGGAGCCATCCTCGCCTTCTGCTCTCGATGACTCTTCTACGCCAACCATCTCCCGTTCGGACGTGGATTTTGTCTTCGAGGATAACAGACGATAAAGGTGAGCGTGATAAAGAGCGTTTAATTCGAGATTATAACGTTATTCGAACATTTACTCCCCCCGATAGCTAAAGCTATCTCCCCCCTCAAAGAGGGTGACAAGATCTTAAGTGCACTATACAGGCAATAGTAAACGTTATTGGCAAGTGACATGACGCATTTGTCATGACGTCCCATCTGTCTGCATCCGCCTGCGATGAGATTTCATGGCCTATCCCACAAAAAACCTACATCGGTGAGCTCTTTGAGAGGGGGCGATTTTTGGGTACTTTTCAGGCACTAGTGGACTTTTACTGCATCGGAGATGGTGTGGAGGTTATGTCTCTTGATAGCACAAAAAAACCGTCTGTGCTGGGCGGGTGAAACGGCGACGTCCTATTTTCCCATGCAGTCGCCCACATAGTATCATCGGGGCTGAAGAGCTTAACTTCCGTGTTCGGGATGGGAACGGGTGTACCCTCTTCGCTGTCGTTACCGGTTCACCTGCACATACAGGCGGTTTCTTTCAACAAAAACAATATTACCATACTCATCCGAAAAAATCAAGTCTTTTTTGGGCAAAATGACGAATGCTGGGAAGAGGCAGGAAAATTCATGCTCTTCCACAGCTGGAACCAGTCATTCTACCCAAATATACTTGCGATATTGATGTGCCGCCGCTATGTAATGATAGGCTCGGAACAATGCAAGCAGGCCGTCCGCAATCTTTAACGACCAGTGTTAAAGACGTCTCGCAGGGCTACTTCGCCTTTGTATGTCCAGATTCGTGGAGTGACGGTGAAGTCACCAGTGCGTATGAGCCGGCTCTTTTGCGGATCAAAGCGCACACTCAGGCCCGCATTCTCTTCACCAAACTGGAGTCCGATACGCGTCTGGTAGACGGCGGAACGCAAGGCAGGGCGGTCACCGGCTTCTGCAGGCCAGCTATTCAGGGTTGACTCGAAGACGGCTAGCAAGGCTTCACATTGCTCTTCACTCGCCTCCTCTGGTAGTAGCAGCACGGAATACCAGTCTGTATAGATGCCGGCCTTCACTGGTTGTGTCAGGCTAAGCATATATTGTTGCGCAACATTGACGCCATTTACCGTGCCACTGGTCAGTGCGCAACCACTAACACGCCATTCTGGATAACTGGGTGTACGATTATCGCCACAGGTGCAGGGATTGCAATCACAAGGATCGCAGGTACAGGATGAACAGCCACGTGCGCCAAATGTTACGCCCTCGACAGCATGCCGGATTGTTGTCTCCATCGTTCTATCCTTCTCTGGTGTATACGATTAGAAGGGCACAGTACCCCTCTACTGGATCAATTGTACATATACATAATAGGAGAGTCGCATATTTTTCCAGACGTTCCCCTTACAGAAAGACGACGCACGTAGAACTTTTTAACCCATCTTAATGATAATCTACCGTATCAACATGTGTCAAATCACATTATACATATTACACCTGAGAATTCTGGATACTATCACCTTCATGACTGTGCTCGTGCTCGTGACTATGCTCGTGCTCATGTACGTGGTTATGCTCATGCTCGTGTACGTGGTTATGCTCATGCTCGTGTACGTGGTTATGCTCGTGCGTATGGTCGTTGTGAACATGCTGTGTGGTACCATAAGCATCACCGAGACAGGCACGCAGGCAGTTGGGCCAGATGACACGCTTCTTCCCAAAACCGTAACCGATGTTCTCAATGGCAATGGCAGGCATTTCGAAGTGCGCGACGGTTGCAAGGATCGCTGCTCCGGTGGGGGTTACGAGCTCACCTTCGATGGGACTGGGCACCCAGGGCGCTTTGACGCGGCTCAAGATCTCCAGGGTGGCAGGCGCGGGGAGCGGCATGAGGCCATGGGACATGCGCAGATGACCACGTGTCAGGGGGAGTGGTGAAGCGTAGACCCGAGTGATGCCCAACAGTTCTAGAGCGATGACGTTGCCGACAATATCCACAATAGCGTCGACGGCTCCGACCTCATGAAAATGGATCTCGTCCAGCGAGACGCCATGCACGGCTGCCTCTGCTTCGCCGAGCGTGCGGAAGATAGCACTAGCTGTCTCGCGAACCCACGGTGAAAGCTCTGAACGAGCCAGCAGGGCTGCTATAGCGGTATAGCGGCGGGCAGGCTGATCCTGCACTGTCAGGCGTACATCAAAGCGTGTACCGGTAATACCCTTATCGGTAAATGGCTCAGCTGTAAGCTCGTAGCCCTCCACTGGCAGCTTCTTGAGCTCCTCACGCAGATGTTCAAAGGGGAGACCAGCATCCAGCCAGGCTCCCAACAACATATCTCCACTCACTCCGGAATGACAATCCAGGTATACAATCTTCTCAGGCATGTGTTTTCTGGCTCTTTCTCTACAAATAGATCACAACAGATAACGTACACACACCATTGTAACCCAGGCAGAAGAACAATACACCCTTACATCAAGCAAAGCATGACATCTTCCAGACATCTTAAGACATCTTCCGGTCTCTTACAAAGGTACATTCCACTCTTTCAGCCAGACCTGCCCTGTATGTTCACGGACACGAATACTCGCATGGTCAGCGTACAGGCGGAAAGAGAAACTGGGTACGACATCGGGGGTATCGGGTTGATATTCAAAGGTGCGTAGATCGCTACTCAGGTGTGGACCGGTATTACATCCAGTATACCAGGGCGACATGACATTGACGAATGTGACTGGATGCCCACCCAGTTCTTCAGTGACGACGAGGTTCGGAGCTTCCCAACCCGAGTGCGTATGCCCGCTGATAAAGAGGCGCGCATTGCCACGCTGCTCCAGGATTGCTCGCACCTCATCTGAGTTCTCAGGCGAGAAGAAACTTTGTTGCGAGCTAAAATCACGATGTCGCACAGGATCGCGATCCAGTACTGTATTCCGTAACGGGCAGTGCAAAAAGATGATCGCAGGTTGGTCCTTATGCTCCGCCAGGGTCGCGTCGAGAAACGATAATGTCTCTAGCGAGATCGCTATCTCATGGTCGGCATCTGGCAGTGTACGCGGATCTGGATAGTCCAGCATGATGAAAAGATAGCCACCCTCCTCCCAACTATAGCGTAGCGGTCGCTGCCAGACGGCATGAAACGACTCAGGCGAACCCCATGCACCGCCATCGCTCCCGGTCTGATACTCATGATTGCCAACCCCTGGATAGAACGGCATATCCGCCAGTTGAGACTTCAATGAAGTCTTCGCAAGATCATAGTTCTCACGGGCACATGTCTCGACGAGATCACCCGGCGAAGCACAGAACATGGGTCGCTCACCCAAACGCCAGAGCGTCTGGAGGTCATCGAACATAGAGGCCAGACGTAGCGTATGGTACTTGTGCCATGCAACGACCGCTCGATAATGGAGGTCGCCAAAGACCCAGAACGGAAACATAGCAGGATGCACATCTTGTTGCGGCATATATCATCTCTTTCTCTATCTCTTTTTTTGCTCTCTACTATCTAGGCTCTGAATAGATTTCGCAACCTGTAGTCATTGTAAGACATGAATGTTAAATGAGCCGGCATATATGCAGCAAGAAATATTTGCGCTGATGGTAATTGTTCTCGATATAGAGTACAATAGTGGATAGTGTATGCAGTATTGTGCATACACAGATACATTTTAGCAAGAACGTAAGGAAAGGAGAGGGCATCCCACAGTGCATAGTAGTACATAGTCGTAGAAAATTTGTAGCGACAAGATTGTAGAACACTATGTAGCGCTATCTAACTCCATGCTTCCATGAAGCAGATCCCAAAGGACCCTACCTGTGGCAGGTAATGTCGCCTGCACACTACTGCATCTAGTACGACTGACCGTTCAGCGAATAGATCACGCGAACAAAGAAATAACAGTTCGTGTGAGAGAGGTAGGAAGTTTTATGGCACAGATTGCCTTAAAAAATGAAGAGGCCGAATCGGCCGTTGCCACTGCTATCAATCCAGCTCCACTTGGCCTCAGCGCCTTCGCCCTTACAACATTTGTCCTCAGTGCAGCCAATGCGAACTTATTCACGGGAGCAGGGATTGTTATTGGTTTTGCTTTCTTCTATGGCGGCCTGGCACAATTATTAGCAGGCATGTGGGAATTCCGTACGGGCAATACCTTTGGTGGTACAGCCTTCTCATCGTATGGTGCCTTCTGGCTTGCAATTGGCTTCAGCCTGCAATTCAAGTTAATCCCTAATGACACTGCCTTCGGTTTCGTCCTCTTAGGTTGGACAATCTTTACGCTTCTGTTACTTATCGGTTCATTGAGAAGCAACTATGCGCTCATCGGAGTCTTTTTCTTCCTTTTCCTGACCTTCTTAGCCCTGACAATCGGTGCCCTGGGTAGTACATCGACGTTTACAGTTATTGGTGGCTGGCTTGGTATCATCACAGCAATCGTCGCATGGTATACAGCTCTTGCCGGTCTACTCACGACCGTCAAAGCTCCTTTCTTACTGCCAGTTGGGCCCCGCCCATAGCCTCTAGCCTCTACATCTACTCGATGTGAGGCTCGCATTCTTCTATTATTAGGAAGAACGCCGCACGCAAGAACCTTATGTTCTCTCGTACGGCGTTCTTCCTCTAGTGCCAGCAAGTCATCAACAGTGCCAGCGAATTATCAAGCCTTACTACTTATCCGAAAACTTGCGTGTGCATAGCACTAGCGACGCCAGTCGCGTTGGTTTTCGGAATAAGATCTTAGAGTTCGCCTGATTTCGCGCGTGTGTAGCGATCGGAAAGCTCATTTTTGGTACGTGAATAGAGCTCACGGCCCTGAACAAGTGCTTCCTGCGCACGTCCACGAATTTCGTCATTCAATGCGCCTGCATTCAACTGAATACCCTGTTCGCCTAATTGAGCACGAGTCGCCTCACCAGACTGAGGAGCGAGCAGTAATCCCGCAACGACTCCCAGGCCTATACCAACGAGCAATCCTATTAAGAACTTCATCAGCTCGATTCCTTTCTTATGTAGAGGATATATGGGGGATGACGATACAGGCTCTTATCTGGAACTCACGCCTTCCCGTTTCCTTGTTTTTTTATGTGTCCAAATAGTGGCAAGCACCGGATCTCTTTCCGGCTAGTGTAACACATGCGTTGAATTTAGTGTGACGAATGGCCCGAAGTGTCTAGTAGCTCTTCAACTTTGTCGAGTAATGCGGTCAGTTCAAACGGCTTGCGCAACAAATGAACTGCCGTATAAAATTGAGGCTCGCTCTCAATGAGATGGGAAACCTCTTCTGCTTCTAACACGGCCGCAGTATAGACGATTACTGGAACATCAGCAGTGGTCGGATCACCCTTTACCTGCTTGAGTACGTCCTGACCGGACATATCACCCAGCTTGAGATCCAATATTAAGAGGTCAGGCACCATGCTTTTCACTGTCGCAAAAGCATCTTTGCCCTCCTGCAAAATCGATACCAGGTACTCTTCATCTTCCAGTACGCGGCGCATCAAATGAAGCAGTTCATTTCTATCATCGACAACAAGTATACGTTTTGCCAATTTTCATCAGTGCCACAAGACCGTGCGATTATGCGCGGCAGCACCGCCTCCCGTTTAGCTATCACACTCCTCTACAGTGCCAGTGTATCACGCATGTACGTACGCGCTACTCTGGACTAGAAGGGGAGGGATAACCGCTCTAGTATGCATATTTTCAGCAGTGTAACACAGTGCAGGTATACGATACAAGTTCACAAAGGGACAACATCTGCATCTCCCTACTGAAACATTACATTGGTCGTGCTATCTTTATTACGCTCTAAGGTACTGTTCTGTGGACACTAGCAGACACTTTTAGTATTTCTGTTATACGTGATTGGGGCTACAAAGCCAAAGAGGTAAGGAGGTAAAAAAAAACTACACGTGGATCTCAGCATGCCGACAAGCAACAGCTACGCTAACCTGCTAATCTATTATACTCTGCCGTAAGAGAGAGACAGGTGAGGAATCCAGTGTAGAAAGAAAAGTGAGCGTGGTGGGATTCGAACCCACGACAACCCGATTAAAAGTCGGATACTCTACCACTGAGTTACACGCTCATCAACCTTTGACGTGGCTTATTATAGTGCATTTTCCCGAATAGCGCAAGGGGGTCTCCAAGCCAGTTTTTAACCTTTTACGAAAAGTAAGGCATGAAGATCGTATGCTGGTTTATCCAATTTAATCAATCTTACAAATGCATTGGAAAAACCTCTTGACATACTGCAAAGGGAGTGCTACTATTGTCCAAGTCAAGACAAGCGCTTGTATGTGCAGGCGAGCTGGTGACGATAGCGAAGAGGGCACACCCGTTCCCATCCCGAACACGGTAGTTAAGCTCTTCAGCCCCGATGATACTATGTGGGCGACTGCATGGGAAAATAGGACGTCGCCGTCTCACCTGCCCATTACGGGTGCGTCTTGATTGCGGGAGTGGCTCAGTGGTAGAGCACTTCCTTGCCAAGGAAGATGTCGCGGGTTCGAATCCCGTCTCCCGCTCCACTATACTATACTGCTGTATCGCTGATACGGCAGTATTTTTATGCCCATCTGCGTGCTCCAACATTTTGTTATCCTCCCCATCCGCCCTATACGCCCTATCTTCTCTATCCTCATGTTCGTTCATTTATTATGATCAATACCCTCATCCTTACAGGCACTTATCCCGTGACATATCTATATTCATGGTGATATGGGGATGCGAAGGGGTGCAAGGGCATATAGAGACAGGTGAGACAAGACAAATTGTCTATGCTAGAACGTTTTACTGAGAAGTATGCTATAAAAGAGCTATTATTATCAATATTTTATTCAACATGCCCATGTGTTTTTTATTCATTTGCTGGAAATTTTGACGGACAAGGGTGGTAACTGATGAAGACAGAGAGTGAGCAGCTCTGGTATACCTGGTCTAATAAGGGCTTCGGCGATACAGGTTTCCAGATCCGTGCCGTTTCGCCAGGCTTTTTACAGGATAACGGCGAGGATGACAAGGATGACGCTCATCCGCTGACGGTAGCGGATAGCAATCTTGACGATACACGTATGCAAACGATTTTACGTTATGTTCACTATACATTACCCGCAGGCACGACTGCCTCTGAGATAGCGCCTGAACAAGCCCCCATCTCGCTCGCTTATCTGCATGCCCATGGGGAGACGCTCTTACTGCACAAAGCTTTTATAGGCAGCGATAGTAGCCATCAAGCAGGCAGTGCCAATAACGCCAGTATCTATTTTTCACATGTACTGGCTGATCTCCCTTCACAGGCTGATCTCCCCTTTACTGCCCGTGAGGCGATTAATCTCTGGGAATCACCATCCTGGAAGACGCACGATACGCTGGCACCCGATGAAAAGATTCTGCCGCGCGTGACGTTCTCGTTCGCTCAACCGCAGTCGATCCCAGCCACTCCTATCCTTATACAGGGTGATGAGGACAGAAGTGGTATGAGTGGCGTAAATAGTGCGAGTGATACAAGTGGTACCAGAAGCGAGCAGGTCAACCAGTTCTTTAAGCAGGGGACGCTGGGTCGTCACACGCTAAAGATTCTCAACCGTGCGCATCTAGAATTTCTGCTGCAAGCATTTTTGATGCGCCAACCAGGCCAGCGGATCTATCTGGCCGGCGATTCAGCGACGGTTGCACGCCTACTCTGGGGCCTCACCAATAGTCTGCCACGTACACTCGCTATTGTTGAGGATCTTACCTTTAGCACCTACGAACCACTCGAAGCACATTCGCATTCCGGGGTCTATCACGCACCGGTCGATCAGCAGCAACCGACGATCGTTGGCACCTGCTGGCCTCAGGCACAGGAGCATGAGCTCCCACTCTCTTACTATCATGCGGACGGCGTCAATGGCTTTGCGCTCAACTGCTACAATGGACGCAAGACACAGCTGACCCCCAACAAGTTTACTGCACGCTTCGCTAGCTATGCGGTCGACTGTCTGCTTGAAGAGAACAATCATACGATCGCTGAGCTCCGTGAGATCCTGGCTCAGGCTGAACAAGAACAGTGCCGAGAGCTCTACCACTTTGTGCGTATCTTCAATGCGTTCCAGACGACGCTGGCACAGGAGGATGTGCTTTATCTGCTGCGCTCGATCAACGAGAACCTGGACGATATCGCCGACCATGCAGCGATGCTCCTGACCGATATCGCGCGCCTGCGCCGTCCCAATGTATTGAAGTCGATCGTCGCAAGGATCGCGGAGAATCGTTACTGGTGGGAGAGTTCCTGTCTCCCGGAACTGGACTCGTTCTATGCGTTCCTGGTCAAGTATACCAGTTTGCCGATGCCCGCCGATATCGAGGCGATCCTGGATAGTCTACACAGTGCGCTTAACGAGCTCTGTGAGCAGATTGCAATCCAGATCACTATCGCGATCCGCAACAATCAAGAAGAGAGTATGTACTTCTGGAACGATATGCTGGAGAAGTCTGCTCCTTTGCAGCATACAGAGCCAACCTGGTTGATGCTGTTGAGCGCTGTCGAGATGGAGGATCTGGAGCAGCCAACCTATCTGCTCTGGTGGAAGATCTGTGGGCAGCGCGTGATTGCCGAGCTACATCAGGCCTCTGCGGGCGTGGCAAGCGTCCATGAGCCAGATATGCCCCTCAACCATCTGGGCTCGATGGTTGCGAACAAAATTCAGGTGGCACTCCAACATAACGATATCTGGGCGTTGGGTGCGTGGAGCCAGACCTTCGCACAGGTTGCGAGTCCTGACCAGGAGGCGGTCGCGTGGATCTATCTGCTCCAAACGCTGGTGACCAGTCCCTATACTCCTCTTTATTGGGATTGGTGGAACAGTCACGGCAAGCAGGGAGTAAAAGGACTGGCAGAAGCGCTACATGCAGCTGGCAACCATATTCCACGTCAGCTACCCGCGCTCTGCAACGGGCTTATCAGTAATACGGTGATGATCGTACGCCGGGCTAATCCTGCAACAGGAATACAGGGATCGGGCCGCCAGGAGTGGCTCTTCTGGCATGAGGTACTGAGTGTACTGATGCCGCTCCGTGATGATTATGAGCAGGCACATGCGGTCTGGCTCAATCTCTGGGGCAGTCTCTGGCCCTATATCTTTAATCCGGCCTTCGCTCAATGGTGGCATCCACGCGGCATGCGCGCCGCTCAGGCTATCTGTTCTTTTGTTGAGAAACATCCACAGAGCGAGCGTGCCAACGATCTGATCGCCTTCATCTTTGAATCAATCGTCCCTCTGACACATCAACAGATCGAACGCATGCTGGAGCAGAACCGCGCCGATCGCGAGCAGGCACTCGCCTGGGAGAACTACCAGAGCCAACTCTTCCTGCTGTTGGAGATCCTGGCCGTGAGTACGCCCCAACAGATTCAACTCGCGGTCTGGGATACGCCTGCACAACAGAGCACGGCGACCATTACACACAATAACTACCAGCCGCTGAGCAACCTGGATGATGAGGATGCTCCCCTGGATGCAGAGGACGCAGAGGATATAAAGGACGCAAAGGATGTAGAGGACGTAGAGGACGTAGAGGATATACAGATTGCTAGCGACGAGGGCGACGAGCATGCTGAAGCACAGACGGATCTCATCCATGATCTGGCACGTACGCTCACTAATCAGCCAGCCGATCAGACCTATCCCTGGGATGCACTGCGTTTCCTGCTAGAGACATGGAGCACAATGCCAACGTTGCATGCTACAACGAAGGTCGCTCCCTGGCTCTATGTCTCCTGGCAGAGTATAGGTAACCTGCTGGCTACCCCGTTCCTACCGCTCACCTGGCAGCTCCAGGCCGTGCTCAATGTACTCAGTACAACGATCACCCTCCAGCCACACCAGGTCATCACCCTCGTGGTAGAGCATCAATCCCTCTTTGCTACGGCCCTCAAGCATCTGCTAGAGCAGTCCGCAACAGAACAGGAGGCCATCAACTTCTTCCAATACCTGCTCGACTTCGGCTATCCACAAAAACCTGAGCTACTCAGTCTGCTCCTGCTCAGTAGTCTGGATCAGCCAGTGCAGATCAATGCGCTACTGAAGCACGCCGATCTGACGCACGAAGAGATGGTGAGCCTGCTCGAAAACCATTGTACAGAGATCATCGAACATATCCCCTGGCCCACTGGGATCAGCGAGCTCATTCAACACTATCTCTATGATCTGGATATTGCGCAACTCAATCGACCGACGACGCGTGCCTTTCTGCATAGCCTGGCCCTCAACGAGCCGCATCAACCAGAACAACTCTCACCAATTCTGCGCAATGCCATTGTCGGTTGGGATAGTATCCGCACCTTCATGGAGCCCGGCACCGATACGGCGACCTGGCTACAAGACGAGGCACCCCATAGCCAGTATCTTGCCTCCGTCCCGTTAAGCAAACGGGCGCGACTACAAGAGAAGCTCACCAGTGAACTCGTCAAAGTCCTGCGCCATGAGACAAGTATTATCGATGCCCTGCACAGTCTCAGCCCGCTCTACAATACGACAGACGAGCAGGTAGATCCTGGCACACCTGAGGATCTGCAAGCACGCAACGATCTGAAGGATCTGACAGGACTTGAGGATGAGGAGAATACAGAGCATAACGCTCCCTTCGCGCCCGGCCTGCGCCTGCTTCATGACCTCTCCGAGCAGGCTGGCCTCATCTTTGCAGGCGAGCAGCCGCCCATACATCTGCTCCCCTACCTCAAACTGATCCTGATCTATGCACAGGATCTGGTTGGCGAGAGCAAAGAACGTTACCTGGATAGTAGTCTGCATGCACTACTTCTGCATGTGAAAGAGCCGCAGCAAGAACAGATCAATGCCCATACTGCTCTCTGGTTCCCCGAACTGCGCCAGGACTGGCAGCGCTACAGCCAGCGCCAGCCTGCCGTTCATGAGCAGGCCATCATTGGCTACTTCCGCAAAACCCTGCGCACCGGAGACGTTGAAACGATCACCCAGGCGTACCAGCGTGTATTACGCGAGGTCCGCTATCCAGCAACCCGCATTAATGCGCAGGAGCGTGAATGTGCGCAGCTGGCCCGTGACGTCGTCATAGCCTACAATACGCGCGACTCCGAGCTACTGCATCAGGCCTACCAGAATATCCAGAACTCACCCTATACAGAGACCATCAGATACACACCAGCGATCCAGCAAGCCATTGAGCGCGTGAGTGGCATCGCCCAGATCGCACCACCAGCACAACAGATCACACCACCGCCAGCACAACCAGTCACACCGCCGCCGACACAACCGTTAATAAAACCTGCGGAACAAGCGCCGGTCGCACCACGGCTCCCTTTCCCATCATCTCCGAGCTACCATAGCTATTCCGGCCTCCCGCTCGCTGGCGATATCTCCCAACTGAAAACCATCGACCAGTCCGAGCAAGTGCCGGATACGACTAACGACCTGGATGAGGATGATTTTGCAGAGGAGAATGTAGATGATGGCTATGAGATGGAAAATGGCCAGGATGAAGGGTATGAGAGAGATGAGAGAGATGAGAACCTGGATGATGACGATGATGAGATGGAGGCAGGCAGAGCACAGTCCTCGCCACAGCTACCACAGCTAGAGGCAGCGTCGCTACATAGAGCGGAGACTGAACAGGCGACCGGTGAGAGCAGCATCGGAACGGTACTCACTGAGCCAATTACGCTGCTACAGCTTGACCGCGTCTACGCACTCAAGCGGCTCTACATCGACTTCCGTGTACATCACCTGACCTTGCGCATGAAAAACCTGCCTGCCCCTGAAAAGAAGTTTTATGGCTACGAGATCAAGACACTGAATGAGCAACAGGAATTCTCGGACGAGGCATTACGTGCCTGTGCCCTGGATGATCTGGTCGACGACATCTTCATCCAGCACCACATAGACGAGCAACTGGAGCACGACAGCAAGCTGACACCGGCCTACTTCGCCCTGCACCCACAGATCACAGCCAGATTTATCGCCTATGATCCATCCGAGTACCGCACAATCTGCAACGAGTATCATCTTGTCGGACAGGACAGTTCGCAGGTCCTCGGCCTCTTCAGGAGACGCGAACTCCTCGCACATTACCTCTTCCTGAAGCAACAAAAGGCCGTCTTCGATCAGCTCGATCGCTGGCTCGCACAGGAGCGACGCAACCAGAGCCAGCAGATCGAGATCGATGCCGAACGCGCCGGACTGCAACCCGGCAAGAAGGCAGCACCAACCACGCAAACCAAACGCTCCGGCTTCTTGAGCGCCTTACGCCGTCGCTCATAGTACTCGTATAAATACCATCTTGTCGCCTTTGATTAAAGGGGCAAGATGGCTCTTTTTTTATGATGGCACATGCTATATCGTCTTTACCCTGTAGCATAAATAATTCGTATAACAAGTTACTTGCTATACAAGTTATTTGTAGTTTGAGCTAAAAGGATAAGATGAAACATAGTAAGCAAAAGAAATATACAATACCTGCAATCCCTAAGCACGTAAAAGAGGTAAAGACGAATGCAGCAATACCACAGAAAACAGTGCCACAGAAAGAGGTGCTAGCAACCAAAGAGGTGATCATAACCGAGGAGGTAATACAGCGAGATGCGACTGCTGCGGCTGCTGCGGTTGAAATCGAGGAGCAGATAGATGCTTTCATGAATGCGTGGTTTGTGACGCGCCAGTTTGTGATGGAGGCCAACTTTCATAGGGCTCATCTTCATGGGATGAGTACAACGCAGTTTATGTTGCTCGCACGCCTGATGGATGGCAGTGTCTGGACTCTGGTCGAGCTAGCGGTAGTACTCAATCTAGAGACGCCGACGCTGGTGCGCACGGTCGATAGTCTGGAGCAGCGGGGACTTGTTATGCGCCAGCGTAATACGGTTGATCGACGCCAGGTACTGATTACGATTACCACAGCAGGTCTAGAGGTGCAAGCCGCTGCAGTGGAACAATTTCGGACCCGGCTGACTACGATCTTTCAGACCATGCTCCCCATTGAACGCGATGCACTTATCCTTGGACTAGCGGCATTCGCACGTAGCTCACGTCCCAATCAACCAGAAGTGAATCAGGTTTAGTGGACCATCTACAGACGATCTCCAGGAAGATGGACCCCTGCAGGTTGTTTTTGTGAGCATCAAGCAGGGGTTATTTTTGAGCGATGGCAAAGTAGCAGCGGCTGTGTGCCTGCGCGCTTTCCCATTCTTTATCGAGGCCAGTAACATGCTCCATGCTTGCATTCTTTTTCGTGCTCCCTCTATTGCTCTCCTTGACAATGCGTTCTGCCTGGCTCTATCTTTTGTGTAGAAAATAGATCGATCTGTACTATTTTCTATCTATAAGCAGTGCACTGCTTCTGTTAGAAGGAGAAAACGCATGACTATAGCCAGGGCCAGTGCAAATGATCTGTTCAAGCAGGTGCTTGATCCAGTCAATCGCTCAAACCCCTACCGCATCTACGAGCAGATGCTGGCGAACCCTGTAGCTCAGCTCGATGCTACCCGTTATGTTGTCACAACCTATAATGAAATCATAGGGCTTCTGCATGATCCACGTGCAAGCAAAGATGAGCGCAAGAGTAAGGCACAGGGAACCAGCTTACGTGATGACAGCAATCCGTCTCTGCTCTTTCTCGATGCGCCAGAGCATGACCAGCTGCGTAAATTGGTCATACATCAATTTACACCAGAGCGCATCTCAGGGATGCAAGGGCGTATAAGCTCACTGGTTACGGAGGCGCTCGATGCTCTACGCGGTCAAACACAGTTCGATTTCGTCGAGAAATTCGCGTATCCCTTGCCAGTCACGGTTATCTGTGAACTGATGGGAGTACCACGTGAAGATGAGCAGCGCTTCCACGCCTGGGCCGACATGCTAGCCCATAATATTGAACCGGTCGTAGGTTACGATCCGGCGAAGAAGACTGCTATCCAGAATGCGGACAAGGAGCTACACACGTATATGAGCGAGCTTGTGAAGGAGAAACGTGCCCATCCTCAGGATGATCTTGTCTCCGGGCTCGCCGTCGGGAACGATCCTGCGGGGCAGATGAGTGATAAAGATCTCATCACTACCCTGGTGCTCCTCCTGGTTGCCGGTCACGAGACAACGGTCAACCTGTTGAGCAATAGTATGCTCACCCTGTTGCGCCATCCTTTTGAGTGGCGCAAACTACATGAGCAGCCGGAGCGTGTAATGCCAGTAGTAGAGGAGGTCTTGCGCTACGAGCCACCGGTACAATTTATGCCGCGCTACGCCCTGAACGATATAACGCTGCAAGGCGTAACGATCTCTCAAGGTTCAACCATAGAACTATTATACGCCGCAGGTAATCGGGACCCGCGCCACTTCCCACATCCCAACGACTTCAATCCCGAGCGGCCCAACAACCAGCATTTTGGCTTTGGTGGCGGTGACCATTTATGCATCGGCGCACCGCTCGCACGCATTGAGGTACATACCGCCCTCAACGAGTTAGCACGTCGCCTGATAAACCCACGCCTGCTCGCCGATCCACCGCCCTACAAATCAAACCCCGTCCTGCGCGGTCCGCAGCATCTCCCGCTCGCCTTTGATCGCATCGCTGATTAAGCAGCCAGTTTTCCTGACTACCACGATACTGTAGCAGAGCGTACACACTATCAGATAGAGCAGGCAGACAGTATCGTGGTAGCACGGCTAGCACTGCTATCTCGTTACGACTAATGCTAGAGGAAAAGGTAGCACTCGTGCTGAGTTTGTTTTCTCCACTCGTTTCCACGTTCGCTATTGCTCTCCTTGACAAGGCATTATCTTTATCTCTATCTTTTATAGAGGAAATAGATTATATTGTTCTGTTTTCTATTTATAAGCTGTGCATCGGGCATGTTTGAAGGAGGTTGCTGGTGAAACTTGTTGTTGATCTGAATAAATGTCAGAGCTATGGGCAGTGTGTCTTTGCCGCACCAACGGTATTTCGCTTTCATAATGAAGAGTCACTGGAGTTTGACTATACCCCCGATGAAGCGCTTCGTGAGCAGGTAGAGCGGGCCGCTGCCGCCTGTCCGGTACAGGCTATTATGCTTGGTGGCTCGCAGGAGGCGATGGCATTAGAGCATCCTCCGATAGGTTGGGTTGGTCAGATCGGTGGCATCGGTAAGGGACAAACTACGAAGGAGCAGCCATATGCACAATAGCTTCAATGGGAGTGTAGTGATTGTGGGTGCTTCGCTGGCTGGTTTACGAGCGGCAGAGGGTCTACGTGAAGCTGGCTTTACTGGACCACTGACACTGATCGGTGATGAGCCCTATCCTCCTTATGATCGTCCTCCTCTCTCTAAGACGGTGCTCGCGGGTCGGATGCCTGCTGACCATACATACTTGCCCCAGGTGCGCGATATCAATGCCGAGTGGCTGCTCGGCAAACCGGCTACCGGTCTGAATCTCGCACAACGGATTGTGGAGCTTGAAGATGGTCGTACTGTCCCTTTCGATCGTTTGCTGATCACGACGGGGACCCGTGCTCGACCCTGGCCAGACGTAACGCAGGCAGCTATCGACGGCGTCTATACGATCCGTACGCTGGAGGATAGTGCACGCTTGCGTGGACGGTTAGCGGCTCATCCAAGGCGGGTGCTGGTGATTGGCGCTGGCTTTACTGGTTCAGAGGTAGCATCTGTCTGTCGGGAGCTGGATCTGCCAGTCACGGTAACGGAACGCAGTACGGCTCCGATGGCGAGTGCCCTGGGTGGTGCGGCTGGCCTGGTCACTGCACATATGCAGCGGAATCATGGTGTAGATCTGCGCTGCAATACGACGGTAATGTCGCTGGAGGCCGATGCACAGGGGAAACTCTGTTATGCCCACCTCTCTGATGGAGACCTGCTACCGATCGATGTTGTGGTCGTGGCATTGGGGGCAGTCCGTAACGTTGAATGGCTCTACGGATCGGGTCTGGCGGTCGATGCACGCGGTGTTGTCTGCGATGCATCGTGCCGGGTCTTTGATGCTGACGGTATTGTAACCGATGACATCTTTGTCGCGGGCGATGTAGCGCGCTGGCCACATCCGCTCTTTAGTGGACAGCTACTGGCCGTTGAGCACTGGGGTAATGCAGTCACACAGGCGGCGGTTGCAGCCCATAATATGCTCTGTGCCCCATCTGAACGACGACCACATCGACATATTCCTACCTTCTGGTCAAACCAGTTCGGCTTCAATATCAAGTCGGTTGGCCTTCCAACGATAGCCGACGAGGTCGTGGTCACACAGGGTTCAGTCGCCGAACAACGCTTTGTAGCAACCTATGGACAGCAGGGGCGCATCGTAGCGGCGATCGCGGTAAATATGCCACGCTGGCTGGATTTCTATACTGATCTTATTGAGAAGAAGGCGGTCTTCCCACCCGTACTCAATGCACCCGACTCGCCAGCTGTTCTACATGTCATGCCAGCAGGCTTCCCTGCCCATGGACAAGCAACGCATAGCCCGGTAGTTGAGGTCACTGGCCCTGGTCCTAGTACGCCAGTAAGCGTCAATGGTGCGACCTCCGAGAGTGCGCCTGCCGATCCGCGCGTCCCTGTTGGTCCGGCTCCCCTGTAAGCAATTATAAGCAATCTGTTGGGCCCGGCTCCGTTGTAATCAACCAGCGAAGTATTGAAGGAGAAGACACATGACTATAACCAGGGTCAGTGCCACTGATCTATTCAAGCAGGTGCTTGATCCAGCCAATCGCTCCAATCCCTATCGCATCTACGAGCAGATGCTGACAACCCCTGTGGCCCAGCTCGATTCCCTCCACTATATTGTCACAACCTATGATGAGATCGCCGCTATCCTGCATGATCCATGCGCAAGCAAAGATGAGCGCAAGAGTAAGGTAAGGGGAACGGTACGTGATGTTCCCCATCCTTCGCTACTCTTTCTCGATGCGCCAGAGCACAACCGACTGCGTAAATTGGTCATGCAGCAGTTTACGCCGGAGTGTATCTCCAGGATGCATGATCGTGTGCGATCGCTAGTCACAGAGATGCTCGATACACTACGCGGTCAAACACGCTTTGATTTTGTCGAGCAGTTCGCCTATCCTTTGCCGGTCACCGTCATCTGTGAACTGATGGGGGTACCACGTGAAGATGAGCAGCGCTTCCACGCCTGGGCTGACACGCTGGCCCATAGTCTCGATCCGGTCGTCAATCACAATCCCGGCATGGAGGCTGATACGCAGCATGCTTCCCAGGAGCTACGTACATATATGAGCGAGCTCGTAAAGGAGAAACGCGCCCATCCGCAAGACGATCTTGTCTCCGGACTCGCCGTCGGCAACGATCCTGCCGGACGGATGGACGATGTCGATCTCCTCAATACCCTGGTACTCCTCCTGATTGCCGGTCACGAGACAACGGTCAACCTGTTGAGCAATAGTATGCTCACCCTGTTACGCTATCCTTTTGAGTGGCGCAAACTACGCAAGCAGCCAGAGCGCGTGGCACAAATTGTAGAGGAGGTCCTGCGCTACGAGCCACCGGTACAATTTATGCAGCGTTATGCCCTGGCCGACATAACACTACAGGGCGTAACCATCCCGCAAGGCGCAAGCATACTGTTACTCTTCGCCGCAGGGAACCGGGACCCGCGTCGCTTCGCGCAACCCAACGACTTCAATCCCGACCGGCCCGACAATCAGCATTTTGGCTTTGGTGGTGGTGACCATTTCTGTGTCGGTGCACCGCTCGCACGTATCGAGGTCCATACGGCCCTCAACGAGTTAGCACGTCGCCTGATCAACCCACGCCTGCTCGCCGATCCACCACCCTACAGACCAAACGCCGTCCTGCGTGGTCCGCAGCACCTCCAGCTCGCCTTTGATCACATCGCCGATTAAGTAACCCATCAGCCAAACTACCACGATACTGTAGCAGAGGTATCGTGGTAGACCACCTCTGATATCGTCATACCCCAAAATATTAACATACCCCAAAATATCACTATCACCTGAAAAATCGCAAAAACTCTTCCCCCCTCTTTGAGGCTCACCAATGTAGGTTTTCTGGTGATATATACAATGAAACCGCCTCTCAGGCCGATGGAGATAGATGGGATATCATGACGAATGCATCCTGTCGCTTGCCAATAGCGTTCACTATTGCCTGTATAGTGCACTTAAGTCCTTGTCCCCCTCTTTGAGGGGGACGAGTTTTTGGCGAGTTTCCAGGCGATAGTGATACATATATTTAATCCATGTGATATATATAATAATGGATGTTAGTATGTATTTACATCTCTGAGGCTCACCGGGATAGACCAAAAAGGTCCATGTCTTTTCGACAGAGCGGGCGATGAAAATAACGCATATGCTGAGGTAGTGTGAGCCTTTTTCCCCCTCCGACTCTCGAATCCCGGGTTATTTTCGAAGGAAGATACAAGCGGCAATAGCTAGATAATAGGGTCAATTCTGACCTCTTAATCTGCTACTATAGCATGCAGGTAGGATAAGATAGAGAAAAACCTGGAGGCATGCTATGGCACAACTGCTACAGATCACATTTGATAGCGCCAATCCCCAAAAGTTGGCACTATTCTGGGCTGAGGTCCTGGGCTATCATTTACAACCACCACCACATGGCTTTGTGAGTTGGGAGGAGTGGCACCAGAAAGAAGGCCATGCACAAAATGCATATGATTTTGCCGCAATCATTGATCCCAAAGGGCTGGATTCACGTATCTTCTTCCAGCGCGTCCCAGAGCCTAAGGCAGCTAAGAATCGTGTCCATCTCGACGTCAACGTCAGCCGGCGCATCTCAGAGCAGCCGGAGGAGGTAAAGCAAAATTTTGTAGCGTCTGAAGCCGAACGCCTCAAAGAACTGGGTGCACGCGAAATCAATCGCTACAACGAAAATGGCGACTACTGGATCACCCTTGCCGACCCAGAAGGCAATGAGTTTTGCATTCAATAACAAAATGTCGGGGAGCACATGTAGTACTCCCCGGCAAACAAGTTGAGCCTTTTCGCTGCTGTATGGTAATAGTCTGAGTGTTACTCTTGTACGGCCCAATGCTGGTCGGCACGCTCTTCCCATAGGGCACGAATAGCCTGGTATTCGTCGTCTGAGAGATTGCCAACGGCAAGCATATCGGCATTCTGGACGTAGCGCTCAGGGTGGGCAGTTCCGACGATGGCTGTGTCTACACCTGGAACACTCAAGGTGAAACGCAGAGCAGTAGCAATTGAGGTAGCGGCTCCGCTCTGGAGGAAGTCATATTTTAACGTCTGCAAGCGCTCAAAGTACGGGTAGCCATATGCGCTCTTCGGCAAATCAGGTATCAACCATGCTGCGTTCGCTATTGGACGCTTGGCAATAATACCCATATTACGCTCGATTGCCATCGGGATCGTGAAATCGATGCCCTGCTGATCAGCGATGTTGACACTGAGTTGGAGCGCGTCGAAGACGCCTGTACGAATAGCATAGCGGCCATTTTCGTTACTACCACTATACCCTATATAACGAGTCTTGCCCTCACGTTTGGCCTTCTCCAGAACCTTGATGACGTCGCCTTTGCGCAACACGTCAAGGTCGCATGTGTGCAGTTGCAACAAGTCGACATGATCGGTGCGCAGACGGCGCAGGCTACGATCAATACTGGCCTCCAGCAGGCGCGGATCCCATTCTGGATAGTCAGGAAGATCCTCACCTCTATTGTGTCCACACTTGGTAAAAAGATGGTACTCGTCACGGCGTGTCGCCACCGCTTTCCCTATCAACTCCTCGCTATCTCCATAGCATTCACCAGTATCAATGACATTCAAACCGGCATCGAGCGCACTACCAAGCAGGCGTTCAACATCAGCCAACGAATGACCCCGTATCTCCGAACCCCCGAATCCGAGAACGCTTACCTGCATATCAGTCTGTCCAAATTGGCGAGTTTCCATGTAATCAACTCCAAATATTTTTTAATCGCTACAAGGTAAAACAAGCATCCAGGCAGTCCATATAGCTTGCACGGACGATTGCTACAGTATACCTCACTCAGGCACGCAATAGACCGGGAAAATGTTTCAGAGCACTGCTAACCAGTGCTAATTCTGAGCAAAATTGATCTATCGTTCTACATAACATTCGTTCTACTACTTATGTGCAGTACTATGCTAAATATGCTTCGTTATACACATTATATGTGGTACCATCTATTCCAAAATGGCGACAGAAGTAGCAATAAGTGGCAGAAGTAGACAGAAAAGCGTGAATGCGAAAGGTTAAATGTAAATGTTTACATTTGATCTTTCACCCGAAACGTATAAAGGCAAAGCCTTTATAAGGCCTTTAAAAAGAATTTTTAAAGGCTTCGAATTCGAATCAGGCGCCGCCACTTTTTTTTGAAAATTTTTCTTTTGAGAATAATCAACGAGACGAATTTCGAATTTCGAATTCGCTTCGTTTATATTATTTTTTAAAAAAATCTTGAAGATATTATTGACTGCTTCGATGCACAAGAGAGCAGCTCTTACTTAAACGACCAGACTGCGTTTTAAGGTTGTTATCTTTATAGAAGCAGACAGTATACGTTATGTAGACAGGAAGCAGGTAGTGAAGACTGTGAGCAAGGAGACGGTTAAAGAAAATAGGGGGCGGCGCGAGCAAGCAAGCAGGCACAAGCAAACAGACAGAGATACCAGACAGGCGGTATTAGCTAGCAGCCTGCCTGATATTTATATCTGCTGCTTGCTCATACGGAACCCCAACCTCCTCCGCCAGGTGATGCAACCGTCAGACGATCACCGGGTGCGACGCGTAGACGTACCTTGCCGGGCAGCTGCGTTGTTGTGCCGTTGTGGGTGAGACTATTCTCTCCACATTGGCCAGCTGAGCCGCCCTGCAATCCATAGGGTGCGTGACGACGACGCTCGGTAAGCAGGGTGACGTCGGTGGCGACCTCAAAGGCGATCTCACGAATCAAACCATCGCCGCCGCGTGCAGCGCCAGCACCACCGGAGCCGCTGCGCAGTTGGTAGCGGGTAATACGCATGGGGTAGGCATACTCAAACGCCTCGATGGGAGTATTCAGCGTATTGCTCATATGGGTGTGAATACCTGAAAGACCAGCGAGATGTGGACGCGCACCCATGCCACCACCCATGGTCTCATAGTAGGCAAAGGGCTGCCCTGTCCGTGGATCGAGACCGCCAGCGGTAATATTATTCATAGTGCCCTGGCTCGCAGCAGGAACGATATCTGGCAGTGCTTGCGCAAGGGCACCAAAAAGTACATCCGTGATCCTCTGGGAGGTCTCTACATTACCCTGAGCGACTCCTGCGGGTGGCTGTGCGTTGGTAATACTTCCAGCTGGCGCAATAACGGTGATTGGCATAAAACTGCCATGGTTCATCGGTGCATCGTCAGGCATCAGGCAACGTATCACATAATAGGTTGCCGATCTGGTAACCGCTGCGACCGTATTGACGTTGCCGCGTACCTGTGGACTACTCGCGCTGAAGTCGGCGGTCAGTTGCTTACCCTGCACGGTGATGGTGACGCTGAGCGGGATTGATTGCTCGTCGATACCATCGTCATCCAACCAATCGGTAAAGTGATAGACGCCAGGGGGTATCGTGGCAATAGTGGCCTCGGTAATACGTCGGGCGTACGCTATCAAGGCCTCAATATGCTCGTCGAGCGCTGTACGGCCCCAGCGTGCGACGATCTCTTGCATCCGTCGCTCGGCTGTTCTGTTCGCTGCGAGTTGAGCGGTAAGGTCGCCACGGCGCTCGTCCGGTGTCCGTACATTGCGCAATAGCAGCGTGAGCAATGGACGATTGAGCTGTCCACTCTCCCAGAGCTTGAGTGGAGGGATGATCAGGCCCTCCTGATAGATCTCGGTCGCCAGCGGCATCGAACCTGGCGAGATGCCACCAACGTCAGAATGATGGGCCCGATTCGCTGCGAAACCGAGCAACTGCGCCTCCGCTGCTGCCTCGCCCAACACGAAGATCGGCGTAATCAGGGTGATATCTGGCAGATGACTTCCACCCAGATAGGGATCGTTGAGTATGATCACATCACCCGGCTTGAAGTCGTCAAAGGCTTGCAGGGCACTGGCAACCGAGGCCGGCATCGAGCCAAGGTGGACCGGAATATGCGCCGCCTGTGCAATCAAGCGACCGCGTGGATCGAAGAGCGCACACGAGAAATCTCGCCGCTCTTTGATATTCGGCGAGTAACTGCTATGGGTCAGTACAGCCCCCATCTCTTCAGCGACCGCCGTCAACGCGCTACGGAAGATCTCAAGGCTGATTGGATCGACTTTTGCTAGCCGTATATCCTCTGACATACTAAAGCCCCTCCTGCCCTTCCTGTTGCAATATGAGACTCCCTACGCTATCGACAGAGAGCTGCCAGTCTGGCGCAACAACTGTAGTGGTATCGTATTGCGTAATAATAGCGGGACCCCGGAGTATAGCGCCTGCATACAACGTATCACGCGCATAGATCGGCGTCTTGTGCGCAGTTGGACCCTGCTCACCCGCAAATACGACCGTACGCCAGAGTAGTGGTTCTGGCACACGGTCGCCACTCTGTCCTGCATGCTGTGCCAGGGTTGGCTGCTCGACGCTCCCTCGTGCTTTCAAGCGCACATTGACCACCTGAATACGCTCGTTGGGATCGCAATAGCCGAAGCGCTGCTCATGGAGCGCATGAAAGGCTGCACTTGCCTGCTCGATTGTGCTCTCAAATGGAACAGTCAGTTCATAGGATTGGCCGACATAGCGTAGATCAAGCGAGCGCTCCAGCTGTATCTGCTCGGATGCGATCCCTTCCTGCAACAGGTCAGCATGGCCCTGCTGTGCTAGCTCCTGTAGGATCTGCTCAACCGGCTCCTGAGCCTCCTCGGCTGCGAGCATAATGGTACGCACATAATCTTTGAGTGTATCAGCGATCAGCATGCCAAAGGCAGAGAGGACGCCAGGCGTTGTTGGGATAAGCACGCGCGGGATGCGCAGGATGGCGGCCAATTCGCAGGCATGCAGCGGACCCGCACCACCAAAGGCGATCAGCGTAAAGCGGCGTGGATCACTGCCACGTTCAACCGAGATCACACGGATTGCGGCCTCCATATTGGCGTTCGCTATCCGTAAGATGCCCAGCGCGGCCTCTTCCAGTGAGCTATGTAGTTGTTCTGCGATCGTAGCAACCGCGCTACGAGCGGCATCCAGAGCAAGCTGCATACTGCCACCCAGAAACGCCTCTGGAATGAGCCGTCCCAGAACGACATGCGCATCCGTAACGGTCGCCTCTTTGCCACCACGACCGTAGGCCGCCGGACCTGGATCGGCACCAGCTGAACGCGGTCCAACGCGTAGAGCTCCACCAGTATCAAACCAGGCGATGCTACCTCCACCCGCTCCGACCGTATGAATATCAATCATCGGCAGCTTATTAGGATAACCACCAATCTTCCCATCCGTCGTCTCCGTGAGTGCACCATCGATCAGCGCCACATCCGTTGACGTCCCCCCGATATCCAGCGTAATCAGCTGCTCAATGCCTGCGACCTGTCCTACATATGCCGCGCCAACAACGCCAGCCGCCGGACCTGAGAGCAGTGTCCGCGCTGCCTCACGCCGCGCCACAGTACTTGAAATAGAGCCACCATTCGACTGCATAATCCGCAGCTTCGTCTGTGGCGCGAGTCGTTGCTCCAACTGTGCCAGATAGCGATCAATTAAAGGTCCCACGTAGCTATTGAGCACCACCGTACTGGTACGCTCATACTCGCGGAACTCCGGTAGCACCTCACACGAAACCGAGACATAGAGACCTTGCGCACGAGCCAACTCGGCGACTCGCTGCTCATGGCGAGGATTGGCAAAGCTAAATAACAGCGAGATTGCCAGCGCCTCAATGCCTGCTGTCTGCAGTTGAGCGAGTGCCTCAGTAAGTGAAGCTTCATCCAACGCAATCAACACATCGCCCTGCTCATTGAGCCGCTCAATGACCTCTGCCCTGAGCGCCTGCGGAACAAGCGGCGGCACCTTCGCAACGCGTAGATTGTAGAGCTGTGGGCGCGTCTGACGACCGATCTCCAGTACATCGCGGAAACCAGCCGTCGTAATCAGACCGGTCGTAACCCCCTTATGCTCAAGCACCGCATTGGTCGCGACTGTCGAACCATGCACAAAGATCGTGAGTTGCTCCAATACAGCGAGATCGCCAAGGCCCGTGAGGATCGCTTGCGCCGGATCGGCAGGCGTCGAAAGCACCTTATGTACACTCAACCGCCCATCTCGAAAAAGCAACATATCTGTAAAGGTTCCACCAGTATCAACGCCAATAATAACCGCTGCCATAGACTTGCTCCTTGAGTAACTACACTTCTCAGGTAAAATATACCCGCAAAGTTTGCATATTACCAGCAGCGTCGCACATACATAAAGTGAGACCCGGGACGTAGCCTGTCCCGGGCCTCTTGTTGCCATCCATTTGCACACGCCAACACATTTAATTTCAGCATTATAGTATTTTACTATAAAGACGGCTATCAATGTATGATAAAATCCCTGTAAAAGGATATTGCAACGTTGCATAGAACTTTTTTCATACCGAGTAATTCAGCAACGGAACACGACGTTCACAGGAAATTTACAAAGTGTCATACTTGTTATAAAAAATATATGTTACAATGATACTGCTATACATATCTTGCTTAGTGCAAATCAGAAGGAGCGTGTCCATGGACTGGGTAGTTACAGGAGCGGCCTTTATGGCCGCGGCAGTAGAGTTTGTAGAGGCGTTTACAATTGTGTTGGTAGTGGGTGTGACGATTAATTGGAAGAGTGCAATTGTGGGTGCGTTGGCTGCAGCCGCTACTTTAGCGGTGATTGTGGCGATTTTTGGCGTAGCGATTGTTAAGTATGTGCCGATAGATATCTTACGGATTGTCGTTGGTGTCATTCTGGTACTGTTCGGCCTGAAGTGGCTGAAGAAGGCCTTGTTGCGTTATAGCGGCCTGAAGGCGCTGCACGATGAGGAAGCGATCTATGAAGAGCATGCAGCAGAGTTACGGGCACGCGGCGAGGGTGCTACGACTGCACTGGTTCCTTCCGCAGTAGCGCTCTCATACAAGTCGGTGCTGCTAGAAGGGCTGGAAGTGGCCTTTATTGTCATCACGTTCGGTAGTAGCGCGAGTGCGGCCTCGACGGCAGCGGGTATTGGTGGTATCGGATCAGCCGCCATCGGAGCTGCTGTTGCGGGTATATTGGTTATTCTACTGGGTGCTCTTGTACGTGCACCACTCACAAAGGTTCCCGAGAATACCCTCAAATTTGTTGTCGGCATTATGCTCACAACCTTCGGAACGTTCTGGACCGTCGAGGGCTTGAATGGAAGCTGGCTGTTCTCTGATGCCTTCCTGCCTATCCTGGCTGCCCTGTATTTGCTGGCCTCGCTGGTAATCATCGCCTGGTTAAGATCGACCAAACAGCGTGCCATCTCAACCAGAACTGTACAGCAAAAGGGATAGCTTCATCAAGAGAGGATATGCACAATGACAAAAATAACCAATGCGATTAACGCAGTCTACAACTTCATCGTAGGTGACATGATCATCCTGGTCGGCATAGTATTGGCACTGATTATATTAATCATTATTAATGCTATCCCTGCATTGGGAGCAGTGCGCCCATTCTTAGGGACGCTCTTCATCATATTTATCCTTGCAACGCTGGCCGCTACTCTGGCTCGCGAAGCCTATAGTCGTAAACGATAAGACTGAAGAGAAAAGGCCCTCTATTACCGGTAAGACCTGAGCGCAATGCTCAGGTCTATTCTTGTGTCTTACTACGATCAAGACGTCGGGGATAGAGGCGATCCTTTTTCTCGGGTGCAGCCAGGTCGTTAGATTCGTCGGCCTCTTGCTGCAAAAAGACTTTCTCTTCGAAGGCCTCTAGCAGTTGCTCGCATTGCTGGATGCTTTGTCTGGCCTGATCACGTCGACCGGCATCGAACCAGTCGCGTTCGACGACGCGATCGTACCAGCGATGAATTTTATCGAGGTCTTGCCGGATCTCTTCGGCCTCTGCGTACGTAAAATTCTGGCGGAAAATCTCGAACTCGATCTCTTTTTTGAAGTTAACTTCACAATCTTCGATGATCTCGTCGTACTGCAAGTTGCTCTGGGCGATGAAGCCATTCACGATCTTCTCCTCCTCCTGCTCAGGGAGAGCAGTGAGCAGTAAATAATGATAGGTTCCACCATATTCGTTGATGCGCTCAATGATCTTTTGCATAATAGCCTCTGCCGCCGCATTCTGCGGTAAGATGCAGACGCTCTGTTGTAAATAGAGTCCTCCGCTACGCTTGAGCTCACGCCAGACGCTGACCCGCGCAGCGGATGGCTGACTGGGCATCTGGTAAATCAGCAGCATATAACTATGAATATCGTTCTGGGTACTCATAACCTGGTTTCCATTTCATTTCACTTCACTACTACTTATCCGGAAACTTGCGTGTGCGAGCACTAGCGACGCCAGTCGCGTTGGGTTTCGGAATAAGATCTAATGCCGAGTTTACTGCATTTGAGGGTACACTGTGTCTGTGGCTTTTCTATTTTAGCATATACCGCCCACCTGCTCGCTTAACTAAGTGTGATGAGGGCTGCGGAACCGGCGTTGATAGTGAGTGATGCAGTGTTGTGCGAGATTGGGATTGGTGCCATGTGCGGTGTCCATGTGCCGGCTGCTGAAATTGTGCGGTTCCCAAGGGTGACGCCGCTGGTGGCACTGATACTGCTAGCTGCGAGCGAGATGATCGTCGCATGTGTATAGGTATGGGTCACCTGGTTATCCGGCATCACGGTCAACCGGATGGTAGTGCTCTGGGTGAGCTCTTTGTTGATGACGAAGACACTACTACTGCCATCTGCGTGAATCAAGGCATAGGCGGAGATATTCAATGGCTGCTGATTCACATAGTGAATACTGCTCTGGAGCCAGCGCGTCTGACTGGTCGCATAGTGAAAAAGCAAGAGTCCATAGTAGAGTGGAGTGACCTGTCCATCCACTGAGAAGGCATCGTAGAAGGCTCCAGCGGTGTTGTGGAAGTCGACGCCTATGATCGAACGAGTGGCAGCCTGAAAGAGGAGATCGTCGGCCCAGAGCGCTGCAGCCATGGTATTTGAGACGCCCGTGACTCCCCCTCCTGAGGCTGAGTTGACTTCGGTAAGCGCGAGTGAGATATCGGCGGCCGAGGCTTCATCGCTCCATTGATCCAATAAGAGCTCTTCTTCCTGCAATGTCGTTGCACTGAGTAAGAGTGGGATGGTGGGGGGGGCGTTACCAGTGATCGTATTGGAGATCGCATAGAGG
The DNA here is from genome assembly GCA_015099395.1 of Ktedonobacteria bacterium brp13. Classification (GTDB taxonomy): domain Bacteria; phylum Chloroflexota; class Ktedonobacteria; order Ktedonobacterales; family Ktedonobacteraceae; genus Dictyobacter. The sequence goes on along the minus strand of AP024096.1, from coordinate 5,878,979 downwards.
TGATGCGAGCTGATGCCTATTGTTTCAGGAGCTTCGTTCTCAAGAAAGTGTTTGAAAAGCGGCGTCGTACAGCAGGCTTCGGGTCCGACAAATTTGGCTTTGACGCGATGTCGAATACTCGTTATATACCGACTCCATTCATACTGGAAATGCTGCTCATCCCACCAACTAGGCCGCAGACCACGTTGCGCATAGAGCTCAGGCTCGTTACCGATGGTAAAACCAAACAGATTTGAGCCACCGAGCCTGGCAACCCAGGCCGCTTCGTCAGCGGTACTGGTAGGATCGTTCTCAGCCAGATTGAGTCCCCAGATCACCTGCCAGTGGATCTTACGCGCAAAAGTAAAGAGTTGCTCGACCACCTGTCGTGTAATAATCGTACGCTGCTGACTATTATTCGGATTGAGTGCACATGACTTCTGACCTTGTGGTACCCATATACTACTATCTACAGAGTTCCCACCGATACGTAATATACTGCGACCAAGGTTCTTGTAATACTGCACATAGCTTGTGTTTGTCTGGGCCAGTTTTAACATTGGGCAGAGCTGACTGATCTCAATACTGAAACCAATGAGATTGGGCATGAGAGCCGCACCTGGCTGCTGGCTAATGGTAATCTGCGCAATGTTATTGAGCCGTGCAGTATTTGGATAAGACAATACTGGTACTGCCTGTCTCCTCACACTGATCGAGGAGCAGGCAGTAATAAAGATCAGAACACAGATAAGCTGGATAGATTTTTGTAGAGCACATTTTCGCCATGTGCATCTATAAGCAGATATAATCTCTGTCATCAAATCTCCGCCTGTGGAGACTCCGGCTCTTCACGCCTGGGCGAGGAAACAGGCGTTCCTGCTCTTGGTCTAGGTGCAGTGTTCTGTGTGCCTGCCTCCACCACCACGAATGAGTAGCCATCGGCTCTTTGCAGCAGATGACAGTATTTCGCATTGATTCCGTCCACCGTGCCGACACGAAATGATCCGGTTGCACGGACGGCGACTCGTCCCCGATGGATACCACGCGTCTTGAGGTGATCCGGAACCTCGGCTCGCACGAGATCGCCCGTCGCAAAGCCTTTGACCCGCTTCTGACGCAGCAGGTATCCACGCGGAAACCCCGACGCATTCACCAGGGTGCGCCCATAGCGCCCACGTCCCTGTGCGATGATCCTGATCATGCACCCATATCCTGCATCCACACCAGCAATCTGGCCCACACACAAGGCGTCCAGCGCGTGATCTTTCCCTATTCCAAAGCGATCGCGATTCCAGCGCGTGCGTCCCCCGCTCCAGGTCCCGATGGATAGGCCCAATGAACGCAGTGCCTCAACCAGTGCGAACCGCGTGGCATTGACCGCTGCAGCATCTCTAAGGGGGGCTTTGGCTACTGCTTCGATCTCAGGATGCCCAAATTCGGCTACCGTCTGATTGCCTTTCTTGCTATTGCAGTCATGACACGACAGGACCAGGTTGGCGACCCGATCTGATCCGCCACGACTGCGCGGCTGCACATGGTCAAGCTCGAAGGGCAGGTTGGCCTCCCCGCAATAGACACACCTGCGCCCGAACTTTTCTAAAAGGTACGAACGGACTTCCCAACCGAAGAGGTCGCCGCGCTGGTACTCAACGCCAGAGACTTCCGGGTTCTGCAGCAGGTGCAAATCAAACTTCACCTGCTCGATCTCGATGCGTGTGAGGGGAATCCACTTCTGATAGCGCTTGGCCCAATTCACCACGTTGCCCACACGAGAGCGCAACGATGGAGGGAGCCAGCCTTTGGAACGACGTCGGTTGAGAAAACGCGGTGATCGGTACCGGAGGTTCGCGCTTCTGCGCCGTCGGCGATATCTTGCCCGCTGACCCATCGCGGCGTGCACCTGCACGCCGCGATGCTCCAGGTGCGCCAGATGGAGGGCGTGATGGACCGGACCGGCTTCCGTCTGTTCTTCGCGAACCAGGGCCATCCCCGTCACCTTACTGCCAGGATCGAGTTTGAGCACCACTGGTTGGACCTGACTCTCTTGCATCGTGCGATCCTTGAGACGAATCGTGAATGGTGCGACGCGATGCACCACCGCTCGCTTCTGGGTGAGCAAGTGCCGTGCCCGTTTCTCTGAACAAGGCATGAGTGGCTTCTTATACATATCAAGAACAAAGACCGCCATGATGATCCTTTCTTTCCCTTTCGGGACCCCGTAAGGGGCTAGTGACGGACCTGGGATGGCGTTCCCAAGTCGCTCCTCTCGCCACGGTTGATCGGACTTGTTGAGCCCATCGCACTGCTCGATACCCCGAACGAGCGATTAACGACGAGCGGCAGAGCTCCGAACTGAGGCGGCATTCGGAGGTGCCATGATCCGATCAACGGAGTTCCTTCACCTCCCGGCCAGCGGGATCAGGAACCAAGGCTGGACAACGACAGGCTTGCCGAAACAAGCCCCTGCGCTTCACGCATGGAGTCGCTGACCCTCTCAAGCGGACCTGTTCGCGTGAACCGCTACTTTTCTAGCGACAAAAACAAACTTGTCGTTGATAATATAGTTGATGATGGTTGCGAGCGCGACCCCGATCAGTGTGGCGAGCAAGTAGTGCATCCCCTGCGCAACCAGAAACGCGAAGAGCAGCTGGTTGAGCAAGACGGTGCCAATCTTAGTGGTATGAAAGCGAACCCACTGAAAGAAAACATGGCCTTTGCGATCACGCCAATTAAAGAACTTATTACAGATGAAATTCAGCTCGATACTGACGACGGCCTGAATAAAATACGCTATATTCTTATTGAATCCACAATAATGGACCAGAATGTAAAGTACGACAATGCCTATGAACATTATAAAAATGCCTACAAGGCCAAAGCCAAAGAAGCGTCCCCGTAAGAAGGCCAGGCAACATTGCGGAAAAGATGGTTTCTCTGCGTCTGGTAGCATATCTGCTTTTGCTGGCGTCTGTTGCACTGTGTTCATAACACTTCCCTCCATTCTCTTTTTACTATGAGTAGACGATAATAGGTTGTGTAGAGCGTATAGATTTTTATGATCCCGTGGGTATCAGAATCGATGGTGAGGTTGGCTCTACCATCACCGTTGGGATCGGCGTCACCATTGGCTCTAGCGGTCCAATTGGAATCGGTACCAGCGTTGGGATTGGCGTCGCAACTGGCACCGGTACTACCGTTGGTATTGGTGGTCCGAATGGCACCGGTACTACCGTTGGCACTGGTGTCGCGATTCCTTTCATATGATGGGTCCATGAAGTTCCATGCAGTGTGCGACCAGAGTGAATATGGTGTGTATGTCTTGTCTGTCTGGCATGCTGGTGTCTGGACGTATAGTGATCTCCATGGTTGAAGAGCGACCAGGGGGACTGAGAGATTATCTTTTTGAGCGCCAGCACGATTGGGTTCTGCCCTGGCTGATGATGCCGTCTCCTTGTCAGCACGATACGAGCCACATGGACGGAGGCAGACAGCATTGAAGCAACAGTCCCTTTGTAGAGCTTACAGATCTCAACATGATCTTTAAAACCCGTAAAGGTTGCCATCTTTGAGCAGCGTGAGTTGATAGTCTGTAACGTCTCTGGCAGCGGCTCCGTTGTACTCCAGTAGAGCGCGACATAACTAGCCGAAGTCGAGATAATCTGGTCGACACGTGTAATACCGGCGATATTGATATAGCGGGGCAGAATATCGACCCCAAAGTAGTCTTGCGTAATGATAATCGAGTCATCTGGTATATGCTCATTAATATAGCTATCGGCCAACGCCAGTGTGTTGCCAAAGGGGTTCAGGAAGCGCATGCGAAAGCTCCACATATTGGTAAGCACCAGGAGCAAGATACAGCATATGAGACCCGAGCGCATCAACAATACAGCGCGACGCTGGCGGAACGCTGGCCGCGTGAGCCGAAGCACGAATGGTACTCCTTCAATAGCAATCAACACATACAGAGGAATCAGCCAGAGAACCATATAGTGTGGACTCTTCAACGAAGAGACTACGGCAAAGATGATGCCCCCCAGTGCCCAGGTCAGCACTGTCGTATTACCAGATGTCAGCGGCCGCTTCTTAAACAGATACTTGTAGTAACAGACCGTCGTCAGCAGGGCACCACCGACCAGGACCAGGATAGTAATGGGGAAAATATAGTAGCGCGTGTAGATAACTTGCACGGCATCCCATGGTGAGTAATTCAAGCCAGGTGAGTAGCGATCCCAGAATGTACGATCGATCTGTACCATCGTCGCATTATCATAGATTGCGCCAAACCAGCAATGCATCGCAAAGACGTAGCATGCCATAATAAGCAACGCCACCCCTAGCAAGAGCAGATGACCACGTAGATGTCGGCGTTGTAGCAGGTACTGTGCCAGGACACTAATCAGCAGGAAACCACCGATATGCTTCCAGATAATCGCACAACCCAGAAAGATACCTGCCAGTAGATAGCGTCCAAGCCGTTCTCGCTCCCTCCCACTGTCAGACTCGCAGGCAAACCAATAGGACCAGGCAAAGAAGACGCAGAAGAGCATCTGACTATTCTCAAGATAGACCGCCTGATTCGTAAAAATAAGCCATGGATCGATAGCGATCAGCAGGCAGGCAACGATTGCGACAGCTCGACCAGCAGCGCGCAACAGGAAGAGATAGAGCAAGATTAAGACGATGCCAGAGCAGAGGATACTCAACATACGCCCGGTCAGCAGCGTCTCACTGCCCCAGAGCCGGAACCATTCGCCCAGTAACATCAGGGCAAAAGGCGGATGATAGAGGAACGGAATAACCGGTTCACTTAAAGCTGGCCTGACCGCAGGAAAACCATGGTGCAAGTAATATGCAGCTGCGAAACGATAGATCGGTTCATCTACTTCCGTGCCTGTGTGAAACGCAGCGATAACGCGCAGACAGGTAGAGAGGGTAGTCAATAACAGGATAAGCGCAGCTTCAACCAGGAATAGTCGTACAGGCCGAACACGTCTGAAGAGTTTTAATTGTATACATACCATAATAGATGTATCTTTCCTGTCTTTATTACAGATAAAATGTATAGAAAAAGTGAACAGTATCTCCAATATCGCAAAATATCACTATCACCTGTAGATTTCTCAAAAACTCGTCCCCCTCTTTGAGGGGGGAGATAGCTTTAGCTATCGGGGGGAGTAAATCCTCCACTTATGCTCTCGATTACTATTATGTACTCGCTATCTCTTTAGCATTCACAATCTGTAATCGAGGATTACAGGGCATTGCTAGCATTCTACTCCCCCCTGCCGCTAAGGCGGCTTTCCCCCCTCAAAGAGGGAGGCATAAGCTACATTTCATGCGCAGAGCTATTAGCGATACTGGATTAAGAAGCGAGCGAAGGCAGAATTGGTGTGACCTCGCCTGATCGCTACATAGGACGCTCCACCGATCCAAATAGCAATATGGAGCATATCCAGTAGTGGGAAACACAGGCCAAGCCAGTTACGCGCCTTGATCGCACTGGCAATACCGAGTAAGAGGAAACCGAACAGCAAAAGACCGGTAAAGCCACCCATTATATAAGGGACCGGGAGCCCTTGTAGTCTGCTCGTGAACGGCATAAGCAAGAGTGTAAAGACGACCACCAGAAAGCCGATGCTTCCTGCGATCGCCTTGTGCATGAGACGGCGTGCATAGAGACAGTCAGGATTATCCTGATAAAATTGATAAGCGCCAGAGCCGGCGGAGAGTTGCTTGGCGAGACGAAACTTGCGCTTATGATTACGATGCACCCAGATAGTATCCGTACAGAGAATCGTGAAGCCCCGCGAGACGATGCGCCACGCGAGCAAGAAGTCCTCCCAGCCATGTGTACAGCCATCGGGCCAGGTTCCGCGTATCTCGGAAAAGGCACGCCGCGACAGGATCAATGACGCAGTGATTGGGAGGCCAGGTGCCCTCCCGAACGACTCGTGGGTCAGAAAGAAACGGGAGCCGTAACGCGGCCATTCGGAGAAGAGCGAATGATCCTGGTAGATACCCGAGAGGGTCCTGTCATCAGGATGCCTGCGGCTAATACCAGCAATCCCATCGACCTGCTCTTTGCAGATAAGAGAGACCGCACGTGCCAGCCAATCTGGGGGGGCGAAGACCTGGCTATCGATAAGTGCGAACAGGCTAGCACCGGCCTTTAAAGCAGCCTCACAGCCACGCAAGCGCTTAAGATTGGCGTCCCTACCAAACCAATTCGTCGGGCGTGTAATCTTGATACAGGTAATCTGTGGATGGTCGAGGAGACCATCTATCTTTTCTAGCGCCTGCCATGTAGCATCCTGATCTTCGGTATTACCAACGATCCAGATCGCGAAGCGCCCCTCATAGCGTTGCTGAAGGAGCGCCTCGACCGCCTGGCAGATTGTGCGCTGAGAATTGCGTACAGGGATAATAATACCTACAAAAGGAGGTTGCTCATTCTCTTGCCCACGACTTTGGACAAGATCTCGCCTACCAGATATATCGCATGAAGTCGTATGTTCTGAAATCGCCACCTTGCCACCACCCACACAGTATTAATAGAGGGGAGAGAAATTCTCCCCCACGGCCACTCCGAACACCTGAACGCGTAGTCATCGACGACATCAGTCGCGTTGAAGTTCGGCATAAGAGGAAAGAGAGTATCGCTGAAATACTCTTTTTCTTGAAAAATAATGGATATCCATGTTGAACTCTACAGGCATCTCGCCATTCTGTAAAGAGAATATATATCAATAGGAGAATAAAAGGGCATCTATCAGAACTATAGTAAAGATAGAAGAAACCCTTTTTTTGAAGGAGGTATAGTGTTACGCAACTACGGAGCAAAGACACTCCTGCGTTATTGGTTAATAATACCAGCACGCTCAAGGTCAGTCAGTAAGATAAGTGTCTCATCTAACGGATGACCAATCAGATTGGAAAGCTCTAGAATATTTCTACGCCCATCGATTAACAATAACAGTCGACGATGAAGTCGCGAATAGCCCTGACGATCCATGACTTGAATGACAGAATCGGTTGCATTCGCATGAAAGGTTGTTCTGGGACGCCGACCCAGGAGATCGTTCTGCGTGGGTTGCGTGGGTTGCGTGGGTTGCGTGGGTTGTGTGGGTGGCTTCCGATACGATTGTTGGTTCGACGGAATAGTGGGCAACTCACCACTGGTAAACCCACTATGTGTAAAATAGGAAACAGACGGTGGTGGGGTCGCCGGTCTTGCTGACCGCGTTGGTGAGACTGGAGAATACTGTTGTGATTGTGAAGCCTGCTGTGCCGATGATAGTGGTGCAGAGACACCCAATTCCTGGGGCGGCTTCACCACAAAAGAAAAATGACAGGCCTGCCAGGCTGATAGTGCGCCCGCTGCATCTCTTCCTTGCAAATTACCCAGCGTTGCATTGACTATCTGCCCATGAAGAAAGGTCATCGTTCCCTCTTCTAATGTCTTACCTTCACCACGTTCCACTGTGAGAAGACCGGTCTTCTTACCAAGCTGAATAACGTTAATCACCGTTGATAACTGCCTGGTTGCCGTTACTCTACGCTGCGTCATCTCTACTCATCTCTTGTGCATTAGCTGCACCTGCACTTTGAGAAGCTCCATCGTAAAAAATAAAACCTGCGCCTGACAGGTAAATATGAATAATATTTCATACTTTACAGCTTTATGAGCTCATTGTCAAATCTTTGCTTGTAAAAGCAGATTAGCCATAGTGGTGCACAATACTTCAACGACAGGCTCTGAAGGCTTTATATGTTTAAGAAAGGGAGGGCCACTCTGGCTCTCCCTTTGCAAACACTGATCTCTTTTTATCAAGAATGGGGCGTACAGATGCTGGCAGCAGCAGCATTGGTGACGCCCTGACAGATGTCGCTCAATTTTACATAGTTATCTTTGAGTACTGTCGGCCGGATATTAGTAATATCGACCGGGATTGGCTGCACCAGGACCGAAGGGATACTCCCACCATCTGACGTCGCAGAGGTCTGACCGCCAGTGATGGCCGCCGTAGAGGTCCCGTTGTGGAGTGCCTTCACCAGAGCACCGACACCCAGTGTCTCTTTCACAACCGGCTTATAGACCGTCATACTCTGGTTGCCTAAGAGGATGTTACGAATACCGACAACGGAGGCATCCTGACCGGTAATCAAGACATTGTTGCCTCCACTATTGTTGATACCCATCTTCGTCATCGTATCGATAACGTTCGCAGCCATATCATCATTCGCGACATAGAGGATCTGAATGTTTCTACTGGCATTGCTCAGTGCGACGGCGGCCTCCGTGGCTGCAAGCGGGCCACTCCAACCAGGTGTAAAGACCTCATTTTGGAAGGTCAGGGTTTTATCAGCAAAGTATGGATCCAAAATTTCGTGCACTCCTTTGCTAAAGAGCAGTGCGTTGGTATCGGTCTGTGAACCGCTAATCATAAAGACATTTGTATGTCCTACGCCAGTCGTCTGATTTATTGCGCTAAATTTCTGATAATTGTCAACAATATACTGTGCCTGCAACTTACCAACGGCAACACCGTCAAAAGAAACATAATAGTTGGTTGCGCTGGATTCAATGAGACGATCATAGGCGATGACCGGCACATTCTGCGCCTTTGCAGCGCTTACAATCTGTGCTGAGGCAACACTATCAACCGATGAGATGACCAGAATACAGTCACCTTGCGCCAGGTCTTGTTTTGCCACTGCAATCTGTGTATCGCTAACACCATGGGCGTTATTGTAATCAATGTGAACACCTGGAATTGCTGCATCAATAGCCCCGATGAGCAAGGGATGATCATACTGCTCCCAACGTGGAGAGGAGGTTGTATCTGGCAGCAAGACACCGACCCTGTTACACCCTTTGCCATTAGCTCCGTCCGGGCCACTGGCACCACTCTGCATCTGACTGTTAGTATTGCACCCTGCTAGAAATATTGTAGAGATAACAAGCCCGGTAATAAGTAGCTGCTTTGCCCGTTGCCAATAACTGTATTGCTCCATGATCTAGTATTCTCCTGCTAAAGCCGAAAATAATGTATGAGTTCGGACTAGGATACGCAATTTATTGTATACCTCTCTATTGGTTTTAATCATTTATGAGAGTAATTTTGAACTGGATTGTCTAAAAGTACTAATTCATTAGACCGAACACTGTCTCTGCAAATAGGTAGATTATACTATCTACATGCCTTTATTATATATATTGCGTAGCGAACTTACCGTGTAGGATAGGTAAAAATATATGTCGAATACCCTTCAACCGGCTCGACGGCGAGTATCTTTGACAGTGCGCTTCTCCATTATCCTTATACTTGCCGTTGTAATTCCTCTTATCATTACTGTGTTGAGCAGTGAATTTATTTTAAGTCCGGCACTTACCAGGCAGGCAGCAACCGAAATGGAGACCGATGCACAAAAGCACTCGGAAACTATTGATTCCTACGTGGCAGCCCGTTTGCAAGAGCTGAACTATGTCAGTCAATTTAAGGCAATACAGGAGTATCTGCAACAAAATAGCAGTTATACGTCGCAAGCCCTGGCTGAACTCAACACCAGCTATCATCTGGACCCTGGTTATACCAGCTGGACACTTTTTAAGTTCCAGTCGGGCAACAAAGGTCAGCAGGCGTTTGCAGTACTGTCGTATCCACAGACTCTCCCTAATGCGAAGTATTTAACTGCTCAACAGCGGTTAAATTATACGATCCCTCAAACCATGCTGGATCTCATGGGTAATGGTTCGCATAGAACGCTCATCTCAAATGTCTACTACGACAACGCGTTGCGCCAGGCGTATGTGAATCTCTATGTCAATGTCTACGATGACCATGGCAATGCGATTGGCATCGAACGCGCTTCACTTTCACTCAGTTCGGTCTGGGATGCGGTCAATAGTGAGTTTAATGCAGGTACACGAGACTATAGCATGGTAATCGATAACCATGATGTCTGTATCGCGTATACCACGACAGATACGACACAGGGTGCCTTGCCAGCTGAACTCTTTAAATCGCTTGCTCCGCTGCCAGCGACGTTTGCCAGCCAGATAACGCAAGAAGGTCTCTACGATCCCACCCAGACGAAGGTCGCTGTCTACAACGGTTCAGGCGATCCAAGCATGTCTAATCTGACACAAAATACTAGCCTTGCTGCTGTGACGGCTCAACAGTTTCAGCCAGCCGGACAGAATGAGCCGTATGAAGTCGTTAAATCGACCGGTCAACTGCTACCCTGGTCGTATGTTGTACTCCGTCCGATGAGCACGATTACCAGCGCAGCCAACCAGCAGGTCCTTTATCTCTTCCTTATCTCGCTCGTCGTTACCTTACTGGCTGCGGTGATTGGTCTATTTGTTGGACGCGGCATTACACGTCCGATCCAGCGTTCAGTCGATACGTTACGCGATAATAGTAACTCGCTGAAGCAACTGGCCTCCGCTGAAGAAGCGACTGCGATGGAGCAGAAATGGATTATCGACTCGTCGCAGATTGGTCTGCAATCGGTGCAATACTACGCGAATGCGACCAGTTCAGCGGCCCAGCAGCTCAATACGATCGGCGAGAACCTGCTCTTGAACTGGGGACGCATGGATAGTGCGCAGACCAAGCAAGGCCTGGATGACATTATCACTGCGGCTCGCTATATCGAGAAGGCGGCAGAACACCAGAAGAAGAGTTGTGGTGGTCTGAATGACGCCATTCAAGTGACGGCCCAGGTGACTGATCAGCTGGTAACCGGCGCGACCTCTGCCTCCGATGCTGCGACACAGCTGGATAAAGTTGTGTTTGAGCTACGTGAGGTTGTCGGTAAATAATCTAACTATCGCTGCTAGTTATTATGGAGGAGGGCTCTCGCTCTCCTCCTTTTTGATGCTCTTAATCTACTCTTAATATATTAACATCTTATTCATATTCTGATTACTTTTCATTTCCTTTATTGCGCTGCTTCATCTTTGCCGTAAGTATTCCTTATTGATAAGTAATCGCATCTTTATGCACAAAGCGAGTAAAAATGTGGATATTTATGTGGATAACTTTTCCACAGTGTGGATAACTTTTCTAGCGAATTATTTTACAGAGTAAAGCTATTATAGCGTCATATTAAGCGATAGTAATAAAATAGGAGACTGCAAAAGTAAGGAAATGTTATGATATATATAGACCAATAATACCAATGACTCTGGCGATATCACGGAATAGCATACTATGCATACGTATGATCTTCAGAGTAGTTTATGTGAGGGAAGAATAATGACGCTGGCTCATGGCTTTGGCGGTATTGTGCCGCCACTTGTAACTCCTATGACGGAAGAGTTTGAGATTGATACGGATTCTTTACAGCGTTTGATCGAGGCTCAGTTGGCGGCTGGTGTGCAGGGGATATTTGTGTTGGGTTCGACCGGTGAAACTGTCCATCTGACGGATCGGCAGCGGGCGACGGTTATTAATGTGTCGGTACGCACGGTAGCTGGACGGGTACCGGTACTGGCCGGCTTGATCGATACGACGACGGCGCGTGTCCTTGAACATGCTGCGGTAGCGCAGCGGGCAGGCGTGGATGCAGTAGTCTTACCAGCTCCTTTTTATGCGCGTATCAACCAGGCTGAGATTATTGAGCATTTCCGAGCGGTCCATGCGGCTATCGATGTACCGATCATTGCCTACAATATTCCTGTCTCGGTCCATATAAAGATTGAGCGGCCAACGCTACTCCAATTGCTCGAAGAGCGGCTTATCGTTGGAGTGAAGGATAGTAGTGGTGATGAGGTTAATTTCCGCTCTACTGTCCTCACAAAGCAGCAGTACCCGGACTTCCTGGTCTTCTCTGGTCAGCAACAGGTCGTCGACCTTATCTTCTGGATGGGGGCCGATGGTGCGGTACCTGGACTCGGCAACGTCGATCCCACCGGCTATCAACGTCTCTATCAGGCGATCACGGCGGGGAACGTCGCGCAGGCACGCCAGGAGCAGGAGCGTCTGATGCGCCTCTATACCATTACGGCGGTCGCCCAGCAGCGACTCTCTCCGCATGCAGCGGCCTTTGGTGGTCTGAAGACGGCACTCCAACTGCTCGGTATTATCAGCACCAATGTTGTGGGGCGACCGTTGCAACGTTTCAACGCCGCTGAGGTTGAGCAGGTACGCCAGATACTGGTGGAAAGTCAACTATTATAGGGGAAGATGCTATGAGCGATGGAGAAGAAGTACAACCGACGCGTGAGCAGACGACGGATCTGATGGCGCGTGTCTTTGCTGTGGTACGTGCCTGTCCTGCTGGTCGTGCTACGACGTATGGCTGGATCGGGAAGGCGCTGGGGTATCCTCGTGGTGCTCGTATGATTGGTTTTATTATGCATGAGTGCCCGCGGGACGTTCCGGCGCAACGTGTGATCAACAGTAAAGGTGAGCTCACTGGGAGCTGGGCCTTTGGTGAGCGTGACCGGATGCGCCGCCTGTTAGAAGCCGAAGGGATCGTCTTCAATGAGAGTGGACATGTAGATCTCAAGCGCTACGGCTGGGACCCTTCGCGTGACCTCAGTCCTGATGCGCTTACAGAGGTCCTCGCCGCAGCCTCCGCTAGCGACGTTACGGTCAATGCTCGCCTGCTCCATCTCTTACGCGACGATCCAGCCTCTCCGTTTCGTCATACGGCTTCGTGATCTCACTACGGGTATTCTCACTATACGTAGTAGTCATGCTTTTCTTACACGTGTTCAGCTTTACGCAGATCGGCGACGACCGGATCTAGCTCGTTGAGGTAGAGCATGCTGGCTGCTCGATCAGTGTGCAGAGCGGGCTGCTGAGCGAGCAGGATCTCGAAGTGTAGAAATACGCTGAGCCAGAAGTGAGCTTCTTCGCGAGTGATCTCCTGGCTCGCGCTGAGCTGCTCTTCGAGGGTATTGGCACTAACGGTACCACGCGGCAGCTGTGAGAGAAGCTGTGCGCTCTCGTGGATAAGTGTATTGCGCATGTCGACGGTTGCCTGTACAAGTCTATGATTGTAGTTGAGGTAGGCAACGCTGACGGGGTGCAGTGGATTGCGCGGATTCGGGATACTATCTACGACGATTACCTTCTGACGTTCGGCTGCATCCATAGTTGCGCGTGCTTCTATATACGGAATCTGCTCGGTCAGGTCACGTAGCAACTGGCTGATAGCTTGCCAGTCGGTGCGACGGCGTTCCAGGAAGAGGCTACTGCCAAGGATCAGGCGCTGGACGTTCCGCTGTTGATAGCGCTGTAAGAAGAGGGCCTGTGGATGGTCACGATTCAGGCGCAGAGTGGTGACCTCGTGCTGCCCATCAGGATGTGGGACACGTAGTGCGATCAGGACCTTCTCTTCAATCAATACCTCGATCCAGGACTGACGAGTACGCTGGTCGTCGGCCAGTTGCTTATGCGTGCTCAGGGCTCTTTCGAGCACATTAAAGGCAACCCACTCGCGATTCACGAGCAGGGTACTCAGTGTGATCATGATATGTTCACGCAGTTCCAGGGCGTGCTGGACCAGTCGATGCTCATAATTTAAGAGGAGATAGCCACGCAGGCTACGTACACGTGCTGGTCGTGCTGGTCGCAAGATATGTTCGCTCATGGCGATCGTGATCCAGGTATCGGTGGCGCTGCGAAAAGCACTGTTGCGCATCAGCTGTATCTGGAGCTTGCTGACAGCGAGAGGGGTATGCACATCAACCAGACGGTCATCGGTGGTCAGAGCGATAGCCTGGAGCATGATACTGCGTATCCAGTGTGGTCGCGCAGGCGGCGTTGGCAGGGCGATACGCTGCCAGACACGAGGGATGTTCTGTTGCTTGCTCGGCGCATTATAGGTCCAGAGCAAGACCTGTCTGTATGTCTGCTGGATGGTCGTGAGCAGTTCCGGATAGTGATTCGAACCGCTGACAAGAATGTAGGTATCGGCGACCATTGGTGAAGCGAGGCTACACTCAAGATCAATACGGATAGCTTCTTCTATACTTGATGCCGCCTCCTGCACATGATGGCAGGCGAGATGTTCCTCCTCCAACTGCTGGCGCAGGGTCTCCAGCATCCAGTGATGGTAGATATGCACCTCTTGAATATAGAACTGCTGGCGCGCCTTCTCCTGCAACGCATTCAGAACAGCCACAAGATCGAAATAGGGGACCCGTGAAAGACTGAGCACAAGGTCAGTATAATCCACATAGAGCACACAGGTCCTTTGTAGCACTCCCATAGAAACCTCCAACAAGACGCGCTTACGAGACGATTGAGAGACGATTGAGAGCAGAGTAAGAAAATAGGAAGATAGGAATCTATTCAGTTATATGTTTGCATATTTGACTTTTTACGTTGTATATGCTATCTTGTTTTTATCGAGTCAAGAAGATTATGGCATCGGACCGTGGGAGTATTTCAGTATTGCTTTTGCTTCCAAACAATCCTTATAACGCATAATATTTCTTTATCTTCTGGCAGATAATAAGATAGCAAGCCTGTTAAAATCGGGCTTGCTATCTTTCGTTATGGCCTTCTCCAGACCCAAAGCAGAAATGTCGCAGGGAGCATAACTGCCTAAAAGATAGAGAGATGATAACGCAAGCTGTCACACCTGTCAATGTTTCAGATGATGCATACGCTTGAAAATCCGCTCTATCTCCATTATTCATTCTCAAAAAAGCGAATGGCGAGGCAAGATAATCCTTGCCTCGCCAAACATCTATATAAATTCTGACAGTATGCCCTGTAGGAGTTGAGTTCCCCTAGCGGAGAGTACGCAGGCTATCCAGTATAGCCGCTGGCTCCAGACGCTGCATAAAGTCGGCATTGACAGAAGCAAGTTGAATCGTTCCACTTTTATCAATGATGAAGGTTCCTGGCATCGGCAGTTCCCATGTGTCGTCACCGTTATATTGTGTCAGATCAAGCTGATATTGCTCGTAGAGCCCACGTAGTTGATCAGAAATTTTAAATACCAGGCCGTACTGGCGCGCGACCGCGTTGCCCTTATCGCTCAAGACAGGAAATGCAAGTTCCTGCTTTTCGATGATGGTCAACGAATTGTCTGGCGTCTGAGGGGAGACGGCAACGAGCGTTGCACCCAGCTCCTGTATCTGTGGCAGGATCTGCTGGTACGCACGCAATTGCAAATTACAGAAAGGGCACCAGCTTCCACGATAAAACGTAAGCACGACCAGTCCCTGTTGCAGGAGCGTCGAAAGCGTTACATCTGTACCCTTAGCATCCGGCAAAGTAAAATCAGGAGCCTGTACACCTGCCTTCAGACTCTGTTCTGCCAATCCAGACTGCACCAGAGCATTCGTGTCAGAATTGATACCATCATAGAAATCTGCTGGCATATGTGCCTGCGCCTGTGCCTTCTGAGCATCAAGCTGTTGCTGAAGATTACTTTCAGAGGTCTGTGTCATTCTTTTTCTCCCAGATTATTTTGTTAGTTAACTAACCCATTATCACCACCAAAGAAGAAAACACCGTACGCACAAGAATAATTCCCTGACAGGCCGGAATTTCATCTCTACGCAGTGATATATGATAAGATGTAGCCACAGCATTTAAGGTGATCAATGCACGACACACCAGGGAGAAGAGAAGGCATGGATACGCCCGACCTACAGGACCCACAGGACTCGCATACACCATATACACCATCACAGCACCTTGGACAGGTGGCAAAAAGTGCGGCATCTAATACTGGCAATGCATCGAACTACAATATAGCTGGTGATCAATACGCTATCGAAGGTGGTCTACACCAGCACTACCTGACGCCATCTACACCCTGGATACCGCCGCAGATGCTGCCGCCACGTGCTCAGTCTTTTGTGGGCCGTGAAGAGGACCTCGCGTGGCTACTCCAGGAGTTGAAAGGTGAAGCAAGCAAGACGCTGGCTATCTGTGGTTCCGGTGGCATGGGTAAGACCGCTCTGGTAGCTGAGGCTCTCCAGCGCCTGCTTGATCAAGAGGATGGGTTGGTTCGCTTCCCCGATGGTATCTTCTATCATTCCTTCTATGCTTCTCCTTCACTTGCTGTCGCCTTTGAGGAGTTGGCGCACGCCTTTGGAGACGAGCGAGGTGGTGATCCACGCCGAGCGGCGCTACGTGCCCTGAGCCGTCGACGCGCCCTGCTGATCTTTGATGGGGTGGAAGCCCTTGTCGATGCCTTTCCACTACGAGAACTGGGTGGTAGAAATGTAGTGCTTGTGATCTCGCGTCGTCAGTCGGATGCTCCTGATCTCGCTCATAGCCGCATCCTTGATCTTCTCTCGCCACAGCAGGCCATCACGCTGCTACAGAAACTGGCCGGTCCACGTGCGGCTGATCACGCGTCAGTGGAACGCCTGGTGCAAGCAATCAGAGGCTACCCTCTAGCCTTACAGCTCATTGGCAGCTATCTCGCCTCAAGAGGGGAAGAGGTAACTGAGTATATGGAGCAGTTTGAAACGGATCGTCTCCACGCGTTAGAGCAGCCCGAGCTCTCTCAAGGCAAGCATCAATACCTCAGTGTCCAACTCGTACTTCAGCATACTTATGCCTCCCTTTCCTCACGTGAACAACAGCTCCTGACACTCATTGGCATGTTCGCTCCGGCTCCATTTTCTCTGGAACTGGTCCAACCCATCGTGAACCTTCCCATGCACCAGGTGCGGCAAACCCTAGGGACCCTGGTAAATCTCGGCCTGCTGCGTCGTCCTGAGCAGTACTATGAAGTCAGCCACCCCCTCGTGCATACCTTTGCTATGAAATGTCTCATGTCCCACGGTAACGACGAAACTTCCCCCGAAACTGACCTCATCACCACCTGGCAGGAACGGTTTCTGGCGGCGCTGGACACCTATGTGGAGCAGAGTGATCCCTATGATCGGACCGCCTTGGCACTTTGGCAACCCCATGTCCAGCGTCTACTTATTGCCGGCTATTTAACGACTGAGCAGTTGCTCGGAGCTGCGCGCCTTTTCAATAAGATCGGCCTCGATGCCAAAACGCAAGGTAATTATGGCGAAGCTGAACCGTTATTAAAACATGCCCTGGCGATCCGCGAACAGCAGTTAGGGTCCGATCATCTCGATACTGCAAGTAGCTTCAACAATCTGGCAGCGCTCTATTATACACAGGGTAAGTATACCGAAGCTGAGCCTTTGTTGAGGCAAGCACTGACGATTCGCAAGCAACAGTTAGGAGACATCCATACCGACACCGCCACCAGCCTCAACAATCTCGCAGAACTTTATCGTACACAGGGCAAGTACGCGGAGGCAGAGCCGTTGATAATGTTAGCCCTGATGATCCGCACGCTGCAACTGGGAGCTATCCATCCTGACACAACAATCTGCCTCAATAATTTGGCGGCACTCTATTATGCGCAGGGTAAGTATGCCGAGGCTGAACCTTTAATGAAGCGTGCCTTGGCAATTTCTGAGCAACAGTTGGGAGCTACTCATCCCGATACGGCTCAAAATCTCAACAACCTTGCTATCCTCTATCAAGCACAGAGCCAGTACGCCGAAGCCGAACCTTTATTCCTGCGCGCCCTGGCAATCTGCGAGCTGCAGCTAGGACCAGATCATCCTGACACCGCCACCAGCCTCAATAACCTGGCAGCACTCTATCGAGCGCAAGGCGAATACGTTGAAGCCGAACCTTTGTATCAGCGCGCCCTAAAGATCCGTGAACAGCAACTGGGACCCACTCATCCTGACACCGCCACCAGCCTCAACAATCTAGCACGCCTCTATCACGCACAGGGCAAGTACACAGAAGCTGAGCCTTTGTTGAAGCGAGCCCTGATCATTTATGAGCAACAGATGGGAACCATCCATCCCGACACAGCTACCTGCCTCAACAATCTTGCAGAACTCTATGAAACACAAGGTAAATACACCGAAGCGGAACCGCTGTACAAGCATGCTGTGGCGATTTGCTCAAATATCTTAGGCCAAGATCACCCAAATACCCAAATTGTCAGTAGGAATTATGCTTCTCTGCTCCAAACGATAGAACAACAGAGGAAACAAACAAGTTGAAAAAGGGCTTTTGATCTCTTCAGACAGTGAAGAAGAATGCTCCTCCTGTTTTTCACAGAGTCGAAAAATCAAACGTTATCTCTACTCAATGATAAAGGGGTGGCGAGTAAAGGATAATCATGATATGCCGCCTACTCCTGATGCTTCTCCAGCTAATTTTGCTATTTTGACTCGTTTGTATGATAGGATATAAATATACAATATTTTCGATCTTATAAAGCATCTCTCTCTTTGTGATTTCTTCGCTATTTGAAGAAGCTACTCCTTATGATACATATCTGGAGACTTCTTCACTCAAAGAAAGGTTAGTGCAGATGGACCCAGTCAGCCTTGCCCTGATCACTGCTGTCGGTGCTGGTGTCACCAGTAGTGTTACCGATGCCACTAAAGCTACTCTCATCGCTGCCTATACCGCGCTGAAAACGCGCCTGATGGAGAAGATCAAAGCGCGGCATCCAAAGGTCTCTCAGGCCCTGGCCGAACTGGAGGCTTCCCCCAACTCGCAGGCTCGACAGGCAGTGCTGGTTGAAGAGATTACGGTGACCCCGATTCCACATGATCCTGAACTTCTGGAACTCGCGCGGACCCTCCTTCAGCAGATCCAGCAGACACCTGCAGGGTCCCAGATCATCCATCGCATAGAGAACAGTGCAGTTTCCAACACTGGTAACGCCACTAACTACAATATTCAAGGTGATCAGTACACGAAACACTAGAGAGATGGAAGGCATGGATACACCCAATCCACAGGACTCACAAATACCGTCACAGTACCTTGGACAGATGAAGAAAAGTGCGATCGCTAACACAGGCAATGCTTATAACTATAATATCGAAGGTGGTCTCCACCAGCACTACCCGACGCCATCTACACCCTGGATACCGCCGCAGATGTTGCCCCTGCGTGCCCAATCCTTTGTGGGCCGTGAAGAGGACCTTGCATGGCTACTCCAACACATGAAGAATGGGACTGCTGGTACTACACTTGCTATCTGTGGTCCTGGTGGCATGGGTAAGACCGCTCTAGCCGCTGAGGCTCTCCACCAACTAATTGATCAAGAGGATGGGTTAGTGCGCTTCCCTGATGGTGTCTTCTACCACTCCTTCTATGCTTCTCCTTCGCTTTCCATCGTCTTTGAGGAGTTGGCACGCGTCTTTGGAGAACAGTCAGTTGGTGATCCACGCCGCGTTACGCTACGTGCTTTGAGCCGTCGACGCGCTCTGCTGGTCTTTGATGGGGTCGAAGTCCTTGAAAATACCCTTCCACTATGGGAATTGGGTGGTAGAAATGTAGTGATTGTGATCTCGCGTCGTCAGTCGGATGCTCCTAATCTGGCTCATTACCTGGATCTACAACTCCTTTCACTTGAACAAGGTATCGCACTCGTGCAAAAAATAGCGCAATCACGAGCTGCCGATCGGGAAAGTGTAGCAAGCCTAGTGCAAGCAATTGGAGGCTATCCGCTGGCCTTACAGCTCATTGGCAGCTATCTTGCCTCAAGGGGGGAAGAGGTAACTGAATATCTGGAGCAGTTTGAAGCGGATCGTCTCCACGTGTTAGAGCAGCCCGAGCTCTCTCAAGGCGAGCATCAATATCTCAGTGTCCAACTCGTACTTCAGCATACTTATGATTCCCTTTCCTCGCGTGAACAACAGCTCCTCGCACTCACAGGCATGTTCGCCCTGGCTCCATTTCCCCAGGAACTGGTCCAACCTATCCTGAATCTTCCCATGCATCAGGTACGGCAAGCCCTGGGGGCCCTGGTGAATCTCAGCCTGCTGCGTCGTCCTGAGCAGAGCTATGAAGTCAGCCACCCCCTCGTGCATACCTTTGCAATGAAACATCTCTCGTCCCAAGGCAACGACACATCTTCCTCTGAAGCTACCCTCATCACCACCTGGCAGAAACGGTTCTTAAGCACTCTGGCAACCCATTTTAAGCAGAATGATCCCTATGATCAAATCGCCCTGGCACTCTGGCAACCCCATGTCCTACATCTACTTACTGCCAACTACCTGACGACTGAACAGTTGCCCAGAGCTGCACACCTTTTTAATGAGGTCGGTATCGATACTACTAAACAGGGTAAGTATGCCGAAGCCGAGCCTCTGTACCTGCGCGCCCTGGCGATCTACGAGCAGCAATTAGGGTCCGATCATCCTAACACGGCGAGCAGTCTCAACAATCTGGCAACACTCTATCGTACGCAGGGCAAATACGCTGAGGCAGAACCTCTGTTGAAACGCGCCCTGACAATCAGAGAGCAGCAATTGAGGTCCGATCATCCAGACACTGCAACCAACCTCAACAATCTGGCTGGACTCTATTATGAACAGGGCAAATACGCTGAGGCAGAACCTCTGTACCTGCGCGCCTTGGCAATCAGAGAGCAGCAACTGGGGACCGATCATCCCGACACGGCAACCAGCCTCAACAATCTGGCGGCACTCTATCACGCACAGGGTAAGTATGTCGAAGCCGAACCTCTGTACCTGCGCGCCCTGGCAATCCGCGAGCAGCAACGGGGGACCGATCACCCCGACACGGCAACCAGCCTCAACAATCTGGCAGATCTCTATCGTACGCAGAGCAAATACGCTGAGGCAGAACCTTTGTTGAAGCGTGCCCTGGCAATCCGCGAGCAGCAACTGGAGGCACTGCATCCTGACACGGCAACCAGCCTCAATAATCTGGCAGCACTCTATCGTACGCAGGGCAAATACGCTGAGGCAGAACCTTTGTTGAAGCGCGCCCTGGCAATCAGAGAGCAGCAATTAGGGTCCGATCATCCTGATACGGCAACCAGCTTCAACAATCTGGCGCAACTTTATCACGCACAAGGCAAATACGCTGAAGCCGAGCCTTTGTTGAAGCGTGCCCTGGCAATCTACGAGCAGCAATTAGGGCCCGATCATCCTGACACGGCAACCAGCCTCAACGATCTGGCGCAGCTCAATCACGCACAAGGCAAATACGCTGAAGCAGAACCTTTGTTGAAGCGTGCCCTGGCAATCTACGAGCAGCAATTAGGGCCCGACCATCCCGACACGGCAACCAGCCTCAACAATCTGGCGACACTCTATCACATGCAAAGCAAATACGTTGAAGCAGAACTATTGTTCCAGCGAGCTTTGACCATCCGAGAACAGCAGTTGGGTGCCACGCATCCCGACACGGCAACCAGCCTCAACAATCTGGCGGCACTCTATTATGAGCAGAGCAAATTTGCTGAAGCCGAGCCATTGCTGAAACGTGCCCTGGCCATTTACGATCAGCAATGGGGTGCTACCCATCCCATAACGCAGAATGTTTACAAGAATTATGTTACGCTACTAAAGATACTAGAACATGATACAAATTGAGCCACTTCACTGGTTCATTGAGGAACTACTCACGATCCAATTTCTTTTTCCATCAGGATGCTATGAAGCAGTTCCCCTTCGATTTCTTCTTGTTGCACTCGCAGGCGCTGAAACCCTTGCTTTACATAAAAGGTGAGTCCTTTCTGGTTCTGTTCCTCGACTTCAAGTTGTAGCTTTTGCATACCAGGGAAGGCATGTATGGCTGTGCTCATAAGTTGTCCACCTATCCCTTGCCGCTGATACTGAGGGTGAACATAGAGTCTCGCCATAAAAAGTGTGTGTGCATCGACTTTCTGTACGGTAACAAGTCCTACAATTTTGTCGGTTTCATCCTTCGCAACGCCAAAGTAGATTGTAGGATCTTTTGCCTGGGCCTGTAAGGCGTCTGGATGGTGCCATACAGCGGTAACTTTCTGAATGGTACGCTCAGACAGAAAATGCCCGTAGGTATCAATCCAGGTAGCGCTTAATAGCTCTTTCACTTGTAGAAGTTCTTCTGCTTTGACGCGGTGAACCGTAATCATATAACTGAGTACCTCCTGAAACTCTCTTATGAATATGCTAACTTTGTGTCGTCTCTATTAAAGCTCACTATTTTATGGGCACACACTGTAGTGGTATCATCTACCACTGATACAAGATTTGAAGAAAGGGAGATTTCTATAATGGTTACGGAAAACAATACGCCGGCAGTTGATCTGAATGAGGAGGTACGCGCTATCTGGGATCAGAATGCTGCGTTCTGGGATGAGAAGATGGGTGAGGGGAATGACTTCCAGCGTATTCTCATCGCACCTGCGTGTGAGCGTCTGCTCGCGCTGCAAGCAGACGAACAGGTCCTTGAAATTGCGTGCGGCAATGGCGTCTTTACGCGCCGTATGGCACAGTTGGGAGCCCTCGTCACTGCTACGGACTTTAGCGCACAATTCCTCGAACACGCCCGTGCACGCAAGACCGCATACGATGACCAGATTGCATACCATCTTGTCGATGCGACACAGGAGGAACAGATCGTCGCCTTTGGTACGCAGCGCTTCGATGCCGCTATCTGCAATATGGCAATCATGGATATGGCCGAGATCGATCCTCTGATGCGTGGCGTGCGACAGGTCCTTAAGCCCGGTGGTCGCTTCGTCTTTGCGCTCTGCCATCCATGCTTTAATACAACTGGTACGGCAGTAAGTGCCGAAGAAGCCACAGTCAACGGCGAAGTCGTCACAACCCATAGCGTCAAAGTCACAACCTACCTGCACCAGACTCCGCAGAAAGGGATCGGCATCATCGGTCAACCGGCCTCCCAATATTATTTTGATCGTCCTCTGCACGTCCTCTTTAACGCCTGTTTCCGCGCTGGCCTCGTCATGGACGGTCTCGAAGAGCCTGCCTTCAATCATCCGCAAGATGGCTCAACACTAAACCGCGCACTCGGCTGGGCCAACTACAGTGAAATCCCACCTGTGCTGGTAGCTCGCCTGCGCGTACCGCATTAAGAGCAGGCGAACTACCATTACTACTATTCCCTTTACGAGTCATGAGACTTGCCAGATATGCACATTGTAGCTTGCAGAGACTATCTGCGAGCCTTCAGAGGACCATGCTACGGCAAAAACCGGCGTTTGATGCGCTTGATAGATCAGAAGAGCCCGACCAGCGGTTGCGCTCCACACCTGGACGGTCTGATCATAGCTTGCAGAGGCCAGTAACTTCCCGTCCGGCAACCAGCTTACCGCATTCACCGATGCGGAATGGCCTTCATAGCGCCGCACTAACTTACCAGAGGTCGCCTCCCAGATCCGTACAGTCTGGTCGCCCGATGCGGATGCCAGCAACTTCCCATCTGGCGACCAGGTGACCGCGTTCACCCACTTATCGTGACCCTCGTAATGATCGATCAGTTTGCCAGAAACGGCCTCCCATTGAATATAGAACTGCTGGCGCGCCTTCTCCTGCAACGCATTCAGAACAACCACAAGATCGAAATAGGAAGATAGGAATCTATTCAGTTATATGTTTGCATATTTGACTTTTTACGTTGTATATGCTATCTTGTTTTTATCGAGTCAAGAAGATTATGGCATCGGACCGTGGGAGTATTTCAGTATTGCTTTTGCTTCCAAACAATCCTTATAACGCATAATATTTCTTTATCTTCTGGCAGATAATAAGATAGCAAGCCTGTTAAAATCGGGCTTGCTATCTTTCGTTATGGCCTTCTCCAGACCCAAAGCAGAAATGTCGCAGGGAGCATAACTGCCTAAAAGATAGAGAGATGATAACGCAAGCTGTCACACCTGTCAATGTTTCAGATGATGCATACGCTTGAAAATCCGCTCTATCTCCATTATTCATTCCCCAAACCAGAAAATCGCGAGTCAGCAACTTCCTCTTGAAGCTGCTGGAGTACAGGATCGCTATATCCTTCATCCACGAGGAATGTTGAGATCAGAAGGTTAGTGAGTGAGGCTCTTTGCGGAACCGTGAAGAGCCTCGGAACATAGGGAGGATATAAACTGAGCGCATCAAGAACTTGACATATCAGCTGTCTTGCGCCGTTGTCCCATATAATCTTCCTGCTTTGAGGCGATACTAAATATATCTCCTTGATAATCATCTGGACATGGGCCTGTCGACTCGCGGATAATGAGCGGGCTTTCCATCTGTGTATAGCCACCGGAAGAAGAGAATTGTTTATTCATGATGCGATAGAGCATCTGCATAGCGATCTGCCCCATGCGGTACTTTGGTTGGTCGATAGTAGTCAACGGTGGATTGGAGTGTGCGGCAATAGTAATGCCATCGCAGCCAACGACGGAGATATCGTCAGGAACCTGTAAATGCTGGGTGCGAATAGCATGTAGCGCGCCCAGAGCCATGAGATCGTTATAAGCAATGATGCCAGTAGGGCGACTGGTTGCGGGTAGAGCCAGCAGCGTTGTCATCGCCTGGAAGCCCCCTTCCAGGCTGGGAAAGCTACCGGGGCACAACTCGGATGGGAAAGGCAATCCAACCTCTTGCAGTGCACGCTCGATACCGCGTTTGCGATCACGAGACGATTCGGAGTACTCATGTCCGGCCAAGTAGGCAAGGCGTGTATGGCGAAGAGTGAGCAAATGTTGTGCTGAGCGATAGGCAGCATCTTCGAAGTCGACAAAGATGCTGGGTATCATTGAATGGAGAACGCGCCTATTGATCACAACGATCGGAATGCCATGTTGTTCATGCAAAGCGATCAAATCATCATTTAAAATACGAGAGGCACAGACGATAATCCCATCAATCTGTCTATTCACCAGCTTTTGTAGAATCCTTTTCTCATGGAGTGGATCTTCGGCTGTATGATAGAGGAGAGAGGCAAGTCCATGTATCTCCGCCTCATCGGTCACACCGCGCACAACTTCCGGGAAAAAGGGATTGAGAATATCTGTAATCAGTAACGCAATAATTCTTGTCTCAGTGCCACCTTGCAACTGGGCATCCCCATGTTTATAGCCCAGCTCTGCAACAGCGGCAAAGACACGATCCCTGGTATCGCCACTCACAGGGACACTGTTATTGAGGACACGAGAGACAGTAGCAGGCGAAACACCTGCTTTTTTCGCTACATCTATCACCGTCGAATGCCGGTTTGACCTCTGTGATCTCATATACTTATCTTTCTCAAAGTATAATGAAATAATTATGAAATGAATGACATTAATTTCATCATGTAAGGCAACAGGATATGATCTATTACTGCCAAATTTGCATGTACAGCGCCCCAAAAGCACATATGTATGCTTTTTTTAGATTTTTTCAGATCTTTATAGAAGAAGCATACAACGTTTTTAATACGCTGTCAATAATCTCTTGACATTCCCAAAAAACTATGCTATTTTCATGAAAACGATAATGAAATTATTTTCAGACATTTCATGATTGCATGAAGTGGTCTTTTGTTTGCCATGGTCACGGCGGTAAGAGGATACTCGGGTGTTTGGTACACTCAGCAATCATATTTGTTTTCTAGTAAGAAAGGTTAGCAGTGCCATGTCTCGTACCGTTCATGTATTGTCAGTTGGGCAACTCAGTGAGAAACAACTTCAGAGATTGAGAGCCGTTTCTCCTCTTCTATCTGTTGAGCAGCATACTGGCCAACCTGAAGATATGCTTACTTCTGATACAGAGGTTCTTTATATGGTTAATGGCGCTTTTGATCTGAAGCAAGCCCCTAATTTGCGTTGGGTGCAGCTTGAGAGCGCTGGCGTTAACCAACTTCACAATACTCCTGTCTGGCAGAGCGATGTGGCCATTACTACTGCGAGTGGCGTGCATGCGGTACAAATAGCTGAGTATGTACTTATGTCGCTACTGGCCCTGGGGTATCGTCTCCCTCTTGCGCAACGTCTCCAGGCGAAGAGCGAGTGGCAGCGTGATCCTTTCGAGCCCACTCCATTCAAGCCACTGGAGTTGCGTAATGCGACGCTGGGTATTATTGGGTATGGCGCGATTGGACGCCAGGTCGCTCGTCTGGCAACTGCCTTTGGTATGCGCGTACTGGCGACCAAGCGATCCGGACGTCTCCCCGCTTTTGATGGGTGGACACCAGAAGGAACCGGCGATCTCGATGGCACGCTTCCTGCTCAGTATTATACGCTGGATGAACTGCCTGAAATGCTCCCGGCCTGTGATGCAGTTGTCCTCGCGTTACCTCTGGCAGCACAGACAAAACATCTCTTTGGCAAAGCCGAACTGGCACTCTTGCCTTCCCATGCGCTTCTGGTTAATATCGGACGTGGGGGGCTTCTTGACCACGATGCTCTTATTGCGGTTTTACGGGAAGGACGTCTTGGCGGAGCTGCACTTGATGTGACTGATCCAGAACCCTTGCCTGCGGAGAGCCCGCTGTGGCATATGGAAAATGTTATCATTACTCCCCATATCTCAGGTATGAGTTCGCATTATAATGATCGCGCAGTCGAGTTATTTGCAGAAAATTTGCGACGTTACTTACATCATGAATCCTTGCTCAATGAAGTACAGCGGGATCTCGGTTATTAGTAGTTGGGTGACTTACTACTTATCCGAAAACCTGAGTGCAGAGCACTAGCGACGCCAGTCGCGTTGGGTTTCGGAATAAGATCTTAGGCGATTGCCGGGAGGCCGCACAGGATCGAGATCTGGTTCTATCGAGTTGGTGGCAAGCTCTACCTGAGCACCCTTCTGGGGAAGCGCGACTGGTACGCCAATCTGAAGGCCAACCCGGCCTTCACCTTCCACCTCAAGAACTCGGTCATCGCCGACCTCCCCGCAACGGCGATATCCATCACCGACGAGGCGGTGAACCGTAATCGTCGCTTCGTCTTTGCGCTCTGCCATCCATGCTTTAATACTACTGGCACGGCAGTAAGTGCCGAAGAGGCCACAATCAATGGCGAAGTTGTCACAACCCATAGCGTCAAAGTCACTACCTATCTGCACCAGACTCCGCAGAAAGGGATCGGCATCATCGGTCAACCGGCCTCCCAATATTATTTTGATCGCCCTCTGCACGTCCTCTTTAACGCCTGTTTCCGCGCTGGTCTCGTCATGGACGGACTCGAAGAGCCCGCCTTCAATCATCCGCAAGATGGCTCAACACTGAACCGCGCACTCGTCTGGGCCAACTACAGTGAAATCCCACCTGTGCTGGTAGCTCGCCTGCGCGTACTGCATTAAGAGCAGGCGCACTACAAGAATAGCAGCGACACAAAGGCAAAGTGTTTTACGTGAAACATTTTGCCTTGTTATTGTTACTGCTTCCCTTTACGAGTTACGAGACTTGCCAGATATGTACATCGTAGCTTGCAGAGGCTATCTGCGAACCTTCAGAGGACCATGCTACGGCAAAGACCGGCGTTTGATGCGCTTGATAGGTCAGAAGAGCCCGACCAGCGGTTGCACTCCACACCTGGACGGTCTGATCATAGCTTGCAGAGGCCAGCAACTTGCCATCCGGTGACCAGGTTACTGCGTTCACCGATGCGGAATGGCCTTCATAGCGCCGCACTAATTTGCCAGAGGTCGCCTCCCAGATCCGTACAGTCTGGTCGCCTGAAGCGGACGCCAGCAATTTCCCATCCGGCGACCAGGCTACGGCATGGACGTCAGAGTTGTGCCCCTTATACCGGCAAACAAGTTTGCCTGAAGTTGCTTCCCAGACCTGGACGGTCTGGTCTCCCGCAGCGGACGCCAGCAACTTCCCATCAGGCGACCAGGTGACCGCGTTCACCCACTTATCGTGACCCTCGTAATGATCGACCAGTTTGCCAGAAACGGCCTCCCATACCAGGACACTCTGGTCATCAGAGGCGGAAGCAATGAAGCGTCCATCAGGCGACCAGACGACCGCGTTTACGGAGACCAGATGAGACTGCAAATTGTACAGCACCTGACCGGTCGTGACATCCCAGATACGCACAATGGCATCATTACCACCGGATGCCACGCGTGTTCCGTCCGGCGACCACGCAACTGTATAGACAGCTGAACCATGACTCAGTGTATGCAGCGTCTCACCACTCGCGACATCCCAGATACGGATGGCAGTATCATTACCGGCAGATGCCACACGCGTTCCATCCGGCGACCATACCACGGAGTATACTTTCCCGCTGGCAGATCCATATGTGAGTAGCGTCATGCCGTTCGCATACACATGCCTGGTCTTGTTGACACTACTATTGTTGGCGATGCTATTATTCAACAGAGGTTCCTGGTTCGCGAGCAGAGCATAGGTCAAACCCCTGGAGTCATCGATCAGGGAGAGGGCAGGGATCGAATCAGCAGTATTGGACAGGGCAAAAGAAAAGGGATTATCAAAAGCGAGCGTCAGCGGTGCAGGCTCAACAAAACTCTTTGTATGAGCAGGCGGAAATACAGCAGGCGGAAATACAGAGTTACTGGCAGAGTTGCGGGTCTGCGGTTCAGCTTGATTGGCCTGCTCAAGCGCATACACGAAATCCAGTACACTCGCGAAACGCAGCTTTGCGTCTTTCGCCATTGCCTTCTGCACGACCGCTTCGACAGCCGGAGAAAGCTCGCGATTCAACTGCCGCAAAGACGGGACAGGAGTCGTCAGATGTTGAATACCAACCGAGATGGGATCGCCCTGATAGGGAAGCTCACCACATAACCACTCAAAGACCATCACAGCCAGCGCATACTGATCACTCGCAGTCACCGGATGCCCCTGGAGTTGCTCAGGTGCCATATAAGAGGCCGTCCCCATATTCGCAATAGTTTGCATCGACGCCGTATTATGTGCAATAGTAGCCACACCAAAATCGCTCAACAGGATCGTATCCAGTTCATCTAATAGCACATTTGCCGGCTTGACATCGCGATGCACCAGTTGCGTCGTATGCGCATAAGAGAGAGCCTGCGCGATCGGCTGTATATAACTGATCACCCGCGCAACCGACAGCTTCGAGCCAGGGGGATGCCGTTCAAGTAATGTACCATGAGCAGCATAGTCCATTACCAGATAAGGAGTAAATTTATCCATACTGAATTCGAACACCCGTAAAATGTGTGGATGTTTCAATGCAGCGATCTTGCGAGCCTCATCTAAAAAGGCTAAACGGAAAGCCTCCGTCTGTGTCCCATTTATATCCTCGCGTAAAAGTTTTACAGCGACATGTGTCTTCAAATAGATATGTTCGCCCAGGTAGACCTGCCCGAAGCCACCCTTCCCTAACAGGCGTAACAGACAGTAATTTCCAAGTTGTTGTCCCACCCAATTCGGCATACATGCGGTCCTTCCCTTTTTCTTCAATCCCGTCCTTTTACTACTGATCCGAACACCTGCATACATAGTACGAGCAACGAGCGTCTCGTTTGGAGGGTTCGGAACAAGATCTTAAACAAAAGTTACAGAGACCCTCATCGCTCTCTCCTTGTATAGTATCTATTATATTTCAATTCACAAAATATGTTAAAAATCTTGTCACTTCCGCCCCATAAATGAGACAAAAGATAATATGGAGAGAGAAAGGAAAGTTGACGGATCATGGCATTGAGGATTGACTCTCCTCTCGAGAACTTACCTCCTACTTACTAGAAAAAGAATATTTTGAAAGAGATGACGATTATATGTATTACAGGATGTTGGGGAGAGCAACTTCCTATCTACACTACAGGACAGAATAGGGAGAAATACCAATAGACAAGGAAACATTTTCGGACTATATGTATATGTATATGTGTGTAGTATGGAACGTATGGTATGAGATGTATGTCCCATTTAGCGCTTTTCTTTGAAGCTGCGTCTCTATCATACAAATCTTTGTATTTTCTACGCTCGTTCTTATCTTGAAGGGGGGAAGCCTGCTCTATGTTGCTTTCACGAAAGCTACTACGCCAGATTCTGGGGGCGTTATGGTTGATTGATGGTGTACTCCAATTGCAGCCTCAGATGTTTACAATGAATATGGTGAATGGTGTGATGGTGCCAACAGTCCGGTCACAGCCGGGACCGATCGCGGCGAGCCTGAACTGGATTATCGCTGTCACGACCCACAACCTGACTACGGTAAACCTCGCTATCTCTATTGTGCAGATCGTCATCGGTATTCTCTTGCTCGCAGGCATCTGGGTGCGAGGGACACTTATCGCCTCGATTGTGTGGTCGTTGGTCGTCTGGTACGGCGGTGAAGGGATGAGCATGCTGCTGACGGGTCAGGCTGGTGCCCTCTCTGGTGCCCCTGGTGCAGTCCTGCTCTATCCACTACTGGGTCTGCTGGTCTACCCAAGACGGCAGTCAGTCGCTGGTCAGACCGAAGATGGGGAGGAGCATATGCTGCTCCCTCGCGCTCAGTTTCACTACTACCTGGCAGGTTTCTGGTTCCTGGCCGCGCTCTTGCAGTTGCAGCCCTACTGGTGGGCATCGGGTCAGATCTCCCAGACGATCGGCGGCATGACCGGCCAGGGCGGGCTCAATGCTGTTCTGATCGATCCTATCCTCAATGCACTCTCCGCCAGCACGGCGCACGCCGAACTCCCCCTGAATATTGCCTTGATCGTGATCTTCCTGATCCTGGGTGTCGGTACCGCACTCTACAAGGATAGCAATATCCGTCCCTGGCTGGTTGCTTCGATCGTCGTCAGTGCGATCATCTGGCTGGGTGCGGAAGGCCTGGGCATGATCCTCACCGGTATGGCGACGGACTTCAACTCTGGTCTGCTCATTATCGTGATGGCACTCGCCTGCTGGACGCATGTTACGCCAGCCGTCGCGCCACAGCAACAGGAGATTGAGCAAAAAAAGCATAACGTACAGACAGCATAACCTTCATGCAGGTACGAGAGAGCGTTCCCCTCTCTCGTGCCTGCATGGTTAAGGGAGCTATTTAACGATAATGGTGGCATTCATTGTGGGGTGAAACTCACACGTGTACTGATAGGTGCCCGGGGTGGTAAAGGTATAACTCCAGGTGCTGCCTGCGTCGAGGAATTTGCTATCGAAGCCATGGCGACTCGGCGCGGCAGCATGTCCCTCTGTGACGGTATGGGCCATCGTATCCTGATTGGTCCATGTTACCTTCGAGTTCGCTCTGATCACAAGTATAGTCGGATGATATTCCATATGCGCGATGCTGACAGTGACATCACCACTTTGTACAGGTAACTGTACGACACTCCTTATACTACTGGTTGCTGTATCTCTATTAATATTGCTATTGACAGCGAGCAAGACGACCTTCAGAAGAACGACGAGCGCGACAACCACCAGTACTTCAATGACGACACGTTGCGATATTTTCCGCTGTTTCATCTCTTTCTTGCTCCTACGAGACTATGAGCATATGAGCATAGACTAAAGTCATCCATACGCCGTAGCGTACTCTCTGTCTCAGCCGCTGTCTATGAGCAGAAGTACTTAGTTAGCCGTGTATAAAAACCGTAAGGGTTGCAGGAGATGGCACAGAACCACATTCACTGGTGGAATCGAGAAAATAAAAGCAACAAATGCTCTCTAAAATAGGTAATGTCGCTAAAACCTGCCTCCCTCTTTGAGGGGGGACAGCCGCGATAGCGGCAGGGGGGAGTAGAATGCTAACAATTCCCTGTAATCCTCGATTACCAACTATGAAGATAAGAGTGGTAGATAGTGTATAATCAAGGTTAATAGCGTAATTCGAGAATCTACTCCCCCTGTCGCTGCGGCGACATCCCACCTCAAAGAGCTCACCGATGTAGGTTTTTTGGCCTATACCGGTGAGCCTCATAGAAGTAAATACATAATAACATCCATTATTATGTATTTCGCATGGATTAAATATATGTATCGCTATCGTCTGTAATCTTGCCAAAAACTCGTCCCCCTCTCCGAGGGGGGAGATAGCTTTAGCTATCGGGGGGAGCCATCCTCACCTTCTGCTCTCGATGACTCTTCTACGCCAACCATCTCCCGTTCGGACGTGGATTTCGTCATCAAGAATGGCAGACTAGGAAGGCAAGAGTGATAGAGAGCGTTTAATTCGAGATTATAACGTTATTCGAACATTTACTCCCCCCGATAGCTAAAGCTATCTCCCCCCTCAAAGATGGGGACAAGGGCTTAAGTGCACAATACAGGTGATAGTGAACATTACTGGCAAGCGGCAGGATGCATTCGTCATGGCGTCCCATCTGTCTGCATCGGCCTGCGATGAGATTTCATGGCTTATCCCACAAAAAAACCTACATCGGTGAGCCCTCAAAGACCTTCATGAAAAGGGTTCACCACCCAGGATGAAAATGCCGTTTTCAGAAGAGAGGGAGGCAGGTTTTTTTGCATCCTTACAGGCGATAGTGGACTTTATCTATGCTAGAGATACTGCACGCTCTACAGGAAATGTAGCTTATGCCTCCCTCTTTGAGGGGGGACAGCCGCGATAGCGGCAGGGGGGAGTAGAATGCTAGCAATTCCCTATAATCCTCGATTACCAACTATGAAGATAAAAGTGATAGATTGTGTATAATCAAGGTTAATAGCGTAATTCGAGAATCTACTCCCCCCTGTCGCTGCGGCGACATCCCCCCTCAAAGAGGGAGGCAGGGGTTTTTGCATCTCTACAGGCGATAGCTAACTCTTATGATATCGGAGATAATACATACTATACAGGAAATGAAGACTAATAATCCTCTTCCTCCTCAAAGAAGGGGACGAGGATTATTAATTCTCTAAAGGTGGTAGATATATTTTTATTAATACTTGATACAAGATAATTTATATAAGATAGCCGCCCCTCCATACACACGGTGAGCGGGACGGCTATGCTGTGCATTCGCTTGTTATTGTGCGCATACGTGATACTATTCGGTTTTCACTTTGCGCTTGCCAAGATATGCGTTGACGCTGGCTACTTTGATCTTATTACTCTCATCTGTGACCAGTATGCCCTGACTGCGCAGTGCGCGGATACGGCGCTCCGAGAGCGTGAGTACCTCTGCGACTTCTGGCACGGTCATAGGTTTGCGACGTGTCAATTTTCCTGTGGCTGACGAGATCTTTGACATGGATGCGGTATCGCTGGTCTGCACCTCTGGTTGCATCTCTTCCATGGTAAGGAATGTATCGATATCCTCTCCGCCAGCCCAGGCAGGAAGAGCGACATCGCTCTCTTCAGAACTCTTCTCATCTGTATGCAACGTCATGTGATACAGACTATGAGCGCTCATAGACTGTACTGCATCCATCAGCAACGGCTCGGTAACAATCTTCTGCTGCTGCTGCTGCTGCTGCTGCTGCTGTTCCTCCGCACGAGGAGCAGTTTGGGCGGGTATCTCTTCACTGCTAACGGGGATGACTGCCGCTGGCTCATCATCTTGCAGGCTCAGTGGGACAGTATTCAGCGACTGCATGCTGACCTGAGGTTCGGCAACCATCACCGGAGCCGGTACCTCTTCAGCAATGGCTGCTTGCGTCAACAGTTCTTCTTCTACGGTACTGGTAATACTTGTGGGACTCGTAGTACTTGTAGTAGCAGTAGTAGTAGTGTTGGTAACCAGTGCGACCTGATCGACAACTGGCTCTGTCGTCAATACCTCATTCACTGCCGCACGCGCCTCCAGGGCGGTATTTTTTACACGCTGAATGACGCTGAGGTTCTTTGTACGCTCTCTATAGGCAGCCAGACGCCGCTGCTGCTCTTCTAACTGTTCTAGCTCATCAACTTTCGCAGCCAGTTCCGCCGCACTCTCAGTTTTAGAGCTAAAGAACTCAGCAACGACCGAATACGCGAGATTCAAAAAGGCAAATGAAGAGGCCAGGATTGGATTGAGCATCCTCAACGTATTGTTTACATGCAATGCGTTCCCCTGGTATGTCAGGGCGTATTCCCAGTTGACGAACCAGCTAAACGCAGTTAGCGCTACAATAAAGACCCAGGTAAAGAGCTGTGCATACCAGGGCATATTCTTACGGAAGAACATCACACCGACAGTCAACACCAGTGAGGTCAGATCGATGCTGACAGCTAGCGTATAGGGGTTCACCCAATCGGAGGGATCAGCCTCAAAGTTATGGAAAAACGTGGCGACATGCCGGATCGAGGCCGCCAGGAACGCGATATACGCGAAGATAAAAATGACACGAATGATGACACGGAATGAGCCTTGCCAGGTCATTAGCAATCCTCTCTCTGCTGAAAACTTGCATTCAAACTATTTTCATTCTAGCAGCTAGAGATGCTGTAAAGCTAAATTTTACTCAAAAATACTGCATTCCGGTCGGCTTCGTAGAGTAGCTACGTGAGATTGAGATCATTACATATTTCTTGCGGCAAATTTACATGAAGAGTATCAAGATGTTTTATTATGCGTTATAATTGAACATTACTCAAACATTCTATACATCTTCACCTTATTTATTTACTTCGTTAACAAATTGTTTTCATTGTTACAACTTTATGCTATACTTGCTCATATTAATACTCTATAGTTAGAGGTGCAATAGTATACCAATGCCAGTAATCCAGTACAATAATAAAAATAGAGCATAAGGTATGGCAAGTATCTTCTCAGTCGAATACTATTTTATAGATGTAGACGCAGACTGACCCAATTTTCCTATCAATCCTCAAAATTATTTTCTATATTTTATATGAGACGCTCCTTCACATCTAAACAATAACGATATATTCAAACACCTGAGTAAGCAGGGCGGGCAGAGTGGGAACACGAACGACGTCGGTCACGTTGGGTTCGGAATAACATGGACACATGATGATAAGATAACATAATGATAAGAAGTAGGTTCTTCACTAATTTATCCTTATCTGAACGAGCACATACATGCTACAAGAGGACTCCATGGAAGAGAACAAGCAAAACAGAAACGCACCTCCTCCTTTATCAGGAGCAAAAAAACAACCCATAGTTCTTATCGCTCAACTTATGCAGAATATGCTGCATATGCAGCATATAGATGAGGTATTTATCTGGTTAGCACAGGCGATGGTCCAGCATTTAGAGATACCACTTGTCCAATGTTGGGCTCTGCAAGCGGATACATCCGGACAAGTGCATGTGCAATTACGTGCGCTGGCCGTGCAAAATCTTTCCTTACACTCACAGCTCTACGTCAATGATCAGGTCATAATGACTATGAGCCGCTTCTTTAAAGAGCGACCAGGGATGATGTCTGTACCTGTAGAGAATATCTTCTTGCCACAACAGGCATCCCTCTTCAAGCACCATCGTTTACCGTACTGGACTGGCTATCTGTTACGAAATAGCATGTTACTGGCACCCGCACGAGACGAGCAGGCCCCTGATATCATTTCGACTCCGCTCAATCTCATCGTTTCATCGTTTACGCAAGCGCCTCTGTCTCAGGATCAGGCACGAGCGGTTACATTTATGGTCGAGCAATCAATCCGTGTGCTCCTCACGCAGGGGGCACGCAATCCTCGTCTTGCAGCCTCTGCTCCGATTATCAATAAAAAGATGGATAACAGCGATACGCTTGCCGCAATTATTCCTCGACTCGCACACGACATGGAGCAGTATCAGGCGGCTAATCCGTTCACGAGTACAACGATCATTGCGGATAAGAATGCACGACGACTCTATGCTGCAATTGACGGCTATAAAAGCGGGGCCGATCTTGCGCAGGCGACCAGACTCACGCAACAGGAAGTGATTCAGGCCCTGGACTATCTCTATCAACAGCAGAGAATTCAACTATATACGTCGAAAGGCGAATTCGTCGAACACTTCCCGTTTGAATAAAAGCCAGACCTTTCTCTAGAGTATACCTTTATATGTAGCGATAGTCTCAAGGAGGAAACTATTCATGCCGATCGCTCAGATCAGCAATTTGATGTCAGTCGCCATTGGAATAATCTGTCTCTTCATTTCAATGCGAGCCTTTTTCATCTATAACCTATCGCGCAATGATATGTTGTTCATCCTCGGCTTCTCTATGGCATTGATTGCGGCGGGGACACTTTTCGGCTCTCTTGGTGACGCACACCTGCGCGGCATTAAGTATACGGGAGAGTGGGCCAGAGCTTTTGGGGCCTGTAGCGGTGGTCTCTTCATCTTTCTCAGTGCGCTGGTGACATCACGTGGGCAAATGCAAAATCTCAAACGCTGGCAGTTTGTTTTCGCCGCTCTCTTTATAGTGGTAGCACTATGCACTCCGCTCTATCCACCTATCACTAATCCATGGATCACGTTTGGGCTCAATATGTGCCGTATCATCATCTATGCGTGTGCATTCATTCGCTATGCTGTACTGTATGCAGCGAAATCGACCCGTTTCAGTCTCATCATGTGTGCAGGCTTCCTGGTACTGGTAATAGGGTATACCTTAAACATCCCAGGCACCTTTCAGGCTGGCCTGGTTTTCATCTCGGTTATCGCGGCAGCCATCCGTATCGGTGCATTCCTCACCTTACTGACGGCATATTCAATCGGATAAATCGACACAATACAATCTATCTACAGAGGAAAAGGGACAGCATACAGGATAAGGCACGCTTGTCCCTATCCCTTTTCCTACCACACAACCCTCCACTGAAGTCTTCAAACAGCCAGATAGCATTACGCGTACAATCGCGTGCAATAGAGGACCGTATTTTTCCTACATTCGTCATACACTATAGATGTTCGTTCTGTATCTTTGAGTAGGAAAGCATGAGAGGGAAAATGAGCATACACGCTATCTATCTGGAAGTGGGCGAGAAAAAGACCTTCGCCTGTTCATTACAATGGCCTGGCTGGTGCCGTTCCGCTAAGACTGAGACCGAAGCTGTGCAGGCACTGGTTGACACCGCTCCACGCTATCGCAGCATTGCACAGCGCGCTGGTTTCACGTTCGAACCTGGTACTCCGGCTATCGTCGAACGTGTCCCTGGCGATGCGACGACCAGTTTTGGTGCCCCCGCGATCATCGTTGCCGCCGACAGGCAGCCCAGCGACGCAGCCACAGCCGAGCGCGGTGTTGCGCTCCTGCGCGCCGCCTGGGAGATCATGGATGAGGTAAGCGCAGCCGCGCAGCCTACGCTACGTAAAGGACCACGCGGCGGAGGTCGGGAACGCGACGAGATAACACGCCACGTCATCGAGGTCGAGCGAGTCTACGCACACAAGATCGGAGTGAGGCAGAAGCCATTCACCAGCGACGATCTGATCGCCCGCAGCGCACTACACGAGGAGATCGCCGACGTCCTGAGCAAGCCCTCCGACGGCTCAGCGTTGACAGCAGGAAATGGCTGGCCTGCCGCCTATGCCCTCCGGCGCATCACATGGCATGTCATCGACCACATCTGGGAAATAGAAGACCGCCAACTCTGAGCACTCTAGCACTTCGACATCCAGAGGGTCCATATATTCACAATCATCTATTTTATAAAGATATGTTCACGGTGGTACGCCAGATAGGTGGGATGAGGCTTTTCCGCGTTCGCAGGGAGCCTCAATGTCGCATACAGCAATTCATCAAAATAAATGCTCGACCGACGGTCATGAGCCAGACTATTCGACAAGACAATGGCACGATGGATATGATAGTCGCTATCCACCGTAAGATACCCTTGATCAAAGGCAGCATCGTGAATGGGACACGCAGCTAGCCCGTTTTGTACATCGACACGTTCTTTATGAGTTGAAGCTGCCCATGGTTTTATATGCGAGGCTCTCAGCAACCCGCTATTTTGCGGTAGCGAACGGGGCTCAAAGCCACAAAAGACACATATACGACCACAATTCTCTAACACATGTACAGCGAACCGATGCTGAGCCAGCCGAACCTTATGCAAGGCAAGCTTTTCTGTCTGTCTTTCGTCCAGATCAAATGTTTTCTCAAGCTCTTTCATTTCATTTTCTGCATCCCCAAGCAGTAACCCAGTAGTAGCTGGAAGATCATCCTGACCAGCAAGATCTGCAAACTCTGCCTGATTTTTGAAATAGCCCAAAAAGTCAGGCAACCTCTCATCGCCAATATCAAGGGTACGTGCAATGGTGAAAATATCTTTGTAGATGATGGGATAAAGCGTTGAATCTTCTGCCAGAGCGGCAAAGAGCTGTGGTTCAGCTTTTGCGCTATGGAGACGTGATCCATCTAGATTCAACATTTTATTAGTAATTGAGCCATACGGACGACCGAAGAAGTCGGCAAGCTTTTTCGCGTCTTTGGGAAGCTTGTCGATATTACGGCCACCATAACGATGAGGATTGAGAATATAAAAGAGACCATAGCATAGCATTGTTTCGACACCATTGAATGAGACTTGATTGCCCGACACGGGCAGATGCCGTGAAGCTATTGCTTGTAGCTGCTCTACAATTTGCTGATGTGATAAAGAAAGAATAGAATCAACTGGCTTTTGGAGCATGCCTATTACTCTCTTTCATTGTATTGAAAAACTTCTTTCATCTCAGGAGAATAATGAAGGTATAGAAGTTACTAAACTATAGTATAACTTATATACATATATAGCTGCTTGGATTGAATAAGATAAACTTTGCCGGAGAATCCGCTCATAGATACTTCCCATACCTGGCAACACAATATTGGACCCACTTGTTGTTGTAAGTAGATAGAGCCTTTTATGAATTATACCAATTTATATGACTTCATAGTATTTTTCTGTAGCCTGATTTATTTCATACGTATAATGATATGCATGAAATAAGGAAGATGATGAGTACAGGAGTAGCCAATGGCTAGTGGTAACTACAGCCGTAGAAGTCAGTATTTACTTTCCCTCGCTGTCGTCCTGAACCAGTGGTAACGAGAACCAGAAGATCGTGCCGCGACCAGGGATGCTCTCAACTCCCACCCCGCCGTGATGGCGTTCAATCAATATGCGGCACAGATAGAAATCCATACCCATGCTTACATCAAGCGTACTCTGTGGAGATGCGTCCCGGGCACGATAGAGGCGCTCCCAGATATGTTCTTGTTCTTCTAGCGCGATGCCCGGTCCTTCATCGTGAATGCTCAGGTAGGCTTGCCCTCCTTCACTACGGAGTCGCACGATGATAGGGTGATTGGCTGGCGACTGGTAGTAGGCGTTGATAAGATAGGCCTGCACGACCTGTTGGATGCGCCTGCTATCGACCGTCACCCAGAGCTCTTGTGAGGGGAGCAGGAGCGTTATCTGTCGCTCGGGATAGTGCTTCTGGTACTGGGCGACTGTTTCTCGGACGAGCGCGGCTAACGCACAGTGTTGGAGATGGAGTTCCAGGGTGTTTGTCTGGATCTGTGTATCATCGATCAGGTTTCTGATGATACGTTCCTGGGTGCGTGCACTGGCGTTGGCGGCTTCCAGCGACTCCAGCACCTGCTCTATGCTTGGATACACAGCCTCACATGGCGTCCCGGCCTGGTCTCTCAGTTTCGCTAAGCGCCGCAGTGCTAATTGAATATTGCCCTTGATGGTGGTCAGAGGCGTTTTCAGCTCGTGACTTGCCAGGGTTAAAAATGAATCGATGATCTGGTCCGTTGCTTGCGAGACCAGCTGCACACCCTTTGCCTGGTTCCCCGAGGCGAATGGCCCAACATACTCGATCATCATGGTCGCCAGGGCTGCCACCGCCTGTACTAACTCGCTCTCTTCAGCAGTATACGGACGATCTCTGCCTACCACAAACATCCCTGCAAGCTCTTGTTTTACGAACAGGGGCGTCCAGCAGAAGTTTTCTGCCGAGTAGCAGAAGTTTTCTGCCGAGGGGTCAATAGAGGGCAGAAATGGGAGACGCATATGCTCACGATCAACGAGGACCTGCTTATGCGCATACAACTGCGCAATCAACTCCTGATCGAGCAAGCTCTCTATCCCGTAGCGTCCACTATTTTCCCAGCGCAGTGCAGCCTGTTCTGGTGTCAGACCACTCAAAGCTATATAGTAGATCAGCCGATCATGAGCTCCCAGCGAGTAAAGAAAGGTAGATTGCCCTCCGAGCAGATTCCGAATTAAGTCAGCCAGGTGTTGCCCGATAAGGTGTACGGAAGGCGGTAGGGCAAGGACCTCTCCTGGTAGCGGGGCAGTGAGCAGATCACGGAGATGGGCGATAGCGTTGATCAATGATAGCAGTGCTGCATTGCTCTGAGAGGCGTTGACATGGGTTAGATAAAAATCTGTAAGATCATGGAGGTGGCAGATAACTCCAACTGACTGCTGATCCTGCTGATCCTTCAGGAGGGTATACACGGCATCCAGACAGATGGTACTACCAGAAGGGAAACAGCACAGCATCGTTTGCCTGAAAGGCGTCGCGTGTAACAGTCCTGGCATGTCTTTCTGATTGATGCCGGGCACAACGGAGCGATAGCTGAGATCATAGGTCTCACATGCGTAAAACAGTTGCCCAAAGGATATACCTCGTACTACCTGCGTGCCCGATACTTTTAGCAGCCTGAGCGCCGCCTTATTCACCCACTGGACCTGGCCTTCCATATCGGTGATAATGATACCTTCCGCCATCTCAGCCATGATCGCTTCAAAACGATCTGCCAGGCATGAGGGTGTGTCTGTTGGTGAGGAGATGGCTCCTGTATTCACTGGAACAGCAGGATCGCTTCCTTGCGGCTGGAACGAACCTGCGCCTGAGTGATCCCCTGCATTGGGCATTATAGTATCACTTCCTTCTCCACAAAAATGGATCTACGCTCCTTTTTTATGCTCGCTCGTTATCAGCTAGTGGCCGTGAATGGTATCAGTGGCCTGCTGTTCGGCCGGATTGGCGGGCTCCAGGTTTACGACGATCGGATCTCTTCCATTGCGCACGATGACCCATTCCGAAACGACGCTACCCGCATTAATCTCCTTGTGTGGAATAAAAGGCGGTACATAGACGAAATCCCCGGCCTCCGCATCGGCAGCGAACTCCAGGTTATCACCCCACTGCATTTTGATACTGCCAGATTTCACATAAATGATCGTTTCCAATTCACCGTGATGATGTTTGCCCGTCGCCGTATGACCATCCACGGTAGTCAGACCCGCCCATATCTTGTCAGCACCTGCAAGATCGTGAGAGATCGCAGCAGCACGCTTCATGCCCTCCGTTTGTGCCGTATTACTATCGAACTGATTGGGTTTTATAATGCGCACACTACGCTCTTGAGAAGAAGTGTGCTCAGTTTCGCGGGTGCTCATGTACGCTCTCCTCATCTATTACTACGATAGCTACAAATATACTATAGTATTATTGTAGGCCAATTTCAAGACTATATATCTATTGCTGTGCAATAACGTTGTGTACAGAGATCGGTTGAAGCTGAAGAACCGTGATCCCTGTCTCCATTCCTTGACCATTCGTTCCAGGATATTGCAGGCATTCGCAATAATCATGAGGAGGTATTCGCAGACAAACCCGGCCACGAGATCAAAGCTGCGCTTGCCAACAATCCAAAGGCCTTTTATCAAAATATACAAGAGGGCTGAGACAAAGCTCAGCAACAGACTTTGTAAAGCAAAAGAGACTGTTCACAAAAACATAAAATGTCGCTAACACTTGTCCCCCTCTCTTCTGGAAAACAGCGTTTGCATCCTGGGTGGTGAACCCTTTTCATGAAGGTCTTTGAGGTCAAAGATGGGGGCTTAAGGCGCACAATCTTCATTTCCTGGATAGCATGCAGCATCGCCCATGAAGCTTAAGCTCACTATCGCCTGTAGAGATGCTAAAACTCCTGCCTCCCTCTTTGAGGGGGGATGTCGCCGCAGCGACAGGGGGAGTAGATTCTCGAAATACGCTATTAACCTCGATTATATACTATCTATCACTCTTATCTTCATAGTTGGTAATCGAGGATTACAGGGCATTGCTAGCATTCTACTCCTATCTACCGCTATCGCTGCTTTCCCCCTCAAAGAGGCTCACCGGTATAGGTTTTTTGTGGGATAGGCCATGAAATCTCATCGCAGGCCAATGCAGACAGATGGGATACCATGACGAACGCATCACGTCCGCTTGTCAATAATGTTCACTATCGCCTGTAAAGATGCTAAAAAACCTTGTCCCCCTCTTTGAGGGGGGAGATAGCTTTAGCTATCGGGGGGAGCTATCCTTCACTTATGCTGATCACTATCATTCTACGCTAAATAGTACTTTAGTCTCTATGGTCTATAATCGAGGATTACAGGGCATTGCTAACGTTTTACTCTCTCCTGCCGCTAAGCGCGGCTGTCCTCCCTCAAAGAGGGAGGCTTTAGCGACATTACCTATTTTGAAGAGCAATTGTCGTTTTTCTTTTCCCAATTTCGCCGACTACTGTGGCTCTCCCCCATTGAAGAGGGGGACGAGTTTTTGGCGAGTTTCCAGGTGATAGTGATATATGAGTTTAATATATGCTTTATATATAATAATGTATTTTAGCATGTATTCCCCTCTTTGAGGCTCACCAGTGTAGGTTTTTTTTGCATATCCCGGTGAGCCTCAAAGACCATCATGAAAAAGGTTCACCACCCAGGATGAAAACGCCATTTTCAGAAGAGAGGGAGGCTTAAGCTGCATTTCCTGCATAGTATGCAGTATCTCTCACGAAGATAAAGAAACGCCATGCTTCTCGCTCCAGAAGATTCATTCCTTTGGGGGAAGACACGTGAAGCTGCTTGAGGTATACCTGATAGGTAGTTTTGTGTGAAAGGACATACATAACATCTATAGTAGCTCGGAGAGAAAGGGCCACCCATATGAATAAGCCTTCCCAGACCACTCAGCAAACAGGATCTCAAGTAAAAGATGCCTCAACGAAG
Source organism: Ktedonobacteria bacterium brp13 (assembly GCA_015099395.1). GTDB lineage: Bacteria > Chloroflexota > Ktedonobacteria > Ktedonobacterales > Ktedonobacteraceae > Dictyobacter. The sequence continues at coordinate 5,836,391 of AP024096.1, read as the reverse complement.
ACGCAGTCCAGCAACGCCAGTCTACTCACAACGCTCCCTTTTTCTCAAAAAGAGGACTTTGAGAATGCCAAAAAAGGGTTCATTGCGACCCTCTCAGATCCTATTATCAAGAATGAGCAGGGGCAGGTTGTCTGGGATTTAGATGTCTATCGCTTCCTTTCATCTGACACCGCACCAGCCACCGTCAATCCCAGCCTGTGGCGGCAGGCGCAACTCAATCTTACGCATGGACTATTTCAGGTTACCGAACACATCTATCAGATTCGCGGCTTTGATCTCTCGAATATGACTATTATCGAAGGCAATACAGGCTTAATTATCATTGACCCCCTGCTCTGTAGTGAAACGGCCCGGGCTGGTCTCGCTTTATACTATCAGCACTTCCCCAGAAAGCCCGTGCATGCAGTAATCTACACGCACAGTCATACCGATCACTATGGTGGTGTCAAAGGTGTCGTTTCAGAAGCCGACGTACAGACAGGCAAAGTACAGATCCTGGCACCAAAGGGGTTTATGGAATATGCAGTCAGCGAGAATGTGCTGGCAGGCAATGCAATGAGTCGACGAGCCTTCTATATGTATGGAGCCATACTGTCAAAAAACGCACGAGGACAGGTCGACGCTGGCCTGGGCAAAACAATCTCTGCTGGTAGCGTGACCCTTATCCCCCCTACCGATACTATAAACAAAACAGATGCGCAGAGAAGCATTGATGGTGTCGAGATGGTCTTCCAGTTGGCGATGAATACCGAAGCCCCCTCTGAAATGCTGATCTACTTTCCTCAGTTCAAAGCCCTGTGTGCCGCGGAAGACATGACCCACAATCTCCATAACCTCTATACGTTACGTGGCGCGGAAGTGCGCGATCCAGTCGCCTGGTGGAAAACGATTAATGAGGCCCTCGAAAACTTTGGCGACCGCGCCAAAGTCGTTTTTGCACAACATCATTGGCCTACCTGGGGACAACAAAACATCCAGACATTTTTGACGAAACAACGTGATCTCTACAAGTACATCCACGATCAAACATTGAATCTCATGAACAAAGGCTACACAATGCTAGAAGTAGCTGAAATGCTACAGTTGCCTGAGAGTCTGGCCACTGTCTGGTATAATCGCGACTACTATGGCAGCATCAATCATAATGCCAAAGCCGTATACCAGAAATACTTAGGCTTCTACAGTTCAAATCCTGCTGACCTGCATCCACTGCCACCAGAAGCTGCCGCCAAAAAGTATGTCGAATACATGGGTGGTCCAGAGGCAGTCCTGCAAAAGGCACGCGAAGCATTTGCAGCCGGCGACTACCGCTGGGTCGCGCAGGTCGTCAACCATGTTGTCTTTGCTCAGCCGGATAACCAGCAAGCACGTCAATTGCAGGCCGATGCCCTCGAACAGTTGGGCTACCAGACCGAGAACCCGACCTGGCGCAATGAGTATCTGACGGGTGCCTCTGAGCTACGCAACGGTATTCCAGCCATGCCAGGTATAAGAACAGATAGTCCAGATGTCATTAAAGCGATGACCCTGGATATGTTCTTTGACTACCTGGGAGTACGACTCAATGGTCCGAAGGCGCAAGGGAAAACGATCAAACTCAACTGTATCTTTACAGACATCGATCAAGAATATGCAGTATTGCTCGACAATTGTGTCCTGACCTATACGCCACGCAAACAATTTGCGCAGCCAGATGTGACACTCACCATGACCAAAGCCATTTTGGACGCCATCAACATGGGAGCCACCACCTTCGAGCAGGAAATATCGTTCTCTTCAATAAAAGTCACTGGGGATAGCAACAAATTCAAAGAGCTACTCTCGCTCATGGATACGTTTGAACAATCATTTGCGATTGTAACTCCATAAAGAACCCGGACCAATAGCACACCTCCTCTGCATGAGAAGCGGGATGGCTAAGGGCGATACGCCTTTAGCCATCCCGCTTCTTCATAGCTATGGGCCTTGCTTGTATTGACTGGTATATATTCAAGCTGATCAGGATAGCTACGATCAAATAAAGAGAGCCTATTTTATTTTTCTATTCATATGCAGAGAAGGGATACAATACTATGTTGTACGTTGGATATGTCAGTAACTAGTCTGAAATATCGCCTGGATTTGTGGGCACAGCAACGTCCAGTGGCTGGTTCGCTCCTGATTATCTGCTCTGGTGTACTTATACTTTGGGGACCACTTGCATTTATACAATTTGCCTTTGTACCAGGTAACACCATCTGGACCGGCATCCTTGTCGGTTCCGTACTCTGTGCCCTGGGTTGTATGCAATTATTCTGCCCCACGTATGCACGACTCACCGGGGTGCTTGCTATTCTCTGTGCGCTTGCGTCCCTCATTGCAGCAAGCGGAGGATTTGGCATCGGCATGATCCTGGGCATCATTGGCGGAGCACAGGGGACCGCATGGTGTAGTAGAACCATCTCCGAGGCAACGTATCAGCGTATGCGAGACGCAAGGGTACAGAGACCCCGCAAGATTGCATGGTGGAAAAGACGCAAACAATCAAACGTATCGCACTGCCTCTCGCTGCCAGCAATACCCAGTAGCAAAAAAGGAACTCGATCATGACACCATCCATCTTATCCATCGCATCTATCTCACCCAGGCGCAAAAAAATTGTGTACGCAGAACCTGACGCCACTGAAAAACAGATCGTTGAAGGAATCTACCGTTGTTCGGCCCTGGCTTTATTGAGAGTAACTGTTAGATAGCGGACGAAACCGATGATAAAAATCGCCAGGACCAGACTGACCCAGCCCGTACCCAGCCCAAAGCCACCCTGTTGGTGTGTCTTCCCCAGCCAGTCCGAAAACGAGGCACCAATCGGCCTGGTTAAGATATAGCAGAGCCAGAAGGCGATAATCTCGTTCAGACCCAACAGCCAGTAGGCCAGCGCTGGCAGAGCGATCAAGACGGTAAACATCACACCCGAGAAGAAGTAGCCCTGGCCCATGGTTATCGCGGTCATATCTCCAGCGGCGGTGCCGAGCGCGAACGTAGCCATGACGGTGGCCCAGTAAAATAGTTCGCGTCGAAAAGTATAGATACTGTGGATAGACAGAGTCTTCTCGCTCACATACCAGGCCACAAAGATGACGATCAGCGCGATCACAAAGAATGTGCTCGATACCAGATATGGGATGCCCAATCCGACATGTAACACATCAGCAGCCATCGTGCCGAATATAGCAACCATGACGACGGTTAACCAGTAGATCCACGGCACATAGCGACGCGCAGCGAACTGCAGGAACAGTGCGATTGCCAGACCAATGCCACCAAGGGCCACCGCGATGATCGGATCGATGTGGGAGACCAGGAAGTCTGAGGTCACCTCGCCCATCGCAGTAGTCAACAATTTAATAATCCAGAAGTAAACCGTCACTTCTGGCACTTTTCGCATGGCGCTGCGATAGACAGAAGACGAAGGGCCAGGCCTGTTTGGATCGGCATCCATATGTGGTGGATATTGTGGTATAGATCTACTCATATGCACATTCTCCTGAATAACAACAATAGAGCTCTCTATTTAAAATCGATTTTTGGCGCATATACTATTGTAGGGGAACTACGTTCATAAACTTTTCACAGTATCTATATGAAACTTCATTGTTCAATAATCTCATGCTAACGTACAGCGCTGAATTTGGCAAGTCTTTAGATACTAAAGTTCATCATATAATACTCAAAGGCCAACTTTGTTTACTTATTGGAAAGAATAAAACAAAAAAAGAGAGGGAACACAATGGAGAGGATTATTGTGTTCCCTTTGTCTGTCTATCTATCTGCGTTCTGCTGGAAGAACGCAGACATCTCCGACACGACTTCTATACCATCACCAGTCCGCCAGAAACGTTCATATCCTCACCGGTGATTGAAGCAGCCTGATCACTGGCAAGAAACACCACTGTGTCTGCAACATCCTGCACCGGAGTAAAACGCTTGAGCGCAGAACCTGACGTCGCTTGTGCTTTAATCTGCTCATAGCTCATATGCCGAAGCTCTGCCTGTTTCTGGAGGACCGCCTGGATGCGTTCCCCATCCAGAGGACCAGGAGAAACGACGTTGACGCGGACATTACTCGGCCCTACTTCCATTGCTAACGTGCGAGCCATACCCACCAACGCAATTTTGCTGGCGGCATACGGTGTTCGACCAATTAAGGGGTGCTTTCCCGTCCCGGAACCGATCAAGATAACCGATCCCGCTTGTTGCTCCAGCATCGTAGGTAGGACAGCGCGGCAGCACAGAAAGGGACCAGTGAGGTTCGTGGCAAGGGTCTCTTGCCACTGCTCAATCTTCACCTCTATCAACGGGGCGGTAGGACCGGCAATCCCGCTATTGCAGACCAGAATATCGATCCGTCCCTCAAATTGACGCAATGTCTCCTCGACAAGGTGCTGCACACTCGCCTCATCCTGCACATCCGTGGGGACCACAATCGCACGCTGACCATGTTCTTGTATGTGCGAGAGTTGTCGTTGCGTCTCCTCAAGCGCTACTGTATTTCTGCTAGCTAAGACGAGCGAAGCACCCTGAGCTGCAAGAGCCAGAGCAATTGCGCGTCCGAGACCGCCAGATGCTCCGGTGACAATCGCCACTTTGTTTGTGAGTTGCATATTATTTCCTCCTTGCGCGTGTCCAGGCATCCATATAATCAAAAAGCTTGTGCACATTCTCTACGGGTGTGCCATCCAGTTCTCGATAGACGGCAAACACATTGGGTATTATTCGCTCATCATCAAGCCAGGAGGCGTAGCGCTCAAGAGAGATATCATTAGCAGCCTCTAGAGGCGTCATGCCAGCATCATGGCGCTGCTTGGCTTCGTCATAAATATATCCAAGGTAGTCTTTTATCTCGGAGACAACCTCACGACCGGCAATCGGGCCATGTCCAGGAACAATAATGTTCACATCCTGCGCCAGAATGGTATCGCAAGCCTGTATCCATGACTGCACTGGACCAGCCCAGATGATCGGGTGTGCCTGATTAAAGATAATATCTCCGGTGTAACACACTTTATCTTCGGGGACAAAGACGAGTGTGTCTCCTTTGGTATGGGCCGGGCCAACCTTCATCAATGTGATCGTTTTGCTCCCCAGGCTGAATGTCTTTACCGAATCAAAGGTTTCCGTGGCATAGGTTTTCTGGATGCCACGGAAATTAAAGGGCTTGAGTGTCATGCCAGTGAGTCCGTCAGCGGGTGCCTTTTCGGCAATCATCGCCATCACAGATGGATCAGGCTCCGCTTTCATCTCTTCGACGGTCGCCAGGGACGCAATAATTTTTGACTCTTTAAAGAGCATGTTCCCGTTCGTATGATCACCGTTACTGTGCGTATTAGCGACAATATCAATGTGCGCCGCAGCAGGTACCGCCTGGATCATCGTATTGTGCATCTTCTGCGTAAGTGGGATGTCGTAGAGCGTGTCAACCAGCAACGTTTGTGCATCGTTCCCTTGACCATCTACCACTAGGCCCGCATTTGACCAGCCCCAGGCGCTCAATTTATCCGCGCCGCTCACTTTGCGGTAGGGTTGGAGGTACGCAAAGGTACCATTCCCAACCTCATGTAATCCCTCTGTATACGTCCATTTTTCCATGCTACTATTTCCTCGTTTCCGCTTCTCGCGTTTATAGGATAATTGTCTCATTATTTCAAGATTGATGCAAATCAATAAGCAATTTAGATGGAACTAGTATTGAGAATGCCAGGTGAAAAAAGTAGGTGGAGCAAGCAGAGAAGATGGAGTAAATATATGGTATGATTTTGCCTGGCTAGAAATTGCTACTCAGTTGCTACGCCGTTAAATTAACGGCTTTCATGAGTCTTTATAAGTAGAGAAAGCATTTCGAGCTTTTTATGGTTCTTTTTTATGGTTATTTTTATGGCTATTTAGTAAACAGAGGTTGCAATGTCTATAAATTTGAACCCGACAAGACAGGGGGCGCTCGTGAACCAATGGTATAAGTGGTTTGGGCCAGCCCCGGTCGCACCAGATGCCTCATTCAAACAAAGGGATGCGGTACGAAGAGCTCAAACAGCGAGCTGGATCTTATTAGTCGTGATTATTCTGGTGCTTCTGCCAATTCCTGAGATCCTCGATAAGCCGTTCGTGCTCATTCCTATTTTTATTGTTGCAGTGTGTGATGTTGTTGCGCTTATACTGAACAAATACAAGCAGACGAAAGCGGCTGGCATCATCGTTATTATTACCATCAATTTTGGACTCCTTGGCACACTGCTGTCTGTGCCTGGTGGTATGCCAGTAGCGGACTTACCCGTATTGGATTTGTTAATCCAGTCGGTGATTGTCGCCGCCTGCATGCTTGGAGCAGGCTGGAGCTTTGTATTGATGTTTGTCAATATTGGCATTATCTTCGGCCTCTTGCATTCTCCTGCTATTTCCCCAGAGCTGCGAGCTGCGTATGCCCTGAATCCCAATGTGTTCATCCAGGCGGTGGAAGTGGAAGCGATGGTTGCGGTGATCGTCTTTATTCTGGTCTATTTCTCCGACCGAGCGATTGCGAACCTGGACCGCTCAGAAGAGATTGTCGCCATGGAACGTCAAGAGTTGCAGAGGCAGCAGGAGGAGCTGAATCTGAAGCAGCAACTGGATGAGGGCATTCGGCAATTGATGGATACTCACACACAGGTGGCAAACGGCAACTATGGGGCCCGCGCTCCCCTGGCCCAGGATAATGTCCTCTGGCGTGTGGCGTATTCGCTGAATACGCTGCTGGCAAGGCTGGCGAGTAATGCCAATCTTGAGCAAGAACGGTATCAAGAACGGCGCGCCATCCATCAACTTGCAGAGAACCTTATGCGTGGCACGACGCCGCAGCGCACAGGAACCGCTCTTGATGAAGTCATTGTCGCCTTGACAACTCGAGCAAGCAATCAACCGCCTCGATCTGTCCCGCCTGTTCAGCCTACTCCAATTACTTCGGCTGCTCCGAACTCAGAACCGCTACAAAACCCCTCCCAGAGACAATATGATGACGCGAGCTGGCAACAGAGAAGAGATCCCAGGATTTAGAAGCCCAGAAGGCAGTGAGAGCGCTCCAAAGGAAACTAAGTGAAGTAGGACACACCAGGACCAGGAACAATGGCGTGTCCTTTCGCGTTATAAGCTCGTGTAACGCTTTGGTGCGAACCATCTTCACGTTACTTATGGCATGAAGTTACCACCACTGACAGAGATATAGCTGCCAGTCACAAAACCGGCCTCATCCTGAGCAAGCAAGTAGACCATGCCCGCAACGTCTTCAGGTTGCGCAATACGGCCCATAGGGATGGCTCGCTTCATGGCCTCCAAACGCGCCGGGGGCCAGTGTGTTATCGCTTCTGTCATCACCAGGCCAGGGGCAACCGTGTTGACACGGATACCATGTGGTCCCAACTCGCGTGCGAGCACTTTGACCAGGGCATCAACCCCAGACTTGCCGGCGGCATGCGCAGCGTTCCCCTCAAAAGGGATACGTGACACATTGCTGCTGATGGCAATCATGTTGCCGCGTCCACGTTTGATCATGAGAGGGGCAACCGCTTGGGCAGGGAAATACACACCAGCAAGTTCTCCCAGCACCATGTCTTGGAACGTATCCCATGCAAACTCAACAAAAGCGGAAAAGACAAATTTCTTCATTGGGGCTGCGTTCATGACCAGGGTGGTAATAGGGCCAAGCTGCTCCTCTACTTGCTGCACCATGGCAGCAACTTCTTGCGCATTGTCAACACTTGCACGAATAGCAAGCGCGGTACCACCCTGGGCTTCAATCTCTTCAACAATGGCCTTTGCAGCCGCTTCACTCTGATAATAGTTCACACAGACAGCAGCACCCTTTGCGGCAAAAAGCCTGGCAGTTGCCGCACCAATACCTCTACTCGCACCTGTCACGAGTACAACACGACTATCCATGATCTCTCTACTCCAATTATCAATTTTTACCGACTCAAGAAAAATAAAACAAACAAATACTCACTTTATAAAGGTAACATAATTGGATAAAAAAAGATGTTGTATTGCTAAAAAGTAGCTAATGTGGTTTCATAGAGATATATAATACAAGTGATAAATAGAAAGAGAGTCTGAAATTTACTCTTATTCTTTACGTCTATTTGCATAACAGAAGGATCTTAAATGCAGCACGATATCCCTAGAACAAATGTCAAAGGCACTGCCTCTTTTCTACAGACGGTAGAAGTATTAGATGCAGAGCAAGACACAAAAGAAGGCAATCTGATTGCACGCCTTGATCGGCTCCCCAATCTCCCTTTTCATCGAAATTTATCTACGATCATTGGACTTTCGCTCCTCACAGAAGGAGCTGATACTATCCTTGTCGCGGTTGTAGCAACACTCATTGTCGCATCTTTTCATGTTAGTCCTGCGCTTCTCGGCATTCTACTAGCTTCTGTGTATGCCGGGCAGATGATTGGTGCACCTATCTTTGGCATTCTTGGCGATAAATTTGGGCGCAAACGCGCACTCATCATTGCATTGGCTTTCATTGGTCTACTTAGCATTGTCACAGCCTGTGCGCAAAATTTCACCTGGTTGCTAATCGCTCGTATCCTGACGGGTGTAGGCATCGGTGGGTGTACACCAACGGCGACCGTCCTCTTTAGTGAATATATGCCATCGATGCTCCGTGGTCGCAACTCCATGCGTATGCAGATATTTTACGCCATCGGTTTTAGTTTTGCGCCGCTCGTCACTATCATTATTTTGCCGCTAGCCGGACCTGGCTTGGGATGGCGTCTGGTACTCGCAGTTGGTGCTCTCCCTCTCCTGCTGATCCCGTTTGTCATCCTTGGGGTAAAAGAATCTGTACGCTGGCAACTCAATAAAAAGCTTTTCAAGCCGGCAGAGGCTACTATCAATACGCTAGAAGAGCAAGCTGTCGCACGCTATGGTGAATTGGCAGCACCCAAATCACAGTCCCATACCCAGACATCACGCATCAATCTCAGCGAGATCTTTTCACGCTATGGACGCAGAACGGTGGTCTCCTGGGTCCAGTGGTTTGTCCCTGGCTTTGTCCTGGCTGGCTTCTTTGGCTGGTTGCCAACCCTCGCAGCAGAGACCGGCCTTAGCATCCAGCAGAGCCAGTTAGTAGAGCTGGCATTCGGTATCATCACGCTCATTCTGCTTTTTGCCATCGCGGCAGTCGTGGATCAATATGGACGCAAACGTATCTATGAAGTATGTTTCCTTGCCATTGCGGTGGGGGCTCTGATTGTCACTCTTTGCTTTGGTCCTCTCCACTATGTCAACTGGATTTCACTAATCATCGGTGGGTTTATCATGGCAAGTGGTGCGTATTGTGTCGTCATCATGAATTTCCTCTATACCAATGAGATCTACCCCACTCATATGCGTGCATCCGCGTTTAGCCTGAGTAAATGCGTCAATGCCATTGCCAGCATTATCGCTCCCATTATCCTTGGTATACTGGTCAATATCAGCGCCATCTTTGCACTGCTCGGCGCACTTGGTGTGATCGCATTACTCATCTGTCTCTTCCTTAGCCAGGAGACAGCTCACTACTCACTAGAAGAACTCGAATAGTCTCATACATAGAGACAGGAATGTACCTGTTTGATTGATGTCAAAGGGGTCGAGCAACCTCACAAGATGTATACATAAGGAAGGAACTTGATATGCCATCCACAGAGGAAAATAAAACGCAGTTTGTGATGCTCAATATTTTCCGCGTTGAGCCACAAAATTGTGACGAATTACTTGCTGTTCTGCACGAAGTCACACAGGCGATCTATAAAGACCCTGGGTTTGTTAGTGCAACTTTTCATGCAAGTTTTGATAAAACTGAGGTATTCAACTATGCAGTGTACAATGGCACACAAGAGGAGCAAGGGGCAATGTTGAAGCAGCCTGGTCATCGTCAACTCATGCAGCGTTGCCTGCAACTTTCAACCAGCAACGAACGCATTTATAGTCACGTTGTTTTCTCTGCAAACAACACGAGTGTAGATCCCTTATAAATATCCTGAGGGGAAAGAAACTGGCGTACCTGAACACGGTACGCCAGTTTCTTATGTCTGTGTCTGTACAGTAAACTCTCTTGTTCTTGTTGACCCTAGATCCTGGGATCGCTTCTCTGTCGCCAGCTCGCATCATCATATTGTCTCTGGATGGGGTTTTGTAGCGGTTCCGAGTTCGGGGCAGCCGGAACAATCCGAGCAGGCTGAACAGGCGAGACAGATCGAGGCGGTTGATTGCTTGCTCGAGTTGTCAAGGCGACAATGACTTCATCAAGAGCGGTTCCTGTGCGCTGCGGCGTCGTGCCACGCATAAGGTTCTCTGCAAGTTGACGGATGGCGCGCCGTTCTTGATATCGTTCTTGCTCAAGATTGGCATTACTCGCCAGCCTTGCCAGCAGCGTATTCAGCGAATACGCCACACGCCAGAGGACATTATCCTGGGCCAGGGGAGCGCGGGCCCCATAGTTGCCGTTTGCCACCTGCGTGTGGGTATCCATCAATTGCCGAATGCCCTCATCCAGTTGCTGCTTCAGATTCAGCTCCTCCTGCTGCCTCTGCAACTCTTGACGTTCCATGGCGACAATCTCTTCTGAGCGGTCCAGGTTCGCAATCGCTCGGTCGGAGAAATAGACCAGAATAAAGACGATCACCGCAACCATCGCTTCCACTTCCACCGCCTGGATGAACACATTGGGATTCAGGGCATACGCAGCTCGCAGCTCTGGGGAAATAGCAGGAGAATGCAAGAGGCCGAAGATAATGCCAATATTGACAAACATCAATACAAAGCTCCAGCCTGCTCCAAGCATGCAGGCGGCGACAATCACCGACTGGATTAACAAATCCAATACGGGTAAGTCCGCTACTGGCATACCACCAGGCACAGACAGCAGTGTGCCAAGGAGTCCAAAATTGATGGTAATAATGACGATGATGCCAGCCGCTTTCGTCTGCTTGTATTTGTTCAGTATAAGCGCAACAACATCACACACTGCAACAATAAAAATAGGAATGAGCACGAACGGCTTATCGAGGACCTCAGGAATTGGCAGAAGCACCAGAATAATCACGACTAATAAGATCCAGCTCGCTGTTTGAGCTCTTCGTACCGCATCTCTTTGTTTGAATGAGGCATCTGGTGCGACCGGGGCTGGCCCAAACCACTTATACCATTGGTTCACGAGCGCCCCCTGTCTTGTCGGGTTCAAATTTATAGACATTGCAACCTCTGTTTACTAAATAGCCATAAAAATAACCATAAAAAATAACCATAAAAAGCTCGAAAGATAGAGTCACAGCAAGTGGTGAAGTCCTCACTGCTTTTTACAAATGCATCTCCCCTTTAAAAAGGTAGAAATTATAGGAGATAATGGTTATGCACTTGTCCCCCTCAAAGAGGGGGACAAGTATTAGCAACATTTCCTGTTTTTGTGATTATTTGCGATTTTTTACGCGAACGTCTCTGTTCCCTTCCGATCCTTCACCATTTAATGGAGTTCTACCGCTCGAAACGCTTTCTCTATTTATAAAGACTCATGAGAGTCGTTAATTTAACAGCGTGGCAATTTCTAGGATGGTAATAGCTACTAGGGCTACCTAGACCCCAGCCGTACCTCAGCAGATGATATACATTGCGGCATGGAAATCCTCTCAATAGTTGTTGGCGTGACACCAGCATGTGGCAACGCCAACACATAGATATATTGTTATACATGGTAGAAATTTGAATATATTGATAATACCATTTTTTATTCATTTTTTCAATAATTTCGTGAAGAGCCATTATAGTAAGAAATAATTCCTGTTTCATTGTAGCAAAGATGATGCTAGTAACTTTTGTCGTTCAAATAGTTGCTGATCTGATGCAATCTTTGAGCAGGCTACTCATGTGATCATTATGTGTGATGGCTGTAATAGCTGCACGTACACTCATCCAACCTTTTGCCCCTACTTCCCCCAGCCAGGGGCGAGACCACTTTCCTGGAACGTATTGTTCAAGAAATGAGCCCAGCACCTGCCGGGGGCCAAGCCGGTAGATAAAGTAGTGGGTCATCAATGATGCTGCAACGGCAGCATGAATGCCATCAAGGGTATTATGCGTTATGGAGGCTTGCACTGTTGATCGTTCTATCACCTCCTGGATGGTAGGGTATATCCCGATGGGCGTAGCACGCATATAAGTAAATAAAACTGGCGGTGCTGGCGCGTGAGGTTGGTGTGCAACAATCTTTTTAACCCTTCATCGGCTGTAGTGGTACGAAAGGGTAGGGTATAAGCTTGCCCGCAACGGCGCTTACGCAACTCCAATCTCGCCATTCTCCATTTGTACCGCAATCAAACGAGCATAGAAGCCACCACGTTGGAGCAAACGGTGATGCGTACCCTGTTCCACAATACGCCCTTGATCCAGCACGAGGATGAGATCTGCGTTACGGATGGTGCTCAACCGGTGAGCAATCACGATTTGCGTGCAAGAGAGGTTATTGAGACTCTGCTCAACCGCTCGTTCGGTCGTAACATCCAGAGCGCTGGTGGCCTCGTCGAGCAAGATCAGTGCAGGATTGTTCGCCAGGGCGCGGGCCAATGCCAGGCGTTGACGTTGTCCTCCCGAAAAGACACTTCCACCTTCTGAAAGTAACGTTTCGTATCCCATCGGCATCTTTTCGATATCCTCATGGATGGCTGCTGCCTTTGCTACCCTGATAATCTGCTTCATATCCATATCCGGATTATTGAAAGCGATATTTTCACGCACCGATCCACTAAAAACGAAGGACTCCTGTAGCACGACCCCAAACTGTCGCCGTACCTCCTGATAATTAAGTTTCTGAAGAGGCATGCCATCATACAGGATATCCCCTTTTGTAGGGGTTATCAGACCGATGAGCAATTTGCCCAGTGTGCTCTTGCCGGAGCCAGTTTTGCCGACCAGTGCCACCTTTTGTCCGGGTCGAATACGCACTACAATATCGTTCAAAACAGGTGCTGTATTTGGATCATACTGAAAGCTTACATGCCTCAGTTCGAGACTCCCCTTCAGCTTAGGTGGTAGCTGAACTTGCTGGAGATCTTGCTCCGGCTCGCTCCCCAGCACATCTGCCAGACGATCAAAGTGTGCATGAGCTATCTGCAGCTTTTGTCCACTAGAAGCCAGTGAACTGAGAGGACCCAGAAATGAGACCGCCAGGGTACTAAGTGCCAGCATAGAACCTATAGACATTGTGCCACTGATTACTTGCATGGCTCCTATCCAGAGAAGGAGCAGAGGTGATAAGAATTGCAGGATCTCAAAAGCAATACCTACGATAGCCTGAAGATAGTTGCGCTGGTTAGAGATATTCAATTCGTCGAAAAAGAGATTAGTCCAGTGCGCCAGTGCTCGCTGCTCCGCTCCGGCCGCCTTCACCGTGGCAATACCGGCCAGCACCTCGTTCAGGTATCCCTGCGTTTTTCCCTGTGCAATCAGATCGCGCATAGTCAGCCGACGAATTGCTGAAGCTGTAGTCAACAGCAACCCTACCTGAATAGCACCAATTACCACAGTAACGCCAGCAAAAAGCTTCGACTCCATTATCAAGACGATAAGATAGATAATCACAGAAGTGCCATCGAGTAGCGTAGACATTATCTGACTCGTCAGCAGGTCACGGATTGCCGAGTTGCTTTCTGTACGTGCCAGAAGATCCCCATTCAAGCGCATCTGAAAAAAGCGGTAGGATAAACTGAGTAAATGCTCAAGAAAATGCAGCATCATTTGAGCGTCAATACGCGTTTGCAGATAGAGAAGTAAAGAAACGCGTAGCAACTTCATGACGCTTTGCACCATAATCAGAAAGAGCATGCATATACCGAGCATGATTAAAAGATGATTGGCTCTTGTCGGAATGATGTAATCTATTATCGTCTGTGTCAGCAGCGGCACTCCCAGCCCGAAGATTTGTAGCAAGAGGGAAATGCCAATAATCTGGGCAACGACACCCTGCATGTTCGGCAGAGATCGTAGATATGTCCAGAGAGAAAGTGTGCGTGTTGACGCTTGCCGATCGAAGTTTGCTCCTGGTTCGAGCATCATCAAGATGCCAGTAAAGCTCTCTTCAAACTCTGCATAAGATAATCTTCTACGCCCCGTTGCTGGATCTATGATATCTATATGTCTGCTAGAGTAGCGCTCAACAACTATAAAGTGATTAAATTCCCAGTGGGCGATTGCCGGTAAGGTGATGAAACGAAAATCATTCTTTTTCAGCGAAACGCTGCGTACTCGCAGCCCATATTGGCGGGCAGCCTTAACAATAGCAAGCGCGGAGAGCCCATCACGGCCCACACCACAGCGTTCCTGAACATCAGAAACACCAACAGTACAGCCATGATAATTCAATATCATAGCGAGGCAGCACGCTCCACATTCAACAGCACTCATCTGCCTCAGTTCATGAACACGACGCCAACGTTTTTTGCGCTGAGGAGAGGAAATATCTGCTGAGGCTTGCTGTTTGGGTTCCTCTGTTCTTGCCTGGACCAACTGCAACGTTGAGGATGATTGAGCGGTTACAACTTTTGCTTCTGCCATCCCTGGAGAACTTTCCTGCCTACTCAGATCTTGTTGCATTGTGGGAAATACGCGTGAAGCCTGTTGGACCTTGACAGCAGGTACTGGACGGCTAGGCAATGAAAGAAGATGAGGGCCAGAAGATGTATTCGTATCAGTTTTCCAGCTTTGATCAGGCGAAGCAGGGATTGCGGTGGACGATAGAGTATCTGGCTCAGTTTTCCTAGAAGAACTGGGCAGTAAAAGTCGAGGAGGCACCTGGGGTTTCTGCTGTTTTTTTCGATCTATGCCTTTCCCTAAAAACTGTTTATGCTGTTTCTGTTCCATAATAAGTCTATACCTTTAATTTCCCGAGAAGTTAATTGAAGCCAAGTAGCAAGGAGAGCGCACTCTGCGACCCTGTCTGAATCTGGGCATTGCATAGACTGCCAGCATATATGCTGGTTGACGCAGCAGACTTCATGGGAATAGTGACGGTGATGGATGGCCCAATGATTACCTGCGCAAGCCCTCCTTGCAGGTTGAAGCGACTGCGTGCCTCGTCCGGACTTATGAGGTTTGTATCCACATGTGCAACAATACCAGATACGTTGCTTGCTGGGGAGCCAATGCTTACAGTAGCGGGTTGCCCTGTATGCAGATGTGTCAGTTGATCCGGTGAGAAAAAGAGTTCTGCTACCACTGCTGTCCCAGTTTGCCCGGCTATCTTCTGCTCTATAATTACCCCCTGACCCTGGATTACGACTGGCACCTGGATAGAGAAGGCAAAACCCCCGGCAGCAAAAAGTGTCAACAAGAAAATCCAGAAGAAGATCAAAGCTGGTGGATAAGACACACGTAGCAATACTCCCTGTTCATTTCTCTGCTGATATCGCTCTATAGCATTCTCTCGAAAGATAGGTCGTTCTGACATCGGCATGACACTTCCTCATAAACAGGCAAGACAAAGGTATAACACAGGATGCATATGTGTTAGACTTTGTCTTGCCATACAGCCATTCATATACCTAGAACAGGTTGCCTGACATCAATTAGGGGATCAAGGTGCCAGGAACAATCGTAGGAGTTGAGACGCTAAAGCCAGCTGCCTGTGCCTGCACGCCACTCACGCTCACGCTACCAACCGTCTGTGTTGCCAGGCCAGTAACGTTGCCGACGATACCAAGCGTGTTCTCCAGGCTGACAGCATTGAGCAAGCTACCACCAGAGACCTGACTCAGTTGCTCGTCTGAGACCTCTTCCATAACCTGTTCCGTGACCTCTGCGTTTTTCTTCCCAAATTTAAACATGCTATACTCCTTTTCGTAAAACTTTTACCTGTGCCAATGCGCAATCCTTTGCGCACTGCTGGCAATAACAAAAGCAGGCAAACAACATTTCGCTTCAGACTCACACTACAGATGTTGCAAAGTATCCATACTTCCGGCAAAAATAGTATCCGCCAATAGATATTTGCGCAATCAGTGGTAAGCAGTTCAAGAATTTAAGTGCTTTTCTTGAATTTTTGAGATTATAGAATAAAATAGCTTACTGCTATTATTGCAACTTTACTGCTTTTCAAGTGCCATTTCTACAGTCTCTTTCTGTTATCGAAAAAAAGAGAAAAATGTTGCGCCGTTCGTGCAATTACATAAAAATTGGTGTGACTCTCAGGCTTTCGTAGCCATTAATGGCGGTAGAGCAACACTAACTGGTGAAGTTTTTTATGTGAGCGCACATTTCTTGATATCTTCTGACCCTTTCTGAGCAACTGCATTTTGAAACGACCTTCACACTGAAATTTTCAGTACTAAAAAGAAGAAATAACAGGAAAAATATGGTAATACCCCTGCCTCCCTCTCTTCTGAAAACGGCGTTTTCATCCTGGGTGGTGAACCTTTTTCATGATGGTCTTTGAGGGGTCACCGATGTAGGTTTTTTGGAAATAGGCCATGAAACCGCCTTCCAGGCTAATGGAGATAGATGGGACGTCATGACAAATGCGTCATGTCACTTGCCAATAACATTCACTATTGCCTGTATAGTGCATTTAAGCCCTTGTCCCCCTCTTTGAGGGGGGAGATAGCTTTAGCTATCGGGGGGAGTAAATGTTCGAATAACGTTATAATCTCGAATTAAACGCTCTTTATCACTCTTGCCTTCCTAGTCTGCCATTCTTGATGACGAAATCCACGTCCGAACGGAAGATGGTTGGCGTAGAAGAGTCATCGAGAGCAGAAGGTGAGGATGGTTCCCCCCGATAGCTAAAGCTATCTCCCCCCTCCGAGAGGGCAATGCCATTCAAATAAGAGCAAAGAGCGGAAACAGCTGAAGGGAGAGATGCTCTTGCTGAGCGCGTTCGTCAGCCTCCCTACGATTCTTTATCGAATGGGCATTATCGCTCCTCTGAGCTCAGATTCTTCTTATTTGAATGGCATTGCCCTCCGAGAGGCTCACCAGTGTAGGTTTCCTTCGAAAATAATCCGGGATTCGATGGTCAAGGAGGGAAAAAGGCTCACACTTCCTCAGCATATGCGTTATTTTCATAGCCCGCTCTGTCGAAAAGACATGAACCTTTTTGGCAGGATATGCAATGAAGCCCCATCGCAGGCCAATGCAGACAGATGGGGCACCATGACGAATGTATCACTTTGGTTGTCATAAAGTCCACTATCACCTGTAAGGATGCTAAAGCCCCTGCCTCCCTCTTTGAGGGGGGATGTCGCCGCAGCGACAGGGGGGAGTAGATCCTCGAACTACGCTGTTAACCTCGATTATATACTATCTATCACTCTTGTCTTCATAGTTTATAATCGAGGATTACAGGGCATTGCTAGCATTCTACTCCCCCCTGCCGCTAAGGCGGCTTTCCCCCCTCAAAGAGGGAGGCTTTAGCGACATTACCTATTTTGCGAGCATTTGTCGTTTTTCTTTTCCCCCAAATTTTGTCCAAATTAGCAACACATTTTTGTCAATGCGCTTGGGGCCTCAAATCATAGCGCAGCAAAAAGGCAGAAGAACTGGAGCTTCGTATGCACAGAGATTTACTGCTTGCTTGGTCTAAGTTGTTTATCAATGTGCTCCGAGTTTTTATGTCGCTAATTTGGACCAAATTTAGGTTTCCCAATTTCACCGGTTAATGTGGCTCTACCATTAATGGCCGGCAATCTTCTAAATAACCAAACATCATGCAGCAGCCATAGCGTGCTGATCTTCTAACGAACGTGTCTGATACATCAGGGATAGCCTTTTTGGTTAGTATTTGGGCTAGCGGAGCAACATTACTATAGAATACCCCGATAACCATGTGAGGTGTCCAAATTACCATTGAGGAGCATTATGTATCAACGACAACGGCAAATCCTTGACCGTTCACCGGTTGAAAAGCTCTACGACAAATATGCGCGGGATATTTTAAGATACATCCATAGATATATATTTTCCAATGAAGATGCAGACGATTTATTGGTCGAGGTTTTTCTAGCAGCTATTCAAAGTTCGACTTTGTCCACATTGGATATGGAAGAACAATTTGCCTGGCTGCAGCGAGTAGCACGCAACAAAGTGGTTGACTATCAGCGGAGGGTTACCAGGTACCCTGCGGTAGCCCTGGACGAAATGCTCGACAGTCCATTTGATGCCGATCTGATTACTCCGGAGAAAGCGATAGTGGAGCGAGAAGAAGTGGAATTGTTGCGTGCCCATCTGTCCGCGCTACCAGAGTTGCAGCAGCAGGTGTTGCAACTTCGCTTCGGAGATGGTCTGCGTACCAAAGAAATTGCATCAAGACTGCATAAAAGCGATGGAGCCATCCGTTCTCTGCTTTTACGTTCACTCAATCTTTTGCGGGATCTCTATAGCACGTACGACAAGGAGCGGATTAATGGATAGGGATGACGAAAAGCTTACAGTAGAAAACGTAGATGAGCAGATAGAACACTATCTCTCAGAGTCCCAGACATCCCTGCCATATAATGCAAAAACAACTTTTCGCGCAGTCCGCGATTTGCAAAGTATCTATGCAGAGAACCGCAGACTGGAACAAGTCTGGGCACGTATCAATAACCATGTATCTGCTCTCAATGCTGACAACAATGCCACATCTGAGGAGTTGTCTACTATCCAGCCCGCTCAGGAAGAAAAAAAGGCGCTACCGGCTTCTGGTAGAGTATTTTCTCATCCAGTCCTGCACAGAACCAGTAAACGTTCACAACAGCCATTTCGCTGGAACTGGCGCACGCTTGGGCTTGGTCTTGCCGCAGCTATGATATTGCTTGCCTTCTTTGCATGGCCAATAGCATCATATGCTCTTTATGGTACGCCGATTGGTATCCTTCAACCTTTCATACACAAAGGCACACCTCAAAACCGGTACACGGTAGATGTGCCAGGTATGAAGGAATATAGCAGTCAGTATTTTACAATCCAATATCCATCCAATTGGGTAATCACGCGTGTAATCGCTGGTGGCTCCTACCTGCAAACAGTGCAATTCCGTCCATCAGCGACGAGTGCTATTTTTGTTAATATTAACGTACTGCCCAATAATGGATCTTCTGCTGATCAATTGCTGCATATGGACCCTGATGTGAAGCTGGGGACCCAACTCAGGACGAGTTCGATCACCTATCATGATATCCCCTGGACAGTCGGCAGCGTTGACCTCACAGGTCCCTCCCACACCCAGGCAGATAAACTTAAGGTTGCTTACACTCACCAGGGAACCCCTTATAGAATTGAGTTTGGTGCCACTGCAGACAAATTTGACGCATATACGCCGGTTTTCAATACTATGTTTGCTTCGTTCTATGCGCACACAACCGCAGTAGCCAGGTCAGCAGCTAAGCCGACAATCGTGCCAATGGCTACGCCGACAGGTATGGCAACGCCATCATCTACCGCTATGCCGTCACCAACAAATATAGCTGACATAAAAGTGTATAGCAACCGGTATTTTACAATCCAGTATCCATCTAACTGGGTAATCACGAATGTGACTACTGGTAGCTCCTATCAACAAACAGTGCAATTCCGTCCATCGACAACGAGTGCTGTTTTTGTCAATGTCAATGTAATGTATCACAACAATCTTTCGAGTGACCTGTTACTGTTGACAGATCCTGATGTGAAACTGGGGACCCAGCTCAGGACAAGTTCAGTTACCTATCATGGCATCCCCTGGAAGGTGGGCATAGTGAATCTTCTGGATTTAGTGCCTGGTCAGCCGAGTGAGGTAGAGGTTGCATGCTCTAATCAGAATGCTCCCTACAAAATCGAGTTGAGTGCACCTCCAGATATGTTCAATTCTTATACACAGAGTTTCAATACCATGCTTGCTTCATTCTATCCTGCAAGCTAGCGATTCACGAAAATCAAATCTTTCCAAGAATACGCGTCCACCCAACGCTACGCCTGAATGAGAGGTGCATTTCTGAGATGAAGAAAAATACACAAGGTCTAGATCAGACAGATGGAACTAAGCGATCGCAGGTCAGGCTGCATTGTCACAAAATATCGCTGCACCAGATCTCTGTGCGTGTTATTATAGGTGCACTTTTGCTGGTGGCTATCGCGGGGTCTAATGCTGTGGTGCTGGTTAATCATGCCTATGCAATGAGTGGTTGTGGTATGCTTTTCGCTTGCCCAACCCCTACACCCAGGCCCGAGCCAACACCCACACCCACACCAACACCAACACCCACGCCAACACCAACACCCACGCCCAGACCAGACCCTATCCCCAGTCCCACGCCGAGTCTGCAACCGTCTGCAACCGTTGCTTCGCTTCCAGCTGTAGCGCCGACAGCAAAGACCAGCGCATCACCTACTGCGATCGCGACGGCTGCCTCAACCCACGGAATGCAAACGCCCGTTGCCAGTCCAAAGAGTATACCTGTTACGCAGAATAATAATACTGAAAAGCAGACAGCGGACCAGTCGGGGGAAAGTGGATTTTTACATATGCTGATGATTATTGCTATTATTTTCCTCTGCTTGCTCTTTGGTTTCGTCATCGGTTGGTTGCTTCTCCGGCGTATGCTTTTGCCTTCGATCAAAGTTAAGATGCCAGCAGATGTTGTTTCTTCCTGGACGCGCACCTACGAGCCCGATGACACTGATAGCCCAAACGGATTTGGGAATATGAATGAAACGCAAACGGCTGGGAATACCTTCTCTGCTCTTACAACAGCAGACAATGGTACTGGTACCTTCTCGGGTGGTTTCGTACCGTCGCCGCAAATCTTTCCGCCGAATAATGCGGATATGACCTCCACTAACACCAAAGCAGTCCAGGATCTTCCAGCTATCAATACAGATAACCCCTGGTATACAGTGTCTGACGAACCATTTGTGACGTAGAGGCTGTTCCCATCGCCTCTTCATGGAGTCAAATAGTACAATCATGCATGTAAATTATATAAATTATATATAACTATTTTATATTAAGGCTACGTAAAATTGCACAAAAGTACTAGGAGTACTTTTATTAATCGATTTATATATATACTTATGAAGAGGTAAATAGGGGAGCTGTGGTTGCAAAGACAAAATAGACTTGTCGTTATAGTAATAGAAAGGTAGAAAGTACCTCCAAGTACATATAAATGTTATGCAATTTCAACGTCGATTTGAGGCAGAAGGACACGCAGGAAGACCTTTACCATCAAAGGTGTCTCAAGAGATTCTCATTGAGGCCCAACACTACTTGAGTATATTGCATCAAGAGCATGGAGTTTCCCCTGGTTATCTGCAAAGATTAGAGGAAATGCGAACCGAACTTGAGCACTCAGGAACATACTGGCAGACAGAGGAGGAACTTTCCTATGGTGCGATGATCGCCTGGCGTAACAATACACGTTGCATTGGTCGACTCAACTGGCAAACGCTCCAGGTACGCGACATGCGTCATCTCTCCACCGCACAGGATATTTTTATAGAGATTGTCGAACATATCCGCCTCGCAACCAATGGTGGGAAGATACGATCAATGATTACTATCTTTGCTCCCCAGCACCCAGGATATCCAGGCATTCGTATCTGGAATCCTCAATTTATTCGCTATGCGGGCTATCGACAGGCAGATGGCACGGTTATCGGTGATCCACTCCATACCGAACTGACGGAAGCAGTACGTCAATTGGGCTGGCAGGGAGCCCAAGGAGGGCCCTTCGACCTTCTTCCTATTATCATCCAGATGCCCGGTCATTCCCCTGAGCTGTTTGAATTACCTCGTGATTGCGTACTGGAGGTCGCACTCAGCCATCCAGAGTTTTCCTGGTTCGCAGAGTTAGGCGTGAAATGGCACGCCCTCCCAGTCATCTCAAATATGCGCTTGGAGATTGGTGGTATCTCCTACACAGCCGCTCCATTCAATGGTTGGTATATGGGAACCGAGATTGGGGCGCGGAATCTGGGAGATGTCAATCGCTATAATCTGCTTCCACTCATTGCAAAGGCGATGGAGCTGGATACCCGTTCAGATAGGACGCTGTGGAAAGATCGTGCGTTGGTTGAACTGAATCGAGCGGTACTACACTCATTTGCGCTGGCTGGTATCACCATCATCGATCATCACACGGCAGCCCGACAATTTGTGCACCATGAAAAGCATGAGCGGCAGGCTGGACGCGCGTTGTATGCAGACTGGGGCTGGATTGTACCACCCATGTCAGGCTCAACGACACCGGTTTTCCATATTCCTTACGAAAACCGTCAGATCACACCTAACTTCTTTTATCAAGATGATCCCTGGCTGGAATAACGCTTTGGTCCGGGCGTCCTATGTAGGAGTAACATATGCATGGCTTGATCTTTGTGACCTGGGAGAAATACCTGGTCAACCGCTTTAATACTGCGCTTTTCAATGCCTATCGAGCAAAGATTGGCGAGAATACGACAAACGCTCCCCTGGCTAGCAAGGTCTATGATGATGCAATGCTTCTGGCAGGGGTTGCGGCGGTTCACGAGTTGACACATGTCCCAGTTGATACCCTCTTACGGGAATATGGTCATTATTTCCTCACCAATGGATTGACCAGCTCCCGCTGCTCATATTTATTGACGCAAGTACATAGTGGACGCGACCTATTGCTTGTAATGCGCGACGCCCATGCCCAGATGAGGCGTGTCCCAGATGGACTAACCCCTCCTGTCTTTGGTTATGAAGCGGTCTTTGAGCATAGCAATTCATTGACGCTCATCTATGATAGTTCCCGACAACTGTGTCCTGTACTATGGGGTGCTATAGAAGGAGCGGCGGAACGCTATGGTCAACAGGTGCGGATTCATGAAAAAACATGTATGAGGCAGGGATATGATGCCTGTCGCTTCGATGTGACCTTCTTGCCTGCGAAGAATATACCCAATGCACATGAAACCCCAGAGCAGATTGCTCGTCGTAAGCAACAACAACAGGTTGATAACCTGGTTCTGTCCCTTTTGCCATCGCAACAAGGAGTAACTCTGACCCAGCTGCAAGGTCTACTTCAAATGCAAGGGCAGGTTCCAGCAACACATCAGCGTTTAAGCCGTATTTTGGAGTCACTACAGCATTTGTCTCATGCCGGGTTAGTAGCACACACCGCGAACCAACCAGGTGACACGCTGACAAATCGCAAATATTGGCGCGCTCCAACGTTCGATCTCTAATCTTTTACCAACCTTGCATAGAGAAGCAGTAAGCTGAGGCAATCGAACACGGTGTTTCAACAAACAACTGGTCGGAAAAGGAAAAAGAGCACTCCTCTCTATCCTGGGCTTACTTCTTCTCGCCCAACATACAACTGGCCTGGCTGGTTATTCATTCTTCCATTTTCCATCAAGACGGCCATTTAATCACGTAGAGATCGGTGTAGCGCTGGTGGGTGGTCGTGTTTGTGGCATGTCATTTACAGAGCGTTCCAGGGATGTTTAAGCTCCCCCATACATGATGATATTCACGTAGTTTTGCGTTTCAGTATTCATACAAGATAACCAGTACGCATTACAGGCATCTATTGCATTCTGAACGGCACCAGAACCAGCATTATATGCTGCTAGCGCCATGGCGTAATCTCCATTGAATTCGTTGTATAAATCACTCATAAAATGTGCTCCACCATCAAGTGCCTGCTCTGGAATGAGGGGATTAAAATTATATTCGGCGGCGGTCGCTGGCTCAAACTGTGCAATGCCTAGTGCACCAGCGGGTGACGTCGCATTGGGATCAAAATGGCTCTCCTGCTGAATCTGCGCGACATAAAGATCCGGAGGAATGCCCCATTTGATGGCATCCTCTCTCGCCAGTTGCTGGTAGTACGCGACAGTGGATGCTCCTGGGTCTACCCATCCAACGCTTCCTGCTGAACTCCCAGTTCTGGCTCCAGTGAGTATACTCCAGCTACTATTTGGTACCGCCACCATGCTCAGCAAAACGTTCCCATGCGAGTCTCTGCTCATCGGGGTCAATGTGACCATACAGATAAGAAATATGCAGACCGTCGACATCACGAGCAATCCCAAGCGGAAAGAGGGATGCAGACGTTTATTGTATAAACGTAGCTCGTCCGTCTCGCGCAAACGGGTCCGGTCTCCCGGAATGACCAGGGCTAATCGACCCCTGGGCAGGTAAATCACCGCACGCAAAGCAACTCCCTGCATTTGTTTTTTCGGTACGGAAGGAGAGTCTGTAAAAACTACGGACTGAGGGGACGTCTCAGGTTCAATAGGTAGCATACTTTTCCTATATCGCCAGCCCTGCTCGTTCCTCACATCCTCCCTGACAGCTGAAAATACAGTATGTGAATCAATGATTTTCTGTTCTGATAGTCTGCCACTGCTATACCTGCTGAGTAGTCCACCACTGCTATACCTGCTGAGTAGTCCACCACTGCTATACTTGCTGAGTAGTCCACCACCGCTATACTTCTTCGGTAGCCCATTCCCAGTGTTTCTCGATGATTGTATAGAATGAAATTGTGGCATAAATTTGTATAGACTACTTTCAATTTATTGCATCCGTATCGACAATATGCTATTGGATATGACAATACGCCTATGAAGATCTTAACCGATAATCTTTTGTTGGTCAATTTTTGCTTTTTTAACAGGACTAAGAGACTATAAAACAAGTTAAGCTTGCCATGGAGAAAAACCATCTTCCTGAGTGAGAAGCAAACAAAGGTATGCAATCTGGGTAGAACTCCATTCCATGGTGAAGGATCGGAAGGGAACAGAGACATTCGCGTAAAAAATCGCAAATAATCGCAAAAACAGGAAATGTTGCTAATACTTTTCCCCCTCTCGGAGGCTCACCTGGATAGGTTTTTTGGCCTATCCAGGTGATCTTCATAGAAGAAAATGCACACGAACATTCAGTATTATATATAAAGTATGTATTAAACTCATATATCACTATCGCCTGGAAACTCGCCAAAAACTCGTCCCCCTCTTTGAGGGGGGAGATAGCTTTAGCTATCGGGGGGAGCCATCCTCCACTGCTGCTCTCGATGACTCTTCTACGCCAACCATCTCCCGTTCGGACGTGGATTTCGTCGTCAAGAATGGCAGACCAGGAAGGCAAGAGTGATAAAGAGCGTTTAATGAGAGATTATAACGTTATTCGAACATTTACTCCCCCCGATAGCTAAAGCTATCTCCCTCCTCAAAGAGGGGGACAAGGGATTAAGTGCACTATACAGGCAATAGTGCACTCTATTGACAAGCGGCATACTGCATTCGTCATGGCACCCCACCTGTCTCCACCGGCCTGTGCGGCGGTTTCATTGCATATATCACCAGGAACCTATACCGGTGAGCCCTCAAGTGTATAACCATTATCTCCTATAATTTCTAGTTTTTTTAAAGGAGAGATGCATTTGTAAAAAGCGGTGAGGACTTCACCACTTGCTGTGACTTTATCGCAATCTGGCACAAGGGTCAAAAAAAGCCAGTAGCCATTCTCCTAAGTGTGATTGTACATAGTGCAGGTTCAATAGATCTTTTAGGTTTTGCGAGTATACTCTAGAATAGAATGAAGCCGTAGTACCAGGCATCGTATGTGCCTATGATGCTCCCGATCTAAGTAAGGAACGCCTTGCTCGCCCTGTGTCGAGAGGGTCTGGTTAAACTTTAACATTATAAATAAAGGGGTGATATTTATGGAGTGGATTACTCCAGACTTCGAGGAGTTCGAAGCTGAGGCTGAAGTAACTGCTTACATCTACCATTGGTAATCATGTCAGGAACCCTGTCCCCTAAACGGGACGGGCTTGTAGAGATGGGGTGGTTTCTGCCCGTCTTCTCTGCGAGCTTACCTGACCAGTCCCAGCCAGGACTGTTCCTTGCATGCCCCTTGGGGCGGGAAACGGTTATCGGGCTACGATAGCGGCAATGTTCAAGAACGTACCAATGCGTGCATGCCAGCGCATTGCTCTATAACTTCTGAGTTAACCAGGTCTACGAGGGTTAAGCCAGTGCTCAGGAGACGTGCAGACCGCTATCATCGACGAGGCACACATTACTTTGTGCGGAAAAGGGTGCCAGCCATCTCTGGCATTGAAGGACAGACCGCACTTCTGTTCTTCCCCCGCAAGGGGACGGCTTGAAACATTGTGCGTCTGCGGACGCCTTTCTTTCCTCCCATAGCCTGAAGGCGTATGGGTCCCCAGAAAGAATTTCTTATGGAGTGAAGTTGTATGTGGGTACATGTTCTTGGATCTGCTGCTGGCGGCGGATTCCCACAGTGGAATTGTCATTGCGCACAGTGTTGCGGAGTGCGTGATGGTTCTCTTCCCTGTCTGCCACGCACGCAATCTTCTATCGCAATCAGTGCGGATTATCGTCACTGGTTTCTGTTCAACGCATCGCCCGATATCCGTAGCCAGATCAATGCGTTTCCAGCTCTGTATCCACAAAGAGATGTACGCCATACACCCATCCAGGGAATTATCCTCTCTGATGCAGAGATGGATCACACGCTGGGTCTGCTCTCTTTGCGTGAGACATGTATGCATCACATTTATACAACTAAGTGGGTATACAATGCCTTAACGCAGTGGCATCCTATTCTGAATACACTGCGTGGTTATTGTGACGTGGACTGGCAACCAGTCCACCTTCAAGTACCCATTGTGCTCTGGAATAGGGATGGGACAGACAGTGGGCTACGTTGCCAGGCGTTCACGACGCTCAGCACCAAAACAGTTGCCTATGCAACCGTATCTGCAACCCATCCAGAGTCCACCGTTGGTTACCGGATCACCGATACCCGAACGGGACAATCTCTGGTCTATATGCCGACTGTACAGGAATTGAATGACACCGTAATATGCCAGTTGCAGAGTTGCGCTTGCCTCCTGGTAGACGGCACATGCTGGTACGACGACGAATTAGTTCGGCTGGGCATTAGCAGCAAAACTGCACGCTCGATGGGTCATCTGTCGATAAGTAGCGACGGGCTTTCCCCGCCAGCCTTGCAGGGCAGCCTTGAGCAGCTGGCATCTTTGCCCATCAAGCGCATTGTCTACATCCATATTAACAACACAAACCCGATTCTCATTGAGAACTCACCACAACGACAGACTGTTGAGGCCCGGGGCATTCAAGTCGCCTACGATGGTCTAGAGATGGAGATTTGAGCATGACTACGACTGTTGCCGCACCGCTATCACGCGAGGAGTTCATTGCTACTTTACAGGCACAATCTGAACGCTACTACCACAAGCATCCCTTTAATGTGAGCATGAATACAGGCCAACTGAATCGCCGTCAGATCCAACTCTGGACAGCCAATCGCTTCTATTATCAGAGGATCATTCCGCTCAAAGATGCAGCCATTCTGTCTAACTGCCCCGATCCAGCTATTCGTCGTGTCTGGATACAGCGCATCATCGATCATGATGGCACAGTTGCAGGCCAGGGAGGAATAGAGGACTGGTTGAAGCTGGCTGAGGCAGTGGGATTGAGCCGTGCAGAGGTGTTGGACGAGCGCTATATCGTGTCAGGAGTCCGTTTCGCTGCTGATGCCTATGTGACATTTGCGAAGACACAACCCTGGATAGAAGCCGTAGCCGCCTCGCTCACCGAATGGTTTGCCCCTGATCTGATGAAAGAACGGATCGAGGCTTTCAAGCGTCACTACTCCTGGGTTAACACCGATGGCCTGACGTATCTCAATAAACGCTTGACGCAAGCACCGAACGATGCCGGGTATGCAATTGAGATCGTCATCCAACATTGTCATACGCGCGAACAGCAGGAGCGAGCCATCAAGGCACTTGTGTTCAAGTGCGAGGTCCTGTGGAGCATGTTGGATACTATTCACCATGCGGTTAAGGATGTAAAAGAACAGAAAGGTATATTTGACAATGCGCGAAGTTAACCTGATCGAACGACCACAGCTGAGTGCCCATGTGCGCCTGCATTGGGATCCGGTGCGTGAGAAACAGGTAATCCTGATGCCCGAGGGCATGCTGGCGCTTAATGCAACCGCCGCTGCGATTGTGGCTCTTTGTGATGGTCAACAGAGTGTGTCCGAGATTATTGCCGAATTGAGTTCGCAGTACCATCGCGCGGTTGACGAGGATGTCTTGTACTTTCTCAATCGGCTGCAGAGCAAGAGATTACTGGAACTCGCGGGTGATATACAGAGCATACAGGATCTCCATGGATAGGACAAAAATTAGCAGGCCAGTGGGGCTGTTAGCGGAGCTGACCTATCGTTGTCCACTGCACTGTCCCTATTGTTCAAATCCGCTCAATCTGGCGTCATACACCAATGAGTTGACGCTGGATGAATGGGTGCGTGTCTTCAGCGAGGCGCGTGACCTTGGTGTGCTACAACTCCATCTATCAGGTGGCGAACCATTGCAGCGCCGAGACATTCGAGAACTTGTCGCTCAGGCACGTGCATTGGGTTTATACACAAACCTCATCACCAGCGCACTCCCCTTAACGCCAGCAATGGCTGAGCAGTTAAAACAGGCTGGCCTGGATCATGTGCAGATCAGCTTCCAGGCCGCTGAACCTCATACCGCTGATGCACTAGCTGGTACCCCCTCTTTCCAGAAGAAGAAGGCGATAGCGCGCACCGTGAAGGAATTAGGCTTTCCGTTGACACTCAACGTGGTTCTGCATCGTCGCAATATTGATCAGATCGAGGCGATCCTGGAACTCGCAGAGGAGTTGTCAGCCGATCGGCTCGAACTGGCCAATACGCAGTACTACGGTTGGGCATTACGCAACCGTGCCGCGCTCTTGCCGACCCGTGAGCAACTGCATCGTGCAGAAACCGTCGTTCGTGCTGCACGAGAGCGCCTGGCAGAGAATCTGCAGATTATCTATGTCATCCCCGACTATTACAGCCATTATCCGAAACCATGTACGGGTGGTTGGGCCAGTCAGCAACTAGTGGTAGCGCCCAATGGAGATGTACTTCCCTGCTCGGCAGCGGCACAGATTCCCTCGCTGCCTATCGAGAATGTACGGCAACATCAGCTTACCTGGATATGGGAGGAGTCAGTTATGTTTAACAGCTTCCGGGGTGTCGATTGGATGCCTGAACCATGTCGTAACTGTTCTCGCCAGGGCATCGACTTTGGTGGTTGTCGTTGCCAGGCTTTCCAACTTACAGGTGATGCGGCTGCAACCGATCCTGTCTGCCATTTGTCGCCCCAGCATGCCCTGATCGAGGATGCTGTACGTCTGGCAAATGAGGAGAATGTGATAGAGCCAGAACTTGTCTATCGTTCGAGGAAATTAACCAGTGCAGTATCCTACGCAAGAGGTGATGAGGTTAATATTTAACCATATACAGCTCACACATTTGTCACCATGGACCCTGGTACTACGGCTATTAACTGCGCTGAAACGTTCCCTACATACGGCTCGAAAGAGAGTCAATTGTCAGCGCAAAGCGTTGCGCTGACAGCATATTGACGTTTACTACTGATCCGAAAACTTGCGTGTGCGAGCACGAGCGACGCCAGTCGCGTTGGTTTTCGGAATAAGATCTTAGACTGCCTGAATTTTGCCCCAAATAAGGCAAGGCTCGCCCCGGCTTGACAAATACACATATAATATGTCAATATTATAATCTAAGCAAAAGTACTTCTCCCCCCGCGAATCCTATCTTAGCTTATTTGCACAATCAGTGGAAATTATAAGAAAGGAGTAATAAATTCCTCTTCAGAGCACACAAATTGAGTGCTAGACATGGAAGTCGTACAACCTGGTACACATGGAGGCAACGCTGATGTTCCACCAGATACTCGTTCCTGTCGCAAGTAACCTCTTCTTTTCTTTTCTGGTTGGTTTTATCCCCATTCTTGTCGTCCTCGTATTGCTTGGAGTTGTAAAATTACCCGCATGGCAAGCCGCTCTGGCCGGACTCATTGTCGGTCTTCTCATCGCCATATTTGTGTGGGGTATGCCAGTGAATCTGGCAGCGACATCCACACTCAACGGTGTAGCCTTCGCCCTTGTTCCGGTAATGTGGATAGTGTGGTGGGCCATGTGTCTGTATAATGTCGCAGTACGTTCTGGTTCATTCGAGTTGTTCCGACGCTGGATGGTCTACAATGTGCCAGCCGACAGACGCATTCTCCTCTTGATCATAGGTTTTAGCTTTGGCGCACTGATGGAAGGCGTCGCTGGCTTCGGCACACCGGTCGCCATCGGCAGCGCATTGCTCATTGCACTTGGCTTTCCCGTGCTTGAAGCTGTGACACTCACGCTGATATTTAATACCACACCAGTCGCTTTTGGCGCATTAGGCGTGCCGATCACCACATTAGCGAGTGTCACAGGTCTGCCCGCCGGAACATTGGCAGCAATGGTTGGGCGTCAACTCCCATTCTTTGCTGTAATTTTACCATTTTACGCGATGGTCTTCTATTCAGGCTTTCGCAGTTTGCGCACAATATGGCCTGTCGCCTTGATCGCCGGACTTTCCTTCGCGCTCACCCAATTCGCCGTCTCCAATTTCATTGGACCAGAATTACCTGACGTACTGGCATCCCTGGTATCACTCATCTGTGTGATCACCTTTGTACAATTCTGGCAGCCACGGGACATCGATATCTACCGTGCTCATTTTGCTCCTGAAGTTTCCGCTACCGCTGACCAAAATCCATCACAAACAAGAGGACGGCCCAATGCCCGTGAGACGATCCTGGCCTGGCTGCCCTGGGCCACGGTGAGCATCATCGTCATCGCCTGGACATTTCTAAAGATCCCGGCTATTGGTGCACAATTGATCAAATGGCCGGACTTGAACAACCAGGTCTTTCTCACGCTCTATAACAAACCGTATACAGCTATCTACAACTTCCAGCCACTGGGCACCGGTACAGCTATCCTGCTGGCAATGCTGCTGACCGCTATCGTCGCCATCGCAGTTGGTTCCAAGCCAATAATTGTACTCCAGGCGATTGGAGATACCTGGCGCCAACTGAACAAAGCCATTCTAACAGTCATGCTCATTATTGGACTGGCGTACCTATACAACTATTCCGGGATGTCTTATACACTCGGTCTAGCCATCTCTAGCGTCGGAGCAATCTTCCCCTTCTTCTCTGTTTTTCTGGGCTGGATTGCCTGCTTCTTGAGTGGGAGCGATACGTCGAGCAATGCTCTGTTTGGAAACTTGCAAGTGGTGGCTGCTCGCCAGTTGAACCTTAGTCCTGTGTTGATGGCTGCCAGCAATAGCAGTGGAGCAGTCATGTCGAAAATGATCTCGCCGCAAAATGTCACCACGGGCGTTTCAACGACCAGGTTGGTGGGAAAAGAAGGTCTCATCATACGCCGGACCTTCCTCCATAGCATCGCGCTGGCGACTATTCTCGGTCTACTGGTGATGGGCCAACAGTATCTCTTTAGCTGGATGATTGCAAGGTGACGCCTTTGTAATGCATCTAACCTGGCATCTTCCATATCAGAGCTATGAGAGGGCGTACCAGAAGGGAGTATGATCAATACAATTCATGCTCCCTATACGCTACTAACATGTTGGCGAGTTTCTAGGAATTCGAGTCCGACGGTGTATTCCGGTCTATCTATGTCTATTTCGAGCGTAAAAACAGGTGGATAGACCAGCAACATCGAAGGAGATGAAATCTCATGTCTGTAGAGCGTATTACTTCTGGGCTGGAGGAGTTGAAGTACTTATTGGTTTTCCCGTGGCGTGGGGCGTTGGCGTGCTCGTTGGCCTCCCATTGGCGGAAGGAGTTGGCGTATTCGTTGGTTTCCTGCTATTGCCCTGGCCACTGCCGGCAGGATGGCTATTTGTGCAGAGCGCCACCGATGTTGAACCACAGGTATTGAGAGCCGTTGCGACATACATTTGCACATTGCTCGTGGTCAGTTTCTCCCCCTTTTTCGCAGCCAATGACTGGGCATATGTCAGGAGTTGATCGATCTCTTCATAGCCGAGAGCCTGATGCGTGGTGACACGCTTGCCATCGACCGTCCCCTGGAAACTGGCATCATGCAGCGCACAGATCACTTGCATAGCACTGCCATTGCTCGCGGCGCTCAGGGAAAATTTCGTGGCCAGTTGTTGGGCTGCGGGTAGACCGGCACAGGCAGGGGCATTCCCATTCTGGCCGTGCTTATTCGCAGCTGCTGTCGCTGTCGCAGGATGTGCATCTTTCTGATGAGACTCCTGCGTAGGCGATACCGTCGCATGAACCCCTACAATATTTTGCACCAGCGTATGTCCAGCAGGCGTGGCTGCCAGCGCGATTCCCATCCCCCCCAAAAGCACGGCCCCGACTATTGCTGCAACCAGAGCCTTCCCTTTCACGAGACGACTGAACCAATGCCACTCGTCCTGCGCCACTTTTGTCTGCATATGGCGTACACTGTGAGCCAGGACTTTTCGTTCTAAATGTTGAACGAAGACGGGATCAGGCACCAAAGAAGACGATGCCTGCAGATATTGCGCAACCATTGCCATTTCATGCACTTCGGGGTCAACACCATCAGAGACGACTGGTCGCATGTGCGCTGGTACATGCTGGTCTGAATAAGAAGAGAGCAGCTCTTCAAGTTGGTCAGCGCGATGCTGTTGCTGCGGTTTCATCGAATGTTCTCCTCGGGTAACGTATGGTGTTGAGCAAGACGTTCAATTTCAGATCGTCTCTTTTTCGCTAAGAGACGGTTCAAACTCTGTAAAGCGCGGAATTGTAGCGCTTTGACTGCGTTGGCCTGTTTGCCTATCATTCGTGCCACGGTTGCCACATCGTAGCCAAGGATCAAACGTCCGACCAGGACCTGACGCTGTTCCTCTGTAAGACTGTTGATAGCATGAACCACGACATCCCAATCTTCACGAGCCTCTGAACGCAAAACGGGATCGGTATCAGGATGATTGACGAACAGTGTAGAACTTTCGCTAATCGCTGTATCTCCTTCCCCATTCACGTTTGAGAGAGAAACAAACGCTGGCTGTTTCTCTCGCTGTCGATAGTAGTTTGCGATGGTAATACGCGCAACCTGTAGAAGCCAGGCCGCAATGCTTACTTCTTCAGTGGCGCGAACTCTCTCCATCCCCTCAACCATCTTGAGAAAGACCTCAGAAGTAAGATCTTCGGCGGTAGGACGATCGGGCACACGGGCCGCAATATAGCCGAACACACCAGGAAGAAAGTGACGATAGAGTGCTGTTATCGCCTCGGTATCACCCTTTTTTGCACTCGCCAGTGTCTGTTCAAATACAAGGGGTTGTTTTTCCTGATCAGGGAATGCCCTTCCGATGGACTGCCACCAAGAAACCATGGATATACCTACTCCCACCGGTTTTTTACTATATAGATATATAGAAAATAATGTATAGACTTAAAATAATGAGAAGCGAACCTCTTACTTCTATAGTTGCGAAAGACTATCTCATAGTTACGGTTCTCGAGACAAATATACAGCACGTGTAGCCATACAAGTAGTCTGTTTGATGTAACCAGCGGGAGCAATGGCAGTTGCGGTGGATCTTACCTCTGCACTGGTGTTTCTGGCTATGATGGTCCTACTGGTCTTGGCACACCAAATGGGATTGGGGCTTTCTAAGTCTCGCGAACGCTCTTCAGAGACCTTGCTGGCGAAGTGGCAGGGTCTCTTTTATGTAAGATCATAAAGATGTGTTGATTACTCATGACCTCTTCGAAGGGAATATCTCTGTTCCTAAAAAAAGGCACCGCGGCGTCAGGATCTGCACACTGATGCGACGTGCCGTGGAGTCGAGCTAAGAGTGAGGTTCCGCCTTTCCTGAAAACCATTGGTTCCCTCCCAAATGCCATACCGAAATATTCTTAATACCAAGATCTTCAATCAGACTTCGTTTGGTATTTAATGTTTGCGAGTCCGCATAGTCATAGAAGACACCTCCACTGGTAAACGTCATTTCTGCTGACGCAGGATCTCGTTTTGCGGTCGCGTATCCAGCATACGTTTGTGATTGTGCATTCGTATCAATGGTAATGGTATCTCCTCCTATTTGTCCATGATATCCGTAAGAAGGAATACCGATAACAATTTTATTGATATCCGTTATCTTTCCTATAACCTCCCGGGTTACATCTTGTATTCGTGCAAGTGGTGCAACTGGTGTCCCAATACCAAAATCATATTGCCAATCATATTCCATCACCACAATGTAATCAACGGGAAGCGTATTAAAATCCTCATATCGCCACTGATAGTGAGACGAATCATTCGCAAGAACTGCTGGCCCATCAATCATCAGTTTATATCCATTCTGATGCAACGTGTCCCCAAGTTGCACCAGAAAATTTTTGTACCCATCGTATTGCTGTGGCGTCCACTGTGGAAATCCTTCAAAATCAATTTCAACACCAGTAAATTTTACCGTATCCAAAAAGGTTTTCAATGTCGTCACTGCTTGGACCATTTTTGCTTGACTCGTCACCAGTGCATCCATACCTGGTGTATTTCCCGAAACAGTCACATATTGGTGTGTAGAGTATTTTTTTATTTCTAATGCATTTTCCTGAGAGTAGGCATTACAGCCATCAGTCGCCGTAGTAAGTTGAATTAATGTTCCTGATGTATTAAGGGTATAGTATTGTGGCTTTAATGTATCTATTTCACTCCCATCCTTAAACTCATTCACAGCATTACATGCAGGGGGTCCAGGATAGATCCATGCCATAGCATGGGCTTTCCAGGAAGCTGTCGGAGAAGTAGGTTTTGATGCAAAAGAGGGAACGCTCTGTCGGGCATTGTGTCCATAGTGGATCATAATCAATGCTATCGGTATAGAAATAATAAGAATGCTCAGAGTAACAAACGTCAACTTTTGAGTGAATGCTCTTCTTTTACATATTTTCATGGCCAGACTTTCTCCAAGGATACCGGTGATACGCTTGTATATTTTTGCCGTTTTATAAAAAATTCCTCTTCTTGCTCTCCACCATATCCCTCCTTCGGCTAGATTTCAAGATGTGTACCACAAGGTACTCTTGCTTTTGGCCAGTATTGCAACCCATGACCTGTTAGCTTCACTCATCAGTGGCTCCCATGCGCTGCCATTTCTGCCACTTGAGTTCACGCTTACGTATCAGCCCCCACACCGCTTGCAGCAGCGCACTAAACTCAACGAAGGTGGTCACATAGAAGAGGAGCCAACCAATCGGTGTCAGTAACAGATAAGAGAACTGGCGTGTGCGCTTATCATCAAAGAGCTGAATAAAGAACATCACCGAGACCACCAGCACGCCGCTAAGAAAGGCGGAAAAGTCCTGGGACACGATCGAAAAGAGGAAGAGCACCAGGATGAAGAACGGCTCAAAGCCCAACTGGAGGTCCCCAAAGTAGGCAAGTGGTAATACCACCCAGGTGAGCAGTTTATTATGCTCGGGTTTGCGACTGAAAAATAATGAGCGATGGTCGCGGAATGTCTCAAATCTCCCACGCTTCCAGCGGAGGCGTTGTTTCATCAAGCCACGGATGGTGCTCGCACCCTCCGTGTAGATAATGGCATCCGGCACATAGACAATCTTCCAGCCTGCCTTCTGGATTCGCACGGACAGTTCAATATCCTCGGTAATATTCTGAACGCTATAGCCTCCCAGTCGCTCGAATACCTCACGACGAAAGGCTCCTGCGGCTCCCCCGATGATATAGATGGTGTTCATGACGGAATCGGCCTTCTTGAAGTAGAAGGAGAAGAGATATTCAAGGTGTTGGATTGCCCCGACCAGTGTCCTGGTATTGCCAATTTTGACGTTCCCCACGGCTGCCATTACCTCTGGGTCGCGGAAGCAGGTCACAAAGTTGGCCATAGCCTCACGATGTACCAGACAGTCAGCATCGATGGAGACAATGATCTGTCCATGCGAGAGGCTAATGCCTGTGTTGAGCGCCTTCCCCTTGCCGCCATTGGACTGATAATGGTACACCAGACGGGGCATGTCTCCTCTCCCTGAGGTCTGTCGTTCATACTTGTACACGAATGTTCGCATCAGGGCGTCTGAGCCATCTGTGGAACCATCATTGACAACGACGATCTCCAGATTCCGGTATGTGCTTTCCAGCAGTGTTTTCACTGTGTTCAGCAATCCGATCTCCTCGTTCCAGGCCGGAATGATCACTGAGACCAGGGGATTGTATGGCTCGTAGAGGGTCTTACGTTGGTGTTTGCGTATCTGGAGAATCTCGTACCAGGGGCTGAGAAACATATAGGCCGTGTACTTGGTAAGGAGCACACCGGCAAAAAAGATGATGATGCCACGGGTGATGTTCACCAGTGGTGACTCTACTGGGTGCGGTTTGAAGAGCACTATCGAGATGAAGATCGAGAGCGTAGCCACGTAGAGGAGACTGTAGACGATCAGTTTAGCCAGAAAGGCTCTGCTTGCCCTCGTCATCATACCTTGTACTCCTTTTCTGGAAGGAAGGTCTGAGTTGGCTGACCTGGCGTGAAGGCAAGACTGAGCGCCTTGAGGTACCCCGTCGTATCACTGATGTCCTTGAGCACAGGGTCGCGTCCCATATCCACACCGTGAGATGGAGAGATGGTGGAGGGATATTCCGCCTCCATACGCAGCGTCGTCGGCGTAGGCTGATAGTAAGAGCGCAGTTCCCGGCTGACCAGATTTGAGAAGACGATGATGAGGATGGCCCAGGTCACCACAAGGTAGGTAGGGAAACGCAGGAGCAGGAAAGAAGCTATTCCTCCCACAAGGAGTACTGTTCCTCCCATGAGGATCACCTTCATCGTGACGTGTGCCTTTGTTTTACGCAGTGGTTCTGTCCTCATCTGCGCTTCAGTCTGTGGAAGTGCAGGTTGCCAGGATTGCTCTGACTCTCTCAAGAACTGAGAGGATTGCCTCTGCTGTCTCAGTGCTTCCAGAGGGGAAAGGGGAGCTGGTATACCAACATATGGATCAGTTAAAATATTGCTTTTCTGTGTCATTGGATTACCAGCAAAATAAGTATCACGTGCAACAATAGAGGAGGGAGCCATGACTCTGGGAGAAGACATCGTTGGCCCAGAGTGTTGGAATGCAGTATTGGAGGGATGCATCCCGGATGGAGCGTAATATCGCCCTTGCTCTATCCACTTTTCTGGCTGTTGTGCAACGGGTTGCGACGGATTGGTCACTTGAAAGAGTGGTGCACCATTGAATGGTGACGCTCCAGATGCTGAATATGCTTGGTCTTGTTCTAGCAATTTGCCAGACTGCACGCCGGACTGAAGTCTCAGGGGTGCTTTAAACTGTGATACTTCCTTGGAAGAAGTGCTTCCTGGTGTGGAGCGACGTTGGCCTTGTTCTAGCAGTGTGCCAGACTGCACACCGGACTGAAATCTCAGGGGTGCTTTAAACTGCGAGACTCCTTTAGGAGGATGCTCCTTACCGGAACTTTGTTGACTCGGGAATTCTCCGTAAGAGAGGACACTCATTCTTTACTTCCTTGAAACGTCCAGATTCAGATTCTGCTGACAGGCAATTCTCAAACACAGAACCGCCCACATGAGAATGCTCTTACTAAGAATGTTGCATTGACCAATGATTTGGTTACGGCCTATGGGACAAATGGTTGGGATTTGTAAATACTGATATGATACAATCACCATTTGTACAGCCACCGTCACCAGGAAACGAGCCAAGAAAACCAAACTCGGTTATACGACTTTTTTCTGTCCTCAGTGTCGAGCTCTTTTCAAACGCAAATTCATCTATCGGCACACACAGGAGGAAGTGGTCAGAGCCTACAGCTTGCCAATCAAGCCAAAATGCAAGGCAATCTGACCAGTACTCACAGGGAGAATTATTAGCTCTCACCTGGGATGACATCGATTTCACGACTGGCAAAGCCATGGTGTGCGCTGTTGGTTTGCACCCAATGATTTGAAAATCGGAGACAAGATCCATTCAAGCATTGACGAGTCTATTCGTCTCCATGACAAACTACTGTCGGTACTTTCTGAATATTCGGTTGCTAGCCAGCGGGTCGTGCTTTACGGGCTCAGGAAAGGGGCGCCTGCACCTTTCTCTGGCTTCTCCTCAGGTAAGCAGCTATGGACCATCCAAGCAACACGGTACCAAAAGCTATCCCTCGGTACAGTAACCAGTTGACCGTATTATTGTATTGGGGTTGGCCAAGGAAATAACTCAAAACTACAATAAAGGTGAAATACCAGACCATGGCCAATGCTAATCCTCCGGGTTGGAATTTTTGTGCTTTTCGTATCGGTGTAATTAACAGAGTCAACCAAGGTATTAATGCGGTTACATACCAGGGGAAAACATATGCACTGGTCGCCATAAAACTCCCTATCAGGATCAGTAAGGCCATTTCTATCCTCATACGTCGGTGCCAATACTGTATCATGACAATTAAAAAGGTGGGGAGGAGAACGAGGATATCTACGGCATCAGTTACGTAACTATTCACCGAAGAGGTGTGGGTGAAGGTACTTTCGAGCGCAAAAATGAGTACGGACAAAATGCCTGGGTTCAGGAGTGCCTGAGTGGTGAAGGATAGTGGAACCGCCAATGGATGTCCATTGCTGAAGAGCATAAAGGGTAGGTAGCCTAATATGATGGTTAGTCCACAGGAGATCAACAATGACCAGTCGCGGGGACGTACGATCACTAATAGCAAAATGATCGGATAGATCTTTGCAAGGGTGGCCAGGCCAAGGAATATGCCTGTCCAGATGCGTGCTCCACGCCAGGATTTGGATGCACATAAGACCGACACTATAGTAAAAAAGATAGCCACAGCATCCACATGACCCTGGAGTGCAAACTCAACAATAGGCAGCGGACACCAAGCATAGATGATCATTCGGCGTGGGTCCATTTTCTTGTGTGCTAGCAGGAAGGCTAATGCGGCGCAGGTTCCAAGATCACAAATGACAAAGAGCGCTTTGATTCCCAGTACATTGGTAGGCATAATAAGATAACCAAGTACGAAGAAAAACTCGGCAACAGGTGGGTATATAGAGGGAAGTTGGTGCCAATCTGCATGAGCAAAGACGCTATCACGTAGCAGGAGCAATGTTTTGTCGGCGGGCGCGTACAAATATGGATTATAGCCGTGCGCAATGACTCGACCATCCCATAAGTAACGCCAGACATCTCCAGACAAACTGGGTAGCAATGGTAGCAGTAGTATACGAAAAAGCAGCGCCCCTCCAAAAATGATGCCCAGTTCGAACCAGTATCCATATCCTTTCAATGGTTTGGTCTTCATAACCCAGATGCAAAGAGGCAGGTACAGGAGAAAACATCCTCCCCATACCAGCATAAAAAGCTCAATAGGTTTACCCAATGGTAGGTTAACAGCCCAAAGCGCAATGTACAATGCTAGAGCCATGCCCAGAAAAGTTAGCCATAGACCCATTCGTGTTAATTCATACGCTGATCTGTGTTCAACCATGTCTTGAGCATCAGCTTGTGTCTCTTCCAATAATGCATCGCTTTTTGCCACTACAATATATCCTTTTTTGTTTTTGAGAATTCCTAGAAACTTTGTAAGAAGTGGAAAAACCAGATACAGTAGAACTATGATGATGGAGGAAAAGAGTACAAGTCTTGCGTTGTATTTACGTCTAGTTCCCCATCTTGCATAAGCAAGGGATGCAGATGAGCCGCATTTCCTACCCCTAAACAGTCGAGTTGGTGATTCTGGTACTGAGCCTGCTTGTGAAGAATCACAGAATTTATCTACGAAATACCTCTGAACGATTATTTAAAAATATAAATTCTTTAATTTATTAATACCCAAAATATAATATATTCATCCTTTGCTTGTCAACAATGAAAGAAGAATGATTTCGTAGTGAACAGGTCCAATAACCGGCTGCGTTGCAAAAAATAACTTCATCTGGTAGGATAAGACCAAAAGACGAGAAGAAGATGGCTCAGACAACGCATACCCCGTTCCAAATGGCGTCACTTTGAGGCAGAGTGGCCTAAATACAGGAGCGAAACGGTGAAACTTCGTTCCTTGTATTCCTCTTCAGGTTTTTGCAACACAACCTCTTGAACTAACTAACTGGCTTGCGGCAAGTTTCGATAACTGCGCAGGTATAGCAAACCGCCCAGAATCACTACAATCGAAAAAAGGATCAGTAAATTACTATAGGCAAATGCTTTAGAGTTGCTACTCACCGAAAAGATCCTAAATGCCAGCCATTTGCCATCCAGAATTTTGCCGACCAGGGCCGTGCCCATCGCTCCCGAAATGATACTTACCAGGTTAAACAAACCCATACCGACCCCTGTTTCGCGAACGGGCAGCGTCTGGGAAACACTGTTGACCAAAGCCGTTTGGAACAGGGAAAACCCGACATACAACAACAGGAGGGAGGCTGAAACCAACCAGGGAGAATTTGCCATCAGGAGAGAAATCAGGATTAAGCTGGTGAGCAGCAAGCTCAGTCCAATGACCACTACAAAATTATTCCCTTTTCTGTCCGCCAGGCTGCCGCCGATGGGGCCGAACACAACCGAGCTAATGGCCCCCGGAAACAGGATCAGGCCGATTTCACTGGTACTCAGACCATGCACGTCGTGGAGCATCAGGGGAATCACGAACAGGACTCCAATCACAATAGAAAACAAACTAAAGCCAACAAGCACTCCATTGCGGAATAATCGGTTTTTGAAAAAGGCGGGATCAATAAATGGGTTGGTCGTAGTGCGGATGTGGAGAATAAAGCCCGCAAGTAAAATAACGAAAGCGGCCAAGTAATACCAGGCGCTGAATGTGAGGTAGACCATGAGGGTGCCAATGGTCAGCCCCACGAGAATCGCGCCGATTATGTCCACTCTACCCTCGCCTCGCTTTTCTGCAGGCAATTCCTTCATGAGGAACGGAATCGAAATAAGGGTAAAGAGCGGAATCACAAACAGAAACGACCAGTGCAGGGAACCTGCAACGAAGCCGCCAATAACCGGACCAAGGCCGATACCGAAGGACACGGTCGCTGTAATCAGCCCGAAGATTTTGCCGCGTTCAGCCGCCGGGAAGTAGCGTGCAACCACCACAAAGATCAAGGCAGGAATCGCCGAGGCCCCAATACCTTGCACAGCTCGGGCGACAATGGTCAGGAGGTACGATGATTGAAACACAAAGCCTATTATTGAGCCGATGTTATAGATAACCACGCCGATAACAATCAGCCGTCTCAAACTGTAGATATCGGAGAGTTTGCCGTAAATAACCGAACAGATCCCAAAGAAGATCATAAAAATCGTCATTATCCAACTGACACCCGACGAATCCAACGAGAATTGTCCGGCGATTTGTGGTGTGGCCACGTTGAAGACTGTTTCGTTGAGGACGGCGAAAAAAATCAGGTAACTGATCCAAGGGACCAGTTTTTTGGCATTCACAGTCGTTTCGATGGTTGGTATGTCCATTTCAATTAGGTTCATAAATACCCTTCATTTATAATTTTACGTGACGAATCCACCAGCCACATGCCAAAGGGATTCTTTTTCTTTCCCTTCTTTCCGGAAATGTCAGGATGACTGTAAATGCCAGAATTAAATGGCTCCGCTGATTCTGAGGACAGATGAGATATGTGGCAAACGACTCAGTCGCTTAGTGCTCCGTTCCATACGCACCAACCTATTCTTGTCTACGTACGCCTGTAGAGCAACTTGTTACGGAAGTGTGCAAAATCAGCGGCGGAAAATCGAGCGACTCCATCTTGACCAACTCACCTCCTGTATTTTTATTTCAGAGGCTTTCGGCGTCAAAAAACCGGAGGCCGCCATCTTTCTGGCAGCAGCCTCCTACGTGAATCTACCACCGGAACAGATCCTCTTCGTAGGAGATCATACCTACCTTGATATATGGGAAGCGCATGCCGTTGGGATGAAAACGGTCTGGCTACTAATTATCGTACTTCCACCAGAATAATGTTGGGATTTACAGCCTACTACTCCAGTTCTCGTTCGTGATCTGACGGTTGGTCATGCGGCGAGTGCGTTGCGTCACCGGAGCTCGCAGATGTAGGACACGGCTGGCTTGCCGTTGAGCGTTAGCTCACCGACGGCGACGAATCCGTTGTGTTCAAGCACCTTGCGCGAGGCTGGATTGTCCAGCGTGACCCTCGCGCGCAGCCTGGTGAGTCCGTACTCTGTGGCGGCGAGCTCGCGCACCTTGCGCACCGCCGCTATGGCCAGTCCCTGCCCCGCGGCCTTCTGCGCGATCCGGTATCCGAGCTCCGCCGACCCGTCTGCCACTTCGACCAGGTTCACCCGCCCCACCACCTCGCCGCGCTCGGCCACCAGCAGGTGAAAGTAATCCGTCCCGGCGGCCTGCCACGCGAGCAGTTGCGCATGCCGCGTGTCGAACTCGGCGAAGAACTCGTCCCCCCGATCCGGTATCGACGCCGCGAAGTAGGCCCGATTCTCCCGCTCGAATGCAAGCAGGGCTGGCGCGTGGTCGAGGCGGACCAACTGAAGGTCTGGCATGGGTAGTTGGAGGCGCGGTGTCGATTCCGACCCGGTTCTCCTGTCCTCCTTCGATTCCGTGTGTGCGGGTTTCCCGCCCACGGCCTGCCTACCGATAAAGGAACATTCACCGACCTCTGGCGCGTCTAGTTCGTCTCGTTCTTCCATGTGTTTCTCCCTTTGCTCAATGACGAATTGATATAACTTGCCCGTTGAGTACTACGCGTACTCTATCACACTGTTGCAACTCTATCTGTAAATCCCAACATAAAACTGGCCACCTTTTACAGTAATTATCCTGGTGGGCAAGCCCCTCAGCCGTTTTTTCAAGTCAAGTTGGCAGATCAAGGACTTGTCCCCCTTTACCCCTTGGAGAGAAAGATCCATCTCTCTATACTTATGGCAACAATAAATAAAAAAGGAGTAGAAACCGACTCATGACATCCTTCACTCATAGCGTTAGTAATGCGATGAGTGAAGGATGTCATGAGTCGGTTTCAGGAGTAATCGACAATGCCTTTTCAAGTTAGTGCTCTTGTGAGAAAGAAACACGCTCATCGACCTCCGCAGCTTAAAGTCATCCTATTTCTGGTCTTCTTTCTCGCAATCATCGTTTTCTGGGGAAGTACCTCCCTTCTACAGAGCTTTGCCAATGGCCTCACGCCAGCCCAGCCCACAGGCTTTTTTGCAACGTCTAGTGATCAGTCGGCCCAGTTAAGCTGGAAGGCCGCATCAGACGCCACCGCTTATAAGATTCAGACCACCGATCTCGCCACAAACGCTGTCATTATGTCAGCTCCCCAAAAGACCAACACGTTCACGGTCAGGTCGCTCGCCGTCGGGCACTGGTATCGTTTCCGGGTTATCCCGTTGAACGGAAGTACGGCTGGCACCGCTTCTTCGTATATTGATGTCCGTACCAAAGGGTTTGCCGGTTCCTATACCTCTTATTTTGCAATGGGCGACTCATATTCCTC
The DNA here is from genome assembly GCA_015099395.1 of Ktedonobacteria bacterium brp13. GTDB lineage: Bacteria > Chloroflexota > Ktedonobacteria > Ktedonobacterales > Ktedonobacteraceae > Dictyobacter. The sequence goes on along the minus strand of AP024096.1, from coordinate 5,792,944 downwards.
GGGTGAGGGCACACCTCCCTACACCGATGTGCCCTGTGCACGCTCCAACTCCGGCTTCGCCTATCAGGTTGGCAATGGAGCTCCCTCACCCCTGATGATCGCCTGCGCCGGAGCCACCACAGATGATGTCGATAAAGTCGCTCAGGGAGCTGGCGGGATACAAATTCGGGAGTTGCCGAGCGGCAACACCATGACCAACTCTCTCATTACGATCAGCATTGGGGGCAACGATCTCGGCTTTTCCCACGAACTTACAAAGTGCATTATTTCAAACTGCGCGGCCGATCAGAGTGCGCTGAACCAAAAAATTACTGCCCTGGCAAGCCGCTTGACTCAGGTCTACAACGAGCTTCGTACCTCTGCTCCAGATGCCGACATTTTTGCGGTTGGTTATCCCTTGCTAATCGCTGATCCTGCTCAGGCAAGCTGTCATGACTCCACGACGGCATCTGGTTTGCGTCCTGATGAGATGACCATGATACGTACACTGGGAGCCCGGCTGAACACTGTGATGCAAAATGCCGCCCTGGCTGGCGGTGTATCCTTCGTCTCTGGCGTTAGCGCATTCCAGGGGCATGAGGCCTGCACGAGCAACAAGAGCGACGAGTGGATCAACGAAGTTACACGTAGCGACCTCAATGGCTCTTTTCATCCCAATCAGTTGGGGCAAGCGGCCTATGCGAGAGCCGTGAACGATGCTCGCAACAAGCTCTACGCCTTCGGGCAGGTCCGTACAGCGCCCTCCATTTTCACACCGACCCCGACTCCTACCCCTATTCCTGTAACAACCTCGACTCCTGTAATGACCCCGACTCCTGTAATGATCCCTATTCCTGTAACAACCCCGAATCCTGTAACAACCCCGAATCCTGTAACAACCCCGAATCCTGTAACAACCCCGAATCCTGTAACAACCCCGAATCCTGTAACAACCCCGACCCCTACCCCTGTACGGGTAATCATAAATCAGCCGATGCATGTAGAGTCCCACGCCATGAATTCACTGGTCATCGGTACGTTTTCCGGGCTTACCATCAGCAATGTGCGCATTACTGCTGCATTGACAACGCAAGGCGATAGTGGCGGCATTGTTTTCCGATCTAAGTATCGCTTGCGTATCGGCACGAATGGAACCTATGATCTGGCGAACTCATCGATAACAGTCACGTCAGGAAGCAGCCCCGCTATCAAGACTGGCAGTGGTGTGACGAACAATGTCACGATTGTCGCGGTCGGTGACCGTATTACCGCGAGCGTCAACGGAACACAGTTGTTCAGTGTGACGGATAACGCGTCCAGTTCAGGGAGTCTTGGAGCCTTTGCGACGGATTGGGGCAATGACACGGTCACGGATTGTAATCTCTATGTTGTAGCAGCTTAACAAGATTCTGGTTGGGGCAAGCCCTTCGATAATCATTGCCATGGTCATATCGAGCGCCTTGCCCAACCATGCTAAGGAATAAAACTCTTTGGCGCGCTCTTTCCTCATTTTACCTGCCTTACAGAGCATGAAGCACACGCTGCCGGAGCAACAGATGTAACAACGATGTTCTCAGGCAGGCCAAAACAGGAGGCGAGTATCCTCATATCTACGCAACTCATCGATGAGATTCTCCTTCCAGAGAAACAGTGCATACCAACTCATCGATGAAAGTGTATCAGAAAAACACTGCTTCTGTCGAAGCAAGCACACTTAATGAGCGGGAGAGCCAATCTTACCGTTGGTTCACTAGACGAACTCTTCATGCTTCTTTGTGGCTCATGGAACAAAGGAATACCATCCCCAGGTTGCCTGCTACGCCCATGGCTATAAATGGCCTTTGAGACGGTATACTTCCTCTAATAATCAAAGGCGAGAAGCCGCTCGATTTTCTCGGCGGTCCCGGAATTGCTACGAGGCGAGTAAATCAGTAGTCGCAGGTCGTAGGAATCGACCGCCTGGAGCAAGAAAAAATCAAGGGTCAGTTCTCCTACAAGCGGATGATGTATCGATTTCCATCCTTCCGGCCTGTTGAGTATATCGTGACGGGCCCATAATTCCCGAAACGCCGGACTGATCCGAGAGAGTTCTGCGATCTGTGTACCCCACCAGGGATCGTTGATGAAACGACCATATCCAGCGCGAAATTGTGCCAGAAACACTCGTGCTAATTTCTCCCATTCCTCGCTTTCTTTCCGCAACAAAGGAGACGTGAATAATCTCCAGATCATGTTACGCTCTCGCTCAGACATCATGGCAGAGTAACCAGAAAAGACGCCAATGGTTGCATGAAAGGCTGTATTCCACTCCACCACATTCAAACGAGCATCAACAACACACGCAGGGGTTGTTCCAAGTTGCTGGAGAAACTGTTGGAAGATCGGGTTGATCGTCATTGGCGAAAACGTCTCGACGGGAGGTGGCTGGTTGAGTGCAAGTAAAAATAAATGGGTGCGTTCATCCGTGTCCAGTTGCAAGACTCTCGCCAGACTTTCTAACAATTGCACGGAAACGTGAATATCCCGCCCCTGCTCAAGCCTGCTATACCACTCGGGAGTGACTCCTGCGAGCAGAGCTACTTCTCCCCGCCGTAAGCCCGGTGTACGCCTTCGCGTCCCTCTCGGTAATCCCACCTGTTCTGGCAATATACGAGCGCGACGATTGCGCAAGAACGCGGCTAATTCGTGATGACGATCCAACTTCAATTGATGCATAGACATGAAGCATACTCCACTCAGTGATGTGACCGGAAACGGGAAGTGCTAGTTCCTGAATAAACTCTTATCTCGTTAAAATCTGTCTTTTATTATACACTCGTAACGGATGAAGTGAGTGGAGTCCATCACAGAAGTGTCTACGGAACCCCTCTTGGCCCGAAAACCTGCTCACTCTTCACTCTTACTATCAATTGACCTTTTAACTATCAGAAAGCAAAAGATATATGTTCAAACATGAACATTTCTCAAGAAATCGAGGTGAAGCATGAAAGCAATTGTCCTCCACGAGTACGGCCCCGCGTCAAAACTCAAATACGAAGACTTCGAAGACCCCAAACCTGCCGCTGGCGAGGTGCTCGTGCGCGTCTGCGCCACCAGCATCAACCCTGCTGATTGGATGGTACGTTCTGGCACAGTCAAGGACATCCTTCCGGTAGAGTTCCCCCACATCCTCGGCTGCGACCTCGCTGGCACCGTTGTCGAGGCAGGCGAGGGCGTCACCAGTTTCGAGCCTGGCGACCGCGTCATGGCTGTGGCTCTACGTACCTACGCCGAACTCTGTACCGTCAAAGCCACCGACCTCGTCAAAATTCCTGATGGCCTGGAGATGACCACTGCTGCCATGCTTCCACTGGTCAACCTCACGGGCGATCTGATGATACGGCTTGGTGCCAACGTCCAACCCGGTCAGACCGTCCTCATCACCGGGGCTTTAGGTTCTGTCGGTCGCTCAGCGGTCTTCGCGGCATCGCAGATCGGGGCTCGGATCATTGCTGGCGTTCGTGGCAAGCGACTTGATGCTGCCCGGCAACTTCCTGGCGTGAGCGAGGCCATCGCCATCGATGATGACGCAGAGATTGACAAACTCGGTCCTCTCGACTGCGTCGCTGATACCGTTGGTGGGAAGCTCGCTGACAAGTTACTTGCCAGGGTCAAGGAAGGTGGCACGTTTGGTTGTTTCCCCAAGCAAAACCCGCAAGACGCCGCGCTTTATCCTACCGTCCACATCAATACCATTTTTGGGCAAGTCGACTCCGCAACCAGGGCTGCGCTGATCTTGCGCTACGCTGAAGCGGTACGTGACGGCAAGTTGACGATCCCAGTCGAGCGCATCATGCCGCTCGCTGATGCCGCCGAAGCACAGGTAATCGCCGAAAAGGGCGGTATTGCCAAGATCGTCCTCACCGCCTGAACACGAAGATCAGGAGTGCCCGCGACCGCGACGGTTTTCATCACCGTCGCAGTCGCGGGCTGATATATTGGACGCTATCGAAAAGCGATGCTATAGTGTGCTCGCGAGAAGCAATCTGGTCTAGCGAAAGGAAGATACCCTGTATGATGAATGGAGAGACCCAGAGCCAGACGAACTGGGTAGGAGCCTGGTATGCCGCCCCTTCCCGGATGTTTTCGGCCAATCTCAGTGGCCGTACCTTGCGGCAAATCGTCCACCTGCACGCTGGTGGAACGCAACTTCGCCTGCGCCTGTCCAACCGGTATGGAGATGCGCCAGTGACGCTCTCCTCGCTTTCCGTCGGGCCGGTTCGCCAGGGTCCGGTGGCCCTCCCAGGAATCCAGGCAGTGCGGTTTGCGGGCCAGCCAACCGTCACCCTGGAACCTGGTCAGGACGTCGTGAGTGATCCGGTGTCCTTGCACGTGAAAGCGTTCAGCGATCTGGCTATCACCTTTTTTCTGGCCCAGGGTGAGAGCCTGACGGGTCATATGAGTGCGCAGCAAACCTCGTATGTCTCCGGCCCTGGTGATGTGACCGCCGTCCCGGCAGAAGCCTCTTTGTTTGTCTATCCTTTGCAGACTCTGTCCTGGTGGCTGATTACCGGCATTGATGTGGTTCCATCTACACCTCTCAATGCCGTCGTGGCCTTTGGCTCTTCGACGACTGAGGGCTTCGGCTCGACGCCCAATGCCAACCGGCGCTGGCCTGATTATTTGGCTCGCCGCTTGAGAGATGCCGGGGAAACACGCTTTATGTCGGTCTTAAATGCGGGCATTGGTGGCAACCAGTTGACCTCTTCCGAGATGCCGCTCGCCGGGGGGATGCCCCCATTCCTGTTCGGCGAAGCCGGGAGCACACGGCTGGCCTGGGATGCGCTCACACAACCAGGGGCAACGGATTTGATCCTCCATATTGGCTCAAATGATCTGCGCGTTGGAGTGCCGGGAGCAACGATGATTGAGGCTCTCCAGCATGTGGCCAGCCAGGCCAGGCATACCTATCGACGCGTGTTTGGAACCACCATTTTGCCTGGTGGCTATCCACCCACGCAAGTGGAGCAACGCTCTCTGGTCAATACCTGGCTGCGGGAGCAGGGAAGGCAGTGGTTTGATGCCATCTTCGATCTGGCCACCCCCCTGGCCTCCTCTGATGATGAGGCGGTCCTCCACCCTGCATGTGACTCTGGCGATGGAATTCATCCGAATGATGAAGGCTATCGACGAATGGCTGAAGCCATAGAGATCAACGCGTTGACTGGCACCTCCAGTTGAAAGTTTCTGTTCTGGTAACACTTTTTTCATCTCTGAGGGATTATTACCCAGATGTCACCCATTCTGTATGCAGAGAGGATGGTTTCTGCACCGCTGACCTCCGGATACGAAAGCACAGAAAGCCTATCATCCCAGTAACGAGTAGTAACACAGCACATCAGAAACTCGCTACTACCGTATGTATGACGAAGTAGGTCTTTTTGTTCGCACTGGCCATACCGAAAACATCGTGTCTATGCTCCACGAGCTGAAGGTTCGGACAGATCAGACTCAATGGTAACAAATTGGGCTAAAAGTTCGGACGCAAATGCTGGATGGAGTGCCCCTTGTCCGAACTTTCAGCCTCTTTCGCCTCTGGAGAGGGAGGAATGGCTCTTTTGGCCCTCACTGTCTGCATTTCCGCTTTCAAAAGCGGAATTTGGAAGAGGATACTAACATCAATTGCAAATTGCAAGGAACATGAAGATACGAAATGATGAAGGAGCAAGATCATGAAAAAACTGAAAATGACGATGTGGGTCACCCTCGACGGCTATATTGCCGGACCAAACGACGAAATGGACTGGATCGGAGCCATCTACGATGCCGCAATGGGCAAATACGAAGACGATTTTATCAGCGCAGCCGACACCCTTCTCCTGGGCCACACCACCTACGACAGCTTCGCTGGTTCCTGGCCCTACGTCCCTGACCGACCTGGAGCCGATCCGAACGAGGTCGCCTACGCAAAGAAACTGAACGCCATGCGCAAAATCGTCTTTTCAAAGACGCTGGAGAAGGCCGACTGGAACAACTCGACGGTTGAGAGAGAGATCGCGCCCGCAGAGATCGAGAAGCTGAAGCAGGAGCCGGGCAAGGACATCATCATCTACGGCAGCGCCAGCATCGTGCAGGCGCTCACCAACCTGGGCCTGATCGACGAATACCAGCTCCTTGTTCATCCGTTTGTGCTTGGCGCCGGCAAGCCCCTCTTCGCCAACATTGAGCAGCGAGTCAACCTGAAGCTGGTGGACAGCAAGACGCACCCCTCCGGTGTCGTTGTGTTGTATTACCAGCCCGCCTAGAGGCCAGGCGATTGTAAATTTTGGAATTATCCTGGTGGAATTTTGACAATTATTCTGGTGGTTCAGCCTCTTTCACGTAGCGATACAATGTAGTGCGGGAGATCCCAAAGACCGCACAGATTTCTGGAATGGAGTGACTCTGATCAGCAAACATCCGCCGAGCCAGGGCCACTTTGCCATTGGTCTTGCGCTTTCGTGGTCTCCCACCAACGTGTCCTCTTGCCCTAACCACCGCTAACCCCGCATTCGTGCGCTCACGAATGAGATCACGCTCAAATCCCACTAGCGCTCCCATCAAGTGAAGGATGAGCTTACCACCAGGAGTGGTCGTGTCGATCTGCTCAGTTAAACTGATGAACTCAATGCCACGTTCTTGGAGACCCTTGAGTAGAGAAGCGAATGGCCTTGGCCTTGGCCTTGCTGTATTCAGGCGAGTCATACCAGCGTTTAAACGCCTCAGTAGAGGCAAACTCGATGATGACTAACCGCCTCGGCTGCCAGTCGCCCTCAATGGTCTCGGTCACTCCTCCACGAGTCAGAGACGTACCGCCATAGAGGTCCAGGGTTGGCTTGACCAGCTTGCGATATGTTTCATATGATCGTTTTTAGCGCTTACCAGGGCACAGGCGGCAAAGCTGCGCATGAATGTATTCAACGCCGCCTTGCTCCCTCGGTACACTTCGTGGCCTCCATTTACATTATTCGCAACACACCCTTGTCCCGAGGACATGACAGCGATGGTCCCGGTCGAAAGGACAAGATCTTGCAATATCTCGATAACACGCAGAGGACTTAGAGCATTTGTGACCATCACGCGCACAAATTCTTCTGTTGCTACCTCCCCCACGGTTCCGTCAGGCTGATTGATCACACCCGCATTGATGAATAACAGGTCAAACCTTCTCGATGTGAGACGCTCGCGCAATCCAGTAATCTGCTCAGGAACGGTGATATCGACCGTCTCGATTTCAAGCCGTCCATCAGAGATATCCATCAGAGCATGTAACTTTGTTTTGTTCAAACCTCGCACCGTCGCAACAACGTGCCAGCCGCGCTTGAGATATTCTTGAGCTAAAGCATAGCCAAGGCCACGAGACGCGCCAATGAGAAGAACATTTTTGTCGATTGGAGAATGTGACATCTTTTTTCCTTTCAGATCATAAAAGGGGAAAGTTTGAGAAGCTTTTCAGCGTTGCTGTGGGCGATTTTTTCTTTATCGGGAGGGCTGATTGGAGCATGCTCCAGAAATGCTCTGGCTTGATCCCCCTCCTGGAAGGGATAATCAACGGAATACAGAATACGGTCAGCCCCCAGCATTTGCAGCGTCAGCAGGAAGGGAGGAAGCGTAAACATTCCGCTGGGGGTGACATGCATCTGCTGGGTGAAGTAGTCAGCTACAGGCCGCTGCAAGTGCTTTGCCACCTGAGTCGATACCCCGGCAAAGCGCTCCAGATAGAAAGGGACCATTTCTCCCCCCCACGACATGCACAACGAGATAATCTCAAGAAAAAGCAAGAAGAGAAAAATGCAAAGAGAGATTTTTACATGAAAGAAAGAGATTGGGAGTGAGGGATAAAAGAGCGTAAGGTACTATTGATACGAATTTTTATTGTATTTTCGGCAATACATGTCATTCCCAACAGTGCCGCTGTTGGACGCAGGCCGCTTACCCCTCGTACCACTACTCAAGTACGGCCCTTATGAGCAACTCCTCGATAAGCGAACAGGCGCACCCCTGGGCCTACCTCATCCTGAGCAGATGGCAATGCTGAAACAGCGGCCCGAGTTGATAAAGAACGCCGTTGAGGAATTCTTGCGCTATCGAGGACCGCTCATGCTGGCCACGCGGCGCTGGGCACGAGAGGATCTCGAGTTTGATGGCAAGTTGATTCAGCGCGGCGAATCTGGCGATCATACGAAAAACGGCTACGTGTTACGTGCTCATAAACTGTGCCGGTTGGTGCGAATATAGGAGTTGTTGCAGCGCACTCAAGCAGACCTGGCGCATCTGCGCGGGACTGAGCATGGGATTCTGGAGCGTCGTTTGAATGGCTAATCCGTCGATCAGTGCCGCCAGTTGCGTCGCCGTGATAGCCGGGTCGACCGCTGCAAATTCACCGGAAGCGCTTCCTTCGGCGATGATACGCGCCAGAAAACGCGTCCAACGTCGATGTTGGCGCTCACTCACCGCACGGAGCCGTTCGTTTCGTGTGACTTCTCCCCAGAAAGTCAGCCACAAACGCCACTCGTCGCGGACCTCATCGGTTTCAGGCAGACTCGCCGTCACCAGGCGCTCCAGGCGCTCCCAGGCGGTCTGGGCACCGGCAAGCGCCGCACGGAACGCGATGCCAGTATCCTGTACTTTATCGAGCAGGGCTGCTTCTAGCATCGTGTCCTTGTCACCAAAATAATGGATGATGGTTCCAGTACTGACATTGGCCGTTTCTGCCACGCCACGCACCGTGACGCGCTCATAGCCAAGTGCCACGATACAGGTTCGTGCCGCTCGCAAAATTTGAGCACGACGTGCAGCCTCATGTATTCCTAGACGTGGGGGCATGCTGGGATTCCTCCTTTTGGTAATTTTCCCTTCTTATGATATCATAGTGGTGTGAGCGTTTATAAAACGCACGTTCGATTTATAAACAACCGGGATATGGGCTTTTCTGGTTGTTCCCAAGGAGTTGACGATGGTACGCACGACGACGTTAGGATATCCACGCATTGGCCGCAAGCGCGAATTAAAACACGCTTGCGAGGCCTACTGGAGCGGCAAATCAGGGGAAGAGGATCTACATAGGACGGGTGCGATGCTGCGTCGCACACACTGGCAGGCCCAGCGCGACGCAGGCATCGACCTCATTCCGGTTAATGATTTTTCCTTCTACGATCAAGTCCTTGATGCAATCGCCCTGATCGGGGCGGTCCCTGAGCGCTATCACTGGGAAGGAGGACTCGTTGATCTAGATACCTACTTCGCCATGGCTCGTGGTGTGCGGCGTGCAGACCTCGATGCCACTGCGATGGAGATGACGAAATGGTTTGATACTAATTATCACTACATTGTGCCTGAATGGCATGCGGGACAGCGCTTTCAGTTAGCCTCGACCAAACTCTTTGACGAACTCGCTGAAGCTCAAGCACAAAATATTCCCGCCAAGCCGGTGCTCATAGGCCCATTCAGCCTGGTGTTGTTGGGAAAAGCTCGCAACGGCAACGAAGACCTGGATCTGCTCGGTGAGACGCTAACTGGTGTCACCGCCGTCTATGGTGAAATTATTTCTCGGCTCGCTACAATGGGTGCCAGTTGGATTCAACTGGATGAACCATGTCTCGTCCAGGATCGCACTCCAGCAGAGCTAGCCATCCTTCGCCATACCTACGAGGTGCTCGCTGCACAGAAAGGGCAGACAAAACTTATCATATCGACTTCTTTCGGTCACGTAGGCGAAAGCTATGAGACACTGATAACTCTGCCTGTCGATGGCATCGGGCTTGACCTGGTACACGGTCCTGAAAACCGTGATCTATTGCATCGTCATGGCCTGCCATCCGACAAGATCCTGGTCGCCGGCGTCGTGGATGGGCGCAACATCTGGCACACCGACCTGCCAGCAACGCTCGATCTGCTCGATGATATAACAACGATCGTCCCGCACGAACGCCTCATCGTGGCACCCTCTTCCTCACTAATGCATGTCCCCTATGATGCTACGCGTGAGAGCGAGATCGCTCAGGAACTGCGTCAGTGGCTGGCGTTTGCCGAACAAAAGCTAGAAGAAGTTGTCATCCTTGGTCGCGCCGTGCATGAGGGACGCGACGCCGTAGCCATAGCACTTGAAGAGAGCGCAGCCGTGACGCAGAGCCGAGCTACTTCTCCATTGGCGCACGATGCTTCTGTCCAGGCAAAGCTGGCCATCCAGCAGGCAACACATCGGTCCTGCTCCTACGCCGAGCGCCGACAGATCCAGTCAGAGCGCCTGGGCTTGCCATGCTTGCCAACGACGACGATTGGCTCATTCCCGCAAACCGCTGAGGTTCGCCAGATGCGCCGACGCTTCGAGACAGGGCAGATCACAACCCAGGAGTATGAACACTTCATTGAACAGTCCATTGCAGAAATCATTGCCAGGCAAGAAAAACTGGGGATCGATATGTTGGTCCATGGAGAGTTCGAGCGTAATGATATGGTTCAATACTTTGGCGAGCAATTATCCGGCTTTGCCTTCACTCATCATGGCTGGGTTCAAAGCTATGGCTCACGGTACGTACGCCCACCAGTCATCTATGGCGACGTCACCCGTCCCGCACCGATGACGGTCCGTTGGAGTACCTATGCGCAGTCGCTGACCGACAAACCGGTCAAAGGGATGCTGACCGGTCCGGTAACCATGCTTAATTGGTCCTTCGTGCGCGACGACCAGCCACGCGAGACAACGTGCCGCCAGATTGCACTGGCGCTCAGCGAGGAGGTAGCTGACCTGGAACGGGCTGGACTACGCGCGATCCAAATCGATGAGCCAGCCCTGCGTGAAGGCTTCCCCCTCCGTTGCAGCCAATGGGATGCCTATCTAACCTGGGCCGTAGCCTGCTTTCGACTGGCTGCCTCTAGCGCAGGACCCGCCATACAGATCCATACGCATATGTGCTATAGCGCCTTCAATGATATCATCGATGCCATTGCCGCACTCGACGCCGACGTAATCTCGCTTGAGAATTCCCGCTCAGGAGGAGAGTTGCTTGAGGTATTCAGCCAGACGAGCTATGACAAAGAGATCGGTCCTGGCGTTTATGACATTCACTCGCCACGCGTGCCCAGTGTTGACGAGATCGTAGCGATGCTGCGAGCAACGCTACAGGTCTTACCACCAGAGAGCGTGTGGATCAATCCCGACTGTGGCCTCAAGACGCGCACGTGGGAAGAAGTCATCCCAGCATTAGAGCATATGATAGCAGCCACCCAACAGGTACGGTTATCGCTACCACGTCAAAGCTGAAGCACTTCGCTTCTCCCTATATGCTGTAAAGAGAGCGTTTCCTAACCCCTTAAAAAGCTCTTCAAGAGAGCCCAAAACGCGCATGTATTTGGCTGAGTAAGGTAAGCTGACTCCTGGCGAGGCTCGTTCCCTCGTCAGGAGATCAGCTTATGATGCCCCTTTTGCTAAACGCTTGTGAGAGGGGGCCGTGCGTCTTTACCAGATCCGTCCCCGTATTATTCGCTTGGACTCCGCATATTGGGGCCCGCGCCTCATCGCCTGGATTCACGGCGTGCTTGGTGCCGTTGCTGTCATCCCTTGGAATCCCAAAAATCAGAAACGCCGTTCTTGCTTGCCACCCACCTGGACGAAAGAAGAACTTGGCAAACGTAGTGGCATCGAGCGCTTCTTTGGACGCGTTTTTCTCTTTTTTCTCTTTTTTCACTTGCAACGTCCACCCCTCTCTGGCTGGTCTGAGATTGCCTCACAGGTGGCCTTGACCTACGCCGCCTCCGTCATTGTGGGGCTGGCTGCGATGCAAGCTGGTCGTCCTGATCTCATCCGTTCCCCCAAACGGGTTTTAGCTCATCTTTGGGAGAGGGATTCCCAGTTATGAAACACCCTCTATTTAATCAAGGATTGCGGAAATAATTTGGTGGCGAGGATTCATGAAATGCCCCTTGCGCTTCTTTCGTTCGTGTAATATAATGCGCACATAAGCTCATCAATTCAGAGAACGGAGAACACTCAGTTGAACAAGCGTAAATTTTTTGGTTTTGCCCTCGGATTAGGACTTATCATCAGTGCATTAGTAGCCTGCGGGTCTACAAGCAACTCATCAAGCTCGGTCGATACCTCTAGCACTGGCACAAAGGCGTCAGCACCAACAGCAGCACCAACACCCTCAACGTTTAAAGTAGGCCAAACCGTTAAAATTGCAGATACATGGGATGTTACCATTAACAGCGTGAAGACGAACCCAGGTAGTCAGTACGTCACCCCTACAAAGGGTACATTTATGCTGGTTGATGTAACGGTGAAGAACCTGACATCAAAGGCACAGCCGATTTCAAGCCTCATAGACTTCAAGTTACAAGATGCTAGCGGTATCGCTTATACAGAGACATTTGTAGATTCATCGATTCCTAACCCACCCGATGGCACTGTACAGCCTGGCGGTCTGAGTCGAGGAACGTTCTCATACGATGCCCCGAAGAACACGAAGTTCACAATGACCTTCACACCAAGCTTAGCATCGACAGATACAACAGTTTGGAACATCAACGACTAGGACACATCAAGGACACATCAGGGCTTCACAGAAATGTGAGGCTCTTTCTTTATCTCCGCTTGAGGAAGGTCTTAGCGAAAGAGACTGAGTTTGAGGTGAGGACGCTTCTTCAAGCGGGGAGATGGTGGTTTTCGGCATACAGTTACGTAGTGGAACATGAACATCTATCTAAATCAAGCAAGTTTCAGAAATGGGGTTTATTTTGAGAGGCAACTACCCGCCTCCCTTGTGCGAAACTCGCCGCACTGAAGCAACCCCAAATTCGCTGATAACCTCTTACTTAACCTAAATCTTCCTCAACAGATGCAAAAATTACCGGTGTGTTGGGGTAAAGAAAAAATTTACCGAAGAGCTCACGGTTCGCTTAAGTGACAGACCGAAATTATGAATCATCGGTTAACTGGGTATAGACAGCAGGAGAAAAGCCGCAAAGGGCTAGAATCTGCTGTTGAAGAGCAGAAAGAGGAGGAAGATGTCGTTGCACAAAGCCCGGGGCGCACACAGCTTGCCTCCAGAGCATAGACACGCAACAGCTGTCCCATCAATTCCTGCTCAAAGGCTCGATATCGCTCGTCAGGGGTCAGGCTCTTGAGTCCGCACCCCCGCAAGATAGTGAGGTGACGCTTGGCCCAGTCCTGGACCCGATTCATCCGATGGTCAGCCTGCGAGAGCACATGGGTCAACCAGACCAGGGTCAGTTCGCCCATGCTCAGTCCTTTTCGCAGACCATGGATCGGAAAGTGCTTGTCCAACAGGCTTGCCACTTGCATTAGTTGCATATGCCTCAACAAGAGCGGAATATCATCCGCTCGTTCCGTTTCAATGCTCAGGGCTTCTTTCATTCCCTGAGTTTACCAACTTTTCGTTTTTGCGTCCAGATTTAAGCGAACCGTGAGCCCTTTGACCTCCCTTTAACTAGACTTTCGTCTTTCTAACACAAATACCTTATCTAGCACGCCATTCTTGTACACGGGAGCTTCTGGCACCTTATGCCCATTTGGTACATTTCCCTCTGTCTCATATCCACATGCATCATTTTTCTCTCGTATTGCGTAGTCTCTCAGAGTAGCTGCATTATCAATGGCCCTTTTGTACGTTTCAAACTGATTCATCCCAGCCGGTTCATTGTGCGCAAGGCTATCAAACATAACACTTCTATAGTTATTATTATTCTTATCAATGGTCTTCCAGTAATTATTGTTTATTTCGCGTATATCCTGAGGATAAGTTTCTCTTGGTTTATCAAATCTATCAGACCACTCTTCTGGGCTCACGTATTGAGTATCTGAATTCGGCCGTCCTCCACCCTGACCATATGCTACAAGTGCTTGATGACTATCAAACGCACCTCCAACCTCTCCTCCGCCAAACGCTACCGGCCTCAGACTATCGACACTACTATAATTGCCATAAAAACCAACACTCGCACCCTCTCCACTATAATCGTTCAGATCATAAATTCCAGCGTAGTTCTGGTCGGACGCGTGATCGGTCTCGTTCGAAGCACCGTAGCCCTGCTTGGACTCGTTCGAAGCACCGTAGCCCTGCTTGGTCTCGTTGCCCTGGTAGGTCCCGTGCGAAGCATCGGTCTCGTTCGAGGCAGCAACGACCTCACGGCGGCCGCGGCCCCACTGCCTCGGATGTAGATAAAGATTTCTCCTTACTTTATCTCTTACTTTATTTGTCATGCCAGCTCTTGGCTCCTCGCCCTCACTAACCTCTGGTTGCTTCCCTACATCACTTTGTCGCATCTTTTCCCTTCTTTCTATGACGATATTCTCTTACATGCATCTATTCTATAGCATCTGTCACCTCAGGTCTACCCTTCTCCCTGCCCTCCATCATCTCCCTCAACGCTGTACTCTCCCTCCACCATGGCACTGCTCTTCCCCCCCAATCGCAACACACAATGCCTCGCCCAGACACGATTTCAAGCCCGTCATTTCCCGCCACGCTCTCACGCTCTCTCACGCTCTCTCACGCTCTCACCACTCCAAGGTAGTGCAGAGAGACCATGCCCCTTGCTTCTCTGGCTCTCACTTACCACTCTGACCACACTTACCACTCTGACCACACTTACCACTCTGACACCCGCCTGTCTGTCATCTACTCATCTACCGGTGTGTTACGCGTGCGCTACTGGTGCGCTACCCCTCCTGCTCTCCGACAACAAAAATACGCCCTGGTCACACTTCGGCCAGTCGATCATCAGTCACATCCAAAGAGGTCAGGCTCTTGAGTCCGCACCCCCGCAAGATAGTGAGGTGACGCTTGGCCCAGTCCTGGAACGGTCGTCGTTATTGCCTTACTCACTGCGATTCTCTTTGGCCTGACTCATCTGGTGGAACGTCTGACAATTCCATGGTATTACATTCATCAGCGTTCTGTCTCCCACGTGACAGAACAAGAAAGGAAAAATCCACATCTATGAACATTTCAACAATGTGGCAATCAATAATCTCCAAGAACCGCCTCTATCCCGCGTCCAACCGTCAAAAAGGGTTGGCCTTTTTTCTCGTATGCCTATTATTTCTTTGTAGTTGTGGCACAAGGCCCAGTTTGGCATCAGCTACTCTGAATCACTTGTCCAAAATCGTGCCCTGAACTTGCCACTAGTCTCAGTCGCTGGCATTTTTCAGCATAATACATCTGGATTAGTCACTTTAAAATCATCGGGATTAGATAGCATTGCGAAACTGGATACCTATGCGGCTGAACATCCAGAAGAAGCCGTAAAAATCCTGATCGCAAGCGCACCGAAAGGCACCTTCCCCAATCTGAAAGAGATCGAAACCAGCCAGGAATACAATAGCTCCCAGTATCTTGATGGTAGTAAATGTTGGGGAGAACAAACACTGCAAATGTGGACTAATTATCCACGTTTCATGTATACCCATCAAGCTGTTCTAGATGCCGCCGGAAAGCCAATCACGACGCAACCAAATTATGCCGCATCTTTCACAGATAGCCTTCTTCCTGTATGTAAATAGCCAAGAAAGATCTATCAAAAACATTCTTGGGTCGCTCAGGCGGTACATAGATGTGATTATGTCAAACCTACGAACGCCTGCAAGCAAATAAAAAGTCTTTCGAGCATTTCATCCAAAGCAGGCGGGAACATCTGCCCTGGGTGAGATCTTTAGGGATGCCGTTCGCTTCATCGTTCGTCACAACAACAGCAAGAAAGGAGAGCTTCAGAGTGAAAGGAGGTTTCAAACCGACGTTGTATTCAGTTGACGCCTCAGGCTCTAGAGGCGCTTCAACTCCATACGTCTCAACAAAAACATCTTCAAGAAGAAGGAAAAGGAGATGGGACGGGAGAACACTGGATCTTTTGTAACACACGCGGCAAGCCGCTCCATGTCGGCACGCTCATTCACAACTCATTCGCCCTCTGCTTGAAAAAGCAGGTATCCCACCAATACGCTACTACATAATCTACTGGCGTTGCTGTCAAAATCAAGGGTTGCTACCTGGCATTTCAGGCCAGGTAGCAGCAACCAATCATTTAAAAGTCTTCTATTTCAAGCCTATCGAGAAAATGTGCATGACACCCGGACCCGGCTGAGTCGGCAGAGAAACACTGACAGGTACTGAACCTGGGTGGAGTGGTTGGAGTGTAAATTCTGCATAATACAGATGATTTGTAATCGTTTGAGAACCTGTAGCAGTATTGCGATATGGCATCGAAAGAGCTATCTGGTTGTTAAAAGACGGCGTTTTCGCACACCAATCGGAGAAGCCAAGGGTAACCACCTGACTACTCCCATCGGCAAAATTGATAGCGACGGTACCAGATGACGAACCACCAGTGGCTGATCCCAGAAAAGCTATACGAGTCGCATTACCTACAGGGTTCACCGGAATCGTTTCACTCTCTTCATTTGGTGTCGGATTATTCAATGATAGCACTTGTCCAGGCCCATTTGAGATCATATTATCAGGAAATACCGAAGCATTCTGATCCCAATAGAACGTGACACCATTGAAGGTTAATTTA
Source organism: Ktedonobacteria bacterium brp13 (assembly GCA_015099395.1). Lineage (GTDB taxonomy): Bacteria > Chloroflexota > Ktedonobacteria > Ktedonobacterales > Ktedonobacteraceae > Dictyobacter. The sequence goes on along the minus strand of AP024096.1, from coordinate 5,776,414 downwards.
TTGAGTGCATTGTTCACTCCAGGCTGCGATGTCGGCAATGATACAGGTAGCATGCCTGCTTTTTGCATTGCAGTGGTTGAATATGTAGTGTACCCCCCATCAAAATTTCCAAAGATATGGGTGCTACTATCAGCGGTCGAACCCACATTTGTTGTATAGTTACCAGAACCAAGACCTAATGCAAAGAAATGCAACTGACCTCCAGGAGCGGCTGAACCTAATGCATGGGTAGAAGAGGGCAAGGTTATCGATGCAATGCCTGATGCATGCATCGGAAGAGTTATTTCATCATAGAAGAGATAGGTTTTCATCGCCTGCTTGCTACCATTTGCCGTATTGCGATCTGGAAAGCCAAAGAAATATTTATTGAGTGGATACTGCTTTCCACCACCAAGTGTCCAATCACTCCAACAGGAACTAAATCCATAGGTAGAGTTATTTGTCAGGAGGACATTGATAGTGCCACAACTAGGCCCACCTGAGGCGGCAGCAATGAAGCCAATTGTGGTTTTGCCCGCACCATAGCTAGCATTAAAGGTCACCTTCTGACCATCCGCAGTAATGTTATCAGGAGAACCACCAAGAACATTTGGCCAGTACAACTGTGTGCCAAGATAGTTAATAACGTCACCCGGCAAAATATCCCGACTCAGTTCTTGCATTGAGTAACTATCACCACTCCCATCCAGATTGGCCGCACGTGTATTTGCATCATCGCTAATTCCCGTATTTGAATATGGGTCATAGTAAGAGGATTGACCAAATCCAATGGAAAAAATATGCAAAGACGTTGTGTTCGGTAAGGTTATACTCTGAACAGTTTTACTGGTCTGCAAATTTACGCTTGTATAGAAAATGTAAGTCTTGACTGACTGGATAACGCCTCCTTGACGATCACGATAGGTCATTGCAGTTGCAATCTTATCAAATGAAGAGAGTTTCGCGTTACCGCCACCCAGCGTCCAATTATCAAAGCTCAGTGTGAACGTTTGAGTACTGCGATCGGTATAGGTAATAGTTGCTTTCCCACTCGCGATACTATTTGTGGCAGAACCAAGAAAGCCCAGGGAGGTAGCATTCGCAGTTGCAGGCAGGGAAATAACCTGTCCCGCGCTAGCAACGTTATCAGGGGCACCATAGGCGACGTTTGGCCAGTCAAATCGTGTCCTGTTCAGCACGACTTCCTGGTAATAGTTGCTGTTCCCAAACCAGGATGTCCCTGAGAACAATCCCGATTTGATAAGGGCATTTTGAGAATATCCATAATGGGCACCATCAAAATTTACGTTCGCAGTGGCACTCGTTGTACCTTGATCCATCACCGTACCGATATTGTTATATGGAAGAGTAATACCGGTATTGTTCGGCATAACGGCTGAATTCGTAGTAGCCACATGCTGAGCAGCAATATGGAAAGGGGCCGTAGCCTTCTGGTTATGAGTAACTTTTACCTGACTCATAACATCTTTGTTCAGTTGCTGGATGTCAATAGTATTGCTATTGCTTGCATGAGCGGGGAAGATAAAATTGAGAGAAAGAGGACTGGCAGCCAGAACTATTGCAACACAAAACAATGCAAATATACCAACACGGTAATGCTTAAACACTTCTCTGGTTTTTTGTCTAGACGTTCCCAGTTCTTTGGTCAATCCAGGATGCATATATAATTTCTCCTCGCCCTGAAAAGGGCTTTAAAAGGATAGAAGAAGACATATGCATTCTCCTCAAAGCAATCAATGGTCATCGTAATAAGAAAAATACAAATCGGTATAACACTACGATGGTACATTTTATAAATAGACATTATTTTGTCAATAAATTGCTATTTTCCTTGATTCAATCACTAGCATCATAGGAACCATTGAGGATAGAATGCATTTTCATCGATCTTCTCATATTATACTGGACTAAAATGTATTACGTCAATAAAGAATTTTTTTTCAGAACAAAAGAAATACAGTAAATAATAAAAACACAGGATGATATATAGATATAGTTATCCCAAATGGGTAGGTAAGTTCTGTTTGAGGGGTAGTGTTGCAAAAAATTGAAAGCTCAGCAAATTGAAGGACACACAAACGTATTCTACTAATAAAAGATGCAGAGCATGCACGCTTTCTCTACGGCAATGGTTCTTGTACCGTCATTACCTGCTTCATTTTCTCTGCTCAAAATTTTTTGCAACACTACCCTTTCAAGTGACCTTATCTACATATTGAAGCACTTGAGCCCCTATTCCGTCGGATTCAGACGAAATAGGGGCTCAGTGAGTAATTCCTGAATTATCAGGTTTATGCTGTGTAGCTAGATCTCAAGATCACGCTATCAGAGACTGTCTGACAGCTGCAGGCGTTGCCGCAATCGAACCGGTGATTGGCAGCTTCCATTGCTGTGCCGCGGTCCCTGTACAGGTTGCCAGCGTAAGCTGCGTTCCCTGACCTGTGCCCTGCTCATTCAAACAGAGGCCAGAAGCAGGATTGAGCAGTTCCCCATTGCTCTGTGGTTGCCAGATCTGTGAGGGTGCCGCACTACAATCATAGAGCACGATCGGTGTTCCGCTCGTAGTACCATTATTTGAAGCAGTCATACACATCCCAAATGTCGAGATTGTACCATTCGCATACAGCGTCCAGTTCTGAGCTTGCGTCTGATTACAACCCCAGATCTGGATCGCATTACCGTTCCAGTTTCCGCTGGAGCTATCATCGATACAGAGGCCATTCGTATCGGTGATCACACCTTGTCCCTTGGCAATCCTCCAATTGAACGTCGTCGTTGCGCTCACTCCAGAGCTATCCTTCACGGTGACGGTTACAGAACTGCTCCCAACAGTTGTCGGAGTGCCAGAGATTAATCCGGTCGATGCGTTGATTGAGAGTCCCGCTGGTAGACCGGTCGCACTATAGCTCAACGTCTGACCGTTTAGGGAGTCCGTTGCTGCGATTTGCAGGCTGGCCGTTTGTGCTACGACGGTTGTTTGACTACCTGGATTTGTTACCGTTATGTAATGAGGAGCCGGTTCACCAGGAGCCGCCCATTCCTGACCCGCTGTGGAGGCACAGGCTGCCAGCGTCAAATGGGTTCCCTGAGTTAGGAGCGGCGCGTTCAGGCAGAGTCCTGAGGCCGGGTTGAGCAGGTTGCCATTCGTCTTCTGATACTGCCAGATCTGTGAGGATGCCGCACTACAATCATAGAGCACGATCGGTGTTCCGCTTGTAGTACCATTATTGGATGCAGTCATACACATCCCGAATACCGAGATTGTACCATCTGCATTCAGCGTCCAGGTCTGAGCTGCTGTCTGATTACAACCCCAGATCTGGATCGCATTACCGTTCCAGTTTCCGCTGGAACTATCATCGATACAGAGGCCAGTCGCATCGGTGATCACACCTTGTCCGGCGATGTTCCACTTGAACGTCGTCGTTGCGCTCAATCCAGAGCTATCCTTCACGGTGATGGTTACAGAACTGCTCCCAACAGTTGTCGGAGTACCAGAGATTAATCCGGTCGATGCGTTGATTGAGAGTCCCGCTGGTAGACCGGTCGCACTATAGCTCAACGTCTGACCGTTTAGGGAGTCCGTTGCTGTGATTTGCAGGCTAGCCGTTTGTGCTGCGAAGGTTGTTTGACTGCCTGGATTTGTTACCGTTATGAAATGAGGAGCAACTTCACCAGGAACCGTCCATGCCTCACTCACTGTGACGGCACAGGCTGCCAGCGTCAACTGTGTTCCCCCACTTGTGCTCGGCGCGTTCAGGCAGAGTCCTGAGGCCGGGTTGAGCAGGTTGCCATTCGTCTGCTGATACTGCCAGATCTGTGAGGATGCCGCACTACAATCATAGAGCACGATCGGTGTTCCGCTTGTAGTACCATTATTGGATGCGGTCATACATTTCCCGAATACCGAGATTGTACTATTCCCATTCAGCGTCCAAGTCTGAGCCGGCGACTGATTACAGCCGTAGAGCTGGATCACGTTACCGTTCCAGCTTTGGCTGGCGCTATCATCGATACAGTTACCATTCACACCGGTGATCGCACCTTGTGCCTTGGCGATGTCCCAATTGAACGTCATCGTTGCGCTCACTCCAGAGCTATCCTTCACGGTGACGGTTACAGAACTGCTCCCAGCAGTTGTCGGAGTGCCAGAGATTAATCCGGTCGATGCGTTGATTGAGAGTCCCGCTGGTAGACCGGTCGCACTATAGCTCAATGTCTGCTGCGTATTAAAGTTTGCCGCATTGATTTGCAAGCTGGTTGCAGTTCCCGCAACAACAGACTGCTGACCAGGGTTGGTGATGGTGACGTTATCAGCGACTGGCAGAGTCCATTGCTGATTGGCAGAGTCTGTGCAGGTTGCCAGAGTCAATGTAGAGCTTGTGGCAGGAGCATTCAAGCAGAGGCCTGAGACAGGATTGAGCAGTTCTCCGTTACTCTGTGGCTGCCAGATCTGCGAGGGTGCAGAACTACAATCATAAAGCACGATCGGTGTTCCGACCGTGATGCCATTATTTGAAGCCGTCATACATTTACCAACGACTTGCAGGGTGTTCCCTGCTCCTAGCGTCCATTCCTGTGACGCTCCCTGATTACAACCCCAGACATCGATCGGGTTGCCGTTTGTTGTAGATGTATGCTGATCATCCAAACATTGCCCACTGAGGCCGGTAATTGCCCCATTGCCAACGCTCCAATTGAACGAAGCCGTGGTGCTTACTCCGGTCCCGTCTTTTGCAGTCAGAGTCACAGAACTGCTCCCAACATTTGTCAGCGTACCAGAGATTAATCCGGTCGATGTGTTGATTGAGAGTCCCGCTGGTAGACCTGTTGCACTATAGGTGACGGTCTGGCCTACACCAGAATCAAAGGCCCTGAACTGCAAGCTCACAGCAGTACCTTTGTCGCTTATCTGATCACCAGGATTGGTCGCTGCCAATATATTAGGAGAGTTTGCGCCAGGAAGAGTCCATTGTTGGGTTGAGGCCCCTGTACAGGTCGCCAGGGTCAACTGTGTTCCCCCACTTGTGCTCGGCTCATTCAAACAGAGGCCAGAAGCAGGATTGAGCAGTTCTCCGTTGCTCTGTGGCTGCCAGATCTGTGAGGGTGCCGTACTACAATCATAGAGCACGATCGGTGTTCCGTCCGTAGTACCATTATTGGATGCGGTCATACACATCCCGAATACCGTGATTGTACCATTGTCATTCAGCATCCAGTTCTGAGCCTGCGACTGATTACAGGAGTAGAGCTGGATCGTGTTGCCATCGCTGGCCAGGCTGTGAGCATCATCGATACAGTTCTTGACGGCATCAGTAATAGAACCATAGCCTTTGATTGTATTCCACATAAATGAAGCAGAACCGCTTGCCCCGCTACTATCACTCACTGTCACCTGCACGGGGTTGGCTCCTGTTCCCGCATAGGTACCAGAGATGACACCGGTAGATGCATCAAGCGATAGTCCAGATGGCAGGCCCGTTGCACTATACGTGATGCTCTGCCCTGGGGTGGGATCAGTTGCCTGTAGCTGGAGATGTATGGACTGACCCTGCGTTGACATCAACAGACCAGGATTGGTGACCTGGATAGATTGAGCACACTGGATTGACAAAAGCTTGTTTGGTGAGCCTGATCCCACATTGGTGATAACGCCGCTGGTTGCACACGCAAGCAGCGCGGCTTTTACCTGGCTGGGGGTGGCAGTTGGGTGAGCGGATAAATAGAGAGCCGCGGCACCTGCAACGAGTGGCGCTGAAAATGAAGTACCGGTTGCTGTCGTTGTCGCTGTGTCACTAACATAGGAATCGGTTGGAATAAATTCACCAGGCGCAAACATTGTCACGCACGGGCCATAGTTGGAAAAGGGGGAACGTGCGTCGCTACGACCGGTCGAACCAACTACGATCGCGTTTGTGTCATCCTGTGGAGAGGTCTGGCATGCATCGCCATTATTATTGCCAGCCGCGATAACATAGGTAATGCCTGACGCCATGGAATTATTGATCGATGCATCCAATGCCGGATCGATGTTTGTCCCCCAACTGATATTCACAACAGCCGGACGCTGCGCATTGGCTGTCACCCAGTCAATAGCCGACATACCAAGGGAGGTGGCAGGAACATTGGTGCAGGACAGGTTCCTCAGCGAGTAGAGCTTGGCATTCTTTGCCACGCCCCAGGTTGTTCCACCAATTATGCCCGCTATGGCTGTACCATGTCCCGCACAGTCATTGTTATCTCCTCCATCTGGAGCCGAGACTGCACGACCACCAAAGTCAACATGCGTGAAACGAACACCTGTATCAAGGATATAGACAGATACATTGGATCCATCCGTATTATACGAGTATGTACCACTTAACGGTAAATTCTGCTGATCAATACGATCCAGAGACCAGGGCGCATTGGCCTGCGTCGTGGGAGTGGTACTACTCTGCATACTGGTAGACATAAGCGGCATGGTCGCGTCCTGCTCAATATAAGAGACTTGAGCATCTTTCGCCAACTTTTTGGCCTGCGCATCGGAGATATGCAAGGAAAATCCTTGCAATGCCGCTGTATAGACATTTGTCAATGTACCGCCATAGGTGCTGGCCAGTTTGTGGGCCATGGACTTGATTTCAGCTGCCTTGGCGTATGGCTTATTTTTGAGCACCACGATATAACTATTGGGAATAACAGTCGGTTTCTCGCTCTTTGCGAGCATATTTGCTTTTGCTGGCTGGGTAACTGGAGATGTCGTTGTATGAGATACAGCGTTGCTGAGAAAGCTTGACGCTGCTACAACAGTTGTACTGAAAGGCAATGTATTCGTTAAGACGAATATACACCCAACAGCAAGAATACCAATAATACCAGTAATAGGAATGATTTTCTTTTTTCTCACATTGTGTCCTTACATAGAGAACTAAAAAACAGAAAACAGAAAAAAAATTGAATCAGCGAGAAGACCCTTTCTTCATGAAGTGCAGAAATACTCTTGATAGAAGGACCGTAACATCTGCCATGGCTAGAATAGTAAATGCCAACCAGTTTTACAGGAGTAAAATAGGGACAATTTCTCTTTTCGACTTATATATCGCTGGAGAGATTTTTCTGGTACAAACAACATTAAACGGCGTGGGCTTGGCCGCATCTTTGGCACCTAGATGGCTCAGGGACTCAACCTGTTCTCTCAATGTCTTGCGTTCCTCACCACCAAAACCTCCTTAGGCTAAGTCTGAACAGTTTCCCCAAAACGGACCTCTTGACAATCTCGTTTGCCTGTTCTATTATAGACACATCGAGTCTGGAATAGAAAGGAGAGATCGGTGAAGTATTCGCAAGCAACCAACTATGCGCTCCATACGATGCTGTACTTTGTGGCACTCCCTCTGGAGACCACCATCGGTGTCCAACGCCTGGCAGAGCTTCAGAGGCTTTCCCCGACCTATCTCTCGAAGATTTTGACTAGGCTCGTGAAGGCAGACATCATCGAGTCTGCTCCTGGGATCAATGGAGGGTACAGGCTGATGAGAAACAAAGCTGATCTGTCCTTTCTAGAGGTGATTCAGGCTATTGAGGGGACAGCTTCCCTGTTTCATTGCGATGACGGGCCTGGTCAGCAAGGATGCTTGATTGAGCAGGTGATGATGCAGGCAGAACAACAGATGGAAGATTACCTCAAAGAGCGCAAGCTGGTTGAACTGGTTGGCCAAGTCGGTGATGTAACCTTGCTTGTGTGAACGCGCTTCCGTGTTTTTTTACACTAATTCTGGACTTTATGAATCTCTAAAGTCTATGATTAACAAAGAGAGGAGAAACGATGGTTGATGTAACAGTCTTGGGCCGAGGCGAATGGTACGATGTGGTCGTCGTCGGCGGGGGAGCCGCTGGATTGAGTGGGGCGTTAGCACTTGTGCGTGCGCGACGTTCGGTGCTGGTCGTGGATGGCGGCCAGCACCGCAACGCTGTGGCCGCACACGTCCACAATTACCTGTCGCGCGACGGAGCCACGCCCTCGGAACTGTTGGCCGCTGGTCGCGCCGAGGTGACTGGGTACGGCGGACAGATCATCTCTGGTGATGTCGCCTCGGTCGAGCGTTTGGACAGCCAGAGCGACCGCGTCGGCTTCCGGGTGGTGCTGGCCAATGGGGGCAGCGTCCATGCGCGGCGACTCCTGGTGACGACCGGGCTGGTAGACGAGTTGCCCGACGTTCCAGGGGTAGCCGAGCGGTGGGGACGTGACGTGCTGCACTGCCCGTATTGTCACGGCTGGGAAGTACGTGACCAGGCTCTCGGCATCCTTGGCACCGGGCCGATGGCCGTTCACGTGGCGCTGCTGTTTCGGCAGTGGAGTGCCAACGTGATCCTGTTTCAGCATACCGCGCCCGCCCTGTCCCAGGAGCAGGCTGAGCAACTGGCTGCCCGTGGTATCACGGTCGTTGAAGGGGAGGTCTCGGCTCTTGAAGTCCACGACGACCAGCTCGTTGGCGTACGACTGCGCTCCGGCGAGTTTGTTCCACGCCAGGCCGTCGTGGTCTCGCCCCGTTTCACAGCACGCGCCGAGGTGCTCAGGAGCCTGGGGCTCTTAACAACCGACCTGGAGATCGCCGGTTCCGTCATCAGCAGTTCCGTTCCTGCTGATGCCAACGGAGCCACGACTGTTGCGGGGGTGTGGGTCGCTGGCAACGTCTCCGACCCGAGTGCCTGGGTTATCACCGCCGCTGCTTCAGGCCTAAAGGCCGGAGCAATGATCAACGCTGACTTAATCACCGAGGACACGGCCCACGCTGTGGCTGCCCTCCGCGCGGGCGGACGAGCCAGGGAAGATACCTCGCATGATGCTTGACATATGTGGTCAGTGCTCGCGTGAGCAAAAAAGTGGCGCAATGAAAGAAACGACACAGTATAGTATGAAAAGAGTGAGCGAAGGAGTAAACCTATGCGCTTGACGTACCGATGGCAGGCTACGATGGTGATTGCATTGGGCCTGCTGATGGCGGTTCTTGATACGACAATTGTCAGTGTAGTGCTGCCGCAGATGGCGATTGCGTTCAAAGCCGATTATGGCACGATTACCTGGGTTGGCACCGGTTATCTTCTAGCCAACGCGGCGATCATTCCGATTGTAGGTTATCTCAGCGATCGCGTTGGTGCGAAAACGCTTTTCCTCATCTCGTTGGCGATCTTTACTCTGGGATCTGTGCTCTGTGCGGTCGCGCCCAACCAGGACTGGCTGATCGCTTTCCGCATCTTCCAGGGACTCGGTGGTGGCGCGCTCCAGCCGCTGGCGATGGCGATGATCTTCCGTCTGTTTGCCCCGAGCGAGCGAGCTGGCGCGATGACGATACTGATGATCCCGTTGCTGCTTGGCCCGGCCTTTGGCCCCGCGCTCGGCGGCTACCTGGCAACGAGTTTTAGCTGGAACGCGATCTTTACGATCAACGTGCCGATCGGCATTGTAGCCATCTTGCTCTCGTTGCTCATCTTGAAAGGAAAAGCGGCCGAACGCGCGGAGAATGGCCAGCAGGCAGAGCAGACCAGCACGCTCGATCCGTTCGGCCTGGGCCTCTCGATGGCGGGCTTCGCGGCCTTTGTCTACAGCATCAACGCAGCTGGCTTGAAAGGTTGGAACAACGCGACGGTCCTCAGTTTCCTGATCGGCGGTGGCGTGCTGCTCATCGCTTTCGTGATCGTCGAGTTGCGCGTCAAAGATCCGGTGATGGACCTGCGTCTGTTCCGCCACTACAGCTTCATGATGGCGAACCTGTTGACGTGGTTCACCACCGCGATCCTCATTGGCAGCATATTCCTTGTGCCGTTCTTTTTCGAGCAAGCGCAAAAGCTCTCCGCGCTCACCACTGGCGAAATTCTGATTTCGCAAGGTCTGGTGATGATTGTCGGGCTGGCGATTGGCGGCAAGCTCTATAACACGGTCGGGCCACGCATCCTCTCGGTTGTGGGTATCGCGATTGTGGCCGTCTCGCTGGTCGGCTTTACCAATCTGACCGTGGCCACAACCGGCGCTGACGTGCAGATCTGGCTGATCTTGAGCGGCATTGGCCTGGGCCTGATCGCGCAACCGATGCAAACGCTGGCGGTCTCAACCATCAGCAACAAGCAGATGGCGACAGCCTCGTCGCTGATGAGTTCGACCAGGATGATCTTCGGTGCGGTTGGCGTGGCGGTTCTCACGACCTATCTGACGCAGCAAACAGTGGCTCACGCGAAGGATGCAGCAGCCACCTGCATAACGCAGTTGGGCTTGCACGCTCAGGTGCTCCATCTCCACACCTGCATAGAGCAGCACGCGCTGACGATGGGGATGAACGATACCTTTCGGTTATCGCTCATCTGCTGCATCATCTGCGCGGTCCTGGCCATCTTTCTTGGTCGCGATCCCGCTCTCGAAGCCGCCAAGGCAGCCCGCAAGCGCGGAGAGCATGTTGAGGTAAAAGTACCTGCTACCATCGGCGACTAACACCGATGGTAGAAAGGGAACACGGTTCTCCTATCATCGAACAGGTACAAGTGAACTATTGTGAAGCAAGGAAGGATACATCAGATATGAGCCATGAGAGTACCCATCGACACACCGCAGATCAAGACGATCCGCACACCCACAAGCATACGGGGACGTCAGCGTTTCTGAATCGCTCCGACCGTTTTTTTGCGCCACTCGATAGACAGATTGTCGAGTGGCTCCAGCTTGCGCCGGGGAGCCGAGTGCTGGATGCCGGGTGTGGTGGTGGCGGCATGACCCGGCTCCTGGCCCAGGCGGTCGGGTCAGGTGGTGAAGTGGTCGGGCTGGATGCCAACCCTCAATTGATCGAGTGGGACCGGAGTCAAGGAAAAGAGACAGACGTGGCCGGACAGATACAATTTCAGGAGGGCGATGTGTTGCATCTGCCATTCGAGGATGGCACGTTTGATCTCGTCTGGTGTAGCCGCGTTGTTCACGGTCTGAACGATCAAGTTGCTGGGGTACGCGAACTCGCACGAGTAGTACGACCAGGCGGGCGCGTAGTGCTGCGCGAGGGCGGACTGCCCCCACAATTCCTCCCCTTTGACGTGGGCCTGGGCGATCCAGGCTTGGAGGGACGGCTAGGGGTTGCACATGCGCAGCTGTTCGCCAACTGGCGCGGTTCGCAGCCGAACGGGGTTGCCTACCCCTACGGCTGGAGCCACATATTGCGTGAAGTCGGGTTGAACTCGGTGATGCCCAAGAGTTTTTTGCACGAGTTCGCTTCACCCCTTGAAGCGTCTCAAAAGGACTATTTAGAGGCCTGGTTGAGCGGCTACCTTCATCATCCAGAGTATAAGCAGCGGCTTTCGACCCTGGATATCTCGACCCTTGAACAGTTGCTCGATCCAGCGAGCCCACAGTATGTTTTCGCCCGTGATGACTTGCATGGTATTGTGGTCGAAACCATTTATGGAGGCCAGAGGTAAAACACGAAGCTGTATGATACTGGACAGGGGCCAGTCCCCATGAGGAAAAAATTGTGACAACTGCCCTCTCTGTGCTTTTACGGAGAGGCCGCCGCTTGTACCATATAACAAGAAAAATGAGAGAAGCTGGTTGATCATCAATCAGCTTCTCTGGCCAATTCTTCTCTCTGTTACTCAGCGAAGACATGAGCAGTTTTCCTAGTTATATGGTACTGACAAGTATGGGAGGGAAAATACGTATGTCTAACCAACCAGATATTCCCACTGCTGATGCGGTCGAAGCCTTTGTAGCGAGCCTGCGCCAGCGTGCTGTTCCACTGAACACGATCAAATCCTATGCGCATGATTTACTGCTGTTTGTCCAGGAGATGCCTACCGATCTGACCACGGTGACGTCGGAACAGATCCAGGCATTTTTGATCAAGAATGAGCAGCATAGCGCCGCGACCCGCCGCCGACGCTATAGCAGCCTGTGTAGCTTTTATCGCTGGCTGCTTCGCCATGAAGTTATCGACACCAACCCGATGGATCACCTCGATTCCATTGAGCAGGTCCAGCGCGAACCACGCCCGCTCGCCCCAGAGGCGGTCACCAAGATTCTCCAGGCCATTCCTGCGTCCAATCTGCGGGATCGCACGCTGTTTACCCTCCTTTACGACACGGGAATTCGGGTGGGAGAGGCACTCAGCCTGCTCGCCACCGATGTTGACTTGAGCACGGATGATGAGAAGATCCGCGTCTTCGGCAAAGGGCAACGGGAACGCACCGTCATGCTCACCGCCGCGCCTGAAAGTATCCGCTTGCTCCGGCGTTATCTCAAGCAGAGCCGTATCACTTCCGGCTCTGTCTTCCGCGGCGATCCTCGCTATGGCGGAAGTCCTTTGCCATTGGAATACAGTGTGGCCCACTACGCCTGGCATAAATACTGCCGGGCGGCAGAGATTCAGGCCACGATTCACCAATTGCGCCATAGTCGAGCCAGCCAACTCTTACAAGCAGGGGTACCAGTGACGACCGTGCGCAAACAGCTTGGTCACCGCAATATCCAAAGTACACTGCTTTACGCGGAAGTGGATCAAGCGACCATCAAACAGGATTTACTCATCTATCAACGACGCAAAGGAAGACAGCGGTAAGGATGGCAAACGAACGCAAGGCAAGCGGAGGAGAAAGCAACGACTCTATCGTGCATTAGTTCTGGTGTGGGCACGCGTCGAGCGTGTGCTGCTTTCGGATACCACGAGCATCCCTGAGGGCGTCATCAGACACGTCTGTAAACAATCGGAAGAATTGGAGAAGGGAGACACGACGACCCTTTTTGCCTCGCTCGACCGACGCTACACCTATATGCGCGAGTTTGCGCCCGTCGTGTTACGAACCCTCCAGTTCGGCTCACCTAGAGCCAATAATCCGGTCCTGGAGGGACTTGAGACGTTGGGCAAGCTGAACGAACAGGGCAAGAAGTCCCTTCCTGATGATGTCTCAGTCACCTTCGTGCCGAAAAAATGGGAACAGGTAGTGCAAAAAGGGTCAGCTCCATCGTCAGACGCTGCACGTCTCCAAACGCATCGCGAACCACAAAAATCAGGATGCCCGGATTGAAGATGAGAAACTCGTTCTCACTGCCCTGGAAAAATTGAGCTGCCCCAGGACGTGCTCGCTGCCCGGGCGGTTCTGGTCGCGGAGGCGACGAACCTGGGTCTCGCCACCATGGCCAATTCCTCTGGGATCGCGTTACATGAAAATGCACGGCACAATCGGCGCTATTTTGGTAGAAGGCGTGGAATTACACTCTACAATCATGTGAATAACCGAGGTGAACAATATTGGATTGATGTCGTCAATTGCACCATGCGTGAAGCAACGTATGTCCTGGATGGGCTACTGTATCAAGATGCACCGGAAATTAAAGAACATTACACGGATACCGGCGGCTATACCGACATCATTTTTGGTCTCTTTACGCTCTTGGGGTTTCGTTTCGCTCCAAGATTGCGTGATCTCCCTGACCAAACCCTCTATCGAGCGAGAAAAGGGACTGACTATGGGGTGATCGCACCCGCGCTTAAAAAAGATATCCGGGTTCATCTTATCATTGAGCACTGGGATGACTTGAACCGCGTGGCTGCATCACTGAAAGATGAGTTGCTTCGCCCGTCTCTCCTCGTTTCCAAACTTCAGGCGATGCAGCAGCAAAATCCATTACAACAAGCACTGCAGGAATTAGGCCGTCTGGCAAAAACGCTGCACATTTTGGCATATGTTGATGATCCCGCATTTCGTCGGCGCATCCTGATTGGGCTGAATAAAGGGGAACACGTGCATTCTCTTGCGCGCGATATAGCTTTTGGCAGACAAGTGTAAATTTGCTCGTTGCGTGGGAGAGAATTTGCACATTGTGTGAGATTTTCCACGCGACGGTGCATCATGAAAGAGACCAAATCTCCCACGCAATGTGCGAATTTCTTCCCATACAATGAGCAAATTTACAACTCCGAACCGGGAAAAGGGTGCTTGCATCCTCACTCGTAATACTCCGGCAGCTTTTTCAGCCCTTCCCACTGCTCCTTGTCATGACCGAAAATCACAAGCCCGATATGCTCCCGTTCGACCAGATCAAGCAGTTTAATCGTACTGACGCGGATCGCTTCGGCGTCCGGGTTGCTACCGTCGTCCTGCTCGTCACGGGTAAAGCCCTCGCCGAAGGGTACAGCGTCAATCGGCAATAAAATCGCCCCCGTTTTGGGCAGCCGCACCAGCACCGATTGATGTCCCGGCACATGCCCGCTCGTCTCAATCAGCTCCAGCCCCGGCAGCAGTTCCGTGTCCCCGTCCACCAGCCGGATGCGCTCCATTGGCTGATCCCATTGGGGTCGATTGGCAGCAAAACGTGGGTTGCTCGCCGCATCCAAATGATGCACACGCTGAACAACATATTGCGCCTTCGTGAATGCCGCGTGTCTTCCGGCATGGTCGATATCATAATGCGTCGAAATGACTGTATCAATATCGTCCGGTTTTAAGCCAATGCTCGCCAACTGCTCGATAACGTCCTGCCCATTCTCGAACTCCGATTCTCCTTCAGGCATAATCTCCGGTAGACCACTGTCAATCAGAATATTCTTGCCGTCACCCGTTTGCACCAGATAGCACACAATCGGAATCTGGTATTCCGGCATGGACCCAACCTGCATCAGATAAAGACGCTTCATGGCATTCTGGCTCATAAGCTCCTCCTCGGAATTGAAACATATATTCTATCATATCAATCGTGTTGGCATTCGTATCGGCCCGGCGTTAGCTTTCTGCTAACACAATCTAACAGCTCACGTTGGCCCGTTCATAGAGCGGGCCGAAGCTGATCGCCTCTTCCTGCTCATGTGCGAGAATCGCCAGGATGGGCTTTACAAAGGAGAGCGGCAAAGCCTGAATTGATGCGGCTCCGATCATAGCATGCTTGCTAGTTATCGGGTACATTAGATTTCGTCAGCAGAAAGCTAACGCCGGGCCTGTCAGTCTTGCGCACAAAGGTCTTCCACTCCCTCATTGCATACAAGACATTCTACCGTCAAACCTGCGCAAAAACTTCTCCAATCTTGCTCTTTTGGCCATGCAGCATTACCGCCTCGCATTCCAAAACAGTTTCTCAGTCTGGACCACTTATGAAATTGACCCATATCATGTCTAAGTTCTTTTGACCCATATTGTGTCCGAGGCGGCTAAAACTTTTGGCAAATCACATTTCGTTTGCTCGCTGTAGGATACATGTCTCTCTTCTTTTCCTTGAGAGAAAAAGCGGTAAAAAGAAGAAAGGCGAAGTCTTGCTGCAGAAAATTGGGATGCCCCTCTGATTCTCACCACGACAGTGCAGTTGTTTGAAAGCTTATTAAGTGCTTCTCCTGCGCAATGTCGCAAGCTGCATCACCTTGCTCGAAGTGTTATTATCCTGGATGAAGTTCAGATGCTTCCCGTTGGTCTGTTGTCGACGATTCTTGATGTTTTAAAACAGTTAGTAGACCACTATGGAGTAACCGTTGTCCTGTGTACTGCGACTCAGCCCGATTTTAGCGTGACGCAGCAATTTCGTGAGATTACACGGATACGCGAAATTGTTCCTGAACCAGCACGTTTTTTCGCAATGGTTCAGCGTGTAGACTACCAGATTGCTGGGATGCAGGAAGGCTGGTGTAAATTTGCTCGTTGCGTGGGAGAGAATTTGCACATTGTGTGAGATTTTCCACGCGACGGTGCATCATGAAAGAGACCAAATCTCCCACGCAATGTGCGAATTTCTTCCCATACTGGTCGTCTTCTTGCGTGGTAGGGGCATAGATGGACACCTCCTGTTTTTCCCCATTATACCAGCAATATTGCTATCTTGCCCCTGGTGTCACGAACGTTGGAACTGGGCCAACTAAAAGCATGTCTCAATGAAACTCTTTCTGACCGATCTGTAACGGTATCAGCGATTGCTCGCCTATGATCTCATCCTCTTCCACTTCAGGCCAATACGCCTGGTCTACGTTTTCCTCGCTGCCATCCATGATCTTTTATCCCTCACAAAATCTATGATTTGCGTGGTTATAATAACCACGCAAATCCATTTCATCGTTTCCTATGCCCGTGGGGTAAAGCGTTCCAGTTTTTCAGGTGAACGCAGCCAGAGAAGGTAAGTATCTTCCTCGCCGCGCCGGGCCAGGAACTTGGGGA
Organism: Ktedonobacteria bacterium brp13; assembly: GCA_015099395.1. Classification (GTDB taxonomy): domain Bacteria; phylum Chloroflexota; class Ktedonobacteria; order Ktedonobacterales; family Ktedonobacteraceae; genus Dictyobacter. The sequence continues at coordinate 5,760,268 of AP024096.1, read as the reverse complement.
TCTGATACTGGATATAGAGGGCTACTCCATCGGTTTCCAGTACAGTTGCTTCGACCTCTATGTCAGAACCATCGCTACGGCGATGGCGATACGTGCCACGAGGAGCGCTGATCAGCCGCTCGCGCTCATACTGAGATAATTCCTGCTGCAGCTTGGCAATTTCGTGGCGATGTTCCCTAATGAGGGTACGCAGTTCTTTGAGCCGGGCCTGGCGTAACTGTGCAGGGGAAACGTCTGTATGCTCTTTCATCAATTCTCGCCTGTGGAAACCCCTGCATTCATGCATGGGGAGGAAACAGGCGCTCCTTTCGTGTAACTATAGCCGTCGCTCTTGTGAAGCATCCGACAGGAGTGATGCCTAATCCCTTGAATGGTTCCTTGCCGCGTGGTGATGTTGAACGAGCCACTACTGGGTAGAGCTACGTAAGCTGTCACCAGGGGCAGAGTAGCGGGCATAAACGGTATTACTTTAATGAAGATACTAGTATAGGCCTGTCGGTGTTTTTCTGACCAGAGAATACAACGTGCGATATAAGTAACAAACTTGTGCTCATCTGTCCGCGCTTCTCTGGAATATGCCTTGAGCCAGGAGAGCCATGTTATCAAGGCGTTTGAGCCTGCTACAAGCTCAAACGTGCGATATAACGAATACAGCCTGTTGAAAAAGTCTATTGTAGAGTTTAATAAGGAAGAAAAACAGTGGAAATCTCCCTCATACGATGCTAATTCGTGGTTATTTCGCAGCAAAATATGGCATTTCGCGTTCTTCAAAACTCATCGTTTTAGTTTTTCAACAGGCTGGAATACTTATATCGCACGTTGTACCCTTTCGTCAAAAAAACACTTAAGGGCCTGTGGAACTTTTAAATTGCCCTGTCAGCAGCCATATATCCGCTTATCGCAGTCTGAAAGGTTTCCTCATCAATATTACCGCCAGATATCGCGGCGGCGACTTTTTGGCCGGGATTGTTCTCTAGATAGCGCAAAGCCACCGCTACAGCGGACGCCCCCGCACCCTCCGCACGAATATTGTTATGCTTCCAGAGCAGATATAACGCATTCTGAATCTCTTCTTCGGAGACCTTGATTGTACTTAGTACTAAGGCTAATCACATATAAAATATGTGCGATAACTCATGAAAGACCGACATCTCGCCAGCCTGTTGCGACGACTTATTTACTCTGTGTATCTTGCCGCATAAACTCGTCGCGTAATATGCTATAGACACGGACATCATGATACGTTCCAAAGCGCAGAATGGCCTCACGTAACTTACCCTCTAACTGAAAACCCGCTTTCTCGTCCGCGCGCCAGCCGCCAATATTCTCATCCATATCCTGGGTCTGGATACGATTAAGATTCAACTCCATAAATCCATACTGGATCATGAGCCTGGTCGCCTCGGTACCATATCCTTTTCCCTGGGCAGCGGGATCAATTTTGATGTAGAACTCAGCGTTTTGATTAAGCGTATTGATGTCTTTAAGACCCACCACACCGATAAGCGTGTTATCATCTTTCAAAGCAACGCCCAGGAGGATATGTCGAAAGTCACGATACATTTGATCCAGCCGCTCTTTCGAACGTGTATCGCTGGTCGGGTACACGTTGAAATAGTTGCGCATTTCCTCTCCATTGTGCCATAAGGCCACATTGTGATAATCCTGAGCGGGCTCTAATGGACGCAGGTAAAGGCGAGGACCAATGATAAAAGGATTCTGCATTTCTGATTCACTATTACTCATACTATGCCTACCATTCATTTATAAAGAGCTACATAGAAACAACTAACGATAAGAGCGAAGCTGCTGACGTGCCTCATACTGCTGTAATGCTAATTCGATAAGCTGGTCAAGTAACTGTGGATAGGCGAGACCACTGGCTGCCCACAGTTTGGGATAGAGGCTCATTTGATGCACAAATGTTCTCAAGTGGGATGTTGGCAGCATAACCGACAGCCGCAGCGGCGAGAGCGGTGGTTATCCCATGCGCTCCGGGTAAGTGTAACTGTAATGGTACCTTCTTATCCTCAACGCACAGTGTAAAGTTGGAGCCAATGAAGCCTCGCTCTTCGATATCTTGCCCACATACCATTGCTCCCTCGCCCAGCCCATAATAGATCACATGCGCCAGCGTCTTCTCCTTCATCGCTCGGACCGCGGGATTGTCATAATTGAGCAATGCGATCCCTTCTGGCGGTAGAACCTGAACCAGTTCGCTCTTGGCAATGGCGACATTCTCCACTGAGCCAAAGTGCTTAAGATGAGCAGCCCCCATCTCCAGCACCGCATATTTATGCTCGCTTTCCAGACGTAACAGCGTCAGCGGATAGCCAAGCTCATTATTATAGGAGGAGGAGAAAACCATTGGGTACATCCTCAGAAAGCGTGGTGCAGAGAGCGGCAGCCACGCCAACATGCGCAATTGCAGGGATAAAGCTATGCCCATCCACTCGCGCTCCACTGATCGCTACAAATAGATCATATTGTCCGCACTGTCTGCCATCGTGTTGTGCACTGTGAAATGTTAGATCCTTCACTCCTGACAAAGATCCATGAATAGACAGGCTCTCATGGTTTCCCTGAATAATATCCTGTAATTCAAACACTTAGACGTACTCCTCGTATCGACATCTTTCTATTTTTCGCTCTTTTTCCTTCCTTTTTTGGTTGATCGAACTTGCTACATTAGCTCTCAGTACAGCGTTCGAGGTTCAAGCTGAGCCTGCATTTTGCCTTCGGTTCAGGCCCAAACCATCCTTGAATGGTTCGTTCTGCGATGGCAGATGGAAGTGACTTTTCACGAGGTCCGTGCTCATTCGGGGGTGGAGACGCAGCGACAATGGTCCGACCTTGCCATCTTGCGCACCACCCCTGCACTGCTGACACTTTCTTACCCGTCGCCTGTAAAACCCGATATGATAGAAATTCCGCGATTTCTTTTCAGGCTCCTCACCCAGACGCTCGCCTTTGCTGCATACTATGGATAAAGTCTAGCTTAGTAAACAATCACGTTCGTCCCCATTGATATCTCATTGAACAGTGTTTCCGCCTCAGGTATCGGCAAATTTACGCAGCCATGGCTCCCATCACGACTTTCTGTATTTCCTGTATGGGAATCATCGTGAGGGAACTCTTCGTTCTGACCATAATGGTTATTATCACGCCAGGGGCTGGCATGGATGAAGTAACCCATATTTTGAGGACCAAATCCCTGCGCCCAATAGACAAGCGTTGGTGGAAAATAGAATGCTGAGTCAGGAGCCTCAAAAGTGGTAAACCATGTTGATGCAAGCTGGGAATTAATCTGATACTCTCCCAGAATGGTAGGGCGATAAAATTGTCCAGTCACCACCTGATACGCTTGGATCAGTTTCCCATCCTTATAGAGACGTAACGCCTGGTCATAGTTTGAGACAACAATAGTCAATCCAGAAGTTGCATGATAATACTGCATCACATCTTGATCAGAGGTATGAGGCTGATTCCACACTACCGATTGGGATTCCTGCGCGTTTTCTTCCATAGTATGGAGCAATGTCATATCATCGTTCGCTTCATTAATAACGGACTGGTACTGATCAAGTGTATCAGCATTTTCGGCTGCTTGCAGATCATCGTTGACAACTGAACCGGTACCGTAGTCATTAGGTTGAGCGTAATACTCAAAATCGTACGGATAGCTCCTGCCATCATAAGCATCATGATACTGATGACTCTTTCCCCAGTCCGTCGCCTCCTGATGAAACTCCTGGACCAGATACTCTGCTAGCGCCTTCGCCAATGGTCCCGTTGAAGGGACCATCTGGCTCTGAAGCTGTTGTGTGATATTTTTGAAGTCAGCAACCAACGTTGCATTACGAAGCATCGTCTGGTCCGTACTGTATTGCTGCTGATATGAGGAAATATCAACTCCGGCTTGCTGCATCGTCTGGATTAGACCACGAAACTGCGCCACTTCTTTTTGCGCCGTCGTTCTAGCTTGCTGAAGCGCCACGTCCTGAGGATTCGGAGTTGAAGATGCTACCTGCGAATGTTGTTGAGATGATAACGGTTGTTTTACTGGCGTTGACATACTGCCAACATGACAAGAGCTCAACAGACTGACACATGCTAACAACATAAAGAGTTCACACACTCTTTGCTTCATTAAACTTCTCATACATCACATCCTCGTTCATTTCAATTGCTGACTCTAAGTCATAAGTCACACAATTTCATTTTTTCTCATTCAGACAAGCCATCCAGAAAGATTCACTGAATGGCTATGGATATTCATTTATAGCTTTGTTGCAACACTATTTGGGTCGCACTATTTTGTGCATTAAAAGTTACTTGCAGCGTTGTACCATACTGATCAGAGATCAGAGCAGTATACCATCCGCCTTCCGCTTGCATATTTTTCGCTAGATTGGAACGCTTGATAAGAAATTGCTTATAGAGTTCACACATGGTGGTATAGGATTCACCAAGTCGAAATCCCTCAGCCGTAGCGGCCGGAACACTCGAACTCGGTAGGAGACTGACACTGATACTTTCCACAATATATGATGAACTATGACTTACAAATGTAATATCTAATAGACCGGTCGCAAATGAATTATCTACAAGTTCATTTGAACTCGCCTTCGTGATACTCTTGTTCGTGATACTCTTGTTCGTGATTCCTTTCTTACTCAAAACGGCTAGTACTTGATTATGGTTCATTCCTAGAGCGATGCCTTCCATGCTTGTCCCAAGCCTTGTGGATGCTTCGGATGTTCTTGTTGGGACACCCATAGTAACTGTCGTAGATTTAGGTCTCACAGTTGCTCCATTTGTATACGGCCGGGCCAGATAGAAGACACTGGCCGTGCTTCCTACCAGGAAAATGGCAACGGCAAGCATGATGAACGCATTGAGGCGCTGCGACCTGATTCTCTGGCGTGTATTGTGACTGACATTATCACTACCAAGCCCTCGCGGTATATCCAAAAGCGCATCCTGAGATTGCCTCGCATGCTCTTCCTCCAGGACATCCGGAGCACTCATTCTCTGTACCAAACGCTTCCAGACAAGATCAACCGAACGCAGATCTTGTACATCACTACGATAGTATCCGTGCAAAGCTTGAATAACTTTCATCTCAGGTGTATCCGATGGCAGACATCCATTCTCGGTGCTGGCAAGCCGTTCTATTTGTTCATCCATCTCTGCTGCCGAAATAATATCATCAAAATTCTCCACTGTTTCCTCTGTCCTTCTCGTTTTGATAGAGAGTACGCAATGCGCGAAGTGCTCGCCATAATGCAGCCTGTATCGCTCCCTCTGTTTTCCCAATCATTCTCGCAATCTCAACACTTCGTAAACCAGCTATGAAACGCAAGCGTACTACTTCTTGCTGCAGTTCTGGCAAGCGTGAAATACGTTCTTGCAACAGAGCATATTCCTCTTTCTTGATCATGGCATGCTCCGGTAAACGTTCATCAGTATCATACATATCTTCAGCGAATATAAACTCCAGCGACGTTTGTACATGACGATTTGAGTATCGATACCAGTCAATCGTTTTATTGCGAGCGACAGAAATTAACCAGGCGTATTGTTGCTTCTCATTCAATTGGGAGAGACCTTTGTACTTGAAAGCAGCGAGGAAGACTTCTACCAGCACATCCTCAGCATCCTCTCGTCTATGAGTAGATGCATATATATATTTGAGTAGAGTGGTAGCGTAGCGCTGATACAGTTCTGTAATCAATGTATGATCAACTGTAGAAATATCTTTTTGCGTCATTCCGCATCCTTGTGCTTAAAAGTTTTGTTCCTTGTTATATGTATCGTTGCCAGCAAGAAAAACTTACGCTCATGGTAATAATCATAAGGATTAGCACTATGGTATGTACAAAGCGATGATTTACTCGGACCGATCCTCAATGAATAATATGTCTAGATAGTGACCTGAATAGTTACCTCTTTTTCCTTGAGCGGTTCTCGTTTCTTTTTTGTCTGCTTGCTGTATCTCGTTGCTCATCTCGTGGGATGTAGACGTCTTGGAGAAATGTTGTCCACTCATCTGCGATCAACTCTGCATACACGTTGATGGCATCAGCTTTCTTCCCAACATAGTGTCCCGCTTGTAAAGCAACGAGAGCTGTTGCCGTCCAGCAGGCCGCTGCCACGAATTCTTTCGTTCCTTGTTAGATGAATGGGGGATACCACGGAGGAATGGTAATGGTAGTATAGCCATAGAATGGTCCATCAGGCTGAGGATAGTGTAAGGGGAAGTGAAGAACTTCTCTTTGATGAATACGCCGAAAGAAGGTGAGAGGCCATTGGGTAATGTAGCGATGGTATGCCTCCTGTGTTGGCAGTGGTAGCTTGTCTCGAATGTCCTCACCATACATGAGACGGCTTGCTACTTTAATGCGAACATCTTCAGGTTGCAATTGCTCCTCACTCAGGAGAAGAATGTCTAATCTGATTGGACTCAGAAGCGCACTGGCCTCTCGAAGATCATCCGCTTTCTTCTCTTCATCCAGGTTCAGAAAGCCCTGTTTGAAGACAATGTACAGATCAATATCGCTCATGGCTCCAGCGCTAGCATCCATGTAGCTTCCAAGGAGGTAGTATCCACGAATGCGTTCTGGAAACACCATTTCATACAGACGAATGAGCCCGCGAAGAATGCTATCAACGTGTTGATTTCCTGTACTGTTTCGTAAGACAATCATCGGTATCTCTTCTTTCTCGTGTAGTACCTCTTGCAACGACAAGCAAGGACGCACGACAAGAGATGTAACTCAAATGTTCTCATGTTTCTATCTTGCATCTTGATTTTCTCACTGAGCAAGGTTTTGTTGCAAGAGGTACTGCACATATTTGTTACCAGGGTCAGGGTCGTGGCGAGGTTTCTACTTGTCTCTCGCAGGTGGTTGGATGAACCGTTTGGTAAAGCTTGCGGCTTCTCAACTAACTCTTGCCACTCCTGCTCACTTTTTGCTTTGGCTTGCTCAATTTTGAATTCTCCGGTGCGAGCTTCTGTCTCAAGGCGAAAGCGCTGATCAGGTTTGAGCGCATGCTTTTTGAGATCATCAATGGTCAGAGTGGTTTTTCCTGCACGTGTGATGCTGCTTTGATAGCGGGCGCGGGCTTACCTCAGAGTATACTCAACTCTAAAGCAATTAGCAAGATTTTCTCGCATAAGAAGGCTCATGTCCACTTTTGGTGAAAAGGTAAATTGATGAGTTATTTCGATCTGGTTAACACGCACGAAGTTTGAAGTAGATCACACCGATAAGCTCATCTATCCCCAAAAGTGGACATGAGCCTTTTATTGTGAGAATCCACACTCTTCTCAAGCGGGTTCTTCTGTTGACGGGTAATTGTTTTTGCCGCTACGGTCAATTACTCAACAGCAAAAAGGCTGTTTTTTTGCTTTCACAATGGCGCAATAATTTCAAACCGTGCAAGTGCTCTGATGTCAAGGCAGAAGCGGAGCGACCTTGATATCAGAACACTGCATGGTATACTCCATCTCGCCATTGAGAGGCCTATTATTCCTGAGTCAATAATGCGCCACAGACGGTAAAAATAAACGTCCGTTAACAGAGCCGAATAATGTTGGGATTTATACCCTATCCTGGGAACCGAACTCAAAAACAAGAAATTTGTTGAATATATCACTTGACAATATAGTTTGATGTGATATAGTTAGAAGCATGAATACGAAAACCATTGATGCTCTTTCTCCTCATGTTCTTGCTATCTTGCTTGCTCTGGCTGGTAAAGAGCGGCATGGCTATGAAATCATGAAGCACGTCGCGGAAACGTCTCAGGGGAATATTCAGATTGGTCCGGGAACCCTTTATTCAGCCTTAAAACGTTTACTCAAGGATGGTTGGGTTGAGCTGGCAGGTGAACGAGAACTGGTTGATAAAGAGGATGAACGCCGGAAATACTACCATCTGACCCCATTGGGAAAAAAGCGACTGGGAGCAGAACTCCAGCGCTACCAGGAAGTACTGGCTATGGCCAGAGCCTCGAATCTTGAGGGGCTGGTGCCAGAGCTATGAAAATGCAATCTCGCTCAGAACACCTTTACGCTCTGCTCATCAGTCTTCTCCCACGAGGATATCGCAAGGAGTATGGTGAGGATATGCTTTTTGCCTTTCGTGACATGCTGGAGGAGCAGCCTGCAAAAAAAGTCTGGTTAACAGCTCTGAAAGAGTTTCCTTTAATTTTTGTGCTTGAATATATCGCTGCAGTGAAAGGAGTCTCAAATATGAAAACGACCTCGATCTCTCCTGGCTGGTATTGTGGTCCTATCCTCAGCGGCGTCTGGCTGATTATCAACAGTATCTGTGCATGGACGATTGTTCAGAGCCCCTCCTGGAATATCTCCTTCTGGGAAAGTCCTTTTATAGCAATACTTATCACCTGTTTTTTCTGTGGTCTGGCAAGCTTCCTGGGTGCCAGGCAAAGAAAATCCCTGAGAGAAGGAATTCAAGCTATATTGCTGACGACATTGATGAGTGGACTGGTTTTCATAGCGAGCAGTTTCCTGCTAACTCAGTTCCCTGGAACGGCGGAATTCCATGGCACCGTACAATTCTTGCTCCTGCGCTTTAGTCATACTTCGTATGGAATAGAGATATTCCTTCTCCTTTTAGTAGCGGCAAGCATCCTGTTTGGAACGCTCGGAAGTATCGTTGGGATGATGCCTTTTGTGAAAAAGAGCATGGTATAGAAATCTCTACTGCTGGGTGGTCATCCAGGCATATAGAATAGAGATGCGTTTGTGCGTATGACTTGTGACCCGTTGCAAGCCATCTCATCGTTATCGGCGTGGTGGGGATAAGATGCAGGCAAGCAGCGGGTTCTGTCAGTGTAAATCCCAACATTATTCGACTCTTACGCAACTTCGCTGATTCTGAGAACGGATGAGATATGGGGAAAACGACTCAGTCGCTTGGTGAGCCGATCTTCACTCCCCGCGTTTCTCTGCTTGAGCTTTTTATCAGCGAAGTTGCGTAAGAGTCGAATAATGTTGGGATTTACACTCGGTGAAGATATGCAATGAGAAGGAATAAAACTCTTTGGCGCGCTCTTTCCTCATTTTACCTGCCTTACAGAGCATGAAGCACACGCTGCCGGAGCAAAGGAAAGCCTGCCCTTCCATACATCATCCGTTTGATCAGCTTGAGCTTGGTATTCTGGCCCTCCACCTGGCCATTGTTATGAGATAACGTGAGACCTGCCAGTACGGCTGCCTTGTCTTTTTTGATACTGCGGACCAATTTCTGAAGTTCAGGAATCTGACTGCTTCGCACATGCTCCAACCAGGCGTCCAGTTGTTCGCCTTCGCGACGACGAATCATGCCCATAAAATCCTGGACCAGCCCATACACGATATCGGCAGTCGAGCTCGCCTGACGAATGGCGGCGAGTTCTTCTCGTTCGGTTTCATTGAGATCGGAAAGATCACGGACAAACCACCAGACCGCTTTTTGTGCGGAAAACTGTTGGAGAGGGACCTCTGGAACTGCTTGTGCTCGTTCAGCTCGGCTTTGAGGAGAAGCTGAGTAGCCTCGCAGCGACCTCAAGAAACGATACAGTGTACCGGCGCCGCCTTTGTATCCCTGCGCTTGCAGTTCCCGAAAGAGGCGCTGGCCATTTTGTTCCCCCTGGTTCCACCGCTCCGTGATGTAAGGCAGATAAGGATCAAACCTCTTGCGCCGTTTGCAACGAAGTTCGGCTTTTTCGTAGGGAATCCCTCGCGTGATCCAACGACGAATGGTTCGTTCGGCCATGCCGAGACGACGTGCAATCTCTTTGCTGGTGTGGCCCTCGTTTCGCAGTTCGAGCAGTTGTTGATAACGATCCGATCGCTCCGCATGGTGAGCCTGGTGAGCACTGCCCGCAAGCGGGTCTAGAGCAGGAGGCTGTGTGTCAAAAGACGCGGTGGGTTCTTTGTTTCCTCCTGCTTGTTGCTCGGAGGAGGAGTTAGTCTCTTTTGATGCTTTGCGAATCTCAGCCCGACAGCGCGCGAGAATCTCTTCCACAATCTCGGTCAAGTTCTGCGCCAGGTGGAAGCGGTCGGCGCACTGGATGGCTTGAGGGGCACCGATGCGCGCGGCAGAGGCATACTCTTCTCCCCGGTCTCGACTGACGACCTCAATTTCTGGGTGCGCCAGCATCCAGGCCGCAGATGTCTCAGCGGTGCGGTCTGGGAGCAGATCGATGACGGTGTGGGTGGTTAAATCAACCAGGATCGTGCCGAATTTACGGCCTCGGCGAAAGCTCCAGTCATCAATGCCAAGCACAAAAACCGCTCCGGCTGGTGGAGTGGGCAACGCCATCACCCGACGCAAAATGGTTGTCGGGGAGGTGCAAATGCCGAGGCGCTCGGCCAACCGCACTCCCATCTCACCACCCGCCGCACGACCAATGACTTCTATCCACTCTCGCAGGCGATTCGTCATGCGTGCATACGACTGGACGAGATCAGCAAGACGCTCAGTGAAAATCGAGCGTGGACAATCGTAGGTATGGCAGATGAACTTTCGCACCGTGAGCAGCAAAAGCACTCGCCGCCCGCCGCAAGGAACATCAGCAACCGTGCGCTGATACTTACTATGAACACGCTCTGAGGGTTGTTGACAAAGCGGACAGAGCGTAACGGGATCACAGCATGCGATAGAAATGCTCATCATAAACGTTGTAGGATAAACAGATGTAACAACGATGTTCTCAGGCAGGCCAAAACAGGAGGCGAGTATCCTCATATCTACGCAACTCATCGATGAGATTCTCCTTCCAGAGAAACAGTGCATACCAACTCATCGATGAAAGTGTATCAGAAAAACACTGCTTCTGTCGAAGCAAGCAAGCACACTTAATGAGCGGGAGAGCCCAATGATTGTCCGGTGCTGTAGGCAAAGTTTGTCCGCGAAAATCCCATTTTACGCTTGATAAGATGGCGTCAAAAGGATATGCCCTCCACATGCACCCAGCTTCAATTCCATTTTTCTCATGACAAGCTTACAATAGTACCTTCTCTCTATATATGGTCAGAAAACATAAAGAACAGCCTGAAAAGGCGATTGTGTATATAGATAGGAATGTATGAAAACTATGATACACATTTTATAACACTTTGATACAAATTTTCTGTAAACTTCTTCGTATGCCATCAGGAAAAAAGAGCATATGGCCTTTTCTCTTGACTTGAGCTGGAAAAAGAAAGGAGCGGGTCGCCTGGTTAGCCAAAGAGTTATGCTGCACTATACACATCGTGCTGACCAGACGGCCTGTCGACATATGAGTAAACAAGGAAAAAGTTCACCGGTGTATGATGCAGTCTTGCGGCCAACGCGACTCCTTGCCTTCCTTCAGCCTCCCCTTCCAGAGCCCTCCGGGAAGAAAGCCAGAAAAGGCAAGGGGAGAAGGTGGAAGCAGGCTCTGCTTGTCGCTTACTGTGCGATTGATGTGTTTGTGATCTTCTCTAGCTCTCTTCTTTACCTGTACTACCTTCAGCAGTTGCCGAAGGTGGATCAGTATATGCATGAAGCTATCCCGCAGGATACGCGCATCTATGATCGCAACAATGTGCTGCTCTACGATCAGCAAAGCGCAGGTGGCAGACGGATTTCGGTGCAATCCACGGATATTCCCAGCGTTATGCAAGATGCAATGACCGCGATTGAAGATAGAACATTCTGGACAAATTCGGGGATTAATACAGGGAGTATTCTACGCGCTGCTCTCCACCAGAATGGCGGTGCCAGTACCATTACCCAGCAGGTGATTAAGAACCTTTCTCATAATAGCCAGCCTACCTTACAGCGCAAATTTGAGGAAGCGGTTCTGGCCGTCGGACTTACACAGAAATACACCAAGGCCCAGATCCTTACCATGTACTTTAATGACGCCTCCTTCGGAGCGATCGATGTCGGCATTGAAGCGGCGGTTGAGACCTATTTTCATTTGCAAGCTGACTGCACCGGAGACGGGCAATGCCGCCCTGGTGTTGCGCGGCTTGAATATGATAACAAGGGAGTGCGTGAGCCTGTGCTGGGGCTTGCGCGCGCATCCTTTCTGGCGGGCATGCCGAATTCCCCGGGCGTCATTGATCCAACGCTTGGGGTTCAGGCGAAGCAGATGGCGCTGGCACGTCAAAAGCTGGTGCTTCAGGCGATGATCTCACAACACATGAGCGTTGATGGTCAGATCATTACGCCTGCCATGGCAAAGCAGGCGGAGACATTGATGGCACAGACGGATTTTGATCCCTACCAACACACGAAAAATGCTCCCCATTTTGTCGATTGGGTGATGAATCAGCTTGCGTTACAACTGGGCGATGGCGACTATGCCACTGGTGTCAATCTGTTAGCGCAAGGTGGTTTTACTATCCGCACCACCCTCGATTTTGATTTGGAGCAATATGTGGAACGGGCTGTTAATCAACATCTCAATCAGCCTGACTATCAGTATTATCCGCTCCAGTTGCGTGGCAATCAGGTTCTTAGCAAGACGCTGAACGTGCAGAGTGGCGCGGTCGTTGTGCTGGATGCAAAGACTGGCGAGATCCTGGCCATGGATGGCAGCGCCGACTATTTTTCGACCAATCCTGCCGTTGGGGGACAATATAATATGGTGGCCTCTCCTACCGGTCGCCTCGTAGGCACAACGATGGCACCTCTGCGTGAACTTGCCTCCTATGAAAAAAACACCAGCCAGCGTGACGTGCTTCAGAGCCTGGGTATCACGTCTTCCAGTACCGATAATACGGTTGGGACGGATAGCGAGAAGGTGCCTCTGCTTCAGATGGCCGGTGCGTACCAGGTCCTGGCGAACAACGGCCAGCGTGTCGCTCCGGTGGGCATCCTTGACATCAATGATCAGGCCGGGCGAAACATCTATCATTATAATGTCAACCAGCCGCCCGCGACACAGGTTGTTTCATCTCAGATTACGAATATCATTACCTCACAACTTATCCGTGAGCCGGATCGTCGGGACACCTTTGGCGATGATTATCGGCTCTCCTTCGCCGACCAGGATGCCAGTTGTGCGAAAATTGTTACTTGCTCCGATCAGGTGGCGGCACAGAGTAGTGCTACCAGCACTGAAGAGGATGGCAATACGACGATTGGCTATACGCCTGATGTCGTGGTTGCCTCCTGGGTAGGCAATATCAATGGCGCGCCTATGAGTAGCAATGTGGTTGGCTCGACCGGCGCCTTGGCGATCTGGCATAGCGTGATTGAGCGCGCTCTTGGCTGGTGTGGATCTCAGCCCACGTCCAGTCCTTTCTTTCGATCTGATATGATTTCCTGTGGCTCTGCTACCCATCTAGATTTCTCAGCTCATCCAGCGCGAACATTTTCCGCATCCATACTCGCCGATGTCGTGACTATCCCCCCTGTTCTTGCTGCGCAAGCTGCCTATCTGATTGATGGGAAGACAGGCAATGTACTGGTAAACGAGAATGGACAGCAAGAATTGCCCATGGCGAGCACTTCCAAGATTATGACCGCGCTCGTCGCGCTTCAGAACGCGAATCTTGACCAGGTTGTGACTATTCAGCAGGATGCTGTTGATGAGGTGAACAACAATCAAGGGAGTAGTGCGCAGCTGGTCGCCGGTGATAGTCTGACGATGCGCGATCTGCTGTACGCATTGCTGCTCCCTTCAGGTGACGATGCCGCGATTGCCATCGCTGATGCCGTCGCAGGCTCTCCGACAAATTTTGTGGCGCTGATGAACCAGTATGCCCAGAAGTTGCACCTGACCCACACGCATTATATCAATCCTGATGGGCTGACGTATAGGATCGTACCCAATGGGCAACGTATTCAGCCTGTACAGGGTAGTACTGGGGATCAGAACAGACAGGGATCGGTCACGCTTGCCTATAATTACACGAGCGCAAGTGATCTGGTCCATCTCACGCAGATTGCGCTACAAAACCCTCTTTTTGCTCAGATTGTCCAATCAAGTATGTACAGCGTGTCTCCGACTCTGAGCAATCATCCCTATACCTGGGTGAACAGCAATACCCTGCTCAACTCGTATCCTGGCGTGACAGGGGTAAAGACTGGCTCTACGCAAGAAGCTGGCGCGTGCCTCGTTTTCTCTGCTGTCCACGATAGGCAGGAGCTGATCGGGGTAGTATTACATGCGGGCACGATGGCCCAGGATCAGCGCTTTAGCGATGCGACGAAATTGCTCGATTGGGGATTTACCTATCTTTTACAGGCCCCCTCTTCAGTACAACCAGTCCCGTAATGCTGTGTTTCCCTGGTTGAGCGCGATCATCGGCCCAAAAGGTCTGCAATGCGCTCCGCACTATGTTGGGGTCAATGGTCGATCCACTGTCGGAGCGCGGAGACGAATTTAATGAAAGAGCAAAAAGTTTACATGGCAGGGAGCATTGGCTGATGAACTGCCCTCATTGTGCTGCAACTACTACCAAGGAGCGCGCGAAGAAAACCAAACTTGGGTACACAACGTTTTTCTGTCCTCACTGTCGATCTACCTTCAACGAACGAACAGGCACGCCATTCAACTACCTTGAATTCCCTACTGACGTTGTGTTGCTCGTGGTTGTGTGGAGGCTGCGCTATAAACTGAGTCTGCGTGATGTCGCTGAGATGTTTTTAGCGCTGACACTACCTGTTGGCGTTGCCAACAACCTTTTCTTATAATGCCTTGAATTTATGTACCACTATATCATATAGTTCTTTTCGCTTTTCAGCGGTCTCTTCATCTGCACCCAGGGCAAGAGCACGATCAAAGTCCGCAAGCGACTCCTCATACTGTCCCATCAGACCATAAACTTTACCTCGCTCTTTATAAAGCCACCAGAATTTCTGACTAATAGCAAGAGCACGATCAAAGTCCGCAAGCGCTTCAGCATACTTCTTTATCCGGCGATATGCCTCCCCACGTAATCCAATGATCCGAACATTATTAGCATCAATAGTAAGGGCATGATTAAAGTCCGCAAAAGCCTCATCATAACGTTTTAGACAACAATACGTCAAGCCTCGTAAGCCAAGCACTATTATGTTACTCTCGTCAGTAGCAAGGATACGATTGAATTCCGCAAGGGCATCCTCATAATGCCCTGCCCGTAGCGCAGTTTCCCCTTGAGTATACAGTGATTCTTTTTGCATGTCGTGGAGACCTTCCTGCTTACAAAACTCAGACTTTCCTCTGGTATCTTTCTATCGGGGATAGGAGTTTCTACTGCGTTGCAAAATATCCACAATGGCGGATATACTCACAATAGTATACTACACAATTATACATACTATTAAATAGACCGAATAGATGTACATGCGATAATTAAGTGCATAGCTTTTTGCCGCACAGTTGTCCTAGTGGCTTATGCTACCACGAGAGGATTATGATCAAATTCATGCGTTTGCCAGTTGTACGCAAGCACTCCAGTCACGCAGCTGCTGCGGGCTGGCGAGGCTGATGCGGAGCGCTTGAATAGAGTAAAAAGAGGCCACTGTTCTCACTTTCCAGGCATCTGCTTCTCAGGCGCAACTGCACACTGACATCATGTGAAGGAGCTATGCAGTCGTATTATTGTTGTTTTAATGGCAGCTCTTATAGATTTTTATGACCATTAGTACAAATATATAGCTGGCATGCATATGGCAAACGGTTGTGTTGCAAAAACGAGGAAGAAAAAAATTGAACGTGAGCAGATCCTCTTCAATTTTCTTAGACAACCACTCCAAATAGCCTGGCAACCAAGGCAACTTGGCCTCTCACATCACCTTTGGCCACTCCTTGTATTTACCCTTTCCTCATCATGTTCATCATGCGCGTATCCTTGTAAGGTTCGCCACGCTGTCTCGAATGAGAAAAAGCCCATCCCTGGCTTCGTCAACCGTTGGGGAACGGTTAGATGAACCGGTGGTCTTGCTCGATCAGATTGTTGAGGTATTTCACTTGCCTCAATTCCACGTGTTCAGGCAGGATGCCAGCGGCTTTCAAGTCGGCCATGGCCTTGGGATAGGCCGCGTTTTTATCGACATTGATCATGCGAGGAGCTGATGTGGCGGGGTTGGCCACAGTCGCGGGTTGGGCCATCTGTTCCTCGACAGGATGAGCTTGAGGAGCTCCATCAGCGGTGGAATGCAGCGCATTGAGGAAGAAACGAGTGGCCGCCTCGGCATCGCGCGTCGGACTCAAGAGAAACTCGAGGGTGTTCCCTCGGAATCCACCGCCCGATACAGGTACATCCAAACGTTCCTGACTTTGCTATACGTCTCATCCACGCGTCCTCAAGTCGTTGCAGACATTCAGGTACTTGACAACAGAACTTAAAATTTAACACCTTGCTGACAGTTCCTGACCTCTCCTAGCGGTCATTTGTGCAGTCAAGAACGCACACGCGTGCCTCTCATATGAAACAGAAAAGTGCACTCAAGCCGCTTCTCAGGCTCATTCTTCGTTATGAGATTTTGGGCGGTGTACAGTTTTGAGACAGAACTTAATAATCTGGGCGTCAGGTATGCGTTGGAGAGTTCCATCAATCGGCCTATGGAGCGGGTTGGGAGAAATGGGACTGGGCGGACTCGAACCGCCGACGCACGGTTTAGGAAATATTACCACGGAACATACACCATGAACCAGCCTGTCAAGCGGGTTTAGCGAAAATAGCTCTTTCCAAGGTACGGTTATGCGAAAGGACCAATATCGTGGGAACATCCATAACCAACGCCATCGCCGACTATCTGACTGAATGCCAGACACTACAGCCAAAGACATACCAGTGGTACGAGCAGAAGTTAGCCGTTTTCTCCGAATGGTGTGCAGCGAACGACATCAACCTTGCAGATATGAATAACCGCACAGTCACCCGCTTCCAAGATCATCTCTCTCGCACGCGCTCACCACGTAAGAATACCACACTCTCTAGCTATACAGTACACGGCTATGTCCAGGTCGTGAAAGGCTTTGCTAACTGGTGTGCTCAAGACGACGAATACGAGGGCCATGTCAGCGAGAAAGCCGTCAAACGCATCAAGCCGCCGAAGGTAGACGTAGTGATCATTGAGACCTTCACACAGGACCATATCAAAGAGCTCTACAAAGCCTCTCAGCAAGAATACAACCAACATCTACGCGATAGAGATGAATTGATACTAGACCTGTTTCTAAACACTGGCATCCGTTCTAATGAGCTTTGCACACTTACCGTCGGTAATATCTACCTTCATCCAGAAGACGCACATATCAAAGTCTACGGCAAGGGTAGGAAGTGGAGAGAGGTAGGGCTTCCAAACGAGGTCAGAAGGCGATTGAGACGCTATTTAGAGGCATATCGTAAAGAGGCAGGTAACGATGAACCAGCATTCGCCTCAAGATACTATCAGCCGCTCACGATAAAGGGCATAGATATGTTATTTGATCGATTGGCGCGATGGGGCAAAATCGAGGGAGTACGCTGCTCTGCTCACACGTGCCGACATACCTTTGCAGTGAACTACCTTCGTAATGGAGGTGATATCTATCGACTAAGTATTCTCATGGGCCACAGTTCAGTAAAGGTCACAGAGGTCTACTTGAAGACGTTCCAGGCCGAAGAAGCGAGAAAGACGCCGAATACAACCAGACGAAGGACTAGTAGATAAAAAGCGATAGGGGGTATTGAGGGAGTAACGCACTCTCTTTCTACCCCTTACGTACGGGCTTATACCTCTGTAGCCTCGCTTACATTCACACTCTCCTCTGTCCAATCCTCTACAGTCACTTTCTGAGCCAACTCATTCACTAACTGCACCGTCTCAACACTGACCTGAACTACTTTGCAGACTAGACGTACAATATACTCTTCGTTATCCAGCCGATTAGGGTCGCTCTCAATACCGTTACGAGAATCTTTTGAGACCTGGTACTGATCAATAACCCACTCAAGTGCAGAACGATTTCCCAATCGATAATCAAAACATTCCTGCGGCAATGGTCCAAGTCTCAGGCTCTCGTTGACAACCACTACACGCTTATCCGTAGACAAACGCATCTTCTCCACACGCCAGCTAAAAGGCACATTCTCATTTTCTAACCATGTCAAACGATACTCTTTCGCTGTCTCATAGTTCAGATGGATATCCATAAGCTGTTTGCCAATATTCACAACGCTTTGAAATGTTTCTGGTGTATGGACAAGTGGAATATGAGGCAAATCTCGCTTGAGGTTCTCAACATAACGTTCACGGTATTGAGAGTGGTGCAAGAGGCTATAGACGTAATGAAAGATATCCCATTTAGTAACTTGATTGCCGTACCTAGCCTGAAATTGATTGAGAGCCCAATTGGTAATGTTTTCACGACGATTACTGCCATCTTCCGAATAAGTATAAAAGGGGAAGCACTGTGTTCCGCAGCCAGCACCCACCAAATGTACATCAGTGATAAGATTAGAGGCCATAACCATGAAAGGTTTCTCTGAACCTAAATCTGTTAAACCAATAAAAATATTCTCTTGCTCAGTAGTAGAAGTAGGCAAGATTTGAGGGAATTGATAAACTTCTTCATTTAAAACCCGGTCAAAGAAGAGATACTGTTTACAAAATGGTCTATATAGTGAGCGACGAATTTTCTCCTCATTATACTGTGAATAGCTACCACGTTGAAGATCTAATTTTAAATCTCTGCTCCATTTTATCCTTTTATCATCATAAATGACAAAATCGTCAACTCCTGTATTATTACTCCCTCTTCTATGCCAACGATCAACTTCACCATTATACGTATCTACAAGCCTAAATACCTTGCGTGTAAGGGCTTCTCTATTAAAGTCACGTACCCAATCATCGCGATTTGTACGTGGTCCTAGCGAATAGGTTTTGAAAATAGTTTTAACATTAGACTCTGCTATAGTGCCACTCTTAACGAGTCTAGCTTCTTTGCTACCCATAGGGAAATAGGTACTAAACTCCGGTCTCAATCCTTCTGTCATCCAGATATGCCGTTCGTTTGGCTGTAATTCTAGCCATTCTATAGCTGAAATATTGCCTTTTTCTTTTAAAAACGCTAATTTCTCCGCTTTACGCCAAAAATCAGGAACACGATTGTAATAGATAACCTTTTTTAGCTGCTTGGCATTACGAACAGCAATAGTAACACCCACACCAACTTGAATACCGAAGACATTATGCGTAGTACCAGATATTTTTGGATTCTTCCGCACATTACCATGCAAATCAATATGATAAATCGTTGTGAAATCTTTCTGTAAGTGCATACGCATGCCATCAAACGCCACCTGATCAATAAAGGAATTATTTGTAATCATGCAAACAACGCCATCTCGGTTTCCTAAACGATCAGAAGCCCAACGAAAGAACTTAACGTAGACATCAGACAGAGCAATCTTATTACTTGCCTTGGAATCTTTAGCATAAGTCTCACTTACACGAGCATCCGTTAAAGGATATTTGCGGTTTTTATTATTATCATTTTCACTCTTTTGACCAACATTATAAGGAGGATTACCGATCACCACCATAATTTGAGCATCTTTTTCTCGTTGTACCCGCTCAGTATTCTCCTCTACAAAAAGTGGTAATTGTTGACCTTCAGCCAACTCCAAAGTATCAGCAAAACAAATACCCTCGAACGGTTCATATTCACCGACACGTTCAAAATATTCATGCTCAATATTTAGTGATGCGATGTAGTAGGGCAATAAGGTAACCTCATTACAAAAAAGATCATGCCTATACTTATGTTTTAACTGATGACGAGGAATACGATGTAGGAGATTCACAATAAAGCTTCCTGTTCCCGTAGCAGGATCGAGGATTTGCACACCAGGTTCAGCGATTGAAGTACCAAACTCACGTTGTAAGACCTCCTCAACGCTAGCACACATAAAATCTACAATCTCTTGCGGTGTGTAGACAATACCTAATGTATCAGCTTGCTTGACAGAGAAACCCTGGAAGAATCGTTCGTAGACGGTGTTCAAGAAGTGTTGACGTTCTGACCAACTTTCAATACCTTTCGCAGCACTTTCTATCGCTACGTAAAAACGATCCAGTGATTTAAGAAATTCCTGGCGATCAAAAGAACGACTGGTAAGAGCCTGAATAACACGCTCAATCTCAGCAGCGATCACATTGCGGTTGACGAAATCGGCGTTACCAAAGATCGTGCGGAAAAGGCGCTCAGTCAGCAAGTGTTGAACAAGCATCTCCTTGATAGTATTGTCGCTAATTTTTGGATCAAGAGAGGTTCGGCAAAGTTCAGTAAAGGTATCGAAGGCCGTTATGAATTTCTTATTCTGCTTTTGTTCCTTCTCAATGCTGTCTAGTAGCGCCTTCGCCAATTCAGGAATGCGTTGCTTGAACTCTCCCACAGCCGTTTCAAAGTTCGCAATATCCGGTTCAGTATAGGTTACAAACTGCTTGATCAAGTCGCTGACATCGTTAGGCTTCGTTAAATCGTATTCATAGGGCAAGCGCTTTTTACTCTGATACAGTACTGCTACACGGGTATTTTCGAAGAGGGTATTCATGAGTGGGTAGTTATCGGCAATCTTCTTCGCAATCTCTTTATCCAGATCGCTCTTTGGCCCCTTCGCCTCCCAGTAACCACGACGCAATTCAAAAGCATCACGCACAACACCATCTGGGCGGATACCACCTTCTAACGTTTGCTCAGGAATCAACGTCCACTTCACAAGGCGACACGCTTCTGCCAGCAAGTTCTGAAACGCTGATCGTAAGGCTAGTTCGTAGTCTGCTTTGCCTTCATACTCTTTGAGTTCCTTATAATAACGCTCGATAGCCTTCTTGAGAGTATTATTAAATGCTGTTGGTGTGTGTGGTATCTCTGGCATAGCTGCGGTAGATTCATACTCTTCTTCCAACACTTCGCCCATCCTCCTCTTTCGCTTACCGTTCTGCTGAGTAGGTAGCGTCTTCTTCTGACTATCGATTTCGTTAATTACCTTCACAATGCCCTTCACCACATCCGTAAAAGCAGCGTCACGGTTTGACCACAATGTAACAGGTTTTGCATTCTTCGGCAATGCCTGAAACTGTCCAAAGGGGGCAACTTGCCAGTAGCAAGAGCGCAGAATAACAGGAATAACAACTGCTTCACCGGCCTCATGCCGTTTTAACGCTTCTTGTACCTCTACTTCATAGCAATATTTCGATGCAAGAAATGAACTACTGACAAGAAACAATATAATACGGGCAGAATGCAAATGACGCTGTATCTCCTCTGACCATAATGCGCCAGCACTAATATCTCGATCATACCAGCCACTAATCAGTTTTTGTTGTTTGAGTGAGCTAAGATGCTCGTCAAGCTGCTTTTGGAGGTCTTCATCTTCGTGGGCGTAGGAGTAGAAAATTTCAATAGGCTGGGTAGTCATTAATAGCGCTCCTTGCTACTCAGTAATAGACAAAAGAATTACATCAAGCATATGCAATCGATTAATTATTCAGTAGAAGGTGCAGGGATAGCGTCCGGGGCATCCTCGATGAGATCATGGGAACTCACCCCCAGAGCCTCAGCTAACCGAGCAAGCGTTGTTGTGGTTATCTCAACATATGGCTCTCGAAATATGCGGCGGATAGTGTTGTAGGAGACTTCGGACTTAATATGTAGCTTTGTCATCGAAACGCCCTTAGCCTCTGCTACCTCTTTGACGCGTAATCTTATCCTCATGGTTTTAGGATACACCGACCTCATGCTTGACAATAGAGTGTCTGTAATGGTAACTTCTAAATAGTGCCATTTGAATGGTGATTTCCGAATGAGAAAGGAGAATCTCTTGAGTGAAGTTGCATTGTTGAGGCGACAGATAGAACTGGAATGTGAGGCGATGAAGCAAGCGATGGAAGGATTTCGAGTTACGGCCTCCCACGACATTATTCAGCATCAGTACGACAGCATCGGGGGCATACAGGAGCAGCTAGCGGCTATTGTAGGTGAACAGGAAGCAGCCATGATTGCGGTCGAGACATATATTCAAACGATGGGATAGCCAACCTATGTGCGAGAGAAATAAAAAGCTAACGCTTGAACAGATAAGAACGCTGTATCATTTTGATATCCCAACACTGGCAGCACAAGCGGGAGTCAGTACACGGACGGTCTATCATACTCTCCTGCAAAAACCGGCCTATAAAGTGGATGCAGATAAAATCCTAGCAGCCCTATCGCAATACATCGGCCTCCAACTCTCGTTTGATCAGGTCGATATCGTGACATGGGAAGACTACCTGTTCCTCTGGATTGTGCGAGCAAGTTCCGAAGAGCCGCAGGTCAAAGAGAGCCAACTACTTGATGAGTTCAACTTTGTCTATGCACGTGACCAGAAGCACGCCACAGCGTTAGCACACGCGTGGTTAGAGCATCGCCCACATTTACCACATCACTACTTCACACCGTGTCCTGAAGGGCTTATGATTGGTGACATTTCGATCCCTGGACACGTCAAAGCCGATCAATAAAAAGCTAAAAGCATTATTAAGGAGTACATCAATGGAAAGGAAACCAACACTACTGCAACTACGGCGTGAATATAATTACGATAAAAAGCATCCTATCAGTTCTTCTGATCTTGCTAGAGCAGCCAACCTACCACTTTCTGTAACCTATGCAGTTGAGATTGGTGGTTTTGTACAGCGTGCGACAGCTATCAAAGTGCTTCAGGCATTTTCACGTCTCGTTGGCTCAAATCTTCATTTGTCAGATATCAAAGTATATACAGAGCGAGCATACTAAACACGAAAGCCGAGGAGACCAGGAGCCTCTAGCACTCCACATGTTTCTTCGGCTTTGTTCCTCAATCGCTATCTTCACATAGGGCTCAATGAGAGAGTAGACAGCTATTCATCAGTTGTGCTATTGCAATAGGCGTACCAATCTCAGGAGAAGTTTATGAATATGTACCCACCCACATAGAAAAACCTTTTTTGAGTATCCACCTACTATATCAAGCTCGATTTGATCCCAATATAGCTATAAATAGTCATCAATAAAACCCTCTAAATTAGGCGTTTATACTACTCTATTCTTCACATATTCAAGAATAATAGGATCTTTAGACAAAAGTCATATCTCATCTAACTCTGACCTAGAAACCTATATACTCTAATTGAGTAGTATAAACAACAACGATTTTCCTGTACAAATTTCCTCAATTCAACAACCATATCAAAGAAAGGACTCGTCATGCACACATTGAAGGATACAGAAAAAACTCATAAAAAAGTGTCCTATAACAGGGGGTAATCTTGGTATACTTATTATGGAAGTTAACAAAGCAGCAACAATTCTACCGCTCAAATTGCGTTTCCTCAACACCAATACAAAGAAAGGACTCGTCATGCATACATTGAAAGATGCAGCAAAAACAATTGGCGTACCTTATAACTCTGTTCTGTTCCACCATAAGAAAGGACGTATTCCTGTGCAAAAGGTAGGGCAGTATCAACTCATTGAGCCTGAAGTGCTTCGGTCGGTACTAACTGCTCTTAAATACCGGCAGCGATAGAAGCAAACACAACAATAGAATAGCAACATTGACAAGAAGCCTGGACACGATTGTCAACGGCTTTTTTTGTTTGCACGAAAGGACCATAACATGGCGTATCTCCGTGGCATTGATCACCCATACCAACACAACGTTCAGAAATACTGCTTCTACTGTGGGCACAATATCAGCTATCCTGCAATTCATTGGGTTGGCAGTGTGGGAGCTA
Organism: Ktedonobacteria bacterium brp13; assembly: GCA_015099395.1. Taxonomy (GTDB): domain Bacteria; phylum Chloroflexota; class Ktedonobacteria; order Ktedonobacterales; family Ktedonobacteraceae; genus Dictyobacter. The sequence goes on along the minus strand of AP024096.1, from coordinate 5,736,536 downwards.
TCACCCTCCATAGTAACTGTGCAGTAGATCTGTCTATCAAGCTTATGTCAGATGTCCACCACATGCAGAACGACACCAATCGACGCATACGCATGTAAGCCCAGTAACAGAGAGAAGAAATCTCCAATTTTTAAATTACGAAAGAGAGAACATATATGAAAAATTTTGCTTACGGGAGCAGCGACAACACATCAGATTTCGCAAATAATAAACTACGGTATATTCGAGATCTGGAGTTGAATGAGCAGCAAATAAAACTCTTAGAGTTTGAACCAGACAACGACGGAAACGCACGTGCTGTAGCTTTCTTATACGGGGATTTTATTCGCTATACAGATCAACAAAGCTGGATAATTTGGAATGGCAAATATTGGGAAACGAATCGACATGCAGTAAAACACTTGGTAATCGATACACTTCGCAAACGAAAAACAGTAGCAGCGCTAGCTAACGATGACAGACTGCTAAAGAAATGCAGCGCAGATGCCAGCAACATCAATGCAGTTATGTCTCTCCTAGAAAGTTACGTAGCGACAGAGATAACTGAGTTTGACAAAGAAATAGACTTTTTACCAGTACCTAATGGCCTCATTAATCTACAAACAGGTGAACTGCTACCGCACAATCCCGATAAAGGATTCACGTTTGTAGCTAACGTAGAGTATGACCCTAATGCCGACTATCGTGAATGGGAACAATTTCTACTTTCGAGCGTAGGAGGAGTAAAAATCCTAAAGATGTGGTGTGGATACATGCTCACAGGACATACCAGAGAAGAGAAGATGCTTTACATTTATGGCCCAACCCGTTCAGGGAAAGGGACGTTTACTGAAACACTACACAGTTTACTCCCTGATCCTATTGCTCAGGAAAAGAGCATCAACACCTTTGTCGCAAAGAATGATGAGAACACAAATAACTTTGACCTCGCGTCTCTTAAGCCAGCACTTATGGTATTCGCATCTGAAAGTGCAAGATACCAATCGCTCAATGCAGCTAAGGTCAAGGTCATGACTGGAGGTAACCAGTTGGTAGCGGCATACAAAGGCAAGGATGAATTTCGATTTAAACCCAAGTTTAAGATCTGCCTTACATCTAACTTTGAAGTCGATGCAGATGTTGACGATGACGCTATCTGGGGACGTTTGATTGCCGTAGAGTTTCCAAATAGCCACCTCGATAAGGAAGACATTAGCCTTAAAGAACGACTCAGAACTTACGAAGCAAAACAAGGTGTATTACGTTGGGCAGTCGAAGGTGCAATCGAGTGGTACAAGCAAGGACGGCTCATCGTACCAGAATGTCTTAAGAAAAACGTTCAGGAGAGGCGAAAAGAATTAGATACCATTTCCCAATGGATTGAAGATTGCGCCATTATCGATGGGGAAGGCCAGGCGGCAAGCGGCGACGTTATAAGGTCTTACGGACATTGGTGTGAAGAGAATGCAGTGGAGCCGAAGAAAGGCAAACACTTCTCGCAAGCAATAAAGAAAAGATATCCGCAGGTAGAGTTAAGACCCAAGATGCCTGGAACACAAACACGTGGATACGTAGGATTACGATTAGTCTCAACTAATCGCTCATCTACTAATTCCTTCTAAGAACAGATGAACGCATAGGACACATGATTTCCCCTTTTTGGGATTATGATTTTTCATTTCTCATTTCTGGGATTTTATGTGTCCTATCCGTCCTATGTGTTCTTTATCGTTTGTTTGTTTTTATTCATTAATTATAGTAAAGCGATAGAAATAAGGAATTAGAGTGGATGTTTCCAACGAGCCCCACACAATCATTTCTATCGCCGGGGTGTGGAGCGGTGAGGCTCCCTCCCCCCATCAACCCACCTTCAACCCCCTCAACTTCTTTTTTAACCTCCCCAAGAAAGGACTCGTAGCATGACCACAAATGCCTTCATTCCTCAAACCTCCTACCAGGAAACCCGCTTCCTCTCATTCTGGCACAAACAGAACATCCTCTACCCTCTCATTCCTCAGTATGAAATACCTCACCACTCAGGTAAATTCTCCTACTACGCCGATTTCGCTCACCTAGAAAGCCGCACAATTATTGAGATTGACGGAGATGCGTATCACACCTCACCAGAACAAGTACAACGAGATCAGCGCCGCCAACGATACATTGAATCACGTGGCTGGACAGTTATCCGCTACACAGCTAGCGAGGTTCGAAATGATCCAGTACGTACCGTATACAAAGCAAGAAGAGCAATAGAAAGAAACGCTTATGCCTTGAGGACAAGATAAGTGCTTAACATGATGCGTCATCTGGCAAACCCAGATGGCGTATTTTTTACACATCCAAATGGGAAGCGATAGAAATGAGATTGTAGTGTTACATGTAACCTACAGAGCCTAGATGTAATGTTACACGTAATTAAATGTAACTCTCCGAGTTAGTAGATGTAACCCAGGAAAGGTTACACCAAGCTAGGATATAATGTTACATGAAAAAATTACTGGTTACACGGAGATTGATGTAAGTTACATGAAGCGATAGAGCTGAGTGATGTAACCCGTGTAAGGTTACATTTTTTGATGTAACCAAAAGAGACTCCATGTAATGTGGTAATTTATTGCTGTCAATATAGCTGTACAACCCATGCTTGCGACATGAGGAGTCGTTTAGACCTAAAAACCGTTTGTATTTTTACAAACCGTTTGTCAAATCGTTTTCAATTTTGAAAATCGTTTTACAGGCAGCAGAACACAGAAAATGCACGTAAAAACCGTTTGTCAAATCGTTTTAAAAACCTAAAAATGTTTTCAATTATAGTGGGGTGGGGTAGCGAAATAAATGTTATGGTGGATCTTTCTATCTAAAGAGTGGTAGAGGAGCCGCTTACAGTGATTACGGAGCTTGACGGAAATACTTGATGACTGCGGCGCAGTTTCATTGAGGGTTCTTGTAGAGAGAAAAGGTAGAAGTGGACCTATTTTTGTATTGATATTTTTATGTATATGAATTAATATTGCATCAATAAACGTGAATATTAGCAGCGATACAGAAGGAAATGTTGCCATTATGGATTTTCAAAGCCCATTAACGCAATTTATAGTAAACATCATAGTAGCTGTAGTGGTAGGCGTTACCGCAATTATAGTTGCTATTTGGATTTACAAGCGGCAAAAATTAAAGAAAGAAATTTCCTATGAGATTGTCTCCAATGCTCCTTTGGTTAGCATTAATGAAAAAATGAAAGATAGAATCAAAATCCTTCTGGATGGATCTGAGATGAATAGCCCCAGGCTCATAGTTATTAAGCTTATAAATACAGGAAATGACGCAGTCAAAAAAGATGATATTGAAGATCCCCTATCAATTCAAATCCAAGGAGCCACAATTATAAGCGCAGAAGTTCTAAATACAGATCCACAAAACTTTTTTCTTAAACCAGAAGACAAGAAAGATTTTGTCCAATGGCAGGGATCAGAAATAACTCTTCAGAAAAAGCTTTTTAATCCAAAGGATGAAATTTCCATATCTACCTTGATTGACGGAGAAGATCAAAGTATTTATGTTGGGGGAAGAATTGCTAATGCGCAAATCAAAGCATTAAAACAGCAATATAATCGTGCAATGATATCTTATTTGATTCCATTTCTTTTAATGCTTGGCATCTCCATATCAGTTTATGAGTTTACCATCAATACCAATAGCAGGGCACAAGTTAATACCCTTTCTCCGCTTGATACAATACTTACTTATATTGCTGCTATTACCGTTGTTTCCGCGGTAGCTCTGTACCTTTACGATACAAGGCGAAAAAATAAGTGAGCATATTGAGTAGAGAAGTCACTAGGTCCGCGATGAGAAGAGACAAAGAGGAGGGTATTCGGAAGAGGGGCAACATGATTTACTTAAAATATACCTAAACAGTACCGAACGAATAATGCTTTTCGATCTATTTCTCTCGATTTAGAGATGTTAGAAGGTATATAATCTCAAGCAAAATTAACAGCAGAAGAATTTAGAAATCCTAACTGAATAGAGGAGTACCTATTCTATCGAGCAAGTTTCAGAAAATAGGATTATTTTGAGAGGTCACTACCCGCCGATCCTCACCACGTCGACTAGCACTGTAGTAATCCTGAACACAGCTATCTTCGACCTTCTAACTCTATGGCCTTCTTTTCTGCTGGTTCAATGATGTTTTCATTGAGGGATGCAAGCATTGTAGGAATATCTTGGTAGCGGTAGGTTTCCAGTACCCAGGAATAGCGCTTGAAGTGCTCAAACATAGCGTATTCTCGACCATCTATGTGCAAGATAGGTTGGACAGGAACCGAAGGGAGATTCGGCACGATAGCTTGTAGTTCTTGAGGAAGGCTTTTAGCATCAGTAAGATCGGCAATAATGAAACGGGACATATGAGCAAGAGTACTGATAGTTTCTGTCAGATCTCGTTTTGCTGATGGATCAAAATCAAATACAACGGGAGAATAGTTATGTTTATGCAGTTCATCCCTTAGAGCGTCTAAAACTAGTTTTCTCTCATCTGTAAAGCGACCCAATATCAAGACCACTTTCGAGGTGATCGTGTTGATAACATCGCGAATTTTCTGGTTATTGAGGAGAAGGTAGATAAACTGAGCAACTTCAAGGCTATCGACAGTGATCTTGGGCTCATTGCGCCGAGTAATAATAAGATTACGTTGAGTGGCTTCCTCAAGCTGAACATTCCAGGATGAAATACCATGAATGAAACAATTGCTTAAGTCTGCCTTTTTTAACCTTGTTCCAACAAAGATGGCTCTCTCAAGATTTGCATTATCAAGATGAGCCGCGTAAAGATCAGCATCAGTAAAATTGGCTCCTACAAGAATTGCATGACAAAGATACACGCCTGGAAGGTTCGCATTTGCAAAGTAAGCTGAGGCCAAAATGGCATTGCTAAGATCGGCGTTAGTAAGCCAGGTATAGCTCAGGTTCGCTCTGGTGAGATTTGCTTTCGTTAACGTTGCCGTGACAAGACTGGCAAAACTCAAGTCAGCCTCACTGAGGAGGGCTTCATCCAATTTTGCTTCATTCAGGTTTGCTTGTTTGAGCATGGTTCCAAATAGATAGGTATATTGAAGATTGACATGATAAAGATTGGCACGACTAAAATTTGCTCTGCTAAAATTGGAACAGCTTAAATTTGCCATGCTCAGATCCGCTTCACTAAAAACTGTGCTGGTTCCTGTGGTGGAGCTGAGATTTGCTTCAATGAGTTTTGCTTGATGAAGAAATGCTCCTACAAGTTGAACGTTACTGAAGTTATATCTGCTCAAATCAAGACCATTAAGCACGGCTTGGTTCAAATCAGGTTGTATGTTTGGATGTTCCTCGCGCCACTTATTCCAAACCGCTACTCCTTGCTTAAGGACGTCTAGATGCTCTTGATTTGCCATATTTCACCTCTATCGATATAGACGCTCATGAATCCATAAAGTTCAAAGTATGGCTAAGAAGATGATTTTGAGAGGCTACTACGCGTATGTCTTGCTTCAAACACTTTGCGCCATAGCAATCCTAAAAATCACTGATACCCCGATCATCAATTTCAACCGCTTCTTTTCCCTTTTCATAAACGTACACCCCCTTACATTCCCTTGCTATGATGGATTTTTTGTGACGTTCGGAAACACTTGTATTGAACAGCTTCCTATGTTATTCTAGAAGAGTGGCAGTCTAAATGGCTTGCAGAACCCGTCAGGGATTGAAACTTCCCAACCTGTGGTATACCGTCGCGGCGTTGTCTCTGTCTAAACGGCCAGCAGAACCCGTGAGGGATTGAAACGGCTCAAATGTAAAAACCCCATATTTCCAGTGGCTAAATGGCCTGCTGAACCCATTGGGGATTGAAACTACAAATCCTCTTCCTACAGGGTTGTTTTTGTCTGGCTAAATGGCCTGCTGAACCCGTTTAGAATGGAAACTGTCTCTAGCATATCGCCGCACTCGATTTTCAGTTTGTTACAGAGGCCTCGATCCGCTTGAGGATACTGGAAGGCTGGCTCACTAGTAACCGGGTCGATCAAGACTGAGTTGCAGAGGCTTCGATCCGTTGGAGGATACTGAAAGATCATTGATGGTTTTAATGACAGCCTCGAAGTCTGCTGGTTGCAGAGGCTACGATCCGCTTGAGGATACTGAAACACAATCGCCGCCTTCTGAGAAAGAATCATCTCTTGGTAGTTGCAGAGGAAACGATCCGTTTGAGGATACTGAAACTCTGTGGTAATAGCCCACTTCAGAAATACGCCCATTGTTACAGAGGCCACGATCCGCTTGAGGATACTGAAAGTCGAACCTGATGAGTTGATCATGTCAATAAATTTGGTTGCAGAGGCCACGATCCGCAGAGGATACTGATTGGTAGAAGACACCCAAGAGAAATAAAGCTCAAGGGTGTTTTTTGTGTGGGGATATGTTTTCAGAATTGAGGGTTATTTTTGAGAGGCAACTACCCGCCTCCCTTGAACACGAATCGCCGCACCGAAGCAACCCCGAATTCGCTGATAACCTCTTGGCTATCACCTAAATCTTACTCAACAGAACAGGGGAATAAAAAAAACTCACCAGCCAAATAAAAAACTCACCCTGGAACTCACACCAAATAAATCAAACTCACCCTGCCGAATAAAAAATTTCCCAAAACTCGCCTGAGAAAATAAAAAGTCCCTGGAAACTCACCCAAAAAGAAAATAAACTCGCTGGTGTGTTGGGGTAAAGAAAAAAAGTCACCGAAGAGTGTTTAGGAATATGCAGAAGTTCTAGTTTTTCATCAGATACAGTCCAGTCATTTCTATCGTTTTTAGTGACCTCTTGCATAAATGAATCAGAGTATGGTACTCTTTGTTCCGAGGGAGAGACAAATAGATATCCGAAGTACGGTTTTCTAGCTCTCCGAAGTAAAGTTTGTACCGTCCGAGGGAAGAACAAGCTAAAAAATAATGGTGTTTCTTCTGTGTCGGTTTCCTTGCGAAGCCAGTTGGGGAGCGGTGGGAGGGAGAAATGGGACTGGGCGGACTCGAACCGCCGACGCACGGTTTAGGAAACCGACGCTCTATCCACTGAGCTACAGCCCCAGAGGCAGTCTTACGACCTGCAACCGATACAAAGATAGCAGACTTCTATGGTGGTGTCAAGTAGAAATCCTATCCTGGACCCTGTGGCGGCTAACCACCTGGCAGACAGGCAGGCAGACAGAGAGAGAGAGCTACCCCTTCTGGCAAGAAAGGGCAACTCTCTCTGTTCTTTATATCTATACTATGTTGGATTCACTACTTCCACTTGCGCTCGTTGAGTGTCTCTTCAGCTACCACACGCCAGCCATGGGCGATCTGGGCATTCTTGAGGTCCAGTTCTTGCGCAATCTCTTCATCCGTCATACGAGAATTTTTACCAATGAGTTCGATGATTCTGGCGGTCGTCGGATGTATGTCGCCGTCTTTCAGCTCTCGCACGAGCTGCTGATCAATATCTGTCGTTGGTTCTTGTTCGGTCGTTTTCACTACAGCCCCGCTCCTTACATGTTACTATTACTATCTATACGCGCAACATCTCCGGTACTCTTCTGCACTACTTACCCTCCCTGTCCGCACACCTACGTATCTAACACTATCTAACACTAGTGACGTCAATTATAGCGGTGTTTGGAATAAGATTGTAGCTAAGAAGAGTGCAAGAATGCATTCTACTCTGCCCCCTATAAAGGTATACGCGACAAAGTCTATCATCTCTCACAGCGCGGATACCAGCTCTCGCCAACATACTCAAATTGTACAATATATATTGACGCTGGTAGCCGGCCAACCGGATATGTTACTCGGCTCCCGAAAGAGCGTTTCTCATTTACTCCAGTGCGCCTGCAATCTGCCTGTAGCCGTCGTCTCCCCCGCTCCTGGTCTTACTCATCTGCTCATCTGCCCATCGCACTCTTCGGCATTGATTTCTGCAAATGCACCAGTAGAAATGGTAGTAGTAGCATATTACCTGCTACTAACAGCGTACAGTTGTCTACGTTCCCGTTTTGTGACAATACCGGTGTCACAATGCGTCACACTACGTATGGCTACAATATGTTTCGCGCTTCCTCTTATTGTACTACAACATTGTACATTACACACGCCAAATTATGTAGATGATCTTATCTTTTCTCCGTTTTATCAACTATTTTGCGCTAATACCTGCGACTAATTCATGAATGCAAAGGGGTTCACTTCTGTGGAGGGGATAGGATAATGGCGAAAATATAGAGAATGCGGAAGGATGGGGGAGCACCTTGTGTGCTCCTCCTATCTCTTCTCTTCTATACAGCTTATTCGTCGTGGGCTAACTCATAATCTTCGACACTCGGTTCGGGCTGGCGAGGATACGGCAGGATCGGTGTTGCGAGGTGTTCAATGATACCGCTGAGATGGGTGAGACGCTGTTCCATATCGCGCGAGTGACGTTGTAGAGTGCTAAGCTGGTCGGCCATCTCGTAGAGCTCCCGGTTAAGGGTCGTGATCGTGGTATCCGTTGCGCTGTCATCGTTATCCTCGGTCGCTGGATCAGTCGCCGGGGTTGTCTGGATTGCAGGAACCTCTTCGGTCATGGTCTCCAGTGGACGCGTTGAGTTCGTTGGACGCGTTGGGATTGCTGTAGTTGGGGTCGCTATAGTCTGGTTCTCTGGCATGATATCCGCGGCTCTCTCCCCGGCTCTCTCCCCGTCACCGCCACCACGTGACAGGAAAAACGCAGCCAGCAGGGCAACAACAGCGACAGCAATCAATCCTACTGGAATAAGCATGGTTCTTCCTTTCGTCTCTATCGTTATCGTTCGTTAGCGTTCAGAGGGGCGATGAGATTATTCAGGTCTGCAGATATCGCTCCTCTGATCTTTTCCTGTTCCACTATTCCACGTGCGGAATACGATCCTTAATGCAGATGGATCGTCACTTCGGCGCTCAGTCCAGGGACGAGATCGTTGCTACCGATGCCATCCAGTGAAATGATCACCGGTACGCGTTGTGAGACCTTGGTGAAGTTGCCGCTGGTCGGATCTGAGGTGGGCAGCAGCGAGAATGAACCAGCCGTCGCCTGCACGATCTGCTGCACATGTCCGCTATAGGTTGTCCCACTATAGGCATCAACCGTAACATCCACACTCTGGTCTACCTTCACATTTCTGAGCGCTCCCTCATCAACATAGGCCGTCACGGTAAGGTTACTCAGATCGGCAACCTCGACCAGACCCACGCCAGGCGCAACCATCTGCCCCTGCACAGCTGGAACCTGCACGATTGTCCCCGCTATCGGACTGGTGATATTCACAACCGTGGCCGTGGCCTTACTGGTAGCGCCAGTTGCTCCTGCTACCGGAGGAGCCGTCACGGTCCCAAGAATCTGGCCGGAGGTCACTTTATCACCCAGCTTGACTGAGAGTGTGTTGAGTTGACCGGCGGCAGGACTGCTCACGGTCAGCATCGGACCTGTCACCTGGGCATCATCGGTACTGTAATATTGGTAGTTCTGGAAAAAAAACCAGGCACCACCACCCAACACTGCCAGAATGGCAATGAAGATCAGCGTAGTCACAAGAACAGTACGGCGCATAGCACGTATCTCCTTCTTCTTCTATCGTACATTTCTGTAATATGTTCTATTGCAATGTTCAGTATGAGCTAGCCAGCGATCAAGGCTTCGCGACGTGCAGCGATCTCTTCTTCAGAAAGCGTTACGACCGCTGATGCTTTGCTACGACGGGAGCCAACGAAAAATGATGCGACGATTGCGAGAATGGCGAGCACAAGCGTTATCCAGAAGGCGTCTTGCATCGCGAGCATGTAGGACTGCCGTTCGAGCAATCCACCAATCGTCTTGACAGCATAGGCCTGCGCATAGGCAACGGGAAAGCCATGCGAGATGAAGAGCGCCTGTAATAAATTCACCAGCTGACCCTGGCTGGAGTTTGGAGTTACACGCTCAGCGAGATGGGCATAATGAAGCTTGGTCTGGCTCTGTACGAGCGTCGCGATAATCGCCACAGCAAGCGAGCTACCAACGAAACGAATGGTTGTGCTGACAGCCGAAGCCTGGGCCATACGCCGTATGGGCATCTCAGCAACTGCCGAGACCATCAGTGGCTGCAAACACAGACCGATACCAAAGCCACGCAGGATCAGAATAAGCTGGAACGACGATGTTGGAATGTAAAGGTTAAGGAAGGTCAGACGCCATAGCGATATGGCTGTAATCACAAGACCAGGAATGACGACGGCTCGTACGCCTATCTTATCAACCAGGCGACCGCCGATCAGGACCGCAAGCATAGAAGCGAACGCCTGTGGTAAGAGGACGAGTCCAGCCTGAAATGCGCTATAGCCACGCAACGATTGGAGATAGACAGGCACCAGAAAGAGGCCTCCATAGAGCGCGAAGATGACCAGTGTACTGGCGATCATACTCGACGAGAATGGACGGCTACTGAAGACCCGAATATCGAGCAATGGTTGTTCCTCGCGCCTGATCCGTCCTAGTTCCACCAGGATAAACATCACCAGCAGCAGGCCACCGCCGATCAGACAGCCCAGTACAATACCAGAGGACCAGCCATCAGTACTGGCATCCGAGAGACCATAGAGCAGGAGTCCCAGGCCCAGGGCAGCCGTGATAAAACCAAGCAGATCAAAATCGATCCGCGGGTTGATCGGACTCTCATGCAGGAAGAAGAACGCCATCAAGAGACCAACAATACCGATTGGCAGATTAATAAAGAAGATGAGCTGCCAACCAGCGAAAGTCACAATATAGCCACCAAGCGTCGGACCCAGGGCAGGTGCGAGCAAGATCGGGATACCCAGCGCACCCATCGCCGTACCACGCTCGCTGGGGGGAAATTCACGATAGAGGAGAGTCATCGCCAACGGTGTCAAAAACGCACCGCTCGCACCCTGGAACACACGAAACACAATCAGTATTGGCAAACTCCAGGCGAAACCACAGCAGGCCGACCCCACAATAAAACCGATCAGCGATAACATATAGAAACGTTTCGTTCCTATACGATCCGATATAAACGCCGTCAGCGGGGTCGCGACACCTTGCGCCAGCGTATACCCGGTCAAGACCCACTGCACATCATTCAAACTTGAGCCAAACGCAGTCTGTAGACGAGGAATAGCGATATTTACGATCGTGCTATCGAGGATGCTCATAAAGATCCCAAAGATGACCACCATCGCCACGATCCATTTATATGCTACCCCCCTCTCGCTACGCGCGACAGGTACAGTTGCTTGCATGGTCGAGAAAACTCCTTACATAGCGGTTCAACAGCGTGAGCACACCTGTAATCATCACTCTTGAGCAAACTACCTGGTATGCACACAGGATAGAGCACAAAAAAAACAGCTCGCAATCACACGTGAGGAGCAGTATTATTCTTGTATATGTGGATACATGAATCATTCCGCCACATCCCTTCCTCCTCGACTACTTTTCCTCTACGCGGGAGCAGAGAACATTATCCGATCTCTTCTCTCTCCATTTCAGCGAGCTTCATCTTCATCATGACGTTCGGGTCTATCAGCGGCGATCCCCCGAAAGTAGATGCCTGCAATATTGTCTATTACCACTTCTGGTTCGATATCCCAATCCTTCAATGTACGTTTGTATGAGCGCGCAGAGAGCAGGCTAAAGAACGTCAGCAGCATAACCCGCGTAGGGATCTCCGCTCGAAACTCGCCGCGTGCCTTGCCCTCTTCCAACAGTTGCGTCACTTGCATCGACATCTCATACATCACCGCACTGTGCTTCTCGTGCATCGCCGTACGAATATCACTCTCACTAAAGAGCAGATACAACAGATGATCCCGCTTCTCCGACAGGCCCGGATACAGCGAGCGCAGAATCGTCTCCAGCCTGGCACGCACCGTTCCATCCATAGCTTTAGCGGTTTCGATCATTTGTAGCACAGACAGCATCTCACGATCCAGTAACGCGTGGACAAGATCTTCCTTCTTCGCGAAATGCAGATAGACCGTCCCCTTCGCGATACCAACACGCGCAGCGATCTCATCCATCGACATATCATGATAGCCCTTCTCCAGCAAGACCGCCTCGGCACACTGCAGGATCAGTTCTTCACGCTGCCGCTTCTGTCTCTCTTTTAACGAGCGCGAATAAGCCTTCTCAGGCACAGGTATACTCCAGAAAGGCTAGTGACCAGCCAGTTAGTAATTGACTAAAAAAAGTTAATTTTGACTTTTAGAATGAATTCATGACTCTACAGTCACGATATTACCAGAAGGTCATAGTAAAGTCAAGTATAGGAGGATAGAAAGATAGGAGGATCAATAGATGCGCATACAACGCTGTATTTGCTATAGTAGGCACTCACATAGGTAAGAATATTAGAGGATACAAAAAGAAGGAGCGATCACGTGTCGCTCCTTCCATGCGTATTAAACCACTAAATGTACCAGAACATATTAGAAATTGCTCTCGCCATATGGTCTGGCGTTCGTATACAGAGAGCCGATAGACTCACGCGGGGGTTGCGTGTGCTGCTGCTGCTGCAAGCGCTCGATAACGCCGCTCAACTGGGCCAGACTCTGCTCGATCTCCTGCGACTGACGCTGTAAGATATGCACCTGACCGGCGATCTCATAGAGATGGCGACTCACCGCTGTAATCTCGTTGCTATTGTTCTCGTGAAGCAGCGACAGCGAGGGCGCATGGGTGAGGTGTGAGAGATGTGACACCTCCGGCTGAACGTGATTGTTCACGGTCGTTGGAGCCTCGTTAAAGTCAGCGACGGGCACCGTCTGTTTGGCGACATACTCAGGAGCCTCAACGTGATCCTGCACAAACTGGCGCGTGACCTGCGGCTGCAGAGGCTGCGAACGCTGGAAATCAGCCAGTGGCCGTGAATGCTGGAAATCTGGCTGCTGCTCTACTGGTGCAGGCTCAGCAGATTGTGCAGACTCTACAGGCTGTGTGGAGGCCGCTTCAACATTGGCCTTTGGCTCTACACTTGCGCTGCTCGCGCTGCTTGCACTTGCGCCACCGCCGCGAGCCAGCAAGAAAGCCAGTAACAGAGCTACGACCGCGACCACGGCACATATAATAGTAATGAACGTACTGTTCATACTGTTCTCCTTAAAACCATACACACAGGCAAGCAATTCTTCAGCTTGCTTGCCTGGAGCTCAATACCATACAAGATCTTAGTGCAGGTGAATTTTTGCCGTTGCACTCAAGCCAGGGACAAGATCGTTAGTACTAGTACCATCCAGAGTGATGATCACTGGCACGCGCTGTGAAACCTTCGTGAAGTTACCGCTGGTATTGTCGGTCGACGGGATCAGCGAGAAAGTTCCGGCGGTCGCCTGGACGATCTGCTGCACATGACCGTTGTAGGTAGTACCTGGGAAGGCATCAACATTGACATCAACCTGCTGACCGACCTTCACGTTATTCAATTGACTCTCATCAATATACGCGGTAACGGTAGGATTGTCCATATTGGCGATCTGCGCCAGAGGAGTACCAGCAGCAACGACCTGGCCCTGAATGGCACTGGATTGCACAACGGTGCCGCTGATTGAAGAGGTAATATCACTCAGGGTCTTGTGACCTGTGGCTGAGACGCCAGCCACCGTAGCCACGGTCTGGCCAGCAGCCACCTTATCGCCGACATTCACAATAGTCGTCAACTGACCATTGGCAGTGCTGCTAATACTCAGCATCTTGCCAGCGACTTGAGCATCATCTGTCGAATAATACAGGTAGCCATTGTAGAAATACAGACCACCACCAATAACAATTGCCAGGATGGCAACGAAAATGAGAACCGGAACTAAGATCACACTACTACGACGCATCGCTTGAGTCTCCTTCTTAAAATAATGCCTTTGGAATACATCATTCCTTGTTGCTGAATAATCAATGTGTATGAATAAGCAGAGCTTTTTAGACAGCTATCTTTGCTTCTTCAATAGCTTTCTTTTCTTCATCGGTTAGCTCAACGGCCGGTTGATCCTGTCCATTTTTCTTTTTAAAGCCACCGATACAGGCTGTAGCGACAATGGCAACGATAACCAGTATGAGTGTTACCCAGAAGGTGTCGCCCATCGCCTGGACATACGCCTGCGCCTGCAACATACCACTGACATAGGAGCCCGCTGTCGCCAACGCACTCTGTGCTGAGTATCCACTGGCAAGCAACCCTTGCTGGATAATAGTCATCAGATGACCCATAGAAGAGTCTGGCGTAGCCAGCATCGCCAGATTGGCGAAGTGCAGTTGACTCTGAGAAGTTGTATAGGTTGAGATGATCGAGACAGCCAGTGAACTGATAACGAAACGCACCGTGGTATTGACTGCGGACGCCTGCGAAAGCATCCGTGGTTTGATATTTGCGAGCATCGATACAGAGAGTGGCTGGAAGCTGAGACCCACGGCAAAACCACGCAGGCAAAGCGCAAACTGCACAGTAGAGACCGGCTCGTACAGGTTGAGCGATGTCAACATATACAGCGCAATAATCAGGAGGATCAGACCTGGAATAACCACTGCACGGACACCAATCTTATCAACCAGGCGACCACCAATCAAGACCGCAAGCATCGAGAAAAGGGCCTGCGGTAAGAGATCCAGACCAGACTGATATGCAGAGAGGCCACGTAATGTCTGCAGATAGATCGGAATGACAAAGAGTCCGCCATACAGAGCAAAGGTCACCAGCGCACTGGCAATAATGCTCATCGTAAAGCTTGCATCACCGAAGACCCGCAGATCCAGCAGAACCGCCGCACCCGTTTTGGCCTTGATCAATGTCAGTGCGATAAAGATCGCCAGCAGAACCAATCCAACGCTGATACAGCCGACAACCGTAGCGGAACCCCAGCCATCAGAGGCAGCGGAGGAGAGGCCATACAGTGTAAGAGCAAGACCAGAGCCTGCAAAGATGAAGCCAACAAAGTCGAACTTTACACGATGCGGCACACTCTCACGCAGGAAGATCATACCCATGATGACACCGATAATACCGATCGGGACGTTAATGAAGAAGATCAACTCCCAACCAGAGTAGGTGACCAGGTATCCACCCAGGGTTGGACCCAGAGCAGGGGCGAGCAAAATTGGAATGCCTAATGCACCCATCGCCGCACCACGCTCGTTGGGCGGAAACTCCGTATACAGCAACGTAATCGCAAGCGGGGCAATAAAGGCTCCAAATGCAGCCTGAAGAATACGGAAGAGAATAAGTGATGAGAGGCTCCATGAGAAACCACAGAGCGCAGACCCAATCGTAAAGCCGACCAGTGAGACAATATACAACCTTTTATTACCGATACGGCTGGCCAGATACGCAGTCAGTGGGGTAGCAACACCCTGGGCCAGCGTATACCCGGTCAATACCCACTGCACATCGGTCAAACTGGCATTAAAGGTTGACTGAAATTTCGGAATGGCAGTATTCACGATAGTAGTATCGAGAATAGTCATAAACAATCCGAAAATAATCACAATCGCCACGATCCACTTATACGCAAGTCCGCCAGTTTTTGTTTCTGGAGAAGAGACAGAAACTTGCATAATATGTGTAACTCCTTACAACGTAACGTCATTCAATGAGAAAATTTTTGCTTCGCTGAACAGTCACAGACGACTGAACAGGTATTGGTTATATGCTATACTGCAGTACAGGTAATACATCCTGTTGACAGGTTGTCATTCTGTACGTGAAACAATCTCTTATATGCATCAGCAGAGACTGCAATCATGGGCTGCACTATCTTCATTATTAGCCGCAGCAATACCTCGCAGATAGATAGAGCCCAGATAGCTGACAAGTTCTTCAGGCTCAGCTAGTAAGCCTCGTTGTACAAGCAGCGCACGGGGTGATAACAGGCCAAATAAGGCTTCAAGCATAACTATCGTGGGTATGCGGTGCGTAAAGACAGCTTCGGCCTTACCTTCTTCTAATAACGCGATAATTCTACTACGCACGGAGAGATAGACATCTTTTATCTCATTCGTAAATGCAGCATGGAGCTCCGGATTAGCACGGAGAGCGTAAAACATATATGTATGATATACATGCTTGCTCGATAGGTGCATGCAGATCTGCTCAATGACAAATGTAAGCTTTACCAGGGCATCGCCCTGCATCGTCACCGTCTGTTCTACCATGCCCTGGAGCTCTTGCAACCCCTGCTTAAAGAGTGCTTGCATCAGACATTCTTTACTCGGAAAGTGCTGATAGAGGGTGCCTTTAGCAACCCCTACACGCGCCGCAATCTCTCCCATGGACATATCGTGATAGCCTCGCTCCAGTAAGACCTCTTGAGCCGCGTGAAGAATGAGATCCTCACGCTCCTGACGTTGCCTCTCTTTAAGCGATTGCTGACTCGCCATCGTAATTAACTCGTGCTCCCTATCTTCTTCTTGTGCTTTACTAGCCGTTTTTAGATTGACCAATCTACACAAATTATGACTTACCGTCATCTGTTTTGACCAGTCACCTTCATTTTTGACTCTACAGTCATTAATTTACCAGATGGTCATGCAACTGTCAAGTACCTCAGCTAAATGGGGTCAGGCGGGGGGAGATTCGGCTAGCAGCACTGAGAGCTACGCCTGAGAAACGTTGGCAGTACCGGGCAATTGCTTTTGTAGCTGTTGCAGCAGTTCTTCTTGCCGGGTCGTGAAATCGCCAACTTTGAGGATGACATCGGTGGAGCGCTCCACGGCGAGGTCGAGCGAGTCCAGGATATTGCGCAGATCGGTACCCCAGCGTTCTTGCTGTAGTCCATGTGCTTGCAACGTTTTGGCAACGCTCTGGAGATTCTCTAGCGCCTGGCTGGTAGCGGTGATCAGGACCTCTTGCTGTTGAGCCAGATCGACGACCGGTCCGACGAGGTTTTTGATATTGAAGGTAAGTTCGCTGTTGGTCTCTTTGAGCGTAGTCGAGGCCTGCTGGATCTGTTCGGCTGTCTGTACGATGCCACCGGTCATCTTGCCCAGTTCTTTCAGATACGTATTCCCGCTGAGGAGTTGCTCCATCATGCGATCATTCAGCGCACTGAAACGCTTCATGATTTGCTGACTCATGCCATCTTGCTTGCTGGTGAGCTCGTTAAGGGTATCGTCGTAGTTCTGGGTGAGCTCCTGCGACATGCTGTTAAAATCGTTCGTGACGTTCTGAGTCATGGTCGTGAACTTGCCGACGACACTCTCTAGCTTCTCTTCCATACGGCGCGACATGCTATCGATGCGGCGTGCGACCTGCGTAAGGTTATCGGCGGTAGTAAGCTGGCTGCGCTGTTGTGCGAGGTACAGGACAAGTTGGGCCAGCAGGTGCGCTAGGTCGGAGCGTAGAGTGGCGACGCTCTGTTGCTGCTGTGCGGCGAGTATCAGTTGCTGGTGCTGCTGACGCGTCGCTTGTATATGCTGCCAGAGGGTGATGAGCAGCACGAGTAGTATGAGGAAGGCGGCGATACTGGCGACCGTACCAGGACGTGCCCAGCTCGCCAGTTGACCGCCAAAGCCCTGCTGCCAGAGATAGAGGAACGATTGTGTGTTAGCCTGAGCATGGCTCTGCGCAAAGCCTGTGTAGAGACCGACGGCCTGAGCCAGTGCGCTACAGGAGATGATCAGCGGGAGACCGAGCAGGGTATAGCGCATGGGCGTCAACCACGCAGTGTAGGCCGGTTGAGATACCTGCTGTTGCTGTGCTTGCTGCTCTCTATAACGCAAAATAATGGCGTCTGGATCGATGATATGATAAAGATCGGCATTGGCCCAGGCGTTTATCTCAGGCGCAGCCTCGTCAGCGAGGGCCGCAGAGAGTGCACGCAAACGTTGCGCGCTCTCCACATCAAAGGCTTCCAGACGAGTAGCCATGGCGGTTAGTTGTTGTGTAAGATGTGCGGTAAGATTCGTGGTATCCATCATAATTATTCCTCAAGAGATGCGCAGTTGCTGCACTGCCGTGATGTCGGTTCGAGGCCGTCGCTAAAGAACCAGCGCTCACCGGCATCCCAATAGTCGCGTAGGGCAGTGTAGCCCTGTAGATAAAGATGCGTAGCTGAACCAATCGGAAATAGATATGCTCCTTCAATCTGCTGATCTTGCGTTGCCTGTCGATCTTGTTGGCCTTCCCGTTCAACCCAGATATGTTGCTCGTCAGTGGCGCGCTCACTATGGTTACGTAGATGCAGCGGCCAGCGGTGCGTGCTCCAGGTGAGGACAGCGTGCTTGATCAACGGATGCGCGGGCCAACGCCAGCGTACGTCAGCATAGTTGCCATCGGTCTGCTCGACAATCTGTACGGTAAGATCGGTGAGATCCTGCTGACGTATAAAACGCAGAGCAGCTTTTTGTAGTCGAAAGGCGAGTAACGCGCTCATCGGATAGCCGGTCTCCTGCTGGACCTGAAGCGCCAACTCGAGTGCATTGCCAAGCTCTTTCTGCGTCAGGGCTACTTCTATCCCTGCAGAGCGTAGCGCTTTATCGATACGCTGACGCTCGCGTGGTAAGAGGGCAGGAAGATGCAGATCATCCGTGTTCGCGCGCTCCCCACGTGCGGCCTGATAGACGCGTCGGATATGGGCGTCGTCGTCACGAGCCAGTGCAGTACGAATAGTCACAAGGGTCGCTTGCTGCCAGTAAGCATGCTGGACCAGCTGACGCTCTTGATGCGAGAAGATAAAGGCGCTCTGATATGCACGCTGCTGCATCTTCTCATAGACATGCAGCAATGTAATCTCATCGTCCTGCTCATAGGCTCGCTGAAACTGGCGGGCAAGCATCAATATCTGCTGTTCGCGCTCAGTCACGCTACGAGTATGCTGCAAGAGGTGATCGTCATACGCGGTCGCGATCTGCAAGGGTCGTCGATTGGTTAGAGAGACACGAAAACGAGCCAGAGCACTACGCCGCTGCTGTGCAAGCTGAGCACGCTGCAGTTGGCTGGCAGAGAAGACGCTACTCCCATAGTGATTAAAATTGTTGACCTCTTCATACGCCGCAGCAATCGCCTCGTCATCATCGGCAGCACAGGCCTGTAGAAACGTAGCTAACAATGCTGCTTCCTGAGATGGCTGTCGCGGAAGAGGCAGCCTCTCACTCACGCCACGTACTGGCGGTGTAGACTGCGCCTTATTTACGCCACGTACTGGCGGTGTAGCTTGCACCTTACTTACGCCACCATCCGCAAGTGTAGCTTGCTTCTTACTTACGCCATTAGCTACGTGATCTATCATAGTGGGTAGACGCACAATCGTAGAGGTAGGCTGCTCCTGCTTGCCAAGCCACTGTACAGGGAAACGGACCTCGTTGACGGGTTGCGTACAGGCATGGCGCAAGGCTCTGGCAGCCTCGACCAGACGACCTGAAGTCCATGACGACATGGTTGTCTGCTCCAGATCCCGGAACAGAGCGGATGTCTGTGGCGCTTGAAAGTCTTGCAGGGTGAACAGAAGATTGCTATCCAGCAGGCGACCAAGTTCATCGAGCCTGGCGTAACGTTCCCAGCGTTCCGGCTGGTCAGCCAGGGCCAGGAGGGCGGTATAGATCACCAGGGCCGAAAAGTCATCCATATAGGCATCAAAGTTACGCTCGATAACGTCGGGATGCTGGTAGTCCGGCTGCCCCAGCAGAACCTTGGAGAGATTGGCAAACTCAGGAATATAGACGCCATCGTAATCGACCAGCACCAGTCCGCCCCCAGGCCTGACCATTACATTCACGGCCGCCAGATCACCATGTGCCATACCACAACTGCGCAGGCGTTGCAGAAGACCGGACCACTGCTGCGCGAGATGCTTGAATCCAACGGTATTACGCTGCCGGCTGAGTGTCGCAACGGTCTCTAACAGTGTCAACCCATCTATCCACTCCATATCGATGACTGGATAGACCTGCGCCACAGGCTTCCCCTGCTCTTCAACAGCAATACCCGCATCGTAATAGCGAAAATCGGCCGTAATATCGCTGGCATGCAGCTTGAAGAAGGGTCCGATACGCCCATAGCGAAACTGCATATCCTGATTCATTGCGATACGGAAGCAGCGCAGAGCACGGAACTTGCCGCTATAGGTGCGAAACTTATAGACAACAGCAAAACCGCCCTCGATCCCCCATGGGCGTTCCACAGCACCCAGTGTCGTCTTTGTTGAGACGACCTCAATCTTGCCACGCTTCAACTCCGGGTCTGGCACGCGCAAGCGAGCGGCAGCAAAGAGCATGGCTTCATCGTACGCAAGACGGTCCGGCATACATCATCCCTTCCACCAGCTAAACTTCTTGACCCAGGGATTAGCAACCTCCAGGTTCGTCCGAAATCCAGCGCTATCCTTGCCATACTGCTGCAGCAACCAGTCTTGAAGTTGCATATTCTTATCCCAAAGGAGATATTCTTCAAATAATTGGCGACCGAGAAAGATCAGCAACAGTGCCTTTACATTATTATCTGTCAATCCGGTCTCACGCAATAGCTGTGCATAGTTGACAAACGAATCGCTGCTAAAGGCCTGGAAGATCTCTGGGAGCAGAGCCTCGGGTAGGAGAGGGGGTGAAGCACCATTAGCATTGGCCTCGTCCATGCCACGCTTGATGAGCGGCGCATTTACCAGATCCTCCAGCGTCTCCTGCTCCAGGAGAGCCTGTGGCATCTTACGGAAAGCCCAATGAAAAAGATACGCCTTCTTCATCTGACATATCTTCCAGAACCAGGCCTCAGAGATCGTTAGCACAGAAGAAGTAGCAGACTGTTGCTGTGGTTGACTGTTCCCGTTGTGATGTACCGCCGCAGCCTGCGCCAGCACAGCAGCAGTCCTGCCAGAGCTCAACCGTTGACGGGCCTGAGCGAGGCGCTCTTCCTCGAAAACAGTAAGGACCAGGGCATCACGGATCGGTAATTGTTGCAGTTCATCAGCAGCCGCAACCAGGACAACGGCATCATCATTGCGATAGGCCAGCAGTAGACGTCGAGCCAGAGTCGCGATACGCAATTCATCTGCACTGAGCAGCAGATCATCCCTGGTCAGCGACTCAGAAGCGACCGCGATGCGCTCAATACTTTTGCTCGCAAAGGCACGCTGCTTCCTGAGGCGCGCGGACTCACGCCGTAGTGCCTGCTGCATACGCTCCTCATTATGCAGAGCAGCAAAGACCTCTGCGGCATAGGGAGAGAGCCGTACCTGCTCATAGGCGCTGGCGATTGCCGCATCTTCGTTGGTATGTAAGGCTCGGCGCAACTGCTGTTCCAGGGCAAGCTGTTCGCGGCTCTTGAACGTAAACTTGAGCTCATTCTGCCTGCGCTGTGCGATCAGACGTGGTGACAGGGCAGCCATCTCAGCGGTCGTCCCACGCGGAGGAGGAGCGATGTTCACGCCCAGACGCTCCAGAGTCTTACGAAGAGAGGCGGCACACGGTTCCATCGCCAGCAAAAAAGCATAGTGTCGCCAGAGTGGCTCTAACCTGGCAGCAGCCTGTGGCTGATTAATCTCACGGCGTAGCACTTGCAAGACCTCGCGCAGGGCATCCGCCACCTGACGCACCAGTTGCTGCTGCTCCGTAGAGAAAATGACCCCCTCCAACTCCAGATCCTGTCCATCGCCATAATAGAGCGCGGTCAACTCTTTGTTCTGCATCTCAACCGCCTGACTGAAATCCTGTACGCGTTGGGCGCGGATCGCCTCACCATGTTCATAGCTAGAACCAAGCGGCTCGGAGTCCGGGAGGTCAGCGTGAGAGTGAAGTCTCATAATCAGAGCAGTGCAATCATCATCGTTGAACTCGGAGCGCTCGCGGCCCTGCCAGACAAAGCGCTCCCAACTCGCAGGCGACTGCTCCAACAAAAGCTCAAATGCCGCCTCTCGACTGGCATAGGCACCGTTACCCGCATTGATCAGCCAGCGCGCAACCGCATCGCTAGCGACAACAACGACATCCCCCTCGACCAACTCAACCCGTGTCAGCTTCGGACGCTGAAAATAACGATTGAACGCATTAAGCTTTGATGGCAGACAGATTGGAGACTGGTTGAAATCGCTATCCATTGTCAGCGGGAACGAACTGAGGCGCTCGGAGTTAGCCTTCTTCACAAAGATACAGCTATCACCCAGAGCCAACAACTGTGCGGAAGCCACGGACTCAGAGATATGGGTCACACAGAGCGCCGCCAACGTCGAGAAGCTACCCTCACTTTGCACTTTCTGCAAAACGTTCCAGGGCATCCCTTCCATCGCAGGTAACCGCTGGGAATAGTGTTCTTGTGCCAGGCGTAGCCACCACTCGACCTCAAAAGGATCATCACTCAGCAGAGGGATAGCCAGAAAATGATCGACAAGATGCCGTGCCCATAGATTGGAGAACAGAGTCGTACCCACACCATCCGCAACGACCAGCATCCCCTCTGACAGTTTGGCACCATATGCATCTTCGCAGGTCTGAGCAGTATGCTCGGACTTCCAATATTGCAACCTGGTAAGTTGTGCAAACATACAAAATTTCTGGAAGGGCGCAAAACCCTTCCCTCCTGAACTATGAGTGTCGCGGAAGCATCCCTCAGCAAAGGGCTCCACAGACAACAGCAACATGAGGTCGAAAATCAACCGGGTCACAGATAGATAAACAATATAATAGAGTAGAGTAGAGTACGCCAGAGCACTATGGGCGTTCGTGATCCATGGGATGAGGCTGTGTCGCAGGTACACTGGCAAAAACAAACATCTGCCGCACGGAAGCAGCATCCCCATTAAAGATCAGGCCTCGCGCGCCCGCAGCGACCTCTCGACTTACTAATGATTGTAACAGATTGCGGCTGGTAGTAGGAATTTCACTGGATATCGAGAAGAGTAGCTGTGCATATGGATCGGCGGGCAGTTCCTGCGTGCTCGCGGGATACGCCACCGGCGAGAAGGGCAGATCAGTAATATGCACATTAAAGAGTAGCGCAGCACCATCACTGGTCGTAATATCGCTGATCTCATTCGCAATCTCAAAAGGATCACCATCGCTAGCGACACCATCGGTCACATTGATAATCACCGGCGGATAGCTATCAGGATGATTGCGCGCCCAATCCCGTGCCAGATCGCGCGCCTCACGGAGAGCCATACACATGGGAGTACCAGCACCAGCCTTCGCCTTCACCCAGACCGGGAACGGCACAGTAATCGCGATCTCCTGACCAATATCATCGATCTCCGTCCGCTTACGGCGCTCAATATCCAGCGGATTCATCTGGAGATCAGGCAGGCTCACAAACGTCCGACCGGCCAGGTTTCCCTGCAACACAGGCTCAACCGAGATCCCCTCATAACCCAGCACCGCCACCTCAGCACGCGGCCTCACCTCCGTCGTCCCATCGCGTTGAGCAACTGTATTCGCAACGATCAATTCATTTAAGAAACCATTGAGAACAGTTGCCACCATATCACACTTGCGCCGACCGGCACCAGCCTGAGCAGAACCAAAGTGATCAGCCATAGAACCTGATTGATCAAGTAAAAAGATTAAACAGCCAGGACGAGCACCGCCCCAGACCTGAGTATAGGTCGCAGCATTCATTTATTTTTGTCCCCCCAAAAAGGTATATATGTGTACATGGATAACACGTTGACGAACCGCGCAACGTATTTTGACTAATTCAATCAAATGGTGACTTATTAGTCAATAATTTACCCAATGGTCATAGTATTGTCAAGTGGGTAGTATTTCAAAGGGTGACATACTGTAAGATACTGTGAGCCATAATGCGGGAGGCCAGATATCAACAGAGATACCTGGCCATCATTGTTTGCATGGGGTCTTCGAACGGTACGTACAGGTCAGGAACACAGACAATTATCAGCGGCACAAGCGCTCAAATTCGTATGCTCGTACGCGCATTACGAAACGCACTATTGGCTAATAAAAGAGACACCCGACCCGGTAAAAAAAAGAGAATTGGTGACTGCATCAGGATGATCCCCCCAATTCATCGAACTGGCAATCACAGAACCATCGTCGTTTACTTGCTCTACGATACCAACGTGTCCTGCATCTGTTGCGCCTTGCACTCCATCCTGTAGGACAAGAATCGAGCCAATCTTCGGAACGCTGGATACATGCCACCCATAATCGTTGGCACGATCGACCCATTCACCAGCATTCGCATTCAATGACCATGGCACAAAAACATTGTGCAATTGATAGTAGCGCTGTGCAGCCCACCAGGTACACTGCCCGAAAGGGAATGCATTGGACGCGCCAGCCGCCATTGCCAGCGCGCCATGCAAGAGAAATCCCACCGGAGCTCTCTGTAGGGCCTCATCAGCAGTCTCGGTAATATCAGCAGGTACCGGCTGAAACGTCGGGGCAGCCGGCTTCTCTCTCCGCTCTACATTTGCAGAGAGACTGCGAATCAGCGCAACCGGGGCTGCCAACCTCACCGGTAGAGCGCTGTACGCTGCTCGACTGCTGTCATCCACATTCGTATTACCGCCACTATCTGCTTCAAACAGTTGTTGTGGCTCACCACCTGGTATACAAATACGTTGGTTCACAAAGAAAGCGTCGGAGGATGTAAGATGGTTATAGGCCGTAAGATGGTCCACTGTGACACCATAATAGGCCGCGATACTTGCCACCTGATCGTCTCCAATAACAGTATGAACACGATCATTCCACGCACAGACGCTCCGTGCCACAGCACTCTCTAGAGGCATACTGGCATGTGCCAAATTCAGCTGTGCGCGTGGTGTTCCTCCAACAATACCAAGACCAAAAACTAAGAGTAGACAGACAATCACTACAAAATTCACTACATTGTACTGCTGGACAGAGATCCAGGTGCGTCGTTGCGTTTGCAATGTATCCTCTTTCGAATATACAACTTGCAGACCCCCGCAGACACCTGCATGCATACAGGTCATGACCGTGGCCGACTAAACCACTGCCGTCCTTACCTGATCATATACAGGCGTACAGTAGCAATATACACAGTCCCCAAAAATAAAGGATGTGAATATAGACACATAGAATATGTGCTAGCTGGTGAAAGAGGGTGAAGGATAGTGAAAAATAGGAAGAGGTAAGGCGAGAAGAAGACACAAGGTGGAGCTCAAGTCATGGGAGGACTTCGGTCCTCCCGTCCATACGCACGTCTGTTTTACATCCATAAACGTTACCGCTACAAACGTTTTTTCTTTTTTTTGCGCGAGTCCTGTAGATCGAAACTGACCGTACCGGTTTTCGCTTCATTCGGTAGGGCACGTTCGTAGTCAAGGGAACCGGGTTCGCCGGTCTCCTGGTTGTATCCTATCTCAACCATTTGCTCGGGGCGCAAAGCGTTTACAGGACGCATCCCAGGCGGGGGCGGTGTGGCTTCCGGTCCTGGCTTTGAAACGGGCCAGGAAGGCCATTGTACTTCAGAGGCCCTGTCAATACTCAACGGTGTGCGCGGTGCTGGTGCAACGGCTCCATTTGTTTTCGCTCCCTGCCTGGCAGCTTGCGATGCTTTGCTCTTCACTTTCTGTTCGCGAGCCATCAGTTACTCCTTATTGGTTTCTCTTGGCTTCTTGCTAGACATCTCTAAGATCTTGTGATTGCACCCACACCGGTGTGAGTATATAGATAAATCTCACTGATTATTGTACACCGTCACCGCCAGCAGTGTCTCAAGTAGGATATTATTACTACCACACGTATCCATCAGCCTCCATCAGCCTCCATCGACCCTATGATCTTCGTCATAACAGGCCCATCCGCATAACAGCCGCCACAGCCTGAGTACGGTCTGTCACCTCTAATTTTCGATAGATCTCTTGCATCCTGCGTTTGACGGTCACTTCACTCCAAAAGTAGCGAGCGGCGATATCTTTGTTGCTAGAGCCATTTGAGACAAGGTGTAAGAGGGCCAGTTCCTGGTCGTTGAGTCCACTGCGTGTACGTTCACTTTCACGCGTGAGACGGCTGAACTCGCCAAGCACCTGGGTGACAGCACGGGAATCATTCAGGACGCGTTCACCACGCTGGACAGCGCGTAAGGCAGAGAAGATCTGGTGCAAAGGGAGCGATTGTTGGAGATATCCATGGACGCCGATGCGCAAAGCGCGGAATAGAAAGTCTTCTTCAGCACAGGCCGTAAAGATCACAACACGGGTCTGCGGACAGCTACGCAACAACTGTTGCGCAATACCTAAACCATCAGCGGTACCGATACGCACATCGAGGAGCGCGATATCCGGTGTCAGTTGCATCGCCTGCTTCACGGCACTCGCACCATCCACGACCTCACCGACCAGAGCAAAGTCATCTTCAGTGCGTAGAGCCGTACGAATACCCAGGCACACGACCTCATGATCAACCATCAGCAAGATACGAATCGACTCACGCTTGACACTGGCGACAGGTAGCGGCGGCGACGAGTGCGTCGCCGGCTCAACGCTCGCAGCTATCTCTTCTATACTACCCTCTGATTTCGTGGCGATAGAGTATGCATGTACGGATGTATGCATTAATGACCCTCCCCCAGCTCCGATCTACAGCGATGCATAAATATATACGTACTTTATTACACACTATTTTTGCAGCTCTTACCCGAAAATAGGACGATTATCCTATGCGCTAGCCTGCGCTAGCGTGTCCTGCTTTTACGCAAACTTCTTGGAAGCTTCCTTGCCGCGAATCAGGGAGGCAAAAATGCCAATGGCGGCGATAGCGGCACAGACGATGAAGGTAGCATGGAAACTACTCACAAAGGTCTGTTGGAGAGCAGCAGTCTGCGCACCGGCATGACCAGAGGCAAGGATACCACCAGCAGTGGCACCACCCAGACCAGTAAAGACCGCGCCCGCAATCGCAATGCTGATCGTCTGTCCCATCGTACGGCCCGTTGCCAGAAAGCCAGAGGCACTCCCTTGATGTTCACGTGGAGCCGAGCCCAGCAAGGCGCTATTGTTTGGCGACTGAAAGAGTGCCTGTCCGACACCGGTCAGCAGGAGACGCCAGATAATATCCAGAATAGAGCTTTGCGCATTCAAAAAGCTGATAAAGGCCAGGCCGATACACGCAATGGCCAGTCCGCCAGCAGCCAGCCAGCGCGTCCCGATGCGGTCCGCCAGCATGCCACTGAACGGTGCGATAAAAGCAATAGCGAGTGGCAGCGGCACCAGCAAGAAGCCGGAGACCTGCGCCGAGAAACCACGCAACTGTTCCAGATAGAAAGGCAACATAAAGCTTACCGCAAAGAGCGCCAGGAAGCTCAGCACCAGGCTCAAGAGCGAAGAGGTAAAGACACGGCTCTTTAAGAGTGACAACACAATCACTGGATTAGGGACTCGTTGCTCGACAAAGGGCAGTAAGATCAACGAGATCGCCCCGATAATCAGTAGTGAAAGGATAACAGGCGAAGTCCAGCCAAGCTCGACACCAAAGGAGAGGCCGGCTGCAAGGCAGGCCAGACCTATAGCCAGCAGCAGCGCCCCCACTGGATCGAAGCGACCCGGATTGCGTTGCAGACGCTCCTTGCGCAAGACAATGAAGGTCGCAATCAAGCCAAAGATACCGATAGGTACATTGACATAAAAGATCCAACGCCAGCTAAAATAGCCAGTAATCAGACCGCCCAGGATCGGGCCAACGCTCACACCCAACGAAACAATGACCGCGTTCAGGCCCAGCGCCCGTCCACGCTCCTGCGGAGGAAAAGCAGTTGTCAACATCGCTGGACTGACCGCCATCAAGAGCGCACCACCCAGACCCTGGATAGCACGCGCACTGATCAGAAAAGCAAGCGAGGGCGCGAAACCACACGTAGCCGAACTCGCAGTAAAAAGCACCAGGCCGCAGATCCAGACAATCTTGCGTCCAACCATATCTGCCAACCGACCAACTGTCAACATAATCGCAGCCGTCGCCACCAGATACGCAATCACAACCCATTCAACCGCACCATTCAGCGAGACACCAAAATTGGTAGCAATCGCAGGCAAGCTAATATTGACGATCGAAGAATCGAGGGTCGCCATAAAGACACCAATAGCCGTCACCAGCATCACCAACCACTTATTCGGCATCTCAGACTGCTGACTCGCGACGTCCGCTGGTCGCCCCTGTACTGCTCCCTTTTTTATTTGTATAGCATCGGATTCACGTCGTTGCATGTGCCAATTTTCCTATATACATGTCAGAGTGACAATCTTCCTCCAAAACATACCACGATTCTCGTCGCCTGTCGCGCTGCATTAGGGTTTCAAATTAGCCTTGCATTCATGTTCACAATACCAGAGGCGACAGAAGTACTATCCAATGGGGTGCAAATTCTTGCACAAAAAATAAAAGAGTCATCGCGAAACCGACCACAATCACAAAGATACGGACCCACTTCTGCTCTATCTTACGCGCAAAATAGGCACCACCATAGCCCCCGATAACCGCGCCAACAATCATCACCAATGCCTGAGGCCAATAGACAGCCTGAGCCAGCACAAACGTGATGACAGCCACACCATTAATACAACTGGCCAGGACCGTCTTCAACGCATTCATCCCATGGATATTCTCCATCCCCATGATCCCCAGTGTTGCCAACATCAGGATGCCGATTCCACCACCAAAGTAGCCACCATACGCAGCAATAACAAACTGAGCAAGAGCGATAGCCACATAATGAAAACGCACAGCAGCCAGACCAGGATCAGGATCACGCTCCAACTTCTGCGCGTCCTTCAAACGCTGCATCTTACGGTTACGAAGCGTCTTCGTAATTGTCCCGCCAAAGGTGAAGAGAAGGGTCGCAATCAGCAGAAGATACGGTAAGACAACATTAAAGATCGATTGTGGTGTACGTAGCAGCAAAATGGCACCCAGCACACCACCAACCAGACTGGCGATTACCAGCGTTATTACCAGAACACGATCCAGTCCAGCCAACTCACGGCGATAAGCACCAATACTAGCGACCGAGCCAGGCCAGAGCGCAACAGTACTCGTCGCATTCGCCTGAATAGAAAGTACACCCGTGAAGGTCAGTGCAGGGAAAGTAAAGAAACTTCCACCACCAGCCACTGAATTGAGCGTCCCGCCAACAATAGCAACCAAAAAAAGAAGAATTGCATTGGATAAAGACATAAAAAAACACCTTCAGACTTACAACATTTACAAGTATCACTTAAAAGTATAGCATGCTCTTGTCAAGTTCCCATCATCAGTCTCTGCCTCTCCCTCTCTCTGTCTCTCTCTTACAATTCCCCATACGTGATCTTCCCGCCAAGGATAGTGGCCTGGACACCGTTGTCGAGGATATGCTCCTGAGCAGTCTGGATAATGTTGTCACGCAGGACGACGGCGTCACCCAATTTTCCGACGCTGAGGGAGCCTTTATCGCGTTCTTCCCCACCAGCATAGGCCGCCCCGAGTGTATAGCCCCAGAGGGCCTCAGTGACGGAGAGCGCCTGATCAGGGAGCCAGGAGGGGCGTTGGGAGTTGGGAACACGACGGACAGTCGCGGCATAGAGGATGCGCAAAGGATCGTAGGTTTCGATGGGCGCATCGGAACCGAGGGCGATGGGGATACCCATTGTATGCATGGTGTGGTAGGCATAGGCATGACGGTGGCGCGGTCCCCAGTAGCGTTCAGCGATGTCACGATCAGCTACGGCGTGGAAGGGCTGAATCGAGGCAACAACGCCCAGACGACGCATACGTTCCAGATCTTCTGTGCCGATCAACTGTACGTGTTCCAGGCGATAGCGGGGCTGTCGCGAGCGTACAGCAGGATCTGAACTGGCACCCAGCTGCTGCTGAGCATACTCGATAGAGTTCAAGGCTACGCGAGCGGCTCGATCTCCAATCGCGTGGATAGCAACCATCCAACCATGTTCAGCGGCGGCCTCAACGCTTGCCATCATCTCTTGCTCGGGCAGCGCGAGGATACCACGATTGCCGGGACTTCCCTCGAAGCTCTCTAACATCGCTGCGGTCTGAGAGCCAAGCGTACCGTCAGCGAAGATCTTGATCCCGCCGATACGCAACAGGTCATAAGCGGTCGTATCCAACACTAACGTTGAGAGGCGAGGGAGCATCAGACGTGGCATGATCATCTGCACACGCACACCAAGTTGCTGCTCGCGCTGCAACTGACGGAAGATATCCAGCGAGAGTTCGCCTTCGATATCGTGAATCGAAGTGATCCCGCTGCGCTGTAGCCTTGCCAGTTCTTGCTCAAGCATGCGACGGCTCGCCTGTGGATCGGGCGGAGCAATCACGTTAAAGACGAGTTGGGTCGCATCATTCTCTTGTAGGACACCGGTCGGTACGCCAGCGCCATCACGCAGGATAGCACCGGTCGTCAGGTCAGGAGTCTGAGCGTCAATATGTGCCAGTTCTAGAGCACGTGAGTTGACCCATAACAGATGGAAATCTTTACTGGCAAGGGCAACAGGATTGTGTGGCGCAACGGCATCCAACGAGGCTCGCGTCGGGAAGCGGTTCCCCGGCCAGTTGTTGCGATCCCAATGGCCGCCCTGTATCCACTGTCCAGGTGGCGTCACAGCGACACGAGCGCGAACCAGTTCCGCAACCTCATCCTCACTCTGGCAGCTAGACGCATCGATCCGCTGACGCTGGTACGCAGTCTCTAGCAGATGGATATGCGCATCAATAAAACCAGGGACCATCGTCCGACCGCGCAGGTCAACAAGTTCCGTATGGTGATCCGCGTAGCGACGCACCTCGTCATCACTACCGACCGCGAGGATGCGACCGGTGCGCTGCTCAATAGCGATCGCCTGCGCATAGGGCTGTTGCGCATCCATCGTATAGATGTTCCCATTCAGATACAGTATTTTATTCATAATAACAGGCAGCTTTCTAGGATTACGCCAACGTCATTCCTGTAAAAATTGGATGATAGCATCGGACAGCACTTGAGGGCGCTGCAATTGAAGATCGTGTACCGAATTCGGCATCCAGAGCACAGAACAACGCTGTATCGCACGGGCGACCTGGGCCGCCATCTGACCCTTGGCTGCGGCGAAATCGTCGGCATCCTCCAGGCTCTCCGGGAGCTCATCACCGGGATGAGGCATCACAGCCGCAGGGATGAGAAGGACAGGACAACTTACCTTCGCATAATAGGATAAAGCATGATCATCCCAGAGCGACGCACGGATCTGACGTTGATGCTCTGTCCGCAGACGTTCATGCATCTCACCATCAGGAGACTCACAGACATATGAAAGCACGATCTGCTCAACATCAGGGGACCAGAAAGATGACATCTCACGACGGAGCGAATTCAAGAAGTTCTCACGCGAAGCATAGCTCTCAGCAGAGTCGCGCTCACGCATAAAGCGTTCACGCGTCATACCGGGCCAGTGACGCGGCTCTATATGCGGACAATCTACCAGAATCAAGTGGCTCACTAACGCAGGATGACGCGCAGCCAACGCCAGTGCGACCCGCGCACCCCAGCCATGACCTACAACAGCGACCTGACCCAGTCCCAACTTCGCCATACCACTGATAACATCCTCAGCGACTATCGGCAATTCATAGCCAGCCTCTGGCCGCTCACTCAGGCCGTGACCACGTAGATCGAAGGCAAACAAAGGATAATGAGGAGCAAGAGACTGCGCAACCAGACGCCAGGTATCAGCCGTCGCACCCAGTCCATGCAGCAATACAACAGGAACATTGTCAGTATTCTCATCCCCCGGCACAAAGGACGAGGGAGCACCATCAGAGTCCCCGCCCCGGTCATTGCTATCCAGCATACCCTTACGAATAGACTCAGGGTCCCACTCCAGATAATGTAGCTGAAGATGCCCCGTATCGACGAAGGAGCTGTGAGGTTCAAGCATAGAACATACCTCTCTCGTGAATATAGTTATCTTACATTGCTTATTCTTGTTTTGAGGTCACGCCAGATTAGATGCAGGTCCTTACGCTTCCAGATGAGCAATGGCAGGAGGACAGTACCCGCGATACACCTACGCAGCGTCAGCATGAAAAGAACAGAAGTATAGGAGAGAGCAAATGTAGCAACATAATTCGTCACCCAGAGCAGATTCGTGCCAGGCAAGAGCAACCAGGAGATCGTACGCTGAGCTGGAATAGAGGACAATTGACATGAGGAGATGGTCAAAATGGCTGCTCCTTTGTGTAATGCTGCCCATTAATAGACGTTACAGATTCGCTGCTATGAGATGCTCAGAGATGCTCATACCCATTAGCTCATGCTTACCTTCTCTCCTTTATACAACATAGAAGACCAACCAATCAAAGAATCGGCGTAGTAGCACACAGCACTTTGAAACGGGTATTCCCATGGACCTCTTGTACTGTGCGAAAACAAGCACGCAGTGTTGGCTCATATGGAAGAAAACGGTTCGCAACCAGCAACAATCTCCCCTGCGGTCGCAAGACCTGCGCTGCTTCACGAATAAAGCGCTCGGCAATCTCTCGCGTCTGGATACCTGCCTGATGAAAAGGAGGATTGGTGGCAACCAGATCGAAACGCAGCTTGCTAACAGCCTGAGCAACATCGCTGGGTAACACGGTCACATTCTGCATACGCTGCCTGGTATCTATTATACCGTCACCATCGTCCGCTTCACCTTCCTCATCATCTTCATCCTCGACCGCACGCAGGCCCTCTACACTACCGCGCGCGACCGCCAGTTCACTGGCCGCGACGGCAGCGAGGCTGGCATCAAGCATAGTGACGTGGCCCAGTGGTAGACGGTGCGCAAGGTAGAGGCCGACGTAGCCAGCACCACAGCCAAGATCCACCACCTGCTCATCCTCGCATAAAGGCAAAGCGGCTAAAGCCTCCAGCAGCATCTGAGTCCCTTCATCCAACTTGCTAGCAGCAAAGAGGCTAAGAGCATGCGCGGGATAGAGTGCAGGCGCAATCTCGGCCTTTTTGCTAGAGCAGAGGACACGATGACCTTTGCTAATCTCAAGAGTCTCAACATTACCGAAGAGCTCCTGCATCCGCTTTGCAAGCGTCAGGATACCACGATCCTTTCCACCTGTCGCATAAAGCTTTCCACCAATCTTGAGCGCATGAGCGGCAACACTTAAAGCATAGAGCATCCAGACCTTGCCTGGCTGATACAGCAGATTCAAGAGCGCTGTATCTATCGTCGCCGTCGGCAGTTCGGTCAGCGCAGTATGAAAAGGAAGATGGCGGACAGCATGAGCAGAGGAGGAGCGTGCACCATTGGCAAGGGTCGCGACATTATCTTCAGCTATGACCAACGCATCAGGACGCAGGCTACGCAAAGCACGCGCAACGATGGGATCAGCTGCAGAGTTCAAGATCAACACCTGGTCCTCTGGTGCAAATTGGACGGTATCAGACAGCAAGTGAGTAATCATCAAGCAGACCCTCGCGCACAAAATAAAGTACAGATAGAATGTATAAAGATAATATCACAATATCGCCGCCGCCGTGGTCATAGACGAATGAGATAAAATAAAGCTAGCAAAAAACAAGCAACAACTACGATCTGCTTCCGCGCATCAACACGACTGGCGTCGCTGTTCAGGTGTGTAGATAGAAATTAAGCACGGAAAGCCGGGAGGTCATTCATGGCTATCTATATCGATAGTGCATATCTTCCAGATATTCAAGCGGTGGCACAGTTGGTACCACTGGCTGGAGTTACCACCAATCCAACCCTGCTACTGAACGCACAGGAGCGTGGGCAGAATCTCCATACGCAAGAGGTACTAGAGCATCTTTTGCAACAACTGCCAGAGCCAGGACTGATCTTTATGCAGCCTCCAATTCACGACGAAGTGAGCGGCTATCGAGAGGCAATAGCCTACGTCAACACCGATCCTGGGCGCGTTATCCCCAAGATCCCGATGACCGAGATCGGCCTGCTTATCGCACAGCACCTGCATGCCGAAAAACAACGCTTCGCATTCACCGCCGTTACGACAGTATCACAGGCCTACATCGCAGCAGCGGTCGGCGCGCAATTTATCATCCCATACTATAACCGCTTACGGCGCAGCGGCATCGATCCACGCGAGCGCATCTCCCAGATGGCCCAGGTACTTACGAAGCAGCAATCCTCGACACGCATTATGGCCGCCAGTGTCAAATCTGGAGCAGAGGCCGCCGATGCACTGATAGCAGGGGCCCATGACCTGACCGTCCCACCACAAGTCTTACGAGATATGATCACCGACCCCGAAACTGAAGAGGCCGTCCAAAAATTTGAGCAAGACCGTAAGAAATTACACTAAACACCTCACCTGCCCCCTCAAAAAGGGAGGCAGGGTTTTTTGCATCTCTACTAGCAGTAGTGATATTTAACTGCATTAGAGATACTGGAAAACAGTACCTTTCTGCGTTACCTATGCCACCTGCTTCCTATGTATCGTGCTCAATATACTATATACCTTGCTTGTACTCATGTTCCATTTTATCCTCATATTGCTCTCTGTCTTCCTATTTTTACTAACGATGAATTTTTTGTAATACTTTATGTCGTCGACTTTTCTTGCATTATGAATTTTATTTCATCATAAAAGTTCGTCAATTCATAGGTTCGTCATTAGAACATGTTATATTAAGAGCGTAAACGAAAGAGCACCGAGACCCTGGCTGAGGTGGTTAGCTGTAGTGGCGGGGAGAGGGTTCCAACGTTCCTACGCGGGTGATGATGGGAGTGTGGTGGTGGTAGGGACGTATGGGAGGGTAGCGGGGAGTGGTTTTACCGTTCTTGCATATGGGTGTGATACGTGGCAATGGTGTGGTAGGCAAGGACGTTCCAGATAGCAGGTGGGAGTAGGTTTCTACTGTTCTTGTGGAGAGGTTGATCGAGGGGGAGGACAGTGCCATAGCATACGTTCTCCTACATGGGGGTACAAGGGCAGATGGCCTGGAGGGGTAACGACAGACCGGTCACAGGGGTTGATGGAAGATTTGATGAGATATGGTGGTACGCGGGTGGTAGGGATGGTCATGCCAGGGTAGATTGGGTGTGGGGATGAGAAGGTATGATGGGGGTCTGGAAGTGTGATCGGGTCTGAGGGACTACGGGAGGGTAGGATGGGGGTAAGGCGGCATGGAGGAAGCTACGTGATGGGCAGGATAGAGCCGGGGAAGATATGCATTCACACTGGTGCTTCAGAATAGTGTGAATGCATATCTGTAGTCATCAATACGACATAAAATCGTAACATATTCGTCGTATGCTGTGAACAAGAAGTTCATCGCATAGAAGACGAGGTGTTACGCATATGCAACAGACACAGAAAACAGCAGGTCAACTCTATCAAGTACAAACAGCGCAGACCTATATCAATATAGGCTACCTGCTACTCTCGTTCCCACTGGGAATCTTGTACTTTTGCTTCTTGATCATAGGGGCAGTGGTCAGCGTCCTCAATCTCTTTATCATCGGCATCCCGCTGATGATCCTCTTTTTCATATGCTGGTGGAAGCTCGCAGCCTTTGAACGTAAGATAGCGATCCAATGGTTGGGGGTTGATATAGCGCCGATGGCAACACCATTGCCAGCGGGTGCGACACGCATCCAGCGCATGCTGCTCCATCTACGGCATAAAGTCACCTGGAAGAGTCTGCTCTACCTGTTCCTCAAATTCCCCTTCGGCAACCTCGCTTTCTATATGGTCCTGATCATCTTTATACTGGTCGTAGTACTCGGTTGCATTACTCTGGTACTGAGCCTCTTAGCGGCACCTATTGTTCTGCTCTGCGTAACCCTGGGCAATGGCACATTCAATAAAAGCAGCATAGGTCGCTACCTCTGGCACAGTACAACCGGCTGGGGCCTGAATCTCCTGCCTTTGACTATCCTCAATTTCATCACTCAGTTATGGGGCAACTTCGCGCAGGCGATGCTGGGTATGAACGAAAATACACGTCGTTTAGCGGAGTTGCAGGAGATCGCTGAACGCGAGCGGGCCAGGGCGGAACGAGCGGACCAGAGTCGGCGCGAACTCATCATGAACGTCTCACACGATCTGCGCACCCCGGTCGCCAGTATTCGCGGTCACCTGGAGGCGCTCCAACATACCTGTGCAGAGAATAGTACGCGGCTCCCAGATCCTGAGACATTGAACAACTACCTTACGATCGCACACCGTGAGACCCTGCGTCTGGGCGCACTGGTTGAAGATCTACTCTCCCTGGCACGCGAGGATAGCCAGGACCTACGTGTACAGATCGAGGCTATCGACGCGGGCATACTGGTTGAAGAGATCTACCAATCGATGATGCCACTGGCGAGACGCGAGCGTCAGATCAGCATCTTACGCACGATCCCTCCACAGTTACCGCGTATCCAGGCTGATCGACAGCGACTGGCACAGGTACTTCAGAACCTCGTACGTAACGCCATCACCTATACACCGGATGGCGGCATAATTGCACTGAGCCTGACACCAGTCAGCAACGATTATGTCATCCTGGAGGTGGCAGATACCGGCGTCGGGATCGCACCCGAAGAGCAGAGCAAAATCTTTGAGCGCTTCTATCGGATCGACGTCTCACGTACACGCGCCTCCGGTGGCTTCGGCCTGGGTCTCGCCATCGCCCGTGACTTTGTTGTAGCTATGGGAGGCACTATCACGGTACACAGCACACCAGGCGAAGGAAGTCGTTTTCAAATTATACTCAAGTGCGCATAATAGCAGCAGCAAGAGCATATTCAAACGTAGCTGCGTAGATGATTTTCAGAATTGCGCTATACCGCTATCTGTTGTATATTACCTCAAGTGTATATTGGCATATGAGTATATGGAGTATATATCTGGTTCATAGCTCATATCCATAAGCAAACAAATGCAGAGGTACTTACAATTGGAGAAGAGATGGCGAATATTCTAGTCGTTGACGACGAGATCGATATCTGCAATCTGGTCTGCAAAGAGCTAGAGGCCGAGGGCTATACCGTCTTTCAAGCCTTCGACGGACAGAAGGCGCTAGAGATCGTTGCGCAACAGAGGCTCCATCTGGCGATCCTGGACTGGATGTTGCCCGGCATCGACGGGCTCACCGTCTGTCGCCGTATCCGCCAGCAGTATCTCTTTCCGGTAATCATGCTCACCGCACGTACAGAAGAAGTTGACCGCATTCTGGGACTGGAGGTCGGGGCCGACGACTATGTCAGCAAACCCTTTAGTGTACGCGAGCTCACGGCCCGTGTACGTGCCATGCTGCGGCGTGTCGATCTCGACAGTCATGGACAGGATAAGCAAGGAGAGCAGCTGGCTGCACAGGAAAAAGAACAGACAACACAGAGTCCTATCCAGAGGCAGACAACAGGGAAGCACGCGCAGGTAATTCAAGAGACGGCACCACCCTCGATCATTCTCGGTGATCTCTGCATTAACATAGCGGAACACACCGTCCTACTAAACCAACGCGAACTGGATCTGACACCCAGAGAGTATCAGCTGGCCGTCCTGCTCGCCAGTTATCCCGGTCGCGCATTCAGCCGTGAGTACCTGTTGCAACGCCTCTGGGGCTATGATTATGACGGCTTCGACCGTACAGTTGATACCCATATTATGCGCCTGCGCAAAAAGCTGGGTAGCGTGGGAGAGAAGATCGTCACCGTCTGGGGTGTTGGCTATCGCTTCCTCCCCTGAATTCTCGCCCAACCATACCATAATGAAGATCAGCAGTAAGATCGGCGTTTATTGATTCGTTAGCATCTGCTGATGAGCCAGGGCACGCTCGGTCAACACGCTGATCTCGTCCAGATACGCCCAGAAGAACGTTGCCTGCGGAGTGTTCTGATTCAGAGCCTGCTGCAGGCTAACCTCGTTACGTAGCCAGGGTAAGCCGCCTTTGACACGCAGATAAAGCACACCTAACGGTTGCCTGGTTGTACGCAACGGAATCAGATGCAGGATCGAGCCGTGCGCATCCCCATCTTTTATAGTCAACGAAAGATTGGTACTCAAAACCTTCTGCGCCTCCTGGCGTTCAGGATCTGACAGTGCAAAATTCTCTATAGTGATCGGTGCATCGGCCCGCACCTGTAGTCTCCCATCCCTATCAGGCAAGAGGATTACACACGCAATAACGCCCCAGGTAGAGAAGACGCGGTGGGTAGAGAGCGCAATACAGTCGAGTTGCTCGTCCAGTTTATTGGTAAGACTATAGACCCGCAACAGTTCATAGAGAATACGCAATTTATGCTCACTCTCAATCGCCTCATCAGCCCGGTAACGCGCCATCCCAGCCAACTGACTGGTAATGAGCGCAACGACCAGAAAAACAAAGAGCGCAATTGCAGCACTTACATAGTAGACAGCAAACGAAAAGAGCGGTGCCGTCAAGAAGAAATCGATCGCCAGAAACGACACGACGGAGGCCAGAATAGCTGAATAGCGACTACGTACCGTAGCCAGCCATATAATCAGGAGCATATAAAGCATTGTAATGCTTATAATACGCGGATAAAGATTGGAGTAGGCGATAAAAGCCGTAATAAATAGCGGTCCAATACTAGCACACAAGGTATCAACCAGATAAAATCGCCAGCTACGTGGCGGCCTCAATCGTATCTGCGGTACACGTTCAACAGCATTCATGGCACTACCTCATATCTCCTCCATTCTCCTTTTTTCAATTATAGGGATAGATATCTCACTAATCACTCACAGAAAAGGACCACCCAAAGACCTGGGTTTCTCCCAACACTATCCCAATAATAAAAGAACGCCTCGTCCAGGCAAGATGGCTCAGAGGGGACGTAGACAATGGAGGTAAAGCGCACTCTATGGAAGGGAGGCTAAGAGGCTGCGGTAACTAAGGTAGCCATGGCCTCCCTTTGCGTGTGCTCAATGTCAATGCTATTGAGAAGAATCATCAAAGACGGTATGTACAATGGTTTGCAGGCCAGGAGCAGAAGTTTTCGTAGCATTCGTAGAGATGAGATTAAGATAGGAACCACTACTATCACCAAATATACTGGAGATTGGAGCTTGATCAGGCAGATAGGATTGGACACTGAGCACATGGAAATGCATGATAGTGTTGTCCTGGCTGAGCAGCGTGATCTCGTCACCAACATGGAGTGCATTCAGGTGTGCAAAGAGAGCAGGTTTGCCATCAGGACGGCTCTGATAGCCGTCGATAACCGCGCTACCAATTCCGCCGGGCGCGGCTCCCTGTCCATAGAGGCCAGCACCATCCCACCGATGGAGTTGCGGCAGAGCGAGAGCACCACTGGTCAGCATCCCAACATTCTCGACAGGAGCATTCAGCGCAAGAGCCGGAATAGTCAGGCGCAGCCCCGTATCTTCCGCATTCCCCGTATCTGTCTGTGAGGATGACTGCTCAGATGCAGAGGGTGCCGCTAGAGAGTCTGAATTGGCGTACGGACTAGATGTATAGTTTGTAGAATCAGAAGAAGGCTGATTTGTAGTATTTTTCAAGGAGAGTGAAGCAGCTTCGGTATTCATAATAGTGAGTGCATTTACAGGGTCATAAGCGCGGTTATACGCTACAGTAGGGAGGTGTCCGGCAATCCATGGCAGACGCGCAATAGCACGCCAACCCCAGCCGCCAAGAATACCTACCAGGAGCACGAGCAAGACCAGTGCAAAGAGTGGGCTTGGTCGTTTAGATGGCTCCGGCCTGGGGGGACGTTGCAGTGGACGTCGCGGTCCAGATGGCCGCGAGCGAGCTCCTCGTGGTTGTGACGAAACACGTGGGGATTGCATCAATGGCGGTTGTATCAAAACAGATACTCCTCTCTAACATGCTGGTCAGAAGACGAATATATCTCCCAACCAGTATTCAACACAGGTACAAACCTTTACGAAACCAGGCGCGTAAAAACCACCAGGCGCTGTAAATATTGATTCTCGTCGAATGACCAGCTGCCTGAACACGTAATAAGATTCAGATAGGTACCATCATGCTTCCCAAAGATCTGACTGAGGGGGGCTGCCCCGGTACCATAGTCAGCAATCTTCGTCACCTGGAAGTGTAGGGTATGGTGACTCTTATCCTGTACAGACACCATATCGCCAATCCGTAGCTTATGCAGATTCCAAAAAACAGCAGGCGCACCACCCACCTTGTCCAGATGTCCATCGATTACTGAGCTCCCCAACTGCCCTGGAGTCGGTCCATTTTGATACCAGGCGACCCCATCCCAGCGATGCTTCGTCGGAACCCCCATATGGCCAGTGGCATCGCGCCCCACCGACTCAATAGGAGCATCCACGCCAATCGAAGGGATCAGCAGATGAGCGCCAGACAGTATATTGAGTCCGATCTGCGGCTGTGGGATAGAGGGCTGATCAACCGGCCGCTTATGGATACTATTCTGGAAAGAAAGAACACTCCGCCACGCCATTATCCCCCCACCAATACCCAGCATTACAATCCCTATAGCCAGTATAAACAAGTAGCGCTGCTTTATCCGCATCATCTATCTTTCCCTTTCCATCTCACCATTCATCTAAAAACAGAGCACATCAGGTCTCATATCTTTATTATATAGAACAGTTCGTCATCGTCTTTTGGCAAAGATGATGACGAACTGAACATGTACTCATGGGTGGGTAGGACAGGAGAGTCCATACCCATGATCCATGCAACAAAACTATTAACTATCGATCATCGAAAGGATTACTACCGGTTCCTGGCAAGCCAGGGAAGCCGCCGCATGGACCTCCACAGGGACCCCTTACTCCTATTCCAACAAAAACATGACGTGCATGTAAGTTGTTAAAGTTGTTACGGTTGTTGTTGTTACGGTTGTTGTTGTTATGGTTGTTGTTGTTGTTGTTGTTGTTGTCGTTGTTGTTGTTATGGTTGTTGTTGTTGTTGTTATGGTTGTTGTGGTGCTTGTGGACAAAGATCGTGTAAGAGGCGATATTATTGTCCGTATTCGCATCACCTGGAACATCAACGTACGCCGTACTCGTGAAGGACGGGGTAGCATCGCCGATAAGCTCACCAGTGATAATCAGAGCCGGCAGCACCGCACCACCAGTCACAGGAGCAAGCCCGGTGAAGTTGGCATCAATGATTGTCGGACTCTCACTATTACTGGAGATAACATTCCAGAGCTTACCATGGACATGAATGTTTTTCAGGCCCAGTGGCAGAACATCTTCCAGCGAAATCGTACTAGGATCAGCGATCGTACCAGCGTTTGGAGCATTGGAAACGACCAGAACAAAGGTCACAGTATCGCCAACGTGATAACGATCACCATTCACAGATGTCTTCACAACCGACAGATCCGGAGCACTGGCCGCCGGAGCACTGGCCGCTGGAGCACTGACTGCCGGAGTACTGGCTGCCGGAACACTGGCCGCTGGAGCACTGACTGCCGGAATACTGGCTGCCGGAACACTCGCTGCCGAAGTACTGTCAACCGGAGCACTGACTGCCGGAGTACTCGCTGCCGAA
The DNA here is from genome assembly GCA_015099395.1 of Ktedonobacteria bacterium brp13. GTDB lineage: Bacteria > Chloroflexota > Ktedonobacteria > Ktedonobacterales > Ktedonobacteraceae > Dictyobacter. The sequence continues at coordinate 5,695,117 of AP024096.1, read as the reverse complement.
GTACTGTCAACCGGAGCATTGACTGCCGGAGTACTCGCTGCCGAAGTACTGTCAACCGGAGCATTGACTGCCGGAGCATTGACTGCCGGAGCATTGACTGCCGGAGCATTGACTGCCGGAGCATTGACTGCCGGAGCATTGACTGCCGGAGCATTGACTGCCGGAGCATTGTCTTCCGGATCATTGTCTTTCGGATCATTGTCTTTCGGATCATTGTCTTTCAGAGCACCGACTGCCGGAGCATTGACGGCCGGAGACACGGCAACCGGCTGCGCAACGTTCAGCGGAACACTGGCAGTATTATTGCCCAGGTTTACATCACCGGGAGCAACAATAGTACCGGTTACCGCCTGCAAGTTCTGTGGCAAGTTCAGAAGACTGGCTGTAGGTGTGCCGGTCACAGTAATAGCAGGTAGCACCTGACCAGCTTGAATGGGCTGAGAACCAGTGTAAGTCGCAGTGACCAGAGTACCATTGGTAATGACGTTCCACTGTGTAGGATCTGCCGCAGTCGCGGTGACATTGGTAAAGCCAACAGGAAGTGCAATGGTCGCAACCAATGGTGTAGTCAGAGCGAGAAGCGGCTGCGTATTAGTAACGCTGGCAGCAGCAACATTGGTCGCACTAAACGTAAAGGTAGCAGGAGCACCGAGCGTCAGGTTACCGTTACCAGTGAGACTAACACTCAGATCCGGACCCATAGCTGCGTGAAGACCATGACCTTTCAACAAGTGAGGATGCACGGTCTTATGGTGACTGTCCGCAGCAGAGCGATGACTATGCCCATGAGTAACCCTCGTCACTACATCAGGACGAGCGAGCTTACTAACAACATGACTATCGTTCAGGGCACGAACAATATGAGGATGGATTGCACCGCCATGAGCATGACCGGCAGCTTCAGCAATCGAGAAGAAGCCGGTAAGAGCGAAGAGCTGACTACTAGCTAGTAGTAAGCAAAGAAGGAACGCTCGAATGAGCGAATTTGGCTGTGTTAGTATCCCCCTAACACGACGAGGTTGATGCATCACTAAAAACCCTTCTTCCACTATACTGAGAACCAAAGTAAGTGATGACCAGCATGAATATGAGATAACCTGGCGCATAGTGCCTATATCTATAAAGGAAGCACCGATCATGCTAGTTACAAGTCAAGTATACAGGGGGTACCAAAAAAATCACTACGTACATACAAATAAAACAACATATGCGTACGCAAAATTCGATTTAAATATACACATTTAGCACACTATAGTAGTAATATTACTACCGTCTTATCTACCATATTAAAGCCACTATGAAGTAAAATAGCGTATATATTGCGCTTCTACCAGCACAAACGTACTCCGGCAGTTAGTGATCCCACTACCAGTAAGCTCAAAATAGGAGAGCGTGCGACGAAAATATGGTAAAAGATATCCTATATAGTAAAGATGTAATTCACGTATGGAAGAGCAAGGGAAGAGATATACAAAATTGAGTAGATTGGGCGCTGAACTCTTTACATTAAATATAGACATAACCTGAAAATATTTTACAATAAAGTCACTTTTACAGTAGCACAGGTAATAGAAGATTGATAAAATCCCTTGACATCCTTTGAATGGGATGATACTATGCCCTTGTTATCAAAGTGAGAATGATTATCATTATTAGGTTACCCTAACTCGGGCTAACCTGAGGGTAGGAAGAAGGCTGGACAATGCGTGAGAAATTGAATATTAATGGGCAGGCCGTCCTGGAGGTCGTACGTGCAGCCGACTATCACCCGACAGCACTGGAGATCTTCAGTGAGGTCAGAAAAACGCGACCTGAAATCGGCCTGGCCAGTGTGTATCGCATCTTACATAACCTTACACAACAGGGAATAATACGCGAGCTCAAAGGTAGTGATGATAGTACGCGTTACGATGGACATGTGCATCGCCACGATCATGCTATCTGTACGCATTGTGGGACACTGTTAGATGTGCCCATCGATATACCGTTGACACAGGAGTCACTCGAGGTCACCGCTCAGGCCACAGGTATCCGGCTAGAGTCGTATGAGATACGGCTCTATGGTCTCTGCTCCAATTGTCAGGAGCAAGCGCAGGTTGAAGCAGCAAAATCTATACACAAAACAGCGGGAAAAACCAGCTAAGTGTGTATATGTATATAGACAGATAAGTATAGAAGTACAAATAAGCTATAAGGGAGATAAAAAGTATGGCACAGGATACTCAGGACCAGGGCAAGAACACTGAGCGCCAAGACATCGAGAAGGCGAATATGGTACGTCCAGAACTGGAGATCGTGAACACTGAGGGAGATAAGGTAACTGTACGCCAGGAGTTAGGTGCTATTATAAACGCACTACGCAATAATGATGATACGTCGCATGATTTCTTGCTGCGCGTAGTGCAGCCGGGTCTGGCTGGTCTGATGGATGGTTCGGTCTCAACGCTTGCTCCTATCTTCGCGACCGCCTTTGCGACCCATTCGCCGTTTACAACATTCCTGGTAGGTATCGCGTCTGCCACTGGCGCTGGCATCAGTATGGCCTTCTCTGAAGGTCTTTCGGATGACGGGACATTAACAGGTCGTGGTAGTCCGATCGTTCGTGGCGGCATTACTGGTATTATGACATTCCTTGGTGGTGCACTGCATACACTGCCGTTCCTGGTCTCGAATATTCAGCTCGCATTAACTCTGGCCTATGTCGTCGTCGGCGTCGAGCTCATCGCCATCTCAGCGATCCGTCATCGCTACTTTGGTACGCAATGGATCAAATCTATGATACAAGTTGTTGGTAGCGGTATCCTGGTTTTTATTGCCGCCGTTATCTTCGGCAATGCCTGACCATATATTTGCTTGCCAGTTGACCAGGTGTCTATGGCATCATATCCCTATTCGAACACCCGAGTGCGCCGCCAGTGGCGGCGCACTCGGGTGTTCGAAAATCACTACTCTTCTCGATGGTCCTCTTTTGTGTATGCACACATGCAACAAAACGTATTATAAATAGAATAGAATAAGAAAATACAAAGTCAACCTTGCCGTAAAAAGCACAGCGTCGACCTTTTTTTAGATTGACCTCAACAGTAGCAATACCTTACAATAGAAAACGGACCTTGACATTGCTAAAGACAGACAACACTTGTTGCCTGTGCCAATAGATGAGGAGAATCAATGCGCATTCGTAAAGCAGTACTTCCCGTAGCAGGGCTCGGGACACGGATCTTACCGGCCACCAAAGTAGTTCCTAAAGAGCTACTGCCCCTCGTTGACAAACCCACGCTGCAATATATTGTGGAAGAAGCAGTAGAAGCCGGTATTGAAGAGATTATTTTCGTTACCAGCCATAGCAAGCACGCGATTGAGGATCACTTTGACCGCTTCTCGGAGCTTGAGCAGACACTAGAGCGCAAAGGCAAAAAGAAAGAGCTGGCCGCAGTGCGTCGTCCACAGGAGCTGGCGAAGTTCATGGCGGTCCGCCAGTCGGAGCCGCTGGGATTGGGGCATGCAATTCTGTGTGCACGCGAGGCCGTCGGCGACGAGCCATTCGCGGTACTTCTGGGTGACGAGATCACCCCTTGCCTGCCAAAGATGTTAGAGGTCTTTGAAAAGTATCAGACCTCTGTCCTCGCCCTCTTCCAGACGCCACGTGAGCAGATTTCATCGTATGGCATCGCCTCTGTTGAGGAGAAAGAGCCCTACATCTATCAGGTAAAAGACCTGGTCGAGAAGCCGTCTATCGAAGAGGCACCCTCCGACCTGGCCGTCGCAGGTCGCTATATCGTCACACCCGATATCTTCCCAATCCTGGAGCGCACAAAACCGGGACGCGGCGGTGAGATCCAGTTCACTGATGCCCTGCTTGAACAAGCACATCAGGGAAAATGTTATGGCATCCACTACACCGGTTCACGCCTGGACATGGGTACACCACTTGGTCTGCTTACCACCTCAATCGAGTTGGGACTCCAGCATCCAGAGATCGGGCCCGCACTACGTGAATATATAAAAGGCGTCGTACAGAGACAGCGCTAAGTACCAGGCATTACAGGCATTACAAGAAGGTACCGGAACATCTCTTTCTCGCACTGCACTGGAGGGATGTTCCGGTACCTTCTTCATGACAGCGATCATCAATGGTACCAGGAGAGATTATTCCTCTGCATCCAGGAAAGCGTAAGATGAGCGCACGAGCATCTCGACCGCAATGGGCAGAGCATCCTCATCGATATTGAAGCGCGGATGATGATGGGGAAAGCCAGCGCCTTTCTCTGCATTCTGCGCACCAACAATAAAGTAGCAGCCAGGGGCGGCATTCAAGAAGTGCGCCATGTCATCGGCTCCGGTCGTCAGCACATCATTGCTAACGAACTCCTCACCAACAGTCGTCACAGCCACATCATGAACCAGAGCCGCCATCTGCTCGTTATTCACACAGGGAGGGCAGCCATTATATACCTGTACCGTACAGTCGCCACCCATAGCTTGCGCGATACCCTTCGCAATCTCATTGATACGACGAATAATGAAATCGCGCTGCTCAAGGGAGTAGGAACGGATCGTACCATGCAGATCAACCTGCTCCGGGATGATATTCGGGGCCGTCCCGGCATTGATCTCACCAATCGTCACGACTGCAGGACTAAAGGGCGACGTCTGACGGCTCACGATTGTCTGTAGCGCCACGATAATATGAGCCGCAATCACAATCGGATCGATCGCCCCTTCGGGCATACCACCATGACCACCTTTGCCATGTACATGCAGCCTGACACGGTCCGCACTGGCGAAGACAGCACCAGGAGTCACACTGACTCGACCAACAGAGAAGGTACTGATCAGATGTAGGCCGATCACCCCATCTACATGCTCCATAATCCCGGCCTCTACCATCGGAAGCGCGCCACCAACGATCTCTTCAGCGGGCTGAAAGATAAACTTGATATTGCCTTTAAGATCAGCCTTATGACGATGAAGAATATCCGCCACCGTCAACAAGATAGAAGTATGACCATCATGGCCGCAGGCATGCATCTTGCCAGAAGTCTGCGAGCGGTAATCATGCTCACACTGCTCAAGAATAGGAAGCGCGTCCATATCGGCACGGATAGCCAGCGTCTTCGCATTCGCAGGTGCAGCATCGCCGCGTAACAGACCGACAACACCGGTCTTCGCGATATTGGTCTGCACCTCCAGGCCCATAGCACGGAGCCGTTGCGCAACAATATTGGAGGTACGCACCTCCTCAAAGGCGGTCTCAGGATGCTCATGGAGATCACGGCGAACCGCAACAAGATCGGGAATATGCTCATCAATCTCTGACTTCAAACTATCAGGCTGGAAAACTGCCATGCTAGCAACTCGCTTTCTGTGCTTTCAATGCTTTCAGAGCAAACAACATAGATACATAGACGTTGAAGGATATTAATGCCCCTGCAGATAAAAATAGTATACGCCATAGAGCTTAAGCAAGGCATCAAAGATAGGATATGTGTCAAAGAAGCGAGGTCGTTGTTCTCAACAGGCGCACTCCTGGGCCTACCTCATAGTTGTGTGATAGACATATGGTTTCACCTTCTCCGGTTGGGGTTTACCTGCGAGCTGCCTGTCGCTTGTGCTTGCTCACTGCCAGATCATGCGCCTCGACCAAAAGCTGCCGCACTTTCGTTTCAAACGTCACATCACTAAGGTTGAGCACGCATACCCAGAACATTCGGCCATACACCGGGTGAGGCATTATTTGATCCAGGGCAGTGAAGTCGTAGTCGCTCGAGTTCTTGTCGCTGATCGCCGCGCTGTCTCTGCCGGAAGGAAGCGAGGGTTCGCCGAAGAGCGAGTAAAACGTCTGCTTGCCGATGCCAATGTTCAAGCGAAGGGCCGACGGGCGGTTGAGGTTGGAGAACTGGTCATTGATATCACTTGTCACAATCGTTACAAACATTAACCTGTGATCTGGCGGTACGTTCCTATCCGGGTTGTAGAAGAAGAAGCTGTCGCCCGAAGCGACCACAACATCCACGCCCTCAAATGTCTCAGTGATATACTGGCTGATCTCAGATTCATTCATGGGTATTGGTCCTTTCCTGACTATTTTGCTTTGATCACATCTCTACTGTACAACACCGATGCCCAACTGGAGGGTGGAGCAGCATGGAAACGCGTGGGTGTGGGTACATCAGACTCCTATTGAGGCTCAATGTGCTTGTTCGATGTGGTAGAAAGAAGAGTGTTGATTGAAAGAAGTCTCTAAAAGCACTTGGGAGTTTGACATGACAGCTCGTCCCTATCTACGTACCTATGATCTCGCACTAGCTGGACACATCAGTGTGCAACAAGTACGCAATTACGAGGCGAATGGCTTGATTCCGCAAGCACAGCGGAGTCCGAGCGGCTATCGCCTCTACACACAGCAGCATCTAGCTGCACTCAAAGCAGTACAAAGTATGGTTCGTGGCTACGGCTGGCCCCGAACATCAGCGATCATGCAAGCGCTTCATCGTGGCGACCTTTCTACAGCGCTTGCGACAATCGACGAGCGTCACGCCGAGCTTGCTAGCAAACGTTTCCAAGTGGAGCAAACGCTCTCCGCGCTGCGTACATTGGCCACTGGGTCCGCTCCTTTGCAAAGCACCCCCCATCCTCAACGGTTCCGAGTAGGAGAGGCGGCCAAACAAGTGGGCGTGCGTGTCTCGGCCCTGCATTTCTGGGAACAGCAGGGCCTTTTGCACCCGGTTCGCGAGCAGTACAGCCGCTACCGCCTCTATGACGAGCACCAGATGCGCCGCCTGCGCGTGGTGGTCCTGCTCAGAGAGGCTGGCTACGACTTCAAGGTGATCCTCTCGGTCCTGGACGAACTGACGGCAGGTCGGCCAGAAAAAGCCATCGTGGCTGTGGAGAAAAGGCGCGAGGAACTCACGAGAACAAGCTGGTCATGCATTGAAGCCTTGACCAGCTTTCAGCACTATGTGAGCGAGTTTGGCCCGCAGCACAGTTTTGTATCCAGGTGAGAGCATGATGAATGTTGCTCTCAGGCAAGAAGAGGTCTATTCCTGTGCTTTTTTGCCCCTCACTATGGCCTCGTGCTAGCGAGCTTCCAAACAGCGTTCTGTTTTACCCACCGTTCGTCTTCGTTCGGTGTGCTGGTTTTGCGTTTTGGATGAGAAAGAAATCGAATGGTACGACCAGAAAATGGGAGGCTTCGTGATCGTTTTCGTAAAAATCCAGAGCACTACTTACGCACTCTGGAGAAGCAGCTATCCCAGAGAAAAATGCGGTCCTAGAAAAAAAGAAGAGACGTCTATGCAGAGCAAAATGATCTGCATACGAAAGAAGGAGTAAAGCCCTCTTTCCACGCCTCTTCCCAAACAGGAAAGGTAGTTATTGACGCAACTTAAACGTAGTCCCATCATTGATAAAGTAGAGATCCTGACTCCCAACATGTACAATCAGATTCTGCTTGCCCTGTTGATTGACAATCTCTCCAGTGACAGGAATACTATCCTTATTAGCGCCTAAAAGGGTAGGACCGGTGTAGACATGAGTTTTTGCTGCATTACCACCCTGAATTTCGATAATTTGGATATGTCCATGAAGATTAAGGAATATAAAATGAGTAGGGTTTGCAGTACTATCGTTATGCCCAACAACGGCATCAATTTGAGCCGTGCGGGGATTCCCATAGGTCAAGTCCTCCTGGAATCCTTGCCACCATGTTATCAACGAAGATAAGCAGGCCAGAAGCGCGATTGTCACGCACATACCGACGATTACCGTTGTATAGAACCGCTTCGAATGATTGCGATTGTGTACAGGAATCTCTTCGGTATATCTCTCTACCGTTCTGGTCGGTCTCACCGCAGTTGAAGTAACACCACTGGTATACCCACCGGCGTACCCATTGGTATACTTGCCGGACGTATTAGTATACGTACCGGACATAGTGGAGCGGCGCTGAATCGAGGTAGCAGTATTCCGAGTTTGAGTCGTGTGCTGCCGCGTCTGCACCTGCGAACGAGCGAAGTCGTCCGAAAAATCGTTTGTCGGTTTGTAGCGACGAGCGCTACTTGGCATACGAGTTTCATACAGATCATCCCGATCAATGTCGTCATAATAGCCAGGCTGTCGGCGGGTATTGGTCGTTCCCATTACGATCCCTCCTTCCGTCTAAATTTTTTAGAATTTTTGTTCGTGCCTCTTAAACAGAATAACCTCTCCTGTCAAGTATGTGTGGGTGCTCTCAACTCTGATGGAGTGAAGGCTACTTATGCGGTAGATACCATAAGTGACCAGCCTGAAAGGGGAGACTAGCATATTTTGTACAGGCGAATCTAAGGTTAACGGAAAGTGAGAAAAGATGCAAATTTGTGACCCATAAGTCATAGCTGTGATAGCCGTGGATGGTAGTTCTAAAGCCAATCCATCATGGATACGGCAGATAAAACACAGTCTCACGAGAAGAACTACCTTGCGGTGATAAAAGTCACCCCAGGGCCTGGCGCAAACTCGACATCCGAGATCTGCGAAAAGTCAGGACCCCAGTTCATATTGCTCGCCAGAACATGTCCATTGCTGAGGACGCGCTCGACCACACCGACATGACCAAGGTTAGAGGCACCCTGAATATTCGCCTGCAGGTCCACGATCGCCCCTGCTTGTGGCTGAGCAGAGACACTCCAGTGAAAATCGCGCGCACGGTCGCTCCACTGATACGCATCCGCATTGATGGTCCAGGGCACATAGACACCACTCAACTGAAAGTAACGCTGCGATGCCCACCATGTACATTGTCCATAAGGAAAGGGATTCGAGATCCCACGCATGGCAGTGATAGTGGTTAACATATGGGGAGTAGCCACAGTAGCCCCACCAGTCATAGTAGGCGTAGGTTGCAGCATATCCGCAGCAAAAGGAGCACTCACCCAGGTAGTGGCTAGAACACCAACAACAACAATATGTCCTACGACAATGCAAGCAATACGATGTCTATAGAAACAGGACCAGAAGCTCCGAAAAGCTCTCCATATACTCATCTAACAGCTACACTCCTCCCGCAATACCAGGAATGAAAGACACGTTCTCTATCAATAGATCTTGCTCTATATAATAATGCAGCAATAGAGAATCATCATGAAACAATATGAGGCATAGGAGAAAAGGGTTTTATCATCATAGGGAAGAGGGAACCCAGAAACGCAGCGAGAACGAAATAAGCCGTGAGTAAAACACAAAAATGCGGATCGAACACCTCTGTCCGATCCGCGTAGGAAACCTTAAATCTCTAATGTCAAATATCTACATCAACCGATCTATAACCTAGTTCTTGATGAAATGAACACCAGCACCAGCCGTAAAGGTTGATCTATTAACAGTGCCACCAGAACCATCCCAGTCCATACTGCTAGCAACGAAACTTTTGCCTCTCATGCTCTCAACGATAGCCACGTGACCAACACTCCATGCGCCCTGAACGCCAGGAGCGAGCACCATAATTGAACCAACGCTTGGAGTGCTAGATACACTCCAGTGATACTGCTGAGCGCGCGCGACCCACTGTCCAGCATTCGAATTCACAATCCAGGGAACATATACATGATGCAACTGATGGTAACGCGCATCTGCCCAGTATGTGCACTGTCCATAAGCAAAAGGATTATACGTACCCAATATGGCGGCGCTCTTTTTCGCTGGTGCTTTCGCTACCCGCTTTGCTGGTGCTTTCGCTACCCGCTTTGCTGGTGCTTTCGCTACCCGCTTTGCTGGTGCTTTCGCTACCCGCTTTGCTGGTGCTTTCGCTACCCGCTTTGCTGGTGCTTTCGCTACCCGCTTTGCTGGTGCCTTGGTCACTGGCTTCGCTGGTGCTTTCGCTACTGGCTTCACAGCCGTTTGAGTTGTGTTGGCACCGCTGCCTGGGATACAAATATCTTGCCCAAGGAGAATAAAATTAGCATCACCAATTTTATTATAGGAAGCCAATTGCTGCGTGCTGATGTTGTTACGCTTCGCAATTGCATCAAGCGTATCACCAGAACGCACAGTATACACAGTATCGCCGTCAGCACATACTCCATGGGCAGAGGCACTGGTGGACGTCAAGCCAAAACCAGCTCCAAGTACCACAAGAAGAATAGCCATTATGACAACCTGTCGTGCAACTTTGCCGGACAAGAGGTGGTCATTAATCCATTGACTAACGACATTCTGCGGTTTACTCGACATAAACAAACTTCTCCTTATTCGATAGCGGCTACACTCTCTCAAAGAGGTAGCCATGGTCTTTGGGTTGCATTTATCATAGTGCATATACAAATGGAATTCTATGAAACATATAGAAGTATAGGAAGAAATGACTATACAAAATAAAACAAATTGAAACATAGCTACACGCCGGGCCGAAAAAAACCTTTGTTCATTGATGTTTGAGCAGAGAAGGTAGAACGATAGCCGCCCTAATAAAAAAATCAAGAAAGAAAGCTGCTATGATAAACAGCAAGCTCAAGCTATTTTTATAGCAGAGATAGAGCTAATAAATGGTGAATACGTGCGAGTGAATAGAAGAGTTGAAGTCAAAGAGCGAGAGTGAGAATGCATGTGAGTGAGCGTGAGGCTGAATGCGTGAGTGAACAGGCTGGCGGAAAAACGACTTTTTCTCATCCTGCTGATTTTCAAGAACGATAGCCAAAAGGGTTGACGAAAAATCTAGATCGTGCTATATTTATCCCACGCGGCGAGATAGCTCAGTCGGTAGAGCACAGCACTGAAAATGCTGGTGTCGACAGTTCGATCCTGTCTCTCGCCACCAGCAAAAAGAGGAGCGCCTCAACCAATATACATGGTTGAAGCGCTCCTCTTTTGTACTATCAGGATACAGTGGACCGCCGAGTTCTCTGCGCTACAATTGAGTGCGCATCGATGCTATTCGTCCTGCTCAGGAAGCTCCTGCCAGAGCAGAGGACGCTGTATCAGGCGGGATGAGAGAGCACGAGCAGCCGGAGAAGAGGCATGAGCCGGCGTAGCGGTCTCCTTATCGTGAAAGTCAGGAGACCACGACTGACGTGCGATTTGAGAGCTAAGCAGCGTTGGAATAAAGATTGTAGGGAGACGTTCCAGCGCGTTCGTATTCAACCAGGAGTAGGCATCGTCACCGCTCCGACTGGGTGGAGCAACCACATAGCAGCCATCGCCATAGCTGCGCGTCCCCGGGCCAAACTTATCGATTGTCGCGCGTAGAACAAAAGCAGGATTGTAGGTAAAGTAGAGTTGCCAGCACCCTTCAGAGGTGCGTGCGATAGCGGTATCAGGCACCACATAGAACTGCATAAAAGCTTCTAAATCGCCACCCTGGCGAGGATCAACCTCGATCACCAGTAGACCATCACCAGTCGCCAGGCCAACATTGGCAAACTCGTACTGATGCCACCAGCGTGCAATCGTCACAGGATCAGTCGTCGCCAAACTCAGGCCAGGAATCAAAGGATGCAGTCCCGGGCGACGACAACTACGCTGACCACAGGTGCAACGTCCATTCGTAGTACAACTGTGCAGAGGGAAGACGCGGTAGCCCTTCCGTGCATAGTCGAGAGCAGCATACAGGAGAGACAACGAGTAATCACGAGTGGGGAGTGAGTACGTCACACGCATTGTTCGTCGCATATCTTTTTTCTCCTCACAATGCAAACGGAAGGCAGTACGAATACCTCCGACACTACGCGGGTATAGGTTTTTGCCTATCCTTGCATCTAGTATAGCGACTCCCACCAAATAGTTTGTATGCTTTTTATCATGCTGACTATTGCTCTGCCATGAAGCAAGCGGGAGAATATGCATCACTCAGTACAAGGAGGCAGTGATTTATGCACAAAAAAAGCCCTGGAAGAGGGCCTCTAGCGAACTTACCGTACGCAAGAAATAGAGAGTGATCAGCTAAACGTAGCATGAAGATTACGACAAAGCCTCTTGCGCGCCATCGGCAGCAAGGATCTCGTCAACCTGTTTAAGTAAGCTCTGAGCATTAGTAAAACCATAGTTGACAGCATGGGCCTTGCCAGCCGTATCGAGTAGCACAGTAGTAGGCACGGTCAGCACGTGGTAACGCTGTGTCAGGGCTTGATTCGTCGAAGCATCAATAGTAATCACCGCGACGACATCATCACCTCTGGCTTCTACCACACGCCGTAGCACCGGCGCCTGCAAGACACGACACTGCTCACTATCCTCGCTACTGAACGCAAGAATACGAACACGGCTAGGAACCTTTACCTCGCTATCGGTTGCATCCTCGCTTCTGGATGCATCAATGCGTGAGCCTGCACTAAACTGAGTTAACGGCTCAGCATTGAGAGCACGCTGGCGTCTCTCCCGTACAAAGTACTGCACAGCAAGTATCAGAACGGCAGCAAAGACAAAGATCAGGAGTAGACTAGCCACACGTAAAACTATTTCAGACATAACAATCACACTCCCCGCCAATAAAATCCGCCCTCATAGCGAATACGAGGGATATAACCCCAGACGCCCCAGGTGATAGTACACGCAACCGCCTGCTCAGAGATCAATGTCAACCATCTGTCGCGCAGGCAGAGGCAATGGCACTAAGATATGCCTATACAGTAAACGAAATGGAAAGACCGGAGGGGACACAGCATAGAGCAGTTGTACAGAGCCACAAGACCCACAGACGCTCCCAGATACCCACAGACACCAACAACTGCCCAATTATCCGGTTCTCTTCGATACATCTTGAGCAGGGAGACACGAGGTCTTCACCTACTATACAAAACATTCACCAGCAGACGAATATTCCGTCTATTACCATAACGAACACGGGCATAAGTAGCAACGCATTAAGAGGATAACAAGTTTTCTCGCTTTTCTCGCAAGAATTGTGCGATCTGCTCCGGACTCTCTTTATGTAGAGCTGATGCTTTTAATTCAGTAATTACCGAGCTCCATTGGTCACGCGCCGGAAAGTAGCGGCTATCCTGACCGACAAGCTCCTCAAAGATGCGGCGCTCCAGTTCGTGCCAGAGTGTACGGTCCCGTCCGTCCAGGCTCTCATCTTCAGGTGTATAGTCCTGATCGTTCGTATTATTCTCAATCCGTACATACAGGGGCGAGAAGAAGTTACGCACCATCTCCTCCATCCGTGGGATATCCAGAGCACCAGCGTCAAACGCGAGCGTCCCGATCAGATGCACCTGAACCACTGGTTGCAGATGCTCATACTTACTCCCCTCGCGACGGCAGTACTCTTCGAGGCGCAGATAGAGTAGATCCGGCTCCAGTAGACCATCGACGCGCAGATTATAGCGTACAAACGAGCGCCGTTTACTCGACAGTCTCTGAGCATGGTGTACACGTTCTTTACGTTCGGCGTCGATAATTCGTTCCGGCTCTTCGGTATCAATCTCGACATAGTAGTAGCCGCGATCCTCCCACTGAGCCTCTTCAGCGCTACACGTCTCCGGCGAACCTGGATTATAGATCCAACCATCGAAGTCATAAGGTTTATGTATATGTCCCAGTGCCAGATAATCGATAGAGGCTCGCAACGGCTGGAACTGGGTTATCGTCGGCAGACCCTGCACACGAGGCACCACACTATCGACACCGGTATGCATCATCAATAGACGATATTCGACCCGCTGTTCAGCGGGAGCATTCTCCGCCTGCGCGGCCTTTAACGCTTGCGCCAGACCCTCAAGAGAGCGTGCCGTCGCAGCACCCTGCCACGGTAAACCGTAGACGCGTAAACGACCATCAAGCAGATCAATATAGCTACCCAGCATCGTATCTTGCTGCCAGGGAGTCAATTGCGGGACACCATCCTGCATCACCGGCGTCAATAATTTAATATAGCCTTGATAACAGAGAAACTGCAACCAGGAGATACCATCCCGATAATAGCTGCGATCATGATTCCCTTCAATTGCAATCACCGGGATACCATGCTCACGCAACTTCTGAAAGCCTTCAATCGCATGAATAAGGGTCAGTGCATCGATCGCACGCTTATTGAAGAGATCGCCCGCCACGACCATAAAATCAACTTTGCGTGTGATAGCATCATCGACAATATCCCAAAAAGCATGGCTGAAATCATTAAAGCGCTCACGCACTCCGTATTGCTCATATCCCAGGTGGGTATCTGCAATGTGAATAAAAGATGCTCGCATAGGTTCCTGTTTCTGTGTTACAAAGCTAGCGCGACGAAAGAAGAAACAACAGAGCGATACATGTCACAGCCATCGTCAAGACGCGAGCCAGACAGAGTCGATCAGGCAGGGCCAGTCATCCACGCACGCACGCCCAGCGCCACAATGACAATGGCAGCAATACTGTAGACAAGCAGATCATAGCGTTTATTCTCTCCATTAGAAGAGGTAAAACTGATCCATGTCAGAGGAATGCCCAACGCTACAAGGCCACCATACATATAATGCAAATAGTAATCGCCGACACCACCACCCGGCTTCAAGCCACGTGCCACCATATAGATACCAAAGACAGCTTGCAGCATACCAAAGACCATCGCTACGATAAGTGAGATGCGCCATGGCTTAATCATAGCGCGCTTGCCAAAATAAAGAATAAGTCCCCAGAAACCCGCGATTGCAAAGGTTACCCAGATAAAATAGACGTTATACGTATGCAACGTCAGAACAAGTTCGTCCACGTTGGACCCTCCTCATGTCACCCCGAATTCTTCTCACCCTACTATAGCGTGTAATAGTTTCGCTGGCAAGCCACAGCAAGCTCGCTCTGGTCCTGTCGGTTAGCGGTATATGCAACGCAGCGCCCTTACTCCATATAGACATGAATAATATTCATAATATCTTCAACGTCAAAGGGTTTGGGCATTGTGGCATCAGCATGTAGTGATGTGGCACGCGCTAATTGATCAAGAGCAGACATAATGACGACAGTATGCAATTGGCGAAGTATCGTATCCGCATGGATAGCATAGCAAAGGTCATAGCCATCCATAATCGGCATCATCAGGTCTAGAAAAATCAGAAAGCCTTCATCAGGGGTTGCTTCACGGAGCCGAGTCAGGGCCTCGCGTCCGTTACGAGCCACAATGACTTCAAAGCCTTCAAGATCGAGAATGTCAACCATCATATTGCGAATCACGGCCTCGTCATCAACGATTAAAATATGTTTTGGCCGGGGCTTCGCACTCGATGTTGCTGTATGAAGATTCATGCTCCTGCTATCTCCTTATAGCACTCTTCTAAGAGAGATGCTTTTTTAATCGTATGCTTGCAATCTACGTATGCAGTCTATGCTGTATGCTAGTAAATGCCAGACAATCGCGGCTACTCGTCGATTTCTACCGGCGGCTCTGCCTGTGGAAGATAGAAACTAAAAGTAGAACCTTCGTTGGGTTCAGTCTGCTCCAACCAGATCTTACCATCCATCGCCTCAATATAGCGACGACAGATATAGAGGCCTAATCCAGTACCACGCACCGGAGTAGTCAACGAGCGAGGAGCACGCACAAACTTATCAAAGATAGTCTTACGATCCTCTAGCAAGATCCCCTCACCCTGGTCGGTCACGCGAACCAGGATCACAGGGATATCATCATGTACATAATCGACAAAGAAGCCAGGATCAGCCTGGTCTTCACTCAGCAACGGCTCAACCTGTGATAACAGGATCGCAGTCGCTGAGACACGGATGGCAGTCCCCGGAGGAGAGTACTTCATCGAGTTTTCTAGCAGATGAGTCAATACCTGTCGTACATAGGGCGGATCACCTTTGAACCAGAGATCGGGTGGAACATCAATCAAGACCTCGTGATCAGGGCTTAAGGTCAGCATGTTGAGTGCGACCTCCAGTGCGGCAAGGAGTTGTACCGGCTCCATGCGTAGATCGATCTTACGCTCAATCGGCCCGATCTGTGCCGCCTCGGTAATCTTCGCCACCTGATCGCCCAATTGCTGAGCCGCAACAGAAATCTTCGTCGCGAAGCGCAAGACAGTCTGTGGGGTTGCACGAGAGCTCTGGCGTTTAAGTTGACTGGAATAGCCGCTAATAGCAGTCAACGGAGTACGCAATTCATGAGAAGCGGTCACCAGGAACTCATCCTTCAACTTATTTATACGTTCAAGCTCAGCATTAGCCTCTTCACGCCGCTCAAATAGCTGTGCATTGCGAATCGCACTCGAGGTTTGAGCACAGATAGCCAGCACCGTACCGACATCTTTTGGACGGAAAGACCGATTGCCACCTTTTGAGATTGGGAGTGCCAGGAAGCCAAAGAAGTCAGACTGGTACGACATCGGCACCATCAAGAGCTTTTCGATACCCATCTCATGCAAAAAGATAAGACCGCCCTCGTTACACTTACGTGCCAGCTCCTCTAGCTTGGGAGAGTCCAGATAGAAGAAGCCATCATCGATCGAGTGCTCCAAAAACGTCCCCTTGAACGGGAGCTGAATCAGATTAATAATCTCATCCTGCTCGCCCTTGCGTGGCGGCACAATCACCGGCAGACCGCTCCCATCATCCACCATCTTGACACTTGAAGGCGCATAGAGCGCATGCGCTACCAGCACCTCACCATTAGGTGACGGCTCAAAGAAGACACAGATATCGACACGAGTAGCCGCCGCCGCCGACGCCACCAGCGTATTGAGGAGTTCCGTCACATTGAGCACCGAATTGATCGCCTGGAGCGCGCTATTCACCATTGCCAGATGCGCCTCACGCTGCTGCGCCTCATGCAGAATCGAACGGTCTCGTTCATAGAGCCGCGTATTCTCAATGCTCACCGTCACAATCTGGGTCATCGTCTCCAGCACCTGCACCTCTGCCTGATGAAAAGCATTCGGGCGCTTACTTGTAATACAGAGCGCACCGATCACGCGATTAAACATCTTCATAGGCAACAATAGGAACGACTCGGCCTCCGACTGATCGCCCCAGGCACCACCCAGCAGTTCCTGATAGGTCTGCACCATCTCTGGCTCCTGAGCAGGCGAGAACTGCAACGTCTGCTGTTCCTGTTGCGTCACACGCCAGAAGACCGGGCGCTCTTTGGGGAACACTATGAGCGGCTTCTCAGCCAGTCCATCGACGCGCTGACCATCTGCAAGAGCAAAGACATCGTATAAGCGATCCATATCCCGATCGTAGAGGGTCAGCAAGAGACTGGAGACATCCACCACACGATGCACAAATTGATACACATTCTCAACCAGTTCAGAGAGCTTCACCGAGGTTGGAAAGACAGAACTGATCCCTTGCAACATCTCAAGATACTCACTGGTACGCTTCTGCTTGCGCTGAAGGGCATCATTCTGAAGATTCAGAGCGATCCGCTCCATATACAGTAGCGCCTCAGCCCGTTGATTCTGGAAGCTAGCGGCCTGCGCGCCCACGCGATACAGCACAATCACACCCAACACATTCGGGGGGCGTGTACGACCACGCATATCAGCAGCCATCGTCGCCTCACGCACAGGCACAATCAGATATTGCGAAGGGGTCGCATCGATATGCAAAGGGCGAGGATTGTTGGCCCGAAAGAACGTCAAATAATCCTCATGGCGCATCGCATAGGCATCATTCTTATTCCAGGTATAGCCGATCAGATCCTGACCAATAGGATAGGTAGTCGTGACAGGGAAGAGTTCACAATCTTGAGCAGAAACATGCTCAATATCATTAAACGTATGTCCATGGACGTGAGAGGGATCAGAGCTATTGAGAGCCTGGACTTGCTGCATAGGCACCGTCTCTTGCTCCTCAGCATCCAGTTGCCTGGTGACACGGCGACCCTTCGTCATATCATCAGAGAGCGTATCAGGTAGAGAGACTACCGACAAAGCAGCCAGAGCAGCAATATTTTTCACACGAATATGTATCTGAACCCGCATCTGACTTACCTCTTCATCATACAGAGCGAAACAGGCCCCATGGGCATTAAAATGCTGCATCGCCTGGCGTGAAAGATTGGTCAGCAGAGCCAGGGGATAAGGTTCATTACCATGCAGGTCTGATTCTCCCCAGATCGAGGCGGACATCCACAACTCCTCTTCTAGCCGAATGCACTTGGAAGCGCAGGAAAAGTTGTCTATCTAGCTAGCAGCGGACGCATGCTACACGCAAATTCCTACAGCGTAGCATATCACACACTTTCGCCATATTCAACATGACAAGTAAAACGGCTGTATACATAGAAAGGTTATGATCGGTACCAACGCATGTCGTACCACATCAACACTCCTCTTTATTGTTACCGGAAACCATCTCATAGCGATACATTTGTACTCCTACCCTAGAGCATTTGGATAAAAAGAAAGGCTACCAGGCATGCGCATACCAGTAGCCCTATTCATAGCAAGCTTTCCGCATTCGCGAGTATTTGACAAGCGAACTATAGGGGGGCTATCATGCTAGGATACAAGGAATTCAGAGAATCCAGCTTATTCACCTGCAATTGATGCACGATGCTTGCAAAGAGAGTAAAGAGATAGAGAGAAGGCAAGCAAGCAAGAAGGCACCTTGCACATTTGGAGGAGCATATATCATGACAGAGACCACAGCCAACGGGACTGTATTTCATACCCACACGCTCAGCAATGGTCTGCAGATCGTTGGGCAGCCGATGCCAGACTTTGAGTCGGTAGCAGTATCTTACTATGTACGGACAGGCTCCCGCGATGAGTATGATCCAGCAATTGCAGGCGTCTCCCATTTTCTGGAGCATATGGTTTTCAAAGGCACCAAAACACTTGACTGGCAAGATATCACGCTCGAATTCAATAAGATCGGCGCAGAGATCAACGCCTTTACATCACACGAATCTACCGTCTTCTATGCCCGCGTGCTTGGCGAATACCTGGACCGCGCAGTCGAACTACTGAGCGATATGATGTATCCTCGATTGGCGGAAGAAGACTTCACGATGGAAAAAGAAGTCATCGTCAACGAGATCGCGCGTTCAGAAGACCAGCCCTACAATCTTGCCTATCGCCGTATGATGGCAGACTATTTCGGAGAGCATTCTCTCGGTCATGACGTACTGGGCACCCGTGAGAGTATCCGAGCCATGCATATCGACCAGATGCGCAACTACTGGAATCGCCGCTATGCCGCCAACAACCTGATCCTCGCAGTTGCAGGCAAGTTCGACTGGGATCATATCGTCGAGCTAGCCGAGAAGCATTGCAGCGACTGGCGTACAGGTGAGACTGGCCGTGAGACCAGCCACTATGAGCCGACCCACTCCATACATGATATCATGGTTGACCCGAATCTCAAACAGCAGATTATGCTCATCGCCATGCCAGCAGTAGACGTCAATCACCCCGACTACTATGCGGCCGCCCTCGGTGGCAGTATTCTGGGCGATAGCGACGGCTCACGCATGTATTGGAACATCTACCAGCGCGGCCTCGCAGAATCTGCCAGCGCAGGTCTCTGGGCCATGGAAGGCACTGGCATCCTGCTGATGGAGGCCAACACGACACCAGAGAACGCCCCCCGCGTCCTCAAGATGCTTAACGACGAATTACGCAGCTTGCTCGAAGATGGCGTCTTTGAAGACGAGTTGCGCCGAGCCAAAGATAAGTGGATCAGCAGTATCGTCCTGAGCAGCGAATCTACCTTCTCACGCATGCGCTCATTATCCAACGACTGGGTCACCGAGGGACGCTTGATTACCACCGAAGAAGAGATCGAACGCATCGAAAAGATCACTCCTGAAGATGTCATCCGCTCTCTCAAGCACTTCCCGGCACTTGACAAACAGGTCATTACAGCACTAGGCCCCTTGAACGAGACCGAACTGCTGAAAGAAAAAGCATAACGCTCCTCCATCATAGAAAGTAAAGAGACGGCCCCCACGATAGAAGATTGTGGGAGGCCGTCTTTATGTGACAGTACAACTGAACTATAGAACCTTTGTCACAAAGTCAACCTGAGTACGTTTATGCAGACCGAGGCTCGCATACAACTCTTGCGCACCAGTTTTATTCTGCGAGTCTACCTCTAGTTGAATATGATAGAGACCGCGACGGTAGAACTCGTTAAAGACCGTCAGCAGCAACTGGCGTGCAATACCACGCCTGCGCCACGCACGACGCATACCAAACTGCCAGACATAGCCTCCCTGCTCATCAGGATAGGTGCGGCAACAGACAACGCCTACGATCTGCTCATCGGCAACAGCAACATAGAGCATACTGGGGTCAAAGCTAGCCCTGCGCAAAAAGATACCCTCATACCAGTCCTCATACGAGCGATAGGGCTTGCCATCGATATCGGGGAAAGACTCAGCAATCACAGCATAGACGGCATGCTCCTCCTGGTCCTGCACAAAAGGGCGAATCGTCACGCCGGGCAGCGGCTGAGGTGCGACAGGTGGAGTAGTATCAAGGTGGCGCTCCATCTGATAATCGCTGACCTCGATAGTATAGCCATCCTGTATTAAGTGTGCAGAACGTTCTGCGCTAAAACTATAGGTGCAGAGCCGACGCGGATATTGAGGATAGGCATCTGCCACATACGGCGCACGCTCATTGGCAAATTGAAGCAGGTAAGAGAGAATGGGCAGTTGTTTATAGTCAGGATGCACCGTCGTATGTACGTCGAGAAAGACACCACGCGACGTGCCAGCGACACCAATATACCCGATCAATTGACCACTCGCAGTCGTCACAACACGACTGTTCGTCGCCAGATCCAGTTGCTCACCATCCCAGGCCTCACAGACCTGGGCAGCCGTACTATCCGCACTCCCTGTCTCAGCCACTTCATAGAGTACATTGATAGCAGAGATCGCCTGAGCATCATCACGTCTGGCGGAACGGATCAAGAGATCAGCAGGCAAGGTATCAATATGATGTATCACATCCATGTACGTATACTCCAAAGCTATTTTTACGAGACCTGAACCTTATAACACTACCAGGTGAGCAGTCCACACAATTTTTTGTTGTATTATACATGAGGACGTCCTTATGCACACAAAATCATTGGACGTCAAAAAGTAACTTCACTGTATATGTATTTTCAGCGTTGCATACACGAAAGATGGACCTTGATGGCAGATGAAATAGTAGAACAACAAACAGCATTACGCCAACGCATAGAAGCGACGATTACTGGAATGTTTGCACCTGAGGATGAGGGACTACGTCATTCGTTGCAGGCGGCGAAAGAGCATGGCCTGCCAGAGATTCAGATCAATCCTATCCAGGGTAAGTTACTACAGCTATTTGCGAAGGCATGCCAGGCACGTCAGATTCTGGAGATCGGCTCGCTCGCCGGCTATAGCGGTATCTGGCTGGCACGAGCCCTGCCCGCCGATGGGCATATGATCACGCTAGAACTGAACCCCAAACATGCCGAGGTCGTACGTGCATCCTTCGCGCAGGCCGGGGTAGCCGAGCGCACCGAGGTACTGGTCGGTCCAGCCATGCAACACCTGCCAGAGCTTGTCGAGCGAGGACCATTTGATCTGATCTTTATCGACGCCGATAAAGCCTCCTATCCTGCATATCTTGAATGGGCGATCAAGCTCAGCAGATCCGGTAGTATCATCATCGCCGACAACTGCGTACGCTGTTTTCCTGCCCTATGGGCGCAGGAGGACAGGCAGGGCGAGATAGATGCCGATACACAGGGTCTGCTGAAATATAACCAGTTGACCAAAGACCATCCAGAGCTTACGTCACTGCTACTAGCCAACGACGAAGATTATACCGATGGCTTCAACGTCTCGGTCGTTAAGTGATGTAGAAGAGCATAGAGAAAAGCGTAGGATAGGATTTGTCGTCCTATCCTATGCAGAAGGCATGTAACAGTTATGGTGTAGTATCTATGCTATGCCTGGTCGGCAAATTCGCAGATAGTACGCACGCCGCGTTCAAGATCAGCGGCCGGGGCGGCCAGTGAGATGCGTACATAGTCAGTGGAGGCAGTACCGAAGCCGATGCCTGGTGTAACGGTGATGTTATGTTCGCGAATAAGGTCGAGGGCGAATTGACGGCCCTGGCGCTCTTCACGCGGTCCACGGATATTGATGAGAGCGTAGAAGGCTCCACGTGGTGTGTAGAGATAGCGCTGGTGCTCTTTGAGGATCTGGATAGCCAGGTCACGATTATGGCGATAGCTCTCACGCATCGTTGCGATACAATCCTGTGGTCCCTCCAGCGCAGCCGCCGCAGCACGCTGTATAGGAAGACTCACATTGGTGAGAGAAGCGTTTACGACATCGACAATCGTCTTCAGAAGCTGTGTACCAGCGACAACATAACCAATACGCCAGCCAGTCATAGCATACGATTTTGAGAAGGTATAGACACCGATGAAGCGTCCAGCCTCCAGTTCCTGGGGCGAGAGTAACGCGGCAGGACTGATGTGCTCGCCATCAAAGATCAGTTGGTCATAGCATTCGTCGGAGAGCAGATAGAGATCATGGCGGCGCGCAAAGTCCAGCAGAGCAGCAATGGTCTGTTGCGGAAAGACAGCACCAGTCGGATTACCAGGGGTATTAAGCAGGAGCATTCTGGTACGCGGAGTCACCCGACGCTCAAGTTCCGCGAGATCGGGGAGCCAGTTGTTGGCAGGGTCCAGCGGATAAGTGACAGCGACGGCCCCTACAATCTGGAGCTGAGGCAGATAGATCGGCCAACAGGGATCGGAGACCAGGACCTCTTCGCCAGGCTCAATGGTGGCCTGTAGAGCAGTAGCCAGCGCGCCAGTACCACCAAGCGTCACCGCAACGTTTTCAGGTCGTACAGCATAGCCATCGATACGTGTCACCTTATCAGCGATCAACTCACGCAACCAGGACCAGCCGGCAGCAGGACCGTACGTCTGTGTCTCACGAGCGATACTCTCAATAGCTGCCAGACGAATATGGTCCGGTGTACGGAAATTCGGCTCACCGATCTGGAGACGGATCGGAGCAGGTAAACGCTCACCGCGCGCCTCGGCCTCGCGTTGTAAGCGATCGGCATAGGCACCCAGAGAGACAATATCCGGCACAGGGATCTCATGGAGATAGGGTTTTCCACGTTTTACAGTCATAATTGCCACCCATCTTGATAATAATTACAGATATAGCGTACCACTTCACAGATCAAAGCCAGGCGTAGCGGCAGATAATCCAGTTCCACATACTCATCGGGATTATGAGCCAGTCCACCACCCGCGCCCAGACCATCCACGGTAGGACAACCAAGAGCCGAAGTCGTATTGGCATCAGAGCCACCACCGCTCGCCACATCTTCCAGAGTCAGACCCAGCGTGCGCCCGGCCGCCTTGACCAGTTCAACCAGGCGTTGATTGGCGGGCGTCAGTTCAAAGGGCATACTACGCACACCACCAGTCAACGTAATCACAGTACCATCCACGTGGGTATGCATCGTCACCCTACGCAGAGCCTCCTCAATAGCGTGGAGGCCTGCTTGATCACTGACACGCACATCGATATCGCAATACGCATAGTCAGGCACAATATTCGTACGCGCACCACCACAAATAATCCCTACATTAAGCGTCACACCAGGAATCGTAGCGTTGAGCGCTTGCAACTCCAGTACCTGGTAAGCCAGCGCGACAATAGCATTACGACCCTTATCCGGTTCGACACCCGCATGCGAAGAGAGTCCGTGCGCCTCAACGCGGTAGTTCGCCACCCCCTTGCGCGCAGAGACAAACCTGTTGAGTGCTCGTCCAGGCTCAAAAACCAGGACAGCATCCGCCTCACGAGCCAGACGCTCGATCAGCGGCTTACTCGAAGGAGAACCGACCTCCTCATCGCTATTGCACACAAAGGTAACACTCCGATAGTCCGTCGTCCCTGCCTCGATCAGCAGATGAAGCGCATAGAGCCCCATCAGTAGACCAGACTTCATATCCAACACACCAGGTCCCTTCGCAATACGCAGTCCCGCCTGCTCGCTATACGAGAAAGGACGGCGTAGAGCCTCGTCCTGGGGAAAAACCGTATCCGTATGGCCGATAAAGAGCAGGCGTGGACCATCTTGAGCACTCCCCTCGTGAGTCGCAACAAGATGATTGCCGTACTCCTCCTGTTCAACAAGCTGCGTCACAAAACCAAATTCCCGAAAACGGCGCTCCAGATAGGCCACCACTTGATCAACACCAGCTTTAAGATAGGTACCAGAATCGATATTCACCAACGCAGCCAGATCGGCATAGAAGCGCTCCATCACCGGCCCCACTAACGTCACAAAATCCTTATTCTGCATTTTCATCCCTCTATCGGCAAGCAATCAACGCAGTATGAGTAGCATATACGACGAATTTCTGCCATATGTAGTCAGATTAAGCGTAGCAGCCAGAAGTATTCTCTGTCAAATAGCGAAGAAGATCTACGGATTTCCAGAGCTTCAGCAGCCATGGTACAATAGCGAAAACGCCGAGGAGGATCAACCAGCATGTCAATCGCACTTATCGTACATGGCGGTGCCGGCAATATCAAAGCTGAAAGATTTGCACAGGCACAGCAAGGCTGTAAAGAAGCAGCCGCTATTGGATGGAGCGTGTTACAGCAGGGAGGCAGCGCACTGGATGCCGTCGAAGCAGCAGTACGTGCACTGGAAACCAATCCGAACTTTAACGCAGGAACAGGTTCCTGTCTGAATATCGCAGGAAATATCGAGATGGATGCAGGCATCATGGACGGCTCAACACTCAACGTCGGAGCTATCGCAGGCGTAGAATTGATCCAGCATCCGATCACCCTTGCGCGGCGCGTCATGGAGAGCGAGCATGCCTTTCTGATACAAGAGGGCGCGCAACAATTCGCCCGTGAGCAAGGGATACCCGCATGTCGCTTCGAAGATCTACTGACTGAGCGCCAGTATACAGCCTGGAAAGAAGGCAATACGAATGCAGCAGCATTAACCTACACAGCGAAAGAGACCGACAAGAACAGCAACAGCAACGGTAAAGATAGCAACGACACAACCAGCAAGCATGGCACAGTCGGAGCCGTCGCGATCGATAGTGAAGGACATCTCGCCGCCGCCACCTCAACCGGCGGCATTCTCAACAAATATCCTGGTCGCGTAGGAGACTCCCCACTCATCGGTTGTGGCTTCTATGCCGACGAATACGCAGCCATCTCCTGCACTGGCTACGGCGAAGACTTCATTCGTCTCATGATCGCACATAGAGCAGCCACAGCCGTCGCACACGGCGCAGACGCACAAGAGGCCGCACAGAAAACTATCGAGTTCCTGAGCCAACACGCAGAAGGCACCGGAGGACTGATCATCGTCGATCGCAACGGCAAGGTCGGCAAAGCAAAAAATAGTCAGCACCTTGCCTATGCCTCTATTACTGAAGACAACGCAGCGAACGAACCACAGGCAGGCATCGACTAAATAGGACAGTAAACCTGGCAGCAGAGAGGATATTGAGCGCAGTGAAGACACTACAAGAGGTCCAGCAGGACGTCGATCATCTCGTCAAAGAGGAATGGCAGAGCTACTATTGGGCACCACTCTCCAATCTGGCGCGCTTAACCGAAGAGGTTGGAGAGCTAGCCCGCGAGATCAACCATCACTATGGAGAGAAGCCGAAGAAGAGTAGCGAGGCTCAGGGTAACGTCGCAATGGAGATGGGAGATATCCTCTATACCCTTGCCGCCATAGCAAACTCGTTGGAGATCGACCTGGATAGCGCATTCGAGAGCGTCATGGACAAGTATCGCCAGCGCGACAAACAACGCTGGAGTGCAAAAGAAGGCGAGCTAAGCACCGAAGAGAGCTAAGAGCGTCAAGAACAGTAAGAGAAGATAAAAGAATGCCTGCTTCTTCCCGCATTTTCACAGAAGAAGCAGGCATTCTTGCGGAGACCTCCACACAAGCTTACTACGTATCCGAAAACTTGCGTGTGCGTAGCACTAGCGACGCCAGTCGCGTTGGTTTTCGGAATAAGATCTTAGATATGAATGATTGTCGAAAGGAAATAGCCGATGCCAAAGAAGAGAGCGAAGAGTATGAGGCCGAATAAAATAATCAAGATTGGACTCATACGGCGCGGCACAGGCGCATACTGGGCACCGGCATAAGAGACCCCACCCTGGGGATACATCCCCACATCAGCCATCGTCTGCATACCTGGTTGCGGCTGCTCCATCATCTGTTGACCAGGATCATACATACCGGCCGTACGAGGAGCATAGTCGACATCTGACCCGATCCGCACACCCTCACGCACCAGCGGCTGACTCACCAGATTGCCCGAACGCATAGGAGCAAACTGAGGCGACCCGACCTGCATAATATCTTCAGTTGTCTGATAGGCAGGGATAGCCGGAATAGCCAGAGGCACAGGTGGCGGCTCAAGAGCCTCGGCCAGGACCTTCAACTCAGCATGGAGCACTGCAGGAGTTGAGATATACTGTGGATGCTGGTGGATCAATGTACGAGCAATGATCTCACAGACTTCAGGGGGAGTATTGCGCATAAAACGGAGACGCCCATCGGCAGGTGATTCAACAACACGAGCATCTGGAGCGCGACCAGCCAGCAACTGATAGAGCAAGAGACCAACGGCACGCGTATCATCGGCATGACGCCCTCCACTGGCCTGACCAACCGGGAGCTGCATATCCGAGAGAGGTGCAGCAGGATCACCGCCCACGACACTCCAGGCAGCGAAATACTGGATCTCCGGAGGAAGCGCAAAATTATTGACCCGCACCGATCCTCGCTTATCGCGAATAATAGCCGAAGGAGTAAGATCACCATGACAGATTTTACGCGCAGGAGTACCAGCATACATCAAAGCCTGGCAGATCTGCACCCCAAAATCGACGACATAGTAGGGAGTAAGCTGTGATTGCAGCAACGTCCCAAAATCATCGCCCTCTACATATTCTTGAACAATATAGAGCGCATCAGGTTCAACGATCAGGTCATACACTCCGACAATATTGGGATGGGTAAATTGAGCAGTCGCACGCATTGCAGCCCGATACGCTTGTATATACTCGGGCGAAGCAATTTTAACCGCAACCGCACGCTGCAATACCTGGTCGAACCCCTGGTAGACGGCACAGGTTTGCCCCTGCCGAATTAAACGCTGTAATTGATAGCGTTGTTGAATGACCCGGCCTGTTTCCACTGTAAGCCTCTCAAGATTACGCACTTCATTTTCCTTAACATCCAGTGGCGTCGCTGAATGCGTTCAGGGATAATATGTCCTGTAGCGCAAAGGATAGGTACACATCAGTACCCGCAGTGGGCGGTGTCGCGGTGTATGTACGGCACACTCGTCCTCTCGCTATCTCAATCAGCGCCGCTCTGTCGTCTCTGCTAATTGTACCGGTACGGCCATATGTCCTGTGTTTGCGCTAGCGGCACATCTAACAGTAAATATATACACCTGAGTAGAGTGGATCTGTCTGTCCGTAATTATGTAAGTCTGTGTCTGGATTGAGCATTACTGGGACAACGGGTTTAGTATATCATACTGAACTGGTTACGCAAAGTTAGCTAGTAAGCCTGTCCCAAACTGACATAAATAGTGGTACTTTTACAGCTCTCTATCTATTTGCAATGGTCTATAACAGTATGCATCGATCTACACCAACTTACGTATAGCTTCATTCGTTTCTGCATAGCTATATTTACCTATGCCGCTATTCGTCGTTGAAAGACCAGACAACGAAAATCAAAGGTCGTCGTCAGAGTAGAGAGTGTCGTCATCTGCATGCGCTGCTCAGCGGTCAGATGCCAATAGTTTGGCGTCATCATCACAACACGCGTCAGAGCCTCTTCATCCAGGGTCAGATCATAGGTCACCGACTCGCTTGCCAGCAGTGTGAATTTACATTCTTCCGTGAACTGCTCGATTACATGTTGCTCCTTCTGCTCTTCAATTGTAAGTAAATGCAGCACCGAGCGCAACTGTTGTATATGCAAAGGGCCAGGAATGACGATGACCAGTAACGCACCCGTAGCAAGCACACGCGCGAACTCCGGCGTATTGCGTGGTGCAAAGATATTCAGTAATAGATCCAATCCCTGATCGGCCAGAGGCAAGCGTTCTTTAATATTCGCAACCTGAAAGAACGACGCCGGATAACGCCTGGCAGCCAGCCGTATACCCTCCCGCGAAATATCGCAGCCCATACTAATGGCAGCAGTCTCGCCAGCCAGTAACGCCTCATACAGGCGGCTTTGATAATAGCCCTCGCCACAGCCGGCATCAAAATAGCGTACAACAGGAAGCGCGCTCAGACGAGCCAGCAGCAACGTATTCAAAGCATCTGACAGCGGCTGATAGAGACCCTGCTCAAAGACAGCCCTGCGCGCCAGTAGCATCTCCTTCGTATCGCCTGGCAACTGCTTCCGCACCAGATTTACATAGCCTTCACGAGCAATATCAAATGAATGCCGATTCGTACAGCGCAACACCTGTTGCTCTTGCACAAAAGGCTCACAGCAGAAAGGACAGGCCAACAGCGGCAGAAACGCGCTCAGATCACGCATCCCCATCCAACACCTCCAACAAAACGCACTTATCGATGAACACAATAATTCAATTTCGCTAGCATAATTATGCACCTATGTTAGAATAATAGCAGAAATATTGTAGGGATGGTCCTTGCGCCATCCCGTTATAGCAGTGCACACTGCAGCGTATATGTTACACCACAAATGTAACATCGTAGGCGTTATATCGTACATAAGGAAAAAAGCATGGAATACGCGGTGCTTGGAGGTGGAGCGCTGGGATTACAGGCCGCCTATCGACTAGCCAGTGCAGGACAGAAAGTGATGGTCTTTGAGCGCGAAGAGCTGGCGGGTGGTCTGGCATCAGGATTTCAGATAGACGATGTCTGGCTCGACAAGTTCTATCATCATATTTTTCGTTCAGACAAAACCGTCATCGCACTTATTGAAGAATTGGGCCTTGGTAAGCTCCTGGAATGGCAGCATCCTCAGACCGTAAGCTTGATCGACAGCAAGACCTACCAGCTAGATTCACCTATGTCGCTACTCCGTTTCCAGCCACTGAATATGTACGAGCGTATTCGCATGGGGGTCGCACTCGCCTATTTAAAGATAGCCAACCCCAACTGGCTGGAAGGCAAGCGGGCGCATCCCTGGCTAGAGAGCTGGATGGGTGCACATGGTTATGAGATGGTCTTCAAGCCGCTCTTAACAGGAAAGTATGGCGCGGTCTATGACCAGATCTCGCTTCCCTGGTTCTGGGCACGTATCCATGATCGCACAGCCCAACTAGGCTATCTGCGTGGCGGCTTCCAGCTTGTCTACAACACACTGGCAGACCGCATTACCAGGCAGGGCGGCAAGATCCTCTTCAATACCACCGTCGAAAAGGTCGAGCAGCTCGATGGTCGCTGGCAGGTAGAGACCTCACAGGGGAAGTGGAGCTTTGACCGCGTCATCTCGACACTCCCGACGCGGCTCACCTGCAAAATAGTACCAGAGCTCCCACAGGATTACCGTCAGCGCTATGAATGGGGCCAGGCCTACGGTGCACACTGCCTGATTCTCGCCGTAGATCGTAAGTTAACGGACAGCTACTGGATCAACGTCTGTGATCAGGGCTATCCCTTCACCTGTATGGTCGAACACACCAACCTGCGTGCAGCAGCCGAATATGGTGATCGGCACCTGATCTACCTGGGCAACTATCGGGCAATGGACGACCGGCTGTTCAAGATGAGCAAAGATGAAGTCATGAAAGAATTTGTACCCCATCTCAAAAAGATCGTACCAGACTTCTGCGACGCATGGATCACCGAAAGCTGGATGTTCGCAGCGCCCTACGCACAACCGATCGTCACCACCGACTATCGCGAGCATATTCCACCATTGCACACACCATTAGAGAACCTTTGGGTTGCCAACATGTTTCAGGTCTACCCGCATGACCGCGGCCAGAACTATTCACTGGAATTAGCAGAGCAGTTAGTCAAGCAGATACTGTAGCCCAGAACAGTCCTTGACATATCTGACATAAAAGAACGAGTTTTCAAGGATTCTCATAAATATCCTTGAAAACTCTTGTCAAGAATTTGCAACGTATGCTATACTAACAAAGAGCAGAGCAAGAGATCAATGTTGGAAGCCCAGCTTAGCAACAGATCTTGTGCTTACGTCAGTCAAGCGTAGACTTAGCTTGTGGAAATTGTAGGCAAGTTTATTGCATTAAGGTACACCGGGGTGTAGCGCAGTCGGCTAGCGCGCAGCGTTCGGGACGCTGAGGTCGGAGGTTCAAGTCCTCTCACCCCGACCAGGATGGCACATACTTTTCCCAATAGGGAAGTCAGGAGCATCGAAATCCAATAGAGGATTTTTTAGTGCGAAACGACACAAAAAGTATGTGCCTGTTTTTTTATACGGCATACAGGTACAAAGGAGCTACCAGATGCAAGGCGATCAGAGTAACACATTAGGCGACATCCTCAGCCGCTTGCTGTCCTGTCCTCTGACGCGCCTACCACAACCACACGCCATCGTAAAAAGCCTTCAGCAATGGAGAGCCACACTAACGATAGCGCCAGGTTGTGCACCTGCATACGCCTACGCGTATGCAACTGGAGTGCCTGCTTTTGCCTCTCCTGGGCATGCAAGACAACCCTACACATATCCACCTCATTCTAGCAGGCGGCGATAAAGCAAGATGGACAGGGCACTATAGTTCTGCTCCATTGATGGCTTATCCCTCGCTGTCTGTATGTGTTGTCGGCTCTGACAGAGAGGAAGGAAAGCCATTCATGCCTGTTCTTGTGTTGAATTCCTCATTACAGCCTCTCTCGGTCATACCGGAGCGCCGTCTTATCGTATTATTGTCCAAACATAAAGTGACATTTGTAGATGAGACCATTCGCACCTTGATCGAGGATAGTATTAGACGACGTCATCTTGAGCTAGAACGTCCTGTCATTGTCCAGCTGCTGGCCAATGTACGGGTACCACGTGTCGCGCTACAACCCACACGCACGAACATCTTGTTGCGTGATGACGAGACATGCCAGTATTGCGGAAAACGTAGCCGCGATCTTACCCTTGACCACATATTGCCACGTTCACGCGGAGGCCAGAGCACATGGGAAAATCTGGTCGCCTGCTGCAAACATTGCAATGGGAAAAAGGGAAGTCGCCTGTTAAAAGAAGCCAATATGCATCTTATTCGTCAGCCACGAGCACTTACACAGGAGTATGCGGGCTTCTTCCTGCTCCGTTATCCCAAGCTGCGCGAGGCCTATGAAGAGTTCTTGATGAGCGCCCAGCAGCTCAGCCCATCGAGCGCAGGGTTAGGTTTCAGCGCTTAGCCAGTTGTTTAACGTACCTCGTCCTTATTAAAATAGCTCTATACAAAACAAAAGAAGAGTACCCTGCTATTTGAGGTTACTCTTCTTTTGTTTTTGGCGCAAACTCAGGTTAAAGTAATCTATAATAGAGACATGGTAAATAGTTGGTTACGACTGTTTACCATGAACAAAAAATGCAAGAACATGATATGATGCATAGAAGTAGCAGTAAGTGAAAGACAGAAGGAGAAGGATAGCATGTTAATTGTAGTCAACAAAATTGCCGATGCCAATATTAGCGACGAAGCCCGTCAGCGGATGGTCCAGGGCTTCACGCATGCGGCTCCAGGCATGAAACAGTTCAAGGGCTACCTAGGCATGGAACTGTGGACGGAGGAAGATGGTTCAGTGCTGGCCGTGTCACGTTGGGAGTCAAAGGAAGCACTTAAAGAATATACAGACAATCCTCTGTTCCGCAGCCACCATGGTAGCGCAGCAAGCAGCAGCGACACAGAGAGCCGTGGCAGCGGCATTACTTACTACGAAGCAAACGTGCTCAATTAATAAGCGTTACAGCTTCGTTACAAGTCAGAATAAGCAAACAGGAGAGAGGGCGCAAGCCTTCTCTCCTGTCTCTTTGTGATCGTTCCGGACATAAAAAACACCTGCTCAAGGCGGGTGAGACGGCGACGTCCTATTTTCCCATGCAGTCGCCCACATAGTATCATCGGGGCTGAAGAGCTTAACTTCCGTGTTCGGGATGGGAACGGGTGTACCCTCTTCGCTCTCGTCACCAGCTCACCTGCATAGGCAGGTGTCTTTCGTGTCTTATGTGCACTTCTCTTTACAATTTACGATACAGATCCTCAATTTTGCCGAGCGCGTTGCGGCGAGCGACGTTCCTCACACAAGAAGAAACAGTCTTCTCACAATGCTCTTCGACGATCGTCCTGTTCACATCCATGGGATCACCACTGTGAAACAAGCCGTACGATCATAAGTCCAACTTCGCTTCATCCGTTACCGGACTTCCACGTGTCGTCTTCCTACCAGGTTCTCTTCCTGGGATCTTGATCCTCTCCGAAGAAAGGATGGGAGAACTCGTCTTGGGTGCGGCTTCGCGCTTAGATGCTTTCAGCGCTTATCCCTTCTCAACGTAGCTATCCAGCTCTGGCCCGGGCAGGCCAACTGGCTCACCAGCGGTTGAGCCATCTCGGTCCTCTCGTACTGGAGATGACGCCCCTCAATTCTCCTACGCCCACGACGGATAGAGACCGAACTGTCTCGCGACGTTCTGAACCCAGCTCGCGTGCCGCTTTCATGGGCGAACAGCCCAACCCTTGGGACCTACTCCAGCCCCAGGATGCGACGAGCCGACATCGAGGTGCCAAACCTTGCCGTCGATATGAACTCTTGGGCAAGATCAGCCTGTTATCCCCGGGGTAGCTTTTATCCGTTGAGCCACACTCCTTCCACTCGGGAATGTGGGATCACTAAGTCCGACTTTCGTCCCTGCTCGACCTGTCCGTCTTGCAGTCAAGCTCCCTTCTGCCTTTGCACTCTTTGCGGGTGATGTCCATCCACCCTGAGGGAACCTTTGAGCGCCTCCGTTACTCTTTGGGAGGCGACCGCCCCAGTCAAACTACCCGCCTGGTCCTGTCTCCTGACCAGCTTCATGGTTCAGGATGAGAAACAACATACAGTGAGAGTGGTATTTCACTTTTGCCTCCATCACCCCCACAAGGATGATTTCTCCGGCTCCCACCTATCCTACGCACACTCCACCTCGTTTCCAGGCCAGGGTGTAGTAAAGCTCCACGGGGTCTTTTTGTCCTGTCGTGGGTAACCCGTATCTTCACGGGTACTTCAATTTCGCCGAGTCCTCTGTCGAGACAGCGCTCAACTCGTTACTCCTTTCGTGCGGGTCGGAACTTACCCGACAAGGAATTTCGCTACCTTAGGACCGTTATAGTTACGGCCGCCGTTCACCGGGGCTTAGATTCGCAGCTACGTGCACCGCTCCTCGTAACCTTCCGGCACTGGGCAGGAGTCAGCCCCTATACTTCCACTTTCGTGTTCGCAGAGACCTGTGTTTTTGGTAAACAGTCGGTTGAGCCTATTTCTTGCAGCCTGCTCACCCCCTCACTTACGCGAGAAAGCTACTCAGGCACCCCTTCTTCCGAAGGTACGGGGTTAATTTGCCGAGTTCCTTAACAGAGGGTCGCTCGTACACCTGGGGAGATTTCCCCCTGCCTACCAGTGTCGGTTTGCGGTACGGGCGGAGTATACATCTTCCTAGAGGCTTTTCTTGGCGGCGTAGGGTTCAATGACTTCCGCACTCTTGCGAGCGCTCGGTGCACGTGTCATGCACTGGAAACCGGGATTTGCCTCGGTTTCGCACTTCAACGCACACGCCCATCCTGTCCATTCGATGGGTTCACCTTCCTTACCGCGTCCCCCCTTCGGTCAAACAATGTACTCCGGTGCAGGAATATCTGGCCTGCTTGCCATCGCCTACGACTATAACGTCCTCGGCTTAGGACCCGACTGACCCTGGGACGATTGACGGTGCCCAGGAACCCTCAGGCTTTCGGTGTATCTGGTTCACACAGATATGGCGCTACTCATTCCGGCATTCTCACTTCTGTTCGCTCCACCAGTTCTTCCGATCTGGCTTCTCCGCTCACAGAACGCTCCCCTACCAACCCATCTCAAAAAGAGACGGATTTCACAGCTTCGGTACAGGACTTAAGCCTCGATACGTTGTCGGTGCCACTACACTCGACCAGTGAGCTATTACGCACTCTTTCAATGATGGCTGCTTCTAAGCCAACATCCTGGCTGTTTGGGCGTACTGACTCCCTTGTACACTCAGTCCTGATTTGGAGACCTTAGCTGGTGATCTGGGCTGTTTCCCTCTCGACGACGAAGCTTAGCCCCCGCCGTCTCACTTGCGTGCTCTCTCTAGTGGCATTCGGAGTTTGGTTGGGTTTGGTAACCAGCACTTGGCCCCTAGCCCATTCAGTGCTCTACCTCCACCAGAGCCACTACGCAGCTGTACCTCAATACATTTCGGGGAGAACCAGCTATCTCCACGTTCGATTGGAATTTCTCCTCTATCCACAAGTCATCCCCCAGTTTTGCAACACTGGTGGGTGCGAGCCTCGACGGACTGTCACATCCGCTTCACTCTGCTCATGGATAGCTCACGTGGTTTCGGGTCGCATCGCCGCAACTTTTGCCGTGTTTCAGACTCGGTTGCCCTCTGGCTCCCCAACGTTAGCGTTGGTTAACCTGCTACGACGATGCACTCGCCGGATCATTCTACAAAAGGCACGCCATCAGCCCTTGGTTCCTCATGGAACAGTGGCCTCTGACTGCTGGTGAGTACGTGGTTTCAGGATCTCTTTCATCCCCCTCGCGGGGTGCTTTTCACCTTTCCCTCACGGTACTTGTTCGCTATCGGTCGCATATGGTCTTTAGCCTTGGAGGGTGGTCCCCCCTGCTTCCCACAAGATTTCACGTGTCTCGTGGTACTCAGGATCCCAGCCCGATCGGCACCGGTGTCTTCTACGGGACTCTCACCCGCTCTGGTCACGCTTTCCAACGTGTTCGAATACCGCTGCGTCTCTTTGCGCTGGTCCTACAACCCCAACGGTCCCGAGGGATCGCTGGTTTGGGCTGTTCCCGGTTCGCTCGCCACTACTACGGGAATCTCGGTTGATTTCTTTTAGTCGGGCTACTGAGATGTTTCAGTTCACCCACGTCCCCCCGTCACCACCTATGTGTTCAGTGGGCGGTCTCCAGACATCACTCTGGAGGAGTTGCCTCATTCGGAATCTCGGGGTTCTTCGCTTGTATGCAGCTCCCCCCGAACGTTTCGCCGGTCTCCGCGTCCTTCTTCGGTCATATGCGCCAAGGCATCCACCTCGTACTCTGTGTAGCTTGTTCTTCTACAGTTCTCGGAAACGCTTGGAAGTTTCCTTCCAGCCGCTTCCTGCTGTGTCCCCTGTGTGAACAGGTCTTCTCATTCTTACGAGAATGTGATCCTCTGTTTCAACTCCTGCAAAGAACCGTCGTTTCGCAACAACAGTCGCTCAGCAAAATTGAAGATCTGTATCTTAAATTGTTCAAAGTGCGTGTTCTCAGCAGCGACATCGAAACGTCGCGTCTGACAACTGGAGAGTGGAAAACAGCACCGAGACTGGATAGAGCTGACACGCAGGAAGTGTACTAATGCTTCAGGTTCCTGTTCGACCTGAGAGTCGATAACAGCGACGTCTGTTACCAGACGCGGTTATCACATACTCCCTAGAAAGGAGGTGATCCAGCCGCACCTTCCGGTACGGCTACCTTGTTACGACTTCACCCCAATCACCGACCCCACCCTCGACGCTTGCCTCCCTTGCGGGTTAGCCTGGCGGCTTCAGGTGTTGCCGACTTTCGTGGTGTGACGGGCGGTGTGTACAAGACCCGGGAACGTATTCACCGCAATGTGCTGACTTGCGGTTACTAGCAACTCCAACTTCATGGAGGCGGGTTGCAGCCTCCAATCCGAACTGAGATCAGGTTTGCTCAGATTTGCTCCCCCTCGCGGGTTCGCTTCCCATTGTCCTGACCATTGTAGCGTGTGTGTCGCCCAGAACGTAAGGGCCGTGCTGACTTGACGTCATCCCCTCCTTCCTCCGTTTGACCGGCAGTCTCGCTAGAAAAGTACAACTAACGATAGGGGTTGCGCTCGTTGCGGGACTTAACCCAACATCTCACGACACGAGCTGACGACAGCCATG
The DNA here is from genome assembly GCA_015099395.1 of Ktedonobacteria bacterium brp13. Taxonomy (GTDB): domain Bacteria; phylum Chloroflexota; class Ktedonobacteria; order Ktedonobacterales; family Ktedonobacteraceae; genus Dictyobacter. The sequence goes on along the minus strand of AP024096.1, from coordinate 5,659,048 downwards.
CAGCACCTGTGCAAACGCTCCCGAAGGAGACAGCGCGTTACCGCTGGTGCATTTGCATGTCAAGTCCTGGTAAGGTTCTTCGCGTTGCATCGAATTAAACCACACGCTCCGCTGCTTGTGCGGGTCCCCGTCAATTCCTTTGAGTTTTAATCTTGCGACCGTACTCCCCAGGCGGACCACTTATTGTGTTAACTGCGACACTGGAGGGGTCGATACCCCCAACGTCTAGTGGTCATCGTTTACGGCTAGGACTACCGGGGTATCTAATCCCGTTCGCTCCCCTAGCTTTCGCACCCGAGCGTCAGTGACTCCCCAGGATGTTGCCTTCGCCTTTGGTGTTCTTCCAGATCTCTACGCATTTCACCACTCCACCTGGAATTCCACATCCCTCTGAAGCCCTCAAGTCGTGCCGTCTCCAGAGTCCTTTTCCGGTTAAGCCGGAAACTGTCACCCTGGACTGATACGACCGCCTGCGTGCGCTTTACGCCCAATAAATCCGGACAACGCTTGCCTCCTACGTATTACCGCGGCTGCTGGCACGTAGTTAGCCGAGGCTGATTCCTCTGGTACCGTCCGTTCTCGTCCCAGAGAAAAGCAGTTTACGATCCGAAAACCTTCTTCCTGCACGCGGCGTTGCTCGTTCAGGGTTGCCCCCATTGACGAAAATTCCTCACTGCTGCCCCCCGTAGGAGTCTGGGCCGTTCTCAATCCCAGTGTGGCTGATCGTCCTCTCAGACCAGCTACCGATCGACGCCTTGGTAGGCCATTACCCCACCAACTAACTAATCGGCCGCAGGCTCATCTTCCGGCGCTCTTGCGAACTTTGCTCTTGCGAGCGTATGCGGTATTGTCGGCGATTTCTCGCCGGTATTCCTCACCGAAAGGTAGATGACCCACGTGTTCCTCACCCGTCCGCCACTCCCTTATTGCTAAGGGCGTTCGACTTGCATGTGTTAGGCACGCCGCCAGCGTTTATCCTGAGCCAGGATCAAACTCGCCAAACAATTTGTATTTATCTCACCCTCGCTCAAACAAGCCAGGGAAAAATGCATGGTAAGTTGCAATCATGGCGCATGTTATAAAAACATGGCTATTATAATCGCAGATTATTGTTGTGGACAGTGTCCCGAAGGACTCCGTCCGAATTGACAGGAACTGGTAGCTTGTACATATACGTGTTTGCTGTGTATCTCCTATACAAGAGACACGTTCCAGTTACTGTGTTCTTCTGCTTTCCACTCTTCAGTTGTCAAAGTGCTCTGCTGAAGCATGTCTGCTTCAGTACCAGCAAGCAGTGTTTTTCGTTCGCTTGCTTCGGTAGCTGTAGTATCGCACATCCCTTGGGGTTTGTCAAGTACCAGTTTCGCAGGTCCGCGAAGCTCGGTACTTTTTGTTCTTTCGGCGTCACCTCACTTATAAAAAGGGCTGACATTCCTACAGCAACAAGAATTGTTGAAGTGGGAGAGAAAGAACGATCATTCCCAGGAGAGCCACGTTAGCGTGGCACAGGTGCGTGAAAGCTGACAGGAGCTTGATCCGTAGGGATCAGAGATTGTCTTGTTTTCGACAGCTCACGTAGTATCCCACAAGTTTCCAGCCATGTCAAGTGTTTTAGCCACCACTTCGGTGCAGCCGCAATGTCTTTCTGTTTCCATCCTTGTTCATGTAGTTCCCATACTGTCACCAGATCAATTATCATCGATCCTTTCAATGCTTCTCTTTGTCATTATCGTCGATAAAATGATGGAGGTGGTTGATTGGCCATATTGCCCGAGGCGGTCAATGAGACCTTCCAGATGAGTAATTGATGGAGCACTGACCTTTATAATAAAGGAGTCGATGCCGGCCAGTCGATAACACTCAAGGACCTCAGAAAATTCATAGAGTCGCTCATGAATATACTCCCTCTTGTCTTTTGGTACCACGATCCGAATGAAAGCGGTGACAGGTAAACCAACTTTCTCATGATCAATCTCTGCATGGTAGCCACGGATAATACCAACCTCCTCCATTTTCCGCACACGCTCCGCAGTAGCAGGGGCGGAGAGACCAATCTTCCGACCGAGGTCTCTGAAAGAGATACGTGCATCCTGTTGGAGTATCTCAATAATGTGCCATCCGACGTCATCGAGTAGACCATCATTATTTTGCAAAGTCATATTGCCCTTTTGCCTTTCTATGTAAAGATATTTAGTGAAAATACAATTGTATTTCTCTTTAATTAGAGCTTCTATTTCTTTTATACTATGAAGTGTCAACACTACCATGTGAAGTCTCAATTACATAAAACGTGAAAAGAAAGAGCAACGCGAAGAATACTTAACGGACATCATTAAGGTAGGACATTACGATGTCTTTACTTATTTGATCTGAATCCTGACTAGAGGATATATCCTCTCACGGCTTGATACGTATCGAGCAGGCAGTATACATGATGTTTTTTCGTTAGATTTAACGTAGTTCCCGCCTGTTGACTTGGAAGAACAGAAGGAAAATTAGTAATGATGCTAAAAGAGAAGGAAAATTAGTAATGATGCTAAAAGAGAAGGAAAATTAGTAATGATGCTAAAAGAGATTGAAAATCGAGTTAAAGATCCTGTTCGCGTTAAAGCTCCACAGTCAAATCCGCTGGTCCAGGCTCTTGCGCAATTTGATGCAGCAACTGAGCGTCTCCATCTTAACCCCGAACTCAATGCTATGCTGCGATTTCCTAAGCGTGAACTTACCGTACATTTTCCCGTCCGTATGGACGATGGCAGCGTAAAAATGTTCACTGGCTATCGTGTGCAACATAATGTGAATCGGGGACCGGCGAAAGGCGGCATTCGCTACGATGTCAATGTCTCACTCGACGAGGTTCAAGCTCTTGCCATGTGGATGACCTGGAAATGTGCATTAATGAACATTCCATTCGGAGGGGCAAAAGGTGGCGTAATTGTGGATACACGTCAACTTTCATCTGCTGAATTGGAGCGTCTAACGCGCCGCTATACAATGGAGATTGCAAGCATTATTGGCCCCGAGAGCGATATTCCCGCACCTGATATTAATACGAACGCTCAAGTTATGGCCTGGATCATGGATGCATACTCCATACAGTGCGGGCGTACTGTACCAGCTGTTGTCACAGGTAAGCCGGTCTCCATTGGTGGCAGTGTTGGGCGGACGGAAGCGACTGGTCGCGGTGTCTTTATTGCTACACGCGAAGGGTGTCGTGTGCACGGAATTCCGCTCAAAGGAGCACGCGTTATTATTCAGGGCTTTGGCAATGTTGGTTCAGTTACAGCGTCTCTGCTGGCTCAGGCAGGCTGTAAGATTGTTGGCCTTGCAGACGTCTATGGAGCAATCTATAACGAGAATGGCATCGATGTGAACAAAGCATTACACGCGATCAAGACGTCGGGTAGGCTTGAGGATGTTCCCAATGTCGAAAAGCTGAGTGGTAGCGATCTGCTTGAACAGCCATCTGATATCCTTATTCCCGCCGCGATTGCAGGTCAACTAACTGCTGCAAATGCCAGATACATCCAGACGAAGTTGATCGTCGAGGCAGCGAATGGTCCCACCACGCAGGAAGCTGATGCTATCTTCCGCGAACGGGGTATTCCGGTCATTCCAGATATTCTCGCAAATGCCGGTGGCGTCGTTGTGAGCTACTTTGAGTGGGTGCAAGATCTTCAGCACTTTTTCTGGTCGTTAGAAGAGGTCAATACGCGCCTGGAGCAGATGATGACGCAAAGTTTTACCGCTGTTCAGGCGATCTGTGAGGAGCAGCAATGTGACTATCGTATGGGTGCTTACCTCATAGCTGTAGCACGTGTGGCCGAGGCAACACGCATACGCAGTCTGCCCTAGTTAAAATCCTTTCCATAGTGTTATTCCGCAATTACGCATTTTTCTTTTTTCATTTTTTCATTCATAGGTTTTTTTTATAGTCAACATGTACTTATTGCGCGAGTATCCGCGCTACTCTAGTTGAGTCAACGGCAACAGTTCGAAAGAATAACTTGAAGGAGATACATATCATGACAGTACTATTAAGTAAGAAGACCCTGGAAGATTACGGGCTGATTAATCTGGGAAAGGTTTACAGGAATCTTTCCCCAGCGCAACTCGTTGAACATTCCCTGGCGCGTAACGAGGGAATACTTGCGGCCAACGGCGCATTCAGCGCGACAACTGGCAAGCATACGGGACGATCGCCAAAAGATAAATACATTGTTTCCAATGAGGACATTGCTGACCGCATCTGGTGGGGCGATAATAATCACCCGCTATCATCTGAAAAATATGAACTTATTCGGCAGGGCGTGGCTGATTATCTCCAGGGGCGAGACGTCTATGTATTAGATGCCGCAGCTGGCGCTGATCCGTCCTATCGCATGCCTATTCAGGTAATTACAGAACTGGCATGGCATAACCTTTTCACGCGTCAATTATTCTTGCGCGAGGCAGAGATTGATCAGAGCAGTGATCGTCCAGGCTTCACCATCTTGTGTGTGCCTCATTTCCACACGAATCCTCGTGTTCACGGCACCCGCTCTGACGCTGCAATTATTGTTGATTTTAAAGAGCGTCTGGTGCTCATTGCGGGCACAGAATACGCTGGTGAGATGAAAAAGTCCATTTTTACCGTACTCAACTATCTCCTTCCGGCCGAGGGAGTTTTACCCATGCACTGTTCCGCCAATGTGGGGCCTGATGAGGATGTCGTACTCTTCTTTGGCTTATCTGGAACGGGCAAGACGAGTCTTTCCGCCGATCCAGATCGTCGTTTGATAGGCGACGATGAGCATGGTTGGGGCGACAACGGGATCTTCAATTTCGAAGGTGGTTGTTATGCCAAGTGTATTAATCTTTCTCAGCAATATGAGCCACAAATCTGGAATGCGGTGCAGTTTGGAGCGGTCTATGAGAATGTCATAGTGGATGCTGAGACGCGTCAACCAGACTATGCTGATGCAACATTGACAGAGAATACCCGTGTGGCCTATCCAATTGACTACATTGACAACGTCGTTACATCCGGCACGGCAGGGCAGTCGGAAGCCATTATCTTTCTTTCGGCCGATTCGTTTGGCGTATTGCCCCCTATCGCAAAACTGACGACTGAACAGGCGATGTACTATTTTCTATCTGGCTACACAAGTAAGCTAGCGGGAACAGAGTCGGGAGTGACAACTCCTCAGGCCACCTTTAGCGCTTGCTTTGGGGCGGCCTTCTTACCGCTACGGCCAGATGAATACGCTAACCTTCTACAAGAGCGTATCAATAAGCACAATGTGCGCTGCTACTTGATAAATACAGGCTGGACCGGTGGCCCATATGGGGTGGGAAAGCGCATTAACATCAACTATACACGTGCCATGGTACGAGCAGCAATCAGTGGAGAGATTGAGAAGGTCGAAACAGCCATCGATCCAATTTTTGGCCTGCACATACCCACGGTGTGTCCAGATGTTCCTGGGAACGTTCTCTGGCCGCGCAACACCTGGTCTGATCCCGACGCCTATGATAGGCAAGCGATAAAACTGGCAAAACTGTTCACCGAGAACCTGCCAACAGTTTACCCGGGTTTCATGGGGGGGACAAGTAGCGCTACCAGATGAGGTATTGTCAACTTGTTCGTAGGTGGATGAAGATTGATGGGTGAGATCGTGCCAAAATCAAAAAAGTTGAGGAGAACTTGTGCTCTCCTCAACTTTTTTATTCTTAAAATTGAGTGTGTATGCAGTGTTTAAGGCTTATTTTATTGTAGAAAGGTCTTATTCATTTGGGATTGTGGCACCTGTTGTTGTAGCACCAAAGGCAGTCAGTAGATTGTCTGTCGGAGTTGCATTTTGCGGAATATTAAAGGTTACCGGTGCATTAAAGTTACTAAGATCTTCTGTTGTGGTAAACTTCAAAGTCTCTATGCCGATTGGGATGGACTGATTCGTGCCAGTGCCCTGGATTTGCTTTGCGACCTGTGCCATATCGATAGACATGTCGATATTCCATTTAAACTGATGGATATAGAACTTGGACTCGTCGATATAAACATCGGCAGTTGTGTTGAACGATTTGGTTGAATTTAAGAGCTGGTTGATGTCTTGCTGTCCAAACAGGCCCTTGAGCTGGCTATTTTGCGCAATTACCTGGCTGAAAGCCTGCTTATCCAGTGAGACGGAAAGGTGACGTAGACTCGTACCATTCACAGTCTGATCACCATAGTCTACGACTTTGGCATCCTGAATAAGAGCAAGAATACTCTGCTGGTCGATGCTATTGCCGGAGATGCTACTGGGAAGATTGCTGATGGCACCCGCTTGAAGTTTGCTTTTATCGAGAACATACCATTTACCAGCCTGGTTCTGGATATAGAGTTTATTACCCTGTGAGACTTCGGCAAGTTTAGTCTGTGTCGAACCGGCGGTTGTCACCGTTGAGAACTGGCTATCACTACCCTGAATGTCACCACTCCCATTGGAGCTTGCATTCGTGTTCTGTACTATCGGTATAGTGCCCTTACCAGCTGAAACACCAGCCAACTGAAAACTGGTATCAGTCTTGCTTACAAAGTGTGAAGACTTGACCTGCTTCATCGCATCTGAAGACTTTGAGATGACCTGCTGTGGAGACAGATTACTCTTAGCTGGACCAGTTGTTGCCTGGCTACAGGCTGCAAGTAAAAGGGTTGCCAAAAGCATCATCATAATGGATATTGGATAAATTTTTCTTGCTTTCATCGTAAAAGCTCCTTATATAGATGTCACATTGTTTGCGTAGAAGTGTTAGTATTCTCTTTTGGTAATACGAGCAAGGGTAACAAACAGTTTCGGTTTGTATGGAATTTCATGATTATAGCTTATAGGAGAAGTTGTATCTTCTTTAGTTTTTGCTCAATAAGCGAAATCCCTTAAACATGCTACTATAGAAGAAGAGTAGAGAGATCACCTGAAAGGGATACACAGGCATGATAAAACAACCATTACAGATAAGAATCGATGCTGAGACTGCATTATGTGTTCCGACTGAAAAAGATGCCGAGGCGATTTATCAGTTGATCCAGACCAATAACTCTTACTTACGCCAATGGCTGCCCTGGATCGATTTCACCCGATCTATAGAAGATGAACGTGCTTATATACATAGTGCCCTGCTGCAATATCAAGATAACCAGAGTATTACGTTCGCGCTCTGGTACCAGGGGCAGATCGTTGGTTCGATCGGCTATCATCCTTTCGATTGGCTTAATCGTCGAGTCGAGCTTGGTTATTGGTTGGCGCAACCGTATCAGGGTAAAGGACTGATGACCAGGGCCTGTCAGACGTTAATTACATATGCCTTCAGCGAGTTAAAGATGAATAAGGTTGAGATTCGCTGCGCAACGGGGAACACTGCCAGTGCAGCCATCCCTCAACGTCTGGGCTTTACCCAGGAGGGCATCATTCGCCAGGCCGAATGGCTGTATGATCACTATGTCGATCTTATCCTGTTCGGTCTACTGGAGAGCGAATGGCGTCAACAGAGAGCAGCCAGATAGGAGACAACAATGAAGGCAGTTGGTACAGCTTCGGTGCAGCTAGAAAAACCTGTGCAACCCACTCACCGTCACAGCGTAACTTTCTATAGTAGAAGAATCTGAAGGACCTTTAGAAATACGGTACTCTTCTCTTAAGCATGGGGATGGGATTTACCATATGCAGCAAAAGAAATACACCATTATAAGGGAGGGATTCGTGCTCATTCACGAGCGTTCTCGCCATTTGGAAAAACAGCATCAAACAATAGGGAGAGGCCTCTTACTCTTCTCTGGTCTGTTGCTAGCGCTTATTAGCGTGCTCTCTTCAACACTGTCCGGGACAGTGTATGCTCGTGCTGGCGAGGCACCGGGAGGGAATATTACAGACCCGCGTATCCGCAACGTTGATCTTGCGCTCCCTTCTGTAGTCCGCATCTTCACAGCAATAAATGGTCAACTCAAGGTACATATCTCATCCACCGATGTCACCTTCCCCCAGCAGAGTAGTCAGCCCTATACCCTGCGTGTCACGGGGACAGGTACCTTTATCAGTGCTCATGGCGATGTTCTCACCGCAGACCATGTTGTTAAACCCGCAACCGATAAAGATCTTACCACCTCGCTCTATCAGGCAGCCTCCACTGACATTGCTAACTATCTCAATAGCACTGCGACACCAGGTCAGACACAAACGACAGCACAGGCAGTCAATCAACAACTGACCAGTGGTCAACTTCAGTCGACTGCGACCTTTGATACACCTACAAGTACCATCTATCTCAGTACCGCCTACACAGGAAAAACGAACGCCACCAACACATCCGTATTGCCCGGTGGTATCGCCTATAACGTTGATAAGATTGAACAGGAGAGCCCGCCGGATCAGGCCGATACAGCTATTATTCATGTGCCACTTAACGACTCCTTAAGTGTACCGATCGGTAACTCTAACGGAGTGCAGCAACAAGATCAACTCACGACCATCGGCTTTCCCGGTAACAGTGACGTCGGTAATTCTCCTGATAGTCTACTTACCTCTTCAGTCAATCAAGTCTTTGTTAACGCACACAAGACAGGGCAGAAAGGGAATCCATTAATCCAGGTAACAGGTAACGTCTCACCTGGCGATAGCGGTGGCCCTGCATTGGATAGCCAGGGCAATATTGTGGGTATCGTCAGCTTTGGTGTTGTCTCGCAGACCGGCACCAACAATACCAGTTTTCTCCAGGCCAGCAGTACCGCACAGAGCATGATCAAGAACTTAAAATTGGATACAACGCCTGGTGCACAAGAGAAACTCTGGAGTCAGGCCTTCGCGAGCTATGCCGCAACCACACCCGGTCACTGGCATACAGCAGAGCAGCAATTCGCACAGCTCTTGCAACAGTATCCAACCTTTAAACAGGTGCAGCTCTATTACGACTATGCACAGACGCAAGCCAAAAATGAGTTGGTACCGGCAGGTACAACAAATAAACCAGCCAGCAATAATCAGAGGGTTGCTAATAACACCGCGAGTACCCCCTTTAACTGGCAATCACTGGCGCTCCTGATTGGTTCAGCTGTCCTTGTTGCCTTACTTGCTGTAGGCATGCTGGGTACCGCTGTACGTCCGAAGAAGAAACCCCTGCGCAACAACAACGATAAGAATTTCAGAGCAGCGCACGGAGAAGGTGGAAAAGAGACTGTCGTTGATGAAGCACCATCCCGACCGGTTGGCACATCAGCCACCACCTCAACAACATTACCACCGGGTACCCCACTACCAAATAACCAGAGTACCATGGCCTTAAAGATCTGGCCGTGCGGACACATGAATCGCTCCAATGCTCGCTTCTGTAGCACCTGTGGCGAACCGGCACCATAACATAGGTACAATAAGTGACACAACAAACGGGAGGGCAGTCTAAGTCCTCCCGTTTGTTGTGTCACACATAGGTATTTTTATCTCTCGCAAAAAGAGATCCTACGCAAGTTTGACCAGCTGCTTGCCAAAGTTCTCGCCCTTCAACATTCCGATGAAGGCCTTCGGAGCATTGTCCAGGCCATCGGCAACACTCTCACGATACTTCAACTGCCCACTCATTACCAGATCACCCAGTTCCTGCAACGCCTGTGACCAGAGCTCAGCAAACTCACCCACGATAAAGCCCTGGAGTTTGACACGATTGGTCAACAACGCAGCAAAGTTCTTCACGCAATAGCTATCTGAAGACGTCACATTATACTGGGAGACAAAGCCACATAAAGGGATACGAGCAAAGGCGTTCAGGCGCTCAAGGACAGCGTCAAGAATCTCACCACCAACGTTCTCGAAGTATACATCGATGCCATCAGGAGTCGCCTCGGCTAGATCCTCTTTCAGATGACCAGCTTTATAATCGACACAGGCATCAAAGCCAAGCTCATTGACGACATAATCGCACTTGGCCTTTCCGCCAGCGATGCCAACCGCACGGCAGCCTTTTAGCTTTGCTAACTGGCCTACGATACTACCAACCGCACCAGAGGCCGCTGATACCACGACGGTCTCACCCGGCTTCGGATCGCCAATCTGTGACAGACCTACCCAGGCCGTAATCGCTGGCATACCCAGTGCGTTCAGGTACAACGAAGGAGAGACCGACTCATGCTGCGGCAGCTTGTTGAGTCCTCTCCCATTTGACACACCGTAGAGTTGCCAACCAAAATAACCCAGTACCAGATCACCCTCTTTATACTCAGGGTTCCTGGACTCAATAACAGTACCGACAGTACCGCCTACCATCACATCACCGATCTGCATACCGGTGGCATAAGATTTAGCATTGCTCATCCGACCACGCATGTAGGGGTCCAGAGACAGATACAGATTCTTCACCAGCAATTCGCCGTCTTTAATTGCAGGGACATCGTTCTCGACGATCTTAAAGTCACTTTCTTGTACCCAACCATGAGGGCGATTGGCAAACAGTACCTGCTTATTTTTGTAACTCATAACTACAAATTCCCTTCTTTACTTTAAGAGGTTACACGCGTTCAATATACACACACTATGCATGTATGCAAGTACACGTCCATCCCCTACAAACGCTTCTATAATCATCCACACTACAAAACACAACCATTCGTCAGGTTATTCCAGGCTATCTGTTTATATACACGCAGAAGGGTCCTGAAAACGATACTATTTAGATACAATCCATGCTCATCAAAGTACTAAGTGGAGAACAACGTTTCACGTGAAACATTGTCGTAAAACAGAAGGTTTCCTCCCTGGGCGAAAGACACTAAAAAACGCCGCCAGACCATTGAACGATGTCTGGCGGCGTTAGCACCTCATGGTACAAAATTAAAATACGATCTTAATGGGATGCGGCACCCATAATATTGTAGCCGGCATCAACGAACAGGATCTCGCCAGTGATAGCACGAGCCAGATCGCTGGACAGGAAGAGTGCGGAATCGCCAACTTCGCTCTGTTCGATGTTACGGCGCAGAGGGGCAATGACGGCGGTCTGAGAGCGGAAATCAGAGAAACCCGAGACACCACGTGCGGCCAGGGTATTCAGAGCGCCAGCGGAGATCGCATTGACGCGAATATTAAACTCACCGAGCTCATATGCCAGATAGCGTACGTTGCACTCAAGAGCGGCTTTCGCGACAGCCATGACGTTGTATTTCGGCATCACATGCAGGCTCGCCATGTAGGTCAATGCCAGAATACTACCACCGCTGGCCTCCATATATGGCTTAGCCCGTTTGGCGACAGCAATCAGAGAGTAGGCACTGATATCCAGCGCCGTCTGGAAGCCTGCGCGTGTCGTCTCCAGGAAAGGATTCTCCAACTCGCTGGCAGGAGCATAGGCGACAGAGTGGATTACTGTGTCGATACGACCACCAAAGAGCTCGCCCGCTTTAGCAAAGGCTGCATCCAGCTGGGCATCATCCTGTACATCGCAAAGGATAACCTCAGTACCAGGAATCTTTGCCGCCAGCTCGCGCACATACTTCTCCATACGGTCCTGATACGCTAAAATAATCTTCGCCCCTTCACGTGATAGGGACTGAGCGATAGCCCAACCGATTGAACGATGGTTAGCCACACCAAAAATAAGTACGTTCTTACCTTCCATTAAAGGCATAATGAATCTCCTCCCAAATTTACGCATAGAACATCAGTACATCAGTAGTATGAAAAAAGACGCATTGATAGGTTACGGCTCTCATCTTATTCGTCCTCACCTTCCCTATCAATACGTCTCTATCTGTAATTTAGTGCTCGACAGGATACCTACGACCCACCCAACCATTCATTCCATTAGCCAGATTGTAGACCTTCGTGAAGCCCAGGAGCGAGGCAATCTCTGAAGCACTGGCGCTACGCTGACCCGAGCCGCACACGAAAATAATATCTTCGTCAAGCGGATAATTCTGCTCTTTGAGCGCCTTACCAAAAGCATAAATACCCTGGATCGGTACCAGGCTCGCCTCAGCGATATGACCATAGTTCCACTCTTCAGGTGTACGCACATCAACGATGCGCGTACCAGCATCGATCATGGTCTTCGCGTCGTCAGTACCAATCGTATTGTATGGAAATGCTTCGTCCTCAAACTGATTAGACATGTTTTACTTCTCCCGTTTCATACTGCTCAAGCCAGAGACGACCGAGCAGGGTAGGAACAATCAGATACTCATCCCCTGAAAAAGCCAGAGTGATGAGCCCCTGATCCTCCATCTCGCGGTAATCATCGGTTATGAGGAAATATGAATGTAAGATACGTGTGATATCACTTTCTGGCAATTGCTTCCAGCTTTGCAATACACGCATTACTGCAGCATACTTGGGACCGCCATCATCAACGGCACGCATATGAATACCTCTTACTACGTATCCGAAAACTTGAGTGCATAGCACTAGCGACGCCAGTCACGTTGGTTTTCGGAATAAGATCTTACTATCCAACTTATGCTGTTGCACTTTACCCTCAACACAGTGTAACAAATTCACACACAGACAGCAAGGGTAACGCACGGCCTCGCCGGTCTTACTCAGTGTTTCACGTGAAACACTGGTCGGTAACGATCACCGAAGCACCAGACCCTGGTAGCAGTCGGTCATCAATAGCAGCGATATTTAACTGGAACAATATAGCTCCTTGCCGCACGTCAAAACAATACAACTTTCTGAGTGCCTCATCGCTGACATAGACTTGCCCTTCCCAGGCACAATGTACAAGGGGACACTCAGAAAAGAGATGATACCAGACAGGTGTCCCAGCTGTACGCTGAATGGCAAGCAAGACCCAGCGTTTCACTTCCTCACGACCATCATCGCAGAGCGCAGTTACAAACAAGCGATCACCAACGACCAGTGGCGTGCGAAAGGTCGTTGGCCCCACAGGACATGACCAGGCAAGTCGTCCGTTACGGCATTGCAAAGCGTAGACACCAGATGCGCCTACACAATACAGGTGGTCATCTACCACCAGCGGAGCTTCGAATATCGCATCTGGTAGGAGCGCAGAGCACCAGATAGGTCGCCCACTCTGTGCTTCATACGCGTAGATATGTGACCCCACAGGATCGCGATCCGCGCATGCATAGAGCACTCCATCATACAACGTATGCGACTGGAAGGGCTGGGTACGTGCGATGCGCTGCTCCCAGCGAATTTTCCCCGTTTCCACATCAAGAGCAAAGAGCCGGTTGCCTTTCACCTGATAGAGAATAGCACGCTCTATCACCAGATCAAACGGTCCCACTCCAGTAAACTCATCATCCACCACCTGCTCCGTCGTACACTTCCGCAGCAAGATCCCTTCCTCAGGATGCAACGCATACAGCGTTCCATTGCGCAACAAGACATACAGTAGCTCATCCGCGAGCCGCATACAGATAATCTCATTCAACTGTATACTGCCCTTTACGGCATAGTGGGCCAGTTGAATGCGCCAGAGCAGCCGTCCGTCATGAGCAAAAGAGTAGACGTCACTACTATAGAGCGAAGAGCTGGCGTAGATACAATCATGCGCCACCAGGCAGGCGGTAGTCAAGCCAACAATCGTATGTTGCCAGAGCACTGTTTCACGTGAAACATGTCTATTACAGAGCGCAACCTTCGTCAGAGTTGCTTGCCGTGAAATATACATAATGGGTTGAGCATCCTGTCGGCTTGCGGGCAATGGAATCTGCATGTCTCTCTATCCTCGCCTTCCTACCTTCCGGTCTTCCCTGGCAGAAATTGTCTATGGTGCTCTGTCTATAAGCGCCATAGACAAAACATTCTGTTTCACGTGAAACAGTAAGAGCGAACGCAACTTAACGCATAATCTCGCCACCATTCACCAGCATTACCTGCCCTGTAATAAACGAGGCACCCGGCGATGTCAGAAAAAGCGCCGTCTGAAGAATATCTTCAGGGCTCCCCCAACGCTGCATAGGAATGGCCTGCACTGTCTGCTGATAGCTTTCAACAGACAACGTACGCGCCCATTCATTCTCGATACGTCCTGGCGCAATACAATTGACGCGTACACGAGGAGCAAACTCGGCAGCCAGACAGCGCGTAAGCGACATGATCGCGCCCTTGCTGATCGCATACATCTGATTGGGCAATCCAGGCGCACCATCAAGAGCGCGATCCCAACCGGTCGTCAAGATACTGCCACCATCACGCATATACCGTTCAACCTCGCGACAACAACGCCATGTCCCCAGTATATCGACCCCCACAATATTCTCAAAAACCTCCACCTCACTCATCCCTCTGGTCTCAGCACTATTGGCACTCGCACCTGCATTATTGATCCAGATATCGATAGGACCCAGACGTTTATGTGCCTCACGCACCAACCGTGACACCTCATCCGGCTGGCGCAGATCAGCCTGCAACAGGTCCGCCTTGCCACCTTGCTTACGAATCAATCCGACTACCTCTTCGGCTCCAGAGCGAGCATGAGCGTAATGTACCAGCACCTCCGCCCCTAGGGCAGCAAAACCTAGCGCCAGATGGCGTCCAATACTACGACCAGCACCAGTAATCACAACCGCCGATCCCTTCAATCCAGTATCAGTCTGAACCATCCCTATCTCCTTCGTATATATTCATAATAAGACACTCATCAACAAAGGATCACTTTTAATGTGTACACAAAAATTGCATCTACGTTATCACACCGGCAGCATACACTACAGAGCAACGCCACAGCCATAGTGTTTCACGTGAAACATTGCCTCTCTTAATGAGAATGTTTCACGTGAAACAGAACTGTCCAGGCTATGGATGTTTCACGTGAAACACTATTCTTTCACACCACATCTTTATTGAATTTCATGCGATAACTCAACACACCTGAAACCTTTCCGTTACTATGGCATTAGTGCTACACTTAAAAGACATACTGGTCATTTCTCCATTACGCCAACGTCTATTGTTTTCTTTGTTTCTGTTACATATCCGTCAGATATATCTATATAGGAATATCAGCAGAGCATTCTATTCAGAAGGAGCGCACAGCCATGATTCAGCTCACGCTAGAGGAACAGCGTGTACAACTACGAGAGCTACGCAGTGCAACAATCGCGCAGTATCGCCCGCATATCAAGGAAGGTCCCGGCCCCATTCGTGTGATGGCACGTATCGTGAACGAACTGCAACAGGCAGCGCACAAACATGATATCGCGCAGGAGATCATCGACGAGGAGCTTGTAAATCGCACGATTGGTGATATCGATGTGCGTGGCATCGTCGAGTGTACAGGTGAACCCGGTGGCCCTGAGGATTACCGTACCCTGGCTGATGATCTTGGTATCGCGCTACCAGGTGAAGAGTTGCATGGCTATACTGCCAGCGGTGAGAACTATCTGTGGCTGCGTGAACGTATGCAAATGAACGAGCGCATGCTGCTGACAGAAGGCATCGATCTCCGTATGTACGATATTTTCGGCACCGGCAATATCATTCTACGTGGCTGGTTGGCCGAAGACATGCAGCGTTGGGGTATTCCAGTCACCGCCGCCAACGTCCATCTCAGTATCGGCGCAATGGATGGGATCGATAAGACCCTGCGTGGCCTGGCACATATCGCACGAGTACTGCATACTGGCACACCGGGTATCCTCTTCCCAGAGCCAGGCTTCAACGTTCCTGAATGGCAGGCACTCAGCTATGGGTATACCATCCATCGCTTCTCCACTCAGCCTGAGCACCATTTCAAGTTGAGTGCCGAGCAACTCGATCAGATCCTTGCAAAGACACCAGATATCACCGTTATCTATCTAACCGTCACCAATAATCCAACTGCCTTTGCTTACTCAGCAGCCGAACTGGAGGCATTACACGAGGTTCTACGCCGCTACCGTATTGAGCAGGGACGCCATATCTATATCATTGCCGATCTCGCCTATATCGGTACTGGCAAACCAGCCGAAGATAAAGCGCGCATGGAGACGTTCGCCGCTCCCGATATCCTACAACATACTATCTTTGTCAGTAGCTTCTCTAAGACGTATACTCTGACGGGCGACCGCTTCGGCTATGTCACCTGTGGCGATCCCGATATCGCGGCACGTATCGCTGTCAGCTGGTCTAATGGTACTGCGGCAATGCCCGGTGAGTGGCAGCTACGCTATATGGCCTGCTATCAGCTCCTGCAAGAACGCCCATGGCTGGGCCAGAAACTACGCCAGTTCTATCATCTGCGCCGTGGTCGGCTGATTGCGCAACTCCAGCGTATCAACGAGCAGCAACAGGTCTTCGCAGAGATCTATCCTGACGATGATGCGACCGTCTATAATTGGAGCCGCTTATGCCCTGGCGAGGACGCCTTTACGATCTTCGAGAAGACCGGTATCGCGGGTGTTCCCGGCTCTGGCTTCGGCTATAGCGACGAATTTATCCGCTTCTCCATCGGAGTTATCCCCGTAGAGACCAGTGCCTGAATACACGTGTAAACACGCTACTGTCTACCCCCACGCTCTATCGCTCTCTATTGTCTACGGCTGCTTTCTATAAATGAGCAGGCGTAGACAATTATTTTTCATTGATCTGACAGATTATAGACGATCTTTCCATGTTGCAAGCCAAAAAAGTAGTATCTGCCTAACTTGCGTTTTACTTGATATAAATGATACCCTTAGGAGGGACAACACGAATGGGTAGGGACTCAATACTGACCTCGTGGTCAACTATACCAGGGGTATTTACACAACTAAATTGAGGATTAAGGTAAGGAGAAATACATTATGGCAACCCGTATTGGTATCAATGGCTTTGGACGTATCGGACGTCAGTCACTCAAAGCGATCCTTGAGAACCACGCTGATGAGCTTGAGATCGTTGCTATCAATGATCTCACGGACACGAACACAAATGCACATCTTCTGAAGTATGATTCTACCTATGGACGTTTCCCTGGCGAAATTGAGGCGACCGAGGATTCTCTGATCGTCAATGGCCACAATATCAAAGTTATCGCTCAACGCGACCCGGCGCAGATCCCCTGGGGTGACCTGGGTGTCGATCTCGTAATTGAGTCCACCGGCTTCTTCACCGATGCCAGTAAAGCAGCCGCACATATTAAGGGTGGCGCGAAGAAGGTCATCATCTCCGCTCCTGCAAAGGGCGAAGATCTGACTATTGTACTCGGTGTGAATGAGAACGCCTACGATCCTGCGATACATAATATTATTTCTAACGCCTCCTGTACCACCAACTGTCTCGCCCCTGTCGCAAAGATCCTGAACGACACCTTTGGTATCGAGCGCGGTATGATGAATACGATCCACTCCTATACCAACGACCAGCGCATCCAGGACCAGGTCCATAATGATCTGCGCCGCGCTCGTGCCGCAGGCGTGAACATCATCCCGACGACAACTGGTGCCGCACGTGCTCTCTCTCTGGTTATTCCAGAGCTCAAGGGTCGCGTTGATGGTATGTCTCTACGTGTGCCAACCCTGACCGTCTCAATCGTCGACTTTGTGGTCAATACACACAAAGAGACCTCCATTGAAGCCATCAATAACACGTTTAAAGAGGCTGAGGCTGGCGCATACAAGGGTATCCTGGGTTATACCGAAGAGCCCCTGGTCTCCGCTGATTTCCGTGGCGATCGTCGCTCCTCTATCGTCGATGGCCTCTCCACGATGATCCTGGGTGGCAATATGATCAAGGTTCTTGCCTGGTACGATAACGAGTGGGGCTACTCCAACCGTGTCGCTGACCTGACCGCCTTTGTTGCGGGCAAAGGCTTCTAAGTCACACTTTATAATGGCGTATGTTGCATATCTTTGATGTGCAACTGCGCCATTTTCTATATGTTTTAAATAAGCTCTACGTGGGCTTCTTGCTCGCCTTTGAGGTTGTAGAATGAATAAAAAGACCGTTCGCGATATTGATGTCTCAGGCAAGCGCGTTCTGGTACGTGTCGATTTCAATGTTCCGCTAGATGATCAACAACATATTACAGACGATACGCGTATCGTTGCGGCACTCCCTACGATCAGATATCTGCTCGACCATGGTGCGGCGGTCATTCTGATGTCACACCTTGGTCGCCCAAAGGGTCAACCAGTCGCTGCAATGCGCCTGGCTCCGATCGCTATACGGCTCAGTGAGCTATTGAAGTTGCCGGTAGAGACTACCGCTGACTGCATTGGACCCGAGGCTGAGCAGAAGGCGAAAGCGCTGCAAGCAGGACAGGTCCTGTTACTTGAGAACCTGCGCTTCCATAAAGAAGAAGAGAAGAATGATCCTGAGTTCGCACGCCAGCTCGCTGCTCTCGGCGATCTCTATGTAAATGATGCCTTTGGTACAGCTCACCGTGCACACGCCTCAACAGAAGGGGTAACCCATACGCTGCCAGGTGTCTCAGGCTTTCTCGTTGAGAAGGAGATCAATTTCCTGGGGAGCGCTTTAGAGCACCCGCAACGCCCCTTTGTGGCTATCGTCGGTGGTGCCAAGGTCTCTGATAAGATTGCAGTGCTGGAGCGCCTGATCAGCCTGGCCGATTCAATCTTGATCGGTGGTGGTATGGCGAATACCTTCTTGAAGGCTCAGGGCTACGAAATCGGTGATTCTCTCCTTGAGGAGTCAAAGGTTGATGTAGCACGTGAACTGATCACGAAGGCTAAAGAGCAAGGCAAGCAGTTTGTGCTACCAACCGATGTGGTGATCGCCGATCGTTTTGCAGCCGATGCCAATCATAAGGTTGTGGCTGCAACCGAGGTTCCACAGGGCTGGCGCATCCTCGACATCGGTCCCGCTACTATTCAAGACTTCTATGCGGTGCTCGCGAAGGCTCAGACGATTGTCTGGAATGGTACGCTCGGTGTCGCTGAGATGCCTGCATTTGCTAAAGGGACAGAGGCGACAATTCAACACCTCGTTGAGCGTACACAGGCAGGCGCGACGACGATTATTGGTGGTGGTGACTCTGCGGCTGCGGTCGAACAGGCCGGTGCTGCGAGTAAGATGAGTCACGTCTCTACCGGCGGTGGTGCCTCTCTTGAGTTCCTTGAGGGCCGCATACTACCAGGTGTGGCAGCACTACAAGATAAGTAAAGCATATCAGGGAGGTGGACGTCTCTGCGCCTATCTCCCGTTCTCTACCGCCCAGGAGGACTTCTTCCGGCCTTCGCTTTCTTTCTAGTACGCGACTGCATATTTCCCATCTCCACTCTCTACTACCGTTGTGCATGTTCTGGATACATGAGTTTGGCTAGCGTCAGGCTTAGTCATATAATGGAAATAGCCTTAAACGCTATTCCATAATTGTGTAAGGTGACCATGATGGTCAATTTTCTGTTTCACATAATGTTTCACGTGAAACACTGGTAAAATAAGGAGCTCAGTATGGCAATGGAACGCACTGCGATTATCGCTGGTAACTGGAAAATGAACCTTGGGCCAAAGGAGGCCTCTAGCTTTGCTCTGGAGATACTGCCATCTTTGGGTCAGATCACTGCAAAAGACCCTCATATAATGAGTATCCTCTGTCCCCCTGCGATCTCTCTGCCTGCAATCAAAGAAGTGTTGGATTCGCTTCCCGTCCGACATGTTGAGTTAGGCGCTCAGAATATGTATTTTGAAGAGAAGGGAGCCTTTACTGGTGAGATCGCTCCTGGTATGGTCAAAGAGCTCTGTAATTTTGTCATCCTTGGTCACTCGGAGCGCCGCACTATCTTTGGTGAAACAAACGAACTCGTTAATAAGAAGGTACTCGCTGCCTTTAAGCATGCTCTGGTGCCAATCGTCTGCGTTGGTGAGAATCGCGAACAATATGAAAATGGCGAGACTCAGAACCTCATTAAGGATCAGATCCGCCAGAGCCTTGCCAACTTGACCACCGAGCAGGCAGCGCAGGTAGTCATCGCGTATGAACCTATCTGGGCTATCGGCTCCGGGCAAGCCTCTGATGCGCATGCCGCTGGCAATGTCATTCATTATATCCGCCACCAGTATCACGAAATGTATGGTCAGAAGGCAGCCGATGCTGTACGTATCCTCTATGGTGGTAGTGTCAATGCTGAAAATATAGCTGAATTTATCGCTCATCCTGATATCGATGGTGCACTCGTTGGCGGAGTAAGTATCAAACACGATTTTATCGAGTTACTGCGTAATGCCTCAAAGTTTAACGCGTAACGATAGAAATTACATCAGCCTCACTAATATATAAAAAGAAAAGGCACCTGACATAGGTGCCTTTTCGCTACAATACAGAGATCCCTTGCTTTAACAACCTCCATAAATCGTGGTACTTAAGTAATGATCAACAATTGGATCATGAAGCGGAATTTTCTGCTTTGGATTGATGATCAATACATCCCAGCCTGGTTGGGATGGAAAGCGTTTTGCTGTGTATTGCAAATGATGTTCATCCAAAATTTTCTGAAAGCCTGGCGTGCTATCCGATGATCGTACAAAAAATAAGTACGCATAATTGTTAGCGTGCAATATTTTTAATCCTTCAGTAAGAATACGCCCTTCTGGAGGAGGCTCAGAAGCGGTAACCGCACCATTAGTAGTAAAGGTGATAGGATCTGCAATCCAACCCGAACCAAAGGCATAATGGATCCCATTTTGGAGCATATATTGATCGATAGCAGTTTCGTCAGGAAGTAATTTTAAGCAAGAGGCACTTTTAAACACTGTAGGTGGATCTGACTTTACATAAGCCAGAAATTGCGTTGAGAAATAAACAACCAGGATGATCAAAAGTAAAATTCTGACTAGCCAACGCAAATTATTTGTAGCAATGTTGGGTCGTGATAGTTTCGTCGATATGGGGGCTGCTTGATCTGGTTGTTTTTCTTTATGCCTGAAGGAAGGGAAAGGTATTTGCCATAGAAGCGCCACTATAGCGGCAAGAAAAAATGGAAGTATGACAGTAAGCGGTACGACATAACGCCCAGTCTGATCAAACTGCATGCAACCAGTAATATACGTTTCCCGTGCGACTATAGAAGAACAGCAGAAGACTATTGAGACGATGATCATAAAAATCAAAGGGAGAATCGTTAATTGCCGTGTTCGGACTACTAAAGGATGCTGCCAGAAAAACGAACATGCGATAGCAATGATCGCGATTGCGATACAGATACCGTTGATATACAGGCCAGTTGTTAAAACCCCTGAGTGACCAAGTCTTACACCAGGTGCGGTTGGAATCGCTCCACCAATAACACGGGCAGCGGTACAATGGCTATATATGCTAAATAATTGCAGCTTTAATTGTAGACTTGATGATTTACCGGCTCCATTGTTTACCATGTATATGATATTGGACCAGTTATTTTTTATGCCATAAATAATACCTGGAAGAAAACCAATCATGGCACTTGGAATAATGGCGAAGGCCAGCAGCGTTTCGAGAAGAATTGTACGACGGGCATGTGGACGTGGTGCAGGATGAATCAACTCAACAAGAATAATGCCACCAATCCAGAGTGCAGACGCACCGATTGCATAGACAACAAGGGGATCTATCCAGAGGCTAAATCCTAACGCAAATCCGAGCCAGAGCCAGCGCAGTGAAAGTTCACGTACGGAAGCACGCGCTTGCCAACGTTGGGTGAGTCGAAGTGCCACCAACATTATCCAGACCATGCAAATCATTGCCTCGATATATCCACCCCAGGAACGTATTTCAATAATAACGTCATAGAGTGGTGGCAGTGCAGCAATAAGCGTAGCGACGATCATGAATATATTTTTTGCAGGGCCTTTTAGCTTTGCCTGATCAGCTAGCGCTGCTGAGAAAAACCAGGTAAGAACCACAAGAGTAAGGGAGATGCAGGTCATACCAATGCGTAGCACAAATACCGAAGGACCAGCAACAGCAAAGAATGCAGCGAGAATATAGGCTTCCAGGCTACCTAAATAAGGTTGCTTATAGTAGTAGATCGGATGAAGGCCTCGTAAGATATTTTCGGCTTGAATGCCAGTTAAGGCCTCATCTCCAGGCAGAGAAGCATCACCATGATAAATAAGGAAGAGACGAACAATGATACCAACTAAGAGGCAAAGCCATAGAGGCGAACGGAGTACTTGTATCCATCGCGATATACTATGCTTCTGTGTGTTTTCATTGTATGTAGATAGATCTGTAGAATACATGAAGCTACCCTTTCGTGCAATACGGCTTCAGTGAAATTAAAATAATTATGCATGTTCAACAGTTTACGAGTTTGCTTGTTATTTCTACGTATGATCAATTTTTTATTGTTAAGATGCTCAGGCATGCTTCGCACTCATTTTGAACCATACCTCAAAAAGTAATTCAACCAGATAAGTTTTAACAATAAAAAATTGTAATAGCCGCTCCATATAGCTGCTAAAGTTAAACATGAAGTAACGTATATCATTCGCTATATCTATAGCTATTCGCAGAATAGCTATTATTCCTAATTAAATAGGATAATGAATTACCATTAAATATCACACGTTATCAATTCTCGTACTATTTTATTATCGTCTACAGCATTTGTTATTGGAAAGTTTATAGGAAAAAAGTCAGCGAATATAGTTCAATTCAACTTCGATTCTCAGTAATAAGAAGGTTTTTCTGAAGTTGGCCTCCAGCTATAAAACAGTAAGCCAAAACCTTACTCTGAGGAATAGTGAATACAACATTGTTACATTCAGTCCTGCACACCCATTCCGACGCTATTTATCCACAGATTTCCACAACTTATCCACATAAACATCCACTTATCCACATTGTTATCCACAATTCTAGTTACTCTTGCTGAGAAGCGTAGTGCGATACAGTTCTAGCCAGAGAGTGACATTTCCATATCCGTATGAGTAGTAGAACGAGACATGTGGATAAGTTATCCACATTTACACAACAGAGCGAAGAACTCTTATCGCAACTTTTTATTTTCATCATAAAACCGCGTGCAGCAGCCTGTGAAGAGACTGCAAGGCAAAAAGAAAAGCGAAGGTTTTCAGTAAGAAAACTCTTCGCTCAAAAGTTATACACAATAGTTATCCACATTTGCACACGGTTATGCACAACTGCCGGATAGGTTAAACGCTAGCAGCGATCATACACTTTTGAATAGCTTAATCCAGGTAATCTTTCAGCTTACGGCTGCGGCTCGGATGGCGTAATTTACGCAGAGCCTTTGCTTCAATCTGGCGGATACGCTCACGCGTCACATGAAACTCTTTACCGACCTCTTCCAACGTGCGGCTACGACCGTCGTCAAGACCAAAGCGTAATTGCAATACTTTACGTTCGCGCTCAGTCAGGCTATCCAGTACATCTTCGACCTGCTCTTTGAGTAATTGATGACTCGCGGCTTCGGCTGGTGCCAGAGCTGTCTGGTCTTCCAGGAAGTCGCCCAGGTGGCTGTCATCCTCTTCACCGATCGGTGTCTCCAGGCTCACGGGCTCCTGGCTCACCTTGATGATCTCACGTACTTTCTCGGCGCTGATCTCCATCTGCTCGGCTATCTCTTCAGAGGTTGGTTCTCGCCCCAGATCTTGCAGAAGCCGGCGACTGATGCGAATCAAACGATTGATTGTCTCAACCATGTGGACCGGGATACGAATGGTACGAGCCTGGTCAGCAATAGCACGAGTAATCGCCTGGCGAATCCACCAGGTGGCATACGTGCTAAACTTATAGCCCTTGGTATAATCAAACTTCTCAACCGCACGAATCAAGCCAATATTGCCCTCCTGGATCAAGTCCAGCAGGTTCATGCCACGACCAATATACTTCTTCGCTACACTTACAACGAGACGCAGATTGGCTTCGGTCAGACGGCGTTGCGCCTCCTCACCATCGACAACAATTCTACGATTCGCGGATACTCGCAGATGCTCAGCCCGTAACCGTTCCTGTTTGCCGCGCTCCATCAATTGTGCCAGGCGAACCTCTTCTTCAGCGTTCAACAACGGGACACGACCGATTTCACGCAGATACATGCGGACGGGATCATCCAGGCTACCTTCGAGGTCAGCAACAACTATGCCAAGTCCATCGTTGATATCATCCCATTTCGGATCTGCCAGAATTTCTACATCCACTTCAGCAACTTCTTCGGGACCGGGCTCCCAATCCGCTGGCGGCTCTTTGGTTGAGTCCAGGGCTTCCATAGGCTCTTCGTCCTGTAGCTTAAACAGGTCAAATTCCTCACTTTCACCAACCGACTCCTTCGGGATCTCAGTTGGGACGTGAGCATGATGACCGACGATATCAATAGCAAAGACATCATCAGTAGTATGTATAATGGGATCGTTTTTATCTACAGTAAAGTGCTCAAACACATCATGGAGTGTCCCTGTACTGACAGCACTTGCTGCGCCAACTGCACTCGCTTTACTCACTGTATTCACATCACCACGTTTATTTTGTATTCGATCCATTACTTCTTGGTCCCGATTCACCATTCTGACATCCCCCTTCAGAAAACAGGCCTAACAAGATAAACAAAGAATAATACAAATCCTGCTCTCTGGTCCGCTTTGGTAAAATGTTTATTTATTGCCGCCTCAGATCTACGTAAACACGGCGCTCGTCCGAGAGGAGAACCTTGCGCCCTTCCTCATCCAGTTCCAGCCACCTCTCCGCAAACCTCCCATGCCTCTAACCCTGAAGTTTGGTTGCGCTGGTTAACGTGTGCAACTGCCTCTGGATCTCTACGAACTGCTGTAGAAATTGTCTTTCGGCAGTTTTATCGCCAGTTGCGGCCGCTTCTTGTAAAAGAAATTTTAATTCTGTATTTAATTGTAAGAGTCTTGTTTTCTTAAGACGGATTGCGCACTGGACTGCTTCTTTTGCTAGCGCATCTACGTCTTGCGGAGACAACGCCCTGGCGCTCTCTAGCACCCGGGTAACGGTGGGCACCAGAGCCGAAGGCACGGATTGCTCAATGGATTGATTAGAAGGGGAAGAGTCACGTTGATATGTAGAGTTGAGTATGTGGTACAACTCACGCGTGTCTGTCCCAGCGAAGTCACCTTCGGTAATTATACCACAAACATATTGATATAAGCTTGAATTCTGTAGGAGTAGCCCAATAAGGTAGTCTTCCCATTTTAACGTACTCTTCTCTCTTCTGTCAAGCCCGAAACTGACATTTTTTTCATTGCTCAGCTTGTTTGCTACGCTTCTATCTTTTTGTGGCTGACTGACGAAGGGATCTTCGTCATCAATCTCTCCTTTCCTATGCTTCGTTTCGCTCTGTCCCTGCTTGCTTACTTGTTCCTGTGGGTGGCCTTGCGCGTCTTGTCTACTTCTACCACTGAAGTCTGCTGTGATGATGTTGCTCTTTTGCCCACGTAGGACACGTTGCAGCTCTTCGTAAAGTGCTCGCTCCTCTACTTTGACAAGGCCCGCTAGCTTGCGAATATATGCATCCCGCTTGATGCGATCACTGATCATTCCGATCACCGGGAGAAGTCTGCGCGCCGCTTCGGTCTTGCCGCTCGGTTCTTGCATGTTCAGGTCGGTGGTCTTTACGATAAAGTAATAGTCTATCAATGCAATGGGATGAGTGACTGCATATAACCAGGTTGAGTAGTCTCTCCGTATGACTTCGTCGGGATCTTCACCAGCTGGTAGTTGCAAAACGTTGATCTCTGCGTCTACCTGTTCTTCTAGACGAATAATACCCTGCGTTTTTGCATAACGCTCCACATTTTTCTGGTTACTTTGATTGTTCGGTCCCTTTTGAAAGCCTTGTTGAGACTGTTGACCTTTGCGGGAACCCGCAAACCCTGCATTGTTCCCGCCCGCGAGTGGGACGGGAACGTAGGTCTTATCAAAACCTTTAAGAGCCTCTTTGATCCCTTGCTCGGTCGCTGCTGTTCCAGCGGCGTCAGGATCAAGTGCCAGCGTTACTTGCTTCGTGAGCTTCTTCAGCTGCTGTATGTGCTTCTCAGTAATGGCACTTCCACAACAGGCTACTGTCTGCTTCGTCCCATACTGCTGAGCAATAACAGCATCTACGTACCCTTCTACTATAACAACCTGCCCAATTTGCTTTATTGCATCTTTCGCCATATCCATGCCATAGAGGATGCTACCCTTGTCAAATAGGACAGTCTGTGGTGTGTTGAGGTACTTTGGCTTATTTTCTCCCAGCGCCCTCCCTCCAAAACCGATGACGCGACCTCGTATATCACGAATCGGGAAGATCAAGCGATTACGGAAGTAGTCGTAGGCTCCTCGTCGCTCACCCCCCAGGTCTTCGCTCTCACGCCAACGAGCCAGGCCAGCTGTAACAAGTTCTTGCTCACTATAACCCTGCCCTTGTAGATAGCGTGTGAGACCCTCCCATTGCTCACCAGCATAGCCTAAGCTGAACGCAACGACGGAATCGGAGGTGATACCTCGACTCTGGACATATGCCCGTGCCTCGCTCCCCTCACGCGATCGTAGCAGCATCTGGTGAAACCAGAGCAGTGCGTCTTCATTCAGTTTGCGTAGACGCTCTTTTGTGGCTCCAATCTCACGCTCCTCTTCGGTGCGTTCTCCACCCATCTCCTCTAGTGAGATGTCGGCTTTCTCGGCCAGATAGGTGAGCGCCTCGTGAAAATCGAGATTCTGTTGCTTTTGCACGAAGGTAAAGATATCTCCACCTTCGTTGCAGCCAAAACAATGCCAGCTCTGGGTGTCTTTGAAGACATAAAACGATGGCGAACGTTCGTTGTGAAAAGGACACAGCCCCTTGAGTGACTTGCCTGATTTCGCTAAAGCTACCACCATGCCTACCTCATCTGCTATATCTACCTTAGCTTTGATGGTCTCGATAATCGATGACATATTGCTTCCTTAAACCAGATCGCCTACGCCTGGAGCAATGGTATCCTCCTATTGCTCTGAATAGCTACCCGAAAGATTTACTTATGCTGCTTGCCTTCTCTGGTCTCTATTTCAACAATATAACGAGCTATAGCAGTGAAAGTCGCGCGCCTGATGACTTTATTCATCTTCATAGGCACCCGGCGTTCTTTCCACGCAAGCTACAAGGGTTATACTTATTGTACTACTTGCAACGAGCGAGTCGAACGTCAATCGAACTCAATAGGACATCTTGGTGTCCTCGTATTGTACAACCACGATACTCATTCTCGCTAAATTATCTCGCCTTAAGAACTTATCCACATTATCCACAACCACTGACTACTATTAGATCTTTATTTTTTTTTAAAAAAAATATGAATTAGTAGTAGTAGGGACTGTGGAAAAGTGGATAACTTTCGAATTTGACCACTTTCTCCTTGCTTATGCACATGGTATCCGCAGGCCTGTAGAGCCGTTGCGCACCTATGTGCATAAGTTATCCACATGGCAAAAAAGAGGGTAAAAACGGTGGATAACTTTTGGTATTTATGTGGATAGCCTGGGGATAACTTATCCACCGGTTACGAATCCCCAAAAAAAAGCTCATAGTTATCCACCGTCTATCCACATTTTATCCACAACTTGTCCACATCTGATACCTGGTTATCCACAGCTATCCACAGTAATTTTATGCATGTGGATAAGTTTTCCACACAAAATGTGGATAAGTCTGAACAGGTGGATAATTGTGGATAACTCCCTTTCTATCAGCTTTGAATTCTCTGGCACTATCTAATAACCAACCCCGTTTCACTGTTTTTGCATGTGTGAATATCCCTCCTCTTTACTGCATACATTGCTCTTCTCTCAGGACCAGACCATTTTCGTCGCCTGGTAGTGATTCATTTGCATAGGCATGAAATAGATATGTGCAGGCAAGTTGTTCAAATCGAGGCAGTTTTCAGACTTTTCAACAAAAGTTTTCCACAATCACTGTGGAAAACTCTGCGAAATATTGGATAACATGTAATGACAAACTCACAGTTGTGGACAACTTTTCCACAATGGTTGTGGAAAAAGTACTTGTACGATTGGTAAATTAGCATTTTTTGTGCATGTTAGGCCGACTTTTCCACAATGATTGTGGAAAAGTCGGCCTAATGTAGGAAATATTTACCTGTATTGAACTAAAATAATAACCAGTTATATAACCAGCTATGGTCATTGTGGATACTGTGGAAAAGTTCTCCACAATATTTGTGGAAAAGTCGGTTAAATCGATCACTATATATCCACCGTGAGTTATTGTCATAGCCAGCAATATAGCTAGTTATCGCCATTGTGGGTAATGTGGAAAAGTTCTCCACACACAATGTGGAAAACTAGAACTTTGCCAGTACTAATGACAATTTGTAGCAATATAGTATTGCTAGCAATATAACATAGCTATACTATGGTGATCTTCATCTATTGAATGTGGATATTGTGGAAAACTTTTCCACAGTAATTGTGGAAAAAGAATGCTCTGCTCTTTTTCGTCTATTTAGCTATAGCTGGCGATATAGCTAGCTATAGCAATGTGGGTAGAAGAGAAAGTTTTCCACAATGGTTGTGGAAAACTCCATGGAGCCTCTGATGAGTCATATCCCAGGAGATGCGAGACATGCTTTTGGTGAGGAAGGCACATGTCGAGTTGTAAGTATGTTTGAATGAGTTTCTTTATAAGTTTGGAATTCTTATTTAGCTACGAGTTATGAACAGAACTCGCAGAGTTTTCCACACACAATGTGGAAAACTTATTGAAAATGTGTACAACCGATCAGTGTTTACCATATTAATGCTGTAGCAACTGAAAGCAGAGGTAACTGCCGTTTTGTTCGCAACTGATCCGCGAGCAACGGAGCAAATCGTGCTTTCCAGTCGCGAGCCGCCTCATGCGTAAACGTGAAACCACGTTCGAGCAACATTTCTGCGAGATCGCGCAGACTCAATTTGTAGCGCAGTCGCCAGAAAACCACGAGCAGAAAAATGTTGCAGAGCCGAGCTTGGTTTTCTTGGTTCGCTTCTTGGGAGCGGGTGCTGTACAATAGGGACAGCTCATTGGTTCCTACTCCTCATGAGATCTGGTTGTTCTTTTTATATGAGCATATCAGAAAGAGAACCATTATACCAGGATAAGGTCTGAGTTTTGACATAACCGCCATGAGCCGTTTAATGTTGGGATTTACAATTAGGAATATCCTGCTAGTTACTATGTTTGTCTTTGCTGCTAGTATATACTTAGAAAGTATGTATCGCATTTGGATCTTTTAGCAAAAAAATTGGAATCGCAAAAACATGGTCGAACTTATTGGGCAGAGAATAAGCAATTATCAGATACAAGGAATTCTTGGTCGTGGTGGATTTGCAGATGTCTATATTGGAAGGCATATCTATCTCGGGAGCTATGCTGCGATTAAGTTGCTCCATTCAACGGTGGTCGGTGATAATAATCACAATAACTTCATTCAAGAGGCTCGTATTCTTGCTCAACTCTCTCATCCGCATATTATTCGTATCTTAGAATTTGGCGTTGAATTTAATATGGCGTTTCTGATTATGGATTATGCTCCCAATGGATCACTTCGCCAACGCCATACCTTTGTTAATGAGGCAGGACAAACTGCTGCAACTACGGTTCCTCTGGCAACGGTCATCGAATATGTCAGGCAAATTGCTGGCGCTCTTCAACATGCTCATGAGCGACGATGCATTCATCGGGATCTGAAACCTGATAATATCCTTATTGATCAAAATAATAAGTTGCTTGTGAGTGATTTTGGTCTGGCTCGTGCCTACTACGATAACGTACAGAGTTCGGAATTCATCAGCAAAAACGTTTCTGGGACGCTTCCCTATATGGCACCAGAACAGTTTGAGGGCAAAGCGCGGTTTGCGAACGATCAATATTCATTAGCTGTGATGGTTTATGAATGGTTGTCTGGTACGCTTCCTTTCCATGGAAACTTCTTGGAGGTCTTCGGTCAACATATCACGGGTATCCTGCCTCCTCCTTTATCTACGCCGAATCTTGCTATTCCTTTTGCTGTTGAGCAAGTTGTATTCAAAGCTCTTTCTAAGGATTATCATAATCGCTTCGCAGATATTATGACGTTCGCTCAGGCGCTTGAACAGTCTCAGCACACGGTGCCTTTTGACCTTTCCACCCCTGCGACACAGTTACAACAACCCTTCGACCTTTCCACCCCTGCGACACAGTTACAACAGCCTTTCGACCTTTCCGCCCCTGCGACACCGCTCCAACAACCCTTCGACCTTTCCGCTCCTGCGACACCGCTCCAACAACCCTTCGACCTTTCCGCTCCTGCGACACAGTTCCAACAACCCTTCGACCTTTCCGCCCCTGCGACACAGTTCCAACAACCCTTCGACCTTTCCACCCCTGCGACACCGCTCCAACAATCCTTCGACCTTTCCACCCCTGCGACACAGTTCCAACAACCATTCGACCTTTCCACCCCTGCGACACCGCTCCAACAATCCTTCGACCTTTCCACCCCTGCGACACAGTTCCAACAACCCTTCGACCTTTCCACCCCTGCGACACCGCTCCAACAATCCTTCGACCTTTCCACCCCTGCGACACAGTTACAACAACCTGAAGTTACCACCGGCAAAATGGAGGAGCACGAAGTGCTTCCTCCTCCCCCTTCACCGTCTCCCTTTTATAGTAGAGTGTCGTTATTACCTCCGGTCTCGTCAATAGACAGCAATTCTGTTCAGAAACAGAATGGTCAACCTGCAATAAATAATTTTTCATCATCGGCTGTTCTGCATTCTACTTCTGCAACACCTGCCAATGCAACACGCAAATATCTGTCAAATATACTTATTGCACTTGTTGCGTTAATATTTATTGTTGGTTCCAGTTTGTTTTTCGTCTTCTTTCATCCCTTTAACAACAGTAATACGCAACATGCTCCAAAGCCAACGCTGACATCTATCGTTATTCCTCTTGTAAAAGCGACGGGTCTCGCTCACGTGAATGCAAGACCTTCACCCACAAAGACGCCAACAACGACGTCAACAATGACGTCAACAATGACGCCAACATTGACGCCAACATTGACGCCAACATTGACGCCAACAACGATGCCAACATTGACGCCAACGCCTAAACCTAATCCACCAGCACCCATCTATACGGGTCGGATAAGCATCCAGGCAACGCAGACAAACACAGCGGCTGCAAATTTTATCCCTGGTGTCACAGTCAGCAATGTCAAAATTGATGTTGCTATCACAACTCAGGGTAATGGCGGCGGCATCATATTCCGATCAATCTATCGTTTGCGCATCGGTACTGATGGCACGTACGATCTGGTGGACTCAAGCGCCACTCTAGAAAACGGCTCCAGCCCAGCCATCAAAACCGGAAATAACGTATCCAATCATGTAACAATTGTGGCACAAGGAACTACGATCACTGTATATGTCAACTCAGCATACCTGTTTAGCGTCAACAACAGCGCTGCCAGCTCAGGTGGTGTAGCTGTAATGGCTGTTGACGTTGGCACTACCACTACTACAACCGGTGCTTTTACTATTCTTCATGACTAGTAATTCTCTCATGATTAAAGGGGTCAAGCAATAAAGCACCCACCGTCCTGTTCGTAGCCTTCGGCAGGCAGCGAACGAGATGGTGGATGCTTTTTTTCACAATTTATCAGGCACTCAGGCTACGTACTCGGACTTAACCTGAGTGGTGACCTTCATAAGTGCAACAGGGCTCATTCATCTATGCAACACCCCTGTTACGCATGCGTAGATCCCCCCCATTTCACAAACATACCCGGTAGTTGTACCAGATAATCCCTTTGCCGTGGTACTCTCGACTGAGATGAAAGGGGCCAGTTACCTGCTTGAAATACCCCCTCCTTCATCTATGTAATAAGGGTACTTCACATATATAACAGGGGAGGTGTTACATAGATGAAGGAGGCCGACTACCTTCTTGAAATACCCTATTATCACCTGTGAAGAGGGGGTATTTCACATATGCAACAGGGGTAGTGTTACATAGATGAAAGAGGCCAGTTACCTTCTTGATGTCCCCTCCCTTCATATATGCAATCAGGGTATTTCATGTATGTAACAGGGAGGGTGTTACATACATGCAGATCCCCTTGTACACAAAGGCACTGATTAAGAGCGCAAATATTCCTATCGCCTTGAACTACCCGACAGAGGTGAAGTAGGCCCATTACATACGTGAAGCCCCGCCTTTTCACATATGTAATGGGCCTACTTCATGTATGTAACAGGGGAGGTGTTACATAACCTGCACACATGCAGATCTCTTCCCCTACAAAAATGAAGCACCCCCTGTTTCACTTTTGAAATGGGGGTACTTCATTTTGGATATGAGTGGGAGCTACTTCTTAATAGGATAGTGCTCCTGCAGGTTGTTCTGTATATATATTCGTCAGACGTGTGTAGAGACGTAACAATTCCGCTGTTGTGGTGAGTGAGGCGAGCTGTTGGCCTGGTTGATACTTTGTGGCTCCTTGTTCTGAGACGTCACCTGGGAAGATCCCTTCGCACATCCCCAGCAATGTAACATGAAAACGTTCTTTCAGGGGTTCCAGCAGCTGCATTCCTTTGCGCCAGAGATACTCCTGGCTCAGTTTGCTGTCCTTGTGTTCGTGTGTATCCAGCTCTTGCGCTATGATTGCATCCATGTAGGGGCCAAGGAGCCATGTCCAGACTGCTCCCTGGTGCAGTGCTTCTAGCTCGATCTCTTCCTGTACCTGCTGTCCTTGCTGTGGTGCAAGCAGGTAACCATGATAGCCAGGCTCTTCTGGTGCGAGTGTACGCAAGCCATAGGGTGTGACCAGGTGCTGTGTGATAACGTCCAGTATGCGCTGGCGATACTCCGCTGCAAGCACTGAATGCCGTAGTGTGAGGGTGAAGATCTGGTTCACTCGTAACGTGGGATCGTCGCCTCTCGGCCCATCTATCACATCGTACAGGTAGCCGCGTTCCTCATTCCAGAAGCGTCGTTGAAAGTGCTGCTGACAGGTTTCGGCTAGCTCGCGGTAACTATGGCTCTCTCTTTCAGCATGACCCATGGTCGCGAGCATCTCTGACCATTCTGCCATCAGTTGCAATGCCTGATACCAGAGTGCATTCACCTCGACAGGTTTCCCTGCACGTGGGGTGATCGGTACTCCGTGCTTATAGGCATTCATCCAGGTACATGCCTGTCCATCCTTCTCGGCGTACAGGAGACCATCGTAGCTGTCGACATAGATGCCTTTCCGCATTCCCTGGATATAACAGCGTATCCATTCTTTGAGCGCTGGAAAGACCTCTTCTAATAGGTAGTAGTCCTGCGTA
The DNA here is from genome assembly GCA_015099395.1 of Ktedonobacteria bacterium brp13. Classification (GTDB taxonomy): domain Bacteria; phylum Chloroflexota; class Ktedonobacteria; order Ktedonobacterales; family Ktedonobacteraceae; genus Dictyobacter. Next base: position 5,625,856 of record AP024096.1, on the reverse strand, counting down.
ACATTGATATACTGATCGAGTGCGTGACAATACCAGAGTGGTATATCGACGCTACGGTAGTCTGCATCAGTGAGTGCGTGCTCTGGCGTTGGCATGCGTTCAGGCAGTAAGCCATCAATGATGTATTCTGCTAGCCTGCTCAGGTAGTGTCGAGCCTCTGCATAGCGCTCGCTCCCTAGCAAGAGTCCAGGTAATGCGATTAAGGTATCGCGTGTGCGATTCTCCAGGCTAAAGTATTCTGCGCGGATCAGAAGTTCCGGCTCTAGATTACTGAAGAGTGACCCGGTGTTTACGCGCGCTCTTCTTGCAATTCCTGGTAGACCCGCAGACATATGTGTATTGTGTGCACCGCGTCGCACTGCTTTATTGGTTTCCGGTGCCTTCATCTGTACCAAAAAGTGTTCACGTGCGTAGAGCAGATAGCGCAGATACTCTTTATATTGTGTATCCGTCTCTGTTCCGATCGTCGATGACAACTCATTCGCCTCTATTGCTTGTTCCTGGTCCTCTTCATCGTCTTCATCGTCTTCACCTTCATCTCCCGCCTCACTCTCTTCATCCCTTATTTCCTGCTCATCTTCACTGCTTGCGGTTCCCCATTCTGGTAAGAGTGTCTGTGCGATCAGGGCTTCTTTATCGTGTTGACTCTCTCTATAAAGAAGCGCTATCTGTTCTCGGTGATAGAGGCGGCTATCCAGTTCTTCTGTACTGACGACGATGGTGAGTGCGACATTTTCGTCGGGCCATAGCGTGGCACGGATGACGCCTGGTAGGTAAAGATCATCGGTTGCCTGCTGACGCTCCTGGTTGCTTCTGGCGTCGCAACGCCGTAAGAAGTTCCAGTACCAGACGCCAGTAGGAATAAATATCGCCTGGCTACGTGGTACTCCCACTGCCAGCATATGATATGGATGGGCATGAGTGTGTGCCTGGATTGTGCAACCTGCTACTCCCGCTGGCAGGTGCGTTGTCCAGGACTTTTCCTCTGCTCCGTTACGCATCTCTGTATCATGGACGTGGATATGGAAATGGTAATCATTGCTACCATGTTGTGCTACATTGGCTGGTCGGTACGCGGTAAGTGGCAAAAGTGTAAGCTCTACTGTTGAACGCGTATCATCCGTTGTTGTTGGTTTGAGCAGGCCATGTGAGTGCGATGTTGTAATGCTTGCGCCTGCGTCGCGCTTGTAGATTGGCTTATCTGGTGCCTGCTGTGGTAAGACACGGTACTGGATATACGTAGTGTTGTAGCCATTGACCATCCAGATCCGCTTCTCCAAAACGATGCCATCGATACCTCCCAGGTGGTAGGTAAAGATTGGGAAACCTGCTTCGAGTCGAAACGTTTCAAGATGGACAAAGCCGGATGGGCTAATGGTGCCATCTCGATATTCGTTGGTTCCCAGGTAATATGTGCGTTGATCAAAGGTGACCTCTTCGTCTATTTTCGCGAGCAAAAGCTGTGGTGTTACTGCATTCGGTGGAGTAGCCACAAGTAATCCGTGCTGTATTCGTGTGAGCACGCCTGCAACTGTCCCTGCTGCGTATCCTCCCAGACCATTTGTCACGAGCCATTCACGAGAGATGGTTTCGTTGCGATCGCAGCAGAGGTTGCGATCAAAGCTGATGGTCATACAAGACCCTCCAAGCCCCTCAATGTGATTTTCGCGACTACAAGCGGACAGTGTTTCTACGGTTGTTTTTCTATCGTTGGTGACATTTACTGTAGGCGACGTTGCCTACCTACCTTCTTTAGTAGTGTATCACAACCTGTTCTCAAAAGTGAAACACATACTATCACTTTTAATATATTTATAATATGCATATACATATGAGACTTATGCATTAGAAAAGAGATGAATGTTCTTGTGTTTTACAGGTTACAATCTCTCTTCATAGTTTGTAACGCTTCCCTTTAGTGATGATTTCCTCTTCTATACGCTTTGTGATACGTTGCAGTTTGTTGACGTAGTTATGTTGAATGGAAAACCCTCTCCGGGCATCTCTTGTTGTTTTTGTGATGTGATGGAGTGAACTGCTGTGCTCTATTTGTATGTGCATGGTGCTGTGGTATTTGAGAGGAGTCTGTATTGCTTAGTATGTTTCCCGCTGCACTGCGAAGATGGTTACCTTTTGCATTGGTTACTAGATTCCTGTGGCTTTTTTGTGTGTTCTCTTTTATCTGTGCTGGCTGTAGTAGCTCGTCCTTTTCTTCTCATTCGACTGTGACTCCATCTCCTACTCAGGCTATTCCAATGTTGAATGCGCTTGTATCTCCACATGTGCTGACTGTTGGTAGCTTTACGAATTATATGCCTCAGGAGTACGTGGACCCGAAGACAGGTCATATCGTCGGTTTTGATATCGATCTGGCTAATGCATTGGCCAGTCGCTTACATTTACATACTCAGGTAATCTCTACAAACTTTTCACTGCTTACTCCTGAATTATTGGCGGATCGCTATGATGTGGTGATCTCTGCTGTCGCTATAACGCCGGAGTTGCAGAAACAGGTGAACTTTATCCCTTATTTTCGTGGTGGTGAGTCCCTGATGGTGATGAAGGGCAACCCGGATGCTATTCACTTGTTGCGCGATCTTTGTGGTCGCTCGGTTGCGGCGATTAGCAATACGTTTGAGCAGCAAGAACTTCAGGAGATGAGCAATAACTGTTTGAAGGCTCATAAGCGACCAGTGACTTCTCATATCGTCCCTCTCACTAGCGATGCTCTTCAGTTGTTGCGCTCGGGGACGGTGAGTGCGATCTATCAAGATTCTACGTTGACGGATTATTTTGTGAAGATCTATTCACAGGACTTTGCTCCCGGTGGTCCTATTGTCGATGCTGCGATCGAGGGCATTGCGGTGCGGAAAGAAGATATCGCTACTTTTAATGCTCTTCAAAGTGTCCTGAAGAAGTTGCAGACGGACGGGACGTATCACTCGTTGATTGAGAAATGGGGCCTCTCCAATGGTGATATAACTGCCTCGTCCGCGTCTCTGCCCTGACTTCTCTCTGCTGCTGCTACTGTTTGATTGGTCAGGAAGAGCTTAGTTGCCTGTGACAAACATACTATAGTACGTGTGTTGCTGCATATCTTTTAGTGCCATCCCGCATACATGCTGCGCGAGCGTGAAATGTGGGTTGCTATCGAGCAGGTTGACAAACGCCTGCAAAATCGCAGGGTCGAAGTTGGTTCCGGAACCGGCAATAAGACGTTCACGTGCTTCGATTGCCGTAAGGGGCTCTTTATACGGTCGCTGTGAGGTAATAACATCATAGACGTCTGCCACTGCCAGTGCACGAGCGCTGAGCGGAATCTCTGTACCTTTCAGACCGGACGGATAGCCATGCCCATTCCAGGACTCGTGATGATGTAAGACGGTCTCTACGTAAAAAGGGTGAACCTCGTAACCTACGAGAATGCGCGCACCAATAATTGGGTGGCGCTCCATTTTACGCCGCTCCTCTGCCGATAAGGCCTCCGATTTATTTAAGATTTCATTCCCGATCCATGTCTTTCCGAGGTCGTGTACCAGGGCTGCGAGGGCCAGGTCTCTTGATTCGTGCCTGCTCCAACCAAGATAAAGCGCCAGACGCTGTGCGTATACAGCGACACGACGCGAGTGCTCGTATGTGACGATGTCTCGCTCTTGTATACTTTGTGCTAAAGAGAGGAGCACCTTTCTGGTCTCTTTCTCTTTCTCTATATGCGTGAAATATTGTACTCCCACCACGCTGCTCTCCCACATATCGGTTAAAACCTGTTAAATCTCAGGCTACTACTATAGAATACGAATCAATGCTCTCTATTATTCCTTCTGTTCTTTAACTCATACCAATGGGCTACTTTTATTGGACGTCTGGCTGCGATCTTACAAATACGTGTAGTCAATACTGGTACTCTTCCTTTGTAGCCAGGTGGATCGTTTACCATATTAATATGCCAATTTTCTTGCTGTCTATGGGATCTTGCGAACAGGTACTTTTGTATTGCTTTGGACTACTCCTGTTATTCCCCAAATAGTCCTTCTTACCAGGATGATTCGTTTTTAATCGTCTGCTTTTATGATAGACTCACTTTGAGAAACTGTAATCATTTTGTATGTGTGATGCTGGCCGCGTTGCGCGGCTTCATGATAGTTTATGTATAGACGCTATTTTTTCTGTGCCTTCAGGTGATTCTGTGTCCGCTGGCAAGGAAGTGGTCCCGATGGGAGTTAATATTTTGAATAATGATCTTGAACCGGAAGCAAATGCTGAGCAGAAGAAGCAAGATGGTGTGGTGACTGTGGTCTTGACCGCGGATAATCATCTTGGCTATACCGGCTTTGGGCAGCACCCGCGTAAACGGGAGGAGCATCAGCAGCGCTTGCGCCATGCCTTTCAACAAGCGACTGATTTCGCGATTGCGCAGGGGGTCGATCTGTTTATTCAAGCGGGCGATCTCTTCGATACGACGACACCGGATGAGCGTGATCGCAGTTTCGTCGCGTCTCGCCTGGCTCAATTAAAACAGGCTGGCATCCAGGCTTTCGCTCTCGGTGGTGTGCACGATACTCCTAATATGTCGGCTGCAAGTCAGTCGCTGTCAGGTGTCTCTTCTCCTGCTCCTCAGGCAAGCTATGAGAGCCTGGGTGCGCTCCATTATTTCCCTCCTGTGTTGCAGAATGCTTCTCAGCAGTTGGAGCCGGTGATTGTAGATGTGCGCGGAACGACCGTTGGCCTCTGTGGCCTGGGTGTCCTGGCTGGACAGGATGGAGATCCTCTGGCGGATCTCGATCTGCATGTCTCTCTGGAGATTGAGCGCGCGGCTATCCCTATTCTGGTGCTGCATGCGCCAATTGAAGGGCTGACTGCTGGCTCTTCGCTCCTCGATGCGCGAGCTCTGGCTCGGCGTGATAGCATGCGCAAGCAGCCTTTCTTCCACTATATTCTGGCTGGCTATCATCATAATTATAGTTATACGCACGTTGGCCAGGTGGATGTCGTTGTGGCTGGCGCGACTCAGTATATCGATTTTAATAACCTCGACTTCAATAGTCTCGATGCTGGTACTCCTGATCAGGCTCCGGGCTTTGTCTTTCTTGGCCTGGCTGCCGATGGGGTCCGCTGGTGTAATCATGTGAGCGTTGATTCGCTCTCGATGCATCGTCTGGTTATTCAGACTGCGGAGCTGTGGCCGGCTGGTCAATCTGCGGAGCCGTCTGCTCACCCTACTGAGATGATCCTGGAACGTTTGAGTCCTCTCTGTAGCGATGGTACGCTGGTTCAGCTCTGTCTTGAGGGCGAACTGACGCGTAGTGCGTATCATCAACTCGATCTGAACCAGATACGCCGTTATGGCGAGGAGCATTGTTTTGCGCTCGCTATCGATGATAGCGCTCTCTCTTTGCTACCCGAAGAACAACAGGAGACTCTCTCTCCTGACACTGGTGAACGCCTCTCTCTGCGTGAGGAACTGGCGAATCTAGCCGATGAGCTGATCGCAGCCGCTACTGATGGACATGAGCAGCAGGCTCTGCGCTTCACGAAAGAGGAATTATTACTGGCTATTGATGATACGAAAAACGCGTAACTCTGGTGGGGAGGTGCTCGCTGTTGCTGCTATCTATGTGTATCTGGCTGTATCTCTCCAACTCTGAGGGGTATCTGGTAAACGGAGTAGACCCGACATGATTATCCTAAAGCATTTAACAATTGAACGGTTCAGGCTCTTGCGCTCCCTGAATCTGCACTTTCCACAGCGTGGTAGTATTCTGATTCAGGGGCCCAATGAGGCTGGTAAGTCTGCGTTGATCGAGAGTATCTATTTTGCGCTCTATGGTGAGCCGCTGGTAATTCGCCGCAATCATCGCTCTCTCGATGATCTGATCCTGTATGGGGCGCACAATGCGACGGTGATGCTTTCTCTCTCTCTGGGCGCGACTGATCTGATTATTACGCGTACTATTGAGCGCGGTGGGAGTCAGCAGGCCTCTCTGGTCTTCCAGCATCTGGGTCAACCTGATGATGAGCCGATTACCAATCTTGAGCAGGTCAATGCTCATATCATCTCTGCACTTGGTAATATGGATAAGGAGACGCTGCGCAATTCTGAACTGATTGAGCAGAAGGGTTTGACTCGGCTGGAGCTTATCCCAGGCTCTGCTCGTGAGGCGACGGTACGTAAGTTGCTGGGTATGGAGTCGCTTGCTACGCTGACTTCGCAATTTCAGGTCCAGCCAGAGGATGATGAGAAACTTGCTGCGAGCGTTGAACAGCTCCACCTGGCTGAGATTCAGGCTCGTATCCCTCAACTCGATGATCAACTGGCACTGATTGAGTCGGCGCTCGCTGCGGTCTCGATTAATGAGTATCTGGCTGATATCGATCTACAGGAGACGGAGATCGCTGAGCTGGAGCAGTCATTAGAGGATATCACTCAGCATCGGCAGGAACTCAAGAGCCGGCAAGGTCGGGTTCAGCAGCTGAAACGTGCGGATGCGACGCTCTCCGATATTATCTCTTCTTACGATGAGATCGCTGAGGCCCGGCACGAGTTGCCGATCCTTGAACAGGATATCGCTGATCTTGAGCGCCGCGAACGTGAGGAGTTGCCGAAGATCGAGAAGCGTGTTGCTGATCTGGCTGATCTGGCACGTTCGTATGGAACGGTTGAGCGCATGGCGAACGATCTGTTGACGGCTGTCGATACAATTCGTTCGCTGGAGCAACAACTACGTGAACATTCAGGGGTGCAGCAAGAGTTGACGACCCTGAATGCTCAGGTACAGCAGGCGCGTGAACGTGTGGAGCAGACGCAGCAGCAATGGTTGGAGCTTGAAGAGCGCCGCCGTTCGTCGCGTCCACTGCTTGAGGACCGACTGCAACGTCTGAACTTCCTGGCTGACCGTCTCTTAGAGTTGAAGCAACTCGATCAACGCTATACCTATCGTGTCTCTAGCCGCTCTCAGGCCGAAGAAAGCTCTGAGCAGTTGCTGAAGGTGTCACGTGATCTGCAAGATGTTGAGCAGGAACTTGAGCTGACTGAGAGTGATGCTCAGCAGGCCCGGCAGCAGGCTACTACTCTGGAGACGAGCTGGCGTCAGTTTAATATTCGCCATCAGGTTGAAGAGTGGTCCCGTTTGAAAGGGATCGCGCAAGGACTGGCACAGGCTGAGCAAAACGTCAGTCAGGCGCGGCAGCGCCAGGGTGAACTGACCCAGGCCTGGGGCCAGGTTCGTAATGCGGTGACGCCCTATGTGATCTTCCTGGCTCTCTGTGTGGTGGCTGCCTTTGCTTTGTTGATCTTTGCCATTGTGAACTTCGCTACAAATATTGGCATTGCTATTGTTCTGTTGGTGCTGATGCTGGCGCTTATCGGGCTGGGTTTCTGGCTCCTCCAGCGCTATCGCAATCTACGTGCTCAGGAGAGTATACTGAAGGCTCAGGAGCAGGAAGCTATTAACCATGTAGGGACGATGGTTACTGCTCGTGAAGCTGCTATGCGTATGGTGGGTAGCGCTGAGGCACTGGCCAAAGTCGAAAACGAGATCCGTTCGCTGGGTGGCAATAGTCCGCGCTCTCTCGAAGAGGCACGCCAGTTCCTGGATCGCACCCGTGATCAGAATGAGCCCGGTGATCTGCAACAGCAAATGCAGCGTAAGTACACCGAGGCGAATAGCTTGCAGAGTCGGGTTAATACTCTTAAAGAGTCGCTCTCGACGTTGCGTAATGAGCAGACTCGCCTGATAGATCTGCGCAAGCGTGAAAAATGGGACTCCGTTGAGAATGATCTACGTAACGATGAGCATACCATTGGTCTGATGCATCAAGAGCTGATCTTGCTGGCCGGTCAGGAAGGCCTGCCAATGGCTAGCATCAATGCTCGTATCCAGGCAAGCCCGATTCCAGTTGATCAATCGTTTATGTCTGATCCCCTCTCTCCCGTCGAGGTTGTAGATGATCACAGTGGTATCCCGGCTCTGAGCGCTCTGGTCGATAGTACGATTAAAGCAACCGAACATGAGGTCGCTGCGTTGGATGGCAAGTTGGATCTGGCCTCTAATCTGGCTAACCAGTTGCGCAACCAGCAGGAGTCACTGGACCAGTTGGTTGAACGCCAGAGGATACTGCGTGAGCGCGATGATCAGTATCAACAGACGCAGCCAGAGCGGCTACTTGAGAATGCTCGCGAGCAACAGATTGGCCTGAGTAGTGCTCTACAGTCTCTGAAAGATTCACTGCGTCAGCGCGTGCAGCCGTTGGGTATCACCCATGGTCAGTCCTCTGTTGGTAGTGCTGAACTGACGGCGCGTAAGCAGTTGGAAGAGTTGCATATTACGCTGGGCAATAAGATTATGCTTCAGGAACGTCAGAAGCATTTTACTGATGTCTTGAAGGATCGTCAGGAAGCGCTCTCTGAATACTACAAACAATTGGCCAAGTTTAGCAATTCACTGGGGAGCTGGATTGTACCGCTTAACCCGTTCGCTGAGGCGCTGGTTGCGCTCCGTACCCGCTGCCAGAACGAGCTCATTGAGGCCAATGAGGATGGTATCCTCAAGGATCTGGATGCGCTACATAATCAGGAAGGTGCCTCGAATGCGAAGATTCAGCTGTGCGGTGAGGTGATTATCTCTGATCAGAATGTGATCACTGATTTGCTGGTACAGCGCGATCACTTGAATATTACAAGTTATGGACGCCATGATCTTATCCAGACATGGCCCCTGCTTGGTCAATATGTGCCAGAGGATCGCCAACATCTTGAGGATGAGCAGCAGACGCTGCAGGACGAGTTGGATGAGTTGAAGCAACAGGAATTGTCTTTGCGTGAACAACTGGGCGTCGGCGAGGAGCCGCTCGATCTGGAGGAGACGCGCAAGGACATGGCAGAGCAAGAGCGTTTATACGATATCAAGAAACACGGTAATCTGCTCCTGCAAGAAGTTGAGCAGCGTCTGCTGCGCAAGGTACAACCACGCACCGAATACTACATGCAGCAGATCCTACCCTTGTTGACTGGTGGCCGTTATCACGATGTGCATCTGATCACCGAGCCAGAAGAGGGGACGCTCAGTGGCGGACCTTTCCAGATCCAGGTCTGGGATGCTGCCGCTGGAGAATACTTACCGACCTCGGCTCTCTCTGGTGGTGCTGCTGATCAGCTCTCGTTGGCATCACGTCTGGCTTTCGCGATTGCGACTCTGCCACGTGACCTCAATTCCGCTCCTGGCTTTGTTCTGCTCGATGAGCCACTCAGCTCATTCGATCGCGGTCGTGCGCAGGCGCTCGTCGATGTTGTTACAGGGGATGTCCTGAGCCGTCACTTTGAGCAGATTATTTTGCTCTCACACAGTGGAGCCTTTGATCCTGCCATGTTCCCGTACCATCTCTACATGGACAATGGTCTCATTATCGAAAGTAACCTCCCAGTCGTCCAATCGACACTCTCTGTTACTCCGATCAGTCAGCCCAGTATGCCCGCGACGCCCTTCCCAGATGGCTTCGATGAAGATGAAGACACTACTGTCGCTATCGCTGCCATCAAATTACCCTTCGAAAAGCTCTAATGGAAACGCATAATTCATAGAAAGGGAGAGCCTGGTTACAGGCTTTCCCTGCTCTCCAGACTCTCCCTGTTCTCCCGTTTCTCTGCCATGCCGTAAAATAAAATCTTCTCTCTTTGGATCTAAAAAAATGTATGTATTGAACGCCAGGGCCCAGGTGTTTTCTCTTTAATCGCTGGCGCATAACCCGGTTCGCCAAATAGAAGGTCAGCATTCCAGCTCTCATTGCGTGCGTAGTAGTGATAGCGAATCTGCCAGTGCTCGCCGATACGTTTCTTTTCGTAACTGGCTGTCTCTACTGCCAGGCGGAATGCGAGAAGTTGCGCATAGTAAGGTTGGAGGCTATACTCTACTGTATCTGTATCAATAGCACCCTCTGTAAAGGCAAGTTGTAGATCAAGACAGTAGGCATAATCCTGAACTTCGGGGTCGCGGCTCTCTTCGTCGTAGCGTCGTACAAAAAGCAGCATACCAAGCATCTCAAATTGGCAATATGGTTCTTCAGTGTGAGGATCAAGCGTATATGGGGGCAACGAAAAGAGGTCGCGTATCTCAGCAGCCAGTTGCTGTAATGTTTTGTCTGTCTTGATACAGATCTGAAATGGCATATAGGCCTCTCCTTGTGGGTACGGGAGGTTTGTGTAAAAATCTAATCTTCATCTTACCCCTGTTATGTAGAGGTGTCAAGGTATATCATTAGAGTATAGCGGAAAATCTAAAAGTTTGGCATATTATCTTACCTCTTGCGAAGATTGTTGGCGCTTGATATACTGGTATTGCAACTCCTACGAGTGCATAGAGAAAAGCATTCCCAACTCTTCTAAAAGGATTAGAAAAAGAATTCATGGCAGTTTCGCGGAAAATATCTCGCACGCAGAGAACTCTACCATCTCCACCTTTGTTACAGGCTGGACCAATCATTCACGGCAATCAAGAACTTATGACTCATTGGCTACTCTTCTACTGGCGCAAGCTTGAAATTCCTAAGGAAGAGTTGGTCTTACTCGCTATGACCGATGAGCGGCGCGAGTTTGCACGCTGGACCGGCAAACGTTTAGACTCTATGGCACTCGGTTGCTATTGCTTTATTCCTTCTCCTTCGGAGATGGCTCGCTCACGCCGCAAACCGTATTCTCTACAAACCGCGTTCTCTCTGCCTGCGTCACCACATCGCCACCTGATCTTTATTGAACCCGCTATGCAACAGAAGGCAATCGAGGTGACCATAGCTCATGAGCTGATCCACCTCTCTGATCGTGTTCAGGGCAATCCTCGCCGTCATACACACCATGGTCATGATGCCATCGCTACCGACGAAGCCGCTGTCACTGGTTACCCGCTGGCAGACCTGCGAGCCCTCTTACATGAGGAGAGTTTGCATCGTGAACAGGTGCGCCGAGCCTCGCGTCCAATTCGTTACCTCTATGCCTGCCCGCAGTGTGGTAAGCAGTATCCTCGTACGCGACGCTACTCGCATGCTGTCTCCTGTAGTCATTGCGATAAAGACTATAATCCTCGCTATCATCTCTATCTGCTACCACTCGCTGAGGATGCAGAATGTCCTACTGATAGTGCTTCATCGTAGCAGCGAGAGTTGCGCTCTCTCTACGCTCTTTGCGCTGCCTGCGTTCTCTGCTTCTCCTGTGTCTGGAGGTCGTGCAACCATTCTAGTAATGCAATTGTTTGATGCACACGGCTGCCTCGCACGACCTGGTCAAAGAATCTGGCGTCTTCGCTCTGGAGTTCTGTTGTACTCTGTATCGTTTCTAGATGCGCTAAGAAGTGCTGACAACTCTCGATCTGTTCTTGCAAGAGTTGGGAAGTTTGTGCCGGAAAAAAACGTTCTACAAAATAGAGTTTGATGAGAAAGAGGATGCGGATGTCACGTGGTTTCTCTGTCGGTTGTAGCAACCACTCTTGAAAGACGACCTGCCCTGCTGTGGTCAGGTGGAATATTTTTCTCGGTGGGCGTGTCCCTTGCGGTGCTATCTCCGCGGCTATATATTGTAGCCGTTCTAGTTTTTTCAGAAAAGCATACATCTGACTCATCTCAAGGTGGACGATCTGACCCAGGATGCCGCTCTCAAATTGCTGGTACATCTCGTAGCCATGCATGGAACGTTCGTGTAGCTGTCCCAGGATGGCATATTCAGCTGGTTCGCTGATATGCATGCTTTTTCCCTCCCATTCACTGTTGGAACCAACGTCATTATAATGTACCTGGCTATGTTGAGGCAATTGCCATATGAATACAACAACTCCATTTCCGTACGAGCGTCTGTTGCAGATGCTGAGTACGTTCATGGTTGAGATACGGGCTTTGCAGGCACTTGTGTCGCCTGCTGATGCTACCACTGCGACTACGACTGTTGATCTTACAGCGCTGCGTGCTGGCTTACAGGATCTCCAGGAGCAGGTCTCTGAGACTCTCTCTACGCTTCGTATCGACTTCGCGGAATGTGTTCCCTCTGAACTGACAACTGTACGCTTGAATGATCTCCTCTCAAATATGGTTGAGGAGACCGCTGAACGTATGGGTATTGCGAGCCGTCTTGCGTTCTCTGGGAGTGATGAGCTCGCTCTGGAGGCTCGTCTCTCTGCCTCGGCTCGCTGCTTACTCTATCTGGCGACGCGTGAGGCCCTCTACCATGTTGAGCGTCATTCTCAGGTCCATCGTATTCGCTTCTCGTTGAACTATGGTCAGGATCGTGTTCAGTTAAGCCTGGAGGACGATGGTCTACCAGATCCAACATATCCGACATATCCGCTGCAAAATAGCGCTACCCGGCAATCTGAAGACGATGAGGGCTCTGAGGACGCTGAAGGTGCTGGAACATTGGACGATCTGTCAATCTCTCCTCCAGTGCCGCCATTGTCATTTTTCACTATGCCATCCGCTGAGCCGATCGTTACTTTCGGGCAGCCTGCGCTGGACTATCCTATCGGTAATGCGTTTGTTCTACTTGATGATCTGCGGCAGCGCTTCGCGCAACTGGGAGGATCTCTGGAGATATATTCCTCCGAGAATGGTACACGTGTCCAGTTACAACTACCCTATACTCATCCTGACACTGCTCTTGATGCTACGACGGTCGCTACTACCGACGTGCCAGCCTCTATCGTTCCTTCTGACATGTCCGCTACATCTGCCGTGTCCGCTACATCTGCCGTGTCCACCACGCCCACTTCGGCTACCCAGAGCAATGAGCCGGTTCGTATTCTGATTGTTGATGGTCAGGCGGTGACGCGGGCTGGTCTGCATCGCCTACTTGAAAGCTATCCTGGTCTTGTTGTGATCGGTGAGGCTGCCGATAGCTTGCAGGCGGTCAGCGAGACGATAGAACTTGGCCCGCAGGTCGTTCTATTGGATGCGCAGTTAGTTGAGGGGCAGAGCCTGGAGGTCTTGCGTCAGATCAAGCAATTGAATTTGAATACGAGGGTCCTGGTCCTGGCGATACAGGACCGCGAGGAGTATCTCTACGAGGCGCTGCGGGCCGGTGCAGATGGTTACATGCTAAAAGATATCGCTCCTGATGATCTGGCGCTTGCTGTCAGGGCTGTGGCGCGTGGAGAGGTCTTGATTCAGCCACAGCTTGCTGGACGTCTCCTCTCAAACTATGGTCGTCGGGGCAGGCGCGGTGCGGGCTATGATACGCTGACGACACGTGAGCTTGAGGTGCTACGCCTGCTTGCCCGTGGTTTGCGCAACAAAGAGATTGCGAGTCGTTTAAGTGTTAGTGAGCGTACGGTCAATTTCCATCTTGCGAATATCTACCAGAAGCTACAGGTCTCGGGGCGGACAGAGGCGTTACGCAAAGCATTGGAGCAAGGATTGGTGACGACTTCTTGATCCCTGCTCCAATGTTTGATTAGTTTACGTAAATTTGATTGGCGTGCCATGTGTTGATGGCAGTTTTGAGGGAACTAATATAGGCGGCTTCATCATTATGGTCCGCATTCGGTGCGTACGTGGGGATAATCTGATCAATGGTGACTTCCCCTAGTTGCGCAACATAGAAGTTGTGTATGAGCTGATACCACGCCTGGAAACCATCTTCCCAGGTGGCATATTGTGCATAGCCACCTCTGTCCTGATCAATACAGGTGGCTCCAGTATAGCAGCGCAGGTTGCCCAGAGAGAGGGTAGTCTGTGCTTCGCCCTGGGTGCCAAAGCTACTCTCATGCATAAAGAAGGCCAGGGCGAAGGCTGGATCAATGTCGTACCTGACGCCTAGATCATAGAGTGCCTGCCCTTTACCTGCTGCTGGCGAATGATTGGCTTGCAGTACTTGATTGATGAAGGCTGCGCTGATGGTAGGCTTGCCCAGTACAGCATACGGACCAGGATGGCTGGGAATTGGTTTCTGGATCGGTGCCGGTTGCGTGCTTTTGGCCCATGTGCCTGAACTGACCTGAACGGCGTAAGACTGCCCTCCACCGTAGTTCATGATGGTGTCGTTGCGCTGGTAGATGCCCGCTGTTATCAAGACGAGCAAGGCGATGGTTATAAAAAATGTGCAGAGGAGCCAGGGACGTAACCAGGGTCCGTTATGCCCTAAGACCGATGATGGTTGGAGGACGACGGCATCAGCCGTGATGGCACGGTCTGCATTTACCTCTCGCACGCTCTTGAGGCGCGCGACCCTTTGATTTTGTGCTGTTAATGGATTGCTTCTAGTCGTTGGCGCTATCCCTGCAGCAATGGCGCTGGACGTTATCATACCGGCGCCGATACCTGGGCCCACTCCCGTATCCATACTATCCTCTGCCAGGTTGCGCGTCGGTTTTCTTGTCCTTGCACCTGTCGTCATTGTTCTATCCGCGAACATAATCGTATCGGTTGTAGGGTCCACTTTTTTTGCACGCATGCTCTGAGTTGTTGTTGCACGCGTGTTTTGAGTCGTTGCTGTACGAACGGTCTGGGTCGTTGACGTGGGCTTGGGACGAGTGATTGGTTGATTCGAGACTGGAATCTGGTTTGGACTCTCCTTGAAGGTGATCTCTTCTGAATCAGGACCATAATCCTCTATTGATGTCCTGGTCCGTTGCGCGCGCAACGTCCTCGGTGAGGTAATCTCATCCTGGTGCGCTGGTTGCACGACTTTTTTGGCGTAGTTTCCACTCGCCATGTATATGCCCTCCTTCAGAGTAGTAAGAACCTTTGTTCTAATACTATACCATACACTCAAAATCCCTGTCGGACCCGATTGGTACTGATCCGCCCTAAGTTGTCTCCATCTACTCGGATCTGCCCCCATCTGGCATGATCTGCCTGATCAGTCGGCTTCCGATGCAACTTGACGCATCGAAATACAGCTAGCTACAAAGTATCATACCACTGCAAAAGCCTCTAAAGTATAAGAAAAAAGTCCTAATTCTACGATCTTGATTAGAATTTTAAAGATGAAAGTGTCAATAATAGTGTTTACTGATAAAAGGAGGTGTATTCAGACTTTCGTATCCTGATAATTTTAATGCCATATATACCATTTTTGTTTTTGCCCTCTTATTCATAAAACGAATATCCTTGATTTTTTACAAAAATCGTGCCTTCTTGTCGATAGAAATAAATAGGCCAGGTATGCGTAAGTATTCACACAAGGTGAGGCAATCGTATATACTCTTAGTGGGACTGTTGTGCTGATGGGAAAAACTTTCTATCTGTTGTCTCGTTATTGCGGTGCTTGGGTTCTTGGATCAAAGTCCTATGCTATAGTCCTACACTGTCATCCCAGTGTATCGTAGAACGTTGTTAATTGCAGTGTAATGTAATCTAAATATAAGGTGAGCACAGATAGTTGTGCTCGATTCATGAGTAATGCCATTCAGTCAGATGAATGCAGTGCCTATGCAACGAAGATCCTTTTTTGCTAGCTCTGTTGTTCTGTCCGGCTTCTTCTCTGGCCCTCTTCTATCTGCTTACCGATATGTGATCTCTATCGCTAATCGTAGTGTTGGCAGATGGAAGCGCTGGCTAAATCTTGTCTGACTATTGATCGTGTTGCATATAGAATATGAAGAACTGCGGTCGAGTTGGCTTGTGAGCAAGAGGGCAGCGTTTCTGACTGCAATTGAGAAAGTTGCTGAAATATCTATGCTGAAAGGGGCGTTTGTCCTGTGAATGGGATAATTTTATTGTCGCTGCTTGGTACTACACCTACTACCTCCTCGACTGATATACTAACTACTCTTCAAGGCTTTTTGGGACCCTTGATCGGGTGTCTCATTGCGTTTTTTATCATTTTCTCCTTGAGTCTTGTCTTCTGGACGTTCCGCGATATTCGTTCGCGTACGCAGGATTTCTGGTCACAGATCCTTGCGACGGCTCTGGTTCTGGTCTTTAATGTCGGTGGCTTATTTATCTATTTGATTCTTCGTCCTCACCAGACTCTGGCTGAGATCTACGAGCGTCAGCTTGAAGAAGAGTCTCTGCTGGCTGAGATGACTGAGCGTCAAACATGTACCAATTGTCATGCGCGTGTGGAGTCTGATTTCCAGGTCTGCCCATCCTGTGGTCAGAAGTTGAAACGTTCCTGCCCCAAGTGTGAGCGCTTGCTGGAACTACGCTGGACCTACTGCCCATACTGTGCGAGTAACGTTGGTAGCGCTGCTATGCCTGGGAATGTCGCAGGTATGCCGTCGTCTATGCAGGGTGTGCCGCCCAATGGTTCACTTCCTGGCAATCCTGGCTTGCCTGTCAGTGGCAATCGATTTTAAGTTTTTTGATACTGTAATACTGTGGTGCAGTAATATGGTGTTACGGTGTCGAGTAATAACTGTATGCCCTGTCTCTCTCGATGCTGTTGCTTCCAGGCTCTCTCGCAAGCGGATAAATACTATATACCTCATCTGCTCGCTTGTAAGAGAGCCTCTGGGCCTACAAAGCTTTCATGTCCTACCTTCTGCTCGATGTTTATTTTGCGCACTGTTCCGTATAGTTCCCATTAACCGCTCATCTTTGTTGAGGTTGTTGTGATGGCTCCGGGGCTTCCTGATGAGGTCTTTTCTCTTGCATCTTTTCCGCTTTTATCTGCTAGAGAAAGAACCTATCAGTATAGCCATGACGCGGCTTGTATTGCTCGTTTATCTATCTTGTCCGTTCAACCTAATCGGTTTGTGAATCGGCCAAAATGTGATATAATGATGTGGCGCAATGTGGCATCCATTGCCACACTCTGGCTAATCTATTCTGCCGCTTATTGGATGAGTGAAGCTTGCCGCTTCCTCTCTGTTGATCTGTCTGTATCCTCTGGTGATACATTGGTCAATGAGATATCAAGCTGGATGGTAGGCAGGCGCGTATATAGTTGCTTTTGCTAGCAAGCGAGAAGTTTCTATAAGATTTATGGCACGTCTCCCACAAATATCGCTTCCGTCAAGCATGCTTCATGTGCGTAATGTGCATGGCTACGGCTGTGTATGATGTGTTGGATGTAATCCAGTGCTTGTGCGGCTTCAGGCTGTATGACCGGGCCTCATTGCCTCATTGGATGCTTTCGTTGTGGGAGGCCAGTTGCTGTGTCCTCCGTGACAATAGGGGATGCCTGTCAGAGTATAGCATTTTTTGCTTATCTCTGCTCCCGGCTATAAAAGAAGTTAGCTCTTATGTAATAGCCCCCGTCGTTAGACGGCATGTGTAAAGCGAGGATGCCAGTCCTGAATGTTGTGACCCCAGCCTTTCCGGCGGGGTTCCCATATTGGAGTGTTTTTGATGGCTAAGACGAGAGAATCGATAATGTCGGAGCAACTCCCTGAAGACTATAATGATGCTCTACTCACTGACGATACGAAATCTGGTGGGAATGGTGGGGGGAAATTGAACAATAACGGTAATGATAGTACTTATAGCGGACAGAATATTCAGATTCTCGAAGGCCTGGAAGCCGTCCGTGTACGTCCTGGTATGTACATTGGATCGACCGATCAACGTGGACTGCATCATCTCATTTACGAGGTTGTCGATAACAGTGTTGACGAGGTAATGGCTGGCTATGCCGATACGGTTACTGTGGTAATTCATGCCGATGATTCTGTGACGATTGGGGATAATGGACGTGGTATCCCTGTCGATGAACATTATCAGCGACCAGGGATGTCAACTCTTGAAGTCGTGATGACGGTTCTGCACGCTGGTGGTAAGTTCGGTGGTGGTGGCTACCAGATCAGTAGTGGTCTGCATGGTGTCGGTGTCTCGGTGGTGAATGCTCTCTCTGAGTGGTGCCAGGTCGATGTGAAGCATGATGGTACGATCTATCGCCAGCGCTACGAGAAGGGTACGCCTGTGACTCCGTTGCATGTCGTTGGTGAAAACGCCGGGAGCAATGGGACGACTACGACGTTCCTGCCCGACCTTTCTGTGATGGAGACGCGCGACTTTAGTTTTGATCTTCTTGCTCAGCGTTTCCGTGAGATGGCGTATCTGAATCGTGGCCTGACTATCTCTTTGAAGGATGAGCGCTCTGACCGTGAAGTGACCTTCTATTTTGAGGGTGGTCTGACTTCCTTTGTACGGTACTTGAATAAGAATCGTACGACTGTCTCTCGCCCGGTGAGCATTGTTCGTGATATGGACAATGTGAAGGTTGAACTGGCTATGCAGTATAACGATAGCTGGGCTCCTACCGAGTTCTCTTTTGCGAATGGCATTAATACCATCGATGGTGGTATGCATGTGACGGGCTTCCGTAGCGCTTTGACGCGTGCTATTAACGATTATGCGCGTAAGGCGAACTTGCTTAAAGAGAAAGATGGCAATCTGACCGGTGATGATGTACGTCAGGGTCTGACTGCTGTGATCAGTGTGAAGGTTCCTAATCCTCAGTTTGAGGCGCAAACCAAGTCGAAGTTGAACAATGCCGATGTGCGTCCGATTGTTGAGACGATTACAACTGAGATGCTGAACCGCTATCTTGAGGTGTCGCCGAGTGAGGCGAAGTCGATTATCGATAAATGTCTGATGTCGGCGCGTGCTCGTGAGGCTGCGCGTGCGGCTCGTGATCTGATCCAGCGTAAGAATGCGCTTGACTCAACGCTGCCGGGCAAATTGGCCGATTGTAGTGAGCGTCGCGCGGATCGCTGTGAACTCTACATCGTTGAGGGTGATTCGGCTGGTGGCTCTGCCAAGCAGGGTCGTGATCGTCACTTCCAGGCCATCCTGCCACTGCGTGGTAAGATCCTGAATGTTGAGCGTGTTGGCCTGGATACGATCCTCAAAAATGAGGAGATCAAGAATATCATTACGGCTATCGGTGTTGGTATCGACGAGCATTTCAACATGACGAAACTTCGCTATGGTCGTGTGGTCATCATGGCTGATGCTGACGTCGACGGAGCTCATATCCGTACGCTCTTGTTAACCTTCTTTTATCGCCATATGTTGCCTTTGATCACCGATGGCCATCTGTATATTGCTCAGCCACCGCTCTACCATATGAAGTCCGGCAAGCAGGTTCATTTTGTGTATACCGACGATGAGCGCGATGTGATGATCAAGGATTATAAAGCTTCGCACAGTGGTAAAGAGCCCGAGGTTGGTCGCTACAAAGGTCTTGGTGAGATGAACCCGGAGACGCTCTGGGAGACGACGATGGACCCTGCGCAGCGCACTATCTTGCGTGTTGACATCGAAGAGGCCATTGAGGCCGATAAAGTCTTCAGCATGCTCATGGGTAGCGACGTGATGCCCCGCAAACGCTTCATCGAGAGCCACGCGAAAAGCGCCAAACTCGACGTGTAAAAAACGGCGTAAGCATGACAAAAGCAGAGAGGACACCTGGACCTATCCAGTGTGTCCTCTCTGCTTCTCGTGATCCTGCTATTTACTAGACGGCATTGTGTTCCACCTGTTCGTTTTTGTTTTTGTCACCAAGCAGCTCTACGACCTTTGCTAGTGTGCAGATCTTCCAGTAGCGTGTGCCGTCGGGCTTATCGTCCTGGCGATAGTCTGGTGTAATGTGCAGTTGCTTAAACTCGTGTTCGTTCATGCCTAAGATCCAGAGCACTTTACGATACGTGAGGTCTTCGTCTTTATGCATCTGTTGCCAGTGCTCAACCCGCGCCAGGCCAAACTCTGCGATCTTTTGCTGGCAGCGTGGACAGCCTTTTTCCAGGCGCTCTGCCTGACTGCACGTGTGCTTATTTCTACTGTGACTCTTTTTCGGTAATCCATCGTCTTGATAGTCTTCAGGACTCCAGTCATCCTCTTCGTTATCGTCGTCATCATCCAGATCTTCAGTGCAGCCATGCCAGCTATTGCTGTACTGTTCTGTCTTCCGTTCCAACGCTTTTGGGCAGATATGTGTGATGTTGACCTGTAATGCATCCAGGATGCTGGCGATCGGGAATTGCTCGCTCTCTTGCTCGCTGATCACTCTGCCATAGAGCAGGCCCTCTTCTCTACTTTTTACTGGCTCCTTCCGTAGCCGTTCAAGTTCTGCTGTGTCCAGGAAGCTTTCTGCGATGCGGTATGGCAGGTGGAATGTGTACTGTGTAAGCTCGTTTGTATAATGAAAACTGATCAGGCTCCAACCCTCTGGATCGAGTTTGCGTAGATCACTTTCATCAAGATCATGCCAGGTGTTGATGTAACGCGATCGTGAATAGTGGATATTCAGTAGATCGGTTGGATAGATGCAGAGCTCGCTCAAGGCACCGATTGAGATGGGTTGGCGCGTCTGTTCTGCCAACTCCAGTAGTTTTACGAGCGTGCTATAAATGTAGCTTTCAAGCTGTGCTGTCTCCCCCTCTTTTATTGCCTCCTTGTTCTCCTCGTAGTCCTCACTCTCCCGGTTTTGTATCTGTGCGAGATAGTCATTGCCTGTGGCCTGCTGATAGAGTGCCAATGCCCAGAGCTCTTCTTCGTCCTGGGTTTCTTGCTCTATCTCTGATAGTCGACAGAGGACGGTCTCGCTGGCAAGATCTGCGGCAATCTGGCATGTCATGCTCTGGACAAACAGGTGCACCCCTTCGATATAGCCGCTGATCTGTATGCTGCCTTGTCTGTAGCATTCTTGTAGCAGCGCGGACTTTATGCTGTAGAGCCCTTGCCGATCTATGTAAAATAACTGGTCTGAGGCTTTGGCCCAATGATTGAGATGATAGAGTAGCTGGAGTGTGTGTTCGAGCTGCTGCCCCTGACAGAGCCATTGTCGCCGTATTGCGAGCATGCCACCTGGCTCTGCAGTCTCTGGACAACTTTCTGGATGGGCAGTGTGGATCCATCTACTGACGGTCTTTACTGGTCCTGCTGGCCCTATTCGACCCTCGCTCTCTCGTATGCTGGCTTGTATGTTGCGTGCCAGTGCTAGCAGTTCTTCACGAAAGCGCAGATTGTCGCCGGTTGAGCGCAGTACAAAGTCCTGGGCGAAGTTGCAAGGGATGCGTTCGATGGTGATGCTGGGATACTCTTTGAGGCGTGCCAGGATGATGTCGTGGGTAAACAGGCTCAGCGTTTTGAAGGTGACGTTGGCGTATTCGGCATGGTGTGTGATGGTGAGCAATGTATAGCCCTGCTCCTGTTCCTGGAAGGCTACCTTGCCGGAGACACCCTGACAGGAATGGTTAATACTGGTACCTGGTAGCTGCAATAGCAGGTCGATGGCTGGCCCGATCTGTGCATCTGGGCGACAGGGCTGCTCTGGATCGTTGCCGTCGAGTGCTACGAGACGCTGATACGCTGGCAATGCCAGGATCTCTTCGGTATGTCTATCAAGCCAGCGAAAAAATTCGCGAGCCTTGCGCATGGCACTTCCATCGTCTGCTAGCAGGGTATACTCGCCCAGGACCGTGTTCAGGTTGCGTAAGAAGAGCGCATTACGTTTGTACCAGTGCGTCTCTCCATGTAATACTTGCTGGCGATAGGTGGGATCGTGTGCGAATTGCTGACAAAAGTTCTGAATATGTTTTTCGGTAGCTTCCTCAAAGAAGAAGTCACGTAGGAAGCGTGCCTCATGGTAGATCTTACATTCTTGTGCGATACGCTCTAGCACAAAGCCGTCGCGTTCCAGTGTTAGTAGCTCGTCGCGTAGAGCGTGGCGCTCGATCTGTTTAATGGTACTCTGGAGATGCTGACGTAGCTGTTTGATCTGTCGTTTGACGTCGGCCGGTAGCTTGCATGCTTTCTGTTCGCTGCTACCCAGAAATGGCCGCTGTAGCTCGTAGATATCACGTTCGACTACCAGAGCCTGGTTGCTCTTCATCTCCTTGAGGGTATAGGTGAACTGTGAATAATAAGGTTCCTTGAGGGCTTTGAGCAGCAATGTACTCTCAATCTCTTTCAACGGAATAGTCGTGATATCTTTTTTTTCACTGTACCAGAGGATAAGTTGATGCTCACCAACCTCTGCGCCTGTGTCCAGCTCGACAGTAAATTTAAAATTGCCCACTTTGAAGGTATACATTTCTATATACATATCCCTTACCACCTTCCTCTTTATTATGACCGATATTGCTGTGTCGTATATTGCTATAGTTTTATGCGATTGCTCTTGTTAGATACCCTATTGGGTAGATTGCGGTGTATCTGACACTGCAATTGTCAGATACACCGCATCTGACACGCGCACTGTAGTATTGGGCCGCTTCATGCAGATTACAGTTGTGTTGTATTTTGGCTGCCAGTGCGTGGGTGGCGTCGTCTGCCTGCTGCTGATGATCGTTGATGATCACAGAGCAGTAGTGAAAGATGTGGAGCGCTTCCTGGCGTCGTTGCTGCTGGTTGAGTAGATTCATGAGCCGATAGAGTGCATCCTGGTCGGTGGGATACTCTTGCAGATAGCTGAAGAGTAGTTCTTCGGCATGTCTATACTGGTGAGACTGCGTATATATATCGACGAGATGGTGGAGGACACGTCTGCGCGCTCCGTCGATCGTCTGTCGCAGCGGCTGTGTCCAGTTTACGGTAAGCTCTTCTTCGAGAAACTCTCCCTGTGCAAGTGCGTGAGCGGCGTTGAGAGCAGGGCGTGCGTCTTCTCCCTCGCTTTCGCGCTGCACTGCCTGATGTGCCAGAGAAAGTAGTTCGTCGGCATCGATCCAGAGTCTGGCTTGCTCTGCTAGTGTGAAGACGGTCTCGCCATCCAGACGTTGCGTCAAAAGCAGGCTATCCTGCTCAGCTGCGTTGAGTACGTGTCGCCGTAGCAATGATGCTGCTGTATCGATTGTATGGGTAATATAGTGGCTGTTTGCCTGTCCTGGCCACATGAGCGCGGCTAAGGCGGTCCTGGCAATACGCCTGCGTGGTTGGCAGAGTAAGACTTTGAGCATGATCAGTGCACTACTACGTTGTGCCAGTCGGGCGTGTGCTACTGCTTGATAGGCTGGTGGTCGCTCCGCTCCGCTACTCCTTCGCTCCAGCCTGAACTCTCCAAAAGTATAGATTTTGATCTGTGGGTAAGTTGACTCTGTTGTCGTTTGATACTCCCGATAATTTATATAATTCATGTGTGATTCCTCCCTTCTTTCCTACCTTCCCCACATGTTTTCTATTGGAATTGTGTTTACTCCATAATAATAACATAGTGCTCTTTTTGTGTTGTGAGGAATGCGGGAGGTTTTGTGGGGAGGTTTTGTGGAGAGGTTTTGTGGAGAGGTTTTACGGAGGAATGCATGCTAAATTTAGTAGGTGGAGATACCCCGATCGTCCAGGATATCTCCTATGTCAATGGCGTTGAAAATATACTTCATGGCAACATACGCATAAAGCACTTAATTTTCCAGCAGGCTTTATGCTTTACTTGGCCTTTTAATGCTAAAAGCCTCAATAATGAGAAGCAAGATTATAACGATCTCTATTAGTTTATCCGTGTAGTCGAAGGGATCATAGGCCGCATGCGTGACAATGATCCATGCGATGAAAGTAAGCGCAGTATAGGCAATGAGAACCCAGCGTACCAAAGGTTGGATGGCGGCAAAAGATGGCAGGTAGAGTGCCGTTAATAAAGCAAGGTAGCCAATACCATTCAACAACCACAGTATGGGGAGAGTCCTCATAGGTATCATACCATCGCCAAACGCAAGAAGAAGATGGACGATGGCTGTAATAATGGTAAGTGCTATAATACTTCCTTCTATAGGACCTTCACTTACAGGAATGTATGATTGACTCATGCTTTTCATAATACAACCTCACTGTTCTATCTTAAATCACACATTTTTTCCACTTTGAAAGTTTTATCTACCAAACATTTAATTATACGGTGAGAGGTTACAGCCTGTTTAGTAATTTTTTTAACAAATGAATCTTTGGTATGCCGACAGTTCTTATACTTGCCAGACTCGTGCTATTTTCTGGCTTTGAGATGAATAAAAAATGGTTGTCATCTGAACTGCTCAAGTGAAGAAGCTAATGTGTGATTTGAAATGGAGGGCAACAATCAGACGTTGACAGGGTCGTTACAATAACGACCCTGATTGTGATGAAAAAGTGCTCGTTATGGGTGCTGCATGATAGGTAGTTCACCAGTGTGCTTTTTGATGGTATTATCTACTTTGAGCGCTGCTTTGATGCTATTGGCATCATCTGCCAGATGCTGCGCCTGTTCATTTTCGGCACACGAGAGGTCCGGACTGGTCTGTCCTCCAAAGCGGACATAGGTATCGGTACCAAAGGAGATAGATTTGACGCATGTTTGGATAGCTGGCAGGCTGCTTAATGGCTGTGCAAGTGCGATATCGTGGAAGAAGCGGAGTGTCAGTTCCTGACTGAGCCTACCGTATCTCGTACTACCGTATCTTGTACCGTTGCCAACAACGTAGGTGGCAGTACCATCATGCGCGACGTAGATTCTATAGCCAAGAGTATTTGTTGAACCGGAATTGATGATGATCGCTTGTGATCCGAAGCTCTCTCCTCGCGCGGCCCAGCTGGGTGTGCTCGCTATCAATGAGATGAAGGTGACTACAATGAGTGCGATCACTTGCGGTGCTACACGTTTCATATTCATAATCTTCTATTCCTTTTTACTTTATCTACAACTTTAATGCCATTTGCAAACGGAAACAGGTCTCTACCTTCAGTGTATGCATGGCATCAAATACAAAGATGTGACTATTTTGATCTTTTTGAAAGTGCTGGAACTCATCCTGAGCTTATCTGCGGGGTAGCAATGCTACTACGATTATTTTCACGTGCGCCTGAACGTGGTACTATACGTCTGAATATTTACAACTGGTCTGATATATTGGGGTAGGGCGCGAGGACGTGGATTCTTCTGTGCCGCCCGTACTTTGCTGTGTGGAGTGTTATGACACAAATAGAGACCGCTATCGAGCAAGAGTATATTTCGGGTGCATACCGTTGGTTTACGTATGCGCCTGCTGTGACCGGGCTACGTCTGATCTGCCTGGAGGATCGCGCAACGGATGCCGTTGTGACGACGACGGTGGCGAATGCTGAGCGTCGTACTGCTGCCCATCGTGCCTGGGCGGGGGCTCGCCAGTCGCGTGCCGCTGGCATGCCCTGGGATATTCTGCGTGAGATGGGTGAGAAGGGGGTCGATCCAGATCAGAAGCTCGATGAGATGTTTCGGAGCTATGGTCATGCCTCTGTCGGCGATATGGCACGTGTCGCGGTCGATATGGGTCGTATCCCTATGCACCTCTGTCTGGCGCTCTTTAATGAGGGTTCGTTGAACTCCGGTCAGGAGAAATCGACACGCTATCAGCCACGCTTCAGCAAAGCGATACTGCATCCTATACGCAATTATCTGCCTGCTGATCTCTCGCAGGAGGAGGTTGCGGCTCTCGAAGAGGAGTACCAGGCCTTTGGGACGCTCTCGCTCACGTTATTTGCGCAGCAGCGCGAGCAGTTGCTGGCTGCCTTTACACGTTACTATCAGGCCGATACAAGCAGTCCGGGAGAGAAAAGTGCTCTGACTTCGCGTGTACTGGATTGTGTGCGCTATTTCTTGCTGCTCGGTCAGTTTAGTGGTATGTCGTTTGAGACCTCGGCTCGTGACTGGTCGCGCATCCTGGCTGAGCTCAAGGCTTCTCCTATCACCTACTATCATCGGGTGGCTGAGCAGATTGAGCACCTCCTCTCGCCTTCGAGCGAAGAAGAGGCGGTGCTCTCCTATCGCGCTGAGGCTCCTGGTCTTGTGCGCCACACCAATCCATTATTGACAACCAACCAGAATCTACAGGCTCTGCGCACCTACATAGAGCAGCAGAGCGATCTGTTGCGCTGTGTCTCTATTCGTCGTGGTGCGCCAGCGCTGGTGACTCAGCGTGTACGTCTGCTTGCTGCGGCGGCTTCGGCCAGTGATCGGCTTGTTGCGCAATATCTCTTGCTGCTCTGGCCCGGACTCGACCGCACTGCACTGCTGAACTGGGTACACACCCGTGACGAGGCAACAAAGCAGCAGATAAGCGCTATTATCTTTGCCGGGCATACTAACTACGCGGAACTGCCTGCCTTTGCGCGTACAACTACTATGTCGCTCTCCGTTGAGAGCTTCCTGGGTGAGCTGCGTGACTTCAACCGGCATCGCGCCTGGGGTCGCTTCATTCATCTGCCTCTGGTCTTTGGGCAGCGTATCGATAAAGATACCGTCCAACAGATCCTTGCGCGTGGTTTTGGCCTGCCACTCTACCTTTCAGAGGTACCAGCTTTTGCTGCTCTGGGAGCGTCTTTCGCGCAGGATCTCCATATGTACTATCAGCGATTACAGAGCTTTATTGATCGTGTCGCACAACGCTACGGTGCCGACTTCGACTATGCGTTTGTGCTGAACCTGTTGCCGCTGGCTCATCAAGTAGACCTCTGGATGCATGGTGATCCCAAGCAGGCTCTCTACTTTACCTCCCAACGTGTCCGCCCTGGTGGTCATATTAACTACCGTGCCCTGGCCTACGAAGCAAACCAGTTGCTGGCCTCTTCTGATCCCTATCTCTCTGCAATTCAACTGGAGCAGCGACCCGATCCCGCTAGCCGGATTGAGTTCTTTGACCGCTCGTAATAACGCAAGAAGCAGGTGGAGGGCCGCCGCTCGGCTGCTCTCCACCTGCTTCACTGTTCGCTCGCTTTACGTCTTAATCAGCTACGACTACTTCCTCCTCTTGCTTTATATCCAATGTGAGCTTGTCATCGATGCCATCGATAGTGACCAGTGAACCGTCGTGAATCTTCCCTTCCAGGATGGCACGCGCGATGCGGTTCTCTACCTCGCGTTGGATGACGCGTTTGAGTGGACGGGCACCGAACTGTGGATCGTAGCCCTGCTTCGCTAGCAGTTCTTTCGCAGCGTCTGTCAGTTCCAGGCTGACATGGCGCTCGGCAAGCCGTGGACGGATACGGTTGACCTGGATATCAACGATGCTCTTGACGTTCTCTCGTCCGATCTGATGGAAGACGATGATCTCATCAATGCGGTTTACAAACTCAGGCCGCAGACCCTCTTCACGTAGCCGCTGACGAATGTCGCGCTGAATCTCTTCTTCGTCCACATTTGTGTATTCGTGCAGCCAGCGATCTCCGATATTGCTGGTCATGATGATGACGCTATTCTTGAAGTCGATTGTGCGTCCCTGTCCATCGGTCAGCCGTCCATCGTCCAGGAGTTGCAGCAGGATATTGAAGACCTCTGGGGCCGCTTTCTCGATCTCGTCTAGCAAGATCACACTATAGGGATGACGACGTACCGCCTCTGTCAGCTGTCCACCTTCGTCGTAGCCGATATAGCCGGGAGGGGCACCGATCAGACGCGAGACGGTATGCTTCTCCATGTACTCTGACATGTCGATGCGTATCATGGCCTGTTCGTCGTCGAAGAGGAACTCGGCCAGTGCACGGGCTAGCTCGGTCTTACCTACACCGGTTGGTCCTAAAAAGAGGAAGCTTGCCAGTGGACGATTGGGGTCCTGTAAACCTGCTCGCGAACGGCGTATGGCGTCAGCGACGACTTCCAGTGCGTTATCCTGTCCAACGACGCGTTCACGTAGCCGATCCTCCATCTGTAAGAGCTTCTGTACTTCACCCTCCAGCAGTCTGGAGAGTGGAATATGTGTCCACTTCGAGACAATGGCGGAGATATCCTCCGCATCAACCTCTTCTTTGAGCATGCGCCCGTTCTGCTGTTGTGCGAGCCTGGCTTCTTGCTCTTTGATTTGCTGCTCGATTTCTTGAATGGTACCGTAGCGTAGACGTGCCATCTCTTCATAGTTGTAGGTGCGCTCTGCCTGCTCGTAGGCGACCTCGGCCTCTTCGAGTTGTTGTTTTAACTTGCGCATCTGTTCAACCGGTTCACGCTCGCCCTCCAGCGCCAGTCGCATCGTACGTAACTGCTCGCTGAGATTCGCTATCTCGCGCTCTACTTTTTCGCGCCTCTCGCGACTCGCTGTATCGGTCTCTTTCTTCAGTGCCTCCTGCTCGACCTGCA
Organism: Ktedonobacteria bacterium brp13; assembly: GCA_015099395.1. Taxonomy (GTDB): domain Bacteria; phylum Chloroflexota; class Ktedonobacteria; order Ktedonobacterales; family Ktedonobacteraceae; genus Dictyobacter. Next base: position 5,597,931 of record AP024096.1, on the reverse strand, counting down.
GCTGGCGTATACGACGATCCAGTGCGTCGATCTCGGTTGGTGTACTGTCTAACTCGACGCGCCGATGGCTGGCCGCTTCATCTATCAGGTCGATAGCTTTATCAGGTAGGAAACGGTCGGTAATATAGCGGTTGGAGAGCAAGGCAGCTGCGACCAGTGCGCTATCTTGAATGCGTACGCCATGGTGTACTTCGTAGCGGGATTTGAGTCCACGGAGAATACTGATCGTATCCTCGACGTTTGGTTGATCTACGATCACCGGCTGGAAGCGGCGCTCTAAGGCGGCATCCTTCTCTATATGTTTGCGATACTCATCCAGGGTCGTCGCGCCTATGCAGTGGAGCTCTCCACGGGCTAACATTGGTTTGAGCATATTGGAGGCATCCATCGCACCCTCAGCAGCGCCGGCACCGACCAGCGTATGCAGTTCGTCGATAAACAGAATGATACCGCCTTCAGAGCCAGTAACCTCTTTCAGAACCGCTTTCAAGCGCTCTTCGAATTCGCCACGGAACTTTGCGCCTGCTACCAGCGCACCCAGGTCCAACGTGACCACCTGCTTGTTGGTCAACGTCTTTGGTACATCGCCACGTACTATTCGTTGCGCCAGCCCTTCAACAATCGCCGTCTTACCTACACCTGGTTCACCTATCAAGACTGGATTATTCTTGGTACGGCGGCTCAGAACCTGGATGACGCGTCTGATCTCTTCGTCGCGCCCGATTACCGGGTCCAACTTTCCCAGTTGCGCCAGTTCGGTCAGGTTACGCCCATATTTTTCGAGGGCCTGATACTTTCCTTCGGGATTCTGATCAGTCACATGTTGTGCTCCCCGAATCGTACTCAGTGCGCGCATGATCAGCTCACGTGTGAGCCCTACGTTTTTGAGGATACGTTGTGCCGCACTCTCGACTGCAAAAAGTCCCAATAGGAGATGCTCTACGCTAACATACTCATCTTTAAAATTACTCATCTCCTGGCGTGCATGCTCGATGACCGCTCGCAACTGGGGAGAGAGCCCTGGATCGCTTGCTCCATAGACCCGTGGTAAGCGTCCAATCTCATTCTCTACCATTCTCTGGGCCGTTGTTACGTCGCTACCTGCCTTCTGCACAATCTGCTGAGCCACACCGCCTTCTTGTTTCAGGAGGGCATCCAGCATATGTTCAGTCTCTACCTGACCATTATTGTGTGCTTTCGCGCTATTCAACGCTTCACGAACAGCATCTAAGGCTTTATCTGTAAACTTATCTAATATATTCATTCGCGCCCTCCGTTTTGCGATCATCTTATCCCGGTTTCTCACCCTCAATATATCATATATGAGCTTTCCATTGCAAGTAGTTTGAGCGTATATTTATCAAAGTTTATGATAAGGATAATGTAAGGTACCCTCAAATAGTATTCGGAGGGCTGTATTGCTTGTTCTCAATCCCCTCTGATAAGTATCTAACAGTCTTTTCATCAGTAACTATATGTCCTATAGAAATGATGTCGGCTGACCGAGCAACGTGGTATAATGGGTGCCAAATTGGCATTTTATGCTCGGCGGAGAGAGGGAAAGAGCACCGTTATGGCAATGTTTGAGAACTTATCGAAACGCTTAGAAGGTATATTTAGCAATCTCGGTGGGCAAGGAAAGTTGACCGAGGATGATGTGAATGCAGCACTGCGTGAGGTTAGATTGGCTCTCATCGAGGCTGATGTCAACTTAAAGGTTGCCCGTCAGTTTGTCGATCGTGTCAAGGAGAAGGCAATTGGTGCCGATGTAATGGGCAGCCTCTCTCCAGCCCAGCAGGTGCTCTCTATCGTCAATGAAGAATTGGTTGAGGTCCTTGGTGGTGAGGATGGTGGCAATAAGCTAGATCTCGGTGGTACCCCACCTACTATTATTATGCTGGTCGGTTTGCAGGGTTCTGGTAAGACAACGTCGGCGGCAAAATTGGCGAACTATCTGCGCAAGCAGGGACAGCGTCCAATCATGGTTGCCGCTGATATGTATCGACCTGCCGCGGTCAATCAGTTGAAGGCGCTGGGTCGTCAGCTTACGATCCCTGTCTATTCAGAGCCAGCGGGCGCTGATCCGGTCAATATCTGTATCAATTCTATCGATTTTGCGCGTGAGCAGGCGGCCTCGGTCGTTATTCTGGATACTGCTGGTCGCTTGAATATCGATGAGAAGATGATGCAAGAGGTCACCACTATCCGTCAGAAGCTAAAACCACGCGAGGTGTTGTTAGTTGCTGATGCGATGACAGGTCAAGAAGCAGTGAGAGTTGCCGATGATTTTAATAAGGCAGTCTCGTTGACTGGTATGATCCTGACAAAGATGGATGGTGATGCCCGTGGTGGTGCCGCACTCTCGATCCGGACAGTGACCGGGGTGCCGGTAAAATTCATGGGCGTCGGTGAGAAGACGGATGCATTAGAGCCTTTCTATCCAGATCGCTTGGCCTCGCGTATACTAGGAATGGGTGACGTTCTCTCCCTGATCGAGCGTGCTCAGGAGAGCATCGATGAGGAAGAGGCTCTGAAGACCCAGCAGAAGCTTCAGCAGGGAAAGTTCGATCTGGAAGACTTCTTAAATTCGATGCGTCAGTTGAAGCGTATGGGTCCATTGCGTAATGTGATGGAGATGCTGCCAGGCTTTAATAAGCTCACGTCTATGCCTGAGATGGAAGAGGCATTGGAAGGCGATCAACTTAAATATATCGAGGCGATGATCCTTTCGATGACCAAAGAAGAGCGTCGTAATCCTGATGTGATGAATGGGAGCCGCCGCAAACGTGTCGCTCGTGGTAGCGGTACGACGGTGCAAGAAGTCAACCAGTTGCTCGATCAATTCGGCGAGATGCGCACGATGATCCGTCAGATCAGTTCCGGTAAAGGTCCCTGGGCGCAGATGGCTCGCAATGGTATCCCTGGTATGCCTTCTATCCCTGGCATGCCGTCTATGCCAGGACTGCCAGGCGCGGGAAAATCTAATGGTGGTAAGAAGACTGGAAAGGCCGCTCGCAAAGAGAAGCGTACGAAGCAGAAGACGAAGGCGCGCGGCGGAAGGAGATAACTCTCTATGCCTATGCCGTATCCTGTGCATTTTCGTTTACGACTCCGACCGCTACTCTTCTTTGTATTACTTTTAGTGATCCTTACAACCAGCGCCTGCAAGGACAATGCACAGGTACGACGCCATTCAGAGGCGAGCGAACAGCAATTTCAACACTCTTTGCTGCACGCTCGCCATCTCGGTCTCAACAATCTTGTCTTACAGGCGGTTCTGCAACAGGCTCGGCAGTTGCAGGATCTGCAACCACCTACCAGCGTGTTTAATGATCAACCTCTTGAAAACTACTATCACCATCTCGATACTGGTTATGCTACTCTCACCCGCCAGTTGCAAGTCTTAACGTCGCCCCCGACTGCACAAATAATCACGCAAACTCAAATTGTAGTGCAACAAACTCAGGCGTCGTTCAAAGTACTCAGCACTCCAACCCTGCCAACCAATAATTTTCGTCCCCAGCTGCGCCGACTCCAGACACTATTGCTTCACGCCAGGATCGCCGGGGAGTATCTCTACGTCCAGCGGTTTGCGCAGGCGCTTCAGACTGCTTTGCAAGCTCTCCCTATTACATCCGCTCGTCTGGACAGCCTGAACTCCGTCATCGCGCTCTTCCAGGATGCTCATCTGGATACGTCGACGCTGAAACGTGGCTATCAGGCCGATCAGGCAATGTTCAAACAAGTGAAAAGTATCACGCAGGCTGAACAGTTGCAGACACGAGTTCTGGCGCAATATCAGCAAGCGTTGGTCACTGCTGTCCTGGCTGCCCCGCAAATTGCGAATAATCGCTTGCATACCCTGGCGACTATTGCACAGCAAATTCCTGCTAGCTATACACCAGATCCCACTTTCCAGCAGGACTTAGAGGCCGATCGTGAGTTTGTTGTGTCGCATAATGCCATGAGCTTTGCTCAATTGCAGCAGTTCTTGCAGCAGGTAGACACTGATACATCCAAAATTCAGTTCGCGGTGCTTGCTCAGCAGATCAAGGCGATCTCCCAGCAGTTTCATCGAGCCGTAGCTGCCTGGAGTGGCAGGCATATGTATTATGATCGTTATGACGGCCACGCATACGCTATCGATACCAGCTATCTGCCGAGCAATTTCGGCAATGATGCCGACGATCTAGTGCATGATGCACATAGTATCGAGGATCTCCAAAGTGCGCTGGTCACCGCGCAAACCTTGCAGTTTAACCATCAACTCCTTGAAAGTGACTACGCCGATCCCACCCCTTATAACCGCGTCCATCGGACTGACCTGCTGGCCCTCGCGCATTATCATGCTCAAAGCGGTCAGGTCATCGTCGTTTCGCTTGCACAGCAAGCACTGCGTCTTTATCAGGACGGTCAACTTGTGCGCGCCTTTCTTGTGACAACCGGGCGGGCTGAGCGTCCCTCTCCTCCTGGCTTCTACACGATACTGGACCGCCTCTCGCCGACGCAATTTATCTCAAATGAAGCGCCCGATTCGCCTTACTGGTATCCGCCAACCCATATCAATTACGCTATGCTTATGCGCTCCGATGGCTACTTTCTCCATGATAGCTGGTGGCGTGATAACTACGGTCCTGGCACCCAATTCCCACACTTCGATCCGGCCGGTGACGAACAATTCGCCGGCAATGGTAGCCACGGCTGCGTCAACCTGCCAACGAACGAGGCTGCCTGGCTCTATGGCGTCACTAGCTGGAATACTACAATCATCGTCTATTAATCTGGGAGCAGTACGAGTCGATCTATCGCTATGTGCCTATTGTTCTGTGTAGCTGCGGGCGATATAGAAAAAAGAGGATGCATTTTCTCGCTTTCTCGTTGATAAGACCATAACATTTTGGATTCCATCGGTTAGTAGTGACATTTTATGCGTTATAATAATCTGTGAGCAATCTAAATTCATTGTGCAGCAGATTGACTGCAACGGAGCTACTATGCGCCTGACTTCGGAGAAACAGATACCGCTAAAGATACAGGCATGTGCACATGCACATCGGTTGGGTGTGCCGCGCATCATGTATGAGCCCTATAAAGAGTCGCGTCTCTACCTGGTAGTGGGACCGTTCGCTATGGTGGTTGCAAGCTTGATTCTGGGCTTTTATTGGTTCTACTATGCTCTTGTTTTTAGTTGGTGGCCAGCATGGCAGCATATGGTTGTGCTGAGTATTGGTCTGGCCTGGTTGCTGATTGGGCTCTGGACACTGCTTACTCCGCTGACGACGCCACATCTATGCATCTATCTGTGTCCAAAGGGTCTGATCTACTCACGCGGCAAGCTGGAAGTTATCCGCTGGGATCAGATTGCACTGCTCTATAAAGAACTACGTTCCTCCGATCAGCTTGTGCACCATAGCTCTTCAACTGCTTCCAAGACATCCAAGACTTCCAATGCTCCGATCTCTCCACTGCTTAACTATACTGTGTTGCGTGACGATGGGAAGCATTTTGTGTTGAATGGTGATCTGCCACATCTCGATCGGTTGGGTGGTTTTATGGAGCGCGAGATTGCACGTTACCTCTTACCGGGCGCAATCTCGACGTATGAGGCTGGTCTGGCGCAAGCGTTTGGGGCTTTACTGGTCGATGCTCGTGGTCTGACGTTGCGTAATATGGTGGCTGGGAACATGAGTGATGCGGCTGCTAAAGCGTCTGCGACTCGTAGCCTGCCATGGTCCGAATTTGAGCGCGTTGTGCTCGATGATACGACGTTGAGCATCTATCGTCGCGATGATAGCTGGGCCTGGGTGACCCTGAGTGTCTCTGGTATACCGAATCTCTGGATCTTTAAGGGGCTGACCGAACATATTATCAAATATCTACGTATTCCTATCACTGAACCTGTGGCGATCGAGCAGACGGCGCGACCCTCACAATTCGCGGCCTACGATGCCGGTTTTACGCTCTTCTTTGGTGCGCTGAGTCTGAGCAAAGATGGTGTTAGGCTGTCTAATGAATTGGAACTTGTCCCCTGGGAGGAGATTGCTAGTTTTGGCGTGGGGGAGAGCGAGGTGATACTGAAGCGTATCGGGACCGTGGATCAATGGTATACGCTCCCTCTCTGGACGGTCGCTGATCTGCCACTCCTGCGACAGGCAATCGATTATGCTTTCTACCAGCAATATCTGCAATAGTATTGCTCGCTTTCACTGACTCAGCTTTTTTTCTACTCATATCTGAATTCTATGCTGCAAGCTGCGCACTGGCTGTATCAAACTCCATCGTGTTGCAGCGTATTTTGTTGCGCTTCTTAATTTGACGTAAACGCCTCCACTATGCTACGATACCAAATGAGGAAGTGTACTCAGGACACTACATAGGCGTGTGTCCGCTTTGTTACCATTCCAGTATTTTTATAGAATAGAGAAATGAAGGGTCCCGCGTTATGGGAACAGTACTTCCAGTTTTCATCTATGTAGCTATGGCCATCCTTTTTGGATTGCTGGTGATGGTTGTGACAACCTTTCTGGGGCCTCGTAAACCATCGCCGGAGAAGCTAGCCCCTTATGAATGCGGTATTCAAGAGATTGGTGCGCCGACACGACGCTTCCCTGTGAAGTATTTGCTCATCGGCATGCTTTTTATCGCGTTCGATATTGAAATCGTTTCTTTCTATCCCCTTGCCATTTTATTGCGCCAGTTAAAATTATTCGGACTGATTGAATTGGTCGTCTTTCTGCTGATACTGGCGGTGGGATACATTTATGTCTGGCGGAAGGGAGCTTTCACATGGGACTAAAAAATCCCTGGGAGCCAGTACAGCAATACTCTAATACGCAGACACCACGTCAGCGTCATGGCGAGTTACCTGTTCATCAAAAAGATGGCGGTTTCGGTATTGTTACTGCTCAACTCAACAAGTTGATCGATCTGGGACGCAGCTATTCTATCTGGCCTGCGACGTTTGGTCTCGCATGTTGCGCGATTGAGATGATGGCAGCCAGTAGTGATCGCTTCGATATTGCGCGTTTTGGCGCTGAAGTCTTTCGTGCTTCGCCGCGTCAGGCAGATCTGATGATCGTTGCTGGTCGTTGTTCGACAAAGATGGCTCCGGTTTTGCGGCAGATCTATGATCAGATGCCCGAGCCCAAATGGGTGTTGGCGATGGGTGCCTGTGCCTCCTGTGGTGGTATCTTTAACAACTATGCCATTGTGCAGGGCGTTGATAAGATCGTGCCGGTTGATGTGTTTGTCCCCGGTTGCCCTCCTACTCCTGAGATGTTTCTTTATGGACTCAATGAACTACAGCGTAAGATCCGTGCAGGTATCCCCAATCCTCCTGATCCCCTCAAAGATAGTGGCTTGCGTCTCTTTGGCCCGGCCCCTGAAGAGGAAGGGTAGAGTGGGCGGCTCCTCATCTATTGCTTGTGCTTGCTACTATTTCGCTTAAGAGTTTTTGCAATAGTATGTGCACGCTGCGACGATGTGGTCACTTCTTGCGATAAATATCATAAAGGATTGCGTACTATGGTCATTACAGCGGCATCGACAGTTGAGACGGTGCGCAACACGTTCCCGCAGGCAATCGTAGAGACGATCGATTTTCGCGGCGAGCAGACGCTTATTCTTGAGCCAGCCAGTCTGGTCGAGGTTTGCTCGTTTCTGCAAAAAGATCTGCAATATACGTTTCTGGAGACTATTACGGCGGTCGATTGGCCGGAGCGGGTTCCACGTTTCGATGTTGTCTATCAACTTCTTTCTATCCCTCACCAGTGTTTTTTGCGTCTTAAGGTTCGAGTGGGGCAGCGCAAAGAAAAGTATCCTGTTGTCCCCTCTGTGACTGGTGTCTGGCCGGGGGCAAACTGGTATGAGCGTGAGGTCTATGATCTCTTTGGTCTGATCTTTGAGGGTCATCCTGATCTACGCCGTCTGCTTATGCCTCATGATTGGACGACCCATCCTTTGCGTAAGGATTATCCTCTCTCGGGCTTCGATCTGCCAGAACCGCATTGGGGTGGTCAGGTCCCTTATACTGTTGATCCAGGTGTCGGCGAGCTTTATAATCAGACGCTGCGTACCTCTGAGAGTCGCGGTCTGAATGAGCATCGCAGCCAGATCAATAGCGGCCAGGAACCTGGCACTTCTCCTGCATTGCCTGCTGAAGACAAGGACAATCTATGAAGCAGAAAGAGATAAACAATATCGATCCGCATGCTATCGATCCGCATGCTATCGATATTGAGAAGGTATATACCATTGAGGAGAGCCGACCACTCGGTGATGGTCGTCGCTCCGATACGATGACGATCAATATGGGTCCGCAACACCCCAGTACGCACGGCGTTCTGCGCTTGATTCTGACGATCGAGGGCGAGACGGTGGTGAAGGCGATCCCTGATATTGGTTACCTGCATACGGGCATCGAGAAGACGGCTGAATCCAAGTCGTATCATCAGGCGGTGGTCCTGACGGATCGCATGGATTATCTGGCCTGCCTGAATAATAATCTGGCGTATGCTCTGTCGGTGGAACGCTTGCTGGGCATTGAGGATCAGATCAACGATAAGATCAAGTTTACGCGTGTGATCCTGGCTGAGCTTCAGCGTATTGCTAGCCATCTGGTCTTCCTGGGTTCCAGTGCGCTTGATCTGGGTGCTCAAAGTGTCTTCCTGTATTGTTTCCGCGAACGCGAAGTGATTCTGGATATCTTTGAGTATATCTCTGGCGTTCGTATGATGACCAGTTATATCTGTCCGGGTGGACTCCAGGCCGATCTGCCGCCGAAGTTCGAGCAGATGGTGCGTGATTTCCTGGCGTATTTCCCTCCTCGTCTCCAGGAGTATCATGCTCTGCTGACGAATAACCAGCTCTGGCTGGAGCGTACCAGGGGTATTGGTATTTTGAGTAAAGAGGATGCCATCGCCTATGGTGCGTCGGGTCCGACGCTGCGTGGCAGTGGCTTCGTCTGGGATACGCGTAAGGCCTTCCCCTATTCTGGCTACGAGCAGTTCGACTTTGATATACCCGTTGGTAACAATGGTGATGTCTTTGATCGCTATCTGGTCCGTATGCTGGAGATGGAGGAGAGCCTGAAGATTATCCGCCAGGCTGTGGATGGTCTGCCGGCTGGCCGTTTCCGTGTGACCGATAATAAGGTTGCGCCTCCGCCCAAGTGGCAGATTACGGGCAATATGGAGGCTCTGATCCACCATTTCAAGCTCTATACGGAAGGCTATCGACCGCCGAAGGGAGAGGCGTACGTGCGTACTGAATCTCCTAAGGGTGAGCTGGCATTCTATATCGTCAGCGATGGTGGCCCGAATCCGTACCGCATGCATGTGCGCGGCGGTTCTTTTGCGAATTTGCAGGTCCTGCCTCGCATGATTGAGGGGAACTTCCTCTCGGATGTTGTGGCGGCGATCGGTAGCATTGATATCGTGCTAGGGGAGGTGGATAGATGATATCGGAACAGGCGAAACAGCGTATGCGTGAACTGGCGGAACGCTATCCGGTTCCGCGCTCGGCGATTATGCCATCATTGCATATTGCACAGGAGGCCGAGGGCTATGTCTCTGCCGAGGGCTTACAGGCCGTTGCTGAGGTGCTCAGATTGACGGTACATGATGTAGAGAGCGTTGCATCCTTCTATACGATGTATTATCCTCATCCGAAGGGGAAGAAGGTTATCAAGGTTTGCACCAGTATCTCGTGTTATCTACGTAATTGCGATGCGTTGATGGCTCATATTGAGCAGCGTCTGGGCATCAAAGCAGGTGAGACGACGTCCGATGGTCGCTATACGTTGATGGGGGTTGAGTGCATCGCTGCTTGTAGTTCTGCCCCGGCCTTACAGGTCAATGATGAGTTCGTTGAGAATGTGACGTTCGCGAGTGCCGATGCTCTTATCGATGAGCTGGATCGTGAACTGAACGCGCAGTCTTCCGAGAACTATTCCGAGGGTGCACAGCGCTAAGATCTTATTCCGAAAACCAACGCGACTGGCGTCGCTAGTGCTCGCACACGCAAGTTTTCGGATCAGTAGTAAGACATTGGGCTGAGACCTTCGTCTCGCTTCTATTACGTATCCCAACAAAGGATGAACAGAGATGCCTGAACTGGTTGTGACACAGAATGTAGATGTTCCTGGTATTGATAAACTTGATGTGTACCGGCAGTATGGCGGCTATGAGGCCCTGGCGAAGGCTCTGCATGAGTATCAGCCGGACCAATTGGTCGATCTGATGAAGGCTTCGGGCTTGCGCGGTCGTGGTGGCGCGGGCTTCCCGACTGGCATGAAATGGAGCTTTCTGGCGAAAAATAATATGCCGCGCTACCTGTGCTGTAATAGTGATGAGAGTGAGCCGGGAACCTGTAAAGATCGCGTGATTATGGAGCGTATCCCCCATCGTCTGGTGGAGGGCGTGATTATCACGAGCTATGCCTGTAATGTGACCACGGCTTTTATCTATGTTCGTGGTGAGCTTGCTCTGGCTGCACGCCAGGTTGAGCAGGCTGTGCAGGATGCTTATGCCGCTGGCCTGATTGGCAAGAATATTCTGGGTAGCGATTATAGCCTGGATGTGATTGTCCATCGTGGCGCGGGTGCCTATATCTGTGGTGAAGAGAGCGCACTGATGGAATCCCTGGAGGGTCGCCGTGGCTATCCACGTCTGAAGCCTCCGTTCCCTGCGGTGGTCGGACTCTATGGTGGCCCTACGGTTATTAATAACTGTGAGACGCTGGCGACGATCCCGCCGATTGTGGCGAATGGAGCCGAATGGTACGCCTCTTTCGGTACTGAGAAAAGTAAAGGGACGCGTATTTTTAGCTTGAGTGGTCATGTGAAGAAGCCTGGAACCTATGAGTTGCCGTTAGGGATACCTCTACGCACGCTGCTGTATGATGAGCAGTATGGGGCCGGTATCCTGGACGATAAAGAGGTGAAGGCGATCATTCCTGGTGGCTCCTCTACCTTTATTCTGACGCCTGATGCGCTCGATACTCCGCTGGACTATGAGTCGGTGGCGGCGGCCGGTTCGATGCTGGGTTCGGGGGGCGTGATCGTGATGAACGAGGATACCTGTATCGTGGGTGCGGTCCTGCGTATGTCGGAGTTCTATCGCGATGAGTCGTGCGGCAAATGTACCCCTTGTCGTGAGGGGACATTCTGGATGACTGAGATCCTTGAACGCCTTGAGCATGGACATGGGCAGATGAAAGATATCGACCTGTTGCTGGATATCTGCGATAATATCGCCGGCAAGTCTTTCTGTCCGTTGGGTGATGCTGCGACGACTCCGGTCGGCAGTAGCATTCGTAAGTTCCGTGCGGAGTTCGAGTATCATGTCACGCATGGACATTGTATGGTTGGTCCGGGAAGCCAGCAGCATCAGCACGTAGAGGTGCTAGATGCTCAGCCCGCTGCGGCCCATTAGTAGAGGTAACTCCGAAATGCCAGAAGAAGAGAAAAAAAACGACGGTCTCGTCCATTTGACGATTGATGATATCCCGGTCGCGGTTCCTCCCGGTACACTGGTATGGGCGGCGGCTAAACAGGCGGGCATAGAGATTCCGATCTATTGCTATCATGAGAAGATGCCTCCGCTGGGTGCCTGCCGTATGTGCTTTGTCGAGATCGAGAAGATCCCGAAGCCTCCACAGACCTCGTGTACGACGCCGGTCGCTGAGGGTATGGTGGTGCATACGAAGACTGAGAAGGTCTTGAAGGCCCGGCGCGGTACTCTGGAGTTCCTGTTGATCAACCATCCGCTAGACTGTCCGATCTGTGATAAGGCTGGTGAGTGTGATCTGCAGGATTTCACGTTACGCCATGGTCCGGGGAGCACGCGCTTCGATCTGAATAAGCGCCACTATCCAAAACCGATCCCGATGAGCCAGGATATCAATCTGGATCGTGAGCGCTGTGTACTCTGTCAGCGCTGTACGCGCTTTAGTTCTGAGATTGCGATGGATAATGGTCTGGTCGTGATCAATCGCGGCTTCCGCTCTGAGATCGGGACCGCGCCAGGCCATGCTTTTGATTCGGTCTTCTCGGGTAACACGGTTGAGATCTGCCCGGTCGGTGCTCTGACTGCGCAGTCCTATCGTTTCAAGGCTCGCCCCTGGGAGCTCAAGAAGACGCCGAGTATTTGTAATAACTGTAGCGTTGGCTGTAATGCGCGTATCGATAGTCGTGTCGATCGTATCACACGCCTGATGTCGCGTAACAACGATGAGGTTGATGATGGTTGGCTCTGTAATCGTGGTCGTTGGGATTTCGATTATGTGAACAGTGACCAGCGTCTGCGCACTCCGCTGATCCGCCGCGATGGCAAGTTGACTCCTGCAAGCTGGCAGGAGGCGATCTCGTATATCGCGAGCCGCGTGAAAGACATCGTTGCTCGCAATGGTGCTCAGTCGGTAGCTGGTATCGGTTCGACGCGCACAACCAATGAAGAGACCTATCTCTTCCAGAAGCTGTTGCGCGATGTGATCGGAACCGCGAATATCGATCATCACCATGGTACATTCCCGGGTGCTCGCGATCGTTTGACCGGCAAGCCCTGGATGATGACCAATAGCCTCTCCGAGATCGAGCAGGCTTCGCATATTGTGCTGATCGGCAGTGATCCTTATCTCCATCAGCCGATCCTCAATCTGCGTATAAAGAAGGCCCTGAAGAAGGGTGCACAGATCTATATTGTGAACTCTGCTGAGACTGAACTTGATCGTCTCTCGACGCTGAAGTTGACGATCCCTGAGCAGACGACCGGTGTCGCTGCCAAGCTTATGCTCAAGCAGGTTCTTGAGAATGCAGCGGTGAATCTTGAGGGCCGCGAAGAGTTGCGTACGAAGGTTCAACGTGAGGATCAGGTGATCCGCGCCGGTGTTGATACCTTTGGTGCACGGCTCACTACGCAGTTGCAGGCTCTGGCGGATGAGATCATCGCTGCGAAGGCTGCTGTGATCCTGTATGATGAGATGACAACCCTTGAAACTGGGGCGGAGGATCTCGCTGCCGATCTACAGGCTCTGGCTGTGTTGAGCGGTCAGATCGATCGTCCGGGCGCTGGTGTTGGGCCTCTTTTCAGAGATGCCAATTCGCTGGGTGCGCGTGACATGGGTCTGTTGCCCGATGCTCTGCCTGGTTACCAACCTGTGGAGCAGCCTGGCCTATCCTATGCTGAGATCCTGGCCAGTGAGCAGATCAAAGCGCTCTTTGTGATGGGTGCCAATCCGGTGCAGCATCTTGCTGAGGGTCAACTCTCGCCGGCACTAGAACTGCTGGTCGTGCAGGAACTGTTGCCGACCGAGACGGTGCGGCAGGCCGATGTTGTGTTGCCGGCGGTCTCCTTTGCGGAGAAAGATGGCAGTATGACTAACGTTGATCATCATGTGCAGGCGGTGCGGCGTGCTTTGCGTCTGTTGCCGGGTGCGCAGGCTGATTGGCAGATCCTTACCGCTCTCGCGAATGCCCTGGGTCAGGATTGGAGCTATGCGGATCCGCAGGAGATTCTGTTGGAGATTGCTGAGCACAATCCTTTCTATGCGGGACTCGATTGGGAGGAGCTCGGCCTGCAAGGTGTGCGCACAACGCGTGAGCAGGAGGTCTTGCATGTTTAGTTTTATGAACAATCCAACGGTAGCCCTGATCGTCGCGACGATTATCAAGGGTGCTATCCTGATTGTTATCTTGCTGACTGCCTTTGCTTATATGACGTTGATCGAGCGGCGTATATTGGCCTTCTTCCAGGGTCGCCTGGGACCCAATCGTGCCGGTCCGCTGGGTCTCTTCCAGCCACTCGCTGATGCCGTGAAGATGGCCTTTAAAGAGCAGATTATCCCAACGCAGGCGAGCAAGGCGATCTACCTGATCGCTCCGGTGATCTCGGTGGTGGTGGCGATCAGCGCATTCGCGGTGATCCCGATTGGCAACTACTGGAGTGGGAGTGCTGCTCATCCGAGTATCTGGGACCCTTCGATTGGCGATATCAATGTCGGTATCCTCTATATATTGGCGTTTTCGTCGCTGGCTGTCTATGGCATCGTCCTGGGTGGCTGGTCTTCTGGAAACCGCTATTCGTTGCTGGGTGCTCTGCGTAGTGCGGCACAGATGGTTTCTTACGAGACAAGTCTGGGTCTGGCCCTGGGTGGTGTGTTGATCTGGGCGGGTACGCTGAGTTTGCATTCGATCGTGAATCAGCAGGTACATGGTTGGTTTGTGGTGGCACAGCCGCTTGGTTTTGTGATCTATATGATCGCCGCCTTTGCTGAGGTGAACCGTGCACCGTTCGATCTGCCAGAGGCTGAACAAGAGTTGACGGCTGGCTATCTGACAGAGTATAGCGGTCTGCGCTGGAGCCTGTATCAGATGTCCGAGTACATCAATATGTTTACGGTGAGCTCGATTGCGGCATCGTTATTCTTTGGTGGCTGGAGCCTCTTTGGCCTGACCGATAGTGTTCCTGTGCTCTCGCTACTGGTCTATGTGATCAAGGTTGCGTTCTTCCTGTTCATCTTTATCTGGGTGCGTGCCACCCTGCCACGTATCCGTTATGATCGTTTGATGACCCTGGGCTGGCAGGTGCTGCTCCCTCTGGCGGTTCTGAATATGCTGGTAACGGCGGTGGCTGTAACCTTCAATTGGGGCTGGTGGGTGAGTGGCGTGATCGGTCTGGCTGTTATCGTCATCGCGTTTGTCGCGATTCGTCGACGCGGACTGCTGGCTGGTGTACGCCGTGAAGAGTCAAATGGCGAGGTTGTCTTGCCGTCGTCGGTACGGTTGGCGAAGTTTGAGCGTGTCGTTCCTGATGTCTCTTCAGAGGAGTCGGCAGACAAACAGGGATCTCAGGGCACGCAAGATACAACCGCTGTACAGGTTTAACGCACGGGGAGGAGAGGGTTCTAGCGTATAGTGCTCTCTTGTACCCTGGCGGAGGAGGAAATAGCTGCTATGTCAATGGACATGATTAAGGGTATGGCGACGACGCTCAAGAATATGCGGCGTAAACCAACCACGATCTCCTATCCAGAGGAAGAGCGCGAACTGCCACCACGTTTCCGTGGACGACATGTATTGCATCGTTATGATAATGGTATGGAGCGTTGTGTCGGTTGCTACCTGTGCGCGGGTGCCTGTCCGGCTGATGCTATCTATATCGAGGCGGAAGAGAATACAGCGGAGAATCAGGTCTCGCCTGGCGAGCGCTACTCCCGTGTCTTTGATATCAATATGTTGCGCTGTATCTTTTGTGGATATTGCCAGCAGGCCTGTCCGACCGGCGCGATTACGCTGGAGAAGAACTACGAACTGGCTCAATTCTATTCTGAAGATCTCATCTATCATAAAGAGCAACTCTTAGAGCCGGAGGGTCAGGCAACGATCGGTTCGAATGAGACCTGGGCAGAACCTGCTCCTGCCGATGCGGAACAGCCTGTTCCGCAAGCTTCACATGTGTTCGATGGCTCACGTGCTACGGCGACGGCTGTGGGACAGGGTGAAACGAAAGTTGAGCGCGATATCCTGCTGGAAAACCCGGATCAGGATGAGGATAGAAGAAAGCTATAGGGTTACGAGCACGGTGTCTCATGTGCCTCTCTCTGCCCTGACTGCTCTGAAAGGGGCAGCGCGGGCAAGAGTTACATGAGATAACGGGCTCCTGACTGAGGAATATAAGATGACAATCTCGATTGTGTCGTTTATCGTGCTGGCGGTAGCGACGACGGCTACCGCAATTGGCGTAATTGCATTTAAGAACGCCGTTCATAGCGCCTTGAGTCTGATCCTCACTCTGCTGTTTCTGGCGCTGTTCTATCTGCAACTACAGGCCATGTTTATCGCGACAGTTCAGGTCTTGATCTATGCTGGCGCGATTATGGTGCTCTTCCTGTTCGTGGTTACGATGCTGGCCCCGGATCAGAATGAGTCCAGTTTACAGGAGGATCATCTCCCCTGGCAACGTCTGCTTGGCGGATTGCTCGGTGTGGTGCTGGTTGGTGCTTTGAGCTATCTCCTCTTTAATGGTGCTCAGAGTGCCGCTGCTAAGACGGTTGGTGCCGAAAGCCTTTCCGCTAAGGTGGCCAGTGTGGGGAATACTGAGGCCTTTGGCTTAGCCCTCTTCCATGGGTATCTGTTCCCATTTGAGGTGACGAGCTTACTGATTGTGATTGCAATTCTCGGTGCCCTTGTATTTGGACGCCGTACATCATAAGATCTTATTCCGAAAACCAACGCGACTGGCGTCGCTAGTGCTCTGCACTCAGGTTTTCGGATCAGTAGTAAGTAGGAGAGAACAATGCCGTTATCTGCATATCTGATAATGAGCGCTGTGTTGTTCACTATCGGCACGGTTGGGGTGCTGATCAGGCGGAATCCGCTGATCATTTTTATGTCAATTGAATTGATGCTGAATGCCGTTAATTTATCGTTTGTGGCGTTATCCCATTTTCTGGATTCTGCGGATGGACAGATGTTTGTCTTTCTGGTATTGACGGTTGCCGCTGCTGAGGTGGTGGTAGGTCTGGCTCTGATCGTCTCTATCTTCCGCTCGCGCCACAAGATCGATATTGACGAGATGAACATACTGCGAGGCTAGTTATGACAAACCTGAGTCTCTGGGTACTTCTGCTGCCCCTGCTCGGATTTATTATCCTGGGCCTGTTTGGCAGGAAGTTCTCGCACGCCGCGATCCTTGCGGTTGGCTGGGGTGCCTGCGGACTGGCCTTTGTGTTGTCCGCTGTCAACTTTGTAGTGATGCTTGGTACTCCTGTTGCTCAGCGAGTGAGTGATCTGAATGTCTTTACGTGGATTACTGCGGGGACATTTTCGCTGAACTTTGGGCTGTACCTGGACCCACTATCGATGGTGATGCTGCTGGTGGTGACGGGCGTTGGCTTGCTGATTCATATCTATTCAGCGGGCTACATGCATGATGATCCCGCCTTCTGGCGCTTCTTCGCCTATCTGAACTTCTTTATTTTTGCGATGGTGATGCTGGTGATCGCCAACAATATGCTCTTCCTGCTGGTCGGGTGGGGTCTGGTTGGCCTGGCGTCGTACCTGCTGATCGGTTTCTGGTATCAGCGTCCGTCAGCGGTGGCTGCCGCGCAGAAAGCGTTTGTGATTAATATCATCGGTGACTTCGGTCTGATGATCGCTATATTCTTGATCTTTGCGCAATCTGGTCATCTCGATTATCACAGTGTGCTTGGTCACAATTTTGGGACGGCTGCGACTGCTATTACGCTGCTGCTCTTCCTGGCCTGTGCTGCCAAGTCTGCTCAGTTACCGCTCTATATGTGGTTGCCGGATGCGATGGAAGGTCCGACCCCTGTTAGTGCGCTGATCCATGCCGCTACGATGGTGACAGCCGGTGTCTATCTGGTGGCACGTATGAACCTGGTCTTTGATCAGGCGGCGTTGACGTTAGCGGTGGTGGCCGGTATCGGTGGCCTGACTGCTCTCTTCGCGGCGAGTATGGCGCTCTTTCAATTGGATATCAAGCGCGTGCTGGCCTATTCGACGATCAGCCAGTTAGGCTATATGTTTATGGCTGAGGGTGTCCACAATTACTATGGTGGTGTCTTCCACCTGGTGACACATGCCTTCTTTAAAGCGCTGCTCTTCCTGGGCGCGGGTGCCATTATCCATGCTCTGGGTGGTGAGCAGGATATGCGTAAGATGGGTGGCCTGTGGGGACGCCTGCGCGTGACGGGTATTACATTCCTGATTGCGGCGCTGGCGATTAGTGGTATTTTTCCTCTGGCGGGTTTCTGGAGTAAAGATGAGATCCTTGGTTCGGTGCTGGCGCAAGCTCAGGCAACCGGAGGGATCGGCTATTATCTGCTCTGGCTCGTGGGTATTATTACGGCTGGTCTGACCGCTTTCTATATGTTCCGTCTCTTCTTTGGGATCTTCTTCGGTACTTATCGCGGTGGCACTGCCGCCGCTGCTGTCGAGTCCCATGATGCTGAGGTGGAAGAGGGGGAGGCTGCTGGACATACGCATGTAGGTGCGGTTGCGTATGAGCGTATTCATGAGGTGCCGACTGTAATGTCGCTGCCGTTGATTATTCTGGCAATCCTCTCGGTGCTTGGTGGTTTTATCGGTTCTATGAAGCTCTTTGGGGCCGCTAGCTTTGCGCCGCTGCAAAACTTCCTACCTACTAGCTTATATTCACACGCCGCAGAGGCGGGTCTGGGGACCGAGTGGCTCTCGACTATTGTGGCGCTGATCGTGGCTCTGCTGGGTATTGGATTGGCGTACCGTATGTACGGTCGTGGCTTCGTCTATAAAGAGAATACGAATCCATTCTACAAGCTGGTCTTCAATAAGTATTATGTCGATGAGGCGCTGAACGCGGTGCTGATTCGTCCTGTACTGGCCCTTGGTCGTGGTCTGTCACGGTACCTTGAGGGTTCGACGCTGGACGGTGGGAGCCGTGGCATTGGACAGATCTTTCGTGGGGCCAGCAGTGGTCTGCGTCGCGTGCAGACCGGCTATACCCGCAACTACGCACTGGGTATTGCCGTCGGTGTCGTGCTTATTATCGTCTATTATGCGGTGAGGTAGTCGTCATGTTCTTACTCTCAATCGTGCTCTTCCTCCCGCTGGTGGGAGGGATCGCCCTCCTCTTCTTCCCGGGTAAGAGCGTGCAGGCGATTCGTTGGGGTGCGCTGTTTGTGGCTTTGGTGGAACTGCTGCTGGTGATCTCGCTCTTCTTCAGGGGTGGTTTTAGCAGTGCGTTTGGTTCATCAAGTTTGCATGAGTTTCACGCGTGGCTTCCGTCGTTGGGTATCAACTATAGCCTGGATCTGGATGGCATCAGTCTCGTGCTGGTTGCACTGACCGCTTTACTGACGGCGATCAGTATTGGCGCATCGTTCCGCATTGAGCAGAAGGTCAAGCAGTATATGGCCTTTATGCTGCTCTTTGAGTGTGGGATGCTGGGTGTCTTTCTGGCGTCAAACCTCTTCCTGTTCTATATCTTCTGGGAAGTGATGTTGATTCCGGCGTATCTGCTGGTTGGTATCTGGGGTGGTGAGCGGCGCATCTATGCATCCTTTAAGTTTGTGCTTTACACGTCTGTCGGTAGCTTCCTGATGTTGATCGGTATTATCGCGTTAGGCTATTATCATCAGATGGCGAATCCGGGCTGTGGCTATACTCTTGAGATGTCGCAGTTGCTGGCTTCAAGTGGTGTCTGTGGTGCTCATCCGCTTGCGGGTTCAACGCAGCTATGGTTGTTGCTGGCGATCGGCGCGGCCTTTGCGGTCAAAGTTCCGTTTGTGCCGTTCCATAGCTGGCTGCCTGATGCGTACAGTGAAGCTCCTTTCCCGGTGACGGTCATGCTGGCCGGTGCGATGTCGAAGACCGGTGCGTACGGCTTCTTACGTCTGTGCATCCCGCTCTTCCCTGATGCGATCAAGGTGCTGGCTCCATATCTGAGCATACTGGCTGTGATCGGTATCCTCTATTGTGCATGGATGGCGCTGGTGCAGACGGATATCAAACGTCTGCTTGGTTACTCCAGTATCAGTCACCTGGGGGTGATTATGCTGGGTATGTTCGCGTTTAATATGCAGGGTAGTGTCGGTTCGGTGCTGCAGATGGTGAACCATGGTATCACGACCGGTGCTCTCTTCTTGATCGCTGGCTACCTGGAGCAGCGGACAGGGACACGTCGCCTGAGCGACTATGGTGGGATCGCATCACGTATCCCCTGGTTGGCGGTGGCGATGTTTGTGGCGGCACTCTCGTCGCTGGGTCTGCCTGGTTTGAATAGCTTCTCTGGCGAGTTCCTGTCGTTGCTAGGTGCCTTCCGCGCTAATGTTGCGCTGGGTGTCCTGGGGACGCTGGTCGTGATCCCGGCGGCGTGGTATATGCTGCGCTTCTTTATCGGTATCATGTGGGGACCGCGCCTGAAGAGTAGCGTTGTCGAGACCGGCCTGCGTAAAGGGGCCGTGCTTGATCTGCGCCTGGGTGAAGTGATCGCACTGATCCCGTTGATGGTTTTGATTTTCTATATTGGTTTGCAGCCAGCAGTATTGACCGGCATCCTTGAGCCTTCGGTCTTTAATACAATGCATGTGCTGGGCAGTGCTTTTGTGAAGTAGAGGGACGCTGCTATGACATTTTCCTTTTCTGTCAGTTCGACTGACTGGCTGGGGATCACACCACTGGTACTCCTGGTGATCATGGCGTTGATCGTCATGCTGGTGGATCTCATTTTGCCACACGAGGGCGAGCGCACAAAGCACAGCGGTCCGGCAAACTTTACCGTACTGCCTCTTGTGAGTGTTGCTGGTATCGTGCTCTCGCTGGTTGCTACTATTATTCTCTTTAGTGTGAACCGTCCAGCGACTGTCTTCAATCATATGATGGGAGCGGACAACGGGACGCTGTATGCTGATCTCTTGATCCTGACCGCTGGCGGTCTGGGTGTTCTGCTTTCACCGGCATTCTTGCAGCGCTTGCATCTGGTACACCAGGGTGAGTACTATGCACTGATGCTTTTCGCGATCGTCGGTATGATGCTGATGGCGGGTGCGACCAACTTCCTGATCGTCTTTGTCGGTCTTGAGATGTTCTCACTTTCGCTCTATATTCTGTGTAGCTTTGTGGAGCATCGCCGGGCTTCGCAGGAATCAGGTATGAAGTATTTCCTGCTGAGCTCGTTCGCTTCGGCTTTCCTGCTCTATGGTATTGCGATGATCTACGCTGCCACTGGTAGCACGTCTTTTGAAGCGATACAGCAGTACCTGAGCGTCCATGTGTATAATCATGCTCCTGCTCTGCTGCTGGTCGGTATGGGACTGCTGACTGTGGGCTTCTCGTTCAAAGTTTCGGCGGTTCCGTTTCAGACGTGGACGCCGGATGTATACGAGGGTGCTCCTGCTCCAGTGACGGCCTTTATGTCGGTTGGTACCAAGGTCGCGGCTCTGCTTGCCTTTGCGCGTGTCTTCGGCTTTGTTTTCTCGAATGTGCAGAGCGACTGGATGCCGGTAATCTGGGCGATTGCGGTGCTGACAATGGTTGCCGGTAACGTCATGGCACTCAGTCAGGGGAACGTGAAGCGCATGCTGGCGTATTCGAGTATCGCGCACGGTGGCTATCTGCTGACTGGCATTGTGGTCTGCGCTGCTGCGCAACAGCATGTCGGTGTAACGGCGATCCTCTTCTACCTGACCTGCTACCTGTTCATGAATACCGGTGCCTTTGGTATCATCTCGCTGTTAGAGCGTGGCAATAATACCGGCTACCAGATCAGTGATCTGCGTGGTCTCTGGTATCGTCGCCCATGGATAGCGGCCTTCCTGGCCTTTTTCTTGATCGCTCTGGCAGGTTTCCCGCCTCTGGCAGGCTTCGCTGGCAAGTACTATATATTCTATGCAGCACTGGTCGGTGGACATCCTGAACTACTGATCATTGGTATCCTTGCCAGTGTACTGGGTATCTACTACTACCTGCGTGTGGTGGCAACGATGTTTATGGAGGGCCGTGACGGCTCTGTTGAACGTGTTGCTACAGCGACGACGCCTGCGCCTGCGCTGGCAACAGCGACGACTACGGAACCTGCGGTTGAGTCCATCGCTACGGTGCCTGCTCGTTCGGCTGCTGCAACGGCTGTCGCGGTACGCCCTGCACAGTCAGCGACCAGTAGTGAGGCGCTACCGAGCACCGTCACTGCGACCGTCGATGACACACGCAACGCGCCTGGTCTGGTCTGGATGTCCTGGCTCGCAATCGGTATCTCCGCATTGGGAACGCTGGTGGTTGGTGTGATTCTGCCCTTCTGGTTGCCAGCGCTACAGCAGGCAGCCTTTAGCCTCCTCAAGTAGCGGGCTTTAGAATATAGCTCATATAGCTCATATAGCGTACAGAGAAAGGGCAGTCAGCGATGTGCTGGTTGCCCTTTCTCTTTGCCTGATTGCAGACGTTCCTGATGATATAATGAAAAATAATGGATGAAAGGAAGGATAGTATGACTGCTGAAAAAACTCAAATTGCTCCCTATGGCTCCTGGAAGTCGCCGATTACGACGGATCTGATCGTTTCTGATGCGATCCGCTTTGGTCTCTTTCGACTGGATGGGGATGATATCTATTGGATCGAGGGTCGCCCTGCCGAGGGTGGACGGAATGTGATTGTGCGTCGCACGCCCGATGGTACACAGACAGATATGACACCGCAAGGCCTCAATGCTCGCACTCGTGTCCATGAATATGGCGGCGGTGATTATGTGGTTCACAATGGAACCATTTATTTCGCGAACTTCGCGGATCAGCGTCTGTATCGGCAGCGACCCGGTGAGGAGCCGACGCCTATTACTCCGGCCACTCCACTGCGCTTTGCTGATATGATTGTCGATGAGCGGCGCAACCGTCTGATCAGCGTCTGTGAGGATCATACTGATACGCAGCGCGAGGCTGTTAATAGTCTGGTGAGCCTGTCGCTCGATGCTAGCTCTTCTGAGGGAATACAGACCCTGGTTGCTGGCAATGACTTCTATGCCGCACCACGGTTGAGTCCCGATGGCTCACAACTCTCCTGGCTGACCTGGAACCATCCGAACATGCCCTGGGACGGCTGTGAACTGTGGGTAGCTACTCTGGATGAGCATGGCTCGATTGGCGATGCTCAGCGTGTCGCTGGTGGCCTTGCTGAGTCGATCTTCCAGCCATCCTGGTCTCCTGATGGTACACTCTACTTTGTCTCTGATCGTAGCAACTGGTGGAACATCTATCGTCTGCATGCTGGTCAGATCGAGGCTGTCTGCCCTAAAGAGGCCGAGTTCGGTATGCCTCACTGGGTCTTTGGTCAGTCGACCTATAGTTTTATCTCACCTGAGCGCATCATCTGTTGGTATGGTGGTCCTGCTGGCAAAGGACTGGCCTATCTGGATACACAGAGTGGCGAGCTCACGCCGATCGAGATCCCCTATAGCTCGCTGGCAGGCGTCGTAGCAAATCAGCGTCAGGCCTTGCTGATCGGCGCCTCGCCTACGGTACTCTCCCAGGTCGCACGTCTGGATATCGCGACCGGTGCTCTGGAGGTCTTGCGCCGTGCGCAGAATACGCAGATCGACCCGGCTTACATCTCCTCGCCTGAACTGATCGAGTTCCCGACCGAAAACGCTCTGACTGCCTATGCCTATTACTATCCACCGCAGAATGCGGACTACCAGGCACCTGCAGGTGAACTCCCTCCGCTCCTCGTTATCAGCCATGGTGGACCAACCGGCTCTGCCTCTAGCACACTGAAACTGAGCACGCAGTTCTGGACAAGCCGTGGCTTCGGTGTTGTGGACGTTAACTATGGTGGCAGTAGCGGCTATGGTCGTGCCTATCGCGAGCGTCTGAATGGTCAGTGGGGTATCGTAGATGTCGATGACTGCGTGAACGCGGCCCAATACCTTGTAAAGCGTGGTAGTGTTGATGGCAATCGTCTAACCATCCAGGGCGGTAGTGCTGGTGGTTATACAACCCTTTGCGCACTGGCATTCCGCGATGCGTTCAAGGCCGGTGCCAGCCACTTCGGCGTCAGCAATCTGGACATCTTCGTTCATGATACGCATAAGTTTGAGTCGCGCTATCTCTTTGGTCTGATCGGTCCTTATCCTGAGCGCAAGGACCTCTATCACGACCGTTCTGCGATCTACTTCACCGACCAGTTCTCCTGTCCGGTCATCTTCTTCCAGGGTCTGGAAGATAAGATCGTACCGCCGAGCCAGGCCGAAGTGATGGTCGAAGCGCTGCGTGCCAAGAAACTGCCGGTGGCCTATCTCGCCTTCGAAGGTGAGCAGCACGGCTTCCGACGCGCTGAGAACATCAAACGCTCGCTAGACGCTGAATTTTACTTCTACTCACGCGTCTTCAACTTTGCACTGGCCGAGCCAATCGAGCCAGTCGAGATTGAGAACCTGTAGGAGTCAACACGCTCTCCTCTACCACAACTGCTTGAGTGTCAACACGCTCCAGCAGTTGTGTTTTAATATGGACTATTTTCTTGTTACAGCGGTGCTCACCTCTGCCAGCAGGCGCTCAATGCTCTGTTGTAAGCGACCTGGGTGCGGTCCGACCACACGTCCAACTGGCCTTCCGCCCGCGAATAGTACGAGCGTTGGAGCACCTTGAATGCCGAAGCGGGCAGGCATGAGCGTGTTTTCGTCGATATCCATCTTTGCAAAACTCAACGTACCCTGATAGGTGTCGCTCAACCGTGCATAGAGCGGAGCCAGCACGCGGCAGGGTGGGCACCAATCCGCAGTGAAATCGACGATTACTGGGAGCGTCGAGTTAAGCACACGCTGTTCAAAGTCCTGGTCACTCACCTGAAACAAGTTGGGATGATTTTCTGTCATAGCTTTCTTTCCATTGCTTGCGCCAAACCTTTTGAAGAAACAGACCGATGACGTTTCTATCGGTTACAATGGAGTGTACTTGTTAAAGTGAACTTGAAGTCAAGAGGGGAAAGACTGAATACTATGACGGAATTTACTATCAGCGAAGTCGCTAAGCAAGCAGGTATTCGTGCTTCGGCAATTCGTTACTATGAGAGTGTGGGACTACTACCACAGCCGCAGCGAGTCAGCGGACGACGACGCTATGATGCTCAGGTTCTGCGGAGATTGGCTTTTATTCAAGCTGCTCAGGCGGTCGGCTTGAGCGTGGCAGAGATGCAGACGTTGCTGCAAGAACTGGATGGGGATGCACCGCTCTCTGCGCGCTGGCAATGCCTGGCACAGCAGAAGATCGTTGAGGTAGACACTCTGATTCATCGGGCGCAGAGCATGCGACGGATGCTGGAGCAGGGCTTGCATTGTAGCTGTCCTGATCTTGAACAATGTATTGACTGCGTGCTCAAGATCCATTGCAAAGACCAGCGCCGCACCGCAATAGAATTGTCACAGGCACCAGGGAAACATAATGCGGCACTCTAATATCTTCAGTTCGTAGCTAATC
Organism: Ktedonobacteria bacterium brp13; assembly: GCA_015099395.1. Taxonomy (GTDB): domain Bacteria; phylum Chloroflexota; class Ktedonobacteria; order Ktedonobacterales; family Ktedonobacteraceae; genus Dictyobacter. Next base: position 5,572,971 of record AP024096.1, on the reverse strand, counting down.
CCAGTTGCGAGGAACTTGACAAGTAGGATTTTTCCTACGTATAATATGCACAGACCCATTAGTAGGATATTTCCTACGGATTATCCAGGCGAAAAGAGGATATAACGTATGCTTGATCCCATCGACACAGTCTTCGCTGCTCTCGCCAACCCGACGCGGCGGGAAATCCTGCGTCTGCTGCGCGACGAGGGACAACAGCCCGTCCAGCAACTGGCGAACCATTTCGCTATGCAGCGGCCGAGTATCTCAGAGCATCTGAAAGTGCTCCGGGATGTTGGGCTAGTCAGCGAACACAAACAGGGACGGCAGCGCTACTACTTCCTGGAGGGAGCACCGCTTCAAGAGGTTCAGGAGTGGTTGGTACCCTACGAACGGTTCTGGAAGGGTCGGATTGCAAATTTAGAAGTATTGCTTGCCTCGGGAATAACGCAGCCCTTCTTGAGTAGTAAATTGGGTGAAATCAGCACAACTTTTGAGGCGAAACGGACAAAATCAGCGCGAAGAGTCGAAATCGACCATCCAGAACCTGAAGAAATGGCTCCAAAGGCGGATTGAAGCACTCATTATGTGTAAATTCACAGCAGGATGATCGGGAAATTCCCAACCTATACTGGCATCTCTGTAAATTTGCTCACTTCATGGGAGGAAATTTGCACATTCCGTGGGCCCATGTGACGTTGTATCACTCCGTCAAAGACATGCAATGAGCGAAATTCCTCCCACGTAACGTCAAAATTTACAGACTTGACATAGAAGGTCTTTCTCTATTCGTGGGAATCAATGTGATCTATGAATTTATGTCGCTTGACATGCTTTTGCTTTCAGAGGTTACGCTTACTGCCGACAACTTTTCGAGGAACCCTGCTATTTGTGTTTAGAATGTCAAATCTGAGAATGCCTATTAAAACTGAGAGAAAAACAAATACTTCTGTAGTCATACCGGCGTATGAGCCAACAAGAAGATTATACAACAACCATAATGGTCGTGGCATTAACATAAAGAATCGCATTGATTTTGTACTTCCTTTCCATAGGGCAAATGTGTCACCCAGTGTCGCTATAATGGCGAGCAAACCATAATAATTCGTCCATGTAACCAGTGCTGTAAGAATAAAAGCACCCATAAATGCGTACACCCATACTACATTTTGTGCCCAGGTTTTCCTGTCTTTTTGATAGAATATGATAGCTCTAAGAGTACAAATAACATTGATTGCTGCACCAGTCCAGGCATGGAGTAAGCTATAATGCGCAAAAAACAGTGTTTGTGAAATAATTTGGTAAAAAAGAATAATACCCCTCTTATTTTTCTGAAATGATAGAATGGCAAAAAGTAGTGCTACATATCCTATTCCTTGAATAAGAATTTGATTCATAAAAAGATCCTCCATCAGTGATGCTAATTGAAATTTGAGCTCATTTTCCAATTCATAGGGCTCCCAACATTTTTTTCCGTTTTCCCCGCTAAGGAAATATGGACGAAACAATGGCAATAAAAACCTTATTTTACCCTTTTCTTTGGACGAGCAGATACTCCCGCCAACCACAGGAACGGAAACCACACTCCCACCGGAGTTCATCCAGATGCTCATATAAGGTATTTTCGCGATCGCCATAGCTGGTAAAGGCAGAAACAGGGACATCGATTTGCTCGGCAATCGCGGTGAGCACTGCTCTGGGTACCTCTTTCACTTCCATGAGGGTGCGGCCAGGAAACTTCAAGAGGGCTAGTTGGACGGCGAACCCAAGGCGATTAGAAGCTCGTCTTCGACGATTGATCAGCTCACGCTCTTTCTTGGTAAAGGTGTAGTGATGTGCAATGTCTCAATCAGAGAGGTCAGAAGGAATCTGTGTCAGCGCGTGGCGCTGTTCCAGGTTGAGATACGTCGGGATCTTATCATAGCTAGGCACGGTGGGCGTCTCTCCAGTTTTGCCTTGGTTGTAGCATACTGCTTGCTTACGTGTCAATAAAACCGCCTGGGATGGGAATGGAAGCCCATCTTTTCCAGGCTTAACGGGGAAGAAAGAGGTGTCTTATCATAGGGCAAAAAAAGGGTCTCGTTGGGCTATCCTGCGTTGGATAGTCACGAGGCCTTGTCTGTTTGTCTGTTTGTCTTCTTATATTGCGTGTGTACTTGTTGTTTATGTACTATATACATACACTTTGTAGCACGTTTAGCGCATCGCGTTCCAGATGGTCCAGCGGTCTTGCTCGATGATGGTATTGCTATCGCTCTCGATTTGACGATGAATATAATCGATAAGATCTGTGAGCTCTTTGTCTGCTAGCTCTTGCAGGATAGAGCGACCGTTACGGGCTTTGAGATCCGCTTCTAAGGCGGCAAAGTTTGTGTAGAGTTGACGGGTCTCCCACAGGTGGCGCTTCTCTACGCGGCGGAAGCCGGCTGTATGGAGAGCATGTTGGACGGTGGCATTGGTATGCCGGCGCGCTACCTCGACTTGAGCAAGGCGCGGATGGCGCGCGAAGATGTAACCACGTATGTTTGTCTCACTGCCAGGAAGCTGGCAATCCTCTGGTGTACGATCTTGAACGATCAGTGTGCTACCGGGCTTCAGGATGCGCAGGGCCTCGGCGAAGGCATCGTTCAGCTCTTCTTTGTCCAGATGGTGGATCAGCGCACGTTCTAATACGATATTGAAGTGCTTCTCCTCTGTGTCTGTGTGTAAGGCTTCACCCTGGATAAAATTGGTATTCTGATAGGCTTTGAGCTTGCTTTTGGCATCTGAGAGCATAACTTCTGATGAGTCGATACAGGTAAGATGACCTGCACCCATCTCTAGAAGCGCCTTGGCATAGATGCCGCCGCCACAGCCAATATCGGCGATATAGCTTCCATTGACGTCGACGATGTTGTTGATCAACGTCTTCCAGGTTCCAGTGGCCTGGCGTGTTGCATATGAGCCGCGAAGCTGTTCGCTATGAAAATTAATAGACGTAATCGTGCTCCTTTGAGTGACTTTGAAAAATGCGACTACTCTTCTATGTGAGAATCCTTCTATTTACTAAAACATTATTGCTTGCCTGTATCGTCCACAGTAACGATACCAATGACGAGAAGAGCGTAAAGGACTCTTGGATTGGATTTTATCATAGCTGCAGCGCTATTACGTATGGCATAAGCCATCTGGGCTAGCTCTAGAAGGGAGCTCAGGCCTACTATGCGTCCGCTTTACTGGTCCCCAAAAAATACTATGTACATGCTAACTATAGAACAACTATCTACTGTCCGGAGCTATACATCAATTTGTGTATCCTATACATTATTATACCATACCTATTCTGCTCATAAATTATGCTGGCTGTCTGCTCTTATCCCTCTGGCAATGCTCCATTTTTAAAAATAACAATGTACCGCTATTCTCATATTGCGCATAGCATGTAATAGCTGTACTTACGTACTTGCCTATGCTCTATCTCGTTCATTGGATACAGTATAGAAAGGGTATACAATAAGGTATACAATATCGAAAAGAAGATGCCAGGAGCATCCATTTCGGATACTCCTGACATCTTCTTTGTCTGAGTCGGGAATGCGTTGTAGTGACTACATCATTCCCATGCCGGGCATACCACCAGGCATACCGCCGCCTGCGGCAGGAGCAGGATTCTCTTCGGGGATGTCGGTGATCAGGGTATCGGTTGAAAGGACCATGCTCGCGATGCTGACTGCGTTTTGCAGAGCGGAGCGGGTCACTTTTACCGGGTCGATGATACCAGCCTGAACCATGTCGACATACTCGTTGGTCAATGCGTTGAAGCCATAGCCGCGTGGGCTATTGATGACGCCAGCAACAACGACTGAACCATCTTTACCAGCGTTGATAGCGATCTGGCGCAGTGGCTCTTCAAGCGCGCGGCGCAGAATGTCGACGCCGGTTGCCTCTTCGCCAGCCTGGACCTGAACGCCATCAAGTGCGGCGATTGCAGCGATTAGAGCGGAACCACCACCAGGGACGATACCCTCTTCAATCGCGGCGCGGGTCGCTGACAGAGCGTCCTCTACGCGATGCTTCTTCTCTTTCATCTCAACTTCAGTGGCTGCGCCAACGCGGATTACGCCAACGCCACCGGCCAGTTTCGCCAGACGCTCCTGGAGCTTCTCGCGATCATAGTCGCTGGTGGTGTCGTTGATGAGTGTGCGGATCTGACCGACACGGGCATGGATATCCTGGGATGTGCCAGCGCCCTCAACGATGGTGGTGTTATCTTTGTTTGAAGTGACGGTGCGAGCGCTACCGAGGTCTTCCAGGGTGGCATTCTCAAGCTTCAGACCCTTCTTCTCGGTGATAACGGCTGCACCGGTCAGGATAGCGATATCCTCCAGCATGGCCTCACGGCGGTCACCAAAGCCAGGGGCCTTGATACCCAGTACATTGAATGCACCACGCATCTTGTTGACTACCAGGGTTGCCAGGGCCTCACCGTCGACGTCCTCGGCGATGATTACCAGGTCTTTGCGGCCGGTCTGTAATACAGCCTCAAGGATCGGCAGGATGTCAGCGATGGCGCTGATCTTCTTGTCGGTGATGAGGATATAAGGATCGGAGAGCTCTGCGATGGTGTGCTCTGCATTGGTTGCCATGTATGGTGAGATGAAACCACGGTCGAACTGCATACCCTCGGTATACTCTTTCTCGGTGGTAATACCACGACCCTCTTCAACGGTGATAACGCCGTCTTTGCCAACCTTTTCCATGACCTCAGCGATCAGGTTTCCGATCTCGGCATCGCCAGCAGAAATAGAGGCAACTTGCGCGATCGCTTCGCGAGTCTCAACTGGTTTGGCCTGTGACTTAATGTCAGCGATCACGGCGGCCAGACCCTTATCCAGGCCATGGCGCAGGATCATCGGATTGGCTCCGGCGGCCAGGTTCTTCAGTCCTTCGTTGACAACTGCGTGTGCCAGCACGGTCGCTGTGGTTGTGCCATCACCTGCGACGTCATTGGTCTTGGTCGCAGCCTCTTTTAGCAACTGAGCGCCCATGTTTTCAAATGCATCAGGCAGCTCAATTTCGCGAGCGATGCTAACACCATCGTTCGTGATTGTTGGAGCGCCAAACTTTTTGTCCAGCACGACGTTGCGCCCTTTAGGTCCAATTGTTACGCGGACCGCATTTGCTACTGTGCTCATTCCCTTTTTCAGAGAGTGGCGCGCCTGCTCATCAAACTGTAATCGTTTTGCCACGAAATGTACTCCTCTGATACAACCAACTCGGGTCGATCTTAGTTCGACCCTTACCTACGTATAGTGTATGGTTATTCAATAATGCCCATGATGTCGCTCTCGCGAAGGATCAGATACTCTTCACCCTCAACCTTGACTTCGGTGCCGGCGTATTTTGCAAATAATACACGCTGACCTATGGTCACTTCGAGAACCGCACGTTTGCCGTTGTCCAGTACTTTTCCGTTCCCGATTGCCAGAATCTCGCCCTCCTGGGGCTTCTCTTTTGCTGTGTCTGGCAGAACAATGCCACTGCGGGTTACGCTTTCACGTGCCAGTGGTTTCACTACCACGCGGTCGCCTAATGGCTGAAGCTTAGCTGTCATGCTCCAATTTCCTCCCTGTTCAGTGTGTATATAAAGGGTAGCTACGAGAGGCTTTTTCCTCTTCTCTCGTACTGCCATAAATTGCTAGCACTCTCTTGTTTAGAGTGCGAATGAACCGGCTATATAATACAACATAGGCCTTTAATCCGCAAGAGGAAGAGTATGCAAATGTGCGGAGACGGATCTCTATTTCGCTTGGATTTTTGCATTTTGACCCTGTTTTGGTAATAGAAAGTTTGATTGGCTGCAAAAAAGGCCCTTTATTTCTGCGCATGCAAGTGCTATACTGCTGTTAAGATGTATGTAATATCTTTCTCGCTTGAAGGGAAGCAATCGCCTTCCCACAGAATGCTGAAAACAGGTTTTCCTCATGTAGGGGAGGGCCATGCGTCCTCTCTCAAAAGGGTTCGCGCCCTCCCGATGACACACACCATTGAAATAAACAGATGAAAGAACAAAACGGTTTCATTTCAGAACGCAGACAATCCAGTAACGATGAGCAGCCTGGTTTACTTTCCTTCGGTAATTATGATCTGGTGCGGCGTGTCGACGTGGGAGGAATGGGCGAGGTCTACCTGGCTCACCAGCGGACGGCATTTGGGCGTGAGGTGGCTGTCAAGATTATTCGCCCCGACCTGGTTAACGATGCCATTGCACGTCAACGCTTTCTGCGTGAAGCTGAGGTGGGCTCCTATCTGAAGCATGATCATATTCTACCTCTGCTTGAGTTTGGTGAAGAACAAGGTCGTCTGTTTATCGTGACTCCTTATATTGCGGGTGGGACGCTGGCACAGCGCATTGGGCGTGGTCCGCTCTCACTGGCTGAGGTCCACGATATTTTTGGTGCGCTTGTTCGTGCGGTCTCCTACCTGCATAAGCGTGGTATTGTCCATCGGGATCTCAAACCTGGCAATATTCTGCTGGATAAAGAAGAGGATAGCGAGCGCGTCTATGTGCGTCTGATCGATTTTGGGATCGCGGTTGCGCAGGGCTTGCCGCCCAATGCTGCATTGACCGCTACGGATGGCGCGCCGGGGACTGCAGCCTATATGGCTCCCGAGCGCAGACGGGGTATCGCTGCACCGAGTAATGATATCTATTCGCTGGGTGTAATTCTCTTCTTGATGCTGACCGGTGGCTTACCAGAGCACGCTGAGGATCTCCATGCCCTGCCCGCACCGCTCTCAGATGTCGTTGCCCATTGTCTGGCCCCTGATCCAGAGCAACGGTTTGCCTCTGCTGACGAGTTGCTACGGGCCTTTGAGCACGCTTGCCGTTCTTTATCGACGATGCAGCCACTTACTTCGACCTTTGAACGTCCAGCCGAGCGTCCTCGTACACCAGAACCTGGCAGATCTGTGCCTGATCTCGCGACGGCGCGTTATACGATCGAGGACGCCCCTGTATCCTCTCCATCTTCACCGGCGTATCCCGCGACGTCCCGTTTGCCTTCACCGTCTTCACAGACTGGACGGCAGTCAAATCCTGCCCTGCCTCCTCTTACTGCGAGGCCAGTAGCGCAGGCTCAGGAGCAGGTCGTTATCTCGCCATTAGAGCGGCTCAACCGGCGTCGCAGTTCAGGTGAGCATATACTACCAGCGAGTGAGAGCACAGACTCAGGAGCCCCTGAGAGGGAATATGTCGTGCTCGATCGTCGCACTTCGGTGAATCCACACCCATTCGCGCCCGCACAGTTGCCGCCACAGGCTGGTACTGTCCTGCCAACATCGTCTGCTAACCGCAAGTTTCGCCGTGATGACTATGATGCTCCGACTTCGATGATTGATCTCGATAGTGCTGAATCCGATGCAGAACTCGCAAAAGCTCAGCCGCAGAAGCGTACACTGCTTCGTAGTGTGCCCTTTGTTGGAACGAAGACGGTGAACGGTGCGGCTGGTGGTGTACTTACACCTGTTGCCGCTGATACCCCGAGTACGCGTCCCCGCCGTAGTTCGCTGGGATTGCTGATTGCTATCATTTCTGTCCTGATCCTGGTGGCATTGATCGGTGGCGGCTATCTGGTCTGGGCCGCTTCTATAACGGCAACGGTCACGGTTGGCCCACGTATGCAGCCTGTAAGCGAGGTTCTGACTATGACTGCCTCGCCGAACGTCAAGAGTATCAATGTGAGCCAGGATACGTTGCCAGCCAGTGCGCTGACAGTCACACAGAAGGGCTCTTTGCAGGGTGCGCCTACCGGTGTCAGTGGCTGCGTGATGGGAATTTTTGATTGCAAGCAGACCGTCTCGCTCAACGATGTGAGCTATCTATCGGCGCAACTGCGACCAGGTCTGAGAAGTACGATCGCGCAGAATATTAATAAACAGGTCGGTACGCAAGGTGTGACAACTATCGGCAATATCATTTACTCGGATGGCGATGTCGAGTCAGCTCCTCCACTGGGGACCGTCAGCACGAGTATGACCGTGACAATGACAGAACAAGGGAGCATAGAGTATATCCGCGCTTCGGATGTACGCACACTGGCATTGCAACTCTTAAAGCAGAAGACGCCAGCGCAGTATAGTCTGATCGATACTATGACGCGCGTCGGTCAACCGGTTATTCGCAGTGTTGGCGCGAACGGCGACGTCAAGATTGCTATCGCTGTGGGGGGCGTTGCAAGCTATCAACTCACGCAGGATCAACTGGCGGTTATTCAGAAGCATCTTGAAGGTATGTCTGCCATCGATGCACGTGCGTACCTCAAAAATCTGCCGAACCTTGATCCCTCGGTGGCTTCAGTACGCCTGAGCTACGGCAACAGCATCCCAGGCAGTCTCCGGCAGATTAAGATCACCCAGTTGCAGCCAATCAATATCCCAACGGTCCATTTGCCGGCTGTATCCAACTAGGTGCTATATGTAGTCTCTACAATGTCAGGAACCCTGTCCCCTAAACGGGACGGGCTTGTAGAGATGGGGTGGTTTCTGCCCGTCTTCTCTGCGAGCTTACCTGACCAGTCCCAGCCAGGACTGTTCCTTGCATGCCCCTTGGGGCGGGAAACGGTTATCGGGCTACGATAGCGGCAATGTTCAAGAACGTACCAATGCGTGCATGCCAGCGCATTGCTCTATAACTTCTGAGTTAACCAGGTCTACGAGGGTTAAGCCAGTGCTCAGGAGACGTGCAGACCGCTATCATCGACGAGGCACACATTACTTTGTGCGGAAAAGGGTGCCAGCCATCTCTGGCATTGAAGGACAGACCGCACTTCTGTTCTTCCCCCGCAAGGGGACGGCTTGAAACATTGTGCGTCTGCGGACGCCTTTCTTTCCTCCCATAGCCTGAAGGCGTATGGGTCCCCAGAAAGAATTTCTTATGGAAAAGAGTATTGTGCGGGAAGCAAGGAAAGACGATGTCAGGCGTTGTCCTGTACCGGCCTTGCTTCCCTCCTATCTTCTGCTTGCCACACGTTTATTCATTGTCGCCTTCATCATCATCATCCACAGCTTCTACCATCTCGGCAACTTCATCCCAGAGGGTGCGGGCTACGTTTTTGACGACGGCATAGCTGAAGCCACGGCGTTGTAAGAAGGGTCCGAGCTTTCCACGAAAAGTGTTAAAGTCGATGCCGGGCTGACGGGCGAGCGATTGAGCTTTTTTACGACCGGCACGTAGGGCCAGCTCTTCGTCTCCCTCATCACTGACAACTTCGTCTAGCACTTCGCGCGTGATCCCTTTGGTGCGCAGTTCGTTCTTGATTGCCTGCGCACCCTTGGGGTTGAAGCGCTCGCGTGACTCGATCCAGAACTGGGCGAATTGTTGATCGTCGATCAGCCCCATCTGTTCCAGGCGTTCTACTACTGGATCGATCAACTCAGCCGGTGTCTCTTTCTTGCGCAGGTAGCGCCGTATCTCTTCGCGGCTATGGGGACGTGAGGCGAGAAAATTCAGCGTTCGGTCCAGCGCTTTTTGGAGCGCCTCCTCCATCTCAAGCTGATGGACCTGTTCTTTACTGAGCTCTTGATTGAGGCGCAGGCCCATCTTGAGCACAATGAGCGTGCTGACCCCCATCAAAAACTGACCATCTGTGAAGATACTGGTGCGATCTGGATTTGTCGCCTGTGGCTGGAGTGACGTGATGCGCATAGCTTTTCCCTATCCACTTTCTGTTTGTGTGTCTAAGATCTTATTCCGAAACCCAACGCGACTGGCGTTGCTAGTGCTCGCACACGCAGGTTTTCGTATAAGTAGTATTCTAGATTATAGTCTAAAACGTGGAAAAGATCCCCGGCTCATATGAGCCAGAGATCTTTTCCAGCGTATACCAATATAGCTCTTTATGTATCTTTTTACGGTATACCTATCCGTATAGTATAGTATGGTCCGGTCAGGGGAGTATGGACGATATTGGCAGTGTTGACGGCATAACGCACACTTCAAGAGAAGATCTTGCAAAGGGAAAACTGCATGCTGTAGATGAGAGGTTATGCTAACTAACGTTTGTTAGGGAAGAGGTAAGTAGCAATTCATCCAACCTTTGAGGCCGAATGAACTAGACTACTCGAAGCACTGCCCGCTCTTTATGAAAGGACTACTTCTGGAGTGATCTGCTCGTCATACTCAGGCAACATTTCGATCAAAGCTACTTCTTTTTTCTCAATCATGCGGTTGTCATCGTCTACAAAAACGATCTGCGGTACCAGCGAACGAATCTCCTCGTCAGTGTACTGTGCATAGCTCATGATGATTACTTTGTCTCCCTGGGCGGTCAAGCGTGCGGCTGCACCGTTCAGACAGATGACACCAGAGCCACGAGCGCCAGCGATGGTATATGTTTCCAGGCGAGAACCATTATTGATATTGACAACCTGGACTTTTTCGTAGGGGTAGATGTTTGAAGCATCCAGCAAATCCTGGTCGATGGTGATGCTACCGATATAATTCAGATCGGCCTGGGTAACGGTGGCGCGATGGATCTTCCCTTTGCACATTGTACGTTGCATAAGTGTGACGGTTCCTTTCCCGTATACATTAGAGAATAAACAGGGGAGGTGTCTCTAAAGTTTACTTTCTCTTTTTCCTCCACCTATTAATATTAAACGACATTCTACTGAAATTTGAAACATACTAGGAACAAGGTAACGGCATAGCCTTAAAAAGTAATCGGCAGCGGTGCACTGTAGTGAATACTACCGCTGATACCTACAAAAGATGACCTGCCAAAAATACGTAGTGGTTCAACGGATCGTTGTATTTTCGCGCCTGCATCATATGCTGCGAGTTGTCCATAGAAACACTGATCGGATATAATCAACTATACAAACTCGACTAGCTGTATATGTATTTTTATATGGATAGATCTGGCGCTGAAATAGAGAGAGGCTCGCAGCATGTTACTAGAGGCAAACGTCCGCAAAATGCTGGTGAATGGTGAACAGTGGGCATCCTGGCATGGCTATCATATACCGGTGAGTGAAAAATATATTGCTATCTGGACACCGGCTGGTACTGAGATGCGCTGGAAGACTGGCGGCTGGATCTCGAAGAAGCACCAGCTTACCTATCTCTGGCGCGATGAATGGTACACGATCCACATCGGTTATGATCTCGATGGCCGCTTCATTAGTGGCTATTGTGATGTTGTCCTGCCCACGGACGACTATTCGAATACGGCAAGCGAGCTACTCTATACTGATCTCTATATTGACGTGGTTATACGAGAAGATTTTAGCGTCTTTACGAAAGATCAGGAAGTCTTTGAACGTGCGGCCCATCTCTATCCAATTGTTGCAGAGTCGCGTCAGCCATCATTTATGACCCTGGATCAGTTGGAAGAGCAGGCGAAGCAGTGGAGTGGACCCTTTAGCCTCTTTCCGCGCTCGCTACCACGGATAGATTTTGAGCAACTCACCCCCGAAGAGGCGGCCAGCGTTCTCCGCACGATTGCTAAACAACCATAAGCTTTTATTTACACGCTTATGCTGGAATGCAAAAAAGGAGCGGCGCATGTCTATTCGTTTCTACAAAACACGCGAGCCGTACGGCTGCTTTTCCAATTTTTCTGCCCATGGCTTTATTCTCGATGATGTTTGGTGGCCGACCAGTGAGCATTATTTTCAAGCGCAGAAATTTGTCGGGACCTCGTATGCCAAACGCATCCAGCAGGCTCGCTCACCCAAAGAGGCTGCTGATCTTGGACGGCTGCGGACATTTCCGTTGCGTGCAGACTGGGAAGAGGTGAAAGATGAGGTTATGCGCCAGGCTGTGTTGCGCAAGTTTGAGACACATGCAGATATTCGTGCGCTACTGCTGGCAACAGGAGACGAAGAGATCATCGAGAACGCCCTTACCGATGCCTATTGGGGTTGTGGTGCTGATGGCAAGGGGCGCAATATGTTAGGACAGATTCTGATGCAGGTGCGTCAAATCTTGCGTATATCTCCCCCGTCAGAGCAAGAAAGCTAGCATAGGCTGAGAAATTGGTAGCAGATATGTGGTGGAGGGCACAAAAAAAGAGAAGTCGTTTTGCACGCTTCTCGTGATCACCATTCAAGTGTACCCAATCTATTTGAAAAATTCAAGGCTTTTTTGGCATAAATGTCATCAATTGGGAAAACTGATCAGAAATTGATCGTGAAGGTCTCCTGGAAAGCCTTGTTCTGCGATTCCATTGTATTGTATAAAAAGAGATAGAGATGTTATACTATAGACCAAAGATATTTAGGGAATATTATCATGCAAAACATACATAAAAGAAGGTGAACTATGGAGAACACTGGGAGTCCGCAGAACCAGTCATATACATCCCCTTTTGAGGCGAGTCGGCAGGTCAATGAGCAGGAGCAGGAGTTTTGGAGTGCGCGTGCTCTAGCGAAGCTCTTAGGATATACCGAGTTTGGTAAATTTAAGCGGGCGATTGTCCGTGCTGAAAAAGCCTGTGAAAGCAGTGCTCAATCGGTGGAAGATCATTTCTCCCATGTGAGCGATATGATCGAAGTTGGCAAGGGGGCACGTCGTCAGGTCGAAGATATCCATCTCTCGCGGTATGCTTGTTATTTACTGGTTCAAAACGCTGATCCTGAAAAATCCATAGTTAGCTTAGGCCAGACCTACTTTGCGGTCCAGACGCGTCGCCAGGAACTTGCTGATGAAGATGTGCTTACCGGACTCACTGAAAACCAGAAGCGCCTGGTCGTACGCGATCAACTTTCTTTGCATAATGTCCAACTGGCAGAGACGGCGAGCCAGGCTGGTGTGATCACCGCTAGAGATTTCGCCATCTTTCAAGACCACGGTTATCAGGGACTTTACGGCGGCCTTGGTGCGCGTGATATCCATGCGCGCAAGGGACTGAAGAAGAGCCAGAAGATCTTAGACCATATGAATAGCGGAGAACTCGCAGCGAATCTCTTTCGCTCCACACAAGCGGAAGAGCGTATTCGCAACAAAGCGATCCAGACCAAAGCAAAAGCGAACCAGGAACATCAGCAGACAGGCGCAGAAATCCGCAATTTGATTGCCCGAGGCGGTGGTACCATGCCGGAAGATCAGCCGACGCCTACCAAAAGTATCCAAAAGCTGCAACGTGAGGCCCGGCAGCGCCTGGGTGAGCGCAAACAGCGACAGTTATCGCTCTTTGATACCTTGAACGAAGATGAAGATTAGCAATGCTTGAATGCTTATCCCCTATGTTATCTGTTTTTCTTATGTTAAAAAGCCTGGGTGTTATTGCATAATGAAAGTGTATACTGTATAGTAATAAGAGATATATATTGAACTGCTTTGAGTAGGATAGGTTGGCAGGATCTGCGCGCCAACAGAGAGCAATGTAACGCTGAGAGCATTGCGGTACGCCCTGGTCAATGACCCCTACGAGCTAGCCAGTGAACTGCTATCAATGGCATCTATAACATTGATAGTATAAGTAAGTGGTTTTCGGAAGGCACTCCGTTATCGGTGCGTCAGTTAGCATGTGCTGTGCCGTGCACAATAAATGATCAGGCACACCATGTGTTCGACTGCTTGAGGTCCCTTTGTCAAGAAGGGATAAATGGTGGTGGTACCACGACAGGCATAATCTGCCCTCGTCCTCCTTATGTGAGGATGAGGGCTTTTTTGTGTGGTGCCTGGGTCTGCATGTAGCATCTTTTAGCATCTGTACATCAAAGAGAGGTGGCACAATGGAGCGGAAACGAACTATAGAGGTTGCGACCGAGCGCGCGACACTCGATGGCAAACGTGTACATATCGCGGGCTGGTTACATTCATTTCGTCGTCTGGGTGGTATAACTTTTCTGCTTGTTCGCGATGGTTGGGGATTGCTGCAGGCGGTTTCAGAGAACGATGCTGAGATTGCGGCGTTGTTGGAGTCGGGTGTCGGGGTTGAGAGCATCATTGTTGTTGAGGGTACTGTCCATGTAGAGGATCAGGCACCAGGTGGTGTTGAGCTTCATAATCTATCCGTTGAGGTGCTCAATGCTGTCAGTAAAACGCCACCGATCTCGCTTAATAAGCGTAAGCTTAGTGCCAACGCGGTAACCTTGCTGGATCATGCTCCTGTCGCCAATCGTCATCCCGTACGTCGTGCTACGCTACGTCTGAGCGGAGGTATTATGTCCGGTTTTCGGGACATCTTGACGTCCGAGAATTTTACCGAGATTCAGACGCCTAAGATAGTTGCCGCAGCGACTGAGGGTGGCGCTAATGTCTTCCAGCTCGACTACTTTGGGCGACCAGCCTATCTGGCACAAAGCCCACAATTTTATAAGCAAATAATGGTTGGGATCTTTGAGCGCGTCTTCGAGGTTGGCCCAGTCTTCCGCGCTGAGCCACATGATACGACGCGCCACCTCAACGAATATGTAAGTCTGGATGCTGAATTCGGCTTTATTCAAGACCACACCGAGGTCATGGCATTGCTACGTGACGTACTCGCTCACGTCTTCGCGCTGCTGGGCGAATGCTATGCCACCGAACTGGCACTGCTGCATGTCCAACTACCGCACGTGCCTTCAGAGATTCCTGCGATCCATTTCGCTGACGCTCAGGAGTTGATCTTTGCGCAGCACAATGTGGATGTACGTGGTGAACCTGACCTCTCACCACAGGATGAACGCTGGCTGGGAGCGTGGGCGCAGCAGGAGTTTGGGAGTGACCTCTTATTCGTAACCGGCTACCCTATGCGTAAACGACCCTTCTATACGCATCCAGATCCCCAGCGGCCAGAGTACTCGAACTCGTTTGACCTGCTATTCCGAGGGACGGAACTGGTTACTGGTGGGCAACGTCTGCATCGTTATACGGACTATATCGCAGCTCTGGAGCAGGCACAACTGCCATTAGAGCCGTTTCGCTACTATCTTACAGCCTTCGAGCATGGCATGCCCCCACATGGTGGCTTTGCTATAGGTATGGAGCGTCTACTCATGCAGTTGCTCGACATCCCAAACATCAAGCTTGCAACACTGTTCCCACGGGACCTGCATAGATTAGTGCCGTAGCAAGAGGGGAGGAGAGAAAAGGCGCGGGGGATATAGACTATTCTCCGCGTCGTGGAGTGGGGTAGGGTGGCGTGGAGGACACAAAAAAAAGAGAAGCCGTTTTGCGCGCTTCTCGTGATCACCATTCAAGTATACCCAATCGATCGAAAAAATTCAAGGCTTTTTTGGCATAAATGTGATCAATTGGGAAAACTGATGAGAAATTGATGATGGAGATCTCGTGGAGGGCACAAAAAAAGAGAAGCCGAATCGCTCGCTTCTCGTGAATACCATACAAGTATACCATAAAGAGGCTCCATTTTCAAGGCTTTTGCGCTGTTTTTTTGCTGAGTATTGGGCTGGTATATGGATCAGTGTAGTTGATAGCAGATGTGGTGATATAATGCGGTAAAACGTAGCATGCTCAAAGAGGAGGAGATATGTCCCAAACTACACAACATACTCGTGTTGAGCGCGATTCAATGGGCGAGATGCAGGTTCCGGTAGATGCTTATTATGGAGCAAGCACACAGCGTGCTGCCCTGAATTTTCCGATCAGTACATTGCGTTTTCCACGTGAGTTTATTCGTGCCCTTGGCCAGATAAAGCAGTCTGCTGCACTGGTGAATGCAGGGCTGGGCAATATCGATCAGAAGATTGCCGATGCGATTGTACAGGCGTCGCAGGAGGTGATCGATGGCAAGCTCGATAATCACTTTGTGCTCGATATTTTTCAGACCGGTTCGGGTACTTCGACGAATATGAATGCGAACGAGGTTATTGCGAATCGGGCGAATGAGCTGCTCGGTGGCTCACGCGGTTCTCGTAAGGTGCATCCAAACGATCATGTCAACTTTGGTCAGTCCTCCAACGATGTTATTCCGAGCGCGATCCATCTTGCTGCTCTGGTGACGATTGAGGAGAAGCTGATGCCAGCACTGCTGGGACTGCAACAGGCACTG
Source organism: Ktedonobacteria bacterium brp13 (assembly GCA_015099395.1). Lineage (GTDB taxonomy): Bacteria > Chloroflexota > Ktedonobacteria > Ktedonobacterales > Ktedonobacteraceae > Dictyobacter. The sequence continues at coordinate 5,557,012 of AP024096.1, read as the reverse complement.
TCGAGTAGAGCTGAAGAGTTTATGCCGATCATCAAGACCGGTCGTACACATTTACAGGATGCTACTCCTATCCGGCTGGGTCAGGAGTTCGATGGCTATGCGGGCCAGATCGAGCGTGGCATCTTGCGCCTCAATCATGCCCAGAGCGAGCTTTCTGAAGTGGCACTGGGTGGGACGGCTGTCGGGACTGGTGTCAATACACATCCTTTATTTGCGACGCGTGTCTGTGAACGGCTTGCCAATATTAATGGTGTCGATGTACATGAGACTGGCAACCACTTTCAGGCGCAGAGTACGCTTGATAATGTGGTTGAGGCCAGTGGATCACTGAATACGATCGCAGTCAGCCTGATGAAGATCGCTAACGATATTCGCTGGCTGGCTTCGGGTCCACGCGCCGGTATCGGAGAGCTTGAACTGCCTGCTGTGCAGCCGGGGAGCTCGATTATGCCTGGTAAGGTCAATCCAGTGATTGCAGAATCTGTCTGTATGGTCTGTGCGCAAGTAATTGGCAATCATACGACGATCACTGTCGGTGGTCAGGCTGGCAACTTTGAGATCAATGTGATGATGCCAGTGGTCGCCTACAATCTATTGCAATCGATCAATCTGCTGGCTGCCGCTGCCCGTAACTTTACGGAACAGTGTATTAAGGGTCTGAAGGCAACGACCAGAGGACCTGAGATGGTCGAGCGCGGCCTGGCCATCTGTACGTCACTGGCTCCTGTTATCGGCTATGATGCTGCTGCCGATATTTCCAAGCTCGCACATAAGACTGGACGAACTATACGTGAGGTTGCACGTGAGAAGACGAATCTCTCCGAGGAAGAACTGACACGTATCCTCAATCCTGAAAGTATGACCACGCCTGGTCTGGAAGGTGGACCTGCAGGTGGCTAATGCTGTCTGTAAGCATACAGGGCCTGGAGAATTCTGTCGCTCACTATTCTCCAGGCCCTGGCCTCTTGTATCTTCGACATATCTCTGAAATGTGGGATTTCGCTAGCCGCAAAAGCGAATGGTGCGTCACTATCTTCTTTCGTAGATGATCGTCTACGCCGACGATTTTTTGTGGCGATTCAAAAATCACCATCTTTACGCTGAAAAACACTTGAAAAGTTGTGCTAAATCGTGTATAATTGGTTTGTTACATTATTATACCGCTATGGGCCTGTAGCGCAGCTGGTAGAGCGCCTCCATGGCATGGAGGAGGTCAGGAGTTCGAGTCTCCTCAGGTCCACTCACTTACATCTCTTTTATTCAATTGCGAATAAAAGAGATTTTTTTATGTGCTCTAAATTACTTGACAGGAAGATCATAGTGAAGAGCAAACGTTCCACGTGAAACTATTGCGTTACTGTCACTCAGTGACAGTAACGATATATGAAAAACATTGTTTATAGAAAAAGTTCACTATCGCCTGAAGACTACATAAAAACTCGTCCCCCTCTCTGAGGGGGGAGATAGCTTTAGCTATCGGGGGGAGCCGATCCTTCACTTATGCTCTCGATGATTCTATTAAGCTAGCTATCCTATAATCGAGGATTACAGATGATCGTTAGCAATTTACTTCCTCCTGCCGCTTATCACGGCTGTCTTCCCTCGCAGAGGGAGGCTTATCTCGACTTCTACTCGACTCCAACTATACTTTCTCCTTGCTCTATCTCGTTTTCGTGGAGGGAACGTGGCTCCGTCCCTTTCCTGGTCAGGCGCAGTGCACCAATAAAAAAGAGGGTACAGGGGCTCAGGATAGCACTGGTAGTTAAGAGGGCGGCTCGTAATGAGACGAGCGTACCGATATACCCAACTGCCGGACCTCCTGCTATCTGTCCGATGGCATCCACCTGTCCCAGCATCGAGTAGATGGTTGCGCGCCCACGTGACTCGGTGTTCAGTGTGATCCATGTGTTGTAGAGGGGCTGATCGGCGGTTCGTCCAACCATTGCCAGCCAGAATGCGACCAGTGCCAGATAGAAGTTACCGGTCAGCGCAAAGACGACAGTACTCAGGAGCAGGAGCAGGTTACAGCCGAACATGATGCGAATGAGAGTACTCTGGTTGTTGGTATTAATGCGTCGCCGTACAATCTCGGTCACCGCCAGCGTGAGCAGCCGTGCTCCTGCGGTAATCACACCAAACCAGATCAATGGTTGGAGATGACCTACTGCTGGAAAGGTGAAATCTTGAATAAAGTGATCGGTCTGCAAACGATCAAAACCCTCACTGGCCATCGCTGCAAAGGCGGTGATTCCCAGGATCATCCAGAGCATACGGCTCTGCCTGATCGTCTTCCCACCATCTATGGTAATCTGGACTAGCATATGCCACGAACTGCGCTCAGCGCGCGGCGTTGGTTGAAAGTACTGTTCTGGCATAAAAAAGAATAGGAAGAGGCCGAGTAGGAGCAGGAGGGCCGCACCTGTGACCACCGGTACGTTGAGACGATAGGTACCCAGCCAGATGCTCACCGGGATTGCGAGGAGACCAGCAAGCTGACCAATCTGCGTGCCACGCATAAAGACCGCACCGACATGCGTCGCACCGATCTCATCCGCGCACCATGCCTCCTCTGCGCCACTGACAAAGGTAGAGCCACAGCCCCAGAGTACCTGGGCGAGCAGGACGGCGAAAAAGGTAGGGAGCAGGCCTTCAAGCAGGAAGCCTGCACCCATCAGACTATAACCGATGATGACAGAGAGGCGGCGACTATATATGTCAGCCAGGACACCGGTAGGAACCTGAAAAAGGAAACAGGCGCTCTCCAATGTTGTGCCTACCAGCACCAATTGCAGTGGATTTAGTTTCACAACCTCGATCTGGTAGATCAGATTGATCGCGAAGATGATACTGGTCGCGAAGGTCCCGCAGCCAGCAATGATCAGGTAAAGTGAGCGTGCATTGATCCTGGAGTGCTTTGAATACATAGGTGTATAGCTCCTCGACATCTCTTGACGTAAACATATGGAAGCACGTCGTATGGAGGATTGAGTACACCTGAAGGTTGTACCCCTTTACCAATTTTTGTGGAGATATGTAATTTTTAGAGCGTACCATGTGTTTTGCTGAAAGTCAATATCGTACAGCTTCTAACAACAAAGCAGGTAGCTGAGAAACTCGTTATTCTCAGCTACCTGCTTTGTTTGCTTTTCGGGGGTAGTTGTTGTTAGCGTACAGGCTGTGGGTACGGTTCACGTGAATCTGCACGCTGACCGTTGGGGACCGGTATCTGTTTGCTCTCCTCTTCAGGATTGTTGGTATTAGTAGTGCTACTGAGTCTACGTACCTTGCCGGTGACGAACCATAAGAAGATGAGCATCAATACTGTCTCAATGCTATAAATGATCATCTGTGCTGGCAGTGGATAGCTGCCGATCATGATAACGCCATTCTGGATGTAGTTGCCGACCGGCGCTGGTAGGTAGCCGAAGAGGAACGAGGCGTTCCAGGTCGCGTGCTGCAAGACGGCATAGAGGAAACAGCCAAAGGCAATCAGGACACGGTTTTTGGGGAGCGCTTTGCGATGGGTGATGAAGTACCAGCCGAGAGCAGTCATGCCCGCGCCGAAGCTGTGCAGCAGACCGGCGGAACTGCGCTCAATGGCGACATCGACCCAGTTGCTATAGCCCATACCAATATAACTGGATGTTTCAATGAGGTCGAAACCAATACCACAGGCCATGCCCATAGTGAAGGCCTCTGCGGCACTGTTGATGCGTCCAATCATTGTGATGACCGCTAGCGGCTTGACGCCCTCTTCGACGAATGGAGCGATGACCGAAAGCAGGATGATCATGTAGAGAATAGCATGGATATCTTTGGGGAGCGGCGCATTGGGATCACTGAGCTGGAAGGCATTGATATGACCGAAGCCCAGTGTTACGACAATCTCCAGGACGAACTCCAGAATCATGGCAAAAAGAATCGCCGATGTCGCTCCACTAATGAGTGCCATCGCTAAACGTCGCCAGGTTGTCGGCCAGTGCTCATCTCTGGGATTATGGACACGCCACGCTCCAAATGTCAGGACGGCGAGTGCCGGCAACATTCCTGATAGGCCGATCAGTAATACTGTGAGCCAGGTGTTGGCGGCGATCGCGTTGTTGCCACGTACATCCAAACCGATAGCAATCATACCGATATAGAGCAGCAGGAAGACGACAAACCAGGGGATCTTGATCAACAATTTGTTACCGCTGATCATTGCTTGCTGCCAGCGTGCTGCCCCCTCACTCTTCCATCGTTCTCGTAACTCAGGCGCTACTGGAAAGGCCAGACGTATCGAGGGTAGTTTGAATTCTATCGATGTGCTACGCGTGAGAGCCCTGATGCTATGCCAGAGGCCAAAGCCACCCCCACCAATACCTGATAGTGTGAGTGCCGTTAGTAATGTTACGCCACTGAATGCTGATCCTATCTGTGCACTACTCAAGCCTGCACTGGACATCCCGAATAGTGTCAGTACGAGACCGATCAGGCATAAGAAGCCCATAAGAATCGCCAGGAAGGAGAAGATGAGCGCGATAATGGCGATAACAAGTTGATACGTGCTCCCTTTTGGCTTCTGCTGTCCGTAATAGTGCTGATAGTAGCCATAGTAGTTATATGGTTGCCCATATGGTTGCCCGTAAGACTGCCCGTATTGCTGATAGGGTTGCCCATACGGTTGTGCATAGGGCTGTCCATACGCACTGTAATAACCATTCTGGTTGTTATATGGATAAGGATAGGTTCCATTAGGATAGCCTGGATAATACCCATTGTGATTTGGATTGCTCCAGGGTTGTCCCGCATATGGCTGATTATAATACTGGTGATTATAGCCGTTTGGATAATACTGATTTGGTTGGTTGCTTGGATAGACCCAGCCTGGCTGGTTTGTCCTGGCTGGCTGTTGGGGTTGACCTGCTGGTTGCTGCTTTGCTCCTGGTACCTGTTTCGCGGAGGGCGTAGCCGGGCGAGCAGGGGGAGCCTCTGGCACAGGTGCTGCCGGAGGTTGCGGACGTTGATGCTCTTTTAGGCGTGCATTACCAAGGGGCCTTGAGACATGTTCGCGATAACTTGGTTCCATATATGACTCTTGTCCTCCTTGCTGCTCATTCTCCTGTGCGGACGCAGATACAGAGCGTGGCTCGGAATGTGGCTCAGAACGCGTTGGCTGAAAATCCTGATTATTGGAACCCACAATATAACCTTTTCTTCTCTTTATATTCGGTATCGGCTAATTTATCTTCTATAGAGATATACGAGTGCACAAAAGTGAAGGTTTCTTCTCAGTATAGCGGTAAATAGGTATTGCTGTCAAAGAAAAGGTGCCCCTTGAAAAAGAGGAGGGCCTGGTAATTGTGTCACCAGGCCCTTGTGCGTCTCTATTTCTTGTATGGGTTTAGCTGATTATGGGTTTAGCCGACGACCATGGCTTCGACGGTTCCGGTTCCCAGCAACGTTTCTAGTCTGGAGTGGAGCTCCGGGCTATACTGCATGCTGTTATCCGCTGGTGTCAGGCGGACCTGCCATTCTCCGTTGGAGACCAGGATCTCATAGTGATCGCGTCCAGGCTGCGCATTAATGTGGCGCTGTACATCCTGGATCTTCATGATGTCGTTCGAGACGGCGACCTCGTCGTTGCCGGTAAGCTGGATATTCAGCCAGAGTTGATAGCGTTTCCGATTCATCTCTTCTTCGACCGCATTCAGTGGCTGCACACTGTTACAGAGGATATTGGGTTCGTCGCGTCGTAGCTGGACTTCGCCACGGACGATAACGACCGAATCTTCGACCCATTTATCCGCTGTCTCTTCGTAGGTGCGTGGGAAGACGGTGACGGCGATAGTGCCATACATATCTTCTAACTGGGCGACGCACATCGTGTCGCCTTTTTTTGTCGTGATTTTACGCACCTCTTTGATTGTTCCACCCAGGACGACCTTTTGTTTATCGAGCTCTTCTGTGACCTCTATAACGGTATGTGTGACGACATCTTTAAAGAGATCAGACAGGTAAGCCAGTGGATGATTGGAGATATAGACGCCGATCAGTTCTTTCTCCCAGCTGAGCAACTGCTTGCGCGAGATCTCATCGGCATTCTCGTTCATCTGGAACTCGAAGGCGTTCCCGATCTCTTCCAGATCACCGAAGAGGCTCATCATACCCTGTGCTTTCGCAGCGCGTTCGCTCTTACCAAACTGCATAGCGCGCTCAACAGAGGCGAGTAACTGGTGACGTTTGCCATCCGCCAGCGTATCCATTGCGCCAGCCTTGATCAGGGTCTCGATGACGCCCTTCCCGGCAAATTTGGGATCGACGCGCGTACAGAAGTCGGCCAGCGATTTGAAGGGTCCACCCTCCCGACGAGCACGGACGATCTCACCGATCGGCCCCTCACCAACGCCCTTGATCGCTAGCAATCCAAAGCGCACGCAATCGTCTTCGACGGTAAAGCCCATATCGCTATAGCTGACATCAGGACCCAATATTTCGACACCCATGCGCTTACATTCCGAGATGGCCGCCGAGATCTTCTTGGCGTCTGCTGCCTCGGTTGTCATCGTCGCGGCCATAAACTCGGCCGTATAGTTGGCTTTCAGATAGGCGGTATAGAAGGCGACGACGGCATAACTGGCGGCGTGGGCCTTATTGAAACCATAACCGCCGAATGGTAAGACCAGCGTAAAGAGCTGTTCCGCAACTTCTTGCGCGACGCCGTTGCTGACGCAGCCTTTGATGAAGTCGGCGCGGTAGCTTTCTACCTCATCCATCTTCTTCTTACTGAGGGCTTTACGGAACTTATTTACCTTGCCCCAGGAGAAGCCGGCCAGGTTTACAGCGATCAGCAGCACCTGGTCCTGATAGACGATAACGCCGTAGGATTCAGCCAGCCATTCTTCCAAACGTGGATCCAGATAGGTAACCTTCTTACGTCCATGTTTGGAGTCGACAAAGTCTGGAATACTATCCATCGGACCCGGTCGGTAGAGGGCGACCATTGCGGTCACATCCTCGATACTAGTCGGCTTCAACTGCTTGATGTACTCGCGCATCTTGGCACCTTCCAACTGGAAGACACCGGTGGTTTCGCCCAGGGCCAGCAGTTCAAAGGCCTTCTGGCGCATCGCGTTCTGCTCATCCATCCCCTCGACCGGATCAAGCGGAACCTTCTCTAGATTGATCAGCTCGCCACGGCCATCTTGAATAAACTTGACGGTATTATCAAGGATGGTCAGGTTCGAGAGGCCCAGGAAGTCGAACTTGATCAGACCAAGCTCTTCGAGATGGTCATGTTCGTACTGCGTCTCACGGCCCGCGCTGGGATCTTTGTGGTCCTTGGAGCGCATCGGTACAAAGTTTTCCAGTGGTTCGTTGCCAATGACGACACCGGCAGCGTGTGTGCCGGTCGAGCGGACGCAGCCTTCGAGTTGCAGCGCCTGATCCAGGATCTCGCGTGCAATCGAGTTACTTTTGTAGAGGTCATTCAGATCTTTGACTTCGTCGAGCGAACCCTGGAGCGTAATTTTTGGACCCGAAGGGATCAGGCGGCTGATACGTTCACCGACCTCTTGCTGTCCCAGTACACGGGAGACGTCCTTCACGGAGTTTTTGGCGGCCATCGTATTGAAGGTTACCATCTGTGCGACGCAGTCATCACCGTACTTCTGCGCGACGTAGTTGATGACATCTTCGCGACGGTTATCGGAAAAATCCATGTCAACATCAGGCATATCGTCGCGCTCTGGATTCAGGAAGCGTTCAAAGAGCAAGTGATAGCGTAAGGGATCGACGTTGGTGATGCCGAGTGAGTAGGCGACCAGACTACCAGCCGCCGAGCCACGCGCGGAACAACGGATGCCGTTATTACGCGACCACGCGACAAAGTCACCGACGATCAAGAAGTAGGCAACAAAACCCTTCTGCTCGATGATACTGAATTCGTAGTCGAGCTGGCGGTACATTGGCTCGGTGATCTCGCCGAAGCGCTCATGCATCCCTTTGATACACAGGTCATAAAGGTAATCGCGTTGTGTTGCATATTCAGGCGGGATGGCGAACGCCGGAAGTGTCGCTTTATAGGCCAGTGGATCGATGCTGCACTGCTCCGCAAGCCGGACCGTATTGGTCAACGCATCCGGTAGATCAGGGAAGAGTTGTAGCATCTGTTCGGGACTGCGCAGAAAATATTCCTGGCTATCAAAGTGGAAGTGTTTGCCTGCCAGTTGACTGGCGGTCTGTACACAGAGCAGGATCTCATGTACCTTTGCATCGGTATCGTGCACATAGTGTAGATCGTTGGTTGCAATCATCGGGATGCCCATATCCTTGTGCATCCGATAAAGCTGCTGGTTGACGTCGACCTGGGGTGAAGGTTTGCCGTCGTCTTCACAGCCATGATGATCCTGGATCTCCAGGTAGTAGTTCTCTGGACCCAGGACGTCTTGATACCAGCGTGCGATCTTGCGTGCCTCATCATACTGATCCTTTGCTAGTAACTGTGGGATCTCGCCGCCCAGGCAAGACGAGGTCGCAATCAGCCCTTCGCCGTACTTCGCGAGCAGATCTTTATCAATACGCGGCTTATTGGCGCGCACACCCTGTGTATTTGCGATGCTCGTCAGTTTGAGCAGATTGTGATAGCCGGTATTATTCTTTGCCATCAGTAGGAGGTGCGTATAGTCATCATGCCGGGGTTTGGTGCGGTCGTGGATATTTTCGGTCAGGTATGCCTCTACGCCGATGATCGGGTTGACCCCCTCGGCCTTACAGGCCTTGTAGAATTCGATGGCCCCATACATCGTGCCGTGATCAGTGATTGCCAGGTGGTTCATGCCTAGCGCCTTCGTCTGTTTCACAAGCTTCTTGATGCGGCTAAGGCCGTCTAGTAACGAATATTCTGTGTGAACATGTAGATGCGCGAAGTCCGCCCCCATTAAAATTCCCTCCATCCGAAACAGTAACAAGAAAATATGTTCTAATAATAAGACTCATAAAGCTGCAATAGTTTAATTGTGAGAATATGACGCCAGCTTTTCACCGGTTCTTTTTATTATAAGCTCTTCACAGTGCATCGACTGTGTCGCATACTAATGGTCTAGCCATTTGGTAACTTCTTGAGGGATGGCAAGCCAGCACTATATATTAGGAAATGAGTAATGGTATGTATCCACATATAAGCACTTTTCCTCTCACGCTGGTAATATGAAAAGTAAATATATGCATTTTGCGTATCGTGTGTCTTGATGATGTGAGGTTGCTGTTCCTGGCTCATGGTGATGACCAGGTGTGAGGATGGATTGAGGATAGAGATGGCTGAGCAGATATCATTTTTAATTATTGGCAATGGTATCGCAGGCATTACTGCTGCTGAGACCTTGCGGACTGAGCTCCCTGATGCATCGATTGGTATCATTGCCGACGATGATCGGCCGGTCTATTTTCGTCCCGCGCTCAAAGATTTTCTGGCTGAGCGTGTGCATGAAGAGAAGTTATGGGCGCGCCCTGTTGGTTTTTATCAGCAACAACAGATCCATTTTCTGGTCGATCATGTGGCACGTATTTTGCCGGATCAGCATATGGTGGTGCTCCGTAGTGGTGGACGTGTGCATTATGGTCGTCTATTGCTGGCGACTGGTGCGCAGGCGTTGTCTCTGACCTGTCCCGGTGCCGCTCTGGCTGGCGTAACGACGCTACGTACGCTGGACGACTACCAGCAGATACAGGAGCGGCTGGCGGCTGTGCGCAGGGTTGTGGTGAGTGGTAGTGGGACGCTTGCGCTAGAGACTGTGGAGACTCTGCGCGGTCGTGGTTTTCATGTCACTCACCTGATCCGTAAGCGTCTCTTATGGTCGGAGGTGCTGGATGCGACGGCCTCTGATCTGGTGATGCAGGAGGAGCAACGGGCCGGTGTCGATATTCGTCTTGAATGCGAGATCGCGAGCATCGAGGGGGCGCATGGTTCCGTTACCGCTGTGGTGACCGGGAGTGGTGAGCGTATCCCATGTGAGATCGTGCTGGTCGCTATCGGTATTGTTCCCAATGTCGACTATATCCGGGCTAGCGGGATCGCCTGCCGTCGTGGTGTGCTGGTCGATGAGTATCTGCGTACGAACGCGCCGGATATCTATGCCGCTGGCGATGTTGTAGAAAGTGTCATTGCTGAGACCGGGCGCACACGGCTGGTTGGTCAATGGTATCCTGCCATTCAGCAGGCACGTGCCGCTGCCTATAGCATGCTAGACTTGCTAGATACGGCGCGACCTTTCCGTATTGATACATTCTATAATGCAACGTTTCTTTATGGCTTGCCTTTTGCTTCGGTGGGGGTGACCAATACCAGAGGATATCGTGAACTGGTCGCAGATCCACAGCCACGCATCTATCGTAAGTTGCTGCTCTGCGATGATGTGCCTGTCGGTCTCTTGTCGTTAGGCCATCGTAAGCATACACTGGCCTTTAAGCGAGCGATTGATCATCAAGTTAATCTTTCAGAGGTGCGCGCTAAGCTCTTTGAGGATGACTTTGATCTGGCAAGCTGGCTGGATGAACGAGGTGTCCTGCCGTTACAACTGGGCGTTCAGCGTATACGAGTTGCCGATCAGCTTGCTATTGATGCTGATCTTATTGTTCGTCCTGGAAGAGAGCCTGCGGAAGTCGCGCTGGAACCCATTGTGGAGCCTGTTGGAGAAAAGCAAATGCTGGAAAATCTGACCGCTACTGATCATACTGAAGCCTTTTTACTGCACGTGATCGACGCGCACCTGCCGCTGCGAGTTGCTGAGACGCTACTGACGCGCGAGAAGCCACTTGTAATCGGTCGCCAGCCTGGTGGTGTTGATCTGGTTGTCAATGAGGGATCGGTCTCACGTTGCCACGCCTCTCTGCGTTATCAGGATGATCACTTTGAGCTCTGTGATCTGGGGAGTTTGAATGGGACGTTTATCAATGGACAACGCCTGGTTCCGCAGCGACAGTACCAATTGCATGTGAATGATGAGATTCGCTACGGAAATATTGTTACGTTCCGTTTTCTTTTACGTACGTTGGATTTTCACGAGCTTGCGACCAACGATCCGACCGCAACCAACAAGGCTGCGCCGGAAGTGAAGAAGGTGGTTAGCGCTACCAACAGACGTGCCACTGCTATGGATAATAATGAAACGTATAAAGTTCCTGCAGCACCACGCTCGGCCGCACTACAGTCCAGCGTTATGAGGGTTACACCGGGGGCGGCACAGCAGTTGCCATCTGCAATTGTTAATGCTTTAAAACAGCAGCCAGCATTGATTGTGCTGCCCGTCGAGAGTATGGGTGGGCAGAAGCAGCCGCCGGCTGTGCACCTTTTGCAAGATGATAAGCTGGTCTCGATTGGTCGTGTGGATAGTAACGATATTGTTCTCCCTGATCGGGTTGTCTCCCGTAATCATGCAGAGGTCTATGCGACAGTTGAGGGTTTCTACATTCGTGATCTGGGTAGTAGTAATGGCAGTATGGTCAATCAGAGCAGGATCGAGCAACCGTATCGACTTGCGCATGGTGACCATATAACCTTAGGCTCGACGATCATTATCTTTGTTGATCTGCAATCGGGACGTGAGCAGACCGCTATGGTGCAAGCGGTGCAGCCAGGGAATCTGGCCCAGCCTGCAAAGCCCCGTGCGACCACTGCCGCGCTCAAGAAGGCGATCCAGGCTGAGAAGCTACCAGTACCGGTGGTAATCTGTCCCCAGTGCGGGCTGGCTAACATGCCACGTGCACGCTTCTGCGCCAGTTGCAGTACGCAATTGCGTGCGTCTTAAGTCTGGAGGAAAGCTACAGTTGATGCAAGTACACACAGGAAAGCCGACGTCGCCTGCTACGGCAAACCGTTTACCGTTATCCGTTCGTTCTCAAAGTGCTGGCGATATTCGTCAGATGCGTGCCTTGAGCGACGATGAGGTTCACTTTGAGATCGATATGTGTATCGGTTGTGATCGTTGTATGCGTGTCTGCCCGGTCCCGCTCTCTGCCCAGGTAGATATGGCTGCTCTGAACCGCGCTACGATCTCTGATGATGTGGCCCCGCAGATCGCACGCTTTGCCAATGAGTGTGTGCTGTGTGGATCATGTGTCCCTGTCTGCCCGGTCGATAATCATCGGGATCTTCTGATGCTGGCGCTCAAAAAGCGTGTGGGGACGCCGTGGGATGGTCAGGTGGAACTGGCTCCGTTAATGGAGGCCTTGCCTGCTGGCTGGAACCTGCCTTTGCTGGTCAGTAGTCTGCGCGAGCAACCGATGTTTCAGGACGAGCGTCTTGTCCCTGATACTTATCTGCTCCATTTTTGTACCGCCTCTACGCTACGGGTTGTCGCTACTGATACCGAACTGTTGCGCGAAGGCGAGTTCGGGCGTGAGGTCTATTTCATTTTGTCTGGCTCCTGCGAGCTCTTCTCGTATGATGTAGATGGCAACGCATTGCCGCTAGCGATCTTGCACCGTGGTGACTACGTTGGAGAACAGGGGATGCTGACCGGCCAGCCTAGAAATTGTACTGTACGCGCATGTGAGCCTGCTGTGGTGCTGTCTGTGCCAGAACAGGTGATGTTGCACATGTTGGAGACTGTACCGGCCCTGGAGCGCTTCTTCGTGCAATATAACACCGCCCGTGCTGCCGAAGAGATTTTTAAACGACTGGATCTCTTAAAGGATATCGCACAAGAAGATCTGCACTGGCTGGCTGGTAGAGCGACGATCAGAGCCTATGAACGTGGTGAGCGTCTCTTCGATGAACGCTCAGAGCCGACTGTGGCACAGGGGAACCTGCACGTTCTTCTGGATGGTTTTGTGAAGGTTGCGCGCCGTACGGGTCGTGCTGAGCAGCCTGAACGTGTGATCGCGTATCGTCAGCGTGGTGATTATTTTACCAGTGGTATGGATATGTTTGGTGGGCAGGGCGCGGTCTCGGCGACGGCGATTAATCGTGTCACGGCGGCTGAGATCTCTCACTCCCAACTGAAGAGCTTGCTCAAAGCGTATCCGGCCTTTCTTGAACGTCTCAAAGAGCGTCTGCGTGTCTATCGAGAGGCAAGTACTGCGGCCTATAGTGGAGTTTTTGAACCTTTCGATCCTTTGCAGTTGGCGGCGCGAGATTCGTCACCTATCAATGTTTTCTCGGTTGCCGAGGCTCGCTCGGGTCTACACGCTCTCGTGAGTGATGGTGTGGTTGAAGGGACCGATGTACTGGTGATCGATCTTGATCGCTGCATCCATTGTGATGAGTGTGTCGATGCCTGTGAACGCCGGCATGGTCACTCACGCATGCATCGCGAAGGGATGGTGGTTGGCAATATCAGTGTTGTCAATGCCTGTCGTCAATGTCAGGACCCCGTCTGTATGCTGTGTAGTCGTGCTGGTATCGCTCGTTCGCCATCCGGTGAAATTTATATTACGGAAAGTTGTATTGGCTGTGGTATCTGTGCCGAGCGTTGCCCGTATGACAATATCTCTATCGTGACACTAGACGACGAGACGTCCACTACAGCCGGCTCTGCTGCCCCGACATGGCAACGTTTCAGCCGCTTCTTCGGAAAGCAGTCACAGACAGCACAAGCGACGCATGCTGGTGAAGTGCGTGGTTTTACCTCTCCCAGCGGAAGAAAAGTGTTGCCACTACTCCAGACCAGGCCGCAGCCAGGTCCTATCCTGCCTGCCTGCGCTACACTAGATGACAATGATCCTGTGAGTGCCATACGTAAGAAGATTGCTGTGAAGTGTGATCTCTGTGTTGGCTATAATAATCAAGCCTGCGTGCAGGCGTGTCCCACGGGGGCCGCTATTCGTGTGAATCCGGTGACCTTCTTTGGATCAACTGAAGAGATCCTGGGTCGTCGGGCCAGATAACAAAAGAAGGGCAAGCTATGTCTGCATCCTCCCAGCCATCAAGTGTACAGGAACGCCGTCTCTGGAAGACACCGAGGGCGAGCGGGCGCTGGCTCTGGTTCGTGGTCAGCGTTCTGCTGTATCTCGCACTGCTCGCCTGGTACCTCTACGCACTGAAAACGCAACCGTTTGCAGGACCGTTTACTGATCCGTTGCGTCTCTTTGGTATTATCGCCTACGTGCTGGTACTGGTTGCGGCCTCTTATACATTGCGCAGGCGCTTACTGCGGCAGCTGCCGGGGATGGTCCAGAACTGGCTCTGGATGCATACATGGCTGGGTCTGATCTCGCTGCTGGTCGTTTTCCTGCACGAAAACTTCACCTTTGTAACCCATGACTACTGCCAAAATCTGGGCTGTCTGACTACTTCATATTGGGCTGGTGGAGCGCTTTATGCGCTCGGCTTGCTTGTTCTCATCGGTCTTATCGGGAGAGGTCTGGACTACTGGCAGACGCGAGTTATTGCTCGTGAGGCCGCTATGAATGGCAGCGGGATTACGCAGAGTGTGCTCTCGCGTCTACAAGATTACGAATACATGGTCGAGCGCTATTGTGCTGGCAAATCCGATCCGTTCAAGTGGGCCTGCAGCGAAGCGTTGAGCTCACATGGACGTATCTCAGATGATCATGAAGAGATCCCCGCGCACGAGGTGACCGACTGGCAAAAAGTCAGTCAGATTTTCAATGCATATGCGCAGTTGGATGCTTCATTGCGTCGTCAGAGGAGTGCTCAACGTATTATTCATACATGGCGTACAGTGCATATTGTTGTCGCTACTTTATCTCTGCTTGTCATCTCATATCATGGAATAATGGAATTGCTCACGAATGTCTTTCATATACTAGCAGTGGCTGGTTGAGAGGGATAGGCGTTATAGCTAGAATCCTGGTCAGGCCTCTTTATCCTACTATTTTATAAAATTGTACGCATAAAAATTGATTGTTGAAGTCATACAGATACTAGATTTTTGAGTTGAGGAAATGCGAGCACAAAGAGGTCGATGAGGCTCTATTTTGCCCTCATGTTTACAGGCGGAATGGAAACGAGGAAGTATTACTAGGGGGAAATGCCAGGCATGGGGACACCCGGCATTTTAGTAATACCTCCTACCAATAGTGTACGCTAAAAACGGTCGTTTTAGCACACTATTCCCCCCAAATGTAAGGGTCGTTGCTCCAAACCTAGATCCACGCTGCACTCATAATAATGCTATGGTAGATAAAATCTATAATAATTAATAAGAAGAGCTAATAGTGTACTAATATCTTTTATTGTACTACGGTTTTATGCTACAGTTTATTGTGCCTTCCATTGTATCCATATTCGTATTGGTATTGTAAATCTTAGGTGTGTCGTTATTGTAGAACCGTCAGCACCTTTGTTGCATTGGAGTGGAACTGTGGAGCACGAAGACGTTTCATTGCGGAACACTTTAAACGAATTGACTGGTTCGGAATGGCTCTATTTTACAAAGAGTATCATTACGACATCATACCCTTCCGAATATGGTCATCGTTTGCGTAAAGAGCATGGCGCGAACAAGCCGCCGCAATTGATGAGCCAGCTTATCGAGTTCTTTACCAAGCCAGATGGCTATGTGCTTGATCCTTTCGCTGGTGTTGGTGGAACCCTGATAGGTGCCTCTATCTGCCGTAAGCCACGTCGGGCCTTTGGCATCGAGATCAACCCACACTGGGTCGATATCTATCAGCGCATCCTTGCTGAAAGCAATGGGATGCTTTTACCACAACAACTGATGCAGGGGGACTGTCTGCAAGTTATGGATACGCTGCAACCTGGCTCTTTTGACTTTATCGCCACCGATCCTCCCTACAATATTCATCTGGAGAAGACAATGTCGACCGAGCGCTATGCTGAGGCGTATCGCAATCGACGTACCGACTACAATATGCATTCTGAAGATCTCGGTGATCTTGCCAACTTGCCCTCATACGATGCCTACCTGGATGCGATGGAGCGCGTCTTTGCTCGCTGCTTCCTGTTGTTGAAGCCACAAAAATACATGCTTGTCATCATACGGAATGCCTATCAGCATGGTGAGTATATCTTCACGCACGTCGATCTTGCCCGGCGTGCTCGCCTGCACGGTTTTATCCCTAAGGGAGAGATCATCTGGTACCAATCCGGGTCGCGTCTACGGCCCTATGGTTACCCTTCCGCTTACATACCTAATATTGTACATCAATACATTATAATACTGCAAAAACCACAAATACGTTGATATACTTCAATGTGAAAGTTGTTTTTTGTTACTAATTTCCTCTAGTAGATTATGGCATTTGCAGTATAATATATTGAAAACTTGGATGCTATGCTCAGGCTTGCTTCCTGTAGAGGAAAGTATATGTCTCAAAAACCAAAGAATGACCATAAAGATGATCGTGATACGCAAAAATATGTATCACTGACAAATGCGAACACTGTAGACGAAATCGATGATGAGCTACTTGACGAGCAGCAGGCACAGCGTACTTCCCTGACTCCGACGATGGAGTATGGCGAGAAATACCATGAAGCAGGGAAGCGTGACGTAGAGTTGTACATCCGTACCTACAATACGCTGCTCCGTAGCTCTGGTGAAGTTAATTTGAAGGCGTTAATTCAGGCGCACTACAATATTGACTCTAGCCTGCACCCTGACGCCCGTAAGCCGTTTCCGGATATGTCCGCGTTCATCTACAGCGTGTTACGTCTCCCTTCTGTGATCACCCAATGTGACCTTGTCTTGCTGGGTCAGTCAGAAGAGTTCTTTCAACAGCAAGGTTTTGATGTTATTAACTGGCAGGCGGTAACCGCTCCCGCACGCCGTCGTAAATGGTTCTATAACGGCGAAAAGGCGCTGGCTGTGTATGTTGCCAGTGTAAGTGATACCGATGATATTGTTCCTAGTCTGGTCGCCTACCAGATCGAATGGAACAAGATGTACTACCTGTTGAATGCTGATCCGACAACAATGCAGCTATTAGAGACGCAGGTCGATCAAAACTCGCCTGTCTTCGCAGAGATCAGTAAAGTATTACGCCATCGACTGCATATCGCGGCTGACGATTGGCAGCGCCTCAAGTTAATCTGGGGTGATCGGCTGTGGGAGCAGTTGCATGATATCGGCAGTCAGCGCAAGAGCTTCAAACTACGTATGCTGGGTGGTTCGTACGTCGGCTATGTCAGGGCGACCCGCAAGTGGTGGGTACCGGTCAAGCGACTGCTCGAGGAGAAGGGACTTCAGGATCGTCCGGTTTACTTCGTCTCCAGCAATACGCATAGCCTGACCAATATTCTTTCTGGCTTTGTGCGTAGCCATGAAAATGAACTGATCGAGTATGCGCTGAGCAGCGAAGATCCTTACCTGACCGATGAGTATCATAAGCTGCAGCAGGGAGAGGTTCCGGGTAACTGGCAGAATTTCCTGTACTTTGCCTCGCGTGAATGGCTGCATACTCCGGCTGGCAAAGAGGCGGCCCGTTCCCGGCTACGAGAGTCGCAGGAGAGAGGTATCTGGCATATCGGAGCCCGGCACGGTCTGGAGATCGATGCCCAGGTCTACGATCTTTCGCGCTTGCGTCAGACCGAGTTCGATCCGCGCTGTCGCATGTCGTCACTGGAGCTCTTAACACAGAGCGATGCTATCATTCTCAATATTGATTATCCACTGGGTATGGCGGCCTATCGTATGATGCGCGAAGTCATGGAGAATGTCTCGCAGATTCGTGGCATCTATATTCTGGGCAAGGCTGCGACGCTCAATGGCAGCATTGGCGACGTCATGATCTCCAATGTCTTAATGGATGAACATAGCCAGAATACTTACTGGCTCGACAATGCCTTCACACCGGATAATGTCTTACCTTACCTGGTCTATGGTTCTGTGCTGGACAACCAGAAGGCGATCTCAACCAAAGGCACTTTCTTGCAGAATCGTCAGTATCTGGATTTTTATTATAACGCGAACTATACGGTCGTCGAGATGGAAGGTGGTCCCTACCTGAACGCCATCTATGAAGACCAGTATCTCACGCGTTATCCTACCAGTGAAAACATCAATCTAGTACGGCTCCCCTACGAGGTCGGTATCCTGCACTATGCGTCTGATACCCCCTACACTCGGAGCAAAAACCTGGGTGCAGGTAGTCTCTCCTACTTTGGCATGGATTCAACCTACGCGTGTAGCATAGCGATCTTGCGCCGCATCTTCGATCAAGAGGTCCACTTCTTGAGTAGTCGGCAGTCCCACGACAAAAAGCAAGAGCAAGCCGCTCCACAAGCGGCACTCGCGGACGCCAGCCAGGTATCGCGATGACCAGCCAGATACCGCAATGATCAGGAACATGGAGTATACCTCCGTGTTCCCTTGTGGTGCGCGCTACTTGCCTGGTATTTGCTCCTCTAAAATCTCTTCTGGGATGATACCGCACTCACCGCGCCCTTCTCCTGTCTCTCCCACTTACGTCCCAGATTAATGTATCTTCATTGCCTGGCACACGTGACTCCTGTTTCGGCTGTGGCTGCTGTTCTGTAGTTGGCTGCTGTTGTCTCTGATATTGTGGTAATTGGTGCCAGAGGCAGTTGACCTGTTTTTGTGCGATGAGTTGTTGCATACAGTTGTCGTATTCTGCCTGGGTGAACTGTCCGAAGGCGTGCAGAAGGCTATACTGGCGCAGCTCGGGCCAGCGGCGTATCTTGCGTAGTTTGCCCTGCTGTTGGAGCTGTTGAGCGAGTTGTTGTAGCGCGCTGGTCTGTCGTTTCTGCTCCTGTTCGATGAACCATTCTTCACTCAGGACCCCTCTAAAGCTGGCCTGCACTATACTGCGCTGATAGCGACAAAGGGCATCGTTCATGCTGAGCAAGCTGTCGGGTCGGCGGGTCGCGAAGATGAGCGTCATTGGGAGCGGTGCGACGCTGGCCGGTCCGTTCTGCATTGTCAGGCTGATCTGTTGTGGGGACCAGGGAAAGTGGCGCTGGATAGCTTTGGCAAAGAGCGTCACAAAGCCGTTAATCTCTTTGGCTTTGCTGGGGTCCAGTCCTTTCCAGCGGTCGCTGCGTAAGAGTGCCGTCAATGCCGTTGCCTGCTCTGGACGTTTATGCGCTATCTGTAAGCACTGTTCGATCTGTTTATGGAAAAGTAGGAGACCGTATTCACTGGGTACGGTCCGCTGAAAGAGGGCCTGCAGGTCGTCATGTGTGAACAACCGGGGTGTTAACGGATTGAGCAGGAAGATAGCAGGCGATTGTTCGATAGTATGGAGTATCTCTGGTGCGACGGTGAGCCATGGCGCGTGGATGATCTCATCCGTGTGCGCTGTTGACGGCTTCTTCTCTGGAGCGGCACTGCTCTGTGGCGTCTTGCGTTTGCTTTCACTACCTGTGAGCAAGAAACTATGCAGTGTAATTGGAGCCTGCTCGGTCAACAGTTGCTGTGTGCGTTGATTTATTGTGTGCTGGAGGGTCAGGCCGGGTTGATGATTGGTCTGGTTGGCACCAGGAATGCCCAGTGCATCTATGAGATAGCAGCGTCTAAAAATGCGTGAGGCTGCCAGCAAGACGCAATAGGTGGGTATATAATCTAGTTGTAGCCAGACACGCACCAATGACCCCATAGTGCGCTCTGTAGGACGTTGTGGGCTACGCTTGTGCTTACCCTGTCCCTGTGCACCTGGGGTAGTTGTTGCTACCTGTTCGCTTGTGTCGTTGATTTTCCATAGGTCCATCTTATGCGTATTTTAACACACAACACGCAATCGTTAACCAGCAAAACCGTAGGTATAGAGAGTACCGTTGTCAGTATGAATATAGAGCTTTCCTGCTGCAATGAACGGTGTTGTGGTGATGGGTGCGCTGGACTGTCGTGGACCTGGCAGCGTTGGTATGGGTGTCAGGATGCTTAGTGGCTTGCAGGTTGCTGCGCACCGGGTGGCGAAAATGTAGAGTCTGCCATCGTTCGCGCCAAGATAGAGCAAAGAGTTGGCGCTCATCCCCGCCGTACTCAGACTACCGGCGGTCTGGTAGTGCCAGAGCGGCTGGCAGTGCTGGCGACAATTGATCGCGAAGGCATAGAGCGTATGATCCATGGACCCGATGTAGAGATGGCTATCGCTAATTATGGGAGCCGCCGTAATCTGTGCGCTGGTTTGATAGTGCCAGAGCGGCTGGCAGCGCTGGCGGCAACTGGCGGCAAAGGCATACAGGTTGTGATCATCTGAGCCGACGTAGACACTGCCATTCGCTATCGCTGGTGCTGCCGTGATTTTGCCGCCCGTCTGGTAGCTCCAAAGAGGTTGGCCGTTGCCGAGACGGCGAGCATCAAAGGCATATAGCTTCCCATCGTCCGAGCCAACGTAGAGCATGTCGTCGCTTGCGGCGAGCGTCGAGCGAATACTGCCCCCTGTTCGATAGCTCCGGACAGGCAAGCAGGCGGAGATACAAAAAGCATTGAACGCGTAGAGCTTGCCATCGTCTGAGCCGACATAGAGCATCGTGCCGCTAATTGTCGGAGACGCATTGATTGCGCCTGTGGTCCGATAGTGCCAGAGTGGTTGGCAGTCGTGGACACAATTAGCATCGAAGGCATAGATGCTATGATCCTGAGAACCTACAAAGACGGTGCCATAGGCGACTGCAGGCGTAGTGGTAATCGCACCAGCGGTGAGATAGCTCCAGAGTGGTTGGCATTCGGTATCACAGTCCGCTTCAAACGAGTAGAAGCGTCCGTTCGTGCTGCCAACGAATACCTTATGGTTATTGCTAATGATTGGTGAGGAGGTCGCGTTGTTATCCTGTGCTAGCTGATAGCTCCAGAGCGGTTGTATCTGCGATATATTGTCAGCGTTGATCGACTGTTCGTAGGGATTGTTGTGCGTATGGGCTGCATCAAAGCCATCCATGACGCCATGGAGCCGTACATGCTGTGCATAGGCTGGTGCTGCATTCGCTGCGGTGATCGCAACGACAGCTGCGGTACGTGCTGTCTTCCAATTGGTATACATTCTAGGGACCATTATGGCAAGCAGGACGAGGCTGATACCTACAATCAACAACGTCCTGATCTGCATGCGTGGCATGCGTGGCATGCGTATACGACGCTGTGTATGCTGTATATATTGTGAGGCCGAAGGCGAAACTTTTTCTGTCTCGTTCGACTTGTGATCTGGCATCGTAACATTATTCCTTCCGGATATGAACCTGGGCCAGAGACATTGTATAGAAAAGGCATGTGCAAGTCAATATTTATCGTGTATTAGCATACTTCTTATTTATAAACATAATTTGGGAAACCTAAGAAATGATAGTTGTATTATTATTTTTGATAATAAAAAATTGCTTATTTATGTATAGGATTACATAGCACAGTTGAGTTTGCCTGTGCCAGGTTTCAGAATAAAATGCTACGTGAAATAAAATATGTGCGATACTGGTAGGTGGAAAGTCTTTTAGCGACACTCATGCTCTTCAGTGATATCTTTGCGTATTACCTGTATCCTGTGTAGGGATGTAGCGTTTTTGTACGTGTGGACAGAATCTATCTACTCATGCGTGTCTCTGTTCATCTAGACGATAGCGCAGGTGTGTGATAATGTTTGTTGCTAACAAAATACAAGTTTTTATTTCATGGTAGTTCTGTAGCGAGTCGATCACTGGCGATTCTCGTCAATGATGGCATTCAAGGAGGACTGGCTACTCCTGGGAGGAAATGAGGAAAGATGGAGAAGAGTATAGCAGGTATTCATCATGTTACGGCGATTACTGGTGATCCACAAGGCAATCTCGATTTTTATGTTGGTGTGCTTGGACTGCGCTTTGTAAAGAAGACGGTGAATTTTGATGCGCCCGATACCTATCATTTCTATTATGGCGATGATCTGGGGCGACCAGGGACGATCCTGACCTTCTTTGCCTGGCCTAATCTGCCTGTCGGGCAACATGGCACTGGTGAGGTTGCCGCTCTAGCATTCTCGATTCCGCCGACTGCACTCGCTTACTGGCAGGAGCGCCTCTCCCAGAGGGGTATCAGTGTCGAGGGTCCGCTGACACGTTTTGATGAGCAGGTGTTGCGTTTTAGCGATCCCAACGGCCTGCCACTAGAGTTGGTCACTCATCCGGTCGCCTCTTCTAGCGCGCCCTGGACGCTGGGACCGATCCCTACCGAGTTCGCGTTGCGTGGTTTCCATAGCGTCACGCTAGCGGTCGCGAGTCCTGAATTGACGGGGGCCGTCCTGACCCAGGTGCTGGGTCTGCAATCGCTCAATCGTAACGGGCAGCGTGCTCGCTATGCTGCAGGTGATGGTACCGGTGCGGCTACCCTGGTCGACGTACTGTTGCTGACAGCGACACCAGTGCCGCGCAATATACAAGGACTTGGCTCGGTCCACCATGTCGCATGGCGAACAGCGACCTTCGACGAGCAGATAACCTGGCGTGAACGTATCGCTGCTACCGGTCTGCGTCCCACAGCAGTGTTAGACCGCAACTACTTCCGCTCAATCTACTTCAAAGAACCCGGTAGTGTCCTCTTTGAGATCGCTACTGATGAGCCAGGTTTCGCCATCGACGAAGATCCCACAGAACTGGGCGTACACCTGAAGTTACCCGCCTGGTATGAAGAGCAGTATGCAGAGATTGAGCGCCAATTGCCGCCAGTTGAAATTCCAGCCTTCGAGCCTGGTAGAGGATAAACTGAAGGGTTTACTTTCGTTACCCGGGGTTTATATGCTACCATCAATAGAGAAGAGTAGTCATTTAAATAGACAAATATATTGAGAGTAAAAATAAAATATGGAGAATACAACGCCATTAACGGCCTTTGTGCATCGTTTTGTTCCTGCGCAAGATGCTCAGGCTCCAACCCTCCTGCTGTTGCATGGGACGGGTGGCTCTGAGACCGATCTGCTGAGTGTGGGTCCCATGCTTATGCCTGGTGCGGCACTATTGAGTCCACGCGGACGCGTGTTGGAGCATGGAGTTGAGTCGCGCTTCTTCCGTCGTCTGGCTGAGGGGGTCTTTGATGTAGAGGATCTACGCTATCGTACGCATGAGCTGGCTGGTTTCGTACGTGCCGCTAGCGAAGAGTATCACTTCGATCCTACGCGAGTGGTGGCCGTTGGCTATTCCAATGGCGCGAATATCGCGGCTAGCATGTTCTTGCTGCGGCCTGAGATACTAAAAGGTGCTCTGCTTTTACGCCCAATGGTTCCATTTGTGCCTGAGCAAGCACCGGACCTCTCGGAGAAGGCGATCTTTATTAGTTCCGGGCGCAATGATCCTATCGTACCGTCGGCGTCACCTACGCAACTGGAGCAGATTTTGCAGCAGGCAGGGGCTCAGGTTACATTGAACTGGCAGAACGGGGGCCATGCACTCAGCCATGAAGATATCCGTGAGGGTAGGCTCTGGTTGCAGAAGCACTCGCTATAACGGCAAGAGAGGGCAGGTATGTTTTATTGCTTATACCTGCCCTCTCTGTTCTCCATCTGTTCTTATGTGCTATTTCAAGACCCATACTTTTGCATCGGTGAAGATGGCCACTGTTGTGGTACTTGTGTCGGCGGTGCGTAGACCCTGGTTGTTGCCTCCTGTTGCCATGACGCCGATAGTGCCACTGGTATAAGTCGATTTCAGGTCAGGCACATCGGTTACCAGTTGCTTGTTGACAAAGAGTGCAAAGTAATTGTTTTTAGCGACTACGGCCAGCGTATTGGTTATGTTGAGACCCGGCACAAAGGATGTTATTGCTGCCTTCCCCACTTTGTAGCCGTCCAGTGTGGTAACGCAGTCCCCTGCGTTACAGATCTGCAAGGTGTATGTACCATCCTGAAAAACCTCAAAGTAGTAATACTGGTTGTTATTGCTATTGGCGCGGAAGACGATGCCACCACCACTGTAGAGTTGACCGATCTGGGTAAATTTCATCTGGACTTCATAGGCGAAGTTGGTATAGCTCTGTTGCCCATAACAGGCACCTGGATCGATAATTGGCGCGTCTAACTCGTAGCCGATCCCCTGCTTTAATGTACATGTACCACCAGTGGCGTTGATGGTCCCCTGTTGCCAGTTTCCCTGGCTATTTACCAGACTATCGTTCAGTACCAGGGTACCAGTGGTGGCATAGGGATTCGTTTCCTGTACAATTTGCGGCGCAATAGGTTTCGCCTGAACATGTCGTGTCGGTTGTGCTGTTGGTTTACTAATGGGGGTGGCTGTAGAGATCGTCTGCGCTACCGTTTTTTTGCTCATATTGCCTGACATGGTAAAGAGCTCGATGGCACTTCCAGCAATGATAAGGACCACAATGCCAATAATAGCCAGAACCGCAACGTTCATTGTACCGGGTATTCGACGTAGTGGAGGGGATGTGAATGGTGCTGTTGCATGCGGTTCCGTGGCCGGACGTGTCTGTGGCTGGAATGTGGTGTTAGGGGTGGTAGTAGTTGTAGCAGCTGAGTTAAAGGTGTTGATGCCAGGCATATTGTTTAGTAATGGAGATCCTGCCAACGGGTCCAGTTCAACCTCGGGTGTCACGCCACCCATCAAGTATTGTCTGACCTGTGAAGGACCCTGACCCGTGCGCACACCGACCGCGGGATACGATGGTCGATTGGTATTAGAGTCCGTTGATAATGGGGATAGTCCCTGTAACGATGACATATTGGGCGCACCTGCAGCTGTGGGCGTGCTCGGTGGTACAGGTGGCATGCCACCGAACGAGTTCTGTGCGTTCGCCGCTTTAGTGCTATCTGGTGTCGCGTTCGTTGTTGGTGTGAACGTTGGGAAGGGTGCAGATAGCGGCCCCGATGGGAATAGTGGTGTCGAGGCGGATTGTGATCCTGACGACCATGCTGCAGGGAAGGCGGCTTGCCTGGACTGGCTGACAGGACTGGATTGCTGTATGGGAAATGTCGTATCCTGGAATGAGTTTCCGGCATTTTTTGATGAACTTGCCTCTTGAGCGTCACTTCTAACAGGGGAATCTACTGAGGAGTCTGGCTGCTTTGTCATTACTGGAGACATTGGACGTATGGTAGACGCTGTGGGGTCCTGCTCAAAGGAGTATTGTCGAGAGATCAAGCATGCCTCTTCAAGTGCCAGGGCAAAGTCTTTGGCATTGGGGAAGCGGCGCTGTGGATCTTTCTCGAGTGCTTTCATGATGACCTGTTCGACATCTGTCGGGATTGCAGGATTCTTGTCGCGCATGCGTGGAATTGGCTGGAGGACTTGCTGGCTGGCGATCTCAAAGAATGAACCCTCGAAAGGTACCGCGCCTGTGAGCCATTCATAGGCGATGACGCCCAATGAGTACTGGTCGCTGGCCGCACGTGGTTGTCCCTGTAACTGTTCGGGTGCCATATAGGCCGCTGTACCAGCGGTCTCTGTTGGTGAGCGCGAGACCGAGTTATAAGCGATTAAGGCAAGTCCGAAATCGGCTAACAAGATCTGGTCGCCTGGTCCGAGCAGCATATTCTCTGGCTTGACATCGCGATGGATAAGCTTCCTATCGTGCCCATATTGTAATGCGGCAGCTGTCTGCTTCATATATGGTACAAGTGGCCCTGATGGTAGAGGTTTGCCCTGCAAGAAACGTTGCCGAAAGGTGCCCCGTGGAGCGTAGTCCATCACCAGAAAGGGGACGTTATCCTGCACGCCGAAGTCCAGCACGCGAATAATATATGGATGGATCAGGTGCGCAATCGTGCGAGCTTCGTTGAGGAAATTCTGAATAGTAGTATCGACGAGACGTACTTGTAAAACCTTAATTGCTGCCTGGGTCCGCAAATGCACATGCTCACCGAGGTAGACATCGGCAAAGCCGCCCTGGCCTATCAGGCGGAGTAGTTGATAGTTCCCTAGTTGTTGACCAACGCGATCGCCCATACTGATCTCCTTCGGCTCGTTTTCGCAATGATGCACACTCGGTACATCTTGCGGCAAGTGAGCGTCATTGACGATTGTGTTTAAATAGCATCGTATTAAAAAACGCTAATACAGTCAAGTGAGTAGCCCTTATTGATCGTATTTGTATGGTGAGATGTCCTTTTTAACAAGAGACTACTAATTTTAGGTGAGATGAGCGTCAATACTATACAGGAGTGGTAGCACAATAGTTGCATTGTACTGATTTTTGTACATGATACTGTATGCAGTACTCTCAAAATAACCGTTATGGTCAACCTAAAGGTGGATGAATCGCAACTTTAGTACTTCTGCTGCGTTATAGTGATAAAGATAAGATCAGCATACTAATAGTGGAGTTGACAGCTTTCTTATTCTTTCGTACACTTCATGGTATGTAAGGCTGTGTTATATAGGGAAGCCTGTGCCGGTTCGCACGCGGTAAGGGGGCTATATCATTGAACAGGATATCTTGTCCAGATTGCCATAGGTCGTTGCCTGAAGCCTCTACATATTGCCACTTTTGTAGCGCGCAATTATCTCGTTCTGGCTCTCACTCCAGGCAATATCGCTCAGATCGTGAATCAGCAAGGGTGTTGATGCATGATTCGTCCCTTGCTGACTTCTCTGAGTTAGATAAGGAAATTGAGGGAGTCAGGGTCACAGCACGCTCACAAGCAACCTGGCAGAAAGTAGTTGAGACGCCCAGTCGTCCACCTGCTTCTCATCCACCGCGGCCACCACGGCCACCACAGTCTTTGCGTGTGCTGCGCAATATTCCATATGGGAGCCCTTTCCGTTCAGTTGTCTTCTTCTGGATTAGCCTGCTCCTGCTGTTGCTGGCTGTCTGTGCGGGTCTCTTCGGGCTGGCTGTTACTTTCGGACGTGGCCCTGCCTTTATCCAGCACGGACCCTCTCTAAGCGCCAGTCCTGATATTGCGCCGGTAGGGATGAAGGTTTCGCTACATGGTCTGGGCTTTACGCCTGGTGGTCAGGTTGGCTTCTTTCGCGATGGCGATATTCAACTCGCGAATGTGAAGCATGCTGTGACGATGCTGGCGGATGACCAGGGCAATATTGCAAATACGGTGCAGATTAGTGCTGATTGGGGTGGTGGTGAGCATACGGTGATGGCTGAGGATGCCAGTACACATAAGATTGCTTCTTTTCCGATCCAGATCATCGGTAATATGGGACCCTTGCGTCCTGCTCATCTCTATCTCTCTACGACGTCTCTGGATCTAGGAATCGGGGATCAGGCGACGAATACGATGCAGACGGTGGCTCTGGATAATAGCGGTTCCGGTCAGATTGCGTGGCAGGGGACGACGACCCAGCCCTGGCTGATGATGAGTCCACGCAGCGGTACCTTGAGTGCTGGTCAACCTGCCCAGATTACTATCGCTGTGAACCGTTAT
This sequence comes from Ktedonobacteria bacterium brp13, assembly GCA_015099395.1. GTDB lineage: Bacteria > Chloroflexota > Ktedonobacteria > Ktedonobacterales > Ktedonobacteraceae > Dictyobacter. The sequence continues at coordinate 5,529,793 of AP024096.1, read as the reverse complement.
AATCTCACGCCGGGAAACTATACGGCGAGTGTCGTCTTCTCGTCCGATGCCGGCAATACCACATTGAATATTTCTATGCATGTATCGCCTCTTATTGTGGGAAATGAGGGAATTCTTCAACTAACACCAGCCGTACTGGCCTTTGACGCGACTGATGCTGGGAATAACCCGAATCCGCAGGTTGTGACGGTCAGTAATCCAGGTCATGCCTCTTTGAGCTGGCAGGCAAAATCTTCAGCTGCCTGGTTGACACTCTCCCAGTACGCTGGTGCTATCAGTCCTGCGCATAGTAGTGCTGTCGCTATCAGTGTACATACGGCTACGTTGCTTCCTGGTGTTTACAGTGCAGATATTACCTTCTCCGCCGAAGGTTCTGCTCTACACAGTCCGCAACATGTCTATGTCAGTATCACGATCTCGCCACAATGCTCGGTACAGGTCTCGCCCGGTATGCTGAGCTTTAACGGGACGCAACAGCAAGGTTTGCCAGCGGTACAGACGGTCGGACTCACTTCGTCGCAGAGCTGTACGAGTCCAGCGCATTGGAGTGCGCATAGCACTGCGAGTTGGGTAACCTTGGGCGCAACAGGTGGCACCGCGCCTGGTTCTCTCAACGTAGGTGTCAATCCCGCTGGTCTTGGTGCGGGTCCGCATTTGGCCTCGGTGATCTTTACATCGAATGCTGGCTCCCAGGTGGTGCCGATCAATTTCAATCTGGGAAGTGCGAGTGCGCCTGAATTAGCGTTAGGCGCTTCAGCATTGGGTTTCCAGGGTGTTTTGAATGGTGGTAATCCGGCTGGACAGTTGCTGCGTGTCTCAAACACTGGTCGTGGCCAACTCTCCTGGCAGGCGAGTGTACAGACGAATAGTGGTGGTAATTGGCTCTCTTTGAATGCCACAAGCGGTCGGTTAAATCCTGGTCAGTCTATCCCATTGGCTGTCAATGCCGCGATCCTACCCTCGTTTGTGCCTGGTGCCTATACCTATACCGGAATGGTCTCGGTGGTGGGGACAGATAGTGCGGGCCACATTGTCTCGGGGGGGCCGCTCAAAGTGCCGGTCAGTTTTAAGGTAAGTGCTGCCTGCTCGGTCGCGGTTTCATCCAACGTGCAGACCTTCCCGGTCTTTGCTGGTCGTGCGACACCCGCAACGGCGGCTGTCAATGTTACCGCAAGTAATACCTGTCAGCATCCTATTAGCTTGAGTGCTGTTGCCAGTACAACATCTGGTGGCAATTGGCTGAGCACGCTACTGAGTAGTAATACGTTGACGTCAGCTAAGCCGGTTGTGCTTACTATGAATGCTGTCAGCGCCGCTCTCACACAAGCTGCCCCCTACTCTGGCAAGATCACTGTCACTGCTACCGATACAGTGACGCATGCGCTGCTGGGCGTTCCTCAAGTCATCGATGTTACCTTGAATGTACAGCCGCCCTGCACGTTGCAGGCACCATCTACTGGTGTGCTAACGTTTAATGAGCAACCCGGTGCTGTGACCGATAAACAGACCTTTACGATCGGTGTCGTTGGCACCTGCAATAGTGGACCTGTAACGATTGTGCCGACCGCGCTGATGCAAGGCCCCCCCTGGTTTACGATCACGGCCACCCAGGTTGGCACAAGCACGACCTTTACTGTGACTGTGAATATGGCTCAACTTACCGGGACAAAGTACCAGGGAAGTATCTCTATTGCTGCTCTGGAGGGCGGGATTGCTATTGTGGGGAGCCAGCAGCCCGTGAACATCAACCTTAAGATCGCCTCGCCACCGGCCCTCTCAGTCAGCCCGGTCGATGGTGTGTCCTTCGATCTGAATAGTGGTGATAGTTCCACTCAGACGGTCAACGTTAGCAATGTTGGTGGAGGGGGCCTGGACTGGACCGCGCGCCTGCGTGGCGATGCGCCGGCCTTTCTCTCGCTGTCCACTGGTGCTGTCTCGCACCTCCCTGGTGGAAGCTCTACGTCGTTTAGTCTGACAGTCAACACGACCGGTATTCCAGCCGGAACCACCTATTCTACCGTAGTCCTTATCGATGCGCAGGATTCTGCAACGACTAAGGCGTTAGGGGGCGAGCTCTCGATCCCTGTGACTATTCAGGTTACCAGCATTCCTGTACCAACCTCATCCCCCACTGTTACACCTGCACCGACCACTGCAGTCACGTTACCTACGGTACCGGTGGCCCCTGTTATATCGAGCGTTGTCGCTGCAACGCCGACAGTGCCACCAGTTACCGCAACAGTACATGTTGCTTCCACGAATGCTGCCGCTGCAACGACCATGGGGGCCAGGCAACTTGTGACAACGGCCCCTGCTCTGACGCCTGCCAGGACAGTTGCGTCACCAGCGACTGTGCCATCACTTTCCTCATCTACAGATACATCGGCTATACATAAGGGACCATAATTTAAATATATGTTGAGCAGGGTAATGCACTATGCGTTGCCCTGCTCAATCTGTGTTTATGCTATCTACTGTGCAGTGTGACCTTGCTTGAGCAATGTCTGCCACTTCCCAGGCGGCTTTGCTTAGGTGATTGAATGGCATGTTATAATTTCATTGCCATGGAACAGAATAGATCTGATGCTCATAACAAGGGGATGGATGGGGGGCCGGAGATGCCGGAGATGACCGAGGTTGCGGAAACGCCAGCACCTACGCACGATAGTGTTCTTGAGCCAGTGGATATTCAGCTTGCCCGCGCTTGTTCGACCGCTATTGAGAGCCTGCTCTTTGTGGCGGGACGACCGTTGGAACGTGACGAGTTACGTAAGCTGCTGGAGGTGAGTGAAGAGCTGCTTACCGCTGCTCTGCAACTCCTTGAACAGGATCTTGTACAGCAGGCACGTGGTATACGCTTGCAACGTCTGGGACAACAGGTGCAGCTGGTGACGGCTCCCGAGAATGCACGCTATATAGCAGCGTTGCTGGGTCTGCCGATGACCGTGAAGCTTACAGCGGCGGCTCTGGAGACGCTGGCTGTGATTGCTTATCGGCAGCCGGTAACTCGTGGACAGATAGAGGCTGTGCGCGGCGTCAATAGTGATCGGGCGCTGGCCAGCTTGCTTCAACATGGATTGGTCATTGAGGTAGGCCGTGCCGCAACACCAGGTCGTCCTGCCCTCTTCGCCACGACCGGCGATTTCCTTCAGCAATTTGGTCTGACCTCATTAGCCGATCTACCCGGTGTTACAGAGCCTGCTCCTCTGAATGAGGATGAACAGTTGCATTAGCTTTGTTATTTTTTGTTATTCCCTGGCTTTATCATTGAATCGCCGTTTTATCGCAATCCTCTGTAAATTTAAAGGACATATATCGATGCGCATTGGTCGTCACATGCCTACCAACTCAAAGCCAGCCCGCGCCGCTCAGATGGCGCGTGACCTTGGCTGTGAGACGATACAGATCTTCGCTAGCAACCCGACTGCCTGGAGACCCCCGGCTGATGATCCCGCACTCTGTACGACCTTTGCCAGGACAGCGCGCGAGTGCCAGCTTGATCCGGTCGTCTTGCATGCACCCTATATCATCAATCTAGGCTCTACCGATGATGTTATCTGGGAGAAATCTATTGCTCTGCTGAGCTGGACGCTGCAACGAGGAGCCCTGCTGGGTGCACGCTATGTCGTTTTCCATACTGGTAGCCATAAGGGAGCAGGTATTGAAGCAGGTCTGCTCCGTGTCGCTCAGGGTATCGCGCGTATCCTTCCTGAGACGCCTGAAGAGGTCATGCTATTGCTGGAGAATGACGTTGGCGCTGGTAATACGTTGGGTCATAGTTTTGAGCAACTGACGGCGATCCTGGATATGTTGCCGCAGTACAATGACCGCCTGGGGATCTGTCTGGATACCGCTCACCTGTGGGGTGCGGGTCATGATATATCGACGATCGAGTCAACGCAGCAGGTCCTGCAACATTGTGAAGATACCTTTGGCCTGCAACGCCTCAAAGTTCTGCACCTGAATGATACCGAGAAGGCACTGGGTAGCCATCGTGATGTCCATGCCCGCCTTGGAGAAGGAGTTATCGGTGAAGAAGGTTTCCGTACTCTCTTGCAAGATCCGCGTTTAGAGCATGTCGCAGTCTTAATGGAGACGCCCATCAAGCTTGATGACAACAAAAAAGAGGACTGGGAGCACGATCGTACCCAGATAGCACGCGCAAAAGCCTTACATGATCCCTCATTGCTGGCTGTGCCGAATGTTTCAAATATCCCCATCATCTCTCAGGATGCTCTATCCTGATTGTATGGCAGAGGAGAGAAGCGATTAAAAGTTGTCGCGTTTCTCTCCAACTCTCTTACTGGCGTCATATACCCATTTTCATGGGTATATGACGCCAATAACATCATATTTAGATTCCTGGATAATTTTTGTGTAATTATATCAGTAAAAGCAAGATAAGAAGGTGTTATAATAGATTTAAGATAGCTATTTTATATGCGGAAGATAACTTGTCTGGGAAGAGAAGGGACAACTGTGGACAAACTTTTGCTAAATTCTCTTATGATTCAGCAATTTAGAGGCTTCAAAGACCTACAAATTCAGCAATTAGGGCGAGTAAACTTAATTGTTGGTAAAAATAATGTAGGAAAATCGAGTCTTCTAGACGCACTACAGATTTATGTCTATCGAGGCTTTCCAACAATACTGTGGCAAATGTTGGATGCACATGATGAAGGTGTGCGTTCTCGGCGTAATAATAAGATATATGATCGTGATGATGAAGATCCATTACTTGCGGTCAAATACTTATTTTATGGACGAGAGGATATAAAAAGTACTTCCAAAGCTATTCATATAGGTCCTATTGCCTCCCCCAATGAGACTCTCTCGCTAAGCATAGAGTTTTTTTATTCTAAAGCTGATGAAGAGGGAAAAATAAGCTTGCAGCCTGCTTTATTTGAAGAATTGGATGTTGCCGAAGGACCTATCCCCCGTTTTTCTGTAAAATATGGTCAAAAGAATCGCAGTTCAACATATCCTATTACTTCTAGTTACCCTAGAATATTGCGGGGAGAGTCGGGTGAGGTGAATTGCGTCTCCATCAACTCTAATGGCTTAGGTAAGACAAAAATTGGCACCCTTTGGGATCAGATCGCTTTAACTGATCACGAGAGGGAAGTACTAAATGCACTAAAAATCATTGCCCCAGGGGTTGAAGCGATCAGTATTGTTGGTGATCCTCAGTCGGTAAGAGCGCGCTATACCATCGTCAAAGTCGCCGGGATACGCGAGCCCCTACCTATTCGGAGCTTAGGTGATGGTATGCAGCGCGTATTAGGCATTGCACTTGCACTTGTGAATGCTGAGAATGGCATCCTGCTTATTGACGAGGTAGAAAATGGTCTGCATTACTCTGCGCACGCAGATATATGGAAGCTGATCTTCCATATAGCGCATAAGCTCAACATTCAGGTCTTTGCAACCACCCATAGTTGGGATAGTGTCGTTGCTTTTCAACAGGCATCTCAACAAAATTGCGATGAAGGTTTTTCAGATGATGCTTTTCTTGTCCGTCTTGAAAACCGCAATGGAGATATTGGCGCAACTATTTTTGATGAGCAACAATTGCAAATTGCAACCCGAGAACAGATAGAGGTTCGCTAAAGTATGAATGAAGGACTTATTAATACTGGCAAGAATGCTATGCAGAACTGGTTGTTTCCTGGATACGACAATTGTTTGATATATCCGTGAGTAATAATCCATAAATGCATCCTTACTATTCTAACCCGGCTATAATTTTACTTGTAGCTAATCATTGCTATAATATATATATCTATCTTCATTTATATAAATACAGGTAGATATATTTTTATATTGTACAATTACAAAAATGTAAGTTTCTCTATTTTGTAGCTATAGCTTGTTGACATGTATATATGCACATGCTATATTCTTTTATGTGTGTGTGATACGTTGCAACATCAGTTGCGTCTCATTACTGTTATGGAGTGGTGACTCGTGCTTACGGGTCTATGTTGTAGGGGGGTATAATTTATGTCTGTTGGAAATGTAAACATGGGGATCGGTGGCTCGCTCAATATCCACGATTTTTCTAGCCTCATGCTCTCTCTGGCGTTACTGATGAATTTGCAGAATGAGTTGCAGAGCTTGCTCGATAGTTCTCTGCCTAACTTGAATAATAATGTCTCGCTCTCGGTGAGTGGAACGACGGTGCAATCTGTCATGAATAATTATCCTGCCTGGATGAATCAGATTGCGGGCGTGCTGGCGGATTTGCAGAGTCTCTATAATTATCTGAGCCCGATTGCGCATGCTGTAAATACCAGTCATTAAGATCTTTCGACTATGCCTCGTTTGCGTTTCATCTGTCTGTCTGTCTGTCTGTCTGTCCGTCCGTTCGTGGGGCGAGGATAAGAGTGCCGACCAATATCTGTCAATAGCTGTCGACAAACCTTATCCTCGTCTTTTTTACGCTCTACGCTCCTCTCTTGTTTCCACCAACTCTCCTCGGACTCTGTGCGTGCTCATTGTGCTTTTCAATTTTTTATATTGGCTATTGCTTGCTTGAGATTCTCGTAGCGTTCGCTCTCGCTGCTGCCCGGTACTGGTAGTGCGAGCTGTACGTGGTTGATCTGCTGGTCGGGTGTCTGGAGCAGACCGCGTCCGGGGATTGGTTCCATTGGATGGAGGCGACCAAAGAACTCGGCGCGTTGCTGTTCATGTAAGAAGAGGCTCAGGCGTGTACTGATCTTGCTTAAAATGTCCGCTGAGATATGGCGCAGCCCTACCTCTGATGAGCTCAGTACACTGTAGATTCCTAGTTCACGTGCATCGTTGAATGTGAAGAAAAGTCGCTTGATCGCTTGCTGTGCCTGTGTATGTTCACTGAAGCGCTGAAGTTGACTGACGACGAGTAGCAGGAGCGGTACCTCTTCCCCGGCTTGCCAGAGCTGTGCCAGTGTATCTGCGTTCCAGCGTAGCCCTTTATAGCGCTCTCTTCTTTGGGTCTGGAGTGCTGTCGCACGTTCGATGACCTTATAGAGTTCTTCGTCGTTGCTGCCATCGGTCCACAGACTCTGCTGTCCATCGTCACAGAGATGAGGGAGCGTCTGGAAGAGGTCCAGGTCATGGGTAGGATCAATGATGATACACCTGAGCTGTCTGGCGTTGTAGCGCGATGTGAGCCAGAGCAACATGCTTTGTAGCGCTGTCGCCTTGCCACTATGTTGTGCGCCGACGAGTAAGAGTGGACCACCTGAGAGCGCTCCTGTCATACCTTGAAGATCTATCAGGAGCGTCTCCTGCTTTTGCTGTTCTGGTTTATCGATGAGACCCAGTGGGAATTGCAATGCCGGACGCGCTGGTGACTTACGGCTCCACTCAAGCACTTCATGCTGCGTGAGTGGTACCAGGGGTGTCTGCTTGCCTGTCTCTGTGTTATGTGCTGTGGGTGCTGTGTTCGCAGCTGTTGGCGTGGTCGCTGTGGATCGAAATAGGATCAAGGGAGCGGGACTACGCTGATAGTCGGGTGTCGGCAATGGTGCGGGCCAATAACAAATCCCTTCGCGCTGTGCTCTGGCCAGAGAGTACTCATGTCGGATACGCTCTATGATCAGCTCTGAAACTTTGCTCTGCTTCGTCAGGATTGGGAGTTGGAGCGTCTCCAGAGTATGTATGGTGTCTATGGTATCCATGGCATCCATTGTATTTATAGTACTTATAGGATCGCTGACTTCCATAGGATGTATAGGATCTACAGGGTCTACAGTATCTACAGTATCTACAGTATCTACAGTATCTACAGGATGCATAGCTTCCATCGGATCGATAAGACCAGTAGGATCTGGTGTGTGGATAGCATCCAGGCTATCCATGGTGTAAAAAGAGTCGTTGACCGGCATAAGTTCTTCAACTATTGTCGTTGCTGTATAAAATGTCGCTGTATGGTGTTTTTTCTCGATGGTTGTGATACTGGCAATCTCTACTCTGGTCGTCTGCGTTGTCTGTCTAAACTGCCAGGGAGTACTGCGGCGTGGAGTCTCATGCATGATCACCGGCAAGCTTAGTCGCGTTCCAGCCAGGTTCCCCCGCTTATATTCGCGTTGCGGTTCTTGTGGTTCTTGTGGTTCTTGTGGCGCTGTTGCTGGCGCTGTCTCTTGCATTACAGCCAACTCGGATGCTTGTTCTGTTTCTGGCTGGCTTTCTGCTTCCTCATCTGGCTGCATCTCTGCGTGCAGTTCTTCTGTGTTATGAGCTGTGAGTATGTTGAGCGTCTGCATTGTTTTCTTATATGCCTTCCCGCGTCGTCGCTACAATTGGTACGGTAACCCGTGCGGCCTGGAAGAGGTCGAGCTGATTGTCGCCATGGAGCAGGTAAGCCCTACCCGGTACGTTCGCTGGTAGGTATGCGGCTTCCACCCGTCTGAGTACTTCACGGCTATCCTCTGGCGAGCTACAGCGCAGGCAGAGCCGGTACTGAACATAGTCACGAACTTTGTTGCCGATGATCCCTTCCGGTCGTTGCGCGGTCAGCAGGAGGTGCATGCCCATCTCGCGACCGATGCGGGTAATCGTAAAGAGCTCTTCCAGGATGTTCTCTGTGCGTTTGACCATCTCAGCGAATTCGTCGATGATAATGATCAGTCGTGGTGTCGGCTGTCCCTCTTTCAGGCGTAGTTCACGCCGGAGCGCTTCGGCGCGCAGCATCGTGATAAAGCGCTGGATAAGCGCCGCCGACGAGATATTTGAGAGAAAGCCGACCGTATGCGGCAGGCGGCTAAACGGTTCTAGCGCCAGACCGGCTTTATAATCGATCAGTAAAAAGTTGATCTCAGCGGGCCGGTAGGCGACCGCCAGGCCTGTGATAATTGTTTGTAGGAGTTCGCTCTTGCCCGAACCTGTCTGACCGATCAACAGACCATGCGGCCCATCTTTGAGCAGATCCAGGTACTGTATCTCATCTCCGATCTTCATGCCGATAGGGATACGCAGCAGCGGTTCACCGGCGCTATCCCGTAGTGTGCCTCGCTGCCAGTAGTGCTGTGGTTCGTAATTGGCAGGATCGATCGGCGGCTCAAAGAGCGTGCAGATATCGACCAGCGTAGGCAGTTCCAGGCGTTGAGGGCTTGCTGCACGAAGAGGCTGCAGGCGTGTTGCACAGTGACGGAAAATATCCGGTGCGATGGTATCCACGCGATCACAATGCTGAGCCGGTTGCGCATCCGGTTGGAGATGGCGGATAGTAGCAGTTGCTGGTAGTGTATTACCAGCGGTCCCACCCTCGATTTCGATTAAGACTGCTGTTGAGGGTGGGAGTTGCTCTTTCTGCTGACAGATTGCAATGACTGTGAGCCCTAATTCTCTCTCCGCATGCAACGCCAGATCGAGTTCTGCCCGTTGGAGCAGTGAGGGCGCTGACGATGGTGAGAGTAGTGATGTCAGCGCTTGTTGTGCCTTTGCCTGTCTGAGCGTTTGGGTCGTTTTGCCCTTAACAAGTGGATAGGGCATAAACTGGATCGTCGGCTCTAGTTGTTGCTGTTCCTCGAAGTGATCAACAAAAATAAGGATATGTGGGAGTAGAGGTGCGTGCTCGCTGTGTGAACTGGTAGCACTGGTAGCAGCAGGGCTCTCTGTCAACTGGAGTGAGCGATGACTGACTTCACGCGAGATCAGAGAGAGTTGCTGTGCTACCGCTTCGTCTCCGATGGCGACCATATGTTGTGGCTCGCTTGCCTGCCTGTTTTCTCTTAAGACTCTTGTGTTGCTCGTGCCGATTGTACTTCCTTCGTTGACTTGCTGGTCGAGTGCGATCGTCTGTGGCAGGAGCGCTGCACTTTCCCAGGTGCTGCGTTGTGACTCTGGTGCGAGGATGATAATGCGCACATCGGCTGGCGAATGATGATAGGCGATGTAGGTCAGCATCGTCAGTGCGAGTCGGCGTGCGCTCTGTAGATATGTCCCCTCACCCAGTAGTGCCAGCGTCCCGCTCGTCGCCAGAGCGATCTTGAGTGGGAGCTCCAGTGTCGTATATGTTGTGTAGAGCTCCGCCAATTTTTCATATTGCTGTGTACGTAGTTGTGTTTGGGACGATGTCGTACTCGGCTGTATACTGTGCAATTGAAAATGAGGAGCCTGCTGACCCATACCGATACGTACTGACAGAAAGTCAGGATCGTCTGGACGTCGTGACCAGAGTTGTACATCCTGATTATTAAAGCTGCGTTGTACGATTGGTATAATCGGTATAATGGGAGCGCTGGTTGTTGCTAGTTTCTCCTCTGAGCCAGACAATGGTGGATCGAGTTCGAGCTGGCCCTGGAGCTCGCGTTGACTCAGCTCTTGCAGATGTCTCTGTAGAGCCGCAATTTCGAGCTCGTATGTGTGTATCTGTTGGCGATAGCGCTTGCGTGCTGGTAGCCATTGCAAGCAAAAGTTTGCCAGAGCGCTGACCGCCATCCCGCCACTCATCAAAAGTATCCCGGTCAGTACAAGATGATCGCCGCTATAGTTACGAAAAAGAAACGCATAGAGGCCCATAATTCCCAGACTACTGCAAACAGTAATGAGCAGAATAGGACTGCCTGTGTGCTGTGCAGTGGGGGGAGTGGGGAGCGGGAGAGTCTCCTGTGAAAGTTCAGGCCAGAGACGGGCCTTGCGTGTAATAATTGATAATTGCTGTTTTGACAATCAAACCCCTTCCTCAACCTATCCCTACGTTACTACCAAAGAAGCCCTGTTCATCTTAGCAAAATATCAGCTTTCCGGCAAATCGCTGCTAAAAATGTACCCTATAGGGTGGTTTTCTGCGATTGGATTATTTGATGATAATCGTTGATAATATGAGAGATGGAGTACTGATAGTATCTCTAGAGTAAGAGTCAGGAACCCCACGGATAAATCCCTGTCTTTTACCCACATTTAACATTCGCAGAATGAAGGCCGCTTCAGATGGAGATTACCAAGCTTGAGTTTGCAAGGAGTTCCTCATAAGCTCGTCTTTATGAATCGCCTTCTGATGTCGTCTTCCTTTTCCCTTTGTAAAATGTGGGTAAGAATCAGGGATAAATCCGGGGGCTTGCGCAAGTAAGTCCACACCTGACCAGTCTTAGCACTAGTGATAGTGCTCCCTTCGGGAAGAAATAGGTACCAACGGGTGCATGCCAGCCCGCTGCTCTACGGTCCCACATTAAACAGGGCTACAGGGTTAACCCAGTGTGTTGGACGATAAACCCTCCCGAAGATTGACGAGGCAAACAACACCCTAGCAATAGGAGGCTCAACTTGAGCAATGTATTCGTGATCGACAGTTTTTGTAAGCCGTTAAACCCGGTGCATCCGGCCCGCGCACGTCTGCTCTTGAAACAGGGCAAAGCATCCGTGTACCGCATGTATCCATTCACCATCGTCTTAAAGCGAGTGGTCGAGCAGCCTGAAGTCAAGCCGCTACGGGTCAAGCTTGATCCCGGCTCGAAGACCACTGGCATTGCGGTCGTCAATGATGCAACAGGCGAAGTCGTTTTTGCCGCAGAACTCACGCATCGTGGACAGGCGATCAAATCGGCCCTCGATGATCGTCGGGGGGTACGCAGAGGACGCAGACAGCGAAAAACACGCTACCGAAAGCCACGCTGGTCCAACCGGAAGAACAGAAAGAAGGGTTGGCTACCACCCTCGTTAGAAAGTAGGATCGACAACATTCTGACATGGGTCCTGCGTCTTGCTCGCTATTGTCCAATCACCGCGATGAGCATGGAACTCGTCAAGTTCGATCTTCAGCAGATGGAGCACCCGGAAATATCAGGAGTGGAATATCAACAAGGGACGCTCGCAAGCTATGAAATCCGCGAGTACCTGCTCGAAAAGTGGGAACGACAATGCTCCTACTGCAGAGCCAAAGATATTCCTTTACAGGTAGAGCACATTGTACCGCGTGCCAAAGGTGGGACGAATTGCATCAGCAATTTGGCTCTGGCCTGTGAGAAGTGCAATATCGCCAAAGGCACGCAGGACATCAAGGATTTTCTGAAAAAGAAACCCGAGGTGCTCAAGCGCATCCAGGCCCAGGCTAAGCAGCCGCTCAAGGATGCAGCAGCCGTGAATGTGACACGCTGGGCACTCTTTGAACGCTTACAAGTCACGGGATTGCCGGTTGAATGCGGTTCGGGCGGGCTGACGAAGTTCAACAGAACGACGCGCAAGATGCCCAAGACCCACTGGTGCGATGCTGCGAATGTAGGGAAGAGTACACCGCTCGTACTCTCAGTGCAGGGAGTGGTTCCATTGTTGGTGAAGGCGACTGGTCACGGACGACGAAAAATGTGCGTCACGGATGCCTACGGGTTCCCGAAACAGCACAAAGAGCGCAAAGGATCATTTCTGGGGTATCGCACAGGCGACGTGGTAAAAGCCGTCACTCCGAAGGGAATCTCCCAGGGGCGCATTGCAATTCGTCATCGCCCAAGTTTTCGTCTTGGAAAGTTTGATATTCACCCCAAGTATATGCGCCGTTTGCACAGGGCGGACGGTTATGAATACACACAAGAAAGGAATGCGTGATGCTCCTCCCCATAGGTGAACCAAGGGGTACCCGCATCACGCGATTTTTAAAGATGGTAGGTGTAGGATGACTTCTTCGCAGCGTGCGTTAAAAGCATCGCAGTCCGATATCTTTGCAACGTATGATTGGTATGATCGGCACAATTTGCTGCGGTTACTGGCCGGGGACCGCGTTAATTATATGGCGTCTTGCGTGGAGCGTGTGTGGGGGAAGGGTGCCTTTACTCAACAAGAGGTTTTGGAGGTTGGTTGTGGCGGTGGTCTGCTCTGTGGCGAGTTGGCACGGAGAGGATTGGTTGTCTCCGGTGTTGATCCTTCAGCCGGGTCTCTGGCTGGAGCGCGTCAGTATGTCGATAAGCTCCAGCTTGGGCAGAATGTTGGTCTGTATGAGGGGAGTGCGGAGTCGCTACCCTATGCCGATGGTAGTTTTTCGGTGGTGGTCTGTATGGATGTGCTGGAACATGTACAGGATCTGTCTGCGACTGTGCGCGAAATCGCGCGTGTACTGGCTCCCGGTGGCATCTTCATCTTCGATACGATCAACCGGACGTTTCTCGCGCGGCTCGTTCTCATCTGGATCGGTGAACGCTTCTTTCAACGCTGGGGACTGGTCCCTGGCCTCCATGTGCACTCGATGTTTATCAAGCCACGCGAATTAAGGGCTGAGCTGGAGCGCAACAAGCTTCATATACGTGAACTGACCGGTTTTATGCCTGGTATTGTCGAAGGGCGGCTAACGCTCACCCCTGGCGGGTTTAAGAGCGTCTCTTATATAGGTTACGCCACCAAAGAGTAGCCAGCCATTCGACTATCCAATCCTTTCATCAGTTATCGTGATGCCTGCTCTGGTCGGCAAAAGGAGTACCCGGACCTGACTTCTCTATGCTTGCCAGAACTCTTTGTCCTCTGCGGACATTGTACTGCGGTCGAGCGCCTCGGCGAAGCTCTGCCGCTGCGGACCCTGCTGGTCATGTTGGGATGCCTGCCTGGTCTGGCGGCGGTTGAGTGAGATGGCAGGCTGACTACCGGTGAGCAGGCTGCTGAACTGGTCGATGCCGATATTGAAGCAGCCAGAGAGGCGTTCCAGCTGGCGCTGTGTCAGACTGAACAGATCGATAGCGCCGCTCTCAAACTTGTTCCAGACATCGATGCTGAGACGTAGACGACGAGCGGCCTCTGATTTGCTCAGGTTAAGACTCTTACGTAGTTCTGCCAGCGTCTCAATGGTGGTCTGCGTAAATGCTTGTGGCTCAATAACGCGCTCCAGAGCATTCTGGAAGGCGCGTTGTGTGAGCGGCGTGACCTCTGGCTGCACATCCGCACTGAGTTGATTGGTGGCATCACCACCGGTTGCATGATAGCCTGCGATAAAGTCGATGAGATTATCCTGCTGTTCTGGATATGCACGCAATAGGCGCAATTGCTCTTGCTGATCGCCGGCCTCCCTGGCGGCCAGCCAGGCCATCTTTAATTGACGTAATTCGGGAGTGTTCATAATGAGTACTCCTTTCCCTTCTGCTGTATCCGGGTTTTATTTCGGTTGTGCTGTTTTTTCTAGTGTTTGTCGGTTTTTGCTCTATCAGGACTGTGGTTGAATCGTAGTCGACGAATAGCTTGTGCTTTGCAGCTCGCGTGTCACGCATTCACGTAAGTAGCTACGAGCGCGTTCATAGCGCAGGCGTACTGTGCGCTCCGTCTTCTTACAGACCTCCGCGATATCATCCCACTTCAGACCCTCGACTGCACGCAGGACCATAATCTTGCGGTCCAGTGGATCGCGTAGATAGGTTAAGATGCGCTCGCTCTCATCCTCGGCATGGAGCTCTTCATACTGATTATGTGGGTCTGCCACATCGGCGGCAGGTTGTCCCTCTTCGTCTGCGTTCGCTGTGCGTATCGTCTCGACCAGTGCGCGTGGCACATGTTGTGGACGTCCACTTGGTCGTCCCTCTTCGTCGCGTCGATAGCCCAGGCCCTCCTGACGTAGTACACGATTAAATTCATCGACACAGAGGCAGCGCAGATAGTGAATAAAGTTCTGACTGACAAATATCTCATTCGGGTCCAGTACCTCGCGGAGTAGATGCTCCGCCATATTCGCTATCGCCTCTTCTCGTAAATCTGGTCGATGGCGTAGACCCTGTGTATGGCGTTGAAATAGTGGTGCGCAGCGTTGCAAAAGTTTCTCGCTCAAGCGGCGTACCCCGGCTGTATTATTCGCGGCCTTTAGTGCGCGGATATTTGTTACCAGTTCACTTTCGCTAATCTCATAGCGCCCCTCTGCTGTCCGACGTTGTAGACGCTCATCAAGCGTAGGATCACTCAAATCGATCATTCAGCCCCCCAAAGGTTGTCGGGCAAGACCCGTTGCCTTGCTACGTTGGTTCCGCTTTCAGGACTTCTAATGCTCTATTCTTTCGGCAATGAAAAAAGCGGAAATTCTTTTTCGGCTATTGGATACCACCGCACGCTCGCGTCACAGAGTAGTGCGGGACGTCATCGACAGACATCTCTCTCCTGCAAGGATAACAGAATTTGTAGACCCTGCAAAGATCCTTTCTACATGGTTTCCATGGCTCTAGTTGAACTGGTACTTGCCATCTGGCAGGGTAGTACAGGTTCTCTGGAAATGGAATGACCCAAACGGATCACCAGGATGATCCACCTGGCGCTTAAGCTACGCGGATCGACATGTTAGAATCAATCTTGAGATGTTAGAATCTGTCGTTTGCACTGTTTCTTAGCAAAGAACCCTCGTTGAACGTGCGAGGGCGACGAACTGGTCATTCGCCGCCCTCACACGTTTTTATTTTAACTGGCTGATCCGCTATCTGGATGTGTAGAAATATTAATTTTCTTCAAACAGGCTGCTTACTGATTCTCCGTTGTGGTTGCGCCGGATGGTTTCGGCCAGGAGAGGGGCAATGGAGAGGATCTGCATGTTGGGCAGGCGCTTATCTTCTGCGATCGGCACGGTGTTGGTGGTGACGATCTGCTCAACTTCTGTGTGGTACCGCAGATGTTCAATGGCTTTGCCGGTGAAGAGGCCGTGGGTACAGGCGACGAAGACGCGTCCGACATTATGTTTACTCAGGTGCTCAAGGATCTCGATGATCGTGCCGCCATTGGCGATCTCGTCGTCAAGGACGATGATATCTTTTCCGTTGACTTCACCAACGATATTCTCGATGATTACTTTGTCGTCGGAGATACGCTTTTTGCTGCCTGCTGCGACCGGCATGCCAAGCATACGTGCAAAGACTGAAGCGACCTTGGCGTTGCCTAGATCTGGTGAGACGACGACTCCGTTGGTGAGATGCAATTTACGAAAATGCGTGGCCAGGACGTTGAGGGCATTTAAATGATCGGTGGGGACACTGAAGAAGCCATGGACCTGGGGGGCGTGGAGGGTCATGGTGATTACGCGATTGGCCCCTGCTGCTTGCAGGAGATCGGCGACCAGACGACCTGCGATTGAGATGCGCGAGGCATCCTTTTTATCTGAACGAGCATATGCATAATAGGGCACTACTGCTGTGAGTCGCCCTGCCGAGGCACCCCGTGCTGCATCGAGCATAAAGAGTAGCTCCATTACGTGTTCCTGGACCGGAGTGACCAGTGGCTGCACTATAAAGACGTCACTCTCGCGGCAGTTTTCGTTCATCTGGACGTAGAGGCAGTCGTTACTAAAGTGTTGGATGTGGGTCGGTGAAAGTTGTAAACCTAAATACTCGCTGATCTCTTGTGCTAATTCAGGATGGGCATTGCCACTAAAAATAGTAATGTCACGCATAATGATATTTTTGAGCTCCTATGAGTGTCTATTTGTTCAAGTTTCTCGAGAATATAAGGCTGCATAGGAGATAAATACATTATGTCCTCTCCTGTGTTATGCCTGGTAGGTGGATTTCTATTGTTATTTTGGCACTTCAATTATTCCTACGTCAAGCCTGTAATACTTCATTGTATTGCGGGTAGATCACAGCCAGGTTTACATGAGTACCAGGCGACCACTTCTGCTTTGTCTCTAGTGCTGAACTTTTAGAGTAAAAGCATTGCATCGCCAAAACTGAAGAAGCGATAGCGTTCACGCATAGCTTCTTGATATGCCTGCTCCATCAACTCTTTGCCCAGGAATGCACTGACCAGCAGCAGCAGGGTAGAGCGCGGCAGATGGAAGTTGGTAATCATGGCGTCGACAAGTTTGTAGGGACGGCCCGGTGTGATAAAGAGCCGCGTACCCCCTGTGTAGGCCTGGATCTCGCCCTCGCAGATGCTGGCAACGCTCTCCAGAACGCGTACGGAGGTGGTGCCTACGGCGATAATCCGTCCGCCCGCCTTTTTTGTGCGGTTAATAAGATCGGCGGTGGTAGCATCCAACTCTATCTCTTCGCTGTGCATCTTATGTTCGCTGACATTCTCGTGTTCGACAGGGCGAAACGTATCCAGTCCGACGTGTAGTGTGACAAAGCCAACCTGTACGCCTTGCTGCTTGAGTTGTTCGATCAGGCCAGCGGTAAAGTGCAGGCCTGCAGTAGGGGCGGCGGCTGAACCACGAATGCGTGCATAGACGGTCTGGTAGCGTTCGGGATCGTTCAGGGTCTCATGGATATAGGGTGGCAAGGGCATGCGTCCGATCTCGTCGATCCGTTGGCGTACCGAGAGGATACTATAAGGATCGTCGGTCGTGTTCGCTGGAGCGAGTTTTGTTTGCTCTTGCTCTGGTGTCCAGAAGTGGACGACACGCCCACCGGCATCGGTGCGCTGCTGAACTTCACCGAAGAGCCGTGGTGCTTCACCTTCCGGGCCAAACTCGATGCGTGCGCCCTCGCGTAGACGGCGACCGGGACGTACTAATGTCTCCCAGCAGTCGCTGCCCAGATCTGGGCGTTCTGCCAGTAGCAGGACCTCGACCGCGCCGCCGCTCTCGACGCGCCGTCCTAACAGACGCGCTGGAATGACACGGCTCTGGTTGGCGATCAGCAGATCGCCTGGTCGCAGATACTCGCCGATATCGCGAAAGTGTCGATGTTCGAATGTGCCGGTTGCGCGTTGTACCACAAGGAGCCGCGAGGCATCTCGTGGCTCAATGGGCGTCTGCGCGATTAACTCCATGGGCAGGTCGTAGTCGAATTCGCTGATCTTGAGGTCTTGATTAATCTCTGCACTATTACTAATATGCGCACTGTTTACGTTGTTGTCCAAAGTGTCGGTCCACCTTCTTCACCTGGTGGGATGATACCCAGATGTTCGTACGCTGAACGCATTGCGATACGTCCACGCGGTGTTCGTGCGATGAAGCCAAGCTGTAAAAGATACGGCTCATACACATCCTCGATGGTCTCTGTGTCTTCGCTGGTACTCGCTGCAAGCGTATCCAGGCCGACCGGACCACCGTTGAATTTTTGAATAATCGTCAGGAGCATATGCCGATCGGTCTGATCCAGTCCGATCTCATCAACCTCCATGGCTTGCAAGGCTGCTTGCGCTACCTCTCTGGTGATCACACCATCGGCTCGTACCTGGGCGTAGTCACGTACGCGTTTGAGCAGGCGGTTGACGATACGCGGCGTGCCACGTGCGCGGCCCGCAATCTCTTCGATACCATCTTCCTGTGACGGTACTTTTAAGATATGCGCTGAACGCGCGACAATCTGCCGCAAGGCGTCAATGTTATAGTACTCCATGCGGTAAATGGCTCCGAAGCGGTCGCGTAAAGGTGCCGTCAATGAGCCGACACGCGTGGTTGCGCCTACGACGGTGAAGGGAGGCAGTGAGAGACGCAGTGAGCGAGCGCTCGGTCCTTTGCCGATCATCACGTCGATCGCGAAATCTTCCATCGCCGAGTAGAGTCGTTCCTCGACTGGTCGTGCCAGCCGATGAATCTCATCGATAAAGAGCACTTCACCCGGCTGTAGTGACGTCAGGATAGAGGCCAGGTCGCCCGCATGCTCGATAGCTGGACCAGACGTTGTACGGAGATTTACGCCCATCTCCGTGGCAATAATATTACAGAGCGTCGTCTTACCCAGTCCCGGAGGCCCATAGAGTAGTACATGGTCGACCGGCTCGTTACGACGGCGCGCTGCCTCCAACAGAATACTCAGGTTATCCTTAATCTTTTCCTGACCGATATACTCGGACAGTCGGTGAGGGCGCAAGCTCCCTTCGATAATCTGTTCCTCTTCGCTCACATTCGGCGACACGAGGCGGTCCCCCATAGCTCTCTCCGATTTTTTGAAACTAGTGTTCTATATACCTGTCCATATTATATCAGAGTTTACCACAGACGTCGATGAAAATCAGATCAGGCACAGCGAAGTCTGGAGTATCCTTGTGTGCTTTCGCACCATTGCTACTAAGATCTTATTCCGAAACCCAACGCGACTGGCGTCGCTAGTGCTCGCACACGCAAGTTTTCGGATAAGTAGTAACGCAACTACTGTTGCTTACAGGCTTTGTAATGTGTTTTGCAGCCCGGCGTTCTGCCTGGCAACCCGCTGCTTGCGTTTTTCGGCGTAGGCCTGTAGTCGCTCTTTGATCACAGGATCGCCGATCGCTAGCTCTTTGGCCGCATGGATCGCTGCGTTCACCGCGCCTGCGTCGCCAATGGCCATCACAGCGACCGGTGCACCCTCCGGCATCTGGACCATAGAGAGCAGTGCATCAACACCTTTCAAAGCACCGAGGTCACGTGGCACTCCAATTACCGGGAGGTCGGCCCGCAGGTCCGCGATATTGCCTGGTAGGTGTGCGGCCCCGCCGGCACAGGCGATGATAACCTGGATCGACTCTGGCAGGTTTTCGATGTGCCGTACGACGCTCCGCAGGTCGCGATGTACCGAGTTAATCTGTACGAGGCAGGGAATGCCGAACTCGTTGCGCAGAGTATTTACTGCCTTCATCATCAGTGGCAGATCCGAGTCACTGCCCATCGTTACCAATACCTTCGGCGTACCCTGAGCCTGTGGACCGATCCCTTCCACTGAGACCAGGACGCCATGTTCCTGCTCGTTGACCGCCTCGCTCACTGCGTGTAGCGTTTGTTGTTCGTCTGACATGTGGGCTTAAATCGAGAGCGTCGCCCTCGCCTCCTTTGCCTGCTGATAGACCTGCTCCAGGTCGTCGCCAACTACCGTGATATGGCCCATCTTGCGATCGATCTTCGTCTCGCGTTTGCCATAGATATGTGGAAAGACATGGGTTTTATCGTAGGCACGTGACCACTGTACTGCCGCCGGACCGTTGCGCTCACCCAGGATATTCTCCATGACCGCCGCTGGATAGAGCAACGTCGTGGGGGTCAGTGAGAGGTTGGTGATGGCGCGTAGATGTTGCTCAAACTGCGAGGTCTGGCAGGCTTCGATTGTATAGTGACCTGAGTTGTGGGGGCGCGGTGCAATCTCGTTCAGCCAGAGCTTGCCAGCCTGATCCAGGAACATCTCAACGCCAAAGATACCGATCCCTTCAAAGAGGTCGATCGTGCGCAATGCTATCGCGCGGGCCTGTTCCTGTAGCTCTGTGGCAATGGGGGCCGGTGCCAGGACGCTCAGGCAGATATCGCGCTCGTGGAGCATCTCAACGACGGGAAAGGTTGAGGTCTCGCCACGTGCATTGCGCGCAATCATGATCCCCAGCTCTTTTGCCAGATCAATGCGTTGCTCGATATAGAGCTCACGATCGCCCAGCCGTGCAAGTGCCGCAGGTATCTCCTGTGCGCTGTTCACACGTGCATTGCCGCGTCCATCGTAGGCGTCCTTTTTGGCCTTTAAGACCAGTGGATAGCCCCAGCGTTGCGCCGCTTGCTCGATATCGCTCGGCTGCTTAATCTCCATAAAGGGTGCCACCGGGATACCATGCTGCTCTAAAAAGACTTTTTGCTCATATTTATTTTGAATGACGGCTAGCAATTCAGGCGCTGGATAGATCGTTGCTCCCTCGGCGCGAATGACTTGCAGGGCCTCCGTATTAATATGTTCGATCTCGTATGTCAGGACGTCAGCGCGACTCGCCAGTTGACGCAGGGCTGCCTCATCTTTCAAGCTGCCTACGATCTGTTCAGCCACCGTCGAGGCCGGGCATTGCGGTGTTGGATCGAGTACCACCACCGATGCAAAGCCCATCTTGCGCGCAGCCTCACTCAGCATCAAGCCAAGTTGACCGCCGCCGATAATACCGATGCGCGTGGTCGCGATAATCGCTGCTTCCTGTTGTTGGGTATGTTGGGTATCTATATTCACTGCACTCTCCCGCTCATTTCTGCTCACCCCCCATTGTAAACATGAGCCTGCAAAGCTGTCAAACCGTGATCATCATAACAGAGAAAGAGTATCACAAAAGAGATTTTTTGCAGGTTAACACCGTATCAAATTGTTAACCTGCAAAAACTATTGATTTTTCAAGCTGAATTTGTTATAATTATTACAAGCTTGAGAAAACCATTCCCCGGTAGCTCAATGGTAGAGCAATCGGCTGTTAACCGATGTGTTATAGGTTCGAGTCCTGTCCGGGGAGCCAATCAGAAGAGGGTCAGTGTACTACACTGACTCTCTTTTTTTCGCTGAATGGCAATCTTACCAGAAGCAAAGAGACTGATCAGATTTTGGTAATGTACACCCGAGCTATCGTACAAATCACTCCTCGATCCACTACCAACCTTTCTATTACGGACGCCTTGTTTTCTGGGAGAAGCGCAGGTTGGTGGTTCATTCCGTTTCGATTTAACAGATGAGAATCTCGCGCAGTTTGCACCCTTGACAGAGTACCTGCTAGCGCGCTATACTTAACCAGAAAGTTAAGTATAGCGCGCTAGCGTCTCTCTTGAAAGGAAGTCCGATGTCAGATATTGTGCAAGAACTGACGATTGAAGCAACGCCGGAGAACGTCTTTCATGCTCTTGTCCTGCCAGATGGGATGGTTGCCTATAAAGAAAAGCACACGCGCATCTTGCTTCACATGAGAGGAGGCCCGATGACGCTTCCTGATCGTATCGAACGAACCCTGGCTAATATAGCCAATGCTATCAACATATATAATACATAAGGGGGACAAGTACATATGCGCAACGCAGTATACTGGGTAGAATTACCCGTAAAGGAGTTTGATCGTGCAAAGCAGTTTTATGAGACTGTGTTTGAGGTAAGTATTAAGCTAGTACCGATCCCGAGAGGAAGAAAATACGGTATTTTCCCGCTTGATATAAAAGCCCTGGGCGCAGGGTTGGCACTTGTTGAAGGTACTGGCTACGAACCAACCGATATAGGTTCGATAATATATATTGATAGGGGCGAAAGCCTTGACGGACCGTTATCACGCGTAGAGACTGCTGGCGGGAAAATCCTGCTTCCCAAAACTGAGAACAGTGGCGGCAATGGTTTTATTGCACAATTCCGCGATTCAGAAGGTAATAGGGTGGGCCTCCATTCGTCCAATTAAACTTTGCAGTATTAAAAAAGGCAAGAATACGTCAAGCAAGGTCTACTTGAGTGACAGGAGTGCCAAGTAGTCCAGGGGGACATAGCAGGGCAATCGCATCTAAATTTTCAAGTGGCCTGTAGAGGGCTCTTATACAGTAGAGCTTTGAAAATTGACTTGTGATCACATGGCTTGCAGAGCCAGTTCCCAAATTAGATGCGATGCCCAGATAACGGTTGTGCCAATAATTTGAGCAAAATACTCCTTCACAGGAGTGCCATCCTCCTCAGTTATAAACGAATTAACAAACCGCGCTACACTTACTTCACTCTCTTTTCACCTGCCATGCCTTACAATGTTATTAGTATCATCAGCCGTAACGAGCGGTCGATGATGTATGTGTCGATGTGATGTATGTATTAGACGAAAGGAGAAGATGTCTCTATGCCTCGTATTCCACGGGTCACCCAGGTGCCTTTGCCCACTATGGGTAGCGATAGTAGCGCTACTATGACGACGTTATTTCAGACCATGGGGCAGCGTCCGGCACTGATGCGTGATGCCATGCAACTGCTGGAGACCGCCATGCGCACAGGTACCGTCGAGGTCCAGCTCAAAGAGTTGCTCTCTATCCGGGTCTCGCAGGTCAACAACTGTTTCTACTGAGAGTCTGCACATACTGCCTTGGCAAGGCAGATGGGAGTCGACGAAGCATTACTGGATGCGCTCTACCATATTGATGAGCATCGTGAGCTCTTTACGGATCGTGAACTGGTGGCCATCCGTTATGCAGAGATTGTCACGACGAGTGCGCGTGATGTAGACGAAGAGCTATGGGACGAGCTACAATCATACTTTGACGATGGAGAGATCGTAGAATTAACTACCGTCATCGGCCTGTTCAACTTCTTTAATCGCTTCGCTGACGCGCTCAAGCTCGACGAGTAAGCGCTACCGGGCAAGGATTTGTATGGGCGCGATGGCTCAAAGATAGGAGAGACGGAATGCCAGGTACTGATGAGAAATATCAGGCGCTCTTAAAAGACCTGAACGAACTGGGAAGCTATTTGCATGGACGCGGCGAGAAGACGCAGGCTCTCTCAGCCCAATTCGCCGAGAACGCTAAAAAAGATGCCTCAAACCGCGAATTTGATCTGAACCAATCGCGTATGCTGGACTATCAACACCACCTGTGGCATGAGATCGGTAATCTTGTAGACAAGCTCGTCAAGCAATATGAGTAAAGTTGTAGGGGAGGACCGTATGATCTCGCGATCTGGTGCCCTCCCCTCTATGGCCTGCATGCAGTCTTACTTACCGACGTTAAAGCGGAAGTGTGCGATATCGCCATCTTTAATGACGTATTCTTTGCCTTCCAGGCGCAGAACGCCTTTCTTTGTGGCGGCGGCAAAGGATCCGCATTCCATGAAGTCGTTAAAGTGAACGACTTCGGCACGGATGAAGCCACGCTCGATATCGGAGTGGATCTTGCCAGCGGCTTCAGGTGCTTTCGCTCCACTGGTGACGGTCCAGGCGCGTACTTCGTCTTCACCGGCTGTCAGGAACGTGATCAAGTTGAGCAGGCGATAGCCGACCTGGATGACGCGGTCAGCACCCAGCTTTGGCAGACCCAGCGACTGAAGATATTCCTGCGCATCCTCTTCGGGTAGTTCGGAGAGCTCGGCCTCCAGGGAGGCGGAGACCGCTACAATCTCGGCCTTCTCGCTCTTCGCGCGCTGTGCGACACTCAAGATCCCCTTCAACTCTTCACCCAGACCCTCTTCACTGACCGCCTGACCGGCTGAGATCTTATCCAGCAGTTCATTGGCCTCGCCCAGTACATCTTCGCTGACATTCAACACGTACATCCGTGGCTTCATGGTCAGCAGGAAGAGGTCTTTCAGCAGGGCATGATCTTGCTGCGAGAGCTCCAGATCCTGGATCAGCTTGAACTCGTTGAGTGCCTCCTGATAACGGGTGAGCATCTCGCTCTCTTGCAGATACTTCTTGTCGCCCGATTTGGCGGCGCGTTTTGAGCGTTCGATACGGCGCTCGACGGAGGCCAGATCGGTGACCATAAGTTCTGCGTTCAACGATTCGAGATCGCGATAAGGATTGATGCTATTGTTGACATGGGTCACATTATCGTTTTTGAAGGTGCGTAACACAACGGCCAGTGCATCCGCATTACGAATATGGCCCAGAAATTCAGGACTGAGTCCCTTCTCTTTCTCTTTGTTGCCACTCTGTGTTGCCTGTCCCATACCGGCAACATCGACAAATTCGACAGTGGTTGGCGTTACTTTTGGTGGCTGAAAGATATCAGCCAGTGGTTGCAGGCGTGCATCAGGTACCTGTACAACACCAACGTTGGCTTGTACGGTACTTGTCGCATAGCCGCCGATAGGCGCGCCAGCGCGGGTCAGAGCATTGAACAGGCTGGTCTTGCCGCTCTGGGGCAAGCCAACGATTCCTATGGTAAGGGCCATGAGTACTTCTTCCCTCTCTACACATAACAATGAAAGATATTTAAATGCGCAGTGTTAAAGCGTTGCGCTGAGATCGCATAAGCGTCTGTTTGCGGTTCGTAGCAGGAACGCATACAATTATAGCTGACTTGACGGGATTTGGGCCAGACACTACAATATTTGATAGCAATTGTCTGTTTTCTATTTTTCCGAAAAAACCGGAGGTACTGTTTTATGCCATTGTACGAGTACTACTGCTCGGATTGCAATGCTAAATTTGAGCTGCTTGTGGGTTACAAGCACTCAGAAGATATTGTCTGCATGAAGTGCCAGAGTGACAACGTTCGCCGTTTACTCTCGGTCTTTGCGGCTCCACGTGGGAGTGGCGAAGACTCTATGGAGAGCCTGCCGACCGCTGGCGGTAGTTGTGGTTGTGGCGGTGGTTCTTGTGGTTGCCACTAAACAGTCTGATTATGGTTCATAAGGCTGTTTTGTAGCGTATAACGTTCCCAAGCGCCCCGACCTCCAGGTATTTTCCTGTCGCTATCCCAGATGTGTGCTGAATATGCTGTGTCCAGGTGCATACATCCAGTGTATTGTATACGTTGCTGTAGTTCATACGAATTCAGGTTTAGCTCTATGTTGTTTAACAAAGTCAGTTATCGTCGGGGCGTAATCGAAGGTCTGGTGATTTATGCACTGGGCCGTCTGGGTGCCTGCATCACTCCTGGCAACTTTCCAGGCTGGTTTTTTGTTCTTGTGCCCCTGATCTTTATCGTCTTGCAATATATTTTACCACCAGTCTGGGCGGCTCGTCGCATGCGTTCAACGAAGCGTGAACGTTTGAGCAAACGTTTCTGGGCGTTGGGACCGCGACTGGCTGCGCTCTGTCTGGTGATTGATATTGTTGTGAGCCTGTGTGTTGGTGCATCGCTGCGTATGTTTGATGTGCAGCCGGGACCGGCAATCTTGCGTATGTTTGCCCATGGCTCGCAACACCTCACAATTGGTAACTTCGTGATCTCTGAGCTTATTACAGCGGTCATCCTCTTTACATTCTATACGATCGCCGTGGTCTGCACACGTCTGGCGAATGGCGGTTTCTTGCGCTTTACGATGCCAGCCGGTGAAAACCGTGTAACGCTCTAATTCTCTAATTCTCTAACGCTCCAGGCGCTTCTGCTGGGGAGGACGCGCAAATAACGCGCAATGCTAGCTTTTATCCTCCCCCTTATCTCCGATTCTCTGAGCCTCTTTAGCTTCTTGTACATGCTGTATCTTGAAATGAAGGATATCTTCATTTGCTGCTCTGTGCTTTAACGCATGTTGCTTCTCTCTAATACATTTGTTACAATGACGATGAAGCGGAGCTTTATTATTCTTCGGCATGGAAGAGGAAAGGTACGGTAGCACCCGGTGTCTAAAGTGTATGCAGTTGCCAACCAGAAGGGAGGCGTGGGTGTGCGTCCGTAAGGCTCGTTTTGTATCGTTCCTAAGGGAATTACGGGTAGAGAGGACCCGTATGGTCAACTAGCTTACCGGAGATGGAAACGTCGCAAGGGAACATAGCACGCTAGTAACGCGTCATACCTGGAAATCAGCTAGAAGATAGTGACGCAAGACCACGAGGTGGCATGGTCAAAGCTATACTGCTTTAAACCCAGTTTCCTGGCCCAGAACCGCCGGGGTATACGTAAGCTGATTGTTTAACGTATATGGAGGACGCTTACAGGAGTATTTCCCCACGACACCTGTACTCTCTAGCATCCTCACAGCGTATCGGAGATACGTAAAGGAAACGAACGGGAACCTAAACCACCTGCTTATACAAAATGTTTTGCTAAACGGAGATAGCCTACATCAGGATGCCCTTCGGGGCTATGAGTGTTGATTCTGAATACCTGACATGGCTACGGAGTCTCCATAGTAGTCCGCGGCAGATAACTACTGCTACATGGCGAAGGGAGGCAGGTCGTTCAATTGAGGGATTACAGAGGTATGCGTAATGCAGAGCGCTGACGTAGTTCTATCAATGCTAGCTCAAAAGTCAACCCAGAACAGCGATTTTGTCTTTGACAGATTGTATCGAAACCTGTTTAATCCTGACTTTTTTCGACTGGCATATAACAATATCTGTATGAAAATAGGGTACCAGCAAACGCAGCCCATGGAGCCAGGGACCCTCCAAAAGGTACAGGAGGCTATCATGCTACTTAAGCATGAGAGCTATCGTCCTGCTCCAGTGCAGCACTTTAGCACTATGGATGGCTCGCAAACTCGTGGGCAACGACGATCATCTGCGCCACCTTTTCATACAATAGATATTACTATGCTGGTACAAGAAGTTATACGTCTGCTGTTGCAAGCAATCTATGAGCCTGTGTTTAAAGATAGCTCGCACGGATCTCGTCCGGGTCGCAGTTATCAGACGGCATTGACTCAGCTTCAGGCGACAAGCAAAGGGACAGATTGGGTCATCGAGGGAAGCATCGAAAATTTTTTTGATGTGATTTCACATAGCAGGCTCCGCGCTATACTCTCTCGTAAGATCTGTGATGGACGTTTTCTCAATCTTATCGACACGTTTCAACATGCAGGATATTGGTCGTATACGGAGTCCCTGGCGTCTCCCATGTTGCCTGCGTTTCAGCTCTCTCAAACGACTGGAGCGCAACAAAACAGGCTACAGGGTGGGATCGTTAGCCCGTTACTGGCGAATATCTACCTCCACGAGTTGGATCTATTCATGGAGAAACGGTGTGTTTACTCTCATTACTGTGCACAGTATATCCGGTACTTAGACTCTTTTATTGTCATGATTGTCGGCAGCAAGTTGCTTGCTGAGCAGTTGAGTGCGGAGATCAAGACCTTCCTATCCGCGGAGCTCCAATTGGAGCGGGGTGTGGAGGCGATGACTCTTACCAACCTCTCTGATCAGCGTGTATGTTTCCTGGGCTATGAGATTGCAAAGCGTCAACATGCTAGCTTTGCTGCATATACCCGCAGTCGCAGTGCGCGCGCCGCCACTCTGTCCAATGAGTCTCGTGAGCCTATTCAGCTCTTTGTACCTGGTGCTGTAATACAGGAGCAGCTTAAACCATTTGTCGCCCGTGGGAAAGCCGTACATCATAAGGCCCGTGTTAATCTGCCCTTGCCAGAGCTCCTGAGGCTCTATAATGCAGAGATCAGCGGTCTTTACAACTATTATTGCCTTGCAACGGATGTGAGTAGCAAGTTAGGAAAGTTCCGATATTATCACTATTATAGTCTGATTAAGACAGTCGCTCTTAAAGAAAAGTGCTCGGTGAGGCAGGTTATTAGCAAATATGGTGTCACAGTCAAACTCAAGCAGGCAGCCGGTACGCGGCAGGTCTTTGGTGTGACGTACGAGACGCAAGCAGGTACGCAGACCATGACCTATTTTAACGACTCGCTCAAGAAGAAGGTCTTACCGATAGAAGAGGAGCGTTATGCGGATAGGCTTACAATGCAAATAGGCTCTGCCGAGTTGAATGCGTGACAACAGCAAGCGTGACTATATAAAGGTTCTCACGAGCACACAACGTGTAAGGGAAGACATGCGAGCCAGGAATGGCTGGAGAGCCGGATACATGGAAACGTGTAAGTCCGGTTCGGAGGGGGGTTCAGTGAAACCTGTTCTTGTGAAAGAGCAAGGCGCACGGTTCCTACCCTACAAAACTACTACAGCAATCAATCTTGCTACGTATCTGGCCGCCGCAGGGCGCAAGGTATTGCTTGTTGATATGGACCCCCAGGCCAACGCTTCCAGTGGGATTGGTGTTTTAAGAAATAAGCGTGAACATACTGTCTATGATCTTCTGATTCAAGAAGCTGATGACATCTCTATTTTTGATGTAATTGTACCGACTCAACGCGGCGAGTTGGTGGTTGCACCATGTACGGTCGACCTGGCTGCTGCTGAGATTGAACTGGTCGGCGTTATGGCGCGTGAGTATCGGCTCCGCCAGGTGCTGGATCCTATTCGCGAACGTTGTGATTATGTAATTATTGATTGCCCGCCTTCGCTGGGGCTCTTGACGATCAATGCTCTGGTGGCTGCCGATGGCATTCTCATTCCTATTCAATGTGAGTATCTTGCGCTGGAAGGGCTGAGCCAGTTACTGAATACTGTCAATATTGTAAAATCAAAGCTGAATCCTTCTTTGTATATTGTTGGGGTGGTCTTGACGATGTATGATTCACGTACACGCCTGGCGGGCGATATTGTACGTGAGGTACGCCATCATTTCCCGCAAGAGACGTTCCAGACAATTATTAACCGTAACGTTCGTCTTAGCGAAGCCCCTAGCTTTGGTCAGTCGATCCTGGATTACGATTCTACCTCTCCAGGTGGCCTGGCTTATCGTGCTCTGGCCGAGGAGGTTATCGCTCGTGGCTAAGCAAAAATTTGGTCTGGGGAAGGGCCTGGATGCTCTAATCTCTGGTGCCTCTGATGTTATGTCTGCTCAGCAGACGACTTCAGCAGCGGCACCAGCCTCACCCCTGGTCTCTATCGATAGTATTATCCCTAACCCTCGGCAGCCGCGGCATGCTTTTAGCGAGGAAGATCCCAAGCTGCTGGACCTGCGCGACTCCATTAAAGAACATGGCTTGATTCAGCCAATCGTGGTGGCACGGCTCGATAGTCTGACGGTTGCTGATGTCGATGGCTCTACGGGTAATACGGTGACGAAAAAGGTAGTGCGCGATGCCGGGCCTTCTGCCAATGATTGGTTCTCTTCGCCTGTTGGCGCTACTGCTGCTGCTATTTCAGGTTCGCCTGTGCCTGTTACTGCTCCCTTGCTTGCGAACGACGTTCCGCTCTATAAGATTATTGCGGGCGAGCGTCGTTGGCGAGCATCGAAGTTGGCCGGGCTGACCGAGGTACCGGTGGTCATTAAAGAGGTGACTCCTCTGCAGATGCTAGAGATGGCATTGATTGAGAATATTCAGCGTGCCGATCTCAATCCTATCGAGGAGGCCATGGCCTATCAATCACTGATGCAGGAGTTTGGTCTGACCCAGGAACAGGTCGCTGATCAGGTAGGGAAGAATCGCACGACTGTCGCTAACTCGCTACGTCTGTTGCAGCTCTCTCCTCGTCTGCGTGAGACGTTGGTCAGTCAGGTGGAGAACTTTACTGAGGGCCATGCACGTGCTCTGGTCGGTATCGAACGGGAAGAGGACCAGCTAACAGCTATGCAGAAGATCGTAGCTCTGCGTCTGAATGTACGTCAGGCTGAAGAGCTGGGCAAGCGTATCAAAGAGGCGCAGGAGAATAAAGAACATAGTGAAGGTGAACCTCTGCCGATGAGTGCCGATAGCTTCCGCGATCCAGAACTGACAGGTTTTGAGGATGATTTTCGGCAGGCTCTGGCTGTGAAGGTTGATCTGAAGCGCAATGCCAGAGGGAAGGGGACGCTGGTCTTACATTTTAATAATCAAGATGAGTTAGAAGGCCTGTATAATCGTCTGGTGAAGCGCGACGAATAACGATACTATAGCTGGACAGTCTCATTGATATGTTGTCGTACATTGCGTTGATATTCAGCATAAGATCTGCGTCTATGCGTTGGTGGGAGGACGTTTGGTATGGTGGATCAAGTAGAGCCATTAGTCAGCGTACGCCGCAAGATGGTGGTGGCTCGTATCGAGTTTATGGGTCGCCTGGCTGAGTTTAAAAATGAGCAATTGACGTACTCCCTCTCTGCTGATGAGCCGTCAGCGTTGCAGGTTGTGTATCATCTGTATGTCATAGATGGCTTCGTCTTGCAGCAGATGCGACGGGTCCAGACTGAGGATGATCCCGAACTTGTTAATCCGGTTGCGCTGTCTGATAGCTATTATGGTGATGCGGTATTACAAGTCCCTTCGGAGTTTACTCTGGAAACTATCCTGACGGGTATGATTGTCCGTCGTGAGGAGATGTTCTCGTACCTATCTCAACTTCCAACCCTGGCATGGGAGCGGTTCTTCCACTTTCCCGCTACAGCACAGATGCGTTTCTACCAACTCTGTAACCTGCTGGCCCTGCACGACCAGCAACACGCACACCAACTGGCCAGCATCAAAGCACGTCTGGATAGTTCGTCTGTCTGAGCATTTATCGCATATAGTAGCAGCTCTATTATCTATAAACTTGTAATGATATATTAAACTTCTAGCTTCTCGGGTATTGAAGCTCTTGTATGGTCTACAAGAGCTTCAATGAATGATGGGCTTATTGTTGTGCTATATTCAACTCTGCCTGGAATTGTTGCAAGAAGCTTCGCATATACTCTGTGCGCTGTTGCGCCAGTTGTCGTCCAGTGCTGGTGGTCATCTGATCGGCGAGGGTGAGCAGTTTAGCGGGGAAGTGATCCAGGATGTAGGCATGGTCGTCTGGTTTGCGCTGCTGCGCTAGCGGATCGGTCGGATGATATGAACGGGTGCTGGCGTCTCTGAGTTGCTCACTGACCATGCCCCAGCGCAGGATACCGATGGCACCCAGACCATCGAGGCGGTCGGCGTCGCGTACAATGCCGGCTTCTTTCGTCTGTGGCGTGACCCCTTTGCTGAAGCTATGGGCGATAATGGCGTGCATAATTGCTTGCCTGGTCACGTCATCGACGTGATAGCGTTCCAGGATAGCGGTCGCCAGTTCAACCGAGATATCAGCATGATGTCTGTGTTGACCTGACGCCTCCTCATCTGCTTCGGTGCTACGTCCCAGATCGTGCATGAGGGCTGCGGCTCCAACAATGAAGCGGTTCGCCTCCTCTTGCTGTGCTAAATAATCAGCAAGCGTATAGACGCGTTCAACGTGTTCCCAGCCGTGTGCGAGATCACTGACCTGTGTGAAGCGCTGCTGTACTTCCTGGT
Organism: Ktedonobacteria bacterium brp13; assembly: GCA_015099395.1. Taxonomy (GTDB): domain Bacteria; phylum Chloroflexota; class Ktedonobacteria; order Ktedonobacterales; family Ktedonobacteraceae; genus Dictyobacter. The sequence continues at coordinate 5,498,504 of AP024096.1, read as the reverse complement.
AGATAGCCGCAAGAATCTCGGTTCCTTCGAAGGTAGTATTCATATTCTTTCTATCCTTTCCATATTTCACTTTTGTTGGTAATGTCAGTCTTTTCTGTGTAGCGTTTGTATGCTGGCTATACTGTAGTGGGAGACCGTATGTTGTGTCGTGTAGATAGACGTACAATGGTATCTCTGGTTGTATTGCTGCATTCTACTGTCCAGAAGGAGATTCTCGATGCACTATCCTGATACAGAAGATCATCGCTTGCATTATACCGTAGCGACTGAGCCTATCGTTATAACCCGGACGACTTCGACCGAGGCTTTACATACGGCTACCAGGGTCTCTGATGGGCACAAGACCGATAGTCTGCCTACTACTCAGGTGCGTGTGCTGATCGTGGATGATCATGCGTTGATCCGCGAGGGATTGAGTCAGCTTTTTTCATTGGAGGATGATATTGAGGTGGTCGGTGAGGCGATGGATGGTTTTGTGGCTTTGGAGCAGGTGCGCAAACTACGTCCTGAAGTGGTACTGATGGATATTAATCTACCTGTGGTGGACGGGATCTCGATTACACGGCAGATCGTGCAGCAGTTTCCTGATGTTGCTGTCATCATGCTGACCATGCATCGTCAGAGCCAGCAGGTAGTTGAGGCAATGCGCAGTGGTGCACGTGGCTATCTGCTGAAGACGACATCGGCTCGCGATGTAGCGCAGGCAATCCGTACGGTCCACTCTGGTGGTGTGGCAATCTCGCCCTCTCTGACCAGTGTCCTGGTCAACGAACTACGCCGGCAGCCTGATACCAATATACCGCTGACTCCGGGCGCGTCGGCAGGACAACAGGTGACGCAACTCTCCGAAAAAGAGATCGAGATTATTCGCTATCTGGCGTCAGGGATGAGTAATCGTGAGATCGCTGAACGTCTGGCATACTCGGAGAAGACCGTCAAGAACTACCTCTCGATCATCTTTCAGAAGTTGCATCTACGCGATCGAACGCAGGTAGCTATCTTTGCTTTGCGGCAGGGTCTCCTGACTGAGGAAGAGCCAGAGATGTAGGCTGCTCTGTTCGTGCATATGACGCCATAACTACGACGCCATAACGAGTGCCGTCTAGCAGCGTAGTAGCCTCTCTATGGCTCAGAGATGCACGAGAGTAGCTGTGTAAAACAAGCGAGTCTTATGTATACCGTTTCACTCCTGACATGGCGGCAGATCGATCGCTTATAGCGTTTGTACTGAGTAAGAGCAGACAACAGTATGTGAGTTTATAGCACTGGCAGCAGGTGTGATTCAATGCTTGCTTATTCAATGTGTCTTTTTCCTGGTAGAGCTGTCGCTGTTGGGGGGATGGAGCCGGAAACGTGCCTGCAATGTGGTACCAGAGCCCTTCTGGCTCTGTATCTGCCATGTCCCCCCTTGCTCTTCGACGCGTGAGCGCATGGTATGTAGCCCTAAGTGATTCTCTTGCTCCGTCGTCTTGTCTCCCTTTTGCCGGCTATTGTTCATGCTATCGATGCTTTGTTGCTGCTCGGGTAGGCCGCGTCCATTATCATGGATCGTGATGGTTAAAATAGTCGTATCGCAAGTGAGGTGAATAGTCACCCGGGTCGCCTGGGCGTGCTTATGGATATTGTTGAGTGCTTCTTGTAGCAACCAGTAGATGGGGATCTCCAGGTATGTTGGAACATCGTTGAGGGCCGATAGTACGTGCTTGAGTTCGATCTGTGGATGATTGTGGGCATACTCTCTCAGTAAGGTTGTCAGGGCATCCGCGAAAGAATGTTGCTGAAGTCGCGTGGGGAGCAGAGCTGCGATACAGTTACGTAGTTCTTGTATGCTCTCATTCAGAATGGCGCTACTCTGTTTGATCTCATGCTGAGCGTCCTGGTAGTGTTGCTGCTCAAGAAGACGCTGCGCCATCTCTAGCCGTTGGAGCGCCGCGACAATCTGTTGTACGACGCTATCGTGCAGATCACGTGCGATGCGATTGCGTTCCTGCTCGATAAGTATCTGTGCCTCATCGGCGGTAGTGCTTGCATTGGTGATTGTCGCATTTGTGTAGGCCGCCCGCGTTGATGGCACTGATCGTTCTATTCGCCGCATTGCGTAGCCCTCTCCTATCTTGACTATGGTTGAGCATGCATGAGTATCTGTATCCATAATACAATAGCGAGAAAATGCATTTTTTAAAGATCCAGGCCTTCATACGTCTTTTATATGGATGTTTATGAAAATCTCTCTTTTCTAGAGTCAACTGCTCATCCAATAGGTATTCCTTGTTCATTCAATGGTTATTCAAGGGAAACACCGCAATAGTAATATTTCTATGAAACCCTTTTGGTGTGAACGAACGTATATCAATTTAGATGCAGGGAGAGCAGAACAAACATTCGCATTGATTCATTGTTACTTGTTCTGAGATACAAGAAGAAGTACTTTGAAACAAATTGAGATTATATATTTGACAGTGGTACCAATCTTCTAGTATTATAATTTTCGATGCAGTTTTTCTACGAAACTGTATCACATTCCTGTATGTATAGCAGGATGACCAACACCGCGAGAGAAAGGACTACTCATGGCGGCAGAAGGTGATCAGACAGCGTCGCGGCGACGAACGCACCGAACGGGAGGATACGATCGAGATTCCCCTGTCTACCGAGACATAAGTCGATCTGAAAGAACGTCGCCGCATACTACTGATAATTATCGTTTTGATGAGGGTATGTTCGATGCTAGACGCCCTAGTTCAAGTGTAGTACGAATGAGCACTGGAAATATACCCCGGCAGACTGGCACGCAACCTTCCCCGGTTCCTGCACGACGCCAGAGCACGGGCAATACAAGAGATATGGCCTCGCCACCGGCGCGGCAAATTACAGGAAGTGCTGGTAGCACAGGTAATACAAGGGATATCACCTCTTCCCATGCACGTCAGAATCAGCAGAGTCGTCAGACCCAGCAGTCTCAAACTCGTAATCCACGGTTATCTGTGCCTCAAACACAGTCTCCGTATACTGGTTCTCCTACGCGCACTACCCGTACTTCAACAAATAGGACTTCGCCGACAGCGACACGCATGGGTACCCGGTCTGCTCCGATACCCGTACGGGTAAAGGAGAAACCAGCGCGGAATGTGCATTGGCTTTTACCTGCTGGTGTTGGTATGATTGTGATGTTGCTGCTCTGGGTTGTCGGTACTGATGCACTGGCCTGGGGTACGCAGGTTTACAACAATTTCACGTATGGTAATCCTCGTACATATCAGACCGATGCAGTGGTAGGTCATAAAGATAGCGCGGCCCATCCCAGTCATTTTATTGCTGTCAACCTTGATCATCAAGCTGTCATTTTCGAGTTGAAGGGCGGTGATCCCGGCAATACTGAGAGCTATAAAGTCCCTTTCGCCAGAATCGATACGAACGACAATCTTGATCCAGTGACATTGGAATTTAAAGATGTCAATGGTGATGGCAAGCTTGATATGATCGTCATTGTGCATAGTTCACCACAAGAGGTTTTCCCTTTCTTAAATGATGGTAAGCAGTTTGTTGGAGCGAAGAGTACCGATAACATTAACTATAGTAAACTCAACAATTAACGTGTACAACTGAATAATGGAAGAGCGTTCCTTTTCTCCCTGGCAACCTCACCGCCATGGGGCTTGCCTCCTTTCTCTCTTTCGTGATCGAGTAGAGCAATCTGAATGCAGCAAGAATCGATATTATTCGATGCGCCCCATCGGCAAAAAGTTGCTCTGCTGGATCGTGTAATTCGTAGAAAAGCAAAAGATCGCCTGGACACATAAGGTCCAGGCGGTCTTTTGCTTGCGCTTTTTCTGTTCTTCTGTTCTATGCAGTCGCTAAGCCAGGCTTATCTTATTTGCCGAAGATGTTTATATAGTGCTCAGAGACGATATCTGCGGGAAAGTAATGTAGGAGATTGACGGCTACGAGCGCGAAGGCCAGCCAGTCAAAGCCAGCGTCTATTGGTACACCTGCAATGGTGCCAATCAGCGGGAGTACGACGCTGAGAAATGCTTCGCCGATTGCATCGGGGAATACTAATATGGCGAGTAGTACTGCGACCGTAATGACGAAGAGTACTTTACGATGAGCCGGTACACGTCCATCAACGATTAACGCTTTGACCAGCCTGCCTGTTTTAAAGGCATGAAAGAATATATCTAGCCGGCGTGGATGTGCGAATTTGCTGGCGATCCTCTGTTGTGGCTCCCGGTCCGGTTGTCTGGTTACCTGTCGTTGTAGCATATTTTTGTCCTCCTGCTGTATGTATTACGAGCAAGAATGGCTTTTGGTTGTGGCTCTGTTTGTTGGCTGCTCAGGTAGAGACACGTTAACTGGTGAAATTGGGAAAAGAAAAACGACAAATGCTCGATCCTATTTGTCTGATTCTACAGCAGGTTGCTGATCCTGAGAAAATTATTCATCAGTATTCGGGTGTGTTCATGATAGAGTTCGAACTCGCGCAAGTACGTCTTTTCGAGTGCTGTGTATTCATCTTCTCCCAGCTCGCTGAGAAGCTGGCCTTTCGTGGAAGGGTGGTGAAGCCAAGTATCGAGAGTGTGCTCATCAAGTTCAATATGATACTGCAACCCATATGCCCGCTGCCCATAACGGAATGCTTGATTTTCGGTCGCGTCATTGGTCGCGAGACGGATGGCACCTGATGGCAGATCAAACGTATCTTCATGCCAGTTGAAAACTCTCTGCCAGCCCGGCAGGCCCACAAAGAGCGGATCATGCTTTCCCTCATGCGTAAATTGAACATTGACGAAGCCAATCTCAGTGAGCGTATGCGGCCTTGTCTGACCACCTAGAGCATTGGCTAATAGTTGGCTGCCGAGACAGATGCCAAGATAGGGGATATCATTTTCTACCATCAGGCGAATCTGCTTCTCTTCCTGAATAAAATAGGGATACCTGGCTCGCTCGTAGAGATTTTGGTACCCGCCAAAAGCGATCACGGCCGCATACCCACTGAGGTCTGAAATAGGCTCTTTCTCGATATCAATGGTATCATAAGCAATGTGATGCTCGTCCAATATAGCGCCAACCAGGGCTGCGTGATTGTCCCACGCATGATAGAGAAATAATGCTCGTTTCACGTTTCTCGTGCTCCTTATCTTTCTCTCATTTCATCGTCAAAACACAACAAGTACGAATTTTACCACAAGCATTTATCAGGCACCTCGTTCAAATTGAAAATCTTCTCTGACAATTATCTCACCGACTGCCTGGTAGATGCCAGCTAGCGGTTTTAATACCCAAATGTGTGTAGGATCAGCATGGCGGCGTACTCAAGGTGCCAGAGGGTGAGTCCGATGGTGACCAGGACGAGCAGGACGTGGAAGCTGCGCCATGTACGGATGAGGGCGCGGTAGAACTGTTCACGCTGCATCGCTTGCTGGACGTTCTGCATCTCGGCTATCTGGTCGTCGTACCCTGGGACCAGGGCACCGGGGTCCTGTAGCGAACTTTTACGGTCGGGCACAAAGCGGTAGTGTTGCTCGTTACGACTGATCTCCTGTGGGGTCTCTTCCAATGTGAGATAGGCGATATCCCAGGAACTGGGCAGGATGCTACCGTCGATGCTGACAGGATTATTGATGATGGTCTCTCTCTGCTGAGCCCGCGCTGGCAATGTCTGTGGGCTCTGTTGCTGATCGAATGGCGCTGGTTTGAAGGCGAGTAACTGTTGCGAGTTATGGGTCACTATATTCTGTGCGGTCCGGGAGATATGCTCCATGCGATCCTCTCCAGCTCCGGTCAGCGCTATGCTTGCTTTACGCGCGATGAGACGCGGGGCGATGCGATCGATGGCGCGTCCTACGATACCGCTGATTACCAGGGCGATCATTCCATAGAGCGCGTAGGTGCCGGTACGTGGATTGAAGTTGCCGAATGAGTGGAAAAACAGGACGATGAGCGCTGAGATGCCAAAGCAGATATGCCAGTTGAGTGCGTTATTCAGGCTACCGATCTTGCGGCTGCGTGCTTTGCGATGCAATGTATAGCTAAAGGCTGCCAGCAACATCAAGGTGGCCCCGACGATGGCATAGGTATAACCACCGATACTGTCGGGTGTCAGATCGCTGGTGAAGTGCGAGTAGACGATGAGAAAGATGACACAGGCTGCTGTGATTGCCAATGTGGCCAGTGCTGTCTTGACCCATGAAGACGTAAAATCTATAAAGAACCATGGGTAGCCTTTGTCGTCGTTATATGTATGCATTGCTCTTCGTCACTCTCTTTTCTGGTGCGTTCTCTTTGCGATCTGTGTGTGCAACCTGTGTGACCTGTACGACCTGTGCGACCTGTTCTATCTGTTCTATTCCTCTTCCTGACTATCTAGCAGGCGGATCTTGAGCCAGAGCATCATAGCGTCACGATGGAGCCCGACTGGACACGGTGCGACGCAGGCTCCGCATTGATAGCAGGCTCGTGCAAAGCGCGAGACCGGCCCTGAGATTGGTCCATTTTGCGTCTCGCGATTCAGGACATCGATCGTAATCGGTTCAGCGACTGCCGGGCAAGCGATCAAGCACTCGTTGCAGCCAATACACGCCTGGATCTCCTGCTGTACCTGTGGCCGAGTCTTATGCAAAATGATCGCGTTCGGTTTTAACATCCTGAATATACTCATTCTTCGTTCCCCATATAGGCCCATAGTTTATAGCGTAGAGCTGTGTTTTCCGGCTCTATTGGCGGCGTATCTAACAATGGATCGTTGTTGCCTCTTCGATAGCTAGCATCGATCTCGTCGTCATACATACCTGCCTGCGAGAGTTCAGGCAGGTTGCCAGTAAACGGGTTAATCTCATCTACGAGCATCTCAAATTGTGGCAGTGGCTGATTGGTACCTCTGTTGTAGCGCGTCTGTGCCTCGTACTCGTACATAGCTTGTGGCGTAGCTGCACGTTCGGGCTGTGCCTGTGGCATGCCGAGTTGATCGGTTTGCCGCTGCCTGCCCTGTGCGGAGGAGACTGGCGTCTCCTCGTGCACTTTCAATGGATCAGTTTGCTGCCGGCTGACGGTTGGGAAAATTTCGTACTCTACGACTGGCTGGTTCTGTTGCCGCGCCAATGCGGGGGCTCTCCCTGTCAGGAGGTCGCGTGTAGTGCGTGAGTGCTGACGTGCGAGATAGGCCCGTGCGTCGAACTGACCCTTCAAGAGTGGCTTGATGACGTCGCGTACGGAGATGCCCTCTTCGATGATGCGCTTGATTGCCAGGCTATCGGGCTGTTCTGTACCCAGCGCGAGATACCCAACCAGCCGATCTCCGCTGAGCGCAACGCGTCGGTAGTCGCTCTTACTGCTATCGGTCAATATCTGTATATTTGTATCTTTTGTATCTTTTGTATCTTTGCTTAAAGGCTCGCCCACGGTGAGCATCGAAAGTTCGCCCAGATGCGTGGCGTGCCAATAGATACCAAAGGAGGCTGGTGTCTGCTCCTGTTTCCCGACCATCATCGCACCGGCTATCCGTCCCTGTGCGGTGGCGGCGTACCACTGTGCGCGTGGTTCGAAGGTGCCAGATTGTGGATTTTTCAGGGAGGCGACGTCGCCTGCCGCGTAGATATCGCGTACACTGGTACGTAGCTTGTCGTCGACCATGATGCCGTGTTGGAGCAGCATCGGGATGCTACACTGTTCGGCTAGCGTCGTTGTTGGTTGGGTGCCGACGCAGCAGAGGACGAGCTGGCAAGGGATCATCTTGCTATGGTTGGTGATGATGCCTGCTACGGCTCCGACTCGCCCCATGATCCCGCTTACTTCGGTTTCCAGATAGACCTGTGCGCCCGCCCGTTGTATATTGTTGAGCACGAGCGTAGAGGAGGTCTCGTCGAGCATGTTGCGCATAAATGTCTTGCCGCGAATGAGCCAGTGGACGCGAATACCCCAGTAGAGCAGCCCCATGACGGTCTCTATCGCGTGCACACCACCACCGATGACGACTGCTTCGTTCACCTCTCCAATGCGCCGCCGCAGGTCCAGGTAGTCTTGCAGTCGATGCAGGGTCAGGACTCCATCAAAGTTCGCACCCGGTATTGAGGGTGCGAGACCGGTAGGAGCGCTTCCGGTCGCCAGCAGTAGCGAGCCATAGCCGAAGCCGTGCCCTCCCCGGAGCGTCACATATTTGCTGCGCGCATGGATCTCGTCAACGCGGGTATTGACGATATGGATACGCTCGGCGCGCTCGGTACCGGCGGGATAGGCTAATAGTTGCTCACGTGCCAGTTTTCCGATCGCGAACTGTTTCAGCGCGGGTGTATTAATTGTTGGATGAGTCTGATCTGTGATGATAACAACGCTCTTGTCAGGGGCGAGACGGCGTGCCTCAATAGCTGCGGTCAGCCCAGCAATGCCATTGCCAACTACTACAACATCGGCCTGACCTAACGAGCGCTGAAGATATGCCCTTGCTGCTACGCTTCGTCCTCCCGGTCCACCCGGGTTCGCTGGTAGTTTGTTATTCATCACTGCTCTCTTCTCTATCCTCTATGCACGCGCTAAAACACAACATATCTGTCCGCATAACATCGCTAAACAACAAACTTCAATACATACCTCAGTCCACATCAACTGCGTCGAGATCTCCAGTGGGCGTGCGCATATAATATACATTAGTATGTGCGTCTTCACTGATATGGCGATGCATATGAGACTGCGCGTCCATACAGCGCTCAATGCACTCGAAATGTTCCACCGCACCGCTGTCTGTCTTTAAGTAGAAGCTATGTGGCGTATCAAAGCGTTGCACATAACCACCTTCTACCTCGGCGCCCGGGCCGTGGGTTATCGCTGTCCCTATCTCCTTCGTGAGAAAGATACTGGCTATCGTCAGCACTGCGATTGTCAAGCATACTGCGATAAATGCAGTGATTCGCGAAAACGACATACTTATTATCCTGTTCCGTCTCTCAATATTATCGTTGGTGATACCTATATTTGCTGACTCACGGGCATTGAGGGACAGAAGAATTACTGCCTGCTAGTACCCAGTAATATACTTTTCTCTGAACTATTGTATATCAAGATGTTTCCACAATTACGACATTGAGAGGAGCTCTAGCCCAAATTTCTTATGGCTCGGTTAATGTTTTGCGCTAATGAAGGTTATTATTTCTTACTACTTATCCGAAAACTTGAGTGCGTAGCACTAGCGACGCTAGTCGCGTTGGTTTTCGGAATAAGATATTATTATGTGCCGCCTTTGAGTACTATTTACGAATACTTTCTTGATAATGGCAATAGTGGCGTTTCTGAATGTGTATGGATATAAAATCGTGTAATAAAGTAAAGATATCATTAATCACTACGTATAGCAGTAAAAATAGCATAGAAAATTGAAAGCTTCAACGTTTGTAGCAAGAGGTGATGATTTGAGGACCTACCTCTCTGCATAGCATGTGTGGTAATAGTGGTGGAACTGGTTTAAAGGTGGATAAGGCCACGTTGCGCTGCCAGGGCTACGGCCTCTGTACGGTTAGTGGCACCCAGTTTGCCCATAATTGAACTTACGTGAAATTTTGCTGTACGCTCGCTGATGACGAGCTGTGCGGCGATCTCTTTGTTCGGCATGCCCTGTGCCAGCAGATGCAATACCTCTAGCTCGCGCTCGGTCAGTTCTTCTACTGGGAGCGTGCCTGCTGTAATTGCAGGGATCGTATTCGTATTGTTGCCGTTTCTCTGTGGTTGTTCGACGTGACGTAAGAGTTTTGAGGCGATGATTGGTTGCAGGATTGAGCCACCCTCCATGGTGATGCGGATCGCTTTGAAAATCTCTTCACGTGGCTGATCTTTGAGCAGATAGCCATCAGCCCCTGATTGCAGGGCGTGGATGATACGATCGTCATCGTCAAAGGCGGTGAAGACGATGATGCGGGGACGTTGAGGAGGGTGTTGGACTGACTGGACTGGCGACTGGGAGCTTTGGACACTCTGAGGATTACGAGGGCTCTGAGCGCTCTGTGAGGAGCGTGGAAGCTGTGTGAGTTGGCGTATGGTTTCGACTCCATCCATGATCGGCATCTCCAGATCGAGGAGTAGCATATCTGGTTGGAGCCGATTGGCGACCTGCAGGACCTCTTCACCATTGGCGCATTCGGCGATAATCTCGAAGTCGGGCTGCGTCTCTAGCAGGGCTCGCAGGCCTTCACGTACAATGGGATGATCATCTGCCAGCAAGATACGGACCATAATGTGGATCCTTCTTTCTTCGTGCTCTATTACGCTGCTCTCTATTCTATCTCATCTATCGACCTTTTTGTAGCTGTCGACCTGCCTATTTTGCTTATTTGGTAGCGGTCTGCTTTTGGCTGCTAGTATGGTACCGAGACTTCGATATGTGTGCCCGCGCCCGGCTCGCTCAGGATGCAGAGACTACCACCGAGGAGTCGTATTCGTTCACTCATGCCGGCCAGGCCAAAGTGTCCTGAACCGGCTCGGATCTCCTGGGCGACAATCTCGGGGTCGAAGCCACGCCCATCGTCGGTGATTAAGAGATTGACCCATTCCTCTTCGGCGACCAGGCCGACGGTAACATGCGTTGCTGCGGCATGCTTACGTGCATTGGTCATGGCCTCCTGGGCGATGCGATAGAGGCCAGCCTCGATACGTGGCGACAATGTGGGGAAGTTTTGCGCAGGACTAAAGGTGATCGAGAGCTCAGGCCGGATTGCTTCCTGTTCGCTGGTGGATAGGGCAGGTGCCAGAATCTGCTTTTGTTGCTGGATCAGTGTCTTGAGTGCTTCGGGGAGTGTATGACCCTGCAAGGGTGCGGCGCGTAGGTCCATCACCGAACGGCGTGCCTCTTCGAGATTGCCACGTGTCAGCTTGAGGGCGCGTTTGATGGCGACATGGGCTCGTTCTGGCTTGCTCTCAGCGAGGGCATCTGCCGTCTCTAACTGGAGCGCGATAGCGGCCAGTCCCTGGGCCAGGGTATCATGGATCTCACGTGCTAGCCGGTTGCGCTCTTCGATAGTTGCGAGACGTGCTGCTGCGCGGGTATGTTCGGCTGATAAGCTCGCTCGCTGCATCGCCAGTCCGATCTGATCGCTGATAATATGCAGCAGTTGGAGCTCTGAGTGATCTAGCTCGCGCCAGTCCTCACTGGCGACGTTGAGCACACCGAGGAGTGTGTTTCCTGCATAGATTGGGACACTCGAATGGAAACGGAGTCCCAGTGCGCTGGGATCGCACTCACGCTCAGCGTTTTTCAAGCGGCTACAGCGCAGGAAGTCGATATTCGAGGCACGTTCAGAGGTTCCTTGCACGAAGGTATCCAGACAGACACAGGTGCCTGTCATACGCTCATGGTGGTCGGCAAGGTACGGTGGTAAGTTTTGTGCAGCTGCAAGTATGGGGGCCCCTGCGTCATTGAGAACCCAGACCCATGCTGTGCGCAGGCCAAGGAGCTCTGTGACTCGTGTCAGTACCTCCTGGAGTGCCTCATGTACGTCTATCTGCCGATTGAGGTACCCGGCGATAGCATAGAGGATCGCGAGGTCTCGATTGTTATGAAATAGCGAACGCTGCTCTTGTTGAGACTCTTCCTGCATGGCATCCTCGAATGAAAGGGTGTTGGATCGGTGATCATGGCACCCTCTCGTGCTTGATGGTTCTTTTGCTTTATTGGTTCTGTCTATGTTCTGCCTACGCTAAAGGGCGTACGATTGCGCGTGCCGGTGCGCCCTCGGAGCCAAAGATCTTGACGGGCAGGCAGACCAGTTCGTAGGTGCCGGGCTGGACTTGCGAAAGATCCAGTCCTTCGATGATCCAGATGTGCGCACCTAACAGGGCGGCGTGGGTGTCATGACCGTCTTTGTAGAAGCCGCCAACCGAGAGATAATCGACACCGACCGTCTGAATCTGTTTCTCCGCCAGATAGGTGGCAGCCTCTCTTGAGATATAGACGAAATCTTTAACGAATTCGTTTTGGGTCCAGCAACGCGTTGAGTTGATGGTCTTAAACAGGATACGTTCACCGCGTTGAATAGCATACTGCTCTAACTCTGCCGGTTTGATCGACTCTGTATCCTGGATCTCGATAATACGGGCCGTTCCTACTGTGGCCTCGATCGGCATGGCATGGAAGTCAGCACCATCGGGTAGGAAATGGAGGGGCGCATCCATGTGTGTGGCTGTGTGGACGCCCATTGAGATCTTTGAAAGGTTGCAGCTATCACCTGCGTCGAGGCTCATTACTCGTTCAATCTGGATGGGTGGGTTATCGGGCCAGCGAACCATACCGTCGCGGATAGGGACCGAGATATCAATCCATTGCTCTGTCATTACTGTTTTCTCACTGTTTTCTGTGTATTGGTACGTTAGTGAAGCTTTTCCAGCTTTGCAAAGTCCATACTCAAACGTTTCTTACCGTGTTTTCCCTGGAATTGGACCTCGACAAATTCGGTACCACTTTCCATCTCACTTTTGAGAATGATACCATCGCCGAACATATTATGATGGACGCGCTCTCCGGCTTTGAAGCTCTGTTTGCGTGATCTCTCTGGTTGTGTGTTACCGCTGCTACCACTACCTGGTCTGCCTGGACCAGTTCCGCCTGGCATGGCTGAACGTGGTCCTGCTGGTGGTGTTGTGCTGGATGACCAGCGTGAGCTTCCACCTGTGCTGTTGGGTCGGGGTGATTGTGGTATGCCACGTCCGATGACACGACCACCGGTATCGCCATAGGGGTCCTGGTTGAAATCATCTTCCCAACTGCTCTGGCGCTGTTTGGTATTGCTGCGGCTACTACTACTACTGCTGCCTGATTGAATACTATTGCCGGCGTTGCCTTTGCGATCAAGCAAGCGGGTAGGGATATCATCCAGGAAGCGGGATGGCTCGGTGTACTGGGTCTCTCCGAAGAGTGAACGTCGGCGGGCGCGTATGAGATACAGGCGTTGCATGGCGCGTGTAAAGCCGACGTAGGCGAGACGGCGCTCCTCCTCAACCTGCTCTGGCTTATCGACCGAGCGGGAGTGTGGCAGCGAACCTTCGTCCATGCCAACGATGAAGACGACTGGATATTCCAGACCTTTAGCGGCGTGGAGCGTGATCAGGGTGACGGCGTCGGTATTCTCTTCGCTCATCAAGGTGCCGTTCTCAGCGGACTGCACGGTATCCGCGCCACCGACCAGTGCGACATTCTCTAAGAAGAGCTCCAGCGCTGTCTGGGTCTCGATCTCTGAGTAATCCTCTGCCACGCGCCGTAGCTCAAGGACGTTACCCCAGCGATCCAATTCCTCGCCTTCAGAGGCGGCCCGCAGTTCGGGCCCATAGCCACTACGTTCGGCGATACGATCCAGTAGCTCTGGGAGATGGAGTTCGTCGATCGCGCCTGTGAGATCCTCAATCAGGGTATGGAAACTGGCGAGGGCGCTCTTTGCTCCCTTACCCAACGTCGGATGCTGTTCGATGTTCGCGGCCGCAGTGTAGAGCGAGCAGTTCTTCTGGGCAGCCCAGAGCTGTAGCTCACCGTAGGTTTTAGGGCCAACCTTACGATTTGGGACGTTCACGACACGCTGGAAGCTCAGATCATCGTGCGGGTTCGCGATCAGGCGCATATAGGCCAGCATATCTTTAATCTCTTTGCGATCGTAGAATTTGCGGCTACCAATTACTTTGTAGGGGATATTCAAGCGCAGGAACTGCTCTTCAATCGCACGTGACTGTGCATTGGTGCGATACATGACCGCGACGTCACTGCGATGGTCGATATCGCCCCTGGCTAGCAGGCGCGTCACTTCGTGCGCAGTGAAGAGTCCCTCTTGTTCCTCGTTATAGGCTTCGTGCAGGACTACCTTCTGGCCCTGACCGAGCGCGGTCCACAGTCTCTTATCTTTGCGCTGACTGTTGCGCTTGACGACGCCCTGGGCTGCATCAAGGATCGTCTGTGTCGAGCGATAGTTCTGCTCCAGCATGATGATTTTGGTAGTTGGGAAGTCGCGTTCAAAGCGTGTGACGGTCTCTGCGCTGGCTCCACGCCATGTATAAATCATCTGATCGTCATCACCGACCACGCAGACGTTGCCCAGTCCCTCATGGATATCATCTGTGCCGAAACCGAGCAGACGGATCAGTTTATACTGAGGCAAGTTACAATCCTGAAACTCGTCGACATGGATATAGTGCCAGCGGCGCTGGTAGCGTTTGAGTAGCTCGGGTTCGCGCCGCCAGATCTGCTCGGTGAGCATGAGCAGGTCATCAAAGTCAACGCAGTTATTTTTGCGCAAGAGCTTCTGATAGACCTTGAAGACGCGTGCCGCAACTTCTTCAGTATACTTGGTCGCCAGTTCCGCCATCTGATCGGGCCCGTGCATCTCGTTTTTGGCCTGTGAGATAAGGGACTGCATCAAGGCAGGGCGATACTGCTTCTCATCCAGATTGAGATCTTTGATGGCCTGTTTGATGAGCGTATGCTGATCATCGGTATCCACGATCACAAAAGAGCGGTTCAGGCCATAGGGTGCTAAATAATCTGCCTCAGTACGCAAGACGCGCGCACAGACAGCGTGGAACGTGCCGATATTCATCTCTTTCGACTCGTTGATGCCTACGAGTTGCTCAAGACGTCCACGCATCTCACGGGCCGCTTTATTCGTAAAGGTCATTGCCAGGATGCGCCATGGCGAGACCTGCTCATGTTGAACGAGATACGCGATACGGTGAGTGATGACGCGCGTCTTCCCGCTCCCCGGTCCCGCCAGAATCAGAACCGGACCCTGGTTGGTTACCACTGCTTCACGCTGTGGCTCGTTCAGACCGGCTAGTAAACCTTGTTGCTCCAGCATCATCACCCTCCCGAAAAATAATATGAATAGTATAATGTGATAATATAATTGCCGTAAAACGTTGCAGATCGAGGCTATTGTATCACAGATCGTACACCATAAGCAGTCTTGATCTCCCTACAGACCGAAGTTGAGCGGTATCCCAAAGAGGTTGAGAATAGCTACGATGAGTGGTGCAATGATCAGTGCGGGGAGCATATTCGCGACCTTGATCCGCTTGATATCCAGTATGTTGAGCGCGAGCGCTACCAGGATGACACCACCTACAGCCCCCAGTTCGATGACCCGTGGCTGCGCGGCCATACTCAGATGTGGATTTGAGACCAGCAACGGTTTGAGCAGACCAGCTAAGAGCGATATCCCTCCCTGTACAAGCAGGATTGTCGCTCCGGCAAAGAGGGTGCCTACCCCGAAGCTACTCGCGAAGATGATCGCCGAGAAGCCATCCAGTACTGCTTTGATCGCTAGCAGACGATAGTCGCCTGTCAGACCATCGTTGATCGAGCCCAGGATTGTCAGTGGGCCGACGCAGAATTGTAGGCTCGCGATCACAAAGGCCGCCGTAAAGTTCTGCTGGCTATCTGGACGGGAGAAGCGCTTCTTCAGCATCTCTCCCAGCACGTTGATCCCTTTATCGATATCGATCAATTCACCAATTACCGCACCAATGACCAGGGCCAGTAATGGGATCAGCGGATTAGCCGTCGTAATTCCTGAAGAGATGCCCATTACCAGCGTAATCAGACCGATTGAAGCGATGACAATCGTCTTGATGCGCTCTGGCATGCGCCCACCGATCAATAGCCCCAGCACTCCTCCAACCATAACCGTCGCAAAATTTATCAATGTCCCAAGCATAAAAATATCCTTTTAGTACAAGCATAGCAAAAATAAGCAACTCGGGGAGAGCCGCTTTATCTCTACTTGTGTACAGCTTATCACGAAATTGGCACGAGGGATTGGTCTGGCTAACTCTCCGCTGTTAGCCGGGCTCTGGCATAGATTCGTCATCCGGGTAGCATATTTTATGATACCATTGAAAGAGAGCATCTGTGCATCCGTACTCTCTTGTCTGCTCGTAACATGTAAGGAAAGGCCGCGCGTCGACGTGTGATCTTCCGCTAGAAGCCTTCTTGGCTGCGAATTCAGGAGGAATTCATCTTGTCTCGTCTCATTATCCCAGATTTTACGCTTCATCCCGCTTCATCCGTTGATCTGCACATGCATACAACGTATAGCGATGGTCGTTGGCCTGCTACACAATTGATTGAATATCTTGCCTCTAACGGTTTCGATCTGGTCGCCGTTACTGACCATGATCGTGTCAATAAGGTAGCAGAGATTCAGGAACTGGGCGCGGCCCATGGTCTCGCTGTCTTATCCGGTGTTGAGATGAGTACTGAGTGGCGTGGTCCTGTCGGGCAGAATCGTATGGCTGATCTGCTCTGTTTTGGCTTCGATCCGCTCCAGAATGAACTCGCACCTCTGGCCGAGCAGATCGATCGTCAGCGCATCGCGAACGCATATGAGATTAACGAATACTTGCGTCATAAAGGCTACGATTTCCCCCGGCAGGATGAGCTGTTAGCTGACCACAATGGGAAGTTGGATCGACCAGGCGATAATATCCGGCTCCTGCGTGAACACGGCTATATCTCCGACTATCGCGAGGGTTTCAAGCTGATTGTCGAGGCTGGCTATCATGCTATCCGTTATGACATTGCCGAGGTTGTAGAGGCCACACATCGTAGCGGTGGTGTGAGTTTGATCGCCCATCCAGGCCGGAACGAACCGGAGTTTACCTTCTACGATATCCCTCTACTGGATCAGATACGCGCCGAAGTTCCCCTCGATGGTATAGAAGTCATCCACCCCACGCACAGCAAGGAGATGACCGAGCGCTACCTTGCCTATGTGCAGCAGCACAATCTGCTTTCTACCACTGGCTCCGACTCTCATTGTAGCCCCACGCGCATGCCAATCAGACACCGCGCAGAGATCAGTCAGCGTTTCTTTGAACGCCTGGGTATTCGTATTGTGTAATTATCCATATGAAAGAAGGGCCGGGGCAATAGTTGCCTCGACCCTTCTTTTACGACTCGCCTGCGGTTATTCACTGGCGCTTATGCCTGGACGTTCGCTACCTGTGCGACTGCTAGCTTGCTGTCTTCGACTGTCAGGCGAATTGTCTGACCGGTCGCGATCTCTCCGGCTAGTAGTGCATCGGCGAGCATGTCATCGACGTGCTGCTGGATCGCGCGGCGTAGTGGTCGCGCACCATACTCCTCGTCGTAACCCTCACGTAACAGCAGGTCACGTGCCTCGTCACTGATCTCCAGGGAGATCCCTTGCTCGTTCAGGCGACCCTGCACCTGGGCTAGCAGCAGATCAACGATCGAATACAGCTCTGCTTTACGCAGTGCGTGGAAGACGACGATCTGGTCGATACGGTTCAGGAACTCTGGACGGAAGGCTTGCTTCAATCCATCAAGTGCCTTGGTACGCAGTTGCTCATCCTGTGCTGCACGCTCATCTGAGCCCTGCTTGTTATTAAAGCCGATACTCGCGGCGCGCTTCATATCAGCGCTACCGACGTTACTGGTCATGATCACAACAGTATTCTTGAAGTCTACCGTGCGACCCTGTCCATCCGTCAGGCGACCATCATCCATGATCTGCAAGAGTGAGTTGAAGACCTGTGGATGAGCCTTCTCGACCTCGTCCAGCAAGATGACGCTATACGGATGGCGACGAACTTGCTCTGTCAACTGTCCACCCTCGTCATAACCAACGTATCCCGGAGGGCTACCGAAGAGACGTGAGACCGTATGTGGCTCCATGTACTCAGACATGTCGAGCCGGATCAGATTCTCTTCGCCACCGAACAGTTCAGCCGTCAGGGCCTTCGCTAGCTCGGTCTTACCGACACCGGTTGGTCCTAAGAAGAGGAACGAACCGATAGGACGTTTCGGATCTTTCAGGCCAGCGCGTGAGCGACGGATCGCTCGTGCGATAGAACTGATCGCCTCGTCCTGTCCAACGACGCGTTTGCGCAGGTCGGTCTCCAACGAACGCAGATTCTGACGCTCGCTCTCAAGCATCTGACTGACCGGAACACCGGTCCAGAGTTCGACAACCTGGGCGATATGCTCAGGTGTTACGATCAACGAGATCTGCTGATCGTCTTGCTTCCTGGCCTGGTCCAACTGTCCGAGGATCTGTAGCTCTTGCTGACGCAGTTTCGCGGCCTGCTCATAATCCTCAGCTTGTGCTGCGGTCTCTTTCTGCTCCTGGATGCGACTTAACTCCTGCTCAAGGTGTGCCTGCATCGAGGGAGCGATGATGCCCTGCTCGTTGGCCTCTATATTAAGCGCAGAACCAGCCTCATCCATCAAGTCGATAGCTTTGTCAGGCAGGAAGCGATCGTTGATGTAGCGATCTGACAGCTTGACGGCTGCTTCCAGTGCCTCGTCAGTGATGCTGACACCATGATGTGCCTCATAGTTGGGGCGTATCATTTGCAGCATACCGATGGCCTCTTCGACGGATGGCTCATTCACCTGGATCGGCTGGAAACGACGCTCCAGAGCGGCATCCTTCTCAATGTTCTTGCGATACTCATCAAGGGTGGTTGCGCCGATACAGCGTAGCTCACCACGTGCCAGGGCTGGTTTGATCATGTCTGCAGCACCGACTGAACCTTCAGCCTTGCCTGCTCCGATGACTGTATGCAGTTCGTCGATGAAGACGATGATCTCAGGAGCCTCACGTAATTCTTGTAGGATCGATTTGATGCGCTGCTCAAACTGACCACGGAACGCGGCACCCGCGACCATGTTACCCAGGTTGAGCGAGACAATACGCTTGCCGCGCAAGATTGTCGGTACATCACCAGTATTGATACGACGCGCCAGTCCTTCGACGATAGCGGTCTTACCAACGCCCGGCTCACCGATGAGTACAGGGTTATTCTTTTGGCGACGACCCAGTACTGTAATCAGGCGACGAACCTCTTTTTCTCGTCCACCAGAGGGATCTAACTTGCCCTGCGATGCTTCTAACGTAAGATCGCGACCATACTGGTCAAGTGTAGGTGTTTTACTCTGCTTATTTTGACGCTCAGCGGTCGCTGTGTTTGTGCCCTGGCGACCCGCTGCTGCGGAAGTATTACCATTGAAGCCGAAGGGAGCACCAGAGAACCCCTCGCCATCAGGATCATTGTTCATGTTCATCTGACCCATCAGTTCTTCTACGCAGTTCTGGCAGAGGTAGTGTGACTCGCGACGGCCATTAACCATCTCGTCAACACGTACACGAGCGGGATTTTTATGACAACGTTCACAATTCATTCTTGTATGCTCCTCACATTTTTATTATCAGGGGCTTCAGCTTCGTGCGAAGCCCGGCGAAATTTGCTTTGGTTACTAATACTATGAATGGCTTCTTCATATCTTGTAAAGCCAGATGTTGTTTTATTGATCTATCTATATAAACGCTCATGCGCTGTTCTTTATTCCGCAATTAGCACTCCTTTCATCTGATTGCTAATCTCATAAAGTATGACGCATGAGGATGTGTTCTGGTTGCAGGAATTGGCACTCGTAGCGTCGTTTTGCTAATTCATTGTATATAACGTAAGGGTAATCTTCATTATTCCCAGATTTCTATGAATATTCAGGTGCGCTATAGGTTTTCCTATACTACATAGAAAGAGAGATCGCCGACTCGCGGGGGCAAGCGGCGATCTCTATGCAATCGTTGTTCGTGAGCAGTTGTAATGCTAGCGATCGTCGGTACGCTGGTCACGTTGTGTATTACTTATATCTGCCGCGCTGGTTCCAGCACTATCAGCATCGGTGCGACCATTGTGCTGTGTAATGATGTTCACTGCATCTTGATCGCGACCATCTGTGCGTACTGAGACAACGGGACGACCTTGCTTATATTCATTATCATAGAAGTTGGCTTGTTCACGATCGACACCCAGGTTTGCCAGTTCGTTGACCAGATTTGAGGTCACGTTGCCTACTTCTTGTGAAGCAAGCCCGATTTGATTCTTCTCGAAGCCCGCGCCACGCAGATCCTCGATAGCGCCCTGTGCGTCCGCTGCGCTTGTGAATACTCCTATAACAAGTGGTTTTTGATATGTCGACATGAAACTCTCCTTTTAGTCTGCTCTACCTCCAGCGATCTTCCGCTTCTGATAGTGTTTCTTCAACACGTATTTTTGTATACAGGTCTTCTACGATGGTAGGCACAAAAGAGTTACACCCTGAACCCTGAACCCTGAACCCTAAGCACAGCCTTCTGTGCTGTATGCCGTTTTACGCGTTAACCAGTCGCTGCTTTTCTGCGTATGCACGTACGACTGCGACGATCAGCCGGTGTTCTTCACCTTTGAGCTTTTCGTGTAGAATTTCTTCGGTGTCGCCTGCTTCGATGCGTATCTCAGCACGGCTGATGACGGGCCCTGCGTCGACGGCGGGGATAACGTAGTGGACAGTGCTGCCAGTAACAGGCAGACCGAGGTCAAGCGCCTGTTGGACGACGTTGATGCCGCGCAATGCGGGTATGGTGGTACCGTCGCTGGTTGTGTACTGCTCTTCTCCGTTGTCCGGGAGGAGTGATGGATGCAGGTTGATGATACGCTGTGGATAGCGGACAGTGAACTCCGCGCCCAGGATGCGCATGAAGCCAGCGAGGACAATCAGCTCGACCTGGAAAAGATCGAGTAGAGTGGCTACACGTGCCTCTGCCTCTGCTCGCTTCTTCCACGGCAGGTAGAGCGCCGGTATCTTATGTTGAAGTGCGCGTTGCAGACCCTGTGCATCCGCCTGATTGCTGATGACCAGGGCGATCTCAACGCCTGGTAGCTGTCCCTCTTCAACTGCATCAATCAGTGCCTGTAAGTTACTCCCGTTGCCTGAGATAAGCACTGCTATGCGCAGTGTACGACTCGAAGTACTCTGTCTCTGTTCGGTACCACTCATTCCCTACTCAATCCCTTCTGCTTGTCTGCCTTGTTTGTACTCTATGTTGTCTATTGATATGAATAGTTTATTTGCCGGTTAAGGCGCGATGGGCAATATCTCTCCGATAACACATGCCTTCGAAATGAATCTTTTCTGCGGCCTCGTAGACGCGTTGGACGGCCTCTTCCAGTGTGGGGCCGGAGGCTACGACACTCAGGACACGCCCGCCTGCTGTGACCAACTGATCATCTTTAATAGCAGTGCCTGCGTGGAAGACATAGACGTTCTCCAGCTCCTCTGCCTCTTCGATGCCACTGATAGGCAGACCTGAACGATAGGCACCTGGATAGCCATTGGCGGTGAGCGATAAGCTGACGGCATAGCCAGGACGCCAGAGTGTGCTGGGATCGACCGTGCCTCCTTCTGCGAACTCAAGTACATCCAGGATATCTTGCTGTAACAGTACCATAAAGGCCTGTGTCTCAGGATCGCCGAAGCGTGTGTTATGCTCAATGACTCTGGGGCCATCTTTCGTGAGCATGATATTGGTGTAGAGTACACCAGTAAAGTCGATATTGCGCTCTTTGAGTGCGTAGAGGGTCGCCTCGACGATCTCTTTATAGATGCGGTCGGTCTGTGCGGCATCTACAAAAGAGAGTGGGGTATAGGCACCCATGCCGCCGGTATTCAGACCTTTATCGTTGTCGAGAGCACGCTTATGATCCTGGGAAAGATAGAACGGTAAGAAGTTGGTGCCGTTGCAGATAGCAGTGGCCCCGATCTCATCGCCTGCCAAATATTCTTCAATGACCACGACATCGCCGGCTGCCCCGAAGATGCGATCGACCATCATCTGTTTGAGTGCCTCTTGCGCAGTCGCCTCGTCGTGGGCGACAATCGCTCCCTTGCCGGATGCATTGCCGTCGGCTTTGATAACGACCGGTGCGCCGTGGCGTTGTAAATATTGCAGTGCGAGATTGTAATCGCTAAACGTACGATGCTGAGCCGTAGGGATCCCGGCGCTGGTGAGCAGCTCTTTTGTAAAGGCTTTGCTTCCCTCAAGTTCTGCTCCCGCTTTTGTCGGGCCAAAGATCTTGAGACCGCGCTGGCGGAAGAGATTCACAATCCCTTCAATAAGCGGTACTTCCGGGCCAACGATCGTATAATCGATAGCGTTCTGCTCCGCGAAGGTTGCCAACTCATGGAGTTGACTGACACCGATATGCACTCGTTCTGCGTATGGCTGCATACCGGGATTGCCCGGTGCCGCATAGATCTTATCGACGCGTGTGCTCTGAGCCAGTTTCCAGACCAGTGCATGTTCACGTGCCCCTGAACCAATAACGAATATACGCATAGACCGACCTCTCGTCTTTATCTATCAAATCTCTCTAATTGCAATGCAGGGATTACGCTGTAGAAACGTTGTAGAAACACTATTGGTACTGCAGCATCCCTCCGTCCCCGCAGTGGCAGAGGATGCTGCAGTACCAGTATGATGACCGATGACCTGCTTATTTTGAGCTCGATTACGCTTTTCTGCCGACGATGTCGCGTGGGATGAAGGTAGCGTGTTGGGCTCCGTGTTTCGCGCCTGCAATGGGATCAAAGGGCCAGCCGTTTTTCTCCATACAACCATAGCAGAACTCTTTGTCCAGGAAGGCGCGGGCGCTCTTGTCATCCGGATAATCGGCAGGTGCCAGCGTGTCCATGCTTTCAGCGGTCTGGATAGCTCGTCCAAGACCAGCGAGACTGAGATACCCCAGGCTGTCAACACCGATATAGTCTGCTATCTCCTGTACGGTACGCCCGGCTGCAATGAGTTCATCCTCCTGTGGGATGTCGATACCAAAGTAGCAGGGATGGCGTAGCGGAGGCGCACTCGAACGCAGATGGATCTCTTTGACGCCGCGATTACGTAACGCTGAGACGAGACGCTTCATCGTATTGCCTCGTACGACCGAGTCATCAACAATGACCAATCGCTTGCCTTCGATCTTGGGCTGCACCATATTGAACTTCAGGTCAACTTCTAGCTGGCGCAGACGTTGATCGGGTTTGATGAACGTACGGTCGCTATAGCGGTTCTTGATGATCGCATGAGCATAGGGGATACCGGACTCGGTCGCGTAGCCCAGAGCTGCAGGGATCGACGAGTCGGGGACCGGTACGATCAAGTCTGCTTCAACCGGGTATTCGCGGGCCAATCCGCGTCCCAGGGCCTCACGTACATTATAGACATAGGCATCATTAAGTCGACTGGTGGCTTCTGAAAAGTAGATATGTTCGAAGACACACAGAGAATGCTTTTGGCCTTTCACCAGGAACTCGGAGTGCATCCCATCTTCATCGAAGGTGATAAACTCGCCTGGCTCGACCTCGCGGATATAGGTCGCGCCCATGCGATCCAGCGCACACGACTCTGAGGCGGCGATCCAGCTATTGCCGATTCGTCCGATACAGAGTGGTCGCATGCCCCAGGGATCGCGCGTCGCGAAGAGCTTCCCCTCGGTCAGAATGACCAGACTGTATGAGCCACGGAGAAGCGGGAAGGTCTCGATCATACGATCACGCAGTGTCTTACCGGGTGCGTAGAGCAACATCTGCGCGAGGATCTCGCTCTCAGTGGTTGATATCAGATTCGCCTGTGGAATCAGGGTACGGAGTGTATCGCCGTTGACAATATTGCCATTGTGAGCCAGAGCAATTGTCTCATACTGGCTACTGCGCTCACCTACAACAAATGGTCCTGCGTTCTCTACGCAACTAGAACCAGTTGTGGAATAGCGGACATGTCCGATACCGCAGCTTGTTTCTGGTAGGCTGGTACCAGAGTCGCTAAAGACTTCGCGAACTTTCCCCATTCCGACACGATGTACAATCTGGTTATTGTGATCGTAGACCGCCATCCCGGCGCTCTCCTGACCTCTATGCTGTAGAGCGGTCAGGGCCAGCGTCAGATAACGGCGTACATCGAGGTTCGTCTCCCCTTTCGGCATGTAGATGCCAACTATTCCACAAGCGTCGTGTAGTCGCTCCATTCTTGGCTCCTCGTATTTTCTGGTGGGCAAATATATATGGTTCTTCTATTTGTCGTTGTGTGTGGAAGGTTGCTATACCTCCCTTTTGCTGTTATAACCGCTTGCGTCGCTAGCTGATGGTAAGTTTACCAGTTAGATCTGCAACCAGTGCGTAACGATCGGCGATATCCTGTAAGGCCTCGTTGGTGATGTCTTTCAGGTTACGATAGATTTGTTTATCCAGCATGCGCGACTTGTCGCCACCGGGCCAGAGACGCCAGCTATCGTTGTCGATAACATCGGCAACCATGAGTTGTCCCTGGGGAGCGCGACCAAACTCGATCTTCAGATCGACCAGCGCTACGTCGGCACTGGCCCAGGCGCGTTCGATGACGTCGAAGACGCGATAACCCTCCTGGACCATCCAGTCAATCTCCTGCTGAGAGGCTATCTTCTGTTCAACGATATCGGCGGGCCAGATCTGAGGATCGTGGCGTGCATCATCCTTCAAAAAAGTCTCTACTAAGACCGGATCGAAGCGTGTGCCCTCGTTGATCTCGGGGTGGCGCTTGAGATATGATCCGGTCGCGATCCTGCGCTGCACATGTTCGATGGGGAGCATGTCACAGCGCTTGACGAGCAGCGTTGTCTCGTCGATCTGTTCTACAAAATGGGTCGAGATGCCAGCCGCATTGAGCAGGCGAAAGATATTGGCGGTTGTAATCGTACTCAGTCGCGATTTGCCGCTGATCACATTACGACGTGCGCCATCGCCCGCAGTAATCTGGTCTTTACTTATCATATAGACCAGGGCAGCATCGTGCTGGTCTGCATAGATCTGTTTCGTCTTTCCCTCGACTAACAGGGGGCCGATAAATTTTTTCTGCTCGCTCAAGGTTGTATCCTTTCCCAAACTGTATTGACCACAACTACACTAAGACGACGCCTTCGCCACGAGTTATCTTGCCGATTGTCTGCAATTCGGGAAGGGCGCTACGAGCCTCCAGAGCCGCTTTCGGGCCCAGTACGATAATCATGCCGATACCCATATTAAAAGTTCGATAAAGTTCTTCTTGCTCGATGCCGCTCAGGCGGGCGATCAATTGGAAGAGTGGTGGGACCTGCCAGCTTGTAGTATCGATGACGGCCTGTGTTCCTACTGGAAGGATGCGTGAGATATTCCCTTTGAAGCCGCCGCCGGTAATATGGGCGATCCCTTTGATATAACGTCCACGATCACTGAGATACTCCCGTAGACGGGTTACTTCTGGGAGATAGCAGCGGTGTGGACGCAGCAATGCATCGGCCAGGGACTCGCCAAGTTCGGGGAAGACTGTCTCCAATGCATACGAAGCAAAAATACGACGCGCCAACGAGTAGCCATTGGTATGCAGTCCACTCGATGGCAGACCGAGGATCGTGTCGCCTTCAGAGATCGTCGCTCCATTCTGTGCATCCTCTTCTTCGACGACGCCGACAATAGTACCTGCCAGATCAAACGCATTTTCAGCGTAGACATCGGGCATCTCGGCAGTCTCACCACCGAGTAGTGCGCAGTTCGCTTCTTTGCATGCGTTGGCGACACCTTGTACGATCGTAGCGGCCTGTATTGGATCCAGTTTGTTGACGGCCAGATAGTCCATAAAGAAGAGCGGTCGTGCACCCTGTGCCAGCAGATCATTAACCGAATGATTCACAATATCGTAGCCGATGGTATCGTAGCGACCAGCCTGTGTTGCCAGCAGTGTCTTGGTTCCGACGCCATCGGTTGAGGCGACCAGCGCTGGATGGCGCATCTTTTGCAGTGCGCTCGCTTTGAAGACGCCGGCGAAGGCTCCCACACCCGCCAGTACCTCTGGACCCTGACTGGTACGCACCGCTTCACGCATCAGGCGCACCGCCTGCTCGCCAGCATCGATATTTACGCCGCTGGCTGCGTAAGAGAGCGGGCTCTGCTGGCTAGCTGTTTGTTGTGCATGACCATTCGTGTTCGAGCTTGCTTGTCGTGTACCATTCTCGCCGTTCTCGTTGAAGAGTGATTGAGCGTATTGGTACGCATTCTGGAAGATGAGGAGGCCGTCGCCCTGATCATTGCTCATACCGCGATGCAAGGGATGTTGCAGGGTCTGAATGTAGCGTTCAGGATGCGGCATCAGCCCGAAGACGTTGCCGCGTTCGTTACAGACGCCCGCGATATCACCTTTAGAGCCGTTCGGATTAGCCGGATAGGCGACAGGTTGGGCATCGTTATGGTTGCTGCCATCGCTATAGACGAGAGGAATCTGACCGTTAGCCTGCAAGTGCGCGAGATCGCCAGTAAAGACGAATTGCCCTTCGCCATGGGCGACAGGCAGCTCGATCGGACGCTCAATACCACGAGTGAAGATACAGGGACTCTTGCATGCGCTAAGATTGATCCAGCGACACTCAAAATGGGCCGATTCGTTCTCTGTCAGGGTAGCATTGCGTGCGGCATCCTCGCTTGCTACAGGCAAGAGGCCCAGGCGCACCAGCACCTGAAAGCCGTTGCAGATACCCAGCACCGGTCGACCCTCGGCGACAAAGCGTCGTAGCTGGTCGCCCAGGTGGAGTTTGAGGTTCTGGGCCAGCAATGTTCCGGCTCCCAGGTCATCTCCATACGAGAAGCCACCCGGGATTGCTAGAAAATGGTAGTCCAGCAGCGACTCAGGCTGCCGGGCGAGTTGATTAATGTGCACCAGGTCGGTCTCGAAGCCTACCTGACGGCAAGCATGCGCCGTCTCGCGATCACAGTTAATACCTGGAGCACGCAGTACCAGTGCTCGTAGTGTTCCCATTAAGCCGGTCCTCCCTTCCATGCCACCTGAAGTTCAGCGACATCTACGTTGAGCAACTCTTCATTGCCGTTGTGTATCGTCAGGCGCGCATCATTCGTCACCTGTCCTACACGGAAAATTTCTTCGACACCATGCTCGCGCATATAGCGCTCAAAGGCCCCCAGTTGTTCCGGGGTCACTTCGACCAGGAAGCGCGAGGCACTCTCACTGAAGAGTCGTGTCACCGTCAGGGCTGCGCCCTTCAAACCGCTAACCTCTTTCAGTCCGATACGTGCAACGTTCAGATCAGCACCACGCATACTTGCCAGCGCCATCTCAGCCGCAGCGACCGCGAAGCCACCCTCTGAGAGATCATGGCAGGAGCGCGTCAGTCCCAGGCGGATCGCCTGCCCCAGGGCGCGCATCGTCGTGAGCGAGCGTTGAATATCGACACGTGGTACATTCGTGTGAGCGATTAATTGTTCAAACGAGGCCGGATCGATCACCTCTGCATAGTGCGAACCTGCCAACTCGTTACGGGTCGCACCAACAAGGTAAAGTAGATTGCCAGGCGTCTTCAACGACATATCGATGGTTGGCGTTACATCGTCGATGACGCTGACTGCTGAGATAACCAGTGTCGGGATCACCGGCAAGCGCTTGCCCGCGCTGCGATATTCGTTATTGAGACTATCTTTGCCCGAAATAAAGGGTGTTTTAAAGCCGATTGCGGCATCGTAGCAGCCTTTGACCGCACGTACCAGCGTGCCAAGCTGTTCAGGATCGGTCGGATTGCCCCAGCAGAAATTATCCAGGATCGCAGTGCGGTCCACGTCTCCACCGACAGCGGTCAGATTACGTAGCGCCTCATCGACGGCATTGACCGCCATATGATACGGATCGATCTTGCCATAGAGCGGATTAACACCATTCGAGAGCACAACGCCAGCCTTCGAGTCTGGCTCGCTATCGATCAACGGTTGTAAGACCGCAGCATCGCCGGGTCCATTACCGGAGCGACCGACCAGCGGTTTAAGGACCGTCGCGCCCTGTACCTCATGGTCATAGCGGCGCACAACCTCTTCTTTCGAGGCGATATCAGGATGGCGCAATAACGCCAACAGAGTTGGCTCATAAGCGCTCTGAATGGATTGTTGTGCCTGCTCATCTTCAACGAGAGGCGCGGAATGAGCTTTCCGTTTGCCATGAGTGTTCTTGTCGACCCAGACGGCATCCAGCGTCTTGCGCGGTGCGCCATTGTGCAAGAACTTCATATCCATATCCGCCACAAGCTGATCATTGTAGGTGAGTACAAGACGCTTATCGCCAGTGAAGGTACCCAGGATGCTGGCCTCTACCTCTTCAATCGCGCAGATTTCCAGCAACTCGTCAATATGATCGTGCGGGACCGCCAGGATCATGCGCTCTTGAGCCTCAGAGAGCCAGATCTCCCATGGAGCCAGGCCCTGATATTTGAGCGGAGCCTTTGTGAGCTCGACACGTGCGCCGATCTTTTCGCCCATCTCGCCAATCGCAGATGAGAAGCCGCCAGCGCCACAGTCGGTGATGGCATTATAGAGACCACGATCACGTGCCTGAATAATGACGTCAGTCACCTTCTTTTCAGTGATTGGTGCGCCGATCTGTACGGCTGTACCGGCCTGTGTATTAATCTCCAGGCTCATCTCGCCAGAAGAGAAGGTCGCGCCATGCACCCCATCGCGTCCGGTACGTCCACCGAGCGAAACAATCAGATCACCTTTTTGTACATTGCTGGGATGGCTACCGTGAGGCAGGATACCCAGACAACCACAGAAGACCAGCGGATTATAGGTATAGCCCGGATGATACAGGATTGCTCCGTTCACAGTTGGGATACCCATCTTATTGCCGTAGTCGCGTACACCGTCAACCACACCAGATGCGATGCGGCGTGGTGTCAGCACACCCTCGGGTAACTCGTCGGCGCTGGTATTGAGCGGACCAAAGCAGAGGATATCGGTACAGGCGATGGGTTGTGCCGAGACACCAACAACGTCACGGATGACACCACCAACACCGGTATTGGCACCGCCGAATGGTTCAATCGCCGATGGATGGTTGTGCGTCTCGACTTTGAAGGCGATATCCTGGGTCTTAGTCAGGCGAATAATGCCGGCATTATCGACAAACGCGGAGACCAGCCATTCAGGATGAACCTCCTCGGTTGCGCGCATGATGTAGTGCTTGATCAGACTGGTAATCGTCTCTTGCTCGATCACATTGCCGTCGCTATCGACCTCGCTGTAATTGATTGTCGCTTTGAACGTCTTATGCGAACAGTGCTCAGACCAGGTCTGAGCGATCGTCTCTAGCTCGACATCGCTGGGCTCACGCTCCTGCTCACGATAATGCTGCTGAATGGCTTGCATCTCTGTGAGATTCAGCGAGAGTAGACCCGCGCGACTGACCTCCAGCAACTGCTCATCATTCATGGTACTGATGGGGATCGTACGCGTAAGCGCTGTCTCTTCGCCTGCACTGGCTGCAGCCGTCGTGGATTCGACGTCAGCTGTCTGCACATGGGCTTGTCCATGTCCATCGGCTGCGTAAAAATGATAGTACTGGATGACGGGATTGCATAACAACGCTTTCGCGATCGTCCGTGCATCCTGTTCACTCAGCCGAGGATCTAGTAGCGAGCGATGTCCAGTTTCGACATGCTCTAATTCTTCTATACCAAGCATACGTGCACCAGCGATCACGCTCTCCGCCAGTGTATCAGTCACGCCAGCATGAAAAAACACATCGACAATGTGACCTGCTAATGTGCTTGCATGCGCTTCGTGCGTACTGCTCGTTTTCGTGACGGTCGCCTGCTGAACGACAGGATCGACGAGGAGCTGTGTCAGCAACTCGTGAATCTGGTGTTCGGAGAGGTTCCCGGTGAGATGATAAAGCTGTGAGGTATAGATTTTTGGTGTATGGTCTGCATTATCTACATATGATACGTCTTTAGTATTGTCTTGTTGCGGAAAAGTAAGCGAGTGATTAGATAGATTCCCAGGGCTATCAGCGGGCACCGCGGTCAATTCTGCGAGTGATGGAAGCTGTTGTGCTGGTAATTGTAATATTTCACGAGCAAGTTGGTGCGCATGTACATCGTACTGCTCCGCAGTTGCTCGTACTTCGATCTGATATGATGTCACGTCTCTATAATCCTGGCTGGCTGCCTGGACGTCTGAACGACAGTCCAGGGGACTGCTGGTCATGATATGTCCGTGCTAATTTGCTGTAGTGGGACGCCCCCATTGTAGCATTTTTACAGAAGTTTGGCGAGAAAACTATGAAGTTGAAGATTTCGTATAGATATTATCGTCTTCTTGCCTTCGTTTCCAAGCTCAAATGTTTTACCATATCCTCAAACCAGTCTGTGCCAAATTTCCAGCCGCCATAGAGTAGCAGATTTGGTTCACCAGTGGTGGAGAGATAGGGACCATGGTAGCGTAAAATAAAGTCACGCAGGCTTTCCGCTGTAACCTGCAGCGTATGCAGCTCTTTAATCTCGCCATCTTCTGGTGTACGCTGGCGCACGGTGGCGATGGGGATATTGAGCCGTGTGAGAAAGAGCATCTCACCATGGGGATTCTCCAGATCGTAGGCGACACCCAGGCACTCATGCGTACTGATATCCTCTTCCCGTACTCCGGTCTCCTCACGAATCTCACGGCGCATCGCAGCGAATGGATCGGCTGACGGACCTCCTGTGAGCGTATCTGTAATCGTATCGCGTCCTCGCTCTACAAAGCCTCCGATCACATGATAGCGTCCATTACCAACATCGACTCCTTGCCGCTGATCCAACAAGATCACTGCATCGCTGGTCTCGACGACAGAGCAGACCGCCAATGGAGAACCAAGTTCCGCGCGTGTCCGACCTGCCGCGAACTCTGCCATCCGCGTCGTCGCATACTCTTTATAAGTGGTATCACTGAGCGCGAGCTGTAATTGCTCTCGATCAGCACTCACACTGGCGGAGAGATAGCGATAGAGGGGAGCATCGAAGAGCAGATTGTTTGACTGCTTAGCCTGTACCAACTTTTCCTGCCAGCATTGGTCTATCCATGCCTGCTCATCCGCTGTGATAGCAAGGCGGCATGTTGGATCATAAGCAATACGTAATTGATCTTGACGGAAAAGGCCCCGGGCAATAATTTCAAATTGCAGCATAGATCCTCCTGGTGGGAGAGCGCGAAGCCCTCCCCGGCTCAGGTCTTATTATGGATGGATTATTCCCATTCGATGGTGGCGGGTGGCTTTGAGGTAATGTCGTAGACGACACGGTTGATCTCTGGTATTTCATTGACGAGGCGGTTTGAGATACGACCCAGTAGTTCGGGCGAAAGTCTGGCCCAATCGGCGGTCATAAAGTCTCCCGTGGTGACGGCACGGACCGCTACCATATTCGCGTATGTACGACCATCGCCCATGACACCCACACTCTGGATAGGAGTCAGGACCGCGAACGCCTGACCGATCTCACGATAGATACCGGCTTTACGGATCTCTTCGATAACGATCTTGTCAGCAGCACGCAGAATCTCAAGGCGCTGCTCATCGACTGCTCCAATGATACGGATCGCGAGGCCAGGTCCTGGGAAGGGATGACGCCAGACCCAGTCTTCGGGGAGGTTCAGGGCTGCCCCGATCTCACGTACCTCATCTTTAAAGAGCATGCGTAGCGGCTCAACCAGCTTGAACTTCATCTCCTCTGGTAGGCCACCGACGTTATGATGCGACTTAATGCTTTTGGCCGTCGAGGCGGTATCATGGCTGGTACTTTCAATGACATCGGGATAGAGCGTACCCTGTGCCAGGAACGAGATCTGCCCCTGCTCAGAGGCCAGCTTGAGAGCCTCATCCTCAAAGACGCTGATAAACTCGGCACCGATAATCTTGCGTTTACGCTCAGGATCGGTGACCCCAACCAGGCGCTCTAAGAAGCGTTGGCGTGCATCGACCACGACCAGCGGAATACGCATATGATTGCCGAAGGTCTCGATTACCTGTTCACGCTCACCGGCGCGTAGTAGACCGGTATCGACAAAGATACAGATAAGCTGATCACCGATCGCCTTATGGATCATGAGAGCTGCGACTGCCGAATCAACGCCGCCTGAGAGGCCACAGATCACCTTCTCGCTGCCAACCTGTGCGCGAATCAGGGTCACAGCCTCATCGATCACATGTCCAGGAGTCCAACTCGCCTCACATGCACAGATGCGGAAGAGGAAGTTGTGAATAATCGCACGGCCCTGTGGGGTATGGGAGACTTCCGGATGGAACTGCAGGCCGATATAACCTTGCGCATTACCGATAGCCGCGACCGGATTGCTCTCAGTCGTTGCCAGGATGTGGAAGCCCGCAGGGAGCTGATCGACGCTATCACCGTGGCTCATCCAGACCGGGAGTCGAGGATGCTTATTGTTCGCATTGCTCAACTTATCTGTCTGCTCTGGTGAAGCTTTAATGCCCTCAAAAATACGGAAGCTCTCTTCCTCTTCAGGCGTGGCCGCAAGCAACTCAATAGTGGCAGGGCCGTATTCGCGCAGTCCCCGTGCTGGCGCGACATGTCCACCAAGTTGGAGTGCCATTAATTGCATGCCATAGCAGATGCCTAACACCGGCAAGCCGCTCTCCAGGATAGCAGGATCACAGGATGGTGCATCCGCGTCATAGACGCTCGAAGGACCACCAGAGAGGATAAAGCCACGGATATCCAGATGGTCGTTTTTCTGTAACTCTGCCAGCGTCGTGGCCGCTGGAACGAGCTCGCTATAGACATGCGCTTCACGGATACGGCGGGTGATTAAACGGCTATATTGTGAACCATAATCGAGTACAATGATAGCCTGGCGGCGCTCTAACGTAGACATTGTTTCCCTTCCCTTAAAAAGTGCTGTTTCGTCGATAAGGGCGACGTCTAAAATTTTATTTCAGAGTATATCACATTGCTTGCGATCCTTATAAAATAAACAGCTACGGGGAAAACGCATGATGATTTTGAGCGGCAGGAGGGTTAAGGTTGTGTGGGTATTTATTTATAAAAGTACCTGAGTACCTGCGATAGCATAGATGGAAAGGGTAACGTTGACAACAGGCCCTCCCCATCTATGGCATCAGTGGTGGTCTATGACATCTGTACAGTAGCCGATGTCGTATATCTGGCAGCTTCAAGGCAGGTTACTCCCTGCATGCCTACCTGTGCGCTATGACGTGTACCAGCAGCGAGGATCATGCAGTCGCCAGGGCAGAGATCGACATAGACGGGATCACCCGCGCTATCGAGTTGATCTGACAGTATAAAGCGAATAGAGCCACGTACACAGTAGAGAACTTTCTCATAGCTATGGACATGAGCTGCATAGGTGTCACCTGGTCCATTTGACCAGGTGTATGAGGACAGGCTGCTACGTTGCATATGTTGCCGCAGCTCCTGTTCTAGTGGCGCTTGTGGACTCTGCCAGCGGATGATTTGCATGTTTGGCAACTTCTCAGTGACCTCCAACTTCCCAATTTCGCAGATAATGTATGTCATATTACAGAATGCATAGAATGTATATGGCAGAGCATGTATGTACACGGGTCCCCTCTCGTCGACCTCCTGGTACACGAGCATGATAGACAGACAGCTCCACATATCCATCTAGCTATTTTCGTTGCGTTCATTGCTGTCTTTTTAGTGTGTAGCGTCTGGTGAAGCATAACGAAAAAGTTGTTTTCAGTATAAAGTATGTATATGAACGGCATGTGAAGGAATCGCAAAAAGCATGTTAATAACTGCCGCTCCAAATACCTGAGTGGCTGGTACGAACGACCTGTGTTGCGTTGCTGTTTGGAATAGAAGTGAGATGACTTGTGTACGGGTTAACTATTGTCTGAACGGTTGAAAAAAAGTACAATGAAAGACAAACTTTTTTTGCGCTTCGTATCTTTGATAGAGGGAATATTTTTATGAATACCACTCAAGTTACAGCAGCGCTGTATCAGTTGCAGCAGCTCGATCTGGAGATTGATCGTCTGGCAGCTGAGAAGCAATCAGTTGCCAACTCCTTACAGGGTAGTCCCACTTTGCGCCGTCTGCGAACAGAGCACAAGACTGCTCAGCAGCAGCAGGTTGCTGGTGAGCAGTCCCAAAAAGAGGCTGAATGGACACTGGACGAGTACAATCAGCGGCTAGCGGCTCAGGAGCGGCGTCTTTACAGTGGCTCTATCGTCAATGCCAAAGAGTTGCAAGCCTTACAACAGGAGACACAAACGTTGCGTGCTCAGCAGAGTCGGCAGGAGGAGCGACTCCTGGAAGTGATCGATATCGTAGAAGCGCTGACTGAAGCGACACGTCACAAAGAGGTAGCGCTCAAAGAAGCAGATGAGCAATGGAAGCAGGAGTACGTCGTACTACAAGCGCGTCAGAGTCAGATTGAAGGACAATGGCAAGAGCTTCAGACGAAGCGTCAGGAGATCACAGCTGACCTGGATGCGACCCTGCTTAAGCGTTACGATACGATGCGTCGCTCCATGCAGGGTCGTGCAGTCTCCAAAGTAGAGCAGAACTCCTGCCAATGGTGTCGCGTTATTCTTACCCCTAGCGAGATGCAGCAGGTACGTATCAGTGTTAAGCTCCAGACCTGCTCAAACTGTGGTCGTATCCTCTATTATGAGCGATAGTAAACACTATGACGAGCGGTAATCGACACGCGTGAACAATTATCTCTCTTTCTTTCTTTCTTTCTTCCTTCATCTATATATGCATTTCACACACCGTCCATTGCGTGAAATGCATATATAGATGAAGGAAGATGTATGAGAATGCACTTTGGTTTACAGTAGCGCAAGATAGTGTACAATGATGTATAGTAATCATCGTGATCAGTCTAATGGCGTATTCAAATTCCTCTTGCGATGCGTCAACATACTGCACGGATGGCGACATCGCAACTTGTGACCCTGATAAATCGTATGTATAGCAACTAATGCTTTCACAGTGAGGAGACATTGTACCACTTGCTATAATCTCTTCTATGAAGCTGTGTGAACATGTATTTTTGCAACCAAAAATGACGGATAGCAGTAGACGAAAGCTCGTTATGCGTGTAATATGGAGAGAACTATAGCGTGTTCAATATCCCGACTCGAGTAGGAGCGTCCCCTTTGGGTACCTCAAGAGACGAAGAAAGTAGGTCTGAACCAATGGATGCTCAGGCTACATATAAGTTGTACCAGAACATGAACGACCAGGGTTCACGAGGGCCGCAACGGCCTGATAATGGAGGGAATAACCCCCCCCCCGGCAGCCCACAAGGCGGCGGCGGAGGCTCCTCTATTCTCTTTCGTATCATCATTATTATGGTGGTGTTGATTGCTGCCTTTTATCTGTTCCAGGTGTTTGCCCAGAGTGGAAATACGAATGGTGGTCCTGGAACAATCGAAGTGCCATATAGCACCTTCTATTCAGAGGTAAAAGAAGGCAATGTCAGTCAGGTTACCTTCCAGGGACAGGATGTAACCGGTCAATTCAAGACGGCGATTACGACGTCAGACGTTAATGGTAATCAGAAGCAGGGAACCAAGTTCCACTATACGGAGCCACCGAATGGTGATCCGTCGTTGATACCACTGCTGAGACAGAACAATGTCCCCTTTACGTCCAAGCCCGTGCCAGACAACAGTACGTTGATTAACATTCTGTTCAGTGTAGCACCGTGGTTGCTTGTCTTTGGTGCGCTCTACTTCTTCATGCGTAGGACAGCGTCCAGCCAGCAGAATATCTTTAGCTTCGGTAAAAGTAAAGCCAAATTGATCCTTGAAGATCGACCATCAACGACCTTTGCGGATGTTGCCGGTGTAGATGAGGCGAAGAGCGATCTGGTTGAGATCGTAGAGTATCTGAAGACGCCGCAGAAGTTCCAGCGTCTGGGTGGTTTGATACCACGTGGCGTCTTGCTCGTGGGCCCTCCAGGCACCGGTAAAACGTTGCTGGCACGTGCCGTAGCTGGTGAGGCCGGAGTGCCGTTCTTCTCGATCAGTGGCTCCGAGTTCGTCGAGGTCCTGGTTGGTGTCGGTGCGAGCCGTGTGCGTGACCTGTTTGAGCAGGCAAAGAAAGCTTCGCCCAGCATCATCTTTATCGATGAGATCGATGCGGTCGGTCGTCAACGTGGTTCGAGTATTAACAGTAACGATGAGCGTGAGCAGACCCTGAACCAGTTGCTGGTTGAGATGGATGGTTTCGACGCTCGCCAGGCTGTTGTCGTTATTGCCGCGACCAACCGTCCGGATGGCCTGGATAAAGCGCTCTTGCGCCCTGGTCGTTTTGATCGTCGCGTCACCGTCGATCGTCCTGACTGGAATGGTCGTCTGGCGATCCTCAAGATCCATTCCCAGAATGTGCCGCTGGCGAGCGATATCGATTTTGTCGCAATTGCCCGCTCAACTACCGGTATGGTTGGTGCCGATCTAGCGAACCTCGTCAACGAGGCTGCTCTCCTGGCTGCTCGCCGTAATCTCGATTACGTGACACAGAGCTGTTTCCTGGAATCGCTGGATAAGATCCTGATCGGCGCAGAGCGCCCACTGGTTCTGAGCGATGAAGACCTGAATGTGATCGCGTATCACGAAGGTGGTCATGCACTGACTGGTCTGCTCACCGAATACGTCGATCCCGTTTCGAAGGTGACAATTGTGCCACGTGGTCAGGCTCTCGGTGTTACGCAATATACACCGTTAGATGATCGCTACAACTATACACAGGATTACCTGGAGGCTCAACTCGTTACCGCCCTTGGTGGTCGTGCCGCCGAGCAGGTAGCGATTGGACATATCACGACTGGTGCAGAGAATGATCTGCAACGTGTGACCGCCATTGCGCGTCAGATGATTGTTAAATGGGGCATGAGTGAGCGTATGGGGACCGTCTCGTTCAGCGAGCGTGAGGATCCCTTTGCCGGTACCTCCCTGGCTAGCAATCAACGCGAGTATAGCGAGAAGACCGCTGTCTTGATCGACCAGGAAGTCGATAGGATGGTGAAGCAAGCGTACGAGAAATCTGTCAGCTTGCTGACAGCCCATCGCGTGACGCTGGATCGCATTGCGAAAGCGCTGCGTACCCATGAAACGATCGATGCCAAGCAGCTTCGTCAGATCATGGAAGAGACCGGTGCAATCGAGGCCGCTCCTGCTTCCTATCGCTAAGATCTTATTCCGAAAACCAACGCGACTGGCGTCGCTAGTGCTCGCACACGCAAGTTTTCGGATCAGTAGTAAATAGAGTGAGAAGCCAAAAAGAAAGAGAGTCAGTTACCAATTCAGGTAATTGGCTCTCTTTCTTTGTTTCGCTGTTTCGTCCGAATTTGCTTTTTCTGGATAATATATAGTAGCAGTTGAAATCTATTTGTAAGATCTATCTGCACGCTATAAAGTTCAGGAGAAGCACTTAAACAATGACCAGAGCTATTCTTCGTGTTGCTATCGCTATTATAGCGGTGGGTATACTTGTCTTTGTTGTCTTAAATATCTTCGGCATCTTACAGCTTATTCCTTCGTCGGAGCACAAAACGTCCGTCCAGTCTGGTTTGCAGCTCTATCCGCGTCAACATGGACAGCGTGGAGCATCTTTACCCCAGGTCGGATTGCAGCAGGGAGAACTGGCTCCCGACTTTACGCTAGTCACCATCGATGGGCACAGTGTGAGCCTTAACGAGTATCGGGGGCGGCCGATTCTTATCAATTTCTGGATGATCAATTGCGACGGATGCCGTATGGAGATCCCTTTGATACAGAATATCTACGCACGTGAGCAGCAGGAGCATAAAGACCTTGTCATTCTGGGTGTGAACATCATCGACGGTCCCGTTAGTACCCAGCAGTTCGTGTCTCAATACGGGCTGACCTACCCCATCGCTCGTGATACGCAAGCTACTGTTGGCGAGCTCTACACCGTGGGGGGCGCACCGACCTCATTCTTTCTGGATCGGCAAGGGATTATTCGTACAAAGGTCGAGGGAGCCCTCGACGATGCATCTCTTCAGCAGGCTATTCAGACGATATTGACCTGGTAGGTATGCTGCATACGGTTAGCAGGGAGAGAGAGGAGAGCCCATGCTGACGGTTTCTCCTCTCTGGTTTGCCGACAGGTTGTTAGCTATACAAATGGTGCTGTGATCCTGCTGGCTCGCGATCTTCACTTTGCTGTTCACTGCTCAGTAGCTGTGCAATCGTATTGAGCAGCAAGGGTTGATCGCAGGGCTTAGTAAGGTATCCTCTTGCGCCCAGCTCCAATGCGCGCTGCCTGTGCTTATCTGATGTGCGTGAGGTGAGCATGATCGTCTTGACGTGTTGCAGTTCAGGATACTCTTGCATCAGTGTGAGCAGATCATAGCCGTTCAGATTTGGCATCTCAATATCCAATAAAAAGATATCAGGAGTGTTCTCTAGTAGCTGTTCGAGGGCCTCACGCCCATCACGGGCCTCTATGATGCTGTACAGAGTTTGTGGCAGCATATTAAGGATTGTCTTGCGTAGATAGGCTGAGTCGTCAGCTAATAGAATACGTGGCTTCTGCCTGCTGACAATTTGGTGAGCAGGGTCCTGTTGTTCTGCTGGCGGCCTCAGGTCTGGATCTTGCTGATTGAAGTGCAGGAGTAACTCATGCAGATCCAGTGCCAGCAAGACATTCCCACGTCCGTTGATTGCTGAGCCGACGATACCGGGACGTTGCAGATATGGTTTGAGCGGCTTAATGACCATCTCTGTCTCTGTCTCAATCTCATCGACGACGATACCCAGTGGCTCACGCGTGACCGGGTGGTGTATTACCAGCAGCGACTGAAAGACCGGCGGATTTGCAGGAGTGATTGCGGCAGCCGAACCGGAATAGGGATAGCCCAGTAGCTCCTGGAGGTGATAGCTCGGCAGCGGATGTTCGTATTCCATGACACCGACATGCAAGATCTGATTGAGTGTAACAAGTAGATTCTGGTCTCCGACCCGTACGACGAGACAGTGAGCGGGTCCCTGTGAGCCAGGGAAGCGGAGTAAGAAACGTATCTCGCCCTCAGTGGTCCTGGGGAAGTGAATCGTTCCGTGCAGGTGTCGCATCGTCTCATGCATAATCTCAACGGCTCCTCCTTGCACCGACATAGAGAAGCCGATCTCGATAGTGATATCACCGTCGCTCTTGCTGACCTGCAACCAGATGTGTTGCTGCTGGCGCTCCTCTGTCTCCAGGATACTGGGATCAGCGATGCAGGTATGTAACATCTTGAGCAGTGGTGGAGTAAGTCGTTCCAGGATCTCTTGATCGATCTCAGTCTGTGCGCCACTGACCTCAAATGCGATCGCATGCTGCTGTGCCAGGGGGCTCTTCTCAATGATCTGTTGTATGCGTGGTACGAGCGTACTGAAAGGAATCAGACGGATCATCTGTATATCTTTATGGATCAAATTGACCTGCTGTGTGTAGGCTTGTTGTGCCATCTGAAGTGCTGTCTGAGCCAGCATTGCACGCGAAGTACAACGGGAAATCTCGACGATAGCTTCGCGGAGCGAGCGTAGCAGGAGATCTTTCTCCGTGTAGCTCTCGATATCCAACTCATCCCATGCATCATTGCTCTTCTTTATCTCATTCTGCTCGTTGTCGGATTGCGTTGGCTGTTGCCTGGCACTGGAGGAACCGGAGTGCCTGTGACGTTGATGGATGCGCGATGAAGCCTCTGAGGAGGCGAGAATACGTGCAATGAGAGAAGAGGTGGTCAGCGCATTGAACGATAGTTCCGTTGCTGTTTTCCCCTCGTTCTCTCCACGCTGGAGGATGGCCTGAGAGAGTGACTGCTCTATCTGTTGTAGCTGTTCCTCAGCCTTCTGCAGATCTTGTAATGCGTGAGCGAGGCTATGCTCTGCATCTTCGATCGGTGTATTCTGACCAACGAGCTGTTCCGTATGCTGCAATAGCATATCAAAGCGCCGGTTATCGATCCGCATGAACGTAGGTTGGCTCTGGCTCCCAGCTGCTTGCAGTGTCGGGGGGTTCTCAGCAGCGGTATCATCATCTTGCGCTCGTTGCCTCTGTCCCGCTGGTTTTACTGGCAGCTCCTGTTCTGCGGGCTGTCCAGGTAGCGGGCGGCGTTGCGATTGTTCTGGCTCATCTGGATTGATGCCCAGCGAGTGATAATAGTGCTCTAGATCGGTAATGAAGGCAGTATCTTCTGGCTCGTTGCCTTCTTGCATCAGGTGTTGCAGGCAAAGCTCTAGCGCTGTTACGGCCTGGAGGATAGCGGCGTGAGCCTGGGCAGGGAAGAGTATGCCATTATTGGCCTGTCCAGCGATAAGTTCAATGTGTTGTGCGACGATCGACATCGTGGTATAGCCAACGGCACCGGCTGTTCCACGTATCTTATGACCGGCACGTTGAAAGACCTGAAGGTGTGTTGCGTCCTGTTGCTCTGGCTCTCCTTGCCCGAGTGAGTTCAGGGCTAGTCGCATACGTGAGATGTCTTCTGTGACCTCTTCCAAAAATATCATAAGCATCTCAGCGTCTTCGTCTATCTCGACGTCGCTGCCGCTCTCTTGCGTATTGTGAGTAACGTCGGCATTGGACGAGAATGTATCGGTAACGCTGTTCGCTGTATTGATATGTTCGAGCGCATCAAAGGCACGCAATATTGCCAGATCTTCTTCGGAGAGCTCGTCCTCATCGAAGGAAGAAAACGTTTCGTTCATATATCTCTTAAAAATGTTGCACCATAGTGGTGAGGATTACAGGCATATGCAGAATCGGTGCACCCGCGTACATCCCGAGGATGCCATGAGCACAATGTTGCATTGCCTCTGCCATTGCAGAATCAAGTGGTTGTATCTGATCTCTGGACAGGGCTGGTAATGAGCCGGTGACCGCTACTGTCAATCCAAGCGTAATCTCTGCCTCTTGCGCGATAAGAAGGAGCCGTGGCGTGCCGGGTAGAGGGGGACGCAGCTGGCGTTGTGCGAGATAGGCTGGCAGATCGATGACTGCAATTGTCTCTCCATGCCAGGCAGCCAGACCTAACATCCATGGTGGTGATGCCGGCAACTGTGTCAGATGCGGTGTCACTGGGAGAATCTGACGCAGTGATGCCAGGGGGATGATGATACGACCCTCTGCATCATTGCTTTCGCTCTCTATAACAAGATAGTGTTGTTCTTCTTGTTGTTGACCAGGAGACTCGATCTCTATACGGCGTGTGTTTGCTAGTTCCTGAGCGTAGTGCCAGAATTGCTGGTTGTCGAGCTGCTCAAGATAGTGTGCTTGTGTGATAGTGAGTAGAGCTGCTGGCAGGACCGGGTGTTGGCTCATAACACATATTTCTATCAATGAGGTGCAGGGGCACCCAGATGTGACTCGATAACGGATATGATTTCCTGCGTCTTAAATGGTTTTGTGAGATAGTCTTTCGCACCGGCGAGGCGGCCTTTCAGCTTGTCGATCATGCCATCGCGGCGGGAAAGCATGATGATCACAGTATGACTCAGTTGAGGTTTTGATTTGAGACGGCGTGCAACTTCATAGCCATCCATCTTCGGGAGTCCGATGTCAAGGACAACAAGGTCAGGTATACGTACATTTGGTTGCGTGAACCACCGTAACGCTTCAACACCATCGGGAAAGACCTGTACATCAAAGCCTTCGCGCTTGAGACACGTCTCTATAATTTTCCGGACCGTTGCGGAGTCATCAATAACCATTACGAGTTTGCTCATAAATTGTGTCCTCTCTCTCATCCCACTACCATCCCATTGTACCTGACATTGTGTCAATACACAAGAGCAAGTACTACCATAATCCACGGGTATTCAGAGCGCATTGCTCCCACTACATTGAAAGATTCTACTGGTACTCTACGTCGTTGTTTCGGTATGTTACCATACAAATGAGCTAACTTGCAATGTATTGCACGTAAAGATTGTCTTAAAGTTCATTCATTTACAAACCAGTGCTGTGTATGCTCTCCCCATCTGTCTCTTCACTGCGGACCGCGACAGGGAGCGTAAAGGCGAATGTGCTACCCTCACCGACTTTGCTCTGCGCCCAGATCCGACCGCCATGTGACTCGATGACGCGGCGTGCAATCGCCAGTCCCAGCCCAGTGCCGCCGCCGCCTGGCCCAATAAAGTCGGCTTTTGCGCGGGCGCGGTCGGTTTTATAGAAGCGCTCGAAGATACGTGAGAGCTCTTCCGCCTGGATACCGACTCCTGTGTCTACTACATGGAAGCGCTGTGTATGCTGGTCTTCCTGAAGCAGGGTACCAATGATGATACTACCGCCGGAAGGCGTAAACTTGATGGCATTGTGGACGAGGTTGATAAGTACACGTGTGATCTGTTTGCGGTCCGCAACGACGAGTGTTCCGCCCTGATGAATATCCGTACCGATCTGCACACGATGACGTTGTGCCAGAGGGAGCATACGAGCCATCACCTCACGCACCAGGCGTTCAGCCTCAATGGGCTCAATCGTCATGATCGTCTGCCCGGACTCGATACGCGAGAGTTCAAGCAACTCAGCGACCAGTTCGCTCAGATACTGCACCTCGGTCTCGATCTTCCCCACAAACTCCTGCGCGCGGTCAGGATCGGTATCGATGGCATCTTCTAGTGTCTCTGTCAGCAGACGGACAGAGGTCAGTGGAGTGCGTAGTTCATGAGAGATATTGGCGATAAAGTCTCGCTGCACGCGCTCAATATGCCGTGCCTCGGTCATATCCTCAATCACAACAGCAAAATACTGAGAGGCAGTTGGTTGTTCAGCTTGAGCCGATGGTTGCGCATTGTAATTGTATATAAGTGGGTTCACGGTCACCTTATACGCGATATCGGAGGTTCCGACCTCAAACTGACCCTTCTGCGGCGCATTGACCTCAATGCTATTCGCGACCAGCTGGAGGATTGCGGATGAGCGCAACACCTCTCCCAGCGGCATCCCTTCTTGTATCTGTATGGGATCGTAGTGACGCTGGCTCTGTTTATTAAAATACGTAATAACGCACTGTCGATCTACGACAAAGACAGGTAATGGGACCGCCTCAAGCAGACTTGTAGCGGCGATCCGTAAGTCGATCGGCATCGATGTGTTGCTCACGACAATTCTCCCTGGAAAGGTAACTATTCTTTGGGAGGATGCAATGCTGCAGTGACCTCCCTTCTCTATGAAAAAAGGCTGCGACACAAGGGCACGAAGCCCTTCATATGAAAAAAAGGACCACCATATTGGTGATCCTTTTTTAAGAAGCTCCCCGAACAGGACTCGAACCTATAACACATCGGTTAACAGCCGATTGCTCTACCATTGAGCTATCGGGGAAGATTGCTCTTGTTCGTTAAGAACACTGATACTATACATCACGAGTCCGATTACGTCAAGCACTTTGTGGACCAGTTTTTACTTTTTTTTTGTAACTCGTAGAATCGTTAGTGTACAATATTGTTGAGCAATGAGACGCTGATACTGAGAAAGACACCCAGGCTAATTACAGCGATGACCGGACTAAGCATGGGCGAAGAGATCAGGCTACCACGCAGATGCAGGCGCTGTAAGAGGTTGGGTAAAGCCATACCACAGAGTGCTGCGATCAGTAAGGTGATGCCGAAGCCGACGCCAACGATGAGGCCCAGAGTAAATGAGCCAAAAAAGGCCCAGGTAAGGAGGCCGACGATGATGGTCGTCAGTATCCCGCCTATTGTGCCGTGTAATAGTTCACGCCATACTGCCTTGTAGAGGTTGCGTCCACGCTCTTTGCGCAGTTCCCAACCGACTATGCCCAGTGCCTGAGATCCGGCAGTTCCTGACGTCATCAATAACATAGGGATCAGACAGAACAAGCTACTGAGTGCGACTTGCGAAGAGAGACCCGCCACGGCTGTTGGGAGCGCGCCGCCTATGAAGGCCAGTGCAACTCTTGTGCGGAAGAAGTCATGGAAAACGTTGGTCAGCATCAGTGCGATCAAAAAGCCAGCGGCGACGTTGACGAGCAACCAGGATGAGCGGCTCAGCGTGCTGCTCCACCAGGAGCCCTCTTGCTCTTCATTCGCCTCAACATCGGTACCGGTAATCTCGGAGATATCCTCGGCCAGCTCTTCATGCATGACATCGATCACGTCATCGACCGTGATGATCCCGAGTAGATGATTTTCGTCATTGACGACCGGTACGCCCAGCAGGTCATATTTTGCAATCACCCGTGCGACCTCTTCCTGGTCGGTATCGACGCGGACACTGATGACATCTTTATCCATCAAAGCGCCCATCTGTGTACCAGGTTCGCTGGTGATCAACTGGCGCAGCGAGACCACACCGAGCAAGCGGCGCTCCTCATCAACGATATACAGGTAGTAGACCATATCCAGATGTTCAGAGTGGTGACGCAGGTAGACCAGGACCTGTTCGACGGTTGTATCCATTGGTTGTGCCAGGACCTCGCTGGTCATAATACCACCGGCGGTCTGAGCCTGGTAGCGCAACAGATCGCGGATCGGCTGTGACTCGTCGAGTGGCATCAGGCTTAGCAGGCGTTCGGCCTCGGCAACCGGCATCTCCGCCAGGATATCGGCGGCATCGTCTGGTGAGAGGCGCTCCAGTAGATCGGATGCGCGCTCTGGATTCAGCTCACCCAGCAGCTCGG
The DNA here is from genome assembly GCA_015099395.1 of Ktedonobacteria bacterium brp13. Classification (GTDB taxonomy): domain Bacteria; phylum Chloroflexota; class Ktedonobacteria; order Ktedonobacterales; family Ktedonobacteraceae; genus Dictyobacter. Next base: position 5,454,217 of record AP024096.1, on the reverse strand, counting down.
ATTGCCGTGGGAACTCGATCTCATTGAGTGTATCGGCGGCTATCTCGTCATCCATGCGCTCCAGCATCGCGCCCGCATCTTCAACATTCAATTGTTCTAGAATGTCGGCAATATCAGCAGGGTGCAGCTCGGTCAATTTACTATGGCTAACATTGAGTTGCACCTTCGGGATCATCCCGGTGGTACCGACAGAGCTTACTGTATTACTACTTGCTCCAACGGCTACCAATTGACCGGTACTGTGGCTAACCACCTGGATCGGCTCGACATAGTTCCAGGTAATGGTCCGCTCCGTCAACTGGAGTGGCGTGATGCGTCCAACCATATCGACCGCCTTCTGCCAGCCCAGACGACGGAACAGGCCACTCATACCGATATCCACGCCTACCAGACGTGCCGTATGTTTGATCTGTGCCAGTTTCAGATCATTGACCTTGACGACGCGGAAGCCCTGGGTATCCACAATCTGTGTATCCAGGATATCGCGCTTCAGTAGGATCTCATCATCGCCGGGTGTATAGCGGCTGATCGCGCTTTGAGTGACCGAGAGCAGGACTTGTTCCTCTTCGATACTCTGAACCTGGTACCAGGGAACGATGAGTTGTTGACTGCCGTTCAGTCCGTTCGTGCCGATTGAAGGATGAATAATTAGAGCTGTAACAATTGGAAAGGTCTCGCTCAGTTCTACACAGATATCGCGCAAAGAACCGATGCGACGGTGTTCGGCATCATACACTGCGTGATTCAGCAGTGTGCTCAAAAAGATCATAGTCTCACCACCTTTATTATCAGACTGGTTGCAGACACACGTGGGTGAACGTGTATGTTCGCTGCGTGTACATGCGCGTGTTGACATGGTCGTCAGCATACTCGTTGGTGGTCTGGCTTTATAGCATTTACCTGGTCTCTGCGTTGAAGAAAAGCTGTACGCAGAGCTAAGCCGCAAGCAATCAGAAGTGTGCGTAAAAGCACCACAGGCACTATGCAAGTGCAACCTGCATCTTGACGGCATTAGAGCATACTATTGCAGAAGAAACCTGCAATAACAGTAAAGGACTTACTGGCAAAGGTGGAGTGCCCTTACTCGACATCATTCGCATCAATGGGGAGATGTCGACTCATCGAGTAAGGATGGTGATGAATTGAGAGGTCTGGCCTGCTAGCGGCCGTTCACACTACCCGATGAGGAGAGGAACATTCCTGGGAAAAGTAGACACGCAAGTACTGTCTTTGTGGCATGCCTACTATGACTAGGGCCAGCGTCCATGTCCCTCACCTCCTTTGACCCGAACCAATTCTCGTGCGATCCAGGGGCGACGCTATCGCTGTAGCGTCTCAACCCAATGCTGGACGACGAGCAATTGTGGGAATGAAACAAATTTTATTGAGCAAATTTTTATTATTGTCAGTATATCACTATCATTAGATGCTAATCAAGGGATATGTGGGGCATTCAGAAGAATTGTACAGCCTATAGCGAGAGAAGGTTATAAAAGGAAATAGAATCTTGCGTTCTGACCCCATCAACTGTGGGGCAGTAGCGGGATGATCAGTTCTTTGATCTGGGTGGTAATATCTTCGGCCTCTTGTGTGGCTTCGATGACCTGGAAGTGATACTCTTTGACCATGTGGTCATATTGGGCGATCATCCTGGTCTGGTAGCGAACAAAGCTCTCGAAGAGGTCGTCACCCAGTCGCATATCCATTCCTGATTCCCAGAAGTCGAAGCCATGGGCATGGATAACGCGTGGCAGGAGATCTGCGAGGCCGACGCGCAGATAGAAGATGGCGTCGGGCTTGATCGCCAGACCATAGATTGAGCGTATCCAGCGGGCGTCTGCTCCTCGTACGAGAGCTCGTGCGATCAGCGAGTAGATGTAGCGATCGGTGAGCACGATAAAGCCTGCGCGCAGGGCAGGAAGGATCTGACTCTCCAGGCGGTCAACAAAGTCGGTTGCATAGAACAGATTGAGCGTGATCGGACCCAGCGTATTGCCCTCCTTGGCCTTCTTGAGTCCGCTGCCTGCCAGGGTTGAGCTGGTCATCTCTGTATCTATCACGGCATAGCCATTGCTCTCCAGCCAGGGGCGTAAGAGTTGGATCTGGGTAGTACGCCCTACACCATCGGTCCCCTCCAGTACGATCAGACGTCCGGGCAAGAAATCGTCCTTTTGACGTAAGCCAATAGCATCGATATCATAAAAATCTAATGTCGTCATAGCCTGTGTACCCTTTGCTTTCTTTGCTATGCTAGTGGGATGAGGGATAACGAAGGACTGGATCGGTCTCCGAATAGGCATCAGAATAGTCGGCAGCTATGCTAGCGATGTGTTGCGGCTGTAACTGATCTCCGCCACGTATGATATTCTCTAGCTCGTGCTTGCGCAGTGGGAGGCGCAGCTTGCGTACGCCTTGCAAGTGAGGGAGGACAAGTTTACGCATCTGGCGTTGTTGTTCGGGGATTGGCAGTGTCGCATCCATCACTGTCAATTTGAATTCATCAGCCATCGCTTCATATTCGTTGACGATACGTTGCTGAAAGAGTCGGAAGCTCTCACGAGGATCGTTACTCAGGCCGAGATCCATGCCCGCCTCATAATGTTTAAGCTCGGTGCGCCCTGTCAGAATACGTGTAAGTGAGACCTCCAGAGGGACGCGGAAATAGAAGGCGCATGTTGGTTGGACCGCGAACTGATAGAGTTCGCGTACCCACTGTCTATCGACGTTACGAGCCACATCGCGCGCGAACGCTGTATAGATATAGCGGTCAGCGAGCACGATCGCTCCGGCTTTGAGTGGAGGTATAATATCATGTTCGGTACGGTCAGCAAAGTCGGTTGCATGGATCAGGCTGAAGGTTGTGGGCGTCAACAATTGTTTCTTCTTCGCTCGGCTAGTTGTCTTCTTGACCAGCGGCGACGAGTTCCACTCGCTAAAAAAAACAGTATAGCCTTCACTGATCAACCACTGACGTAATAACGCAATCTGTGTACTCTTCCCAGAGCCATCGACCCCTTCGACGACAAAGAGCCGTCCGGGGTATGTATGTAAACCGTATGTCTCCATGCTGGATCCTTTTTTGTTGTGTAACAAAGGAATTGTAAAATTGATTATGCAATGTTCCATATCAGTATGTCAAGTGATATCCTGTATGGCATACATCACAGTCTATTTGACCTGTATCTATGTACCAATATGTACTATTGTGTCTGATACTATTCACTTCTATTGTATCAGGCGAGAAGTAATAGTATAGTTATTTGTTTGAGAATGAGGTCGAGAAAACGAAACAAGCGTGCTCTCTAGTTTTTGCGATCTTGTTGCCGTTGACTGCGTTTGTAGTGGTTGAGGCATGATACTATAGAGGTGTTCTACGAGGGTGTTGGCCTGCCAGGGGTATTGATCCCTGGCGCGGGCAGACTTCTGGTGGACGCTCTCATATTTGTATGTCGTTGGAGGATTATAACGATGAGTACGGGTGCTTTGCTTGGTGCTATCTTTGCTTTGATTGTGGCTCTTTTACTGATCGCAGTCGGCATTTTAAATATTCGTAAGGGGAGTCAGGCTCTGGTCCAGCAGCGGTCAGCTGTAACTACTGGACCGCGTAAGGCCTGGCATCAACAGTTTCTGATCTTGTTCGGATTGAGCAATATTGTCTTTGGGGCGCTGGTTGTTGCGGTGATACCGCTCTTTGTAACGACGGCGCGGAGTACGCGCTCTATCTCAGTAGCAATCATTGTACTGCTATTACTGATCAGTGTCGTGGTGACAGTTCGCTGCATACTTGTTGCATTCCAGACGTCGCGTGAGGCTATAAACGAGCAGATATTGCGTCGTGCACGTGAGAGTGAGAGGAATGAGAACAGCGAGAACTCGGGGTATCAGGATACGCAGGGGGGCGCAGTTGAGGAGGAATAAGGATAGGCAATGAAGGTGAAAAGAAAAGAACAGGGAGGTAGAGAGCCGGGTAAAGCCTGGAATTATTATTTTAATGTAGTAACGTGCATGTTTTAAAGAAGCTTTCAGAACAAGAAGCAATAGACAAGGAATAGGAAAATATATGGTTAGTAATCAGGTTCTACATGTGGATATTCCGCTGCCGATCGGTCATCTGGAAGGTATCTTAAAACCAGAGGAGGATGGGGTGCGGCCTCGCTATGTTAGTGTGATCTGTCATCCTCATCCGTTGGGTGGTGGAACGATGCATAACAAGGTTGTTTTTAAGGCGGCCCAGGCTTTGCAAAGTATCAATATCCCTGCTCTGCGTTTCAATTTTCGGGGTGTTGGTCGCAGCTCAGGTGCTTTTGATGAGGGCCGTGGCGAACTGGATGATGTACGTTTTGCGCTGGAGTTCCTGAGCCGTCGTTATCCAGGCGTGCCGGCGATTGTTGTGGGTTTCTCGTTTGGGGCTTATGTGGGTTTGCGTGTAGCTGCTGCTGATGATCGTGTCCATGCGATGGTTGGTCTGGGTGTGCCTGCACGTATGTTTGACGGTAATACGTTACAGGATTGCCATAAGCCAAAGCTTTTTGTGCATGGGACAGCTGATGAGATTGCCCCTTACGATCTTGCGCAGCAGTGGTTTGAGAAGGTGCCGGCCCCTAAACAGATTGTCGCAATCCAGGGAGCGGATCACTTCTTTCAAGAGCGCCTGCCAGAGGTCCAGACCTTGATCGTTGAGTTCGCGAGAACATTTCATAGTTAATTTACAAATGTTTGTGACTTTGTTGATGTGCATCATCTATAGTCTCATACAGACGGGCTATGAGTGATGCTTACTTGTTGCCTGCAATCATCGGTAAGTATCCTAACCGTTCCACATGGCCCGTCACCATATTGAGTGATACGCTGAGAATAATGCTCCCTGTAAGGAGATTTATTCAATGGCAGATATTGTCAATGATGTACCTTCAAGGCCGCTAGCCGCCACTGGGCATCTGGCTCCAGGCGCTAAGATCTTTTCTATGTGCCCCACATACGCTCTGGACGAGGACCTGACACCTGTTGCTGGCTGTACTGGTTAAGTGGTGACCATATCGTTCTCCTGGGTGACTACCGTCGATCTCACGCCTGCTTCGCAGCACCCTTATGTCGGACCTGCGCAAGATAATTCAGAGATAAGCCCAAGTAAATAGTAGAGTACTGTACGCTTTCCTCCTTTCCAGGGTTCCTCCATTACTTTAGTCATGTCATTACTGTATAAATATTGCGGATACCATTGTATTTCACATAAAGTATATTATGTCGCAAATAGGATGCGTTAAGACGAGAAGAGTATCGGTTTATACTTAATAGCTAGATTTTGTGACCACATTTTCTTCTCATCTGATCAAAACGGTTGCGTTGGGAAGGTTCTTAAAAGTTTCCGGTGGCCAGACAATGACGACTCGCCTGGCGCACGCATTGAACAAATAAGAAGAAGGATTATTGATGTCAGCAAATAAACCACCATTCCCGTTATATGATGATCAGCAAGAGCGTACGGGGCCACCACTAAATCATCAGAGCAGCCAGTTATTTCCCCCACAGCTACGTATGGGGCAGGGCCCGACAACGAACCCTTATAGAAGTGTCCCACAGAACAGCCTGGCTCCTAACCCTCCCTTCAATCCAGCTCCCAATCCGGCTTTTAGTGAAGATGCGACGCAAGCTTTTCAGCCTGCACCGTTTCAGCAGCCTGGAGCGGCTGGCTTTGGGCCAACAGGACCCTTTCAGCCCGGCTCAACTACAGCAACTACCGCTCCCGGTGCCTTTGGTCCCGCGCAGTTCTTGCCTGGTGGTAGGTTCAATGCCAACGCTACAACAAATCCACATAATCAACTTTCACCATCTATAGGGGGTCCTACCGGACAGTTTGGTCCCACGCCATCGGGACAATTTGGCGTACCTGGTGGTCTGTCCAGTCCGCAGGTCGGACGTCCAGCCGGGTCAGGACAGCTCTGGCCTCCGACTGGTACTGGAACCGGGCCGACAGTCTCTGCCGGTGCTACAGGTTCGCCTACTCGTCAGCTGGGGAGTACGGGGATGCTGCCAGCGCAGAATATACCTGGTGATTATAGTGGCGATACTGGCATGCTGACGTTAAATCAGGCCGTAAAGGTCGTGCGTGTGCCTGTACCAGGAAAACCGGGCGAGTTTAAGACAGGTATCCTGCCAGTTGTGCAGCAGCCTGGCTCTGGTACGCTACCACCACCGATGGCTGCACCGCGACCAAAGAATAAAAATAAGGTGATTGTGTTTGCCGCTTTGATCTTGCTTATCGTCGTTGGTTCCATCTCAGTGCTCTTGTTGCATTCAGGTGGTGGTTCGAGTCCGGCCACGACGTCGACATTAGCGGGTAGCAAAGCGAATAGCGCCGCCACTGCAACTGCTCAAGCGGCTGCGAACGTTCAGGCTACCGCCGCTGCGGTTAAGGCAGCCTCGCTGATGCTCTTTGATCCTTTAAACTATAATGGTCACAGCTGGCCCACAGGTCAGTCTAACGCCAGCAACTACTTTTTCAAAGGAAACGCTTATCATATCAACCCTACTGGTCCGAATTTTGGCTATGCATTCCTGGGTTCACCGCAGTTGCCGAAGAATTATACCTATACGTTGACCATGCAGAGTGTCAACTATGATCAGAATAATGGCTCCTTCAGTTTTTATGGTATGATCATGGACCTCACGAACCAGGGAGGACATCCGTCATTCTATATCTTCCGTGTGAACAACGGATCCAATATCAGCTATGAGTTAGACAAATATGATGGTAGTAATACTAATCCATTGCAACAGTTGTTTCCTGACCCCAATAACACTCCAGGGACCGGTAAAGGGAACGGTAAAGAGTTGACCCGTCCTCACGCGCCAAATGTCTTTAGTGTGACAGAGCATAACGGTACATTTACCATGAGTGTCAACAATGTAAAGATTGGTAGCGTTAAAGACACGACACTCACCGGAGGTGAACTGGGTATGTGTGCCAGTCAGGCTGGTACCGATGCCGCCTTCACAAACCTGTATCTGTACAGTAATTGATCCCAGGCTCCAATACAGCAACCGAGTAGCAAAAAGGATAGGCTCAAATAGTATGAGACCTATCCTTTTTTGTTGTGGAAAGGGGAGAGGTTGCGCTCTCCCCGTACGTTTTACTCTTTAGCGCTACGGTTGCGCTTTTAGCGCTACGGTTACGCCTTGGCTGCGGCCTTTTCGCCTTTGCGTTTGCGAGGACGCTCTTCGCCCTCACCCTCTGATCCCTTCGCTTTATCTTTGTCTTTATGGTCGTGATTGCTGTGGTCTTCTTCGAGGGCTGCGGCCAGCACCTGGCTGATATCGGAGGCGTAGTGGAACGTCATCTGATCACGCAGTTCGTTGGGGATATCCTCCAGCAGGTCGGCCCGGTTCTTTTCGGGCAGGATGATGGTACGAATACCTGAACGATAGGCTGCCAGTACCTTCTCTTTGATACCGCCGATCGGCATGACTTTTCCTCGTAGCGTGATCTCTCCGGTCATTGCAAGGTCTGAGCGCACTTTACGCCCGCTCGCCAGTGAGACCAGCACTGTAATCATCGTGACGCCCGCTGACGGTCCATCCTTAGGGATAGCTCCAGCCGGGACGTGGATATGGACGTTCTGACCTTCGAAGACATTGGCGGATAAACCGAGCGTTTTGGCGTTAGAACGTACATAGCTGAGGGCCGCCATAGCGGACTCTTTCATGACGTCACCAAGCTGACCTGTCAGGATCAGGCGCTCCTCTTTGCCGGGCATTGTTGCGGCTTCGATAAACATGATCTCGCCACCAACGGCTGTCCAGGCCAGACCGGTTGCGATACCTGGACGGTCGATGCGTTCCGCGGACTCGTCGAAGAAGCGCTGGCGACCCAGGAAGTCGGTTACCTTCTCGCTGGTCACATCGATGGGTGTCTCGTGGCCCTCAGAGATCTGACGCGCTGCCTTACGACAGAGCGAACCGATCTGGCGTTCGAGATTACGTACACCGGCCTCACGGGTATAATCCCGAATGACACGGCGTATCGCAGCATCATCGACGTTCAGCTCTGCCTTTTTGAGGCCATTGGACTCTATCTGCTTGGGTAGCAGGTAGTTGAGTGCGATGTGCAGCTTCTGCTCCTCAGTGTAACCAGAGAGCTCCAGAATCTCCATGCGGTCGCGCAACGGGGCCGGGATCGGCTCCAGAGCGTTCGCCGTAGCGATAAACATCACCTTTGAGAGATCGAATGGGAGATCCAGGTAGTTGTCGCGGAAGTTGTAGTTCTGCTCTGGATCGAGTACCTCTAGCAGGGCTGACGAGGGGTCGCCACGCCAGTCCGCACCTACCTTATCGACCTCGTCGAGCATGATGACTGGATCGTTAGCTCCGACACGACGCAGGGTCTGGATAATGCGACCAGGCATGGCACCGATATAGGTACGGCGATGACCACGGATCTCGGCCTCATCCCGGATACCACCCAGTGACATACGCGCGAATTTACGGCCCAGCGCGCGTGCAATCGATTGACCCAGCGACGTCTTACCGACTCCCGGAGGTCCAACAAAGCAGAGGATCGGCTCGCGATTGATGGAGCGTTTCGCCTCCTGTTCATTCAAGGGCAGTTTTGGATCAATATTGTCGACCTCGACCCCTTCTTCGGTTGAGGTCTCTTCACGTACCCGTTGCTGCTCCTCGGCCAGACGATCCTCTTTCAGGCGGCGTACGGCCAGATATTCCAGGATGCGCTCTTTGATCTTCTGTAGATCGTAGTGGTCCTGGTCCAATACCTCATGCGCATGCGTCACATCGATCTTCTCTGCCGTCCCTTTGGTCCATGGCAGTGAGACCAGCAGTTCCAGATAGGTGCGAATGATGCTGTACTCGGGGGAGACCGTTGGCAGTTTCTCCAGGCGTGACAACTCACGCTGGGCCTCTTTAAAGGCCTCTTCAGGCATCTTGGACTCTTCGATCTTGCGACGCAGATCGTTGACGGTTGCCTGCTCCTCGCTCTCCTCGCCCAACTCGCGCTGGATCGCCTTGAGTTGTTCACGTAGCAGGTATTCGCGCTGTACCTTGCCCATCTCTTCCTGAGCACTCGTCTGAATTTTCTTGCCCAGTTCGAGGACCTCTAACTCATGGTTCAGGAAGGTACTTAGCTGTACCAGCTTCTCACGAACTGAATCCAGTTCGAGCAGCTTCTGACGCAGCTCCATCTCCATCTGCACAAAGGTAGCGATCACATAGACGACCTGGCGTGGCTCTTCCAGGTTCAGCGTCGCCGCAGCCACCCCTTCTGGCACGTTCTGGACCAGAGCGACCAGGCGCTGGAAGTAGCTGATAACGTTGCGTTTCAGCGCTTCCGTCTCAGTATCGTTCTCCTGCGTATCGGGCTTTGCTGTGATACGAGCTTTCAGATAAGGCTTCTCTTCTGTAAACTCATCAATCGTGACACGCTCCAGACCCTGAACAGCGATCTGGACGGTCCCGTCTGGCATGCGGAACATGCGACCGACACGAGATACCGTGCCCACACGATAGATATCGTCGGGGCCGGCGTGGTCAATGTCTGGTGACTTCTGTGCGACCAGCACCACCAGGCGATTCCCGTGCATGACATCGTCGATCAAACGAATATAGCGTTCCTGTCCAACGGCAAAGGGCTGTACAGAGAAGGGATAGATGACAGTATCTTTAAGTGGAAGAATCGGCAAGATCTCAGGAATACTGAGCTTCTCCTCTTCCTCTTCGGCCACGGCCTGTCCTTCTTCCGCTTGTTCTGTCTCGTCGGCCTTATCCTTGTCTGTGACATGAACGGTAGCGGTCTCATCCGTCCCGTTAGTTTTTTCTGTTTTTTCCGTCTTTTTTGTTTTGCCTGTCTTTTTTGTTTTGCCTGCCTTTTCTGTTACAGTAGCGTCATTGGTCTCAGCTGTTGGATCGGTTTTGTCTGCCACAGTCTCAACCTCCGCTTCTGTTGAGTCTTCAGGCTGTTCAGATGCTTCAGCAGGCTCTTTAGCAGGTTCTGGGACCTGCTGTGGCTCGTTCGTTACGCTGGCCTCTTCATCAAGCAGTTCTGGTTGCGCCAAAACCTCTTGCGGATTGACGGCGTGCTGATCTGTCTTTTTTTCCATAGAATCTTCTCTACATATATTTGTATTGTTGTATGCTGTTTCACTGTCTTTACTGTACAAAGAGCAAAGAGCAAAGGTAAGCAGCCAGCGGAGCTATACCGGGCTACTCTTGTTTTACCGAACGTTGGACTGGTATCCGTTCGACAGTGCTAGCAGGTAACTTGGGCAAGTCTACAGACAACATGCCACACTCGTAGCGAGCGAGAACCGACTCGCGATTGATAGGTGTTGGTATAGAAACCTCGACACGGAAAGGTCCATAGCGTATCTGTGCCTCTTGATAGCTCAGACCATCCTGATAATCATGATCATCGTGACGTTCTCCGCTCACTACCAGGGCATTCTCATACAATGTAACCTCAATGTCGTCTTCTTTCATCCCGCACAGCTCTATCTTTACTCTGATCATCTCTGGCGACTCCAGGATATCAGCTAAAGGACGCCAGGTTATAGAGCGATGAAGCATTGCTTGTTGGCTCTGACGTACTGCCTCATCCAGAATCTGACGGTAATGTTGCTCCAGTTGTGCTTGCGAACCTTCGCGGAAGCGATAGGTTACATACCGATAGCGCATGCGCATAGTGTATTACCCCTACCATAATCATGAGATGTTACGACGGCCCTCTGTTACAGAGAACATATCATCTCGCTAGATGGACAGAATGTCCTGGCACGCCTCTCCTCATATCCTCTATATAGACTATAACGAGGAAGTGGGCAAGTATGCGACTGCTGTATTGTCTCTATTCTGGCGAATGCCGTGAGTGAGAGTTGCGCACTAATGAGGAACATTCTTTGTTCTCTGGTATAGAGAGCATTTATAGCATTGATTTGCATGAATGTCTAGCTTCTAGCCGTTTGCTCGGAAGCTCTGTGCATCAGATTATGGCACGCACACAGAGAAATTTCAAGATGATAGGGGGCAGTTTCTCTACTAAATGTGCAGGAATGGTAGGTTGATAGAAGGGCGCAGCGGCTTTGAGGGTATGTTTGACGTGCACACGGTGATATGCTACTATGTGTCTATATTTATGTAACTGGACGTCTCTGTGTGTCAGCTATGGTTATGTTTGTAGCGCGGTTTGCACATTAGCCATATTGTGCGGCATCTCTGCACAATGAGGGCGGATTACATGATGATGGACACGCTTAAAAGCTGGCTAAGCAACATATTTGCCTGGTGGCCCTGGCGGAGATCAGCCAGGGTGACGTATACACGGTCGGCTGATGCCAGCCGTACTAGCTCTGCGCAGGAACCTCTGTGGCACACAATGGGCGAGTTACACGCTGCTCACGACCCCATCTATCCACAGCAAGGTAGCTTCTCGATCGCCGTTGAACAAGGGATGGAGGAGTTCCCTATCCATTCATCCTCTATGCCTGATCTTCCGTCAACTGATACGCACTCTGATACCAGCCCCCATGCTCCTCCAGCGCAAGCTGAAGCGCACCTGACGTTTTTACGGTACCTGGTGAAACGGGGGATTGTCAATGAAGGCTTTGATTACGATCATGTGCCAGAGCAGTATCGGAGACCGTAGTAACTACCACTCGCACGCCGCCAGGGGCGGCGCGCGTGCATGATAGTTGTGAAGAGAAAGAGGTTATCTGCTGAGCGCGATCATCGATGAGCAGTGACGATCGATAACACACTCTCGTGACATTAGACTTCAGCCGCGCTAAAGCCTTGCAGCCTGGCCTCTTGCTCCGTTGCGAAGTAGATCACATCCGTCTGGGCTGCATCTCCGCTTATATCATTGGTGATGCGCTCCAGGGGCGTCGTTACGGGATAGTAGTGCCTGGTACTGGGAATGCCTATGAATGTGGCGTCTTTTGGTATGCTCGCGTGCTCTTCACTGAATGGTCTCGCTTTGGTGGGAGCATCGGCGATCACGGGAGGTTTTACAGTGGTGTATGAAGAAGGTCCGTGTCCGTTGACTAGCATATCATCACTGTCGTGCTCTACCTTGTAGCGTCCACTACGTGCTTGTACCGGAGGGATACTGGCGGATACCGGAAGCTTTTTCTCATCTTGAGCCAGTTCAATGGCTGACTCATCCGTTGCGTGTGCCCGCTCCTGCTGGCGACGCTGGATCAAGAAAAATGTGACGATACCAGCACCGGTCAGGCCAAGTCCGAAGCCAAAAGCGACCCAGAAGTTTCTCTTCTGTTGCATCTTCTCTAATTGCGCCCTGCGGGTACGCTTGAGCAACTCCTGCGAGAAATCGTTGCTGCGTTCAAGCAGGTTCTGTGAGAAGTCGTTGCCGCGCTCAACCAGCGTGTGAGAGAGGTCACTGCTGCGGTCAGCGAGGCCTTTCCCCCATTGGCTACCACGTTCAAGCAGGGTCTGTGAAAGATCGCTCCCGTGCTCGAAAAGATCCTGATTGAACTTACCGCCACGGTCAACTATAAGCTGTGAAAGCTTGCTCCCACGCTCTTTTAACTCATCGGTCAGGGCCTCACTACGTTTCAGCAGCTCCTGGCTGTATGGCCGGGTGCTTAGATCCGTTAAGGTGTCAGAGATGTTTTCACGGATCGCCTGCAAACGATTTTGCAGATCCTCCTGGAGCGCTTGCCTGTCGGTATCGACCGCCTTCTGGTCGTAATGGAGCTTGAGCAGGACCTCATCAGCCTCAGCCTGGGCTCGGAGCCGCTTCGTCAGGAATGAAAGGACGGGACCTAATACGCTTAACGAAAGCGAGCCGACCCGTAGCCAGCGACCGCTTTCTTGTAATATTCTTTTCCTTGTATCGGAACTCATAATGCACCTCCTCTTGCAGAGCAATAGTGTCTACTCAGGGGATACGTTTCAGGGCCTCTATTCGACGTAGTACCGTTGCGCTTGTTTTGCGTTTTTTGTTTTTATGCCCCTGCATTGCTGCTATTTTATGCGCGTAATAGAGGGAAATATCGCGTCATTTGTACCGCGGTCTGGGGCTATGCCTTAGTATGTCAGTTTTGATCGAAGTATGTCAAGGCAAAAAGAGCTGGTAGTGACAGGGCAATTTGGGGGAAAAGAGTCGTGGTGTTTCAATGTCACTGATGTTAAAAGTCCTCAGTAGCTAATTCGCTCATTTGAAGAACGAGACGACAGAAATGGAGGGTAGCGGAGGCAGATTCCAGATAGGCTTCGTCGCTGGTTGCGTTTGGTTGGGCAGGGATACGCAGGCGGAGAGCTCGTAAGACGACCATGACATCTTCTTTCATAGTAGCATCGAGATCACCACGCTGCAACAGCAAGACCACCTGGCTGACGATGGCATCGACTTCGTGGCGCATGATATCTAGATCATCAATCCAGGCATCATCATCTTCCATCGCCTCATCATCCTCTCCCCAGAGCAGTGCATCTGTCAGCTGCTCATGTCGCCTGGCGTCGCTGCGCATAGGTTTGCGATTCTGTTGTGTTTGTTGTCGCTGCGTCTTTGGCTCTTCTTGTTTGACTCCAAGCTCACCTAGCAGTACGGATAACTCTTCTTCCCAGCCAGCCATAGAGAGCACCTCCTTGTGAAACGCTCGCAAACAGTGATTTGAGCCGGATCTCAGGTGTGTCCGGTGGGTTTCATTCATCTATACAAAAAGATGATAGTAGCTCCCCGGCTGTGTTATGGCTACACAACTGACTGTGATTTCAGCATCTTTCCGTTAACTTGAAACCTCACGCGAAGTGTAACACAGTGCTTCAGCATTGTAAATGGCCTAAATGGTTATGAATGATCTATCGATTAATAGGAAGTTTGCGTGCTGCATATACTGGCGCATGTATATATATGAAAATAGAATAATGTTAGGTATTGCCAGTGGAATCTGTATCGATATTATAGTAGCAGTATCACAATGCTTCGATCTTTTCATCGCCCCTATCTTTCAAGACGCAAAATTCTGTACGCTGTTTTTTCGTTAGAGACTCACAACAAAAAGTTAACCGATATATAAAGATGCCTTAACATGCTTCTGCTATCCTACGTATAGATAAAGCTTGCTATTGCGATAGTGCATAGTCAAGTCAAAGCGGTCGGTGGTAGCAGGTCTTTAGATGCTGGTCCAGTGGGAAGATAGGTAGATTATTTTCGTTTTCTCCTGGCAACCTCCTGAAGCACCTCTCACCACATAATGGTGCTGGTCTCGGCCAGTGCTGTTATGCTTCTTTCTACAACATCCTTTATGGATGCTTGTAAGGTGGGCGGGAATTTTCTTCTCATTTCTCGCCCGCGAGGGATTTGATCCCATTACTCGTCGCGTAGCGTATTGAGAATTATCTCTTGATCATGAAGCTCGTCATGATGATGATGACGATAGCTATAGCGTGTACGCAGGTCGCTCGGTAACAATGGATTAATGAGGCCGATCGCTATTCTTATCAGACCAACCAGGACAATGATAGCTCCGAAGCCAATCAGCAGAATACCTGCGGAATAGTCTCCACTTCTGAAGAGGAGGCCAATTACAATGCAGAGACAGCCTACGCCCACAACGATGAGTCCACTCCATGTGAACTTATTCCATTTGCGTGATACAGCGCGGTCCAAGATCTCAACCTGCATTGCCGGATCCATGTTTAGCACAGGATCGATATTCGGTTCTTCCATCGTGGTACCTCTTTTTCAGTATGAGTAGATACCCTCAATACGATACAGTCTAAAGTAATCGAGTGATCCAGTGATGAGATAATAATAAAGACGTTAGCACCAGTCAGCGTTGTAATACAGCACGCTGTCCATACAACAGGCGAAGCCTGCCCCTACTCTTTTCTGCTGCTATATTTAATACGCCCTAAAAGCGGTTATCGCTCCATTATTCCTGGCTTGCGTGGTTGCATAGTTTGTAAGGAGACCCGCACTACTACTTCCGCCCCTATCAGCATAGTCCACCTGGCTATGCTGTAATCACTTGTGATGAAGATGTGTTAGCGTGAGTTGTTGCGAGTGGTTGTGGCTATCTGATGCTTGCGCGTGCGTAGCATGTTTATACAGTAACGGTATCGTGCTTCAACAAATGGTAGATTTTGGCGAGAAAATCATCGAGATCAAAGGGCTTGCAGATCATTATAATGTCGCGTGGCTCAATTTCTTCAACGGGTTTACTGGCACTCATCAACAGGGTGGGAGTATCTTTATACTGAGGTTGGCTCTGAAAATAGTCATAGAGTTGAATGCCTGTGGTGTCGGGCAGGCGATAATCCAGAATAAACAACTGTGGTACGCGTGGCAGCTCGTGCAGCACCTGTAGTGCCGCCTCGCCGCTATCTGCAATGGCTGGCTGGTAGCTTGTTTCTTCTGCAATGAGAAGGCTGATCACCTCAGCGATAGATTCATCATCTTCTACTATTAGAATCAGTGGTTTTGTGGAATGGAAAGAAGTGTAGTTCATCGCAACCCTTTATTCTGACTAGTGCTGACCACTGTAGCGACTTACCTGATTTTAAGGTATTCTCATCTGTTTCTAAGCTTTATTGTAGCATGTTTCTCGCTCCGCGTACAGTGTGCTAGTATGGCGCGTAAAAAATCGTAGTGCGACTCGTTGAAACGTGCCTGATTTTTATGAGAAATAGAGGAAGATTTTCTAACAACAGGGTTTCAGCCAAATGGTGAAGAAGGCGCATGTAGAATGAGAATTCTGCCATCGGGTAATCGTGGCTGCATCTCATTCACGCGTTGGCAGAGGACAATCAAGTCGCGAGTCAATTGGCGGTTGTTGAAGCTGGAACCATGGTCCAGGTCTGCGAACGACACGGGATGCTTTCCGTGTGGTCACGCGGTGAGCTCATGGCACAGCTGGCCAAACGCTCCCGGTCGCAGGAGTGTGTGACGCATCCCGACCAATTTCGGACGGTGGCTGCCGCTTCGGCGATGCGGCAGCAAGTGATTCCGTTGGGTCATCTGCGTCCGGCTCCCCAGGTCAGTCAACGTCCTCTGCAGGAGTACGACCAGTTGTATGGCGTTGGGTTCGCAAAGGAGGTGGTCGCATGTGGCACCAGCTCAAACAGTTGAGGTTAACACAACTCGAACAGGCGCTCCCGGAGCTCTTTGAGATGGCGCGGCACGAGCAATGGACCTATGAACAATTTCTGAGCCGTGCCATTGCCACGGAGGTGGAAGGACGAGATCGACGGGTAGCCGAGCGGCGGATCAAAGCCGCCCACTTGCCCGTGATCAAGACGTTGGAAGCGCTCGACTTTTCCTTTCAGCCGAACCTTTCCCAATGGCTGCTGCGGGAACTGGCCAATCTCTCCTTCGTCAAAACCACAACCAACATCGTGTTTCTCGCCCCCCTGGGGGTAGGGAAGACACACCTGAGCTTGGCCCTCTCGGTCAAAGCACTCGCAGCGGGCTATTCGGTGTTGTTTACCACCCTGTCGGGGTTTGCAGAAGCGCTGGAGACAGCGTCCTATCCCGGTTTGGCTCGTCAGCGGCTCCGGCACTACATCACACCGAGTGTGTTGGTGATCGACGAAGTGGGATATACCAAGCTCACCACAGAGCAAGCACATCACTTTTTCGAGCTTGCCACGGCCCGCTATGAGCATGGATCGATCCTGCTCACCTCAAACACAAGTTTTACTGATTGGGGGCCACTGCTCGGGGATGAGATTCTGGCAACGGCTCTGCTTGACAGGCTGTTGCACCATGCTGAGGTCATTGCCATTAATGGGCAGAGCTATCGCATGAAAGATCGTCGTCTGGCATCGGGGCAACATCCGATGAATCAGGAGGTCAACGTTGTCTGAGCGGCATTGTGTTGGCGTAGGGGTCATCTGATGCTGGCGAAGTCACGCTGGCGTTGGAATGCGCGCGTGTGGGGAAGGGGAAGAGCTTCAGCTCTGCAGGCATTTGGAGTGAGTGAGTTGAGGCATGGGGGGATGGGAAGGCGGCAAGTCAGACGACCTGGACCCTCTGTGGTAGGCTGGGCAGACGAGACGGGGGGGGACACTGTGCTCTGCAGTATATTCGTCGTTCGCTCGTCTCGGCGCTAGCCAATGACTACAGAGGGTCCAGGTGGAGATGACATAACGCCGGGAAGGGACAGTTCCAAGGGTTTTATCAACGTATGGATGAAATGAGAACGGGTGATCAAGTTTATCTGGGCGCAGAATTAAGCTAAATCTCTCGAAATTCTTGCAGGATTCTTTCCCAATCCTGCTTGGCCTCGTTAAGCTCCCGGGAAACCCTTGGCTTACCGTGCGCACCGTACTTATTGCGAGAGGAAACCTCCATGCCCTCCGACATAGTATCCGTCGTTACCCAATGCAAGTCATTGTTAGCCTCCTGCCATTCTTTGAGCGATTTATTATATGTATTTTCCGCACTTGTCCTTTTATCTTCCATTTTATTTGCATTGTCTTTCCTATTTTTTTGGTTCTTGGTCTCATAGAGTTGATACATTTGCCTTTTTATATAACCGGGCTTGGTTTTGCTTTTTGCGTCACTTGCGTCACTTTCAGCTGCTCTCTTTGTTTTTTCTGCCTTGATCATTTTATCTTCTGCACGTAGCACTCGGTCCGCAGATTCCCATATTTGCAGGCGCTCCCAGGCGTTGTTCGCTCTGTCTTCAAACTGCGAAAGGCTCTGGTGCCGTTTATATTCAGGAGTGTTCTCGGTGTTCTCGTACTCATTCTTTGCATCTTCAACGGTTTGATCTGCTTGTTTCAATTTACGCCATTCTTCCGTTTTTTGAACTTTGCTCTCAGCATTTATCACCTGCTGCCGATTTCCTAGTTCGTTTCCATATTTTGCTTGTAACTTCAGGGAATATTCTAGGTTTGATAGATCGCGATATGCTTCTGTTTTCTCAAAAGCACGTTTTGCATCACTTTGTTGCTTCAATGCCTCGTCCAAATCTTGCTTTGCAGTTGTGCTCTCAAGTTGTTTCAATGCATTCTCTCGCTTCAACGTTATTCCATGCAATGTCTTCCCTGGAGATGTCTCATGAAATTTGCTTAGCTCTTCCTTGTATGCATCTGCTCTCGTTCTGTATTCCCCAGTGTGTTCTAGCTCAGGTATATTGAATCTTGATGACCCACTCCCGTAGGGTTTGTAGTTGCTGCGATGGAGATTACTCTTTGCCTTTTTCACTCGTGCCCATTCAGGAGAGTGATAAGAGTCGGAGACTACTGGTTTTTCTTGCGATGCAAACTCTTCCGCATTACGACGCGTTATATCATCTTTCTTTTGGTATGGTTTGTCTGTTATTTGCTGTATTTCACGTTGTCTTACTTCGGAAGTCAATGTGTGTCTCTCCCTCTATTCTTTTCTAAAATCAAATCGGGATCTGCTCAAGCACCACCCCGGCGCACAAACCACGCGGCGAGATGGGCATTGACCTGTTGGCTGTCTACCTTCTTTCGAAGAGTCTACCATATCGTGCACTTGCAGTCTAGATATGCCCTCTTCCTTTTTCCTCATTTGGCTGAAACCCTGAACATGTAGCTTGGTATGTACTGATGATGATATGCATGGAGTGATGTTACTTATTGAACCATGCTAAAGATAACAATGTTTGCACTTTAGTGTTACCTTCAATATAGGTTGATAGGTTGGTTTATATGATATAATTATATTAACCCTTAGGGTTAATAAATAGTAAGGTGCGTAAGGTTGGTGGATATTCTCTTTCAAAGTCATAAGCTAGAGAAATTATGCAATAAAGATTAATTTTCGAACCGGCGAATGTTCCTATGCCAAAGAAGCTTGATGGGGGTTTAGATTGGACAATCGTAACAGTGATCCGGGTTCTTGCTGTGGAGGATTATCATGACTAGTATTCTGCAAAACGAGTATCTACCAGATTATGTTTCCATTCCAGGAGAAACTCTTCTAGAAACATTAGAAACTATTGGTATGTCTCAGACGGAGCTTGCAAAGCGTACGGGGCGCCCAATCAAAACAATTAACGAGATAGTTCAAGGAAAGGCTGCAATCACAGCTGAAACAGCTTTACAACTCGAACACGTTTTACGTATACCTGCATCATTCTGGTTAAAGAGAGAGCAATTATATCGTGAGTCTCTAGCAAGGGTAGCTGAAGAACAAAAACTTGAGAGTTGGAAAGAATGGTTAAACGAATATCCGATGCAGCAGTTAATTCAGCGTGGTTGGATTCCTGATTGCACAAACAAGGTTCAGCAAGTGGTCGCACTACTAAAATTTTTCGGCGTCGCCTCGCCTGATGCCTGGCATGAAGTGTGGGACAATAAAGTTGTTGCCTATCGTAAGTCTGAGATTCTTAATATGAAATTTGGTTCTATCGCGGCATGGTTGCGTCAAGGTGAGATTGAGGCACAAGAAATTGAGTGTATCCCATATGATATAGCAAAATTCCAAGCTGCAATAGTAAGTATTCGTGCTTTAACTGTGAAACCAGTGAAAATGTTCCAGCGAGAATTGGTAGATTTATGTGCAAATGCTGGAGTCGCTGTAGTCTTTATTCCAGAATTGCCTAATACTGGTATAAGTGGTGCGACACAATGGATTGGTCAAAATAAAGCTAAGGCATTGATACAGCTTAGCTTGCGCTATAAAACAGATGATCAACTCTGGTTTACGTTTTTTCATGAAGCTGGTCATATACTATTGCATGGAAAACGGCAGATCTTTCTCGAAATAGAAAATGCAGAAAGTAAAGCAGCAGAGCAGGAAGCTGACAGTTTTTCTAAAAACACTTTAATTGACAAAGAGCAGTGGAAAAGGTTCACTTTAACCAAACTTTTCCGCTCAAAAGCAGGGATAAAAAATTTTGCAAGTGAATTAAAGATTGCACCAGGGATTATAGTTGGAAGGCTTCAGCATGAAGCATTGTTGCCATACACTCACTGTAATGATCTTAAACGTTCTCTTGTTTGGAGCGAAATGTAAGAAGCATTTAGTATCCATGCGCCATCCCGAATTTGCGGGAGGGGGAATTTTGCGAGGTAACTTTACAAATACATGAATTCCTAATTCATGCCATGTTTCTCGCTCCGCGTACAGTGTGCTAGTATGGCGCGTAAAAAATCGTAGTGCGACTCGTTGAAACTTTCTATCCTTACAGGGGTTCTATTGGCACATGGGCGTACACATCAACCAGGGCGATCTCAATCGCTAAACTATGCAGCAGTGCAGACTCTTCCGCTTGATATAGTTGATAGTGCCAGGCGTTCCCCTCACGTGTGAATACTTCTATTGCCTGCTGCTGGGTGCTGATCAGGACGTACTCTTGCAGGTTTGCGAGTTGCTGATAGTAGGCAAACTTTTTACCACGGTCATAGGCTTCTGTAGATGGTGACAACACTTCCATGATCACGCGAGGATTATAGATTGTATCCTCTTGCCAGTCGGCAGGCTCACAACTGATGGTGAGATCTGGATATACATAACGTGATGTGGAAAGCTGTACGCGTACATCTGATGTGAAGACCTGGCAGGGGCTGCTAGCTAAAAGCCGATCGCATAGGATTGCGAGATTAAGTGCTATACGCGCATGCGCCAGGGTTCCGCCTGCCAGTGACTGGGGATCACGCACATTGTACACGATGCCATCAATGTACTCATATTTGGCATCTGGGCTGCTATGATCGAGTTCCAGGTACTCTTTGACCGTCATATGATGACGGTGGGGGTCAGCGGCCATCGTATGTCTTTCCTCTCTACCCTTAAGCATCCAATAGCTATACATCAAAGAAAGGACTGTTTTGTTATTGTCCGATCCCTTATTCATATGGTAACACAATCAATGTGCCGCATAGTGGGTCTCGCACATTCAGCTTATTCAAACATTCATGATGTTTATTGATACATTCAAGTTTTTTTGCAGGAAAAGCTAGCGTATTGTGCACACAAAAATCCCCCCACCTGCTTCTGGAGCCGATGGAGGGTTTATTGGTAGCGGCTACTGGACTCGAACCAGTGACACAGGGCTTATGAGTCCCTTGCTCTACCACCTGAGCTAAGCCGCCATGAACAGCCGACCTGTTATGTTTTTGGCGCTGTTCGCGCTACGTGCTATATAATAACACGGTCATTCGGTTGACGCAAGGGGTTTGCCTACAATTTTTGCTGCTCGTAGAAAAATCCTCCTGACTTGCGCTATTCCGCTGTCTATCCCCTTCCTTTCTATAATTTACCCTTATAGCATTCGTATGTTGTCTGACACGTTGAACATACTCTACACTATAGCGGACGACTTACTACGTATCCGAAAACTTGAGTGCAGAGCACTAGCGACGCCAGTCGCGTTGGGTTTCGGAATAAGATCTTAGTGGACGACGCGGTTGTACGTCTCGATGATGATCTCCATGGCTTCCTGTTCTCCGACGAGCGGTTCAAGTTGCTCCTGATAGTTGCTCAGTACACTATATCTATGGTTGATGATGTCGTGGCGGGCTGTGATAGCGTAGCCCGACATGAGCTGATTCATCGCTCCACAGGTCAGTTCAATCTGTTGGCGCAGGTGTGCTACTTCGCTTTTACTTTCGCGCATATGTTTAATAACTCCCGTTCTTCCTATATATATTGTCAGACATATCTTTGGTTGCTATACTGGTAAAGCCTTCATATACAGTATTATTCCGAATGCTGTGGATTTACAGGACATCTATCGCGTTTGATTGTGGTAAGGTTGAAGTTAGGG
The DNA here is from genome assembly GCA_015099395.1 of Ktedonobacteria bacterium brp13. Classification (GTDB taxonomy): domain Bacteria; phylum Chloroflexota; class Ktedonobacteria; order Ktedonobacterales; family Ktedonobacteraceae; genus Dictyobacter. The sequence goes on along the minus strand of AP024096.1, from coordinate 5,432,504 downwards.
AGAGGACATGCGATGTCAGTACACGTACCAAGGATTCGTACAAGTTCACCTTTAGCGCTCGTGGTTAAAGAGCATCGTGATAAATTTGCGTTGACGCAAGAGCAATTGGCGGCCGATCTGAATGTGGATGTGCGTACACTGCGCCGCTGGGAGAGCGGTGAGACGGTACTTAACGATATGCGTGAGCTACGCCGTATCGCTATGCTGTTGGGCGTAGCGCCTGAACGGTTGGGGATTGCGAATGCAGCCTATTCTGCGTTGACGATTGAACATATTGATGAGACGATGCAGTATATATGGAATCTGATAGATCTTGCGCGTGGCTATGAGGCGGTTGCCCTGGTCGAGCGCCTGGTGAACGATCTGGGTACGCAACTTACCTGTGAGGACCCTGCAATATTACGTAAGTTAGCGGAGACGTTGCATCTGGCGGGATATGTGAAGTCGATGGTGACGCGTGCAAATGAAGCGAGTGCTCCTTTGCACTATTATCGAGAGATGGAGAAGGTTGCACGTATCCTTCAGGATGATACATTACTGAATATTGCGTTAACCTATGAAGGCGATATGCATAGTCGCAACGGGGCGCTGGACAAGGCGATTACCTATCTGGAGGCGGCTCGTGATACGACCCCCAATGCTGACAGTGCTGCCCGTGGGAATGGGATTCAACTACTTGGACGTGCCTATCTGCGCGCCCAGCGCCTGAGCGATTTTGAGCAGGCGATGCAGCAGGCTGAGGAGCTATCGTATCTGGTCAATCCACAGTCGAGTAGTACACGTGGTCAGTACAGTCTGGGGACCGTCTACGAGGAGTATGGACGCAGCTATATTCATCTTGGTCAGACGCAGCAGGCACTCGATTATCTGGACCTCGCTGAGGCCCACCTCTCTCGCACTATGCACTGGCGTATCTTAATTATGACTGCTCGTGCGATGGCTCTGGTACATGATGGCGATTTTAAAAGCGGTGTTAACCTTGCCGTGGAGTCGGCCCAACTCTGTCGCGACCATGGCACGATTCGCCTGATGGAACGTATCTACGGTGTGCAGCACTACCTCGAACAGCTCACACGTGAAATTGGACAGGTCGGCGCAGTCCTGCGTGATACATTGGATGGCCCGATCGAATATTAACAGCTGTGTCTGCCCGGTGCTACTCTATTTGTGAATAGACATAGGGAGACAAGATGGGGAGTATGTTTTAAGAGACGCTCCAGGCTCTGTCTCCCTTGCAAAAAGATGTCGGTGTGCGATGGCTCGGCGTATCAATCTATTCTTTGAATTCTTGGAATGGTTGTTCGGGCAACGGAATGGTTGTTCGGGCAACAAAAAACGCACGAAACAAAAGTTTCATGCGCTTGTGGGTTGCGGGAACAGGATTTGAACCTATGACCTCCGGGTTATGAGCCCGACGAGCTAACCACTGCTCTATCCCGCGACGGAAGCTGTCTCTTTCGATCCAGCCTGGCCGGTTTCTTAGACCGTTCAATTGATTGGGAATCGGGTTGCGGGAATAGGATTTGAACCTATGACCTCCGGGTTATGAGCCCGACGAGCTAACCACTGCTCTATCCCGCGACGTATGCTGTTACGTAGAAATTAGTATTGGAACTAACTGCTACGTGATAGCGGGGGAAGGATTTGAACCTTCGACCTTTGGGTTATGAGCCCAACGAGCTAACCACTGCTCCACCCCGCGTCAACGTTGTTTATACTACTACAGAGACGAGAATTTGTCAAGTCGTTTTCGCAAAATACCTCTACTGCTAAAATAATAGCGTTGTTGCAGCTCGGTTACGTCGGCTTTCGCTGTTGTTTTCTGGCTTCTGTACGCATGGAGAGGCTTTCTTGAGAATTGTGCCCTTTTGTTTATTGACAAACGTGTAGGAATTCAAGTATCCTCTAAAATTGAATACTGTTTTTTTAAATTCTGGCTCGTCCAGTCCAGGAGGTGCAGTCCTATGGTCACTCACACTTTCTCACCGTTTGGGCCTGTATGCACCTTGTCTACCCATAGGAAGGGTAATGGGCAATCACTTTGGAGTAGGGCCTACAGTATCTCAGCTGCGCGTCGAACGCCTGATACATGCTAGGGTTCCTGAATACCTGGTGCACTTGCTTGCTTTTCTCCCTCCGGCACGGTAGACAGTACAGTTTGTTGCTTGTTTGCACCGTGTTTTTTTATTCTCCTAAGGAGGGAATACTGCTTTGATTAATGATCCGGCACAACTGACCGGCATGGTCCTCAATGGCACACATGGCATTTACGATGTTCATACAGAAGATGGTGTCTTACGCTGTACTTTACGCGGCAAACTAAAAAAAGCATTCGCCCAGGCCAATTCAGGTCGTCCCACTACCGGTAAACCCCGCTTTTCACAACAACGTTCCCCCCAGTTTGATAGTAGTAATGCCACCCGTGTCGAACGTATCGAGCGACGTGATAGTAGCGAAACCCCTCTGCCAACCCGCCTCTCTGTTGGCGACTATGTCAAGATTCGTAGGATTGATGACACGACTGGTTTGATCGAAGAGATCCTTCCTCGTAAAAGTGAACTTTCACGTATGGATGCCGGTTCTAATGAGCGACGCCAGATCCAACAGACGCTGCTAGCAAATCTGTCCCAGGTTGTGGTTGTCTTTGCTACTGCGCAACCTGAGCCGCGTTTCGCATTACTGGATCGCTATCTGACGATCTGTGAAGCGGTCCAACTCTCTCCGGTCATCTGTATAAATAAGGCCGATCTTCCTCATGGCCCCGAGATAGAAGAGTATTGTGCACTGTATAGCGGCCTGGGCTATCGTATCCTGTTTACCAGTATCGAGACCGGTGAGGGCATCGACGAACTACGTACCCTGCTTAAGGACCATATCACACTGTTTACCGGCTCGTCTGGTGTTGGTAAATCTTCGCTGGTGAATGCGCTTGAACCGGGTATGGCCGTTCGCACCGGACTGGTGAGCGACGCCACTGGCAAGGGGCGGCATACGACGACTGGCTCACAGCTGTATCCTCTCTCAGAGGGTGGCTGGCTGGCTGACTCCGCTGGCATCCGCGCTCTCGCGGCCTGGAATATCGCTCCCGAAGAGCTTGCGCAGTGTTTCATCGAGTTCCGCCCCTATCTGGGTGAATGTGAATATGATGATTGTGCGCATATCGATGAAGAGGGCTGCGCTATCGTCCAGGCCGTGGAGGATGGTCATATCAATGACGAGCGCTATCGTAGCTATGTGCGTATGTATACCGGAGAAGAGCGTTAAATGCTCTCAATGATCGTGCTTTGAAACACTGTGCGCTAACCTTAACCAGAGAGAGCCGTGGGCATGGTTCACTTATACCATGCCCACGGCTCTCTCTTTCCTCTTATTACCTGGCAAAAATCGCACGTCAGGTTCTATGCGGAATAAAATGAAGCTATTTTTGTTATAGTAGTAGATGATTGTAAGTACAGCATACATCTATATAGATCGTTATTTGACGATTATTCGGTTTGAGAAGATGCTGTGTATGTATGGTATGTCTGTACAATGTGCATAGCCAAAAAGTATACTATTTATAAGGAGCACTGTAGTATGACCACAGTTCCAGAGCAATATAAAGATATCCTGAATTCCAAGTCTGTTGCACATATCGCCACCATCGGACCAAAGGGCGAGCCACAGTCTACGCCGGTCTGGTTTGGTTGGGATGGTGAGCATATTTTGTTTAGCCTGACGAAGGGCCGTCAAAAGTATCACAACCTGCTTCGCGATCCACAGATCGCGCTCTCAATTACGGACCCGCAAGAGATTCATCGCTATTTAGAGATTCGTGGTACCGTTGAGCGCATCGACGAGGACCCCAATCTGGATTTCATCAACTCCATGGCTAATAAATACCTTGGCCTTGAGAAATACCCCTGGCATCAACCTGGCGATGAGCGCGTCATTATTGTCGTAAAGCCTGAGCACACGACGCACCAGGGCTAAGGGAGAGCGATAAGTAGATATTTGATGCTAAAGGCGATAGCGAACTTTATCTCTGCGAGAGATAGTGCACGCTATACAGGAAATGACGCCCATGCCTCCCTCTCTGAGGCTCACCGATGTAGGTTTTTTGGCCTATCCCGGTGAGCCTCAGAGAAGTAAATATATACTAACATGCATTATTATATGTATCGCATGGATTAAATATATATATCGATATCGTCTGTAATCTTGCCAAAAACTCGTCCCCCTCTCGGAGGGGGGAGATAGCTTTAGCTATCGGGGGAAGCCATCCTCCACTGCTGCTCTCGATGACTATTCTACGCCAGCTCTCTCTTCCGGATGTGGATTTTGTCGTCGAGGATGACAGACGATGAAGGCAAAAATGATAAAGAGCATTTAATGGTACATTACAACGTAATTCGAGAATCTACTCCCCCCTGTCGCTGCGGCGACATCCCCCCTCAAAGAGGGAGGCAGGGGCTTTAGCATCCTTACAGGCGATAGTGAACAGTATTGACAAGCGACGTGATGTAGTTGTCATGGTATCCCATCTGTCTCCATCTGCCTGAGATGCGGACTAGCAGGAATGCGTGCGCTATATTAATGCCCCAGTGTCTGTATACGTTCCCCGCGTCGTACGAAATAGTAGATGATGCCCCCCAAACCTGGCAGGAACAGGACCATCAGGAACCAGATAAGCTTATCCTTATTATCAGCAGGCTCGTTCTTTGTTACATCGATGAGCGACCAGATCCAGATTGTAGCAAAAACTAATGGCAAGATACAGCTGAAACCCAGGCCGTAAAGCTCTGCCATATGAATACCCATAGAAATTTCTCCTGTATTGTAAAGTTCTTTTATGTAAAAGTTTTAGCTACCATACAGAAGATATAGACGTATATATGGCTGTTTTATCCAAGATTCTGCGTAATGATACACTCTTTCATTGCCCGTATAAGTTCCTGATCCTGCTCTACAAGCACTGTACGCGGATCGAGCAGCAACATATCGCGTGAGATACGAGGGATGACAGGTGTTGGCCATTGGCGCAGACGGGTGGCGATCTCTGCTAGTGAAGTAGACCTGTGCCCTTTCGCTTTCCCCAGCGCTGCCAGATCCGACTCAGCCAGAGCAAGCAGCGTCGTTGGCAGCGTCTCATCGGGCAGCGAGCCGCCACCAATCGTCGATTCACCACTTTGTAGATGTGTCGTGATACCCTGTTCGCGAAGTTGGGTCACCCAGCCAGAGACGCGCCTGACCAGTTGTTCAGATGTGTAGCTAATCATGCGCCAGACGGGTATATGGCTCTCAGCCTCGTTACGTAGATAATGCCGTAGCGTCGTCTCCAGGGCTGCCAGCGTCATCTTATCGATACGTACAGCGCGCATCAATGGATGTTTCGCCAGGCGTGCAATAATCTCTTGCTTGCCGACTATAATGCCAGCCTGTGGACCACCCAGTAACTTGTCACCAGAGAAGCAGACCAGATCAGCTCCAGCCGCTATACTTTCTTGCGGCGTTGGTTCATGTGCCAGACCATAGCGTGAACAATCCAGCAGGCAGCCACTACCCAGATCCTCCATCACCAGCAGATTGTGCTGATGAGCCAGCGTTGCCAGCTCTTTGAGAGACGTAGACTCTGTAAAACCTGTGATTAAGAAATTACTGGGATGAACCGCTAACAGGACCGCCGTGCGTTCAGAGATTGCTGCCGTATAGTCGGCTATGCGTGTGCGATTCGTCGTACCAACTTCAACCAGCTGGCAACCGCTCTGTAGCATGACATCGGGAACACGAAAGCCACCACCAATCTCTACGAGTTGACCACGCGAGATTATCACCTCGCGTCCCTGAGCCAGAGCACTCAGTCCTAACAGGACCGCCGCCGCATTATTATTCGTGACCAGAGCTGCTTCAGCCCCGGTTAGCTCACGGAGTAGATCAGTGATATGAGCATTGCGCGAACCGCGTTCCCCCTGTTCCAGAGCATACTCCAGATTCGAGTAGCCGCTGGCCACTCGCTGTACCGCTAGCAGTGCCTCAGTACTTAAGGGAGCGCGTCCCAGATTCGTATTGACGATAACACCAGTGGCATTAATCACAGGACGTAGACGTGGTTGTTGGCGTTGTTGCAGCAGTATCTCAGCAGTAAGAAGGAGCGACTCTTTTGTGGGACCGTGCGTACCCGCGCGGATATCCGCACGTGCCTGAGCCAGAGCTGCGCGTAACACCGCCACCGCCATTTCATGAGAGGAGGCAAGGATGAGCGACTGGCCCTGCGAAGTAGAGAGAAGGTCATTCACGGAAGGTAGCGAGCGCAATTGGTTTTGTTCCAGAGTCATAACAGTAACAATCCCCCTACAACACGAATAGAGCTCTATCTGCAAAGCAAGAGTTTAGTGTAAAGAGTAGAACATAGTGATTGCCAGACTATTGGCTACCTTGCTCATGACAGCGCGTAGATCGGCCTCATTTAAGCGACAGATAGCGAACTGATCGGCCAGCAGAGTACGTAGGATTGGATACATCAGCTCTGTTTTGACCAGACTATCAGTATCGAGGAGAGGATAATCGCGTTTCAGGAGCAGGTGGTGATAGGGGCGCAGCTTGCCGCGGTATGAAGTCAGTGCAACCACATTCACCGCACCGGCATGGCGGCAGAATGGCTCACCGGAAACAACCAGGGCCGGGTGCCAATCGAGTATACGTTTTTCCTCTATTCCTGGTGGAAGAGAGGGATAGCCAAAGTTCACCCAATACACCATGCCGAACTGCACAGGTGTTTGATAGGTGAGAGCGTCCGGTGCAATGTCAGGAGGATGAGGCATGGCTTACAACAAGTACATTCTTACTAGCAAACTACGGTCGAGCCAGAGCGACTGGCGAATATGAAGGCACATCGCCGGTTTCAAGTTGCGAATGGAAACAGGCAGAAGTCAGCGTCCACGAACGAGCAGCGAGACCAAGACGGTCTTCACGTTCGTCCTGACTTTCTTCTTGTAACGCAACAGCTATGAGTTCCATTTCACGCTGGTACTGCTCACTAAGCAAGGAAGAACGATTGTAGTCACAATTCGTGGCCATAAAAGCTACCTCTTAATCCAGAATCCAAACAGCAAATTTACAAATCAGGTAGCGGAAAAACCGCATGAGGTTTGATAAATTAATCCAACGATGGAGATTATACCAGCAATTTGGGCAAGACGCAATGCTTTTGCCGATGACTTTCTTCTAGTATAGTGAATCCATATGGATATATCAATGGAAATAGTGCCGCCGTCTGAAGAAACTTCCGCTGGTCGTAAGGTTAGCTATGTATGACTGCTTGTCTCCTGCTATGCTAGCGCTAGAATCAGCAGGATTCTTCCTATCTTATCGACCAGATGCTGGCAATACAAGAGTTTTTAGCAAGTTTTAAAACTGTATAAAAAAAGTACTTGACATGCCACAAAGGGTGGGCTATAATAAGCGCGTTGATCACTCAAAGCGACCACTCAGACGAACTGGGGGTGCTTAACACTGGGGCAGTTACCAAAGTGGCCAAATGGGACTGACTGTAAATCAGTTGCGCGAGCTTCGGAGGTTCGAATCCTCCACTGCCCACCACTACCAGACCGTCCCGGTTACCGGTAGTAAATAGTTCAGAGGCCCGTGTGGCGCAGCGGTAGCGCACATTCTTGGTAAGAATGAGGTCATGGGTTCAATTCCCATCACGGGCTCCGTGGTTTCTGAATGATGTACGGACTAGGCATCTTCATGTTCCAGCCCCATCGTCACGAATTCCGCGCAGATAATTCAAAAAACGATCTTGCTGCCGTCTTCTGAATTGATCGTCTCTTCCAGTTCGTTAGAGTAACCCTTCCGTAGGGGAGGTTTCTCTCATTGGTAGAAGATCAGGTTTGGGAGGCGGCTGCTGCATGTCTGTATACCCATTGCTATCTGAATCTGATCGTAAGCAGGATTGCAAAAAGGAGCCACTGTAGGAAATGGCGAAGAAGAAGTTTGAGCGAACAAAGCCGCACGTGAACGTTGGTACCATCGGGCACATTGACCATGGTAAAACCACTCTGACCGCCGCTATCACCAAAGTATTAGCGACATCTCAGCTCGCGAAGTACACGGCTTTTGACCAGATTGACAAAGCTCCAGAAGAGCGCGAGCGTGGCATCACGATCTCAATCGCCCACCTGGAGTACGAGACGGAAAAGCGTCACTACGCTCACGTTGACTGCCCTGGTCACGCTGACTACATTAAAAATATGATCACCGGTGCTGCTCAGATGGATGGTGCCATCCTCGTCGTCAGTGCTCCTGACGGCCCGATGCCCCAGACTCGTGAGCACGTACTGCTGGCTCGTCAGGTAGAAGTACCTGCCATCGTCGTCTTCTTGAACAAAGTCGACATGATGGAAGACGAGGAGCTGCTGGAACTCGTCGAACTTGAGGTTCGTGAGTTGCTTTCGAAGTACAACTTCCCAGGCGATGACGTTCCTGTTGTTCGTGGTTCCGCGCTACAGGCTCTGGAGAGCAAAGGCGACCTGTCCCGTAATGATCCCGATGCCAAAGCAATCTGGGATCTGATGGACCAGGTTGACGAATACATCCCAACGCCACCACGTGCTATTGACCAGCCGTTCCTGATGCCCGTAGAGGACGTCTTCGGTATTAAAGGTCGTGGTACTGTCGCTACCGGACGTATCGAGCGCGGCGTCGTCAAAGTTGGTGATAACGTCGAGATCGTTGGTATGCGTGACGACATCCGTACCGTCGTCGTCACTGGTGTAGAGATGTTCCAGAAGACGCTGGATAGTGGTGAAGCTGGCGACAACGTTGGTTGTCTGTTGCGTGGTATTGAGCGTGCCGATATCGAGCGCGGTCAGGTGCTGGCGAAGCCCGGATCGATCAAACCGCACAAAACCTTCAAGGCACAGGTCTATGTGCTCTCGAAGGAAGAGGGCGGTCGTCATACCCCCTTCTTCAATGGCTATCGTCCTCAGTTCTACGTCCGCACAACGGACGTGACTGGCTCGATCAAGCTGCCTGAAGGTGTAGAGATGGTCATGCCTGGCGATAACATCGAGATGACAGTTGAACTGCATCAGGCGGTTGCCATGGAAGTTGGCGTCAAATTCGCCATCCGCGAAGGTGGCCGTACCGTTGGTGCTGGTAACTGCACCCAGGTAATTCAGTAGAGTGATAACACACGGGTGGGCGCAAATTTTTGCGTCCACTCATCTGTGTATCTGAACCTTAACCATCACCGACCTTAATAAGCAGCAAGCCAAAGATTCACATCTAAACGGAGTAAAAGATGGCAAGTAAGAGCAAAGAAAGTCGCATTGTGGTAACATTGGCTTGCACAACCTGCAAGAGCCGCAATTATACCACCTCTAAAAACAAGAAGAACAATCCCGAGCGCATGGAATTGCGTAAGTTCTGCAACACCTGTCGGCAGCCGGCTGCCCATCGTGAGACCAAGTAAGAAGTAGAACCTGGTTTGCCCGTATTCAGCAACGCTATAAGCTATATAGAGGGATAGAGGAAAGTGGAGAATGGGTGGAATAGATTTCTGTCTCATTTCCTAATGACCCCCCTGACATATTCCTGTATAATAGAAGGAACTATTAAAACATCTTCCGTAGCGTCGCTGAGAATCCACAGGCAGTGAGTCAGGTGCGATCGCTACTGATCAGAAAGGTTGAACGTGGCAAAGAACATGACCGACAGAAAGAAAAATGTCAGCCGGAGTCAGGCTCAGGCCACCGAAGTCAGAGCACTGGACAGTGTTCAGACAACCGATAAGGCAGTGAAAGCTTCGGCCCGTGACGAGCGCCGCGAACCTGCTAAGTCAAGCAGCAAAGTTGCCGCCCGCCGTGAAACCAAACCATCAATTTTCGCGCGCGTGCGCAAAACGAAGGTCGGTCGCTTTATCTATGACTCATATTATGAGTTACGTTATAAAGTGACGTGGCCTACGTTCTTGGAAGCTCGGAATATGACTATCGCAGTAGTTTTACTCTGTGCCGTCCTTGGCGCTATCTTATCCCTGGTTGATTTTGGACTTTATCGACTCGTTGTTCTTATTATCGGTGGTAAGTAGCTTCGTCACCTGGATATCATAAGGGGAAATGCCGTGGTTACCGAACGTACCAGTGAAAAAGAACGATCCGAAGAGAAACGCGAGTGGTTTGCGATCCACACGTATTCGGGTTATGAGAATAAGGTGAAAAGTCACCTCGAAGCCCGTATCGCCTCGATGGACATGCGAAACAAGATCTTTCGCATCATTGTTCCGATGGAGGAAGAGGTGGAGATCCGGCAGGGTCAGCGTCGAACAGTACAGCGCAAAGTGTTTCCTGGCTATGTACTGGTCGAGATGATAATGAGTGATGAAGCCTGGTATGTTGTGCGTAACACGCCTGGTGTCACGAGCTTTGTAGGTTCCGGCACGCGCCCCGTTCCTTTACAGGAGCACGAGGTCCGGACTATCTTGAAGCAAGTTACACATGAGACTGAGAAACCGAAGGCGAAGGTCAGTTTCAGCGTCGGACAGAGTGTTCGTGTGATTGATGGCCCGTTTACCGGATTTATCGGCTCAGTCAGTGATATTAATATGGATCGTAATAAAGTGACTGTGCTCGTCTCATTCTTTGGTCGTGAGACCCCTGTACTCCTGGATTTCCTTCAGGTGGAGAAGATCTAGCGATCACTTGTTTCAAGCATAATAAACTGCTTATCCGAGAATCTGCGCCTGGCGTTGATTTTCAAGATAAGACTTGAGAAAAACACATAGAGAAGCACTACGGATGTCAGTTGGCTGGTTTCAGTTCCAATTGACCCGTTTCTGAGGAGTTGAAACGATATGGCAAAGCGTATTAAAACAGTAGTAAAGCTCCAGATTCCAGCGGGCAAAGCTACACCGGCACCCCCGATTGGTACTGCGCTTGGTCCTCACGGCATCAATTTGATGATGTTCTGTAAGGAATACAATGCACGCACCGCCGATCAGGCTGGCATGGTTATCCCTGCTGAAATTACGATCTTTGAAGATCGTTCATTCACATTCATTACAAAGACACCTCCGGTGCCCGACCTGTTGAAGTCAGCTCTGGGCGTTCCGTCTGGTTCTGCTACCCCGAATAAAACAAAAGTTGGTTCGATCAGCCGCGCCAAACTGCGCGAGATCGCGGAACTGAAGTTGAAAGATCTCAATGTGAATAGCATTGAGGCCGCCGAGCGTACGATTGAAGGTACCGCGCGCAGCATGGGTGTCACCATCGAGTAATCCCTGCCCGAAAGTCACTGCGGTTATTGCCTCAAGGAGGGCAACATAGAATGGCAACAAAAACACACGGTAAGAAGTATCTGGAAGCGGCGAAACTCGTCGATGCAGATAAGCTCTACCTTCCACAAGAAGCTGTTTCACTCCTCAAAAAGATGAGCTTCACAAAGTTTGATTCAACACTGGAGATCCATATGAAGCTTGGTGTCGATCCACGCCACGCTGATCAGATGGTTCGCGGTGTCGCAATGCTGCCGGCTGGTACCGGTAAAGAAGTGAAGGTCCTGGTCTTCGCTCAAGGCGAAAAGGTCTCTGAAGCCGAGAGCGCGGGCGCGGACTTCGTTGGTCTTGATGATCTGATCAAACAGATCGAGGGCGACTGGTTGGGTTTTGATGTCGCCATCGCCACACCTGATGTTATGGGTAAAGTTGGCCGCCTCGGTAAGAAGCTTGGCCCCCGTGGCTTGATGCCCAGCCCAAAAGCCGGTACGATTACCTTCGATCTGGCAAAGACCATCCGTGACGTCAAAGCCGGTCGTGTCGAGTTCAAAGTCGACCGTACTGCTCTGCTGCATATCCCTGCTGGCAAGATCTCGTTCAGCGAGGATCTCTTGATGCAGAATGTGACGTCTGTTATCAATGCTGTCACTTCCGCCCGTCCTTCGGGCGCGAAAGGCACCTATATTAAGAGCATTACGCTGACAAGCACGATGTCCCCCAGCATCCATCTGGATGTTTCGGCCGCGACTGCTTTGAAGCCCCTGAGCTAAGAATACGATACACACCAGCGAGACATGAAACACCCCGATTTTAAAGTTGGGGTAATAATGGACGAGAAGGAAGCATGCACAACCTGCAAAGACAGGGATAAGCATGCTTCCTTTTTTGTCCTTTCGCATGTTTGAAAGCAGCAGCAGAGAAATACGCTCTCCTCGTCCTCACCACTGGGTCGCTGCTAGCAGGGGCGGTCCTGAAGTCGCCATAGACCCAACCAGTAAGAGCCCGAGCCATGCAAGCCGGGGACCAAAGGTGGTATGTCGCCGAGGCGTGTAAAACCCTTTGTGGATCGGGGTGAGGCGATACTCTTTACTGGAGCGTACGGTACACTGCTAAGGCTCTTCCCGCTCCTTGTGCGACCTCCATATCCTGATAAGGTGGGGCTTGCACATGTTCGTAGGGGATGGGATATTGTGAAGACATAAGAAAACCTCCTCGATAGACTGAAGCATGTGTTTCTCGTCTGCTTGTACTCTATCGCAGGAGGCTTCTTTTTGGCGAGCTCTACCCTCCATAAAGCTCTGCCCCTAAAATTTGAGGTGTTTCATGTCTCTTCAATGGTCTTCAAAGGCTCATGCTTATGCTACCCTAGCATAAGCATGAGCCTTTACGATTACCGACTAGAAGTCATCGGTGTCAGCAGGGCTCGCTGTTGTTACAGCGTCTGCGGAAGAAGTAGGCATCGCTGTTGTTACAGCTTCTGCTGGAGCAGCTGGGGCAGCGGAATCAGCAGGCATCGCTGTTGTTGCAGCTTCTGCCGGAGCAGCTGGGGCAGCGACATCAGCAGGGCTCGCTGTTGTTACAGCGTCTGCCGGAGCAGCTGGAGCAGCTGGAGCAGCGGAAGAATCAGGCATTGCTGTTGTTACAGCGTCTGCCGGAGCAGCTGGAGCAGCTGGAGCAGCGGAAGAATCAGGGCTCGCTGTTGTTACAGCGTCGGTGCTAGCATTGCTATCATCGTAGCTATGATACTTATGTTTTTGAGCCTTGACAGTGTTTTTAAGATCGTTGTCGTTCTTGGTCTTAAGATCGTTGTCGTTCTTCGACTTAAGATCGGCATCGTTCTTGGCCTTATTATCGTTGTCGTTCTTCGACTTAAGATCGGCATCGTTCTTGGCCTTATTATCGTTGTCGTTCTTGGTCTTAAGATCGTTGTCGTTCTTCGACTTAAGATCGGCATCGTTCTTGGCCTTAAGATCGTTGTCGTTCTTGGTCTTAAGATCGTTGTCGTTCTTGGTCTTAAGATCGTTGTCGTTCTTGGTCTCAACCTTATTATCGATGTCGTTCGTCGAGTTACCGCTATTGCTAACGGAACCACCGGTAGCGCTAACGGTAACGCTATTACTAGCATCGGCATCGCTCTTCGCCTTATTATCGTTGTCGTTTTTCGACTTAACCTTATTATCGATGTCGCTCTTAAGCTTATTATCGTTGTCGTTTTTCGACTTAAGATCGTTGTCGTTTTTCGACTTAAGATCGTTGTCGTTTTTCGACTTAACCTTATTATCGTTGTCGTTTTTCGACTTAACCTTATTATCGTTGTCGTTTTTCGACTTAAGATCGTTGTCGTTTTTCGACTTAACCTTATTATCGATGTCGCTCTTAAGCTTATTATCGATGTCGCTCTTAAGCTTATTATCGTTGTCGTTCTTCGACTTTACCTTGAAAGTGATCTCATGCTTAGGCTCATGCTTAGGCTCATGCTTAGGCTCATCCCAGGGAGATCCACTATCCATAGGGCTCGCTGTTGTTACAGCGTCTGCCGGAGCAGCGGCATCAGCAGGGCTCGCTGTTGTTACAGCATCTGTAGGAGCAGCGGCATCAGCAGGGATCGCTGTTGTTACAGCATCTGTAGGAGCAGCGGCATCAGCAGGGCTCGCTGTTGTTACAGCATCTGTAGGAGCAACTGGAGCAACGGCATCAGCGAAAGCTGGCGCGGCCATTCCTAACATCGCCCCAAAACTCAGAGCGGTCACACCCACTGCGTTCAGCAATGGTTTCCTTGTTTTCTTCGCCATTATTTTGTACCTTTCGTAACTAAATTTGTGCTATGCACTTCTTTCACTTTATGCGTAAATCAGTTAGTTTTCTTGCTATAAAATAACTGGTTTACTGCTAATGTTCCGTACGAAATATTTATTTCGTCTCGGTAAAATCATTATAAATAACCGCTAACAAGTATATTGGCATTTAAAAATAGAAAAGAATACTTTGGAACATGTATACACGCTGAATCGCAATAGAGAGAGCTCTTCAGAAAATAAAAGGAAAACTGTTGTATTGCTAAAAATAAGAGCGAAGCAATGCTCGAGCGAAGAATTACAAACGAAGTTTTACGTAAGGAACAACATAGACCAGTAAGTTTGATGTTTAGACTAATTTCGTGTGAAGTGGCTTGTGGAGCAGGCCGAGACCATTTCCATAAGAATAGTGCTCAAGCCCCTTCCTATCTGGCTTCATAAGAATTTAGACTAAGCACTAAAGTAAGTAGTGAATAGCCAATTCTTTATAACTATGGGTAGAATAGAGGAGAGAGACCAACCAGATTACACGAGACCAGGCCAAATAGACTTCCTGATGAGCATACGTAGGACAACTAGCGAGCGTAATTGGGGCTGCATTGTCACGAACAAAGGACTATGGTCTTATCTTTTGCTAGGGGAGCAGGGCAATGGACAGTGTTCAGACAACCGATGAGGCAGTGAAAGCTATGGCCCGTGACGAGTGCCGCGAACCTGCTAAGTCAAGTAGCAAAGCTGCTGCCCACCGTGAAGGCCGAGAGCGCAGGCGCAGACTTTGTTGGTCTTGATGATCTGATATTAAGAGTATTACATTGACAAGCACGATGTCCCTTGGCGCATCCATCTGGATGTTTCGGCCGCGACTACTTTGAAGTCTCTGCGCTAATAATACAATACACATCAAAGAGAGCGCGCTCCCATAACGGCGGCGTGCTCTCTTCAATGGTCTTCAATGGCTCATGCTTACGCCAGTGTAGCGTAAGCATGAGTCTTTACGATTACCGACTAGTTGTTACCCTTGTAACTATGATAGGACTTACTACGAGACGATAGTCGAAGCTTGTTGATATTTTTTAGATTATTCGTGTTGGTGCTTGTCGCATTACCGCTATTGCTAACGTCACCACCGTTACCGGTAGCGTTAGCGGTAACATTACCAACGGTAGCGGTAGCATGGGGAGTTACATTGATAGTAATATTAGGCTCATGCTCATGATAGAGAGGTCTTCCATCCACAGGGCTCTCTGTCGCATCCAAAATCTGAAGAGTAACGGCACCTACTGTACCCACGTGAGAAACACAAGCAGATACAACAACATTTGTGGTAGAGGTATTCTCTGGAATTGTGAATGGATTAGAGTCAGAAGTAGCATCAGAGAACCCTTCTGAGAAACCAGCGTTATCCATAATGAGGGCATAGGCACCCGGAACCCCCGAGGTCACTACATATCCCTGCAATGCTTGACCAGGTGCTAACGTCGCGAGGAGGACGGGTGCCGTTCCTGTACCGCAAACGTGGGTTGGTCCGTATACAGAGACTACCGGAGCAACGGCATCAGCGAAAGCTGGCACGGTGATTCCTAATATTGCCCCAAAACTCAGAGCAGTCGCACCCACTGCACCCAGCAATGGTTTCATTGTTTTCTTCATCATCATTTTGTACCTTTCGTAACCAAATTTGTGCTATGCACTTCGTTCACTTTATACGTAAATCAGTTAATTTTCTTGCTATAAAATAACTGGTTTACTACTAAATTTCCGTACGAAATATTTATTTCGTCTCGTAAAATCATTATAAATAACTGCCAATAAGTATATTTACACATGGTCGGAAGTAAAATAAATGAAATATTATTTTATGCATATTTGCATTTAAAAATAGACAAGAATACGTTGGGACATGCATACACGCTGAACAGCAAGAGAGAGAGCTCCTCAGAAAACAAAAGGAAAACGGTTGTATGGCTAAAAATAAGAGCGAAGCAATGCGCTCGCGAAGAATTACCAACGACGTTTTGCGTACGGAACAACAGAGACCCGTACGTAGTGAATAGCTAATCCTTTATACCTATGGGTAGGAGAGAGGAGAGAGACCAATCAGGCTACACGAGACCCGTCCAAATAGACTTCCTGATGATCATACGTAGGACAATTAGCGAGCGTAATTGGGGCTTCATTGTCTTGAACAAAGGGCTATTGTCTTCTCTTGCTGGTAACAACACGAGTCACTTGAGCCACCTGATGAATATGGGGCCAGTCGGCTGCGACTGCTTTGCAGCCTCTGAGCTAAGAATACACGATACACCAGCGAAGCGCGCTACCATAACGGTGGCGCGCCCTCTTCAATAGTCTTCAAAGGCTCATGCTTACACCACCTTGGCGTAAGCATGAGCCTTTACGATTACCAGTTGTCATCGTTGTTAGCATCGGTATCGCTGCTATCTTCGTAACTATGATACTCAGGTAGTTGAATCTTATTGCTGTTTTTTGCATCAGTCTTGATGGTGTTTGTCGCATCACCACCTCTAGCGGCACCACTGGCACCACCAGCACCACCGTTAGCGTTACCGCCGTTACCACCGGGAATAGCGATACAAAGGATCATACTGCTATTGGCGGCACAAGCGACACCACTATTACCACCATTACCACCAGTACCACCATTACCACCATTACCACCAGTACCACTGGCAGCGGCACCAGCGGTAGCGGAAGCGGTAGAAGAGAGATTGTTCTTTGCCTTGCTAGTAATATCAAAATCACGATCATGGAGAGGTGTAACAACAGCAGGGCTCGCTGTTGTCACAGCGGCAACCGGAGCAGCCGGAGCACCGGAAACAGCAGGTCTGGCTGTTGTTACAGCGGCAACTGGAGCAACCGGAGCACCGGAAACAGCAGGTCTGGCTGTTGTTACAGCGGCAACCGGAGCAACCGGAGCACCGGAAACAGCAGGTCTGGCTGTTGTTACAGCGGCAACCGGAGCAACCGGAGCACCGGAAACAGCAGGTCTGGCTGTTGTTACAGCGGCAACCGGGGCAACCGGAGCACCGGAAACAGCAGGTCTGGCTGTTGTCACAGCGGCAACCGGGGCAACCGGAGCACCGGAAACAGCAGGTCTGGCTGTTGTTACAGCGGCAACCGGGGCAACCGGAGCACCGGAAACAGCAGGTCTGGCTGTTGTTACAGCGGCAACCGGAGCACCGGAAACAGCAGGTCTGGCTGTTGTTACAAAGGCAACCGGAGCAACCGGAGCATCGGAAACAGCAGGTCTGGCTGTTGTTGCAAAGGCTACTATAGCAACCGGAGCACCGGAAACAGCAGGTCTGGCTGTTTTTACAAAATCTACCATATATACCGGAAATACCGTAAATACCGGAGTGCCAGCATCAGCGAAAGCTGGCGCGGTGATTCCTAATATGGCCCCACAACTCAGAGCAGTCACACCCACTGCACCCAGCAATGGTTTCATTATCTTCTTCGTCATCATTTTGTACCTTTCGTAACTAAATTTGTGCTATGCATTTCATTCAATTTTATGCGTAAATCAGTTAATTTTTTGCTATAAATAACTGGTTTACTGCTAACGTTCCAGACGAAATAAATATTTCGTCTTGGTAAAATTATTATAAATAGCCGCCAATAAGTATATGTACACATAGTATGAAGTAAAATAAATGAAATACTATTTTATGCGTATTTGCTTTTAAAAATAGAAAAGAATACGTTGGGATATGTATGCATGCTTAACCGCAAGAGAGAGCGCTCCTCAGAAAACACAAGGAAAACGGTTGTATGGCTAAAAATAAGAGCGAAGCACTGCGCTCGCGAAGAATTGCCAACGCAGTTTTGCGCACGGAACAACATAGACCCGTACGTAGTGAATAGCTAATTCTTTATACCTATGGGTAGGCGAGAGGAGAGAGACCAACCAGGCGACACGAGACTCGGCCAAATAGACTTCCTGATGAGCATACGCGGGACAATTAGCGAGCGTAATTGGGACTTCATTGTCTTGAACAAAGGACTATTGTCTTATCTTTTGCTGGGGGAGCAGGGTCTGAAAATTATTGCTGGGGAGACCAGTAACGAAACAAAAGGGCAAAAGCCATGGCAGGATCATGGGAGAAAGTTCTTCACCGACTCGTTGTTCTTATTATCGGTGGTAAGTAGCTTCGTCACCTGGATAGCATAAGGGGAGATGCCGTGGTTACCGCGACTGCTTTGCAGCCTCTGAGCTAAGAATACACGATACACCAGCGAGAGCGCGCTACCATAACGGTGGCGCGCTCTCTTCAATGGTCTTCAAAGGCTCATGCTTATGCCAGGGTGGCGTAAGCATGAGCCTTTACGATTACCGACTAGAAGTCATCGGTGTCATCGCTGTTAGCATCGGTATCGCTGCTAGCACTGCTATCATCGTAACTATGATGCTTAGGTCATTGAATCTTATTGCTGTTTTTTATATCACTCGCGAAGTTGATGCTTGTATTACCGCCGGTAGCGGGACCACTGGAACCACCGGCACCACCGTTACCACCAGCAGCGGCACAAGATGTAGAAATTGTAAAAACTGCAGCAGCTGCACTGCCTGCACCACTAGCTGTTTGAGTTATAGTACCTGCACTACTGCAACTATTAGTAATACCACCACTACCACCACTACCACCACTACCACCAGTACCACTGGTAACATTACCAGAGGTAACGGAAACGCTAAAAGAGGGAGTGTTCGTAATATCTTGATCAATATCATGGGGATCATAGAGAGGTGTAAACTCAGCAGGGCTCGCTGTTGTTATAGCGGCAACCGGAGCTACTGGAGCATCGGTAGCAGCGAAAGCTGGTGCGGTGATTCCTAACATGGCCCCAAAACTCAGAGCAGTCACACCCACTGCGCTCAGCAATGGTTTCATTATCTTCTTCATCATCATTTTGTACCTTTCGTAATCAAATTTGTGCTATGCATTTCATTTAATCTTATTGCTGTTTTTTATATCGCTCGTGAAGTTGATGCTTGTATCACCACCGTTAGCGGCACCACTGCTACCACCGGCACCACCGTTACCACCACCAGCGACACAAGAGGTAGAACTTGTAAAAGTTGCATTAGCTGTACTAGATGTACCACTAGCTGTTTGAGTTATAGTACCTGCACTACTGCAACTACCAGTAATATTAGCACCACCACCACCACCACCACCACCACCACCACCACTGGTAACATTACCAGAGGTAACGGAAACTCTAAAAGAGGGAGTGTTCGTAATATCTTGATCAATATCATGAGGATCATAGAGAGGTGTAACCTCAGCAGGGCTCGCAGTTGTTACAGAGGCAACCGGAGCTACTGGAGCATCGGTAGCAGCGAAAGCTGGCGCGGTGATTCCTAACATTGCTCCAAAACTCAGAACAGTCACACCCACTGCGCCCAGCAATGGTTTCATGGTCTTTTTCATTATCATTTTGTACCTTTCGTAACTAAATTTGTGCTATGCATTTTATTTCACTTTATGCGTAAATCAGTTGATTTTCTTACGATAAAAAAACTGGTTTACTGCTAACGTTCCGTACGCAATATTTATTTCGTCTCGGTAACATTATTATAAATAACCGCTAATAAGTATATTTATATATAGTAGAAAGTGAAATAAATGAAATGCATATTTTTTTATGCATATTTGCATTTAAAATAGACTTCCTGATGAGCATACGTAGGACAAATAGCGAGCGTAATCAGGCTGCATTGTCTTGAACAAAGGACTATTGTCTTATCTGTTGCAGCTATTTACAAATGGCTGAACCTGTGTTAAGATAGACAAGTTGTAAAAAGCAACCTCTTTGAGAAATAGAAAACTCCTGAATCGTTTGCCTCCTTTGATACTGTATCATTGGAAGCGCACGCGATCTGCCCAATAAAAAGGCGATATCTTATATATCACCGAAGATAGCAAGCATGCCAGCAGGCATCTAAGTGTCTCATCCCAATGGGGCAACTTGCCGAGGAGATGACTATTAGACCATGGTGCGTGTCCGTTTCAATGCGGTTCTATCGGCTCAGGCTGTAGATATGTGTGAAACAAGTGGCTGTGCTCGGTCGATAGCGGTTTTCTTCGGCCTTCGATGCCTGCATCGAGGGTATTTTTATTGCCCTTTTTAGGAAGGGCAAGCATGTTTGCTAACGCAATAATGGGAAGAAAGCAGGAAAGGAGGAGAGCACCTTATGCCAACAGAGGCAAAAGCCAAAAAAATCGACGAGTTAACAGAGAAGCTTGGCCGTGCTACCATTGCCATTCTTGTGCAGACTCAGGGTCTGTCCGTTAAGGACATGAATGATCTGCGCCAGAAAATGCGTACTGCTAAGATCGAGTTTCATGTTGCCAAGAACACGCTGCTGCGTATAGCATCTGAGCGTAATAACATGGCTAACGTGGACAAAGCAATCTTCAATGGTCAGACTGCTGTCGCTTTTAGTTATGATGACGAGGTCGCGGCTGCAAAAGCTGTCGCTGATTACGTCAATACTTCCAAAGTTGTTGTTCTCAAGTCCGCCATCCTTGGTGGCCGCTCATTGAGCGCAGAACAAGTTGAGAACATCAGCAAAATTAAAGGTGGGAAAGACCAGTCTAAAGCCGAGCTCGTGGGGACCGTTCAGGGACCACTCGCGCAGACGTATGGCTTACTTTCCGCGCCATTACGCGATCTGGTTTACATTTTCCAGGCCCGTGCAGAACAATTAAATAGCGGAGCTACCGCTGAATAAAAATACTGAGGAGGACTCCATCATGGCTTTAGACACAATCATCGCCGAAATTGAGAAATTGAACGTTCTGGAGCTCGTAGAGCTCACCAAGACCCTGCAAGAGAAGTGGGGCGTTAGCGCTGCTCCCGCTGCTGTTGCTACCGTTGCTGCTCCTACAGAGGCTGCTGCTGCTCCTGTCGTTGAAGAGAAGACAGAGTTCGACGCCGTCCTGACCGAGGTTGGCCCTAACAAGATCAACGTCATCAAAGTTGTTCGTGAGTTGACCGGTCTTGGCCTGAAAGAGGCAAAGGCAGTCGTCGACGAGGCCCCTAAAGCTATCAAAGAGGCTGTCTCGAAGGAAGAGGCAGACAAGATTGCAGCGAAGTTGGCCGAGGTCGGTGCTAAAGTTACCGTTAAGTAAGACGGTCCAATTGCCTTACCTTGCACGTGCATGGCATACGCAAGCAGGAGATATCGGGGACATCCGGGGGTCTTCGACTCCCGATGTCCCCTTTTCTGTAGTGGCGTTGATTCATTGCGCCCCCGAAGTATCCATGTTATAATGCGGTGGTAAATAAACTACCTGGCATACATCTACGCCGTTGCACAACATGTGGCAGCGTGGTATAGAACGATTTTTACCCTATACTGGAGGTGAATTAGAAGCGTGGCATTAACAGTAGAAGAAAAAGCAGAACTTATTGCTGATTCCCGCGTGCACGAGACCGATACCGGTTCTCCTGAAGTTCAGATCACTATTCTGACAAGCCGTATTAATCAGCTCACAGAGCATCTTAAGATTCATAAGCACGACCTCCATTCACGTCGGGGTTTGTTGATGTTAGTTGGGCAACGCCGACGCCTGCTTACATATCTTAGCACGAAAAGCCCGGAGCGTTACCGCGCTCTGATTGCGAAACTTGGACTGCGCTCAAGAATTGGCTCACGCCGATAGTAGTCCATTCCCGTCCAGTGTCGAAAGATACTGTGGATGCGGTCGGCGCAGCATGGCAAGCGCCGTACGTATTGCCCGACCGCTGCTCCATTTTTCTCCACTTTGATCATTATACAGACTGTTGGTTGTTACTGAGAACGAGAAGAACGAGAGACGTAACCAGGACAGAGGGTATTCTCCACACACAGACGCAAGGGAACGTACACAAAAGTACATGATCACACACGGGCATGCAAAGCTACGGGTAAACAAGATAGGTCGACAGGACAAGGCAGGCAGACGAGGCTGATTGTTGTAGCGTACTCACACACACATTTGAGGTTTGTTCACAAACACACATTGCCGTAGTACCTTTATATGTATAAGAACAAGAGTAAGTAGTTGCACCCAATTTTGAGATCAAGAGCACAGAGGTTTGAGTTTGCTGTGGCTCTTAGTGAAGATTCCAGGGTAGATGGTTGTGATACCATAGGGTGCGGTTTTTCGGAGGAATTATGATTCACCGTCAAGAAGCTGTTATCGGCGGTCGAGTATTGAGTATTGAGGCTGGCCGAGTAGCAGAACAGGCTAGTGGCGCAGTGATTGTGCGTTATGGCGACACTGTTATCCTTGCCACTGTTGTTGGAAGTAATGAGCCTCGTGAGGGTATCGATTTTTTTCCCCTTACCGTTGATGTTGAAGAGCGTATGTATGCCGCTGGTAAGATTCCTGGCGGTTTTATCAAACGCGAAGGTCGCGCTACAGAGCATGCGATCCTTACCTGCCGTCTTGTTGATCGTCCTTTACGCCCTCTCTTCCCCAAAGGTTACCGCAACGACGTTCAGGTCGTTATCACTGTCCTCTCTTCTGATCAGGAAAATGACTATGATATCCTCGGTATCGTTGGTGCGTCAGCTGCGTTGAGCATCTCTGACATTCCCTTCGCTGGCCCTGTCGGTGCTGTACGCGTTGGCTATGTTGATGATCAACTGGTCATTAATCCACTTGAGTCTCAGACTGGACAGAGCCGCTTGGACCTGGCGATCGCTGGTACTTCCGATGCTGTGATGATGGTTGAGGCCGGTGCGAAAGAGCTGCCAGAGGCTCTGATGCTGGAGTCCGTCCGCTTTGGTCATGAGGCCCTGCAAGATATTATTAAGATGCAGGAGCGGCTGGTTCAGTCTGTGAACCGTGCCAAGCGTGAGTTCGTTCCGGCTCAGGCCGATGAGGAACTGCATGCGAAGGTACGTGCGTTCGTGTTCCCTCGCTTTGATGCGGCTGTCACGAACAGCGATAAGGCGTCGCGTGCTGAGGCTCTAAGTCAGGTGCAAGAGGCTCTGGTTGCGCAGTTCAGTGAGGAATATCCTGAGCGCTTGAAAGAGATTATCGGCTTCTATGAGAAAGAACTGAAGTCGTATGTGCGCAGCAATATCCTTGACAATGGTATACGTGTCGATGGTCGTGATCTGAAGACCATTCGCCCTATCAGTTGTGAGGTTGGTCTGTTGCCGCGTGCACATGGTTCTGCTCTCTTTACACGAGGTCAGACGCAGGTATTGAGTACTGTGACGCTGGGTTCTCCCGGTGATGAGCAGATTCTGGATGGCCTGGGTGCTAACGAGAACAAGCGTTTTATGCACCACTATAACTTCCCTCCTTATTCAACCGGTGAGAGTCGCCCGATGCGTGGTCCAGGCCGTCGTGAGATCGGTCATGGTGCTCTGGCTGAGCGTGCGGTCTCCGCGGTTCTTCCTTCACAGGGCGAGTTCCCTTATACCATTCGTGCGGTCTCTGATATTCTGTCGTCCAATGGTTCGACCTCGATGGGTTCCGTCTGTGGTACGACGCTGGCTCTGATGGATGCTGGTGTGCCGATCCATGCTCCTGTTGCTGGTGTGGCGATGGGGCTGATCACTGGTGAGGGTGAGCGTGCAGGCAAGTGGGCTGTGATGTCTGATATTCAGGGTATCGAAGATGCGCTGGGTGATATGGACTTCAAGGTCGCTGGTACCGCTGATGGCGTGACTGCGCTCCAGATGGATATTAAGGTGAAGGGCATCACATACGAGATCATGGAGCAGGCTCTTGAGCAGGCTCATGAGGGTCGTATGTTCATTATGGAGAAGATGCTGGATGCCATTGATGCGCCTCGTGAGGAGCTCTCTGGTTTTGCCCCCCGTATCCAGACATTGAAAATTAATCCAGACAAGATCGGTGCTGTCATCGGCCCAGGCGGTAAGACGATCCGTAAGATCCAGGATGATAGTGGTGCCAAGCTCGATATCGAGGATGATGGCTCAGTGAATATCTCAGCTACTTCTGGCGAGTCGATGCAACGTGCGATGGATGCTGTGCGTGCTCTGACCGAAGAGGTCGAGGTTGGTCACATCTATACCGGTACGGTACGCCGTATTGTTGAGTTTGGTTGTTTTGTTGAGATCCTGCCAGGTAAAGAGGGTCTTGTGCGTACGTCACAACTGGCTGACTACCAGGTTACGCGTCCTGAGGATGTTGTCTCAATTGGAGACGAGATCACTGTGATGGTGATCGAGGTTGATGGTCAGGGACGTGTCAATCTCTCCCGCCGTGCTGCGTTGAGTGGTGAGATGCCTTCGCCGGCAGAGTTGGAGAGCGAGCGTAACAGTCGTGGTGGTCGTGGTGGTCCCGGTCGTGGACCCGGCGGCTATGGTGATCGTGACCGTGGAGGTATGGGTGGTGGTCGAGATCGTGGCGGCTACGGCGGCGACCGTGGTGGCTATGGCGACCGCGGTGGTATGGGCGGTGGTCGAGATCGTGGCGGCTACGGCGGCGACCGAGATCGCGGCGGCAGCTATGGTGGTGGTGACCGCGGCGGTAGCAGTTTCGGTCAGCGCCGTCCCATGACTGGCGGCCCCGGTGGCCCTGGTGGACGCCCGAATAATGCTCCTCGTCGTGATGGGAATTATGGGCAGCGTCCTGACCGTCGCTGGTAAAAAGTAGTATTATAGATGCATAATAGGTTAAGGCGACCATATGGTCGCCTTAACTTTTAGGAGCCTCATTTTTGTCAACGGTATGGAAAAGGGGTAATGTGCAATGTCGTCAGAGGAGATACTAAAAGAGGTAGCGCTCGAAGTCTCTACCTGCGCGAAGTGTAAACTCTGTAATGGTCGGACCAGGGCTGTGCCGGGTGAAGGAACGCCAACCGCGAAGATCTTATTTATTGGCGAAGGTCCTGGCTATCATGAGGATAAACAAGGCCGCCCGTTTGTTGGGCCGGCTGGCCAGTTTCTTGATGAATTGCTGGCAAGTATCAGTCTGAAACGCTCAGATGTCTTCATTACCAATGTTGTAAAGTGTCGTCCCCCCAATAACCGCGATCCTGAGCAGGATGAGATAGCAGCCTGTGATGATTATCTGGATCGACAGATCGCAGCAATCCAACCCCAGGTGATTGTCACGCTCGGTCGCTTCTCGATGACGAAGTTCTTTGGTAACGAACGTATCAGCGTTATTCATGGCCGTGCGCGCAAAAAAGATGGCTATATCTGCATCGCTATGTACCATCCTGCCGCTGGTCTGCATCAAGCGAGCCTGAAAGATGCCATCCGGCAAGACTTCAAAAAGATCCCTCTCATTGTCGCTGAGGCTGATCGTATGGCTGCTGAGGCCTCCACGCGTAGTGGCAATCAGCCGAAGCCAGCAAAGCCTGCTCAGAAGCATGAGGAACCACCACAGCAACTTTCACTCTTCTGATTCTACTGAAGAGATAGGTATTCCCACGATTCCAGCACAAAATAGAAAAGAGAGAGCGTCGTTAGCAGATATGCTACTCACGCCCTCTCTTTTCTATTATCTGACTAGGCGGCGACTTTGACCTGTTTATTTTTGCTGTAGGTGAAGAAGGACTGCATAAAGAAATTATAGAATAGCACCATGACGATGGCTATTGCGGTGCTAACCAGGGCTGGCAGGTGGAGGAAGTCGCTTAAGCCTGACTCAATCAAAATAGTGAGGATTGTGCCAACGATGCCAGTTGTCTGGAAACGCCAGAAGCGACCAAGCAGGGAACGTGAGCGTCCCGGCATATGCTTGAAGGTGACATTGTCATTTAAGAAAAAGTTGCAGGTGAGTGAAATTTCACAGCCCAGGGCGATTGCGATTAAATTATGTATTTCAGATGTGAGTGCCGGCATCTGCATGCGGTAGAAGACCACATAGACAATCGCCATATTTACCAGAGCGGTACTGCCGCCAAATACCAGGAAGGTTGCGAACTGGTAGAGTGAGCCTGCGCGCCCATTTGTAATAACGTCGACGCGGTCCAACACGGTGTTCAGTAGGGCCCACGAAGTTGGATGATAGCTGGGCAGGGTCGGGCTTGCCGGAGCAACCTGCTCAACGATCTCTACTATCTCCTCCACGATCTCTTGTGAAGGATCAAGGATTTCAGTAACATTACTTTGTACGAAAGATTGATCCATAGTATTGAGTGTGCTCCGTTTTCTTATAAATTCATTATTTGAGGGGGATGACTGTGCGTTCCCCGGTCCGCATTTATTTTTTTCGTCAAACTGCTATTACTACCATTACCATCCCGCCACATCATCATATTGACCCATGCTAGTCTGTACCATTCCGCGCCAACACTACACGTACACCATCATTTTAACCTATACGCATAATCAGACGAATCTCATTCGTGGAATGTAACGAATGAGATTGAAAACGGCTACAAGTACCCCCATTGATCTATGCTTACTTTTCTACTCTTCGGCTGATGCACCTACGACAAAACCGTCTACCTGGTTGATCTTGCCACGCCAGTAGGGGACTTTGACTTTGTGACCGGCGCTCATAATGGTGCTATCGCGCAGATGGATGTAGCGAATCATGAGTGGTAGCCCTTCAGGACCGATCTCGGGTTGATCATCGGGTGGGATCAGGGCGGTGTAGTACTCCTGGAGGAAATCAGCTGTCTCGGGTTCCTGTTTGCGGTACATCTGTTCGTGCAGATTGATATAAAATTGTGCGTACGAGCGTGTACTGACCATCGTTCCGAAAATGAGGAGTCCTTCCATCTGCAGCATAACTTCGATCTCCATTCCCTGTTGCTCTACCAATCTGGCCCACGATTGCAGGGCAATATCCTGCTGCTCGTAGTCATGCAGCCAGATGTTGCGCCGTTCTGTGCGAGTCAGCGGGCGAAAGCCTGAATCGGTGAATGTTTGTTGCAGTTGTTCTTTTTGCTGCTCGGATAGATCTCCCATCAGGGTCTCCTTTACTACTTATCCGAAAACCTGCGTGTGCGAGCACTAGCGACGCCAGTCGCGTTGGTGTTCGGAATAAGATCTTAGTCTTTACTATGTAGCTCTGGGCTAGCTTATCTGAATGGTAGCAAACTTGCTTTCTCCCATATAATACAAGACCCCCGGGTCATCTTGCTGCAAAATGAGAACAAGGTAACCCGGGGGTGGGCATCGATGCTTGCTGTTATTGTGTAGGGGTCAGTGGTGGACCTCCATTTTGGCCTGGAGGTGTCACGGGTAGCCCCAGTCTTTTGGGTTGCGTTGGTGTTGTGTAGGAGTTGCTGCCTACGATTGTCGGTTGCTGACCGTTGATGACCCAATCGTAGTTGATGCCATCACCGGCTGCAGGAGCGAGACCAGTCGTCTTGGAGAGCGCTGCCTGGACAACGTCTGCCGGTTTGGCGAAATCCTCGATTGGAAAGTGGTAGTGCTGATCGGCCCAGGTCATAACATCGTGCCAGATCGGGCCTGCGCCTGTGATACCAATGGAATTATTCGCCATTGGCGAGTTGTCGCTATTGCCAGCCCAGACGCCAACGGTAATATTGGGTGTATAGCCCATGGTCCAGTTGTCGACAAAGTTATCTGTTGTACCTGTTTTTGCTGCGACTGGCCGATCCAACTCTAACGGGTTACCGGGCGCGAACTCCTGGTGACGCGCATTCACATCTGAAATCATACTGGTGACCAGATACGCGACATCCGCGCGTAGCACTCGCTCTCCGCGTTTGCCCGGAGGAGGTAATTGATAGATTGTATTACCCTGATTATCATCGATACGCAACACCGATGTTTGTGGCATACGCACTCCGCCGTCTGCGAATACCGAATAGGCTCCGGTCATATTGAGGAGTGACTCTCCAGAGGTACCCAGCGCCATAGCGGGACCCTGCTTACTTTTCGGTGTTGCGGCGACGTTGGGAAGGCCCATACGACCGGCAGTGGTGAGTACATCAGGGATGCCTGCGAACTCAAGGGCATCGATGGCTGGGATATTGTACGAGTTTGCGATCGCATAGCGTGCTGTTAAGGTTGCCCCATGGAATCTGCCATCATAGTTGGGTGGGGCGTATGGTGTCTGCCCATTTGGGAACGTCGTTTGCACATCAGGGATAACCATCCCTGGATACCAGCCTTTCTCGAAGGCGGTTGCGTACACGAATGGTTTAAACGATGAACCTGGCTGGCGTATAGCATCGACAGCCGAGTTAAACTGACCATTTACTTTGAGATCGATACTATTATAGTCGACACTCCCATCCATAGCTAATATCTCACCGGTTTTAGGATCTTGTACCACAACCGCCGCGTTATTCAGATTATAGTTGACCCTGAGATTCGACTCGCCATATGAATCCATGGCGTTGGTCTCAATCCACTTTTTGGAGATCGCTTCGACTTCCCGCTCTAGATCCAGGTCGAGTGTCGTATAGATGCTATAGCCACCGTTCTCCAGGTTTGCGGCACCAAAGAGTGGGATTAAGATAGTGTCGATGAGGTAGTTGACAAAGTGTGGTGCGTTGAGGACGACTGGCGAGGGCTTGAACTTATAGTTCTGCATCTCTTTTTCCGCCTGATTCTCCTGGACGGACGTAATCATATGCTGACTGACCATATTGTCCAGGACCTCTGTCTGGCGTTTCAACGCTTCCTCTTTGTTCGCAAAGGGCATGTAGAGCGATGGACTCTGTGGTAGTCCTGCGATCAGGGAGGCCTGTGCCAGGTCAAGTTGGGCGATGGCTGGGATGCATTGCCCTTTACTATTGCACTTTGGTTTCAGGTTGAAGTAGTCTTGAGCCGCAGCCTCAACACCATAGTTGTTATCCCCATAGAAGACAGTATTGAGGTACATCTCCATAATCTTCGCTTTGGAGTATTGCCGTGTGAGACCTATTGCCAGTACCGCCTCCTGTGCTTTCAGTTGCGGTGTACGATCATTCAACGTGTTAGAGAAGAACTGGATCTTGATCAACTCCTGGGTGATTGTACTACCACCTTCACGGACTCCGTTGGCGTTCGCGATGACTGCCCGTGCGATACCTGTGTAGTCGATGCCGGAGTTCTGCCAGAAAGAATGGTCTTCAATGGCAATCGTTGCGTTAATCAAGTTGTTGGGAATGTTGGCAAAGTCTACATAGGTACGCCGTCCATGACCATCACTATGATCATAGAGTTGGTAGAGTAGCTTTCCATTGCGATCATAAATACGGGTAGTCTGAAATAATGAGTGTGATGCGATCTTATTCAGGATTGGTAGCTGGGATTGATAGTAGGCAAATGCGCCTCCGCCACTACCTGATAAGATGACCACCAGGACGGCCAGGAGTATGACTAATGTTGTTGCAACTCGGCTCAGTGTGTGATTCTGGTTGCGATTATTGTATCGCTTACGCATCAGCACGCGGTTGACGCGCTTGCGGCGCTGCTGGAATAGCAGCCGTTTATCGATGTCTCTAGTTGTCGTTGGTCTGTGACGTTCACCGATTGCGCGGTTGCCAGACGCTTCGGGAGTTCTCTGCGCGTCGTATGTAGCGCGAGTGGATAGATAGGCAGCTCGATTATTATTTTCAGATGATTGCGCATAAAATCCATTCTGCAGATCTTTTTGATCGTCTATAGGCATGCCGTATCCTTCCTGGCGCAATGCTAATTGGCTTTTTTAGTATTACTATATTACTGATTATCTCTCTGGTTTTACATTCCACCTGTTTACATTTCTTATTGTGCATGCAAACATAGTTATACCTATCTATACTCATTTTAAATAATACCACAGAGAGCGGGTATATATGTATATATGGCCTATTTGGAGCATATTTTTTCATAGATGCAAATTAACGTACTTCGCTGTATCTTCTTTACTACGTTCTGTCGATTGTCTCCTGCCAGGCTCTGTTGCTTACTATGTGCTGCTAGTTGCAACTCCTTTTTGTCGCTATCGTAATTATAATAGAGAAGGATGTCCTTTACTGGGAGAGAAGAGAGAGGCCCATGAGCCAGCAAGAATCTCATCCTGAGTCCGAAGAAGGCTCAGGATATCAAGAGCAACAGCCCTATAACGCACGCCGCACGAGCGATATGCCAAAGCATGAACAGCTACCGACGTATGATGAAGATACTGTACCACCATATAGCTACCGTGCTCAGGATACTGTTCGCCCGCAGCGTCCACAATCTTCAGAATATGCGCGAGCTGTGCCTGGCGATGGTCCTGCCACGTCTTCAGTTCGTGGTGGACAGCAGCAGCAAAAACAGCAACAACAACAGCAAATGTATACGAATGGACGGACGACGGGCAACTATGGGAATGCGGGCCGTTATTCTCAGCAGGGAAGACCGGGGACGATGTATAATCGTGGTCGCTCTACATGGCAGCGGTATTCGTATTCCTATCGTGGTGCAAATCCGGCCTTGAAGATTATCCTGGTGATCTTGTTTATATTCATTGTCTTACCGATTATCTTGCGTATCTTGTTTATCTTCCTTGCGCTGGCTTTTGCTCTGCTGTCCGGGCTATTTTTCATTGCCATTGTGGTCGGTGCGCTCTTCCTCCTCTGGAAGCTTGGGCATCTGCGTCGTTAAGCTCTTTAGATGGCTCATGCTTCCATATCTCATATCTCTTACCTTTTCCATTCTTTGGTCATGGCAGTCGGCGTCTGGCATGGTAAAATAGAGATAACATGCATTGGTTACATCGCGCCAGCGGGTGTTGATGTTGAGACAGAAAAGAATTCTGCTACTTCATAGCTAACAAGAGAGTGAAATATTGACTGAGAATACACCAGATATGCCGAGCGTCGCCAAACTGCTGAGTGATGTCGACCTTACAGATATTCATGCCTTACGTAACCTGCTGCTCGCTCATGGTATGCGCCCCAATAAGTCCTTTGGTCAGAACTTTCTGATCGATCGTGCCGTTTTGGAGCATATCGTTGCGGCTGCTGCGATTGGCCCGGACGATGAGATACTGGAGGTTGGTGCGGGTACAGGAGTTCTGACACGTGAGCTGGCTGCGGTGGCTAAACGCGTTGTGGCGGTCGAGATCGAGCGTGATATGCTTACGTTACTTGGCACGACCACGAGTACGTACAATAATGTTGAGCTAATCGCTACAAACCTGCTCTATCTTAATCCCGCGGATGTCTTTGGGCAACACCCCTACAAGCTTGTAGCGAACCTGCCGTACTATATTACGGCACCGACGTTCCGACACTTTTTAGAGACCGAGAATACACCTGAATTGCTGGTCGTGATGGTGCAGCTTGAAGTTGCGCAACGTATCGTTGCTAAGCCAGGTGATCTCAGCCTGCTCGGTGTGAGCGTCCAGTTCTATGGTCAGCCGCGTATCGTCGCCACTGTACCAGCCAGATCGTTCTATCCGGCACCCAAAGTTGATTCTGCAATTTTGCGTATCGACGTACAGCCACAGGCGAACCTGACCAAAGAGGAGCGTGATCGTTTCTTCCGGGTCGTGCAGGCGGGTTTCTCGATGCGGCGCAAACAGTTGCATAATTCACTGACTCATGGCATGCACCATAAAAATGAAGAGGTCCGTGGCTGGCTGGCTGCTGCCAATATCGATGCCAGTCGACGTGCCGAAACGGTAAGCATTCCTGAATGGCTCACGCTCTGGCGCTGTATCGAGCACGACCCTCAGGCATAATGTCTATGTCGTCGTGCTATAGAGGCTGTCATTACAGGCTGTTATTCGCAAAACGGCATGGCATATGCTATCATGTGTATAGCTTTACCTGAGTCGATCAAACAGAGAGTTTATGCATATGCAATAGCTGCTATCGCTAATGCGATGCACTCAGGTTCGGATCTGGGTTGTTGCATGAGTACGGAAATGTACTGCACACTACCCAGAATATCCCTATCTCCTGATTCATCACGATTATTTATTGTATATCTATAAACACAAGGATGTACTATTCGAAATATGGAGGGACATATGGCGCCCTCTTGAAGAAACTGAGAAAGTAATAAACAGGGAACCATACGACATATGGCAACGCAGGAACAATTCTGTGAGCATTGTGGGGCAGCCAACGTAATGACGGCGCGCTTCTGTCAGAACTGCGCTACCCCGTTACCCTTCAATCATTTAACCGGCGATCTGCCCGAACAGACAATGTTGAGCAATCGCTATGAGCTTGTGATGCGTATTGGGCAAGGGGGGATGGGTGCGGTCTACAAGGCCATTGATACTCGCTTTAATAATCGCACAATTGCTGTCAAAGAGATGAGCCGCGTGGGCCTGACCCAGCCTCAAATTCAAGAGGCCGAGGCAGCGTTTGAGCGTGAGTCACATCTGCTTGCTGATCTGTTGCACCCCAATCTACCGCGCATCTATGATCACTTTAACGAAGAAGAGCGCTCTTATCTGGTAATGGACTTTATTGAGGGTCAGACGCTGGATGAGTATCTTGAGAAGTCCGGAGGGAGTCTGGTCTCCTTAGAGCAGGTGTTACTCTGGGGTGAGCAACTCTGTGATGTGTTGGCGTATTTGCATAATCATCAGCCACCCATCGTTTTTCGCGATCTTAAGCCGCAAAATGTGATGATCAGCGAGAATGGACATCTTTATCTGATTGACTTTGGGATTGCTCGTATCTTTAAGCCAGGTCAATCTCATGATACCGTTGCGCTTGGCTCGCCTGGTTTTGCTGCGCCTGAGCAGTATGGCAAGGCACAGAGTACTCCGCGCTCCGATATCTACAGTCTGGGTGCTCTGTTGCACTGTCTGCTGACTGGTGTTGATCCCAGTGAGCAACCTTTCTTCTTCCAACGCGCTTCAAGCCTGAATCCAGAGGTACCTGCTGAACTCGATGTATTGCTGACAAAGATGCTTGCCATGACCGTTGAAGATCGTCCTGCGAACGTACAGGAGGTCGATAAGGTCTTGCACCATATCGATCAGCAGCGTATTAGTGGAACCCTTTCGCTTCCTTCACAGGCGCGCCCTTATAGCGTTGTACCGCCTCTGACACCGGGCCGCAATACCAACCAGTATCTACAAGAGGCCTATCAGCAGTACTCCCAGCGGCACCTGAAAGAGGCACTGGTCCTCTATGATCGTGCTCTGAAAGACGATGCGCAGAATCCTGTCGCCTGGCAGGGACGTGGTCTGACGCTGGCTCTCAGTGGACAGCACCGGGAGGCACTGGCCTCGTTTGAGCAGGCATTAAAGATCGATGCCAATCTGATCACCGCTTTGAATGGCAAAGGGACTGCATTGAATATGCTGCATCGCAACCAGGAGGCTTTGGATGCCTTCGATCGTGCGATCCTGCTGGAGCAGGATAATGCGATTGCCTGGAATGGCAAAGGGGCTGTCCTGAGTGCTCTCCGTCAGCCTGATAATGCGCTGAAAGCCTTTGAGACGGCGCTACATTTCGATCGTTATATGGCTCAGGCCTGGAGTAACAAAGGACTGGTCTTGCGGCAGCAGCGGCGTTATGAAGAGGCTCTGCGTGCGTTCGATCAGGCGCTCTCTCTGGATCGTGATGTCGTCAGTTCATGGAATGGTAAAGGTCTCGTACTGGGTGAGATGGGACAGGATAAAGAGGCGCTTCTGGCTTATGAAGAGGTATTGAAGCGTGACCCCAAGTACGCTCCGGCGTTATGTGGTATTGGCGATATCCTTTATAACCAGCGTAAGCTACGCGGTGCTAAGGATCGCTATGAGCAAGCGCTGGCCTGCGATCCACGCTTCGCTAAAGCCT
Organism: Ktedonobacteria bacterium brp13; assembly: GCA_015099395.1. Lineage (GTDB taxonomy): Bacteria > Chloroflexota > Ktedonobacteria > Ktedonobacterales > Ktedonobacteraceae > Dictyobacter. The sequence continues at coordinate 5,398,766 of AP024096.1, read as the reverse complement.
GGGAGCGCCGAGCGATTGTGATGACTGATCTTGGTAACCTGACTGAAGCTCTGAAATCTTACGATGATGCGCTGCGTCTGGATCCGCGTTCATCCTCGGCCTGGAACGGTAAAGCCAGTGTCCTCTTCCAGCTTGAACGTTATGAGCAAGCCCTGGATGCTTATAGCCGTGCTTTACAGTACAACGCGGCTATTCCGCAGGCCTGGAATGGACAGGGAAATGCTTACTACTTCCTGAGCAACTATGAGCAGGCATTAAATTCGTATGAGCAGGCGCTCCGTCTCAATCCACGCATGGCCTCGGCGCAGCATAACAAATCGCTGGTGCTGAAGCATCTTCAGCGCTATGAAGAGGCGTTGGCTGCTGCGAACGATGCGATCATGCTCGCGCCTACTGATCCCGATAACTGGCGGCGTAAAGCTGAGGCATTGAAGAAATTGCGGCGTGGACGTGAGGCGCGTGCTGCGGAGGCTGAGATCGTGCGGCTGAATAGTGGGGCATAATAGCAATGCTCACTGCTTCTGACTACTCCAATTCCGATCGGCAACACCGTAACTATGCAGGTTGAGAACGCGGGTTGCCGACCGGCCGACGTGCGGCGTAGCATCTGATGATGTACGCCTGCATTATTGCCTGGAGTCTCCACTGATGAGGGATAGTTGAGACGATTGAATAGTGCTTACTACTTATCCGAAAACCTGCGTGTGCGAGCACTAGCGACGCCAGTCGCGTTGGGTTTCGGAATAAGATCTTAGCGTAATTTTTTCGCCGTCTGGTCGTATACGACAATGCTATTATCTTCATTGTTATAGTGAGCAACACCGTCTGCACCCAACGTACGATTGGATGAGCCGTGCAGCACATCGTAGCCGCCAATACGCATGGTCGCAGGTGGCTCGACCGCGATATATACATCTTTAATCGTGCCGATTCCGTCATTCTGCTTGTCGTCGACAACATTGCGGGCGAGCAGTTGCTGACCACGTGTCAGTGGTGGCAGCGCCCTGGTGAGCGCTTGCTCATTACGAATGGCAACGTAGTCCTTCTCTACGGACTGGATATACGTTACTGGCAACGCGAGATCGCCATGGAGTCGTGTGTGTACACAAAGTGCATAGATGGCGTTGCTATCCTCTTTAAAGAAGAAGTCTTCCACCTGTCCCAGTGTCTTGCCCTCGCTAGGAATAGTAACATTCATTTTATACAGATCTGACCATTTACGTATGGTCTGGTTATTATCCATTGATTGCTCCTCGAAAATTAGACCCTTGCAAATAATCTAGTGCGGGTGCGAAATAATCGGCCTTGTTGTATTATACGCTCAGAGGGGAGGGTCCTGGCAACGCTTCTGCTTTGCTCGTATTTACTTTTTTGTCGTGCTTTTTCACCGCATGCCAGATACCCTTGACGCAATTTTTGCCGCCCCTATCTCTTCGCTGGCTAAGCTATAGAATAGACATCCTCAATAGTATCACGTTTTCGTTCCGAGTCCAAAAACCTCTCTCCGTTCATGCAGAAAACTCCTACCAACCCAGGCGTTCTTTGAGACTGAGGTAGCGTGGATTGCCGATGATCAGGTGATCGAGTAGTTCGATATCCAGTAGTTTGGCGGCTTCTGCGAGCTGTCTTGTGACATCGATGTCTTCATTTGATGGTGTGGGATCGCCACTGGGATGGTTATGACAGATGATGATCCGTGGACTATTACGTGTGATCGCTGGACGCAACACCTCGGCGATCCGCAATACGGAACTATTCACTGTCCCTTTATAGCGTTTAATGCATTCGATGACCTGGTTTCTGGTGTCCAGCAACATAATGTGTAGCTCTTCGTGGTCCAGGTACATCATCTCCATACGGATCAAACGCGCAGCATCGTCGGCTGATGTAATCTGGTAGCGTTTCTCTGCCGGGACCATACTAAGCCGCTTTCCCAGTTCCAGGGAGGCCTTGAGCTGGGCTGTCTTGGCGGGTCCCAGACCATATGTCGCACAGAGGTCATAGAAGTCTGCTGCCATCAGTCCCGATAGGCCGCCATATTTGGCGAGCAGATTGGTTGATAGCTCAATGACATTATCACGGTGCGTGCCGGTGCGTAGAATGATGGCCAGTAGATCTGATGTCGTCAACATATCGGCTCCCTGGCGTTGGAGCCGCTCACGCGGTCGGTCATCGGCAGGGATATCGTGGACAGTCGCATGATAGTTGGGGGCTATCTCCTCTGCATCGGGGGGACTGGTCGTGGTGTCGAGTTTACCACGCCTCTTTGCCTGGCCTGGCAAGGCTGGGAGTGTCAGTGGAGTTGGCATCCGTACCGTGATTGGCAATATCTCTGGGAAGATATCGCTGAAGGCCTCCTCCTCTAATGCCTGCTCATGCAATGGCGTATCCTGTGCTGCTATATCCGTCGTATCCGCTCTATCCACTTTATCCACAAAAATCCTTTCTGGATGCCCACCAGCCTTCAGGCAGTGGAAGGAAAGAAAGGCGTCCGCAGACGTACTCTCAGTTCGCATACATCCCCTTGCGGGGGAAGAACAGAAGTGCGGTCTGCCCTTCGTTGCCAGAGATGGCTGGTACCCTTTTCCGCACAAAGTAATGTTTGCCTCGACAATAATATCGGGCCGCATGCCCTTCAAGCACTGCATCGAACCCCGTCTTGCTGGTTAACTTGAAAGTTGTAGAGCTTGGGACTGGCACGCATCCCAAGGTACGTTCTGAAACCTTCCCGATATTGTAGTTTCAGCTTGGCTGATTCTATCCAGACAAAACGCTGAAACTGAGTCTGGTCAGGTCCAGGCTTGCAACAGCCTCGTGTAAAGCCACGAACAGTTTACAAGCCCATCCCCTTCAGGGGATAGGGTACCTGACCCTATCCGTCGTAATAATCTCTTTTTAATATTGTACAGAGAAGCTCACCGGGCATCATTATGCAACTTAGATTTATAAATAGAGATTACATGATGGAAGTGTACTTTGTAAATGGGCAAAATAGGAAACGAACGGTGTTAGCGTTAGCTATTGCTCTCTCGATCCACGCTCAGACCAGAACCGACGGGCTCATTAAAGCCCGTCGGTCTGGTTCGGTTTCAGTTGAGCGAGGCTGTTCCGCTAAGCAGGAGACTGCTGGGTGCGGCGCAGGGGATCTGGGAGTTCGGTCCAACTGTGACGCTGTTGATGTAAACTTGATTTTTGAGTGCGCTGCTGATGGCTGCGTTTAATGACTGTTGGATCTGCTGGTTATAGTCATTGACCGGTAGCGTCAGGAAGAGGATGTGGACGTTGGTGTTGGTGACATTCATCTGTAGCTGGCCGTTGACTGCGCTGGGCGCGAGGATCGTCGTGGCGGTCCCTAGCTTGAGCGTGGGATTGCCGAAGACGTTGCCAATGATGTCGGCGCTGGCGCTATAGGTGCCGTTTTGCTCTGTGATCTGCAGGTTCTGTGCCTGCAGGCTAGAGTTAATGGTGATGGTACCCAGCCCCTGTGCCAGGGTTGAGAGCGAACTGACTGGTATCTCGATATTGGCTGCTACAGAGTCCTGCTGCGTTTGTGACCTCTGCTCTCGTTGGCTACTATGCAAGCTGAGTGGTACATATGCTGCACTCGTGTTGCTTTGTGCTTTGGTTGCGTTGGCTGCAAGGTTGACGGGCAACTGTAGGCCGACCTGGAGACCAGAGGTGCCGCAGGTGGGCGTAGGTGTAACGCTGCTGATCTGTCCAATGGGTAATGTGATGGTGGTGATGGGACCACTGATCAGGGTTGGCTGACCGTCGATTGGTTGACCGCTGACCTGGACCGTGGTGCTGTTGAGTACCTGGAAGGTAACGAGCATACTGATAGCGGTCGGATCAGGATCTCCATTGTAGAGGCTGAGTTGAAGATCGGCGCGCAGTCCCGCCTGCTGTGGTGTTAGAGCCAGTAGTTTGACAGATGGTTGGATCAAGCTGTTGGCGAAATCACCCGCCCAGCCTGGGAGGCCGCTGACAATATTTTTGATGGCGGTATCCTTTAGCTTTGGCAACTGCTGATTGATACTGGCCTGGAAACGTTGTTGTAGCGTCGTGCGTGACAGGTAAATCATGCCGTTGAGCGTTACTGTGTTCTGCCGTGGTGCCGGTTGAGCATCCGCTGGTGTGATGACTCCAGTGACAGAGGCGGTAATCCCAACGCATAGAAATACAACGATCAATATCCAGCACAAGCGTATCAGGCGTGAGACTAATCTTCTCATCGATTTTTCCTCGTTGGGGAGATCAAGGCTCTCCCGTCTCTTCTTTTCACATTAGTGTAGGGCACGATGGTTATTATTACAAACCATTCAAATTTAGTGCATCATGGAAACAGATCGGGGACGGTATCGCATCGACTGGTATCCCTTGCAGTGAAGAGATTGCTACTTTAAAGACGAGCATAGTGCTGTTTTTACCACAGGAGATTGTTTGACTGGTAGTAACGGCGATAATCTGCATGCTTTTGAGCTTTTGATGGATGGTTGGCATGATATTCTGGAGCATCAATTGATTGAGCGCTCCCTGCATGCCATGAGCGACTGCAGGTGTACCTTCGATGCCGTCGCGTTTGACATGCTGGATGACCAGCTGCAGATTTTGCTGTTTATCCATGCGAATAGTGCTGTCCAGCTCAATTGGCATAACACGGTGTATAGAGCCAAAGTCGATGTGGAGCGAGAAGGTGATCTTTAGTCCGTTGTTCGTGCCAGGTGTGGCCTGGAGATTATGAATCACCTGCTGTTTGCCCAGTTGTGTGGTGAAGATGGAGGTGAGTGCCTGCGTGCTAAGGGCCAGCTGTATCTCTCTGGTGGGTGCCTTCGGGGCGGGGTTTGCGTTCAGACTGGCTGCCAGAATAACCGCGGAGCAACTGCCCACGATCAGCAGGCCGCTCAGGATGATATTGGTTGTTCCGAACATAGGCCGGACACGTCCTGTCCTGCTATGAATGTCTGGTATTGGTGCCGTAGGTTGTTCCTCCAGCGGTAGCGTTGCCAGGACACTATGCGGCAGTTTGCGACCCCAGAGGAAGAGCGCGGGGATGAGGGCAAGCAGGCAGATAATGGCGGAGATAAAGAAGACGGTGGTATAGACGGTATGCTCGGCCTGCAAGGCGTAGCGTGCATAGTTTTGTAGCGGATCACCACTGGCTGCCGCTGCCGAGCTTGGGAAGGTCAGGATCAGCTGACGGAAGTCGGCCAGCGCCCACGAGGTAAGCATGGCCAGCCCCAGCATCATACCAACCATGCGTAGTGCTGTGATAATCGCTGAACTGGAGCCGGCCTGGTTCAGGCGCACGGCGTTCATGGCGGTCGTACTGATTGGAGCGATGACCAGTCCGAAGCCGAGGCCCGCAATAACTGTGCCCATCGTCATCTGTGTCCAGTCAGGTTGGATCGACCAATGACTCATAAGATAAAAGCCAGTCGCGGTACAGAGCAGACCCAGTAGTGCAGTGATCCGGCTTGTAATGCGATTGCAGAGCCAGCCACCGACGATAGCACCGATTGGGATCATCAATGTAAGGCGTAGCAGGGCCAGTCCACTATCCAGTACAGGGAGGCGTAGGACCGTATCGACAAAGATGGGGATATTGGTCATGGCGATGATGAGCGCGGCACCGACGAGCAGGCTGGTCAGGGCAGCTGCGCTGAAGGCGAACTGTTTGAAGAGCTTGAGGTCGATGATTGGCCAATGAACATTGCGCTCGACAAGCAGAAAACCTACCAGAAAGACGCCTGCCAGGATCAGGGTCAGCGGATTGCTCTGTCCGGCCTGGGCACTGGCACTGACCGGGCCGATGCTCGATCCTTGCTGAGCGAGACCGAGACTCAGACAGGTGAGCGCTAGCCCCAGTAGCAGAGCACCCCACCAGTCGATCTTCTCATACTGGCGCTGACCTTTGGGGATACCGATGCAGGCGGCAGCGAAGAGGACCAGGACGAGCGGCACATTAAAGTAAAAGATATACTGCCACCCGAGACGTCCGACGATCAATGCTCCATAGAGCGGTCCCACCGCCCCTCCTGCCTCTGTGACCGCTCCAACAATGCCCAGTACCAGGCCACGCTTGTGGAGTGGATAGACATCGCTCGCGACAGCCATCGCCACCGGGACGACCGCTCCGCCACCGATGGCCTGAATAACACGAGCACCAATCAACCACAGTAGACCCGGTGAGGATGTATCGATATGCAGTGGCGTGAGAAACGTGAGAGGCATGCTCTTGCCAAGCTGTGGAGCGAGCGCACAGAGTAGCGAGCCAAGCCCAAAGATAGCCAGGCAGAGCAGGAAGATCCGGCGACGGCCATAGATATCAGAGACTCGTCCCACCAGGGGCATAACGATCACGAAGCCCAGCAGATACGCGCTGATAATCCAGGCGGCACGATCAAGCTGCGTAAGTGGAATATTAAGATCTGTGATCATCTGTGGCAGCGCTGTAACGACGACCGTTTGATCTAGCGCCGTAATAAAGACGCCCACACACGCGATAATCATTGCAACCAGCACTGCCCGTGCAGAATACGGTGCTGGCATGTCTGACTTCCTGGCTGCCACAGGCTCAACCTGCTTGCTCAGCTTATCCGTTGGTAGCATATGCTCATTCGCTGGCATTGCAAAAGCTTGTTGTTGCACTACTGTTGGCTCAGCCGCATTGAGTTGAGCGCGTCTCAAGCGTCCCGTTGTCTCGTGATCGTCTTCAAACGTATACATTCTACCCCCGCATAACCTACACATTGCTTAAGTAAGCATACGATTACAATGATCGCACCCTCTATGCTATCTGTTCTCAATTTTTCTGCTTTACTGTATCTATACTAGTGTATGATTATAAAATGTTTTACGCGCTTCGGCAAAAAAATTGCTTTTTGTATCGCAACAAAGAACTCCGTGTACTCCAGGATTTGGGGTGTAGAGTGTAAATCACAGAAATTACCTCACTGAATCCTATGATTTACAGAGAACCCACGAAGAGCGCTTTGGGGCCACTCCGTGTGAATGTGTCATCTCGTGCGCATCACGTGGGTGCTATGAACACAGCTTCAAGAAATGAGTCAAATGCCACTTTTTATCTATGGAGGCTGATGTAAACTGTAGCATTCTCTGTGATAAGATTAGCATAATAGACGTATAACATAAGAGCATGTTGATTTATTGTTGAAGATGTAATAGATAATCGACAAAACACTATTATACTATTGTGCATTGTATAATTAGAGGAGTTTGAAATGTACTATTCACGCTTTCGTTCGTTGTCTATTGTTCTTGGTGTCGGGCTGGCACTTGGATGCGTTCTAGGTGCGCTTCAACTTGGTATCGATCTCTATAATGAATCTGTCTATGTCTCACAAGCAACACAAATACCTTCGGCCTTTATGCTTATCCTGTGGCTGCTTGACTATCTTTTGGCTGGTTTTCTGGCAGGTATATATACAAAAAAAGAACATATAGGTATCATCGCTGGGCTCTGCGGTCTACTCATTGGCACCCTGGCAGATATTGCGGCACCCATTATCCTCTTGTATCATCGCTATCCCGCCGCCTCTTCCGTTCCCAATCTATTCTCGATGGCTGCAGAAACACTTGTGCGAGCGATTCCACAAGAGTTACTGATGCTGGGTCTAGCTGGTGCCCTTGGTTTCTTGGGAAACTGGTTGGCGAGTCAGTGGCGATTGCGCCGCACTGCTTCAACTCAAATGATGCTACAACCAGACACAACGGAGGCCAGTAGAAGGCAACCTCAACCTCTATCTGGCATAATGGACCTCTATATAGTTTTTGCATGTGCATTTATTGTGTTTGTCAATCGTGTTATTGGATTTCCATTGATACGTATTCTGGGGAGCAGAAGTTACAGCATTACTTTGAATTATATTGACAATAGCAATGCATCTGCAAGAATAGCTATCACAGGTCTTTCTTTTTGTGGAGTAGTGGCACTGTGTCTCTGTACATTCATTATTGCTTTCCTGGTTGGCAAGCAGAGCAACGATCGTCGTACAAGGTCAAGAACCATTTTCTGGATGGTGTTCCTTGGAAGTGTGATCAATATTGGCACACTCATTGCCTTTATCTATAATGGCGCAGATATCAATCTTTATGGTCAACCTGGAGTAATACTGATGGATATGGCACAGCCTTACCTCTCATCCCTCTTTTCAGCCATCATCTATCTCCTGGTTGGAGTGGGTGGGGCAGTACTCCTGGGCATACTTGGCGCAAGCATTGGTACCCGTAAAAATCAACCTCGACCCAAGGAAGATCAATTGTTGCCATCCTCACTCAATGATGACCAAGCGGAGCAATCAATCCTTGCTCTTAAACCCTTACGTCAAGACTGATAATGCGACAAGATAAGCGTATCTGTTCGTCGTACGAAACGCCTATTTGGGGTATAAATGTGATAATTGGATGTCGTAATACCTTTCCTATTATGTGTCGTACTCGGTCCTCTTCCCAGCTTGAAAAGTCGATTGTTTACGACAGATAATTGTCAAAAAACTACGACATCCAATTATCACATTTACATGTAGAGATGTATATAGGAGGAATGGACTATGGATGGCGCAAGATAGCGAACTTCACATGCCAGCGCGTACCACTATAATCCCCTGTGCCCGGTAGGGTGTGAGCGCTTCTTCATCAAGCACATCATCAGTCAGCAGATAGGTCAGCGCATTGAGCGGGCCGACGATATAGGGAGCAGCGGTACCCAGCTTGGCGGCCTCTGCCACGGCGATCACTTCTGCGGCTTGTTCCAACATAGCGCGTTTGATATAGGCCTCTTCTTTATCTGGTACACTGATGCCGATCTCTGGATGTAAGCTACAGATGCCCAGGAAGCAAAGGTCGGCGCGTATCTGCCTTAATGCATCGATAACCGGTACCCCTATCGTTGCCTGTGCATCTTTCTTAAGTTGTCCGCCCAGAATATGCACATCCACGTTAGGATGATGTGCCAGAGTAGCGGCAATTGGGATACTATTGGTGATGATTGTTGCCTGGAGCGTAGGGGGAAGCTGATTGGCTATCTCATGTACTGTGGTCCCACTATCCATGATTACTACCTGACCATCGTGGATAAGTCCCGCCGCTGTTCTGGCTATAGCTACTTTCGCTGTAGCCGTCTCCTGCATCCGCTGCTCATAGGATGCGGATTGTAAGCGAGGAAGCGCTCCGCCATGCACGCGTTGAAGGACGCCCGCTTCGGCTAGCTCATTAAGATCACGCCGAATGGTATCTTCTGATACATTTAACTGGACCACAAGATCTGTCGCCAGGATCTTGCCCTCGCGATGAAGCCGATCGACGATATAGTGATGGCGCTCTTCTTTCAGCATTGTTGCTCCATTCCCGCATAAAAACGCGTCGATGCCCCTTGATTTTGCGCGTTTATGCGGTTAAACTAAGAATTGTAGTGCAATTTTATGCGTATTTTATGCTAGTGTCAATAGTCACAGATGAAGGTATTTTCTACATGATAGCAAGCTCCTATAAGCAGGAAGATATGCGGCGTTTACGTATGGCTCGGGCTGCGGTGATCGCTTTCTTCTTTTTGAATGGTATGATTGTCGCTAGCTGGGCGGCGCGTATTCCTGCGGTGCAGGCAAAACTGGCCTTATCTCCGGGTCGGTTAGGGCTTGCTCTGTTAGGAGGTGCTATTGGCGCGCTTGTGGCTATGAATACTGCTGGTCGTATGTCAAAGCGTTTTGGTAGCAAAGTGCTTACGACAATAGCCGCGCTCTGTTTGTGTATCGCGTTCCCTTTACTGGCCTTTGCGCCAAATTTTCCGCTCCTGATAGTGGCACTGCTATTCTTTGGGGCCAGTAACGGAGCCATGGATGTCACGATGAATGCGCAAGGTGCGGATGTTGAGCGAAAGTATGGTCGACCGATCTTTAATTCGTTCCATGCCTGCTTTAGCGTGGGAGGCCTGGTTGGTGCATTTCTTAGCGGCATTCTGGCCGCCTATAATATTGCTCCTGGCCCTCATTTTCTAGTAATCGCAGTATGCGCATGTATTGGAATTTTAGGGAGCGCGCGTTTTCTTTTGTCATTAGCTGCGACAGTACAGGGTGAGCCTGTAGCCAATGAACGCACGCAGAAGGTCCCACTGATTACCATCTCACGTACCCTGCTTCTGCTTGGATTGATGGCCTTCTGTGCGTTGATTAGTGAAGGCGCTATGTCGGACTGGAGCGCCATCTATCTGTCTGGCGTTGCCCACTCGGGTGCCGGATTAGCTGCGGCAGGCTTTGCCATCTTTTCGTTATGTATGGCGATTGGGCGAGGTGTGGGAGACTATCTTGCGGCGCGTTTCGGTCCAGCTTTATTAGTGCGCATTGCAAGTTCGCTCGCAGCGATCGGGCTTGCGCTTGCTCTATTGATTGCCTGGACTCCAATTGTGTTTGTTGGCCTGGGTCTGGTAGGAATCGGTCTCTCTGTCATTTTTCCTCTTGTCTTAAGCGCGGCCAGTCGGACCACCAAAGACAAGCGCGATACGGGTTCTGCTCTCGCTAATGTGACGACGTGTGGCTACTTTGGTATGCTTATCGGTCCACCTGTAATCGGTTTTATCGCGGATCAGGTCGGTCTACGTCTGGCATTGATCCTGGTCGTCTGTCTGTGTGTGATTGCCGCGCTATGCGCATCAGTGGTGGCTATTCCAGGCCTACAACAAGCGGATAACGAAGTAAGCCTGGCAGCGCGAGAGTCGTTAGTGCCTTAGTTATTCTATTACGCGTATTATGCTCGCAGACCAAGCACTGTGGTCAGGTGCAGGACTTCAGCACCAAGATTGGTATTCTTTTGCTCCAGAGCATCTTGTGCGGCATGCTTGAGTAGCAGGACCACTTCTGGTGTGTTGAGATCGTTGTCCATTGCAGCCTCAAACAGGTCACGTAGCATCTGGTCTTCACCTCTGGGGGTCGGGCCAACCAGTGCGCGGACCTGTGTGAAGAGGTCTGCGGTCTCAGCTGCATTTTGCAGATCCTGTGGGAAGCATTCCCAGGGATAGCGGTAGTGGTGGCTATCGAGCAGGATACGGATAGCATCGGCGCTATACTCTTTGAGCAGATTGCGGACGAGGGTCAGGTTGCCGAGGGATTTGCTCATCTTCTCACCATCTTGATAGACCATCCCTACGTGCATCCATGTGCGGACGAAAGGAGCTTTGCCACTGACATGCTCGGATTGAGCGATTTCGCAAGCGTGATGCGGGAAAGCCAGATCTACGCCACCACCATGGATATCGATCTGCTCACCCAGGAAGTGCATCGACATGCTACTGCACTCGATATGCCAACCGGGCCGTCCGGGACCCCAGGGACTCTCCCATGCAGGCTCACCGGGAGCCTGTGCCTGCCAGAGGACAAAGTCCAGTGGATCATTCTTGCGGGTATCATTGGGGAAGTTGCCGTGCTCGTTGGCGATCGTTAGCATCGCCTGGTAACTATGGAGTCCGATTGCCTGTGCCATAATGTCGAACTCTGGATCTTTGTGTACATCGAAGAAGACACAACCCTCGCTTTCATATGCGAAGCCCCGCTCTAGCAAGGTTTGAATGAGCACAATAATACGCTCAATCTCCTCTGTGGCGCGTGCGTAGACAGCAGGACGGCGCAGGTTCAGCGCATCCATATCGCCCAGGAAACGCTCGATCTCGCGGTTCCCCAGTTCATCCCAGGTCATATTCAGCTCACGTGACTTACGAATAATGTCATCATCGATATCGGTCACATTTTGCACATAGCGAACCTTGTGGCCTTTATACTCCAGATAGCGCATCAGTGTATCGAAAGAAGCATAAGTAAAGGCATGACCCAGGTGTGTTGTATCATAAGGCGTCACCCCACATACGTAGACACGTACCGTATCATCGATGGGAGCAAAATCCTGTAAGGATTGTGTAAGGGTATTAAATAATTTCATGCTTGTGTATCTCCTAAAGAAAACAGACGGACTGCGTTTGCCGTAGTGATCTGTGCAATCTCTTCAAATGGCATACCCCGGATCTCTGCCAACTTCTCAGCAGTATGCTTCACAAAGAGTGGCTCATTGCGCCTGGCACGCAGTGGTTTGGGAACCAGATACGGGCTATCCGTCTCTACAAGCACGCGATCGAGAGGCACCATGCGGGCGACCTCTGGTAGCGCATTGCCTTGTTTCGTCAGGGGACCTGCAAAAGAGAGCATGAAACCTTCAAAGGAGAGGCACTCCTCAGCTTGCGCAACGTCTCCAGAAAAGCAGTGAAAGACCCCGCGCAGACCTTGCCCATAGGCGCGTAACAACTCGATGACATCGTCGTGAGCGTCGCGTACATGAATAATGCAAGGGAGATTGCACTCGCGGGCCAGTTTAAGATGAGCACAGAAGACGGAGCGTTGAATGTCACGCGGTGTGAGCATACGGAAATAATCGAGTCCAAACTCGCCAATTGCTACCACCTCCGTTTCACTCGCCAACAGGCGTAACTCCGCCTCGACCTCATCGTTATAGGTGGATGCATCGTGAGGGTGGACACCTACCCCGGCGAAGATGGTCCCGGGGTGGGCCTTCGCTAGCGCCAGCGCCGCGCGACTCGACGGCAGATCGCAACCGGGATCAACCATACGCGTTATCCCAGCAGCTACCGCTGCCTCAATGACTGCCTCGCGATCCTCATTAAAGCGGCTAGTATCGACATGCGCGTGACTATCGACGAGCACTCTCTCTGTCCTTTCCTTACGGCAAGTAAGCATTAAGAAAGGGAGAGTCAAAGCGTCCAAAGTAGCTTAATGCTCTCCCAGATATGTCAGTATTGTTAGTATAGCACGTTTAAGATTGGCCTCGCTATGCAACATTGCTCGGTGCAATTGAGCTATATATTAGTCAGGGATCTATAGCCTTCTCAACAAAAAGCGAGCGGCTCCTTAATATAAGAAGAGCCGCTCGCTTTTTGTCTACTAAACGTACAAACTTATAGGAAAGGGATCTTTATCGCGGGTAAGTGTGGTAGAAGCGAGAGGATAGCGGTCGCGACAAGTCCGATAATCAGATAGATGCTTAAAAAGATCTGCATTTTCAGCGTCTGCTTCAAGACATCCTGGAAGCTGGCGGCGATCTTTGTGCGCAAGATGCCGCTGATCGCTAATGCCAGGGTTGGTAGGGTCCAGAGCGCAATCAGGATCAGGTGTGGTGTGCCGTGGGGAACTCCACACAAGATGATAACCGCAAAGGATGCGAGGAGCAATAGCGTATAGATAATCCGTCCGGGTACGATGCCGAGCAGCGTTGCCAGAGTCTTTTTGTTGGCATGCTTATCACCTTCGTAATCCCGCAGATTATTCGCATAGATCACGGCTGCACCCAGGAAGCCCAGCGGCAGACTGTAGAGCAGTGCACTATTGGCATAGACACCTCGTGTCTGGATCAAGTACGCGACGATGACCGGTAAGGGTCCGAAGGCCAGGAAGCCGATCAATTCGCTGAGGCCCAGGGATGAGAGCGGCCACTTTGATCCACTAAAGAAGTATCCCAGTAGCGCTATGACAATGACAGCCAGACAGGCGAGGATGCCACCCGCGATGGCAAAGATAAGTCCGATAACCGTTCCCAGACCAAGGAGCACAAGACCAGGAATCAAGATGTTCAGCGGTCGGGCAAAACCCTGCTGAATAAGTCCTCCGGGTCCCAATGCGTTGCTCGTATCGATGCCGCGTTGATGATCGTAATAGTCGTTGATAAGATTGGCACCGACCTGCATGAGAATAACGGCGATGATGATACCGACAAAATGAAGAATGTTTAGCTGCACCAGGTGATGTTGTCGTAATACCGCCTGCATCCAGGCCAGAGCAGTACCCAGTAGAACTGGTAATAACGATAGCGGCACATATTTGAGCCGCATGCCGTCGCGCCAGATATCCACCCATTCACCTAAGCCACGGCGATATTCCGCTGGCTGTGCGACCAATGGAGCATGGATACTTGTTTCGCGCATAGAAGCGACAGAATGTACCGATACCTCGGGTTCGAGCGCGTGAATGGTTTGTAGTGATCCGATTGGGATTGTTGGTACTTCTTCGGCTGGCACTGAATCTGCTCGTACCACCTGTGCGGAATGATGTTTTTTATCGGCTACGTCGTTAGATGGCAGTGAATCGACCGTATTGGCCTCGACGATCTGCGACTGCGGTGTATACGTTGCGGTCTCGTCGTCCACAGCTTCAGGCTCTTCTACGCTGCTCAATGGCTCCTCGGATCCCTGCGGTATTGTGACGTCATTGGATTCGTAGGGAGTCTCTGCCTCTGGATCATTGGATTCGTAGGGAGTCTCTGCCTCTGGATCATTGGATTCGTAGGGAGTCTCTGCCTCTGGATCATCGGATTCGTAGGGAGTCTCTGCCTCTGGATCATCGGCTGTGGCGACTGATGTGTCCTGTGTTTTCAGTGCCGACTGCTCTTCGTGATCCTCCGGTTGTTGCAATGTGTCCTGCTTCAACATATTCTCGTTCTCGTTCTCGTTATCCATACGCTCCTCTCGTGGTGCAATGAAGCGCTATACATCTTTTCTGAGCGTTCCTATGATATAATTCCTGTATACATCGATATTGATGTTTATCTGCGAAAGGTCTTTTACCATCACCTATGCGCTGGCAATTCGCTTTGGAGTCGAGCCGTTACCTATTGGCAAGCAGTGCAGGAAGGTATCGTTGAATGTCGAACTGGACTGCTTGCCAATAGGTAACGGAATGGGTATGGACGTGATATAGCGGTATGCAAACGATAGAGTAGGCGAGTATACTTAAAATATCTTTTCTACCTCTATTCAGCTTACTGTTGATAGTATATAAAGTCAAGGAAGCGGACTAATTTCTAGTTTATTTTTCCTATCCTTCTTGATCGGCAGGGAGATGCTTTTCTAAATTCTCTTGCAATTCTCGCATTGAGTGTTGCAATTGTAGTTGAACAACGGATGAAGTCAGGTCTCCGCGTGTCCTTTCTAATATACCGCGTGCTGCATCTGTCGAGCGGCGTAAGCCACCGGTGATGGCGTCAGGGAAGTCTACAGTCGTTAGGACGGCATAGATGTCATCCATGTACGATAAGAAGATCTCGCAGTCTTCAACGTTGCCACGGCGTAACTGGTCCAGTACGAAGCGGCGCAGCTCACCGATCGCTTCAGAGATGCCATTGAGGTAGGCGGCATGACCGATCGACAGTTCGCCCGGTGTGGGTAGTGGTTGATGCTGGCTGAGCGCGGCAAACGTAGCGGCCTCGGCGTACTCTTTCTGGGCATCCTGTACGAAACCTGCATAATAGATATCGCGATGTTCTTGTAGATCCTGCTCCATCTCGGCTATTAAGGCACCAGCCTGCGTGATCAGAGCGTGAGCGCCCTCTCTGTCATGACGATGGGTGGCTCTAATACTATTGGCGCAGAGTCGGATCGTTGCACGCGATTTGGGGAGAGCGCGTTCGCGGGCGGCATGCTTCAGCGAGAAATATGTGATGGCCTCACGACCAATAATTTCTATCTGTTCAGGCATAAAAACACGTTCCTTTCTACTGTAACATACTGCTTATTTAAAACCTGTGCATAGTTGTGCATAACGCTAGCGACGCCAGTGCACGTTGGTTTTCATAATAAGGTTTTCGATAGTGTACCATAGAAGGGAACGTTATCAGTATAGAAAGCGTTTCGTTTGGTCTGAAAAGATACGTGGTGGTGAGCATTGTCTCCTATAACTTCTTGCTAATGAAATTTTTTTCTACCCATCCTTTTTTCATTGTATATGAGAATTGGAATGACCTCTAACTCAGGTGGAAAGGTCATGCTTTGCAGATCACCGTTCCAGAAAAGCTGTTTCATCATCTCGGCTACGGCGTAGAGCATGTGCTGTAAGGCACCTTCACGTCCCTGTTCATAGGCCGTGCTGCCTTCGTAGTCGGACATCAAGCTAAAACTGGTGTTTAGAGGTGTGCGCTCGCTTAAGCGTACGAGATAGATATCCATCCGGGCCTCTCCCTTATCGACCGGGACCATAATGCGCAGTTCTGGCTTCTGGTCTACGATATCTAGCCGATAGAAAACGCCGTAATGATCACGTGAAGCCTGGAAGATGGAAATCTCTGGAATTGAGTCACCATTATAGAGAAGCTGTTCCTCTGGGCGTTCCATTTCTACTCCTAACTCAGCCAGAAAATCTTCAAATTGCTCGTCTATATTCATTGTACCTGCTCCCATATACTGCTTTAGTGGCATGACCTCTATACCCGTTTTTTGCGAGGTGCTATCCCTTATTTCTATTGCATTGCTGCCGCTCCCTCTATCATTCTTTCTTCATGCTGTAGAAGTGGAAATGACGAGTGTGATCTTATTTGATTCTGACGCCATTATAGCGTATGGTTATATGAGGAAAAGAAAAAGAGCGTAAGAGCTTCGATACTGTTGTGGTGTAAGGGTAGAGAACGGGAAAATACGCAACCCTTGATAGGTGAGTTCGTATACAACCGTATAGACCTGCTGATCCGAAAACTAAGCGTGCAGCGTGCAAAACACGAGCGAGTCTGTCGCGTGGGTCTTCGGGATATGCTCTACGTTCGCCGTCTTGTAAACAGTGTAATCATAGATACTGTGACGCAGCAACGATGTGAACGCACCAGCCTGAGCAGTACTAGAACCAATAGAGGAGCGCATACTATGTGGTACGGAGACCCAAATTATTCGCGCCGTGAGGCCCGCAGAGCGGCCCGTCGCGCCTACAGAGCTACTCGCCGAGCGTATGGCTATCGCACTGGTGGCAGCGTTATGGGGAGTGTTTTTCTGTTCATCATCTTGATCGTCATCTTCACGCATGTTATCGCCTGGCTCATCCCTGGCCTTGTGATTGCTGCACTTGCTTTCTTTATTCTGCGTCGCCTCGGTCTGATTCCTAATGGCTTCAGCAATTGGCAGCAGAACGGGCAGCCATATCAAAACGGAATGTATCAGCAGCCCTACCAGCAGAATGGGCCGCCGCCGTATCAACAAAACGGGCAGCCATATTATCAGCCATCATCCAATCCTGATCAGCCAGCCCCGCCGCCGTCCTATCAACCATACCAAGAGGGCTATCAGCCGCCGGCAGCACCTCAGGGTCCCTATCAGGAGGGTCGACAGCAGTATTACCACCCAGCCCAGGAGGCCGAGCAGCCCAAGCAATCGTATGATGCTCCTCAATCGCAATACCCTGAGCAACTGCCACCGATGGAACAATAGCAATAGTGTCAGTACGGGTGTGCTTACAAGAATATCAAGGGCGCAGACTTCAGAAACGGAGTCTGCGCCCTTGATATTCTTGATACCGATCAACCACCGGCGCGCTTTACTTTATAGCCGAGCGTCGTCAGTTTCTCTTGAATCTTATCGCAGTGGTCGCCCTGGATCTCGATGGTGCCATCTTTGACGGTGCCGCCGGTGCCACAAAACTTCTTGAGTTGCTGACCGAGCGTGCTGGCGTCACCCTCTGGTATGCCGGTGATAACTGTGACTGTCTTGCCGCCACGTTGCTTGCGATCGCGCATGACACGGACGATACCGTCATTCTTCTTATTGCCAGCGGTCGCTTGATTGCAGCGACATGTCTTGTAGGGCTGTCCGCAGTTGGGACAGGTACTAATGCGTCCACTTTCTGTTGAATAGACGATACGATCTGCCATAAGTCCTCATCCTCTCACTGTCATTCTCTTCATCTGCATTGTATCATACCGCTCTCTCTTGAGCTCTCTCTGCGTGCTTGCCTCTCTCTTGCGCTTATGTCAAGCTGTGCGATAGTAGCTCAAAACGTGGTAATAGTCGTCTCTGGCGAGGCTACCGCTATTGAACTCATCCTGTGACGAATGAGGCTGCGAGACCGTGTAGTATATGTGTGGGATGTGTGATTGATCTGCTTCAACAAACCGGCCTGAGGACTTCAATGCAGCAGCTTGAACAAATTACTCTAGGACATTATCATATTCAGAATCGCCTGGCAAAGGGTGGTATGGCAGAGGTGTATCTTGCCCGCGATATCGAAACCGATCAGATCGTCGCCGTCAAGCTTGTACATACCTCTTCTGGTGACTATTGCGAACGTTTTCGGCGCGAGGTGCGTGTGCTGGCAACGCTCTCTCATAAGCATATTTTACCTGTGCTCGATTTCGGTGAGCATGAGTCGTGGTGCTATCTGATCTCACCGTATATAGAATATGGGACCCTGGACGAGCGACTTGCGCAAGGGCCTCTCTCTTTAACGGATGCGAATCAGATCTTTTCGCAACTCGCTGAGGCGTTGCAGTATGCACATGATCAGGGGATCGTACATCGTGATATCAAGCCATCAAATGTTCTGATGCGCGATGGTACACATGTCTATCTCGCTGATTTTGGATTGGTCAAGGAAGAGGGGGTCGATAATAATCTGACCCTGACTGGCTATCTCATCGGTACACCCGAATATATGGCTCCTGAACTGGCGGAGGAAGATGCGTCTCTGCGTAGCGATATCTATGCGCTCGGTATCTTGCTCTATCAGATGTTGACAGGCCGTGTTCCCTTTAAAGCTGGTACGCCTATCGGTATCTATTTGCGCCATATTCGAGACACTCCTGCGCTTCCTTCAACACTCAATCCTGCTATCCCTCCCATCATCGAGGATGTCATGATGCATGCTCTTGAGAAGGACCCTAACCGCCGTTTTCAGTCTGTGCAAGAGTTTTATCGTGCGTTCAAGTATGCTCTTGATGTAGTTGAGGGGCAGTGTACTACCGTTTCGGTGCTGGCGACGCAAGCTATCTCGTTGGGTATGCAGAGGCCGCGTGTGACGGTTGTTCGGCAGAAGCATCATCCCTTGCGCGGTCGCGTATTGATGATGACAACGCTGCTCTCGTTCTTGCTGGTCATCGCACCACTGATTGTGAGCTCTGTGCTCACACCTGCACTATGGAAGACGAATATGATCGGTGTGCATGCTTCTACGAATACACATCTTCATGCCACAGGGATGCAGGCAGGCTTATCTGAAAAAGGTACGCTCACACGTTTACCTAAGAGACCTGCTCCAATCATTGTAAAGAAGCAACAGGCAAAGACTGCTCCGGCCCCTCCTAAGGGCCCTGGTGCTCATAGCCCTGGTCATCCAAAGAAACGAGCTCCTCTTCTCCTAAAGTAGCAGCCATCGGCAGCTTTCAGCGTGTGAAAATCGCATTGTAGAGAAATATATAGAAATATAGAGAAAATAGTAGGAGAGGTTGGAGTTTTCTATAGTTTTTTTTATTGTTGGTAGGGAAAAATCGCGCTATTATATATATACTAAGCCTTCTGGTTGAAGGGCTATGTCACTGTAATGAGTAGGAATGTGTGATGCAAGAATCTATAGACTCCAGGGGCTCTATCAGCTCTACGGGTCGATCGCGCTTTCTATCCGCTTGTCGTTTGGAGCAGCCAGATGCTACTCCGATCTGGTTTATGCGGCAGGCAGGGCGGAACTCGACGGGCTATCATGAGTTGCGTGATAAGTACGATGTACTGACGTTGATCAAGACGCCGGAGCTGTGTACTCAGATGACGCTGATGCCGGTGCAGAGCTTTGGTGTCGATGCAGCCGTTCTCTATGCTGATATCATGCTCCCAATGGAAGGGATGGGTGTCTCCTTCGAGTTGCGCAATGAAGGACCGGTTATCCATCATCCGATACGGACCGCACACGATATCGAGGCGTTACGCGTTATGAATGTCGAGGAATCTGTTCCCTATATTTTGTCGGCGCTGCGTATGGTGCGTCGCGCACTGGCGGGTCAGCAGGCACTGATCGGCTTGAGCGGTGGACCCTTTACGCTGGCTTGTTATATGATTGAGGGGAAGCCATCCCGCGATTATGCAACGGCGAAGGCGTTGATGTATAGCGAGCCTGTCCTCTGGGATACGTTGATGCGCAAGCTCTCCCTGGTCATCCAGGCGTATCTGCTGGCACAGATTGAGGCGGGTGCGGATGTCGTACAGCTCTTTGAGAGTTGGGCTGGTACCCTTGGTCCTGCTGCCTATCGTCGTTATGTCTTGCCCTATACGCAACCGATCTTTGCCGCTATCAAACAGGCGGCTGTGCCTGCTATCCACTTCGGAACCGGCACCTCTGCGCTGTTAGAGGCGATGGTGGAGGCTGGTGGCGATGTGATCAGTGTGGATTGGCGTGTCGATCTGGATGATGCGTGGCAGCGGATTGGCTACACGCGTGGTATTCAGGGTAATCTGGATCCGACGCTCTTACTCACTTCCTGGCCGGTGGTTGAGACGAGTACGCGGGATATCCTGCGCTGTGCCGCTAACCGTCCTGGACATATATTCAATCTTGGTCATGGTATCCCTGTCGCTGCACAACCTGATCTGCTCCGACGTCTGGTGGATGCCGTACATGAACAGACACAGAGGTAACAATGTCGCATGCACATGTTGGCGTAATGCTGATGACCTATGGTTCTCCAGCAACGCTTGATGATATTCCAGCTTATATTAAAAATGTCTATGGTGGCCGCGAACCTGATGAAGAGGTATTGACAGAGTTCCGTCGCCGCTATGCTCTCATTGGTGGTTCGCCACTGATTCGTATTACGCAAGAACAGGCTCAGGCACTGGAAGCAGAACTGAATACGACTGGTGATGGTACGACATTTCATGTGACCGCCGGAATGCGCTTCTCCCCACCATTTATCGCCGATATGGTACCAGAGACTGCCGCTGGTGCTCAGACGCTGGTCGGTATCATTATGTCCCCTCAGTACTCGCCGATCATCATGAATGGGTATATCCGTACCCTTGAGCAAGCCTTTGCGGAACTACATCGGGATGACATTCAACTGAAGATCTCACGGGACTGGCATCTGCAATCCTCTTTTTTGGATGCAGTCAGTGATCGTTTACAGCAAGCACTCGCTAAACTGCCAGAGAATGTTCGTGCTACGACGCCAGTCCTGCTTACCGCTCATAGCATGCCGAAACGCGTCATCGAGAACGAGCCGGACTATATCAACCACTTGAAAGAGACTGCAGCCGAGATCGCTCGCCGCGCCGGACTCAGTCCTGACCGCTGGATGTTTTGTTATCAGAGCGCCGGGCATACGCCCGAGGAATGGCTCAAACCTGATTTCGCTGATGTGATGCCTGAGCTTAAAGCGGCCGGTCAGACCAATGTGCTCATCGCCCCTGTACAGTTCCTGGCAGACCACCTGGAGATCCTTTATGATATAGAGGTCGGCGCGCGCGAACAGGCGGAAGAGCACGGTATCAAGTTTGCTCGTATCGAATCTCTCAATACACACCCCTTGTTTATCAAAGCCCTGGCCTCTGTCGTGAGAGAGACCATGGCACGCTAGCAGCCTTCGCCCCTTACCAGCTTTTTTGAAGAGAATAAGCAACAGGTAAGGGGCGTTAGTCTAGTTGAGCATGTTGGCGATAGCTTGTTCTTCATCAGTTGAGAGGGGACCGATGAGGCGCAGCCCTGTACCCTGTTGCGTCCAGGCAACAGTGACTGCTCCCTGACTGCTGGAGAGCATACCGCTCTGGCCCTGAATCTGTACCTGTTGTCCAGCCGAGTCGAGGGGAAGATTAGCCAGTGGCTTGCCTTCGGCTAATGTGAAGGACTGGTTGCCCTTCATATAATTCAGCTCGTACGTCTGGTTACCACGGGTTCCTAACAGCGTGACGCCATTGAGTTGGTACTGACCTTGATCGCCAGGGATGCTTAGCAGGTGATAGCCAGCTTGCTTCTCTGCTTGCGCGAGCGTCAACTGACTGCTAACTGTGCCGCTGGTACTGTTGCTCTCGGCGGAGAGCGGTTGGACGCTGGCCCCGGCTGGTGTTGCGAAGGTGAAGGTGCTGGCTGGCAGTATGGGATTGATCTCCAGACTATTAAAGCTCATACTCACATCACCCAGGCCAGCGATAGTGATGTTGACCTTGAGTGGTAGGTGTGTCTGCTGATCTACATAGACCTCGCCGTTATAGCTAAGCGCTGCCTGGTTGCCACTAAACGGGCTGCCACTGGCCGGATTACTCCCTGCCGTGCTCGTTGATACGACATGAATATCTACGGCGTGTCGTGCGTTGATGATGCTGGTTCCTGGCTTGAGTGTCCCCTGTCCCTGCTCAAATATCCCCTGGACAAGAGCGAAAAGCGTCTGAAGCTGACCGCCTCCTGTCCCTGCTATCCCGTTGAGACCGTTATTGGTAGTGTTCCCATTTGAGCTCGTATCTGCTTGCCCCGTATAGACTATGTTATTTGTGGGATTGTATTGCCAGAGCTGTTTGCCGTTGGTGACATTGACTGAGCCACTCTGCTCTTGTGCGAGTGTAGATTGATGAATCTCACTCCGACTCTGATTTGGAGCCATCTTCCATAGTTCGCTATTGACAGTGCCATTGAAGACCGGGCTGCTAATGCTGGTGGTGAAGGAGCCATGGAGTGTATGTGCTGTATCAAGAGCGTTGGCTATCTGGACCAGGAGTGGCTGTCTCTCTGCTCGTATGGAGAATACGACGTTGGCTGTGATCACGCCAGTCCTGCTGGCTCTCTGTCCTGGGGAGGACGTCGAGCTCTGGCGGACTGGTTGTGAGCCTGTTGTATGTATCGTATGTGTTGTCTTTGTCGTCTCACGTCCACAACCGACGATGAGGAGGACCAGGGTAGCGAGAGTGAAGAGGAGTGCCCTGGTCCTCCAATGCGAGAGGTGCATAGTGTAAAACTCCTATTTCTGCTGATTAAACGTAGCGTCGATAACTGTATAGGTTGCTCCTAGTGCGACCGAGAGTGTACCCAGTTCAGCTGCGACTATATGTGTCCCTTCCCAGGCTGAAGGCAGGCAGGCGTCAGTTGCGCTCCTCTGCAATGAGTGCAGGAAGATTTCGTCAGGATGGGCGATCCCGCCGTCGATAATAACTGCGGAGGGATTAAAGATATTGATGAGCCCAGCGAGCGCGACACCTATATGTTTGCCTGCCTGCTCCAGTGCTGCCAGACTCGCCGGGTCACCCTCACGGGCAGACTGAAGGACATCGGCAATATTCTTCTTGGGTCTACCTGCTCTGTTTGCTCTGTTGGATTGGTCGGCGGGATGTGCTGTAGCTATGCCGCTCAGGTGGGTGGATTGTTTCTGTGAGAGGGTAAGGCCCTGTTCTGCGTCGGCGACAATTAATGGAGCGGTGGCAACGGTCTCCAGGCAGCCCCGGTTTCCGCAGCTACACTGTATCCCATTCTCCTGGATCGTCAGATGGCCTACTTCACCGGCGCTGCCACTATGCCCACGATAGATATCACCATTGAGCAGTAGTCCCGCACCGATGCCTGTTCCGACCTTGATATATGCCAGGTCTGTGTGCTTCTGGCCCGCACCACCGCGATACTCACCGATTGCACCCATATTGGCATCTCGATCAATCCATATCGGTACATGGAACTCTTGCTGGAGGATCTGCCATAGATCGATATTTTCCCAACCAGGCATATGGGGCGCTCGACTGATGCGATGGCATTCATTATCTAAAGGACCTGGGATGCCCACGCCAATGCCGATGACCCTGCTCCAATTGAGTTCTACTTCGCTGGTAAAGAGACGCACCAACTGTATAACTTCAAGCATACAGTGTTCTGCGCCATGATCGGTGTTAAAGGGGAGTGTCTTCTGAGAGAGGACTGTAGCTGCGAGATCGGTGATAATCAATGTAAGATGGCTACGCCCGATATCGATCCCAATTACACGGCCTGCATCCTCCTCGAAGTGGACGAGAATAGCCCGGCGTCCGCCCTGAGGGGCCGCGTCAAGCAGACTTCCTTCGCGCACGATACCCTCGTTCATGAGCACATCTATGATACTACTGACGGTTGTACGTGAGAGACCGAGCCGCTGTGCAATCATGACACGCGCCAGTGGGCCATGTTCGCGGATATGATTTAAGATCAGGAGGCGGTTGAACTCACGGATCATGTGGAGGTCTATACCATGTTCAATCTGTCGACTGCTACGTCTCTGCACCTCGTGTGTATGTGTGCCGCTATCGTTGCGGCGGGTCTGGTTATCCATAACTGACCACCAAGAGCATCTATTACTAATTCGTAAAACTGCACGTATTGCTGACTTGAACACCTGGGTGCGCAGAACACAAAGCGCAAGCGATGTGAGTCGCGTTGATAAGTGAAATAAGATCTTAGTTAGTCATTACTCTTAACTAAGTAGAACCATGAGACAAAGGTAACATACTATTAAGCTTTACGTCAAGTGTCCGCATAAATAATGCCTTGCTACATGCATAAAATATCATATGCAAAAGTCTTTGCTCCTTGTGTTTCTGTCACACTACCTATACATTTATTCATCAAAAATTCCTTGCCGTCTGCTGTAACATGAATATATTTACACCTAAAATGAGTGACCAGCCTGAATATACTTCGTTTCTAGAGTAGCACTTATTCTAAATACAAAAAAAAGTGCGTTTCTTTTAAAAGATGGGTAGTATTCAACATAATAGGCACGGTAAAAATAGCAGCAAAATGGTCTATTATTTACCCACAGATTGATTATAATAGATAGGGGGGTATGAAAATTGAGGTGTTCGTCGTATGCTCACACTACCTGACGATGTATGCCGCATTGCTCGCTGGTTTGCATGTACAGAGCCTCCTGCGGCGGATGTGGTGCTGTAATAGAATAATCTGTGAAGACTAGCTCTTCTAAAAACTGAAGAAATGCCTGCTGAGAAAGGATGTGGATGTATGGTGCGTCAGTGCGCTTGGTGCTTGCGCTTGATTGATAGCGCGGGGGAACGTCTCTCTCCCCTTCCAGTACCCAAGCTCTATGAGGCAAGCCATGGGATATGTGGTATCTGCGGCGTGCAATGGATGGAGCAGGTTATTGCAGCCGATGATCCCCAGGGAGTGCGCCAGCGGTATGAGGTGGATGCCACAGGTGGTAGTGGAAGTGGTAAAGTCCTCCAGGAGATGGGAAGCCATGAATCGATTACCCAGATGGTATTGCAGCTACAAGAGCGTTCTTCTGAGACCTCTAAAACGTCTCGACCCCTGTCTTCGAAAAAAATGCATATGCGTTAACAGCGTCTCTGTTCACTCATGAACAGAAATGAACAGAGACACGACCAGGATAGCTGGCCTGCTATGACCCTGGCTATCCTGGATATGGAGATACTGCTATCTGCTTATGCTTCCTCGGTACTACCATAGATGATGGCACGTTTCACATCTTCGATCAGATCTGTGACAGGTATACCACGTGGGCAGGCGTCGGCACAGTTGAAGATCGTACGACAACGCCATACGCCGTCGCGCTGGCCTAGCACTTGTAGACGTTCGGCGGCACCCTGGTCACGGCTATCGAAGATAAAGCGATGTGCATTGACGATAGAGGCCGGGCCGACCCAGTTCGGATTACCCCAGATCGATGGGCAAGAACCGGTGCAAGCGCCACAGAGAATACACTTGGTGCCTTCGTCATAGCGCTCGCGCTGGGCGGGCGACTGGATTCGCTCGGTGCCAGGCTCGTTATCATGAGTGATCAGGAACGGCTTGATGGAGCGATATTTTTCAAAGAAGCGATCCATATCAACGACCAGGTCCTTGATTACCGGATAGCCCAGCATCGGTTCAATCGTGACTTTATTGCCGACATCGCGCATCAGCACTTTACAGGCCAGGCGGTTGCGCCCATTGATGCGCATAGCATCAGAGCCGCAGACACCATGCGCACATGAGCGACGGTAAGTCAATGTACCATCCATGTTCCATTTGATCATATTGAGTGCATCGAGCAGACGATCAATCGGATCAACCTCGACACGGAATTCGTTCCAATAGGGTTTCGCGCCATGCTCTTCAGGATTGTAGCGCTTGATGCGTATCAGGACGTTCATAGCAAGCTCCCTCTAATACTTACGTTCTTTGGGCTTGAAGATCGGGTCGTCAACGAGGATAACATCTTTATAGTCCAGGTGGACGTCTTGCGTTGTCTCGTCGCGATAGGCCAGTGTATGCTTAAGCCAATTGACATCGTCACGTTTCTGATAATCGAGACGGAAGTGTGCGCCTCTGCTCTCAGTGCGGGCCAGCGCACCATGGATAGTAGCCTCGGAGCAGTCAAGCAGGAAACCGAGCTCCAGTGCCTCTTGTAGCTCTGTATTGAAGCACAGGCCCTTGTCCTGTAGCTGGACACGCTGGTAGGCCTCTTGCAGTCCGTTAATGGTATCCAGCGCGTGGTGTAGACCCTGATCTGTGCGTTCTACAAAGACGTTGTCGATCATCTCGTTCTGCATTTCACTACGAATACGGGCTGCCGACTCGCCGCCAGTCGAACTTCTTAAGCGCTCGACCAGTTGACGCGCCTTATCTTCGTGATGATCGGGTAATGGTGCGAAGTCGTTCTCCTGGATAAACGTTGCCATGTGCTTACCTGCGCGGCGTCCAAAGACGATCAGGTCGACCAGTGAGTTGGTACCCAGACGATTAGCACCGTGTACGGAGACGCAGGCGACCTCACCAGCGGCGTAGAAGCCTGGTAGAGGGGTCCACTGGCTGTCGATTACGACTCGTGCATCCGTGTCGGTAGGAATGCCGCCCATGGCATAGTGTGCGGTTGGCTGGATCGGGACCGGCTCGGTAATCGGTTCGACGCCCAGATAGTTACGGGCAAAGTCGGTGATATCTGGTAGCTTCTCGGCAATCTTTTTCGCGCCCAGGTGACGGACGTCCAGATAAACATAATCTTTCCCATCGACGCCGTTCCCATCCTTGATCTCCTGTACGATACAGCGCGAGACGATATCACGCGGCGCAAGATCCTTCAGCGTCGGCATATAGCGCTCCATGAAGTACTCGCCTTTCCCGTTGAGGAGCTTGCCCCCCTCACCACGCGCGGCCTCACTGAGTAGCACACCGACCTTATAGATGCCAGTTGGATGGAACTGGTACATCTCCATATCCTGCAATGGGATACCACGGCGATACGCGATCGACATACCGTCACCCATACAGGCAAAGGCGTTGCTGGTAACACGCCATGCGCGACCATAGCCACCGGTCGCGAAGAGGACCGTTTTGGCGTGGAATGTATGGATCTCGCCTGTGCGGATCTCCATTGCGACGACACCACAGACCTGACCATCATTCATAAGTAGGTCCAGTGCCAGGAACTCGTTAAAGAAGCGGACCTCGTTCTTAATGGCGTTCTGGTACATCGTTTGGAGGATCATGTGACCGGTACGGTCTGCGGCATAGCAGGAACGGCGGACCGGTCCCTCGCCGTAGTTACGTGTATGACCGCCGAAACGGCGCTGATCGATACGACCATCTTCGGTACGGTTAAAGGGTAGCCCTCGGTGTTCTAGTTCATAGACGGCATCGATCGCCTCACGGGTCAGAATCTCAGCGGCCGGTTGATCCACCAGATAGTCGCCACCCTTGACCGTATCGTACATATGCCACTTCCAGTGGTCTTCTTCCTGGTTCCCTAATGCAGCCGCGACACCGCCCTGCGCCGCTCCGGTATGTGAGCGTGTTGGATAGACTTTTGTCAGGACCGCAACACTGGCATTGGGGAGTTGCATTGCTGCCATTAAGCCAGCACCACCCGAGCCAACAATTACAACATCAAACTTCTGATACATTCTATATCCTCATTCTTATTTGGGAACGCACGTTGGTCCTGATAGGCTGCTTGCAACACCATGGAAAGTGACCAGTGTAAGGGTACCAAGCATAAAGAACACAACCAGGAGAACAGCAGTAAGCGCCAGACACCATAAGCGTGCTCGCGCCGATTGTACATAGTCATCAATAACGACGCGCAAGCCATTCATACCGTGTGTCAGGCCGATGGTTAACAACAACCAATCGAAGACACGCCAGAAGATATTGGCGTAGCGACTCGCGATAAATGAATACGTTGTGCATGCCACGTCATTAGTAATATGCATAATGACCAGATGTACAATCACTAAGAAAACCAACAGGATGCCGGAGATGCGAAAATAATACCAGGAAAATGTCTCAAAACCACCACCGGCAGGTCGTGGACCTTTGCCAGTCGAAACTTGTAACATAAAGTCTTTCTCCTTCCAGAAAGGCATATACGTGATAACTCTGGTGTTATCTCTTCATGATTTTCATGGATAGTGCGCATCAGATAGAGAGAACGGTTCACGCAGTATACCGGGCTGGTTAACGATTCGCTGTGATATGTGGCATTGCTGTGAGCCAATGCAGTGAAGGGACCATGATGATATAGGCGAACGGTAGAGCGATGACGATAGTGAGGGCCAGAGCAATACCGAAGAGGACACGCTGATAGCGGGCACCTTTGCGCCAGAAATCGATCATGATAATGCGAATACCGTTAAATGAGTGGAAGAGCACTGCCGTCACAAGCGCTACCGAGAGCAGTCGTACGATCCAGTAGTCAAATAAGAGCACACTCTGATTGTAGACCTGAGGGCCGAAACTGATCATCGAGACATCGGCGATATGGATGAGCAAAAAAAGGAGTAATCCGAGTCCCGAGATGCGGTGAAGCAACCAGGACCACATACCAGATTGACCTTTATACATTTCTTCCTCGATTCTGAGTGGCGAGAGGTGTCACATGAGGCACTGAGAAGGTATGTGTGCATGATGCCTCCGGTATCATCATGGGCTTCTCAATTGCTATGCCCGGCATAATGCAAGTTTTTGCATCGCCTTCTGGCCTCGTAGCTCTTGCTCTCGCCTTATTCTGACATCTGGAGTGCCATCGTTGCATAAAATCTTAGATGGGTAAAGAAGCCGATTAACTCTGGTGTAGCATCCATATGATTGTTTTTGCTGGCATGTATACTAAAAAAGGTACAGGCGGTTAAAAACAATCTTTAAGCCGCACCATTGCGACTCGCAAAGTTCAGATGATTAATGGTAAGTCTTTAAAATGCGTTATGCTTTTTCATGTGCTATACATGCAAGAATCTGTCTGAATCTTTGCTGCAACGTTCTGAGCTAGCCTTGTGTTTTATTGTAGCACTCCACTGTCTGTGCATGGTCGTTGACGTTGCTAGATATGATTATACTTCACCCTGTGAAGCCCTGTAAATGGTAAAATCTATTTTTTACGCTCCTGTCAGAAAGCTTATCATCAGGACTTTCTGATGATTTTTTAGCCTCCTCTTTTCGTTATTTGCTTGATCAGCTATACTATACATGAAGCAAGGTATCAGAGTTTACCATCTTCAGCACTTTGTCTCTTTCACGAGGTATGCTCATCGCACTGTCTTGCTCCTTGTATAGCTCTCCTATAGAGCCGGCTTTTTACGCCGCTCCAGGTGGGTCATGTTTCGCCCCTGCTTCATATATATCGTATCTTCTGTTAGCAGGGGTGTGCAGACGTGGCCCACCTTTTTACTATAAAGTAGAGATACTCATAGATGCTCGTAAATACATATGGATATTCGTGAATGTCGTGGCTGTGGGCAATACAGCTTTTGAGGTATTATGAAGAGGCGACGTCAACTTTTGATTCTCCTTGTGGGTCTATTCCTGTTAGGACTGGTAACCTGGCTGGGTTCTTCGTTAGAGGCCTGGCTCCCCATGCAGACCAGTCCGACGACTCAGAGTGCTCAAGCGGGCCCTTATGCGCTGACGTTCCAGGTTGCCCCTAATCCTCCTAAACCTGGTAGCACGGCTGATCTCTCTGTGCAGGTACTCGACAGCCCTTCACAGCAACTGGTCAGCCATGCGCGGGTCGTGATCAGCGACGTGATGGCTGATATGGATATGGGTACGGAGACTGCTACGGCGCGGGAAGTGTCGCCGGGCATCTATCATATGCAAGCTCACTTTGCTATGCGTGGCTCCTGGCTGATCGACGTCACTATCTCGCTATCTGGTCAAGCAACCGAGCATGCACAGTTCTCAGTCTCCGCTCAATAGGCTGAGTTTATCTGATGGCCTTATTACTCTGTCTGCATGGACTGGTCCGTTGGTTGGTGCTGGATGGCCTCGGATGAATACTGCTCCTCTTGCGGTGCTGCTGCGTCGAGGTAGAGATTGCAGTAGAGCTCAAGGGTACTGCCGGCAATGTGCCAGGGGGTCACGTGTTTGAGCTGTTCCTGTTCATCTCTGAACTGTTCCATGCGTAGGATGCCTTGCATCTCTTTGAGCTTCTCGATATTGGGCATCTTGCTCAACAGATTACTCTCTATTCTGCGTTCCAGCTGGATACCATAGTAACGAAGCATATTGATGAGTTCGATGCCGTAAGGAGCGCGTGCACTTGATTTCTCACGTGTAATCAAGGCTCTTGGCTTCTCCAGGATCTGATGTGCCGCCATAGTTGGTTGCTGCACCACCGGGATACCCCAGTGTTCGTAGTTGAATTGTTTCTCATGGCTATCGAGCAGGAACTGTCCCCAATCATAGGCTGCTACCTGTCTATCCTCTTCTACGAAGGTATCTAAAAGCTCTACAAAGTTCACCCGGACATCGAGTTCTGTCGCCTGATCCTGTGCGGTCTCTGCGGCCTGTAGCTGGTAGATGGTGTATTTGGTTGCGCGCACCATTGTATTCAAAAAGTTTGTCTCGATATGCTCGTCCAGATAATCTTTGCTGATGAGCTTGACTTCTAGCGCCTTTTTATAGATCCTGACAATGATCTTATATGCCAGGGCGTCATCGAGTGCTGTATCAGAGAAGGCTGTGAAACATTCGTGCATATATTCGACGACGTGGGATGGGAGCAAGGTTCCTTGCTGGTCATCTTCAAACTGTGCTCGTTCATCCTCGACGCCGGGCTCGGCTCCGTCTGTCTCTGGCACTGTTTCACTTTCAGTATCTGCTGCCATAGGACGCGCGGCTGGATTTACCATCTCGGTATATTCGCGTATGCGTTGTTGCTGTTCCGACGCATCTGCATCTACATATATGTTCACCAGTCTGTTTACCCCTTCAGCGATCGCTCGAGGTGTCAATGAGTCGTCCTGTTGCTTGCTCTTCTTACGCGACTTTGTAGTGTGCTCTGGCTTCTTCTTTGTTGTAGACTCTGTCTTCTTACTTTTCTTTTCAACTGGCCCTGTGATTTCCTCTTTACACTCCGTCTCTGCTACAGGAGACATGGCTTTACCAGGGGTCTTAGGACCAAGGGCAGGTGGCGGGAGCTGGAACATATCTTTGTCGTCCTGGGAGGGTAACCCATATGCGTGGGCGTCCTTAGGACCGAGGGCAGGTGGCGGAAGTTGGAATGTATCCTCGTCAGCGTAGGAGACTGTTACTGCTGGTTGTGTGTTTACTAGAACTGTGGCAGGTTCAGGTGCGGGCTCGGGTGTGGGTTTAGCTATGCTGATTGGTGCTGACTCTATCTCTATCTGCGGTGCTACCTCATCTTCGACAAACTTCTCGCCGACAGTATATTGACGCTGATTGGCGTATGCTTCAAGGCGCTCAATAAAAGGATAGATGTTGTAGCGATTGTTGCGTTGTCCGCCATCCTTGTCATAGACGTGCGATACAATAAGGACACCCTTCTGCTGGAGCTTTTTGATATGACGCCAGATCTGTAGTCTGCTCTTGCCCAGTTCCTCCGCCAGTGTATGCATACTGACCTCCGGCTGAGCTTTATCATGGTACCAGTGGGTGAGTAGCAGTTCCATGACTGCATATTCGGTTAGCGTGATCCCGATCTCTTTATAAGCCTTTTTGAGTGCTTTGGGGATGAGGATAATGCCTTTATCCAGTACATCTGAGCTATGAAAATATTGTAGATATTTTTTTGCAGTCTGTTCTATAACTTCTAGCTCTATTTCAGATTCAGCTTCGATTATTGATTGGTTATTTTGTTCATTTGCCTGCGATGCTTTGAGTGAGACAGCGGTCATTACGACACTACTACCTTTCTCTGCCCGTTCACGTTTGCAGATTCACCACTACCGGGGAAAATTCCCTTCAAACAACACATCCACACCAGAAGACTTCATTTGTATATGCTATACATGTATAAATATAACTTACATGCATATTTCAATGCGCTTCCTATAGATTACGGCATCTTCTCTTCTTCTGCAAACTATTGGCAAAACTATACCATAAAGTACCCGTATAACTCGAAAAATACATTATGCTTGTGTATTTTTTAGTTATAAATGGAATAGGTGGGGATCGCATATGAAAAGGCCCTGTTTCGCATATGAAACAGGGCCTTTGTCTAAATGGGTATGGATATTACGAGACAGTTACGTTGACTGTATGATAGCCAGATGAGCCATCGGGCAGGGGTGGTGCCTGGTGGGGGTCCTGGACGTTGCCTTCCAGGTCGATGGCACGCACCATAATCGAGTAACTACCGCTAGCGGGTTGCCATGGAACTTGCCAGAGGACCCAGGTCAGGTTGGAGAGTGGACGCTGGAGGGTTGCGATCGTCCAGGTCTTGCCCTCGTCTGTGCTTACATCTACCTGGCTGATACCTTTGTTGCCGGAGAAGGCGACGCCTGCGATGTAGGTGGGCTTGTTGGCGCTAATGTTACTGCCGCTGATTGGTGTGTCGATGCGTGAGGTCATCTTGAGTACGGCGGAATCGCTCCAGCCGTTCTGCTGCCAGTAGCCCTGGTAGTCGGTGTCGACGATCTGGATATGCGTGATCCACTTGACGTGCTTCATGCCATAGATGCCGGGGACGAGCAGGCGAGCGGGATAGCCATGCCCGTCGGGTAGTGTGACTCCGTTCATACGGACTGCGACCATGGTGGTCGGTTCCAGCGCTTTGGCGAGGTGGATACTGTCGCTATAGCTGTCTGCCGCATAGAGGACAACTTTTGTGGCACCTGGCTTGATACTGCCAGTTTTCTGCAAGAGGTCTTTGAGCGGGACCCCTTCCCAGGTGGCGTTGCTCATATAGTTGCCACCGACTTCATTGCTAATGCACATCATGGATTCGTTTTGCGTTTTGCGTGGGAGTGCGGTCAGCTGGCTATAGTTGAGCGTATAAGGCTTCTCTACCAGTCCGTCGATGGTCATACTCCACGAGCTACCATTGACTGTTGGATCGGAGGTGAGATTTTTAGAGACTATATAGTAGCTATCGTTGGGGGTAATATAGGGTGTTTGCTGGGGCAATGTCTGCAGGGTGCCGTAGTTTGGTGTAGGGGGAGGTGTAATCTTGCTTTGGTATTGCTGTACCAGATTTGTCTGTGCAGTACTCGATGGCAGTGATGCGCTTCCACCGAGCAAGCCATTACTAATGAAACGCCATGCTGCAAAGCCAAATGCGCTCAGACCGACTACGATCAGACCGTTGCGGAGAAAGGCGCGACGCTGTGTTACGTGTTCGGCGCTCATCTCCGCGAGCTGATCTCCTTGTGTACTGGCCCTTTGCCAGTTACGCCATGTTAACCAGTTCTGTACAAAGATAAAGAGAAGCCCAAAGATCAGTCCGACCAGCGCAAGACTGAGCATCGTATTGAAGACTCCGCTGGCGAGGCTCGCTCCAAATATACCTGCGCCACTCAAAGGGAGGAAGACAAAGCCGCTGAAGAGCCAGAGAACTATGGCAAATACGATGCCTATATTGTACGATAGCTCACCTTGCTCATTGCGATAGCTTCTCTTTAATTGCGTGCTGAGGCGGTCTACGACAAGTTCACAGAGTCCTCCAAAGAGCGCGAAGATCAGGCACTGGCCAATTAAGACAATATAAAATAGGTCGTGTTTTGCACCGGCTCCCAGCGCATCGTGCAGGAAGCTAAAGATCGGTAGTGGTAGCGCTAGCGCGATTGCTGAGCCTAAAGCCTCTGGTAGCGAGATACTGCCTAGCGTAAAGCTGAGCAGCAGCATTAATGCGCTGGCGATGATACCGGCGATGATACCGGCTGTTGCGCCCAGCCAGAATTGTGCGCGTGCTCCTGGCTGCCTGGGTACTGGTGATAGTTCTTGTGTTGACATGTGAGTATGCCTTTATAGTGTTACTGCGTATGGAGCGGAATGCTCTACGCTCCGTGAGCTTTTATCGGTGAGATTAATGCTCTATTGTATGGACATGGTAGAACAACACTAACTTATGAAGTTTTTTAAACAACATTCACAATAAAACCTCTGGTACTAAAAAGTAGGAATTCACAGGAAAGGATGGTAATACCCCTGCCTCCCTCTTTGAGGGGGGATGTCGCCGCAGCGACAGGGGGGAGTAGATCCTCGAACTACGCTACTCACGATACCCATACGTCAATGATCCTTTTTATCTACTAAGTCCGTATCATCTTCTGTTGGGCGATTGCTAACTTTCTACTCCCCCCTGTCGCTATGGCGACTTTCCCCCCTCAAAGAGGGAGGCAAGGCATTAGCAGCATTACCTATTTTTCAAGCATTTATCGTTTTTCTCCCCAAATTTTGTCCAAATTAGTGACACATTTTTGTCAATGCGCTTGGGGCCTCAAATCATAGCGCAGCAAAAAGGCAGAAGAACTGGAGCTTCGTATGCACAGAGATTTACTGCTTGCTTGGTCTAAGTTGTTTATCAATGTGCTCCGAGTTTTTATGTTGCTAATTTGGACCAAATTTAGGTTTTCCAATTTCACCGGTTAATGCGGCTCTACCATGGACATGACTATGATCCATATTCTTCTACTTTTTATTATATCGATAAAAGGGTTTCCCTTTGTAATACTGTGTAACACGTAGAACGCCGTCGATTTTTACCAAAAGATGAGTTTGTGAGGAAGAATGGAGCAAAACTGGGAAAGATGGGGAGCACAAGAGCTCCCCGTTTTCTGTAATGGTTAGGTGGTGGTTGTCCGCTACGCGTTCTTGACTGCGATATATCCCTCGCCTGGTTTGTAGTCGGGTGATTGGTGACGGAAGTAGGTATTATACAGGTCGGCGTAGTGACCGCCGTTCTCTAGCAGACGTTCGTGGTTCCCCTCTTCCACGATCTGTCCGGCATCCAGTACGATGATGCGATCGGCATGACGAATCGTTGAGAGACGATGCGCTATGACGATGGCGGTACGATCGTGTAAGATAGTATCCAGTCCTTCTTGAATGAGTGCCTCGGTCAGCGGATCAACGCTGGCAGTTGCCTCGTCCATAATGAGGATCGCTGGATTCTGTAGTAGTACACGTGAGAGTGCGACCAATTGACGCTGACCCATCGAGAGTGCACGACCGGTCTCGCCAACCATGGTCTGCAGACCAGCGGGTAATGCCTCCAACCAATCACCATTGCCGATGTGACGTGCCACCGTTGCTACCTCGTCGTCACTGGCTTCCGGGTGCGCGTAACGGATATTATCCGCGACGGTCCCCGAGAAGAGGAAGGGCGATTGTGGCACTATACCCAGATAATGATGATAGTCGTGCAGGTCGAGCTCGCGTATATCGCGGCCATCGATCAGGATGCGTCCACCTTGAAACTCATAGAACCGTGCGATTAGCTTGCCGATACTGGATTTACCAGCCCCCGTATGTCCAACAAAGGCGACAGTCTCGCCAGCCTTGATCTTCACCGTAAAGTTTTTGAGTACGGTCTGCCGCTGATCGTAGCTGAACAGAACACTCTGGAATTCGATCTCGCCGTGCAGACCTGTGACTGGCTTGTCATCTGTCTGTACCACTCTTGGATCGGCATCCAGCAGCGCGAAGACACGTTCACTGGCTGCCAGGCCTTGCTGGAACTGACTCCAGAATGAAGCGATACTGGTCAACGGTGTCCAGAGCAGACCGATCGCTTGCAAGAAGAGGAACCAATCGCCCGGTGTGATATTGCCCGTATGTACTTTCAGACCACCGAAATAGATCACGATGACTGTTCCTACATTGGCGACCGTTACCAGCAGCGGAAAAATGCCGTTATAGAGCATACCACTGCGCAGGTTAACGTGGTACGACTGCTGATTGATCTGCTCGAAGCGATTGTACATATTCTGTTCCTGGCGGAAGTTCTTGGCGATCGTGATACCGCTTACAACCTCCTGCACGTTGGCGTTGACACGCGCCAGTGAGCGTTGGGCGTTCCGTGTGAGTTTGCGTGCCAGGATGCGGAAGCCCAGTGCTAGAGCGATGATGACCGGCAAGATGACCATCGCCAAAAGCGTGAGCTGTACATTCCGAAAGAAGAGTACGACGACGATCAGTACAAAGAGCAGTACCTGACTGAGCAGGTTAAGCGTCAGCGTCACGACCGTCGCGAATTTCTCTGTATCAGAGGTGACGCGGCTGACGATCTTGCCCGATGCGAACTCGTCAAAGAACGACATATCACGCTTCATTACTGCGCTAAACGCGTCTGTCCGCAATTGCAGGACAACGTCACCAACTGCCCGTGCGGTGAAACGCTGCCGGAGCATATTGCTGGTCCACGAGAGGACGGCTGAGATCAAGATAAAGCCCACCAGTAACGTGGCCGTCTGAAAGACATGCGCACTTACCAGCGAATCCAGGCTGCTTGAGATCAAGATTGGATAGATAGTATCCAGACCTGAGTTCAGGACGATCAGCACAGTGATCGTGAGCA
Organism: Ktedonobacteria bacterium brp13; assembly: GCA_015099395.1. Classification (GTDB taxonomy): domain Bacteria; phylum Chloroflexota; class Ktedonobacteria; order Ktedonobacterales; family Ktedonobacteraceae; genus Dictyobacter. The sequence goes on along the minus strand of AP024096.1, from coordinate 5,362,238 downwards.
TCAATGGCAGTTTCGGCTTAAAGTATGTGATGATACGCATCAGCAATTGGCGGTCTGTATAGGTTCGGTCGTAGGCTTCGGCATCGAGACCGTCCATAATAAAGCCCATAGTGAAGAGAGCCCCTTTCTCTGCTAGTTTGTACGATGTTGTTCTGCGATTGCCATTGATGCAGACTCTTCGGGGATCTCTGATTCTCCTGATCCCTCTGCTTCCTCTAACGTTACGGATACCGGGCTGTTCTTATCATCTTCTGCGTCATTTGCATCATAATGTGAGAAGATACGCCGGTAGGTATCGCAGCGAACGATGAGCTCTTCATGGGTACCCTGATCGATGAGCTGGCCCCGGCGCATTACTAGGATGCTGTCAGCCCAGCGGATCTGTGAGAGCCGGTGCGTGATAAGCAGTGTGGTGCGGTCCTGTAAGACGCGCCGAATGGCTTTCTGGATCTCGTCTTCGGTTGCGCTATCGATGGCACTGGTTGAGTCGTCGAGCACCAGGATACGTGGATTGGTCAATAAGGCGCGGGCGATGGCAAGGCGCTGGCGCTGTCCACCGGAGAGCGTGACACCACGTTCGCCGATCTCGGTCTCGTAGCCCTCTGCGAACTGGCGAATAAATTCATCTGCTTGCGCGTCGTGAGCTGCCCGCTCAATCGCAGCACGATCGGTCTGGTCTCCCATCCCATAGCCGATATTCTCCGCGATAGTACGTGAGAAGAGGAAGATATCTTGTTCGATGGTTGAGATCTGCGAACGCAGGGCGTTCAGGTTCCAATCGCGCACGTCGATACCATCGATGCGCACATGGCCTTCCTCGATATCGTAGATGCGGTTCACCAGTTTGGTCAGCGTACTCTTGCCAGCGCCGGTCTGCCCGACGATCGCAATCGTCTGACCGGGCCGTGCATGGAAGGAGACATCCTGCAAGATCGGTGTCTCGCCATAACGGAAGGTGACGTGCTCAAAGGTGATATCACCCTGGATCGTGCCTTCGTGTCCTGCTCCATTCTCATCCATGTCGCTCTCTTCTTTGATCAGTTCGAGGATACGGCCCCCGCCGGCGATCCCTAGCTGTATCAGGTTAAAGCCCCAGTTGGCGTTATAGGTGATATAGCGCAGATTTGTCATCAGGCTCATGAAGGCAATCAGTGTTCCGACTGAGGTCTGATGGATCAATACCAGGTAGAGACCATGTAAGAAAGCCAGGGAGAGCGCGATGCCGAGCAGCATAGGTGGCAGATAGCTTCCCTGGATCTGACCGCTCTTGACGTAGTAGTCACGGTACTGACTGGCTCGGGTCACGAACTTGTGGACCTCTTGCTGCTCCTGGGCTGTTGCTTTAACAACCTCGATGCCGGCTACTGCCTCATTGAGTACCGCGTTGGTCTGGCCGAACTCCGAGCGCATCTGGCGGGAAATAGGACTCAGGCGGCGCGAGTACCTGCGCAAGACAAAGGCAAAGACCAGCAAATAGAGCAATGGTACCAGCAAGAGCAGTGGATCGATGAAGCCAATAAAGACCAGCGTCACAAGCATCGCGATCGATGAATCGAAGATTACATCCATGCCTGGTGAGACCATATCTGAAAGTTGTGTCATATCGTTAGAGGCGCGCGCCATTACGTCGCCCACACGCTGTCGATTGTGGAAGGTCTGACTTTTCCCGAGCAGGCTGGTATACAATTCTTCCCGTGAATCGCGTGCCAGCCGTTTACTAATGATCTCAGCGATAAAGCGTGCGCTCAGATCGAAGCAGCATTCTAGCACGATAATACCAATCAACATAAACACGATCATCAGCAGATCGTGCAGCACATTCTTTCCCTGCGTGACCACATTGAAGGCAGTACCACTCAATGTGGAAATAAGCGAGAAGCTTGAGTTTGTTGCAATTGATAGCAGAATAAAACCGAGTGCGAAGTACTTGTAGCGTAATATATGCGATCGTATCCAGCGGGTAGGGCTGCTACGATCGTATTGATATTCACCTGGAATGGTGAATTCGCTGCGAGAAGACAAAGGGTACCTCCGACCATATAAGATATAAGGCATTACGAATAACTTCTGCTCACGCTAAAAGAGAGATATGTATCGTATACTATCTCTGCCTGATATTGAAGAACGTATGTTCTTGCAGAATGCCTGGAGAGCGGCGTTGACGTACGAGTATTGTAACTGGTATCTGAGAATATAGCTAGCTTGCTTATCGCATCTTCTGTTCCCCTGGTGATGTTTTGTCGCTTCGCTTACAGTATGCCGTAGTGGTATAGTCAGACTTTTTGTGTATAGTGGCTTCACTACTATTTGACGTCACGAAGTAGAAAGTTTATAATCATTCGAATAGCTATGTGTTGAAAAGGGGGCGATATAGCCACCTATCCTTGCTTTCCCCCGTAAGATTTCTTAAGGAATTGAACCAATGCCAAAAATGTATGGTTGGGTGCGTGAGGTCGTGCCCGAAAGTCCCGCCGACCGAGCCGGGCTCCAATCAGGTGATCTCGTGCGCACTATTAACGGAAAATTGGTGCGTGACCTGGTTGATTTCCGCTTCTATGCGGCTGACGAGGACCTGCTCATCGGCTTCGACCGCCAGGAGGCCCAGCGCGAGGTCCATGTCAAAAAAGGCATTGATGAGAATCTGGGCGTGTTATTTGGTGAGGAGCCAACCCCGTTTATTCGCCAGTGCGCCAATAAGTGCGTCTTTTGCTTTTTAAAGGGTTTGCCGGAGCGCTATTCTCCGCAACCGGGCATGCATCAAGGCATGCGTGCCTCTCTCTACATTAAAGATGATGATTATCGCTACTCGTTTCTTTTTGGCAACTTTGTTACGCTGACGAACCTGAAAGAACTGGATTGGCAGCGCTTAGACGAACAGAAGCTGACGCCGCTCTATGTCTCTGTACACGTGACCGATCCTGATCTCCGCCGTAAACTGGTCATTGGTCCACGTGCCGGTGAGATTATCGAGCATATCCAGCGTCTGGGTAGCATGGGCATTAATTGTCATACACAACTTGTACTGATGCCGGGTATTAACGACGGACCCTGGCTGGAACGCAGCATTCGTGATCTGCTGGCTCTGCGTCCAATTGTCGAGTCCATCTCTGCGGTTCCGGTTGGCCTGACAAAGTATAATAACATGATTGAGAACGAAGGATTGCCCCCGCTGCGTGCGTATACCGTCGACGAGGCCAATGCGGTCATCGACCTGGTAGAGGGCTTTCAGCGTGAACTCGCCGCTGAAGATCCCGATGGGCTCCCCTTTGTGTACCTCTCGGATGAGTGGTACTACATTACCAATCGCGAGTTTCCACCGGCTCAGCACTATGGTTTCTACTCCCAGATCGAGAATGGCGTTGGCATGACCCGCTTTCTGATTGATCAATGGGCCAAGACAAAACGCCGCTTGCCTGCCAGTATGCCTGAGAAGCAGCGCGTGGCTCTGGTCACTGGTACCATGGCGGTCCCTATTCTGGAGGGTCTGGCTGCCGACCTGCGTAAGATCGAGAACCTGGATGTGCAGGTCCTGCCGGTGATCAATCAGTTCTTCGGTGACAACGTCACTGTCGCTGGTCTGCTCTGTGGTCAGGACGTCCTGGCTGCTCTGCAAGATCGTGCCAGCGCGGCTGACCTGATCTTACTGTCGCGTGTCATGCTAGACAACGAAGGCGTACGCTTCCTCGACGACATGACCGTTGAAGAGTTCAAAGAGCGTCTCGCTCCTGCGCGCGTTGAGTTTGTACGCAATGCCCAGGAGACCATCGAGGCTGTCCGTTCAATTGCCGGTATCGGTCGTGGCAATGACCGCCGACTTGTCCGCGTGCAGTCTCGCCTCTAAGATCTTATTCCGAAAACCAACGCGACTGGCGTCGCTAGTGCTCGCACACGCAAGTTTTCGGATCAGTAGTAAGCTGGCCTGATTGGGAGAGCATCGTGTGTGAATCTAAATTATATAAATTTGATATAATATAATTTAATATATTCACGCTATCTGCTCTCCCGCTCAATGGCTTGCGCCTCGTGTTACCCTTTCCTGTACCTATCTTAGCTACTTAGATAGTACCCTTTGTGTTTTTGAGATCGGGTCGCACCATGCGAATGATTTGCCATGCGGCTGGTACCAGAGCGGCTGCAATGACTATTTTTAGCAGGTCGCCTGGGATAAAGGGCGAGATCCCGTCGGCAAACGACAGTGCTACCGTAAGGTGCAGTACGATCCCCAACCAGGTTGCGCCGAGCACATAGAAGATAATCGTCCCTGGCAGCATCGCCAGTAGTGACGTCAGGTAGCTACGATCCAGTCCACGTTCACAGAGCAAGCCGACAACAAGCGCTGCGATTGGACAGGCCCACAGATAACCAGCATCTGTACCGACCAGATAAATGAAGCCGCCTAGTCCATGCGCAAATACCGGTAGCCCTGCCGCTCCTTCTGCCAGATAAAGCAGCATTGCTAATCCACCACGTTTGCTGCCCAATGCCGCACCTGTAAGCAGCACAGCCAATGTCTGTAATGTAATTGGCACCGGTGTAAATGGTAGTGGAATAGCTACCTGCGCACTCAAAGCCACCACGATACTGAAGCCGATGACGAGAATGCCATCACGTACTAACTGCTGACTGCGTCTAGCGCGTGCTGGTAAGACATAGTCTGCTAGTGTTGTGCCTGGAGCAATTGCCATGAGAAATACTCCTTCCCCGAAGTCAAATGTTTATATGTAAATGTGCCCATAGGGCTAGAAGTATTATAACATCATGTATGGCGACGCAACCCTATTGTGCGAGCAACACCTCTGCGCTATCATTGCTGGTATTATTGACCAGACGTGAGACCGGACGGACCTTCATCTCAGAGTATCTGTAGGGCTGCAAGAGCTGTTGCAGTGCTGCTGTATCGTGATTTTGCGGAGCCAACCATTCCTCACGTGCAACGGAGGGTATGATAACCGGCATACGGTTATGGATCGACGCCATAACCTCGTTGGGATCGGTAGTGATGATCGTACATGTCTGTAGCGTTTCGCCAACGGGATTGTGCCAGGTATCCCAGAGTCCAGCAAAGGTAAACGGCTCATCATCTTCGAGGGTAATATACATGGGAGTCTTGTGTTTGCTCCCTGGCTCACTTTTCCACTCATAGAAGCCATCAGCGATGATCAGGCAGCGCTTACTATTCAGAAGTCGCTTAAAGCTCGGTTTCTCGGCCAGTGACTCGGCGCGTGCATTGATCATACGATTACCAATACTCTCATCCTTCGCCCAGGCCGGAATCAGTCCCCAGCGCAGTAGCGCGAGATGGGTAGGAGTCGTATCCTTATCACGGATGAGCGTGAGTATATTCTGAGATGGTGCCACATTGTAGCGTGGCTGAACTTTGAATGCATCCGGGGCAGGTACATCAAATGCCCTGGCAATGCTGCCAATATCGCGTATCAGCGTAAAACGCCCACACATCTGTCTACTCCTTTTTTCCTGTTAGATCGTCAAACTGATGAATGCATAGAAGAATCTTCTTTTTCATCACGCCAAAAGCGGTCATTACGGTTCCAAATACTAGCGGAAGATCGTATATAACCGTCAGAAGCTGATAAGTTGTATCATAGTTGCTCTTATTGCCTCTCCTAAAGTGTTCCAATTTCGGACAAAGTTAGTTAATATTACTTACAGATATATCAGATATATCATCTGTAGCAACGTTATCAGGAAAGGAAGCACACAGCTATGGCCGGCAGTGAAGTAGCGCAATTGCGTGTACAGATAGCCGAGGAACTCACAGCGATGCGCCAGGGCTTAACGGGATTGGCGTGTGGCACCGCGAAACACGAATTCATTGCTCACAAATATGATGCCCTCGGTGACTATCAAGATCAACTGGAAGATCTTGTAGGAGTACAACAAGCCGAGGGTATCATGGCTAAACTCTATCAAGAAGTAGTAGGCTAACTGCTTTGCAGAGAGCAGTCAAAACTATTATAAGATAAATTGCGTTACCTATTCATGTCGCCCCTGACATGAATAGTGAACCTTTTTATGTGTGGATAGTTACTTGCATATAATTAAATTGAATAAAGGTGAGCTCTGGATCGTCATTGGTGAGCGACTTTAAAGAAACAAACTGCTGTTCTCCATGTATACCCTCAATGTAGCCCTCTACGTATATCAGCAGCTACTTATCGTGTATTATAGACTACCTCTTTTTACTACTACTGTTCTTCAAGATAAAATAAGTAGTAACGTCAGTATTGTAGTTGCTCTAGTATATGTGATTATACTTTAAGGAAGAGGTCACGTTATTGAGCTTTCTTGAGGAACACAAAGGAAGATAGATGCGGTCGTGGAGTATGGAGGAGTCAAATATCGGCATCAAATCAGTGAAAATTAGCTGATTATGTAAGTGGTTTGTTCTTATTTGAAGTAGCGGGCTTAGCTTTAAAAGTATGCTATACTGATCTTGATGAAGGCTTAGATTGTAAAGACAATGGAGTGGAATGGCATGGCAAGAACTTATATGAAGCCTCCTTTGATAGAAGCTGTATGCGATTTCAAATTTTCTAGTTTGCAGCCGTGGGATTGGACCATTCCAGGACTTTTCTACGAAGAGATACGAGATAGCTTTCCGTATAAAGAGCAGCTTAATACAATTGAAACAAAAATTGATCAAGATCAAGGTCAATTTATTCAGCAATCTATACCCAAACTGCAATTTTCCAATGAGGCACGTAATGTAGTCATACAGATTGCACCGGATTCTTTGTCAATTCATCTACTTCCCCCTTATAATAGTTGGATAGACTTCAAAGAGCATATATTTGAATACCTACATGCTTACCAAAAAGCTGCGCATCCCTCAGGATTAATAAGTGTAGCATTACGTTATATAAATCATGTAGAAATACCTCTTAACGAAGCTGAGCTTGAGGAATACTTTTCAGTATTGCCCCAGGTTCCTGCTCCTATCCCTCAAATATTTCCCTCATTTTTGCTTAATGTGGATATACCCTATACATCTCCATCCAGTGCATTACGGATTACTTTCGGAACAATAATTCCTAAGTTGGAAAATAGTTCTGCTTATGTACTAGATTTAAATATGTATAGCTTGAGCGATGCAATACCTTCTGACGCCCATATCATTGATTGGTTAGAAGCTGCGCATGAACATATTGAAGAAGCATTCACCGCATCTTTTACTGAAAAGACGCATAGTGAGATTTTCGGAGAGGTGAACAAATGAGTAGAGCAGGAACATTAGAATTGAGAGATAGTAGTTATATATCTTTTAAGCCAATTTCAAGAACCCTATCTGGTACACAGTGGACTGGCGTTGGGGAAAGAGCAGTCTCCAACATTTCATCTTCTCTAGATCAATATGAGTCATCTATTGCTGAGGTCCCACTTAATAATCAAGCGAGGTCAATGGGTGTGTCTTTTAACAAAATTATTCAGTCACTCTCTCAGACACCTATCTCTTCTATAAGGTTAAAGCTACAGTTAGCATCTTCTTTTGCTCAGGGTCGATATCGAGGACAAAGTTCTTTAATTGATATGCCTCCACATACGGTTAAGCATGTCATTATGAACGTTAAGCGAATGGGGAGAGGACCACTTCCAGACTTCGATTTCGATGAATTAGCAGAAGAGTAACTGTAGTCTGAGGAGATGCCAAGTGGCAAAAGATGATTCTTGGTATGAGATAGTAGAAGGGCAAGATCTTGAGCAAGGGGACTTGATAGAGAATTGCCCTGTATATGTTCCTGAATATAGCGTAAATGTGGTTGAAGATCCAGAGTCAGATCGAACTTATCAAATCAATGCCAATCAATACACTTATGACATTGTAGTGATGAGCCAATCGTGTGATCTTGGACACGGAAAAATTGAGTATGTTGTTGCTTGTCCATACTGGTCTTTAGAAGAACTTAGCGATAAATATAGTCAGTTTCGTTCCAAGAAGGAATATGAAAAAATTAGAAGAGGTGATACACGAAATCTCCATATGCTAAATAATTGTATTCTAGATGGCATGTCATCAGGAATCAAGATTATAGATTTTCGCACGACATTTACAGTTCCTTACCTGTTTTTGATACAATTTGCCGAATCTCAAGGGAAACGATTAAGGCTTCTATCACCCTATCGAGAGCAAATGTCTCACGCATTCGGAAACTTTTTTTCACGTGTGGGATTGCCTAGAGATATACCCCCATTTAGATGAGAAACTATTAATTATATAAGCACTCTGCTAATTTTATCATGCATAAGTTCAAATGCACTGCTCTAAGTAGTGCATTCCTCCCTGCTGTTAACTTACTATCAGCAGCAAGTTTTGACGTTTTACTCTCATCCTCTAGACAAAACGGTTTTCTGCTAGCTCTACTTGAACTAACAGCTAGATTTCAGAGGTTGAAGGATGGATTTAAGGGAAAAAAATCAGAGTAAAAAGGTTAACTATCTCATGTTTTCTGGTCCGTTGTAGACCTGAAGTTATTAAAAAAATAAGCCGTTTCAGTGGTTTTGTCTCTGACTATCGAGACCCTCTGAAACGGCTTATTTGTTGCTTTCGCATTGTTTTTCTTCTTCTAGAGCCGGTGGAGGGATTTGAACCCCCGGCCAGCTGTTTACAAAACAGCTGCTCTACCCCTGAGCTACACCGGCTTGTTGTGTCGTCGTTCGTGACTACGAGGGGGATTATACATCTCTTGCTTTCCGTTGTCAAGCTATTTTCAGGCTGAATTTACATGGATTTTTACTGGTTATTGAAAGCCGTGAGAGTGCGGAGGTCCCGCACTGCTCATTACTGTTCTACCCTGACAATCTCTACACAACAGAGAGTCGTAACATATTTCTAGCCACGAGTATGACATTTCTGCATGACTATGGATATTAGCGTCGCTCCAGGTAGACCTCATCCAGATGTTTGAGTTGGTCCGCTATCTGGTCGGCGAGGACGGCTCCGGTGCTGTCCCAGTAAAGTAGGAAGTAGAGGCTGCGCAGGAAGTTTTTACTGTTGGTGACGCGAGTCCAGGATATGACGTCGGTGTCTCGCGTAGGTGTGCAGGTTTCAAGCCAGCTTTCGATAAAGTCTTCGTTGACCTGATGCCCCAGGATAATATGGTAGGGGACCTTGGCCAGCCGGATGTCTTCTTCGTTATATAATGCCCTTGGCAAGCTTGCCAGTTTGCTGATCTGTTGCATGATCTCCTTGCGGTCGCTCTCTACCATATGAGGATGTTGCGCACATTCATCCAGGGCGTCTGAGAGATGTGCCAGGGCATGTGCCCAGCCCTTCCCCTCGATATAGCCGCGCCAGTCCTTCTCTTGTTCTGCGTATTGTAAGAGTCTACGTTTTATGCTCTGGATGGTTGTCTCGTCAAAGGCAGGATTGCGCTCGTCATTGAAGAGGAGTGCGGCGATAATCAGATTGGAGAAGCTACGCATAAATATTGCGTCTGTCGCGGTACTCCCCAGCCGATAGAAGAGATGCTGGTCGTCCAGTACGGTCTCGAGTAGATTGCCGAGTCGCTCCTGACTGAGGAGCTGTTTGTCGATAATTCCGCGTGCCAATACCATATAGCTGAGATCGTCACGCAGCTCGCTATCTGTCGAGCCAAAATTAGGGAGCAACGCTTGTGCGAAGGTATAGGCATCAATATTAGAGGGCAATTCAAAATTGTTGTCTATGATTGAAAGCAGAAACTCTTTATCAGTTGCTTTTGTGCGCAATTCATCTTGCATTGTATTACTCCTTTATATGGCCTGCTATAGCACGGAATACTTTAGAATGCGCATAAATATATGAGATAGCATATTACTTCATTCCTGTAATTGCTATGCTTTTCTCTTTATAGCGCTTCATTATGCATGGTGATACAACACTCTTTCACTTCATTATGATCATTGGTCCGAACACGAGCGATCTTAGTCGCGTTGGTGTTCGGATGAAGACTGTGTTGGTAATGGGCGTCGGTGCCAATCAGTTAACTGTTGATAGGCATTGGCGATACGCAGGACAGTTGCTTCTTCAAAGAGGCGACCGGCTATCTGCAAGCCAATGGGGAGTCCCTGGCTACTAAAACCGCAGGGCAGTGAGATGGCTGGTAGACCTGTGAGATTGAAGGGCATGGTGAGCCGTAGATAGGCGGTGGTCGCCTCTTCGCGTATTCCTTCTATGATGATCTCTTGTCCAGCCTGTTCGGCAGGGATGGCCGGTACCGGTATAGTAGGTAGTACGAAGGCGTTCACTCTCTGTAGGAGGCTACGCAGCGTCCCTGAGAGAATACGGCGGTCGTGCAATGCCTTGAGATAGTCGATAGCAGGAATCTGTTCCCCTTCTTGTAAACGTGTTCTGACCAGATCGCCATAGAGTTCACTACGTTCTGGATACCAGTGCTGCTGGCGATGGGCCAGAGCTGCTTCCGGCTTCTGGATGGCCCGGTAGAGCTCCATGGTCGGTCGGGGTAGTTCGACGTTGACGATCTCAGCTCCTTCTTCTTCTAATACGTGCAAGGAGGCTTTCCAGGCCTGACGGACCTCTGGGTCCAGGGGTCCAATAAAGTCTTCTTGTGGAACTCCAAGTTTTAATCCCTGCAATGAGAGGGGTCCTTGTCCCTCGACGCCACCGATCAAGCCCGCTGTGGTGCGTTCGGTCGCGCTCGATGGACCGGCGACGCTATTGGGGTCCCGCGGATCGTATTTTGCAATGGCGTCAAAGATGATGGCGCAATCTTCTGCGTTTCTGCCCATGGGTCCGACATGGTCTAGCGACCAGCTGAGGGGGATGACACCATAACAGCTAACACGTCCATAGGTTGGTTTGAGGCCAGTAATGCCACAGCAGGCGGCTGGAATACGTATGGAGCCGCCGGTGTCTGTCCCAATTGCGCCCAGACTCATGCCTGCGGCGATCGCTGCCGCTGAGCCGCCGCTTGAGCCACCCGTTGTTTTGCTGTGATCCCATGGATTGCGCGTTGGGGGCGAGTAGGGTCCATAAGCGAACTCGAACAGGTTCGTTTTGCCGACGATGATTGCTCCACTCTTGCGCAGTTGTTCGATGACCGCTGCATCTTCCTGCGCTATGTGGTCGGCCAATACCTGTGAGCCTGCGGTTGTCCGTACCCCTTTGACCGCTATCAGATCTTTGATAGCGATTGGTATGCCATGGAGTGGACTGCGATAGAGACCTGTGCGTAGCTCTTTCTCTGCCTGCTCGGCGTCTCTCAGTGCCTGTTCGCGCGTTACTGTGGTAAAGGCGTTGATTACTTGATCATCCTGTTCAATTTGCTCAAAGGTCTCTAGTAGTAACTCGGTCGGTGTGACGATACCTGAGTGCAGATCTTCTGCTGCTTCGCGTATTGATGAGTATTGCAGTCTGTTTTGCATGTCACCAGCCCTCTATCAGATTCTATGAGTATTTACTGTATACGTCAATAAACGTGATTATTGAAATGACAATAGCAACTATTGTTTGACTCCATTGTATCATCCACACTGTGCGTGTTAGCGGTCAGTATGCCAATAAAGTGGGCGGCTATCAGGACCCTTAGGGTGTTATAGAGCAGAAACAAGAATCCCTCTGTCGTTACAGCGACGGAGGGATTCTTCACACTCCATGCAAGAGCATAGTGTCGGCGGCTAAGCTAGATGCTGGCTTCTGTCCTTGTGCGCTGTTGTTGCCACATCTTCCAGTAGAGGCCCTCTTTTTGGAGCAGATCGGTGTGTGTGCCGCGTTCGGCAACACGACCTTCACGCAAGACGAGGATCTCGTTGACCGTCTCCATAGCTACAAGGCGATGGGTGACGAGGAAGGTTGTACGTCCATTGCGCAGGGCGTTGATCGCGTTCATGACGGCTCGCTCAGTGATGGCGTCGAGGTTGACGGTAGGCTCATCCAGGATCAAGATAGGGGTGTCTTTGAGGAATGCGCGGGCGATTGCTACCCGTTGTCGTTCACCTCCGCTCAGGCGCAGTCCCTGCTCGCCTACGTGTGTATCGTAGCCTCGGGGCAGTGTCTGTACGAAGTCGTGGAGTTGTGCCTGTTTGGCGGCGGCGATCATCTCTTCTTCACTGGCATCCGAGCGTGCAAGCATCAGATTCTCGCGAATACTGGTATTGAAGAGGTGTGTATCCTGCTCAACGACACTCAGATGGGTGTACAGATCGTCCTGCTGATACGCTTTGAGTGGATAGCCACCTAGTTTGATCTCTCCCTGCTGATAGTCCCAGAAACGCAGCAGGAGTTGTGCTAGTGTGGATTTGCCCGAACCACTAGGGCCAACGATCGCCAGGCACTGGTTTGGTGGCAGGGCGAAGGTGACATCTTGCAAGACATCGGGTTCGTCTTCGTTATAGCGGAAGGTGAGATGCTCAACCTGGATGCTCTGGTCCTGTGGCTCCGGTGAGGGGGTGCCAGGATTTGTAACGGCTGGCTGTGCATCGACGATCTCGAAGAGTCGACGCGCCGATTCTAGATTACCACTCAGTTGCTGAAACGCGTTTGGTAGCGGCATTACGGCCTCAAAGGCGCTTAACGCTGCCAGGACCAGAACTGCGAGCAGGATGCCGTTGAGCCTGTGCTCGTAGACCAGTGGGATTGCGCTGAACAAGAGCACCCAGGCGGTGCCGTTCATGAGCAGATTCGTGATGCTACCTTCAAGACCGCTGACATAGGCGGTCATCATCTGCAGGACTTTGGTGCGTTTGTTGAGCACCGCAATCTGTTGGGCCTGACGCTCCTCCTGACCAAAGGCCACAAGGTCTGCGATCCCCTGTACGCTATCGACCAGCATTGTCTGCAATGCGGCCCTGGTTGTGACCATCTCTCGGCCTGAGCGCCTACCCAGCAGGTGTGCGAATAGCGGTACGAGAATAGCTGAGATGATAAAGGAGACGATATAGATCAAGGCAAAGATACCGCCAAAAGCTCCGAAGAAGATCCACATGCAGATACCGATGATCAGCGCGACGGCCGGTGGGGCCAGAACACGCAGATAAAACTGCTGTAACTCATCGATATCGGAGATAGCACGCCGCAGGATATCACCACTGCGTAGCTCGCTGATCTCGCCGTGCTTATATTGCAGCAGGCGGGCCGGGATCAATGGTTCCAGTGCGTTATAGAACCAGACGCGCAGGTTAGCGAGTAGTTTGAACGTGGCTGTATGTGAGACCAGACGCTCTAAGTAGCGAAAGATACCGCGTGCGATACCAAAGAAACGTACTCCGACGATTGCGACCTGCAGGACTGCGACCGATGGATGGAGTGCGGCCATGGAGATCAGATAGGCTGAGGTTGCGAGCAGTCCGACGCTACTCAGAATGGTGCAGCTACCCAGGAGCGCGGCCAGCGCCATCGTGCCACCGACTGGCGCAGCCAGCTTCACCAGGCGTTGAAATGTTGTACTCATATGCTTGCCTCTTCTTCTCCGTATGCTTTTACCAGCTCCTGATAGATAGGCGATTGCGTCAGCAGCGTGCGATGGGTGCCGCTAGCGATGACCTGTCCTTCTTGCATCACGAGGATCTGATCCGCATTACTGATAGTATTCAAGCGATGCGCAATGATCAGGATGATGCGCTCATGCGCTATCTCATTAATTGTCTTGAGGATCTGCGACTCGCTCTCGGCATCGAGTGTTGAGGTTGCCTCGTCCAGTACCAGGATCGGAGCTTTCTTGAGCAGCGCACGCGCCAGGCTCAAGCGCTGAAGCTGTCCACCGCTCAGACGTGTACCACGTTCGCCAATGACGGTCTCATAGCCACGTGGGAGTGTCTGAATAAAGGTGTGCAGATCGGCCCTTTTAGCGGCCTCCTCGACCTCCTGTTGACTGGCCTCTGGATGTCCCAGGCGAATATTATCGGCGAGCGTTGTATTGAAGAGGTAGGGTCGCTGTGGTTGCCAGGCGACGAGCGTTCGCCAGTCCTGAGCGGAAAAGCTTTGGATCGGAATACCATCGACCGTCAACGTGCCGCTATCCGGTTCGATAAAGCGTAGCAGCAGATTGGCGATCGTACTCTTGCCCGCTCCACTCTTACCGATCAGTGCGATTTTCTGTCCGCGCCGTAGCTCAAATGAGACACCATCCAGGGCAGCTTGCTGTGTAGGTGCTATGGGTGCTTCGTTTATGCTCTGCTGATCCGTCTGCCGGGGCAGTGATTGGATGGGCGCTGGACCTTCACGTGAGGTCACGAGTTCGTCTTCCCCTGCCTGCACCATCACACCTGCGATCTTACGACCCTGTGAAGCTGTGCTGAGCTCTTTGTTGTCGATGTCCGGGTACGTATAGTGGATATCGTGGAGGGCTACGATTTGTGGCGTGTGCGGTAGGGTGTGCGGTGGTGTGTGCGGTGGTGTCTGCTGTAGGGTCTGTTGTGTTCCTTCCTCGGCAGTCGCCTGGTGCGGGGTAGTCGTCTCTAGAATATCGAAGATGCGTTGTGCTCCGGCTGCACTCTCCATACTATTATGGAACTGCGTGCCCAGGTTACGTAGAGGCATATAGAACTCTGGTGTGACCAGCAGGACGAAGAAGGCCTGCTCAAAGGGGATCTGCCCATACAGTAAACGCAGGCCGATCTCGACGGCGATAATGGCGTTACTGATCGTCGCACCGAGCTCCATGACGAGTGCCGAAAGGAAGGCTACCCGTAGTACCGACATCGTTGCATCGCCAAAGCGATCGCTGATCTGACGGATCGTAGTACGCTGGCGTGTCGTGCGCCCGAATAGTTTGAGCGTCGTCATTCCTTGCAAGACATCCAGAAAGTGAGCACTTAACGTGCTGAGTTGACGCCAGCGGCGCTCGGTCATCGCGTTAGCCTGCTTGCCAATCAGGATCATAAAGATCGGGAGCAGAGGGAATGTGATCAGCAGGACGATGCCAGAGAGGGGATCGATTGCGAAGACGACGATCAGGAGCACGAGCGGAATAACGGCGGTCGCACAGACCTGTGGGAAGTACTGGATAAAGTAGGCATCCAGTGCCTCGATACCATCGGTTGTGGTATTGGCAATCTCGCCGCTGCGCTCCCCTTTAATATACATAGGACCGAGCTTTAAGATATGGCGAAAGAGGCGCAGGCGCATATCGCCCTTGACCGTTGTCGAGACAAAATTGGTTGCCGCTGTCGTGCCCCAGATCACGGCGGCCCGGCCAACAATGACCAGCAATAGCACAAGAAGTGGAGACATCAGATATGCCAGACTCTCATGCTTGAGGAATGCTCCGTTGATGATCAGTGCGATATAGTGCGATTGGAGCAGAATAAAGATGGCTGTCAGGAAGCTGAGCAGAGCGACCACTACAATATAGGGGCGCATGGTCTTGACATATTGTAGCAGGCGTTTATTGATATTCATACGTTACCACCCCCAGAACGTGGTACATTTGTAATTTGCTCGAGCTGACCAGCATCAGATGACTGTACAGGTCTATCCATTCTTTTTTTAACGGGTTCTCTTCTCTTATGGTTTGCTCGCATATCAGGTGAGCGATCCCGTCCTCAATTTCTTTATCTATTCCGCCTGAGCGGTTCATCTGTCTACAGTTATTACAATATACTATTATAATCTCAATACGCAGTCATCCCTGGAGGCTAAACCCTTGCTATTAAAAACCGACATTTGGCATGGACAGAATACAACAATCCCTGACATGCAAGTGAACATGCCAGGGATAGAAGAGCTTATCTTATTGGCTGCTACCTCTGTAAAAGCTACAGATGCTGCATGCTTACCGCTTTTTCGCACAAACGAAGCTTTAGTGATGACCGATCACGCCTGGCTGGATGCGTTTGCGAAAAATGTAGTAATTCCAGGCTTGATACGCAATCACGAACGGGACGATACTAAGTGCGAGCCAACTCATAACCGTAAGGGTATATGGGCTAGAGGCGGCGCTGGTCGCCGTCAAGGTCCAGGATGGGTTCAGACTGGAGACCATGACGTTCGGAAATGCTCCCAGGCCGATCTCTAGCGCGCCCAGTATGATGGTCAGGGTTGTCATGCCAAAGGCCCAGCCGGTACGCTTACGCAGCAGGAAGACCAGCGTGGCTATCATAACGATGGCCAGCAGAATATTGACCGGTATGAGTGAACCCGCCGTGAGGATATGACGCATGATCGGCGAATGTGCGTACCCGATACCGTAAGCCGCAGCAAAGAGCACTACAACCGGAATCCAGGCAAAGAGTGCTGTCCGATGTACGCGGGTGGTGAGCTCACCTTTCGTGACGCGCAGGTTAATAAAGATCGCGCCATGCAGAATGAAGAGTGCCACCAGCGCCAGACCGAAAAAGATCGCCTGAGCGTTAAATGGTGTCAGTATCGAACCAGCGTAGTTCTGCTGTGCGTTGACTGGCACACCTGTGATCAAGTTCGAGAGAATAATGCCCCAGAGCAGGCCTGGCAGAATGCTCCCTACAAAGAGCACCCACTCCCAGGTACGATGCCATGTAACGCTATTGCGCTGACCGCGAAACTCAATGGCTGCGCCACGTAAGATCAGAGCGAACAGGATGAAAAAGATCTCCAGGTAGAAGCCGCTGAACATTGTCGCGTACCAGATGGGGAACGCTGCGAAGATCGCACCGGCTCCCGCAATAATCCACACTTCATTGCCATCCCAAAAAGGGGCGATCGTATGCAGGATCATGCCGCGCTCGGCGTCGTGCTTGCCTAAGAAGGGAAGCAGGATACCGACGCCATAGTCAAAACCTTCCAGTACGAAAAAGCCCGTGAAGAGGACGGCAATCAGCCCAAACCATAATGTATGTAGGTCCATGAATTTTTCCTCTTCGTCTAGTATGCTGTTGCTAATTCTTCTTGTGACTCATGTTCTGCTGAGGTGTCTTCAACAGGAGGCATACCCTGACGTGCTGTCTTGACGAGCAGGTAAGCATCGACAACCGCCAGGATACCGTAGAGTACGATAAAGGCGATCAGCGAGAACAGGATGACAGCAGGGCTAACCGATGTCGAGACACCGGCACTGGTCTTAAGCTGTCCAAAGACCAACCAGGGCTGACGTCCGATTTCAGCGAGCACCCAACCGGCAGAGTTGCCGATATACGGTACAAAGAGGCTTGCGACCAGCAACCACAGGAACCAGCGCCGCTGCATTAGCTGCTTCTTCCGTATCAGGTAGATACCTGCGAGTGCCAGCAGTGCCATCACTGCTGCGACGCCCATCATCAAGCGGAAACTCCAATAGGTAACGATCACTGGCGGTACGTAGTTGCCCGGGCCATACATCTTGACATACTGGGCCTGGAGCTGTTTGATACCCTGTACAGGATGGGTGAAGCTATCGTAGGATAGGAAGCTGAGTACATAAGGAACCTTAATCGCGAAAATGTCTTTCATATCCTTCGGATCGCCGATCTCAAAGATCGAGAAGGAAGCCGGGCTCTCTGTGGTCCACAGGGCCTCTGCTGCCGCCATCTTCATCGGCTGGTTCTGTACAACGTGTTGTCCTTCAAGGTGACCTGCTAGAGCGGTCGCGAGACTGCCAATCAGGGCCAGGGTCAATCCGATGCGGATCGACTTCTGATAAAGATCGATATCTTTGGATTTTTTCAGCAGGTGGTATGCGCTAATACCGACGACAAAGAAGGCTCCAGTCGCTATTGACGCGAAGAATACGTGTGGGAACTGAAACCAGAGATTGGGGTTGGTCAATAGCGCAAAGAAATTGGTCATCTCGGCACGCCCATTGCGTATGACGTAGCCAACTGGCTCCTGCATAAAAGAGTTCGCCACTAAGATCCAGAAGGCGGAGAGGTTTGAGGCGATAACCACCAGCCAGATACAGGTGAGGTGAACTTTCTTCGAGACCTGCTCCCAGCCAAACAACCAGATACCTAAAAAGGTAGATTCGAGGAAGAAGGCGAGCAGTGCTTCGATTGCAAGTGGTGCGCCAAAGATATCACCAACAAATTTTGAATATGCCGACCAGTTCATACCGAACTGGAATTCTTGCACAATACCTGTTACAACGCCGAGGGCGAAATTGATCAGGAAAAGCTTACCCCAGAACTTTGCCATACGCTTGTAGTCGGAATCGCCTGTGCGCACATAGAAGGTCTCCATAATTGCGATGGCGAGTGCGAGTCCAAGGGTGAGTGGGATAAACAGATAGTGGTAGATGATGGTGCTACCAAATTGTAACCTTGATAATGTTAATGCATCCACAGATGCGCTCCTTCACATGGTCTTATACAAATATGTTTTTTTACGTGTCTGAATACTCCGCGGCGTGTCTGTGAGGTTTTTTTATGCTTCTTTGCTTTTTCTCTCTGCCAATAGTATGCCATTAATAGACCAGTATAGCATCAGTGCTTTACCTGATAACCAACCTGATATTTTTATGCATAAAAAAACGTGTCTTATAGTAGTGGCTATCGAATTGCTCGGATAGAGATAGAGTAACACCTGCCTATTTGAAATTTGGAGCATGAACACTGTAGGGGATTGACTGGATATGGCAGAGAGTTCATATACGTTGAGGAAAGCTCTACCATTTCTTGCATGTTATTGTGGAGCACGCTTCATGCATCTTAAGGTATGGTTGAGATAAGTTGAGCTTGTGTCAATGCCAGGAAGTCGCTCACTTTAAGCTGGAGGTTAGTGCCGCGCTCGCCAGCACTCATGAGAATCTCTGTAAAGTTCTGGGCGCTCGTATCTAGATAGATATCAAAGGGACGATTCAACAGTGCCAGTGAGGAGATGCCGCCCACTTTGAGGCCGGTCAGTTTTTCTGCTTGAGCATGACCAGCCATATGTACCGACTTCACACCCAGTTCGTGCGCGAGATGGCGCAGATTAATCTCCTGGCTACCGGGTACAATCACCAGTAGTGGATGGGCTCGTTCTTCGCCATCGCGTAGGACGACCAGGGTCTTAAATACTTGCTCAGCAGGCTTCCCAATCTGTGCCGCAACCTCGGTCGCGTTATGGATAGTAGCGGGAAAATGGTAGACGCTATATTCGATCTTATGAGCATCTAAGGTGCGCATCGCCAGTGTCTTGCCTTTTTTTGCCATATTCGAGAAAGCTCCTTGCAACCTTGCGGTAACCTCTGCGTAACGTTTCATGAGGTTGCCAATCCTGAATGAATCTTCTCATATGTTAACATATGATGGCTGTTGATCGTTGGCTATCTTTATGGGCCTGGGACGGAAAGGATGGGGAATCGGTAAGAAAATGGGGGGCATATGGGCTCTACTTCTGGTACACTTATGGTGGGAAGTAGCACATACCTATGTGCTGATGTAACAAAGGTTTTTGTACCTTTAGAAGATATATAAAAGGTGCGTGAAGATGATTGCTCCACATGATAATGGAGATCAGGTAAACGAGAATGATGTAATCGCTGCTAGTGCGAGGATGCAACCGGTCTATTCAATTGTTGCCCCTGTATTTAATGAAGAAGAGACACTGCCTCATTTTTATACGCGGATGATTCAGGTGATGGATGCCGTGGGCGAACCCTTTGAGCTTATCCTCATTAATGACGGTAGTAGTGATGGAACTTTTCGCCTGATGCGTGAGCTGCATGCACAGGATAGCCGTGTGCGTGTCATCGATTTTTCACGTAACTTTGGTCATCAGATCGCTATCTCGGCTGGTCTGGACTACGCTCAGGGTAAGGCGGTGGTGATTATCGATTCGGACTTGCAAGATCCGCCGGAGGTGATCCCTGAACTGATTGCCCGCTGGAAAGATGGGGCGGAGGTCGTCTATGCTCAGCGTAAGAATCGGGCTGGCGAGACTCCATTCAAGTTGCTCACAGCTACGCTTTTCTATCGCTTGATAGACCGTATTACCTCGATTCATATTCCGCGTAACGTTGGTGATTTTCGGCTGCTGGATCGGAGTGTGGTTGATACCCTGGTGACGATGCATGAGCACCATCGTTTTATGCGTGGTCTCTCCGCCTGGGTTGGCTTCCGTCAGGAGGCGGTGGCGTATGATCGTCAGGAGCGTTATGCTGGCACGACCAAATATCCACTCTCGAAGATGCTGAGGTTCTCGATGGATGCGATTACCAGTTTCAGCCATCTCCCATTAAAGCTCGCAACCACGCTGGGCTTCATTCTAGCGCTCATCAGCCTGATTGGTATTCTGCTTGCAATATTTCTGCGTCTGGTCACTGGCGCTATCGCGGGTCAGGCCTCTACATTGATCCTGGTCCTCTTTCTAGGCGGAATACAGCTTATCTTTCTCGGGATCATCGGCGAGTACCTGGGTCGTATCTATGACGAAGTCCGTGCACGGCCGCTCTACATTGTCCATCATGCCCTCGGCTTCTCCCAACCCGAACCTGACGCGAAAAAAAGTGTACCGCTGGATTAACGTCTTTGAACGTACTACTCAAGGCAACCAGTTCCTTTTTACAAACTCAATCGTGATATAAAGTGAAACATTGTGGAACTTTTTGGAGTGGTCATCCTTTGATATTCCTGGGATAGTAAGCGGCAAAATAGAAGTGGCATAGGGCCGCTTCTATCTATTAAGAGGAAGAGTGCTTATGATTATATCTCAAATGGAAAAGCCTCCTTTTCGTTTCCTTGCACGTATGCTCTGTATTGTCACTCTGCTCATGGCATTGTTTACCGGATCTGCTCTCCTGGCAGGGAAAGGCGCTTACGCAGCATCCATTCAGGGAAGGCAGGGAGTGACAGCTCCCAGGGTTTCAGGTGCTTCAGGTGCTTTAACCGGTCCCCATTCGGCGGCAACTACACCAGGAGCACAGGTAATCACGGGTGGGCGCACGGATCTGCCCTGGGTTGCATTGACCTTTGACGATGGCCCTAATCCTACCTACACTCCACAGATTTTGCAGGTTCTCGCTGCGAACAATGCACATGCCACCTTCTTTGAGATCGGTCAGCTAGTACAGAGTAATCCGGGCTTAGCGCGCCTGGTCGTTCAGAACGGGAACGTCATCGGTAATCATACATGGGATCACCCGTCTTTGACGACTCTCACACCGGCCGCTCAGGCCAGCGAGCTGATTCGGGCTTCAACTGCGATCGAGAATGTGACCGGTATGACTCCAACATTATTCCGTCCACCTTATGGCGCTACCAATGCGCAGGTAGAGGCCGTTGCTGCCGCGCAGCAGATGGCGACTGTACTGTGGAGTGTAGATACCGCTGACTGGCAACTGCCGGGCGTGCAGCGTATTGTTACTGCGGCTCTCAACGGTGCGCATAATGGCTCGATTATCATGATGCACGATGGTGGTGGTAATCGCTCGCAGACCGTTGCCGCTCTTTCTCAGATCATCAAAGGCTTGCAGGCACGTGGCTATGCACTGGTAACCGTACCAGAGCTAGTAAGCGGCACCCTGTAAAAGAACTTAGCACATGCCATAGTCTATTCGTCTGACCGAACACCTGAGTGTACAGTGTGCATAGTACGAGCGACGCCAATTGCGTTGATATTCGAAAGAAGACCGATACTACGTGTCTCCATTGTCGTTGCTTTTTACGTAACCATGGTAAGAGGTATTATGGTGTAGGTGGAACCTGTAGATCCGGTGTCATTCACACGGCCATAGCAGGTTCGCCCGTAGAAAGAAGGTTTTTATGGACAATCAACGCTCATTGGCAGAACGAATGCGTGCTATTACGATATCGCGCGAGTATGGCAGTGGTGGCGGTGAGATCGCACGCCGTTTGGCGGCGTGTCTCGGCTGGCAGTTGATTGATCATGAGGTTATAGTGCAGGTTGCGAACGCCCTGGGTGTGAGCGAGAGCGAGGTTGAGGCACAAGATGAGTATACCCAGAGCACAATAGCGCGTATCTTGATCAGCATGCGTTCCGTTGATCCATCGATCATGGTTGATCCAGTACCGTATATTACAGCGGATGAAGATGCGTATCATCGTGCATTACTCAACGTTGTCCATGCTGCTGTACGTAATGGCCATGTCGTCATCGTAGGGCGTGGTGGGCAAGAGATCCTTGCCAAACGTCATGACGTCTTACATGTGCGTATTGTGGCAGCGCTAGAAGCGCGTATCACCTATGTGATGATACGTGAAGGCTTGAACCATGATGAGGCACAAAATCGTATCAAGCAGAAAGATCGTCAGCGTAAGCGCTATCTGAACTACCATTATCATGCTGATAGCAGTGATGCTCATCTCTATGATCTGGTCGTTAATTCCAGTGTTATCGCACTCGATGATATCATTACCCTCATTTGTGATGCTCTGACCAGCAAGGCCTTACGTCTGGGTACTCCGCCCGCTCAACTTGGTCCAGGTGCTGGTTCGACTCGCTATCCTCAAGAGCCAGGAGATTTTGACGCTCACCTGAACGAAAAATAATGTCTTCTAGCAGATATCAGGTACAATAGCGAGCGGAGATAAAGAAAAGGCCAGACATACATCTGGCCTTTTCTTTTATTTCGTTTAATCGGTAGCTTAAATGGCGCAGGAGTCGCCTTCGCAAGTACCAGCTCCAGGACTGGTCTCACCAAGTTTGACTAACGGATGTGAGGCTGTCCAGGCCTGCGTGAGCGCCGCCTTAAAGGTCTCTGCGGGCTGCGCACCCGAGATGCCATAGGTCTCGTCGATGGCAAAGAAGGGGACACCAGTAATCCCATAGTCCTGGGCCTGTTGGATATCCGCCTGTACCTCATCGCTGTAGCTATCGCTTTCTAGGGTCGAGCGTGCCTCATCGGCGTCCAGACCAATATCTGTGGCCGCTTTCACCAATGCCTCTGTATCCCACAGCGCGAGCCCCTCGCTCCAGTAATCATGCATCAGGCGCTCTTTCATCGCATCTTGCTTACCATGTTTGGCGGCAAAATGGATCAGGCGATGACCATCAAAGCTGTTGGCACTCTTGATCCTGTCAAAGCGAAAATCCAGACCCTCAGCAGCAGCCAGTCCTGTCATATGCGCATCCATCTGTGCGACCTGTTCTGCACTCATACCAAACTTCTTGGATAGCGCGTCATTCATCGTCAGATCAGACTGGCGTGGAGCTGTTGGATCGAGCTGAAAACTGCGCCATGCAACCTCCACCTGATCCTTGTGTGGAAACTGTTCCAGAGCCTGCTCAAAGCGACGTTTACCGATATAACACCACGGACAGGCGATATCTGACCAGATCTCTACCTTCATGTGTTTGTGTGCTCCTTTTATTCTTGTGGGGAGATAAATACCTTTATCTCTTTATGAGAACAACAAAGAGCTCGCACTTATGCCCACATTGACTTTTTGCTTGCAGATGGTTCTAACTGTTCAAAAAAGGCTCTGACAACTTACAACAAGAGAGGACTGCGCACAGTGGCACGCAATCCTCTCGTGACTTTATTAGCGCGTAGCAACTGAAAAGATGTGTAGTTGACTGCTATTTGGTAGGGTTACGCTTTCTATCGGCTCATTATATGCGGATAGTGAGAATTCTGTGTAGAACACATATGTTTTTAATGTTTGTTTTCCTCCTGCGTAGTCACGATAGGCCAGCGTTGCGACGATTTGATTGCCATATGCTGGTTGGAGCTTACCTCCACCCAGTGTCCAATCGCTGAAGCCTAATTGTATGGTTTGTGTTGTGCCATCGGCATAGTTAATGATCGCGCTTCCAATTGCCTGTCCATTGTTTGCGCTACCGAGGAAGGCCAGCGTTGTGGCTCCATACGCTGAGTTGACTGGAATAACCTGTCCAGCGGCACTATAGTTATTCTTTTGGGCTCCATATCCGCCAGGCCAAACAAAATTTACGCCATTCACATTGTAGGTACCACCGGGTGCAAGTCCTACCAGTTGTAGAGCCTGTTTGGAATAGCTATACGTGCTATCCAGATGGGCCACGCCTGGATGTGCGTCATCGCTGCTTCCGGCATTGTTGTATGTGCTGGTATATGCGGCGTTGGCTTTGGTTGAGACTGCGAAGACGTGCATCTGACCACCTGTGGTGGTCTTTGGCAGGGTAACACTGGTGATTGTTTTGCCGGCCTGCAATTTTACGTCAGTATAGAACACTAATGTCGGTATGACCTGTTTTCCCACAGGTGTGTTGCGATAGGGCATTGAAACGGCGATCTGGTTGCCTGCGACTGGTGCTAGTGTGGCGCCATAGAGGGTCCAGTCGCTGAAACTCAATTGAAACGTTTGGGTTGTGCCATCACTATAGGTGATCGTTGCGGTACCTTGTGAGACTCCATTGTTTGCTGCGCCTAGCAGGGCTAATGTTTGGGCATTGTTGACTGGATTGACTGGTATTGTCTGTCCTTGGGCAAGATAGTTATTCGCTGTTCCAGCATTAGAGGCAGGCCAGACGAAGGTGGCGTCGTAAGCGGTGACCGAAGCTCCTGGGATTAGTCCTGCTAATTGTGATGCTTGCGCCGAGTAGCCGTTTCCGCCATCAAATTTTCCGACGCTTGGATTGCTATCATTGCTGGTGCCTACATTGTTGTAAGGGACGGTCTGTGTCGGATTGGTTGTGATTATTCCCTGTTTGGTTGCGATGGAGAAGATGTGCATTGTGCCGCCACCGATTGTGGTTTTTGGTAGCGTGACACTTTTAACCGTTTTGCCTGGCTGCATGGCAACATCTGCATAAAACACGTAGTTGGTAACTAGTTGGAAGCTTGTTGCAGTATTGCGATAAAGCAGTGTGGCTAGCTTTCCATTGCCAAAGGAGATAGGTGATTTACCACCACCGAGCGTCCAATCGCTAAATCCTAGCGTAAACAACTGAGTTGAGCCGTCCGTATAATTGATAGTTACTTGGCCTGATGAGATGCCATTTGTGGCTGATCCCAGGAAACCAAGTATATTTGCCCCCGCTAATGGCGTAACTGGAATAGTTTGACCCACTGGTACATAGTTATCCGGCGTCCCCGATGGTGTATCTGGCCAGGTAAAGACCATTCCATTGTAGAAGGTATTGTCTCCACTATTGATGCCTGCGTATGTACGTAGTGCATCTGCTGAATAGCTGTCGTGACCGTTATCCAGGCTACCTACTCCGGGCTGTACGTCATTGCTGATGCCGATATTGTTGAAACTTGTGGTTGGTGTCGGCGTTGGCGTTGGCGTTGGATTTTGCGTTGGCGTACCTGTAGGAGGGGTTGCTGTTGCTGTTGCTGTTGGAATTGGCGTTGGCTGGGTTGAACCGGAGCCGAGTAGGCCAAAAATGCTCAGGCTTTGCGCCGTTGGGACAAACACTTCTCCATTTGCTACGATGGGGGCTGCGAATTTGACATAGCTATCTAGTCCATCGCGTCCGGCATCCATGTTGCTATTGTAAAGCTCTTTGGATAGGTCTGTCGCATCGTAGGCATGTAGAATGCCGGGAGCTCCTCCCCCTTGCGTGTTATCTGTCCAGACGATGCCTGTGCCACTGGTGGTTCCATTGCTTGAGACAATGGCGCCTCCTCCAGAGAATGCCGAGGTCGTAGATGCTTGAGAGGTGGGTGTAGTTGATAATTTCCCATTGATGAATGAGAATGCTTTTGTGTGGTCATTGGTGCCAGTGAAGTAGACATTTCCATTCCAGTAAGCTGGTGTGGTATAGACGCCACCTACTGTGCTTGGTGGCAGTTCCTGTAGGACTTTATCTATGTCGGTCCGTTTTCTCTCTGTGGAGGTTGCGGAACAACTCAAATTTGCATCTGGCGTATATTTGCCCAGGTTAGCTGTATTGAGTACATAGATACGTCCCTCTTTACCTGATTGGATGAATTCGTTTGTGCCAGGGACGACTAATATACCACCGGAACCAAGGTCTGCATCCGCTTGTTGTAAGCAGAGTTGATTGAATGGTGAGAAATAGTCGAGTACTTTGAGTTGTGGACTTATTTTGATGATCGCATCGGAGGCATTGACTCCTCCTGTTGTGTTTAGATTGAAATCACCATTGCCGCTGACAAAGTATATGTTGCCGTTGCTATCGGTGACCAGTGGACCTCCTGCTGCCCAGATGCCACCTTCTGCGCCTTTTGCGCTGTCATTGTAAATGTATGTTTGTTGGAGCGTGGATGCGCTATAGCTCATGATCCAACCGTGATAAGGACCGTTATCGCAGAAAGACGCAAAGGCTACGTAGATGTTACCATTCTCCATCAGGAGTGCCGCTCGTTGTCGTTCGTATTTGGGATTAAATACAATGTTGCCATTGACGCTCCCTGTGCCTGTGCCTGCTACTGATCCTTGGATGACTGTTGGACTGTTAGCTTTCTCTTGCCCGGTTGTGATGTCGAGCGCATGGAGACGATAGATCAGGTTGTTGTTTTCTTTGGAATAGGTCACGACGTACATTGTGTTCGTCGTGCTATCAATGACCGGCGTTCCTGTGATGCCTATGCTTGGCACCATATCGTTACAACTCACGTCTATATTAGAGACGGCCGTGGCTCCATTTTGCAGAAATGATACTTTCCACAGTGCCTGTTTTGAGTTTGTTTGGTCTGCGTCAAAGGCATAGATGCTGTCGTTCTCGGTTTCTACAAAGACGACGTTGTGGGAGGCTCCATTGACAGTTAAGTTGGGCACATAGAGCGGTTGTGCGTAGATTTGCCCATCAACTGGATAGGTTATTTTCTTGCCGAAGGTTGTTTTGTTGACGTTGCTTGTATTCAGGATTGTCTCGTTATTATCTGATCCTGTATGACCATTGTTGTACTTGTAGCTTTCGACGGCTGTATTATCTGGAGCAGCCGCATGTGCTGATTCAGAATGAGTCAGGTTAAATGTGAGGAATGTTCCTCCCGCTATACTTAACAATACTACGATGCTTACTATGAGAGACATTGGGTGCCACTTTGCATGATGATTTTCTGTTGATATTCGTAGACGAGCAGCAAAAGTCTGTTTGGCTCCAGATGAATTTGGAGGAATCATCCATAATCTCCTTGGTATAAATAGTATTTTTTGAACGTTAATTAGATGCCTGGTTATTACGTGTCTGGTTTTGCTATCCATGCTGGCTTGCGTAATCGGCCCATAGATATGTATTGATATAGCAAATAAGGGGTGGCATAAATGGGCCTGGGCAAGTATATTGTAATATATACATGATTAAATTTCAATGGGCAATATTTTTGACAAATTAGGCTATAAAGTACTTTGATTATGAATTTGTTGATATATTTTTAGGGGAGAGTATCTATGATGCTTATTGCGATTAAGGGCATTATTGCTATTTTTCAAAATCAATTGTATGATACATTTCATATTTATAGTGGTCACTATTTACTGTCATATTATTTATTCTGTAAATGAGAGTAAGTGAAAAAACGAGGAGAAATCGATGAAGAGATACCTGCTTGTAATAAGCATTTTTGTTGCTCTGATGGCACTTTTCTGTACTTCATGTAGCGGTTCAGGCAGCACGTTAACCGGTGGCCCTAATTCGAAGTCGACTTCGGCTTCGACACCAACACCGACGCCGACACCTTTAATCATGCCGCAAGGGGCTGTCAAAAGTATTCCTGTGGTTGCTAGCTATTATCAAGCTATCAAGGAAAAAAATTATACGCTGGCATATACTTTTGTCGATGCAAACGCCAAAAATAGCAGCGGACAAACACTTACTGAAGCTAGTTTTAAGCAGATGGCCCTTGCTTCAGATAGCGAAAGTGGCGCGATTGTCAATGTTGAGATCGATCCGGCCTCTACTGATTCGACGCAGATACTTTTGACGATTGATCGTAGCTCAAGTTTACATTATCATGCTCATCTTACGTTGAAGCAAGAAGGTACAACCTGGAAGATTATCTCTTTAGATAGGATTTAAAAAGATTATCTTTTAAGCTATGTTTTTTAGAATATTACTGTGTTAGATATTTTTCAGATAAAAACTATTTGTTTTGTCGCTGATGGGTGCCTGTAGCCGCTACAATTATGCCTGGTTGCTATTTTCACGAGTATGTCGGGTAATGCGCATGTATAACTTGCATAGTGGCTACAATCTGGTGTAGCAATAAACGCTACATCGTACAGATTTAGTGCTGCAATGCACCTGACTCTAGTTGCAAGATGTCGTAGCCGGCGAACACGCTTATGTTTTGTTGCTGGGCACGGGCGATGAACATGTCGTAGTGTGCCAGGGTTGCGAGCTGAGGATGAATGCAGACATAATAGCTGTGGAGTGGGGTAGGGGAGAAGATGGTGTTATAGGTCTGAAACAGATCGAGATAGATAGTGCTGCGTGCTATGGGATCAGCCATCGTATTGCATTCGTAGAGGTAGAGTGCGTCATCACGCAGGCAGAGGACATCGAGCTCATACTCCATCTGCGCATGTAAGACCAGGCGTACACTCCAACGTACCTCGTCATATACACCACTGAGTGTCAGCTGCCGCCAGAGGTATACCTTGAGCCAGTCCCCACTGAGAAATGCTCGGCAATCCCCACCAGGCACCAGACAGGTCGTTGTCTGCTCGGTTGTGAGTATGATAAGCAAGAGTGCATGTTCTTGTAACTGCTCAAGGAGTGGATGAGCCATATGGTCGAGTGTAATCACGATATCTTTATCGCGTGTCAGCTTCTTCTGGGCCTTGCGTAACACGCTAAGAAAATGTTGTGTCGCTGAGGGATCATGAACCATTACAGAAGCTGCCACATACCATGACTCCGCTCGTTGGCGATAACAGTTGTCCTCAGCGAAACCGGTATGCAGGTCATACTGGTGAATAAACTCTTCGATCTGCACCCTGGGTCCGTCAAACCTTTCTAAGAGAGACTTTTTTGTACTCTCCACTCTGTTCGTTGGCAGAACGTTCCAATCCATAGCCGTAACCGTGTTAAGCATAGCATAGTTGCCTCCGAAAAGACAGATGAGTACAGGCAAAGAAAGATTGTACCTGACAACCCATCCGTTCGATAGAAGTGGTAGAAGGGTTTTGTAGGAGAGAAGCCGCAATCTCCATTCTCCAAAAGTCGCAACCGCATAGGGGCAAAAGACCTACCAGAGTTGCTGTAAATTGCCCTCCACTACCCCCTATGCTATACTGCCCATGAAGTTTCAGCAGCGGATATATGCTTGTATGTACTTGTAGAGAAGGGAAAATCGTACTATGGTCCAGGATGCTTCGCAAGACACCTCTCATTTTCAAAATCCTTTTATTATCGGTGAGCGCCTCTATTTGCGGCCGCTAGAACCGGCACAAGATAACCATCTGTATTCGACATGGCTCAATGACGCGGAGATTCGCCGCTATTTCTCTGTCTATCCGACCAGCGACACGCGCGGCAAAGAGCGTCTCGAGAACCTCTATAAGGACACGCGCCATATCTTGTTTGGCGTTGTCTTGAAAGAGGATAATCGTCTGATCGGACTGGTTGGTCTGAAAGATATCAACGTGTTGAACCAAAGCGCCGAATTTTACGTGATTATTGGTGATCGTAATATTCAAGGTCGCGGTTACGGAACCGAATCAACCAGGTTGATGTTGCAGTATGGTTTTCTTGAGCTCAACTTGAACCGCATTCAGACGCAGGATATGGAAGACAATATCGGTGGCTGGCGTGCGGACGAGAAGGCTGGTTTTAAGTATGAGGGAACGCTGCGTGAAGTGATGCCACGCTTCGGCAAGTTCCACAATGTCAAAGTCTATAGTATCTTGAAGAGCGAATACCTAGAAACGTTGTAAGTGATCGCATGGCTATCACGGTCCAGGAAATTCATGATCGGGAACAGTGGGACGCCTTCTTATTGCGTCAACCACATGGACATTTCTTGCAGTCCTACGAGTGGGGCGAGCTGCACGATAAACTGGGTGAGCGAATCTATCGTCTGGGTGCTCTGGAAGATGGGCAGCTGGTGGGTGTGATGATGCTGGTTGTTTCGACCATCTCCTTACCATTGCCAAAGATTAAGCCTACCTGGCTTTATTGTGGGCGCGGACCAGTGCTGGCACGGCCCGACCCGCTGATATTGTTACGCCTACTCTCCTATATAGCGGGAATAGCGCAACAGCATCACGCGGTCATGCTACGTGTCGAGCCGAATATCGCTGACGATGATCCCGATCTGGATATCTGGCTGGCTGTCTATCATAAGGCCGGTTTCGGCCGCAATCCTCATTCGATCCATGGACGACGCTCCTGGGTACTCGACATTCGTCCGCCCATGGATCGTCTACGCGCACAATTCAAGCCTCTATGGCGGCAGAACATCTCCCTTGCAGAGCAGTATGGGATGCATGTGCGTGTAACCTATAGCGCTACTGACTTTGAGATCTACTACCACTTGCTCCAGCAGCATAGCAATCGTGAGGGGCTCTTCTTGCACAGTAAAGAGTATCACTGGCTGCTCTATAGCTCGTTTGTGGTCAACCCTGGTACCAGGGATACTATGTGGGCGCATGATGCAGTTATCTTGCAGATTGTGTATCATGGAAGAGTGATTGCGGCCAAGATGTTGCTACGCTTTGGTGATTGGTGTTGGGATATGTATAGCGCGAGCGCGGATCCCGCCGATCTTACAGAGGTTGTGGAATACTCGCTGGTGGACTATCTTCTGCAATATTATGCTCTGTGCTGGGCTCAGGATCAAGGGTGCCGCTACTTTGATTTCCGCTCGATTCCCGAGGTTCTTATGCCGGGAGAGGACCTCTGGGACGAATATGAGTATAAAAAGGGTTTTGGTGGCTTCTCGCGTCTCAATATGCTCACGCAAGACTATGTTTACCAGCCGCTGATCTACAAGCCCTGGCGCGCGTTAGCGGAGCTAAAGCATGAACCGCGACACCGGCATGCCGAGCGACAGAGCTCCGAGCTGGGACGTTTTACCACCGAACTACCGGAGCGGGCCGAACAGGTTGAACCCCGGACGGGAGATTAAAGCGTATTGTCGTATGTCGTACGTTATATGGTATATGTACGCAAAGCATAGGGCATATAGGCATACTATACGCTATTTGTGAAGCGTAAGCGTGGAGGCTGACGCCCTCCTTTTCTTAGGGAAGAAGGCCGTATGGAAGTACGAATCATCAATGATCGTCAGCAGTGGAATGACTTTGTTGAGTCTGCTCCCTGCTGTAGTATCTCGCAAATGTATGAATGGGGTGAGCTTGATCCTCACAACATCGGCGCAGAGGAGATTATGCGCATCGGGGTAGTTGATGGCGATGGGAAGTTGTGCGCAGCCATAGTGATGACAGTAACCTGTGCACCTGGCATAAAGCAATGTTACTTTTATGCGCCGCGTGGTCCTATCATTCATGATCCCGATTCGCCTGCCATGACTGTCCTGCTTAACTATATCAAGGCCGAGGCACGCCGCCGCAACGCCTTTATGCTCAAGATCGAGCCGTCTGTGCCCGATAATGACCTCTCATGGAGTAGCGCCCTCGCTCGGCGTGGCTTCCGCTCCAATCCGTATCATATGCATGTCCGTAACGAATGGGTCCTGGATATCAGTCCTGATGAGAAGACGTTGCTTGCTGGTATGAAAGAGAAGTGGCGCTACAATATCCGGCTGGCGAGCCGTCGTGGAGTCGTCGTCCGACTCGGTGCAGGGCAGGCCGATCTGGATGCCTTCTATCGTCTGTATGAGACCACCAGTGAGCGTGACAAGTTTTTCATCAACAACAAGTCGCACTATGAAGATATCATGCGCCTCTTCGGCAAAGACGAGCATGCGCAACTCTTCATTGCCGAATATGAGGGGACGCCTATCGCCGGTATCATTATCCTGGTCGCTGGACCCTGGAGCTACTACATGTACGGAGCCTCAGCTAACGACTACCGTGAGAAGATGCCTAACCACCTGTTGCAGTGGACCGCTATGCAATGGTCTAAAAAACGCGGTTGCCGCTACTACAACTTCCGTGGTATTCCAGAGATCCTTGCAGAGGGCCAGGAGATGTATGGTATCTACCTCTTCAAGCGTGGCTTCGGAGGCTATGCGCTCCACTCTCTGGCTACCCAGGATCTTGTCTACCGTCCCTTCACGTATCGGTTGTATTGTTGCCTGCTTGATGCCAAACACCGCCTGGATGTCTATCGTGAGAAACGTCTCGTGACCCAGGCTACACATGCACAGAGCAAAGAGAGTAGCACTTCTCCCGCTCATCCGACTACGCAACAACCTGAAGCAGTTCCTGGCAGATAATCGTTCACATACCCATACGCATTCAGAAATGCTACTTGCGTGACCATAAGACCATAAGCATAGCATAGAACGAAAGAGCTCCTGCACGGCTATATAATCAATCTTATATAGCCGTGCAGGAGCTCTTTCGCTTGTAGTGCAATATGACACGTGAGTTGCGACTACCGTGCGCGTAATTCTTGCAGCGTAGCCAGGCGTTCACGGGCGGTCGTACTGCCGGGGTTAACCTTGGCAAGGTTGCGATAGACTCTGCTCGCCTGTTCGTATTCTCCGACCGATTGGTAGGTCTGTCCGAGCATATCGTAGGCGTTGTAGTCTGATGGATCGATCGTGATCAACTGCTGCAGTGCTGCGACAGCCTCTTTTACCTGCTGCGTATCGAAGTAGTAGCGGGCAATCTTACCCTGGTACTTCGAGGCGTCCTGTTTGCGTCCGAGCTGCAGACAGAAACCAATGACTTCGCGCAGGAGGTCCATCGATTCTGGATTAAGCTCTGCCGCGCGGAACAGGTTCGCGAGTGCCTCTTCAGTATCACCCATTTCCGCATACATATTGCCGACGCGCTGGATCGCTGTACTGGCGTCCTCTAATTGTCCGCGGCGCAGGTGTATATCGGCGAGCAAGCGGAGTTCCGCCATGGCTTCGTCGAGCTGTCCACGGTTGATGTAGATATCCGCCAGTTCGTCGTGGGCACGTGGATCGCTAGGAGCCATGCGCACCATCTCATTGAGCGCGTTGACCGCGTTCTCGGTCTGGCGATTATGGCGATAGTAGCGGACAAGATCTAGCTGTTCCTGAATGGTGCTATTGAGATCGTTATGACGGGACGAGATCTCTGCCATGCTTGAGGAGATTTCGTCCTGACCCGGGCGTGCCTGCTTGATCTGGCGTAGGAGCGCCTGTGCCTGTTCCTGGCGTCCTGTGCGTTCATATGCTTTGGCGAGATGTAACGAAATCTCGACTTCCGGTGCCTGGTGCTCTTCGCCCTCTTCACGAGGACGTGCGGCCCAGACTATTGGCTCGATCGCGTTCGGTGCACGCTTCACCTCTTGTAGTGCCTGCTCAAGTTGCTGGATAGCTACTTCAGGTTTTCCCTGTGAGAGCATCGCTTGCGCTGCACTGACACGAGCAAAGACCTCCACGTGGCTATCACGCGTCGCCTGCATATACTCATCGATGGCGCGATCGTAGTAGCCGCATTGCTGATAGATCTGGCCTAGAGCAAAGCGAACGTCCGCATTGTTGGGGTAAATCTCACTGCTTTGCATATATTCGCGATGCACCGTCTGTGCCTGCTTCTGACCCTCGCCGCGTAACTGCCAGCGAATGCGTGTCAGCAGCTCTAGCGATGTACCACGAGGTGTACTGAGTACCGTAATCATCGCGATATGCCAACGTACAAGTGCAGTCAGGTTGCGTGGATCGATCTGCAAGACACGCTGATATTCAGCGACTGCCTGTTGAGTGCGCCCCAGTTTGTGCAGTGCCAGCGCGTAGTTGAGGCGTGTCGGGACGCTGGTCGGGCTCTCTTGTAGAGCCTGCTCCAGTTCGGTTATCGCGCGATCCATATATCCAAGACGTAGATAGGACTCGGCGGCCATCGTACGCTCGCGCAGGAGATCCTCTTTATTGCCCTGTGACGAGAGCAGATTGATCAGACGCATACGATATGTCAGATTATTGGGATCGAGTTGCAGGATACGCCGGTAGGTAGCAACTGCATCGTCGATGCGACCATTGACGATATAGGTATCGACCAGGATGGCGTATTTAGTGATTGCCTGCTCAGTATTGCCCTGCCGTACATAGATCTCGCAGAGTACCTGGTGGACGTCCAGGTATTGTGGAGCCAGATCGATGACGCGTAAGCACTCTTCAGTCGCCGGCGTCAGCAGACCATGGTTGAGATATTTCTGGATATCCTGCATCGCGTGAACAACCTGCACGCGAACATTGTCCGGCAGCGCTGCTGTGCTCGCCAGAACGGCGTCGGCTACCTGACCGAGACCGCCGGTATTGCCCATCTGATTGAGCAGTTCTTCAAAGCCTGGTTTGTGTGCCTGCTGGATGTTTACAGGTGTGTTTGGGACTATGAGCTGTGGCTCTTCGAGCGGCACTGATAGCGGCATCAATGGCTGCTGCTGTTGTTGCTGCGGAATCTGTTGCGCATAGGCCTGTGGATATTGCGGATAGGCTGAGAGATCCGGTATATTTTGCGTTGGGGCAGGTGGTGTAACCATTGGTTGCTGCACAGATGGAGCGACTGGCGCGATCGGCGATTGCTGTTGCACAACCTGCTGAACTTGCGCCGCTGGTTGCATAGGTTGTACCTGTGGTGGCAACGGTTGTGGTATAGGCTGCGGAGCTGGCTGTACAGGCTGTACTGGAGCCGATGGTTGTTGAGCAGGGGTGGTCTGTTGCACAACCTGTTGCGCAGCAAGTTGCTCAGCGTCCGGAGGCAGCGTCCGGGCTGCATTGGGTTTAGCATCATCTGTGAGCCAGGACGGAGCTGCCGGCTCAGGAGCGGCAGTTGGTTGTGGAGCAGGGGCAGGTGGTGCTGGTTGAACCTGCTGAACTGGTGGAGCTGGCGTTGGCTCAGGAGTTGCAGATTTGGCCGGAGGCTTTTCGCCATCATTCAAGATCCCCGTGAGCCAGTCTGGCAGCTCTCCAACGGTACTACTCTGAGCAGCGGGATTAGCGGCAGAAGGTTGCTGTGTATTGTTGATTATACTCGCGTTCATCTCCATCGTAGGTGCTTCAGCAACCTGCGTAGGAGGAGCTGGCGGAGCAACCGGAGGTGCCTGCTGTGGTTGTTGTGGATGATTGTTGACTGGAGCGCCCTGAGCCTGCTGTAGCATATACTCAACCTGTGCTACTTTCTCACTCCAGCCGCGACTCCGCAAGAAGCCGAGCAACGCATTATAGACTGTCAGAGCCTGTTCTTGCTCACCGAGTAAGCGGTGAGCTTCAGCAGCCTCCTGACAGAGCTGAACCAGTTGATCGGACTCTTCAGCGGTTAACGCATCCAGATTGACGCGGTCGACCGCCTCATCGAAATGGACGGTAGCGGTACGCAGATCGCCACGAGCGCGATAGCACTGTCCCAGAGCGTAGTAGCAGGAGAGTGCATAGTCAGGATCGTTGAGTAGATGTTGAAAATGTTGAATGGCCTCATCCCAGCGCTGTTGCTCCTGGTAAAGCCAACCTAAAAAGTAACGAGCGTCTGGACGATCAAAGCCACTCTCTAAAATCTGCTCACAGAGGTCAATAGCATCATTGAAACGGCCCTGGTTTTGAAATGTCTGTGCCTGCTGCAATGCACCTGTGACCTGGTTGGCAGTAATTCTCTTGTGGGGGGCCGCGTTCATCCCACCATTTGGCATACTTGCCTGTGATGGATTATTGACCCCGCCAAAGTTGCCCGCGCTACCCATGTTACCCATGATGCCAGTATTCCCTCCGCTTGTATTTCCCGATGAAACTGAATTGGTAAAAGGCTGCTCTGTACCTGAAGAAGAGAGCGTATTTGTCGCATTTACAGAGTAGCCCGCACCATTGTCTGGACGATGTGATGAAAATGTTGTCTCGGCACCCTCAGGAAGACCTAATTGTTGTAAAGGGCTGCCTGCTAATATTTGAGAGAGCAACTGTTGTGCCTGATAATTGGTCCCATCTGCACGTAGCACCTCTTCACAGTGCATACGAGCCGGGCCAGGCTCATTTCTGAGAAGATATCCCTGAGCTGCCGCGAGGCGCTCCTGAATCATCTGCGAGATATCTTTCTTCTCAAAATAGTAGCTAGCAAGCCGTTCATGCGGTTCCGGGTTGCCTGGGGACAATTGAACTGCTTTCTGCCAGGCCGCCTCCGCGCGTGCGCCCTGACCTGCCTGTGCATAAAGATCAGCCAGATGGAGATACGCCTGATAAGCATCGTCGCGCCTGTTCAAGATGCCGTAGAGCTCAGCGATTTTGCTCAACGCAATTACATTACCTGGTTCGTGCTGTAAAATAGAGGTGTATTCGCTGAGTGCATTCTGCCATTGCTTGAGTTGCATATAGCAGAAGCCAAGACCGCTGCGGGCGGTGGCATCTTCTGGGAACTCGGCGAGTGCTCTCTGGTATTCTTGCAACGCCCCCGCCCACTGACTATCCCATCGCTTACGGTCGGCCGCGTTGATCGCTGTACTAAAGGCTTGTCTGTTCCCAGGCATGAAAGGTCCACTTTCTCAAATGAGAGCATAAGAGTATGCGACTCTGCTGGCTGCGCTTTTCGTCGGCTTTACTTCCTTCGCAGGTCGCTCCTGCCAATGCTAATTGATTTGGTCTAGTCAAATTTAGGGTACTACAATTTCTAGAACTAGACACTTATTTGGTACTATAGTACCGTGTTTTCTTGTTGCATTCTGTCCCGTCCTGCGTCTTTTTCGCGTAGCCATTTATAGATGTAGGAGGGACAGAAGCCGATGGAGCATATACAATCGTTTGAGTATGGACAGTACGTACTAATAACCGTCTTTAGCCACGATAGTTGATGAAATCCAGTGGGATAGGATAATCCTGCTGACGGAGGAGTGCGATAATACTTTGTAGATCATCGCGGCTCTTAGCTGTTACACGCACCGTCTCACCCTGGATCTGAGTACGTATTTTAGGATAAGCATCGCGAATGATCTTACTCAGCTCTTTCGCTTGCTCTTGCGTAATCCCTTGTTGTAACTTGATAACCTGGCGTACTCTGCTACCGGCTGCTGGCTCTTGCTTTTCGGGCTTAAAGATCTTAATCGACAGTTTGCGGCGTATTGCCTTAGACTCCAGAATATCGCGCACGCCCTTCAGAGACAGATCGCTATCAGTCGTGATAGTAATTGAATCTTTCGCTTGCTCAATCTCTGTTTTTGTGTCTTTCAAATCATACCGTGTCTGAACATCGCGCCGTGTCTGATCAAGTGCATTGACCAGTTCTTGTTCGTCAAACTGCGATACTATATCGAATGAACAGTCACCTGCCATGATAATCCTCTCTTTACCTTTTATTTGGTACAAAATGGCTATTAGAGGAATACGCTACCTGTTCAGCTACTTATTTGAAGCCGATGCCATCTCTGGCATTGTAGCGCATTTCGCCTCTTGTTTCCACTCTATCCCCCAAGTGGCGGGAGGACACGTAGCTGCATACAATGATACAATGCCTCAGCATTGGCCACTCACTTTACTATCTTATTAATATAACACGTGAGGTAGTGTGAACCGCAACAGTGAATGCTCTTTTCTCAACCATGCTCAAACGTGATCTTAACTACGATTACTATAAGTAATTGATACAGTGTGCTGTATGAAGCAGACATTGTAGATTGGTTGATAGGAGTGTGCATATGGGCTTTTGTTCAAGCTACGAGCTTTCTGCTCCGTATGATACGGATCAGGAGCCGATAACGATCTCAACGTTCCCTGCTGGCAGTCAGTTGACGAGTCCAGAGCAGATTCTGCGCTTTGAGCTGTTGCGGCTGGCTTTTTTCGTGCTAAAGTTGCGCAAATTGGAGGTGAGGCATACACAGGGGTGCGATTGGGAGGATGAGGATGAGTATGCCTTGCGCTGTAATCTGCTGCAACATGCGATTTTTCAGCAGGTGCTTACACTGACTGCATTGGATACGCGTGGGCAGG
The DNA here is from genome assembly GCA_015099395.1 of Ktedonobacteria bacterium brp13. Classification (GTDB taxonomy): domain Bacteria; phylum Chloroflexota; class Ktedonobacteria; order Ktedonobacterales; family Ktedonobacteraceae; genus Dictyobacter. Next base: position 5,324,493 of record AP024096.1, on the reverse strand, counting down.
CCCTACAATTAATTGCGAACTCCCGTCCCGACGGACACAAAGGTCATATCCCATCCCCCCAATAGTCCCTGTTCGCTGTTGATAAGCCCTGGATTACTGATGATACATTAATTGTATGCCATCCTGATCAAGCTTCGTTTTGAGGGCTAGCACTGCGGCAAGATTGCTAACAAAAAATATCCGTGGTGCGAGCTGGCGTGGTGCTAGCTTTGCTATGGCTGCGTTACGCATAGAGCGCTCTGCGGTCTCTTCATCAGGAAATTCAACAATATAGCCGGAGAAGGCCTGTGCAGTCTTAAATTGGGAGCTCCAATCGCGTATGCTGTAGAGTACATTCTGCGCAATCTCTACCCGGCTATGCTTTGTCAGTACCTTGATTATCTGTTCAATGGTTATACCATTCTCCAGTCCACGTTGGAGCGAGGTTCTGGTCAACTGTAACGTGCTGGCTTGATGGATGCGTTTGACCTGGGTGAAAGAGAGCAGTTGATAGATCAGTGGCATGTCAGGCGTGAGCAGCATGATATCGAAATTAGGTTGGATAACATAGTGGCCGTCAGACTCTGGTGTTCTGGCTGGTGTGACCGCTTCTTTGACCCTGGGGCCTTTTACTTGCCTGGTGACCTGTCTCTCTTGTATGACCTGTGAGGTTCTGGCAAGCTGTTCTGCAAGTGGTGTCATGCGGATACTGCATGCGTGTAGAGGGATGCCCATGCCCTGGCTGATCTCGTCATAGCCGAGATCGATCAGACCGAGATCGCTCACGAAGCCCAGCAGGACCTCGATATATGTTTTTCCATAATACATGAGCCAGTCGTCGTATTTTTTTGACGGCTTCTGCTGATAGTGAAATGCCTGTAAGCGCTCAGCGCTTTCCACAGACCATATCTTCCTCATGAGATCGTCGAGCCTGTACCAGGTAGTATACTGGCAGTCTTTGAGTGCGAGCAGAAAGAATTTGTGCTTGTTCTGAGCTTGCAAGAGATCACTACCATAACCGGTGATATAGTTATAGTCATTGTAATAGGCGCTGTATTCTTTTGGTTGTTGAGTATAGATCATATTCACATGGCTGAGGGCATTCACATAGGTACCCCTCTGCCATTGTGCCAGTATTTCATGTATCTGGTAGGTGAAGTCCCACTGTGCCCAGGTTGCATACTGCGGACCTGGTATGAGATGTACCTTATCTTCTTTGAATGCGTCTTCCTCGAATGCGATCAGCTCCATTTTATGGAGAATGGCATAGAGTCTGTTGATATAATCCTCTGCTAGTGCATTTTCGTCCAGATATCCGGTGATTTCATTTTCCTCATACGGAGGCATAGTGAGCAGAGGGATGATCTTTTTAGCTATCCGTTTTGGTATATAGCCTGCTTGTGTTGGCTCGATCTTCATCTGAAAGAGTGCATTTAGCAGGACCGCAATGTTATAGATCAGCATGGGCTCTGCACTAATGACTGTCTGTGGTTCGTCCGGGCGAGCTTGCAATTTAACTATAACCTGAGGCTCTTCTACACTTTTACTTTGTTTTTTAGGCATAGGTACGTCAAATCCTTCCCTCTACTCTTTATCGAACTGCTTCTTACTGACTCTCTCTCGCTGGTCTTAGGGTTGTGAACCAGAAAAAGTAATATGAATACCATTCGTGATTGGAGCTTCTTCATTATTCTTAGTACTCGCAGTCGTGCCATCTGGATACTGCTCCAGGAAGCGAATAACCTCACGTGTCAACTGACTGGGGGTGGAGGCACCGGCGGTCACTGCTACGCGTTTCTTGCCTATGAGCAAGGTCTGATCGAGCTGCGAGAGGTCCTCGATACGGACAGCGGGCACGCCAGCAAGTTCCTCTGAAACCTGAACCAGGCGGTTCGTATTATTGCTACGTGGATCGCCGACGACGATGGTTAGATCGGCTCCTTTGGCCTGTTCAGCGACTGCTTCCTGACGTGTCTGAGTTGCAGCACAGATATCAACGTGCACGGAAGCCTGTGGATAATGCTCCTTGATATACTGAATTACGCGGCGCGTATCCCACTGTGACAAGGTTGTCTGCGTAGAGACAGCGATCTTTTCTTCCTGCTCGGGTGTTAACTGGAGTGCGTTGACGTCTTCTTCTGTCTCGATGAGGCTCACATGACCGGGGATCTCACCCATCACACCTTCGGGCTCGGGATGGCCTTTCTTGCCGACATAGAGAATGTAGTAGCCGTCTTCAACCAGATCTTTGACGAGATCGTGGGTTTTGGTTACGTCGGGACAGGTCGCGTCGATGCAGGTGAGACCCTGCTCCTGCGCACGCTGTTTGACTTCCGGCGAGACACCGTGGGCGGTAAAGATAACCGTACCACGCTTCACCTGAGCCAGGATCTCTTCGCGGTTTGGACCATCCAGTGTCACGACTCCCATCGTCGTCAGTTCGTCGATGGCATGTCGATTGTGAATAATCTGTCCGATGATATGGATTGGACGCGGTAGGGTCTGATCTTTGGCTGCTTTACGCGCAATCGTCAGTGCATCGACAACACCATAACAGTAACCACGTGGCGATATCTTTATTACTTCCATGGATGTATATTTCTTTCAAGTACCTGTCTGTCAATAGGCTGCCAGGCTTATTATTGTAGCTTTGTATTTTACTATTATACAATGTCTGCCTCTACATACAAACTCGAAAGAAACGGTTATTCTCTACCGTTCTTTCGAGTTTGTGGACCATTATGCTATGAACGAGTTTATCGGTTCGTAGGTTTACTACGTATCCGAAAACCTGAGTGCGGGCACTAGTGACGCCAGTCGCGTTGATTTTCGGAATAAGATCTTACTACTTGTCAATTCAGGAGGCTTTCATCTCGATCTTGTCCAGGATTGTGCGTATATCCTCTGGTGTGTAGAGGCAGACAGCAGGTAGCAGACCTGCAAGCTCTTCAACTGATCCGCTAGATACGAGGTCGAAAATGAGCAGTGGTGAGCGTCGACCCTGACAGCCTTTAGCGATCGTGGCGGCAGTGATCAGCGTTGAATCTACTCTATCAGCAGGTGCGGTATGGGCATCAATGGTACTGTTATCTGCAGGCAGATTAATCATCAGTTGCACATATGGTAGGAGTTGCGGGACGCGTACGGGTGTATCTTCCTGATAGACGATTTTGATACGCAGCTGTCTGAGTAATTGTAGATAGGGATAACGTTGCTTGGCTGGTCCAATCAACAGTGCGGAACGGCCCTGCAAACTACCAAGGCAGGCGTCTGCGATGGAGACCACCTCTGGTGCAATGTCCGGCATTGACTCAACTCCTCTGTCGTCGTGATGAAAATTATTTGCCTGCTTACTGTTTTCTTTTATATACTATAGCAAAGCGGGGTCAGGTTACATCAGGTGCATGCTGTATTTTATACTACGATTCAAATTCCTCCAACGTTGGAAATTATCAGCTTTTCCTCTACGTATGCATACGTATGCACAAGCTCATGAAATGCCTGCTAACTAGTATTGACCTGAGTATAGGTATTGGTACTACCTGTCTGCCCACGTGTTGTCTGCTAATGCAACCTCATTTTGACTCCCCAGGCTGGTTCATATGCTCTCCTGTGTGAAAACGTTTCTTGCGGTCTTAATGGTACCTATGCTAATCTCTACAACGCCACCTTACGTAAGGTGTTTGACGATATTCAAGGTAAGGAACTAATAACTATGCCCTACAAGATGGGTGAATATTATGAGCAGGTCGACGATTACGACCTGGAGTATCAAAGCCAGTCGGAGCAGGATCTGCCCTTCTGGCGTGAGCTGTTGACTCGCTATGCGCCTGAGCGCGTTCTGGAATTGGCCTGCGGCAGTGGTCGTATCGGTCTGGATGCTCTGCACGTTCCTGGCACATTTCTGCTCGAAGGCTTAGATGTTGACAAAGGTATGTTGCAAGCATATAAACGTAAGTTGGCGTCTGAAGCAGAAGATAAGCGTGCACGTGTGACTCTACATGAGGCCGATATGTGCGATTACGACCTCCCCAACAAAGGTACCTTCGACCTTATTGTGCTGCCTTTCAATTCTATCTGCCATCTTTATGAGTTGGAGCAGCAATTCGCCGCCTTTGAGACGACCTTTGCCCATCTGGCTCCGGGTGGACGCTTTGTTGTCGACACATTTCTCCCCGATATCGACTATCTCAGTAATGCTCTTAATCGTCCCTCGAACGTCTATATGGAAGACGAGATCGAGTCGCCGGATGGAGATTTCACGATGATGCTCTACACGACCCGGCGTTTTGACCAGATCGAGCAGACACAGCACATCACCTGGACGCACGAGAAATACTTTGAAAGTGGTGAGAACGAACGCTATCTTTCACGTCTCGATATGCATGTTTTCTTTCCCCGCGAACTACAGATGCTCTTCCTTGCCAGCGGTTTCAGTATCGATGCTATTTACGGAGACTACCAATGGAAACCCCTTGGCAAAGGAACTCGCCAGATCGTCGTAGGTCGCAAACCTATGGCCTCCTGAGCGAATATCGATATTCGCTGATAAAATCTCTTAGAGCGTAGTAGCATACTTCTGATCCGAAGACCAGTGTGAGCAGCATACAGAGCACTGGTCTTCGGATCAGCTGTTATTACGGAAATGTTTTATGTGCTCTCGTAACACGTCTTTCCAGCGTTCATGAAAGTCTGTCTGCGCGCTTCTTTTGCTACTTGCTGTAAGTGTTGACGCTCACATGTAGCAGGTGCTACAATATATCCTAGTAGATAGGTCGGAATAATACAGAAAACGTTGGTTGCGACGCGCTATGTTACGAAGGGAGAGACCATGATGTTACGTGTTTCTACAAAAGGCGAATATGGTGTGCGGATCATGGTTGACCTGGCCCGTCACTATGGCGGTCGCCCTCGCTCTCTTACAGATATTTCACAGGCTGAATCATTGCCATTGGCCTATTTAGAGCAGTTGGTAAAACTACTACGTGAAGCAGAACCTGCTTTGGTGGTGAGCACGCGGGGAGCGCATGGTGGTTATAAATTGAGTCGCCATCCGGCCGAGATTACGATGGGTGAAGTGGTGCGTGTGTTAGAAGGGCCGATAGCTCCAATGATCTGCGCGACTGAAGGGGAGATGACCCAACTCTGCGATTATCTTGACTCTTGTAAGACAAGATACCTCTGGGCGAAAGTGCGTGACGCAGTAGCGCAAACACTTGACTCCATGACGTTAGCTGAACTGGCAGATTTCTCTTCGGAAGGGCAGAATGCTGCCACAAACTTTATTGCACTCTCTGATATTCACGTAGGGCTGAGTTCTTAGCAACTGTGGTCTTTTCCTATCAGCGTATTACTGTCCGAAGACCTGCGTGCCTGGTGCAAGCGATGAGAGTCGTACTGGTCTTTGGAATTAAGATAGTAGTAATTTGTTATTCGCATAAGGATTACGAAATAGCATTTCGTTCCTTATCATTATAAGGAAGGTGTTTCTGAGTCTATGGCATCTGAACTGATTATCAAAAACCTTCATGCCAATATTGAAGGCAAGCCGATTCTGCGTGGTGTAGATCTTACTGTTCGTCAGGGCGAGATTCACGCTTTAATGGGACCTAATGGCTCTGGTAAGAGCACATTGTCAAACGTCATTATGGGCAACCCGAAGTACGAAGTGACTGAGGGTGAGGTCTGGTTCAAGGGTGAGAATATTCTTGAGTTTTCCCCTGATCGCCGTGCTCGCATGCGCCTCTTCCTTGCTTTCCAGTATCCGATGGCTATCCCTGGTGTAAGTGTTGCAAACTTTTTGCGTCGCTCACTTGAAGCTGTGCGTGAAGGCAATAAGCCGCTGGATGAGGGTGAGAACCCGACCGGTAAACTGCAGCGTCACAAGACGATGGCCCCTGGTGAGTTTCGTAAACTGTTAAAAGATAAAATGCAGTTGTTGAAGGTTGATAACAGCTTTATCAATCGCTCGATCAACGACGGTTTCTCTGGTGGTGAGAAGAAGCGTGCTGAGATTCTGCAGATGGCTCTGTTAGAGCCAGAGATTGCATTGATGGACGAGACCGACTCTGGTCTGGATATTGATGCTCTGCGCATCGTCTCCGAGAGCGTGAATGCGCTGACCGGTCCGAACCTGGGTATTCTCTTGATCACGCACTATCAGCGTATGTTGAACTATATTAAGCCTGATTATGTGCATGTGATGTTCAATGGTCGTATCGTGAAGTCTGGTGGTCGTGACCTTGCTCTCGAACTTGAAGAGAAGGGCTATGAGTGGCTGCGTCCTGCCGATGAAGAGAATGAGGTGACTGCTGATGCTTAATACTTTGGCTCCAGGATTTTCTCGTGCTGCGATAGAAGAGTTGTCGCGTCACAAGGGGGAGCCTGAGTGGATGCTTCAGTTGCGTCTGCAGGCCTGGGACACCTACGAGAAGACAGAGGCTTACCTCGGTCGTCGTGGTGATCTGGGTACGTACAGGACGTTTGCGGGCTTCAATCTTCAGCAGTTGCAGCCATTTACTCCTGCCCAGGAAGGTGAGCTTCCTGCACAGGTACAAGCATCTCTCAAAGCTTCTCTGGTCAATGAACGTTCAGGTCTGATTATTCAGTTGAACTCAACGGTAGTCCATACCGAGTTGAATGATGAACTGAAGCAGCAGGGCGTGGTCTTAACAGATCTGGATACCGCTGTTCGTGAACATCCGGAACTGGTACGCGAGTACTTTATGACGAAGTGTGTGCCAGTGGCGACCAACAAGTACACGGCTCTGCACGCGGCATTCTGGACTGGTGGCTTTTTCCTCTATGTGCCGAAGGGCGTGACAATCGAACTGCCGATCCTGGCTCAGGTCTGGCTGGATCAGCCTCTGAGCACAGTCTTCTCGCATGCTTTGATTATCGCCGATGAAGAGAGCAGCGTGCGTTTTGTCGAAGAGTTCGACTCACGCTACGAGGGCGAAGAGCCTGCGTTGGTGAATGATGTCGTTGAGATTCATGCCCTGCGTGAGTCGAGCGTAGAGTTCAGCAACTTGCAGGATTTGGGCCAGAACGTCTGGAATATGACCAACAAGAATGCTGTCCACAGTAACGATGCTTCAGTTACCTATGTGATGGCCGACCTGGGTGGTAAAGTAAATATCGAGACCATTGGTGCGGGCCTGCAGGGCAATGGTGGGGCCGCTGAACTGGTCGGTGTCTTCTTTACTGACCATGACCAGCGCTACATCATCAATACGCTCTCAGATCATATTGGTCTCTCAACCAATGCTGAGACTATGATCAAAGGCGTGTTGACCGATCAATCACGTGTCGAGTTTGACGGTATGATCCGTGTACGTCCAGGTGCGCAGCAGACGGCATCGTTTCTTGCTGCACATGGTCTCTTGCTCAGCAAGAAAGCCCGTGGTGAGTTCATCCCTGGTCTTGAGATCGCCGCCAACGAGGTCAGTGCCAGTCATGGTGCGACCAGTGGTCAGATCGACGAGGAGCAACTCTTCTACCTGATGGTACGTGGTATCGCTCGTTCCGAGGCTGAGCGTCTCATTGTGCAGGGTTTCTTCGAGCCAGTATTGCAACGTATTCCGTTGGAGAACTTGCGTGCTCGTCTGCGTCGTAGCATCATCAGTCGTATGAGTGGTGCCTATGAGACCGAGGCCGACACCTGGGTTGACGCCCAGGAGCGTTGGGAGATCGAAGGGGTTGATGAAGGTGCGGTAAGTCTGGGAGGCAATCCCAATGACGAAGAGATACAACTGAACGAATACTAACGTGTAGGGGGAGGGCCGGGTATTGACCTTTGTGCCCTCCCGGTGGCAGTCAGTCTACTCTGTTCAGCAGGATAGACTGGTTGTTCTTCCGCACCTCCCCTCCCCTCCTCACCTCGTAAAAGATAAGGGTGTATAGATGGTTTTACCAAACAACCATATGTCCTCTCAGGAGAACATTGCCGGCGATCTAACAGCTAGGGATGGGGCAAACGGACAGCATCCCTCCACCAGCGGTTTCCCCATTGAGCGTGTGCGCCAGGATTTCCCAATCCTTGCCCGTCAGGTCCATGGTAAGCCATTGGTCTACCTGGATAGTGGTGCGAGTTCACAGAAGCCAGAGGCGGTGTTGGCCGCGATGGATCACTATTACCGTACCCATAATGCCAACGTCCACCGTGGTGTCTATGCAATTAGCGAAGAGGCGACTGCCGCGCTAGAGAAAGCGCGCGTAAAAGTAGCCCGCTTTATCAATGCTCGCCAGAGCAAGCAAGTTATCTTCACTCGTAACACCTCCGAGAGCATCAATCTGGTGGCCTATAGTTGGGGCGGCGCGAATATCAAGCCTGGCGATCTGATCATTACAACCGAGATGGAGCATCACAGCAATCTGGTTCCCTGGCAATTGCTCGCTGAGCGCAGTGGAGCACGCCTGGAGTTCGTTCCTGTCAGCGATGATGGCGAGTTGCGCCTGGATATTTACACAGAGCTTTTGCAGCAACAGCCGAAACTGGTTGCCATGACGCATATGTCTAACGTCCTGGGCACTATTAATCCAGTGAAAGCATTGATCGCGCAGGCCCATGCCGCAGGTGCGCTCGTCTTGATCGATGGCGCACAGAGTGTTCCGCATATGCCAGTTGATGTACAGGATCTGGATGCCGACTTCTATTGCTTTAGCGCCCATAAGATGCTTGGTCCTACTGGTATTGGTGCGCTCTACGGTAAGAAGGCGTTGTTAGAAGCGATGCCCCCCTTCATGGGTGGTGGTGATATGATCCGCACGGTCACTTTACGCAAGTCTACCTGGAACGATCTCCCCTGGAAGTTTGAGGCTGGTACCCCTGCGATTGCCGAGGCGATCGGTTTTGGTGCAGCGGTCGACTACTTGAGTGCCTTAGGCATGCAGGCGATCCATCAGCATGAGCAAGAGATTGTGACTTATGCTATGGAGCAGTTGCAGCGTGTGCCAGAGCTCAAGATCTATGGTCCTGCTGCCGCTAAACGTGGTGGTGTCATCTCGTTTACGCTGGGTGATATTCATCCGCACGATCTGGCCTCTATCCTGGATCAGGAGGCTGGTGTCGCGATACGTGCCGGACATCACTGTGCGCAGCCATTAATGGAGCGTTATGATATACCTGCGACAGCACGTGCCAGTTTCTACATCTACACAACTCGTGTAGATATTGATATACTTGTGCAAGGTCTGCTCAAAGCCCAGCAGATTTTCCATTTCTAACCCCGATTTACTTGCATTGTATGGGAGAGGATAACGGCTTGATAGATGTCCTCTCCGCGAAAGATTAATAGCATGGGGGTGGGTTTCCACTATGTCAATGGAGTATCGCGAATATATTCTGGATCATTATCGAGATCCGCGCAATTATGGAACGCTAGAAGCGCCCGATGTCCACAGCGAGGATAGTAATCCGCTGTGTGGTGACACGTTAAGTATGGATCTTCAGCTTGATGGAGATCATGTGAAAGAGATCCGCTTTAAGGGACGTGGCTGTGCGATCAGCCAGGCGTCAGCCTCGATGCTTTCTGAGATGATCGAGGATAAGTCACTGGAAGAGGTGATTGCACTGGGCAAGGACGATATCCTTGACTCGTTAGGCATTCCTATCAGCCCTGCTCGCACCAAGTGTGCCTTCCTGGCGCTGCGCGTTCTGCACCGCGGACTGGCACTCGCCGGTCTGGAGCAGCCGAGCGAAGATGAAGACGAAGATTAAAAGATACAAATAGAAAAAATGGTTTCTGTTCTGTAGCCACAGCCATACGTCTCGCTGGTGTTTGTGGCTACATAGACCTGTAGTATGCAGAAGCTTGCAGCCGATAAAGAGTGGGTAGCTATATCTATGGCAGAAGAGTATTACAAAGCCGCAGCGCTTGCCGACCTGGAGCAGGGAAAATTGCACGCAGTAGAGGTCGATGGTGAGCCGATCTGTTTAGTGAAGTTAGAAGATGGCATCTTCGCTTTTACCGATAACTGTACGCATATCAGCGGTCCCCTCAATGAAGGAGACTTTGATGGCTGTACTGTCACCTGTCCCTGGCATCTTGCGCAGTTCGATGTACGCACTGGCGAAGTCAAACGTGGTCCCGCCCGTGAAAATCTTTATACGTATCCTGTCAAAGTCGAGAACGAGACCGTATATGTGGCTCTTCCGCCTGCGTAAGGGAGCGGCTCTGTGCCCTCCCTCAACAAACTTACTTCACCCCTCCCCTCCCCTCCTTATTCCACTTCACCTCTCCCGGCGGATAAGTCAGAGACGCTTTGTGCGCAGTTGATCGGCAAGCAAGGGAGCAAACCGCACTTCCCAGTCGCGAACTGCCTCATGGCTGAACACAAAACCGCGTTCCAAGTGTGGGCAATTCATGGTTTATTCCTTATGAGAATAGGCTTCATGACCGTTAGTATACCACAAGAGCGCTTTCACATTGATTTTGTTCTCGTCCTGACATATCCTTTATACTGACTACTAATAAATATGTACAGCAAAATTATATAAATTAGATGTTTATCTAATTTATATAATTACTAAAGCAATCACCATTTTCTTATACAAAATCATTTATATTTGTAATAATCGTTTGTTTCGGATAATTATATTATTAGTAGTAGGATAAGTAAATCAGTGTTGAATAAATCTTCTGTGTACCACAAGATAAAGGTTTATATCATCTTTATTTTTCTTATCCGGCTCAGTAGGTATTGTTCACTCTCAAGGAAAGCCTCAAAAAAAGGAGTAGTGTTTATGAAAAGGCTGAGTCGTCGCCGCTCGCTACCGCGTAGATGTCTCAAGATAGACAAGCGGTTAGCAGGCGCGCTTCTGATGGCTGGCGCATTGTTAGCGATACCCATTAAGGGTGCACATGCAGAGACACAACGCGCATCGCAAAACAAGGATTCCCACCACAGTTCTTGTATGGCTATGGATACATCTGTATGTACTCAGTACATGCATGGCCATGCGTTCACAAGGCAAAATTTTGCTTTGAATTCCTCAATTTTGGGCAAACATCGCCCTCTTATTATTACACATGTAGATCAGCCAGGACCTACCGGGCCCCAGGGACCTGAGGGCCCGATTGGCCCTCAGGGATCTGCTGGTGCAACCGGCCCTCAGGGACCTGCTGGTGCAACCGGCCCAACCGGTGCTCTCGGCCCTACTGGAGCGACCGGCCCACAAGGCTCAACTGGCCCGATTGGCCCAACCGGTGCTGTCGGAGCGACCGGCCCACAAGGCTCAACTGGCCCTGCTGGCTCGACCGGTCCACAAGGCCCTGCCGGTCCTGCCGGCGGCCCTGCCGGCCCTGCTGGCCCTGCTGGCCCTGCCGGTCCACAAGGCCCTGCCGGCCCAATTGGCCTGACAGGTGACACGGGTCCTACTGGTTCAACTGGCCCTATTGGCCCCGCTGGACCAATCGGCCCTGCTGGCCCCACTGGAGATACAGGCGCTGCGGGCCCTATCGGACTAACAGGACCTGCTGGCGCGACTGGCGCAGATGGCGCTGCGGGCCCTGCTGGCCCCATCGGACTGACAGGACCTACTGGCGCGACTGGCGCGACCGGCGCGACTGGCGCGACCGGCGCGACTGGCGCGACTGGCGCGACTGGCGCAGATGGCGCTGCGGGCCCCATCGGACCTGTTGGCCCTGCTGGCGCAGATGGCGCTGCGGGCCCCATCGGACTGACAGGACCTACTGGCGCGACTGGCGCGACTGGCGCAGATGGCGCTGCGGGCCCCATCGGACTGACAGGACCTACTGGCGCGACTGGCGCGACTGGCGCGACTGGCGCGACTGGCGCAGATGGCGCTGCGGGCCCCATCGGACCTGTTGGACCCATCGGACCTGTTGGACCCATCGGACTGACAGGACCTGCTGGAGCAGATGGCGCTGTGGGACCCATCGGACCTGTTGGACCCATCGGACTGACAGGACCTGCTGGAGCAGATGGCGCTGTGGGACCTGCTGGCCCTGCGGGCGCTGTGGGACCCATCGGCCCTGCGGGACCCATCGGACTGACAGGCCCTGCTGGCCCTGCTGGCGCAGATGGCGCTGTGGGACCTGCTGGCGCTGCGGGCCCCATCGGACTGACAGGACCTGCTGGCGCAGATGGCGCTGTGGGACCTGCTGGCCCTGCGGGCCCCATCGGACTGACAGGACCTGCTGGCGCAGATGGCGCTGTGGGACCTGCTGGCCCTGCGGGACCCATCGGACTGACAGGCCCTGCGGGAGCAGATGGCGCTGTGGGACCCATGGGACCTGCGGGACCCATTGGTGCGACCGGACCAACCGGTTCTACTGGAGCCACTGGAGCAACGGGCCCGGTTGGCCCTGCTGGCCCGATTGGCCCAACCGGTGCTGTCGGAGCGACCGGTCCACAAGGCGACATTGGCCCTGCTGGCCCACTCGGGCCGATAGGTCCACAAGGTCCTATCGGCCCTGTTGGCGCGACCGGCTCACAAGGCCCCATCGGACCTGCTGGCCCTGCTGGCGCAGATGGAGCTGTGGGACCCATCGGACCTGCTGGCCCCATCGGACTGACAGGCCCTGCTGGCGCAGATGGAGCTGTGGGACCCATCGGACCTGCTGGCCCCATCGGACTGACAGGCCCTGCTGGCCCTGCTGGAGCAGATGGAGCTGTGGGACCTGCTGGCCCTGCGGGCCCCATCGGACTGACAGGACCTGCTGGCGCTGATGGCGCGGTGGGACCTGCTGGCCCTGCGGGCCCCATCGGACTGACAGGACCTGCTGGAGCAGATGGCGCGGTGGGACCCATCGGACCTGCGGGACCTGCTGGTCCTGCGGGACCCATCGGACTGACAGGCCCTGCTGGCGCAGATGGCGCTGCGGGACCCATCGGACCTGCGGGACCCATGGGTGCGACCGGACCAACCGGTTCTACTGGAGCCACTGGAGCAACGGGCCCTGTTGGCCCTGCTGGCCCGATTGGCCCAACCGGTGCTGTCGGAGCGACCGGTCCACAAGGTGATATTGGCCCTGCTGGCCCACTCGGGCCGATAGGTCCACAAGGTCCTATCGGACCTGTTGGCGCGACCGGCTCACAAGGCCCCATCGGACCTGCTGGAGCTGATGGAGCTGTGGGACCTGCGGGCCCCATCGGACTGACAGGACCTGCTGGCCCTGCGGGCCCCATCGGACTGACAGGACCTGCTGGCCCTGCGGGCCCCATCGGACTGACAGGACCTGCTGGCCCTGCGGGCCCCATCGGACTGACAGGACCTGCTGGAGCTGTGGGACCTGTTGGCCCATCTGGCCTAGATTACGCCGACGTTCATAACACAACCGCAGAAAGCATACCAGTGGGATCTCCTGTAACTTATGACTCAAATGGGTTATTAGCAGGAGTTACACATACTCCTGGATCTGCTAGTGTTATAGTGACCGATGCTGGCGTCTATAGAGTAGACGTTGCTACACAGACCTCTCAGCCCAGTCAGTTCACCCTTTATGTAAATGGTGTTTCTACTGGTACCACATTTGGTTCTTTAGGCGGCTCACAGTTAACGCCTGGTGTAACTCTATTGTCCTTACCAGCAGGCGCTAATCTTACCCTTGTCAATGACACATCGAGTGTCGTGCCGCTTCAGACCAATGCTGGTGGTACAAATCCTACCATAAACGCAGAAATGGTTATCGGGCGACTAAGTTAGTTTCTCGGAGACGTAAATCTTTACGGCTACATTAAGCAGCCAAAAAGATTATCAACAAGGTTGAAAGAGGGCGTATTGCGTACACATCTGTGTTACGCAATACGCCCTCTCGTTGCAGCTCGATAGAGATAGCACCACTTCCCATGAACCTTGATGTCGGTCTCATCCCCATACCAGGATCTCCCAACTTGACCATGCCGTTTAATCCGCAATTGGGCTGCAATTGAGGGAGCAAACCGTTCTTCCCAATCTCGAACTGTCTCATGTGTCAAGGTAAAACCCCGTTCTAAGAACATTTCGGCGACATCACTCAGGCTTAGCTTGTATCGAAGCCACCACAAGACTGCGAGCAGGACGACCTCTCGTCCAAGATGGGGGTTGAGTTTTGACAGAACTGTAACCGTTATAAACGTGGTCGTGCAGGCCTATTCCAGTTGACAGTTGTGCTACAAGCACATACAATTTGCCATAGTTTATGATTTTGCGTAACATAGCAATGTGGTATTACACTACCGCGTAGCTATAGGGTGCTATGAGGTGCCGGGCTGGCTGCTTTGTGTTGTTACTGCGCAAAGTACTCGAAAGGATTCCACATGCAAGGTCGTTCGCATCTCTTAGTTGGACTGGCTGCTGGCGTTGTGGCGGATAGCCTCTTCCATTTTAGCGGTATGCCTCTGACTGGCGCTCATGATGTGTCTTTGAACCTGCTCGTAGATAAAGGTGTTTATTATTCGGCGGTAGCGTTGGGTGCGCTCTGGCCCGATATCGACAATGCTCGTAGTACCCTGGGACAGAAGTTGGGCATTATTAGTCGTAGCATTCAGAAGTATGCAGGCCATCGTACATTCTTTCATAGCCTGCTTGGTCTTGCGGTGGGTGGGGTAGTGATGGTGGGGTTGGAGAATGTGGTGAGTTGGCTATTGGCTCTGAAGGGGTTTTATTTTCCAGCACATTTTCTGATCAGTTCACATATAGTCATCTGGGGTATGCTGCTGGGCTGCATTTTTCATATTGCGGCTGATGGATTAACCGAGGGGGGCGTCCCTCTGTTCTGGCCGCAAAGGAAGCGCTATGGTTTCCCACCTGACTATCACTGGCGTTTTCGTACCGGGACCTGGCCTGAGCATGTGATTGTCTGGAGTTTTATCATTCTCGTTGGAATCGGCGTTTACCAATCTATTATTACGATCTAGCTATTCTATACCGATACGTACGTCACTGTAAGTTATCTGGTGGATGCTCACACTGGCATTGTTTTTAGGAAGTCGCATGAAAAAACGTATTCAATGGGGAGGATTATTCTCTCTACAGACTCAGGTACGTATTGCCTGGCTCCTCCTGTTCCTCTTAATTGTGGGATTCAGTCTCTGGATTGGTGATCAGGCCGTCTTGCGCTATACAACTTTCAAGGCGACGGCCTTTGACCTGGGCAATATGGACCAGGCTAACTGGAACACGCTCCATGGTCATCCCTTTGAATTTACTAATCATTCATCTAACTGGTATGGTGCACCAATTCGTCTGGCCGAGCACGTCGAGCCGATCTTTTATCTCCTTTCCTTGCTGTATGTATTTGGTGCGGACCCGCGCATCCTGCTGATCTTCCAGGCGTTAGCGATGGCGGCAGGTGCCTTGCCCGTCTTTGTTTTGACGCGTAAAGCAGTGCCGACGTTGCCGTTAGCCGCGCCTCTCATGGTGGTCGGCTATTTTCTCATGCCTGCCTTGCTGGGTCAAACCCTCTTTGACTTTCACCCGGTGACCCTTGTCACGCCACTCTTTCTCTATGCTATGTGGGCACTCCTCTGCCGACGCTATTTCTGGTTTACGCTTGCCTGCTTACTGGCAATGATGTGCAAAGAAGAGATTGGCGCGGTGGTGGCGCTCTTCGCGCTGGTGGCGATCTGGAAGTTCAAGATACCGCGTCTGGGGACGACGCTCTTTGTGGTCGGTATCGTCTGGAGTGCGCTCTGTTTCCTGGTAATTATACCGCATTTTGACGTTGGTCAGCAGCAGAATAACTTCTGGTATCGCTATGCTGAACTGGGTGCCACACCGTTCGACGCGGTAAGAAATATCCTCTTGCGACCATGGATTCTCTTCGGTGTATTTATCACGCTGGATCGTGTCTATTATCTGGCAAGCCTCTTGCGTAGTAGCGGCTTTCTGGCTCTGCTCGCACCCGAATGGCTTATCCCGACAATCCCCTCGCTGGCGATTAACCTGCTGACTTCAAATCCTCAATATTATAATGGTTTATATCATTATCATGCAGCCATTATTCCTTTTGTGATGATCGCCGCGATTATGGGACTGCGCCGTCTCTGTCTCTTCTGGTATGGTCTGCGTGATGAGAGTGAGGAGCAGCAACTCTATCGCGAGGACGAGGTACTTGGGCGTAATCGTTATCTGCCAGGGAAGCCGCTGCCATGGAGTGGTCCGGTGATTGCTCTGGTTGTGCGCATCGTAGTCGCGCTCTGGTATTTTGTCGTGCGCGTTGTCAAATTTGTCTCTCTACATCTACACCTGCATGTTGTGCGTGTTACTATGCGTGAGCAAGCGCAGGCGTGGCGTGCGCGGATGACCGATCTAGCGCGCTGGATCTCGGTACCGCGCTTATTTGGATTGCTGTTGCCATGGTTTTGCTGTATGATCGTCCTGAATATCATTGTCATCTGGCCTTTATTGAATTCTTTCTTGCCTGATCATCAGCCAGGAGCACGTGAGCAACACATTGAGCAATTATTAAAGATGATTCCACCGAATGCAGTGGTCTCGGCGAGTGGCTCGCTTAATCCTCACCTGACTGATCGCCGCTATGTGACGGTCTTTCCTGAGTTGACGGTTGCGACATTAACGCCGAGGAAAGATCTTCCCGTTGATTACGTCATAGTGGATATGGATAATATCTCACCGGAAGATAAAGCCTTCTCCACTAACTTCGATGATGTATTGAATCAGATTGAGCGCACAGGTGAATTCAGACCGATTGCCCAGGCGGATGGTGTTATACTCTTAGTAAGGGTGAAAATATAGCGCAGCGGCAAAAAAGAATGTATAATTTTGAGGGAGTAGGGGTGGGCCAGGTACTCGGTTGGTATCATCACAAGACCCATTCTTTTGTTTGGTGTGTGCCTGACAACACATAGGAGAGGATTGCGGATGGCTATGAATCCATATCCCGAGAGGCCTGATCGTCTGCGACCAACTAATGTGCTGCCACAGAGAGAGCGTAGGGAGCGTAGGGAGCGTATGGAAGATTTACCGCCCAGGACAGCGCCGCCGCAACCGGCGGTCGCCCCTGTCGATACCATCGCAGAGGTTGAAAGCGTCGAACGCCAGGAAGAGGCACGGACTGTACGTTATGCGATCGGTAAGCTCAATGATTTCTTGCAATGGTTCCTGGTGGTTATGGAAGTAACCCTGGTGATCCGTTTCTTCTTCCTACTGATCGGTGCCCAGCAATCGAACCTGTTTGCTGGCTTCCTGTATGCGTTCACTGATATTATCCTTTTCCCATTTCAGGGAATTGTTAATCCGTTGCGTATCCGTGAAGGGCAGGCCTTTGACTGGTCAACGTTGATCGCTATGCTTATCTACTGGCTGATCTTCTGGGCTGTACGGCGTTTCTTGAGTATTCTCATCTCAACACCAGAAGAGGCTACTAGCTAAGCAATCATATATTCTCTTGCTTGTACGAGAAGAGACGAGGAGGGCATGATAAAGTGTGCCCTCCTATTTTTATACCTTTTGTGCGCATTTTTCCTGAAATGACCGCTTAGCCATTTTTTAAAAATGGCAATAATAATAGTGTGAGTGGTTTTGTGTTGTAGTTATTTTTAATGATGTGCTGTGGTGTTGGTTGTAAGAAGGGTGATCAGGCGATGGAGAAGCTACGTGTTGTGTCTTTTAAATGGGGCACTATGTTCTATGTATGGTTGCTACTTATGTTTGTCCTGAGTGGAGTGTGCACGCTCTTTGCTGGTGGTACAACACGTGTCGAGGCGGAGGGGGTACTGGTGCATACCTTTGCGCGTGCTGCTCATGATTATCAGGTACCGGAGCCTTTGTTGAAGGGTCTTTGTTATATGGAGGGGCGTCTGAGCAATCATGGCGGCACTGCCAGTATGGATCATGGTTATGGATGTATGCACTTGCTGATGAATGGTCGTTCTGCTACCCTTGAGCAGGCGGCACATGATCTGGGTGTAGCACCCGCGCTGTTACGGTCGAGTATGGCCTGGAATATTCGGGGTGGTGCTGCTATCTTACGCGATGCTGAGCGCAGAATTGTACGGCGACCAGCAGCAGTCCTCACACTGGGTGATTGGTATCCAGTGGTGGCAGCCTATAGCGCTGCGCCGAGACTAGCTGTAGAGCATATGTATGCAGACGCGCTTTTCGCACTGTTGCGCACCGGCTTTCGTGCATCTGCCGAAGACGGGGAAGTAATCTCGTTGGCACCACAGGTCATTCATATTACCAGTACTGCTTTACCTGCCAGAGGGACAGTGGTCACTGCTGCTACAGCGCAAGCAGCCAGGCCCAGGCATATAGGTGCGTCTGCAAAGACAATAATGCGCGCAGAGTGGCGGGTACAGACTACACATAGAGAGCAGCGAAGTGCGCTGCCAGCGGGCTGTGTAGATGATCATCATACCGATTATCCACTGGCAGTAGATTGTATCTTGAAGCCACATCTGTTTGATTGCAATAGTGTAGCGGACGCTATTCCCTGTACCTATGAAGACGCCAAACGACCAGATGGTGACTTGCCGATTGAGTTTCTGGTGATCCACGATATTGAAGGGAGTGCCCAGGCTGCGCTCGCATGGTTCCATGATCCGAGTAGCGCGGGTAGTACTCATTATGTGGTAGATAGTGATGGGACCATCTACCAGGTTGTGCATGAGAGCGATATCGCCTATCACGCAGGTAACTACTGGTATAATCAACGCTCGATCGGTATTGAGCATGTCGGGTATGACGCAACAGGCTATGAGTGGTATAACGCGACGCTTTATCTGGCGTCAGCGTCCCTGAGTGCGTATCTGCTCAACAAATATCATATTCCGCTCGATCATGATCATATTCTGAGTCATGGGACGATTCCTGCTTCAAGTCTGGCTACGAATCCTAATCATGTCGATCCAGGACCGTACTGGTTGTGGGATGATTACTTCAGCCTGATCCATCATATGGGTGTCCCATATTCTCCATTGAGTAACAACAGCACCATCATCATGCTTCATCCGCTGACAGCCCTCATTCCACTCGGAGGTGGTGGTCGAGAGACAGCAGGCAACTATAACTATTTTCCGCTCTATAATGGTCCCAGTACGCAGAGTGGTCTCGTTCCCAGTGCTGATGCAGGGATTGGCAATCCGTTAGATGAGAGCGGGAATATCGAACCGGATGTAAGCTACGTCGCAACCAATGCCGTCCAGGACCCGGCTGGTAGTGGCAAGATGCTTTACGAGATCTGGTATGGCATTGAGGATCATCTCAAAGACTCACCTCCTAACAAACTAGCCGCTGCACGCCAGGTCTGGTTAGCCGCTGACCCCAATAGCGTGACACTAGGGCATGGTATCGCCATAGCCTTGCAACATCCTGCCCACATCTATGCGCGACCAGACATGCGAGCGTTATATGTGCTTGGCGACGCACCTGTGGGAGCCATCTTTGACGCGCCCTTCGCAATTAGCTCGAATAATAGCATCTGGTATCTCATTAACTACAATCATCGGCAGGCGTGGCTTCCGATCGACGCTGCACTGTAAAGCTATTGTGCGCATAGAGACCTGCCAGGATTGCCAGCATACCTGTGACTGTGAAGATCGCGTACCGGTCGTTATTCTGGACGCCAATAGATGCCGTGCTCGCGCTGGAGCAGGTGCTCCCCGATCATCTCACGGCGCAAGGTTGAAGAGTCGGGATGGTGGCGTTGGATGATCTCGTTGACCTGTGCCTCCGGATAGCGTGTACCAGGTACGAAGAGGGTAGCCAGCCAGCGCAGTACCACCGAACGTTTCTTACGATTGGACGGGATTTCTTTCAAACGTGGTCCCTCGAAGAAATCGCGCAACACCTTCTGTTCCCAGGCGTTCCCCTCCATCTCCTCTAGCGGTACCAGTTCGGCCATCTTCGTTGAAGAGAGCAGTCCTTTGCTGGTCTGGCGCAGATTCTCTGCATCGAGCCGATAGAAATGGGTATTGCCCTCTGTCCGCATTTGTACCAGTTCGGACTCTTTCAGGCGTCCCAGATGGTGTGAGATCGTAGGAGCCTTGAGCTGCAAGAGAGCCGCAAGCTCCTCTACGCTGTACTCACGTGTCGCCAGAATACCCAGCAGCTTCAATCTATTTTCATCCGCCAGTACCTTGAAAAATTGTAAGAGTGCCTCAAATTCCTCAGAATTCATAATCCCTTCCCTTTCATTGTTAGGCATATATCTAATTAGATGTATATCAAATAATAGGAAAAATGTCAAGGTTTCTTGTAATGTGCCGATATTACTGTTAATGTGCCAGACTGGAAGAATAGATGAGATAATGGAAAGGGAGAGAGGAGCGTAGAAGGCCTATGCGCTTATTGATAAGGCTCTCCGTTCGTCTATAGAGAGTGTGGTAGCTGAGGTGCTATGTGAAGTAGGAGCCTACCCAGATTCGCCAGCAATGTGATATACTCTTTGCAACCAGGGGGCAACCAGGAGGTACAATTTGGACGACTTGAGTGTTTTTAGTGGGAACGCAAACCGTCCGTTAGCGGCTGCTATCTGTCGACATTTGCATATTCCATTGGGAGATGCAGATGTTTTTCAGTTTAGCAATGAGAATATATTTGTCAAAATAAACGAAAATGTACGCGGTCGCGATGTATTTGTCGTGCAGCCGTTTAGTACGCCGGTCAATCGTTCAATTATGGAACTGTTGATTATGATCGACGCGCTGAAGCGAGCTTCCGCCGCACGCATTACCGCTGTGATACCCTATTACGCTTATGGGCGTACCGATAAGAAAGACCAGCCACGTGTTCCGATTACAGCGCGCCTGATTGCGGATTGTATTACGGTTGCTGGTGCCGATCGTGTTCTGACAATGGATATGCATGCAGGTCAGATCCAGGGCTTCTTTAATATCCCGGTTGACGAGTTGACAGCCCAGATTCTGCAAGCCCGCTATTTCACCAATAAGAACCTGGAGAACTTTACGGTTGTCTCCACTGATGAGGGATTCGCCAAGAAGGCTCGTAAACTGGCCGACCGCCTGAACGCTCCCCTGGCTATTGTAGAGAAGCGCCGACTAGGGAACAACGGCGTAACTGAAGCAATGGGGATTATTGGTAATGTCCGTGGGTATAATGCGTTAATTGTTGATGACGAGATAGACACCGGCGGCTCATTGATGCAGGCGATACGTGTAGTACACGAGCAGGGCGCGCTAGACATTTACTGTTGCGCCACCCATGGTATCTTCTCTGGTTCTGCCGTTGAGAGACTCCAGAATTCACCTGCGAAAGAGATTGTTGTGACCGATACGATTCCGTCCCCCGAACACGGACTGCTGCCCAAACTGACCGTGCTTTCTGTATCGGAATTGATCGCAGGCACCATCAGTCGTATCCATGATGGTCGTTCCGTCTCCGAGCTGTTCTGGTAAGAAGGGAGAGTAGAGCAAGCTATTGCTCTCCTATGTGATCCAGCGTCTTCTTAATATAGCATGTATAGCATTGGACCGTGTATGATCATGGCTCGCGTATCCACTCACGAGAGCATGGATCATAGATCACAGGCATGGATTATAAATTATAGTGCATGGATCAGCATATCCTCGTGCGGTCATAGTGCTTTTTCTCATGTATCGCGGGCCTCATAACACTTTTATGATTGTTTTTTGCTAGCATGTTATAATAGCCACCAATTGTGTATGATTACCGGAGATATTCTCCGCACCAGGAAAGGGTGGAGGGGCATTTCATGAAGCCACTTGTTGCCGTAGTGGGTCGACCGAACGTCGGCAAATCCACATTTTTTAACCGTATGATTGGCGAACGGATCGCCATCGTTGAAGATATGCCAGGGACCACACGTGACCGCCTGTATGGCGACACTGATTGGAATGGGCGTGAATTTACATTGATTGATACCGGCGGTCTTGAGCTGAGTAACGAGATCCCGGTTGGACAGATTGGCCTGCATAATCAGCCCGGCGACCTGATGGAGCATGTTATGTCGCAGGCGCATCTGGCAATTGAAGAGGCTGACGTCATCGTCTTCATGGTTGATGCGCGTTCGGGTATTACCTCTGCCGATGAAGATGTCGCACACCTGTTGCGGCGTACCAAGAAGCCAGTCATCCTTACTGCGAATAAAGCCGATAACAGTAGCCGTCGTATGGACGCTGTCGAGTTCTATACCCTGGGTCTGGGTGAGCCGATTGTGATCTCTTCGTTGCAGGGTATCGGCACCGGAGACCTGCTGGATGTGATCGTAGAAAACCTGCCAACGGCCGAAGAGATGGAAGATGTGGAGGAAGAGGATGTCATTCGTATCGCCATCGTCGGGCGACCGAACGTCGGTAAATCTTCGCTACTCAACGCCATCATCGGTGAGCAGCGTTCGATTGTGAGCGACGTGCCCGGTACCACACGTGATGCGATCGACACTCCGCTGGAGTTTCAAGGACGTAAGATCAGGCTTATCGATACCGCTGGTATCCGCCGTCGTGGACGTGTAGGTGCAGGTGTCGAGAAATATAGCGTCCTGCGTTCTGAGCGTGCGATCGACCGTTGTGATGTTGCACTGGTATTGATCGATGCCAGCGAAGGGCTCGCTGCTCAGGATACCCATATTGCCGGAGCGATCGATGACCATACCAAAGGTGTCATCGTTGTTGTCAATAAATGGGATCTCGCGCAGCAGCAGCGTAAAGAAGAGCGCGAAGGTATCTTCGCCGACGATCCGAATGACGAGATCGACAGCGCCGAGGGCTATCGTGTGCAATTGGCGGAGGACCTCAAGTTCATCCCATACGCACCGATCCTGTTCGCATCAGCCAAGAGTGGCTATCACGTTAAATCGATCATGGAGATGGCCGTCAAGATCGCCGACATGCGCTATCTGCGTGTTCCGACCTCACGACTGAACGAAGTCTTGCAGGAAGCGATACGTCGTCACAGTCCGACAGTCATGCACAATAAGCCGCTCAAGATCTACTATGCCACCCAGGCGCAGGTGAATCCACCAACCTTTATCTTTTTTGTCAACGATACCGAAGGCCTGCACTTCTCCTATGAACGCTATCTAGAGAACCGCCTGCGAGAAGCCTTTGGCTTTGGTGGTACCGGTATTCGTTTGCAGTTCCGTCCACGTTCAACCAAAGAACGCAAAGAGGAAGAAGAGCGTACAGGTCGCAAAGAGAAGCGTCCACATCCCCATAACCATCGCCGTGGAGGTCGCTCACGCTAGCAATAGTCAGAGGAGCGAACCGCACAGCGCGGAGGTGAGGCCTGGTGCTCACCTCCGCTTCTTTTGTCACCCGAAGAGCTTATTTAAGGGTTTATGAAGGGCTTATTTAAGGGCTTATGAAGGGCTTATTAATATACAACCACAGTGCTTTTTGTTACGTATAAGTGATGTATGTAAATATAAGAGGATGCCAGAGGATACTAGTGAATGTGCATAAACGAGTACGAGTATATAAAACTGTATGCCGAAAGAAAGCTGATAAAATATTGATAACGCGATCATAATACAGTATGTAAATTGATTGTTCTGTCAGAGCCCATACATGGGGACCTTCGCCGCTGCTGTAAAAGCACGCTGCGATTGTCACGAATACTACTATATGCTATAGTGAACATGTAACGGACAGAGAAGTCTCCTGCTTGGGTGAGGTAATTTACTATGCATTTAAAACTTACTGCTGCTGATAAAACTGATGTCGGGAAACAACGGGATCAGAATGAAGATTATGCTTATAAGCGAGTAGAATCTTCCGAAGATGGTGATCGGGGCCTGTTTATTGTAGCTGACGGCATGGGTGGATATAAGGCAGGAGAGGTGGCGAGCCGCCTGGCTGTAGAGACCATTAGTAAAGAGTTAGACTTTTTCTTTAAACCTTTGCATGACCAGCCCACGGTTAAATTAGAGAAAGCAGATCTAGACCCAGAAAAAACAGTAAAAATCGAAACAACTGCTAGTACAACCGCTCAGCAAAAGACTCAGAAATTGCCTGAGACGCAGGCCGTTTCATTTGTTGGTGATCAACTGGAAGCAGCTATACAGCAGGCGAACATAGCTATCGTCAGTTATGGCGAGAAGAAATCGTCCGCGCGAGGCCTGGGGAGTACCGTCACTGCCGCCTTATTGCAGAACGACCAGGCATATATTGCCAACGTCGGAGATAGTCGTACCTACCTTATGCGAGGGAACGAACTCAAGCCAGTTACCCGAGATCATTCTTTGGTAGCGAGGCTAGTTGAGTCAAAGCAGATTGAGCCGGATGACATTTATACCCATCCACAGCGTAATCTTATTTATCGTTCGCTTGGCGCGGGTCACAAGCATGTGGAGGTTGATATCTTCCACCTTATCTTGCAACCTGGCGATAAGCTATTGCTTTGTTCTGACGGACTGTGGGAAATGATACGGCACCAGGATCTGTTGAAGACCTTCGAGGAGCAAACGAGCCCGCAAGGGATCTGTGATCAACTGATTAAACTGGCTAATGCGAATGGTGGTGAAGACAACATCTCAGCTGTTGTTGTGCAGGTGAACACCTTTTAGGGCTCTCGTCCATACGGCTCATTACACCATGTGAGCAGTGTTGGCGACGGTTTCTAGCTGGCGTCCGGTCGGTTATTCCTGATTATTCTCACGGTGGTCGTATAAATGGTATGTATGATATAAAGAGCTGGCCGCTGGAGACCCTGGACCGGACCCCTATAGATAGCCACGGTTAAGAAGAGCGACAAGGTAATCGCCAGAGACACCCCAGCGGATTTGGAGAATATGTTTGTATGGCTCTCCCAATAGGTACTATCCTTGACGGAAAATTTAAGATTGTGCAGATTCTTGGCGAAGGTGGCATGGGCACCGTCTATAAAGTGGAGTTGGTTGGCAACCCGCCAGGTACCCCTCCCTATTATTATGCTGTCAAAGAACTGCTGATCAGTCCTAATACCAGTGAAGAGGATCGTCGATCGGCGATCGAACGTTTCAATAAGGAGATTGCGCTACTGCGTGGTCTGAAGCATCCACATATCGCTGCTCTTACCCTGCCTTTCCAGGAGCGTGGCAACTACTACTTTGTAATGGAGTTTGTGCCTGGTCGTAGCCTGGAGAAGACACTGGAGCAGTTGAAGGGTCCCTTGCCGGAAGAGCAAGTGACCAACTGGATGATCCAGGTCTGTGAAGCTCTTACCTATATTCATACGCGAAACCCTCCGATTATTCTTCGTGATCTCAAACCTGGCAATATTATGATCTCCCCCGATAATGAAGTGCAACTGATCGACTTTGGGATCGCACGTCGTTTCGATCCCAATAAGCGCACGAACACCGAGAATCTGGGGACCATCTCGTATGCTTCACCTGAGCATCTGGGCTCAATTACACGGCCTGGGCAACGGCGTACCGCCCAGAATCCTGGAAAACTGGTGCAGACGGATGCGCGCTCCGATATCTATTCGCTGGGCGCAACAATGTACCACCTGTTGACCAACTACGAACCCGATCCCATTCAGACGCCGGCTCGTGGTAGCATACTGGCCAAAAATCCTCGTTTACGTACTGTGCAGGTTGGGAATGCTCGAGTGTGTCCGGTGGAACAGGTAATCATCAAGGCGATGCAGCAGGACCCTGCGCAACGTTTTCAGAACGCAGAAGCGATGCGTGTGGCTCTTTTGCAATGCCTACCGAATCAGGCTGCCCCTGCAACCGTGCAGATTCCTGCAATGTCACCCAATGCGACGATTGTGGTCCCTGTCAGTAATGGCGTGAGTGCAGGCAGCACAGCCGGTGGGGTTATCTGTCCCAGGTGTGGTTTTCAGAATCGTCCAGGAGCCAAGTTCTGCAAGCATGATGGGTATCCACTGGTACAGGGAGCAACCACTGCGCCTCCCCGTGCGCCGGTCGCACGGGTACCGATTCGGGCACGTCCTGTCACACCAGGTATTCCGGGCCATCAGCCGATCAGGGCTCGCCCGGCAACTACGGTTCAGGCTGGCCCTGCTCAGACAAATGGTGTCAATGGGAGCACAAGTGGAGTACGTAGCACGAATATTCCCGGTACATCAGGAGCCCCTTCACAGGCACCATTACGTGCACGTCCGGTCACAACCTCGGGGACAGGAACGGTGGTTTCGTCGTTGCCTAAGCCGGTAGCTGCCGTAAGCGCAGTGGCGAGCGCGCCAAACGATGCTGGGATTGCGTACCGTGCCGGTTTGCAACAACTCTCCAGTAAAAACTACGTTGAAGCGATTCGACAGTTTAAGCTGGCACAGAGTCAGGGCATGACCGGCTATGATGTGCTTTATAATCTGGGCCGCGTTCATCGGCAGTATGCGCAAACGTTGCGTGAGAGCGATCGCAAGCTCTTCACTGAGAACATGAAGGCGGCCGCAGCATACTTCACGGAGGCACTCAAGAAGAAATCGGATGCGTTAGATGCTCAGTTTCAACTCGGTATGTCGTATAGGGATGTAGAGCTTTATGCGCAAGCACAAGCAGCCTTTAAAAAAGCGCAAAAACTGGCACCAAAGGATCCGGCTGTCTATTATCAATTAGGACTGATTGCCGTCGAACAAGGATCGAACCGTGAGGCGGAGAACGCTTTCAAACGAGGATTAGAGATCAATCCCAATCATACGTTGATCTTGTTAGCACTGGGGCGGTTGTCTATGGACATGAAAAATCAACTGCCTACAGCTATCTCTACTTTGCAACATGCGGTTAAGGAAGATGCCGGTCTGTGGGAAGCCTGGTATGAGCTGGGGCGAGCGCATATGCAAGGAAGGGAATGGAGCTATGCCTTGAGCGCCTTAGAGCGCGCACGGCAGATAAGTCCTCAAAATGCGCATATCCATAGTGCGATGGCGGCCTGTTTTTTGGCTCAAAAGAAGAATTCAGAGGCGCGGCAGAAGGTGCAAGAAGCACTGCAACGCGATCCCAAGAATGCCGAAGCTCTGCGCTTACAAAAACAAATCTAACTGCCTATCCGAACACCTTGGTGCACAGCATGAGCATGAAAAGTACAAGCGACGTCAGTCGCGCTGGTGTTCGGTATTAAATATACATTGTTAAAGGAGGGCAGGAATGCTCTGTCCGTCGTGTCATACTCATAATCGTGAGAGCGCTAGATTCTGCAAGGGGTGCGGTCAGCCCCTGGCGGTAGAGGTGGTGGCTGGGCAACCAGACGTTGATACGAGTAGAGAGGAAGATGCCCTTTCTGTCGAAGACAGTAAGGACGCTAATACTGCTATAGACGACTCTCAAGGCGTTGCTAGCCCTTCCTCTTCCTCTTCCCTGGCTGCAGAAGAGCCGCCTGCACCATCCCATCTGAAGGACGTCTCAACGCCGCCTACAACTGATGAGGATGCTAGCCTGAGTCCGACTCAAATTCTTACACCAGAGCGCATGCATGCCTATCATACCAGACGCTGGCAGCAAGAGTCAGAGGAAGAAAAGCACGAGCAGACATCGTCAGCTGCTGGCGATATCGCCGACGCCCCTACGTTGTTGCTACGGCCGGATGCATCTTCTGCTGATGGTTCAGCCGTATCTACTTATAGTGGTAGTGGGCAAGCAGATAATGCTACGGACGTATCCGGGCAACAGCCAGGACTTGAAGGGCATGTGGAGAGCGAACAGCAAGTATCGCGTGGTGCTATTGCTGACATGCCGACAATCGTGACGCATTCTCGTACTGATGATATTGGTACGAGTGCACCTCTAGCTAGCGAGCAGGAGGCACAAGAAGTACAGAAAAGTGCAGAGCCGATACCAGGGACGAAAGACGTCCCGGTTGCCGCCGACTCTGCGGAGGAGGAAGATTTGGAGTCGAATAGAGAGGCGAACCACATACCCGTACAAGAAGAGCAAACACAAGAAACCCCGCAACCCTCACTTGCTACGCCTGCGACAACGCCAGACGAAGAACAGCAGAGTCCATCCGTGAGCGAGCCTGCAGGTAACGAGAGCTTTCCACTCCTGGCTGTAGGAACCACAAAAGGGGAGCGCTATACAGTCACACAGGTACTCAATGCTGATGAGCACGAGCATGACTACGAGGTGACGGATACGAAAGGGTATCTGCACTGCTGGAATTGCAGTTCTGAGCAGAACGCCGAGGGTGACGAGTTCTGCATCGACTGTGGTGCCGAGCTCTTAAATGTAGCCTATCTGCTGCATGAGTATCCACAATCGGGATCGCAAGCGAACGATGCACAAGTATTACAAGGTACCATCGTCAATACCTTTGTCGACGAAGGGAAGACCTACGCCGTCGAGCAGCCGCAGGCAGTGCAGAGCTCATTCCCGAATGGCGTGCACCTGCTTGCAGCCAGTGATTCCGATGCCGGTACCGTCCGACGAGCTGATATTAACGAAGATAGCACCCTGGTATTGCTACTGGAGCGTGTTCATGAGTCGCTCTCAGCTCCGGTGGGACTCTTTGTCATCGCGGATGGTATGGGTGGACATGCCAACGGACAGGGAGCCAGCCGTGCCACCATCGCCTTGATCGCAGAGCGTGTAGTGCGAGATCTCGTATTAGCGCCGTTTGATATAGAGAAGGGTGGTACAGCTGCCCCGTCTTATGACGATGAGCAGATCAAAGAGATCCTGCGTAGCGCCATTGAAGAAGCCAACAGTAGCCTGTGCCAGATGAACCAGCGTGAGAAGTCTGATGCTGGTTCGACTCTCACCGGTTTTATGATGGTGGGGGATCGTGCGTTTATATTCAACGTAGGGGATAGTCGTACGTATATGTTACGAGATGAGAAACTGTACCAGTTGACGAACGACCACTCATTGGTCGGACAACTGGTCGCAGGTGGACTGATTGAGCCGGAGGACGTATATACGCACCCGCAGCGCAACCAGATCTTCCGTAGCATTGGAGATAAACAGAACGTGCAGGTTGATCTCTTCACCCAACAGGTCCATTCCGGAGACATTCTGATTAGTTGTAGCGATGGCCTGTGGGAGATGGTACGCGATCCTCAGATTGCAGATATACTCAATCAGGCACCTGATCCACAGAGTGCCTGTTCACAGCTTATAGAAGCCGCCAACGCGAATGGTGGTGAAGATAATGTCAGTGCTGTGATTGTTTTTGTACGCTAATTCGCGGGCATACAGGAAGGCAGGTCGCGTAGAGGCGGCATGAGGAAACAGAGTATGCTATACTAGCTCTAGTATTCACTACGCTGTCTCCTATCCCTTAGCGGATCGTTGAATGCCGCTCCTGCCACTGTCTCATGTTAAAGCAAAAAGGCTGCAATTCGCATAAATTGCTTGATTGATTTTGCATGCGGGACCCGTCGAAAGCGAAAGGAGCTGATGTAAAATGCCTGGAGAGGTAACACTGGCCCAGCAATTGGGAAAAGACTATATGCCAGTCACTGGTGGTAGCCAGCTTGCATATGTCTTGCTAGAGGCCAAACCAACAGATATCATGGCCCAGGTGCGTATGCCATTGAACTTTGCCCTGGTGATCGACCATTCTGGTTCGATGCGTGGTGCCAAATTGCGCAACGTACGTGAAGCCGTAAAGATGGTGATCGACCGCCTGGAGCCGACCGATTATATCTCAGTGGTGATCTTCGATGATACCGCACAGGTGATTATTCCCTCGATGCCCGCGAACGATAAGCCAGGTATGAAGGCCGCTATCGATCGCGTTCAAGACGCTGGCGGTACAACGATGTCGCTAGGCATGATCCAGGGTCTGGGTGAGCTTCGACGCTGGAATATTCCGAACGCAGTGAATCGTATGATTCTGCTCACCGATGGTGTCACCTATGGTGATACGGATCGTTGTCGCCAGCTTGCACGCGACGCCGTCGCCGCTGGTATCTCTATCTATCCGCTGGGTATCGGTTCAGACTGGGACGAGGGCCTGCTGGACGATATTGGACAGCTGAGTGGCGGCATGCCGGCTGAGTTTATCCGCTCCGCTACGGATGCCATGACGATCTTTGAGCAGCAGGTGCAGAGCGCGGTAGCCGTCGCCGTCCGTAACGCAACGATCACGTTGCGCTTACCAACAGGTGTGACACCACGTAAAGCTGTCAAGGTACTGCCGATTATTCGTGATGTAGATGCCTCAGCGCTCTCGGATCGTCAGGTTGTGATCAATCTGGGTGATCTAGAGAAAGAGACATCGCAGTCGGTGCTTGTCGAATTAATGATCGACCCACGTCCGGCTGGTCTGTTCCGTATCGCGCAGGCTGAGCTTACCTATGATGTGCCGATAGCGAATCTGATTGGTGAAAAGATTCGTGAAGATATTAAGGTAACATTTAGCACTGATACCAACCAGACCGCGCAGGTCAACGCGCTCGTTATGAACTTCGCAGAGAAATCGAACGCTCAACGTCTGGTCACGCGGATCCTGGATGAATATAAGCGAACAGGAAAAGCTACTACTAAACTTGCGCCTAACGTCACTCGTGTGCTAGACTCCGAGACGTTGTCTGCGATCGAACAGATCAACCAGGGTCAGCAGATTTCGCAAGAGCAAGTAAAATCTATTGGTAATAAGACACGTAAATTGACACAACGGTTAGATGATTTACTGCCCTAAGATCTTATTCCGAAACCCAACGCGACTGGCGTCGCTAGTGCTCTGCACTCAGGTTTTCGGATAAGTAGTAACCCGGACGGATATCATGAATAATCGATAAGCAGCACGTGGTAAAGTAAGAGATTACGCAAACAATAGATTGACAATATATGGAGGAAGGATACATAGTTATGTCGGTACAATGCTCTTTAGGACATGAAAACCCGGATGGGTCCGCATTTTGTGATGAATGCGGCGAGCCCCTGGGTGGGGCTGCACCTGATGCAGCCGCAGCCCAGGCCCAGCCAGTGCAGGGTTCAGTACCTGTCGCGGCACCGCCAGCGGCAGGTGCCGCAGCCCAGGCTTGCCCATCCTGTGGTGCCACGAATCCAGCCGGCGAGGCTTTCTGCTCTAATTGTGGCGTCAGCCTGCTTGGTGCACCAGCACCAGCCGCTGTCAGCCAGGCACCAGTCGTCGATCAGTTACAACCAGCCGTAGCGGACCAGACTCAGCAGTCGGTAGCGACCGCTGTAGGTGCGCCGAGCGGACTCCAGGCTCGCCTGATCGTAGAGGCGGACAACCAGGAATTCGACCTGAGTGGTAAAGACAATATTACGATTGGTCGTGAGGACGCCGTCAGCAACATCTATCCTGACGTTGACCTGACCCCACATGGCGGCGAAGAGGGTGGTGTCTCGCGTCTGCATGCACACATCTTCAACGAGAATGGTCAATACTTGCTTGAAGACGATAATAGTACCAATTTCACCTTCTTGAATCGTCAGCGCCTGTCTCCGAAGACACCAACGCCATTGAATGATAATGACGAAGTGCGTCTCGGTCGCGTCCTGCTACGTTTCAAAACCCCGTAAAAATAGATACAGCAGGTACATTTGTCCAACAGATGTGCCCTGTAGACTACAAAAAATAGGTGATACCCAGGGGAGGGCCAACTCTTATGGAGCCCTCCCATCTTGTGTTTAGAGCAATGGTTAGCAGCACTGACACAATTAAATGTGTTGCCGTGGAATTGACAGTATGTTTATTACTCGCTATAATCTACGGGATATCTTGAGTGGAGGCTAAAGAAAGGTCTTATGAAACGAACCTGGCAACCCAAACGCATTCCGCGTTTACGCGAACACGGTTTTATTAAACGGATGTCCACGCGCAATGGACGTCGTGTACTCAAAGCTCGTCGCGCCAAAGGGCGTTGGCGCTTAACTGTCTAGCTTACAACGACAGTGGCACTCAACCGTGTGTTGCGCTTACGTAAGAATAGTGATTTCCAGCGAGTGAGGCAGCAGGGACGCAGTACAGCTTCCCGGCTGCTTATACTTGCATGGGCACCAAATAACCAGGACAATACTCGAGTCGGTTTTGTAGTGAGTAAACGTGTATCCAAACTGGCCGTTGAACGTAACCATGTCAAACGATTACTTTCTGAGGCTATTCGACCTCTACTTTCACAAGTACCGCCGGGCTGGGACCTCGTGTTCAGCGCGAAATATCCGACTATACGTGTTCATCTTCCAATGTTAGAGCGAGATGTCGATACATTGTTACGTCGGGCGCAACTCATTGCGAAGAACTACGTATTAAACAGTAATGAGAAGTTGGACAGACACAGAGGTTCTCAATCGTGAAATATATTGCACTCGTATTAATACGTATCTATCAACGCACGCTGTCGGTGGTTCTGCCTTCGTCGTGTCGTTTTGTCCCTTCATGTTCCCAATACGGATATGAGGCTATTCAACGTTTTGGCTTTTTCCGTGGCGGTTGGCTTACTGCGAAACGTATTGGTCGCTGCCATCCTCTTTACCACGGAGACCTGTATGATCCAGTCCCACAGAAATTGGGTCACTAGATCGAGGAAGGCAGGAGTGTACTTGTGTTTGGAGCACTTGGACCAATAGGCAACTTATTCAGTCTCATTCTGACTTATCCAATCTTAAACGCTTTGATCGTGCTGGATCACCTGTTCGGTGATTTCGGCCTGGCCATTGTGGTACTGACACTGATTATTAAATTGATACTCTTCCCTCTGACTTTGCAGCAGTTGAAGTCAACGAAGGCGACTCAGGCGTTACAGCCTGAGATGGCGAAGATCAAAGAAAAATATAAAAACGACCAGCAGGGTCAGGCATTGGCAATGCAGACGCTGTATAAAGAATATGGCGTGAACCCCATGGCGGGTTGTCTGCCGATGTTTATCCAGTTGCCTGTCCTGTACTGTCTTTACTTTGCCTTGCGTATGGGCCTGGGTTCGAGTAGCCTGCCGGCGTTGCAATCGCTTCTCTATCCTTTCGTGCGTCCACTTATTACCGCGGTTCCTAGTCCTAAATTTACCTGGCTTTCATGGTTGCAGGTTGTCAATCCGCTGTTCCATCTACACTTTGATTGGATCTTCTCTCTGAGCACTGCCGACCCAACCCATGTATTGCCGGTTCTGGCCGGTCTGGCGACTTTCTTGTCGTTGCGTATGACACAGGCCCTTCAGCCGAAACCAGTTCCTGGCTCCAGTAAGTCGGCCTCTCCGTCGGCCATGGATGCTACGCAATCGTCGATGAAGATGATGATGTATATTATGCCTTTCTTCACGATGTTCATTGGTTGGAATATCGCTTCGGGCCTGGCTCTCTATTGGACCGTCTCTTCGATTTTCCAGGCGGTGCAGCAGTACTTTGTCACCGGTCTGGGTGGTCTGAAGCCACCACCTGTTAGTGTTCCTGCAAAAACGACAAAGACCCCGAACAGCACAAGTAGTGTTTCGAACTCGACACCAACTCGCTCAAAGACTTCCGTTGTAGAGGGTTCGCTGGGTACGGTGCCTCAGGCAAGTAAATCTCCTGTGGCTAGTGGACAGGCCCGTCCCGCTTCAGCTAGTGTCAGTAGCGGTGGTGGTACCGGTTTATCTAATGGTAGTTCGACTGATACGTCTAGTGGCTCACAATACAATCGTCGCCCACGTAGTGGCAGTGCGTCAGCGCGTCGTCGTAACCGGCGCTAATTGAAACGCGACCATAGATCACCCTGTTAGGTGCTTGTGCTTAGCAGGGTGATCTTAGTCATAGATAAGTATTACAGAGAGGCACGGAAACAAAGTGGAAAGCATAGAGGCTAGTGGCAAAAATGTAGAAGAGGCGATCGTACACGCTCTGGCTCGTCTGGGTAGACGCCGTGATGAGGTTGAGATTGCTATTTTGCAAGAGGCCAGTCGCGGTACATTTGGGCTTGGTAGCAAAGAGGCTCGTGTACGTGTGACAGCTCGTTCTAACAAGGGTAGTAGCGCTGCTGCTGCTGCTGCTGACGCCGTGATCACGCCTGAGATGGCCGATGCTATTCTTGGCTCTGGTGATGTGGAGATCCCTCTCTCCGATGCTGAAGAGAGTGACGAGGGTGAGGAAGAGGAAGAATATCTAGAGGAAGGTGAAGAGGAGGAAGAGGAGGGTGAGGAAGAGGAGGATGGTGAGTATGACGAAGAAGAAGAGGAAGATGAGTCCGTGCCGTTTGTTGCTTCTTCTGAGTCGACGTTACAGCCGCTGGTTGACTATGCTGCTGAGGCTGCTACTGGGAACGCTGAGATCCAGGATGTTGAGCATCCTACTCGTGAGGATATCGAGATCACTGTCGATGTCCTGCAACATATTTTACGGTATATGAATATTCATGCCACTGTGCAGGTGCGCTCCACTGATCCGCTGACCTTAAATATTCGTGGCATCAATGAGAATCTGGGCCTCTTGATCGGTCGTCGCGGGGAGACTCTGGCGGCTTTGCAGTTGCTGGTCAATCTCATTGTGAGCCATCGCACCCGGCATCGTATGCGTATTATCGTCGATGCAGAAAACTATCGCGAACGACGTGAAGAGAACCTGCGCTCACTGGCTATGCGCGTGGCGCAACAGGTGCGTAACTATCGCCGCTCTATTGCGCTGGAGGCTATGCCACCATATGAGCGCCGTATCGTGCACATCGCTCTTGCTGATAGCAAAGATATTAGTACCGAGAGTATCGGTGAGGGTGAGGAACGCCGCGTGGTTATTTCTCTGAAACGTGCTGGTCGCTAGGCGAGAGACGAGAGACGAGACGTTTTGACGGAATGACGACCTCATAGGGGGTCGTCATTTTTTATACGCTGGTATCTATGCTATTATACTTATATCCACAAAAATCTGTGCAGGAGGAGAGAATCTGCGTTCTCTCGCAAACTAAATGAAGCGATATCCTGATTTCCTGGCGCTTGGACATGTGGCACGCGATGTTCAGGCCGATGGCTCTTTTTCATTAGGTGGGACGGTGACCTTTGCTGCCTTAACTGCTTATCAGTTGGGGCTGTCTGCGGGGATTGTCACGTGTGCGGATGCTGAGGTGGCTGCTCGTCTGGCGCAGAAGTTGCCAGAGGTTGCCCTCCATGTCCGTCCTGTTGGACAGAGTACGACGTTTGCGAACCATTATCATGGAGGCTTTCGTACGCAGTACCTCTATGCACGTGGTGCTGATCTGACGCTGGAGGATATTCCAGCGGAGTGGTTGACGGCTGGTGTGGTCCTGTTTGGTCCGCTGGCGCAGGAGTTGCGCTCCGAGTTGATTACGCGCTTTCCCCGGCGGGCGGGACAGTTGCTGGCAGCGACTCCACAGGGCTGGTTACGGCGCTGGGATACCGATGGTCGTGTCTGGCCTAAGCTCTGGTTGGAAGCTGAAGAGGTACTCTCCGCGCTTGATGTGTTGATCCTGAGCCATGATGATCTGCTACCTTTTGCCGCTGACAATCGTGTTGCCGCCGATGCTTTATTATTGCGCTGGAGTCAGTCTGTCCCTTTATTGGTGGCGACCGATGGACGCCATGGGGCAACGCTTTTTGAGCATGGGAAGCCGCGCCGTTTTCCTGCGTATCCTGCGCAGGAGGTTGATCCTACGGGGGCTGGTGATGTCTTTGCTGCCGCTTTTCTGACCTATCTCTATCGCCATGGTGATGCTGTACAGGCCGTCGACTTTGCCAATTGTGCCGCTTCTTTCTCTATTGAGCAGCCAGGTATTCGTGGGATACCGACACTGGCACAGGTAGAGCAACGCCAGCAAGCTCAGCATTCTCACTATCCTGAGCTGTAATCAGCTATTCCATCGCGCGCGGTCATTGTCGGAAAACTCTTTGCTCCGAAGAATAACCAAATGCTCGCCAAAACGGGAAATGTTGCTAAAGCCTCCCTCTTTGAGGCTCACCGATGTAGGTTTTTTGGAAATAGGCCATGAAACCGCCTTCCAGGCTAATGGAGATAGATAGGACGTCATGACAGATGCGTCATGTCACTTGCCAATAACGTTCACTATTGCCTGTATAGTGCACTTAAGCCCTTGTCCCCCTCTTTGAGGGGGGAGATAGCTTTAGCTATCGGGGGGAGTAAATGTTCGAATAACGTTATAATCTCGAATTAAACGCTCTTTATCACTCTTGCCTTCCTAGTCTGCCATTCTTGATGACGAAATCCACGTCCGAACGGGAGATGGTTGGCGTAGAAGAGTCATCGAGAGCAGAAGGCGAGGATGGCTCCCCCCGATAGCTAAAGCTATCTCCCCCCTCGGAGAGGGGGACGAGTTTTTGGCAAGATTACAGATGATAGCGATATATATATTTAATCCATGTGATATGCATAATAATGGTGTTATTATGTATTTTCTTCTATGAAGATCACCTGGATAGGCCAAAAAACCTATCCAGGTGAGCCTCTTTGAGGGAGGAAAGCCGTGATAGCGGCAGGGGGAGTAGAAAGCTAGAAATTATCTGTAATCATCGATTGCAGAATATAAACGCTAAAGGTATACTTTCTGTATAATGATGGTTTAATAGCGTGATTCGAGGATTTATACCCTCCTGTTGCTGAGGCGACATCTTCCCTCAGAGAGGGAGGCAGGGGTTTTAGCGATCTTACAATAGATAGTGGACTTTTACTACATTGGAGATATTGTTATTTCTTCTTTTTGGTATTGAAAATTGCAATGTGAAGGTCGTTTCAAAATGCAGTGGTTCTACCACCCTGCGTCCCTACATAGCTACCAGTATTTCTTTTTATGCTATAATTGGCTTGTTATGCGGATCTATTGTTGTGATGTGGTTAGGAGGGGCTGTGATCTCTTTATACTTATGTTTATGTTTGTCGCTCTCGAAAAGATCTCTCTATTCCTTTATTCGTATATGGCGTAGATATTCTCTCTCACCTGCTTTGATATGTTTTTTATTACTCTCTCTGATCGGTAGCCTCTCATTGGCTGGCGCTATTACAGGCTCTCAGCACGTCATGGCCTATAATAGTCCTGATGCTTTCGCGCGGACCGCTTCCCTCTCGCTTTATAGTGGTCGTGACTTACATAGAGCGTTGCACTGTCAGTCGGTGGGCAGTCCGATCCATTGTTATGGTCCGGCACAGATGCGGGTTGCCTACAGTATACAGCCGTTGATAGATAAAGGTATTACGGGACAGGGAAGCTCGGTTGTGATTATCGATGCTTTTGATGCTCCGCATCTCAATCACGATCTTACGCTCTTCGATCACTACTTCCATCTGCCCGCTGCTACTCTCAACGTCTATAAGCCAGATGGCGTTCCTCCTTTTGATGGTCAGAATAGTGATCAAGCGAACTGGTCGGGAGAGACAACGCTGGATGTCGAGTGGGCACACGCGATAGCTCCCTCCGCGACGATCCAGCTGGTCCTCGCGAAGACAGGGAGTGACGATAATCTTTTGCGTGCATTGAGCTTTGCGGTGAAGCAGAACCTTGGGGATACGCTTTCAATGAGCTTTGGTGAGAATGAGAACTGTCTGAATCCTGCAAAAGCTCCCCTCTGGCATGCCCTCTTCTATAAGGCGACCGAGGAAGGAATGACGCTCTTCAGTGCCTCGGGTGATGATGGTGCCTCAGAGTACACATGTGATAGTGCTCGTGTCATACGCGTTGTCTCAGCACCAGCGAATGATCCTCTCATCACTGGTGTTGGTGGTACCGCATTGGATGCCGATCCTGTCACGGGTGTTTACTATCATGAGACGGCATGGAACGATGCTGGTGTGCATGCTGGTTCTGGTGGTGGCTATAGCAAGTTAAAGCAACGCCCTTATTATCAGGATCAGTCAGGCCCGCATGGAGCGTCACGTGGGGTACCCGATGTCGCCTATAATGCCGCGCTAAATGCTGGTATCGTGATCATCTGGAGCGATGGTGTGGGGGGTGCGGATGCTGCGTATGTCAATGGTGGGACGAGCGCAGGGACGCCGCAGTGGGCCGCGTTAGCGACGCTCGGCGTTCAATTGCGCGGTCGACGCCTGGGCCTTATCAATCCTGCGCTCTATGCTCTGGGCAGATCCGTGCACTATCAGCGCCTGTTTCATGATATTACCAGTGGAAACAATACTGTCCCTTTGTTTGCTAAAAAACATCACTTGATTGTGTTGAATGGTTATCGTGCTGGTGTTGGTTGGGATGCGGCGACTGGTTGGGGGACGCCGATCGCCTCACGACTCTTGCCAGCGCTTGTTGCGTGTCTGAACGCGCATAGTGCTGCTTACAACAAGCAACTCGCGACATTAAAGTAGCAAGGCACAATCTCTTTTTTGGTCCCCTTTTATAGGGGACGGGGAGCGTTCTTTTAGAGTGTGTTGTGATCAATGTTTGTTGTGATTGCTCATAAAATCTGCTATAGTGAGTGTGTATAGATATCCCACAACGTTGAGCCGGAGGCTCGACTTTGGCTGGGGTTATTTCTGTGCATTTCGTGCATACTGACGAAGCAATTGGAACGTAACTGGAGTATTTGTGTAATGACAGCAAATGATGGTGACGTCTCACGCTTGAAACGCACCCCGTTGTATGAGCAGCATCAGGCTCTGGGTGCACGACTGGTGGAGTTTGGTGGTTGGGAGATGCCGGTACAATATAGCGGTATCCTCGACGAACATCAGGCGGTGCGAACGCGAGCTGGCCTCTTTGATGTCAGCCATATGGGTGAATTTAAGGTCGAGGGAGAGGACGCTCTAGCCTTCTTGCAATACCTGGTGCCCAATGACGTAGCGCGTCTGGCGATTGGACAGGCTTTATACACACAATTGTGTATGCCTGATGGGAATGTGATAGACGATATTCTTGTCTATTATCTCGCTGAAAATCATTACATGCTGGTTGTTAATGCGGCCAACATCGACAAAGATTTTACCTGGGTGCAGGAGCAAGCGCGAGGCTTTGAGCACGTTTCACTCTCCAATCAGTCCGCTACAACCTCCTTGATCTCTATTCAGGGGCCAAAGGCTCTTGAGATCCTTCAGACCCTTACCGATAGTGACCTCGCCTCTATACGTTACTACCATTTCGTGCTAGGCGTGGTTGATGGTAAGGACTGTATTGTTTCACGGACTGGCTATACAGGTGAAGATGGTTTCGAGCTGTTTGGTGCCGCTCCTGATGCGGTTGCGCTCTGGCAGGCTCTGCTCGCAGCAGGCAAGCCACATGGTTTGATCCCGGCTGGCCTGGGTGCTCGTGATACGTTGCGGCTGGAGGCCGGGCTCTGTCTCTACGGTCATGAACTGGATGAGCATATGAATCCATTGGAGGCTCGTCTGGGCTGGACCGTGAAGCTGAATAAAACGAGTGATTTTATTGGTCGGGATGCTTTGCTCCAGGTAAAAGCGCAGGGACCCGCAAAGTTACTGGTAGGCGTCATCCTCTTAGAGCGCGGCGTGCCACGCAGTGGTTATGCTATCTTCTCAGGAGAGCGACAGATAGGAATCTTAACCAGTGGCGCTCCTGGCCCTACGGTACAGAAGAACATTGGTATCGGTTATGTCGAGCCTGCTGAAGCTACTATCGGCAATCAGATAACGGTAGATATCCGTGGCAGACGTATTGCTGCACAGATCGTTGCACTGCCCTTTTACGATCGCAAGCGCAAATAAGCTTTGATTCTTTTGTTCTGAAGAAGGGAGCAAGAACAGATGGCTAGTCTCAATCATCCAGCCAACTTGAAATATAGCAAGACCGATGAATGGGTACGCATTGAGGGAGACGAGGCTGTAATCGGCATCACTGATTATGCTCAAGACCAGCTTGGTGACATTGTATATATAGAATTGCCCTGGGAGAGCGGTCAGACCCTGGCTGGTGAGGAGAAGTTTGGCGACCTCGAGTCCGTCAAAGCGACCTCCGAACTGGTCGCCCCGCTCAGTGGCAGCATCGTAGGAGCCAACCAGGAGCTGAAAGATCATCCAGAGTATATTAACGATTATCCTTATGAGAAGGGCTGGATGGTACGTATCAAGCTTACTGATGCTAGCCAGCTTGACGACTTGCTGGACGCTGACAGTTATCTTAAATATCTTCAGGGACGTTAAACACAGGGGGAGGATAATTGTTGTCCTCCCCCTTCCATGCATTTATCTATGTGACCTATTGCGAGCGCCTATATAGCATATATAGAAAAATATAAGTATGTATACCGCCGCGACGGGAGGGTGCAGTCTCTGCAATGCCCCCCATTCCAACCCCAAGGGAGAGTTCATCGAATGAGCTATGTGCCAAATACGCAAGAAGAACAGCAGGCAATGCTGGAACATATGGGTTTCTCTTCTATGGAGGACCTTCTGACTCCGGTACCTGCCGAAGTTCGACTTGATCATCCGCTTGATTTGCCGCCAGCCGTGTCGGAGCCTGACCTCAAGCGTGAAATGAGCCGGATGGCTGCAAAGAATAAGAATCTGGATACCACTATCGCCTTCTTAGGTGCTGGGACTTATGATCGCTCCATTCCTAGCGTCGTGCCACATCTGCAAAGACGCTCAGAGTTTGTCACTTCATACACGCCCTATCAACCTGAAGTCAGCCAGGGCATGTTACAGGCGACCTACGAGTTCCAGACCATGGTATGTCAGATCACAGGTATGGATGTTGCGAATGCCTCGCTCTATGATGGCTCGACTGCTATGGTTGAGGCTGTGTTGCTGGCACTGGGTCCTGGTGGTCGTGGTGAGGTTGTAATCTCAGCGGCTGTCGATCCACAGTATCGTAACGTTCTGCATACCTATGCCTTTGCACGTGGCTTTACTATCAAAGAGATCGGTGTAGAAGACGGCGTTACTTCGCTTGAAGAGCTACGCGCCGCCGTAAATGCTCAGACCGCAGCGGTCGTCATCCAACAGCCAAACTTCTTTGGTTGTATCGAGGATCTCCGTGCGATCGATCCTCTCGCCCACCAGGGCAGGACTCTGCTGGTCCAGGTTACTACCGAGCCAGCCTCTTTTAGCGTCCTGACTCCTCCGGGGGAGAGCAATGTCGATATCGCCGTCGGTGAGCTGATGAGCTTTGGTAATACTATGAGCTACGGTGCGCCGGCTCTAGGTTTTATTGCCGCCAAGCAAAAATTTATGCGTCTTCTCCCTGGTCGCCTGGTAGGTCAGACCGTTGAAGAGGGAGACGCCAAACAGATTGGTTATGTACTGACCTTGCAGACACGTGAGCAGCATATTCGTCGTGAGCGTGCTACTTCAAACATTTGCACCAATCAGTCGTTACTGGCGGTCGGCGCAACGATCTATATGGCAGCGATCGGCAAGCAAGGTTTCCGCGAACTGGGTACCTTAAATGTACAGAAGGCTCACTATGCCCAGCAGCGGATTACAGCTATCCCTGGCTATGAAGCGGTCTTCCCGCGTCCCTTCTTCAATGAATTTGTTATCAAGTGCCCCGTTCCCGTCAGTAAGATCGAGCAGCGGCTTGAGCAGGCGGAGATGATCGGAGGCTATCCACTGGCGCAGAGCTATCCTGGCATGGATAATGCGATACTTTTCTGCGTTACCGAGACACGTACAAAGGGCGACATCGATTGTCTGGTTGACGTACTGAAAGAGGTGCTGGCATGAGCGTAGAGTCATTGATTTTTGAGAAGGGCACCCCTGGACGCCGCGCGGCTACACTGCCAGCTATGGATGTACCCGTTGCTACGCTGGAGGACCTGATCCCGGCCAGTCTGTTGCGTGAAGAGCCTGCCCCATTGCCCGAGGTCAGTGAGATCGAGATTGTACGGCACTATACACATCTGTCGCAGCGCAATTTCGGTGTGGATACCGGTTTCTATCCGCTGGGCTCTTGCACCATGAAGTATAATCCGAAGCTGAATGAAGATATGGCGGCTCTGCCTGGTTTCGCGCATATCCATCCTTTGCAGCCAGCCCACACGGTCCAGGGTGCTATTCAGCTGATCTACGAACTGGAGCGCTACCTCTCAGAGATCGCAGGTATGGCCCGCACCACACTGCAACCCTCCGCTGGTGCTCATGGTGAGTTGACCGGCCTGATGGTCATTAAAGCCTACCATCAAAGCAACGGTCAGGGCCACCGTAATCTTGTGCTGGTGCCTGACAACGCGCATGGTACCAATCCCGCCAGCGCCACGCTTGCCGATTACAAGATCGTCGAGGTCAAGACAGATCCTACTACTGGTGGTATCGAGATAGAGCGCTTTAAACAGGTTCTGGAGCAGCATGGGCCGAATATTGCGGCCATTATGCTGACGAATCCGAATACACTGGGCCTCTTCGATACCAATATTGCCGAGGTTGGGCGTCTGATCCATAGTGTCGGTGGACAGTTGTACTACGATGGTGCCAACGCTAACGCCGTCATGGGTATCACGCGACCAGGTGATATGGGCTTCGACGTTGTCCACTTTAATCTGCATAAGACCTGTAGTACACCGCATGGTGGTGGTGGTCCAGGCGCTGGCCCGATTGGCGTTAAAGCACATCTGATCGAGTTCCTGCCAGGACCATTGCCAGCCAAACGTGGCACGGAATATTACTGGGAGGAGCAGGGTCCGCAATCGATAGGCAAGGTACGTGCCAATCTGGGAAATTTCGGTGTCCTGGTGCGCGCTTATACCTACATCCGCTTTAACGGTCCTGACGGCCTGCTGCATGTCTCTGAGAGTGCGATTCTCAATGCCAACTATCTACGGCATGAGTTGGCCTCCTCTTATGACATCGCCTATCCGCTGATCTGCCAGCACGAATTCGTCGCCTCAGCGCGGCGTCAGAAAGAGCAGAGTGGTGTCACAGCGACCGATATTGCCAAGCGCCTGCTTGACTTCGGGCTCTACGCACCGACGGTCTACTTCCCATTGATCGTTCCTGAAGCGATGATGATTGAGCCGACCGAGACCGAGACGCGCGAATCGCTGGACTTCTTCGTCAACGTCATGCAGCAGATCGCTGAAGAGGCCGAGAGCAATCCTGATCTCGTC
This sequence comes from Ktedonobacteria bacterium brp13, assembly GCA_015099395.1. Lineage (GTDB taxonomy): Bacteria > Chloroflexota > Ktedonobacteria > Ktedonobacterales > Ktedonobacteraceae > Dictyobacter. Next base: position 5,281,778 of record AP024096.1, on the reverse strand, counting down.
AAGACGGCTCCACATACGACCGTTGTCGGACGTCTGGATCAAGCTCTGGCGGCACGTAAGCCAAACCTGCGCTGGCAGCCTGCGCTGGCGTAAAGTCACATCTGTAATGCTGGAGTATCTATAACACAAAAGGTGTTGGCCCGAACCGGGCCAACACCTTTTGTGTGGGTCATGCTATAGAAATAATGTATCAGGCCAGTTGCGAAGGCGTAAGATGTTTGGCGACCATATTGATGAGCTCATCGACATCAAACGGCTTCTCTAGAAAGTCGTCAGCACCGCCAGCGTCTGCCACCTTACTGGCGTCGGCGTGTGCCGAGAGCATAATCACAGGAATGTGCTTTGTGAGCTCGTTCTGTTTTAACGAACGACAGATATCACGACCATCATCACCTGACAATAACACATCAAGAAGAATCAGGTCTGGTAGAGTATCCACTAAACGTTGTTGAAGACCCTCACTATCCATGCTGGTCCTTACCTCGTACCCTTCACCCTCCAATACGATCTGTACAACCTCTACAATTCCCTCGTCATCATCAACGACCAGGATACGGTGACTCATATATGTCTCCTTCAGAAATTCCTCTGGCATAGGGGTAGTGGAAAGACAGGACTCTATCGCCATAGCACCCGATCTATGCATTCTGTTAAAGGCATGCGAATAGTGAGTTTAATCATATGCCTGACTGATTTTCTGTTCACTGTAATATATACTATTTTATCATTTTGGAGTCCCTGCTACTCGTCCTCGTCTTCCCAGGGTAGCTGTTGCCAGCGGTTAGACTGGGCGAAACCAAAGCCCCCGGGTGTGACGCTCCCCTGGAAGCCAGCAGGGACTTCTTGAAAGTGTGGTGCGAGCGCACGTGGGAAGATACCCAGTTCAAAGATCCACGGGTCGGCGCTCCCTTCTATCAGCGCGCGCCAGGCCTGATTATCTTGCCAATCCTCGGTAAAATAGGCTCCAACTTCGGTAAAGTTTTCTGCCAGTTCAAGCAGGATATACCAGATGCTGCGTCCTTCGGTTCTGGTGTAGGGTTCAGTAATGTCCGGGCGTAGTTCCTCGCTCTCTAAGAGTAAGTTAAAGCCGATCCAGGATGGAATTTCGTCGAGACTATGGACGGCCAGTGTGGTGTAGAGCGAGATCTCTATACCAACGCTGGTCAGGCTCTCGGCACCGGGTGGTGTGAGCATCACCGGCGCAGCATAGACATCTCCGAAGCTATCGTCGTCGCTCTCAGGCCACGTGATATCTGTGACCCAGGAGAGAATATCAGGATCGTCGCAGCCCAGATGCTCAAGAGCGAGGCGGAAGAGTTGGAGCTTCTCTGTAAAGTTCTGCTGTGTACAGGAAGCATAGGTTTGAATCTGTGCTTGCATGAGTATACTTTCTTTGCTAATCTCTCTTTTTATTCGTCCTGCTTGTACTATTCGATCTATGCATCGGACTCCTCAGGAGCGATGCCTGCTAGCTCATGTTTAAGATCGCGTGACATCAACTGGGGGACCGCTTTACGGGGGTCCAGACCCTCGAAGAGTACCTGGCTGATCTGACTGGTGATCGGCATCTCTATATTATAACGTTGCGCCAGCCGTAGTGCTGCTCTGGTCGTATCGACGCCCTCCGCGACAGTATGCGTTGAAGCAAGGATATCATCCAGCTTCTCGCCTGCTCCCAGACGACGGCCGAGCTGATGATTACGGCTCAGTACACTGGCACAGGTTGCGACGAGATCGCCGATACCGGCCAGCCCGGAGAAGGTCAGTGGATTAGCGCCAGCGGCTATCCCCAGCCGTGAGATCTCGGCCAGCCCACGTGTGATGATAGCCGCCTTCGAGTTCTCACCATAGCCCAGGCCATCATTGATACCGGCACCGATCGCAACGATATTCTTGAGTGCACCACCCAGCTCCACTCCGATAATATCATGGGATGTATAGACGCGGAAAGTATCGCAGGTCAGCAGCGCACGGACCTGAATAGCAATCTCACGCTCATGGGCAGCGACTACCGCAGCGGCTGGCATGCCTTGCGCCACCTCTTTTGAGAGGTTGGGACCACTTAATGCCGCGATCTGTGCATAGTTCTGCGGTACCTCCTCCTCAATCACCTCCGTCATCCGACAAAGACTCTCGATTTCAATGCCCTTACTCGCACTGACCAGGATCGTTCTGGCGTCTAGAAAAGGCCGTAATAAGCGTAGATTGCTACGCAGACGTTGTGAGGGGGTTACCAGAATTATTATATCTTTATGTTGGGTCGTCTCAGCGATCGAGTTTGTAACCTGGAGCGCAGCAGGGAAGGCCATCCCTGGTAGAAAGATGCGATTGACACGTGTACGCTGCATCTCACTGGCGCGCTCTGCATTATGTTCCCAAATAGTAGTGGCGATGCCTTTTCTCGCGAGCAGCAAAGCCAGCGTCGTACCCCAGGCTCCACTGCCAATAATCCCTGCTGATATCATCTCACTCATCTTCTCCATCCTGAGCAGCGGAAAGGCCCTCCGCTTCAGAGTAATAAAGTGCTTCAACAAGGCACATTGTAGCATAGATAAGTTCAAAGAGCAGCGAGCAAGATCCTCTTAGCAAGGATCTTGCTCGCTGCTGCTTTTATGCCTGAGCCGTTTTCCTGATCTGCTGGTTAGTGGTTCTCGGCAGGACTGGCGTGCTCATCTTCGGGGATGGCTACGTTGGAATAAACGGATGGTTTGAGGATACCGATGTAGGGCAGATTGCGGTAGCGCTGCGCATAGTCCAGGCCGTAGCCGACGACGAATTTATCGGGAATGACAAAGCCGGGATAGTCGACAACAACGTTTTTCGCGCGCTCGCGCTCTTTGTCTAAAAGTGAACAGATCTTGATGCTGAGTGGGTTCCGTCGACGTAGCAGGTCCACTAAATAATGGAGTGTGAGGCCGCTGTCGATGATGTCTTCGATGATCAGCAGATGCTTCTGATCGATGGGACCTTCCAGGTCTTTAATGATACGAACGATACCACTGGATTGGGTGCTGTTGCCATAACTGGCGACGGCCATATAGTCAATCTCCAGGTTTAGATCGATAGCACGAGCCAGGTCTGCGATAAAAGGGACGGCTCCTTTGAGCGTGCCCAGGAGCAGGAGGTTCTTGCCTTTATAGTCCTCGGCGATCTGTTTCCCCAGTTCGTCTGTTCTGTTTTTGATCTGTTCCTCTGAAATAAGTATCTCTTCAATGTCCTGATGCATGTAATCCTCGTTTGTTATTGTTTCTCTATCTGTTCTTGCGCCGTAGGCGTTAGTGCGAGGCGGACGATGGTTTGCGTCTCTGCCGTTAGGCGTACTCGATGATCGAGATGGATACCGGCGAGCCAGAGGCAGTGTGTGTCTGAGAAGAAGAGCGGAATCTGATCCCGCTCTTCACGTGGTACATGTCGATCGATCAACAGGTCCTTGACCTTCTTTTCCTGACTCATCCCCAACGGTTGTATACGGTCACCATCTTTACGAGTTCTGACATACAACACATATGTTGATGCCCCCTCGCTCGTGCTACGAAGCATGGAGGCATCAACATAAATGGTATATGGTGTCTCAGGGAGCAAGGTCCTGACACGTGACCAGTCTTGCTGCTGAAGAGCAGTGATAACCTCTGTACTGATTGAGGTGGGTAACCATTCTGCACTGGCACGCCACAGAGTTCCAGGTACAACAACACTACCTGGAATTGTCAGTTGAGCACCTTCCACCCGTGGAAGGTGCTGCCCCTGTGCTGGTCTCGCTGTAGTCTTTCCTTGCCCAGAGACTGAATTGAAAATTAGTATATCACGTCGGCGTACCGCATGCAGGGAATTGGGTAGATGTAATGTTGTAATTCGATTGCTGATGGATTGCGTCACGAATTCTTCTAACAGCAGGAAATGGCGTAGCTCAAGCGGAGATTGTCCTCCACAGAGGAGGGCGCTGGCCCGACGGAGCAGGTGGCGTTGAATGCTCAAAGGGAGTTGGAGCAGGGCGGGAACCGCTATCTCGATGCGGGTGGCTGTTACTGTCCGGACGACCGTCTGCCATGCTTGCTCAACCTCTGTCTGTAGCCATGCGTAGTCGACGCGAGCAACCTCGGCGTTGCGTAGGAGGGTCGAGCGAAAGCCAGGGTTCATCTCTTCTAATAGTGGCAGGAGTTGGTGACGAATACGATTGCGCAGGTAGCGAGTATCTGTGTTGCTAGCATCCTCCATGGGATGGAGTTCATACTGCGCGCAGTAGGCCAGGATCTCGTCGCGTGTGACAGCGAGCAGGGGGCGAATAATATCTTGCTGGCGTGGCTGGAGGCCGATCATCCCACCTGGTCCCTCTCCGCGTAGCCAGTGTAGGAGCAGCGTCTCAACCTGATCATCGCGGTGGTGCGCAACTGCAATCGGTTGACCTTGAGCGACCGAGCGCAAGAACTGATAGCGAGCGATGCGGGCCGCCTCTTCCAAAGAACGATGTTCGCGGGTCGCCAGCGTCCTGACATTAGCAGTGCCCAATGTGTAGGGAAGACCCCAGTCCTGAGCGATCCGTGCAACCTCACGTGCCTCATGCATACTGACCTCGCCACGTAACTGGTGATCGAGATGAGCTACATGGAGCGTTATCAGCGGATAGCGTCTGCCAGGTCCGCAGAGTCGATGGAGCACATGCAGCAGACAGAGCGAGTCCGCCCCACCAGAGACCGCCACAACGAGCAGTCCTTGTGCTGGAAGAAGCTCACTCTTCTCAAGCATCGCCACAACAGCATCAATAACAGTATCCAACATTCACCTGTACCGGGTCTGATTGCAGGGCAACGAACTCTTCCCAGTGAGGCCCTGAGCCAAATTATATCATACGCAGATTTGCGCCCTACGTGTCTCATATGATACTATAAGGTTCACTTGAATTGCTCCCTCCAGGCAGCGAGTCAAAAGAACACTGTTCAGCACCATATAAGGGTTACAGCAAAGACTATGGCAATACGAAAAATTATCACAACCGAGAATCCAATCTTGCGCCAGAAGGCAAAAAAAGTACATCATTTTGATGCCTCGCTCCAGAAATTAACGGATGACATGTTTGAGACGATGCACGTCTCTAATGGTGTAGGTTTGGCTGCTCCACAGATTGCGCTCTCCATACGTGTATTTGTTGCTGAATACGAAGATAGGAAAGTCGTAATCTTCAATCCTGAGATTATCAAAGCAGAGGGAGAAGAGATCGGCACCGAGGGTTGCCTGAGTATTCCTGGCTATGTCGGCGAGAATATTCGCCGGGCCGCGAAGATTACCGTCAAAGGACAGGACGTCCGTGGAAAAAATATCCGCGTGACCGCCGAAGGCTGGTTTGCACGGATCATGCAGCATGAGATAGACCACCTGGACGGCATCCTGTTTATCGATCGTCTGGATAGTCCGGAGGACTTGAAAGAGGTTGGTGAAGACGACGAAGGCTACCTCGAAGATGACGGCGAGATCGTCCTGGCAGAATAGCAACGCTCAGATAGACACGTATCTGAGCGTTATTGATTACAGTTTCTGTTGTCGGCGTAGCATCGGAACGTGCAGGTTACCCAGATTGTGCTCGCAATTAGGGCAGACGTAGAAGCCCTCATCGCGATAGTGCAATTCATTCACGTGAAAATGCAAGTAGCAGATACCGCAGCGCGTCGAATCCTGTTGACTCGCGATCTGGCGATCCTGCTCAAAGAGATCATGTAAGGACAGCACCATCTGCTCAAAATCGGAGGGGCCTTGCGTCGTGCTACGTTCAGCCCCTGCCGTCTGGATAGAAGGTAGAGCACCAGTCGCATTGCTCATGCGTACCTCACGGCGACTGATAGCCGAACTCCCCACACCACTACCAGGGAAAGAGGGACCATCGGGTCCAGATGTATAATTATTGCTCAAAGCAAATTCTCCACAGCTTCAAAACGAGGAATGATATTTCAGTTATTATAACCTCCTATGCTACATAAATCAAGCTGGATATAGAGTACAAGGGAAGCGAATGGGTGATTAATATAGAGAAATGACTATAGTTATGATAGATGCGCGAATGACTTTTTGAATAGTGAGTCATCCAGCAACGATGTTTATGGTATGTGGTCTGTGATTGAGCAGCACGAGCTGCAATACGATTTGTCAGACACATCGGTCCGAGGAGTCCCTCTTCGCTTTCCCCCTCAGCGAAGAGTACGATGCGTGCCAGCCGATCATATGGGCTAGTGAGACGTGATCAATACATATATCAACGTCGATATTTAGCATGCATATGAAAACTTTTGCAAGCATACCCAGGACAAAACGACGTTGTCTTGTAATCCATCGTATAGCTTATGATTCACGAATAAAGCAGAGCCAGTCGTAATAGACGATGTGTAAGACACACAGTAAGGAGAACACATCGTATAGGTACGATGCACAACCAGTAATGAATACTAGAGTGCTTATCTGCTTGATAACGTTACAAGAATACGAACTTCATAGGCATAGATGCATTACTGAATATCGTTTTCGCCAAGGACACGATTAAGCGTCTCACGTTTGATACGATAAACTTGTCGTGAATGGACGTGAGGGAGAACGACAGCTTCCAATACTCCCTGTTTGACCCAACGACGGACAGTTGCGTCGTCAACGCGTAAAATGCGTGCGACTTCGGATACAGTCAACAGATTGCTACTCATGCGAGAAAACCTCCTTTTGCTTTGTGATTGTACTAATGCTCACGCTGTGTTATGACCAAACGAGAAAAGATGTATGAGTGGTGTCATACAGGGCCATTGTGAAAATATTGTATAATATTATCAAAGACTTGTAAAGTGTTACAAAAAGTGATTTTTGGATTTTACTAGGAAGATTCCAAATTTTTTGCTTGAATGGTATCCTAGTGAGTATGGTCCAAAAAAAACGGTTCGTGCAATGTTACATCAATTTAGCAGATTGATTGCCTTTTAGATAGAAACTCTCGAGCCTTCTGTTAATTAAACGCGAACAAAGGGAGTTTTTCTACGAAAAAAAGCATAGATGATAGAAGGGCGGATGAGCCAATTTCTCCTCTGTTGATGAATCGTCCTTTTGGTGGATGACAATTTCCTCAACAATCCAGTACACTTTTCACAGGCAATGAGTAGTCAGAAATTCCTATGGGGGTATAAAACACAGGATAGTATCCATGCGTATCATTGGATTCTATCTGTTCTGTGCCTGGTTTCTGTCCGCTTGTGTGGTCTACCGGACAAAAGGATTTATTGCGCAGAGGAAGCGGCGTGTCATAGAAAGGATCTCCTGATGCAGAAGCAAGAATTGAGCCCGTCACACTGGTGTGAATTTTCTGATGGTGTGCTTGTGCACGAAGTGCTCGCGGGGAATCAGGATGCTTTTGAGGCTCTTGTTGAACGCTATCACACGATGCTTTATCGCTTTATTTATCATCACCTGGGAGAATACGATCAAGCTTGCGATGTTTTGCAACAGGTATTTTTGAAGCTTTATATCGCGCTACCGACGTTGCCCACTGGTGAACAACTGAAGCCCTGGCTCTTCCGTGTGGCGCAGAACTGCTGTCGTGACGAGCTACGCAAGCGCCGCCGCCGGCGTGTTACCCTGTTCTCCGCTATGGAGTGGCAGGCAGAGGAAGAGGAGATGGCACCTCTGGCAACGATACCTGATAATCGTCCACTTCCTGAAGAGATAGCCGAGTACCATGATTTGCAGGCGACGCTGCAACAGGCAATTCAGGCGCTTCCCACCAAGTTTCGTTCTGTCGTCTTACTGCGCTATCTCTATCAATGTAGTTTCTCAGAGATCGGTCAGGTTCTAGAGATGCCGATGACGACAGCGAAGACCTATTACTATCGCGCTTGCTCCAAGTTACGGACCTCTTTACCACCACGTTAAGTTCGTATTCCGCAGACCGAGATCGTTAACACATACACCTCGGTCTGCGAATCACTGGTACTGGTCGATTGAGAAGATCGATTGAAAGGAGTGCATAGGCGCTATGAGCACTTCACCGGAAGAGCGGTCTCCTGATGTTGGAGGTCAGAAACTGCCGGTTAAGTATGCCAGCTATTGAAGTGACCGAAGAACGGATCGAAGAAGTACTGGAGATGGTCGGGTTAGCGACCAATGCTTCCCTCTTGTATCGCAAGTATTCATTAGGGATGCGGCAACGTCTGGGCCAGGCTGCCGCACTCCTCAACCATCCGCAACTGCTTGTCGTAGATGAGCCTACCACCAGCCAGGAATGATAGCATACCGCACCCGAGAAATCCCTTGCGCACTCTACGCAATAGGGAAGAGGAGCAGAAAGGTAGTGACCAGGTATAGGTAGCAGGAGCGGTGAGGGTATACGAATGAGCACATACTCCTATGTACCCCTATGTACCCCTCTGCGCTCCTGTTTTCGCATCGTTATGCTGGTAAAGCAGGAGCATTCAATAACGTATCGATAGTGCTGCGGCGTACACGATAGGCCTGACGTTTACCAACATGTGGCAGTGAAACGGCCTCCAGAGTGCCGTGTTTGATCCAGCGACGAACAGTAGTATCATCAACGCGCAAACGGCGCGCAACCTCACGTACAGTTAACAGTTCATCATTTTGTTCCATGAAAAGATCTCCTCCATCTGAAATGTTTTTGTGGTTTGCAACTCAACACATAGAGATACCATTACCAGTTTAGTAAGTGTATCCGGGTATCTCGTCCCGGAATTCCTTTACAGATATCTATATCGGGTGACATTGTCCAGATCTGTCCCGATACTGTACCAGAAAGCATGACAGGATTCTTTGCTCTACTCGCTTGCACTCACTTGCGCCACAAGTCTCTCTACTCTTACCCTCCATACTCAGTAAGCGAACGATGTTGTTACAGCATTAGTATAGAGGGGACGTGTTCGTGTGTGTTCCCCCAAATGGTGGAGAAAAGGATGTAGCTCACACATGTACGCCTGCCCTGGTAGCAAAACGTAGTTACCTCAATGAAAGCGGCAGCGCGCCTATTGGGCTCGTGTACGTAAACAACCAGGAACCTTTGTAACAAGACAAACTTATAAAAATACGAGACGTAATCAAGCACCGCCAAATGTATTCCCTTGCGCTCTTTTGTGCCTTTGCATCCTGTATTGTTATTATAATGATGAAATAAAGAGTAACACATTGATACGAATCTGCACTTAATAAAACGTATATATATGCTGGTTTACATGCTTCTATATGGATAACGCGGTGAGTTTATTGTATAATAGTGATTGCTTGTTCATCGTATAAAATGGTATACGCAAGGAGGCACAAGAAGAAGGCAGGTTGGAGATGGTGGATGTTTGGAATGAGCAGTTCCTCCTGGTAACGAAACTGACGGTTCCACAGTCGTATGCGCGTCCGATTGTTGCACGCTCATACTTGTATACACGGCTAGAGTGTGGCATCTCTTGTCCTTTGACGTTGATCTCGGCTCCTGCTGGTTTCGGCAAGACAACACTACTGAGCTCATGGTTACTGGCATATGCTCACCCTGTTGCCTGGGTCTCACTCGATACCAATGACAATGCGCTGGCTCGTTTCTGGGAATACTGCCTGACGGCTATTGTGCGCGTCGTTGATGGGTTAGACGAACTACTCGCTGCATACAAACATTCAATGACATCGATTCAGCAGGTCGAACATGTCTTGACCTTGCTGATTAATGCCCTGACTGCGCAGCAGCAGGAACTGCTACTCGTACTGGATGACTACCAGGCGATTACATCTCCATCTGTGCAGCGAACGCTAGATTTCTTTATTACGCATCTGCCATCCCATGTGCATGTCGTGATCAGTAGCCGTGTTGATCCGGTCTTACCACTGGCGCGTTGGCGTGCGGAGGGTCGGCTATTTGAATTACGTGGCGAGGATCTCCGTTTTTCGTTAGATGAGACGGTCCAATTATTGCACGACGGTATGCATCTGCCACTCACGCTCGAAGATATTGCTGCGCTTAAACAGAATACCGAGGGTTGGATTGCTGGACTACAACTGGCTGCGCTCTCGTTACAGGGGCAGTCCGATAAGAGTGAGATAGCGCGTTTTATCGCATCCTTTGCCGGCACGAATCGGCTTGTGCTGCATTATTTGACTGAAGAGGTACTGGGACAGCTTTCTGAGCGCGTCCAACAGTTTCTTCTGACAACCTCTATCCTTGAGCGTATGAATGCCAGCCTGTGCGATGCTGTTACAGCGCAGGGCGATGGTGATTACATGCTCGCATGGTTGGATCAGCAGAATCTCTTTCTTTCAATCGCTGACGAACAGGGGACGTGGTACCGCTATCATCATCTCTTCAGGGATCTCCTACGCTATCGTCTCATGCAGCAGCAGCCTGCAATGGTACCGGTGCTACACAGTCGAGCCAGTCTCTGGTATGAGCAACAGGATATGCTAATTGAGGCGATCGAGCATGCGTTATTAGCTGCTGACCAGGAACGGGTTGCCGCGCTCATAGAACAGAGTGCCTGGACATTCTGGCAGCAGGGATACGCTGCACTGATCGATAACTGGCTGCTGCGGCTACATGAGCAACTCTATGAGCAGTCAGCATCTAGCTTTAAACCGTTGGCGTTAGAGCGCTATCCCGTTGTGGCTTATTTTAGCGCGCTCCATGCTGTACAGACTGGAGATGAAGAGCGGTATCAAGTAGCGTTGCAGGCATTGTGCTGTGCACACGGAGGAGCACCAGACGTACAGACCAGGCGCGAACTTCAATCCCTTGCTGCGTATAAAGCAATCTTTCAGGGTGATAGTGAGCAAGCACTTATGTACGCACAGCGCTTTATTGCGTTGACACCGCATGATATACGTGGACAGGGTGTGATCCATCTTTATCGAGGAGCCGCTTTTTTGCTCTGTGGGGATACGCACCAGGCGTTTCAAGAACTTCTGTTGGGACGCCAGCTTGGCCTGCATGATCAACAGATTCCTGCACTGCTTACCTCCGCACTCTACCTGGGCGATCTCTTCGCGCTTCAGGGTCGCCTATCAGAAGCCTGCAACTGTTATCAGGAGTGTAGCAACGAAGTTGGCGAGCGCATGCTCTGGAGTCAGATCCAGGCACGTTTTCGTCTTGGGAGCATATATCTAGAATGGAACGATCTTGAACGGGCAGAGGAGCAACTTTGTAGCGCCAGGAAGCTTATTCCTGAGCACCCTCATACATATATCATCCCCGATGGAGACATTCTGGCCGCTCAGCTCGCATGGTTGTACGGCAAGCATGATCAGGCGCATCTCCTGCTGGACAATGCCGAGAGTGAGGCTTTACGCCAGGGGGAGCATCCGCTGAATATAGCCCGGATCGCCTTGTTACGTGTACGCTACTGGTTGGCGGAAGGGAGCGTAGAGATGGCTGTCCGGTGGAGTGAGCGTATGTATCCTCTCCATTCTCTCTCAGTATTAAGGGAGGGCGACAGCGAGAGAAGCAAGGACCAATCACTGGCGAGTGAACTCTGGTTGCTCATTCATGCGAGGATTGCCCTGGCTCAACAGCGACCAGCGGAGGCGGTCCGTTATGTGCAGCCACTCCTGATCAAGGTACGAGCCCAGGAGCGCAGGGACAGTGAGCTACGCATATTGATTGTACTGGCGCAAGCATATCACGCGTTGAATGATCCACGTCGCTCAAAGCAGGCTCTTGAGGCCCTGCTGACCATAGCGCAACGTGGTAATTATCGTCGCACGCTACTAGACGAAGGACAATCCTTGATCTCCCTTATTGCAGAGCTCTATCGGCGGCAACAGAAGCACTATACTGGCGATGTACAGCCTCATACATTGGAGTATATGCATGGACTCCTCCAAAGCTCCGGTTACAATGCCATTCCTCGCGATTGGGGCACCTGGCAGAAACGCGGACAACGGACCGGTATCGTCGCCAGCCAGTTGAGCGAGCGTGAATTAGAGGTGCTCAAGCTGATCGCAGAAGGGAACTCCAATCAGCAGATCGCGCAAGCGCTCGTCGTTGCGGAGAGCACCATCAAAACGCATCTCAACAATATCTATGGCAAACTCAATGTTAACTCGCGCCTGCAGGCACTTACACGCGCACATGCCACTGGTATTCTTGAATTGTGAATTGTGATGATCCGGCCACAATAACCCCGCGTCTATCTTTAATGACTCTGTACTTCACTGCGGCGTAGCAGGCCAAGATCATAGGCTCTTGTGACAGCCTGAAGGCGGGTATGGACATGCAGCTTGGCGTATATATTATTGAGGTGGGTCTTAATGGTACTCACCGTTACAACCAGCTTCTGTGCGATCTCCTGATTGGAATGTCCTTCAGCGATAAGGCCCAATACCGTATATTCACGCTCGCTTAGCTTATCGATCTGTGCCTCTTCGTTCTCCTGCGAGACCAGCCAGAGCGGCGGCTGAATCTCCGCCCCAAAAGAGTGGAGTAGTGTATAGATATAGCCTAATGAGAGATCGTTAGACCAACCGGTCATCTTTTTGAGATGCCGCTGCTTCTCTGGCGATGTTGTGCTTTGGGGCTCATTCAGCGGTTTACGCTGATAGCGGCTATACAGCTCAGTGAGCAGGGCAACCATCACAGCGCCTTCATCGACGAAGATACGCATGTAGCCACCGGGTTCAGCCAGTAGCAAGGCCTGTTCTAATGTCAGGAGCGTCTGCTGGGTATTTCCTTCGGCATAGTATGCCAGGGTCAGCAAAATAGTGAGTTTGAGTGCGCTGGCGATACGGCCCTGCTGCTGTGCTACCTGAAGCAGAGGTATGAGGAGAGCCTGTGCCGCTCTGCCCTGTGCTTCATCCAAAAGCAGACGAGCTTGCGCGCAAGCCCAATACTCTTGCGCGTCGTGTGGGAGTTGCTCCAACTGCTCCTGATGCTCTGGTTTATACTGCTGATACCATTGACGTGCGGCTGCCGCTTCCCGGCTTTGCAGCAAGATGTGAATACGTAGCTCGGTAATCTGAGCCAGTAGCGTTGGATTGGTACCAAAGCGTTGCGAGCTCTGTTCCGCCTGATTAAGCAGACTCATAGCCTGTGCCTTGTCATTCTGCAAACGAGTGATGCGTGCTGCGACGATAAAGCGTTGTGCGGTCGTATAACCTTCATAGCCTGCCTGTTCAACCAGTTGGAGCGCTTGCTGACTTTGCTCTAGTGCAGCGGGCAGATCATTCCATTCCTGATAGATAGCGGCGAGATGTGTACAGGTTGCAACATTGCACCATAGCGTATTGGTACTGTGCTCAAGTTGAAGCTGCTGAAAGATCTGGAGGGCAGCGTGCAGATTGCCTTGCGTGAGCGCGATGATACCTAGATACATGTTGGCGCGCTGCAGCATAGGCGCAAAATGGTGTGTATGGCTCAGGCGAGCACCATCGTTGATGAACTGGAGCGCTACCTCAAGATTACCCTCCATAAGATAGCCAGCGCCCAGCGTGATCAGCGTATTGCTGTGTAGCCAGTACGCCTGATTTTGTGCGAGCGCCTGCTCGGCGTGCTTGATCGCCTGTGCACCATTGCCCTGAGCAAGTGCAATCGATGCATACAGATCATAGATATAACCGAGCATTTCTGGTTGCCAGCTCTGTCTGGCCTGGATAAGTGCTTGCTCGCAGGCCTCGCTCTGTGCCTGAAAGAATAGCATGCGGATATGGAGAAACGCCAGCATTGGGCGTGTGGTAACGTCGAGTGTCGGGAACTGTGTAAGCCAGGAATAGACAAGCTGCTCCTGTCCCTGTTGTATATAGCTCCAGGCATGTTGCTCGATTAAATCGGCGGCATGTTCGCGGCTATCTGCCTCTAGAGCATGTTGTATTGCCTCAACAAACATCTCATGTTGCTCGTACCAATGGCTGGCTCGCTGATGCAATGGCAAGAGCTCTTCAGGGGTCCGTTGCATGAGACGATAACGGAGCAGCTCCGCAAAGAGCCGGTCATAACGATACCAGTGCTGCTGATTATCAAGTACGTTCATAAAAAGATTATTCTGTTCCAGGGTTCCAAGCAGCGTCTCTCCATTGTGCTGACCTGTAACCGCATCACAGAGTGAGGCATTGAGCTGATCAAGGATGGAGGTCTCTAGTAAGAACTGTTGGATCTCTTCTGGCTGCTGGTTGAGGACCTCATCGGTCAGGTAGTGCATAATATATTTATTTGTACCTGTGAATGTATCGATGAACTGCTTGATGACGGAACGCTCAGTCTCCCATGTGGGCGTAAGTATATTATCGGTGGCGCTTTCCAGGCGATTTTGTATGGAGAGTGCTGCCAGTTGCAGTCCGGCGATCCAGCCTTCGGTATGCTGTGCCAGTGTGTGTACCTCTGCGGGCAGGAGCTGTAGCCCCATGGCCTGTGTGAGGAAGGTCTCAGCCTCTGCCTGCGTAAAACGAAGATTGGGTGTGCGGATCTCAACCAGTTTACCCTGTACGCGCAGGCGTGCAAGAGGGAGTGGTGGATCGTAGCGTGTAAGTAAGGCCAGATGGAGCTGCGGCGGAAGATGTTCCACTAAGAAGGTCAGGGCCTGGTGGATGCTGGGGACCGTAATCGTCTGATAGTTGTCGAGGACCAGGATCACTTCAGTATTCATTTGTGTCACTGTATTGATGAGCGCTGTCAACACCGCCTCAATATTTTCCTGCTCGCTCGTTAGCGGTGGATAGTTGTGTATATTGATATCTGGATAGACACGATGGAGTGCCTGAATCACGTAGTGCCAGAAGCGTGTCGGACTATTATCGGTCTGTTCCAGGGAGACCCAGGCAGCAGGGCAGTTCTGCTGGCGCAGCCATTCGCTGACTAGTGTCGTCTTGCCAAAGCCCGCCGGCGCTGTCACCAGTATCAGTGGACGTTCAAGACCTGCGTCAAGGAGTGCATAGACGTGAGGACGTGGAACGATTCTCTTCAAATACTGTAGTGGAACCGTCAGTTTGGTTGTAATTAAAAGTGGATCGGTCGTAGGTGTCGTGTATCGCAATGGATCGCGATGCTCTCGTTCCATAACTGGTCTCCTCAAATAGCGTTTTGTACCAGGCACTTGCTGCACATGGGAGGTGTGGGTGGCTAGCGTATCTTGAATAGAAGTGGAAAGATATAAGATCTTCTCTTAACACTATTATCGGTAGGAACTCATCGGTATTGAGTTATACTCAGCCAATGAAGCATCGGGCAAGCGTCCGATGAAATTATGTACGATAGGAGACGCTGTTGCATTGTCATATGAGTAAAAAAAGGAGCCAAAACGTAAAATGTAAAGAATACGAATACGTTTCGGCTACCTTTTGTCTACGCTATGAACAAGATGAAGGCCAGTGATCAATCATCTGGCACTAGAGGATGACCTTGTTCTGGCTGCTAGTGTTGGCGGCTCGGATGCTATTGCTCTAGAGATTGGGAGCGTAAAGTGGACCTTTGTGCCCTGACCGAGTGTGCTTTCCGCCCAGACCTGTCCACCGTGTGCATTGACAATGGCTTTCACAATCGCGAGACCCAGGCCGCTGCCACCGCCGCTCTGCGTCGTGCGTGAGCGATCTGCTCTGTAGAAGCGTTCAAAGATATGGGGCAGGTCGGCGGGATTGATACCCACGCCTGTATCGCTGACCGTGACGACAACGCTGCCCTCGCGCGGCGTTGCACTGATCCGAATCTTGCCGTCGCGCTGTGTATGGCGGCGTGCGTTGTCCAGCAGATTGAGCAGAACCTGAGTGACACGATCGCTATCGGCTTCTACCAGAGGGATACTTGACGGTATCGTATTCTTAATGGTGATGCCCATCTGCTCGCATTCGGGCTCAATAACAATTACCGTCTCATCGGCGAGTGTATGCAGATCGAGCGGAGCCAGATCCATACGGACCTGTCCCGCCTCCATCTGTGTCATCTGACGCACCTCTCCGACCATGCGGCGCAGGCGCTGTACCTCGCGACCGATCCGTTGTGCCGTCTCCTGTCGTATCTCTGGATCGGAGACCACATCATCGGCTAAGGCCTCGCTCAGACCTTGAATGGCAGTAAGTGGTGTTGCCAGATCATGGGCGATATTTGCGATCAGATCGCGGCGCATCTGATCCTGCTGCCGCAGTTCATTCACATCGGACTCTATCTTATTGGCCATCTCATTAAAGGTCTGTGACAGTAGACCTAACTCATCTTGAGAGGCGGTTTCAGGGACGCGGTTAGTGTACTGACCACGTTTCATACGCTCGACCGCTACTGTGAGTGTATTTAAAGGCTGAATGATGCTGCGTACAAGCATATACGCGCAGATCGCCGCAACAAGAGCGATGCCAAAGCCTGAAAGCCAGATAACAATCCGAATCTGATCGATAATACCCTGTTGGAGTGAATTAAATTGAGGCTGCATATAGAGCAGAGCCCCGATAGTCTGGTCACCATATTTTAGCGGGACAACGGCATAGACCATTGGCTGACTTTGTGTGGTATCGCTCTGAAACGTAATTTGTCCTGAAGCTGCCTCGTTTGTATGTAAGACCTGCGAGATTATCTGCCCGACAGCAGCACTGTCACAGATGTCCGCCGCATTACCATGCGGGAACGGTTCCTGACAGGATTGACCCTTGCCCTGGCTATCGGTGATATAGATGGTACTAGAGGATGGCAGGTTACTAAAAGTCAATGCCCCCTGTGGGATATAGCCCCAACCTGAGCCATTGCGCTGATAAACTGGAATGATCGGCATCGAGAATTGATTAGCCGTTTCCGTAACCGATCTGACCTCGAATTGATAAAAATAGTTTTGGATCGTTAGCGTGACTGCGATACTCAAGACCAGGACGGTGCCAAGGATCACAACAAGGTAACTCAAGACCAGTTTGGATTTAAGACTCTGTGAGGCATGCTCCTTTGGTAGCTTCTGTGTAATACGCATGGTCACTCTATCCTCTCTGGTGCTTAATAGCGGGTCGCTAGCCCTGGATACATTGTTGTGAATGATAAATATACCTCTGCCATCTCTACTCTCTGTCCTTGCTTGCTTGGATGCGTTGTATGCAATCTACTAAGCAGTGGTCGCCTGACTTGGTGTCGGTACGAACTTATAGCCGACCCCCCAGACGGTCTGGATATGATGTGGGATACCGGGGGTCGCTTCAAGCTTTTTACGCAGAGTACCGATATGCACATCGACAGTGCGACCATCGCCCAGGTAGCTATAGCCCCAGACCTGATTGAGTAGTGTCTCACGCGTAAAGACGCGGTCGGGTGCGGCTGCCAGAGCTACCAGCAGATCAAACTCCTTCACGGTAAGTGCTATCTGCTTTCCGTATGCGATAACGCGTCGTGACGGCAAGTTGACAATCAGGCCACCAAAACGAATCTCATCTTTACTATTCGCCTGCGGAGTCGGTGTCCCACTTTGCTCAGCAGTAGCATGCTGCTCATGTGCTTCTGGGTTTCCCGCACTACGCCGGAGGATTGCCTTGACACGGCTTACCAGTTCACGTGGACTAAACGGCTTCACCAGATAGTCGTCCGCACCGGCTTCTAGTCCGGCGATCCGATCATCTTCGCCCTGGCGTGCTGTCAGCATCAGGATAGGTGTATTGGCCCAGTTACGGATGCGGCGACAGACCTCCATCCCATCCAGGATGGGCAACATCAGGTCTAGTATTACCAGGTCTGGCTGCTCGCGTGCGTGGAGCTCTAGTCCAGCGATCCCATCAGTAGCCGCGACAACAGTATAGCCGGCCTGTTCAAGATAGAGCCGGATGACCTGCATAATATTCGCTTCATCCTCAATCACGAGAATTTTCATAAGCGTATTGTATCCACTACTCTTGAAGAAAGTACGATAAATTTGTAAAGTTTCTGTAACCTGTCATTGCTGTTGCTCTACGAGTGTGCGAGTGCGTTGCACGAGTGCTATCAGTTGGGTTGGTAGTGTTTGTCATAAGATTGTAGTAGCTATTGTACCAGATAGTAGAAGGATGGGTAATAGCAGGGATATTTTC
Source organism: Ktedonobacteria bacterium brp13 (assembly GCA_015099395.1). Classification (GTDB taxonomy): domain Bacteria; phylum Chloroflexota; class Ktedonobacteria; order Ktedonobacterales; family Ktedonobacteraceae; genus Dictyobacter. The sequence continues at coordinate 5,263,817 of AP024096.1, read as the reverse complement.
CTTTGGGCGAAGAATACTCCCTGCATTGGTACGTCGATGCTTAGAGTTGATCGGCTTGCTCTACTGACTCTGTTTCAGATGTTGTCTCCTCCTGTGCAAAGCGCAGCACAAAGAGAAACTCGCGATTGCCATCGCGACCCAGGATCGGTGAATCGGTCTCGCTCTCTACGCGCAAATCTGTATGCTGCGTAATCCAATCTCTGAGTTCCTGCAGGACACGCTGGTGGACCAGTGGATCTTTGATGACGCCTGAGCCGCGATCGACCTCAGCTTTACCGGCCTCGAATTGTGGCTTGACCAGGGCCGCGATCCAGGTTTCCGGCGTGCGAGCCAGCAAAGGGATCAGCGGCGGCAGGACAAGGCGGAGCGAGATAAACGAAACGTCGATGACCGCACACTCCATGATCTCGGGCAGACTGGTCAGATGACGGATATTAGTACGTTCCATCACGACCACCCGTGGATCGTTACGTAGTGTCCATGCCAGTTGTCCATGTCCAACATCGATCGCGTAGACGCGTGTCGCTCCCCGTTCCAAAAGACATTGTGTAAAGCCACCAGTGCTGGAGCCAACATCGATCGCGATCTTGCCCTGCGGATCGAGCTGAAAGGCATCGAGGGCCTTCTCCAGCTTCAGACCGCCGCGACTGACATACTTAAGCTCAGGCGTCACCTCGGCTATACGGCACTGTGCATCGGGTGGGATGAGCGTCCCGGGTTTATCCACCAACCGATCTCCTACATAGACCTGACCAGCCATGATAATAGCTCGTGCGCGTTCCCGACTTGGTGCCAGGCCGAGCTGTACCAGGGCAACATCCAGGCGTTCTTTCTTCGCTGCCATCGCTCCCTTTCTTGTCTTACCTCTACTTAAAATAGTGTTGTGGCTGAGCTACTCAGCTAACGATTATAGTAGCTCAATGCGCCTGCTCCGATCAGACCAACGTCCGAACCCAGTTTGGCAAGCACAATGTTGGCTGTCTCACGCGGGACCTTCATCGCCCGTTCAGCGATCACACGTTTCGCGGGATCCAGCAGTGGAGCACCAATATTGATGACGCTACCGCCAAGGATGATACGCTCAGGATTGAAGATGTGAATCACATTCACCAGTCCGACACCCAGACCCTCAGCAGCCTCCGCGATAATCTGTTTCGCCTCTGCCACCCCGGCGGCGGCAGCCTCAGCAACGTTGCGTGCATTCAGATGGGTCGGATATGACTGCGCGCGTTGCAGATCCGAAGGTGTATCGGCAGTAGCATCCGGCTTTTGTTGCGTCAAGGCGTAATTGAGGAGTGCTTCACCTTTACCAAGCGCGATAAGCTCATGAGCCCGACGCGCGATAGCAGTACCCGACGCAATACTCTCCCAGCAGCCAATATTGCCACAATTACAGCGTGGTCCATGCATATCAATCGCCATATGACCCAGTTCACCACCGCTACCTGCAATACCCTGAATGAGGCGACCATTGCTAATGATACCACCACCGATACCAGTGCTGATCGTCACATACACAATCTCCTCACTGCCACGGCCAGCGCCGAACATATATTCCCCTAATGCGGCTGCGTTTGCATCATTCTCAACAAAGATCGGTATAGTGAACTTTTCAAAAAATATGTCGCGTAAAGGGGTATTGGTCCAGCCTGGCAGATTGGGCGGTGAGTAGACAACGCCTGTATGTCCATTAAGGGGACCGGGAGCACCGATACCGATACCCGCAATCTGATCAATTGTGACATTGGCTTCCTGTAGCGCCTGATGTACCGCAGTGCACATCCGTGGAATAATACGATCGGGCAATGGATTTTCACCAGTGAGGAGGCCGACACGAGAAAGGAGGGTTGCACCACGCATCACAGCAGTACGGATCTGGGTTCCTCCAAGATCTATTCCAACGACAAGAGGCAGGTCCTCTCCTTTGTTCCTGCGTGAGGGAGAAGTCTGCTTTGTATTTGCATCATTCATGACAGTAAAGCTCCGAGTATTTTCTTATTTTAAATGATACTGCATTTCAAGTCTCGGAACAAGAGAGCGCTTAGCGCAAAATGTCGTCTGATATCTGACATAAAAGCACCTACCAGGGCAGGGTATATCCCTGAGTCGCTGGACGATACACATAGTATATATATACTATGTAATATACATATTGCGATTCTTCAGGTGTTAGAGGTGATGTGGGTGTTATTATTTTTCAGCAGCAGAAACAGATGGAGCAAGCTGAGTACAAAGAGCGCAAATGAGACCCAGCCAGCAATCTGTGTACTGATAAGGGGTCCATCCACTAACTGACCACTAAAGGCGAGCTGTAGATTATAAATGCAGACAGCCAGAAAGAATAACGTAACCAGGATGCCCAGGAGAACGAACACAAGTTTCTTTTTCATTGCCCTGCCTCGCGTATTCAATGTCGATTGTCTACTCTTCATTTCTTGTTATTGATTATAATACGCTTCATTCAAAGATAAATAGTGGGTTATTATTGGATACTATAAAGAGAGAGCTACAATCTCGGGCAGCGGGTAATGATTGTAACTCTCTCAGCTGTAACTTTTCCAGTTGTGGCGTAGCTGCTCTTGCATCATCAGGGGTGTGCCGCGTTGAACAGGGTATGAGCGACCGCAGAGACGATGATACCAAGTACAATGATGCCCAGAACGTACGGAACGATAACGGCTGTGGTGGCCCGGTTCTGATTGATGTGATGAATCCCCATGACCGCGATGATGTTAATAATGACACCGTAGACGAAGAGGACGATCGTGACGATGGGCGAGTAGAAAAATGTCTGAATGTGTAAAATGATAAGGACCGCGATAATAACTGCACCAATGATGGACAGCGGAAGTTGGTAGAGCAAGAGTGAGAAGCAATGCCCAACATAGTGCCCACGTCCACCAAGGATGCGAGCGATCCCATATTGCAGGGCAGTGCCGACGAAGAAGATGATCGGTACAAAGAAGGCTTTAAGAATCGTTGCTCCAACTGAGACGCCAACGGTGAGGATACTGATTGTCCCAAAGAGGATATTGGATCTTGGATTGATACCTGTTGAGTGATCGTGAAAGAGCAGGCGTATACCGCCCAGAGCCAACGGTATCAATAACAATATAATGAGCTGAGTCCAGACGAGGGGCCAACGCGCATATTCTGAAGTCTCTGCAAAGGCCTTCGGCGTCGGCTTCAGAATAGCTCGTATATACCAGCCTGGCAGTTTGCCGCCCGGGCCACGTCTCGCCTGTGGTCTTGACGAGTAACGAAGTGTACCACCTGCTTGTTTAGGCTGTTGATTCGCGCTCATAGCTGTGTACCTTGCCTTGTATTTGTATGAACAATACGCATCGTAGCACTACAGTGTATGGAAGCAAGCTAGCTTTAGTTACTATACCCAGTTTGCGAGTGGATTGTAAAGCAGATACATTCTGCATGCTATTGTAAAATTGTATTTGATCAGTACGATTTGTATTGGATTAGTAGTAAAGAGAAAAAGGATACACATGAGGGCGCTATTACAACGTGTCAGCCAGGCCAGTGTGACGGTCGAAGGGCAGATTGTTGGTGAGATCGGTTATGGACTGCTGATCTTGCTAGGCGTAGGGCAGAGGGATAGCGAGCAGCAAGTAAAGACGCTCGTAGATAAGATCGTTCAATTGCGCATCTTTGGGGATGACGAAGGCAAGATGAACCGCTCCTTGCTGGATATTCACGGTGAGGTCTTAGTCGTATCACAATTCACACTGCATGCCAGCACTCGCCGTGGTCGGCGTCCCAGCTTCACAGACGCTGCCCCACCATCGCTTGCGGATCCGCTCTACGAGTACTTTAAAGACGTAATGAAGCAATACGGAGTAAAGGTTGCCAGTGGCATCTTTGGCGCTACCATGTCTGTCGAACTACGCAACGAAGGTCCTGTGACTATCTGGCTTGATACTGAAGAGGGAGAACAATAACAGAGATAAGCTCTTATTTTCTAGCCCTTTGCGTACTACTCGAGCTTCTTTGACTCATCGCTTCCCTTTTCAAGAGGCATATCCGTCGATATATCGGTTGCTGGCTGTGATGGGGTCTGAGAGGGAGTTTGTGAAGGAGCCTGTGTGGGAGTCGTCCCGGTCGATTGTATGCCAACTGCGATAGCGATTGAGACCTGAGCGAGGTCAGCGATACTCACATCGAAGGCGGTAAGGCCGAGCTGAAAGGCACGTAGTTTCGCAATACCATGCAGGCGGACCGAAGGTCGTCCACTGCGCAACTGCACAACCTCCATCTCACGCCATTTCACACCATGGATACCAGTGCCGAGCGCCTTACTAATCGCCTCTTTCGCCGCGAAGCGACCAGCGATACGCGTAATCTTACCCCGGCACTGGAGTACTTCCTGCTCAGTAAAGATACGTTGGAGGAAGCGCTCCGGGTGCCGTTCGTACACCTTGCGGATACGGTCTACCTCAATGATGTCGATGCCGACCGCTACATTAATCCCGTTGGGATGATGGAGCGGCGCGGGCAGACCTGCCACACCACCAGGACCAAAGAGCCAATCAGGGATCGGTTCTCCAGCCTGGCGAACCAGTGGAGTAAAAAGCAGTGGCTGGTCTTCTTCATGCATCATACAATGTATAACCTTTTCCGTTCGTGTCTGGTCTCTGTAACCAGTCTGTTCGTGAATTATTAGCTCTCGCTAGCGATCAGGCTCTCCTGAACCAGTTCGTCGGAAACCTCTGTGCTGGAATCGCTGGAGGGCAGGATACTAGGTGCAGGATTGGTGGCGCGGCCCATACCTCGATAGATGAAACCATAGCGATCCATCTCAGAGGGCTCATAAACGTTACGACCATCGACCAGCACCGGGCGGCGCATGGCATCATGGATGCGCTGCATGTTCAAGGACTTGAACTCGTTCCATTCGGTGACGACGACCAGAGCATCGGCCTGGTCAGCGACCCCATAGGCATCGCTGCAGAACGTAACATGTTCCAGATTGATGTTCTCACGCTCAAGAGCGGCTCGACCGGTCTCTTTCGCAACTGGATCATAAACGCGCACGCTAGCACCCTGGCTGATGACCCAACGAATGATATCGACAGCAGGAGCCTCGCGCATATCGTCGGTATTTGGTTTGAAGGCCAGGCCCAGGATACCGATAGTTGTATTGCGCAAAGAACCGAGCAGATTGTTTAACTTGCTGATAATCAGACGGCGCTGATCATGGTTGATGTCCATAACCGCATGCAGCATCTGAGGATGCAAGCCAGCTTCATCAGCCATATAAGCCAGAGCGCGTACATCTTTCGGGAAGCAGCTACCGCCATAGCCCAGACCTGCATCAAGGAAGGCATGACCGATACGCTTGTCGTAGCCCATACCGACTGATACCTGTTTGACGTCCGCACCCAGGCGCTCGCACACCTGTGCAATCTCATTGATGAACGAGATTTTAGTGGCCAGGAACGCATTAGAAGCGTACTTAATCATTTCAGCCGTATAGAGGTCAGTGATGACAAAAGGGGCACGCAATTGCAGATAGAGATGTGCGACCTTATGCGCAGCCTCTGGCTCTGAGGAACCAAGCACAATACGATCGGGATTCTGGCAGTCACGAATGGCTGCACCTTCACGCAGGAACTCAGGATTAGAGACGACAGCGAAGCCTGCATTCTCATTCTTTAAATTGTTGCGGATCACGCGGGAGACGACATCACCGCTCCCGACAGGTACCGTGCTTTTATTAATAACGATAGCATAGTGATCCAGGTGCTCAGCGATACTGCGTGCCGCGCTCTCAACATAGCGCATATCCGCGCTACCCTGGTGGTTACCAGTAGGTGTATTGACAGCAATAAAGATAAATTCGCTATCCGCCAGACCTTCACTATAGCTAGTAGAGAAGTTTAAGCGACCGGCCTGTACATTGCGTTCAACCATCTCTTCGAGTCCGGGTTCATAGATAGGTAGAATACCTTGTTTTAAGCGATCAATTTTTTCTTGAATGATATCGATACAGGTAACCGTATTGCCCATATCAGCGAGGCACGTGCCCGTTACCAGGCCAACATAACCGGTTCCAATTACACAGATAACTGACACAATATTACTCCTCTGTATTTACAAACGGATTTTCATACTTCTCTTCTATAATTGTTGTTGGCTGACCGTGCCCCGGAAAGACGACCAGATCATCTTCAAGGGTATACAATTTATTTCGGATTGATTGCTCAATCTGTGTATAGTTCCCTCCTGGGAGATCGGTGCGTCCTATGCCTCGATAGAAGAGAGTGTCCCCACTAAAGACACAATAGGAATGGCTGACCAGGCAGATCCCACCGGGCGTATGTCCAGGTGTATGAATAATGTCCAGTGAGAGCGATCCGAAGGAAAGATGGTCACCTTCTTGTAAGAATATATCAGGTGTTCTTTTTACAAGAGGAGCTGTACGGCCATATGCCTTTGCGGCCTGTCTATCTGTGTAGAGAGGGACATCCGCAGAATGGATAGCGAGCGGCACCGGGTATATATCGCTAATAGCATCAATCGCACAAATATGATCAAAATGTCCGTGTGTATTAATGATATATTTGGGGATAAGTTGAAGATCCTGAATTGTTGCCAGAATCCTTTCAGGCTCATCACCAGGGTCGATAATTACAGCCTCGCGTGTCTGTGGGCAGGCGTAGAGGTAACAGTTCTCCTCTAACGCTCCAACTGTGACGCAGGCGACGATGGGCATCGCATCTGGTTGTTGTTCTAATTCGGGCATGCCGTGCGTTCCTCCTGGCCCTATGGTGCAAATAACACTGAATGCATTATAGCATAGCTCTCTCCGAATAAGACAACCTGAAAAGTACCTATTCTATGCCTGGCAAGCGCCTATTCGTGTACTCACGTGTATCTGCTACCTGAACATTCCAACGTATTATTCTCCCTCCTGTGTATCGTTCTGGTAATATCTTCCTATATGTACCTACTATATAGCTGCTAATACAGTATCTTCATTGTAGCGAAATTACTGATTAAGTCGTGCTTGCGTACGCCAGGAACAGGGGAATATATGGACGAAAGTGGAGAAGTAATGTAAAATGGTTATAATACAGATCTTGCTTGAAATATCCTATGACCCGGTGCCGTAGCAGCGCCCCTGATAAGCCTGCGAGAAACTCAGGAGGAGTAGAGGAAAGCATGTCGAAGGATCACCTGGAACGACGAATGTATCGAAAGAGTCCTGGCCGCCAGTATGGTTATGACTATGACCCTTTGCGCAGTCGGAGTGACACCAGCCAGGCTTCTCAGAAGTCGACTGCGAGCCGCGCCGGAACAGTCTTAGTGCAACGGCCCGATCCCCGACGCACTCGCCAACTACTACGTAAGAGTATTATTGCGAGCAAACAGCATCCCGACGAGTATCCTGAAAATTATGAGGAAGAAGCACAGCCAGTACAACAGGTACAGCCAGTACGGAAGCCAGCAGCACTGTCTGTTCAGGTTACGCGTCGTCTTGCACGCACCGAGCACATAGAGCAGTTAGAGCACTCCGAACGCTCAGTACGTCTGTTACCAGGGCAGCGCCGTCCTCCTGAGAGTGAGCCACTCCTCCTTGCGGAGAGTGGTTACTCCAATCATTGGCCTGAGATGTCGGCTGCCCATCCTGATCTGCTGGAGCCGTACCCATCTGCGCGCCATAGACATTATGAGGACGAAGATGAGGACGAGGGCTACATCGATGACTATATGGATGCTGCCTACAATCCGGTAGTTATTGAACCACGTGTCGCTCGTCCCGCGCGAGCATCGAGGGCCGCTCGACTCTCCCAGCGTCCGGTCGATCCAAAGGCAACGCGCCGTCTGGAGCCAGAAGAAGAATTGGAGCCTCTCCCCTCAAATCGTGTCTATCCCGCTGAAGAAGCAGACTACGATTACGAGTATGAGTTTGAAGAGGATCGTTCCTCGGTCACACGCTCCAAAAAGCGCTTGTCCCGGCGCTCTCTCTTGTTTGGTGTGGGCGCGATCGCCGCCGTAGGAGCGGGGGTCGCCATTGTTGAGAACGCTCCTAAAATACCGCAGGCAGCAAGCAACGTTGCCGGAGATGTTACGCAGCAGGTGCAGGACGCTTTTAATCGTGGCATTGCGCAAGGATCAGACCAGGCGCGCAAAGATATTATTAACAGCCTGAGCAGTCTGGAAGGGTTTACTCTGGATGGCGCAATTACTGCCGCGCGCCTGACACGCGTCGCGTATGATGTCTTTGTCTCGCCGGTCGTCAAATTTGGCTCTGTCCTCACTGGCGATTTTCTTACTGGCATGCTGACCGCCCTGACAAAGGCACGTGAATGGTTGGCTGGTGTCTACCAGGATAACTCGACGCTGATCGCTATCCAGAAGGTTTTGCAGTCATGGGTTGACGACGTCCAGCAGTTACCAAAGCAACTGGACTCTATCACGGAGGCAGATCTGGATGGTGCCCAATCGTACCTGCGCGCCCTCCAACGTAAGATTCAGGACGAGCAGGCGCAGCTCAATAAACCAGCAGGAAAGCAGGCGACTCCCACACCTGTACCTAAAAAGTAGAGGCAGGTAACCTATAGCATTGATAGCAGGCTGAGCGAGCTAGTATGTCAATCGGGCAAGCAATATTTTTTGCATATGTGAAACTGCTGGCTTAACTACTTGACGTCAATGGCGCAGTATGCTATTATTTAACACATCGAACAAAACGGCGCGGGTGACTAGCTCAATGGTAGAGCAAACGACTCTTAATCGTTCGGTTCAGGGTTCGAGTCCCTGGTCACCCATCTATCTTTATCGGGCCCCTTAGTTGAGGGGTCTTTTTTTTATTCTTCAGACAGTACCCATAGCCTTTCCTAACATTCTTTTAACACCCATAACATTATGAGCATTCTTTTTTACAAAGCATACATATGTTTGTGGGCCTTAACAACGTTTTAAGTCGGAAGTTTAACGAACCTGTGTTACTGTAAATATAGCACCTGAATACTCTAAATGAGTTCAGGGGTTAGCCAGGTCTTACATATAGACGTACTGAGGTCGGACGATCCAGACCAATGCAGAAAAGGAAGAACATGGTAACGAGCAATTACAATCGAGCAATGGATACGACAGCGCATAGCCTTCCTGGCATCGATATGTTGAAAAAGCGGAGCAAGATGACTTTTGATCAGGCCCGGGATGCTGGTAAACAAAGTAAGGCAGACCTGCACATGCATAGCACCTATAGTGATGGGTGCGCAACTATCGAAGAGATATTGGAGTATGCGCAGAACAAGACTGATCTCGATGTTATTGCTATCACAGATCATGATGTTATCGATGGCGCATTGCGTGCCCGTGACCTGTGGTCGAACAAAGCCTATCGCTTTGATTTTGTTGTTGGAGAAGAGGTCTCTACCCAGGAGGGTCACCTGCTGGGACTCTTTATTGAGAAGCAGATTCCACAGGGATTAAGTATCGAGCGCAGCATCGATCTGATCCACGAACAGGGCGGCCTTGCTATTATCGCGCATCCCCTGCATCGTTTCTTCCGGCACAGTTGCCAAAAAGAGGTTATGGACCGCATTCATGCCTCCAAGGACGTCTGGCTGGACGGGATCGAGAGTTGGAACGCCAGTTTCTGTGGTATCTATTCTAACTATATTGCGATGGGAGCGAATCGCGAGCTGTATCGTCTGCCAGAGGTTGGCAACAGTGATGCACATACCCTGAACAGTATTGGTAGTGGCATGACCTGGTTCTCTGGTCATAGTGCCGCTGATGTTCGTGCCGCCATTGAAGGGGGCGCAACCGCTCCGGGTGGGACACTGTGGAATATGCAAGTGTACTACCACTTCTTGCATTATCGCTATGTATTGAACAAAGAACAGCGTGACGCACGCCGCCCAATGGCAGTCGCATAAGCAAGCAAGCATACAGAGAGAGAGACAACAGGACTGCCAGGACTTTTGCTTATGTAAAGGTACGGTAGTCCTTTTTTGTGAGGAAGCATGTCGAAGGGTATGGATTCGCGACGTATCTAAAAAATCGAATGAGTAATCGAGTGTGTCTGGCAGTGCGCTATGAGCCAGTTAGCGTTATAATGACGCGCAGACTTTGCAGGAATGTTTTTTTATAGGCAAGCGCATTTTTGTGATCTACATGAGCAATTTTCAGAGTAGTATGAACAGTTTTTGTAGTAATATACAGTATTCGAGGCACGCTGGCAAATCTATAGCGACAAACTACTAGTCCCAGCGAGCCTAAGTGTGGTACAATAGTGATATGTTTAGCGAACGCATACAGCGACGAGCCAGGCAATTAGTTGCACGAATTTTACGACCAATGGCTCAGTTTGGAATTTCTCCTAACCTTCTGACCTGCATCGGACTGCTGTTAAGCGCAGTAACCGCGCTGGTCATTGCTCAGGGTGTTTTGCGTGTGGGAGGGTTGCTGGTGTTGTTTGCTGGCGTTTTCGACATGTTCGATGGCGCAATGGCACGTGTCCGCAATGTTGCCACAACCTTTGGCGCGTTTTTAGATTCAACGCTCGACCGTTATTCAGAGAGCATTATCCTATTCGGATATCTGTTCTATGCGTTGCAGCATCCGGGCCTACAAGATCCTCTTTGGCCTGCTCCGCATGAACAATTCTGGATGATTGCCTTTATCTACATGGCAGTTGTCGGTTCTCTTATGGTCAGCTATACAAAAGCTCGTGCTGAAGGTCTTGGAATTGAGTGCAAGACCGGACTACTGGCCCGCCCAGAGCGTGTCATTCTATTGGCTATTGGGCTTTTAACGAATACTGGTATCTGGGCGCTTGCCTTGCTTGCAGTGTTATCAAACATCACTGCGGTACAGAGAATCTATGTCGTCTGGCGGAATACGCAGAAGCAGCAGCAACTGTCATCGGAGCGTAATCAAGCGCAGACGTACCAGCAAGATCAACGTACCAGTAACAGCAATCGTCATTTGCCAACAACTACAACGACAACGTCTACGTCGGAGCGCGCCACTGGCGCTACTGATTCCGACGTTCAACCTGTGCCCACTGGTGTTCCGCCGTTGGAGGGTGGTGCACAGTAAGGGAGCGGTTTACGCCCTCCCGTTAACGGCATCGACAGAGACAAGATCGAACCGGGACTGTGTAGATAGAGCGCAGAGTGAATAAGACTGCCGAGGATAGACCGTAGAGGGGCGGAATGTAGAGATTCGCCATCAGACACTCTTGTTGTTCCCGCCCACCCAAAAGCGCATCGGCATCAAAGTTGGTTTACGGTTTAAAGACCTGTATGTTCCCCAACTGTCTTCAGTCAAGTGTATTCTAGAGGCGTAGCCTGCGCCCCGGTTCGTAGCGACTGAGACTGGAGATCTTAGTGACAACGCATAATACGCATCATGAACAGAACGACGTTGATGCATCCGTCGTGGAGAATTCGTCTGCCCCCGAAAATGTAACGACGGTTAACCCCGCTGCATCGGAGGTTATCGAGCTCGGCGAGGATGTTGCTACACCTGCTTCTGAGGTGACCTCTTCTTCTGATGAACATACCGACACTTTGCAGGTGTCAACTGAGACTGACGCGGCAACTCAGTCCATTGAGAATGCTACAAGCGAAGATGCTTCATCCGCATCCGTTCTGTCTTTAACAAACATACAAGCGACCGCTACCGATACCCCAGACACAGCAGACGCTGTGAATGCGGTATCTGCAACTGACGATACTCAGTCCGAGCAGGGTAAGGGCAACGAGTCAGATTCTTCTCACAAAGAGTCTGAGGAGACTTTCTCACCCTTTGGATCGCCTGAGATATCCTCAATTGCTCATTCTATTGAAGCCTCTGATAACCCTGAGGTATTCCCTATCGAACTACACGACGAAACAACTGCCGAGTTCTCAGGTCCGCTTGCAGAAGAGACAGCGACTGAGCCGTCAACCACTGCTGATGCTGTCCAGGAGACGCAGGCACAGAACCTATGGGAAGCGCCTTTCTTTACACTTGATCCTGTGCAGGCTATCCCGGCGAGCCAGTCTTCCACGACCGATGCTCCTTCCGTTGAGCCTGCACATGCTAGTGTTGAGGCTTCTGAAGGGCAGGCAAGCACTGAGGATGCTGAGGTTACTGAAACACCTGAGCATGCGCCTACGAGCAACGTAAAATCTGAAGAGGTACGTCCTTTCACTGATTTTATCGCTGAGTTCCGCCAGGCTGAAGCAGCCGCACGCGGCAATCAGTCCGGTGCGCTCTCGATCCTCTCGGACCTGGTCGTCGGTGGCAACTTGCCAGAGACCCCGGCAGTGGCCGTGGAGAGCAATGTGGTTGACAGCGTTGCTTTATCTGCGGAGGTTCCTGAGAGTGAGCGTGGATATGATGTACAAAACAAAAATGTGAAAGAAGAGACCATGAAGGTTGCCGATGAGACCGAAGGGAGACAGGAAGAGCCAGAGCAAACGAGTAGTCAGGATGTAGAGCAGCCTGTAGCTCGTCCAGTATCGCCATTATTGCGGCCCCCTTCCCGTTTACGTATGCCACGCCATAGTGTCAATCGTCATCTGCGTGAAGAGATACAGGCACCATTGCCGGTTGAGAATCAGTCGAGTGCCTCGGTTGAGTCTAACCAGACAGAGGCCAGTACTGCTGCGAGCGAGACTCCTGCTGAGCAACCTGCTCCACGTCCGGCGCGCCGCTATCGCTTTGACCGTCCTGCGGCCAGCCATATCACGCGTGATAGTAGTACCACACCAACCTTTGGCGCTGCGAGCCCAAGCAACAAACCTGCTGCTACACCGGCCAGCCAGGCTGATGTAAGTTCAGTCGAGGCCAGTCAGCAGAAGAGTGAAGAGAAACATAGCTCAGCTGCCATCCAGCCCACTGCCGAGGAGGCAAAGCATGGCGTAAATGGACAGCTGAACAATAATAATAACGGTGTGCATCAGGCGAGCGAGACCCCGGCGAAGAAACACACGAGCACGCAGGAGAAGGAAAGCGAGAATGCAACCAGCGAGACTCCAACTACTCCTGTGACCGAGCATGTGACAGGGAGCCGTCGTCGCCATAGTAAAGAGAAGGAGCCGCAAGCTCCTCAGGCCACTCCGGTTCAGGAGAGTACTCCTGGTGCACCGATCGTTGAGACTCCTGCACCAGCACTGCAGAAGCAACAGGAGCAGATTGCTCCCGAGGATCTACCACCTTTGGAATATTCTGAGTTGCAGAAGGCCAGCTCACGCCGCCGCCGCAGGCATCGCTCAAGTACGAGCCCGGCTACACCTAACGTGGCGAGTAGCCCTGCTATAAATAGTGCAAGCATGAATAACTCAAATATGAATAGCACCAGTATTCCGCCATCGCCTGTCGCAACCCCTGCGCCGACTCCGGCACCGGCACCTGTGACGCCGCCGGCGCGCTCGCTACCAGCTGCGAGCGTTAATCCTTACGCTATTGTCTCTGGCTATACACTGAACCAGATGAATCAGCAGAGTAGCGAGCTCTCCGGACCCTTCATGGGACCCGATCCCTCGCCTGCAAGGGGTAGTGTGATAATGCGTGATGGTCGGAATACACGAGCTGAGGCGCGTCCAACCTCACCGATCTATCCGAGCTCACGCTCAGCCGATAGCGGTGGCCTTTCAACCGCCGCGATGACACAGTTTGCCAATATCGTTTCACAGGCCTTGCAGCAGCAGACCGACCGTATGGTTGCCGAGTTCCGACGTATGAACCAGGCTCCGACCAACGTCTCGGTTACCTTGCCGCCTTTCCCTTCGACGGAACGTGTCGGTGTGTTCGTTGACGTTGCGAACCTGCTCTACTCAGCTCGCACGCTGCGTATGACGGTCCACTTCGGCAAACTACTCGACTTCCTGCGTGGCAATCGCCGTCTTGTACGTGCGCATGCCTACTGCCCAACCAGCCCACAGGCCGGTGAAGAGCAGATGTTCTTGCAGGCCGTCAAGGGTCTCGGCTATCGTATTACCACTAAGAACTACAAGACGTTCTCCAGCGGCGCTAAGAAGGCCGATCTGGACCTCGACCTCTGTATGGACGTCGTCCGTCTGGTCGATGGTGGCGCAGTCGATTGTGTTGTCCTTGTCAGCGGTGATAGCGACTTTATGCCGATGCTCGACTATTGTTCCGATCATGGTGTCCGCGTCGAGGTTGCTGCCTTTGACGAGGCGATGTCGGCGACACTGCGTCAGAGTTGTGACTTGTTCATCAATCTCTCGATGCTGCTCGACGAGATTCGCGGCTAACTGCTGAAGAGGATCTACGTAGTAAGCTTATACAACAAGAAAGCGGGACTCCGATCGTTTGACCGGAGTCCCGCTTTCTTGTTGTGTTTGCTCGTCTGTTCACTCTGACATGAAAGTGTCTCTACGGCTCTACGTTGCCGCATACTCCAATATCAGCGATCAGACCAGCCAGCAGGGCGGTACGTGGCGCGATGCTATCCTTCTCCATATATTCTTTAGGGCTATGGTCGAGTCCACCTATGGGGCCCAGACCATCGAGAGCTGGATAGCCGAAGCCAGAGGCATAGTTGGCGTCGGAGATGCCACCTGTTGGACCATGCTTTACTGCAAAGCCTAGCTCATCGTGTGCGATCTCCTGTGCCCGCAACGCCATACGCAGATTAGATGGTGTGCAGATCATCGGATCTCGACCGTCAGGGTCGATCTCTAACGTCAGTTCAACGCCGTCTACCTGCTTTTGCTGGAGCATCTGATTCCAGCGCTCTTCCAGTGCATCGCGATCGCTGTTCGCGAGGAAGCGTACATCGAAGAAGACCTCAGCGTAATCGGGGACCACATTTGTAACTGTTCCTCCAGTGATCTTGCCAACATTGATCGTTGTACCTGGACGCCAGCCGTTCAAGCTCTGAAACTGCACGATCTGGTGCGCCAGTTCAAGAATAGCATTCGCACCCTTCTCCGGCTCTACACCGGCATGTGCTGAGTGTCCATGTGCTTTCAGCCGATACCATGCGCCACCTTTGCGCTCACTGACCATATCGCCATTTTCGCGGGCCGCCTCCAGTACCAGAACGCCATGGCAATCCTGACAGACCTGATGGATCAGTTCTTTACTGTGGCGATCACTGATCTCCTCATCGGAGACACAGAGGAAACGGATCTCAGCGAAATCTTGATAATTGATATCTTGTAGCGCCTCAATAGCATAGATTGCAGAAAGAATGCAGCCCTTCATATCGATGACACCAGGGCCATAGATGGTATTCCCCTCCACACGCACCGGGCGAGCCGCTGCCGTACCGATCGGATAGACTGTATCCATATGACCAAGCAAGACAATGATCCCCTTGCCGCTGCCCTTCAGCACACCGTAGACATCGTTGCCCCACTTCTCATGCTCAAAGTGCGTTACATCCATGCCCAGCCCACGCATGCGTCCTGCCAGGTAGAAGGAAACCTCATCAACACCAATTTTATAATAGGTTCCAGAATCGATTGCGCATAATTCCGTAAGCTCTTGTATAAAGTGTGATAGTTGTCGCTCAACATAGGATTGTACTGCCTGCGCAGGTGTTTGCGGCACTGCCTGCGAGGATACCTGTGCAGGCTCTATTTGCGTAGTTACCAGCTTTGTGTGGCTGGATACCAATGGTTGTGCTCTCATAACTGCTCCTACTCATCATGAAATCTGTGGAAAACCCTTACCTGTTTGCCCCAGGTTGCGGGTTTATCAGTGGTATTCGGTATGATCCATATGATCCATATCAGTATCTTCCATCGTACGTATGAGTCACAGGTACGCATGTCTGTACTCGATAATGATGCGTGCCGGGCTTTGTCTTCTTCCAAGGCGTCGTTATGCTATGGCCCTGGTCTTTTGTGTGGATCATCTTCGATACCACGTGAGTGGAGAAAAATGACTGTTGTGCATCCGGGATTGTGAGTGTTCTATTGCGGTTGATGGGTTCTGCCAATAGGTAATGTAATAGAAATGATAAAGACATAGGTGATATAGCAGAGAACTCTCATGAATTTTTTAGCACTATCCATCCCCATCTGCACATCTGTGTACCAGTCCCTCCTGATAGGCAAAGGCAAAAGTCAAAGCCGCTATACTAAGATCTTACAAAGAACGCTACTAAGACGACAAAGCTACAAGGACGATAAGAAAGGTTTTTCAGCAATGCTCTCATAAAAAAAAAGAAGGCGGAGCGCTTTTTGTATTGCGCTCCGCCAGGGAATAACGAAATTCCTCACTCTGCGAAACGCGACTGACAAAGCAATAATTCAATAAGCCCCAACCAATGTTGGGGCTGAATAAGCATAAGCGTTGTTGCCCTGTCGGTCTGCCTCTGCTGCATGCTGAATCCCTTAAAATGCTCTCTAATCCGTTAATCCCTAAAACGAGGACGCTTATTAATTTTGTATACCGTGAGTATAGTTACGTTATACTTTCATGATACATATCCTGTCAAGCAAATGGGACGTTGATGTTACTTTATTCTCTCGCATAGATCTGTCGATATTTTTAAGAACCAAAGAAAATGTGCCACCATTGTCCCCAGTAGCCAGGATGCAGTATCTGCCTTGTCGTTGGCTGTATATGGGACTGACCTTTGTTGTCGGCATTAATAACGACCAGGGAGTGCTCTCCAGGTCGAATGTAGCCCAGTTGCTGGCGTGCCTCGCTCTCAATTGTCGCCGGATCCTGGTAGCGTTGCGCATCCTTTCCCAAACGCTGATTCGTATGCTGAACCTGCTGAAGGGATTGCTGCTGCTGTTGCGTCTCCTGCTCCAGATTACTGTTTGACCATGCCTGTGAAAGCGTTGCCATTAAGAGAGCAGCACAGATAAGGCCAGTGAGTGAAAGCACTGTACGCGTATAGAGCGACATCCGTTTTACACGCCGCCGACCATACGAGTCCTCTATGCCGATCGCAGAGGTAACATGAGCACCTCCACCCTCCGAGCGTGCTGCCGATTGCGCTCTTCCTGCACGAGTTTGCACATAACCTCCTCTCAAGTAATATACGTAATAACTACCAGATAAGTATCATTGGTTTTATTTTACCATGCGGTTTTCCTACACACATGCTTTAGAACCTGTAAGTCCTATCCTATAGGAGCAATGGGTTGTACCACCTCTGCCTCTTTCAATAGAGACTTCTCATATGACGATTATTTAAATAATCGCCTCTTATCCTATTACTTTCTGGCATATTATTATTCCCTTTGCTTTTTTTGAGTTTATGCATCATTAGCTGGAGGGGATAAGAGATCAAACTTCTACAGAAAATAATGCTGGGATTGCGTGTAGATTACCAGACCTTATTGCTCTATAAATAAATGATTTAATGCATCATGCGCATGATGAGCAGACCCATGAGATCAAAGCCGGACATAAGGAGAATGAGTGCTGTACAGATACATATTGTATAGCGTTGCACTGTGCTGGCATGAATGGGATGTGTACTATACGTGCTGGCTGGTTCGCGCCCTGCGTTGAGCGTATCCAGGTGTAGTAGTTCAGTATTGGGTGTATTTATATATGTTCTCTTTGTCGCATCCTGTACATTAAAGAAGGGATCGGTTATGCGTGTGCGTGCGCTATATGTGAGGGCAGGAACATTCAGTTCTGCACTACTCAGGCGACCCCACTGTTTATGTTGCGCAGTCAGGCGCTCACTAATGGCGTCTTCAAAGGAGGAATGCAGCGACTCTTCATTGATGGCTGGCTGTATCTCTGTAATCACAATTGGCCGGATTGCTTCGATAGGAGCCGTGGCGTATGCATCGGCGATCTGTGTCGTACGCAATGGTCGTACCTGTTCATGATAATGAAGAGCCAGTGCTAGCTCTGCGGGTTTACATACTGTTGCATTCATGGCCTGTACCTCCTATCGTTATATTCTCTACATGAGGAATAATAGCGGAAGTAAGACAAAATCGCACAGGTCATTTGACCTATTTTGAGCTCAAATCGCCATTCCTAAGAAAAGTCTAACCTCATCTCAAGCAGGAATTAATCTTCTGAGAGCTTGCTTAAAAGAAATATCGTACATAATCATCGGAATATTTCCAGAAAGATAAAGAGTCTCTTCGATGCCGCCATCTTCTATGCTCAGAACGAGCGTGCCACCGTCGAGCAGGCAAGATCTTACCAGGTATCTCAGCTGGATCTGGCAGATGTATTTCTCCGACTGTCTGCGTATGAATGAAGTCGTGATTGACTACTGCTATCCCTGGAAGAGTCGCCTGGGGTTAATCCGTCTCTCATTAGATACGACCCTTAGTTACATCGGTATAAATAGCCTGTTGCAAGTGACAACAGTGCCTGAAGAGGTTTTGGTGATTACGATTGCGCATGAGATGGTACATTATCTGCATGGCTTTGGTTCGCCGATGCCGCGACGCTATAAGCATCCTCACGCGAACCGTATTGTTGAGCGTGAGTTGGAGCAGCGTGAGCTTGGAGAGATGCTGCGAGCCTGCAATGAATGGATTGACAACCACTGGTATTCATTCTATGATATGCAGCGGGTAGCTGGTTGGGCAGGCATACAAGGACCATGTCGCACCACGCAGAGAGCGTGCAGATAGTCTGCAGCTAGTCTGTGTCTCGGGGAATAGCTGTTTTATGTTAGTAGAAATGCTGAGAAGCATATGCTGATATAAATCGGTAAAGACAGGCGACACACTTGACATCCTTTTGCGCCTGTGGTATATTCTAGCTAGCTTCAGAGATGCAAACTGCAACGTCAAACATCTTCGGGTTCCCGCTTGCAAGAGTATTGTCGTAGGGCATCTTTGTTAATCGGCTGGCACCTCTTAGCAATCATCAAAGCCACCTGTTGCTACAAGTCTTTCGTGCAGGGTATATTTCAACGTGACCCAAAGACAAACCCATAATACCAAGTTCCCGCCAACCGCCAATTGCTACCAATATACTACTATCCTGGTTCAACCGCAGAAAGGAGAAAGGGCGTTTCCCTCAAGCACTTGCTGCGCCCTTACACAACGTGAACATAGCTGAGTTAGAAATAAAAACCATTACAGAGTTGCGCGATATTGCTCGCGACCTCGAACTCTCCGGTTACAGTACCCTCAAGAAACAGGACCTCGTCTTCCGACTTCTACAAGCCAACACCGAACAACAAGGCAATATCTTTAGTGCTGGTGTGTTAGAGATCGTAGAGGATGGGTTCGGATTCCTGCGCCAGGAGCGCTTCCTGCCGGGGAATATGGATGTGTACGTATCGCAGTCACAGATCCGGCGTTTCGGTCTGCGTACAGGTGATATGGTCTCCGGTCAGGTCCGCCCTCCAAAAGATAATGAAAAATATTATGGATTACTGCGTGTTGAAGCCATTAATGGCGTTGATCCTGAGATTGCGAAACGACGTCCTCATTTTGACAATCTGACCCCGATCTTCCCACGTGAGATGTTCAATCTGGAGACCGGGCCTTCCAACATCTCTGGGCGTCTCGTCAATCTTGTCTCCCCCATCGGACGTGGACAGCGCGGTCTGATTGTCTCTCCTCCGAAAGCTGGTAAAACTCTTCTCCTCAAATCCATTGCCAACTCAATCACTGAAAACTATAGCGATACTCATTTGATGATTGCGCTGATCGGTGAGCGACCTGAAGAAGTTACTGATATGAAGCGTTCGGTCAAAGCAGAGGTCATTAGCTCGACGTTTGATGAGCCTACCGAGGCCCATACACGCGTGGCTGAGATGGTCCTGGAACGTGCCAAACGCCTGGTTGAGGGTGGTCGCGATGTGGTGATCCTGCTCGATAGTATCACACGTCTGAGCCGTGCATATAACCTTGCTGTACAGCCTAGTGGTCGTACGCTCTCTGGTGGTCTGGATCCGAGTGCTCTTATTCCACCTAAACGTTTCTTCGGTGCTGCTCGTAAGATCGAGGAAGGTGGAAGTCTGACGATTATCGCTACCGCCCTGGTCGATACCGGGAGCCGCATGGATGACGTGATCTATGAGGAGTTTAAGGGTACCGGTAATATGGAACTGCTGCTGGATCGCAAGTTGGCTGAGCGTCGTGTCTTCCCTGCGGTCGATATTGCTCGCTCTAGCACACGCCGTGAAGAGCTGCTGCTCGATGATAAGACGTTACGTTCAATTGTGATGATGCGTCGTATGTTCTCAACGCTCGCAGATCAGCAGAGTGGTAAAGGGAGTCTGGAGGCGACTGAGGCTCTACTCCAACATATGGCGAAGACGAGTAATAACGTGGAATTCCTGGCGACTCTTACCAAAAACATATTATAATACTCTTCATTTTTCCATGCATATGCACACATGTGAACGTGGGTGGAGGGGAGGGTCTTGCTTCACATACCCTCCCGTAATTTTCTGTCCTCAAGCTCCCATCTCTCCTTCTCTCTCCTTGCATTGAATATGGTGTAATTGCTACAATATATGGGTGCATAGAGGGAAGGTGGCAAGACCCTTTCAAGGCTTTTTAAGATCTTCCCGGCAAAAAAACGCTTCTGGAGAGCTGCAATGGCCTCATCTTCTGTAACACCTGAACGAGTCTTTGTTGGACCTGGTCTGAGTCCTTTTAAACGGATCGTGACGATTCTGGGCGTAATTGGTATTTTTGCGCTTATCCTTTGGATCGCTGTCTATCAACATGCCAGTCGTGCCGATGCTTCGGTCTACGGGAGTACGATTGCGGCTGTCCTTTTCCTGGGTGGCTTTATCTGGTACCTGAGTATCATTGCTCCTGTCCCTTTTACTATTACTTTGACGTCGCATGGCGTGCTTAAAAAAGATAAGCGTGGTGCAATGATCGATCTTCCCTGGGAAGATGTGACGCGTATCCGCGAAGAGTTTTTTAAGAATGGCAAACGGATCGGCATCACTCTCTATCGCACTGTGACTACACCCGATCAGAAGGCGAAAGCCTGGGCTGTCTACCGCGATGAGGTTGATGATATTGATGCGCTGGCCGAAGCGCTGCAGCAGATCCGTCCCGCCAACGTTGCTTGGGAGAGCGAACGCGTCCACGATTAGTGCGTTGGCAACCCATGAGATCCATGACTGCTCGCTCTAGCGGTAGGCTCTAGCTTCGGTCGCTTTACAGCTTGCGTAGAGGGTCTGACCTTCGCTGAGTTGCATCCGTTGTGCGGAGGAGGCTGTGATCTCGGCGATGAGCGGGACTGTGAGGCCAGATAATTGAAGAGAGACACGGACGCGTCCGCTATGCTCTCCACTGGCGGTCTCCAGATAGAGAATCTGCTGGATCGTTCCCTGGAAGAAGTTGCGTGCAGATCCTTCGGGCCGCTGTTGATGTAATGTAATGCTGCGTGGTTCGATGACGACGATAATCTCTTGTCCGGCCTGTATCTCTGGTGTTGTCAGCGTCGCAGCTGCGTCCTGTTCCTGGAACGTTGCTACTAGCTCTAGTGAGCCGTTATCCTGTGCTGCTATGCTCGCTCCTCTACTTGCTTCCGCTCTACTTTGTGTGATCGTTACGACGCAGGTTGTGTTATCCTCAAGGCTCTGAATAGAACCCTGGAAGAAGTTCACCCCGACAAGTTCAGCGACATATGAGGAACGTGGATAGCGGCTCAAGTTCTGCTGGTTTCCTTGCTGGATAAGCTGACCATGGTCCATGACCAGGATCTGCTGGCCAAAGAAGAGGCTATCCAGATAGTGGTGGGTGACGAGCAGGGTGGTGACGTTGGTAGTTGCGAGTATCTGCCGTAGTTCCTGGCGAATCTCACGGCGGGTCTGAACATCTAAAGCCGCAAGCGGTTCGTCTAACAAGAGGAGCTGTGGTTGAAGGACGAGGGCACGCGCAATGGCGATACGCTGTTGTTGTCCCCCTGAAAGTTGCGCAGGGAGACGCTGTGCATAGGCGGTCATTTGAACTTGCTCCAAAACTTTCCCCACCTGCCGACGTATATATTGTGAAGGGAGTTGCTGTGCACGCAACCCGAAGGCGATATTCTCGTAGGCTGTCAGATGTGGGAAGAGGATATAGTCTTGAAAGACAAAGCCAAAGGGACGTTGCTGCGCGGGAACCGAGATCCGCTGCTCACTATCGTAATAAGTGGTCTCTTGCAAAGAGATATGTCCTCGCTGGGGTCTGAGCAGGCCGGCCAGCAGTCGTAAGAGTGTACTTTTTCCGGCTCCGCTCTCCCCTAAGATGACGGTTGTCTGGTGCTCTGGGACTTGAAATGAGAGATCCAGTTGAAATGTATCGATTTGTGAGGCGATTGTCACATCGAGCATATACAATTCTCCAATTGCTAAGTGTCGCCTTCTAGCGTTTACTAGTAGTTTACTCTATACTCCATACAAGCGTAAAGAATACTGCTGATAGAGAATATCTAGTAATAGTACTTACTTTTTATCTGTAGCTTTACTTGCCTCAGAGCGGAAAGCGTGGTATACTTATTCGCACATGAATTCTTTATAGAACATAAACTTTGTATGCTATTCATGTACAGTATTAGAGGTAAAAGGAAATGGCAGGCATACGAATGGCGACGAAGCCCTTGGAGCAAGCATTAGCTGCAGAAAAAACGATGGTTCACATGTGTCCTCGTTATGAACATGCGATCCAGATTCTTGGAAAGCGTTGGACGGGGTTATTATTAGATGCCCTTCTGCAGGGACCTCGGCGCTTCTGTGAATTGACCGTGCTGGTAGAGGGCCTTTCAGACCGGGTCTTAAGTGATCGTTTGCGCGAGTTAGAGACCGAGGGTCTGGTCACACGTGTAGTCTATCCGCAGATCCCGGTGCGAGTAGAATATCAGTTGACCGAAAAGGGCTACGCACTGAAGCCTGTAATCGATGCTATCCATACCTGGGCTGCTGACTGGATTGATGGTCCGGTGCCGGTGCCTGAAGACGCGGATATGCAACAGGAAGATGCTCGGATAGTCAAATAGGCAGGCTTTCATAGGGTTCCTCTTTCACAACAGAAATCTTGCGATGAAACCTTTCGCAATGGAACCTTTTATTGTCGAATGAGGTTTTTTTCTCATGGAAAATTTATGGGCACCCTGGCGTATGGCGTTTATCGAGCCAAAGACGCCTCCTCAACCAGGCTGTATTTTTTGTACACAGCCTGCCGCCCACGAGGATACGCAGTATCATATTCTGCATCGTGGTCAATATTGTTTTATGATGCTCAATCTCTATCCTTATAACAATGGTCACCTGATGGTTGCGCCTTATGAACATGTGGGTGCGTTAGATGAGTTGAGCGCGGAGACGCTGGCGGATATGATGGCTCAGGCGCAATGGGCCTTGCGTGCGCTACGTAAGTCGATGAGTCCCGATGGCTTTAATATGGGTATCAACATGGGGAAGGTAGCTGGTGCTGGTTTCGCGGGTCATATCCATTATCATATCGTGCCACGTTGGGATGGTGATACCAACTTTATGCCGGTGCTAGCAGACACCAAGGTGATGCCTGAGCACCTGGATACCGTCTATCAGAAACTTTTACAGGCTTTGGCTGAAGTGAAGTAAGCATAAGGTGCAGATTCTTCCCATACTGTAGATAGGGTAGATTATTTACATACGAAAGACATAGCCAATGCCACGTACCGTCTGTATGAGCTTTGGTGAGGCCGGGTCTACTTCCAGCTTCTCTCGTAGCCAGCGGATATGGACGTCAACGGTGCGTGTATCACCTGCGTAGTCGTAGCCCCAGACATTATGGAGTAGTTGATCACGCGTCAGGACCGTGCCTCGGTTTTTGACGAGGTAGGTGAGCAGATCAAACTGTTTGGGTTGGAGATCGATCCCTTTGCCTTGAATGAAGACGCGCCTCCCTGGCTGATCAATCTTTAGAGGACCAGCGTTGAGATAGTGATGTGTTCTTTGTCGTGTCTCAGCATCCTCGTTTTCTGTATCTGTCTCTTGCTCATCTTTCGTTATGTACTCCGAGCGGCGCAGTAACGCACGTACACGCGCGAGTAGCTCGCGTCGGCCAAAGGGTTTAGTCACATAGTCGTCTGCTCCTACCTCTAGACCTACGACCTTATCAATCTCATCGCTCTTCGCTGTGAGCATGATAATCGGCGTCTGTGCGGTCTGTGGCTCTCGTCGCAGACGTCGGCAGACCTCCAGTCCATCCATACCTGGCAGCATCACATCCAGTATTATGAGCGCAGGCCGTTCACTGCGAGCGATCTCAAGTGCGCTAACCCCGTCGCCGGCTGACAGTACCTGATAACCTGACTGTTGCAGGTTATAGACAATCATCTCTTGCAGAATTGCTTCATCATCGACAACCAATATTTTGTTTTCCACTTGAGCCTCCTGCTCAGTCTGTCGCTATTCTCAACTCTGGTCCTCCAGGTTCTCAGGCTCTACGCTCTATGACTACCGGGACTCAAGCGTTCCACTCCACTCTTCAGGTTTAACCGAAACGCCCGCTGATATAATCTTCGGTCGCTTTCTGTGATGGATGTTGGAAAAGTTGGACTGTTGGTGCGTATTCGATCAATGTGCCAGTCAGGAAGAAACCGGTAAAGTGGGAGACTCGCGACGCCTGCTGCATGTTGTGCGTGACGATAATGATGGTGTAATCCTTCACTAACTCGGTGATCAGTTCTTCAATCTTGAGCGTTGCGATCGGGTCTAGCGCTGAACAGGGCTCGTCCATCAGTATGACTTCGGGTTCGACCGCCAGGGCGCGGGCGATACAGAGACGCTGCTGCTGACCTCCGGAGAGACCCAATGCGGATATAGACAGGCGATCCTTCACTTCGTCCCAGAGGGCGGCATTACGCAAGCTCTCTTCTACGCGCTCTTTAATGAACTTTGCGGAGTGGCCCTGAATACGCAGACCATAGGCGACATTTTCAAAGATCGACTTTGGGAAAGGGTTTGGACGCTGGAAAACCATGCCGATGCGCTGGCGTAGCAGGACGACATCTGTCTTCTTGTCATAAATGTTCAGACCATCAAAGATAGCCTGACCCTCTGTACGTGTACCGGGTATCAGGTCGTTCATGCGATTCAGGGTGCGCAGGAAGGTGGATTTGCCGCAACCTGATGGACCAATCAGTGCTGTTACCTGTTTCTCGCGTAGGGGGATCGAGACCTTATAGAGTGCCTGCTTGGACCCGTAATAAAAGTTGACGTTGCGAACATCGATTTTATTTTCTGATCTAGCATTGAGTGTTTTTGTTGGATCGAATGTCCCCATCACACTTTGTTCAGTCTCGACCTCTGGCTTCTGCTCGGAAATCCACTGCCTCTGCCATGTTTCATCTTGTATCTGCTGTGCCACGGGCTGTTGTTTGTCCAGGTGTGGCTGTTCCATAAAAACTCCTTTTAAGAATTGAGCGCTTCCATCTAGTCACGCTCCCTCTATTGTAGACAAGAGAGCGCTCTTACGCAATAGGATAGGCATGTACTATAAAGACCAGGTTATCTGGTCATCTGTTCAACGAGAACTCTTTATGCAAAGGGATGGCTGTATCAATGATTATGCGCTCACCAAAGATAATCAGGCGTATATAGTGACCAGCCAGTGCCTTACTGATGAAGAACGGGCGACCATCATACGAGATATGTCCGCTACGTGCTACCTTCCGTATACAGACGTCGGCATTATCGGGTATGGTCTGTTTGGCCGGGTTAAGCGCATCAGAGGTATTGATGGACGTTTGTGTAGATATGTGCATGGTCTGTTTACCCTCTCAGGTGCTAGGTAGCTGTAACGTTACGATTGATACGATCGCCGATATAGCGTGCCAGAATATTGATGACTAACAGGATAATAACCAGTAATGCGGCTGATCCCGCTGAGACCATGTTGGCGTCTGCTTTAGACAGGCCATTACCTGTACTCTGGATATTGTAGATATTGATCGTCAGGTTATCGCTGCCAATCAATGGGTTGAGCGTAAAGACGTTGCGCGGATTACTGGTGCCCATCGTAAAGATCAGCGCGGCTGCCTC
This sequence comes from Ktedonobacteria bacterium brp13, assembly GCA_015099395.1. Lineage (GTDB taxonomy): Bacteria > Chloroflexota > Ktedonobacteria > Ktedonobacterales > Ktedonobacteraceae > Dictyobacter. Next base: position 5,237,905 of record AP024096.1, on the reverse strand, counting down.
ACCTATAATCTTGCCAGCGGTCAGTACAATCCCGGTGACAATTCCTGAGAGTGCTGGCGGCAAGACGACGGTCTGAATGGTATGCCATTTTGTCCCACCCATAGCGAGTCCACCTTCACGTTGATTGCGTGGTACCGCTGAAAGTGCGTCTTCGAAGAGGCGCAGGGCAATCGGGAAGTTGAGACAGAGCAGGGTGAGTGCGCCTGAGAGACGACTGAGACCGAAGCCACAGTAGGTGCTGAAGAAGGCATAGCCGAAGAGGCCCAGGACGATCGATGGGATACCTGAGAGTGTGTCAGAGGCGAAATGGATCGCCGTAATCAGCAGTCCCGGGCGTGCATACTCTACCAGGTAGATGGCGGCGGCCAATGAGATCGGAATCAAGATGATCTCTGACAGTATCAGAATGTAGAATGTATTGAAGAGCTGCGCACCAATCGCTGCGTTGCCACTCGCTGAGAAAAAGCCTCTTGTAGAGAGAGCAGGCGCACCACGCACGATGAGGTAGAGCAGGATACCGACGAAGAGGATGGTAACGACGCCCGTCAGTAGCGTGAGCAGCAGCTGTGCGATCGTGTTTTTGGTATGCAACGTGGTAACGAGTTGCTGCATGCGTGTTCGCTGCCTTTGTTGATCAGTATTATCGTAAGCTGACCGCTGAAGATTCATTGATACACACTCCTACTAGCCAGGTAGCGGCTAATACAGATGAAGATGAATGAGACGACGAGTAGCAAGAAGCCGAGCATAAAATATGCATAGCGTTCTGCACCTACCGCCTCTGCGAAGTTAATGACGATTGGTTGCGTCATATTGACGTTGGGTCCAAAGAAGATCGCCGGTGTAAAAACATGCGCCGGTAGCGTCTTCCCTTTCAAGACCAGGCTCACCGCGAGGGCCTCTCCGATGGCGCGTGACATGCCCAGGATGACAGCGGTTGCCAGTCCGGTCGTGGCCGCTGGTAGGATGGCTCTACTCATCGTCTGCCATTTCGTTGATCCCAGCGACAAGCTGGCTTCGCGAATAGTGTCTGGCACGGTCTTTAGCGCGTCAATTGAGATGCTGGTGATAGTTGGCAGGATCATTACTATCAATACAATTGTAGCTGTTGCCCAGCCGTAGCCAGCGAGCGCCGGTATGGGGGTCAGCGGTCCTGCGATAGTACGGATCCAGGGTACCAGGATGACCAGGGCCATAAAGCCAATGACGACCGATGGGATACCTGTGAAGATCTCCAGCAGTGGACGTAAAAACATGTTCAGGCGTGGCGAACTGCTCTCGACCATAAAGAGCGCCATGCCAAAGGCGAAAGGGGTCGCGATAATCACCGCCAGCAGGGTGGTGACGAGCGTACCCAGAATAAATCCCAGCATGCCATAGCTCGGTGTACCGTTGTTTCCTCCAGGGTCCCAGGCGGTTGTGGTGAGAATACTGGTTGCCGTTGGGCTGGCACCAAAGAGGTGGAATGCGTTGATGCCGATGAAGAGAAAGACGCCAATAATAATGACGACGATGAATGCTGCGCAGACAAGGAAGAGTCTCTGTATCCCATAGTCAATTAGCTTGCTTCTTTTGGTGCGCATGACTCGTTGCGCTTTATTGTCTGCGAGAGAGATTGTCTGACCTGCACGGTCTGTTGCCTCAGCCATCACTTTATTCTCTTTCTTACTGCTATATGGGAGGCTGCTAAGATCTTATTCCGAAACCCAACGCGACTGGCGTCGCTAGTGCTCTGCACTCAGGTTTTCGGATAAGTAGTAACTATTACTGGGCGTCTTGGCCTTTAATGCGCTCTCACTCATTTTGCTGATGTCCAGAAAGCCTTGCTTCGCTCGGTAGGAGGCAGTATCCGGGCTTTTGACATAGTTGATGAATGCCTCGGCCAGACCTTTGGTCGGACCTTTCGTGTACATATGCTCGATATTCCAGAACTTGTAGGTATTGTTCTCGACATTGGCATCGTTTTCCGCTACGCCATCTAGCTTGATGATCCTGAGCTCGTTCTTACGGGCGAAGTCAGAGGCAATGTATGAGATTGCTCCATCGGTCTGTTCTACGGTGGTGGCAACTTCGCCGGAGGCATTGGCGACCGGGTTACCGGTGATGGTCTCTGGACCATGCAGGATGTATTGCTCGAAGGTGATGCGTGTGCCAGACCCGGCAGGACGGCTCACTGCGACGATCGGTAGGTTTGGTCCACCTACCGCTTGCCAATTTTTGATCTTGCCGGTGAAGATTCCCTGAAGCTGTTCTGAGGTCAGGTTGTCGACATTGGTGACTTTTCCATTAGTAATCACGGAGAAGGTGACTACTGCAATTTGATTATCTACGAGATTGGGGTAGATGGCTTTCCTGGCGAAAATATCCGAGCTGCCGATCTGTGAACTGCCGTCCTGTGCGTTCTTCAGACCTGTACTACTTCCGCCACCGCCAACGGTGATATTCGCTCCTGAACACTTCTCTTGATAATCGGTTGCGACATCTTTGACAAGTGGCTGTAGCGCGGTTGAGCCTGTGACCTGTAAGTTTCCTGAAACACAGGTTACGTTGTCATGCTGAGCACCTGAGCTATTACTTGCGGTGGATGATGTTTGACCTACGTCTGTGTTACCACAGGCGCAGACGATGAGACTGAGTAAGGCTAGCACTACGACGATAGCTGCGAGGCGCGATCTGTTGAACATGGTGCTCCTGTTTCTCTCAAAGGAGAAAGACGCCTACCCTCCATTGACTGGCATCCTGCTACGCGATAACTGTCAATGTTACTGAATTGTGGCTAGCAAACTTTCTACATCTCAGACAGGTTGAAGTACAACAATACTGACTCCTTGCTATAGCGATAATGTAGCATCGATCAATTAACTATTCTTTATGGCATTGTTAATTGAATGTTAAACTTTGCCCTGAGGATAGGTGTGCCATTTGGCATGCTAATTGACCTTTGACCAGGGCCATATAACTATCGTGGCGGCGCTGGCTGCTGCTATGTACTGGCTGTTTGGAGACCATGCGAGGGTACGTATCCAGGTTCTATGTATATCTCCATGTGTATCTGTGAGGATAGCCGTACGTTGTCCTGTCTGTGCACACCAGACGTGTAGTGTGGTATCATTGCCTGCGCTGGCAATGTATGTGCCATCAGGTGACCATGCGAGGGTCTTGATGGCCTGTTGATGCTGGTTGTATGTGTATAAGTCGCTCCCGGTTGCACTCTGCCAGATACGGGCCTGTGCCTCTTGCCCGGCTGAGACGATGGTAGTGCTATCGGGTGACCACGCGACGGCATAGACTGGTCCTTTATGCTGTCGATAGCTATAGAGATGCTGAAGCTCTCCCTGATCTTCTGGTGCTTGCCAGAGCTCGACACGTTGATCAAAGCTAGCGGAGGCGATCACTGTACCATCGGGTGACCAGGGGGCGGAGAAGATACGTTGTTGCGTGCGTTGGATGGCGAGGGTCTTGCCGCTGTTCGCTTCCCAGATCTGGAGTGTATTATCGCCGTAGTCACCGCCTGAGGCGATCAGGCGACCATTCGGAGACCAGGAGACGCTACGGACAAAGCGCGTATGTCCGTGATACTGTGTTTGTACGTTGCCATTCTCTGCTTGCCAGATGCAGACGCTACCATCGGTTGCACCGCTGGCAAGGTAGTGGGAGTCGGGTGACCAGGCGACGCTCAATACGCAGGTGTGCTGCGTGTAGAAGCTGTGCTTGATGCTCCCTGTGGCTGCTTCCCAGACCTGGACTGTGCCGTCGCGACTACCCGAGGCGATCAGTCGACCGTCAGGTGACCATGCGAGACAGAAAACGGCATCTGTGTGCCCACTGTAGAGACGGCATAGACCATCTGAGTCCATCTTGTTTTAACTGCTCCTACTGCTCTTTACTGTTTTTAATGCTCCTTTGGTCCTTCGGTAAGCAGGTTGATGCCGTGCTTGAGGACAGGGTGGATATACTCCAGGCACTCCTGCACGGCCTTGGGACTGCCTGGTAGGTTGATGATGAGTGTTTGACCCCGTACGCCAGCGATGCCGCGTGAGAGCATCGCCATTGGCGTATACTCGAGGCTGTTGTTGCGGAGCGCCTCTGCGATTCCTGGTACCTCGCGATCGATCACGGCGAGCGTCGCTTCAGGCGTGACATCGCGTGGTGCCAGACCTGTGCCACCGGTTGTCAATATCAGGTTCAGGTGCTGCTGATCGCTCCACTCACGGAGTGTATTGGCGATCTGGTCCTGCTCATCAGGAATGATTGCGCTGATGGTGACTGTCTCGCCCAGCAATTGCGCTACCAGTTCACGGATACGAGCTCCGCTGACGTCCTCGCGTGTCCCCCCTGAAGCTCCGTCGCTGATCGTTAATGCGCCGATACTGATCATGATTTTTCTCTTCGCTATCCCTTTACAATGCTGGAATGCTGGTAGCTATAGCCGTTTTACTAGCCCTATTAGCCGCGCGGTGCCAGTTCACGCATCAATGCGCCGACCTGGCGACGTGAGCCGTAGATCCAGACGGTGTATTCATCGGGCATATCTTCTACATCAATAAAGCATTCCATCTCGGTCGCCAGTTTCTTCGCGATGATATGGAACTGTGCTCGCTCCGCTGTGTTGCGACTCTGTGTGCTCATTGCGAGCCGACCAAGCTTGTCCTCCGGGCTTAGTACGCTATTCAGCAGGTCAGTGAACTGTTCAAGTCCAAAGACGACCTTCAGCGGTGGCAGCTCGGTAGCCTGTGAATGTGTGAGATTGATGGTGCGGTCTCCAATGGAGCCGTCTGATCCTTTAATCTGCTGCTCTCCCTCGGCAGGCTGATCTTTGAGCTTGTTGGCATCCATATAGACTGAGCGCAACTTCTCCAGGATCAGGAGCCGTGCCTCTTCGGGCGTATCCGCGCGTGGATGGACGTAGATCAGCAGGTTGTAGCCCGGATCTGAATAGATGAACGGCGTCGAGATTGCCATCTTGCGACCGCAGTTGGGACAGGTTGAGACGTTGACCAGACCTGCCAGGATGATATAACGCAGTTGCGGATCGTCAACTGCATTGATATATTCGTAGAGCTGACCTGTGAACTCTGTGCCACAGGGACAGTTGAATGTTTGTGTTGTTGAACGTGACATATGCAATTTCTTTGTGGTGTGCTAAATCGGGAGGGTGCAAGACCCTGCTCTACATTGGAAGGATGGAAGATCTATCCTCCCGTACAGTGCTTCGTTCTCTGGCGAAAGAGCGCGTAAACGCGAGTCTCTCCAATCCATTCAAGTATAACATACTATTCGCTGCTAATAGCTGGATTATGAGGCGTAGCTGCCTGTTCCTCGTGCAGTATCCTACCAACGGATCGTAAAAGAATAGGAGTTGCAGCGCTGCCCACTGCTCTATAGTATACTCGCAAAACTTAAAAGGTTTATTGATAAAGCACTGGGGACTCGATGTTGTCCTACATGTTAGCGCCTGCGGTTTTTACTGAGTGATTTGGTTGAATAGCTGAACTTGATGCCCTGATGCTCTACAAAGGCCTGGAAGTGTGCGTAAAACTCTGCGCGGTCCTGCATTGTAATCACAGAGACGGCGTCGGCTGTCTCGATGGCGTAGGGATAGCCATTGCCTGCTATCGTTTCGGCGCGGATGGCGTCGATAACCGGTTCGAGCATGCCTTCGTCGATCATCCAGCGTGGAAACTCCAGCCGCGTCGGTGGTCGCGTGGTCGATGTCTGTAGATAGCAGAAGGCGACGGCATCGCGATAAGGTCCATAGCCTGGCAGCACGTCGTTACGAGCACAGATCATGGCCGGAGTACGATCCCCCCAACGTAGCTTCCCTTTCCAGAGGAGCGCGTCATGAATACGTTTTGTGTCGTTTAAGATTGGTTGAGGTAGGGTCGAGTCCAGGCGGCGTAGCATTGTAATTATATCGCGGGCATAGCTGGTGTCAATATAGCCGATCAGTGGTACATGCAGTTCCTCGGAGGTCTGGAGCAGGGTGACCGCTGAGTCGATATAGTTTTGTCGGTACGGCTCTGGCATCATCATGGCGAATGAGACGACAAGTGAGCCATCGAAGAAGACGATAGGACTGTAGGCCGGATCGTCAGCGCGGCGGTTCTCGGCCCACTGATGCATCAGCGTACAGAGCGTCTCAACCTCTAAGAGATAGCGACGCAGGGTAACCTTCATCTCTGAGTAGGGATAGCTATCGGGGTCCTCTGACTCTTTTTTCGCATCCTCCATCAGATCTTCTGGTGTCAGTACGTCCATGCGTACATCTTTTGTATAGTTGAGGCCACGGGCGTGCGGATTGACGAAGAAGCCCACCTGGACCAGTGCGACCGGGATCGAGGCATCGCGCCAGGGCATGAGCTGGCTACCGTCGACTGCTATCGTTGTGACGCCTTCGATGCACTCCGCCCATTGGCGTGATTGCTCGTGCGAGGTGAAGCTACGCCCAAAAGGGAAGACGGGACCCCGATAGCTGTTTTGCTGTGCTGAGACGAGCCAGCGATCAAACTCAATACTTGGACGCGCACCCGCTGAAGGCATATTACTTTTATCCAGCGGGAGGATCTGCTCAAGCTCTGCACTGGACGAATAGCGCGTATAGAGCGTCTCCAGTGCCTGTTGATACATCTCCAGTTGCTCATTAAATGAGCCATCGTAGTGCGAGAATTGGCCGCGCTTGGCGTTGAGCGCAGCGAGTAGTTTTCCTTTATGCAGCATGGCGTCTCCTCTTCCTTGACTGCTGAATCATCAGGTCTCTCTCTCTGTTAGTTGGTAGTCTGGAGCAGCGATGCAGCAGTCTGTGCGCTGTTTGAAGACTGTGAGGACTGTGAACCTGCTGAAACTCCTGCGCTTTGCCATGCCTGACCCAGCTCTGCGGATGGTAGGACACCGTCCTCGTCGGCTATCTGGGTCTCGCCACTGATCTTATTCAGGCGAATCAGGCTATCCAGACCCTGTTCAAAGGTGTCGTCGTGGCTGATGACAATGAGTTGATCGAAGCCCCGGACACGCCTGATCTGTTCTGCCAGGTTCATACGGCGCAGTTCGTCCATATTCTGGGTCGGCTCGTCAAAGAAGGCGAGGTTAAGCGTTGAGAGCTTTTTGAGCAGGGCCAGACGGACTGCCAGTGCGGCGCTCATCTGCTCGCCACCACTCAACTGTGCGAAGCTGCGATCTACACCTTGCCGCCGTAGAATAATTTCATAGTCGTGATGCCAGGAGAGCTGTGCGCTACGGTCGCCCATGATCTCTCCAAAGATACGATTGGCTTCGGCTGAGATGTCTGCCAGCATCGCTCGTAACACAAAGGGGGCGGCCTCTTTGATGAGATTACGGAAGTGGTTGAGCATCTTTTGCAGATCCTCTAGAGTTTGAAATTCTTGTTGTGCTGTGACCAGCTCGCCACGTAGCGTCTCTGCCTCCTGGATCGCCAACTCTAACTGATTGATGCGTTCCTGATGATGGATCATCTGTTGAATGAGCCTACTCTGCTCGCTTTTCAGGTTATCGATCTCTGCTCGTAAGTCGAACAGTTCCTGCGCATCAAAGTTATGCTGGGCCTGTTGATGGGCAAGATTAATCGTTTGCAGATGCTCTGCGGCCTCATCTGTAACCTGCTGTTGTTGCTGACTGGCTGCTCTACGCTGCTCTAGCGTCTGTGCCTCGTTGATATGCATCTGGTACTGCCGATGACCGGCTTCACTTTGCTGGCTGAGCTGTTCTTGTTGGGCTATCTCGTTATCAAGGGTGCTATAGCGCAGAAGCTCTGCGTCTACGCTCTGTAACTGTTGCTTGATCTCTGCTAATCTGCTCTCTTCACTGAGCAGTTGCTGCTGAAATTGGGCTTCGCGGGCAATGATACTTCTGTGCTCACGGCTCTGACTGCGTGGATCATTGAGCCTGCTGAGTTCGGCTGTAATCTGTTGTAGCTGTTCACTGCTGCCCTTGAGCCGGGTCGCCTCAGTACGGAGCTCCTGCAATGTACTTTCCAGTTGTTCGCTCTGCTGTTGCAGGTGCTCGTTGCGCGTTTTCAGTGCGTTCAGCTCACGTACTTTCAGGTCTGCTTGCTTGCTCTCCTGCAAGGCCTGCTCGCTCTCTCTCCGTAGCTGCTCGACCTGCGTAAGCTGCTCTAGCTCCTGCGTGAGTGTCGCGATCTCCTGTGTTAGACGCTCGCACTCGCTGGTGTTGCGTTGCTGATCTCGTGCCAGATTGTCGCGCTTTACGACATACATATCATACTTGAGCAAGGCCTCGGCATATGGTTTGATCTTACGTATGCTCTGGTCGATCGTGTTCTGCTCGTTAAGTACCTTTGCACGCTCTTCTTTTTCAGCGACGAGCAGGTTCTCAAAGTAGGCTTCCAGACTACCGGTGCCGCGTTGTTGAATATTTAAACAACTCTCGTTGAGGAGGGGACATTGACCGCCTGCTGATTGTGCTCGGGAACGCGCATACCCCTCAATGTTGCCATCTAAGAAGCTTCCGCGTGCTATGAGACGTTCACGTTCTGTTTGCAACGTTGGCAACTCTGCGGCTTCGTTACGATTTGCCTCTATGAGCTGAATGTTTTTCTCTGCTTTACGCAGGGTATCGCCAAGCTGCACCTGCTCGCTTTGATATGCTTGCAGTTGTTTTTGTTTTGTCTGTAGCTGGCTGTTCTTCTCGTCACGCTGGCTGATCTGAATGCGCAACTGATTGAAGCGTTCGTTGCGCTCATCGAGCTGTTGCGCCAGCGGGATGAGTGGTTCGATCGCGCTTATCTGTAGCTGGCATTCTTCCTGCTGCTGACGTAGACTCTTGAACTGTGTAGACAGTTTCTGACCCTGCGCTATAACTTCTTCGTGGCGTTGGACCTGCTGGCGTATCTCATCGTGTTGCTGTTCTAGTTCACTCTGCTGATCAACCAGGGGAGCCAGGGCCACAACCTTTTGCTGTGCTATGGTAATTTCGCTGAGCCGATCCTGAAAGTTTTGTATCCGGGCCATGATCTGTGTCTGAGTATTGTTGTGGATCGCTTGCTGTTGGCGCAGCGTATCACGCTGGCTGGCGTCCTGGCGTAAGCGGCGCAGCGTCTCGTTGGCCTGCTGGAAACGGCTATAGTCGGCGGCACTGCCCTGGACAATATCGTGGGCTGCCTGGGCGCGCTCTGTGGCCTGGATGCGTTCGCGTAGCGTGGTCTGTGCATAATCGTGGTGCGCCTGTGCCTCGCGTTGCTGACTTGCCAGGTCGTTTAAGCGGGCTGCTTGCTCGTCGAGCTGTTGTTTATGCTCTTCTTTGTTTACGAGATCCTCGCTAAGCCGGATATTGTGCTGCTTCTGTTCAGTATCGAGCTGACGGGCCTCGTTGAGCTGTGTACGCCAACTCTCCAGGTCACGCGTCTCGAACTCCAGACGTTCAATGGTACTCTGCTGAGTGCGTAGCTGCTCATCATAGTAGCGTTTCGTCTCAAGCAGATTATCCGCTGCGGTCTTATAATCTTCGATCTGGAGCAGGGCATCGAAGGTCTGTTTACGTTTGCTGGCAGAATCGAGGAAGATAGCAGTGAATGTTCCCTGGGGGACACCGAGGGCGTCACGGAAGAGCGAATCGAGTGGTCGTTCACGATCAATACCAAAGATCTCGTGGAGCTTATCCAGTACATCGGCTTTCTGCTCCAGGCGCATGTCGGCCTCTTTATCATAGACTATCCAGCGTGCTCCAGAGCCGCAACGGCGTTCAACCGTATAGGGGCGATCGTCGCCACCGATCAGGTGAATAATGACCTTTCCGCTCTTCTCCCCTTCACGGACAAATTGGTCACGGTTATAGGGAAGATAGTCGAAAAGCGCAAAACCGATAGCCTCAACTAGCGTCGTCTTGCCTGCGCCATTGGACCCGCTAATGGCGGTTGTACCCTGGCGTAGTTCGACGGATACACGACGATAACTTTTAATATTCTCTAACTCAATACGCGTAATGAGCATAGTACAGCAGCCAGCCTTCCCTGCAAACACAAAACACAGTGACACTCGCATCTAGCAATGCTTCTCTACATGGAAAGATTCCGTTTCAGTTCACGAAAAGCGGAAACAGTTACGCGCATTATAACATGATCGTGGAGGGGAGCGAGGGGAGCATGCTTGAACGAGAACTATTTGGTGGGGCTATATTGTAGAGTTGTGGAGCTGTGGGAGCACACAAGGTGCTCCCGTGCAAACGCTATTCTGCCTCGGTACGGTCTTTGTCGGGTACGAGTTTTTCGACAGGAGCCTGTTCCTGCGTAGGTGGTGCAGCATCTATAGATTCAGTCGATTCAGTTGCTTCAGTTGCTGTAGTCGACTCAGCATCTATGGATGTAGTATCTGCAGGTGCTTCGTCAGGGACTGCCTCTGTTGATGTCGTGGCTTCAGGAGACGTTGCTAGCGGCTTTTCCTGGGCTACTGACGCCTTTAGTGAGGGCTGCGGGACGCCATATGTGGCGGCCGCTGCATCCTCTGGCACTGGTTTTGAGTAGCGCATGACCCAGTAGGTGACTGGAATCACACAGATAAAGACGATTATAGAGGTCCATTGAGCTTGCTTTAAGAAGGTAGTGCCCAGAAAGCTGACATAGATATTTGCGCGTACAAAGAAGACCAGGAACTGTGAGATTGTATAACAAAAAAGGTAGGTAAACATCAGGATACCTGGCCGTCTCACGCGGCGTGCCAGGTAGAACATCAGCGCGAGTACGACAATATTGCCGAGCATCTCATAGGCTGCTGCTGGCTGCACTGGTACGTTACAGGTGGTTGGATCCAAACATGCCCAGCTATTGGGATTCTGATAGACGGTCCCCCAGGGTAGTTTGGTCGGGTAGCCGATGATATCGCCATTGATAAGATTGCCGATACGACCAAAGATCTGCCCGACGGCTGCGAAGAGCACACCGGCATCGAGGAGTACCAGCGCGTTGAGATGTTCGCGGCGAGCACGCCAGATTAACGTCAGGAACCCCAGGAATATGGCACCATAGAAGGCCATACCACCGTTCCAGGTCGCAATGATATTCAGGGGGTGCATGAGATAGGTGGATACCAGATCGGGTTGTTGAACGACGAAATAAAGTCGACCGCCAATCAGTCCGGCGGCGATACACCACCAGAGGGTGCGGTAGAGTATATCCTCGTGGATACCTTTACGCTCAGTGTAGCCCTTTACAATCCAGAGAGCCATGAGGATAGCAACCACATACATCAGGCCATACCAGCGTACTGCCAGTGGACCTATATGCACCAGGATCGGGTCTATATTGATGTAAATATACGGGGGGCCGATACGTAACCAGCCCCAATTAAGTATGTAGGCCAGTGTAAGAAAACTCATCAGTAACTCCAATAGGTAAAAAAACGTCTCTTTAAGCACTTAGTTTGTATCATAATCTGCATTGCAGTGACATGCAAGTGGCTACAGTTGCGAGTGAAAAATTGTAAATCGTATGTACATACATGCTCATCCCTGTATAGCCCTACCTTGAGGCATCTTATGAAGGAGAAAGAAGAGCTATTCATGACAGGATAAATATCTCTTCTTTTGGCACCAGATAATTTTGTGATGTGGATGCTATGGATACTGCACATGCTCAACTCACTGTTTTTGGATTATGATTACTGCTTCCTTTTGCAGCGACGATCATGCGATGACGATCTCGGTTAGCAGATTGTGATGTTCTTTGAGTGGCTTGCCCGAGGCATGATTGCGAAGCATAAGGATCTCGGCGGCTATGCTGAGTGCAATCTCGTCGGGTGTCTTTGCTCCGAGGTCGAGTCCGATAGGGGCGTGGATACTTTCTAGCTGAGCCTGCGAGATCCCTTCTTGTAACAGGTCGTTAAAAATATGTTTGACCTTACTGGGACTGCCAATCATGCCGATATACGTAGCCGGTGTGGCGAGAGCGGCGCGCAGCGCATCTTTGTCCAGGTTATGTCCACGGGTGACGATGACGATCCAACTGGCTTCGTCGGCAGCAAGTGTGCGGATTGTTTGTGGAATATCTCCCATAGCGATCTTGACCTCTGAGGCAAAGGCTTGCGGATTGGCGAAGTCGCGGCGATCATCGACAGCGATAATGCGGAAGTTCATGGTAGCAAGTAAGCGGGCCAGCGCCTGTGCCACATACCCGGCACCAGCCAGGATCAAGCGTGGCTCAGGATGGATGATCTCGTAGAAGATATCCAGGGTCGCGCCACAGCTTCCTACGGCCTCTCCCTTATCAGCATCCATGTAGACATGTTTGGTGTACGATTGCCCCTCATGGAGTGCGTTACTGGCCTCTTCGGCGATCTTGCGATCGGTGAGCGGTCCAGCGATACTTCCCTGCATACTGCCATCCTGGTGTACAAGAGCTTTGGTGCCTACCGGACAGGGTGCGGCCCCCACCGTCTTTACTACGGTGGTGACTACGAGTCTCTCCCCTTGTGCCAGGGCAGCTCGGATCTCATCATAGATTATTGTATTCATTGGAATTTCTCTCCCTGCATACAATGGCTGCTCAAAGATTGAGTATTTTGCCTATGATGACTATTATATCTCACCGCGGCGTTTGTTGTGTCAGACGATAGCATTCTTTGTTGCTAGTAACTATATATTGCGATACTATGATCTTTTGCATGCAGCATATGACAGATGTGCCATATGTAAGGCCCGTATACCGCACGCAATGGGGATACGGGCCTTACTTTATGCTATGGAGTCGCTATTGCACGTTCTAGTACAAGCTTGAGCCTGCGAAGATGCGCTCTTGTCGCACGATACCGACCTGCTCCCAGGCCTGGCGAATGGCTTGATGTTCGCGGCTTTCCTGGCCATAGAGGTGTTGGGCATGCTTCAAGGTATGCTGGGCGAACATATGGAAGTTGGTGGTGGCGCTCAGGCGCTGGTCGGTGAGGGCCTCGTACCAGATGCGACCTGCGCGCTCCCAGGCGTAACCACCGATATAGGTGGCAGCCAGATAGAAGGCATGGTTGGGGATACCAGAGTTAATATGGACGCCGCCGTTATCCTCCATCGTATGGTGATAGCAATCCATCGTCGAGGGCTGTGGATCCCGACCCAGCAGGCGATCGTCGTAAGCGGAACCGGGCTTCTTCATGGAGCGTAGAGCCTCGCCATGAATGCGTTCTGTGAAGATGCCCTGACCAATGAGCCAGTCAGCCTGTTCGGCGCTCTGGTGGTGGGCATATTGCTTGATCAGGCAACCAAAGACATCTGCGACATGCTCATTGAGCGCACCAGACTGACCGAGGTAGGCCAGACGCGCCTCACACTCGATAATGCCGTGTGTAAGCTCATGACCTATCACGTCAAGACAACAGGTAAAGCGGTTGAAGAGGTCGTAATCACCATCACCGCAGAGCATACGCTCACCATTCCAGAATGCGTTGCTATAACCTGTGCCGTAGTGGACGGTAGCATTGAGCGGTAGCCCTTCGTTGTCGATCGAGTTACGCATATATGCCTGCAAATAGAAGGCATGGACCCAGCCGAGACAATCGTAGGCCTCATTGGTGCCATGGTCATGTGATGGATGCTGACCCTCCTGGCGTACGATATCGCCTGGCAGGTGATCGCTGCAATGAGCATCGTGTACCGTACGGCACAACTTGCCATCTGACGCAAGGGTCTGGTGACCGGGAACATTGCGATAGGTGAGCATGGCATGCGCCATACGGCTGGTACGGATCGACTGATCGTGGCTTAGCGTCTGGAGGGCTGTACGCCTCTGATGCTCATTCCCGTTCTGAGCCAGTGCAATCAGTATATGTGGTGGTAGAATACCAAGGACTGAACTATTTTTGTTATGCTTCTGCATAGAGTAATCTCCTTCACTGCGACGACTGAATGTATCTGTCTTGTAGGCAGTATATAAAGGGTATACATACTAACTTTATCAATACTGTATTTGCTGTGTCGTGCTATAGCTATACATCGAGACTCTTTGCGACAGACTCTTTTTCTAGCACAGACTTTTCTGCTAGAGAGGTAGCTGTATGCATACCTGCGGTTGGCTGTTGTGCACGTATAATCGATAAGGCTAAGGCAAGCAGGAAGATGAGCAGGGGATAGAGAACTTTGAGACCGACGCTTATCAATGTGATGAGCAGGAAGACGAAGAGTGCACCATAGATGAGGCGCTTGCCGTGGCTGTGCATGATACGCATGTAGGAGACAATGCAAAGCAGGTAGAGAAATAGGAAGACAGCACTTGCAGTGGTAAGTACGCTAACGAGCAGCATTGGAAATGCGGCAGTAAGTATTGTGATGACGACAAATGCTATACCTAAGAGCAGGATCGCACGTATGGGTAGACCCCGGTTATTGAGGTGTGCAAACCAACGTGGTAGCCGTTGTGTCTTTGCTGCGGAATAGATGAGCCGTGACATTCCCCACAGCCAGCTTGCTGCGTTCAGTTGCATAATAGTGAGTGCAAAGACGACGATGATGCCTAGCGCAAGGTAAGCGGGAGTGATATGTTCTGCGAGCTGAAAGAGTCCGCTGAAATGGCTGACCTGGCTACGTGGAATAGTTGTTGCGATGATCGTGGTCAGTGCAATAGCCAGTCCTCCATAGACCAGGAATGCTACGATCATGGCTAAGGGAAAGTCACGACGCGGGTTCCGAAATTCACCTGCGATAAATGTAAGGTTCTCAAAGCCAGCGTATGCCCAGAAGGCTACTACTATGCCAGATAGAATGGGTCCGAGTGCGCTGAAGGTCGGTAGAACGGTCGTGTAACTGTACTTTGTCGTGTGATAGGTGAGAACACAGAGCGACACGACAATAATGAGTAGTCCCCAACTGACGATGCGCTGTATGCGTGCTCCTATTTCTGCACCGGCAATGTTTGTCGCAATTGCGACACCAAGGATCGCTAATGCTCCTATGAGTTGCATAAGCGTTCCGCCACCGAAGGCTGCACGTAAGTAATCGCCAGCTACAAGTACTCCAGCGGGAATGCCAAGGATCACGATAGATATGAACAATGGCGGCACGGTCGCGGCAACATGTGGGCCAAGTCCACGCGCGATGAAGCCTTCGATGCCACTGCCATCAGGAACGAGACGCACCATATCGGCGAACATGAAGAGCATTGGGATGCAGAGTAGCGTCCCACCCAGCCAGACTAACAGAACGTCATGTCCTGCCAGTACATAGGTCAGCGACGGTAGATACAAAATACCGGAGCCGGCGATCGATCCGATGGCAAGGGCTATCCCATCCCATAGCGTAAGGCTACGTTGTAATGCATGTTGAGTCATCAGAGTCTCCTCTGTCATATTTCCCCCACTTCTGAAGTATCTTTTGTGACGTCATTATAGAGAGCATACTTCTGACATCTGTGGAGGAACCTGGTGTGCAATGAACACTATACCGCTAGCGTACTATGCTATTTTGCCAACGGTATGTCATATTTGAAGAGGAATGGCTATGGTGCAATTTGATCGTCTCTTTGGTATCTTACTTGTTCTACAGAGGACGCGCTCGATCTCGGCGACTCAACTGGCGCAATACTTTAACGTCTCGACTCGTACAATCTATCGTGACCTGCAGAAGCTCAGTGAACTGGGTGTCCCGCTCTATTCAACCCGAGGACATAGCGGTGGTATTCGATTACTAGCAGGATATTTTCTGCCTCCTCTCACCTTTTCACAGGGTGAAGGTATCGTACTGCTATTAGGGCTCACCTTATTAAAGAGTCTGCACAGCTTTCCTTTTTCCGCTGAGATGCAGACTGCTCTGCAAAAGCTGCTTGTTGCTGTTCCTGCTCCTTTATGTTCCACACTTACGCATGCAGAGCGTGTGATTGGATTTGAGCATCTGCCAGCCGATATCTTTCATCCCGAACCTACCACTCCCCCTCAAGCGGATAACGCTCCCTCTGAGGACCAGATCATTACAACTTTTCTACAAGGCATCCTGCAGCATGTGCTACTACAACTCAGATATGGATCACCGTATCGTGTCGCTATGAAACCAGCACTGACGGTCGTTCCATTAGGTGTGTTCTGGGATCGTAGCCATTGGTATCTGGTAGGCAGGCCGCAAGATGATGATCATACGGCTACGTGCTTATGGCGAGCGGATCGTGTCGTCTCTCTCTTCCTGACCTCCTTTCCCATCAAGACGACAGCTGTGTTTGATATCCATACGCTGCTAGGTCATACGTGGCTACGGACGGCTATGGATCAATGGCAGCAGAACGCACCTGTTGTTGTTCGCCTTACACGGTCGCAGGCGCAGCGACTACAACAAGACTGGTATTATCGGCATGCCAGCTTTGCAGAGCAGGCAGATGATCAGATCATTATGACGCTCGGTGAGGACGACCAGAAAATCGTCTTCGACTTACTGCGTTGGCTTGGACCGGGCGCGGAATTGCTGGAGCCACAGGCCTGGCGCGAACAATTGAAAGGAGAGTTGCAGCAGATATTGTCGATCTATAATCCTCTCTCGTAAGATAGCGACTTTTTATAATAGTAGTTCACTACCTGCATCCCGATTTCCGCTTTTGGAAGGACTATAAAGAAATAGAGAGTGCAACACCTTGACATTCAACGGTACAAATTCTAGAATAGTAGAACATAGTTTCTAGAAAAAGGAGTACGCCATGAGTAACCAACTCGAAGGGTTACAGTCTAATGAACAACAACAACAGTCTCGCACATTTAACCCTAATGAGCATCTTATTCAGTTAAAGAGTAGAGAAGGTCTTAAAGATTACTTACCGGTTCAGTGGCGGCTTGTTTGGTTTAGAGAACAATGTCCTGAGGGTACGATTGATACTGAAGAAGTATTAGTTGATCTGGATCGTGAAGTCGAGGAAGAGAGCTTTGCCTGGAATGCGGAGAAGCGGCGCAGTGAAAGGGTTATGAAGCGTGCTCACGGCTATGCGCGTTTCCGTGCTACCGTTACCGATGGCAAAGGTGGTTGCGCGACCGGGACGAAATCAGAGAACGCAGCCAGCTTCCCTGACTACATCGAGAAGGCTGAGACGGGTGCTATCGGACGTGCACTGGCCGCCCTTGGTTACGGCACTCAGTTCGCGCCTGAGATGGATGAAGCCCATCGTATCGTAGATGCTCCCGTAGAGCCGCGTGCGCCCTCTGGTTCACCCAACGGGAACGGGAATAGTTATAGCAATGGCAACGGTAATGGGAATGGCTATAGCAGTAATCGCGAGACCAACGGTTCTCTGAGCGCTGTTCGCCCGCAACAGAATGGCAATGGGCACGGTCAGCCAGCGAGTAACGGTAATGGTAGCAATGGGAATCGTCCGGCACCTGAGAGTGACGCTGCAGCCAGCATTACTGAGCAGCAGATATCCAGCATTCGTAAGTTGAGCGAGCATCTAAATAAGGCGCTCCCAGAGAATCTTCCAACATTAAGTAACCTTGAGGCACGTAAAGTTATTCAACAGTTGAGCGCTGAGTACAAGGAGTCCAAGCAGCAGAGCAAGGCTTCTTGACGGACATCATCACAGCTTATGAACTCTACCTCCAACACAGCTGTCCTCAACGCTCAACAGCGTATGGAGCAGTATTGGTACGCACTGGTGCAGGCTGAACAGCAAGGAGCCTCACCGCAGATGCTTGAGAATCTGTATGACATGTATATACAAGCCGTTGAGCAGTACAACCGCTGTGCAGCGCTTGTCCGGAATGCTCAGCTACGATCATAAAGCCATAAAGCCAGCGGTCACAGATGAAGAGAGCGAGATACGGCGGAAGCGCCTTACATGTTTTCCGCCATATCTCGCTATCTTTGCAACTTATGCGTTCACAAAATTGGTGAAATCAACGATGGCCTTAGCGACCTTATCACCTGCATCAAAGAGTGAATAGTGACCGGCATCAGGAATGATTACCAGTTGTGAATTGGGGATCTCACGGTGGAGACGCTCCGCATATTTTACCGGAGTCTGCTCATCTTTCTCACCCCATATGATCAGCGTCGGCTTCCCTGTTTTGGGCAGATCGCTGGCGACTGAGTTCAAATAGTATGGGATCAGATTACGTACCTGCTGGAAGAGTAGCTCCTTGCCGATTTCATTGTTCCAGGGATTGATATAGGTGTCAAGGAGCTTCGAGAACTTATCGCGATTGACGACCGCCGCTGGCAGCGTCGAGCGCATATCGTTGATCAGGTCTTCAAGTGAAGTATTCTGGGGGGCATCGAAATCCTGACGCTTCGCCATAGCGGTCAGCGGCCAGTTCTCCGCGAACGTATGTGTATAGCAGATGGAGTCGATCAACACCAGCGCACGGGTCTGCTTGCGGAAGAGGCGAGTCGCCAGTACCTGTGCGACGCCACCACCCAGACCATGACCGACCAGTGTCACATTGACCAGCTTCAGATCTTGCAAGAGGTACGCGAGCACATCAGCCTGTCCCCAGACAGAAGTATCCGCAGGCCATGGATGATCGGAGTCACCGAAACCGAGCATATCAATTGCATAGACCGCGCGTTTGAGCCCGCCCAACTGGTCCATGATCTCTTCCCAGGCGAAGGCTCCGGCCGGGATATCATGCAGCAGCACGATAGCGCCATCGGTGCCGTACTCAGCACCCTGGACCAGATAGCTAATGTTATAGTGGACGGAAGTCCCTGTACGCCGTTGGCGTGTGCCAGGAGCTTCAGAAGTTTTGCTTGCCATAAATCCTCACTTCAAGTTGCCGTATGTCTTGTAAGGTGTCTCAAAGCGTGTGATGGTGATGATTGGTGCTCTGTTTCCTTATGCGATCCGCTTTGAGGATACTATAATATAACAACTATAATAGCGCATCTACGGCTCAACGTACAGAGTGCTCCGCTGGTAGAATCTTTTCTATACCAGTGGAGCACTGCCTGTTATCTTGTCTTCGCCAGAGCATAGCGAGCAGGATATTACGCTTTTTTGTAGAGGCTGGGAACGTTGTAGAAGGCGCTATACCCTGCATAGCGTGCTGCCTCGTTGCCAAGCTCGTCTTCAATAACTAACAAGCGGTTATATTTGGCTACGCGCTCGCTACGAGCTGGCGCACCGGTCTTGATCTGTCCCGCATTCGTTGCGACAACGAGATCAGCGATGGTCGTATCTTCCGTTTCACCTGAGCGATGAGAGACCACAGCCGTGTACTGTGCACGTTTCGCCATCTCGATAGCGTCCAGCGTCTCGGAGAGGCTACCGATCTGATTGAGTTTAATTAAGATCGAATTTGCCGACTGCTCTTGAATACCACGTTTCAAACGCTCAGTATTCGTCACGAACAGGTCATCACCGACCAGTTGGATGCGATTGCCGACGCGTTTCTGGAAGAGGGACCAGCCTTCCCAGTCGTCCTCGTGCAGACCGTCTTCGATTGAGATCAACGGATACTCATGGATCCACCCCTCATAGAGGTCGATCATCTCTTTAGCGCTCAGTGTGCGGCCCTCGCGCTCCAGCACGTATTTGCCGCCCTGGTATAATTCACTGGCAGCGGCATCCATGCCTAGATAAATATCTTGACCTGGTTTGTAGCCAGCGGACTCGATTGCCGCTACCAGTACCTCCAGTGCTGCACGGTTGTTCTCCAATGAAGGAGCGAAACCACCCTCGTCCCCGACGTTGGTATTCAGTTTCCTGCCACTCAAGACCTTTTTCAGGGCCTGATAGACTTCAGCACCCATGCGTAGGGCCTCGCGGAATGAACTGGCACCGATCGGCAAGATCATATATTCCTGGAAGTCAGTTGAGTTCGCTGCGTGCTTCCCACCGTTCAGGATGTTCATCATCGGAACCGGTAGCGTACGTGCGGAGACACCGCCCAGATAACGGTAGAGGGGGAGCTGTGTTGCCTCTGCTGCGGCGCGTGCCACTGCTAACGAAACACCCAGAATTGCGTTCGCACCCAACTTGCCTTTATTGGGTGTGCCATCGAGGGAGATCATTACCTCATCAAGCATGGCCTGGTCTGTTGCTTCCAGACCAACGAGTGCATCGCCGATGATATCAGTAACGTTAGCGACTGCCTTGAGTACACCTTTTCCTCCGTAGCGGCTCTTATCACCATCGCGCAATTCAACTGCTTCATGGGCACCGGTCGATGCGCCAGAAGGAACACCCGCGATGCCCCGGGCTCCACCCATCAGAAGTACTTCAACTTGAATTGTAGGATTGCCGCGTGAATCTAGAATCTCACGAGCGGTGACAGCCTCAATAGTAGTGAAATCGTCTGTCGTGTGTGACATAAAATAAATCTCTCCTCACAAAGTCATGTATGTGCCTGTGCGCATACATAGTACGCATCTATTGGAATAGTAGCGCTCCATTGCGGATACGTTACGGATTGGATATCCTTGCGGGGCTATTGTACATCTACGTTACGGATTTGGATATCCTTGCGGGGCTATTGTACATCCTAGAAAGCGGCAAGGGCAAGGGAGAATCGTCATGGGTCTTAAATTGAGACACTTTATGCTTTTGCGGCTGCAGGTGAAAGCGTCGCTACTGTCAGTAATGGAGAGAAAGATGCAAAAGGGGAAGATCTGGCTAGCTACCAGTCTCTTCCCCCCTATCATTGTAGAGTATGTATGCAGTTGTTGTATCTGAACCTGAGTTCACGGAACGTTTTGTAGGGTTGATACTTTTATTTTTTCGCGTCAGCATCCACAAAGATCTGGGCAGGTTTACGGATCAGTGAGCTTTTGGGCGATGAGCCACCGGACGCACCATTGAAGAGTGAGCCGCTGGCATTACCAAAGCGTTTGTTGCTATTGGTATGGGACTGTGCAATTGGCGCTTCTGCGGATTGATCGCCAGATTGGACCATATCCATACTACGGCGCAGGGTCATCATATCGCGCATAAAGCAGGCGACGGCAGAGGCAGCTGAACCTTTGTCTTTGGCGGTCTCAAAGCGACGGGATGTTGCTTCACCAGCGCGTTGTGCGGCTTCAGCCATTGGATCAGAGGTCTTGGCAGCGTAGGCATCTGAGAAGATATCATCCCAGTTTCCCCAGCGACCACGTAATGGCTTCCAGCCGAGCTGGCTATCGCTAATGGCGCGCCACTTCTCTTCAGTAAACTGCATCCAATCTTCCAACAGGCGGTTGAGGGCTGCATTCTGTTCTCGCAGGCGCTCCTCTTCTGCTGAAGGGCGTTGTGCGAAGTTTTGCTGCAGACCATCGGTACTTTGAGCGCTGACAAACTCATTATTAAAAGCATTGTTACCCCCTGGCTGATAATTCATTGAGGATTGACCAGCAAAGCCATTGGGTGAGAAATCAGCGGTACCGGGAAAGAAGCCTGCGTTATTATTATAGGGCTGATAGCCTTCAGCGGGTAACTGTCCACTGGGCATACCCAGCATTGGTAGCTCGGTGCCTGCTGGCAGCTCGCCAATGACATGGATACCATTGGCCCCCAGTAACGGGCTCATAATGGTTGTGCCATCTTGCAGCATAATGCTTTCAGAGAGACCGGAGTTGCCTCCAATGACAATCTCTTCATGTCCCACAGCATCTAAAATACGCCAGGCTAGTTGGGGATGCCTGATTGACCACCAGATGCGGCGACTGATAAATACAGCAGCGAAGGTAAAGTTAACCACCAACCAGACAATACCGCGTACCGCTAGCCAGTTGACGAGCGCAACAACAACAACGATATACCAGGCGTTATGCGGTCCTACCTCTTCAATAAAGGTTAATACGGCAGCCACAGTCAGGCTAGGGTCACGCAATGGATTGATGAAATCCAAGATGCGCCCTAGCCAACTCCTGCCAGATTTCTCTTTCAATTTGCGCTCCTCTCAAAGATAGTGCTACGGGTCAGAAAAATGGTAATATTTCTCTCTGCTTCTAGCAGGGCAATTCTAGCATGTGCTCTACATTACCGCAAAGATTTGCTCAAGGCTAGTAGTTATGGGTTATACCTATGTGGGACCTTCCCGCGCTCTACCATCATTTCGGTTGATAGTATAATATACTCACAAATAGGTAATTTCGGACAATTGAATGAGCGAAGAATTTTCTCGTCTGTATCTCATATAAATCAAAACGAGTAGCTGCCTCAATCCTGGTAGTAGTGGGACTATTGTCTCATGCTGTCTCATCTCAATTATTTATGTTGAGAGGGACCAATGTGAATGAAAATTAATTTGCGTCATTCTTATACGTCTTATCGTTGTGAAAGAAGTGATAATAGAAGAATTACCATTGCGCCCACTTGATTCCCAGCCTCAGCATGAGTCGATTCTCATATTGCCAAACGTATTCCAAATGAGTTATTACTCAGATTTAACCTGATGACATGCTACGTACAAGCATGTCATAGACAGAATGCTTCAGGTGTTTCCCTCTTGCTTCTTTTCGTACGAGGGCTCTAGAGACCTAGTCTAGGCAGACTGCTTCTTTGTATGGTAACATTAGTCTTGGGGACTTGCATAGCTCCGTCATGCATGATGAAGTTTGTTTGTAGGTCAATCGGTGTCAGGTGTTTTCTCTTTCAGTGGATATGCGCATATGCGTTATTTGGAAAGGGAGCGATGCTGCCGCATGGTACCGACAACAAGAACAGTAAGCACCTGTTAGAAAGGATATACCCATGCCCACGCGGAAGACGACAAAGGCCCCTCCTCCGCAGTTAAAGCATGCGAACCGTCTTATCATTGCCTCTAATCGTGGCCCTGTTGAATTTCAACTCTCCCATGAGAAGACTCTGAAAGCGCGTCGTGGTGCTGGCGGTATGGTAACGGCATTGATTGATGCCGGTAACCGCATGGAGGTCTCGTGGGTTGCTATGACTATGACCGATGGTGATCGCCTGGCTGTTAAAAATGCTCAGGAAGAGAATGGTGGTTTGCTACAATCACCGATCCCTGGTCAAAAGATGCAACTGCGCTATGTTTCTATTTCGAAGGACGCATACCGCAAATATTACGAGAAGATTAGCAATGAACTGCTCTGGTTCTTGCAACATTATATGTATGATCCTACCCAGGACTCTGCCTCTGCGGCGCTGCTGCAGGATTCATGGGAGCATGGATACAAAGTTGCCAATCAAGCTATTGCCGATGCTGTCTGTGCTGAGATTGAACGCGAGGAATCTGCTCCAGTTGTTATGTTGCAGGACTATCATCTGTATTTGGCTCCGTTAATGATTCGTGAACGCCATCCCTCTATCATCATGCAACAATTTATTCATATCCCCTGGCCTGATGTGCGTTGCTGGCACTTTTTGCCGAGTAATATTGCGCAGGCTATCTATAGTGGGTTGGTCGGCAACGATATCATTGGTTTCCAGACTGATCGCGACGCTCGCAACTTCCTTGAGGGAGCACGGACTCTCCTGGATGGCGCGGTCGTTGATTTTGAAGAGGGTGCGCTCTGGTGGCAGGGCCATCGTACACAGGCGCGCTCATATCCCATTT
This sequence comes from Ktedonobacteria bacterium brp13, assembly GCA_015099395.1. Lineage (GTDB taxonomy): Bacteria > Chloroflexota > Ktedonobacteria > Ktedonobacterales > Ktedonobacteraceae > Dictyobacter. Next base: position 5,214,497 of record AP024096.1, on the reverse strand, counting down.
CAATCTCTGTTCACGAAGAGCGGAAGGTCGTTAATAGTGTGGCCGGACGCCGTGCTGCTGAGCAGATGAAGGCTCTGTTGCGTGAGCGCACGATCATGCGTGTCGATCGCATTGAGCCGACGAAGAATATTATTCGTGGCTTTCAAGCGTATGCAGCGGTGCTTGAGGATCACCCAGAACTGCGTGAGAAGGTGACGTTCCTGGCTTTCCTGGTACCATCGCGTCAGACGCTTCCTATGTATCGACGCTTCGATAGTGATGTCCGAGCGATTGTGGAAGATATCAATAACAAGTATGGTACCGACGATTGGATTCCTATCCAGGCTTTCTATGGCAATGATCGTGTGCGCGCACTCGCGGCCATGCAGTACTATGATGTATTGCTCGTGAACCCGATTATTGATGGAATGAATCTGGTGGCTAAAGAAGGCCCTGTGGTAAATAAGACCGATGGTATGCTGGTGTTGTCACGCACGGCTGGTGCTTTCCAGCAACTTGCGAAGGGTTCTATCCCAACGTCTCCTACGGATGTCGTAGAGACGTCGCAAGCTCTCTATAAAGCGCTAACCCTCTCACCGGAAGAGAGATGTACCAAAGCTATGATAGCTCGTCAGGCTGTTGAACGTAGTGATTTAAATGTATGGATGGCTCGTCAGATCTATGATATTAACGAAGTCCTGGATCGTACATTCTCTGGTTCCAGTTCATCAAACGATAATCCCCTTCCCAAAGAACAACCTATTCCCGCCAGGATGGCGTAGTACATGAGATCGGTGAGTTGATGGTAACACAACAGTAGAGGTACCTTCTCCGGTACCCCTACGTTTGTTTCCATCGGAGCGGCTACTTTTTCGCCTGCATCTCGTTCAGATAGGCTGTTATCTCTCCCAAAAGTTGAACCATCTCTTTGACTCCTTGCACTACGATGTTCGCGTGCTCTAGAAGTTCTGGCAGGGTGTCTTGATGCTGGACCGCTATCGCGAGGGCTGCAAAACCTTCTTGACGGAGTCGTTCTACCTCGTAAAATCCGTTGAGATCGGTGCGGTCGTCGCCCGCGAAGATGAGACCGTGTAGCCCAAATTGCTTGACGAAGCGACGTAGCGCTACCCCCTTATTGATTGTGAGCGGTGCAAGTATCTCAATCACCCGTTTGCCTTCACCTAAATGCATATGCTGCTGGCGTGCAGGCTCTTCTAGCGCTGCAAGAAGGTGCTTGCGGGCTTGCTCAGGATCACGTGTCAGACGATAGTGCAGTGTGCCGCCGACGGCTTTACGCTGCACTATAAGCCCGGGTATCTCAGGGGCCAGTCTCTGTTCTGCGAAGTCCAGCAACTTTTCTCCTGGCTCTACATAGGGTTCCGCCTCTTTTAAAAGTTCGACTGGATGGGTCGTGGGGAGACCCTGGCTCCATTCCAGACCATGGGTACCGACGTAGGTAAGCCCTTCAACATTCACCATGCGCGCTCCATCTTTGATCCCACGCCCCGTCACAATACCGACATGTGCGTGGGTATTCGCTTCCTTTAAATAATCCGCTGCGCCTGGATAGAGGTGTGCTTCATCTGGCGTAGGCGCAATCTCGCTGAGTGTTCCATCAATATCGAAGACCAATCCCAGTGGCTGCTGCTCAAGTACTTGCCGTATCTCATCAGTAATACTCACGTTAGAAACTCCATTGCCGCTATTTCAACAAGACCCCATCGCTTCTACCCATGGAGAGCATAAAGCCCTCCCCAAAACAATACGTATGGGGAGGGCTTTAGTGTAACATTCACCTATAAAGTTTGTACACGGCGCTTATCTGATGACGCGGACATCTACTTCATTATCGCGTCCCAGCGTGACCTGCGTATAGCCGTCTTTGTTTTCAAAGACAAGGTGGATGCGCAGGTTGCCGATGTAGAGGTCGTTAATCTCCAGTTTGTTGAGCCATACGGGTAACGTTGGTTGATGCAGGGTCAGGTGTTGTGCCTCTGCGTTAGGATGCATGCCCAGTAGCGCTGTGAGCAACATATGCGGTGCTCCGGTTGCCCAGGCTTGTGGTGAGCAGGAGACGGGGTAGCGCGTTGGACCGTAGCCCTGGCGACGCTCAAAGCCACAATAGAGCTCGGGTAGTCTCTGCTGCTCAAAATGCAGGCTGGCGTCGAAGAGAGCCTTCAGTATTTGACCGGCCTCTTCTTTCCCTCCATAGAGGGCAATCCCTGCTCCTATTATCGCGGTGTCGTGCGGCCAGACGGAGCCGTTATGATAGCTGAGTGGATTGTACTGAGCAGCCTCTGTTGAGAGAGTACGGATACCCCAACCGCTGAGCATATCTTTCTTCATCATGCGCTGAATGATTTGCCGGGCTTTGTCGTCTGGCAGGATGCCTGACCAGAGACATTGTCCTGCGTTGGATGAGACGACATCACAAGGCTCTTTATGGCGCGCCAGGCTCTGATAGACGGACTGTTCCTCCTCCCACCAGAAGTGTTCCAGGAAGTTCTGTTGGAGTGTTTCGGCTTGCTGATCCCAGTGCGCGGCCTCTTCTTGCTCGCCTAGCTTACGCGCCAGATAACTGGTCGCACGGTACGCCGCATAGGCGTAACCCTGGACTTCGCTGAGTGCTTTGGGTGTGAGCGCGATGCGGCCATCGCCGTGTGAGATGCCATCCCAGGAATCTTTCCAGCCCTGATTGGCTAGCCCTTTTTCTGAGGCGGTATCGTATTCTAAGAATGTATCGCCGTCACGGTCACCATACTCGATCATCCAGCGGGCAGCAGCCTGAGCGTTAGGCCACAGCTCCTGTAAGAGTTCACGATCATCTGTCCAGCGCATATACGCCTCTAGCGTGATCAGGAAGAGCGGTGTCGCGTCAATCGTTCCGTAGTAAGGGATATAGGGAATCTCACGGCAGTGGGCCATCTCTCCACTCCTGAACTCGTGCAAGATCTTGCCCGGCTCTTCGTCGGTGAATGGCTCGATTTTCGTTCCCTGATAGGCTGCTAAGAATTTGAGGGTGCCGCGTGCTACCTGTGGATAGAGGGGCAGAAACTCCAGCGCTGCGATCAGACCATCGCGCCCAAAAGGGCAGTTAAACCAGGGTATGCCAGCATATGGATAGTAACCATACGGTGTCATGGTGCTGAGCATCATGATGTCGTTCATACCACGCTCGATCAGACTATTGAAAAAAGGATTATCGGTCACAATCCTGGGCTGGCGGGACTCTTGCTGCCAGAGTTTTGCGGCGGGTTGCGTCTCCAGTTGCTCTTCGCTAGATTCGCTCATTAGAATTTTGACACGAATCTCAACTGGCTTGCCACGTTCCAGATTCAATGACCAGTCGATGCGGTCATCCTGAACGTATGGTGTTGCTGGCTCGATCTGGAAGCGTGAGCGGCGTTCGATCTTGTCCAGTCCCAGGTAGCTCAATTCGACGCCCTGTTCACTGCATTTCGCTGGTTGCTGCGTGCCGCTCTGTTGACGCTGCATGCCGCGTACCTCGAAGAGGTCACAAAAATCTGTACCGATCTTCATACTCAGGGTCAGTGGTAAGGTGAGTAAATGGAAGCTTGTAATAGTAAATGTCTGGACCAGGTAGTCCTGTTCTAGCTCTAAAAAACGATCGATGTGGACTATGCCTTGCTCGATGGTGAGCTCAGGGTTTACCTGTAGCGGTATATTGGTTAAATCAATATGGCAGGCATCACTCATTCGCGATGCCTGGTGTGAAAGAGAGATCAGGCTACTACCTTCCAGAAACAGGTTACAGGTGCGTAGGAAGCGTGTCCCATGTCTGAAAAGGCCCATCTCTTGCCTGCTTGAGGGTAGATTCCCGTATATATCTGTTATTAAGAAGCTATCACCACATTTTAAAGTAATCTGGGGAGTAGCAGCTATCTGCTCTTTGGCTTCTATTAAATCTGGCTTCCTATCGGCCTGTACCTCGTGAGCTGCGGTAGCCTGCAATAGAGCCACCTCTGGTACGTTCTCCGTCATGACAAATTCTTTCCTATTTATTTAATATGCTTGCTGTATGATAATACTGAACCGGTTTTTGTTGCGGAATAGCGTATAATAACCCCTTCCACCTCTGCTATTCCTTTTCTTGCAATTCTTGCAATTCTTGCAATTCTTGCAATTCTTGCAATTCTTGCAAAAAGGCAAAAACAAAAAACCAGGATCTGCAAACTACTATCTATCCTCGAAAGAAAAAAAGGTAATCGCAAAACGCTACGTTTGTCGTATTGTACCTAAGATGAAACGGAATGCCTGGACTATATATGCTTTTTTAATGGAGTTGAACTTATCTCATGCTAGCTATAACGCGGATCGAGGACGGTAGTAATTGTAGAAATGCTCTGTTTCTGAAATTAGGAGTTTGGTTCTAGTGCATTTGGGTTACTCCTCTCCATGTATGCTAGATATATTGTACATCGCAATATAAAAATAATTCATCAATAATCATGAATAAATAAACTGTAAAATAGGCTGATCTCATCCGAAAAGCATAAAAATAAGAGAACGTCCTTCTTCATTATCTGAGGTCTTTATGTAAGAAAGGATGTTCTCTGTACTTGAGCAGTTGGCTCTCTTTTTTGAGGGAAGAGAGGAGAGGTTTCTATCCCTCTTCCTCTCTCTCATAAACACTGTCTGTCGTATCGTACTAGAACAGTTGCTATTCCATGGTGACGGCGACAACCGAATTGGCTGAGGCGTCTTCAACTGCATCAACCTTTACCTGTTCCCGTTTTGTTGTGCTCAAAGGGATCTCTTTGAGGAAGAAGAGGAGCAGGAAGCCAACGCACATGACGGCGGTACTGAGGATAAAGACGTTATGGATACCATCTGTTAAGCCAATCTTGACGGCGACAAAGAGTTGGCCATAGATCTGGTTACCAAGGGGTCCCAGTGGAGCTAACGCTCGATGCAACTGTGACTGGGTATCAGGTGAGAGCAAGACATTCGGATTATTAAAGTTATTTAAATCTGCAGGCTTGATTACTGCTTTGAGTGATGCCGGCAAGGCATTGTGGAACCCGGGCACATAGCTGGAGTTCAGTACGGAGCCCATTGCTGCAACTGCGATCGTACCACCAATCGAGCGGAAGAAGGTCAGACCAGAGGTTGCCTGTCCGATCTTATCTGGGATTGCATTCTGTACGATGACAGTATAGATCGACATACCAAAGCCCAGGCCTACGCCGAGGACTATCATATCGAGGACCAGTTCGGTTGGTGTGGAATGCACATCCAACTGTTGCAGCAAGAATGATCCGCCGATGGTGATCACCATACCGGCGAAGGCGATCAGCTTGTACTTGCCTGTGCGCGAGACCAATTGACCAGAGATGATACTACTGAAGATCAGACCGCCCATCAACGGGATCAGACGGACACCGCTATTGGTGGCGGAGATGCCCAGTACTCCTTGTGAGAAGAGTGGCAAGAAGACGATACAACCAAACATACCCATACTGGTGATAGAGGTTATCAGGACCGAGACGGTAAAAATGGGATTGGTAAAGAGACTGGGATCAATGATTGGCTGGGCATCTCTGGCTTCCAGGCGGCGTTCATACACAATGAACAACACCAGAAAGACGGCCGCTGCGACAAAGAGACTAATGATCTGCCACGACAACCAGGGATACTGGTTATTTGCGCCACCCCAGGAGAGGCCTAGCAAGAATGGAACGGTGGTTCCGATCAGTAAGACAGCACCCAGATAGTCGATTCTAGCTCGACCGGTGAACTGAGATTTCAGTGTAGGCATCAGGAAGACCAGCACGAATAGTGCGACGATACCAACTGGTACGTTGACATAAAAGACCCAGCGCCAACTTGTATTATCGGTAATCCATCCACCAAGAGCAGGTCCAATTACCGCTGAGAGACCGAAGACTGCGCCGGTTACGCCCTGCCATTTGCCACGCTCGCGAGCCGAAAAGAGGTCTCCAATCACAGCTATAGCGATAGGCATCAATGCAGCGGCACCAAGTCCTTGCAGCGCACGGAATGCTACTAATTGCTGCATGCTCTGCGACGCACCTGAAGCGGCTGAACCGATGAGGAAGATAACCACGCCGGTCAAGAAGAGGGGTTTACGACCGAAGAGGTCAGAGAGTTTACCATAAATGGGGACCATAACGGTCGATGTCAGGAGATACGCGGTTGTTACCCATGTATAGAGATTGAAGCCATTCAAATCGCTAATGATTTTGGGCATCGCGGTATCCATAATGGTCTGATCCAGTGACGCGAGCAACATCACCAGGAGCACACCAGACATAGTCAAGAGTTTTTCGCGCTGCGTATAAACGGGTCTCTCCTGAATGTGTTGAGTAGAGCCGCTTGCAGCAAGGATACCAGTAATTTCTGATTCTTGCGTCTCTAGTGCCATAGAAGTCCTTCTTTCAGTATAAAGAGCATAGACATTCTGTGAGTTTCTATAGTACCTTCATCGCTCCGGCGCAATTTATCTTCAATACGGCATATGTATTTTGACTGGAAGGTAATATGGTGACTAAAAAGATAAAATTTGACTGTCTAGTCATAATAGTAAGCCATTGTGATTTTATTGTCAATAGGAAAGACGTGTACATTTAAATATTGTGAACATTAGTTTTAATAGCATGAGGCTACATGCTCGTTTACCGTAGTAACGAATAATAGTAGGGTGAGGAATATTCCTGGAAGTAGGATCTTTGAGGTTGGGATAGGTACTGTGAAAGCTATCCTTACAGATAAGACAGAAAGGATAGCTTTCACAATTATGCTAAGAATTGGCTACCAGCGATTATGGATCTGATCTCGGAAGTAGGTATCGTAGATTTTCTGGATACTGTCCATGGCCTCCTGGCTCAGGGGTGGGAGATCGGCGGCACGTGCGTTATCTTCAGCCTGTTGTGGCGTCTTGGCACCTGCAATAATTGTTGAGACTGCCGGGAACATCAAGATCCAGCGCAGTGCGAACTGTGCCATACTTGCGCCCTGCGGTACCAGCTGGCGGATCTCTTCGACTGCCTTCAGTCCGCTCTCATAGTCGACACCTGAGAAGGTTTCGCCCTGATCGAATGCTTCACCATGGCGATTGAAGTTACGGTGATCATTCGACTCAAAGTGGGAGTTCGCTGAAAACTTGCCGGTGAGCAGTCCGCTTGCCAGGGGGACACGTACGATGACGCCAATCTTGCGTTCACTGGCTTTTGCGAAGAACTCTTCAGCAGGTTTCAGGCGGAACATATTAAAGATAATCTGTACCGTCTTAACGTTGGGATATTCAATCGCCGTCAGTGCCTCTTCGACCTTCTCGACGCTGACGCCATAATTCTTCAGCTTTCCCTGCTGCACCAGCGTATCGAGGGCGGCAAATACTTCAGGCTGGCTATACACTTCGGTGGGTGGGCAATGCAGTTGGAGTAGATCCAGTGCCTCGACATTCAGATTCTTCAGGCTGCGCTCGACAAAGCGGGCCAGATTCTCGCCGTTATAGCCGTCGGCGGTATGTGGATTGAGGCGGCGGCCAGCTTTAGTGGCAACAAAGAGCGACTCGCTGCGCTCTTTCTGTACCTGCGCGATCAGGCGCTCAGCACGACCATCGCCGTAGACATCCGCTGTATCGATAAAATTGACTCCAGTATCGATTGCCTTACGCAGTGCATCCAATGATGTCGTATCGTCGGTCGTGCCCCAATCGCCCCCAATACCCCAGGAGCCAAAGCCGATTTCAGAGGCGTCCAAATCGATACGTCCAAGTGTACGATAATGCATATCTCTATCTTAACCTTTCGTTGTTAGACCTGTTCTTACAGGTAGCAAGCGATGCTTTCTCGTTTAGCTTATCCCACACAGCGAAGGATTGCAATGTGAGTGTGTATTAGCGGAGGCGTTCGTGCTGCCTGTGGGCTGTGTGGGCTGTGTGGGCTGTAATCGAATCGAATGAATGAGCTGTGTGCTACAATAGCGCTATGTTAAGAACAGTGAATGCGACACGCTATGTGACGCCCTTACGGGAGGGTGGTTCTCTCCCCGCTATTGTAGAGGCTGATGATGATGGTCTCTATGTTGTGAAGTTTCGGGGAGCCGGTCAGGGTCCGAAAGCTCTACTGGCTGAACTGGTGGCCGGTGAGATTGGTCGTGCGTTAGGACTGCCTGTTCCCGAGATTGTGTTTATAGAGGTAGATGCTGCGCTAGGTCGCTCAGAGCCAGACTTCGAGATCCAGGCACTGCTTAAGGCGAGCGTAGGGCTCAACCTTGCCCTGGACTATCTGCCGGGTGCGCTTCCTTTTGATGCACAGGATATACCGCGCCTCGATACGAGGCTGGCATCGCTGATTGTCTGGTTCGATGCTTATGTCACCAACGTCGATCGAACTCCGCGCAACACCAATATGTTGTTCTGGCATCGACGTCCGATGTTGATTGACCACGGAGCCTCGCTCTATTTTCAGCATATCGCGGTGGCCTATCACGAACGCAGCCGCATCCCGTTTACTACGATCAAAGATCATGTCCTGCTGCCTGTTGCCAGTGACCTTGACGCAGTTGATCAGCAGGCACACCTGTTGCTGACCAGGGATGTGTTACGCGGGATCGTTGATCTCATCCCCAGCGCATGGTTGGGTGATTCCCCTTTTTATATTGATCCGGAGACGCAGCGTACAGCTTACCTGGACTATCTGCTGGATCGACTGGCGCATTCCGCTACCTTTGTTGAGGAGGCGCAGCGTGTCCGCGACCAGCTATGACTATGCCATAATCCGCGTAATCCCCTCGCTGGAACGCGGAGAGTGCCTCAATGTAGGCGTGATCTTATTTTGCCGTACACGCCGTTTTCTTGGCGCGCTGATTCAGGTTGATCAAGTACGGCTGCGCACCATAGCTCCTACGCTTGACATAGACGCCTTGAACGAACAACTGGAGCACCTGTCTCGCGTCTGTCACGGAGATGCTGAGAGCGGACCAATCGGACGACTTTCGCAGTCCGAACGCTTCCATTGGCTTGTTGCTCCACGCAGCACTATCATTCAGACCTCGCCTGTCCACTCAGGCCTCTGCACCAGCGATCCCGCAACAACGCTGCACATCTTAATGCGCAAGCTTGTCCTCTAGTCGCACGTCTTGTGGAAAGATAGATATACGAAAGAAACGTAATAGTCAAATAAAGCAGGATGGCTATCTTTTTTCTCGCCACCAACGTGTTGAAAATGCGCATCTTGAATAATTACAGCAAGAGAACGAGGACAGCGATAGCTGCTGTTCTATAGTCAGAACAAGAGAAGGCACAGAAATAGTATGACAAATTTATTGCAGGGGAAAGTAGCATTGGTGACCGGGGCTTCTTCCGGTATCGGCGCGGCTGCGGCGCTGGCACTTGCCGCCGAGGGCGCGCATGTAGCGGTGGTGGCGCGTCGCAGCGAGCGCTTGCAGGAGTTGGTACAACATATTTATGAGCAGGGTGGGAAGGCGTTACCTGTGGTAGCGGATGTGGCGGATGAGGGGCAGGTCAGTGCTATGATTCAGCATGTGCGGAGTACCTTAGGTCGTATCGATATCCTGGTGAATAATGCAGGAGTGATGCTGTTAGGTCAGATCGATGGTGCGAATACAGAAGATTGGCGGCGTATGATAGCGATCAATGTGATGGGTTTGATGTATACAACGCATGCGGTATTGCCAACCATGAAGGAGCAGCATGGTGGGCATATCGTCAATATTTCATCGGTGGCTGGACGCATTGCGCGTGCTGGTAGCGGTGTCTACAATGTGACAAAGTGGGGTGTGGTGGCCTTTTCTGAGGCCTTACGTCAGGAAGTCTACAAAGATAATATTCGCATTACGGTCATTGAGCCTGGTGCTGTGGCGACCGAACTGGTGGATAACATCACGGATGAAGAGGCCAAGCAGCGCCAGCAAGAATGGCTGCAGGGCCTGACTCCGCTAGAGAGTGAAGATATCGCGGCGGCTATTGTCTATGCAGTGACGCAGCCTGCCCGTGTCAGTATCAATGAGATCTTGATTCGCCCGAGCCAGCAGGATCGTTAACATAGCAAGGAGGATGCTATAACTGCGCGTCCTCCTGCACGTGGTCTCTTTGTATTGTTTATTTGTTTGTATCTGAGGGAGCGCAAACATGGATCAGGTTGAACATATCCTACCCTGTCGCAATAAATTGGGTGAGGGCCCTTTATGGAGCGAAGCGCAAGAGGTGCTCTACTGGGTTGATATCGAGAATGACTGCTATTGTCGTTTTGATCCTATCTCTGACCATATGGATATTATTCAGACGGGGGTTGCGGTTGGTGTGCTGGCGGAGCGTGAGCGCGGTGGTCTTGTGCTGGCGACGAAGAAGGGTTTTGCGTTCTGGAATGAGACGAGCAAGATCTTACGCTATAGTGCGCAGCCCTTTGGTGAAGATCCACGTCTGCGTTTTAACGACGGGGCTGTCGATTGTCGTGGACGCTTCTGGGCTGGCTCCAAGGTTGAAGATGGTCAGGAGCACCCTGATAACGGCACACTCTATCGTCTGGACCCTGATGGCTCTGTGCATGTGATGCTTACCAATATCGGAGTCCCCAACGGTATTGGTTGGAGTCCTGACAATACAATCATGTATTTTACCGATTCTCCACGCCAGATAATTACAGCGTATGACTTTGATGCTGAGCACGGTACGATTACGCAGCCACGGCCTTTTGTCGTGACTGGTGACGAAGAAGGTGGCCTTGGGCTAGCAGGCTTCCCTGATGGTCTCTGTGTGGATAGTGATGGCTATGTCTGGAGCGCATTCTGGGACGGTGGCAAAGTGATTCGTTTTGCGCCGGATGGGACGATTGAGCGGACGATCGATCTGCCTGTAGCGCGTCCTACTGCCTGTACGTTTGGTGGTGCTGGTCTCAATGAGCTTTATATTACCTCGGCGGCTGTGGACGATGTCTTGAAGCAACAATATCCTTTATCGGGCGACCTCTTCCGTGTGCGTACAGATATCAAGGGGCAGCCAAAATACAAATTTGCTGGCTAGTATTTACGCACTGTATAGTATCCAGTACCAGTAGCTTGTATCCAGTAGGTCGTATCCAGTACCAGTAGCTTGTATCCAGTAGGTCGTATCCAGTACCAGTAGCTTGTATCCAGTAAGTAGGTCGTATCCAGTAGTTTTAATGTCGTAAAAGCTCGCTATCGCATGAAAAGTACCAAAAAACTCGTCCCCCTCTCGGAGGGGGGAGATAGCTTTAGCTATCGGGGGGAGCCATCCTCGCCTTATGCTCTCGATGTCTATTCTACGCCAGCTATCCTATAAGAGAGGATTACAGGATATTGCTAGCGATTTATTGTCTCCTGCCGCTAGTGCGGCTGTTCCCCCCCCTCGAATTCCATATCTTCCTAAGATTCGTCTAGTCTTAGGAAGATTGGTCTTCGGCTTTGATCTGTTCCTCGTGAAACTCGCTGATATTGTTATAGGGGTTGTGTTGCACATCTCTTTTTTCCACTCCTTGCATTTGTCTCAGGCACCTTGCAAATGAAGTGAAGTCAGTCCACTAAATAGTAATATGAAATGTACTACTCAGAATTTGCTGGAGAAGCGGGCCAAGTACTGCAATCAGAATAGGACTGAGGAAAGAGATCACCTGTATACGCACAAAAGGTAGAGGCCAGGTAGAATAATCATCCGGATTAGGTAGCTGTTTGGCGATATCAAGTTGCTCTTTGGCCTTTTTCGCTTCATCATACGCGCCGATCATCAGAGCAGACTGGAGTATTTGTTGCCAACGATCAATAGTGGCAACATAAATATCTGACTCTCTTTCTAGCATCTCTGCCATTTGAACATGGATACTCCAGAGAGGTCGAAAAAACGCGTAATTAGCGACTAATGTCAGCAAGATGATGAACGTAGGGCTAATGATCTTGATAGGTACAAGAATATCATGAGAAATATAGGGAAAAACACTGACAAGAAAGAAGCCGATAGCTAAAGTCAAGGCCAACATCAGCAGTGGCAAAGCAAGATCCATACAGAAGAGGCCAAGCCATTTAAAGCCATTGCCGCCATCTGGATGGTTAGGGCGCAGCACGAATGAGAAGTTCGAGGAAAGTTTTGTGATATAGACCCCTGTCGCTCCCATCGTCCAGCTACCTACTGCAACCAGGAACACAAAGATGACCGCGAAAAGAAAGACAAAAATGCGTCCAAACAGTATCAACGTATTGAGCACAACATCTGCCGATAATGGCTTAAAGATTGCAATGAGTGGAAGTATTGAGAAGAGGCAAAATCCTAGTAACACCCAGCAGAAGATATAGAAAAAACGAATTTTTCGCATCTTCCCCTGGCCTAGGAGAGCGGTTTGATATCCTTCAAGGAAGGAAACATATTTTCTTTGCAAGGACACGTCATCATCATCATCATTCGAAGTGATATAGTATCCTGGCCGAGAAACATTCAATAACTTTTTAAAGATATTTGGAATGCGTTGTTGCCATCGCTCGAAGAGCCAGACAACCAGAATAAACAGCGCGAGCGGAGCAATCAGTCGTGGAGAATTTATATCTGTCAGTGCCGATGGAAAATTACAGTTATTTTGCACTCCTTGTACAATACAATTACGCCAATCATATAAAATATCGATGAGGAACTCAGAAAGAAAAAAGCATACAATAAAGATATGCACCCACCGGAGAGAATATGATAATGACTGAGGTTTTCGGCTCTTCAACGTTAGTGGGAAAATATGAAATGTTTCCCAGAAATGTTCATACACATCATCCATGATAAAAAAACGCCTTTTATTATTAAGTGACAATTGTGAGGACTTTACGAGATATCTTCCCTTGATGAAGATCAAGATCAAAATTTTGAGATGAATTACAAGGAAGATCTATAAGCCAGCAAAGAGGTTTTTACTATAAACATCCTTGTATACAAATAACACCTGTTACGCCCAATCATAACAAAAAGCCACAATTACGTCAATAGAATCTTTCTCGCTATCAGGGCTTTTTGAAAGTATTGGGCCTATGTCGCCTGGGGCGCATTGGGAGGATGGCATCGAAACCGGGGAGCAATTGGTTGAAGACCGGCACGGCCTTGTAGTGTCTTCCTCGCAAATATCGTTAGAGGGATGCTAAGTTGTTTCTCTCCTCAGCAATGGCCGAAACGTGCGCGGTTCGCCCGAGAAGCGCCAGTGAGCCACAGGATCAGGATGATTTGGGTAAATAGCCTTCTCTTTACTGTCGTCTTCCCAGGTGTAGTCAAATGATGAAGTAAACATTTCTGATATCAAATGGACGCGGACTTCATCCCAATACATGGTGCTTAGTAATGCTTCGAACTTCGTTAACCATTCTTCCCATGCCCATTCGATCTGCTTGAATGAAGCACCAAAGTGGATAATCTGGCTTTTATAGGTTGTTTGTATAGAATTCGTGCTAGAAGAGAACATGGAACGTGACAGGAACGGCCACGTATCATCATCTTCTGGAAGCGCAGAAAGAGCTTGGAGATTATGATGGACCTTCTCTGTGAGCTTTCGGTCTATCTCCATATACATGAGCTGTTTTTCGGAATGCTTTGAGAAAACATCATACTTATTTGCTACCTCGTGAGGCCAGTGTGGACCTTGAATAAAGCCATAGACAACTGTTTCCATTCCCATTGTATATTTCCTCCATTTTCTCGTATTGCTTATATCTCCTATTAGAACTATAACATATCACTTCCCTCTGTGAAATAGTATGAAATCTGACCTGTGTGCTCGGCTCGGGGTCTCAGAGAGATGCGGTTCAAATGAGCAAGAAAGAGCCCGGGTTACTGCCCCAGGCTCTTTTTCTCTGCTCTAATGCGCGGTCCATCCGCAATCAATCGTTTGTGCGCTACCTGTAATGCCACTGGCGGCATTTGTGCAGAGATAGGTGGCGAAGTTGGCAACCTCTTCAGGCTCTAGCAGGCGATGGATCGCTCCCTCAGCCGCCATGATCTTTTCGACGACCTCCTCTTCTGGAATGCCATGAATACGTGCCTGGTCGACGATCTGTTTCTCAACGAGCGGTGTACGTACATAGGATGGACAGATAGCATTACATGTTACTCCATGTTCGGCTGCTTCGAGCGCTGTGACTCGTGTCAGACCAATGATGCCGTGCTTGGCTGTGACATAGGCTGATTTAAAGGCGGAAGCACGCAGACCATGCACTGACGAGATATTGATGATGCGTCCCCAGTTGTTTTTATACATCTCAGGTAATACTGCCTGTGTCAAAAGGAATGGCGCGGTAAGCATAATTTCAATAATCTGTCGCCATTTTTCTTCGGGAAATTCAACAATAGGTGCAACATGCTGAATGCCGGCATTGTTGACCAGGATATCCACCCGGCCTTCAGCCTCAATGGTACTGGTGACCAGCATGCGTACCTCTTCTGGCTGTGTCATGTCTGCTCTCTGGAAGCGTGCACCCTCTAACTCTGCCGTGACCACCTGTCCACGTTCAACGTCCACATCGGAGAGGGTGACACGTACGCCCTGTGCCGCCAGGTCCCGCGCGATCGCCAGGCCGATACCAGAGGCTGCTCCGGTGACAATAGCAACTTTTCCACTTAAATTATTCATAATAAGACTCCTTTGTGTTGTGATGAAATATCCTGGGTGTGTTTAGCCACCCATGTAGAGTTCTTGTACCGCAGAGTTAGCTGTCAATGTTGTTGACTCGCCATTGAGTACAATGCTACCACTCTGTAAGATATAGGCGCTGTGCGCGATATCAAGGGCCTGGTGCGCATTCTGTTCGACCAGTACGATGGTCAAACCTTCGTCGCGATTCAACTGCTCGATGACTTCAAAGACGGTTTCAACGATGATCGGAGCCAGGCCATGTGACGGTTCATCCAACAAAAGCAGACGTGGATGTGACATTAAGGCTCGTCCAATGGCCAGCATCTGGCCTTCACCTCCACTCAAGCTGGCTGCGTGGGCCTGCAAACGCGTCTTCAAGCGTGGAAAATAGCCCAGTACGCGTTCGATATCGCGTGCAATCTCAGCGTGTGAATGGCGTGTATAGGCTCCCATCAACAGATTTTCGTGTACCGTGAGAGAGCTGAACAGGTCGCGCCCCTCTGGTACCAGGGCCAATCCTGCTTGCAGACGCCTTTCCGCTGAGAGTCGTCCCAGAGGTTGCCCCATGAACTCAACAGTACCAGACTTTGTGGGGATAAGTCCACTCAGTGAGCGCATCAGGGTTGTCTTGCCTGCACCATTGGAGCCTAAAATAGCGACAATGGCCCCCTGCGGTATGCTGAATGATATGCCATGGAGCACTTCTAGTGAGCCATACCCGACGTGCAGTTGCTCAACCTTCAACATGCGATATTCCCTCCGCTGCCTGTTCCTGCTGCGTTTTTTTGCTGGCCCCACTACCCAGATAGGCTGTCAGCACAGCAGGATTGCTTAAGACGGTTCTGGGTTCGCCTTCGGCAAGCTTGCTACCATAATCCAGTACACATACACGATCAGCCACTGCCTGTACCAGGCGCATGTTGTGCTCGATTAAGAGCAGGGTCGTGCTCAGTTCTTTTTGCCAGAAACGCAGTCTGGTAGCCAGTTCCTGTACCTCCTGGGGCGGCACACCAGCGGCAGGTTCATCAAGGAGTACCAGACGCGGATGGAGTACCAGTGCACGCGCTACGCCGATCAACTTTTGAATGCCGAAGGGTAAAGAGCCTGCGATACGCTGCGCATAGCTATCCAAGCCCAGTTGAACCAGGGTCTCCAGCGCACGCTGACGTGCGCTGGCATCTTCGCGTTTACTGCGCCAGAAGGGCAAGACCCCCGACAGAATACCTGTCTGCAATTGGGTATGCTGGGCCGTCAGCAAATTATCAAGGACCGTCATACTACTGAACAGTTGCAACTGCTGAAATGTACGTCCGATACCGAGCGAGGCGCGTCTGTGGGCTGGCAACGATAACAACTCCTGCCCTGCGAACTGAATTGTACCGACGGCCGGCTTGATGAGTCCGCTAATGCTGTTGAGTACAGTAGTCTTGCCCGCGCCATTAGGGCCGACCAGCGCAAAGATCTCGCCCTCAACAATCTGCAGGTCCAATGCATTGATAGCGACAAGTCCACCAAAACGCACCGTCAAGTTGTGGATCTCCAGCAATGGACTGGCTTGTACCACCTCAGTCATTGCGTCCCTCCCTTGTATAGTTGCGTTGCAGCCAGTTGCCAGCGCGTGTTCCCAGACTACTCAAGCCACTCGGAAAGAAGATCAAGACGAGCAGTAACAGGAGTCCATAGATCCCTGTAGTCAGGGTTGAAATCTGCAATTGGAGCGCACCGATGATCAGGGGACTGGGTAGTTGACCCAGGAGCAGGGGCAGCAGGCCGACAAAGATAGCTCCCAGAATCGATCCACTCAGTGAGCCAAGTCCACCTACAACGATCATGGCAAGAAAAGCGATGGTCTGGTCCGAACTGGACATGCTCGAAGAGGCTGTGGTGGCCCAGGTTGCATACAAGGTGCCTGCTAATCCAGTGATGGCAGCGCTAATAACAAATGCCTGCAGCTTATATTTCGTCAAATTGATGCCGAATGCCTCGGCTGCCGTTTCGTTATCGCGAATGGCGACCCAGGCTCGTCCGACCCGCGAATGCAGGAGATGATACGTCAGGAAAAGTAAGATAACGACGATGGCAAAAATGGAATAGTAGAGCACATAATCGTCATTCAAAAAATCTGGCAGATTGCTCAGATCATAATTCTGACGTCCAGCAGTCGTATCCCAGAAATTCAGTAGTGAGCCAACCGTAGTTACGAGTCCCAGCGTAGCTACAGCCAGATGTGCACCAGAGATGCGTAGAGCCGGGGTGCCAACAATCAAGCCCAGAACAGCCGAGACCAGCACCGCGACCAGGATACCGACCCAGTAAGGCTGACCGAGGTCGCTACTCAACCAGGTTAGCATGTAGGCACTCACACCAAAGAACGCGGCATTTCCTAGCGCAGGTAGCGCAACGTAGCCAGTGAGCACATTCTGGGCCAGGGCCGCCAGGATAAAGATACCGATCAGCGAGATAGAGTGCAATTGGAAACCAGCGCTGAAACCAAATATCTGGTTATAAAGCATTGGCAGTAGGATCAATAGCACTATGCCCACGATACTGACCAACCAGCCACGCTGTCGCACCAGGCGTGCACTGAGACTATCCTCCCTGTGTGGCTCCGGCTGTATTGTCACCGTTGGCGCTACCTTCTGATCCGTTGCCGGCTTCTGTGTCATAGTTGCAACTCCTTTGCTACACACGCCGCAGCAGCGCACGACCGCGCAACCCTTGTGGTCTGATCAGCAATATAATAATAAAACCTATAAAGATCAATGTATCGCGGATCGCCGGATTACCGATATCTACTGTTCCGAGTGTGCGTCCAGCCAGGAAATAAGCCAGTAGATTACTGACCAGACCAACGAGGATACCACCGATGAGGGATCCTGGCAGGCTATCCAGTCCACCAAGAACGGCTCCGATAAAAGCTGGCAGGAGAATAGGATCCATAAATTGTACATTGATCAGGTTGCTCTGACTCGCCAGCAAGATAGCGCAGATCGCCGCCAGTAAAGCACTCAGCGCCCAGACCAGCATGAAGATACGTCCCACCGACGCTCCCATCAGACGTGTGGCCGGAATGCTATCAGCCATTGCACGCATCGCGATCCCCAGGCGGGTGTGCATCAGAAAGAGGTGTAGCACCAGCATCAAAGACGCCGTCACCACTAAAATAACGATATCGATGGCTGAAATATACAGTCCTCCCAGATGGATGGCCTGACCTTCAAATGGTGTAGAGAAGTGCTGCACCTCGGCCAGCTGGGGCCAGATCGCTTGCGTGACCGTCTCCAGTACCAACGCCAGCGCCAGCGTAGCAATGGCTTTAGTGAACACGGGCGCTTGTAAGACGGGTCGCGCAAAGCAGCGCTCCAATACTATTCCCAACAGGGGTGCAAATAAAAGCGTGAGGAACAGGGCCAACCAGAAATTGAGTCGTAGCCCCGTCACTAAGATGTACATAAAGCAGGCACACAGGGCGGCGATGGCCCCGTACGCAAAGTTGAGCACACCTGTGGTGCGATAAATCAACGTTATCCCCAGGGTTAACAGCCCATAGATACTGCCTGTTACCAGTCCCGCTATGACGACTTGCAAAAATGCGATCATTGCATCTGCCTCCGTCCAGGTCATGATTTTCATTTACTCGCATCAACATGACAGGTGATTCATGTTACATGTATCATGCCATGAAGATGATTATGCTGTCAAGAGATGTTTTTTCACCGCCTTGACATTTCATACTCATATCGGGTATACATGAAACATGACTCATGTATCACATCCTTGACCATGTATATGCTGTTAACAAAGGGGAACGAGACGCTATGGATTTTTTTAGACGGCTTCGGATAGGGATACGATGTGCAACGTTGCTGATCGTCGTGGCCGCCATCTTGACCGGTTGCGGCGGTACAAGTACCGGGGCGGCAGCCAGCGTACCCGGTGTGAGCAACGATACGATTACCATTGGCGCGGTACTGGATACAACAGGCCCGTTGAAAGTAATCTGTGCACCAATCCTGGCTGGCGACCAGCTCTATTTTAACAAGATCAATGCAGCTGGAGGTATCAACGGACGCAAGATCAAACTGGTGCAGGTAAGTGATGGTGGTGACTCAACCAGGACCAAGGATGCGGTACGTCAGTTGTTTGAACAGGACAACGCCTTCGCACTGTTCCAGGTATGTGGTTCAGGCAATGCGAATGTCGCTGAAAGTTATACCAATGCAAAAGGGATTCCCTTTGTCGATCCTATTGGGGGCGGCTCCAAGTTCACCGATGCGAACGGGAAAGCCTTACCCTGGGTCTGGATGACTCAGCCCAATTATGGGGATGAGGGTCACGTCCTGGGTTATTATGTGGCCAGTAAACTGCACGCGAAAACTGCAGGCTTCTTCTATGAAGATGACGTGCTGGGCTTACAGCAAAAAACTACATTAAACGAATCATTGCAAAAAAATGGCGCTCAGTTGCTTACTTCGGTCGGCTATAACGCGACCCAGACCGATTTTACTGCGGCGGTACAGACATTGAAGGCGGCTCACCCGGATGTGATTGTCCTGAATGGTCTGCCTGGTCCCACCGCTAGTTTCATTGCTGCAGCCACCAGTCAGGGCTATCATCCACCAATGGGCTATGTGGCTAATTATCCGATGGCCGATAATTCCTGGGCGAAAGTTCTGGGACCCGCTGGTACAGGTACCTATGTGAGCGGCTATACCAGTACCGCTACCCCCGTTGGTCAGGAGTACTTACAAGCTACGTCTAGTGACGCTGTCTTTAGTGCTTATAAATTCTATGGGTATATCAATGCCAAGATATTCACAGATGCACTGAACAAAGCTGGTAAGAGCCTGACCCGCGATAGTCTGCGTAACGCGTTAGATCATGATTTCAATAATTACGACACTGGATTTGGTCCTAGCCTGACCTGGACTCCGGACCAGCACGGCGGTGTCAGCGACTTTATGTTCCTCCAGATCAAGAATGCCCAGCTTACACCGGCCAGTGATTTTATCAAAGCAGCACAAGTCTGGCCCTAAGTGCAATCATATTACTTTCACGAAATAATCATTTTAGGTTTTGCGAGTATCCTATGAAGAGGAGAGAAGCGCTGCGACTCCTACTCTTTCACGATCCGCTGGCGGGATACTGCAATTAGTGCTAACGCAACGTTCTCTACGTTCTCTATTCTGTTAGTCCTGGAGGTAGCCTTACCTCCAGGTTTTTTGTAAGGAGTCAGACCTATGCCATTACAACCGACGAGCGATACATATGTGACTACCAGCAGGCTCACACACCATTATGTCCAGTGGGGGGAACAGGGAACACCTATTATCTGTATCCATGGTTTGACCGCCAATGCCTTCTTCTTCCAGGCTATTGTAGAAGATCTGGCACGTGATCATCGTGTGTTTGCCTATGATCTGCGCGGACGAGGTCGGAGCGACCAACCAGAACACGGTTACAGTGTGCCCATCCACGCGGCTGATCTATCCGCACTCATCGCTGCTCTGGGACTGGAAGCTCCGATCATACTCGGGCATTCACTTGGCGCTTCAATCGCATTGTATTTTGCGGCCAACTATCCAACTCAATTAAGCAAACTGATCCTGGCAGATGGTGGAGCTCCCCTTCCCTGGCAAACAGTTGAGGACCAGCCAGCCTGGTTAACAACGGCTATCAGCCGCCTGGGAGTTGCTGTCCCCTCGTATCAAGAATATATCCAGCGTCTAAAAGCCGCTCCATTTTTGGGACCATACTGGAATGAGTATATGGATATCTACTTTGAAAACGATGTTGTACAACACAGCGATGGATCAGTGCTCTCTCGTAGTTATCGCGAAGGTGTTTTGGAAGAAGGCCTGAATTCAGATGAGGCCAGACCTGAAGAACAATGGAGCATGGTTCAGTCGCCGACCTTGATTCTACGGGCCGGTCAGGAATTGGTAATGCCTCATGATCAACTACTCTCAGAGACAGCAGCAGCAACCATGCAACAGGCGATAAAAAACAGCCAGCTCGTGAATTTCCCGACTCTTAATCACTATACCTTGCTGTTCAATGTAGAGCCAGAACCAATCGAGGCCATACGTACCTTTATCTCGTGACTGCGACACGGTAGCAGCACGCTAGAATGGGGCCAGGGCAACAGGCAATAACCTGCTGCCCTGGCCTTTTCAATTCCAACCACTCAATGGTCTGCTCAGGCGTCTTGGGGTGCTGTCCAGTGAGCGCTTGTTAACAGAGCCAGGTAGATCGGGTGCTAGAGTATTGCACTCATCCGATATTCTGCAGATAGATTTGTTGCTGCTATGTTCGTTCTTGCAAGAACCAGGTTGCTCTCCGTGACCTGATCCATGAACTGGGCAGCTCTTAGACAACTATTGCCCCTTGGTTGAAACACTGGCTTTTCACAAACCAGATGAGCAGGAACAACAGCGCAAGTTTCTTTAGCGCACAAGAGAACTCTCGGCGAAGATGAACTGAAGGGAACGAACGAGGTGAAAAAAGAAAGGGGCAAGGAAGATGAATAATGAATTAAAAATACTTGGTATTGCTGGGAGTTTGAGAAAAGGATCATTTAACAAAGCTGCATTACGATCCGCTATTTCTCTTACGCCGAGTAATGTAACGCTTGAAACATTTGATATCAGTTCTTTTCCATTGTTCAATCAGGACGATGATAATAACCCGCCTGAAGTGATTAGGCAATTCAAAGGAAAAATTAGAGCATCTGATGCTATCCTTTTTGCAACTCCTGAATATAATTACTCTGTTCCAGGCGTTCTTAAAAATGCCATTGATTGGGCTTCACGTCCTTACGGTGATAACGCATGGGAAGGAAAACCAGTTGCTATTATGAGCGCTTCCATCGGCATGCTCGGTGGAACGCGAGCGCAGCATCACTTACGGCAAACGTTTGTCTTTTTAAATGTGTATCCTTTAAATAGTCCTGAAGTAATAATTCCTAACGCGGCTGATAAATTTGATAGCGCAGGAAACCTCACTGATCAACATACGAAAGAAAAAATACAAGAACTGTTGAAGACACTTTCAGTTTGGGCAGTACAATGGAGGGAAATAAAACAAGGTATGGAGATGTAGCTGGAGGGAAAATCTCATGTACAGAGCAAGATGCCATATCTAGCGGTCTGACCCACTTCATTTGTCCGAGAGTTGCTCACGTCCTCCGTTAAGCAGGCTTTCGAGCATCTGGCGTTGCTCTGTATCTAACTGGACGGTATACTTCTTCATGGAGTCTCCTTGAATGGTTGTTTTTTTCGTCCTTCAAGAATACTCCTTTTTCTTTAGCTCATCAAATCAGGGATGACAGACCACTAGTGATATTGGATTTTCAATACAGGCACATAGGCTCCTCCTGAATCTCCGCTATAGAAATTCATTACATCCATCTGGTTGGTATTGTTGGTGGCCTGTTGGAAATGGATACGAAACTGGGTATGTCCACTACCATTGATGTACTTAAAGGCACTGGAGGCGATGGTATCACTGGTCGCCTGATTTGTCTGCGTGGGAACAATGTTGAAGTAGCCAACATTGCTCTGACCAGAACTGGCATTGTAGTCCGCCTGCTCCAGGGCATTGTTGCCATTGAAGCCGCCAATAGGTGAGATATCTGCACTGATTGAGCCGAGATCCCCTTGATAGAAATAGGGATCGTAGCGATACAGTGTCAGGGTCGCACTGATGACGGTCGCTCCAGCCGGTAGTTGGTTGGTGTCGAAAGAGACAATGCTTACGTAGAGCAGGATGGTACAGCCAATGAGCAGACCTCCGACCAGTAAGTTCCACATCATCCAACCGGTGGTGGTAAACCAGAAGAAACGGTCCTCTGGCTTCAGGTCCATATGCAAATGCAGAAACTTGACATGCTCTAGCAAGATGCCACCATGGCTATGCACAATCGCCTTTGGCAGTCCTGTTGACCCTGAAGAATACAGTACCCAGAGCGGATGGTTAGCTGCTACCTGGGCGCAGGTTAACGTCGTATCATAGGCAAGCAGAGCATCCCATAACAGCAGCGTCAAGTTATAACAAGCAGATTAAGCATATTGCGGTAAGGCAAGGTTCATTATGTTGGTATGACTGATAATATGTATAAGCGCTTTATTTCTCATATTACATGCTCTGGTAACAATCTCGATAAAAATACTTGGGTTACTTCTATGAGAGAGGTAAATGTAATGATGCAGATGGTAGAGCTAGAGCGAACTGAGGATGTAGGTTATGCGCGTGTGCGAGAGGTGTACTGGATTACTCATTATCGGATGTTGCAGCATCCTCTTACAAATGTTCAGCATGTGAATTTGCGTTTTGTGAAAAGTGTGCTGGTACGGACTCCTGCAAGGTTGCAGAGGGTTCTAGGTGGTCTTGCAAAGCCTGCTGAATGAGAATAGTAGTCAGGCTTGTCTCTTGAAATCGCGTGATGATTTGGTGTGCAACCTCCAGGAGGAATTGGAGGAGGCAAAAGAGCAGATAGCCTCCCTGGATTCTGAATTGGTAGATGCTCGTCTTGCCGTTGCCAGGGCAAATAGAAAAGTGCGATCTGGGCAAACTGGGCAAAGTGACAATCATGATGATGGTGAGACGTTGAAAAGCGCATAAGCGCATAATGGCAATACCGTAAAATGACAGTGCTGCTTTGCAGTAAAATAACTTTACGGTAAAATGGATCGCAAGAGAAAATCGCCTTGGTCGGGGTCTTCCTGGCCGGGCGATTTACTTTTTATGGGGTCAGCGTATCCAAATCTTAGCGTATATAAGATTTGGATTGACATACGTCAAACAAAGGAATACGATGCGTAAAGTACACGGAGGGGGGGGCCGAATAATGTCACCACAGCCTATTACCGAGAATACGCTGTTTTATGGGGATAATCTGGATATTTTACGCCAGTACGTTGCCGAAAGCAGCATCGATCTCGTTTATCTTGACCCACCATTCAATTCCAATCGCAATTATAACGTCTTGTTCAAAGATGAGCGTGGCAAGGATAGTGAATCTCAAATTATCGCTTTCGAGGATACCTGGCACTGGAATCATGTGGCTGAACAAACTTATAATGATCTGATTACCAATGCGGCACCACACATCAGCAAAATGATAGAAGCTTTAGTATCTGATTGAAAAACGCGATAAATGAGTTTAAATGACATATGCACATATAAGGAGGATGGGTATGAAGCGATTCCCACTAGGTGCGAGGCCTCTCGAGACCTCTCAGGTTCCGGATGCGGAACAGTCCGATGCACGCAGTCCGGCGTTCTTACGTCAACTATACAGGTCATCCGCGACCGGCGGGACCGGCGAGACCGGGAGGGAGGGAGGGTCACCACCGGCCGAGGCCTCATCATTCCCACGGGATGCGCAACGTAGCGGGCAATTGGTCTATAACACCGAGACTAAGAAGTTGCAACGGATCATCAACCAACGGGAGACGGCCAGGAAGGAGGGGGTGAATCGGAGCAGCTTGATTGACATGTTACACGGGACTATTAGCCATGGTATGGTAAATCCACGATGGCATGTTAGGCATCTGGTGCTTGTGACGCCGGAAAACGTGGGTGAACACCAGCAGCGTCTGGAGGAACAGTGGCAAAAGGCCAAGGAAGAGCTCGGCGGGTATGATGAACAGGAGGATTCCCCCCTCTATCTGCAGCTCAATCTTGCCAGGATGAATGAGCTCCGGCGACAGATCGCGGGGCTGAAGGAGCAATTCACATTGCTGGACACAACCCATATTGGGACCAGAGAGGCAACCCGTGAGAACATGCAAGCGGCTGAGGCCAGCGAACACAACTGGTCCCTGGTCTATAACACCAACACTAAAAAGTTGCAACAGGTCACCAACCAATGGGAGACGGCCGAGAAGGAGGGGGTGCAACGGACCAGCTTGGGTGAGATGTTACGCGGGACTATTCGCACTGGTCAGGCAAAGCCACGATTGCGTGTTGGGCCTCTGAAGCTTGTGACGCCGGCAAACGTGCGTGAACACCGGGAGCGTCTGGATCTACAGTTGCAAGAGGCCACGGAAGAGCTCGGCGGGCATGAACAGCAGGTCGACCCGTCGCCCCTCAATCAGCGGTACTCTCATTTCAAGATGAATGAGCTCCGGGAACAGATCGCGGAGCTGAAGAAGCAACAGACCTGGTTGGAGGAGATCCAGGAGGATCCAGAGTAATACCATGCATGGGTGGTGGTAGTGGCCACATATTAAAGACGGTGTATACTCGAGCCGGAGATAAATTGACCGATCCCCAAGAAGGCCCAGAGCTACGTAAGGTGTCCTGAGCCGCAAAGTAGCGGGCACTACAGGTAAAAAAGGATCATCCTTTACTTTGTCAACGGTCCTTTTGCTGCCTTTAGGCATGGTTCAAATCCATGTGACAGTTTGAACGGTCAGGCAGCTTGGGCAGAATAGCCAAGAGCAACTAACCAATCTGAATTCTGGTGTAGAGAATCTGTTCGTTGTAAAGGAGAAAGGCCAACATGGGGACCGCGTGGGGCTATTCGGTGATTATGCCAAACAGCCAACAATGCCAGTATCCCGGCAGAAAGGGTGCGATGAACGGCCAAGTGCGGGCGCACAATACTATGCCAGCTTTCGACCGCACTGCTGGCTCGAACGGTGAGATCCCAAGCAGAGAACAATGTCTGTGCTACCACTTGCCAAGCCGGTTCAACGCTTTTCACCAGGTCTGTGGTCGTGAGACCAAGCACCGCACGACGCTGCCATGCCCATGCCAGCAGATGGACAGCTTGCGGTCCGAGTTGTGCGCTGGCCAGTTGTTGGACTTCATCAAGTTTTCGTGCAAACAGCAGAATAGGCGAAAGGGCCAGACGGAGATGCTTGCTGAGGTTTTGTATTTCCTTCTGCAAGGCTGGAGGTACCTGCATTTCAAGTTCATCCAGCAGAACCAGCACGGTTTCGATTTCAGCGTGACGCCCCTGACTGGTGAGGATACCGGCTTGTGGATCAGCGCTGAGCACCACAACCTCCAAAGCTCGACTTTGTACATTTCCAACTAATAACAGGCAGCATAGAGAAGCCGATCGAGCACGGAACGTGGGACCAAGCACCGCCAGCAGGATCATGGGGGGATGTTGTATTGCTCTGCAGTTTCCAGATATGGAGTCGCACGGCAGCAAGAACATCATGGAAGGTTGCTGCTGATTTGCGATACCATGCCGTCTGCTCGACAGCAATCTGCTCAGAAGCAGCCAGGTGAGTCCCAATCAAGGTGACCAAACTGTAGGTACACAGCAAGAGTGGAGTGGTGCGTTCGATCGCCAAATCTGACCACTGCCGCTGGGTTTCGATGCCGATATGAGCGCGAGCTTCCTCAAACGTGCTCTCCATGCTCCACCGCATCATGAACGTGAGCATGACAGCAAGGCCCCCACACTGCTGATCGGTGCAGAAAAACGCCTTGGGTTCTTTCTTGCCGCTGGGGTCGCGGGTGAGAACCCAGCGCAGAGGCAATGGTGGCTTTCCAAAGCGATACCACAACGCCGTTCCGCTGCACCATTGCACCATTCGCTTGCCTTGCCCACATCGCAATGGTTTTGTGTCGTTTGCCTGCTGCCAGGCTACACGCTGGGGTCGTGGAAAGAACGACCAGGAATGGCAACGCCCAGGGCTGCTTGGTCCAAGAAGGAGTGACGACCACTGCCATCACGATCCAGCGGAGTCCACTGCTGCTCACTGATCGCTTGCGACTCGAAAGAGCACTATCGCGATAATGGCCTCGCTTGCTGATTTGGGGTCCCCATCGTCGTTCCAAGGTCTCGTCGATCACGATCGTTATGGGAGCATGCTTGGGCACCAGGGTTTCCACGATCAGCAAGAGGAAACACTGACTTGCAGCCAGTGGTGACCAGCGAGCACGATTGAGCACCTGATGATACTGGCTCCAGTTCTCATTCATCTGTTCTCCACTGAAGCGCAAGGCGCTACAGACGGTTCGGCGTCCGTGAGCTAGCAAGGTTCCGGTGAGTAACGTCATCAATTTTCTCCACGTCGGAGCGGTAAACAGTGGCCGAAAAGGGGCCATAACAGCTATAATAGCTTCAGGTAATGGCATGAAAGGTCTCCTTGAAGAAAGATATGCTTTGGTTAGCTTCTATCTTACCTCAGCGGAGAGTTCATGCCTTCTTCTTTAGTAAAATTGTACAAAGTCGAGCTCATAAGCTGGTTGTTTGGGTATTGCCTGACACTGCCATTGTCACTGCCAACCAGGTGAGTGTGATTGCCTTTTCGGTGTTGCCTGAATTGATCATTTTTAGTGCGTTGAAAATCACCTATGATCACTGGAAAATGGTCCAGAGCACCAAGCGCATCGATGCTTGGGTCTGGGCGATTGCTTATACCATCCCAACGTTGGTGTTTCTGGTGATGACCATTTTGACGATTACTCGTTTCGTCAATGTCGAGGCGGTGAGCACCAATGCTCCGCAAGCGACTGGTGTCATGCTGGTGGTGCGCTGCCTCGCCGGGTGGGGATTCGGCATGTTACAAATGCTCTGGGCCAAGCTCGGTCATGAGGGCTATAGTAATCTCTTTGCGCGGCTGCGCTCGGAAATCGCGGCGCTAGTGGCAACGCTCAAGGATCGCGCTGCTGCTATTGTGGATTGACAAAATGGTATCGTTGCCTTGAAAGGGCGAAGTGCTCTTGATGTCTCTTCCCTGAAAGATGAGAATAGTAGTCAGGCACGTCTCTTGAAATCGCGTGATGATTTGGTGTGCAACCTCCAGGAGGAATTGGAGGAGGCAAAAGAGCAGATAGCCTCCCTGGATTCTGAATTGGTAGATGCTCGTCTTGCCGTTGCCAGGGCAAATAGAAAAGTGCGATCTGGGCAAACTGGGCAAAGTGACAATCATGATGATGGTGAGACGTTGAAAAGCGCATAAGCGCATAATGGCAATACCGTAAAATGACAGTGCTGCTTTGCAGTAAAATAACTTTACGGTAAAATGGATCGCAAGAGAAAATCGCCTTGGTCGGGGTCTTCCTGGCCGGGCGATTTACTTTTTATGGGGTCAGCGTATCCAAATCTTAGCGTATATAAGATTTGGATTGACATACGTCAAACAAAGGAATACGATGCGTAAAGTACACGGAGGGGGGGGCCGAATAATGTCACCACAGCCTATTACCGAGAATACGCTGTTTTATGGGGATAATCTGGATATTTTACGCCAGTACGTTGCCGAAAGCAGCATCGATCTCGTTTATCTTGACCCACCATTCAATTCCAATCGCAATTATAACGTCTTGTTCAAAGATGAGCGTGGCAAGGATAGTGAATCTCAAATTATCGCTTTCGAGGATACCTGGCACTGGAATCATGTGGCTGAACAAACTTATAATGATCTGATTACCAATGCGGCACCACACATCAGCAAAATGATAGAAGCTTTAGTATCTGATTGAAAAACGCGATAAATAAGTTTAAATGACATATGCACATATAAGGAGGATGGGTATGAAGCGATTCCCACTAGGTGCGAGGCCTCTCGAGACCTCTCAGGTTCCGGATGCGGAACAGTCCGATGCAAGCAGTCCGGCGTTCTTACGTCAACTATACAGGTCATCCGCGACCGGCGGGACCGGCGAGACCGGGAGGGAGGGAGGGTCACCACCGGCCGAGGCCTCATCATTCCCACGGGATGCGCAACGTCGCGGGCAATTGGTCTATAACACCAACACTAAGAAGTTGCAACGGATCATCAAAATACAGAAGACGGCCATGGAGGAGGGGGTGAGTCGTCCCCACTTGAATGAGATGTTACTCGGGACTATTCTCCATGATCAGGGTATGGTAAATCCACTATCGCATGTTGGGCATCTGGTGCTTGTGACGCCAGAAAACGTGGGTGAACACCAGCGGAGTCTGGAGCAACAGTTGGACGAGGCCAAGAAAGAGCTCGGCGGGTATGAGGATTCCCCCCTCTCTCGGCATCTCGATCCTACCAGGATGAAGGAGCTCCAGCGACAGATCGCGGGGCTGGAGGAGCAACGCACATTGCTGGACACAACCCATATTGGGACCAGAGAGGCAACCGGTCGAGCGGCTGCGGCCTACGAACGCAAACGGACCCTGGTCTATAACACCAAGACTGAAAAGTTGCAACAGGTCACCAAGGAAAGTGAGACGGCCGAGAAGGAGGGGGTGGGTCGGGCCAGCTTGGGTAGGATGTTACGCGGGACTATTCGCACTGATGGGGCAGAGCCACTATTGAGTGTTGGGCATCTGGAGCTTGTGACGCCGGCAAACGTGCGTGAACACCGGGAGAGTCTGGAGGAACAGTTGGACAAGGCCAATGCAGAGCTCGGCAGGCATGAAAAGCAGGCCGAGCAGTCGCCCCTCTCTCGGCAGTTCGCTCATTTCCAGATGCAGGATCTCCGGGAACAGATCGCGGAGCTGAAGAAGCAACAAACCTGGTTGGAGGAGATCCCGGATCTGTAATACCATGCATGGGTGGTGGTAGTGGCCACATATTAAAGACGGTGTATACTCGAGCCGGAGATAAATTGACCGATCCCCAAGAAGGCCCAGAGCTACGTAAGGTGTCCTGAGCCGCAAAGTAGCGGGCACTACAGGTAAAAAAGGATCATCCTTTACTTTGTCAACGGTCCTTTTGCTGCCTTTAGGCATGGTTCAAATCCATGTGACAGTTTGAACGGTCAGGCAGCTTGGGCAGAATAGCCAAGAGCAACTAACCAATCTGAATTCTGGTGTAGAGAATCTGTTCGCTGTAAAGGAGAAAGGCCAACATGGGGACCGCGTGGGGCTATTCGGTGATTATGCCAAACAGCCAACAATGCCAGTATCCCGGCAGAAAGGGTGCGATGAACGGCCAAGTGCGGGCGCACAATACTATGCCAGCTTTCGACCGCACTGCTGGCTCGAACGGTGAGATCCCAAGCAGAGAACAATGTCTGTGCTACCACTTGCCAAGCCGGTTCAACGCTTTTCACCAGGTCTGTGGTCGTGAGACCAAGCACCGCACGACGCTGCCATGCCCATGCCAGCAGATGGACAGCTTGCGGTCCGAGTTGTGCGCTGGCCAGTTGTTGGACTTCATCAAGTTTTCGTGCAAACAGCAGAATAGGCGAAAGGGCCAGACGGAGATGCTTGCTGAGGTTTTGTATTTCCTTCTGCAAGGCTGGAGGTACCTGCATTTCAAGTTCATCCAGCAGAACCAGCACGGTTTCGATTTCAGCGTGACGCCCCTGACTGGTGAGGATACCGGCTTGTGGATCAGCGCTGAGCACCACAACCTCCAAAGGGTGTGCAATTCCTTCAACAAATAGCGAACTCCCTCTGCGACGTAGTTCATCCGCTCAATCAGAGCCTGATGCTCGGCCACATCGGCTTTGGGAGCCCTTCCTCGGGCTTTTTGACCCAATGCCACACGCTGTGCTTGTCGCTGTATCACGGGCAAACGATCCTCGATCTGTTTCAGTGCGCGATCCAGCCGCCCCTGAACTTGAGAGGCAAGCTGGAACACATGCCAGACATCTCGTTGATGACTTCCCAGACCGTGGACCTCACTCAATGCCTCATGGATCGCGCTTCCCCCATCACTCACCGTACAATCACGTGTCAGTCCTTGATCCTGCAAATACCACAACAGAAGCGTCCAACTTTCTCCATCCACCGCTATTGGTGGTATCGTCGCCCAGACTTGCCCGCTGTGCACATCAATGACATTGAGATAGGCTTTCCCTCTTTGGCTGCTGTATTGTTCGTCCAATGCCAACGAGCGTGGCATCTGTGCCTGCTGGTGACTCAACCACGTTTGAGCACGTTGCCCTGCTTCCTGGATCACACTGCTACTACTGCCCAAACTGATGCGGATGCCGTGTACTTTCTTCAGGCAGGCTTGGATGTTTCGATAACTTGCATGTGTTTCGATTAATAGCGTCAAAACCAGAAGATGGATCGGCATCGTTGGTTTGGTGGTAATGGGCGTGTTTTCCAAGGCCGAATGCAAGGCTTGCTCTCCTTATACAGTAAACTAAGAACAAGCCCTCTCGACAGAGGGCATGAACAAGGATACCCTTGTTCCATACAAATGTTGAACGTGCCAGGGAAAGTCTACCCTCTCCACCCGGCTCGACCGATTGAGAAAGCTCGCACTTCCTTGGCTGCGTTCCTGAGCCAGACCGATCATGAGAGAGTCGCGCTTCGAGCGCCACAGTATAAGGGCACGCGAGCTCAGGAACCAATGTGGCAGAGAGGAGTAGTGTCTATGTGGTATGCCGGTATTGACTGGGCGGACACGCACCATGACGCCTTGGTCATTGATGAGAAAGGGCGTCAAGTCGGGACGCTTCGTATCGATCACAATCCTCAAGGAATGAGCAGGCTGAACACCTTCTTGGCACAGATCGTTGGCTCGGAGTCCAAGGAACAGATGGCTTGTATCATCGAGACCACGCATGGTCTGTTGATCGCCCAGCTGTTGGAGGCTGGCTGGCCGGTCTATCCGGTTAACCCTCGCACCGTTGATCGTCGGCGCTCCGCATCTGGAGCTAAGACGGATACGATTGATGCCTACTTGCTGGCCAAGACCGGACGTGCTGACTTGGCTGATTTGCATCGGCTCATTCCTGATAGCGAGAAGATTCGAGAGCTCAAACTGCTCACCCGCGATCAAGATGCGTTGATCCAGATGCAAACACGTCTGGTCAATCAGCTCACCGCCTGCCTCAAGGCGTATTACCCGGTTGCCTTGGAACTGTTTACGAAACTGCAACAAAAGTGCACATTGCAGTTCTTGCAAACCTATCCCACTCCGCAGGAAGCAATGGCCGCTTCGTCTAAACAGATCCAGGAGGTGCTCAGACAAAGCAAGCATCCCAATCCGACGACCGTAGCACTCACCATTTTTGAGCAGCTGCACCAACCCCATTTGCAGGCCGATTCCGTCACCACCCGCGCCAAATCGCGTTTGATGGTCGTACTGGTGAGTCAACTGCTGCCGCTGATCGAGCAAATTGCGCAGTATGACAAGGAGATTGACGCCCTTTTTTTGACCCACGCAGACCATGAGATTTTTGCCAGCTTGCCGCGTGCAGGCCAACATCTGGCCCCGCGACTGCTGGCAGAAATCGGCGATGATCGCTCTCGCTACCAGAATGCGAGCAGTCTGCAAGCTTTGGCTGGAACCTCGCCCGTCCTGTTTCAAAGCGGGACGTACTCCAAAGCTCATCGCCGCTTGGGCTGTATCAAACCCTTGCGCAACGCTTTGCACCAATTCGCGTGGCAGACAACGCAAAGTGAACCGTGGGCCAAGCAGTATTATCGGCACAAACGCGCTGAAGGCAAAAGCCATACCGTCGCCGTGCGGGCGCTTGCCAATGCGTGGGTCAGGATTATCTTTGCCATGTGGCTGCATCGAGAGTGTTATCAGACGGCCACCTTTGAGCAAGCGCAACAGCAGCATGCACGCCGAGCGGCTTAGCACCTTTTGATGATGGTGCATCCTTCTCAGACGAGCCAAAAAACCTGCTGTTCTTTGGCTTTCAACTTGGCATGCCCAAAAAAGACCACGTAAGTGAGCGGCTGTCAAGGAAAGCGAAGCGGCTTGACAGCTGTGAGCGGCGTGGTATACTTGCTCATGCCTTGTTGAAGACATTTCTCCTCCTCTTTCCGCCTGATTTTTTCTCATGCTTCAAATTGGTCTCAAAAGGGCTTGACATAGAGAGTCTTTCTCTTTCCATCGATACAAGGTCTGACGCGAGACCTGATTGGTGTGACTCAACTTACTGACCAACCCATGTGGTCGTGTATTTACCAGCAATTGGCTGACCCACTGAACTCGTTGCTCTACTGTGCTAGAATGAAACATACTTCCTCCCTGAAAAACGGTGGTGATTTTTCCATTTTCACCATGTAATAGCCAACCCCTGGCTCAGTTAAGACATGAGCTGGCTGAGCAGGATTATTTTCGAGTTTGCGCCGCAGGCGACCGATGTAGACGCGTAGATATTCAGTTTCACTGCGATACTCGGTGCCCCAGACCCGTCTGAGCAGGGCTTCATGAGTTCACCCCGAACGCTGCGAACTCTCAATCCTGGTTCGCAGCGTTCGGGGTCTTGCGTTGCCCGGGCGGATACGTGTTACACTGAAGTAAGACAGAGGGCTGTCTTTTTATGTAGTATAGATAAAGAGGAATGCTTATGTTACCATGGTCTGTCTCACTGAGTGGTCGCTTTGACGAGCATGTCTTTGAGAGTGAGGTGCTCAAGAATAATCCTTTGCACGATCCTTTCCAGAGGCCGCTCTGGGTCTATCTGCCTCCTGGCTACGATACTGAGACTGAGCGGCGCTACCCTACTATCTATATGATCCAGGGCTTGACCGGCCAGTTGGATATGTGGCGCAACC
Source organism: Ktedonobacteria bacterium brp13 (assembly GCA_015099395.1). GTDB lineage: Bacteria > Chloroflexota > Ktedonobacteria > Ktedonobacterales > Ktedonobacteraceae > Dictyobacter. Next base: position 5,181,482 of record AP024096.1, on the reverse strand, counting down.
GTTCTGCCTTCCGTAAGAACTTTCCTGAACTGGCTGATGAGCTTTTTGCGCGGAACGAGGCACCACCGTGTATCCTGGTCTGGGTCGATTGCTGGACGTCGTATGGTGGTAGTCAGTTTGTGGATTCGCCGGCTACGGGCCGCTATCATACTTATCTCTGCGATGAGGTTGTCCCCTGGGTCGATGCACACTATCGGACATTGGCGCAGCGTGAACATCGTGGGATCGCTGGCAAGTCGAGTGGTGGCTATGGAGCGATGATTACGCCAATGTTGCGCCCGGACCTCTGGGGTGGCCTGGCGACACACGCTGGCGACGCCCTTTTTGAAACCTGCTATCTACCAGACTTCAGGCAATCTGTACGCGCCTTGCGTGACTATTATAATAGCTCCTACGAACAGTTCTGGCGTGAGTTTCCGACGCGTCCGGCCTTTGCGCGTGGTGACGATGCCGGGCCAATGAACGATTACTGTATGGCTGCCTGCTACTCGGCGGACCCCGATGGGACGGTACGGTTGCCCTATGACCTTAAGACGGGTGAGTTGATCCCGGAGGTCTGGGCACGCTGGTTGCAATGGGACCCGGTGCGTATGGCACCGCAGCATGTGGAGTCGCTACGAACGATGACGGCGATCTATATTGATGCTGGTCGCCGGGACCAATACTTTCTGGACCTGGGGGCACAGGCATTTTACGATGTGCTGAAAGAGAACGGCGTGCAGAATGTCTTCTTTGAACTGTTTGATGGCACGCATTCCGCGATCGAGTATCGTTATCCGCTGAGCTTGAAGTATCTGGCTGAGCGGCTCTCGCCTGCTTTATAGCGGACTCGTGTGGCCGGTAAGATAAAGCTATCTTACCGGCTTTTTGTACATTACAGGTCGAGGCTGGACCGTAACATCCTTTACGCCGATGGAGCCTTCGAACTGGCCAACGTCGAGGGTCCAAATGGGCTAACATATCCAGTGAAGAATGCCCGCCGCCTGGAGACGCATTTTCGCTCGGCAGTAGAATACGCACGAATAACATTGTTGATATGTCCAATGTGAAAGATTTGCGTGCTACACCCATCGAGACCCGGCATCTCAGGGAGAGGAAAGGAACCATGCATTGCGATGCGTTCCCTTCCTCTCCCTGAGACCCTCTCCATCCCTCCGCGCCAGGCAGGTCCGCACGCTCCGCTGAGGCCAGGGGGCCTGCCCCCTGGACCCCTGCTGAGGAGCCAGGCCCCTCAGACTCCCCAATATGATTTGAGCGTCTCACGAGTCCTGGTTTGCTCTGTCTCTTTCACACCTGCTCATACAACTTCCCACGCGTGATCTTTAGTTCCTCTTTGAGCTGGCGATTTTCCGCCTCCAGTGCTTTGATCCGCCGATCCTTGGCGGCCAGTAACACCTCTTTGGTTTTGTCGGTTCGAGCCTGGTGCTGTTGCCGTTCTGCCCACTGTTGCTCAAGCCTGGTGCTGTTGCCGTTCTGCCCACTGTTGCTCAAGCCGTTCCTTGCTTTGCTGTATGCGGAGAACTTCAATGCGCTCTCGCACTTCCTGGTGGGCGTAAAGGTAGCTCTTGGTCACGTTTGCGGCCTTTGCTACCGTGTTGAAATTCACAACTTGTTGTTCTCGCAGGAGCTGGTCAATAGCCTGATGAACCCGCTTCTGGGTTTCCTCGGCTTTGCGATGCGCATATGCCAGGAGTCCATGCGTATTTAGCTGGGCTGTGGTTTCATTGCTCATGCTTGCTTTGCCCTCTCTGCTGGTGTGTATTCACGCATGGCCTTTCCTGGAGTTGCCCCGCTCCCTCGTCGATGGTGGTCATCGCTTCATTCCCTCCTTCAAACAATAGCTTGACAAACGGAACAACGTTCCGTATAATATTAATCGGAGCAGTGCTCCGATTAATATTATACCATGGAGGAATACGGTCATGCCGTACCCCACCCAAAGAAAGGGATATTTCTTATGGAAATTCGTGACAAGGTCGTTCTTATTACTGGAGCATCCGCTGGTATCGGCTTAGCCACAGTACGCCGCTTTGCCACTGCTGGTGCTAAATTAGCACTGGTAGCTCGATCTGCCGATGCACTCAATCATCTCGCCGAGGAATTGCAGAGCCAGGGAAGTGACGCTGTCGCTCTGCCTGCTGACGTGAGCGATCCGAAGCAAGTTCAACGAATCATCGAGGAGACGGTGTGCCACTTTGGTCGCCTGGATGTGCTCATCAATAACGTAGGACAAGCTGCAGTTGGCACGATCGCTGACCTCAATCCTGATGACTTCCACAGGATCCTTGACCTCAATGTGTTTGGACCATTAGCAGCTATGCAAGCTGTGATCCCTCTCATGCGAGAGCAAGGGGGGGGACTGATCATCAATATCAGTTCGGTGGTCTCCAAGATGAGTATTGCTGGATTGGCAGCCTATGCAGCTACCAAAGCCGCTTTGAACATGCTTTCCGATACGGCACGAGGTGAATTAGCCTCAGAGCATATCCGGGTGATTACCGTCTATCCGCGCTCAACCGCAACGGATTTTGGCAAAAACGCTCTGGGCCATCAGCGTGGTCAGCAGCAGCAGCGACAAGGTTCTCCCGTTGCTGATACTCCTGAATTTGTCGCAGAGAAAATCTTGGCCGCAGCTTTACATGAGCCAGATGAGCAATATATGGATTAATGAGCTTTTGCTGCTCTTGCACATGGGGTGCGCGAAGCATTTTTGCCTGCCGGACGCCCTCATGATTTTCGACAAATGAATCCGGCTAGAGCTACGGGCCCGCTAAAGCGGGGCCGTACACCCGATGAGTTGATCGTGGCACACCAGAAGAGAAAGAGAGAACCGATGAACAACCAATTACACTTCGGCATTCAAGCTCCGCAACAGCATATCAGCTACCAACGACTCCTTGAGATCTGGTTAGAGGCAGACCGTGAACCCCTGATTGACCATATGTGGCTCTTCGACCACTTTATGCCTTTGGGAGGGGATCCAAATGGCCCCTGTTTTGAAAGCTGGACCTTGCTCGCAGCACTGGCCGCACAGACAGAGCGGGTGCGTCTGGGACATCTGATGACGGGCAATACGTATCGTCATCCCGCCATTTTGGCCAGACAAGCCGTCACGGTGGATCATATCTCGAAAGGGAGGCTCAATTTTGGCATAGGAGCTGCCTGGCATGAACAAGAACATCGGGGCTATGGCCTGGCCTTTCCGAGCGCAGGCGAACGAGTCAGACGGCTCGATGAAGCCTGCCAGGTCATCCGGCAGCTTTGGACGGAGACCACCCCGACCTTTGACGGTCGCTACTATCGATTACACGAGGCCCATAGCGAACCGAAGCCTCAGCAAAGTCCGTTTCCTCCGATCTTTATTGCCGCAGCTGGCGACCACATGCTTCGGGTCGTTGCCAAACATGCGAATGTGTGGGTTTCCATGTCCCAAACAGCCGAGGATTTTCGCGAGAAGAACGCTCGGCTGGCGCAGCACTGTGAAGCCATCGGGCGTGACCCCAGCACGCTTGAACGCTTAGCCTCGTTTATAATCAATCCGGCTGATGCAGCTTTTCGTCAAGCACGTGAGACGGCACAAAGCTTTATTGAGGCCGGGGCAACCCATATTGTCGTGAATATTGCTGCATTCTACCAACAGGAAGAGGTCATCCCACGTGTACTTCATGAAATCATCAAACCGCTCAAGCAGAGCGATGAACGGAAATCGGCTTGAAACGATTTTGATCTCCTCACCCTCACGATGAGTTGATCCCGGAGGTCTGGGCACGCTGGTTGCAATGGGACCCGGTGCGTATGGCGCCGCAGCATGTGGAGTCGCTACGCACGATGACGGCGATCTATATTGATGCTGGTCGTCGGTACCAATACTTTCTGGACCTGGGGGCACAGGCATTTTACGATGTGCTGAAAGAGAACGGCGTGCAGAATGTCTTCTGGTTACTACGCTCCAACATCTAGAAATCTCATTTTGGGTGCTGTTTCTGGGTGGTTTTGCACCATTTTAAATATCTTATAATTTATAATAAGGAGGACATTGTAAAACTTCAATGTCCTTTAAATATTCTCGAAAGCGGAGAACCAGAGGAGATGCTTAAAACATTATTCCAGCTTGCGCAGCGAATATTTCTACGTGTGCGCAATGTAATGCCTCTTCGAGTATGGATAATTTTGCTTATAGTAATTGTCCTTGTTAGCAGTACCTGGATATTTTTTTATCATTCCGCATCGCCGGCCAGTACGCTAGGGACTTCAGCGGCGATTGGTGCCGTTGGCCCGGCAACGACCGTCACCACGCAGATGAATGGTATCGAGGAGTCTATGCAAATTACACCGGGTCCCTATTTCCTGAGTGAATTGCTTGAAGTGCGTTTAACATTAACCAACCATAACAAGACGAGCTTTGAGGTAGATGGGGTTCTTGCGAACGTTCCGTGTACTGGTGCTCTTGGCGTGGCTGTTACGGGTGGAAGTAAGCCTCAGTATCTTATGCCGATAAACAATGCCTTTATGAGTTGTCCTCCCGCAATGTCATCTTTGAATCCTGGGCAGACCGTCTCTATACTCCAGGATTTTCCTCTGACGATGAGTGGATCGATGACGTTAGCGTTTGCTGTAAAGTTTACGCACCTTATCAAAAAGAATACCTATACCGATTTTGATCCTCTTGGTGGTCATGCGCCTGCTTTACATATCGTCGTTGTACCAAAGATACCAATAGATCGTGTGCTTTCGTTGCAATGGATTGGTCCGCTGGTGAATATTAATGCACCGGCAGATGCACATACGAACTTTCGCTATTACTATATTTGCAGAAATTTTGTGGCTGTAGATGGAGGGTTTACTGAAACAGGGAATTTTATCTGGCAGTCGTTTACACAGAGCTCTTTGAATCTTCCGATGTGTTCAGGACTAGTGAGTCAGTGGCAGTTTTCCGTGGGTGCACCAGGTTTTTCAGTTGCTAATGGAAGTACTTCATTCTAATAATGGTCTCTGTCCTTGCGGGTGAAACTTTGACTCATGTGAGGTTCCCCGCATCAGCAGGAGCCGGTAAGACAAAGCTATCTTACCGGCTCTTTGCACATTACAGGTCAGCGTTAGACGTGGACCGGCTCTTTGGGGAGCTGGCTCTTTGTTTTTGCTTTCGAGGTGGTGATCAGGCGCACACGACGCTGCGAGGAGAGGTAGGCCCAACCCCATTGCAACATGACGATGAGGCGATTCTCGAAACTGATCAGTCTCAAGATATGGACTAAGAGCCAGGCGATCCAGGCGAAGAAGCCTGCCATCTCGGTGCGACCAACTTTGAGGATGCCGAAGTCCGTTCCAATGGCGCACATCGCACCCTTATCGTGATAAACGAATGTATCCAGCGGCTTCTGTCCGCTCTGTGGTGCGAGTTGCTGCTTGATAAAGCGTGCAACGTAGCTACCCTGTTGCTGTGCGACGGGGGCTACAGCTGGCAGTGGCCTGTTATTCTGAATATAGCTGGCATTATCGCCGATGACAAACACATTGGGGTGGTGAGCGATATTCAGGTTTGCTCCCACTGAGATACGTCCCGCCCGATCGACGCTCTCACCCAGCCATGAGGAGACCTCTGAGGCCTGTACGCCAGCCGTCCAGAAGATAGTCTGTGTGCGAATAAACTCTTCGCCTGCTTTGACGCCCTCTCCATCAATACGGGTGACCCCTTGCTGCGTCTTGATCTCTACGCCCATCTCTCGTAGCTTCTTATGGGCTTTTTCTGCTAACGTTTCAGGGAAGGCCGGTAGGATGCGTGGTAGCGCCTCGACCAGAATGATGCGTGTCATGTGTAGATCGACGTGGCGGAACTCCTGTGGGAGGACTTTGTGGGCGAGATCAGCGATATCGCCAGCCAGCTCAACGCCGGTCGGACCTGCACCGACGATCACAAAGGTCAGCAGCTCACGTGCTATCTGCTCATCGTGCGCTATCTCAGCCTTTTCAAAGGCCTCGAAGAGCTGCTGTCTAATATTACGTGCGTCTTCAATTGTTTTGAGACTGTGACTATAGGTGCGCCATTCATCGTGTCCGAAGTAGTTTTCATGCGAGCCAGCGGCGACGACCAGATAGTCATAGTGTAATGACTGCTCATCCATCCATACCAGCTGCCGCTCAGTATCTACGTTAGTCACTTCAGCCATGATGACGTTCGTGTGCTTCTGCTTCCTCAAGATATGGCGAACTGGAGCGCTGATCTCAGCTGGTGAGATAGTGCCGGTTGCAACTTGATAGAGGAGCGGTTGAAAAAGGTGATGATTGGTACGATCGACGACGGTCACGCGTACTGGCGCGTCTGCGAGATCTAACGCTACCTGCAGGCCGCCAAAGCCGGCACCAATAATGACGACATGGGGCATTGTTTTGCTGGCATGCTCTTGTTGTTGGTCTGGATGGTTCTTCATCTTCAGACTCCTTCCTTATTCTACTTTACAGCTGGTGTTTTTCGTGTATGTCGTGTATATACAGCTTTACACGTACATATTCAACAAGGTGACTATATACTTGAATATATATTGCGCCAGCGTCTTTGGTAGGGCGGTCTGAGCCATGTGCGTTCATTGCTACGTGGAGAGGCGCTTGAGCTGATCGCTGCTCTGTGGAATGTCGTTATGCTATCTCTATCATCTCATTCATTGATGATGGGTTACGTTCAATAGACCAGGAGTGTTATGTCCCTCTACACTCTATATTACTACATCGTTACAGTATTTGTAAACTATTTTTTGCTTGCTGATCAAGTTGAGGCTGTATTAAAAACGAGTGAGTTGGGCTGTGGAGGAAAAGAGACTGTTCTGTCAACGCAGGCTGGTGGCTGATTGGGAGGAAGCGTGGCTTTTTCGCTCCCTCCGTTTACATGCGAACACGGCTCGCTAGATTTTTCGCCAGCTGGTCTTGTATTCGCGCCATTCTTTATAGTCCAGCTTCGCGTAGAAGTCGACAACATCTGGCCTGACCCAATCGATATAGCATTGTTCAACGCCTCGCTCTCTGAGGATCTCGGTTCCGCGGGCAACCAGGGCGATGCCGAGACCGCGACCACGCAGCTCTTCTGTGACGCCGACAATATTGAGACCACCTGTTTTTGGACCAAGCAGTCCCTGCCAGACAATATCTGTGCGATCAGGATGCGATTGTTGTGAATAGAGTCCAATCACACCTACGATCTGGTCATCCGCGTCGCGTGCTACCAGGATATCCCGATAATCGCTACGATCGGCTACGACCTCAACGTGTCCCTGCCACTCTGGAAAGTTACGAGCCTCAAAGGAGAGCACCTCAGTGATATTGTTACTGGTCGCAGTCGCGATAGTGACGCGCTCCTCTTGCTGGCGCAAGGTCACCTTCCTGGGCGTGCTGTACTCGCGAATATCGCGGATCATATCATAGACGCGCTCTTCGTACTCCCAACCCTGACGGCGGAAAAAGTCCACTGCAACGGGCATATTCGTTGGTACGCCGCACCAGAAGCGTGGTTCAATCGCCCCGAGCTGGATGGTATGCAGGCCTGTTGCATGGAGATGTGCCAGTGCTCTCCGATGGAGTGCGCTACCAAGCCCCTGCTTTTGCATCGCCGGGTCGACAAGGATCAGTGCAAGGTGCCCAATCTTTTCTTTCTTGCGGAAGCTTTGAAATGTAGCGACGAAGCCAACAATCCTTTCATTGACACGGGCAACGAAGTGACCTGCTTCTGGTCCTGCGAGCACTTTTTTCATACGCTCTTCATCGAGCGGCCATTGATGACCCAGAGTCGATTGCCAGAGTTGATAGACGCTTGTAGCGTCATTGGCGGCATCGTATTGCTGAATATGTTCCGTTGTGACTTGCATGGTATGTGTCCTTCTAGAATCCATCCTTTTACGGTGGTGTTCTTGAGTGCAACCTGGATAGGCTGAGCAGGAGTTATCTGCGCTAGCCTATTATTATATTATGCCATATCGATCGACTACATTGACTCTCTGGTAAAGTTTTTATGCTTACTGGGATAGGCATCCAGGGTTGCATTCATTGTTACTATAATAATCATAACAGAATGGTTAGCTATCTGGTCAATCCCTTGCAACTCTTTTTGTACATTTTCTGGCGAAATTGTGAGCATCTGTGTGTCATGATGGTGCTTTATTAGCTGTGTGCTGAGATATCCTGTCGCAGCGCTGATATCTATGATGTTCATAATGAAATGCGATCAGGGGTGTTGTGCCTGTTGATAACCGACTACCGCGACCTTTGCGTTCCCACCGGCGGCCTGTAGCAGTTCTTCTGCTTGCTCGCGTGGTAGTCCGGTCGCCAGCTGTACGACCTTGAGTGCTCGTTGTTTCAGCTTCTCATTGGTGGCCTGTACGTCTATCATGAGATTCCCGTAGGTCTTTCCGAGCAGGACCATACAGCCGGTGCTGAGCATATTCAGGACCATCTTCTGAGCGGTGCCTGCTTTGAGGCGTGTTGAGCCTGTGATCACTTCCGGACCGACTACCGGGGCAATCAACAGATCGGAGAGTGCTGCCATCGGCGTTTCAGGATTGCAGACGACGCCGATCGTGAGCGCGCCTAGCGAACGGGCATAGTCAAGTGCTCCGAGCACATATGGCGTCCGTCCGCTCGCTGCGAGGCCTACGACGCTATCCTGCGCGCTTACTGCGACCTCTTGTAATGCGCTCTTGCCAGCTGCAGGGCTGTCTTCTGCATCTTCTCTGGCGTATGCAGTGGCGATTGGACCACCTGCGATCAGACCGATGATCTGTTCAGGCGAGATATTGAAGGTGGGCGGACATTCGGAGGCGTCAAGGATACCGAGCCGACCGGAGGTACCGGCCCCGATATAGATCAGTCGCCCTCCCTGGCGCATGCGTGCGCTAATCTCTTCGATCGCACGCGCAATATGGGGGAGCTCTTGCTGGACAGCGGCGGCTACCTGCGCATCCTCTGCGTTCATGACCTGTGCAATTTCAAGCGCACTCATCTGATCGATTCTGGTTGTGGCCGGGTTGACTCCCTCGGTTGTGAGTGTCTCTAGCTTGATCTGCTGTTTGCCAGAATCTGTAGGATCTGTAGGATCTGTGGATCTTCCGGGCATTATATCACCTCTTTGCTTTATGACGGCATAAACTGTTCACGTTTCATATGGGTATAGTAGGTATATTTATTACCACAGTAGATGGCTTTGGCGAACTCGATTGGTTGATCGCGCTCGGTATAGGTGATGCGGCGTGTAAACAGGGCGGCACTGTTGACCGGTACTTTTAACATGTGTGCAGCTTCTTCGTCGAAGAGACCAGCCTCGATCTCCTGCTCTGCCTCAATCAGGAGAATGCCGTATTTATTCTCCATAAGCTGATAGAGGGAGTTCTGAGCAAAATCCTCTTCGAGCAGTTTCTCACAACCGATAAAGTAGAGTTGTGACGTCTCCAGTGCTAGCGGCTCATCATCAGCCAGGCGTAGGCGTTGGAGACAGAAGACAGGCTGATCGGGCTTGATACGTAAGCGCTCGGCGGTCTCTTCGTCTGCTCCTTGCATCTGTGCTGCGAGCACTTGCGTACCCGGCCGTTGTCCGCGCGCACGAATATCCTCGGTAAAGCCTGTTAGATGGATCAACTGCTGGGTAATCTTATGCTGATTGACAAAGGTCCCTTTCCCCTGTTCGCGGAAAAATAATCCTTCGTTTACAAGCTCAGTAATTGCCTGGCGCGCTGTCATACGACTAATACCATACTGCTCACCTAACTCTCGTTCAGAAGGGATAAGGCCGCCCGGTTTCCATTCACCAGTACTGATCTTCTCACGCATAATCTCTTTCAGCTGATAATAGCGTGGTAGGGGACCTTTACGGAAGATAGAGCTCATAAAACCTCTTCAGTTCTTTGCTATTTGTGACATCTGGCATTTTTTCTACGTCTTTGCTATGAGATAATCGGACCGTTGCTGGTCTGATGGTTCTTATGCTTCTTCTCGTATTGTTGTTCACTGCTGGGTAATCCGACTGACAAAGGTCCCTTTTCCCTGTTCGCGGAAAAGTAATCCTTCGTTTACAAGCTCAGTAATTGCCTGGCGCGCCGTCATACGACTAATACCATACTGCTCGCCTAACTCTCGTTCAGAAGGGATAAGGCCGCCCGGTTTCCATTCACCAGTACTGATCTTCTCACTCATAATCTCTTTCAGCTGATAATAGCGTGGTAGGGGACCTTTATGGAAGATAGAGCTCATAAAACCTCTTCAGTTCTTTGCTATTTGTGACATCTAGCATTTTTTCTACGTCTTTGCTATGAGATAATCGGACCGTTACAGGTCTGATGGTTCTTATGCTTCTTCTAGTATTGTTGTTCTTTGTACTATACCGCCTGTCGTGTTGGTAAGCAAGAGCAGTCTGGTATGCTTGGCAGGTCTTCTATACCAGATTCTGCTCTAATCATTCCAGATAAATGCCTTGAAGTCAAGGCTTTGCACTCTTTTATTACGATAGGGGATAAGATCTTAGAGAGTCATAGAGAATGAGGTTGTGTTACGATGACTAATTGTTGATTGTTGATTGCTGATTGCTTGCTGCTAAGATAGGCAAAACAATGGTATAATTGGTATAATGTATATACCACTTGTTAAATATGCTGTACGGCATATTTTTAATGTACAGCTTGAGTATATTTGCTAAGGAGAGAGATTCAATGCGGTTCACATTACAGGGCGCTCGCCTGGTAGATGCGACTATGGATGTCGCGCATGGTGATCTCATTGTTGCTGGGGGAAGCATCGAAGCTGTTGGTGCTGTAGATAGTATTGGTACAAACCATACTGGTGATGCGCAAGTTATTGATGCTAGCGATTATATAATTCTCCCAGGTTTTATTGAGGTGCATTCCCACGGTGGTGGTGGCTTTAATCTACATACGACCAATACCAATGAGATTCGTGACTATGCGCGCTGGATTCCGACGACTGGTGTGACCTCGTTTCTTGTGACCGTTGTTGGTACGCCCAATGCGCTACCTGAGACACAGCTATGTGTGGCAGTTGAGGCGATTGAGCAGCCGGGAGAGGGTGTGGCGGCTGAGGCGGCTGGTATCTTTATGGAAGGGCCTTATATCAGTGTGCAGAAGCGTGGTGCGCATCCTCCGGTCTGGTTGCGTGAGCCAGACGAGAGCGAGACTGCGCATATCATGGATATCACCCATCAGCATCTACGCCTGATTACGATTGCTCCAGAGCTACCAGGAGCCGCTACCTTGATTCGTAGTCTGGTTGAGGCCGGGGTGACCGTCGCTATCGGGCATACCGATGTTGACTATGATCAGGCGGTCGCTAGTATCAAACTGGGTATGACGCATGCGACACATTGCTTTAATGCGATGCGCGCTATGCAGCATCGCGAGCCCGGACCAATCCCGGCGATCGTACAGGCTCCGCAGGTTTTCGGTGAGCTGATCGGCGACGGTATCCATGTACACCCTGCTATGATGGATATGTTTGTGCGCTTGCTGACACCCCAGCGTACCGTCGTGGTCACCGATGCGTTGGCTGGTGCGGGTCTGACTGAGGCAACCTTCGAGTTCGCTGGTCAGGAGGCACACGTGATCTGTGGTGCGGCACGGCTCAACGATGGCACGCTTACCGGTAGTGTCCTGACGCTCGACAAGGCGCTGCACAATATGCTAGAGATGACGCACTGCTCACTCTCCGATATCTCTGCAATGCTCTCCTATAATCCCGCTTGCTCGGTCCACCTGGCTGATCGTAAGGGTAGCTTGCAGGTTGGGCATGATGCTGATCTTGTCATCTATGATCGCAATTTACAGCTGCAAGCTACCATCTGTCGTGGCGAGTTCGCGTATGCCAGTGAGGAATGGCGCAGCCACATCGGCTAATGCAAGAGTCTGTGCGGTGATGTGATGTGGTGCGGTGTGATGTCCTTCCCTTGTACGTGTTTCTCTCATCTATAATGAAAGTATATACGTGCTACGCTGTAAAGGGAGGGGACTTGTGCTGGATAATGATTTTCAGAGCGTGCCATATCGACCGCGCCAGCCATTGCAAGGACGCCGTTCATGGCTGGCGACGCTCTTCTCTGTCTGTTTACTCTGCGCTCTTGCCGGGCTGATCTGGTGGTCGCAACTGTGTGCGGCTCTGGGAATGGTGAGGACTATGACATTGCATGGAGCCTCGTCTTTAACTGCTCCACTACAGCAGGATCAGCCAGCGTTGCCACCGGTGCCTGGACAGATGCGTGCGGTCTGGATCGCCACCGTCTCGAATATTGATTGGCCTGAGCATAGTGGCCTCTCTAGCGCAGAGCAGCAGCACGAGTTTCGCCAGCAATTGGATGAGGCGCTGGCGCTGCACTTCAATACCGTCATCGTGCAGGTCAGACCCTCCACTGATGCGTTCTATTCTTCGCGCTATGCCCCATGGTCGCAATATCTCACAGGCGTGCAGGGGCGTGCTCCTGGCTACGATCCGTTAGCGTTTATGTTGAGTGAGGCGCATCGTCGGCATATGGCGCTGCATGCCTGGTTCAATCCATATCGTGTCAGCGTCCAGGACAACCTCGCAGCGCTGGCCTCTACCAATCCGGCGCGACTGCACCCTGACTGGGTCGTTCATTATGGTGGGCGGCTGTACTTTGATCCGGGGCTGCCTGCAGTACGAGTACTGGTGACGCAGAGTATCCTTGAGGTCGTGCAGCACTATCCTGTGGATGGTGTACAGTTGGACGACTACTTCTATCCCTATCCAGTGGCTGGACAGGCGTTTCCAGATGCTGCTAGCTATCAGCGCTATGGTGCTGTGAAGTTTCCCGTTCTGGCTGACTGGCGGCGCGATAATGTCAACCAGCTTATCGCTGGTCTCTCACAGGGCATCAAGACGCTCCGTCCGAGTGTACCGTTTGGCATCAGTCCCTTTGGGGTCTGGCGCAATCAGGCTGATGATCCTACTGGTTCGGCTACACACGCAGGAGTTACCGACTACGATACCCTCTATGCTGATACACGTAGCTGGATTCGCCACAACTGGATTGACTATATCGCACCCCAACTCTACTGGTCGATCGACTATCCAGCTGCTGCTTATAACATCCTGCTACCATGGTGGGTAAAAGAGGTCGCAGGTAGCCATGTGCGCCTGTATATCGGGCAGTCTGCGTACAATATTACACGCTGGAACGATCCCCAGGAATTGAGGCACCAGTTACAGCTCAACCAGCAGTATGCGCAGGTCGCTGGCAGCATCTTCTTTAGTATGAAGGATGTGTTACATAACGCCCACTATTTTCGCAACCTCTGGCAGACGCTATAGCAATAGGAAAAGGGAGGCTGCATCCACAATGCTTATCCTCCCTTTAGTGAACTGCCACTCTATGTAGTACTCATTACTACGAATGCGTTTAAAAATATACTCTACAGATGCCGCTTTACATTATCAATAGTACGATTTACAGATGTTTCTTTGTTTCATAACGTTTATAGTATGCAGGGTTGTGTAGATAGTAAAGTCTCTGTGGTCGCTAGCAGGGAGTATGACCAGGCTTAGAAACGTCTGGTCTCCTCGATCACATAGTCGACTACGCTAGTGAGATTGCCGGTCTGCTTAAAGACAGCAAGCTGACGGTCCGCGCCATTGCCATGCTCAAGGATCAAGCGCACCCCTCTGGATACTCTGTACCAGTCTCCTTCAGCCTCTAGTGCAGGACGCAAGAATGCCAGGAACTCTTCAACGTATTCCCTGGCTGGGAAACTGCGTTGGGTTGGTACATCGACCAGCAACTCGTTGAGACCGTAGCGAGCAGCGCGCCAATGCAACGCCCGCAGGAAGTCAGTTGAAGGTTTTGGATAGTCGGTCTGGCGCTCCACCTGTTCATAGCATGTGCGCACCAGTGCGCGTACCAGGCCCGTCATTGCCACGGTCTCGCTCACGGTCATACATACATCCATCACACGAAATTCAAGTGTTGGGAAGCGCTCAGAGAGACGCAGATCCCAATAGATCTTAGTGGGATCCTCAATGCAATGAGTATCAAACAGCTCTTGTATTGTATCTCGATAGCTTTTGTATGACGCGAAGTATGGTGGTGGGCCAGAGAGTGGCACTGTCCACCAGAGGCCAGTGCGATAATCCTGGTAGCCAGTATCCTCACCGATCCAGAAAGGTGAGTTCGCTGTGAGTGCGATCAACGGCGCCAGCCAGAGACGCGCACGATTGGCTACCTGCATCGCCACATCGCGATCAGCGATACCGATATGGATATGAAGGCCGAAGATGACCTGCTCACGTATCAACTGTTGATATGTAGCGATCAGATCCTCATAACGATCTTTAGGCGTGGTAGTCTGATCTTTCCAATGCGAGAAGGGATGTGTCCCTCCCGCCGCGATCAACTTCCTTGTTTGACCGGCTGCCGCGATAATACCGCTTCTCAGCCGCACTAGCTCTGCCTGTACATCTGCCAGCGTATGACAGATGGGTGTGGCGATCTCAATCTGAGAAAGGATCATCTCATATTGGACAGCTTCACCTAGCAGATCATGCGCGAGCGGATAGATCTGTTGCGCAGACTGACTCAGTTCACGGGTCTGTGGATCGATTATTTGATACTCTTCTTCAACGCCGATCGTGAAGGCATTGTTTGTTTGCAGGGACATGTTGACGCCTCCTTGCAACTACTAAGAGTAGCAACTTACGTTAAACGGTGTACAAGATGATACGCAACCCCGCACATCTAAGTATACAGTACTGAGTTGCGTGTAAAAGGCAAGCATAAGCTTTTCCATAACTATCCTATTAGGTATTATACGAGGTTATAGGGCTATCTATGTCGAGTGTAGCGCATGTATATTGGCTATTATGGATAGTGCGCACTCTCTTTTCTTTATCGGATGGTATGAATGATCTATAAAGATAGGTATAGCTCATCTGCATGCGTGCGGGCTATTGCACCGACATTGCCATGACCAGAAAACGGCTACTGATGGCTCAGTAGCAACCAGAGGTACTGATGAAACTATCGAGGAGCCGGATGAGGTGAGAAGCTTCATGTCCGGTTCTGAAGCCGAGCGGCGGAGGTGACTCCGTCGCTTAGGTTAACCTTTAACTGACAAACAGTATTGCCTACTGTTAAGAATTCCAGCCTTTTAGAAGGGTGATCATTAGTCATAACTGAGTACCGATCCGACACTATGCAGAGCATGGTGCTCAACTTTTTCTGAGCCTGCTCCCTAACTTGCCTGTGCGCGTGTTGGCCGCACAGTTGTAAGACGACGCGAGATGAGTAACGCGATCAGTAGACCCAGCACCGCAGGTGAGATGAGCACTATTGCTGTTGTCGTCATGTAACTATAGGCGCTCGCCATATAGTTTAAAAGTGGACTGAAGCCAGCAACAGTACTTGGGCTGAACAGCTCGCTCCCTTTATGGAAGATGAAGTGAGCTATTATGTCAATGAATGTGAATGTAAGAGTTGTACCAAGGTATGTTGCTATGATTGCTATGAGACAACTCCACATCCCCTTTTTGAGCGAACCACTGTGCCGTGTGGTCTGATAGGCGCTGATACTGTAGCAGACGATGAAAACGGCGTTGTATACAATTGAGACCAATGCGAAGAGTGGCGAAATTGAGTTAATACTGCTTGGATTAATGAGAGTAAGTCCGATAAGTCCAATAAGCATCTCCAGACCGATTGATGACCACTGCACCAGCATGCCTATACCTGGTATATAGAGGAGGATCGCTAACAGTATGCCCAGGCTCAGACCCAGGGGAATGCTGAGACGCTGGGAGAAAAAGGGCGTTTCGCGCGTTGTACGTAGTTGATAAACACCGATTGCTGCGATGCCTCCAGGAATTACAAGGCTCAGATATGCTGCCCAATATGGCTGCATACCACTCTCCACCGGGAAGAAAAGAGCGGTTATCATGCTGATTGCCAGCAGCACACACAGGAGCACTGCTGCACCCAACAGGATGAGTCCATAAAGTTTGCTCATTTTTGTCTGTTGCATATTTATCGCTTTCTTTCTTATGTTGATACTATGATAAGCTTCGGAATAGGAGTAGTATACATAACAGATATATACAAGCACATGGGGCATATGACCTATCTTCTTTACTGTGAGCGTGTTGTCATCTCGTTGCGCATCCCGTGGGCATTTCGATGCTGCGTCAGACAGTTGCAGATACAGCCGCTAGAGGGTACAAAAAGGGTGCATCGTAGATAGTCGATCTATCTACGATGCACCCATAGAGTGTAGGCTATGACGAACTAGAATGCGAATTTCCAGAAATCATAGGTCATGAGTTCTGAGATGCGTGGTGTGCCGATGCCGGTTGCGATGTCATAGTTCTGAGTCGTCGGGTAGTAGCCATTGGTGTTATCCGTCTGACCCTTGCCCGTGATGTCATGATAGAACCAGCTGTACAGATGGGGTGTGCGGAACGCTTGATAGAGGCCATAGTTGGCGTTACCAAAGCGCTGACCGTGACTACTATCCCACAGATCGATGACTGCGGACCAGACCGGGCTGGACAGACTTGTACCACCGATACCGAGCCAGCCGGAGAAATACGCACACGTGCTATTTGTCGTAGGATCGCCCGTGCAGTACTCGGCGTATGGTGTGTACTGATCAGCATTGGCTGAGACATCTGGAATCTCGCGGCAGTACTGACCTGCAGGCGCATTACAGTATGCACCGGTCTTGCTATAGCTATTAATCACGCCCGGGCCATGCTGGTAGTTAGGTTGTGCCCAGAAGATACTGACACCACCACCACCGGTACCATTGTTACAGCCAGGATTGCCAGCGACCGTTGAAGGTGTGCAGGCCTCGCCGACGTTCCAGACCGACTCCTGATGGTAGCTAGGATGCAGGTTTGTTCCGGGATCATAGTTACCAAAGGAAGTACCACCAACGGCGGTCACATAAGGCTGTGAGCTAGGATCATCAACGCTCAGGCTATCCAGGTTAGGACTGCCAATGTCACGGAGACAATCGTAGGCGCCAGAATCACCGGCGGCGCTAAACATGCTCTGACCCTGCAGCGCCATCTGTTCGAATGAGATCGACTCGGCCTTTGCCTGCGCAAAGCCGGTGTCCAGTTCGCATGCGCCCCAGCTGGAGCTAATTGAATCAGCTCTATTATCGTTAGCGATCCGCATGTACTCGTCAATGATGGTTGTACCCAGGTAGTCATTGGGAGCATTGTAGACGTAGATATGGTTGGCCTTTGGTGCGAGCGCGATCTGCGTCTCAATATCGGCATTGACCTCAATGTCGCCAGAGTAGTCATTTGGAGTACAGGTGTCACCCGCCTGACAGATCGGCGTAAGTGGGCCGCCATCGACATTGACATTAACGATCGGCACGTTCTCCGATGCACCGAAGAACTGATGCTCATAGGCTACGATATCGCTCTGAGTATAGCCAGAGAGCTCAAAGACGGCCAGGTTCGTACCACGACCCTGTCCGCGGGCTCCCAGATTGTGGACCGCGTCCGCCTCATAAAGACTCGAGAGCTGGGATGGTACCAGACCACTACCGCCCGGGCCAGCACCATACGCAGGTTTCTGTACCTGGGGTGTTGTCGCCTTCGTCGCGGTTGTCGCCTTCGCACCGCTGGCAGCGCTCATGGTATTGGTGTGCACCTTCTCAGTGTTTGAAAGGCCAGTCACTTCGCTAACAATACTACTCAAGCTAGCAGGAACCTGAACGGTCGTGTCATTCTGGAAGAACGTCGTACCATTCGAGGCTTTGTAGTTATTGATGGTCGTATGAAAGGCTGCCTCGATCTGTGCCGTGCTACCAGTCGCACGAACGATAAAGGGCGAAGGAGAGGTCCCCAACTTCAGGCCAGCACTTTGTAAGAAGCTGGTCACCTGTGCTGTCTGTGCGGCGGTCGGGCCGTACAGCTTATTGAAAGCACCGGTTGCGAGCCACTTGTGATACTGCTGGCTGCCTGGCGTATATATAGCGTTTAGCTCGTTATTCAGGCTAGCACTGTTGTTCGGTTGCAGGACAAGTGAGATAGTGAGCGGACTGCTGCTGGCTTGCTGGTTCTGGAGCGTGGCTCCAGCAGGAGCCTTGATATAGCTTTTGTCGAGCGCAACATAAGGGACGTTGGCGTTGTTGGCTTGTGCGGCAGAGGCAGGCTGAGCAAATGAAAAAGTACTGATAGTTGCCGCAAATAGAAACAGGATAGACGCCAACGAAAGGGGAGTGCGCAAAGAAACGATAGAAGATCGTTGCATTTAAACTCTCCAATGTACTTTGTGTAGAGTCTCCCATAGAACCCTATCTGGCACACAGGGGAAAGAGACCCATTACAAAAAGAAAGACGAGCCGATAGATATTCTTCTTATAGTTTTTGCAAAAGAAGAAGGCGTGTGCGGATAGAAACAGAGTACGCAGAGGCTACATTCACTTGATCTCCATTCAAGTGCTTACAAGGAAGCAAATAGATGTAGATACATCCTTGTATCGATTTGAGGAGAGAGCGGTAGCGAATGCACAATATAAAGTATAGTTTTGGTGCACACATGTAATAGTATAAGCAAAAAAGCTGTCAATGCAGCGCAGACCGGGTTAAGAAGCGGTTAAGATTTAGTTAAGGTGTTGGTAAACCTGTAGAGGAAATACATATATAGGACTACAATGAAATGAAATTACGCATAGTAATCTCTTGTATTTATCGAAGGATGGGAGGGAGGGAGGAAGAATAGAATATTGTATTGCAGAATTATACGTAGCGAATTATTGACACAAAACAAGAGAGTTAGTTTATAATAGAGAGCGAATAGATGAGAGGGTAAAAGAGGCACAGATAGCAAGGAAGGTGATCTGCGTGAAGCCCGAAGAACGTGCACGCCAGCAGATTGATCAGCAACTCATTGAGGCTGGTTGGATAGTGCAAGATCGACAGGAACTCAATTTAGGTGCCGGATTGGGCGTAGCTATACGCGAGTTCTCCCTGCGCAGTGGTTTCGCTGACTATTTTCTGATGGTGAATCGTGAAGCTGTAGGGGTCATCGAGGCCAAACCGCTTGGTCACTCTTTGATGGGTGTCAGAGAGCAGAGTGCTAAATATCTGACAGGTGTTGTGGCCGATCTACCAGTGGCGCGTACGCCTCTACCTTTCCATTACGAGACGACCGGGAAGGAGACACATTTCACGAGTAACCTGGACCCTGCACCGCGTGGTCGCCAGGTTTTTAGCTTCCACCGTCCTGAAGTGTTGCAGGAGTGGCTGGCCCAGGCTCCAGAAGATGGAGAGAATACTACGCTACGGGCGCGCCTCTTGCAACTGCCAGTCCTGCCTACGTATCGTCTACGCGACTGTCAGATTGAGGCGATCACCAATCTTGAGCGCTCTTTTGCGCA
Source organism: Ktedonobacteria bacterium brp13 (assembly GCA_015099395.1). Taxonomy (GTDB): domain Bacteria; phylum Chloroflexota; class Ktedonobacteria; order Ktedonobacterales; family Ktedonobacteraceae; genus Dictyobacter. The sequence continues at coordinate 5,162,097 of AP024096.1, read as the reverse complement.
AAACCGTCAACGCGCATTGATACAGATGGCGACCGGTAGTGGCAAGACCTATACTGCGGTCAATGCTATCTATCGCTTGATCAAATATGGTGGTGCACGACGTGTCCTCTTTCTGGTAGATCGCGATAACCTGGGTCAGCAGACCTTCAATGAATTTCAGCAGTTTGAGGCTCCCGGTGACGGTCGTAAATTTACCGAGCTCTATAATGTGCAGCACCTACGTGGTCGGACTATCGATACCGTCTCGCGTGTCTGTATTACGACAATTCAGCGCCTCTACTCTATGCTTAGTGGTGAAGAGCCAGCGGAAGAAGATGTCGAGGCATCCCTTTTTGAGCAGGAGGAAGACGGCACGCCGTTTATAAAAGAACCCAAACATGTTCCGTATAACCCTGCCTTGCCGATCGAGACCTTCGATGTGATTGTGACTGACGAATGCCATCGTAGTATCTATAACCTCTGGCGTGATGTACTTGAATACTTCGATGCCTTTATTGTTGGGCTGACTGCGACGCCCAATAAGCAGACGTTTGGCTTCTTCGAGCAGAACCTGGTGATGGAATATGGTCATGCACGTGCGGTAGCTGATGGTGTGAATGTTGATTATCTGGTGTATAAGATACAGACCCAGATCACAGCTCAAGGCAGCATGATTGAAAAGGGTTACTATGTCGATAAGCGTGATCGGCGCACACGTGCTATCCGTTGGGAGCAGGCGAACGATACTATTGTGTATAGCGGTAGCCAGTTGGATCGTGATGTTGTTGCGAAGGATCAGATTCGGACGGTTATTCGTACATTTAGAGATGTCGTTTTAACTGAGATCTTTCCTGGTCGTAGTATCGTGCCTAAAACCCTGATCTTTGCGAAGGACGATAGCCATGCAGACGATATTGTGAGCATCCTGCTTGAAGAGTTTGGCGAGTCTAATCAATTTGCGCAGAAGATTACCTATCGCACTACCGGTCGTAAGCCAGAAGAGTTAATTGCTGAGTTTCGCAATAACTACTTTCCACGTATCGTCGTTACCGTAGATATGATCTCTACGGGTACGGATATTAAGCCGCTTGAGATTCTCCTCTTTATGCGTGCTGTCAAGAGTGCGAACTTTTTTGAGCAGATGAAGGGTCGTGGTACCCGTGTCATCGATGATGAGGAGTTCAGGCAGGTTACGCCTGATGTTCCCGCTGGTAAAACTCATTTTGTGCTGGTTGATGCTGTAGGCGTGTACGAGAGTGCAAAGACCGACGAGCAGCCTTTGGAACGTGAACCCGCTGTCCCACTTAAAAAAGTGCTGAATGATGTCGCGTTAGGCAAGTGGAAACGGCGGCCAGAACTCTTATCGACACTCCTTTCGCGCTTGAGCCGTCTCAGTCGGCGGCTGCAAAAACCGGGTATGGAGAGCTCGCGTGCCATGTTGCGCGATCTGAGTGGTGGCAAAGATCTGCATAGTATTATTCAGGATCTTAATCGTGCCATCGATCCTGATGAGCGTCTGAAAGAGGCCCAGGCTGCTACTGGTCAGCAGGAACCGGACGCGGGAGCCATGCGCGATGCCATGCTGCGTTTAGCGAGCTATGCAGTCCAGCCTTTCGATCAGCCAAAGTTGCGCGAAGCGCTCCTGACTGTCCAGGCTCGTGATGAGCAGGTGATCGATACCGTAAGCAAGGATGCAGTCTTAGTTGCTGGCTGGGATACCCAGGCTCGTGAAGCTGCACGCCAGACCGTAACCAGCTTCCGGCAATTTATTGACGCGCACAAAGACGAGATCACCGCCTTACAGGTCTTTTACAGCCAACCACGTCGTGCTGCTTTGACTGAAGCCGATCTGAAGCAGTTATCCGCTGCAATCTCCGCACCCCCATTAAACCTGACCACCGACAAACTCTGGCAGGCCTATGAGGCTCTACGCCCGGAGCACGTGCGCAAAAGCGCCAGACACCAGCTCACGGATCTCGTCTCACTGCTGCGCTACGCCATGGTCTACGAAACAGATGAGCATGCAGAGCTGGAGCCCTATCATATAACCATCGAGCGACGCTTTGCTGCCTGGATAGACGAGCAGGAATGGATGCGTGGCAGCCCCTTCGATGACGAGCAACGTAGATGGTTGGAATCTATGCGCGACGGCATCGCCAGCTCGCTCAACATCGAATATGAAGACTTTAAATACCGACCATTTCTCCAGATGGGTGGTCTGGGTAAGGCTAGAGAGCTATTCGGCAACGCCTTGCCACAAATTATGCAAGAACTGAATGAGAGGTTAGCAGCTTGACAATGGAAGAAAAATTACCTGAGGGATGGGTATTAGTAAAAATTGATGATTTGGCAGAGATAATAGGAGGAAGTACTCCTTCTCGTACTGAAAAAGACTATTTTGGCGGTGACATAATATGGCTCACTCCTACTGAGATTCCTAAAGAAACGGTTAGCTATATTACCACATCTAGAGAAAAATTAACTAGAGAAGGTTTTAATGCGAGTGGAGTTCGCTGGATTCCTGAGGGTAGTGTCCTACTTACTTCTAGAGCCAGTATTGGCTACGTTGGCATAGCAGGAACTCAACTGACAACGAATCAAGGTTTTGCTTCTTTTGTCATTTTCGGTGGATTTAACTCTAAATATTTTGCTTGGTGGATTAAGTCTCAAAAAAACGCCTTAGAATCTCTGGCTGGAGGCACAACATTTAAAGAAATATCCAAAACAGTTTTGAAGGAAATACTTGTACCTATAGCTCCTGTACCCGAACAGCGCCGCATTGTCGCAGCCATAGAGCAACAATTTACTAGACTTGATGACGCTGTCGATTCTCTAAAAAAGGCTCAAGCGAAAGTTAAGCAATATCGTGCCTCGTTGCTCAAGTCAGCCGTTGAGGGCGAGCTCACCAGGGAATGGCGTACTATTAATCCTGCAAGTGAGACGGGTGAGCAGTTACTAAAGCGTATACTAGAAGAAAGACGTGCACGTTGGGAGGAGGCGGAATTAGCAAAGATGCAGGAGAAAGGTATTACGCCAATAGATGATAAATGGAAACTGAGATATAAGGAACCGCAGGAACCGGATGTGGAAAAGTTGCCTGAATTGCCGGAGGGGTGGTGTTGGGCGACTGTGGAGCAAATTTGTGATCAAATAGTTGATTGCCTTCATAGTACACCGAAGTTTACAGAGAATGGTTTCCTCTGTGTTGATACTAACTGCATCAAACCAGGCAAAATTATTTTAGAAAAGGCTCGCTATGTTGATCAAGATACATTTTTTGAAAGAAATAGGCGAATGAGGCCTAAAAAGGATGATGTTATATTTAGTAGAGAGGGTGCTTTACTAGGAATAGCCGTAAGAATTTCTGAAAATATGGATTTTTGTCTTGGGCAGAGAATGATGGCATTTCGACTTCACCAATCTATTAATGCAAAATATTATGAAAATATATTAAACTCTATTATCTTTCGTACACAGTATCAGAGCAAAATCACAGGTACAGCTTCGCCCCATCTCAACATTGAGGATATTAGAAATTTTGCGATTCCTCTAGCATCATTACAAGAGCAATATTCTATTGTCTTAGAAATCGAACGAAATTTGTCAGTCGCTGATATTCAGGAAGAAAATATTGAGAAAAGTCTCAAGCGAGCCGACCACGAGCGACAGAGTATCCTGCATGAAGCGTTTGCTGGTAGATTGGTACCTCAGGACCTGGAGGATGAGCCAGCCAGTATATTACTAGAACGTATTCGTGAGGAGCGCAAGCGGCGGGAAGAAGCTGAGAAAGCTGTTAAAGTGAGTAGAAGAGGAAGTCGTATGAGTGATTCAAGGGGACGTCAAAACAAGCAAACGGCTAATGGCAAAGGAAAGATTGGGCTTTACGATAGGTTGTTAGAGAAGCAGCCTTTGTCACCAGAAGAGTTGTTCAGACAAGCAGGTCTCAATGCAGATGATCAACATGAGTCAGTGGAGGCGTTTTATGAAGAACTAAGCCTTTATGAAGCAGCTGGAGGTATTAAAGATAGTAAGGTAGATAGTACGGTGTTGTTAGAGGCTGTAGCTCTCTCCGATGAAGCGCTAGCCAGGATAGAAGGTGAAAAAGAGTCGATTGAGCTTACTGTTCAAACTTATGAGAAAGATGAAGAAGAAGAGTTGGAGGGGCAAGAGACGTACATCCATGATGATGAGCAAGGCGACAATACAGTAAATCAATCAACACTCTGGGATATGTAGGGGTTGTGTTGTGGGAGGCGGACGGACCTGCCGGTGGTGGCTGAATACTATCTTTTGAAGGGTGGCGCTTATGAAGCTGCGCACGTTAGAGATTGGCGCGTTTAAGAATCTACGGACATTTGCTATCGATTTTGAAGACACATTGACGACGGTCTTGCTGGGACAGAACGGGACCGGCAAATCGAACCTGTTAGAGGCGGTGATTATTATCTTTCGCGACCTCGACCTGGGTCAACCACCTGAATTCCAATATAAGCTCCATTATGAATGTCGCGGCAATGAGATCCATATTGATGCTGATCCGGCGCGAGCCAAGCGCGATCAGGTACTGATTACCATACGCAATCCCGATACAATGGTAGAAGCGATCCCTTATACCCGCTTTCATAGTGGCAGTGATCGCCATTATCTGCCCAGCTACGTGTTTGGCTACTACTCCGGTCCTAGCAATCGGATGGAGAAGCATTTCAATAAGCATCAGGATCGCTTCTATCGTGATCTGTTGCGCGGCGAAGAGAAGTCGCTACGCCCACTGCTTTATGCACGCCCGGTGCATAGCCAGTTTGTGTTACTCTCATTCTTTATCGAAGAAGAGCATAACCTGGCTGAAGGTGAACAGAGTATCCGCGATTTTCTCGATGAATTGCTGGGTATTCAAGAGCTATCTTCAGTACTCTTTGTCATGCGCAAGCCACCCTGGACCAGCAAAAATGGTGACCCGCGCTTCTGGAACGCACGTGGCGTTGTAGGTAGCTTCCTTACCTATCTCTACGACCTTGCGCTTGCGCCTATGCGTTTGAATGTGCGTGTTACGCCAGAATTCGCGAGTCAAACCACATTGGAGCACCTCTACCTTTATCTACAGAACGTAGAAGATCTCAAGCGACTATTTGAGCACTATAATGATCAGCAAGCATTCTTCAAGGCGCTTGAAAGTACCTACATCTCCAAAGTCCTGAGTGAAGTAAGAATTCGTCTGCGCAGACGTAATGCAGATGGTTCACTCACCTTTCGCGATCTGAGTGAGGGCGAGCAGCAGCTACTGATGGTACTGGGTCTGTTGCGCTTCACAAAGCAGGATCAGGCACTCTTTCTGCTTGACGAGCCAGACACCCATCTTAATCCAGCCTGGAGCATGCGCTACCTGGAATTTATGCGTCGCATTGTTGGCGACCAGCCGAGCAGCCAGGTTATCATGACAACGCATAACCCTATGGTAATTGCCGCGCTGAAACGCCAGGATGTACGGATTATGCAACGGAACACTACAAGCGGACATATTTATGTTGATCTGCCACGCGAGGACCCACAGGGGATGGGCGTCGCAGGCATCTTGACGAGTGATCTGTTCGGGCTACGTTCCTCGCTAGATCTACCTACGCAGAAATTGCTGGATGAGCAACGTGTACTGGCTGCAAAAGATACATTGACTCAACCTGAGGCCAGGCACTTAGGCGAGCTAACTGACCGGCTGGATGATCTTGGCTTTATGACGGCGGAAGATGATCCTATATATGCTGAGTTTATTAAAAGATTCACTGCTCGCGAAGACAAGGACGTACTGAAACAGGTTGTGCTTACTTACGAGCAACGAAAAGAGCGTGAGCGCTTAACGGACGAAATTATTGATGAGTTAATTGCAGAAGGCTATTGGCGATGAGATATATCAATATGCAACGTTTAGAAGTGCAGGATAATTGGCCTCCAAAGGCCTGGCTAGAGCGAGTGTGTAAAGTTGAGGAGGAATTGAGAAAAGTAGCGGAAGGCGAGTCGCGTTCTGCTATCTTTAAAAAGTATAGTAAGCTCTGGAGTGAGCTTAAGGAAGATTATAGACAACTATCTCATGGTAAATGTTGGTATTGTGAGGTCTGTACTGATGGCATGCGTGGAGACATGGATCATCACCGCCCTAAAGGTGGAGTTACAGAGAATCCCGCACATCCGGGCTACTGGTGGTTAGCTTTTGAATGGCGTAATTTTCGTTTTTCCTGTGAGCGTTGCAATAGTTTGCTTAAAGATCCTGCAACACGAGTTGTAGGTGGCAAGCAAAATCATTTCCCTTTAGTCAACAACGATGAGAGTCGCAGAGTTCTGGATATCTGTAGTTATGAAGATCTATTTGACGAAGATCCTCTCCTGCTCGATCCTACAAATCCAGGTGACCCACAACTGCTTACCTTTCAGCCCGATGGAAGGCCAGGTGCTGCTATTGACGAAGCTACTGCTCCTATTGATCATCAGCGAGTAAGTGCATCTATTCGGATATACAATTTTGGACATGAAGTAGCTAATAGGAAGAGAAGAATTATATATGTATTTATAAGGGATAGAATAAAAGATCACCAAAAGCACCAGGCGATGTTAGCTATGGATCGTACTGATACTGCTGCACGCCTGGGTATGAGAAGTGCAGTAGAGGCGATAAGTCAAAAAATTGCCTCTGATGCTGAATATTCATCTGCCGCCAGAGCATATTTAGACATGTTTCGTAGGGATGAACCAGATTGGAGTTGGATAAAACGTTTGCTATTGACTGTCTCATAGCTATGTGCATATGATAGGATACATGTTCTAAAATAGAGCAATCGAAATAATTGTTGGTTGAGAGGTAAGTACCTTCTCAGCCTGGGGTGGCTCATAGTCCTTTCTCCTGGTATTTTTCATCAAAAGTAGTGCATAATTAAGTCAAGTTATGTATAGTTGATAAAAGTTCATGATAATTGAACAAAGTTATGTACAGTTGATGAAAGTTCATCATAATTGAACAAAGTTAACAAAAAAACGTGAAACTTTCGGTTCTTTTATTGAGGGATGGTGGAAATTGAGAGGTAGGGAGAAAGGATTTCTTATCTGTTATGAGCACCCATACACAATATATTGTTCAGAAGCTCTGGAATTATTGTAATATTTTGCGCGATGATGGCATGTCCTATGGCGATTACGTTGAGCAACTTACCTATCTACTCTTTCTCAAGATGGCTGATGAACAGGAGTTGTTGCAACCAGACGAAGCGCCGCGCATTCCAAAGGACTTAAACTGGCAAAGCCTCTGCGCAAAAGATGGTGATGCGCTGGAGAGCCACTATCGGCTTGTGCTGGAGAAACTGGGCAGGGAAGAAGGGATGCTGGGTGTTATTTTTCGCAAAGCCATTAATAAGATCCAGAACCCGGCCCATCTACGGCGTTTAATTGTCGATCTCATCGGTGGTATTAACTGGCTCAATCTGGAGGCCGACGTTAAGGGCGATGCCTATGAAGGTCTACTGGAGAAGAATGCCGAAGATACCAAGAGTGGTGCCGGTCAATATTTTACTCCGCGTGAACTGATCAGAGCCATTGTTGAGGTTATGCAGCCTTCGACGATGCAAACGATCTGCGATCCTGCCTGCGGAACAGGGGGCTTCTTATTAGCGGCTCATGATTACATCTCTGCCCAGCATCCCGATATGGATCGTGAAGCGAGTCGGTTCTTAAAGAACGATGCGTTTCAGGGCTGGGAGATCGTTGATAGTACCGCGCGACTCTGTGTCATGAATATGTTCCTGCATGGTATTGGTGATGAGAATGCACTGGAGCCATCGATCCATGTCGTCGATAGCCTGCGTGCCAAACCGAGCGAGCACTTCGATATCGTGCTATCCAATCCACCCTTTGGACGCAAGAGTAGCCTGAGTCTGGGTCCTGGTAGCGGCAAGAAGAATGGCAAGAACGGCGATGGTCCCGGTGAACGTGAAGCCGCAAACGTCAGTCGCGATGATTTCTGGGCCACAACGAGCAATAAGCAGTTGAACTTCGTACAGCATATCTATAAATTGCTCAAAACGAATGGAAGAGCAGCCGTTGTTGTGCCAGACAACGTCCTCTTTGAGGGTGGTGCTGGCGAGACTATTCGTCGTAACCTGTTACAGAACTGCGATGTGCATACGATGTTACGCTTGCCAACAGGCATCTTCTATGCCCAGGGCGTCAAAGCGAACGTACTCTTTTTTGATAAGCGCCAGGCCAGCTTCAATGCGCAGACTGAACAGCTCTGGATCTATGATCTGCGTACCAATATGAACTTTACGCTACGCACCAATCCATTGAAAGAAGAAGATCTAGCGGACTTCATCGCCTGCTATAACCCTGCCAATCGACGTCAGAGGCACGAGAGCGAGCGTTTCCGCTGTTTCAGCTACGAAGAGCTCAGTAAGCGCGATAAACTCAGCCTGGATCTTTTCTGGCTACGTGACCAGAGTCTGGAGGGGACCGATAACCTTCCGCCACCAGCCGAGATCGCCGCCAGTATCGTCGAAGATTTGCAGAATGCATTAGAACAATTTATGGCTATCGCAGAGGACCTGGGTGGCAAGTCTCGTAGAAATTCAGAACCTCTTTACCTCTAACGAACGCTATAGCGCTTTATGCGGATTTATTGCTGTTCTATCGGTATACTTCTCGTGAAAAGATTGCTGTAAGCTTGATAATAAAGGCTGTTGCACACCGCTTATTTGCGGTGCGTAGCAGCCTTTATTGCAGGAGCGCTCTCTTCGTTCAGACTTTCGACAAGAACTTGAGCAGAGAAGATGGACCGACAAAGGATGAGAAAGAAGGATATTGATCATCATGAGTAAGAAGCAAGAACGTCTCGCCTCGCTTAAAGGACAGGTGGAGCGGGTACAGCGACGCATGGATGTGCTGGGGCAGCGCAGTCGGCAATTCTGGCTAGTCAAATTGATCGCTCTTTTTTATAGTGTCACGCTACCACAGCAAAGTAGATGAGAGCTTCACCAGGTATAAAACCTTATAACAGATCAAAAATGCGCAAATAGCCCGCATACAATTAGATTGGGAGACTATTCCCTTTGTACCTGCATATGGCGTCCACAGCGATCTCAACCCATGATCTTGAATTGGTGAGACTCTCTGAGACGCTGCCGCAGCTCAAGAACTATCACTTTCGCGAAGATATCATTGATGGGCGTATGGTCTTTGACTACAAATTACGTGAGGGTCCAAGCCCTACAACGAATGCCCTGAAGATTATGCAATTGGAAGGTCTGCCTGTCAACTATCAAGCCGAGTTCTCTCCACGTGCTACCTCTCCAGATTCCGCATGTTAAGTTGGTGATCAACAAGGTCCATGTCCGCAAGGTGCTTTTTAGTTGCAATGCGTACTTATTTTATCCAAATGCCTGCTTATCTAGGCTTTTATACGTACCCTGGGTCTATATCCATTTGGGCTAGTATATTGATCTAATTGCCGTAAATATTATATATATAAATTGAGTATAGTTGATAGGGAAGCGTAAGATTATAATTATACGAGGAAATAGGCTATCAAGTCAGCGAACAGATTTTTTATTGCTCGCTGATCTTTTTCTGGTGTCTGATGCTATGTGTCTTATATTCAATAGAGCGAATGCACCTTTTCAGTACTGTTGTCATGTTCACATATTTCAATCTGGATAATTTGTATGTTAGAAAAGATTTCTAAGTATCACCTGGAAAAACAGCTTGGCAGTAAAAAGCTGCAGTCGACCTACCGGGCTTATTCGTCGCAAGATATGCAACATTCTGTAGTCATTAAGGTGTTTGATGAAGGATGCCTGAATGCTGATTATGAACAAGAGAAATATCAGGCTCGCTTCAAGGCGCTTTCTATGCTTAGCAATCCACGTATTGTTCCTGTTCTTGATAGTGCTATCGACGAAAAACAGCTCTACATTGTCACTGAATATATGGCTCATGGCTCACTCCGTTCTCGTTTAAACATATTTACAGAGAATAAGCACATGGACTGGCCTGAAGCATTACGCATTGTTATTCAGGTTGGACAGGCCCTCAGCTATGTACATGAGCACCAGATCCTGCATGGCGCGATGAAGCCTGAAAATATTCTGTATGATCCCAATGGTGACGTTCGACTTACCGACTTTACTCTCGCTCCTATCGTTGATCTTGCAAAACTTGAGTACAAATCAGATCTTTATGCTACCCGCTACATGGCTCCCGAACAGTTCATGGGTAAACTCGATTATCGCAGCGATCAGTATGCTCTGGCCTGTCTCGCTTATGAATTGATAACTGGTAAATCGCTTTTTGAAGCTTCGAGTTTCTCTGCGATGTGGGGGCGTCATGCAACTGAACAACCACCACGACCTACCTCTATTGTTTCCAATCTGCCAATGTCTGTCGAGATTGCTATTTTGAAGGCATTGGAGAAAGAGCCGGATAATCGCTATCCTGATGTAGCTGCCTTTGTGAAGGCACTCGATGTATTTGCTGCCAGGCAATCCTCGATATCCTCCCTTATCACTGACCCATCTGCCACTTTTAACCTTCCCTCTCTCAATCCTCCATCTCATTCTCCAGACAATCCATCCCAACCAGGTAGCGCTTCTTCTGCCGCTTTATCTATCTCTAAGGATCAACGAGAGCAGAGCTCTCGCTCTTCTGCCAATTTCCGCGTCTCTGATCCTGTTTTGGCACGTATCAACGGCCCTGTAACTCCTTTACCCCTTACCGACATCGATAGTGCAATCTTTACCGAAATCTCTACCTCTAAACATGTATCATCATCGCAAGCCTTATCAGATTCTCTACCGGGGCATATTCTTCCTCAATCAACTGATCCAGACATAAAACTATCTGGATCTGCGTGGCGACGTAAGAAGAACACCGTGCTGTTCTGGGTCTCTATACTGATAGTGCTTCTTCTGGTAGGAAGTTTAATCACAACGTTCGTGCTTAATTCTTCAAGGAATGCTGGCGTGATTATCACTCAGGTTCCATCTACTCACGCTACAAGTACTTTTTTTCATCAGTCTTCAAGTCCAGTTGCTCCATTAACGGCGACTCCAGTGACGAAAAAAGTGCATACCTCGTCACAACCGACCGCTTCAACTGTAATTTCCACTCCCCCAGCCACTCCTGGTGTTAGCAACACTCCCGCACCTGTTCAATCGGGTACACCGTCTACTGTGGGTCGGGCATCCCAGGCACCCACGCCGCCATCAAATCCTGGTCAGGGATCATCGACACCTGCGGCTCCAACAGCGACTTCTACGCCTGCAGGCGCAAGCGTTGTGCGTATTCAAGCAGGTGGAAGTGGCAGCGGACTGTATTCAAGTGATGAATATTATAATGGCGCTAATCCTTGCGAAGGGGGTAATAGTCCCATCAATACCAGTAACGTAAGCGATCCTGCACCGCAATCCGTCTATCAATCATCTCGTTGTGGGTCTGATTTCTTTTATGTTATCCCAGGTTTAGTACCAAATGCATCCTATACGGTGCGTCTTCATTTTGCAGAAACATATTGGGCACAAGCAGGTAAACGTGTCTTCGATGTGACGCTCAATAATAGCCAGGTCTTGAGCAACTTTGATATTTTTGTTGCCGCTGGCGCTAGCGATACTGCAGTTGTCGAAACATTTACCACAATCGCTTCAAGCTCTGGTCAGATAAGCATCGACTTTGTTACTATTCGTGATAACGCACAAATTAATGGCATTGAAATTTTGTTAAACTGACCCATGCTTCTAACAAAGAGTATACTCTTCTGGTTAGAAGCATGGTAGTTCACCTTAATGTAGCTGTATTCCTGATTTATAGCCAGGGAACCTTTAGAAGATTCAGCACACGGCGTACCAGACCGGTATTCATCTCCTCCATTTTGAGCAAGCGTGCGGCTACCAAAAATACCGACGAACCCAATCCCAGTTCAAGGAGCAGTTTAAAGAGCGCCAGGAAAATGCCACCGATAGCCAATCTAGGCATGCTGGTGGTATCAATCATATGGTCAAGGATTGTGCGTAGTAATAACAGGACAACTGCCATTGCGCCTGATGCCAGCAGGACACGTCCGACAAAGTACATAAAGGGTTGGAGTTCAAAGCCTTTCAGGCGTTGAGAAAGCAGGAAAAAAAGTGCCAGTGCCTCAAGTGTGGCTGCAATAGACGTAGACAGTGCCAGTGCCCCCATACCCCACTGTACACCAAAGACCGCCAGATTGATCAGAATCAGGCTCAGGGCAATTTTTATGACAAACTGGAGTACGCTAATTGTGACGGGTGTCTTACTGTCTTGCAAGGCGTAGAAGGAGCGCGTGAGAATCTCTATGGCTGCCTGAGCCGGTACACCTACGGCAAAAAAGATCAGCACAACGGAAGAGTATTGTGTCGCAACTAAATCAAAATTCCCGTGTTCTAGCAGTGATTGCGCGATGGGGAATGCCAGAACTACTAACCCAATACTCGAAGGTATAATCAGAAACAGAATGTTACGCAGTGTCTCCATGATGATGTTGCGCACTCGTTCAAAACGTCCTTTGGCCGCGTAGCTGGCAAGAGTTGGAAAGGCAGCTGTAGAGACGGACGAACCAAAGAGTGTAATTGGCATAACCATAATGGAAAAAGCTTGCAGGTACGAATTGAGTATACCTCCAGTGAGAAATGAGAGCAGATAGCGATCCACGGCGGTGCTGAACGAGAGCATCATGGCATTGATTGCACGCGGAATCATCTGACGTACAATCTGGCGCACGCCGGGATGTTTCCAGTCAAACACAAAGGTATAGTGCATATCGATCTTAAATAGACCGGGAATTTGTACACCTACCTGCAATATTGCACCCAGGACAACACCCCATGTGGCTATGTAAACAGCCGCAGTAGAGGGATCGGTTGTCTGCGAATGAAAGGTGAGAAAAAAACCAGGGATCAGGCCAAGGATCAGGCCTACATTATAGAGGACAGTACCAAGTGCAGTGCGCGTAAAATCCTGTTTCGTATTCAGTATCGCTCCAACAATGACCCCAGACCCAAGCACAACTGCTTGTATGAGCATAATGCGTGTCAGGGTCACAATAAGAGGAACCTCTTTGGAGTTGCTGTACAGTGGTACAAGTACGGGGGCCAGAAATATCATGATGATTGCGAGAAGAATCATAATCATGCAAGAGAGATTCAGTGCACTACTCGCAACATGCCAGGCCGTTTTCTCATCTTTATTTTTATCTGCATACATGGTAAATACAGGAATAAACGCGGAACTGAGTGCACCTCCTGCAATGACTGTGTAGATCAGGTTTGGGATGATATAAGCCTGTAAATAAGCATCTCCCGTTGCATATCTACCAAAAATATAAGTAAAAAGAAATGTCTGCACCAGTCCTAGAACACTACTGGCCATAAAAGCGGCACTGATCAAAGATGAGACACGCCCCATCCTCACACGCTGGAATGATGCTGTATCCTGGGCTGTTGCGGCTGCAACTGGAGCCTTTACAGCGGGCGGTGGGGCTGCAGAATACGAAGCGGGTGCCGCAGTAGAAGTCCTCACAGGGGTAATGGCTCCTCCTGGGAGTTGAGGAGAGCGCACAAGCTTGTTAAGTTTCTCATTGACTGAGGCAGGTGTAGAAACGTTCCCGGACAGCTGCTGTGATTGGCGGCGTACGCGTTCCTTGCGTAACTGTTGTAAACGCTCCTGGCGTAGCCGTGGTATGGATTGAGAAGGCTGCGCTATATTAAAAGAGTTATATTGCAGTCCTTGAGTATAGCCAAGAGAATCGCCCATATTCATGGTCATATTAGGATCATATGTATCAGCTTGAGAGTAAGCAGCCGGTTGCCCAAACTGAGACCCTGCTGAAGGCGGATGAGGATGTTGTGAAAGCCGGTTAGACAGTGGTGGACCGATAGGTGGTGGCACCGCTGGCTGTTGCTGATCATATGACCAGCCTTGATATGGTGGCTGCTGAGGCTGTGGTGGCTGCGGTGTTTGCTGTTCGTCGTCACTCATTACTATTCCTTTAATGGCGGTTTCTATCATAATTGATACAGTATATTTAATTCTTTTTAGGTACCCTTATTACTTCTGTACAAGTATATTAACAAAAGGCTGTGATTTCATCAACAACAGTAGGATAAGAAGGATTTATGGAGCCATATTCATTAGTTCAAGAAGTGGAAGGCAAAATACAAAATGTACGGTATCGAGATAGATTTCTTTTAGATAATGATGTAAATGAATGCTCTATTTCACATAGATTTGCCATATATTTAAATTTACAAGAGGAATTTGGAGACAGTGTTGTTGCATTGATCATGCATCCTGTAAGGGATAGCATGATCAATGCTGACCTTTCTCCATCCCACATTCAACACGTAACATGGAACAAGCTAATCATGTGACCTGGACCTGCGGCCTCATTCCAGGTATGGATTGCCTCGGGTGTGGGTAGAAGATCCACCCGACACTGTTTTCGCTTGAAGTAATCAGCGGCTTCATCCGAAAGCCTGACGTTTCCTTCCTGCCCTGTACCGATGATGAGCCGTTTTGCCTCTGGTTCATAGACATGTTTGGCTTCGGCCAGTGAAAGGATGTGCGATGTACCATAGATAGCCTTCGATAATTTTTTCTTCCGCTTTTCCACCTGGCCACTCAGCCTGATGAGCACATCGTGTTCAAAGATGGTTCCTTCAATGGTAATTGAACCAAAGGTCGTCTGATTAATGTTGGGTTTCATTTTACCTCTCCTCCACGTTCGAATGACGAATTATGCTGAAGACGATATAAGCTCATGCTGTAGAACCCACTTTTCAGGAAACGGTGATCATCTCATTATATCCTTCAGGGAGTCGTGACGTTTTTCAGATGCTGTTTGCCACTTTCGACCAGCTGAAAAGAATAGACTGGTGAAGAAATTTCTCTAATGCGATACAAAACGAGATATGGAGGTTTTATGAGAAAAGCCATTGTCTTTATGATGACTACTCTGGATGGCTTCTTTGCAGGACCAAACGGAGAGATAGATTGGCATGTGGTAGATGATGAATTTAACGAATTTGCTAATGATCAGCTCGGTTCAGTGGACGCTCTGTTATTTGGACGCGCGACTTATCAGGGTATGGAAAGTTACTGGCCAACTCCAGTCGCAACTACGAACGATCCAATCATTGCAGACAAGATGAATAATTTCTCCAAAATTGTTTTTTCACGGACGCTGGAAAAGGCTGAATGGCACAATACAAGGCTGGTGAAAGAAAATATTGCAGAAGAGGTCGCGAAACTAAAACAACAAGCGGGCAAAGACCTGATAATATTCGGCAGTTCCAACCTTGCGGCATCTTTTATCAATCTTGGCTTGATTGATGAATTGCGGATTATGGTGAATCCTGTTGTTTTAGGCAACGGCAAACCTTTATTCGAAGGCATACATGATAAGCTTCATCTGAAACTGATAAAAACAAAGACGTTTCATTCAGGTAACATTCTCCTTTATTACCAGCCTGATAGAAAAGAACTGTAAATCGTCAGTGCATTTGCTACGTTACGTTGCTGAACGTAAACGTCGGGTGGCTCTGACAATCGAGGAAACATGTATGTGTAGAAATATCAAACCGCTCTTCAACTTCGAACCGCCTGTGACTGAGGATGATATTCGTTCAGCCTCATTGCAATTTGTGCGCAAGGTGAGCGGCTTCAACAAGCCATCGAAAGCCAACGAAGCCGCTTTCCTTGCTGCCGTTGACGAGATAGCAGCAGTCACTAGCAACCTTCTCAGTTCGCTTGAGACGAACGCACCACCGAGGAACCGCGCAGAAGAGGAGGCCCTGGCTCAGGTACGCGCTGCTCAGAGATTTTCTAAGTAACCTTTACGGAGAAATAAAGCATGAGCGAAACGAACAGCTTGCTGCATTCGAGGGAGAACCACACGCCAACTATATTGTATCCATACTCATGCACCGAACGTCTCTTTCTGGACTCTGGCCTACCAGGCGATCGACGACTGAGACGCCTTCATCGTCTTCCCTGAGCGTGCTGTAGAGATATGGGGAACGACTTTATTTTGCTTCCACAAGAGGTGTGGAAGCAAAATAAAGTCGTTCTTACTTGTTTCCATTGATGTTAGTCGGTACCGTATGTGTTTCCGAACTTAGGACGACGGTCAGAGTAATTGGATTAATTTTACAAACTTCCACAGAATCCTTGAAGCCAGTAAAAGTTTTCATGGGCAAGCATATTGATTGACCGGGCCGAGGCTAGGAGCTATCGGCTGAGTAGTGCTCCGGTACAGCGCCATATATGTCACTTGCTTTTGTAAGATCAGTTGTGGCGTATTCACCAGCGTGATATCTAAAAAATGCGGCACAATATCCACACCGATATAATTTTGTGTGGCGGCAACGGCATTCGGAGGAAGTGTTACGTTGATATATGCATCTGTCTGCAGCAGCGTATCACCAGTAATATGGGTAAAACGTGCCTGGAAGCCCCAGATATCTCCAATACCAGCACTCACGAGGAGTAGCAGAGAAAGCACAATTTTCCCTATCTGCAGCTTCCATTGGGTGTATGGCTGTAATCTCCATAGCTGTATAATTTCGTGTGCCAGGAAAATGTAGAGGGGAATAAGCCAGAGAATAAGATAATGGGGACTTTTCAGGGAGATAGCAAGGGCAAAAATGATGCCCCCCAGAGCCCAACTGATAATCACTGAATGATAAGGTAGCGATTTGTGAAGAAGTACTTCGCGAGCATAGTGGATACAGGCCAGTACGGAGCAATTGGTTGATTTTCAATGTAATATTTCGTTAATAGAGAGAACCGCGATGGAGTCAGCAAAGAGTCCTCTTTATGCTCATTTTGCATAGGATTACTTCTCTCGATGCGATATTGGGTACTCGTGCTCATACATATAATCTATTATTTGGTAGATAGTGCAGGTGGCAGTCAGTAAGACTATATGTGCCCTA
Source organism: Ktedonobacteria bacterium brp13 (assembly GCA_015099395.1). GTDB lineage: Bacteria > Chloroflexota > Ktedonobacteria > Ktedonobacterales > Ktedonobacteraceae > Dictyobacter. The sequence continues at coordinate 5,145,142 of AP024096.1, read as the reverse complement.
CCTGTTTCTGCACATACATAGTGGTCCTGAACTGATACTGTTCGGTCACCGCAAGCCGTTGATGCTGAAGATTTAAGTAAAGATTCCCAACGTTATTATCTATGTAGAAATTGAGAAAGTATATGTGGAAAGAGGGACAATATAATGCCTCCTTATAAGTACAACACAAAGTCGCTTGTGAAGAACGAAGAGCCGAAGGAGGCAATGGGATCAGGGGAAAACGAAGAAGGTGAAGGCAAATGAACCAATCTCTGATAAGAACCTTTAACCCGAAGTCTTCAAGACTCTTTGTTAAGAGATCTTCAAGTAAAGCTTATGAACATGGCCACCTTGCAACAAATTATTGCAAGGTGGCCATGTTCTTCTTAACCTATCAAGTGTAAAATTTTATTTACGCTTTACACTCTACTGTAGAAGGAAAATAAAGTCGTTCCCAAATTGGCTCCTTATTATGCTCAAAAGGATGAGATTAATTTAAATTTAAGTTGTTCCCAAAACTACTGCTGGGATCCTTGAACGGGCATTACGGGCAAAATAAAGTTGTTCCCAAATCCATCTTTTTTGCTGGTCGCTACGATTTACTCAAAGCAGGTGAATAATGTTTCTTAGCGTCTCATACCTGAACAGATGCCTTCCGCTATGATATTTGTGTTAATCATAACAAATTTATAAGGATGAGTAAATATATACGTATGAATTAAAGAGAAAAATATTGTGTACTTTGGCATAATAACTGACATGCAAGTATATTGGGTAGAGCCACATTAACCGGTGAACGCCAGCCATTCTGATCTCACGCATCACCGATTTTTTTGAGCTCGTCACCATTTAGTGTGGCTCTACCCAATTTTGCTGTCAGAATGTGAAAGCATCTGACATCATGGCGGCTGGATGTATGAACGTGTCGCGCAGACCTATGTGTTAGAGCCTGAAACACAGGAGTTTTTACGCGCCAGCAATCCGTGGGCCTTACGTGATACTATGTTTCTGCTGTCTCTGGCATTTTCCGATATCTCGCTATTACGACGTGATCAGGCATACTCAATATCCGGCGATCACGATCTGATAAAGCAGATAAGTCGAAGTCGTGAATTTTTTCAAATTGAATGGGACTTCTACCAGGCAAAAGGACTTCACCTTCTTCTGGATTATCGCCTAATTCCCGCGCAAAAAATCCTGGCATGCCACTATCAGCTTTTATGAACAAAGTTGCTGTACCGCTTGTAGGACGTATGTTATTATCCGATGAAGTACTAAAGGCAGGCCTATACTGGTGATCTAGATAGATCGAAGTGGAGTTATAAGCGTCATCTACCCACCATTTCCCTTCTTGCTGGCTGCTTAATTGTGTTGTCTCTTTGGATTCACGCAAGAAGGGAAGAACCTTTGCTACGGGAATATCTTTTTTTAGAACCATATTTGCTGGAAGTACCGCATCTGTGTCTGTAAAAACTTTACCTATATTTTTAGCAAGTGTTTTGGTCTCCTTGAAAATTTCTGGATTGTTTAAGGTCTGGATTGTTTGTTTATAGTCAGGTATATTTTCTAACGCAGAATTTTTTTTTGTCCTGTCACGGTTTGCAATGTATCGAAGATAATGATTAATTCTGTGATTTTTCCAGCTTAAATATTCCTTTATTGCAATCCGAATATGACCATTCCGATACTTCTCTAACGAATTAAGCAAATTCCGTTGGTGCGAAGCCAAAAGGGTAGCTTTTTCTTGCTTGTTATGAAAGGAGGGGTCTTCAAAATCCTTGATACTATCAATAATACGAGCGTACCTTTGGAGTTGTGCTCTACCCTCTGGTGAGATTTGTTCAAATTGTGCTCGCATGATCTTCTCTGTCTCGTTTGCCCAATAGGGCGGATATAAATGTTTATCGAGATCATGAATCCTGGCGCTTAGGACATGCTTTGTCTTATTGTATAGATCTTCTGGAGTATACTCTTTAGATACTGGAATGGTCTCTCTGATCTCCCTGCTTGATGCTGCTTGTGTATCCGCATGATTGTCCTGGTGTTTGGGTATATCAAATTTTGAGCGTGATATCTGCCTGGATGCGATCTGTTCATCAGCTGTAATGTGTGTCGTAACCACTGTATCCGCTGGACTGGCTTTGGCTTTCATGTGAAGGTGTTTGAGTACATCAAAGGAGGACTGTGTATTCTCAGGATGAACCTGTTTATTTAGTCCTTCCTTGAATAAAGAAGACGGCCGATCTGTCACTGTTGCATTACCTCTTACACTGCTAAATGTTGGCTACATGGAAAAAAAGCGCGTATCTATTCTGGATAATTTATTTTTGTGGTTAATGGCGTTGTTTGTTTTTAATATCAATGTCATGATTCATTTGGTTCGTCTTGTCTGACGAGTATCCATCGATGCACTTTCCGGGATAGTAGTATACATACCCACATTCCGCACCCGGTAGGACTCCACTAACCGGTGGAAGGGGCGGAGATTGAAAAAAGTGATGAGTCTTGGCATGATATGTTTATGAAAAAAGAACAATCAGAGCCAATGAACCCATCGCATATATTTTGCCCGAATCTTGCGTGTTGCGCAAGGGGGCAAATCGGAGCGGGCAATATCGTCATTCATGATCGTCAACGACAACGCTCTCGCTGTAAAGCCTGTCGAAAAACCTTTAGTGCCAATAGAGGAACCATGTTTGAAGGCTTACGCAAGCCAACCCCGCTGATCGTCATCGTCGTTACCCTGCTCGCCTATGGCTGTCCGGTGCAGGCGATTGTGCATGTTTTTGGTCTGGATGAACGTACAGTCAGTGGCCAGTTGGCGTGATCGTGCGGGAAGCCATTGCGAACAGGTCCATCATACCATCGCCGAAACCGGAACCCTTGATCTGATGCACGTGCAAGCCGATGAGATTCGTGTCAAAGGTCGTAAGCTCATTGCGTGGATGGGGTTTGGCGATGATGGTCTCCACCCGCCTCTGGCTAGCAGGAACGGTCAGCGTTCACCGTGACACCAAGCTGGCTGACACGTTGCTGAAGCAGGTGTGTCGCTGTGCGCAGATCCTGCGCCCTCTGCTGGTCCTCACAGACGGTTGGGCTGCCTACCCCGGGAGTATTCGGCGAGCGTTCCGTCAGAAAGTGAAAAAGGAAGGTAGCCGTGGACGTGCCTGTTTGCAGATCTGGCCGCAGTTGCAGATCGGGACAGTCATCAAGCGAACGCACAAAAAACGGGTCGTCGAGATTACCCGTCGCATGGCCCATGGTGTGCTTGAGCAAGCTGAGAGATTGTTGGAGATGTCCCAAGGAGGAACGGTGCTCAATACCGCTTTCATTGAACGCTTGAATGGGACCTTTCGGCAACGGCTGGCGAGCTTGACGCGTCGATGTCGTCATGGCGCAACCCGGATCCAGGCACTCCATTGTGGCATGTACCTGATTGGCCACCTACAATTTCTGTTGGCCGCATCATGAATTGAGCAAAGGCAAGCATCATGGGCGAGCCTGTACGCCTGCGATGGCCAGCGGATTGACCGATCATGTCTGGAGTGTCTGTGAAGTCCTCAACTACAAAGTGGCACCCACGCAGTGGGTGGAACCGAAACGACGTGGACGGCCGAAGAAGCAGGCGAATCTCTCTGCTCGCTCAAGCAGGTCTCAGCGCCTTCAACGTACGACAAGGCCACTCGTTCGGCTCCGCAAGGGGTCTTATGCTCAACCACCGGTTAGTGGGGTCCTACCTATGAAGTGGAACGACTTTATTAACATGGGAACGACTTTATTAAAATTCTACACGTACTGTTCACGAACAATAACTACACTTTCCCATACATCCCTCTTACTCTACCGTAACCGATTTTGCCAGATTGCGTGGTTGGTCTACGTTGCAGCCACGGGCGACGGCTACGTGGTAGGCGAAGAGTTGTAGTGGGACGGAGGCGAGTAGTGGACTGAAGACCTCCATGGTGGCCGGGACGTACAGGATGTCGTCGGCGTGCTGACGGATCCGCTCGTCGCCTTCGGTGGCGACGACGATGATATGGGCGTCACGCGCTCGTACTTCCTGAATGTTGCTGACGACTTTCTCGTAGACGTGTGATGCGGTGGCAACCGCGACCAGGGGTGTGTGCTCGTCAAGCAGGGCGATCGAGCCGTGCTTGAGCTCGCCTGCCGGGAAGCCTTCCGCGTGAATGTAGGAGATCTCTTTAAGCTTGAGGGCTCCCTCCAGGGCGGTCGGATAGCCGACTCCGCGACCGATGAAGATCATACTGTTGGTGTCTGCCATGCGTTTGGCCAGGGGCTCGATGCTGTCGTGTTCGCTGTTCGCGTGATCCAGGATACGCTGGATCTGCTCCGGCAGGATCTCTAAGGCGCCGGTGAACTCGCTCATCTGCTCGGCTGTGATGCGTCCGCGCTGCTCGCCGAGGTAGAGGCCGAGCAGGTAGAGGACGGCGACCGAACTGACGAAGCTCTTGGTAGCGACCACTCCTATCTCGGGTCCGGCTTGCAGGTAGAGGACGGCGTCGGCTAAGCGTGTGATCGCACTGGAGACGATGTTGGTGACTGCGATCACCGGTGCTCCGTGCTCACGCGCCTGCCGGATACCGACCAGCGTGTCTGCGGTCTCACCCGATTGCGTGACGGCGATACAGAGTGTATCGGGTCCAACGATTGGATCACAGTAGCGGAACTCGGCGGCTGTAATCGTCTCGACGGGGATGCGCGCCCATTTCTCGATCGCGTATTTGGCGATCATACCGGCGTGGAACGAGGTACCACAGGCGACAACTATGATGCGTTGAATGTTCTTCAGGAGACCGCTATGCTCTATGCGCTCCATTTCGGGTAGGCGTAACTTACCATCGCGGATACGACCGGTCAGGGCCCGGCGTAGGGCGTCCGGCTGCTCGTTGATCTCTTTGATGACAAAGTAGGGATAGCCGCCCTTTTCTGCCGCTTCAGTATCCCAGTCGATGGTTGTTGGCTCGCGCTCGATCTCGGTACCGTACAGGGTCATCAGTTTGACACCTTCGGGGCGTAAGACTGCGACTTCTCCCTCTTCAAGGATCAGGACGCGGCGCGTGTGTTTGAGGAGGGCCGGGATGTCGGAGGCCAGGAACTGTTCACCCTCGCCGATGCCGACGATCAATGGACCGGCGCAGCGGGCTCCGACCAGCAGATCAGGATGCTCGTTACTGACGACTCCAATTGAATACGAACCGGTGACGCGCTGCAGCGCTGTACGGACCGCGAGGACCAGATCATGGTTGGCGTCACCGAAGTACGCACGCTCGATCAGATGAGCCAGGACCTCGCTATCGGTATCCGATTGGAAGCTGTGACCCTCTTGCTGGAGCTCAATACGTAGCTCGGCGTAGTTCTCGATGATGCCGTTATGGACGACGGTCAGGCCGCCGGTACAATCTGGATGAGGATGGGCGTTGATGTCGTTGGGTCGCCCGTGTGTTGCCCAGCGTGTATGTCCGATGCCGAGCGTACTCAGTTCTGGGGTGACGTCTTCTTCAACGGTGGCGACGAGGTTGGCAATTTTACCAGCCCGACGATGGAGCTTAATATTTCCTTCGGAGCCAAGCACCGCAATACCGGCTGAGTCATAGCCGCGATACTCGAGTTTGGAGAGGCCTTCAAGCAAAATGGAAGTGACATCGGTCTCTTTTGAGCCGACGTAGCCTATGATACCGCACATGTGGTCGGGTACCTTTCTGTGAATCGCGTAATAATGCGTACCATAATGGAAGGGAAGGCTTTGTGCAGCCCTTCTCCTGTGTCTATGGTCGCCAATTATTACCTCACCGACAGCGTTTTGTCCTGACCGTTACCGGTAGGCGTTGTATGCTGTCTTGTTAGGGGTGTGAGTAAACCCTGGAGACTCCCCGCTGACAGGTTTCCGAACAGCCTCCTCCTCGTCAACCGTAGCTCCCTCCCGAGCCCGGCCCATGCGCTACTAAACACGACATCATTTATAGAGTGAAGTATACCACTACGATAGTGGTAATCTTGTGTCATCCTGGTTAAGGTTTTGTTACGATGTGCCATAGATGTTGTTCTGTTTTACAGGATTGTGTACTGCTATAGCCCGCGCTGCTCGCCTTCTTATCTACTCAACCATGACACGGTGAATATTTCTCTACCGTACCTGCTATTCTACAACCAGAACGATCTTGCTATTCTCTCAATAACAGATAGCCATTACGACTTATGCGCGCACTGTCGCGCTTGAATTTGCATATGCAGGCGGGCAGAAAAAGAACTTCATGGTCATTTTCACTGTTGTATACTCTTTTGCGGGAGCCCTGCTATTACCTGTCAATATTGACAGGTTACAAACCGTCCTCTTCGCCATTACCAGGAGGACGCATACTTTTCTATACTTACAGTGGGGTACTATTCCTCGCACTTACGTGGGAGCAACAGGGAATGCTATATTTTACCTGTTTTGCATGGTAATATTAATTCTATACATACATACTGTTTGCGGCTAAATGATGTCAGGAGAAGAGACTTATGGGCATGAATATGAGGGGTAGGGGTGGCCGTGGTGGGGATGGAACATTGGCTTCGTACCTTGAGGAGCAGAAGCTGCGTGGCAATAAGACCGATGCTCGGACGCTGAGACGTGTCATGCAGGCGTTTAAGCCCTACAAATTTCAAGTTGTTTTAGTATTGATTGCGATCCTTGCGACGACGCTGCTGGGATTGATTAATCCGTTGCTGATCGCGCGTATCTTTGACGATGCTATCGATAAGCGTAATCTGCCGTTACTGATTATTTATGTGGGGATCATGATCGTGACGCCGGTTATAGCGAGTCTGATCGGTGTGTTCCAGACCTACATTAACAATCTGGTCGGGCAGAATGTCATGCGCGACTTCCGCAATCGGCTCTACGAGCACTTGCAGAGTCTCTCGCTGCGTTTCTTTACCGATACACGTACCGGTGAGATTCAATCCCGCCTCTCGAACGATGTCAACGGTGTGCAGGGAGTCGTGACCAGCACCGCGACGAGCATTGTCTCCAATATATCGACGGTTGTTAGTACGATTATAGCGATGATCTGGCTCAGTCCGCTACTGACCATCCTGGCCCTCTGTCTTTTGCCGCTCTTCCTCTGGATTACTGCGAAGGTTGGTGATATGCGGCGCATGACCAGTAAGGAGACGCAGCAGTCGATGGCTTCGCTCACGGCGATGATGCAGGAGACGCTCTCGGTGAGTGGTATCTTGCTGATGAAGACCTTTGGCCGCCAGCAGTATGCGCAAGATATGTTTGTGAAAGAGAATCAGAACCTGACGACCCTGGAGATCCGGCAGCAGTTAATTGGACGCTGGTTCTTTATGTTTATCAATGTCTTCTTCTCAATCTCTCCTGCTCTTGTCTATCTGATTGCTGGCTGGCAGATTATCACGCATGGGGTTGGTACATTTAATTTTGGTCCCCTCTCTTTCCTGGCAAAACCGATGAGCTTTGGTACGATCGTTGCTTTTACGACGCTCCAGAGTCGTATCTACTTCCCAATCGGCCAGCTCCTGACGATTCAGGTCGACATCCAGGGTGCGCTTGCACTCTTCGATCGTATCTTTGAGTATCTCGATATTACGATCGATATCAAGGATGCGCCAGATGCCGTCCATCTCGATCCGCATACTGCGCAGGGTCATATTGCGTTTAAAGATGTCACGTTCTCTTATGCGCATGAGCTTCCTGCTGTTCTGACGACGCTGACCAGCGCTACTACGAAAGACAAAAAGACGCCGGATGAGGAGGTGCGGCAGACGCTGAAGAATGTCTCGTTTGAAGTCAAGCCGGGACAGTTGGCGGCTCTTGTGGGACCGAGTGGTGCTGGTAAGACGACGATGACCTATCTGGTACCGCGTCTGTATGATGTGGATAGTGGCTCTGTGAATATCGATGGCCATAACGTGAAAGATGTACAACTGAGCTCGCTGGGTGAACTGGTCGGCATGGTAACTCAGGAGACGTACCTGTTCCATGCATCGGTCCGCGAGAATCTCTTGTATGCACGCCTGGATGCAACCGATGAAGAGATGATTGCAGCAGCCAAGGCAGCGGCTATTCATGAGCGTATTATGGACCTGGACAATGGGTATGATACGATTGTCGGTGAGCGTGGCTATAAGCTCTCTGGTGGTGAGAAGCAGCGTATCGCTATCGCACGCGTCATTCTGAAGAATCCGCGCGTTCTGGTCCTTGACGAGGCCACCAGTGCTCTGGATACTCATTCCGAGCGCCTGATCCAGGCTGCCCTGGTACCTTTGATGCAGGGACGTACGACACTGGCGATCGCGCACCGTCTCTCAACGATCCTGGCGGCGGACGTTATCCTCGTCGTCGATAAAGGTGAGATTGTCGAGCGTGGCACGCATCAAGAACTGCTCACGCTGGATGGTCTGTACGCACATCTCTACAATGAGCAGTTCCAGAAGCTACCGCTGGCGGCGATAGAGGCGGCTGTGGTAGAAGAGCAGAGCCTGACTTAGGTTGGGGGTGCCTGGGTGTGCGGATAGTACTCAATAGTACTTATACCCATTCTTTGTATAGCATGGCTTGTCCGCATGTAATGAGAGAGCAAACACAAAAGAGCGCTGGTCGCGGAAGATCTTCCGTCAGCGCTCTTTTTCTGTGTCTGCCGCCTGGTAATAGCTGCGAACTTTTGTTTCTCGTGCTACTTCTGTTGTATTTCCGTCCTGAGCAACATACAATACAAGAGTGCCTTTATAGAAGAGAAGCCAGGAGAGATCTTTATTTTGCGTACTATTTTATGTACTGCTCTCTTTCATATACAATCAAAAATTTGAATATATGCGGGTTAAGTCTGCGGCATTATAGGTTGCTTTCATGATTTGTGCCCGTGGAGGAATGAACTATGGATCTATCTACTCCGCGCCATCAACGTAGCGGACAAACGAATAAACGCGTTACGGGCAAGCGCGCGTCATGGTTGGCAGGCTTGCTGCTTGCCGTAGTTGGCTGTGCTTTTCTACTCACCGGTTGTGCAGATACGCAGGACTTAACTCCGATCGCTACGTTGCCTACGCCGACACCCGGTGCCAGTCAGTCGGTCTCGCTGCAAACTATCCATATGTTGAATGCTAAGGATGGTTGGGCGATTACACATGATACGCATATACTGCATACGTCGGATGGTCCCGCCAATTGGACTGACGTGACCCCTGGAGCAGGGACTGCGAATATGGTTGGTGCGACAATTCAGGCCTCGTATTTCATGGATCAATATAATGGCTGGATCGCTACCTCTATCAATGGCAAGCTCACTATATGGAGTACAGCAGATGGTGGAAGCCTCTGGTATCCGACTGCGCTAGCGGAGACCGGCGACCAGGTAACCAGTCTTCAGTTTACCGATGCGGTACATGGCTGGCTCTTGCTGAGCAGTGGCACGACAGCTACAAATGAGGCCATTAGCTTACTTACCACACCAGATGGCGGCAGCACCTGGCTACCAGTGGATAGCGCTACTGCTCAAGATAAAGATGTGCCGCAACATCTTCCTTTCTCCGGTGTCAAGACCGGCGTGACCTTTACCGACAACGCAGATGGGTGGCTGACCGGCAGCCTTGAGGGTACTAATAGCCAGCCGTTGGCGCTCTATGTCTCTACGAATGGTGGTGAATCGTGGGAAGCGCGCAGTCTCGCCGTGCCTACTCCAAAGGCCAGCGCCTTGCGTTCTTATACACCTGATTTCTTTGATCCAGGCAAAGCCATTTTACCCGTCACATTCGATGCACCACAGGCCGAAGTGAGTATCTATCAAACCTCAGATGGTGGCAATCATTGGCGCTCTTCACAGCCTGATGCTGCTATATCTAGCAACATCAATTTTGTAAATGTCAATGATGGTTGGGCAATCGGCAATAGCGATCACAATACTACTGTCTATGCGACTACCAACGGTGGTCAGACCTGGCAGCCAACCGCTAAACCAACTGCGAAGTCTATGGTAGTCGATAGTATTGATTTTATCTCTCCAACAGATGGCTGGATCCTGGTGAATAATAGTACCAGTAGTGCTGCGAACAGCAGTGCCTCCAGTGACGAGCTTTTCCAGACGCAAGATGGTGGCAAATCCTGGAGTGCACAGAACACCATGGCCGTTATGCAATAGCCGCTTTTATTGTATGGCTATTGAATGCGATTGGATCGTAGCCATAAGTATACGTCGGGGTCATTAGAAGGATAAATGTCTAACCTTTTCTCGCTGTATGCGTATATGGTGATGTAAGCGCTAAAAGCTCGATAATAGCTACAAAAATATCGACAATGATCAATATATTGTAAATATGGAGGAAAGAATCATGGATGCTCGTTTCTATACTGTACGTGATCGTCAGATTGATACCAATGCAGTGGCGAATAACCTGGTCAATATCTACCAGTCGCAGGGATATCAGGCACAGTCTGTTGGTAGTCCTGATCATGTGTTAGTGCAATTTAAAAAAGGTGGCGATATTGAGGCCTTAATCGGCTTACAGGCTTCGTTGAGCCTTTCGCTACAGCGTACAGCAAACGGGATCGTAGCCACCGCAGGTCAGCAGAAGTGGATCGACAAGGCTGCCGTTGGTGCTGCTGGACTCGTAATCCCCGTACTCTGGCCGCTCACTATTGTTGCTGGCTTTGGCGTCATACGTCAGGCAAAGCTTGCCAACGATGTCTTTGGTCTGCTGGATGGATTGATGCGCCAGCAGTATCCTAACGTACAGGTCAATCCCTCGGCTGACACAAATACTGATGCAGGTACTGGTGCGGGTCAGTTTTAAATACTGGCGTAGCATCATTGGTATTGTATACCACGTACGTAGTACACAATAGTGCGTATGACATAAAGTGGAGGGCCATCAGGCTCTCCGCTCCCTTTCCTGTGACAGAGCGTGGGTTGCTGAATGGTCTTGAAGGATCTTTATAAGAGGCATTGGTTGGTTTCAACTCTATGCAAAATGATTCGTATATATTGTATAAGAAAGTTTTGAGGCCTCTCAATGGTCTTACTTTTAAAGTAACCACAACGATTGCAACTCACGTTTTTATAAAGTAAAGAGCAAGAGATAACGTTACAAGCCACGTTGGAGGAATTTGGATGGATGCCCGCTTTTATAACTCTGAGGATATAGATGTCCAGCGCCTGGCTGGCGATCTGGTGAATGTCTATCTTTCGCAGGGCTACCAGGCACAGCAGATCGGTAATAATGACCAGATGATGGTGCAACTCAAGAAAGGTGGCGACTTTGAGGCAATTATTGGTATGCAGGCAGCCATCTCTGTGACGATACAGCGCACTACTGGTGGTGTCCTGGCGATGATTGGTCAGCAGCGTTGGATTGACAAAGCCGCCGTCGGTGCAGTCGGCCTCGTTGCCTTCCCTATCCTCTGGCCACTTGCATTGACGGCCGGAGCTGGCGCGTTACGGCAGGCCAGCCTTGGCAACCAGGTATTAAATGTAGTAGATGGTCTGGTCCATCAGCAGCGCCCGGGTGTGCTACCTGGACCCGTGCCGCAGTTTCTGCTGCCTCAGGCTCAGCAGCATTGGGGACAGCCTCCTAATCAGCAGCAGGGACCATACTACATTCCATCGAACCAGGCAGCGAATCCTCCCGCCTTTTCACCTGCTCAGCAACCATATCAAGCGTATCAACCAGGGCAACCGGCTCCAATGCCTGCCCCCACAGCGAGTGATCTGCGCTGCCCACATTGTAATACGCCCTACGAAGCAGGTGATACGTTCTGTACCGGCTGTGGACGACCCCTGACCGCTGCACAACCGAACAGTTATAGCAATACTGTCAACGCCGCTCCACCGCTCTATCAGCCGCCTGTACAGCCAGCGACGCCAGTGTATCAACCGCCCGTACAGCCAGCGACGCCAGTGTATCAACCGCCAGTGCAACCAGCGACTCCGCCGTATCAACCACCGGTGACTCAGACACCAGCGGCACCACCGCCCTCGCAGGTCTACTATGTCCCCTCTAGCCAGAATCCGGCCCCTGCTGCGACACCGCAAACAACGCCGCAAGCGCCGAAGAAGCCAGAGGAGCCGTACTATGTGCCGCCTGTGACACAGGAGCCGAGTGTCAAGCCGCAACCGAAAGTGACCATGGTCCCCGGCCAGCCACATCAGACGCCGCCACCGCCGAAGTCGCAGCCACGGCCACAGAAGCAATATTATATCCCATCGAATCCTGAGGCCCAGGATGCAGTCAGTCAGGCGCAACAAAACGCCGCAGCCCAACCGACAGTCGTCGACCAATCGCGCGTAGATGCCGCCTCACAGCCCACGGTTGCCAACCAGCCGGTTGTCGATAGTGGAGCCCCATGGGGGACATTAGCCTTCGAGAATGGTCTGCAGCAGCAGCTAGCCGGCGAACGTGTCGTTATCGGACGCTACGATCATGATCTGGGTGGCATCCAGCCAGAGATCGACCTGGCAAAGCTAGCCGGTGCAGACACCGTCTCACGTGTGCATGCCACGCTAGAGCATATCGGCAGTAGCTACCAGCTCACCGATCTCAATAGCACTAATGCCACGCGCATCAACGGCAAACGTCTTGAGCCCGATAACCCGCAGCCAGTTAACGACGGTGATACACTCACCTTCGGCAAGATCAACTGTACATTCCATAAAGCATAAATAAGATCCAGGGACAAAGAGCCGCTGGCAGGAGAGGGGACGCATAAAGAAACGTCTCCAGTGCTGCCAGCAGCTCTTTTTTTGTGGGTATGGGTTTCTATGCAATTTCAATAAGGATGGCCGCCTAAATAACTTGACATTTTAACAGGGATGCACCATACACTCAGGCATGATGCAAACCAATCGAACAGAAAAATATCAGCAGATGCGTTTCATGATGATATCATACCTCACTCCCTCTTCTCTCTACGTTCCTGTTGGAAGTGCGGCAGGCACCAGCACCACTAGCACCCCGTATAAGATCAGCACTATTCCCATGATCTTGCTGATCAGGCGACCGAGAGGAATCGACTTCTCGGCAAAGATGAGCGCTGTCAAGAGTGCCATCACCGTGATATTCATGATGCCAAGAGGAAAGAGGATCACAAACAGGAACCAGCAGCACCCGAGACAGTAGGTTCCGTGGACGAACCCCATATGGAAGGCACCACCATATCCATCACGCCAGGAACTCAGGATGAATTGTAAAGGGGTACGACATTTCGCTAGGCAAATGTGCTTGAGCGGCGACAGTTGATAGAGGCCTGCTACCACCAGCAAGGCACCACCAATACGGGGGGCATTAGTCATAAGCCACATGGACTGCCCAGCCAGCCGCTCAGCTCCCAGGGCGAGAGGATAGGCCACTACCCCGAACAGCGTCCAGATGAGCAGATAGGCACTGACGAAGACCCAGGTTGGGACAAAGGCTTGAGACTTTTGCCTTTTGCCTGCGTATACTGCTGTAAACATGCAAATCATGGGGGCTGCTGTAGGAAACATCATCGCGATCATCATTACCACCCAGATCGCGATGAATAGCACTGCGCTCATTCCCATCGTCAGGCCCATTCCCATGGTTTGACTGTTCATGGTGGCTGATCGCCAGATGAGCAACGCCCATGAAGCGGCAGCCAGGATAAGAAGCAAACCCAAAATCAGCTTTCGTTGCCGTGACACGTTAGCACTAGCCATGGAGGGTCTCTTTCTCTGCTTGATAGAACCAGGCGGCATCGCCTTCATTGAAAGTGAGCAGAGCTATGTGTTGGACCAGTTGATTGGTGCGTAGTGAGCATTTTTGCCAGCATTATCCCAGCGCATGCCGTAGTCCGCCCACGTGCTCTTTTCGTCACCAACTGCCATGGCGACACTGGGAGCAATGAAATGCGCATTTTTCGCCCAGATCTCTTCGTCAGGATTCATGCTTGGAACAGCGTGGACCGCCAACTGCATGATACTGGGAATCTCAACCGAGCGCCTCTTGCCCTCTTGGTGGAAGGTGATCGGCACGGTTTTCACCCCCAGTACCGTGGAGATGAGAGGCGCTAGAGCAGCAGGTGGCCCCCCAACCGACCCTGTGAAGATGGCTTGAAGGGCTTGGCGCTGCTGCTCATCCGCTCGCTCATCGAGATAGAGGGCCATAGACCCGTTGCCTTCAGCCATCGGCCCTGGTGTACGCGCGATCAGAGCTACATTCAAGCCATCAAGCGTGGCACCGCCATAGCTCCCCTGATGAATGTGGAAACCAAAGGCGATCTCACACGCACCGGCTGTCGGCTGCGAAGTCAAGGGTGCATTTGGCGAAAAGAGACAAGGACACACTACATCACAGTTACAGTTCTCGAAGTAATCACCCGCGATCTGCCAGCGGGTTTGAGTTGAAGCCATGTGTTACCTCCAGAGGTAGGACTAGGAGTGCCATAAAAATCTCTATCACCATGAATAATCATAGGCTGATTCTTTCTGCTGTGACGTTGGATCTATACTGATGCTTCCCAGCCCTCCAGAAAAGATATTCTGGCTATCCTCCCATTAGTATAAGATATCCAGCCAAACATGAGTCATCCTTGACTCTGGCGTAAGGCTTCCTCCGTTCGCTTCCAACTGGAGGGCGAATATAATCCTCAAAGACTTCTTTGGAATATATCCTACATTTGACGTTTTAACATTATAGGAGAATGAATTATCTGCACGGTGAGCGCTTAACGTAAGTGTTCAACAAATAGGAGAGGTTAATGAATAGCCGAAACATCCTGGATGGAACTGAGGAGCAGCACCTGATTCTCTATCCTGCGCGATTTATTTTATTAATTCTGCTCGCCGCAGTATTGTTATTTGGTTCTGGTGGCATCTGGATGTGGCCTGTTTTGAATAGCGATGGTTTATTAGGTTATTGGTGCTTTTGTTTCCTATGCAGGTCTTTTTGTGTTTCTTTTCTATGTGGGTCTTATTCAGTTGATAAAACCTGCTCCGCTTCTCGTTGTAGACAATGTCGGTTTCCACAAACGGACACGTTCTGGAAAGGATCAATTTATTGCATGGGATGAGATCGCCCTGATCTTTTCAAGCAGAGAACGTAATCATTTTATCTTGAATGTATGCGTTTCTGAAGCTGGAATGGAAACGTTGTCAATACGCTATCCTAAACCAGAACGTATTTTGCCTCTTGTTGATAGCAAGATGGCAATTGACTTTTCATTATCAAATGTCTCAGAACAAAAACTGATAGATAGTATAAAAAATAAGTATCAGAGGCAAATAAAGCAAAATAATATACTTGTTTATTTATTTAAATCAGCGTAGCCAATTTTCTAGATGGTTACCATGCATCCATGGAACCGTCTCATATTTATTGAGCTGTGCGGCATGTTTAACATCCTCCGCAAAGCCCATGGTTCGGAGCTCGCGACCGCTCCCACAATCCCAAATCAATGCAGGGAGTTGATCTCTTGCCTGTAGGAATGCGCCTTCGCATACTTGTGCCTCTGGCGATTTCTCATAGGGCAGATAAGAAAGAATTGCCCCGGCCCCTAAGTAGTCTTCAATGGCTATACGGAGTTCTCCATCTTCGGAGGGTGTCGTCCACCGTTCTCCACAGGCAATCACTGTAACCGAGTGGTCTTGTTCCTCAAGCAAAGCAGAAACAGCAGTAGCAAGAGCTCTGGCATTGAGTAGTGTCCCAACAAAGAGATACGGGACGTGTTGGGCGTAACGGCTACAAGTGGCTCCGTTGGGAGATGCCAGCACAATCCGTGTGCCAGGTAAGAGGTGTTGAAATGTACTGGGAGAGAGTGAGAAACGTCCTTCTTCAGGAACCGCCAGGCGATGGACTGCGGCTTCTCCATGCAGCTGCTGAGCAAACGCTGTAGCATTCTCCTCGATCGAACATGGGTAAATAACCCCTCCATAATGAAGAGCTGTCACAACAGCAGTTGAGAAGGAGAGCGTATCGACAATAATAAGGATGTCACCTCGTTCAGCCGCCTGACGAGTTCCATGTCTTCCCCAATCGAGTCGACAACGATAGGGATGCTGTGTATACAACACTATCTACTCCTTATGAACGTTTGTCTTCTTAGAGAAGCGTTATTATAGCAGAAAGAGAAGTCTACGTCTAGACGGGTGCAGGGAAATTTGACAGGGATTCAACATGTTAAACGTGTATTTTCACATGGACATAGCACCCATTGCTATCAGTCGAGTATTATATTGATAGGTTGGCGGATGTGCATCGCATAGGCTGCAGCCTCTTTGCCGGAGCTTGACATTTATAGACATACTCGATAAACTAGGGAAAGTAACATTTTATACTGGCGAGGATCAGGAGGAGTAGGTGCGTCACCCGTAAGAGATGGAAGATCAGTGGCTGAGAGTCTTCCTCGGGATGCAGTGGTACAACGACTATGTATGTAGGTGTGTACCAGGCTGCGAGTTGTAACGCATCGAAGGTCGCCTGCTAGCCTGGAAGTAAGCTCTCTTTCTTTTGTGGTGAGAGCGAAGCTTCACGGGAGTGCCCGATATCGCACGTATGAGGATCGGTCTTTGCATCGATCGCAACAAGGTGGTACCACGGGTGATTCCTTTCTCGTCCTTGACGGGAGAGGTTTTTTTTATGCGCAAAATATGCCGCGCTCAAGGGCTCTTGTATTTCTGAAATATGGAGTCGCTCGGCATTGTTCTAATATATATTATATGCAGTAATAAGCGTAATGAATGAGGTGAAGATGATTGAGCAGGAGAAAACTACTGAGCTGGCTCCATTGACTGCGATTACCGATGTCACAGCGCTGCCTAAGGCCTATGAACCACAGGCGGTAGAGGAGAAGTGGTATCGTTTCTGGGAGGAGAATGGCTATTTTAAGCCACGTCCGAATCCTTCACGGAAGCCATTTGTAATTAGTATGCCACCTCCGAATGTAACCGGAGCGTTGCATCTGGGACACGGTATTACGTCGACGACCGAGGATATCATGATCCGCTACCATCGTATGCTGGGTGATGAGACGCTGTGGGTTCCAGGTGAGGACCACGCTGGCATTGCGACACAGACTGTGGTTGAGCGTTTGCTGACCCAGGAGGGGATCGATCGGCACCAGATTGGGCGCGAGGCGTTTGTTGAGCGTGTCTGGCAGTGGGTTCATCAGTATCGCGGCCGTATCCGTGACCAGCATCGTCGTTTGGGTGCTTCGTGCGATTGGTCGCGTGAGCGCTTTACACTGGATGAGGGCCTGAGCAAGGCTGTCCGCGAGGTCTTTGTGCGCCTGTATGATGAGGGGCTGATCTATCGCGGTGAGCGTATCATCAACTGGTGTCCAGATTGTATGAGTGCAATCTCGGATCTGGAGGTGAATCACGTCGAGACCCCCAGCAAGCTGACCTATGTTCGTTATCCATTGCTGCCGCTTGAAGGACAGGCCGCTGATGATACCGAGTATATCAGTGTTGCTACGACACGGCCTGAGACGATCCTGGGTGATACAGCTATTGCGGTTAACCCGAAGGATGCGCGCTATAAAGATCTGGTTGGCCGTCTGGCGATTGTGCCGATCGTTGGCCGTCAGATCCCCATTGTGGCCGATGAGGCAGTCGAGTACGCGTTTGGTACGGGTGCGGTAAAGGTGACGCCTGCGCATGATCCTACCGACTTTGAGATCGGTTTGCGCCATGATCTACCACGTGTCCAGGTTATCGGCTTCGATGCGAAGATGACCGCAGAGGCTGGTCCATATGCGGGTCAGGATCGTTTTGAGGCTCGTAAGAACCTTGTCGCCGCTCTGGAGCAGCAGGGTCTGATTGTCAAGATCGATGATTATACAGTGCCGCTGGCTCGTTGTCAGCGTAGTGATACCATTATTGAGCCCCTGGTCTCGAAGCAGTGGTTCGTCAAGATGATGCCGCTGGCTACGCCCGCGCTGAACGCTGTGAAGTACGGACAGATCAAGATTGTACCTGAGCGCTTCAATAAGACCTATAGCGATTGGCTGGAAAATATCCACGATTGGTGTATCTCGCGACAACTCTGGTGGGGCCATCGGATCCCGGTCT
Organism: Ktedonobacteria bacterium brp13; assembly: GCA_015099395.1. Classification (GTDB taxonomy): domain Bacteria; phylum Chloroflexota; class Ktedonobacteria; order Ktedonobacterales; family Ktedonobacteraceae; genus Dictyobacter. The sequence continues at coordinate 5,127,119 of AP024096.1, read as the reverse complement.
GGTATTGTGACGACTGCGGTGAGGTCATCGTCAGCCAGGAGGACGTCACGACCTGTCCGAAGTGTGATGGTGCGCACCTGCGGCAGGACGAAGATGTTCTGGATACCTGGTTTAGTTCGGCTCTCTGGCCGTTTAGCACATTGGGTTGGCCTGATCATACCGCCGATCTTGAACGCTACTATCCGAATGCGGTCATGGAGACCGGCTATGATATTATCTTCTTCTGGGTCGCACGTATGGTTATGACTGGCATTCATTTTATGGGCAACGCTCCGTTCTCGACCATCTATCTGCATGGACTGGTACGCGATGCGAAGGGCGAGAAGATGAGTAAGTCCAAGAACAACGTCATCGATCCGCTGGTCGTCATGGAGAAGTACGGGACCGATGCCCTGCGCTTTACGCTGGCTACCAGTAGTACGCCGGGCAATGATATGAAGCTGATCGATGAGCGTATCATTGGCAACCGTAACTTCGCCAACAAGATCTGGAACGCCTCGCGCTTTGTGTTGATGACAACACACGATATTGCGGGCGGCGTACCGACCATCGAGCAGTTACGTCCACGTACGCTGGCTGATCGCTGGATTTTGCAGCGCTTTGAGAAGCTGACGCAGTCCGTTACACGCTTGATTGAGGAGTTCCAGTTCGGTGAAGCTGGACGCCAGATTAATAGCTTCTTCTGGTCCGACTACTGTGACTGGTATGTAGAGATCGCCAAGGTACAGTTACACGGCGATGAAGAGTCGCGTCAGGCAACCGCCGGCATCTTGCGTGCGGTCCTGGATCAGAGTCTGCGTCTGCTGCATCCCTTCATGCCCTTTGTCACAGAAGAGGTCTGGCAGTATCTCTACCAGTTCAGCGAGCCGAATAAAGCCGCCTGGCCTGCTTCTGCTCTGATCATCGCACCATGGCCGCAGTACAACGAGGCCCTGCTTGATGAGCGTGCCGAGCAGCAGTTTACTCTGGTTCAGCAGGTCATCACCTTGATCCGTGATGCTCGTAACCAGATGAACGTTGAGCCTGCGCGCCGTATTCCGGCGATCATTGTCGCGGGTAACGAACTCACTATGTTTAGCGAGCAGGGAGCATTGATCGAGCTCTTAGCACGTACTGAGGCACCTGTGCTGCATGCGGAACTGGCCGCGAAGCCTGAGCAAACTATGGGCTTGCTGGCTGATGCTGTTGAGATCTACCTGCCTCTGGCTGGTATGATCGATATCGGCAAAGAATTGGAGCGCCTCGACAAAGAGATCGATCAGGTTCAACAGGACCTGGCACGTATCCAGGGCAAACTGGGAAACCAGAACTTTGTCCAGCGTGCGAAGCCTGAAGTAGTAGAGAAAGAGCGTGAGCGCCTGACTGCTCAGCAGGAGCGCCTGGACAAGCTCCAGACACGCCGTAACGAACTCGCAGGAGTCAACTAACGCTCAAGAGTATCGTGTTTATTGTTCCTGACTAACCATGTCACCAAAAAAGAGAAGCGGTAGCAATTCGTTGCTACCGCTTCTCCGTCACAAGCACGAACAGAGGAGACACAAGCATAAAACTGACTGGGATTATCTGCTAATCAGTTTGTCTTGTCTGTGATGATGTTATAAGCATAATCAATAACCAGACTTTCTGTCAAGACTTTCTTGACTAATTTGACTTACTTTGTCAACATCTGATGAATATTCATTTTTATCGATGTTTTATGAGGTTGCCTCTACCCGAGAACCTCCCGTGTCGTATTAGAGATATACGTTAGAATGTGTTGCCTCGATTCTTTGTTATCTGTAGCTGAGCATTTGTAGAAATGGAAATGAGACATTAGAACTTGTATGCAACTGAGTTGTAATCTCTTCCGTATAAAAAAACAAATGTGTTCTACTGTACATACATGCTGAATACACATAATACACATGCTGAAAGGCATTGAAGGGCACTGAAATGTTATACGATCTTCTTAAGAAGTGTGTAAGTATCGTTTTCAATATAGTGAATCTGTTGCTTGGTGGAAAGCTGCCGCCGTTTGGTAGCGCTGGCGTGATAGTAGAGGAGGAGGGTCGTTATCTGGTGGTGGCCTTGCCGCATGGGAAGATTGTCTTTCCAGGTGGTTTTATGACCTGGCAAGAGCATCCGCGTCAGGCCGCTGAGCGTGAAGGTTATGAAGAGACTGGCTTTCATATGCAGGCCGATGATCTTATCAATTTTTACTCTTTAAATAGTACACAATGGCTCAGTATGAGTAACCTCAGCTTTGTCTTTCGCGGCCGTATTGTGAGCGGAGAACTGCGTAAGAGCATTGAAGGCGTTCCTTGCTGGCTGTCAGAGACAGAACTGCGTGCCCGGCTTGATCCACACGGTATAGAAGTGCTTGAAGACTATCTGCGCTATTGTAAGCAGAAGCAGCAACCCCCTGCCGCATAACTGTTATGCAGGCTTATCTTCTTTAAATACAGTATCTATCCTATGGAATGAAATAAAGTGAGACAATAGAAATCTTTAGGCATCTAATATGGTTATATATAGACAATTATTGCAGTCCAGGTATACGTATTTTAATTCATTTTGTGTTATGCGTAGTACAATTTGACTACGTAATGTATTGACGAATGCTGTTGCAGACGTTATGCTTGATTAAACATAGAGAATAGATCTAGTAGTTGTTAACATAAAATACTATTATCTTCGCATGGTAAATAAGAAATATGGAAATAACATGGCGTGAACTTCTGGGAAAAATAGTAAGTGATCCACAGGAGTATCAACGAATTATCGAGACGCTGGGCGTAAATGCCCTGACTCTCAGACGTTGGGTCAATGGTGAGACCAGCCCTCGTCCGCAGAATCTGCGTATGCTACTAAACATACTGCCTCGTTATCGCAAACAACTCTTGCCATTGCTTGCGCTGGAGTTTCCATCTTTTGAGCATGAAAACGGGACGCAAGGAGCTCAGCCGTTGACTATTCCAGCCAGCTTCTATGCGCAGGTGATGAGCGCCTATACCACTGTCTCGCCGTATTTACGCTCCTTCACCGTCAGTGACATAATCTTGCAGCAGCTAGTGAAGCAGCTTGACCCCGACGGGGATGGGATGCTGGTTTTTGTTGCCCAGTGCGTGCCACCCTGGCATGGAAAGAAGATACGAAGTCTGCGCATGGTTGCGGGTCGTGGGACGCAGCCCTGGAGTACCTATGTTGAGTATCATCCTCAGTTCTTTGGCGCGGAGTCGTTGGTAGGATATGCTGTAACCTTTAGCCATCTCACTATAGTGCGTGACTATGCAGAGGGGCAGCGTGTCTTCCCGGATGATGCTATCGAGAATATGGGGAGTGCCATCGCTGCTCCGATTGTGCTGGCGAGCCAGACGGTTGGTGGGATCTATATCGCGAGTACCCAACTGGATTTCTTTCAGCCGGAGCAGGTCACACTCATTCAGCGCTACGTTGAGCTACTGTGTCTGGCTTTTGAGCGCGATGAATTCTATGATATAACCCTGATTGAATTGGGTATTATGCCACCTCGCGACGTACAGATCCCTTTGCTGATAAGTTTCCAGCAACGTGTCATACAACAGATAGAGATGGCTGCACGGATGCACCACTCAATGACACGTATGCAGGCAGAGAAATGTGCCTGGCAGCAGCTAGAAGCGGAGCTCATAGCTATACGATTACATGCTTCAGTTCTGAGCGAACCAGTGAGCATCTAGGTCTCTATTTACTCTCTATCTGCTCATTCTTGTATATATACCTCTCTATAAAAAAGAGCACCTTTTGAGTGGTGCTCTCCTGTGTGCAAGAAGGGATAGGTAGTGATGCATAGCCTTAAGGCAGGTACAACCTATACTATTTGTATCGGCTACATGGCTAAAGATAAATAGACTGACTATCCCTTATGTCCATCCCAGTATTGTATTGTCCAGATAATCAGCGCCAGATACCCCAGCGCGATAATGCCTGGTACCAGCAATGTATACAGATCCTGTGTTGCCACCAGCGTACAGCCAGCCAGGATACACGCAATCCCTAACTGTCCAATGCCCCAGACCATATTGACGAGCCGCATACCGCCTGGAATGTGTTGCTGCTCTGACGTATGATCGAGCGCTGGCTGCTGCTCTGTTTCTGCTTGCTCTCTAACCAGGGATTGGGCGTAGCTTTCAACGTAAGCTGCTAGCGGCTGGTGTAGCGGTTGGGTTGCCAGTACGATCAGGCCTGGAATAGCCACAAAGAGTGCGCTGCGCAGTGGTAGTGCTGGCAGTGGCAGATACTGACTGAGCAGTACGCAGGCGATGACGTAGAGCGCTGCGATACCCAGTGGGTCCGGTTGGTTGTGACGTAATGCTCCAAAGATAACGCTGGCGAGCGGGAAAAGGGCGACCAGGAGCAGCGCCAATGGTGGTGCGATGCGTGGTTGAAGTAGGGGATAGATCATATAAGGGCAGACGATATCTATCACGATCAGTTGTAGCAGGCTGGGATGGACCGCGCTGGAGAAATTCAGGCGGCGATATGAGTTTTTTTCTTTATTGGCCATAACAAGAACCGGCCTCCTTTTTTGTGCATTGCCTCCTTCTATTATAGCGTATAGAGCGTCCCTCTTACGGGTATACAAAACATAGAGAACGGACGCGACCTATCTCTTAAGTAAGTGATTGTGTCCGTCCTTGTCTTTCTCTTTGCCTGTAGTATCGTAGTGTTACGCCTGTTTGTTGATAGTCGCGGTCGTGTGACCGTGCTGGTGGCGTCCGTATTCGCGCTCGACAAGGCGTCCAAGGGCATCGATCTCAGGCATATTGCTATCAAAGGTCAACTTCTTACCATCGTTGTGCCAGAGCTTCAAGGTAGAAGCAAAGGCTGCCATATGCTGTGGTGCGGGATGCCGATAGCGTACACGAGTGATCTCCGTCCAGCGTACAACCTCAATACGATCTTCTTGAATACAGATCATACCCAGTTGATAAATATGTGCGCGGAGATCTTTTTTGTAGGGTGGGAGCATGGGTCGATAGCGGCGTGCCCAATGGAGATAGATAGTTGATATGTAGAGTAGGAGCAATGCGCCAGTGAACACATACACGAGATTGGTCTGCAGATTAAAAAACAGAGCGAAACCCATGGCAGTAAATAACAGGAGCGATAAACATGGAACAATCGTACTGAGATAGAGTGCGTGCAAAAAATCTGCTCGTCGATAGCGCACTTTAAAGGTAATCATCAGAGACCCAAATTGATACTGCTCTCCAAGCTGGTGGCCTTCCACGGCGAGCTGTTCTGACATGGCAGTGAACCTCCCTGACTGTCCATACTTGTCTATAGTTAAGTACGATCCCGTTAACTACAAGGCCTGCTATAGTTCTTTAATGTCACAGAAAGTACCGCGTTTATAAAAACACGTAATGTGTATGGCACGCGCAAACAATCATTCCAGTTTCAATGAGCTTAACCGCTTTAAGGCCATCCTGTCAAGGGCTATCGATGCTCTTACGTAAATTGCTCCGTCGCGCCTGTGTTCCTCTATACTCATACCCCTAAACTATCCCCTACACTACACGCCTTCAACCGCTGATACAGCATGAGAACAAGCATATATTGGTGTGGAAAAATCCACATGTCCTGAAATTAGTTCAGGTTTTTAGAGAGGATAAAGATAAATATACTTGCTGTCGACTTGCATTTAGTATTGCTTTTTAATTCTCTTCTATAAACTTTATAAATGTATTTTTGCAACAGTTGCTTTTGTCGCATCTTCTATTGCCACAGTGGGTAATAGTATGACTCATCCTGTATAGAACAGCCTGGAAAGGCCCTCGCTAGCGTTTGCTATCCTGTCTCCTCTCCTCTCTCTTTGAAACTCTCCTGGCGTTTGCTGGTCGGTGCTGGATCGATGTCTGGACCGCTTGCAGGTGAGCTTTTTTGTGCTGAGCAGTAAACGGCTGCTATTTGGCATGAATATTGCAAATAGGTAATGTGAGAGCCTGTAACACGAGAACACATCTCAATGGCGAGATTTTAAAAAGACAGTTTCGGACGTGTGTTGTATTTCTCATAGCGTGCAAGCGGAGAAGGAGTCTGTCGAATGGTGGCCAGAACAGCCAGAACTACACATAATGTCGAAATGAGTGAAGTGACTGTTGCGGAGAAGAAGCAGCGCAAGACGAAAGAAACGTTGTTCGATGAAGGTCTGTTAGAAGAAGAGCAGGACTTCTGCAATGATGGCGATGAAGAGTTGCAAGGGGATTATGAAGACCAGCGCATGGCTGTCGATGATGCAGTCAAGCAATATTTGAAAGAGATTGGTATGTACCCTTTGCTTACATCAGAACAGGAACTGCTGCTTGCAGAACGGGTAGCACGCGGTGAACAGCGTGCTCGTCAGCATCTGATTGAGGCGAATCTACGCCTGGTCGTTAGTATCGCGAAGCGCTATTCAAATCAGGGACTGCCGCTACTGGACCTGATCCAGGAAGGGAATATTGGTCTGATGCGTGCCACCCAGAAGTTTGATTACCGACGTGGTTTCCGTTTTAGTACATACGCGACCTGGTGGATTCGCCAGGCAATCAGTCGAGCCATTGCAGAGCATTCGCGCAGTATCCATATTCCTGTCCATGTCGTCGAGCTTATTTATAAGATCAAACGCGTGGCACGCCGGATGTATCAAGAGCAGGGGATCGAGCCGATCCCCGAGCAGATTGCCCTGGAGATTGGACTGCCGCGTGAGCGCGTGATTGAATTGCTGAATGCCGCTGAGCAGCCGATCTCTCTGGATGCACCGATGGCTGACGACGAAGAGTATCATCTCGCCGATGCTATCGAAGACAATACTGGAACAGTCCCTGTCAACCATACGACAGATCAAGCACTCCAGAGCGAGATCGATGAAGCATTGAATGTTCTGACGCCTCGTGAACGCCTGATTATTGAGATGCGTTATGGTCTAAAAGAAGGGAACTCGCTCTCACTGGATGAAGTGAGTACCCATTTTCATTTAACCCGTGAACGTATTCGTCAGATCGAAGTGAAGGCACTCCGTAAGTTGCGTTATCCTGAGCGCTATGAAGGTGAGCGCGAGATCGTACGTACAGATGCAGTGTACGTCAATATCCTTCATACTGGGCCTATCCAGGCAGAGGCCATCCACGTCTAAGCTCTTATTCCGCAAACCAACGTGACTGACGTCGCTCATGCGATGCACGCAAGTTTGCGGATACGTAGTAAGTCAAGCTATGGCGGTGTGCTACATTAAAATGTACGCACCGCTGCATCCACAGGTAATCCCTGTACCGTGCGTTGCATAAGCATGTGTATAACATCCTGAATATTCTGTCGCGCGCTATACGCCGCTATCTGTCGATCGGCTCCCGTGCCGTGTGGAGCATTGATCAGCTTGCGCAGAGCCGTTATCTCGTTGCGTGTTCCCAGATCATCGACGACATCTTCGACAAAATCTAACATCTCATGGAGCTCATCACGCAGTGGGAGATGTCGTCCCTTCACGAAATCAATATATTCAGCATCGAGCCCGTAGCGTGCGGCTCTCCATTTATTTTCATCGATATAGTGTGCGGGCAGCACGGTATGTGAAAGATTATGCTGGTGCAGCCAGTTTACCTTCGCGACCAGCGCCTGACAGAGCGCTGCAATCATCAATGTATCTTCCAGTGAACCAGGCATATCACAGATGCGAAACTCGATCGTACTGTAGAAAGGGTGAGGGCGTATATCCCACCAGATTCTTTTGGCGTTATCGATGCAACCGGTGCGCACCAGGTCCATAACATAGCTATCGTAGTCGAGCGTTGAATGGAAGACTGCTGGCACTCCTGAGCGTGGGAAGCGCTTCCAGACAATCGAACGATATGACTTGATACCGGTATAACGGTTCACCCAGAAAGGCGAGTTTGACGAGAGTGCGAGCAGATGTGGTAGCCAGGTGCGGAGTTGATTCATCAGCGGAATCGCGATCTCGTGGTTTTCAATACCGACATGCACATGCATGCCACAGATAAGAATCGAGCGCCCTACATCCTGAAACTCCTCCTCCAGATCTTTATAGCGTGATTGTTGTGTGCGTTCCTGATCGCGCCAATGATCGATAGGATGTGTGCCAGCACTAATGAGCGCCAGTCCTTCCTCATCAACAAGTTGTGCCAGCGCTTTACGCCGGTAGCCTAACTCTGCGCGCAGTGCAGCTATATCAGTGCAGACGCCGGTGATAATCTCGACCATGGATTGCAGCATCTCTGGCTTAATATGCTCTCCAAAGAGTGGAACGCCCTTCTCTAGAATGGGATGTACATGTGATACTAATTGTCCCGTATCCTTGTGAACCGTTTGCAGCTCTTCTTCAACGCCGAGAGTAAATTGCGGAGCCATCGCTCTCTCCTTTCGGATAGCAGTTCAGTATGCAGATGGTAACAGAATACCCGGTGAACCTACGGAGCGGCAGAAGAGAATACTGAGAGCGGACAGCGAGAAATGGAAATGGCAATGCCAATGAGAGAGTGGTAGTGAGAGAGCGGATAGAGAGTGCGGGGGGGAAGACGCACTCGTTTTGGCATCCTCCCACCAGAGGCTCTCATACGGATGATATCTGTGTCTTGTGTCGAGATGGGCCGTCATAAGCCGGACCTGCATACAAGCACCTCTAGTTGAATTACCGAAAGTCTCAAAGTGATACCATACTTCTCAAAGTGATACCATACTAGAGTAGAGCACTACAGAAAATATAGTGGGACTTATAGCGTACACAAGCGTTACCGATATGTCAAGAGGTGGATGATTTTGGTGCTTTCTACACTCTATTGCAGTGTGAACGCAAACGGAAGTAAATCTGCGATCGTAAAGTCGTGATCAGTGCCATCTATATAAATAGTAGCATGTGGCGCAAAATCAGCTATCCACTGCCGACAGGCTCCACAAGGCATACGATCATGCAAAGGGGCATCGCTCGGTGCATCGATACATGCGATAGCGATCTGAGTAATGGGACCGGCCTGTGCCGTTACGGCAGTGGCGATAGCGGAGCGTTCGGCGCAGAGCGTGAGTCCAAAACTGGTGCTTTCAATATTGACCCCCATAAAGACCCTGCCACCAGCGACGATAGCGGCACCAACATGAAAATGAGAGAACTGACAATGCGCATTGCGTGCGGTATCACGTGCCAGCGATAAAAGAGTTTCGCGTTCCATCTTTATTTTCCTTATATGGGCCCCTGACCAGCGACCCTACCTTACGATTATGAGTGATGAATAATGAGCCCCTGCTCTCTTGCTCTTTGCAAGAGGGAATCTTAATCTATCGCGTTTAGCCTGTCTCGTCAAGCCATAGGGGTCAAATGTATAGCAGCAGTAGAGTATATAAAGTCGTGCATAGGGATAATGGCTGTGTTGCGGGCGTTGGCTATTCTATGTCTAGCAATAGCCCAAATTGTATCAAGGTGTTACTGGGTTTATACCCTACCGTTACTACACACGAGAGTGAAATCATTATCATATTTTTTGACAGAACATTGGTACATCCTAGTATTGTAATATATACCAGGTAGGAGGCAGTTTGTGAAAATCATGGTGGCGGATGATGACCGCGACATGGTGGACATGTTAAGCTATTGGTTGAAAGGCCATGGCTATGATGTGGTCCGTGCTTTTGATGGTGAACAAGCAATAAAACGTTGGCGCGAGACGTTACCGGATCTGGTAATTCTTGATATACAGATGCCCAAGCTCGATGGTTTTGAGGTTTGCCGTCAGATGCGGACTGAGACGAATTCAATGGTTATGATCCTGACGGCTCATGATCGAGAAGACGACGAGGTGCGGGGCCTGGAACTGGGGGCGGATGACTATCTGCGTAAACCTTTTAGCCCTCGGCAGTTGTTGGCGCGTATTAAAGCCATTATGCGTCGTGCCTCCAATACGCGCAGTTCCGCTGGCTCTTCAGCGATTACTGTTGGCCCGGTAACGCTGGATGCGATGCGCCACGAAGTGACGCGCGATGGGGCCAAGGTACGCCTGACTCCTACCGAGAGCCGCTTGCTACACTTGCTGATCTCACATACCGGACAGGTCTTGACGACCGATATGATCATCGAGCGTGTCTGGGGCTATGATGAGGCAGGGGATTCTGGTCTGGTGAAGACGCATATTCGCCATCTGCGCCAGAAGGTTGAGCCTGATCCTAACTCACCACAATATATTATGACCGTGCCTGGAGTAGGCTATACCTTCTCCGCACCAGTGACAATAGAGCCTTAACTGATGAGACATGGGGAAATGGAAACGATGGGGGTAATACGTACCTGCTATTGTGCCAGGCCAGCGCAACTCTTGTTAAGAAACGTGGAGAATGCAGATTCTAAGCCATGGGAGTCACAGAGCGTTGATACCTCGGAACCGATTGTGCCGATCTCACAGACGCTCTATACCCGGTTACGTACACTCCTGACGCAAATGTGTGTACAAGATGCTCCTGGCTTGCTGCATTCTTCTGTATCTGATCCGTATAATCACGCCCTCAGTATATTGGTGTTGCATATTGTACAACTTTCGGCTCCTGCTCCGATCTCTGCACGCCGAGACGCCGAGTTCGTACAACGGCAACATCTCCATGCCCCGGTGGAACTTCTCCAGCAGGTAATGGTCTATGTCCTACGTGTACTACGTATGGATGACCGGATGTTGCTCTGTGAGGAGTCCGGAGCCGTATTGGTCTTTCCCGATGTAGATCAGCCAGGAATACAGCGGATTGCCGAGCGCATCTTTTCAAGTATTAGTCTGCTCCAGGGGGAGACGCTGGTGCCTCCATTGACGCGTGAGACACACATCGTGCTTGGCTATGGCTGCTATCCCCTCAAGGGTAAAGAGCGAGCAGGATGTCTGGCACATCCAACAGATGCTGCATGGCTCTCTCTCCATCATCAGCTAGGGAATGCCGCCCATCAACTGATCCTGCGCCCTGCTCTCTATGCCCAGCCCTATATCGCTCTGCCAGCGACGTTGCCAGAACGTCTGAAGTCGCTAATCCCATGCTCACTAGCACGGAAACTGCGCTGTGCCCCGCTAGGACGTGAGCACCACTGTATGACTGTTGCTTTGCTCGATCCTACAAATGACAGTATTATTGACCAACTACGTCAGATTACAGGATGTACTATCTATCCGATTCTATGTATAGAAGAGGAGCTCAATCATTTATTAACTGCCGGCTGGTAGGCCGTTGTAGTGTAAGCACTGGAGTCTGAAACTGCTAGAGTTAGCAAAATGAAACGCAATGAACTTTGATGCTTTGCTTTGTTATGCCTATGAATCACGCTTAGTTCATTCCTTTTTGATATGCAGGTAGTGAATATCGAACCAGCCAGTGATTAAAATTAACCAGATCGCAACTATTCCTTAACATGAAAGAGCATCAACATTGGTTACTATAACATGCAATGAGACAATGATTATATCTTTTCATCTAGGTCTCAACGCTACATTGTTAGTGTCAAGTGCACTTATTTACTAGAATTATATTTTCTTAAGGAGAGATACCATGGTCGTACAGATGCTTCAAGATGATGTTCTGCTGACTTTTAAAGAGGCAATGGGCTATCTGCGCGTGAGCCGCTCGACCCTCTATCGTCTGATGTGGTCTGGTCAGTTAACCGGTCATAAAGTGGGTAGCACCTGGCGCTTCTATCGCGAGGACTTGCGGGCCTGCGTTGGACGTGAGGTCCCTATGGCTGCGGTTGCAGGTTCCGTCAATTAGATCTTATTCCGAAACCCAACGCGACTGGCGTCGCTAGTGCTACTCACTCAAGTTTTCGGATACGTAGTAATTATATTTTCCTCTCTCCGCTCAATAACTTATATATAAGCACATGCTTATACTGTGTATAGAATTCGCAGGAGTATAAGCAGCAGGCCATAACAATAAGCACAAGAGCATAGAGAGCACTCCGAACCTTTTGTAAACCCTCTATGGAAAGGTTCGGAGTGCTCTCTATTTTTGTAGGACTAGATCTGGTTGTAGCTAAGTATCTTCCAATGTTGATTGACAAGGCCCAATGTGAGTTGTGTTGTATAACTTTTGTGCTGGCGTGCGACATCGACGTCGATGACGAATTGGATATTGTTGGCTGTGCCAGTAGATTTGACCTGAAGATTCTTGCTTGTATAGCTCTGGACAACACCTTCCTGAGCATCGGCCTGCTGAGCCGCTTGTATAAACTGATTCTGTGACGTTGTGGTGGTACTCAGATAGCTATAGGCCCGCGCATAGTCCTGACTTTGCAGCGCGCCGTAGTATTGATTAACCACATCGGTTCCATTGCCTACTCCTGACACCGATGCGTAGTACGACGAAAACCCCCAGGCACAGAGTCCACAACTTGCCAGGATGACGAGCGTGAATACAATCCACAGGGCCCAGAACCAGCCGCCTCTCTTTTGCTTTGGCACTGGCTGACCAGGGAACGGTGGTTGTCCACCAGGATGTGGTGGAAGGTAGCCCCGTCCCTGCTCGTAGCGCGGATAGCCTGGAGGTGGGGTCGCTGGTGGAGCCCCCCACGTGTTTACCGATGGCTGTTGTTGATATGACGGGCTCTGCGGGCTCTGCGGCTGTCCGGGTGCCGGTGATGGTACAACAGGTGGTTGCTCTTGCTGTTTCTGCGGCTCATGCTGCTGGTCATAAAATGATGGTGGTGGTGGATAGACCAGTCCCTGACGAATCGCATCATGATCTGGCACCGGTGGCTGCTGCGGTACCTGGGGTACCTGTGGTGCCGACGATGGTTGATTGGCAGCGGATTGGTTTGTTGTTGCTTGTTCTTCGGATGAATGCTCTGAATTTTGCATAATTATTTCAACTCTATTCAGAAAAAGATTTAATGGTGGACAACAAGATCAGACGTATAGCGAACGTCTGTGTCCTGGCTGTCCATTGACCGGTCTAGATCACGTTGTTATTGTCGCTTTATTATTGTACGTGCTTCTTGCTCAAATTCCAACTCTATTTGACGTTGAATCCAGAATTCGGCGTCGCGATATGATGTTTGATGTTCACTCGCATAGCTCAGGATACGACTTACGTAGATACGCGATAAGTGCTGCCGTTGCCACTCCAGCTCTGGCATCGGGCGCAGATGTAAGAGTGAAGATGGATGAAAATCGCGATCACTTATGGCGACACTCATCATCAAACTATACTCTGCTACGGCCTGACTGACCTGGTTCTCCTTAAAAAAGTCTGGTTGTGTGCTGGAGACAATAAGGATACCGGCTAGCTGGCTGCTCCTGATGACAGGGACTGCGCAGGCACTATGCTCAAATTTATCTATCTCCACCATATTACGACTATGGTCAATCTCGTTCCAGATATGTATACGTTGTGTGGCTGCGGCAGTGCCTGCGAGCGTCGTCCCGCCAAGAAACGCCTTGCTCTCTTCATCTATTGACCATGGTGCATGTCCACGCATCAATACCTCACGTAACGAGTGAATTCCGTCTTCATGAGGGGGCATCAATTTTGCATAGGTAACCGCCATACCCCGTTGCTCGTAATCGAGTTGATGTAGGGCATGTTCAAAGATAGCCTTTGAGACTTCCCAAAAACGAGTATCCTCGTCCTGGCTGAAGGCCGAGATTTCAAGAACTCTACGGTAAATATCTCTATCAATTGCTTGAATGCCACGTGCGGCAGTATTGATAATGTTGCCAAATGTCTTATTAATGATAGCACTCAATTCTGCTCGATGCTCAGGGAAAACGTCAGGGAGTCGTAGCAGATGGATGGTGCGTGGCTCAGAATTACCATTGAGCCAGCGATAAACGGTGTTTTCTGCCACATCGAGTTCGCGTGCAATACGTGCCAGTTCGCTATGATCCCGGTGAATAATTGATTGCAGGAACAGGCGAAATGGCGTGGCCGTATTCGTTTCCTGAGTTTCCTGCGCTTCTTCAGGTCGGGTCGGCGTGCCTGGTTGTGTTTCATCGTCCAGCGTGTTCGTTGTGGATGAGCGGCTTGTTTTCTGTGAAGAAGATTGTCGAACGACGTGTTGTCCTATGTGTTTTGTCGCTTGCCTCTGCCGCTCTTTCGCCTCGCCTGAAGGACGTCCACGCCTTTTCTTCGTCTCGCCATCGGGGAACGGCTCATTAACCATGATTTTTCAAATCCTCGTAGCATCTGGTGGATCTCACAACATATTCGGGAATATATTCAATTATAGCATATGAGGGACTGATAGGTTACACATTATTTAAAAATACTGAGTGAACATTTTTTGCTCCAACGTTGCTACATAATAAATAGTGTAACGTAGGCTTCACATCCTTCTGGCTTGCTATTTATACATCTCTATGTATATTCACCTGTATGCCTGCTCGTTTTCCTATTTTTAAGATACCCTATCCCACTATACATATTCACACTTTTGGAGCTATACATTGACACGTTAATACAATCAAGCTTGATAGCTTGTATGCTACAATGTTTAAGATAAAGTACTACAATGTCAAACATCTATTGCTTTTCTATAATAGAGCATGTATATTAACTAATAACATGAAGAGTAATACATGTGCTCTATTAGAATTGAGGTCGGAAGGAAAAGGCAGAAGATGGCAGTCAACAATGTTGTGTATGTTAACGAGGGCGGGCTTCCTCTTAATGCTGTCGATTGGCTGGAGAAGCATCATCAGAGCAAGGCGCAAGAGCGTTTGCAGATGATCCATGATCTGAGCCTGAAGCAAGGAAGTCTTGTTGTGGATGCTGGATGTGGACCAGGCTTGTGGACTCCTCTCCTTGCCCAGGCTATTGGGGCGGAGGGACACATTATTGGTATCGATATTGATACTGAATCGCTGATTACGGCTCAGAGCAGAAGTAATGGGAGTTGGTATCGACAGCAGGTGCTTTATAAGCGCGCAACGTTGGAGCAGATTCCGCTTGAACATGGAGGCGCAGATATTATTTTTAGCGCCAATGTCAGTCAGTATCTGGAAGATCCTGTTGCGGCGTTCGCTGCAATGGCTCCTTACCTGAAACGTGGTGGGCGTCTTGTAATCAAGGATATCGATTTTGGTACGATGCGGTTCGGTGGTGTCGATCCGATGTTGCAGGCGCGTGTCTTCCAGGCTCGGGAGCGCTGGGAGCGTGACCGTTGTGCACATGACTATGCGTTTGAAGATAGTTGGATTGGCTCGAAACTGGCTGGTTACCTGCGCGCCGCTGGTTTTGAAGATGTGGAGGAGAAGACCTATCGTATCGTGCGTCAGTGTCCTCTTCCTGAAGATTATCGTTTCTATATTCAAGGCATCGTTGAATGGTTCGTCTGCGAAAATGCTCCGTATCTTTCACATCACGATGTAACATGTTGGCTACAATGTTTCTTCGATACAGCCTATAGTGTTCTGGATGTCGCTGATTTCACTTGTGAAGAGACTGAGTTCGTCGTCTCTGGCGTCTGGAGTTAGGAACCCTGTCCCCGAAACGGGACGGGCATGTAGAGATGGGGTGGCTTCTGCGGGCGCCTTTCTGGATACCCACCGCCTGAAGGCTGGTGAGTATCCAGAAAGGCTTTCTTATGAGAAGCGCTAAGAAAGGTGCTCACTTACTGAAGCAAGCAAGCACCTTTGCTGTGGTCTGTAATATGAAAGCAGCACGTCAATGGATAAAGTTCGATGTAAGATGTCAATGCAGCGCTACTGTCAGTCGTATGTTTTCATTTGTCGAGATTTTTGTATTTGTGTGTGTAGAATATATTACTTAAGAATGTATTGTGTTCAAGCGATCTGCAATCATAGCAATGGCGACATCACCGACGATCGATTGGAGCTGTATATGTAATTGTCCCATGTTCTCCATACGGGCGGTGATGAACTCGTGCTGGGACATGCCATATGATAAACCGGTTAAACCGCGTTGTGCTGCTTCATATTCTGCACCTATCTGTGAAAGCAAGCTGGCGACTTCACTGCGCTGTTCGTGTGCTCCTAACATGATACTCCCGTTCCTTCCTAACCCTGAACCCGTGGGCTGTGCGATACTTGTATGTGGCGTGACGTACAACAGACTTACAAGCGATGTAAAAACAATGTGTATCGTTTGTAAGAACAACCCTTACAATCTACATCATTAGTATGCACGAAGGCATGGGTTCTTGTCTATGGTTTTTAAGCCTTTCGTGCAGCTAATGCGAATTTCTTCATGAGATTTTTACATTGATGTAACGTTGTTATTACACACATACTGCGTTGTTTTCTGCTTCAGAAGCCCGTTTGTAAAGCTTTGTACATATAAATGTTTTGAGCTTATGAACGGCGCTATACTCAGGATGTTCCTACAGAAGTGTGGTACTTTAGGAGTAACGTATGTTGTTATGTTTAAAACCAGAAATATAACAGGTATAATCCTTGCTGCTCTGTTACAATTTACGAGAATCGATATTCCTACTACTTTTTTTCTGCTCTCTTTTATCCTAGACTGACTACTGGCCTGATCCTTAAAAAGTCAGAGATACCATCGCTCCTGTGGCTATCCTTCCCTAAGCCGCCACACTGATTCCTTCCTTTTTTGCTGAACTTATGGTATACTCTTGTTTAACATCGTCAATGGCGTGGTAAAGAGATGGCAATGTCTTTTTTATCTTCTATGCATTGATCTGGTGTTAAGAGGCCGCGTTAACTCCCTTCTGATATGATATCAGTTGTAACGCAGGCACTAAGCAATAGCTTCTTTGAATGAATATTATGAGGCGCGTCAGGAATGGCCCTGTCGCTGAAGCGAAAAGGAGTAGACCCTAATGGCTCGTGTTGCATTTGAGAACATCTACAAACGTTTCAACAAAGTTGAAGTTGTGCATGATGTTAGTATTGATGTAAAAGACAAAGAGTTTCTCGTTCTTGTTGGCCCTTCCGGTTGTGGTAAAAGTACCTGCTTACGTATGGTAGCGGGGCTTGAGGAGCCCACCGAAGGTGAGATCTACATCGGCGACCGCATTGTGAACGGTGTTGATCCTAAAGACCGTGACATTGCTATGGTTTTCCAGAACTATGCTCTGTATCCCCATATGTCTGTCTTCGACAACATGGCATTTGGTCTGAAACTGCGCCACGTTCCTAAAGCCGATATCAAGAAACAGGTTGAGGAAGCCGCTGGCTTGCTGGGTCTGGAGCCGTACCTGAAACGTAAGCCGAAAGAGCTGTCCGGTGGTCAACGTCAGCGTGTTGCGCTCGGTCGTGCCATTGTGCGTAATGCTCAGGTCTTCCTGATGGACGAGCCTCTCTCCAATCTGGATGCAAAATTGCGTGTTGAGACGCGTGCAAATATTATTTCGTTGCACCAGCGTATTCAGACGACGACCATCTACGTTACCCACGACCAGGTCGAGGCTATGACAATGGGTGATCGCATTGCGGTCCTCAATGGTGGTATCATTCAGCAGCTTGGTACACCACAGGAACTCTATGATCATCCCGCCAATATCTTTGTTGCTGGTTTCATTGGTTCCCCTTCGATGAACTTCATCCCGAACGCGAAGATCGTCTCTGATGGCGACGATACCGCCGTTGTTCTGGAAGGCGTCGGTCGTGTCACTGTACCGCAAATCTTTGTTGAGCGCGCACGTGCCGCCTCCGACCGTAACTTGACCTTCGGTATTCGCCCGGTTCACCTGGAAGATGCCGCTCTGGTTGGTGATCGTGATGGCGACGTTGTTCACTCTTCTATCGATGCGACCGCTGACGTGGTTGAGAACCTCGGTAACGAACTACAGGTCTACCTGACCACTGGTAACAAGAATATCATTGCAAGTCTGGATCACCGTTCCCGTGTGGTTGCTGGTAACAAGGTTCGCCTCTTCGTTGATAGCGATCAGATCCATCTGTTCGACACTGACAGCGGCGAAGCAGTCTTCTAAGATCTTATTCCGAAAACCAACGCGACTGGCGTCGCTAGTGCCCGTACACGCAAGTTTTCGGATAAGTAGTAAGATCATACAGTTGGCTGGAAAGAAGCCTGCCCGTGAACCTTTGTCTGATGTAAGGGGTAGCATCGCGCCGGGAAACTGACAGACTATACAGAAAAAGGACCTCCTGAGTGCGACTGAGTTGTACAAACAACCTGGTCAGCATTCAGGAGGTCCTTTTTCTGCTCGGTAACTTGTTTGCCTGGCGCGAGCGCAGCACAACTGTAGTGTCGTTCTTTTCCTCAAAGGTAACGTATATAGTATATAGATTGAATAGTACAAGTCGTCGAGGATTGATGAAGGCTATAGTAAAGGGGGGACAGTAATGGCAGTGATTCCAGACAAATACAAGGATATCCTGAACTCAAAATCTGCTTCTCATGTTGCGACAATTGGACCAAAGGGTGAGCCTCAGAGCTCGCCAGTCTGGTTTGCCTGGGATGGAAAACATCTTCTCTTTAGCCTGACCCGGGGCCGCCAGAAATATCGCAATCTGAAGCGTGATTCACGTATTGCTCTCTCGATTACGGACCCCAAGCTATTAGAACGCTATCTGGAGATCCGTGGTTATGTTGTGCGTATTGATGAGGATACTAACCTGGATTTCATTAACTCTATGGCTAAGAAGTATCTTGACCTTGATAAATATCCGTGGCACCAGCCCGGTGATGAGCGTGTTGTAATCGTTGTTGAGCCAGAACACGCGACGTATCAGAACTAATCGTGACTCATTTACGAGTAGCACTCGTAACCCCTTTAACTGGTTCGCTGGCTCCATTTGGACAGGCCTGTGCCACTGGACTTACTCTATGGGCTGAGCATGTTGCGCATCTACCTGCGCCATGGACGGGCGTGGAGCTTGTTGTGCGAGATAGTGGACGTGATGTGGCTGTAAGTATAGATGCTGCTCTGCATATGCAGCCTGATGTACTGTTTGGGCCATACGGCAGTAATACGATGCTTGCAGCTGCGCGCGCCACTAAACATGTTATCTGGAATCACGGTGGCGCGACCTCTCGACTTTCTCGCCCGGCGTTCCCCCAGGTTATTAATGTACTCTCACCTGCTTCAACATATTTTATGGAAGTGCTTCAGGCCATACGAGCTTTTGATGCACATGCAACTACCGTTTCCCTGTTACATACGACGAGTGGTTTTGGTCGCGATGTAGCGACAGGTGCTATCAGTGCTGCGAGCAAGCTCAAATTTAAGCTACAATCCATACCATTTGAGCCGCACCACGCGACTGAAGCAGCTCCTCTTGTTCCGCATGCGGATATCCTGCTGGTTGTAGGTAACTTCTCCGATGAACTCGCGGTGGCTCCAATCTTGTTGACGCGCACATGGCGTGCAGCTGCATTTGTAGGCGCTGGTGTCGAGGAGGTGCTTGCACCACTCGGGAATAAGCGTGAAGGCCTGCTAGGACCCGCACAATGGCTAGCGAGTGCCGTTTTCGAACCTGACGAAGGACCGGATGCTGATTGGTTTGTTACCCATTACAGAGATGTTGCGGGCATTGATCCCTCCTATCCGGCTGCACAAGCGTTCGCGGCTGGACTCCTCTGCGCACGCTGCCTGCGCGACAGTGGTGGTAGTGATGATACGGCCCAACTTGCCGCGGCGAACCAACTCATCTGCACGACACTCTACGGCGCATTCCGTCTCGATCCACTCACTGGCTTGCAAGCCGGGCATCAAATCGTTGTTGTGCAATGGCAGGATGGCGTACGTCGGGTCGTATGGCCTCCCGAACAAGCAGAGTGTCCTTTGCTTTAGAAATTGTCAGAAGTATACTCTGAAATAAGAGTGAAACAGCATATTGATAAACAAAGTGACAATTTTGTATAACTAAAAGCCTTCTACTCCGTATAGTAAGTGTAGTCGATGAAGTGCACCAAATCCGACTGGAGCAGCGAAATCGTTTAGAGAGCTCAACATTATTGTTCTCCGATGATAAGCTGTTGTAATAGGTACGACAAGAAATATATTGCTTGAATGCATTCTCAAAAGTCAGTACGTATATGCAAACGGTTAGAATACCAGGCATATTCATAAGTAAGTATAGTAGTGAGTATATAGGGAGAAGAGAACCATGACGCAAGATCCTAATACATCAAATGTAGAACAGAAGACTGGCTACGGAGTTGAAGAGCTGCAGGTTGTTGGTGAGCAGTTGCTGGCACGTGTACGTGAGCTTTTACATGAAGGCAATGTACGTCGTATCATTATTCGCCATGATGATCGAACCCTGCTAGAGATTCCGTTGACCCTGGGTGTCGCTGGTGCTGCCGCCAGTCTCGCAGTTGCCCCGATTGCTGCTGCGATTGGTGCTCTGGGAGCGCTGCTCGCACATGTCGAAGTTCAGGTGATTCGTACTGAGGAGCCAGGCACAGGTACTCCTGTTGACGTGTATACACCGCCGACCAATGGTTACACAGGTACGACTTCGGATCCTACAACGGGCTCAAACTTCAAGTAGTACCGTACATACATTAAAGTACATACATTACTGGGGGTTTGTAAACAATAAAAAAGACCGGCTCTCACATAACAGCGAGAGCCGGTCTTTTTACCACACACAGCACCTCTGCTTAGTTGCGGAGGGCCTTACCAGCCATGAGAATAGATTGTATACGATCCTGTGTCTTCTCCATGCCACAGAGGCTCAGGAATGCCTCGCGCTCAAGGTCAAGCACATCTTGCTCGCTGACGGGCGTGATCGGCGAGCAGTCGCCGCCTGTCAGGACACGCGCGAGGTGACGACCGATGATGGCGTCGTGCTCACTGACCTTGTTGGTAAGCAGCATATTATCGATCTGTTGTTCCAGGACCAGACGACCACCTGAGCCAGGTAAGAGCATCTGCTGTGGTACGGGAGTCTGCCACGTACCGGCGGCTTTGGCCTCGGCTAGCTCAATGGCGTCGGCTTTCGCGTCGCGCAACAGAATGTCACGGCTGACGGTAATGCGATCAGTCTTGCGCAGGAAGCGGAGCTCTTGCGCTTCGACGGCGCTCGTCGAAGTCGTGGCGACAGCGACTATCTCAAAGGTTTTACGGGCCGCGCTAAATGGTCCGCTCTTGCTTTTGAGCTGGCTTTCCACGCTGGCACCCTGGCGCAGGAGCAGCTCTTTACAGCCGCCACCCGCCGGTATCAGTCCGACACCTACCTCCACCAGGCCGATATAGGACTCTGCCAGTACCCGTGTGTGATGCCCGTGCATGATCATCTCACAGCCACCACCCAGCGCACGACCAGCTGGTGCTATAACTACTGGCAACTGGCTGTACTTGAGCGTCTGATGCGCCTGTTGCAGACCATTGATGGCTCCTTCGAGCATATCCCATTGCTGCTGGCGTGCTCCCATCAGAACGAGGAAGAGGTTTGCGCCAGCGGAGAAATCGGGTGCCTCGTTGCCGATCACGAGGGCACGGAACTGTTTGGCACCGTCCTCGATCGCGTAACTCAGCATCTCGATGATCCCCTCGTCGATGGAGTTCATCTTGGTATGGAACTCCAGGCAAGCGATACCGTCCCCGAGATCGACCAGGGAGGCCGAGCCGTTGTCGCGTACCACACCCTGGCTATGATAGCGCTGCGGTGCCGCTTTGATACTGCTCAGAGAGATGACACCCTGCGCTTCAGGAATCGGTTTGTAGGTATTGGTTTTAAAGTCGAAGTACTGCCGCTGACCCTCTTCTGTGATATAGAAGGTGCCTTTGCCCTGACTTCTGACGCGTTGCACGAGTTCAGGGAGCTCACGACCAGCAAAGACACGCTCGAAGAGCTGTGGATCTTGCAGGAGCGCATCCCAGGACTCGAAGCTACCCAGGTCGAAGTTAAAGCCCAGGCACATGGCGCGGTCGATTGCGACGATATTGTCGGCAATCTCTTCGGCCAGGTTCGCTGCATAGATGAGCGAGTCGGCGGTCGTTTCACGTGCAAACTGGCTGGCGCGATCATCGCCAGACATGACTGCCAGCATCTTCTGCGCAGGAGTCTCCAGATTGCGTGCCGTGCCTATCGAGTCGAAACGATACTTTTGCTGTGGCTCATACTCCAGCGTTTGAAGATTGAGCTCTAGAATAGTAGAGGAGCCACCGGGATTCTTCACGCGTTTGTAGAAGCCCTGTCCGCTCTTCTCACCGAGCCAGCCACGCTTGATGATCTCTTGAAAGACCTCTGGCAGGCGGAACGTCTCGCGCTGTGGATCTTCGGGTGCGTTCTGATACAGGTTGTTGGCGACGTGCATCAAGGTATCGAGACCCGAGAGATCGGCGGTACGATAGACCGCCGACTTTGGACGGCCCATGCTGGTACCCAGGATTGTATCTACTTCGTTGACGCCATAGCCCTCTTCCAGCGCGCGCTGGATCGTTGAGAGGAAGCCATAGACGCCGATGCGGTTCCCGATAAAGTTAGGAGTGTCTTTACAGAAGACGACACCTTTGCCCAGGACCTCGGTCCCGAAGTGGTCCATAAACTGGAGCAGGGCGGGATCGGTATCGACGCAAGGAACCAGCTCTAACAGGCGCATATAGCGGACCGGGTTAAAAAAGTGGGTGATCAGGAAGTGACGCCTGAACTCCTCGCTACGGCCCTCTACCAGCTGATGCGCTGGCAGACCAGAGGTATTTGAGCTGATGATCGTCTCTGGTCGTATGACCTGCTCGATACGGCTATACAGGTTCTGTTTGATATCTGGCCGTTCGATAACCGCCTCAATGATCCAATCGACGCCAGCCAGCTTTTCGAGATCGTCTTCTGTATTGCCGATGCTGATCAGTTTGGCGAGCCGTTTGCTATAGAAGGCCGCGGGGCGAGCTTTGAGAGCCTTTTCGACACCTGTTCGTGCAATGATATCGCGATCTTTTGCCCCTTCCGGCACAATGTCGAGCAGAAGGCTGGGGATGCCGACGTTCGCAAGGTGCGCCGCGATGGCGGCACCCATGACGCCAGCTCCGATAACTGCTGCTTTGCGAATCTGATATGCCATGATTACGAAATCCTCTCAACCAATGTAGCTACTCCCTGCCCACCGCCGACGCAGAGGGTGACGATACCCAGGGTCTTGTCATGGGTCTGTAGATCATTGAGCAGCGTAGCGACCAGACGTGCTCCACTGCAACCCAGGGGGTGACCCAGCGCGATTGCGCCACCGTGGGGATTTACTTTATCTTCGTTGAGACCGAGGGACTGAATGACGGCCAGGTTCTGTGCCGCGAACGCCTCGTTCAACTCAAAGATATCGATATCGCTGAGCTGGAGACCCGCGCGCTTGAGCAGTTTACGGACAGCCGGTACAGGTCCGATGCCCATCACATCCGGGCGTACACCCGCGACGGCCATCGTACGGACTCGAGCCAGCGGCGTAATACCCAGATCACGAGCACGTTCGGCTGACATCAAGACTACGGCCGCTGCCCCATCATTGAGCGGACTGGAGTTGCCGGCGGTTACTGTGCCACCTTTAATGAAGACCGGCTCAAGGCTGGCAAGTCGCTCCAGTGAGGTATCACGGCGTGGTCCATCGTCGGTCTCAACGACGCCACCATCGGGCAGCGGGACCGGTACGATCTCACGTTTAAAGATACCCTTGTCGATTGCCGCAAGGGCGCGCTGGTGACTGCGGAAAGCAAAGGCATCCTGCGCCTCGCGGCTGATCTTATAATCGCGGGCCACGTTCTCGGCAGTAATACCCATCGGCATATAGCTACCGTAGCCGTATTCCAGCTCGCAGGGAGGATAGGGCGAATTTTTTAAAGCCTCAAGCTCTTTGTCATCGTGAGGCTGTACCAGTCGTGGATTGTAACTGGGATTGAAGCCACCCATCGGGACACGTGACATGCTCTCAACGCCGCCTGCGATAAACACATCACCCAGTCCCAGCATAATATTCTGGGTAGCCATATTCACAGCTTGCAGGCCAGAGGCACAGAAGCGGTTGACAGTCACACCACCAGCGGTCTCAGGCAGACCAGCCAGCGCGCCCACAATACGTGCCAGATTCATACCTTGCTCACCCTCTGGGAAGGCACAACCGAGGATGACATCTTCGATTAGTGAACGATCCAGGTTTGGTACGCGCTCTACCGCTGCCCTGACGGCCAGTGCAGCCAGATCATCGGCACGGACACTCTTCAAAACACCTTTATTTGCGCGACCAATGGGAGTGCGCACTGCGCTTACAATAACAGTCTCTACCATGATTCTATTTGCTCCTTTGCAAGAGGGTACGTGAATGATGTCGTAATTCGGCCCTCTCTATAGCTCTCTCAATAGGTATCGATGAACGTATTCGTTGCGTTGTTGTCGTTAGTTCAGTCCTACGACCATTGATTTATGATCACGCAGGACACCAGTCGTGTGCCCAGTCAGGACAACCTCGTCGTTCTGATTGTAACAGGACAGGTCTGCGCTGATATGTGTGCCGTGTTCGTTATCCTGGACATTCGTGATGAGAATCTTACAGCTGATTGTATCCCCGATATAAACCGGGCGTACAAAATCAAGTGCCATCTCGCGTGCGACATAGTTCAGCTCGCCGCTGATCTTACTTGGGAGGGTCGCAGTAAGCAGGCCATGGACCATGATACGCCCCTGCTCATCAGGGAGGATATATTGGATACCATGATCTTTTGATACCTGCTCAAACAGACGAGCATCGTTTGTGGTGAAAGTACGTTCCCAGGTTCGTATATCTCCAACTTGCATAATCCTTGCTCCTCTTTCTCGCGTGTCTGTTTCTGTGCATCCCCACTCCTGACCGATTTCGTGACGGAGATCAAGCAGGAGTGGAGCTAGCTCGTCATAGCATAGCTATCATTAAAGATCTTCATGATACATTACAGAGGGTAGCCCTGTTTCTCAACGACCAGTGCCGCGATCTCACGCTGCAAGGTCACGCCGTTCAACATATAGTCGCCAACGTAGGCGCGTGTGCGACTCAAGACTTTGCTGGCACGTGCTTCGTCGATATAAGTGATGATCAATTGATCCAGGTCGCTACGGATGCGGGTGATGGCGTACCAGGTTGCCAGTTGTGCCAGCTTAATGTGTGTGCTGGCCTGTTCATTGCCCTGGTGTGTCGCCTTGATAGCGCGGGCGATAGCACTATCGGTAGCATAGAGATCGATCATCAGGTTTGCCAGGTATTCGATGAATTCCTGCTCCTCGTTCAAGGCCTGTGGATTCTGCATATACTTGAGCGCGATCTGCATGGTGGCATAGATGGTAGCGTCTTTCGCACGCTCCAGTATATTAGCAGCGGCGTGCAGCTCTGCCGGGACCTCTTCACCGACGCCAGCGGGCTGTTGATCGGACTTCATACGAGCCTCAACCTCTGGATACTTGCCCATCAGATCGACCTTGCCACCCATGGCGCGGCGGAAGAGTGTTCCTACCGCAACCATGCGGTTGATCTCGTTGGTGCCCTCAAAGATGCGCTGGATGCGTGCGTCGCGGTAGGCCTTCTCGATCGGATACTCATGCATAAAGCCGTAGCCGCCGAAGATCTGTACACCCTCATCAACAACCATCGCCAGGGTCTCGCTCCCATGAACTTTGGCCAGTGAGGCTTCGATCGCATATTCTTCAATAGCTTTGAAAACATTCTCGGTATTGTCGCCCGCGCTCTTCTGTGCCTGTGCGATATTGCCAGCGGTACGGAAAACCTCGCTCTCAGCGGCGTAGGTTTCAGCGGCCATCTTCGCTAGCTTTTTGCGGATCATACCGAACTCATGCAGGTTCTTATTAAAGGCTTTGCGCTCTGTGGTATACGTTGCGGCCAGTCCCAATGCTGAACGTGAACCACCAACGCTGCCCGCACCCAGTTTCAAGCGACCGATATTGAGGATATTGAAGGCAATCTTGTAGCCTTTGTGCAACTCGCCGAGCAGGTTCTCAACTGGAACTTTGACGTCTTCGAGGATAACCTGACGTGTCGAGGAGCCTTTAATGCCCATCTTGTTCTCTTCAGGACCGGTCGAGACGCCGGGATAGGTCGCCTCGACGATAAAGGCCGAGGGGCGCTCGTCGCCGATACGTGCGAAGACCACAAAGAGATTAGCAAAACCAGCGTTTGAGATCCACTGCTTGGTGCCATTGAGGATATAGTACTTGCCGTCCTCTGAGAGCGCGGCGTGGGTGTTCAGGCCCATCGCATCTGAGCCAACGCCGGGCTCGGTCAGTGCATAGGCAGAGATCCACTCACCGGTCGCCAGGCGCGGCAGGTAGTGCTGCTTCTGCTCTTCGGTACCGTAATAGACGATTGGCAGCGTACCGATCGTGGTATGAGCACCAAAGGCGACACTAAACGAGGCCTCGCGTAGTTCTGAGGCAACAAGAGCGCTGGTTAACAGACCAAGTTCGGCACCGCCGTACTGCTCAGGGATATCGATCATCAGCAGACCCTGCTCACCGGCTTTTTTAACCAGTTCTGGCATTACGCCTGGCTTCTGCGTATCGATCTCCTCGACGCGTGGTAGCACTTCGCGGGCCAGGAAAGTCGCCGCCGACTCTCCGATCCAGCGCTGCTCGTCATCACGATCCTCAAAGGTAAAGATATTGGCAGCGCTCTCCTGAACAGGTGTCGTCAAGAAAGCTGTGCCGGGCTCTGTGGGTTTGACTGTTGTTGACATGTGCTTATTACTCCTCTATGAATGCACTGGAAAGTGGGTGGATGCAACGTACTGCAAAGTGCTTCCGCTTATGAGAGTTTGCGTAGCTCGCGTCGTAGCACCTTGCCTACAATTGACTTGGGTAGTGTAGCGAGAAACTCAATGCGTTTGGGTACTTTATAGGCGGTCAGTTCCAGTTTACAGAATGCGATGATCGCCTGTCGCGTCTCATCATTGGCGGGTATACCGGGTTTCAGAACAATAAAGGCCACAACGGTCTCGCCACGATAGGGGTCCGGGACGCCCGCGACTGCCGCCTCTGCGATAGAGGGATGGTGGAAGAGGACCTCCTCGACCTCGCGTGGATAGACATTGAAGCCACTGGCCAGGATCATATCTTTAGCGCGCTCAAGTACATAGAAGTAGCCATCTTTATCCATCTTCCCAATATCGCCGGTGCGTAGCCAGCCGTCGATAAAGATCTGCTGCGTCTCCTCTTCGCGTTCCCAGTAGCCGCACATCACGTTCGGCCCCTTTACTACAATCTCACCGGTCTCATCGACTGGTTGTAGCGTGTGCGTAACGGTATTTATAATCGCAGCCTCAACACCTGGGAGCGGGAGACCGATACTGCCATTACGGTTCTGATCTGTGAGTGGATTACAATGTGTAACAGGAGAGGCCTCACTGAGACCATAGCCTTCTGCAAGTTTGCCTTTTGTAATAGTCTCGAAGTCTTCCTGGACTTTATGTGGTAATGGAGAGGCTCCGCTAATACAATAGTTAATAGATTCAAGGTACTCAGGATGGTTACTGGCTTCTTTCATTAAAGCAATGTACATTGTTGGAATACCGGGAAAAAGCGTGGGACGATAGCGACGGACGGTATTCAGCACATCTTTTGCTTTAAAACGCGGGAGCAGAACCATAGTCGCTGCTCCATAGACAGAGAGATTCATAGCGACGGTAAGACCATATGCATGGAAGAAAGGGGCGATACAGAGAGAGACTTCAGCGGCTTCTCGTGCCTGTGGCACCCAGTGATATGTCTGTAGGGTGTTCGCTAATAGGTTGCGATGAGTGAGCATTGCGCCTTTTGAGAGACCAGTGGTGCCGCCAGTATATTGTAGGACGGCGAGCTCATCGCTCTCAACCGCGACCGGGAGATTGAAAAGTTCAATGCTACCTTTCGCGCTTGACTTGAGGATGGGCTGCATCTGGTGCAAGAATGGGCTCTCGCTTAGCTCTCTCTTTGTCAGGGCCGGCTGGGGATCTTTATCACTTTTCTGAGTCAAAGGATATAGTTTTTGCAAGAGTGGAGGCAAAAAGTCTGCCGGGCTGGTGACAACGATATGCTCTAGCATGGTCTGGGTGCGAATGTTACGGACGATGGGGTAGTACATATCAAGCATTACAAGCACTTTTGCCCCTGAATCCGCAAGCTGATGCTGCATTTCACGCTCGGTATAGAGAGGATTGGTCGGAACAACGACCGCTCCAGCGCGTAACGCGCCGTAAAAGGCAATGGGGAACTGCGGAATATTCGGCAGAGCAATAGCTACCCGGTCTCCTTTTTGTATACCCATGCGCAGCAAGCCGATAGCAAAACGGTTGGCCTGATTTGATAACTGGGCATATGTCATACGGGAGCCGTAGTAGATGATCGCGGTCTGATTTGGATGTTGGCTGGCCGCCTGGTCCAATAGCCATGTCAGAGGGCGTTCAGGGATATCCACCTGAGCAGGCACACCCTCTTCATAGTGCTGGAGCCAGGGGAAAGAAGGTGTTTCCGGGCTCGGGTGCGCTTGTTCGGATGAGTGCTGTTCTGCTTGTGTGTTGTGTATTAACGAAGGGTCTGACATTCGGTAATAGCTCCTCTCCATAGGGGCACCCCGCGGACGGGATACCAGGACGACAACTCTGTCGCTCCTACAAGCAACAACCCACTACTCACAATTATAGAGTACTCTCTGTTTCTTGAACAATGTTGCCAGCTAACAAGTTTTGCGTCATAATATGCAGATAGCTAACGAATAGTGATCGTTAGATATCATCTATACCAAGAGAGGTCAGAAGAATGCATGAGGATGCAGGAGAGGTTTCTCCGTTTGCGCAGTTAGTGGCACAATTTCGCCTGCAGCGTGGTATGTCGCAGGGACAGCTTGCGCAGGCGACTCGACTCTCTCGTACATATGTCTATCACCTGGAGACGGGCCAACGTGGCAATCCTTCGCCTCAGGTTGTGCAAAATATAGCGCGTGTACTGGAGCTTTCTACAGAGGATCGGGTCTACTTTTTTGAGACCTATAGCCGTCTCACGGGCCAGTTTGCGGATGCTGATCAATTGGAGAGCACGTTATTGGATATGGGGGATCTGGCGAGCTTGCTGGTACATAACACTTCCTATCCTGCTCACTCCCTGGATAAGGTCTGGCGGCTCCATTCCTGGAATAGTGCGGCAATTACACTCTTTGAGATGCGTGATGAGCTCAATCGTGAGGGGCAGATCCATCTGTTAGGCCTGGTCTTTGATCCTGAGCGCCGGCATGCTTTCCATGGCTGGGAGAACCTGGCACGGCGTCTGGTCAGTGATTTTTTGTATAATACACGTACCCTGACCCACCTACCAGAATACAAATCCCTGGTTCGTAGTTTGCGCGAGTATCCTGAATATCGCCGGATCGCCGCTACCGTGTATACACGCAATAAGCCTGCCCCATCGTTTGTCTTTCAAATTCAGCATAGTGAACTTGGTCGTCTCACGTTGCGTACCGCAACAACCGTCTTCACGAATCTTTCGAATTACTCGATGGTCAGCTATGTGCCCGGTGATCAGCAGACGCTAGAGATCTATCGGGCTCAGGGCTGGCAACCTATGTAACAGGTCCATAGGCCGGGCAGGCTTATTATGTGGTGTGGGTAGATGTTTTAGCTTTGTTGTCTCTGTTGATGTGTGCCGTTTAATTTTGTGTGTTTGGAGTGTTGAGGCGTTGTTCTATTTTCGCGATAGCCTTATCGGTAACGTCCAGACCAGCCTGGAGCTCTGCCTCTTTGTATTCGCGTACTAGCAATTGATATTCGAGCAGACGTGGGCGGCGTGTTGGGCGCGAGCCATATTCCTCGCGAGCCCAGATCATATGCGCCATCTGTTTCGCCAGACTTTCACGATGCTCTTTGAGATGCATTAAAGCAACGGTATCTGACTCTTCACCACAGAAAAAGATCTTAGTCAGATACTCGTCTTTCGTAAAGCGTTCAGGGACAGAGTCTTGCAGCCAGCGTGTGAGCTCTGCCTCACCGCTCGTCGTGAGATGATAGACTTTGCGATTCGGTCTGCTCGTTTGTACAACAACTTCGGCGTCGATTAAACCGGCTTTGTTCAAGTTCTTGAGTGTCGTGTAGATCTGGCTATTGCCAGCGTTCCAATAACTGGCAATAGCGCGCTCAAAGGTCTGTTTGATATCGTAGCCGCTCATGGGCCTGATACGGAGCAGGCCCAGCATGATATAGCGCAGTGTATTGCGCGAGGGACTATCGCTGCTATCTTCGCTTTCAATTAACGTATCGAGTTGTTCATGCATAGAGTCTTCTCTCATGAGTTCTGTGGGATCAAATAATTTGTGCTATTATAGCACCTTCCTTGCAGAACGTCACACCGCTGGGCCTCACCAGGACGTTATTGGGCCTCTATACGTGTGGGCATAGCGGCTCTCTTCCCAGTTTGCGCAGCGCCTGTTCTGCTTTGATCCGTACGCCTCTATACGGCCAGTCCAGTAATTCAAACAGCCTCTTCACCAGCAGAGGTCCTGGATTGTGCATATTCCCAATCATATCAGCGGCGTATTCCTGTTCCTGCGAGCCAAGCAGTTGTCCGGCCCCCTTGTAAAGTAGAATGTCGCTGGCCTCTTGCGCTACTTCGCGCAACACTGCGGGATGAGTCTTTTGCAGGCATGTTATTGCGTCACTGTAGAGCTCTTTTTCTCCCAGGAGTGCCTTGATTGGTTCCTGTGGGGCATGTTCTCCCAGTTTTGCCAGCACGAGAAGGGCTGCTTTGCGTACGTCATTATCGCTATCGTTCAGGGCTGCTATAAATGGCTCTGCTGGTTCTATCGCTTCCAACTGGTTGAGTGCCAGGATTGCAGTTTCTCGCACGCTCGCTGCGCTATCCTGTAGCATGCCTCGCAGCGTCTCAACTGGAAAAGCTTCTTCGTACGGGATCGTTAGCAACAAGTGAATCGCTATCTTGCGCACGTGTACCAGCGGATCATTCAGTGCTTGTACTACCAATGCATGTGGCACGCGTTCCCCCAACTTCTCCAGAATCTCTGCTGCTGCCTCGCTCACACGTCGTCGATCGTGTAGAGCAGCGAAAATGATCGAGGTTGGTGTACGTGCGCCCTGCTCGCTCAGAGCCAGAAGCACCTCGCTGCGCACACGTAGATTGCGATCGCAGAGTGCTTCGAGAAACACATCAAGTGGAACCTGTTCCCCCATCGTCCCCAGTACCTTGATTGCTGCATGACGCACTGTCCACTTATGATCGTGTGTCGCAGCCAGGAGCCGTGCCATGGGTACATGTTTGCCCAGGAGTGTGATCGCCGTTGCTCGTGCGATGTTTTCTGGACAATCGAGCAGCGGCAAAAGGAGTGGTAAGAGGCGTTCGCCAGGAAGTTCATTGTTGTGTCCGAGCAATACCCAGCTGGCAGTTTGGCGTACTGTTTTCTTTCTGTCTTTGAGCTTATTGATAATGACCTCTATTGGAATGCGTGTAAGATGATCACTCAATACCCATAATACCTGCTTGCGCGTGTCTGGGTCTTTATGCTCCACTAATGCGAGAAGTGGCTCGATTGGCATGCGTTCCTTTAAGTAGCTGAGCAATAGAATGGCTCTTAAGCGTATCTTTTTTGTTTCGCTTGAAAGTGCTTCTAACAAAGGCTCAAGAGGAATGTGTTCATGAAGATCGTCAAGTACATTCATTGCTATATAGTCATATTCCTCTGGATCGTTTGCATCTTCCAGGAGTTGTGCTAAGAGTTCTGGTATGATCTGGATGACTTTACGATGACCCAATATTCTGATGGCCATATGGACTACCGCTTCATCAGCATTGTGCATCGCAGCAATTAGCAGGTCAATCGGTAGCGTATCTTCCTGGATGCGTAATACTTCCATACTGCTTACGCGAATGCGGGTATCTGGATCACTCAGCAATGCCGCAAATGGCTCTACTGGTAATGGGTTGCCTTGCTGACCGCGCTTTCTCAATTGTTCAATTGCAGCCAATCTAACCCTGGTATCGTTGTCATTGAGCGCGGACAAGAATACCTCTAGCGGTACTTCATCACCCATGAGATTGAACATTTCAAGAGCAATTATACGGTACTTAGCGTTAGCATGTTGCCGTAGTTGTTTGCAGCCTTGGATGAAATGGTCATGTGTTTCTGACGACCATTGAGGAATGGTGAGTCTGAGAATGCTCTGTATTGAATGACGAAAAGACTTGTTTTGTGCACTAGTAGACAGGAGCAGCGGTCTGATTGGTGCGTCTTTGCCCAGAGCTGCCATAATATCTCTTGCTGCAAAGAATATTTGCCAGGGGTTTTTCGGCATGGCTTCCAACCATTGTTCGTCCGTGATCCATTGCTGTAGCGTCTCTATGGCGTCAGCAGCGGCTGCACGCACAGCGGCATTGCGATGCACCAGTGCCAGTAGGAGCTGTTTGCGTGGAGCTCTTTCTTGCAAAAGGACAGCACGATGAATAGCAGGGATCTTTTTTGCTGAATCAAACGAAGCAAGCTCTTGTAGAATTTGTTCAAGAGCGTTGGAGTCATCGAGATGATCGATGGATGTCATATTGTGTTGCAGCGTGAGGTGAAGCATTCGCTGCGCAATGCTATAACTATAAAAATGCTCTGTCGCATTGTTGGCCAGATACATCAAATGCGTTGCTCTGGCTACTTAGCAAAATGGTATGTGAGGAAAAGAAGGTCAGATGCTTATGTGAAAGCATATGCCTTTCTTCTATCTTCACAAGTGTAAGACAGTTCCTCCGCTTTGTCAACGATTGGCGGCCCTGTTTTGTCCTCTTCCAACTATGTCTGTTATATTAGGTTGTCGAGTTGACCGACCTCTCTGCGAGGGCTTCTTTAAGGCTTATGGTCCAGGCTTCCCAATTCAGGCGTTGCTCAAAGGTAGATCGTGTTGAGCGTACGAGCGCCGCATACTGCTCTTCATTACGATATAGCTCGGCTATTACACGTGCATAGGCATCTCCACGGGCCTCTAGTGGGAGTAGGAAGCCGTTCTCGGCGTGCGTTACTACCCCTGCTATACCACCAGTATCGCTGGCCAGTGCATGCAAGACATCCTACCATCTTACAAAGCAAAAAACTTCTCCTATCTTGCTCAAATCCTCGGTCCAACTCTTGCCTGGGAAAGATCAGCCGACGCGCCTGACCTGACTTGATGGCAGCAGAGCATGAGTGATGACGGAAGTCGCTCTCCCGATCGCAAATACGAATACATAGATGGTAGCGCTTACATGATGAACGGTGGAAGTGTCGCGCATGATCGGATCGCTTATAATGCACGACGCTCTTTGTGTGGTCCCCTGGCTATTCGTAACGCGCAGCCCGGCATGACGCTGGTCGTGCATATCCAGGAGATCCGCCCTGGAACGTGGGGTTGGAATAGCGCAGGCGGGTAGAATAGCCCGGTGAATACCCGCCTGGAGATTGCCGAGCAAGAAGAACGCTTTCATATTTGGACACTTGATCCCGAAACCATGACCGGACGAAACCAGGATGGGTATCAGGTCCATTTGCGTCCATTTCCCCCACAGGCATTCCTACACTATGATCGCCGACGACTCACCCATCGTCCTTTCAGGAATCGCGGAAGAGCGCCGCCTGGTCTATGTCGCCATCACACGCGCACAACAGCAGCTCTTCCTGACCTCTATCCTGCGCTATCAGGGCACCGATGCTATCCCTTCGCGCTTCCTGCAAGAGGCCTGACTCACATCGAAAGACGAAGACGGGGCGCTTAACCCGTTCCTCTTCAAAAATGATGGTACTCCACGTACACTCAATCCGTTGGTTGAAACACCAACACTCTTTTAAAATAATGCAGTAGTACTTCTTTGCTTTTTAATTGATTTGTCTGTATGACTTGACTATTATCTTGAAGATAAGTATTTCTACAAAAACATGTGGATCAGAATAATAGTCACGTCATAGTTATTGTAGGATATCAAATAAAGGTATGGAGATAGAAAGGACCATTTTATAATGGAAATTACCGGCTCACACAAAGTTAATGCCAGTCAATTACAAGTATTTCAGGCATTGCTGGACCCAGCAACTTTAAAGGAGTGTATTCCAGGTTGTAACGAGGCTGAATATACAGAGGTTAGCTGGGCCACTGGCCGTCATATTCGCCTGGGTATTTCACTGAATATTCCTGGTATGTCCGGGACATACAATGTCTTTATCAAGCCAGAAGATGTTATCGAACCATCACACCTGGTGCTGATTAGCACGCCCAGCAGTGCTGTTGGTTCCATCAATGCACGTTGCGTAGTTGACCTCGTGGATGAAGGCACACAGACAACCGTCAACTATGCCACTGAGGCAGTGCTGGAAGGAAAGGTCGCGGCTCTCCCTGAGTTCGTCGTCAAACCTGCCGTTAAAGGCGAGCTGGACCGCTTCTTCAAAAACCTGGAGAAGCATTTCAAATAACGCCTATCAGGAAAGCCTATGCCCTCCCCGTGCGCCCGCCCTGTATGGTTACAGGGCGGTTTTTTGATGGTACGGGTCCTTCGGGCTGTGCCCTCAGCGGAACGAGGTAAGCTCGTTCCCTACGGTTTTGCCGTGTTTGCAAGCTGGGAAAGCTGCTATATTATTTGAGAGATGTAAAGCTGACCTGGTAGGGGTTCAACGCTATGGTAGAGCCGTTAACGTGCACCTGTACACTATTAGCAGTCTTATTGACAAGCAGCAGCATTCCGCTTGATGCCAGGGCATCCACGCTGGCCGGGTTGGAGACATTCGTTTGATAGAGCTTTGTGCCAACCCCAAAGTTTTCCATCAACGCTTTATAGCTATCATACCAGGGATTAGCCTGTCCCCCTCCCACCTGCAGAGTAGGAGTCCAGAGGCCATAATCGGATCCACCATTGCCCGCATTATTCCAGGATAAGGCGGTCGCGCCGCCTGCTTGAATAAATTGAACCATCGTAGAGGTTTTGAGCGCGTTATCCTCCTGCAAAGACGTATTATCCATCTCAGTCCATGAGAACCATTCCGATAAATTGATCGGCAGTGTGGTAGAACCAGGATAAAGAGTGGGATCAAGCGAGCGGATCCACTTAACAGTATCGGCAAAAAGGCTATCTGCCACAAAGGGCTGTTGATGCAGGACCTTCATGGTATCGCGGTTCTCAAGAGAAGCATCAAAGGTGATAAAGCCAGCACCGGCCTTATGCTGCAACCAGTACTGCAACACATCAAGGGGTCGTTGGTCAAAGATGCCATAAGGCTTCACGACATTTGAGGGATTGCTTTGCTGCGCATTGGACCAGGTATCGACAAAGACATAAGGACCACCAACTTTTACCGTCGATTGGGCGATCTGTAGTGAACTGGCAACATTCATCAAGGTCGTATAGACCTGATTATACATGTAAGTATAGCCATGCTTCGCATTGGCACCACCGGGTTCACCGGCGCTGGTAGTGAAATCGTAATTGTTGATATCAGGATCGTAATAGCCTTTGAGCTCATTCCAGACCTGGAAATAACGCACATTATACGGAGGCCGCATATAACGCTGTGCAACTGCCTGCACCAGGTGCGTCCACGCATCCATCTTATTATCCAGGATACGAGAATCAAAGGCCACCGACTGCCACTCTTGATCGGCGGTCAACGGCTGCGTCTTGCCATGACCAACGTACGTCCCTTTCATCCACCACGGAGCAATGGCCAGGGTAATTATTGGCGTTTCCCCCAGATTCTTTGCCATCTGTACACGGCCATCAAGCGCACTCCAGTCAGTTGGGCCGGGCGTGGAGGGATCGGGCCAGGGATCGGGCAAGCCCCAACCCATAATTGGCGTATTTACATATTTAACACCTTGCTTGATCATCGACTGCACATTTGCGGCCGCGGTCGGGTCACTGCTATTGCCTATATCTAGAGAACCATCGGACAATGTCAGACCTGATGCGAACTGTGAGGTCGTCACGCATTGCTTGTTGATTGTAACGGTTATCCCTGCCGCAGCGGTATTCGCGGGCTGCTTGCCATCGCACATCGCGTTATACGTGGCAGTAGCGGTTGCGCTTGTATTGGTTGGAGCACTACCTTTACTCCCAGAACTACGAAACTGTGCATCGCCTGGGTTTTCTTTGCTAAATGGATTTGAGCAAGAAACCAGTAGTGGAACAAACAAGACGAGGAGAACCAGAGCATTAAAGGAGCGGACCCTCCAATTTTTCATAACGATCCCCATTCTTCAATAACGCGATACGCAAGTGCCTATCAGCGGGGTGCAGGGACGACAGCCCCTGACGAGATTTGGAGCGAGGCTTGTTGAGGGCAAGCTCACTCCTCAATTTTCTCCTCCCTCATCATTAAGGGTAGAGAAAAAACTTGCACATGCAGTTAAATATAATCTTGATGACGTTTCGGCCAAAAATATGTCAGAATCTTACGCTGGTTGCTACTAAGTACAATCAAGCAACTTTTTTGGATTGTCTGTGCCTGCCGAGCAAGTTTTATCCCACGTTTGTTGCTTGATTGTACTTAGTACTTTGTCATTGTTCAATTGATGGATAAAGGCGTTTGAGTTTGATGAGTGTATCCGCGGTGGTAAAACGCCAGTTGATCGTCACTTTTGCCTGGTTGCGCTCACTCTGCCAGGCGTACATTTCGGCTTGCACGTCATCCAGGCTCGCCAGACGCCGATCCAAACATTGACGACCCAAGATTCCTAGTTCAATCTCTGCCATGTTCAACCAACTTCCATGCTTGGGGGTGTAATGGATCTCCAACCGCCTGCAAAGCCGTTCAGCAACTTCTGGAGCGAACGTTTCATAGAGAGAACCTGTCGTATGGGTGTTCAAGTTATCCATCACCAGGATCACTTTCTCGGCTTCTAGGTACTGCTTTTCAATCAATTCATGCACAAAACGCGCCCATTCTTGCCGGGTGCGTTGTGGACTGGCTTGGACAAAGCGTTTTCCGCTGAGCGGTTCACACGCCAGAAAAATGCTACAGGTTCCTCGACGTTCATACTCATAATCTTCCCGTTTGGGTTTTCCTGGTTTCATTGGGCTGGGCTCGCGCATATGCGTCAGTAATTGTTTGCTGGTTTCATCTAAGCATACCTGCGGGTATCGCGCATCATATGCTTGCTGGTAGACTCGAAGCACGTCTTCCATGCAAGCCACAAATTCGCCGCTCGCCTTCGCTGGCAAACACCACTGCTCTTTCAGCCACGGCTTGAGTTCGTTTTTTTTAACGCCCGTCGAATCGTCTCCCTGCTCACTTTCTCTCCTGTTTCTGGATGGGAGATTTCTTCTCTTTTCGGTTGTTCAAGTGCTTAAGTTAACGCCTATGGGGCTGTGCCCCCGACATCTCCCCTATACCGCCCGCGTAGCGGGCGAACAACCCATCAAACGAAGTTTGACAGAATACTAAAGCTTTTTCTAAATCATATTATGTAACAAAAGCATAAAGATGAGTCAAATCCATAGGAAATATAGAGCACCACCGAACCACGCAGAAGTACTGATCGGCTGAATCAGAAATCGGCGCTGAGAGTGATAGATAGAAACATATGGTATTTTCTTCTTATCCGCAGAAAAGATGCTGAAAACCAACCCATCTGTAATGTATAGTAACAGTAAGATCTTATTCCGAGAACCAACGTCACTATCGCAGCAAATGTTACACACTCAGGTTTTCTAATCAGCAGTAAGATCTTATTCCGAAAGCCAACCTACTACCGTGGCTATCGTTGTGCCATTGCCAAAAGTAATTGACGACATGGCCCAAAAATATTTTTAATATTGTTTTTTTTTGTTATAATATTATAAATGCGCAAACTTTTTCAACGCTTTTATATACTCTAATTTTCATCTTTTATTGTAGTTCTTTGTAATATTCATTGCACAAGCATCCAAAATGCTTTATGTATGATCTGATCAGCGATAAGCTGGAGGTGTTCTTGATGCCGCTTAGCAATAGCGACACATTATCGCAATATTTCAATACACCAACTGATGCATATACTGCACATATTTCTTCCATCATCGCCGATGTACTGACGCGTTTTCGCACAAAGATTGCTCTTATTTCAGGGCAAGAGACGCTCACCTATGATGAACTGAACACGCGCGCGAACCAACTGGCTCACTACCTCCAATCCCAGGGAGTTGGGCCCAATACCCTTGTTGGCTGTTACCTTGAGCGCTCCACCGACTTCATTGTGAGCGTGCTTGCCATACTCAAGGCAGGCGCGGCTTATATTCCAATGGACCCATCATATCCAGTCGAGCGGATCAACTATATGATACAGGATGCACAGATGCCGCTGGTCGTGACAAAACAGGAGCTGGCGGAACAACCAGGGCTGGAGTTGACACAGGCTATTTTGCTGGATACACAGGCAGCATTACTTGCGACACATGACCAGGCAGACCCTGAAACAACGGTGGCTGGTGAGGACCTGGCCTACGTGATCTATACCTCGGGTTCCACAGGTCTGCCCAAGGGAGTGCAAATTACACACAACAATCTAGCAAACCTGGTTGCATGGCATCACGAAGCTTTTGCTGTCACAGCTGACGACCGCGCAACGCAGATTAGCAGTCCGGCCTTTGACGCGGCGGTCTGGGAAATCTGGCCCTATCTCACCAAAGGGGCCAGCCTCTACATTCCAGACGAAGAAACACGTGTGACGCCCGTTGCCCTACGTGACTGGTTGCTCCAGAATAAAATTACCATCACCTTCTTGCCAACTGTGCTGGCCGAAAGCTTGCTGCAATTGGAGTGGCCTGGCAGCGCCCCGTTACGCTATCTGCTCACAGGTGCAGACACACTGCATCGCTATCCTACCCCTGCATTGCCATTCGCGCTGGTCAATAACTATGGGCCATCCGAAACAACGGTCGTCGCAACGTCAGGAGTCATTCCCCCCACAGAGCATCCTGAGACACCCCCTTCTATTGGACGCTCTATTACGCATGTCGATATTCATATTCTGGACAAAGATTTGCAACCAGTGCCAGTAGGAACAACGGGCGAGATCTATATTGGCGGAGCCAGTGTTGGAAGCGGCTATCTTCACCGTCCTGAGTTAACGGCTGAGCGCTTCATTCAAGATCCCTTCAGCAACGACACACAGGCGCGACTCTATAAAACCGGGGACCTGGCCTACGCGTTACCGGACGGACAGATTATGTTTATTGGTCGCGAAGACCACCAGATCAAGATCCGTGGCTATCGCATTGAGCCTGGAGAGATCGTCCACTGGCTCAACGAGCTAGAAGATATTCAAGCAAGCGTAGTAGTTGCCAGCGAGGATGAGGATGCCGAGCAGAAGTCATTGATCGCCTACCTGATCATGCAACCAGAGACAGAGCTAACAACCAGCGAGATACGCGACGCCTTAAGCGATCACCTTCCCAGCTACATGCTTCCTGCTACGTTTGTACAGATTGAGCAACTACCGCTGACGGCAAACGGAAAACTTGACCGCGCAGCCTTGCCAGAACCCAATGATGAGAATATGTTGCCAGACGAAGAAAGCGATGAGCTAGCCACAGTAGTTGAAAAGCAGGTAAGCAAGATCATCGGAGAACTGCTACGCATAGAGCATGTGGGCAGAGATGACAACTTCTTCATGCTGGGCGGTCACTCCTTGCTGGGAACACAAATGATTGCACGCATACAGGCGTTATTTGAAGTCAATCTCACCCTGCGCACACTCTTTGAGTCCCCGACGGTGCGACTCCTTGCAGATGAAATTGAGCAGCGCCTTATAGACAAAATCGCAGCAATGTGCGAAGATGAAGCGCAATTATTACTGCATCAAGGGCAAGATCAATAGCTCATACCAATATCATTCATATTTATTAAGTAGAAGAATATAAAAGGTTACATTATTATGGCACTTAAAAAGGCATCAGCAGCAAAGCAACAACAGACCGCTGCCTTAAGTCTCTTTCATCTGCTTGACCCGCAGGTTCTGGGCAATCCCTATCCGCTCTATCAGCGCTTACGCACCGAGGATCCGGTGCACTGGGATCATTTTCTGCATGCCTGGGTCGTCACGCGTTATGACGATGTACGCACGGTCTTTCAGCAGTTTTCCGCTGATCGCGCCTTTACCGACGAGCAATTAAGCACAATGGGTCTGGAGAAATTGGCCCCGCTGGCCCGCGTGATGGTCAAGCAAATGATTTTCATGGACCCACCACAACACACCCGTATTCGTAGCCTGGCATCAAAGGCGTTTACGCCACGGCGTGTCGAGCTACTGCGCTCACACATTCAAGAGATCTGCGATGATCTGCTCGATGCAGTACAAAGTAAAGGCAGCATGGATGTCATCACGGACCTCGCCTACCCCTTACCCGCGATTGTCACGGCCGAAATGCTGGGCGTCCCAACCTCCGATTGGCGGCAGCTTACCGCGTGGTCCGCCGACTTCGCCCAGATTCTGGGGAACTTCCAGCACAATCCAGACTTTGCCGAGCAAGCATTGAAGAGCGTAGAAGAAATGCTGGAATATTTCGGCGCACATGTCAAAGATCAACATGAACATCCCCGTGAAGGCTTGATCAGCGCATTTATCTCCGCCGAATTAGATGGGGATCATCTGAGCGATGATGAGATTGTCGTTAATACCATCATCACGATGGTAGGCGGGCAGGAGACGACAACCAATCTGATCGGGAACGGGCTGCTCACGCTGCTACGCAATCTAGAGCAACTGGAGAAGTTAAAGACCGACCTGACACTGGTCCCATCCGCCGTCGAGGAAATGCTGCGCTACGAGAGTCCAAGCCAGCATACCGCTCGTCTAGCACCAGACGATATCGAGCTTGGTGGAAAACAGATCAAAAAACGTCAGGCCGTCATTGCCGTGATGGGTGCCGCCAATCGTGACCCCGAGCGCTTTGAGGACCCGGATCGCTTCGATATTACACGCACAGATAATCGACACATGGCCTTTGCCTGGGGGAATCACTTCTGCTTCGGAGCACCACTGGCCCGCATCGAAGGACAGATCGTCTTCGATACTGTATTCAGGCGTATGCCAGATCTACAACTGGTGCCAGAACCGATTCAATGGCGCGATAACCTGGGTCTGCGTGGGATCAAGTCACTGCCAGTCACCTTCTAATTATGACGCGCCCTGACGCGCCCTGATACTGTTTGTATTGGGAAGGTACCAGGGTGCTTTTTGCCCATTTCTATGTAAAAAACGATACACTTCTTGCTATAAATGTAAGGACATGTTTAATGGTGAAGTCAAAAAAATTATCAGATACACAACGTGCGCTTTTAAAACAATATGTCCAGGGTAAACATGCGTACAATGCAAATAAAACGGTAGACACTATCCCTAAACGCCAACAAGCAAACTGCGCACCGCTCTCATTTGGGCAACAGCAAATGTGGTTATTAGCACACTTGATCCCCGATGTCCCTGTGTATAACGAGTCCGTGACAGTCCGTATCCCTGGCCCGGTCGATGTGCATGCACTTGAGCAAAGCCTGAATGCATTTATCGCACGCCACGAACTCTGGCGCACAACGTTCCCGCTGGTTGATGACGAGCCAATGCAAGTGGTACAGCCAGAACTGACTCTGGAGATGCCCGTGGTTGATCTGCGGTCACTCCCGGCTGCTGAACGCGAAACGCGTGCCGTTCAGCTCGCCACCGAGCAGGCGATCCCGCTCTTTGATCTCACGCAATTGCCGCTGCTGCGCGCCACCCTGATACGCCTGGACGACGATGATCACCGGCTCTATCTCACCATCCATCATATCCTTTTTGACGGTGTCATCTACCAGGTACTCGTACCACAGCTCTACGCCTACTATACCGCATTCGTTGAGGGGAAACCATCCCCACTACCGCCGCTCCCCATCCAGTACGGCGACTATGCCATCTGGCAACGTGAGCAGCTGCAGAGCCCGGAGATTACCAGCCAGATCGCGTACTGGAAACAGCAGTTGGCAGATGCTCCGGTCACCCTGGATCTCCCAACCGACCATCCCTATCCCGCTGTCGAGAGCCATCGTGGAGCACGATTACCATTTACCCTCTCCGCTGAACTGATTGAGCAATTAACACAGATTGCACGCAGTGAGAACGCAACACTGTATCATATCCTGGCGGCCTCCTTCAATACGCTACTCTATCACTATACCGGTCAGACCGATATGCTGACCGGTGCGATAACCGCTGGACGCCGACCAGCACAGACGCAGGATCTGATCGGTGTCTTCCTTAATCCACTCGTCATTCGCAATGATCTCTCGGGCAATCCAACCTTCCGTGAACAGCTCCTTCGCGTACGCGACGTCGTCGTCG
Source organism: Ktedonobacteria bacterium brp13 (assembly GCA_015099395.1). Classification (GTDB taxonomy): domain Bacteria; phylum Chloroflexota; class Ktedonobacteria; order Ktedonobacterales; family Ktedonobacteraceae; genus Dictyobacter. The sequence continues at coordinate 5,084,950 of AP024096.1, read as the reverse complement.
AGGCACAGGATCATCAGGACGTTCCTTTTGAATACCTGGTCAAAGAACTGCGCCCCCAACGCGATCCGAGCCGCAATCCGCTTATACAGGTACTCATCTCGCTACAACCTCCCCTGCCACCGCTCGCTCCGGGCTGGACCATTACGCAGGCCGACGTAGAGACGAAGACCGCGAAATTTGAGCTCTCGCTGATACTCGACAATCGAGCCGATGGCTTCGTGGCATGGCTGGAATACAATACTGATCTCTTCGAGGAGGCGACCGCTGCCCGTCTAATTCGCCACTGGCAGATGGTTCTCAACAGTATCGTCGCTGATCCCTCACAACCTATTGCAGACATCGCCTTCCTGACACCCGAGGAGCAACAGACCCTGCTGCACACCTGGAATGCGACGCAGAGCGATTTCCCAGCCCAGACGACACTCCATACACTGATCGAGCAGCAGGTTGAACGTACACCTGATGCGATCGCACTGAGCTTCGAAGGTGAGACCCGCACCTATCGCGAGCTCAACAATGCCGCTAATCATCTGGCACGCCAGCTGCAAGTGCTGGGTGCTGGTCCGGATACGTTGATTGGTGTCAGCATGGAACGTTCGATCGAGATGGTCGAAGCTCTGCTCGCGGTGCTGAAATCTGGTGGCGCATATGTGCCGCTGGACCCAAGCTATCCAGCAGACAGGCTCGCGTATATGCTACAAGATGCCAATGTCCCTGTCTTGCTGACCCAACCACAACTGAAAGAGCAGTTTCTTACAACCGCTGCACAGGTCATTACGCTGGATGCTCACTGGGATCAAAGCCTGCGCAATGAGCAGGTCGCTAATCCTGAGAGCCAGACCGGACCTGAGCAGCTCGCGTATATGATCTATACCTCTGGCTCAACCGGCAAGCCGAAGGGCGTCATGAATACGCACCGCGGTATCAGCAACCGGCTCCATTGGATGCAGCAGGCATACCAACTGACAGCGCAAGATCGCGTCATGCAGAAGACCCCATTCAGCTTTGATGTCTCGGTCTGGGAGTTCTTCTGGCCATTGCTGACGGGAGCAAGACTGGTTGTGGCCCGTCCCGGTGGTCACCAGGACCCGGCGTACCTTGCCCACTTGATCTCCGAGCAGCAGATTACGACGCTACACTTCGTGCCTTCGATGCTCCAGGTCTTCTTGCAAGAGCTTGGTATCGAGCGCAGCAAGAGCTTGCGCCAGGTCGTCTGTAGCGGTGAGGCGCTGACACCGGAACAAGTACAGCAGTTCTTTACACGCTTCCCACAGGGCGTCGCGCTGCATAACCTCTATGGTCCAACCGAGGCGGCGATCGACGTGACCTCCTGGGAGTGCTCACCCAACGATACAGAGAGTGTGCCGATCGGACGACCGATTGCCAATACCCAGCTCTATATCTTGAACGCAGCCCAACAGCCCGTTCCCGCTGGCCTCGCTGGTGAACTCTTCATCGGTGGCGTCAACGTCGCACGTGGCTACCATAATCGTCCAGAACTGACCGCCGAGAAGTTTATCGACGATCCGTTCAGCGCACAGCCTGGTGCAAAGCTCTTCCGTACCGCCGACCTCGCCCGCTATCGCCAGGATGGCGCGATCGAGTTCCTGGGTCGTATTGATCACCAGGTCAAGATTCGCGGCTTCCGCATCGAACTGGGAGAGATCGAGATGCTCCTGCGTCAGGTTCCCGAGGTCGAGCAGGCGATCGTAACGGTTCGCGAAGATGTCCCCGGTGATAAGCGGCTTGTAGCTTATATCACGCCATCCCAGAAAGCTCAGGGAGAGCAGCAAAGCAACAGAGTAGTCCAGAGTTTGCAGCAACGACTGAGAGCACAGTTGCCAGAGTATATGCTCCCTTCCACTTTTGTGCAGCTCACAGCACTGCCAGTCTCGCCCAACGGCAAGATCGATCGCCGTAAGCTACCTGCCCCTGATACGCATGTAACCAGGCAAGACAGCACATTTGTAGCTCCACGAACCCCGCTAGAGGAGATGCTTGAAGTCATCTGGACCGCGCTACTCAATGTGCCGCAGATCAGTGTGCATGACAATTTCTTTGAAGCGGGCGGACATTCTTTGCTGGCGATGCAGATGGTCGCGCGTATTCGCACAGCATTACAGATCGATATAGCCGTTCATAGCATCTTCACCACGCCAACCATCGCAACACTGGCTGCCCGTTTGCAGGCACAACTGGAGACCACCCGAGCCGTAGACGCACCAGCGCTGGTACCCATTGCGCGCGCAGAGGAAATCCCCGCCTCATTTGACCAGCGGCGCCTGTGGTTCTTGAACCAGATAAACCCGAAAAGCACAGCGTATAACATCCCCCTTGCCATCCGCATTGAGGGTCCACTTGTGCCCACTGTGCTAGAGCAGAGCATCAACGCGCTCATGATGCGCCACGAAACCTTACGCACGACCCTGGCGAATCGGGATGGTCGGGTCATCCAGATCATTGCTCCCAGCGCCTCTGTCGAGCTGCCCGTAAGCGATCTGCGTACATGGGATGTGACAGAGCAGCAAGAGCGAGTACAGCAGTTGATGCAACAGCAAGAGCAGATACCGTTTGACCTCTCGCACGGGCCATTGTTGCGCGCACACCTGCTCCAATTGGATGAGCAAGTCCATATCCTGCACATCACAATCCATCACACCATCTTTGATGGCTGGTCAACTGACATCCTTTTGCGCGACCTGCGTGAACTCTACCACGCTCAGATTGAGGGCAAGCCAGCGGCGCTTCCCACACTACCTATTCAGTACGCAGACTATGCGCACTGGCAGCAAACCACGCAAGCCGAGGCGCTCCCCGAGCACCTGGCCTACTGGCAAAAGCAACTGGCGGACACCCCTCCGCTGGTCACTGTGCCAGCGGATCGTCCCCGACCAGAGGTACAAACCAGTGCGGGAGCATTTCAAAAGATTGAGTTACCAGTCCGCTTACAAAAAGAGCTCAAAGCGCTGAGTCAGCGTGAAGGAGTCACCCTGTTTATGACCCTGCTCGCCGCCTTCCAGGTCCTGTTAATGCGATCCAGCGGTCAGCAAGATATCGTGGTAGGCACACCTATCGCCAATCGTACCCGTCCAGAAGTGGAAAACCTGATCGGCTTCTTCGCCAATACCCTGGCGCTGCGCAGCGACCTCTCTGGCAATCCCAGCTTCCGCCATCTGCTGGCCCAGGTACGCGACATGGCCATGCAAGCCTACGCTCATCAAGATCTGCCATTCGAGAAGGTAGTCGAGAGCTTACAGATCGAGCGCAGCCTGAGCGCGAACCCACTCTTCCAGGTCATGTTCGCCTACCAGAAGATGGAGGAGCAGGAAGTACAACGCGGAGAACTTTCGTATCAACTCATCGAAGTAGCAGCCACATCATCCAAGTTCGATATCTTCTTCGAGGTACAGGAGACAGAGCAAGGATTTACCAGCCTGGCCGTGTACAACACCGACCTGTACGATACTGCAACCATTGAGCGCTTCCTCATACACTGGCAGGAACTCTTGCAGGGCATCGTAGCGAATGCGGATCAAAGCATCGAAACACTCCCCCTGCTATCGCAAGCTGAGCGCGAACAACTGCTGATCACATGGAACCAGACAGCCGTCGACGCCACAGAAGCCAGGAGCTTGCACCAGATGGTCGAGGACCAGGTCGAGCGCAGCCCCAGAGAGATCGCAGTCTCCTTTGAGCAGCGCACGATGAGCTACCAGGAACTGAACCAGCGTGCGAACCAACTGGCTCGTCATCTTGATAGCCTGGGAATCGGGCCCGATGTGCTTGTTGGAGTATGTATGGAGCGCTCACTAGAGCTCGTCGTCGCCATACTCGCCATCCTGAAAGCGGGAGGAGCCTATGTACCGCTCGACCCCGGCTATCCCGCCGATAGGCTCGCATATATGATCGAAGACGCGCAGATCTCACTGGTCCTGACACAAAACCATGTACGCCAGGTCATCGCCGCAACAGGCATCCATATGATTTGTCTGGATGAGTACAACCACCTGACGGCAGAACTGGATAGCAGCAATCTGCATAAGTCAGTGCAGCTAGATAACCTGGCCTACCTGATCTACACCTCCGGTTCCACAGGCAAGCCCAAAGGGGCCATGAACACGCATCGAAACATCTACAACCAATTAAGCTGGCGCCAGACAGCATCGTGTCGCATCACGGCTCAGGACCGTATCCTGCACAAAACGTCCTTCAGCTTTGATGTCTCGGTCTGGGAGTTCTTCTGGCCCTTAATAGTGGGAGCTAGAATCGTCATCGCGCGTCCAGAGGGACATCGTGATCCAGCGTACTTGAAAGAAGTGATCATCGAGCAAAAGATCACCACCATGCACTTTGTGCCATCGATGCTGCAACTTTTCCTGCAGGAACCAGGCCTGGAGCAGTGCAGCAGTCTGCGACAGGTTATGAGTGGTGGCGAGGCACTGACGCCAGAGCTACAACAAACCTTCTTCGCGCGCTTCCCCGAGCCAGTCCGTTTATACAACATGTATGGGCCTGCCGAGACAGCCATTGACGTCACCGCATGGGAATGCCGACGCCAGGAAGAGGACCAGAGAACAATCCCCATCGGCTATCCAATCACCAATACGCAAATGTATATACTTGACCCTCTACGTCAGCCCGTGCCCATCGGAGTCGCCGGTGAACTGTACATCGGAGGCATGAGCGTTGGGCGAGGCTATTACAGACGCCCGGATTTGACCAGGGAGCGCTTCATACCTGATCCATTCAGTAACGTAGCTGGTGCGCGGCTCTACAAAACCGGAGACCTGGCACGCTATCGCGCGGATGGCGCCATTGAGTACCTGGGACGTATCGACTACCAGGTCAAACTACGTGGCTTCCGTATCGAACTGGGTGAGATCGAAGCGTTACTGCAACAGCAAGCTGGCATTCAACAAGTCGTTGTCATCGTACGTGAGGACAAACCCGATAGCAAGCAACTGGTAGCCTATCTGGTTGCGGACCAGACTCATGCCAGCAAAGAGAGTCTGTATACCGTCCTCAAAGAGCATCTGCCGGAGTATATGGTGCCATCCGCGTTCGTTTTTATCGATGCGCTTCCATTGACGCCTGGTGGAAAAGTTGATCGGCGAGGATTGCCTGCTCCAGACATGAGCCAGGCAACCATCGGAGACGATAACTATAGTGCGCCCACCGAGATCATACACTACCAGTTGCTCAATATCTGGGAAGAGCTTCTGGTAGCTCGCCCCATCGGTATCAAGGACAACTTCTTCCATCTAGGGGGACATTCATTGCTCGCCGCCCGTCTCGTCACGCGTATCGAGCAGGTCTTTGGCAAGAAGCTCTCATTATCAACACTCTTTGCCGGGCCAACGATCGCAAATATCGCGCGAGAGTTAACACAACAAACACAGGCAGGACCACGCTCACCATTGATTCCAGTGCAAACGGCTGGAGCAAAGAAACCTTTCTTCTTCTTACATGGGGATTGGACAGGTGGTGCATACTACTGCTTCAAACTGGCTAAGCAAGCTGGGCCAGATCAACCGTTCTATGTATTAGAGCCATCAGTCTTCTTTGAAGAAGGCTATGACATCCCAACGATTGAAATGCTCGCCGCATCATATCTCAAACTGGTCCGTTCGGTACAACCTAAAGGCCCTTATTATCTGGGAGGATATTGTAATGGTGGTATGATCGCCTATGAGATGGCACAACAATTGCAGCAGGAGGGCCAGCAAGTTGAATTTCTCCTGCTCGTCAATCCAGCCTCGCAGTCACTTGCAACAAAATTTGTCAATGTTTTTGACCATACACTGCATTTACCCAAACGGCTACAATGGAAACTCTATCTGCAACTGCGTCACGTCTTTATCCGCAAAGTACGGCCAGCGCTGTTACGTCTGACACAGCAAGCTGACCAGGAATTAATGGCGGGTATCGCGATCCTTACCAATCAAGATTCAGCGTTTAGACGGCTTATAGCACCGACACAGACTCTCAAGAAAGACTACAGCACCGTCTTTTCCTGGGCATTAGAACACTATAGATTCCAGCCCTATCCGGGCAAAATCACCTATCTATGGTCACGTGAAGACCTTATGAGCGGAGATAAGGATGCCTGGCTACACCATGTCCAGGCCAGGGAGAGCGAATCGTTTCTTATTCCCGGCACACACTATAGCATTTTAACCAGAGAGATTGAGGCCTTTGCGCGCTCATTGGGCAATAGTTTACAGACCGCGCAGGCGCAGGCGCAGGGGCAGCAAGCAATAGCACAAGATTCCTATTTACTGCCTGGGCGCGAGAAGAATGCAGCTACCAATCGTTTGTAAAATACAAACAAATCGATTTTAGTAAAAAAAATTAATCAATTATAAGTTCGAGCAGGATAAAATTTCATGCAAGAAGCAACACATTATCCTAATATCAGTATTGTAATACCAACACGAAATGAAGCAAAAAACCTCTATCATACACTACCAAAGATTCCTTCGATAGTAACGGAGGTCATACTCGTAGACGGTCATTCTGCTGACGATACAATAGAAGTAGCTAAATCCCTTTATCCATCGATTCGCATTCTGGAGCAGACAGGAACAGGCAAAGGGGACGCAATGCGTCTGGGTTTTGCCAATTGTACAGGAGATATTATCATCATGCTGGATGCCGATGGTTCGGCACATCCAGCAGAGATCTATCGTTTTGTCGAAGCCTTAATGGCCGGCTATGACTTCGCCAAGGGCTCCCGCTTTGTCAAAGGTGGAGGCAGCGATGATCTTACATGGTTACGCCGTCTGGGAAACTATGGACTATGCACATTCGTCAATATACTCTTTGGGCAAAAATATAGCGATCTCTGCTATGGCTATAACGCGTTCTGGCGTCGGAGCCTTGACTACGCGCACCTGGATTGCACTGGTTTTGAGATTGAGACGCAGATCTGTTTGCGCATGTACAAGTCCAAAATGAAGATCGTCGAAGTTCCCAGCATGGAGCACGCGCGCATTCATGGTCAAAGCAACCTTCGCACATTCCGTGATGGGTGGCGTGTCTTGAAAACCATTATGCGTGAGCGCAGCTTGAGTGGAGTCACGCCAAAGCCGCAGAACGTCTCATTTACGTTGGAATATGAGAGCCGGACATCTTCGCCATCGTTATCGACAGAAGTCACACTGTAGAAGATCATCCGCTCCTTATCCGTTAGCAACTATAGTAAAAGAATTGCATATATGAACACTACAACCGAACTTACGTTATCAGTGATTATTTGTGCCTATACACAAGACCGCTGGGACTGGCTTGTGCAAGCAGTAGAGTCGGTGCAAAAGCAAACACGACCAGCATCTGAAATTATTGTCATTATCGATCACAATCCGTCTTTGCTCCTAATGGCTCAGAAGCAACTACGAGAAATTATAGTCAGTGACAATCGTGAGACACGTGGTCTATCGGGTGCGCGTAACAGCGGTATTGCTCTGGCGCGAGGCGAAGTGCTTGCGTTTCTTGACGATGATGCGATAGCGGCTCCAGATTGGTTGGAGCAACTCACGCAGAGCATGCATGATCCACAGATATTGGGAACGGGAGGAGCAGTGCAGCCATACTGGGCAAAACAGAAACCAGCGTGGCTACCGGAGGAATTTTACTGGGTCGTCGGCTGTACGTATCGAGGGCTGCCAGACACAACAGCACCCATACGCAACCCAATTGGTGCCAACATGTGTATACGACGCGAAGTCTTTAGTACAATCGGAGGGTTCCGCAGTGGCATCGGACGTGTAGGAACGCGTCCAGTCGGATGTGAGGAGACAGAGTTGTGCATTCGAGCGCGCCAATACTGGCCACAGCGCACATTCCTCTTCCATCCACAGGCGCAGGTTAGCCACGTAGTACCCGAGCAGCGAGCGAACTGGCGCTACTATCGGTCGCGTTGTTACGCGGAGGGCATCTCAAAGGCATTTGTAGCACGCTTTGTAGGGGCGAAAGACTCCCTTTCATCAGAGAGCACCTACACGTTACAAACACTGCCCACCGGGGTGCTCAGGAATATCAAAGCAACGCTCGTTGGGCGTGATAGAGCAGGCTTCGCGCGCGCGGGTGCAATTGTCATGGGATTACTGATCACGGCGATCGGTTACGTCGTAGGATGTTGTTTCGCGCAACCGACTAAGGATGAGCAGCAACTTATCCCAATGCCTGTCGTTGAGGACACACTACAGGCCACCGACAATATGATGTCGAATGTCTAATTATCAACAATAAGCTTATTAAAACCTATAGAAAAACCTATAAATTGCAACGGGAGTTTCTGTTCGTGAGAATTTCGTTACTCATACAATGGTTCAAAAAGAATAGCGTCATGCTGTTGAATACAGGGTCGCTTATTGGTACCATGTTAGTAACATCAGGTCTGGGCTTTGCCTACTGGTTCGTTGCAGACCGGCTTTTCCCACTAAGCGCGGTGGGTCTGGCATCAGCCGCCACATCGACCATGATGTTGCTCTCAAGTATCTGTTTGCTAGGTCTAAGCACCCTGTTGATTAGCGAATTACCACGCAATCGAGGGAAAGAAGGCACGATTATTAGTGCCGCCCTTCTCCTGGTAGGCGGAGTTGGCACCATTGTTGGCATCATCTTCGCCCTGCTGACTCCGCTCATTTCCAAGAATCTGGCACCCATCGGAGCCAGTTTCACGAACATCATCCTGTTTGCACTCGGCATCGGCCTGACCTCGATGACGGTCATCCTGGACACATGTATGATCGCGGTACTGCGCGGATCATTACAGTTCTGGCGCAATACGATCTTCGCAATCCTCAAGCTTGTTCTGCTCTTCTTTGCCTCAACCTTTATAGCAGAAAAGACTGGCATCAATATTTACGCAACCTGGGCCGCCAGTAATCTGCTCTCAATGGTCCCCCTTGTTATCTATGGCGTAATCAAAGCCAGAAAGACCGGACGCAGCCTTCGCCCACAATGGAGCATGCTACGCCGACTTGGTCGCTCCGCCATCCAGCACTATATTTTAAATCTGATCTATCAGACACCGGCCCAAATTCTGCCGGTCATCGCCACAATCATGCTTTCAGCATCAGCTAATGCCTGGTTTTATACGGCATCGATGATCGCTAATTTCCTGTTCGCGGTTATCGGTTCGCTCACCACAGTCCTGCATGCCACCAACGCGACCCAAATACATACATTGACCCAGAAATCACGTATGACCGTCGGGTTAGCAACCGCAGTCAGCGCATGCGCGGGCTTGATACTATTTCTAGGAGCGCATATCATCCTGAGCTTTTTCGGGAAAAGCTATGCCGACCAGGCATTTTGGAGCCTGCGTATTCTCGCCATTGGTGCATTTCCCCTCATCATCAAATATCACTATCTCGCGATACATCGTATCAAGGATGAGGTTTCAAAAGCCATCATTCCCATTAGCGTTGGGAGTGTTTCAGAGCTGATTATGGCTGTAATATTCACACACTTTTTCGGACTCACCGGGCTGAGCCTGGGTTGGGTCGCCGGCATGTATATAGAGGCAGCTATCATGAGTCCGGTAGTTGTGCACACACTGCGTGGAGTCGATACACAGGTCGAGTTTATTAGCTCGACGGGTGACATGGCAACAGAAGATATCTTCGGTGTCGGCAACCTGGAGGAAAGGCCAACTGAAATCTCGATGAAGATCATGGCCATTGAAACAACAACCGATATGATCCGTAGCATCGTGATCATGGATGCACCAACAACCAAAATGCAATCCTCACAACTGTATGGAGACGAGGATATGAATGTGCCAACGATCAGGCTCAACGGAGGGCAAATACGTAAGGGTTTGACCGAAAAGAGAGAGCGCGTACAAAAAGGTACAGCGATCCAGCCCAGGCAGGTTGTCGAGTTCATGAACGCGCCAACCATTAAGATGCAAAGTATTAAGCGACCAGGCTCGTCTAAGCATATCAAGAAAACGCGCGTGGAACGCTTAGACACGGCTGAATTTCAGAAAATAACAGCAGCCAAGCGTGCTCAAGAAGAGAAAGAGCAAGTGAAGCATTGATAAAGGATAACTTATGTTCTATAGATATAGCTATTTATCATAGTAAAAAAAGAATAGAGAATAAATAAATGATAAAAGCTAGCTCAATACCAACTGAAAAAACGCACAGTGGGCTACCGGATCTACAGCTCATGGATATTATATGTTGCCTCTTACCACTGGCTATTTTTGTACTCTGGTTTGCCTCGCTGGGAAATGTACATATGGGGCAGATCACAGATTACGGATTGGTCTCGGTTATGCCGCCCATGATGATTGCGGCAATTGCGCTAATGAGTCTCAGTTTCTGTATCACCTTACAGCGTAGCACGTACCGGGCCCCCCTTTTGCTATTGCACGTGGCACTTATCATCTTTATTCTGTATGGTGTCACACCGCTGATCGAGCAGATGCCACGTTTTGACATTGTCTATCGCCACGCAGGCTACACTGAATATCTGCAGCGAACCGGGACGACCAATCCTAACCTGGACGCCTATTTTAGCTGGCCCATATTTTTCACACTGGCAGCATTTTTTAATAGTAGCGCAGGCTTCAGTAATATCCTGCCATACGCGGACTGGGCACCAGTTGCATTCAGCATCATGTACCTTGGTCCACTCTATATGATCTTTTCATCCTTCACAAAGGATAAGCGCATTGTCTGGTTAGCCATCTGGTTCTTCTACCTGGCAAACTGGATCTGGCAGGATTATTTCTCGCCGCAGGGCTTCAACTTTTTCCTTTATCTCCTGATCATTGCCATCCTGGTCAAATGGTTTAAGACACCAGTGGATCTCCCCGCGCGTCCACTTTGGCGACGTTTGCGGCGCATTCCTTTCGCGACACAGATCTATGACTGGCTCACGGCGCCCGATCCATTACAGACACCGGCCAGCCCGGCATTACGCGTTGGTCTGCTGCTTTTTATCCTGGTTATTTTCACCTTCGTGGTAAGCAGCCACCAGCTCACGCCATTCTTTACGATATTAAGCGTCGGAGGGCTGATCATCTGTCGCCGCACACCGCTCTGGTGGCTACTCATCGCAATGATTGCGATGACAGCTTTCTGGCTCCTTGTAATGGCCAATACATTCCTGGTTGGACATACAAGTATGGTCTTCTCCGGCCTCAATATCTTCTCGTCCTTCAGCGACAATGTCTCCAACCGCGTAGCAGGCAATCCTGGTCATACACTGGTTGCCAAACTACGTATTTATATGTCGGCACTCATCTGGGGTCTGGCATTTTTGGGTGTGCTGGCTCGCCTGCTCAATAAAGAGCGCGATGCCTCGCTTGTCATCCTGGCGATAATGCCTTTTCCATTATTTATCGTTCAGCCCTATGGCGGCGAGATGTTGCTGCGCAGCTACCTCTTCGCGTTGCCTGCAATGGCCTTCTTTGGTGCGTCACTGTTCTATAGCGCGCCGATAGCTATCGTGCGGCGTCTGCCATTCCTGCGACGCCTACCACTAGCATTTCTGCAACGACCAGCCTGGCACTATCTCTCACTCATATGCGTGAATATGTTGCTGGTCGCCCTCTTTCTTTTCGCACGCTATGGCAATGAGCGCGACGACTATATCACCTACGATGAGTTCAATGGCGTCAACTACCTGTATAATGTCGCTCCGCCGGGATCGTTGTTTATGACCGGCTGGCTGGGAGGCCCCTGGCAGTACAAAGACTACGAAAAATATACACTCGATAACCTGGGTGCAGCCCAGACAACGGACACTGCCATCTATCCGATCAATGTACCCGTCATTGTCAAATACATGCAACAGGAAAATACCGGAGGTCACGCCTACCTCATCTTCACACGCAGTGAAATCGCGACATTTGACGCGACTTCAGGTATGCCAGCCGGGAGCCTGGCCAAATTCGAGCAGGCAGTAACAAAATCGGGCGACTTCAATTTGGTCTACCGCAATCCAGACGTGCAGATATTCGCCCTGGTCAGTTCAGCACAAGGAGGTCAATAGACATGAGATACGCACGATGGTTCTGGCCGATCGTTATCATCTGCTTTGCACTGGCCGCGCCAATCACGATGCGTGTCCTTCCGGGTAGCCCACTACGACCACTTGTCATGATGGTGTTTCTCTTTATCTGCCCTGGTATGGCACTTATACGCTTCCTGCGTCTGCGAGAGCGCGCCTCAAAACTGGCACTGGCACTGGCAGTAAGTTTCTCGGTTGATGGTCTTATTGCTGGCGCCTATCTATATAGTCATCACTGGTCCCCACTGGGGATTATGAATACCCTGGCTCTCATAAGCATCGTAGCAGTAATTGTTGAGGTAACGAATGTCCACGTGGCACTTTACCAGCACATCGGCGTACTACGGCGACTTGGAGCCCTGTTCACACATCCGTCGATCATTGGTACGAGCCCCGTCAGGCATGCAACACCCGATATCGTCGAGACGCCGACGGTTCAGATCCCAGGTACGCAATTACATGCTCAGGCGAAAGGGAGATCGTACCAGAATGGAGATGCTCCATATATTGAAGAGACGCCAACGATGCTTCTCCCAAGATCAAAAGTCACAAATGGAGAGATAGAGGATCGACCCACCGTTTGGGTGGAGGTTGCGCATATACAAAAGATAGCAGCGGAGATTGAGGACCGTCCTACCGCTCAGTTAGGTGCCATAGCAGCCCCACAATCAAAAGCAGAGATCGAAGATCGCCCTACCGCGCAGCTAGGCACCGTAACAGCCGCAAAGACACCGCAACAAATAGCAGAGAACTCTGCCCAGGAAGACCAGGTAGCCGCAAATAAAAAACGGCCTCCTATGCAGTTTGTCATACAAAAAAAAGCCAAAGAGGAGGAGATCGAGCATAAGCCCACCAGGCTAGAAGAGGAGATGGTACAGAAACCTACCAGACTGGAGGAGGATGTTGAGCGTAAGCCCATCAGATTGGAAGACGCGGTCAGAAAGCAAGACGATGAGGATATTGAGCACAAGGCAACGATGTACACACCAGACAGGCTGCCCATTGCACACAAGCATGTATCTGAAGCGAGATACTTCGAGAGCGCATATCCTCCACCCCGCCAAAGTACCATGCATCAGATGGAACCGCAGGAGCCATCTGATGACAAGATAGACGCAGAAGATCTGGAGGATATGGGTAAGAGGATAGCAATACAGCCGGGACAGCAAACACGTGCGACATATAATAAAGAGGCACCCAGAAACGAGTCAGGCAAGACAGATACGCCTGGCCATGGTATAGCCTCTGCCAGCCAACCGCTCAAGAAGCCCGGTCAACGACCCCGTATTGGCCGGTCACGCCTACAATGCGCACCCGAGGAAAGTAATTCCAAATGATGAAAACCATGTAAAGCCTATACAATGATACCTATCTGCTAGCAGGAGATAATGATCGATTATTAATCGTTACAGACGGATACGTCACGCTGCATCCTACTGGAAGGAGATAAAAAATAAGCGCATCTATTCTCCAGGAAACCCACGAATACACATCAATTTATTTATAACAATATATATTTCTATATTGTTATGCTGGTCTGAAAGGGATATTTTTTGTGTACAAAAAGCAGAAGCCATTAAAAGTATTGATGGCAACGCCCCGCTACTTCCCCGAGACGGGTGGAACGGAAATGCATGTTCATGAAGTGGGACGACGCCTTGTCAAAAGTGGAGTTGATGTAACATTACTAACTACCATCCCTCATACACATACAGGGTCAGTACCCACAGAAGAAGAGATAGAGGGCATGCGCGTTGTACGTTTGCATGCATGGTCGCAGCCACCAGAATTTTTTATCACACCAGGTATAAGCTCTTTTATACAACAAGGAAATTGGGATCTGATCCACTGCCAGGGATGTCATACATTGTTTCCAATATCAGTTATGCGTGCGGCCAGAGCAGCAAAGATACCGTATGTCGCCACATTCCACTCAGGAGGTCACTCATCGCGTCTGCGCACACGGCTGAGAGACACCCAATGGAAAGCTATTCGGTCGCTGCTGGCAAACGCGGAAAGGCTGATTGGCGTATCCAGCTTCGAGGCCAACTATTTTCGCAATGTGCTACAATTGCCAGAAAAACAGTTCACCGTCATTCCTAATGGATTTAGCGTATCAGACCAGCCACTACTAACGGAGAAGAAGGCCATTGAGCCTGGCTTAATCGTCTCAGTTGGACGCCTGGAGCGCTACAAGGGCCATCATCACCTTGTTCAAGCTCTTCCCTGGGTGCGTGAGACCCATCCTGACGCGCACTTATTGATATTAGGAGCAGGCCCTTATGAAACGACCTTGCGCAAACTCACACAGCAACTTGGTATGACCGAGCATGTAACGATCCGTGCGATACCCGCGAACAGTCGTCAAGAAATGATGTCGCAGCTCTCACAGGCCGCCCTGGTTACTTTGTACAGTGAGTACGAATCGCAAGGCATCGCGATCATGGAGGCACTTGCACTACAACGTCCAGTGCTCGTATCGAATACCTCCGCTCTGCAAGAGTTCGCAGAGAAAAAGCTGGTGCGTTCTGTCGCCCTTAATAGCATGCCAGAAGAGTTAGCAGCCGCTATTGCCAGGCAGTTAGATGATCCGCTCATTCCAGAGCAACTCGACTCGCCCACCTGGGATGATTGCGCGAAAAGCCTCAATGTGCTTTATCATACAGCAACCAAGCCAACATCGTACTTCTTTTAAACCCTTCCCTTTTCCAGCGATCCATGTAACTTCAGTTACAATTATTACAACGTTTCATAGATAGAATCACTATTGATGACTAAATAAATCAAGTAAATTAACAAATACCATTGCACTTTCCTTCCAGGGCATTTACCAAAAATTATATAATAAGAAAAAAAAGGTTGATCGACAGACAACCAGTTTGGAAGCATACTCATGACCAGCGTCTGTTATCTTATTGAATATCTGGTTGAATATCTGGATGTGACAGAAGACTATCCCCAGTTCGCTCAGGAGGCAGAACAGTTTGGAGATGACCTTGAGCAGGCCTGGGAAGGGATCGAAAACGGAGCAAATCTCCTGTGGCTTGCTGCGGCAGTCGGCGTGGAACCCAGACGCATTATTGCCACTGCTCGTGAACTGCTTGCTGAGGTATTTGAACAGATAGAAACTGCTGGATCGGGGACAAGCGGAATGATACCGAGCGCCAGCGTCCGTACTGATTCCTGATACACATGTGAAGCATTTTACGTTGAGAAGATGCAACCTTGTTACTAGAAACAGAAAAGAACTTATGATGGCTTACGCATGTATATATACTTCGTGTGCGCCATGCGTTTGGAGGATGGTGCTGGCCTCTTGTTGGTGGTCGGTGTTCTGGATTGTGACGATAATATGACCGCTCTTTATGGCCTTTGTATAGTGGCGGGCATGTTCTTCAGGGATGCCCAGTGTATCGAAGGTACCGAGGAAACTGCCAGCTACACTACCGATCGCGCCTCCACCTAGAATTGCCGCAATGATGCCACCTGCGATAACCGGACCGATGTCTGGCAGTAATAAAGCGGTTGCGGCACCCAGTACCCCGCCGATGACTCCACCGGTGACGCCACCAGTAATTCTGCTATGCCTTTGTTCTATCTCTTCATTAGCGACGGAAGACTCTGTTCCTGTGGTAGAAGTCGTTGGTTGTGTCGTAACGGGAGGGACTGTTGTGGCAGGATTACGGACCGTCTCATCCAGTGCTGGCGCAGGCTGTTCCTCACTTGCTCCAAGATATGGCAGATGATCAATTGCTTCTTCGGTTACAGGTAATGCTGTAGCCAGGGCGTTTGTTGCGACAGCTGGGCCAGCGAAGGGAACCAGCAGCAGATCGATCGCCCCCAGCACACCACCTACTATGCCACGGATAACGCTATTCGACGTATGCTCAAGATTATGCCCGTGTTGCTGTAGCTGCTGCTGAGCCGCTGCCAGGTGTTCCTTCTGAGTGCGAGCGGCAAACCCGATCTGTTCCTCAGTAAAGCCGGCTTTGGTCAAAGCATTGATCGCACCGCGCACCGCATGACTATTATCGAAAATGCCGACAACAGTGTTATTTTCTGTTTGCGTCATGTACTGTACTGTCCCTCTATGCTAATGGATTTCTGTCTCTATCTACTCTACGTAGAATAGGGTGCAATCGTCTCTAATGATGTTGGCGTGATGGTACTGCATAGGTTAAAGCCAGGCAAAATGCAATTCGAGCTCTTTCCGTCTGGTGCGTAAATATTGTGCTTCCCCCACAAGTCCCAGATGTTTGCTCGTTATGATACAAGATGATATGATGCATATCTAAATATCTTTCATGAATTGGTTATTTACTACTTAAGCGATAGGGAGCGAACGACGAGCGACATATATTTCCCAACCTGGTTTGCTAACAGTGTCTATGGTGGGCTAGCCTGGTGCTTGTTGTTGGTTATTCTCAACATCTTTTATACGGTCAGGCGGCGTACTATAGCTCCTCGCCTTACGCGAGTAATGATTGCTTGTGGCCTATCACTGCTGGTATTGTTCGGTGCTCTTATCTGGAATTATTTGCATCTTCCTGTTCAACATGGACGACCGACTGGCACCGCGGTCTGGCATGGCTGGGCGGTACTGGCAGTGACGTTGCTGTGTGGTTGTGTCTTACCTTTATGGGTCTCGTGTGTGCATTGGTTGCGCCCATATGCCACCGTACGTGTGGCGCTGGACGAGCCTACGCTGAATCGGTCGGGAACGGGGACGCCAGGCCGGCATGGCAAACCACCGGTTGCTGCGACCGTGCAGCCTCCGCGGCACCAACCCGGACAGTTAGCCTCCTTCGTCTTCAAGGACGATACCCCATGGGGCTGGTTAGAGTATGGTAGTGGCAATTTTCAGGGTCAACGCCTCGCGTTAAAGCGTTCGGTGATTACCATTGGGCGCGATGAGAATTGCGATATCTGGCTTGATGACGATCTGGTTTCACGTTACCATGCTGAACTGGCCTGGTGCCAGCAGCAGGTCTGTCTGACCGATTGCAATAGTATGAACGGTGTCTTACTGAATGGCTATCGTGTGCAAGGGACGGTGCAGGTCACTGCTCACGACGAGGTACAGATTGGTGAGCAGCGTTTCATCTTTATTGAGGCCGAGCGGACAGCATCGGTGCTTGACGACCAGTATGATCCGCTGTCGAACCATACCTGGCGTTCGATGGATGATTTTCAGATGGATACCAGTAGTCCTTTGACTGCAGCAAGTGCGTTGCCACGCGACGTGTCTGAGACCGATCATGAGCTTTTCTCACCGACCTCATCGGCGCTCTCCTCGCCTATGTCAGCGGTCTCACCGATACCTGCCATAGATGGTGCAGACGAAAGGACAGCGCTGGTCGTACGCAGTGGTCTGTTAGCAGGTCAGTGTCTCTGGCTCAATCAACCTGTAATGACGATTGGCAGGAGTGAAGTGTGTACAGTGAGACTGCAGGATGACTCGATCGCCGAGGTACAGGCTCAACTCTATCACCAGCCGTATGGAGACTACCTGCAAGCGTTAACGAACGAGAGCGAGGTTAGTGTCAACAACGTAGCGGTACAGGGTGCGCAATTACTGCGTGCGGGCGATATGTTGCGGTTAGGGAAAGTACTCTGCGAGTACCTCGTCTCCGATGCAACCGATTCCGGTATGTTACCATCGCCGCGCTACGCAAAGTCCCCGAGTGGTCCCGTTCCCCTGCGACTACCTAGCCGCAAGCTGCAACAGCCATAATTTACCATTCCACATCGACATTGGTTAAAGGATGCTCGCCAAGAATAGGGCGTCCGTGACCGGGGTAAAGATAATGAACGGGAAGACTGCGTAGGACGCGCTGTGTCAGTTCCAAGCGCTGACGATCGGTGCTGCCACGCAGGAGAGGGGCTCCGCCCTGTATCGTAATAGCGGTATCGCCACATAAGAGTTCCCAGGAGAATGGATTATAGAGACACAGACTCTCAGGTGTGTGCCCCGGACTGGCGATAATGCGCCAGTTGGGGTGTCCCGGCAAGCCTTCTGTATCGTGCAACCAGAGATTCACCTCGCGTTGCTGTTGTACATAGGCAGGAGGGAAGATATCGAAGTGCTGAAGTGTACCAGGTAACAGATGTTCAGCGAACTGTGCCAGGAAGGGTGAGAGGGTGTGCTCTGGTGTCGTGGCCTGTGCCTGTGCCAACTGTTGAATAATAGCAGCAGCAGCAACAGGAGCCGAGGTTAAACGCCGTAGCGCCGCCACTCCGGCGGTATGATCAATGTGCAGATGAGTAAGCACGATGAGATCAATCTGCTCCAGAGAGCGTTTTAGGAAGCGCGGCATGTATGACTGAATCTGGCGAACATTTAATTCAGTGCCAGGATCGACCACGATTACACGTTCATTATCTTCGATAAGGTAGGTATTGGACATCGAGAACCGATCAGTAATCGTATGGACCTGACGCAAAAGAGAAGGATGCAGCGCTGTTAGAGTACGATGGGTATCGTCAGAGTTCAACGTGGCCCTCCCACAATGACAATAAAAATATAATTATATCCTAGCATCATGGTCAAGGAAATGCTGTAATTTTTAAATTCATATGTTACAATTGAATCAGTGGTCATAGGGAATATTCCCGTGTGGTACGTAAGATCCGACTCCCGGTCCCGTTCCGCCTTCCGGCGCGTAGGAAAACACTGCCTGAGACCCATCCAGGAGATGATTTTGTCTGCCATTTGTGACAAAGGACAGGGCGTACGGGGCGAACAAGGGATACAGAGATGGACCCTGAAGTGCAAAAGACGACATCTGCACAACCCCTCATCTCTCGGCTTGCCTATTCAGAGAGAATGTAAGGCGGGATCACTGTAACAATGTAAGAAGAGGAAAGTTACCTATGATGTCGAATGAGGGCTACCGGGATCAAGTGCTTGTTTGCCGTGACTGTGGTTCAGAATTCACCTTTACCACTGGCGAGCAGGAATTTTTTGCTAGCAAAGGTCTGACCAACTCCCCCAGCCGGTGCCCCAATTGCCGCGCTGCGCGTCGCAACGGCCAGCAGCAGTATAATAGTGCTCCTCGCGCTCCTCGCGAGCAGCATGAAGCGATTTGTGCACAATGTGGTCAACCTACGACGGTTCCTTTTGTTCCACGTGAAAATCGTCCTGTATATTGTAGCGATTGTTTTCAATCTATGCGTCCCTCTCAGCCCCGTCGTGACGAAGGCCGTGGGTATGGTAGCTATAATGATAGCTACGGTAGCAGCAGTGGTGGCAATGACCGCCGGGATCGCCGAGAGCGTTACGACCGCTGGTAACACAGATGTCACTCTTCATAGTACGCTAACAGTAGTGTGTGCGTAGCAGTGCAACCAGACAGGACACGCGAGAGACAGCGATCTCTTAGAGGGGCCGGATTGACACCATATGTGTGTTATCCAGGTCCCTATCTTTCTGGCTATTGTACAGATGTATACAGATGTCTACAGCTATATAGTGGTCTACTACTATATGCTATAATTGTGTGGTAATTTCGATAAAATATGCATGCTCATCACCCTCAGCATGGAGGTTCTTTTTTACATGGCTTATACTGATGCTGGTCAATGGCCAGAATATACATTTGTCATTCCTCGTATTTTTACTCGGGCTAAGGTACGAATGATCGGCTTGGGCACCTATGTTCCAAAGGGTGTAATTACCAACGATTTCTTCGCCTCTATTTCTACGCGCCTGGGTAATCCGAAGAACGCAAATGATCTAGAGCGTGTGACCGGCCTTGAGACGCGTCATGTGCGTGCCAGTACCCTGGAATTGTGTCGTTCGATGGCTGGTGCTGATGCTCCTGGCCTGATTGATGATCCGACTGCCCCACGTGAGGAAACACTGGTCGATATGGCGGTAGAGGCGGCGAAACGAGCTATTGCGAGCTCTGGTCGCGATATTTCTGAGATTGATACCGTCGTTGGCCTCTCCTCTTCTGATAACGATGGCTTCCCTACTATTGCCGGTCAGGTCTCGTATCGCCTGGGTCTCGGTCCTATCCGTGCGACGATGCTGAAGGGTGCCTGTGCTTGCCAGACCGAAGGCTTCCAGGTGGCGGCTGAGATATTGAGTGCGGGTAGCGCAAAGCTGGTGTTGTTGGTGGCGGCTGAGGGTCTGCTCCCCAATATCATGCATGTGCTGGACTGGAAGACAAGCTCGCTGTTTGGTGAGGGTGGTGCGGCTTTCCTCCTGGAACTCGGTGATGAAGATACCTATCTGATCAATGGCTCTGAAGCACGGCTGGCCCAGTCTTTACTCTACCAGGCACCGTTACGGAAAGATGTCGTAGAGATGGCTGAAGTCGATCTGAAGATCCGTCAACTCTATAACGAGGGTCGCGGTGAAGAACTCAACAAGGTGCTCTCACAGTACATGGTCGGTTATACCCGTATGAATGGGAAAGATGTGTATCGTGAGGCTCCACGTGCGATGGCTGAATGTATCGATGCGCTTTGTCGGCATGCGCAACTTTCACCATGCGATCTGGCGCATATTATCCCGCATCAAGCTAATTCACGCATTACGCGCCGCCTTGGTGAGTTGCTCATTCACGATTATGGTTGGCCTGAAGAGACTATGGGCAAACTGGTTGATAACTTCCGCTACTACGGAAACATCTCCAATGCCAGTATTGCGCTGGCAATGGTTGAGATGCTACGTAACAATCAACTGCACGACGGCGAATGGATCTCACTACCAGCCGTAGGTGGTGGTCTTAACTTTGGTAGCTGGTTGCTACGCTATCACGCAATCAAGCACCCGGAATATGTAGCCGAACTTGCCTGATGATGTTGTGGGGAGGGCGTACTGTCCGTACTGTCGGTACTGTCGTACAGTCCTCCCATATCTTTTTCTTCTTCTGTATCTCTGCCTAAAATAGACCCCGTTCATATGTATTGTAGACTGGAGAGGCCGCTTCGTATTCGGCACCATCGAAGGCATCCTGTACCAGGACCATATCTGGTGCGTAGATGCGGATTCGATCCAACTCCATCTCATGGAGGCGACGCCGCAGATCGTAGGCGATAAAGCTGATGGCTTCGATGGCGGTTCCATCAATATAGCCGACCGAGAGGGTTTGCTCACCATTCTCCTGTCGCATCTCAGCGATTGCTAATCCGTCGATCTGTTCCCAGCGCCGTAGCATGTAGACCTGCTGAGCCTGGATGCGCTCCTCCAGCCACTCCGCCGTAATGGGTTGGGCTCTCCATTTCGCATAGTAGACGCCTCCGACCAGGGGAAAGATACTGCTGGTATTCAGATACTCTATGATCTCGTCGAGCTCTTCTATGGTGGCTAGCTGTGGGCGTTGCTGTGGCAAGGCTTTTTGCACTGGGAGTGGGGGCGCTGTATAGAGCCGATAGGAGCCTATCGGACGCATATGGAGCCGCTCCACCAGATTGATAGAGGGGAGGTTATCCGTCTCAATGGTAAGACGTAGATAGCTGGCCCCTCTGCGCATTGCCTCTATGGTAACGGTCTCGTGGAGGGCGCGTGCAAAACCTTGCCGACGATAGTTTGGATCGACGCGCAGACCCTGCGCCCAGGCATCATTCTCACTTACCATATGGAGATGCATTATGCCGACGGGCTGTTCATGACTGGTGGCGACAAAAAGTTGCCCTTGTGGATCGTCTAGCCACTCATCCCAGATGCGTTCGATATAGTCTCCCCATTCCCATGTCTGCTGGCAGAAGGCGAAGACAGCATCCCGATCTTCACTTCTGGCTGGACGAATTGTATTCTCTGGCATAAACGTCTTTGCTCCTCCTGGCGACGCGTTCACTCTGATTGATCTTGCTAATTATGTCCTGTTTTTCTCGTGGCGAGAAAAGCGGGCTGCTTTTATGATAGCATCTAGAGGACTAGCGTTGTTCTCTCAACAAAATGTGGCACTTTAGATGGATGCGTTGAAAGAAGCAGGTTGTAAAAGATATGAGTAAGCAAGAACAAGAGCCATTGCATAAGCAGCATGAAAGCGTAGAAAATGTGCAGAAGGTGGTTAAACAGGCAACGGCAGATGTCGAGCGGAGCAAAGTTTCAAGCCATAGGGCGCGGGGACGCACCTACATATTGATTGCTGCTTATCTGGTCGTTTTTGCCTTGTTTGGCGTGCTGGCCTGGTCTGTCCATGTCCATCCAGTCCTTAATGTTGATATAAAGATTACCAGAGAGTTTCAGGAACACCAGCCGCTCTGGCTGAACGTATTGATGTTCGGGATTAGCTATCTAGGTAACAATATAATAGTCTTCAGCGTGCTTATTCTTCTGACCGCTGTCGTGTTCTGGCTAGTTCGTCTACGTTTGGAGGCCTTATTTATTCTGGGGCTCTCTATTGTCAATTTGCCCATTAATACTATCTTGAAAACAGTAATCAATCGACCACGACCGACGACAAGACTGGTTGATGTCCTGCAAGTCGCCAGCGGTAATAGCTTTCCGAGTGGGCATGTGATGTCTTACGTTGCCTATTGGGGTCTGCTCTTCTCGCTCTGCCTGATCCTCTTTAAACGAGATCGCTGGTGGCACTATGTGCTATTAATTGTGTCGGGCTTCTTTGTGATCATGGTAGGACCATCACGTGTCTACCTGGGCGATCACTGGGCCACCGATGTACTCGGCGGCTATATGTTTGGCGGCCTGTTGCTGGGTCTGACACTCTGGTTATATCTCGTGCTCAAGGGGCATCAAGCACAGCGTAAAGCAAATAATTCTCTCAGCAAGCAATCATGAGTGGAAGCATTTGTATTGTAGATATATATAACGCTGAGAGGGGATCACTTTGCTGATCCCCTCTAGAGAAGCTCACCGATATAGGTTTTTTGGCCTATCCCGGTGATCCTTATAGAATTAAATACATAGTAACACCATTATTATGTATATCGCATGGATTAAATATATATATTGCTATCGTCTGTAAACTTGCCAAAAACTCGTCCCCCTCTCCGAGGCTCACCGGGATAGTTTTTTTGGCCTATCCAGGTGATCTTCATAGAAGAAAATGCAGACGAACATTCAGTATTATATATAAAGCATGTATTAAACTCATATATCACTATCGCCCGGAAACTCGCCAAAAACTCGTCCCCCTCTCAGAGGGGGGAGATAGCTTTAGCTATCGGGGGGAGCCATCCTCGCCTTCTGCTCTCGATGACTCTTCTACGCCAGCCATCTCTCATTCGGACGTAGATTTCGTCATCGAGGATAACAGATGATAAAGGTGAGCGTGATAAAGAGCGTTTAATTCGAGATTATAACGTTATTCGAACATTTACTCCCCCCGATAGCTAAAGCTATCTCCCCCCTCAAAGAGGGGGACAAGGGTTTAAGTGCACTATACAGGCGATAGTGAACGTTATTGGCAAGTGACATGACGCATTTGTCATGGCGTCCCATCTGTCTGCATCCGCCTGCGATGAGATTTCATGGCCTATCCCACAAAAAACCTACATCGGTGAGCTCTAGAGAAGAGGGTATTAGTTATTGTCTGGTTCGGAGTTGGTGGTAGTGGTGCGGCGGCGGCGTGCAGGGCGACGAGCGGGTCTGGCCTGTTTGCCATTCTCCTGGTTATCTGTTTCGGAGTGCTGACCATTCTGACCATTCTGAGCATGCTGATTTTCCTGACCTTCCTCACCCTTTTCACTGGCTGTTTCTTCACTGGCTGCTGGATTGCCAAAGCCTCCAGTGCTCTCGGCT
This sequence comes from Ktedonobacteria bacterium brp13, assembly GCA_015099395.1. Taxonomy (GTDB): domain Bacteria; phylum Chloroflexota; class Ktedonobacteria; order Ktedonobacterales; family Ktedonobacteraceae; genus Dictyobacter. The sequence goes on along the minus strand of AP024096.1, from coordinate 5,061,204 downwards.
CTATACGTTGGTTCTTGCGCTCTGGCCTCGTCTTTCTGGACCTCTTTGGCGATACCTTCGACAAGCTCCTCACGAATCTCAGCGGGTGGCCATGCATGCTCATCTTCATTCAAAATGTCGATACTGCCCTCGCCAGAGGTGATCGTCAAATCTTCTTGTGGTAGCTCGGCTGCAAGATCTGCTGCCTTTGTTGCCTCTGTCTCTTCTGGTGTATGCAGTGCAATCTCTGAATGGACGACAGCCTCTCCTGTTAACTCGTTGGTACGGTTGTCTGTGGTGACAGGAATATCCTCGATTGGCGTACTCGCGGTCTCAGCGGTCGTGTCGTTTTCCTCGGTTTTGTCAGCTTTGTTGGTTTTTTTAGCCTTGTTAGACTTAGCAGCCTTAGCAGCCTTTTTATTATTCTTGTTTTTTGTTTTCGTGGTTTCTGGCTGTGTGAGTATTTCGCTGATATCCTCGCGCCCCTCAGCCGGTTCTTGCTGCCTTACGAAGTTCTCATTCTTATCTTCTTGATATGACTCATCAGGCGCTACAACTATCTCAGAGATTTCGATGACATTACCTTTGATCGCGTTCTCATTTTCTTTTGCTTTCCGATCGGGAGTAATCTCTCGAAGTTTCGCAAGCTGGTCTTCGAGTGCCTGGAGTTGAGAACTGCTAGCTGTTAATGTGTTCTCATTCTGGGCAATCTTTTTCCGAGCCTTCACAACCTCTTTTCTTACGATATCGATCTGGAGCATCAGTTTTGCTTCTTTTTTTGCCAGTTTCTTACGTTTCTTGACATCTTCGTAGACTTCGGTATTGGCTGTGTTCTCGTTCTTTGTCTTTGCCATGTTCTTCCCTCGTTCTAAATTCTGTGATACTTGAGTCTTTGTAGAAGATACTTACTATATCTAATACGATATGGACAATAGGGTCGTTCCGCATCCAGCATGTAGCTGATCTGTGAAGTATAATGGAGTCAACGCAAACAGATTATCTTGACTATTGATAGAGTTGCGGAAAATTATACTGAGAGTGGGAATGCGTGCTTTCTCTTATTATATAGTATTGGAAGCAAAATTTGGTGAAATAAGCTTCTATTTTCGCCTGATTTATTAAGGGAATGTTAAATTAGTCTGGGAAACATAGCAAAAATCCTTGCAAAATCTTGCTGCTTTGCGTTTTATGCTGGTTTTATTATAGTAAGGGTCTACTACACAATTCATTTATTTTGAATGTATATAGATAGTATCTATTTATTTAGTACGTTTTTTTCGTATTCTTGTTTTGTTTGTAACTGGCTAAAAGAATGAAGGTGTACTATTATTAATACTAATTATTACACCTAAATATGAGTCTTGAATGCAGTTTTTCATGTTACAGGCCACTCATAGTAACCAGGAATGCAATGTGTAGTACCTTGAGCGTCGAAAAATTGATAGAAGGAGCATGTGAATAGACGTATGGACGTCAACGATAACAGTGATTATCAATTATGTTTTGCCTGCGGGAAACAGAATCCCCACGGTTTGAAGATGGAGTTTCGTATTGAAGGCGAGACGGTGGTCTGTGATTTTATGCCATCTGCGGAGCACCAGGGTTTTCCTGGTGTACTCCATGGTGGTATCGTTGCGACCGTGTTGGATGAGGGCCTGAATCGTACCTCGTTGCTGGCGGAGCAGCCGTGCTGGACGATGACGGGTCGCCTGGAGGTACGTTATCGTCGTGCTGTGCCCTATGGTCCGCTGCTGCGGGTGCGCGCAGCACTGGGGCGGCAGCGTGGACGTATGTTGCAGGCCAGCGGCAGACTGATGCTGGCAGAGGATGAGAGCGTGATTTTCGCGGACGCGCAAGGTTCGTTTATGGCCCTGAGCACCGAAGTTCTGGACTCGATCATGAAGGATTATCCTGGCATGCGTTCATTCCTTGAAGGTGAAAATGAAAATGAAGGTGAAGGTGTGAAGGTTGGGAGCATGCTGCTAGAGGATGAATAGAGGAAGCAACAGTGTGGTGATAGGATGGTAGAGTATAAAAAAGCGGGAGGGCTCTTCACCCTCCCGCTTTTTTAGGCATTCTGGCCCATCTGAGTTTCCGGTGGAACCGGGATCGCGGTTGGTGGTGGGGAAGCCAGGGATATGCCGGTACCCTGTCGCATTGCTTCAAGCTGCGACTCGGCGAGCGGTGCGCCTGTCTCTTCCATGATTGCGTGCATTTGTTTGATATCGATGGTTTCGTAGCGACGCAGGTCTTGTGCGATACGATCCAGCGTTGAGCGGTAGGTAGTCAGTAGATAGAGTGCCTGCTCGTAGCAGGTTTTGACAATCTTATTGACTTCTTCGTCGATAATCTCGGCCGTCTCCTCACTATAGTCAGTGGGGGCTCCGGTATCGCCGCCGCCTGAGAATGGATTCTCGCGCTCGCTGTATGAGATGGTACCGAGACGCTCACTCATACCCCAGCGTGTAACCATCTGACGTGCTATCTGCGTAACGCGTTGCAGGTCGCTCTCCGCGCCAGTAGTGACGCTACCGAAGATGACGCGCTCTGCTGCTCGACCTCCGAGTGCAGTGACTACACGTGCGAGCAGATACTCTTTCGTGTAGTTATAGCGATCATCCAATGGCGTATACTGTGTGACGCCGAGTGCCTGTCCACGTGGAACGATAGTGACCTTGGTGACAGGGTCAGAACCTTCGAGTAGCAGACCCGTCAGAGCATGACCACCCTCGTGATACGCAGTAACATTGAGATCTTCGTCGCTCAAGACCAGTGGGCGTTCAGCACCCAGCAAGATCTTGTCCAACGCCTCTTCAAAGCAGCGTTGATCGACAGTGTCGCGATTACGACGTGCCGCCAGCAATGCCGCCTCGTTGACCAGATTTGCCAGATCAGCACCGACCATGCCGGTTGTTGAACGGGCGATGGCAACCATGTTGACATCCTCTGCCAGCGGAACCTTTTTGCTGTGAATCTTTAAGATCGCCAGACGACCATTCCAGTCGGGGCGATCGACGGTGACACGGCGGTCGAAACGGCCTGGGCGCAGGAGGGCTGCATCCAGTCCATCAGGACGGTTGGTTGCTGCGATAACAACAACAGCCTGTCGTGTGTCGAAGCCATCCATCTCAACCAGGAGCTGGTTCAGTGTCTGCTCACGCTCATCATTGGTATTGATACTTGAACCACGCTGGCGGCCGACCGCATCAATTTCATCGATAAAGATGATACTGGGTGAGGTCTTTTTGGCCTGCTCAAAGAGATCGCGTACGCGGCTGGCACCAACACCAACCAGAACCTCTACAAATTCCGAACCGGACATTGAGAAGAAAGGGACACCTGCCTCACCGGCGACTGCGCGTGCCAGCAAAGTTTTACCGGTTCCCGGAGGTCCCACCAGTAGTACACCACGTGGGATCTTACCTCCCAGGCGCTGGAACTTACCAGGGGTCTTCAAAAATTCAACGACCTCTTGCAGCTCATATTTCGATTCGTCAACACCCGCGACATCTGCAAACGTCGTGCTGGGGCGATCTTCAAGGATCAGCTTTGCTTTGCTTTTGCCGAAGCTAAAGATGCCCTGCTGGCCCTGTGAGGCGCGGCGGGTAAAGTAGATAAAGAACGCGATGAGTGCGATCCACGGTATTGCATACAGCAGCACGCTCAGCCATGAATTGTCTGGCGGGTTCTGATAGTTGAACTGAACGCCATTGGCACTGAGCAGCGAGTAGAGCTGAGGATCAGGATTGGGCAATTGTGTCACATGATACTGTGTCTGCCCGCTGATCGGCTGCTTGAGCGTGCCTGTGATATCCGTAGTCCCAATGATTGTCGCGGTCTTTATGTTTTTCTGTTGGACTTCATTGAGGAACTGCGAGTACGGCAATTCTGTACGCTGCGAACTGCTCGAACTATTCATATTACTATTAAAGATGCTGTATATGTACACCAAAAGTATAATACCAACAATAGCAAGAATTACTCTGTTGATTTTATTCGATGGTCGTTGCTGTGGCGTTTGGCCGTTCGGTCGACCTGTAGGGCCAGGACGCGTTTGCTGCCTATCGTTGTCGTTTTGAAGCCAGTATACATTGTCCGGCTTTTTTTTCATTGCAAATTACCTGCTTTCTTGGCCCTTGACATGCATTACCGGTGAAATACGAATGCATAGGGAACGTAGTGTAGGCCCTTTTATGGTAACATCCCTTATTATAGCTTAAAGATAGAGGAAATGCACCTCTCTGGATAAGCTTCCTGGTCTCGTTTTCTTTCCGGTGTATCTTCGTCGAAGGTCAGGCAAGCTCTATGCTTTTGAGCTTGTCCTCATCTGTATTGGTCTATAATAGCGCATACCCATATGCATTCAGAAACACCACTCTCGTGGCTAGCAATGGATTGTGACACCTTGCTTGTCTGAATGCAAGGAAATATAACAGTTGTTTCGTCCATTAAAAATGACTTCGTCTTCTTAATACGTTGCTCTGGCTTCCTTGTTGCAAACCAGGCTGTTCTTCAGGCGTAGGTCTAGTTCTCATAATGATACTACGTTATGACAGTAGATGGGGACCGAATCTTTTTGTCTTTGCCGATCTATCTCTCCCTTACTCAGGTTTTTTACCTGTAGTAATATAGACCTCCCAACGTTGACTGCATACACGTTCCGAGCTACGGCGTAGATCGAACTGCTCTAAAGGTATGAGTTTACCAAAGACTGTAGTGGGTAACTCCTCTGCTGTAAATATATTTTCGGATGCTTGGTTATGTCTTTGGGTGCTTTTTCCTGTTGAGCCATAGACCAGGAAATGGATGAGGAGGAGGAGCGGCTGAAGATACCCGACAGAAAGCAATGTGCCAGCCTCAACAATAATAATACGCCCACCTGGTCGTAGTACACGCTTGACCTCCGCAATGGTTGCAGGATCAAAGATATATTCATTGGGAAAGGTACTGATGATAGTATCGAACATATTATCGGAGAAAGGTAACTGTTGAGCCGAGCCCTGCATGACCCACGACTCTAGCCCTGCGTTGCGTTTGCGCAGGGTCGCACGTGCGGCTGCGACCATCTGTGGTGAATGTTCGATGGCTCGACAGGTATAGCCAGCCTCCAGCATATCGGCCAGGAGATCCCCAAGTCCACAGCCCAACTCTAGAATATCGTGCCCATGAATACGTGTCATAACCAGACGTTGCCAGATGCGCCACTGGCCCGCGAAAGGGACCGTACTGGCGAAACGATAGAGATAGCGATTTTTGTAGAGTGTCTCAAAGAGCAGGCGGCGTAGTTGAGGTGTGGTACTCATATGCTGTTACTACCTCGTTAAAGATATGACGTGAAGAGCCGGACAGCTTGCGTCAATAGCCACTGCACTGGGGAGAGTGAGTGCGAGGCGTAAGCTGTCCGGCTCTTACAATATGCGTATGTACTCCTGAAATACAGGTACTACACGTATAAAACTCTTACGGTTGATCGAGCTATTCTTTCGTTGAGGAGAGGATATCGTCGATCAAGCCATACTCAACTGCCTGCTGAGCTGTCAGGTAGTAGTTACGATCTGAGTCCTGCTGGATGCGCTCAAGTGTCTGGCCGGTATGATGAGAAAGGATCTCATACAGACTCCGGCGGAGACGCAGGATCTCACGAGCGGTAATCTCGATATCGGTCGCCTGACCTTCCGCGCCACCGAGTGGCTGGTGGATCAGCATCGTTGAGTTTGGCAGACAGTAGCGTTTGTCTTTCGCGCCACCGGCCAGGAGAACGGCACCCATGCTCATCGCCATGCCCATGCAAACAGTGGAGACATCAGGGCGTAACCACTGCATGGTATCGTAGATGGCGAGGCCAGCGTAGATGCTGCCACCTGGGGAATTGACGTACATATTGATGTCTTTGGTTGCGTCTTCACTTTGCAGATAGAGCAACTGTCCAACCACGCTATTAGCGACCATATCATCGATCTGTGTACCGATAAAGATGATGCGCTCTTTGAGCAAACGCGAGAAGAGATCCCAACCGACGGTACCACGTGGCGTTGTCTCAACAACATTAGGGATGATACCCCGTGGCTCCAGGTAATCTCGCGATTCCTTAATCCATTTGGGATCTCGCGGATCGAATTTTGTCATCTTCGCTCCTTCTTAATCTATGACGCGCATTTTTCGTTATAGTTGAAAAATGAGCCGTTGGTAAAAAATGAATGTGCAGAGGAAACCCACAAATGGGGGACGTTTTATGGTAATGATAGCACTTACAAGAAGCGAGTGCAAGGAAGCTCAGCGCGATGATGATTTTTGCTGCCTGGTGTATCATTTTGCAGCAAGGTGAGAGGCTGGTATGTGGTGTTCGCTGCAAGAATGACGATCAGGAGTTTTCTGTTGCCTATGTGCCTGATCGCCATGCCTGCGTGTTTACTACTGCTGTTTGCCGCGTACGGGACGGAAGTCGCGGGCTTTATCCATCGTGATATAGTTCACAAGGCTCATATCGCCTAAGCGTGAGCGGATGCGTTCGTCGATGGCTTGAATACCCTTCTGGTTCGCCGTGACGACGGTAGGCATCTCTCTGTTATAGCGATAGTTTAAGAGCTGAAAGAGCTTTTCGTTGGCCCAGGCTGTGCTTTGTTGCGCACCCAGGTCATCGAGCACGAGAAGTTCAGCTTCACGCATCTTTGAGAAGAGTTGATCGTAGACCTCTTCGGCGGTTGGAGCGAAGGCGGCGCGCAAGTGGTCCAGCAGGTCAGGGACTGCTTCAAACAGGACGACCGCGCCCTGGTCCACGCACTGATTCGCGATGGCTGCCGCAAGATGTGTCTTACCGCAGCCGTTGGGTCCCACCAATACAAGCCAGCCGTAGGGGTCATCTGCGAAGTTACACGCAGCATTAAAACCCTCTGCGATGGTTACATTGACCTGAAAGTCGGCGAAGTTGCGGTCGCGGAAGGCATCCAGATTTGAGAGGGTACGGAGTTGCTGACGGCGTTTCTCTTTACGTTCCTCCTCTTTGCATTCACAGGCGATCGGCTTGCCAAAGTTAGGATGACCAAACGGCACGTTGGAACGCAGATAGCCTGCTCCCTTACATTTGGGACAGAGCTTCCTGGGTGCTGGCAATGAACCCTCATTTGGCTCTGGTAGCGTGGCTGTGCGTTCTCCTCTGTTGCTACGCTCACGGATGGGTACGCGCGAGACGTGTCTGCTCTGTGGCAGCTCCTCTTCGAGCGTTTCCGGGTTGACCGCTGCGGGCAGCGAGCGCACCCGTTGTGATGGCTGTATACGTGTGAGTCGGGGTTGGAGAGGCTGCTCAGTGGGCTGCATGGCAGCGGACGACGCTGCGCGTGTCGCCATGTTCACGTCCAGTGGCTGTGTCACACGTTGGTAAGGATTCTGACGAGAGGCACGCTGGCGTGCTAGCGCAGAAGCCAGACGTGTATCATGTAGATTGCTTAGCCGAGGCAGTTGTGAGTTTTGCAGATTCTGGGTATTTTGCATGTTCTGATGGTTTTGATTGGTGCGGCGGGGTTGCTGTGTCTGTTCTGCATCCTGTCGCTCCTGTCGCTCCTGTCGCTCCTGTCGCTGACTGTATGCCTGGGTCTGATATCTCTGCGCCTGTGCTGGTGGCAATGACTGGGTATGCTGGTAGCGTGGCTGCTGTGATGGCAATGCTGGTGGCAACTGCTGTGATGCCTGCGGTGGCAACAGTTGCGAGATCTGATGTGGCGGCAGGTAACCAGGTTGCTCGTCTTCTAGATCCTCGACCTCTTCATCTTCATAGAGGATAGCATCATTCGAGTCCTGTTCAAAGTCAGCATAGATCATACCACCTTCCCAACCGTCTTCTTCTACCACATCGGCATGCAATGGTGAAGTATAGTCATCCGAGTCAGGACGAGAAGTATAATAATCGTTCGTTGGCCGTGGCTGTAGCGGCTGAAGATGTGGTAGCTCTTGATGCGGTTGTGTACGTAATGGCTGCTGACCCTGATAGAGCGTGCCAGCCTCCATCCCGCTATCGGGTTGCATGGGGTGCATTGGTTGAACAGGATACGTCGGATAATCGATACGAGTAATAGGCTCCCTGCGTCCGTCAGGCTCATTAGCTGTTTGCCTATAATTGAACTGTTGGCGTGCACGTTGACTTGCCAGATTCTGCGTCTGGCGTTGTGGTTGAGATTGTGGTGGCATTGGTTGTGCAGCAGCATCCTGCCCCAGCGTTGGAGACTGATTTTGCTTCCGTTGCTGCTCCACGAGGGTTCTCCGAGTGATCTGTGGTCGTTGCTGAGGCAAACGATAATTGGGAATGGCCCTCTTGTCGGAGGCAGGCTGACGCGATGGCAGATTCTGCGAGTTCGATAGGATATCGTTCAAGCGATCCATATTTATTGTCTACCTTCTGTTTCCCAGCGCCTGAGAATGGCGCGAATATAACTCCATTTGCGTTTATTTTGCTGCACAGCTTCACGGAAGGCAGCTTCGATCCAGTCTTGCGGATAATGAGCGGCTGCATCTGTTAATTCATCGGCAATCATTGGTGATAATAGACCAATATTTTGTTCATATAATACAAAGATATTAGGGCGCTCAACCTCAAATTTCACCGTTCGAACAGCATCCGTCTGTTGGTAGCCTATAGAGTCAGCATACACTCCTGCTGCAACAACGAGACTCTGTTGATAAGAGACAGGCTCATCCTCTGTAAGCAAGTGGGCCGGTATCATCTCACCTCCTTGCAACTCATTTACCGCTTTGCGACTGCGGGCAGTATTAAAAAAGTACCAGTTAATAAAGTCGTCTTCCGCAGAGCTCGCTATCTGTAGATGAACTTTCAAAAGTGTGCCGCGCGCGACAGCCTGTTCCAGACCCAGGCGCAGGCGCTCCTCTGGAGGACGCGGGTCGCCACGGCGTTTCAGGCTATGGAGCAAGAGTTGATCATGCAGTAGATCACGCTCGCTAGCACAGCGAGGATCTCCACGCTGTTTTGCTAGCAGATAGAAGATATGCAGAGTAACCTTAAGTTCAGCACTATCCTCAATCTCCGGCAAAAGCTGCGTAAAAAAGACCTCTGGAATCGGTACATATGCACTTCGCCCGGCAGGGAAGCCAGTGAAGCCTGTAAGTTCGGTATACGTTGACATGACAAGCCACCCCTCTAAGATCTTATTCCGAACACCAACGCAGCTGGCGTCGCTAGTGCTAACGCACACGCAGGTTTTCGGATAAGATCTTATTCCGAAAACCAACGCGACTGACGTCGCTAGTGCTAACGCACTCAGGTTTTCGGATACGTAGTAAGTAGTAATTATTCTTCAGCTTGTGGCGTCACTTCCAGGTCGCGAAAACGTGTCTGGCTGGCCTGGAAATAAAGACTGACTTCACCAACCGGTCCGTTACGATGTTTCGCGACAATAATATCGGCAATATTTTTCCGTTCAGAATCTGGATTATAGACATCGTCTCTATAAATAAACATCACGATGTCAGCATCTTGCTCAATGGAATTATGAACAATGAGCGCATTTGCCACAAAATTATGTTGTTCTGCTACCGTTAAATCGTAGACGTCTGCAGTGCCATCTGGCTCAATGGAGATGATCGCATCCCAAAAAGTATCACTGACGGTTTGCTGTGTCTGTGCCCTTTGCCGCGTCTGTTCCTCTGCTTCAGCGGAGCGGAGCGGGAGTGCTTCTAGCGCTATTAAAGTATGAACGGTCAGCGCATCTAATCTTTGCCACCCATCTGCGGTCAGGAACTTGTGGTTGGCGGTAGCGCGAATCGTGCGGCCCACGCGCGTGGTGAGTTTGTATACTGGCTTATGACCAGTGGTGAACGCATGGGTAACCGTGTGCGGTTCCAGTTTTCCTGTCTGCTCGTTGAGTGCCAGTACTTTGAAGTTGCTGTGTCCGACGAGTGAGTCGATGCGCCGGTGCTCTCCGGTTGCCGGGAGGTAGACGAGCGTCTCGCCAGTCAGGCAGCCACTTTCACGCAGGTCGGAGAGCTGCGGAACTTTGGATGTGCGGCTCTCGACAGCACGGGAGAGCTGCGCCAGTGCCATAACCGGGACGTTGAGTTCACGAGCCAGGCCTTTCAGATTACGACTGATCTCGGAGATTTCCTGGACCCGGTTCTCGTTGCGTTTGCCACCTGCCGAGGACTGCATGAGCTGCAAGTAGTCAACGATGATCAGATCAACGCCGTGTTCTGCCTGCAGGCGGCGTGCTTTACTGCGCATCTCCATCGTCGAGATACCGGCTGTATCATCAATCCAGATATTCGCTTCAGAGAGCGTACCCATTGAGTAGACGATGCGCTCCCACTCGTCGTCCTCGATCCAACCTGTACGTAGCCGTTGCTGATCAATGGCCGCATCCATGGAGAGGAGACGTTGGACGAGCTGGTCTTTACTCATCTCAAGGCTAAAGATGGCGATGGATTGGTTGTATTTGATGGCAGCATTGTGTGCCAGACTCAGACAGAGTGATGTCTTACCGACGGCGGGACGGGCCGCCAGGATGATCAGATCAGAGCGCTGCAAGCCACCGGTTAACCTATCAAGATCGGTAAAGCCAGTCGGAACACCGACGACGGTACCACGGCGTTCATGCAGTTGATCCAGCTTGGTCATGTAGTCGCCGAGCAACTCACGCAGGTTTGAGAAGTCTGAGCGAGCATGATTCTGACTGATACCGAAGATCAGTTTTTCAGCTTTATCGAGGGCTACATCGGCATCACCCTCGTCGTAAGCCGTCGCTGCAATCTCACCGGCTGCATGAATGAGACGGCGCAGAATCGATGTACGCTCAACGATGCGTCCATAGTACTCAATATTACCGCTGGTCGGCACCTGGTTGATGAGCGACGTGATGTAGCTGGCCCCACCAACATCCTCAAGCTTGCTCTTACGCTCAAGCTCATCGCAGATCGTAATAAAGTCAGCCGGTTCACGTTGTTCGTAGAGCTGAACGATCGTCTCATAGATAGTGCGATGCGCATCGCGGTAAAAATCCTCCGCGCTGAGAAAATCAGCGATCTGTACAATCGCCTCCGGATCGATAATAATGCTTCCGAGTACGCCGCACTCGGCCTCGATGTTTTGCGGCAGTAGTTTTTCCACGATAATGACTCCAGCATGTGCATCAACACTTCATTCGCCACCACGCCCGGGTAGCGTTGACAAAAACAGAGCTATAATAGGCGCTTTACGCTAGCGCTTTCTATTTAGGAGCTTCACATTTAGTATAACGGCTTTCAGTAGTATTTGTGCTCTGGCATGCAGCATATCTTTTGAAGACAACCTGTGCTCAATACATTTCTTTATGCACTGTTAGCAGCAAGTGAACGAAAAAATAGCACGAACGCCGATCATACCGCTAAGATCTTATTCCGAAACCCAACGCGACTGGCGTTGCTAGTGACCGCACACGCAGGTTTTCGGATAAGTAGTAAGATAGAAATTGCGAACGCGCACAACGTTGCTGCCGAAGAGCCGCCTGGCGCGACCCTCCCTCTTATTTACGCTCTGCATCCTTCCAGTTCAGTACTCCCAATCACCTCTCCCCTGTGAACCGCTAGAAGAATGGTCCAGATTTGTGGTAACAGGCATTATAGCATATACATGTATATGCCTCAGGTGTGATCACTTGGTCTCCAAAGTGTAACGAATAATTTGGTTGAAAGCAAATGGAATGCCGCGCGAGGAGCCCTGAAGATGTGGAAAACTTTGCAGCCTTTTTGCATCTATTGCATGTTATTAGAGTTAAAAATATATTGATTGTTAGACTTATCCACAGACTATAGCGACTTTTCCCCGACCATCCTCTAGTTATCCACAGAGTTATCCACATAAAATCAGCGTGATTGTGGAAAACTTTGTGAAGATATTGCAAGGTGTGGGGGGACAAAAGGGGGGGGCGTCCGCTCTGTTTCAAGAAGCCTTAACAAGAAGCCTTAAATTGATAGGTAGCCATTCTTTCGCATGTTACAGAATTATGTTTCTACGTATATATATGTATCGTATAGGAGTATATTCGTGGTCAGTGAAAAAGGCCAAAGGTCCTGACTTTTTAAGGCCAGAGGTCAATACTAAAGTCTTTGAACAGTTCAGGGCTTGACCATGAAATGTAAGAAGGTTATTATAGACTAATAAAATACATGATATCGCGTTCGTCATGTGCATAGAAGGAGCATAAGTACATCTATCATGCCTCAACAATCTGATAAACGTAAAGAATACAAACGTAACAGAGACCTTCAAAAGGCTCACAACACAGCGTATGTAGAACCAACTCCGAAACCAAACGATGTGCGACGGAGCGATCCTGGTCGCAAAGCTCCGGCGAGGGGTATCGCACGCTACCCATGGGCAACCGCCATTATTTTATGTCTGGTGATTGCTGCTGTCATTGGTGGCATGGCAAAGGCACACGCTGGACCTTTTGCGCCCCCCGTGCATACTGTAGCGAAGCCAAAGTCGACGCCAGCTCCCGCAGCCACACCTGCCAGCACACCTGCCGCCGCACCTACGTCCGCGTCCCAGAGTACGGCCAATGCCTCCTCACCCTGCTTAGGCAAGGCTATTTTGTCGGCTATCACAGACACCGCCGTTGCGCCCAGCGCTGCTCAGATCAAGGCAATTAACCATACCTATAGCGGGGCACAGAACGTTATCGACGACAGCAAGCTGTATTGTGTTGGTATTAACACAACCAAAGGCCTGATCGTTGCAGAACTAGATCCCAAGATCGCACCTAAGACGGTCAATAACTTCGTATTTTTAGCGCAGAATCATTTCTATGATGGTCTGACATTTCATCGCGTCGTACAGGGCTTTGTGGCTCAGGGAGGAGACCCGACAGGTACTGGCTCTGGTGGTCCAGGCTACAAGTTTAACGACGAGCCGGTGCAGGGCAACTACACCATAGGCACGATCGCGATGGCGAACTCGGGCCCTAATACCAATGGCTCGCAGTTCTTCATCGATATCGCAGACAATACCACGACCTTACAGAAGCAGTACAACCTTTTCGGCCATGTTGTTCAGGGTCTGAATGTTGCCCAGAGCCTGACCATTACCGGTGGTAGCGCCAAACCTGACGTGATGAACCATGTCATTGTTAAAGCAGCATCTTAATCAAGCATACGCTGAGGAAAGCAGCACTACCTATTAAAAAGTGCTGGCTTTTCTTGACACAATACCATAAAATGGTAAGGCTTCCTATGAATGTAGGAAGCCTTTTGATTGTCAAACAATCACAATAAGATTGTTTAGATCTTACTCCGAACTCCAACGCGATCGACGTCGCTCGTGCTCTGCATTCTATACACTCTGTGCGCACAGGTGTTCGGATAAGTAGTTATTGAAATGGAAGGAGATTCCTCTTGGCGAAGAGATATAGCACTCCACCAGAGATGCAAATCGATCCTAAGAAGACCTATAAAGCGATCTTCCACACCGACAAAGGTGATATCACCATCGATCTTTTTGCGGCCGAAGCACCTATCACCGTGAATAACTTTGTCTTCCTGGCGCGTGATGGTTTCTACAACAACACCACGTTCCACCGTGTCATCGGTGGCTTTATGGCGCAGGGTGGCGATCCCGAAGGTACCGGCATGGGTGGCCCTGGCTACAAGTTCGCCGATGAGAAGGGCGCATTGAACCTGAAGCACGACAGCGAGGGTGTTCTCTCGATGGCGAACGCAGGTCCGAACACCAATGGTTCACAGTTCTTCATCACGTACGGCCCCACACCGCACCTCAATGGCAAGCACGGAGTCTTTGGTAAAGTCAGCAAGGGTCTGGATGTCTTGCATGCGATTCGCGAACGTGATCCCCAGCGTGATCGCCGTCCTGGCGACGCCCTGAACTTCATCGAGATCGTTGAAAGCTAGTCTTTCAGCTTGCATCTATCTGGCACGCATAGACGCAACAGCGTGTGCTCCCTGTCTTCTAACTTTTAGGATGGAAGGCAGGGATTTTTTTTTAGCCAGGCGCTTGCTATAGAGGTATAGTGACAGCTTATTCGGGCTGGTAACGCTTCGCGAGATAGTATGGATGTTTATTGGTCGCTATGTAGCCTCCCAGGAGAGCCAGCAGGGCACCGAGCAGCGCTATCGCAATAGTTATTATCACATCTGCGACAAGACCACTGGAAGCTGTCGACATCGTGGTGGCACTGGTAACACGACCGGGGAAGCCAGGGATATATTGCAGGAGCGTGGGGAGGATAAAGTAGATAGCCCCTGCTATTGCACCGGCACAGAACGCCAGCAATCTACTGACAACCAATCTGCCAACCAGGTAGCCTGTAAGTGTGAAAATGACCATCGCGATCAGCGAGTTCAAGCAAAATAGCCCTGTAATGGTCCATGCCAGATTGGAGGACATATTGTTGCCTTCACGGGCACCAGCCTGGTAGACCCCCGAGTTTGCCAGTGTTACAACTAACGGGATAAGAGCACTCACGACGCCACCTGCGAGGCCTAGCAGTAAAGCAAACGGCGTTTTATTGTGTGGTCGAGCGTTCGTCAGCATATCGTCAGCGTACGCAGCATCTATTGTATGCAGAGCATCATCGTCATTAGTAGACGGCAACTGTAACCTATCGGCAGCGCCAGGTTTTGAGCGATCGTAGGAGTTGTGTTTCTCCGAATCCTGCATGGATTAGTCCCTCTTTACTTCTTTGGGTTTGGAATATCTTTGTACGTATCATAGTACGTATCTATAAAGTGTATCGTATTGAGGGGCCAAAAAACAATTGCTGCTTTGCCGATGATATAATCTTTGGGCACAAAACCCCATGAGCGAGAATCTTCACTGGCCGGACGATTATCACCCATCACGAAATACTGATTGGCTGGCACAACCCAATGTTCACCTGAACGATTATAAGGCAGTTTGACATAGGGCTCGTTCAGCAGTTTCCCATTCACATAGACATGTTGGTAATCGGTATCGATAGTATCGCCAGGGAGACCAATGATGCGCTTGATATAATCCACATTCGTATCATGTGGATAGCGGAAGACAATGACGTCACCGCGCTCAGGTGGAGAGAATAGATAGGATGTCTTGTTGACCATGACGAATTGTCCCGTGTACAGTCCTGGTTCCATGCTCTGCCCGTCGATATGATAACTTTGCACGACGAAGCGAACGATGAGGAAAATAAGGAGCGTGAGCGCTAGTATCTCAACTATTTCGCGCGCTAATTGTGACCGTTTCAACGCAGAACCTCTCTCAATACCCTATCTGACCCGGCGCAAGCCGCGATACTGGGGTAGTTATACTGTCAATAATCTGAATGCAAGGCAGTTTCAGATATCGGTACTTCACATGATAGTATTTCTTCTCCATTATAGCCGATTCGCGCCGTCGCTTTCACCGCGCAGCCTCTTTTTTTACGTCACGTACTGCATGGCGAATACGCATTCTCTGTGTTATCTGGACGCGTATGGCTCTATTTTTTCGGTTGTAGGGGCTACAAATAGCAGTTAAAGCTGAGTATTATACTATATTATTGCTATATACATTGGTGATAGAGATAAATATGCTTGAACATAGGAAGCGATGATAACGTGATACAACGGTATTCTTGTAAAGACTATGATGTAGAATACCGTTTGCAGTAATTAGTCAAATGGTACTGTTTCGCGGTTATGTTCAATCAGTATTGATCCTGAGACGATACTGCTGAGTGCTTGTATGCGCTCATTTGATAGGAATAGGAACCGGTCCAATGAATTGATAGATATGATAGCCATCGAACGAGTGCTCTATATAGCGCGCTTTTAGCAATGAGAGTTGCTGGAGCATAAACTTGTCTTGTGCGGAACCACTGCTAAACACGAATGCAGGTCTGGTGCTGTTACGTACCATTGTGACATATGGCATATAACGGTTATCTACCGAGCCCTGAAGCTTCAGGCTATCGTCGAGGTTGGCACAGACGATGTGCTCCTGGCTCTGGAAGGCCATGCGGTAGCATGTCCAATAGTCGGTGTAGATGTGTGTTGCTCCGATAGCTTCGAGATTATGAATCAGTGTATCCTCCTGTACATAGGCGGCTTGAGAAGCCGGCAGTACGCGTATAACCTCGACAGTACCTTTGATAAACATCCCTGCGATCAGGAGGAGTCCCAGTACTCGTATAAGCATGCCGGTATTTATCTTTTTGAGGAGGGTCACACTGCTGCTGTTACGCCTCAAGCCGTTCCAGAGGGGCCAGAGGAGAGCCGGTGTTGCCACAAGCATATTTGATAGATAGCGTGAACCGAAATCTGGACTTACCGCAGGGTTGCTACTGACAGCATAGACCAGGAGTGTTAGCAGAGCGCTGAGCAGCAATGCGATGCGTGTGCTCTGAATGACAATCTGGCGGTAATCCTCTGCCTGATCGATTGCAGTGCTATCCACCTGTGTGTCTGGTGCTCCTGATGCTGTATCGTGACTGGCTTGCCTGCTCCTGTGCCGATATCGCGCCTGATGGCGTACTAGCTGCCAGCCAGCAATACCAAAAGCGCTTCCCATTAAGAAAAGATAGCCGAGTGACCAACTGCCCTGCTCAAGCATACAGAGAGAGGCGAGTTTATTGGTGAGATCAAAGTTATGAAATTGGGCAGGTGTGCAGACCGTATTATAGCTGGTGACTGTAGGAAGAGAGATAAAGAAGGTTCCATAGAATTTATTGATTGCAGGAATATGCAGCCGTGCCATCTGTGAAGCAGGGGTTTGCTGGATCGACAGGAGATTCTGTAGCGTATTTTCCGTGGAGGTACCATATATATGGATATTATAATAAATAAGTGGTGCCATGCCTAGCAGCAGCGCTAATATGCCACCTGCTACCCCCAGCGAGAATAGTTCGCGTCGACAGAAGCGGATCAGGAGTAGCAGTATTGGAATAATAAAGACGACACTAAGAGGATCGGTGTAGAAGCTGAAGCCCATACAGAAGCCCAGTGCGGCATACAGCCCTGCTCTCTGCCAGCGTTGATAGGTTGTGAGCCGTGCCCGCTGATCAGATGTGTGGGGTGCCGTTAGTGTGAGTTTGAGCGTGAGCAGAAACATGAGCGCACCCAGCAGCAACATCTCTGGATAGCCGCCGATACCTTTCATGTACCGTTGCATAAGCTCTGTGCTGCCAAACGTAAGGAGTATCAGCGTAAAGAAGGCCAGGGATTGTGAATAGAGCCGTCGAGTCAGTTCATAGAGCGTATAGAGAAAGAGAATATTGATAAGTATCAGTCCCAGATTCAATGTAGTGAAGGAAGAGCTACCCGCAATAAAAAAAAAGAGAGCCGCTAGATATCCCTCTAATGTGCCCATATATGACTGTCCATAAAAAAAGATCGGGTGCTCGCCTTTGTTGATGATATGGCGTCCTATCAGGCCAATGATTGCTTGATCGCTATTCAAGTTTGGATAGTGATACCAGAGCATAACGAGCCGTAATAGCGTCGCGCAACAGAGAATAATAATCATGCTCCAGACAGAACGGCTTATCGGCCTATATGTATGCTTTGTCTTATTATAGCGTGTCATAAACGGTATTTTTTCCTTGCTTGCTTCAAAGACAACTTTATACAGTTATTGAGACACAATGGATACAGCTATTGTGTTAAATCTCTGTGTTAAAGTATGTATGTTTGTTGCTCTATTGGGTGAAAATATGGATAGGTCCGGCAAATTGATAGATAGCGAAGCTGCCGACTCTATATATTTTATACCTATTTTTCACCCGTGGTAGTAATCGTTGTAATATTTTATATTGATCGCTCCTTATTTGAAAGACATAGGTCGCTGTCCGTGCGTGTTCGACGCTAGTGAGATAGGGAGCATAACGATTGCTATTGCGGTCCCCCAGCCGAAGATCACTATCCAGGTTCGCACAGGTAATCCTCTCTTCGCTCTGGAACGCCAGGCGATAGCAGGTCCAGTAATCGGTATAGATACGCGTTGCACCGATACTGATCATAGCATTTACAAGCCGCTCTTGTTGTACAAACTCTGCCTTTGCTTGAGGAAGAGACTCGAGGCAGATGATAGTACCAGTAATAAACGTCAGCAGGATAGCTGTCAATACTGTAATGGGAAGAAGGTAACCTTTGCTACCTTTGAGTGCAAAGGACTTTGTCGTACGCTTTGTTATCCCTGCAAAGCTTCTCCAGAGCGGCCAGAGTATCGCAGGGAGCGAGATAAGGGTATTGAGCAGGTAGCGTGTGTTCGTCCCTGGATTGGTCGCTGGACTGGCGCTTGCGATATAGATGGCGAGAGCGAGCAATGCATTTAGCAGGAGCATTGCGCGTGCCGCCTGGCGGACGTTATAGCGATATTCATCATCTTGCATAGCGGAGGACACTAGATATGGCCAGGACGCTCCGTGTTGTCTATATATTCGCAGCACGCGTCGCATGGGCGACGCAACGAGGAGCAATGCACTTACGAGCAGTGCGAGGTAACCAAGAGACCACATGCCCTGGAAGAGCATACAGGGGAGTGATAGCGTGCCCGTAGAGCCAAAGCCAAAGATGGAGGTGCTACTGCACATTGGAGCGTAGCCAGTAATCGACGGGAGCGAGATAAAGAAGGTACCGATGAACTTATTGATCTGTGGAATTTGTTCCTGGGCCATCTGGAATGCAGAGGCACCCTGGATCGCTGCAATATCATGCAATGTACCAGGGGCCGATGTTCCCAGGATAGAGAGATTATAGTAGATAAGTGGCGAGATACCGAGCAGAAACATGAGGATGCCGCAGAGCACCTGTAACGAGAAGCGTTCACGCCAGCAAAAGAGCATGAGCAGTAGCAATGCCGGAATAGCGAACGTAATCGAGAGTTGATCGACATAGAGCGCCAGGCCTGCCGTGAAGCCTAACGTAGCATACAGGCCCAGGCGTCTGAGTGATAGAGTTGCTCGCTGCTCTGGTGTTGGTGGGAGTGAAAGAGCGAGCTGAGAGGCCAGCAGGAGAATCAGCGCCCCAAAGAAAAGCATCTCCGGATAGCCACCGATCGCTTTTAACTGGCGATCGAAGATATCAGTGTTGCCCAGCATCAGCAAGAGAAGAGTAAAGAGCGCCAGTCCTTGTGAATAAAGCAAACGCACCAGCGCATACATCGTCCATAAAAACAGGACATAGAAGATGATCAGGCCCAGGCGTACGGCAAAGATCGAGCTACCAAACAGATGAAAGAAGAATGCCCCCAGGTACGCCTCTATTGGACCCATATAAGCCTGTCCATAAAAGAAGATTGGTCGTGCGCCATCGTACGCAATGTGACGTGCCATCAGATCCATTACTGACTCGTCACTCATTGTAGTGGGATAGTAGAACGAGATCATTAGCAGGCGTAAGAGAGCCGCAAGCAGAATGATTACCAGCGCAGTAGGAGTTGCGAGACTGCCATAGGAACGTTTTTGCTTAATTACAGAGGCTATGTTCATCTTGAATATCGTATCCGTTATCTTATATTCTCAACAGCTAAAACAGCACGAGAGGGCGATATGAAGTTATCCCTTCTTTTTCATTATAAGTAGTTGTTTATAAGCGTCCATCATGTGGTTGACGTAGTGTGCCCATCCTCTATCACTATCCAGTGCCAGAGACTCTCTTGCTGTATGCTGATATGCGCTATGTTGCGCTGTAGCGAGTGCCTGTGCGAGTTCTGATGTGCTTGACGGTTTGTATTGTATTTTAGCATAAGGTGGTAGCACTCCATAGAAACGAGGAAGCTCAGGAGCAATGACAATACGTTCATACGAGTAGAAGAGCATTGCCAGATCGATTACTCCGGCAGCCTTTATCGCGAGGTAGGGCATTACCAGCGCGTTGGTCGCAGCTATATATATCACGAGATCGGCTTGATGGTACTGCACAAATATATGGATTGCTGAGTTGAATGCAGCCTGCTGCATGATCTTTGTTGAGAGGGCTTTCCCATGGGGCATCCCGACCAGCAAAAGTTGTGGTATGGGCAGTGGTTCTACTGCCTCGTGCGTTCCATCTGCGGTAGCAGAACCATTTTCGTGCAGCAGCGAGAATGCTTCGATCAGTTGTAAGACTTCGCGTTCAGAATGGAGATGTGCGAAGCAGAGGTAAACATAACCGGCCTCTGCGGGAATGCCTAATTGTTGGCGTGCTTGCTGGCGCTGCTGCTCGGTATATGCGGCACGAGTAGCACGAGTAGCACCATCAGCAGCTTCAAGTGAAGGAAGCGTCCCACGTAGTCCAGGATAGGCCAGAAAACAGGCGCGCTGACCCCACCGGTACTCAGCATAGAATTGTTCTGGGCGACGTACAAACGTATGAATAAGCTGGCTGGACGCAAAGATGCGTCGTTCAAATGCGCGCTGCTGCATATAGTGAAGATGGAGTACGTTTTGCCACCAGCCGCCGGCATCCGTACTGGTAATGCAGATGCCGAGTCGTTGCGCGAGCCAGAGCTTGAAGAGCAGATGTCGGCGTTGACGGTAATCGAGTCTAAATGCACCTGGACGGTAGAGGTGGATCATGCCGATAACTGTCTCATGGTATGCACGGTGGTGCCAGAGCCAGGCGAATGGGATATCCGCGATGCTGGATGTGCAGGCTACGCCATAATGCTGGAGCGCACGTATGAGTGGCAGAGCATCCTCCTCATCCGCGCGTACAACAAGCATCGTTGGCGTTGTTGTGGTAGCGGGTGCGTGATTGCTTAACATAAATTGCTGATGGATGCGGCCCCAGCAGCGGGATTGAGCCATTGCCGCATAGATACGTTCGCTCATTGGCCTCCGTACCATATAAAGGAGCAGGCGATGAATGAGCAAAATATGCAACATCTCTCCTATTTCGGGGAGCAGAGAACGAATTGTCTGTAGCAACGATTGTCCCTGTGCCTCTTGATACTGTTCCACATCAAAGTAGTCAGCAAGCACTTCAGAGCGACCCTGCCAATAGGCGCGTCCAATCATAAACGCACGCTCGAGTCGTGCCTGTGAGACGCGATGGAGTACCTGTGCATCCGGCTCATACCAGAGCTGATACCCTGCCTGACGCAGACGACGACAGAGATCATGCGCCTCAACATTGATCGGTGTATTGAGCCGCTTGCTTAAAAAAGAAGAGAAACCTCCCACGTTTTGTAGTGCAGCGCGTTTGACAGAGAAGCAGCTATTGCTAAAATCAATGCCGGTCGGCATGCGCGAGCGATTCTGGAGTGGCTTATAGCGCCCAAACGTATCGAGGAGATCGTCACTCAACCAATAAGGGCGCGGCGCTTCCCAGTGCAGATCTACGCTACCCCCAATCGCGTCGGCATCGGTCTCCTGATAGGTTTTATAGAGCTGCTCAAGAAAGTGCGGACCGGCAATAACATCATCGTCAAGGAAGACTACGATCTCTCCGCGCGCTACTGCCAGACCTGCATTACGTGCATATGCCAGTCCATTGCGCTCCTCTAGCAGGCATTGAGCACGTAACTGTGCCCGTGTGACATTATGTTGTGGAGAGTGGATATGGTTGGCACTCAGGTAGGTCTGAACTGCATTATAGGTACCATCTGACGAGCCATTATCAACGACAATAATCTCGAACTTCTCATAAGAGAGCGTCTGTTTACGTATGCTAGCGAGCGCCGTGAGTACCATAGCACGGCGATTATAGGTACAGATGATCACACTAAAATAGGGAGTATTCGCATGCGAATACGCAGGTTGTAGTTGCTGTTGCCGGGTTGTCTGGTAGTGCTGCTGTTGTGTCGTGCGGAATGAGCCGGTAGCGCGAGTGCGAATGGTGATATGGGTAACGTTTGTTGGTGGTCGCCGACTGGACATGGCACATCCCTTCTGTGTGATTACATGTATATGGCTAGCCAGCGTTCTCATAATGGCGCAAGAGTTTATGGCAGAGAAGAATCGAAGCCAGGGCTGAAGCGATCTGTGCAGCCGCGCTCGCAATTGCAGCCCCTGTCAGTCCCCAGAGCCAGATCAGCGGGATTGCCAGAAGAATCTTGATGACCGCAATTCCGACATTGAGCCGTCTTTGTGCACGCTGCGCGTTACGCTGTCTGTCCTGCTCAATAGTAGCAATATGCGTCAGGCTGACAGTAGCTACGCTGCCAAAGACCGCTGCGATAAGCAGGATGCGGAGCGGCTTAATCACCGGCAGGTAAGCAGGACTCAGTGTATGCACAATTGCGCTCGAACAAAACAGCATAACCAGTGCGCAGATGGGTACCGCAAGGAAGATAATGTAGCACGAGGTCTTCACAAAGGCATCGTAAGGATTCAGATAGCGATGTTCTGGGAAGTAGCGCAGAACCAGTGGAAAGAGCCATTGTGAAAAGAATGCCGGTGCAATACCGATGACGCAGGTACTGATACTGGCGCTCAATGCATAAAAGCCGATCTGTGCCGGATCGTGCCAATATGCGAGCAAAAGTAACTCGCTACGTTGCCAGATGATGGCATCCAGCATAAAATGGAGCCAGGAGAGATTGAAGCTATGCGTGAGCCTCTCACGTAAGAAGATGCCCGGTTGGATAGCCTGATCTAGCGGCAAGAGACGGACTACACAGATTACAGCCAGGGCCAGCGTGAGCGTACCAGAAAACGCGAAGGCCAGAATGAATGCTTCGGCAGGACGACCAGCTATCTGGGTCGCAAGTATAACAAAGATGAGTGTGAGTAGCGACCCAAAAAGGTGGAGCATCGTAAGCAGGTCAGCCCGGCGTAAACTGCGCAACGTCGTGCCTGCGACACTACTCAAGAGTAATGGTAGTGTCGCTAGACTGGAGAGCAAAAGCAGGCCAGGAGAGAAACTATTTGCCCGTAGGAGATGTTGCAGCAGCAGAGCCAGTACAATATAGACCAGGCAATAAAGCAAGATGCTGCGATGCTGGCGGTACCATAAAAAATAAAAGACGCCAGCAATCAGGCGTGGTGACTCACGGCTCTGTGTCGCCGCTAACTGCCGACTGGAGAGCGTCGACATACCGGTGCCGATGATTGGTACTGTCACTGTAGCTAGCCATTGTGCGAAGAGACAGCTCCCAAATATGCGAGGGCCTAAAGAGCGTGCAATAATACTATAGATAGCGGCCGTGATCAGCGTTGAGCATAGAACGGTCGCGCCTTGCCAGCGTCTTAACTGCTCTGCATGGGTTGGATTTAATTTCGCGCGCAACATATTTAATTTGCGCAATTGTTGTGTCTGTGGTAATGATTGTCGCAGCGTATGTGAAAGTATACTTTCCCTTCCATCCACCGTAGAACTCCCCCCTACCTTCTCAATGCGATCTTTATCCTGCTTAAGGAGCTGTCAAAGCATGTTTTGTGCAACGGTTTTCAGCTCTGCCTGTACTCCTTTTGCGTTTACTTTTTTTATGATGCTCAGGCTTTTTTTCAGGCTGTGTTGGATGAATGACTGATGCCAGCAAGGTATCAGTGGAAGCAAAGAGCAAGCCAGGGGTGCCGTTATGCAGGCTGACCAGTGAATAAGGTTGATGAACAGTGTTTGAAGGCTCCGCTAGAGCCCCTTCATCGGACATACGCAAGAAGCGTTCAATGAGATAAGGGTCCGGCAGCATATCCGGGTCCGGCGTCAGAGCTGCTGGAGAGAAGATAAGCGCAGACGTCTTGTTCACAATATATCCTTTTATCTGCAAATAATGTAGAGCGAATAATTATGGAAAGTTGTGCATTGTCCCAATATATGTCAGAGTATATCTCTGTATTCTGTATATTCAGTAATCATCAGGTTGTAGTTTTGTTGCTATTCCAGTAATACTGTTAAGAATTGAAGAAAGAGGATATTGCAGCATTCTCTACTAGCTGTGGCTTTTTATTGGTAGGGTGCAAAGTAAATGAGCGAAGAAGGATAGACCATATGAGTGATCTATCCTTCCTCACTCACTCACTCACAGCAAGACAACTCGGTGTCAGGCCACCGAAGGGACTATGTGAGGACGTCCGCTACCGAAGCTGCTTTCCTCCTCCGCATTGCTTGCACGGAGGATACGGCGCAGATTGGATAATGCAGCCTGAATGCGCTTCTTGAGTGTATTCTCTGAAGTATTCAGAGTCTGAGCCATCTCTGGAAGAGTCATACTATTATAGTAATGGAGGACGATGACGACACGTTGCTTCATAGGTAGACTCTCGATAGCGCATGCCAGATCCCAATCGCGCTCCATGCAACCTTTATGGTCATCTGCCGCCTGTGCGATCAAGTCGGTCTCCTGCTCTGAGAGTGCCTGGCGCATAAACGCAGTGGTGCGAGCGAGGCGACGCTTAAAGCTGATACACTGGTTAACCACGATACGCATGAGCCATGGGCGTAGTGCACCTGCCTTACGCAGATCGGCTAGATGGTGCCAGGCCTGGATCAGAGCATCCTGTACCACGTCTTCTGCAATATCGTGGTCACCTACTATCATTGATGCAGTTCTTAGCATTAATGTACCGTACTGATCAACGATCTCGCTAAAGGCCATTTGATCGCCCTGGATAGCGCGTGTCACCAACAGTTCTTGCTCTTGCTGGTCGATCTTATTCTGATCATCCTCATCCTCTGGATTCCCCATAGCTTCCATGCTACTACCGATGCTCCCTATATTTTCTACACCCTCGCTATGTTCCATCTCCTCAACATCTTCGGGCTCCTCAGTCTCGTGGTCAATTGTTGTTGATGCTGAGTTGTCTGAGTTGAGTGAGTTGAGAGCAGGGATCTCCTGTTCACGGCTCGTTGTGCTGTACGCAGCTATGCAAGGAATATCTATGACTTCATCCAGGGCGGGGATGGTGGTTTGAACTTGGGCTGTGGCTGTAACCATCTGCTTTAGTCCTCCTGAGTTTGTGTATTGTGCAAACTATATACAGAAATATAACATAGGGTATACACGTGGACAAGGTGTGCCCGCTCATGAATTTTTGCATAGGTGCAGTTTGTATATGGTGCCATAGAGAAGACAGGCGGATAGCAATTGTTGCTATATTTGATGGTATGCTGAAATCTATTGACACCATATAATCACTCCCGTAACACCATAAGGCAACGTTCTTTATAGAACGTCGAGCCGTTTACAAGTGAGACAGAGAGGCTGATCCATACATTGACTATGACGAAAGTGCTTACAAGATGGTATGAGCTGGTATTGTTGGGTTGTATAATGTTTGTACAGGGATGAGATCGGGATGGATTGTTGTGGAAGGGAGGATTAAGAAAATATTTTACCACCTACATGGAAAGTTCTTTTCCGCTTGAAAGCTGGAGGAGAATTTGTTCGTTTTATAGAGGTGCGAATGCGTAGAAGCGCAAAAAAAGAGAGGTGTATGAAACACCTCTCAATGGCTGGGGTACAGAGATTCGAACTCCAATTAACTGATTCAGAGTCAGTCGTCCTACCGTTGAACGATACCCCATTAGCTTGTCTAACGTTGTCAGTTCGCGTGAGCGCTGGAAAAATGCTTAGAGGCATGCACATGCTGCAACATGCCATGCGACAAAAAAGAGAGGTGTATGAAACACCTCTCAATGGCTGGGGTACAGAGATTCGAACTCCAATTAACTGATTCAGAGTCAGTCGTCCTACCGTTGAACGATACCCCATTATTTTGTCGGCATTTCACGTCGTGAGCATTGCAGAACTTACATTCTTTCGCCTCGCTCAGCGCCTTTCGTTTCGACGTTTGAATAATACTCCAACCATTGAGATTTGTCAACCGCTTTTTCCCTGTTTTTGCAATATGTGATAAATTTGGGAGAAAAATTGCCAAGTAGAGCCTCCACGTTTTACAATTACAGTAGAAATATAAAAAAGGTAGTTGGGGATATAGTAGAAGAGTGAGTTGCCGCTTTCATGGCTCTCGTCACCTTCCATATCCCTGGAGAGACGAAAGGATACGTCAATGAGGAGTAAAATCACTGTTGTTGGAGCCGGTTTTGTTGGTAGCACATTGGTACAACGTCTGGCTGAACGTGATTATGCAGATGTGGTGATGTTTGACATTGTACCAAATATGCCACAGGGGAAAGCTCTTGATATGCTCCAGGCCGGTCCTGTTCTTGGTTATGATTCGTTGGTCACAGGAACCAATGACTATGCGGATACTGCCAACTCTGATGTTGTCGTTGTGACCTCCGGTTTTCCTCGTAAACCTGGTATGAGCCGCGATGATCTTTTAAAGAAGAATCAGGAGATTATTGCGCAGGTAACCGAGCAGGTCGTTAAATATTCACCGAACACCATTATGATCATGGTAACGAATCCGTTGGATGCGATGGCTCATGTGGCGCTCCATGTCAGCGGCTTTCCACGTGAGCGCGTACTGGGTATGGCCGGTGTGCTGGACACTGCTCGCTTCCGTACGTTTATTGCTCAGGAGGTTGGTGCTTCGGTGCGTGATGTACAGGCATATGTCCTGGGTGGGCATGGTGACACCATGGTTCCCCTGTCTCGTATGTGTACAGTGGCAGGTGTGCCTATTGCACAGTTGATACCAGCTGAGCGTATTGAACAGATTGTACAACGTACACGTGATGGTGGCGCTGAGATCGTCAAATTGCTGGGCAATGGCAGCGCTTATTTCGCACCTTCGGCATCGGCGCTACAAATGGTAGATTCTATTATCCTGGATAAGAAGATGATCTTGCCATCTGCGATCTATCTCAAGGGAGAATATGGCATCAACGACCTCTTCGTTGGCGTTCCCGCCCAGCTGGGCGCGAAAGGCCTGGAGAAAGTCATTGAAGTAGAGCTTTCAGAGCAGGAGCAAGCGGCACTGCATAAGTCAGCAGGTGCCGTCAAAGAACTCGTCAACGTCATGGGTATGTAAGCATTGCATAGGCAGCGGGAGGATGTGAAGGATTAACGTCCTCCCGTTGCTCTATTCGTTGTCGTCGTCTACAGGGTTGTCGTTCTCTTGCTCATCCTCTTCTTGCTCATTCGCCTGCGTGTCAACATTGCGCCAGCTATGGCGTTTGTCGCGTACAGCCTCACGCGTCAGACCCTCGATAACGACAATATATTCGCCTTTAGGTTTGCTGTTGGGTGGGAGTGTGGCGAGCAGTGAAGAGAGCGATCCACGTTCGACCTTCTCGAACATCTTTGTGAGATCATTAGCTAACGCAGCCGGGCGATCGCCAAAGACCTCTATTGCATCCTTTAAGAAACCATCCAGGCGATAGGGGCTCTCATAATAGATGAGGGTGTGGGGTGCTTCGCGGTCAACCTCGAAGAATTTCTGACGTTTTACCTGTGTGCGTGGAGGGAAACCACGGAATGTAAAGCTGTGGACCGGTAGTCCGGAGAGCACGAGCGCCATCACAAACGCCGTTGCACCTGGGATCATCGTTACCGCAAGGTCAGCGGCCACCGCCCGGCGCACCAGCGTAAAGCCCGGATCAGAGATACCCGGTGTACCCGCATCCGTTACCACCGCAACTGACTGACCTTGCTTCAAAAGTTCCTCGATACGTCCACCTGCGCGCTGCTCATTGTGTTCGTGGAAGGAGAGTTGCGGCTTCTGAATACCATAATGTTTGAGTAACAAGCCTGTCTTACGGGTATCTTCGCTTGCTACTACATCGACCGAACGCAAGACCTCCAATGCACGCAATGTAATATCATCAAGATTGCCAATGGGCGTTGCAACCAGATAAAGCATAACTTACCCTTCTTCTCTTCTGTAACAGTTCAGTGCCCCGAAAATCCCTCTTTCGTTGTAGCGAAGGAGGGATTGCGGGATTTGCTGCACGGGTGTTCTTAAGAGTTCTTAGACTACTGAATACGTACTCTCTTCTTCTCCGCTGTATTAGACGCGTTGAGCTGAGCGCAGCTTATCAAGTTTGTCCAGGACCTCTTGCCGTTTGACTTTCAGCGTATGGGTACGCGGGAAGTCCTTTTCTGACCAGAGCGTATAGCTCTTGATCTGCTGATGGGGTGCCAGCAGTTTATTGGCCTGTTTGACAACAGTCTTCGCCTGGCTGGAATCCTCTAGTAATAGAACAGCATGCACAGCCGTACCACGATTGCGTTCGTTTAGACCGAAGACCACCGCATCTTTAACGACCTCCTGGCTCTGCAATACGTTTTCGACATCCTCTGGATAGACATTCATCCCATTCGGCAACACGATCAGATTTTTCTTACGACCTTTAAGGTACAGATTATGATGCCTGTCAAGATAACCAAGATCACCCGTGGCATACCAACCATCCTGGAAGGTACGGTTCGTCAGTTCAGGATCTTGCCAATAGCCTATTGCGACATTTGGGCCATGGACCTGGATCTCGCCATCGTCCGCTATACGCAACTCAACTCCCTTAAGTGGCCGACCGACCGATCCGAAGGTGTGATCATTGGGAGGATTGACCGAGATAACAGGTGCGCATTCTGTTGCGCCATAGCCCTGCAGTGTACGGAAACCCATCTCTTCCCAGAAACGTCCCAGTTGTGGCTGCATATAGGCTCCGCCACAGACAAAGAAACGGAAGTGACCACCAAAGCGAGCATGTACCTGCTTGAAGAGGCGTGCGCGATACTTAAAGGGGACGCGCCAGGCGATAGCATGCAAAATATCCCACTGCTTCTCCTTATTCTGTTGACGTACTTCGCGTTCAACTCCATTCATAAAGAGCTGTAAAGCCTGAGGTACTAACACCATACAGGTTATCTTTTGTGTAGCGAGCAACCTAAATAATGTATCTGGTGAGAGTGTACGTGCATACACAATACTTGCACCTATATGCAAGATAGCAACGTCAATAGTCAACTCGAACATATGAGAAAGCGGGAGAATAGAGAGTGCTCGATCATCCCCTTTTATGTTTACCGCATCAATAGAACCTA
The DNA here is from genome assembly GCA_015099395.1 of Ktedonobacteria bacterium brp13. GTDB lineage: Bacteria > Chloroflexota > Ktedonobacteria > Ktedonobacterales > Ktedonobacteraceae > Dictyobacter. Next base: position 5,032,400 of record AP024096.1, on the reverse strand, counting down.
ATGCATTAGAAACGATATTGCGATGGCTGAGCATAACTCCTTTAGGTTGACCAGTTGTACCTGACGTAAAAACGAGTTGTGCAAGGTCGGTTTCTACAAGAGCAGGAAGTTGAGTCATATCCAGAGGAGCTGAAGGGAGAGCATCGATATCGATAAATGCGAGAGAAGAATGCTGAAGATTACTATAAAGTTTGTGGGTTGTAATCAGATGCGTAGTCTCAGTAATATCAACCAGGCGAAGAATGAAATCTTCACGTGTATTCACATCGAGTGGAACGATAACCAGACCAATCAGCAGAGAGGCAAAATAAGAGATCAGCCAGTTAGCGCGGCTAGGGGACCAGAGCATGATCCGCTGACCTTTCGAGAGTCCCTGTTGCTGAAGGTAGCCCGCGAACTGATGGACGTGCTCCTGAAGTTCCTGGTAGGACAAAGAAAGCATCTCATTGCTACCTTCAACTGGTTCGATCAGGGCTGGTTGCGTAGCGAATTGTTCAGCTGCACGCGCAAATAAGAGAGGGAGTGTACTCATATCCGGGCCTGCGATTCCTTTCTCGTCTCGGAGACGAACTAGAGAGATAGCATTGAAGTACGCCTGAGCCAGGCAGTTCACATCCAGTGCTAGAGCATTATAAAGGAGTTGAGTTGTTTTTACTAGTCTATCTGGCTTCATCATCAGCCAGGATCGAGTAGTATTGTACTTAAAAAGGAGGCTTTCTTATTATAAATGTTTCTAGAAAGCGTGTCGAACTATACATATGAGCAAACCAAACTGCTAAGTAAGCTCGCCTGAAAGTGTGAACTCAAAAGTAGATAAGTACTATAAGCATAACATCCCTGTTGTAGTAACCATGTTAGACAAACAATATGAATTCAAAACTTCGTGGTTTTTTATTCAAACAATATTCGATGCGTCCCTGATGGATTGCTGTGCAAGATTATACAATGAAGCGATGCAATAAGTACAAAATGGGTTGACTAGAATCGAAGCATATGATAGACTACGAAATATGAAGTAACATCTAGCTATTTTCCTCTCTGTAGCATTCAGAATGCTTAAAACGCTCTCTATTTAATGAGAGTTATACAGGAGCGTTACAAGAGTCAGACACTAGTGGGTATGTATAAAAGTTGCGGGGAAGGGAATAGTTAGTTTCCATTGAAAAAATTGAAGCTTTTGTAATAAGAGCGTCAAACACAATATACCTGGAAAGGAACAATTGCATGCCATCCCTTGAAACTGCAAATGTAGGGAAGGCTGTTGCCGCAAGAGTCGGTACGAATATTCGTGAGGTTCGTACGAAACTGGGCATGACTCAAGCTCAACTAGCCGCCCCAGAGTTTTCGATCTCATATATATCGGCAATTGAGCGTGGTAAGATCCGTCCTTCCTTGAAAGCCCTCTCTATTCTCGCGCGACGCCTCGACGTACCCCTGACATTTCTCCTTGAAGGTTCCCCTTCCGGTGCAGCGGAAGCTCGTGCCGTTGGTTATTCTCCTGCCGATTCAGGGCCTGATCAGCGTGTGGACGTGGATCTCTTGCAGGCTAATGTGCTGATACAGCAGGGTAACTATAAAGAGGCCGAAGGTCTGCTAGAGCCAATCCAGCCTGATCGAGTGACAACGGACCAGGTGTATCGACTGTATTTGCTCAAAGGTCAGGTGCATCTAGGTTCCGGCGAATATCAGGAGGCGGTGGTTGACCTGCGCAATGCTGTCTCACAGGGTGAGGCGCTTAACGATAGTGAATATATCGAGCGTGCGCGCAACTTACTGGGTAAATCGTACTACCTGCTCTATAACTATACTCTGGCTGTTGAACATCATCAACATTGTTTCTCTGCAATCGAAAACGGACAGATTACGGATCCTATCTTCTCTTTAGAAGTTTTCAGCAACCTGGCAAACGATTATTTCCGCCTGGGTGACCTGGAAAGAGCTGTGACGTATTATCACCGTGCGCTGGGTGTTCTGGATTCCATTAGCCGGGATAGCAAGAGCTTTGCGAAGAAGTATATGGAGATCAGCCAGCACTACAAATCCGTTGGTAAGCTGGTGATGGCACGTGAGTATGCGTTGCAGAGTCTGGCTATCTACGAGATGCGCGACGAGCAACGCCTGGTTGGTATGACTCATCAGCGCCTGGGTAAGGCGTTAGAGAAGCAGAACGATCTGAGCGCAGCTGAGAAAGAGTACCGCGAGGCGATCGCAATCGAGCGTAGCTTGAACGACGAGATCTCGGCTTCCATCTGTCATACTGGTCTGGCTGAGCTACTGCTCAAGCAGGGTCGTATTGATGAGGCGGAACACGAGGCGCACGAGGCACTGACCTATGCACAGGCCGGTGGTGATGCCCAGACACAGGGCCAGGCATTGATCACTCTGGCTCAGATTCGGCATCAGGCCAATGATTTTGCATCTGCTGATCAATATTTCACACAGGCATTGGAGTTATTGGATCAGTCGAGTGCGCATGAGATTGCAGCGAGTGCTTACTTCCGTTTCGCGAATCTTTTGGAAGAGCGTGGCGAGGTACAGCGTAGCTTGACTGCGATCAAAAAAGCGTATGAGCATCAGCGACTTGGGAAGCGTGGCGATATCGAATAAGATCTCAAATCTCATCGCTAGCAAACGAATAATGAAACGTCCCTGTGAAATAGTGATATTCATAGGGACGTTTCATTGCGCCCACTAATGTCGACAATATAGAATAGACAGAGTTACTATACAAGATAAGAGCTACAAAAGTGAGGCACTTCGGAGGGAATAGTCCGCATGCCATTTACAGCGTCTGATTTAAGATACCGGGCTGAACAGAGCTATCCGTTGCTGTACGCGTATCTGCATCGTAATGCACAACGGTTCCTGGGCGCACTCAAGTATGATGCATTTGAAGTTGATACTGTCATCGGTCACGTCGTCGAGCAACTGGTACGTCTGGGTCTGCTTGGCGGGGAAGACCATACAGCGCAGACCGCCCTGGACCATTTGACTGATGCGCAGTTCTATGCCTTTTTGAACCATAGTGTGCGCAATAAGGCGATCGATCGCTTACGGAAGCGGCGGTTGCAGGTCAGTACAGCTGCAGAGATGGAAGGGCTGGAGGATGAAGAGAATACCAACCCTTTAGATGAGGCAGTTGAGTCTGTGTGGGGGACGACGCCATTCTCTACGCCCGAAGAGTTGACGTTACACCTGGTCTCACAGCATGACCTGCGCAATATTTTAAAGCACTGTATCTTTGTACTGAGTGCGGCACCCAATCAATTGCAGGCGGTGATGCAGGAGTTACATGATATCGGTGCCGACGACCTGCTGAGCACTGTCATTGATGAGTTACATGTCACACTGCCGGCTGAACTCAATCCTCATAGTAGTCAACATAAGGACCATGCGCATAAAAAGTTGCGTTCTTGTCTGCAACAAAAGAGCTCTAATTTGACAGTTCGAGTGGCTGTACGTATAACCATGTATACGGAACGTTCTTCTGATAAAGAAACGTATGCGGCGGAGATACCCACCCTGGCTCAGGATGATCTTTCATTACAGGATGTCAGGCGAGGTCTGGAGGGACTGACGCGCGAGGGGATGCTGGACTGGCATGGCGAAGAGACAGTGTATGTCACTTCTGCGCAGTTGAAACGTCTGTCGCGCTTTTATAGAGATGACCAGGAAGAGTAATGACAGACATGAAACGACTAAAGGAGATGCTGTATGGACAATGAGTACACCAATAAGGGAGCATCTGAACTGCGTGGTGACTATCGCAAGCTAGGCCAGTGGTTGCAGCATGTTCTATCTGCGCCAGAGAATAGTGAAGGTATAGAGAGCACAGAGAGCGCAGAGCAGATACTGTATAGCTTGGATAATGGCATAGAGATGGCTACCGCTACGATGGAGTATGATACGCAGCTGCAGCCGATTATGGACGCTGATTATCATCTTCCCTTCTATCAACAGTTGCCAGATTTCTGTATGGTTTTATTGAAGCAAGATCCACAGGCGACCGTCGCGTATGCACCATTGCTCTTTCATCTTGCTGGATGCCGTTCCTGTCATACCGCCTATCTCGATCTTTATAGCTCGTTACGTGCAGCCATCTATCCGCAGGGCACTCGTCCATTGTTGGGTCAAGGAACCCGTACGCTTTCTGCGACACCACATCGTATGCTCAGTCATCTTAGCCAGACCTTGATTAGCCAGGCTGAGGCGATCTTACAGCAGGCGCATCGTGAGCATAGCAATAATGATGCGGCGGCACGGTCACTGTTACAACTGGCGATGCGTGTGAGTACACATATTGTGCAAAGTTCGCTCAGGAGGCAGGCATTACAGGATCTCGTGCGTGTGGCGACGCTCTTTGATGGTCCGGCTGCTCCCCATACACCCGCTACGACGGCATCTACGCACATCTATAGTCCTGTGCTGGCAACTACTGGTGCGCGCCGTAGTGGACGTGCTGACTCTGCTCTCCATGCCTCTGCGGTTGACAGGGCGGTCATTAATCTACAATCGTCGGGGTTGGATGGTTCATTAGTGCAACGGGGACAGCAACTTGAGCTTCACTTGCGCAAGCTGCCGCAGGATCTGCGCGGTAGCTTCGTACGGATCGCTGTACCTCTGGCTGGCTTAAGTGAGCAGGTACGCTGGCAAGGTGGCGATCCACAGGCTGTGCGTAGTCTGGTTGCGGTCGATGCACAGGGATCGCTGGTAACGACTATTGGCGAGACGGATCTCAAGTTCAGTAACCCAGAAGAGCGCAATATGCTTGAGGCGCTCTTCCTGCAATTGACCGTGCAAGGTGAGCATTGAGTTGAATAGTATGCATGTGTAGAGTACAGATCAGGCATCTTGCGCAGGTTGGAAGTTCACTGTACCGCTCTTGCCACCACTTTTTTGCGCGACATAGGCCTGTTCGATGGTGATAGTATTGTCTACACCTTTGCACATGTCGTAGATGGTGAGTGCTGCGACTGTTATCGCAGTCAATGCTTCGACATCGACCCCGGTCTTATACGTTGTGCGTGTGCGACCTGTAATCTGAATATGCCCATGGACGGCATCAAGCGTAAACTGAAGATCGATATGCGTCATGGGTAGCGGATGGCAGAGTGGAATAAGTTGCGGCGTCTGCTTGGCTGCCATAATTCCCGCGATCTTAGCAACCTCAAGGACACTCCCCTTGGCGACCTGATTATTCGCAATCATAGCGATCGTGTCAGGTTTCATACTCACGCGACCCTCTGCGATTGCCTCCCGTATCGTCTCAGGACGGTCTGTGACATCGACCATATGGATATTACCCTGGGCATCAAGATGAGTGAGATTAGTAGGATGGGTAGGATGGGTGGGCTGTTCAGATTGTTGCTGATTGGTTGTTGACATCTAGCGTATCCCCTTTCGATGCACAGTATAGCATGCTGCGAAAAGCAATCGTCAATGCCACTCTCTGCGGTTGAGAAATGTGGCACTGAGATGGCAGCGTATGAACATATTGTAATCTACTTGTACTGCTATAAAGTGCATTTTAACGACATTGATAGCCAGGCAGGCATACTCTGCAAGTGATGCTTGCCTGCTAGCGCTGTTGGCCAGAGTTATTTGCCCAGTTTCTGGCGACTTTGAAAGGCGCGTCTGAAATGTGTGAATGCTTCATGCTCTTTACCGATTGCTTCGAGTAGCTCGGCATAGTGGACAGATTCGTTGGCAAGTTCTTCGTGGCTGCCGAGGCGCTCAAGCATATCGAGTCCGGCAACAAAATGCTGGCTACCTTCGTCGTAGTTCTGGCATGCGTATTCGATGCGTCCAAGCACGATTAAGGTATCAGCCGCAATAATAAGATCGCCAAATGACGCGAGCAGGTCGTAGCCCTGTTGTGCGTATGTTTGTGCCTGTTCATAGTCGTGTTGTGTATAGTACCAGTCTGCGTTGCGTGTCAGAAGACTGGCATGAGTAAGGGTATCTTGTAGATTCTTTTGATTCTGTAATGCTTCGTCGAGGTAAATGCGAGCTTGCTGGACATCGATTTGCATTATTGCATGACCCAGGTAATGGTACAGTTCGCTTCTGAGTTGTGTCATCTCCTCCTGGTTGTGTAATTGCACGCTCTTATATGCATACAAAGTTGCAAGTTCATTGTCCTTTGCTTCAGCGTGATAGTGACTGAGGTTGGCGTAGACCGCCTGAACCTGCTGTGATGTTGCCAGTTTTTCTGTAATAGCCAGGGCTTTATGGAACATCTCCAGAGCCTGATCGATGGTATTGAGTCGCGTATAATGCTGACCCATCTGGATATATATCTGCGCCAGGAAGAAAGGATCTTTAATATCGCTCTCTTCGAGCAGATTGAGGCAGCGCTGGTGGGCGAGCAAGGCCTGCGAGTAGTTGCGCATGGCGGCATAGGTCATGGCTAACTGATGAAGAATGTGCAAGTTCAGATATTGCATATTCAACTCTTTCGCTATCTGGACCGCTTCAGAGAGAGTATACTCGCTCTCCTGGTATTGGCCTGTGCGATAATATGCCTGCCCGAGCAGATAGCGTTGCTGCAGCTGATGCTGGCGCTTCAGGCGATGGGTAGCAACCTGTTCAAGGAGTGCAATCGCCTCAGTGGCCTCGCCCTGAAGAATCTGAATCTGTGCATTTAAGAGTTCTAGCACTATCTCGTCTTCTTCGCGTTCGCTGAGTGCCGTCGTTATACTGGTGCGTTCCTCTTGCTGCGCTTTACTGGGCAGGAGTTGCGTAGAGCTCATACCCAGGCGTGCCGCAAGAATCTCCAGCGCACGTAGCGAAGGATGGATCTGGCCTCGTTCTATCGCAGAAATGTAGCTCACTGAGAAATCCGGTGCGGCAAGGTTACTCTGAGTATAGTGCTGGGCGATACGCGCAGCACGTAGTTTTTCCCCGACCGACTTGCCTATCTTACTGGATGGTTGCTCAGGGGACATTGTTGACCTCCTAAAGTGCAAATGTTTTAAATGGGAAGGGAGTCAATAAATACACACAATCCTAATCTAATGCATTGTAAAATACATTAATGTTTGGTGTCAATATGTTAGTGCAATTTACCTGCAAAAGATACTCATAAAGTTTTGCTTGTGTTACAAGTAAAGTTCTTAAGGTACTCTCTTTGTTGCGCTGTAATCACAGCATGTTATAATAATCAGCATGTAAAGAATAACCAGAAAAGTAAAGTTCTTGTATTAAAGCTATCATGCGAGCAGTTCTCATTAAGCTGTATTTCTTAGTATACAATGCTTGCTAAAACGCTTGCTTTCGCTGTTTTGTGTTTGTGTAATGGAGGGGTGAGAGGCCTGCTGGAGCGGCTTCCCATGGGAGGTGAGGATGAGGAATAGTCGTAGGGCGACTCAACTAAAACAGCTTGCTTTAGCGCATCGATGGCTGGTGGTGGCGGCCTTCCTCTTTCTACTTTTCTTCTTGTATACAAGTTTATTGGCCTCAAAAATGCTTGCATATCCAACGCTATATGTAGAGCGCTGGCTGTTATTCCGTCCAATTACGCGGGCTGATTGTGTGTTAGAACGGTGGGCACGGCTGGGAGATGTTGATATCAGTATCTTACTGATGGGTATTGTGGGTGCTTTCTTCTTACTGCTGAGCTATCGCAGGCGTACTTTTCTGACCTACGTTATTATCTTTTTTGGTTGCATTGCGGCTGAGATGATTGGGAAGCGACTGATCCTGCAATTTGTCCCATCTTCGATGGGTAACGCGCTGAATATGTTGCGCTGTCCCCAATTAGCAACGGAGTCATATGCGATCCGTCATCTGACAACGTTTGGGATGGCCTGGGATATACCACGTCCACCCCAGATCCTCTCTATCATTACGCGCAAGGTCGCCATGCAGCCGATAGTCATCGATGCTCATGCCATCGATGACTATGGCTATCCCAGTGGGCATGCGATTCGTGCGATGTTTATTGGATTGGTTGCCTGCTGGCTTGCATATCACCATCTGGGTCGTTGGCCTGTGTTACGTCGTTGTGTGATTGTGCTACTGGTCTTGCTTAGTTTTGGCGTTGGCTTCGTGCAATTCTATATCTCCTATCATCTGTGGAGTGACGTTTTGGGTGGCTATCTCATTGGTGCTGGTGCGGCGTGTTGTACAATCGAGTTGCTACTTAGTGATAAGCTGCAACGCTGGCGAAAATAGCTGTAGACGGAACGCTTATTCCGCTGTACGCAGCTGTAGTTATTATAGCTATTCCCTGGTTGTGGTATGCTTTCGAAAGAAGACCTTCTATTTCTTTGCATATGTTTGCATACAGCTGAGCAGCAGGTTGCGACACATTGCAGGCTATAAAAGTGGCGTTGCTGCGTGTGTATATAGATAATAGATAGAAGAATGGCCCGCTGACGAAAGGGAAAAGGAGAAGGGACAGAGACTTCTCTGAAGACTGAACGAGGGAGTACATACTATGTTTCGTTTTTTGACGGCTGGGGAGTCGCATGGACCCGCTTTGACGATGATTGTAGAGGGCTTGCCGGCTGGCCTGCCAATTGAGAAAGAACATATCGATAGCGATTTACGGCGCAGACAGGGCGGCTATGGTCGTGGTGGGCGGATGAAGATCGAAAAGGATGCCGTTCAATTCCTCTCTGGCGTACGTCACGGCAAAGCTTTGGGCTCGCCAATTACGCTGCATATCGAGAACAAGGACTGGGTTAACTGGGAAGAGCGCATGAACACGGCTCCTGTTGAGGCTGAGATTGAGCCTGTGACGCGTGTACGTCCAGGACATGCAGACTTTACCGGCTCAATTAAATATGGGCATGATGATGTACGCAACTCGATTGAGCGTTCCAGTTCACGAGAGACGGCGTCGCGTGTGGCGGTCGGTGGTCTCTGCCGCGAGTTCCTGGCGCAGTTTGGCATTACGATCCGTAGCCATGTGCTCTCGATTGTAGACGTTGGCTATGAGAGCACGCGTGGTATGCGTGCCGAAGACTATAATGATCAGATGTGGCAGGTAGTCGAGGAGTCGCCGGTACGTTGTGCCGATGCCGCTCTAACCGAGAAGATGATCGAGCGCATCCTGGCTGCCAAGCGTGAAGGTGACACATGTGGTGGCGTCTTCGAGGTCGTCGCCTTTGGTGCTCCCATCGGTCTGGGTACATTTAGCCAGTGGGATCGTCGCCTCAGTGGGCGGCTCGGTCAGGCCATGATGAGTATCCCCTCTGTGAAAGCGATGGAGATCGGTGCTGGCTTTGGCGCGTCACGCACAACCGGCTCACATGTCCACGACGTTCTGCGCCACGGCGAGGATGGTAGCTGGTATCATTTGAGTAATAATGCCGGTGGTATCGAGGGTGGTATTACGAATGGCGAGCCGATTGTCGTGCGCGTCGCCGTCAAGCCAATCCCCACGCTGGCGCATCCTCTCCCCTCCATTGATCTTGCCACCAAAGAGAATATTGACGAGAGCCGCTATGAGCGTAGTGATGTTTGTGTGGTACCTGCTGCTGGTGTCGTTGGCGAGGCCATGATGGCGATCGTACTGACCGAGGCCCTGATCGAAAAATGTGGTGGCGACAGTCTGACTGAGATGCTTCGTAACTACCATGCCTTTACGCAGGCATAAGGGTAGGGGGAAATTTTGGCCCCTTCGGTAACTAGCGGAAGGGGCCAACGTATATATGTATAGTTCGGTGTATAGTTTTGTTTCTAGTTGTTGTCTATCGTTTTGTACATTACATACGGAATGGTCCATAGACCTGAAAGCCACCGGGCCCCTCCATACGTTTTTATAGAATGCTCCTGATCTTTATCGAATAGAGGAGAGATTTCTAAAAGGAAGGTTCTCTTTGTTTGCCTGTACGCATCTGGTGGGTAACAGGGAAAGGATGCCTGTTTTATGAATATGAGTGCAAGTATACGAAAATTGACGATGCTATTTGTCGTCTTATTTGTTGGCTTGAGTGGTGGTCTGGTCTACTGGCAGGTTGCTGTTGCCCAGACATTGACTGCCAGTCCGCACAATAGTCGCAAATGTGCGATTGAGAATTCACCTATCCGTGGAAACATCTATGACCGCAACGGCGTACTGCTGGCGGAATCGATACCAACCTCTGACCCTAATATCTGTGGCGGCTATACTCGTCACTACACTGATCCAGGTCTGGCTGGTTTGATCGGTTATTATGTCCCTGGCGGTAACTATCCTGCAACCGGTATCGAAGGCCAATATAATGCTTATCTGAATGGTACGAATGGTACGACCGCCCTGTCCAATACGCTCAATCAGACCCTGCATACGCGGCAGGTTGGCGATAACATCTATCTCACGATAGACGAGCGTATTCAGAAGATCGTCGAGAAAGAATACGCGAATTATACTCCTGACCCTACTGGCCTCGCGAGTTATCTGGATCATGGTTATCAAACCTTCGCTACCAATAGGGGCTCCGTCGTCGTCTCTGATCCGCAGACCGGAGAGATTCTCGCGATGTATAGCTCACCTGGGTACGATCCCAACAAGATGGTGCAGACATTACAACAAGGCGATGAGAGCTACTATAGTCAACTGGTACAAAATCCCGATCAACCTTTGCTCTTCCGTCCGACACAGGCACTCTACTCGCCTGGTTCGACGTTTAAAACTCTGACACTGCTGGCTGCATTGGACACCAATACAACAACGCTGAATCAGGAATGGGACAAGAATGATGCCTATACGCCCTGGCAAGTTCCAGCTACGGCGACCAGTCCTGGCACAACGATTACAGGTGACAATCTTGGTGTTCAGCAGGGATATCTTAAACATTTCCCGGTCAGTACTGCATTTGGTTTTGCAAACTCTGATAACATCATGTTTGCACATATCGGCAATAACCTCGGTGAGAATACATGGTTAAACTATGCCAAGAAGGTGTACCTGAACCAGGATGTGCCGACCGCATTAAGTGTCCAACAGAGCAGTGTCTTGCAAGCCAATGGTCAGCTGAATAATGCCCAGTATCTGAATGATGTGTATGGACAGGGCGTCGATAACGTCACGCCATTCCAGATGTCGCTGATCGATAATACGGTTGCGAACAATGGCGTGCTGATGCAGCCGTTGATTTTCACTAAGATCGCTGATCAGAATGGCAATCCTGTGCAGACATATAGTCCACAGCAGTTAAGTACCGTTGCGAGCCCGACTGCTGCGTTCACTACACGTAAAGCTATGATGGGTGTCACGACCTGTGGCAGTGCCTGGCATGTGACCGAAGATAACCGCCCTCCGACGACGATTATCGGTAAGACCGGTACCGCCCAGTTAGGCGGCAACCAGAATCCGCATGGCTGGATGATCACGCAGGCCCCGTTCGATCCCAATAATCCCAATCAGGTACCGGCACTCTCGATTGTAGGGATGCGTGAGAACGGTGGTGAGGGGGCTTACACAATTGGCCCAGCTATCTGGCGCATGTACAACGACATCTTTAGCCAGAACCTGGTCAAGACGTCTCTGCCGCCCTGGACCGATCCGAATTCTTACTGTCTTCCCAATAACCTGTGGCAGTAAAACAATTACTCATCTGAGTAAGTAGAGCAATCTGATAGCGGTGGCGAGGATACTCCTCGTTACCGCTTTTTTTTGTGCAAAAACTACCTGTACTTTAAGAAGAGCAAAGTGTATTTGGACGAATGTGGTTGAGATACGTCTTGTTTAATGATATATTTTCTCTTGATATATGTACTATTACATCGCGTTTGTACCGCTTATAAAGAACCTGGGGAAGGACGCCCATGAATATCAGTGCTAGTATTAGAAAACTCACGATCTTATTTATTACCTTGTTTATTGCGTTGAGTGGTGGTCTGGTGTATTGGCAGGTGATGGTGGCTTCTCAATTGACAGCCAATGCACATAATGGCCGGAGATGCCAGGCAGAAAATACACCTGTGCGTGGCAAAATTTTAGACCGCAATGGTGTCGTGCTGGCCGAGTCGATACCGTACTCGGGTCCTTATGCCTGTGGTGGCTATATTCGCCACTATACAGATCCCGGCCTGGCTGGCTTAATCGGTTATTATGTGCCTGGAGGAATCTATCCCGCCACGGGTCTCGAGGCCGTATATAATAGCTATCTGAATGGGACCAGTGGCGCAACGGCGCTGGGGAATACCATCAATCAGACGCTGCACACCCAACCGGTAGGCAACAATATCTACCTGACGATCGATGAGCGCATCCAGAAGATTGCCGAGCAGGATTATAACGCCTATAGTCCACAAACAGGTGTGGTGCATGGTAATAGAGTGTACCAGAGTAACCGTGGTGCAGCCGTGATTACTGATCCCCAGACCGGCGAGCTACTCGCGATGGTCAGCACGCCTTCGTATGATCCTAACAAGATGGTGGAGGATCTTACAAATCATAGCGTGGCTTATTATAACCAGGAGAAACAGGACCCCGATCAGCCGCTGATCTTTCGCCCGACGCTGGCAACGTATATCCCTGGTTCGGTCTTTAAGACCGTCACATTAATGGCCGCCCTCGATAGTGGTGCAACGACGTTAGGCCAGAACTGGAACCAGGATACAGCATTAACTCCATGGAATGTTGATGGTATAACGATCAGAGGTGACAACCTGGGGTATAAAGAATTCCTCAATCGTTTTCCTGTTGATACTGAATTTGGCTACGCCAATTCAGATAATATTATGTTTGCTCGTATTGGTCGCAGTGTCGGTGAAAATACGTGGCTGGACTATGCGCGTCGTATGTATCTGGGCCAGGATGTACCGACCGAACTGGTGGTTGCCCAGAGCAGCGTTATGCAGTCCGATGGGACGCTGAGTGATGCAGAGTTCCTCAACGATGCCTATGGGCAGGGCGTGGATAGCGTGACGCCGTTCCAGATGTCGCTGATCGATAATACGGTCGCGAATAATGGTGTCCTGATGCGCCCGATGATTGTCGATAAGATAACGGATAAAGATGGCAATCCAACACAGACGTATAGTCCGCAAGAGTTGAATACGGTGGTGAGCAAAAATACTGCCTATCAGGTGCGTGAGGCGATGAACGCGGTGGCAACCTGCGGCAGTGCCTGGAATGTAACTGCGGATGCTCAGCCACAGACAACGATTATCGGCAAGACCGGTACCGCTGAGCTCGGCGGTGGTGCGAATCCACATGGCTGGATGATCACACAGGCCCCGTTCTTCTTTAATCAGCCAGATAAGATGCCAGCGTTGACGATTGTCGCGATGCGCCAGAATGGTGGTGAAGGTGCCTACTCGGTAGGTCCGGCTATCTGGCATATGTATATGGATATCTTCAATCAGAAACTGGTCACTACAGACCTGTCTCCCTGGCTCAACCCCCAGTCATTTTGTCGTCCGCAAAATCTCTGGCATTAGTCTTCTGCATGTAGCTGATGTGCTGGCCTTGTGATCAGCAGGTACTGTTACTCGTATCGAGAGACTTCTCTGAGCGACTCTGCTTCGTGTATGGGTTAATTGGAGAAGTCTTCTGTTGCGCTCTGGAGCTGTTGCCAGCAGTCGTCGCAGTAGCCGCTGACAGTGAGTGCCAGGTGGGGTTGATGAAAGTGATATTGCTGCTGTAAACGTGTGGATAGATCGCCGAGGAGCTGCTCATCCAGATGAATGGTACGGTGGCAGCGGCGGCAGACAAGGTGATGATGGGCCTGGCCTTCAAGGACCTCATACGTTGGTTGCTCGCCAGCGAAATGACTTTCATGCACAAGGTCTAGATTTTTCAGCAATTCGAGGGTACGATAGACTGTAGAGAGACTGACCTGTGGGTTGAGTTGCTGGACCCGTTCCGCGATCTGTTCGATCGTGAGATGGTCGCCGGCCTCTTGAATGACGCTCAAGATCATATGGCGCTGTGGGGTCAGACGATACCCATGCTTGCGCAGTTGTGCATTGCCATCCTCTTGTTTTGATATATGCATACGATACTTCCTCGCCGTGCATTGAAAGTGCGCCCGGCAACACAACGCTGTGTAGGCACACGTTCTTTTCCTACAGCTGATAGAGTCTTTTGATAGAGTCTTTGTGCCTATCCTAACATTCAGTCTTGTAGGCGTCAATGGAGCGAGCAACGTGAGAATCTGGTAGGATGATTGCTGATACTAATACTACATTGAAACGAAGTAAGGGTGGTTATCTATGGCTTTGATTGATACATGGCGTTCAGCCCTGGATCCTGAGCGCGTGATGGAGACACGTATTATCCATTGGCAAGAGGAGAGCGCTACTGAGCGACAAGACTATCTGGCGGTCGAAGAGCCGCTGGAGATCCGTTTGCAGCATCAGAGCCTGGCGGTGATTATGCGTACGCCTGGCAACGATCTGGAACTGGCGCTTGGTTTCTTGTTGAGCGAGGGTGTCATCAAAGAGGCGAGCGATGTCGTTGCATTGAGCAACGATAGTGACGCCGATGGTCTACCACTGGAGAATGTGGTTAATGTGACATTACGCCCTGAACTGGCTCAGAATGGAGCGTCAAGCGCGCAGCAGGAGAGCCGACCGATCAGTTTTGAACGGCATTTCGCGGTCTCCTCCAGTTGTGGTCTCTGTGGCAAGAATAGTATTGCAGACCTTGTACTCTCTGTGCCGCCATTGGAAGCTGACGCGATTACTATTCCAGCACATAGCCTTTATGCGCTGGATGGACAGTTGCGTGCGCAGCAGGCCGTGTTTCAGCATACTGGTGGACTGCATGCTGCTGGCCTCTTTGCGCTGGATGGACAGCTCCAGCTCTTGCGTGAAGATGTTGGACGGCATAACGCCGTTGATAAGTTGATCGGTCATGGTCTGTTGCACGATGCGTTGCCATATCGTGAACGCATCCTGTTAGTCAGTGGGCGTACCTCATTTGAGATTATTCAGAAGGCTTTTATCGCACGCATCCCCTGTATTGTTGCCATCTCGGCACCCTCTAGTCTTGCGGTAGAGTTAGCGGATAAAGCTGGTATCACCCTGGTTGGATTTTTACGAAATCATGCCATGAATGTATATACACATGCCAATCGCATTTGCAAGATTCCCTAAAGAGTAGTCAATAATTGCTAGTAATTGTATCTTAGTAGCATTTTTTACCCTTTTATTGTTTATAATAAATTAAGTTCTACCGTTTTTTAAAAGGGGGAATAATAGCTATCCTTTGATTTTGTTCTAGCAACTTTATTTTCTTTTTTCATCCCTAAGAATATGAGAACAGTATCCAGATATATCTCATAGAAGGGAAAGATTCATCTTTTTTATTCATAGTTCGCGACAATTTCAGTTCTGGCAGGATTCCGCTTTTTAATGTAAAACGTCAATCATAGTGTTGTGAGGGTTGCTCACACTTCAGGAGGTAATATTTAATGCAATGCCCTCATTGTCACAAGGAAGGATTCAGATCGGAGCAGGGATGTATCTATTGTGGTTATGGACGGGAACAAGGATCGAGATATCTCCAGGGCAACAGTGAGCAAAAACAGCCTATAAACGTGGGGAGTATTTTAAACGGACGATATCGCCTGGTAAAACCATTCAAACTGCCTTCTAGCCTGTTCGATCAAGGGGAGAGTTGGGAAGCCATTGATAGCAAAGGGAATGCGCAGGATACTGTGCTTATCCGTACATTACAGTTTCCTCGTGAAGTTCCCTCTCATCTCTATACCCAGGTTTTTCAAAAAATTGTACAGCGTTTCGTCAATTTTAATCAAATATCCGGTATTCCCCGAATTCGAGATGCATTTCAGGAAAATATAGCCTACTATCTCGTTTTTGAAAAGATAGAAGGCAAAACATTTACAGAACTGCTCTTGCAAGAAGGGAATAGGTTGCCCGAACGCTTTGTGGCTGAATTAGGGAGACAGATCACCGAAATTCTTGTAGCTTTTTCAGTGCTACAGCCGCCATTTGTCCATGGAGCGATCTCTCCTGACGCGATCATTATCGGCAAAGATGGACAAGTTTGTCTCCTTTATCTCCCATTTTTCCAGGCCAACGATGTACCCAATTTCTATCCTATCCCAACACACCTGACTGGCTACCACGCACCCGAACAAGCAAAAACCCAGACAATGGAGAGGGCAGAAGCAGTAGGCCCCTCGGCAGACCTCTATGCGTTGACAGCTATTATGTATCAGGCTTTGACGGGACAGGGCCCTCATAGCCACCGTGGCTTTATTTATTCACCGATACGCCGTCTAAAGCCAGATATATCTCAGTCAATGGAAGATATATTGATGCACCAGTTGCGTCTATCACAGACACAGCGCTATACTCGTGTTATTGATATGCGCGCTGACCTGACAAATCTTATCAACTCATCTTATAAAGCAGATGAAAAAGCTATAGAGGATAAAGCCAAAAAAGAGGCGGATCTGATAGCAGCACGTAACGCGCACCTTCAGCAGCAACGTAAACGTGCTTTGACAGTACGTTTATCGGCACTCGCGATCTTACTTGTTATCATTGTTGTTGCTATTCCAATCATACTTAATTACACATCAGCGTCAAACAGCAATCTACAGCAACTACTGGCTCAAGAGAAGCAGCTTTCCAAGACGAAGAACATCGGTCTTAGTAATGGATCGTTCGCCTTCGATATATACAGTGGACGTTCAGATGTGAGCCAGAAACAGCAAGCAGCCCAGGACATTCAAAATGGGAGTCTCGGCGCTGCCTATAATCAACTAAATATCGCCATCACAGCAGATCCAACCGATGGAGAGGCTCATATATATCGAGAAGATTTACGTGTCTTACTGAGTAATCAAAGCTATGTGTCCATTGTCGTAGGAACCAACATCGATAATAATGAAATAGATCTTGACATAGCGCGAAATAATATGCAGGGTGCATTTATCGCGCAGAGTGAGATCAATTCCATGCATAAATTGCCGAACGGCCTGCAACTGCTTGTACTTATCGCTAATAGCGGCGCTAATAATAACGATGTAGGCACTACAGCAGGGCTCATAACCAGTAGCGTCACAAAGGCAGGCAATCCAAATCACATCATTGGCGTGGAAGGATGGCCATTCAGTTCTCAAACGCAGGTAGCAGAATCCGTTATGGAAGCAGCCCATATCCCTCTGGTTGCGGCAACAGCTTCCAGTAACTCCCTGAGTAATAGTAGTCCTTACTTCTTCCGCGTCAACCCTGCCGATGCGCAACAGGGAGCAGAACTGGCTGTAAGCGCAATCAGCAAACTTGGCGCAACTGGCGTCCTTGCCCTGGCGGATAAAAGCGATTCTTATAGTGTCTCATTAGCCACCTCTTTTGAAGCTGTTGCCCAACAGAATAAAATCCCGATATTCAATAATTATTATGTTGACTCTAGCGAAAATAGTGGTAGCTATCAAGTAAACCAGTACCAGCAACTTATTCAACAAACAATCAATGCTGGCAAGGATATCAATCTCATTTTTGTCGCTGGCTATGATATCGATGCAGTTCGTCTGGCAACTGCACTTGGTCAACTGATTAGTCAGCATCCGGGCAATCCCAAATATGCAAATATCAAGATCCTGGGCGGCGATGCCCTGTACACCAATCTACTTCTGGGAAATGGTAGTGGATCAGATGCAGCGCTGGCGGCGAACAATCCACAATATATGCAACGAATCTACCTCACTTCGTTTAGCCAGTATAATGAGTGGCAGATTAGTGGAGTGGCGGAGCCAGCCTTTCTATCCGATTGGGCACATTACTACCATGCCTCCATTACAGCAAGCCAGAACGCACTACCACCAACGCCAGATGCGATCCTTACAAATGATGCTGTCGGCGTGATTGTAGATGCAGCCAATCTCAGCCCGAATAACACCACCGCTCTCACAGGTGATATCATCAAGAATAATCTGAATAAGATTGGTAAGGGCAAGATTCCCGCATATCAAGGTGTGAGTGGACGTATTTTGTTCGATAGCAGTGGCAATCCGGTCAACAAAGCAATTGTGCTACTCCATGTTGGAGCAAGCGGTAATGGCAATAGCATCCAATTGCTAGGCATTACCGGCACCTATAAATAAGCAATACAACATCAAGAAAAGAAGGGATTTAAATCGGGTAAGAAGCTCCATGATAAATGTCATTTAAAGTAATTCATGGATCTTACACAATTTTGTGCTAGAACAGAGCTAGCGCAACCACCTTCTCGCTACAACAAAAAAAGACCCGTTCCTTAAAAGGGACGGGTTTCTCTTTGTTAGTAGAAGTTGCATCAGAACCATTGCTCCATATGACAATGGTAGAGCATATCTAGACACGTTCTTAACCAGTCAAGCGTAATAATAAGAAAGAGTCTGAATAGTTTGTCGTGACACTCCGCACGCCCAAGCTGGCACTTCCTAAGGCCGGATATCGCGTTGCCTCCCTCGCTAAAACGAGGAGCAAGGATCGTACCTTCGACAGTTTGAACGGTGGAGACTGCGGGCAGAGAAGGTGACAGACACAGACCGGGAAACGTTATGCATTACCGTGATCATCTATTTGCTCTTCTTCTGCATAGATGCATTCTACACCTGTAAAGCAGATATTGCAACAAGCGAGTGCTAAAGCGAGTGAGAAACCCGCCTATTCGCCTGGATTGAAACCACAGCGGCTTGCGGCGGGTTTGTTATTGTCAGGTGCTTTCACATTCTGACAGCAAAATTGACAGCTTACATCTTTTACAACAGTTTACTTAAAACGGTCTTAATAGACGCTTGTGTATCAGCAATAAGCATGAAACCTCTGACAGGTGCGGGTGAATAAAGGGCTATGGTATAATCCGCCTATGCAAAATGATACAATCGCCGCGATCGCGACTCCACCCGGCGTCGGTGGCGTCGGCGTTATCCGCGTAAGTGGACAGGACGCGTTTGCTATTGTCCTGCCATTATTTCGACGTCCACGTGGGAAGCAGACCCTTCCCGCATCACATACATTGACCTTCGGGCATATCATCGATCCACAGACGCAGGAGATACTGGACGAGGTCCTGGTTGCCTTCATGTACGCACCGCATACATACACTCGCGAGCCGGTGGTAGAGATTCAGGGGCATGGTGGCCCTCTTGTCTTGCGCCGGATATTACACGCAGTGCTGGCTAGTGGTGCACGGATGGCTGATCCAGGCGAGTTCACGATGCGCGCCTTTATGAATGGGCGTCTCGATCTTGCACAGGCAGAAGCCGTAATGGATCTGATTGAATCAGAGACAGAGGCCGGACAGCGACTGGCGATGCAGCAGTTGCGTGGTCACCTCTCTGAACAGGTAGAGCAGGTCCGGCATACGGTGCTAGGGGTCATTGCACGCATTGAGGCAAGCATTGATTTTCCTGAAGACGATATTCCCACTCCGACTGCCCCGGATCTCACTCCCGGCATCGACGCCGCCCTGGTCGCTGTCAGAAGCTTACTGGCTGGCGCGGAGCAGGGACGGCTCTATCGGCAGGGCCTGCGCACTGCCATTATTGGTCGGCCTAATGTCGGCAAATCTAGCATACTCAATGCCCTCCTACGTGTTGAACGCGCCATTGTTACCCCGATCGCTGGGACGACGCGTGACACCGTCGAAGAGGTCGCCAACTTGCGCGGTATTCCACTGCACCTGATCGATACAGCCGGTATCACGCATACCGATGATCCCGTAGAACGTATCGGTGTGCAACGCAGTCGGGCAGCTGCAGAGAGCGCCGATGTCGTCCTGCTGGTCTTTGACAGCTCCGAGCCTTTGGCGGAACTGGATCAGCGGATTTCAGACGAGGTCGAGGCGATGGGCTTTGGTGTACTCGCCGCAGATGAAGAAGCCTCTGCACATAAACGTCCGCTGCTGCTCGTCTTGAACAAAAGCGACCGTGAACAACACATTGAGCGTGCCGATCTACAACGCAGATGGCCCAACGCCACTCTGGTGGAGACCTCAACTGTGACTGAGACGGGGCTACAGCCGCTTGAAGAGGCTCTCGCTCTGGTCGCACTCGCCGGACGTAACCTGCACAGTGAAAGCGTTCTGGTCACCAGTACGCGCCATCAGGAGGCGTTACGGCAGGCGGAAGAGCATCTGCGTGCTGCTCAGGGTTCTATAGAGCAGCAATTGCCGCTAGATTTTGTCTCCATTGACCTGCGTGCGGCCTACGATGCCCTGGGTGAAATTACAGGAGAGACTGCGAGTGACGACCTGCTGGACAAGATCTTCCATGAGTTTTGTATCGGTAAGTAGTCGCAAGCCTTTGAATAATAATTGAATAGTAATGAAAAGACCCGGTAAAACGAGGTAACGTTTAAGTGGATAGGATAAAGCAATTTTTACGTCAGCCCATGCGTGTGTTTTTTATCGTTGTAGCGCTCCTTGCGATAGTTATGGCAGGCCTTGCCTACCATTTAGTCAGTGCATCGCCAGCACAGGATGTCACAGCGCAGCGTAAAGCTGTAACCCCCACGCCAGAACCCAGTCCCACACCGAAGGCGGCCGCCGCTCATACACCGCAATATCTAACTTTACCAGTGCAAGATCGCTCGAAAGTGCTGGGTATTGGTGGTGATCTAGGTAAAAACTTTGATGGTATCGGCTGGATCCGCATCAGTCATCCCAGTTGCGGCTGGGGTAATGAACAGGGAACAGTGCTACAGAAGACGATTCAGAGCTACCATAAAAGAGGGATCCGTGTCCTTTTTACAATCTGTCAATCAAGTAGTAGTCTCCAATCTGATATGAAAAAGTTCGCGGACGCGGCCCAGGCGCATCCTGACGCCGTCCAGTGTGGCAACGAGGAGATGAAGCAAGACGCATCGGTCTCATTTTTATATGTTCCCCCCAGTAATTTTGCCGCCTTCTACAATGCTTGTGAAAGTGCCATCCACAAAGTCAGCCCGCAAACGCCAGTCCTGTTAGGCTCGCTCGACCCCCATGTTGCCAGCGCAGACTATCAGCTCATGGAGAACCAGGTAAGCTACCTGAATCAGATGCAAACAGCCATGAATACCAGTGTGCATCCCGGTGGCAACTGGAACTGGCATAACCAGACGCTGGGTCTGATTGATAGCTGGCATAATGGTTGGTTGGGTGCCAGCGACAACAACCTGGCCGGTGTACTGCAGTTCTGGTCGCAACAGTTTCAGGTGAGCATGGGAGATATCGGTAATCATATCTGGGTTGTTGAAGGGACCGGCTGTTTTAAAGGCTGCGGCATCAATGTAGATAGTCCTGCTGATGTAGCGACCTCGCATATCATCACCCTGGTCACCGATGTGCAGACCGTAAAGCAGTATCATGTGCCGTTCTTCTACTTTAGCGCCCAGGACTTCTTTGATCAGGGTCTGGAGTGGCCGATCGGTGTGCAGGATCAGCACGGACATGCGAAACCAATCCGTCAGGATCTCTCGATGGGAGCCGTCACCTTTACTATGACCTGTGGTAGTCAACACGTGGTTGTAAAAGACCAGGTACAGCTTCTGGGCCGAATGTACCAGGGTTGTGCCGTACCAAATAATTACCTGAATATATTGTCAGCATAAGACTTACGAGGGCAGTGGACCAGTTGGCAGCTTTATATGTGCTTGCCGAACGTTTCACTGCCCTTTTTGTAGCAAGAAAGCCCCTACTATAAATGAATAAATTGAAGTATTTGACAAAGGTAAAATGACATTTTTATAATTTTGTAAAATTGTGTAAAATTTTGCTTAAAAACGCTTGACAGTATTAAAGGTCTGTGACATAATACCCCTCGTCACCACGAAGAGCGAGCGAAACGAGCTCACTGAGCGCGTTGAGGACTGAATAAAAAAAGCCCTTGACAAGTCGAAGAAATGGTGATACCATTCTGGAGCTGTCGCGAGAGCGACAACGAAGGAACGCAGGCGAGAAGCCTGCTCAGAGCACTTTGACAACTGAAGAGTGGAAAGCAGAAGAACACAGTAACTGGAACGTGTCTCTTGTATAGGAGATACACAGCAAACACGTATATGTACAAGCTACCAGTTCCTGTCAATTCGGACGGAGTCCTTCGGGACACTGTCCACAACAATAATCTGCGATTTATAGCCATGTTTTTATAACATGCGCCATGATTGCAACTTACCATGCATTTTCGTACCACGTGCTACGTGGTGTCGATATACAACATTGTTTGGCGAGTTTGATCCTGGCTCAGGATAAACGCTGGCGGCGTGCCTAACACATGCAAGTCGAACGCCCTTAGTAATAAGGGAGTGGCGGACGGGTGAGGAACACGTGGGTCATCTACCTTTCGGTGAGGAATACCGGCGAGAAATCGCCGACAATACCGCATACGCTCGCAAGAGCAAAGTTCGCAAGAGCGCCGGAAGATGAGCCTGCGGCCGATTAGTTAGTTGGTGGGGTAATGGCCTACCAAGGCGACGATCGGTAGCTGGTCTGAGAGGACGATCAGCCACACTGGGATTGAGAACGGCCCAGACTCCTACGGGGGGCAGCAGTGAGGAATTTTCGTCAATGGGGGCAACCCTGAACGAGCAACGCCGCGTGCAGGAAGAAGGTTTTCGGATCGTAAACTGCTTTTCTCTGGGACGAGAACGGACGGTACCAGAGGAATCAGCCTCGGCTAACTACGTGCCAGCAGCCGCGGTAATACGTAGGAGGCAAGCGTTGTCCGGATTTATTGGGCGTAAAGCGCACGCAGGCGGTCGTATCAGTCCAGGGTGACAGTTTCCGGCTTAACCGGAAAAGGACTCTGGAGACGGCACGACTTGAGGGCTTCAGAGGGATGTGGAATTCCAGGTGGAGTGGTGAAATGCGTAGAGATCTGGAAGAACACCAAAGGCGAAGGCAACATCCTGGGGAGTCACTGACGCTCGGGTGCGAAAGCTAGGGGAGCGAACGGGATTAGATACCCCGGTAGTCCTAGCCGTAAACGATGACCACTAGACGTTGGGGGTATCGACCCCTCCAGTGTCGCAGTTAACACAATAAGTGGTCCGCCTGGGGAGTACGGTCGCAAGATTAAAACTCAAAGGAATTGACGGGGACCCGCACAAGCAGCGGAGCGTGTGGTTTAATTCGATGCAACGCGAAGAACCTTACCAGGACTTGACATGCAAATGCACCAGCGGTAACGCGCTGTCTCCTTCGGGAGCGTTTGCACAGGTGCTGCATGGCTGTCGTCAGCTCGTGTCGTGAGATGTTGGGTTAAGTCCCGCAACGAGCGCAACCCCTATCGTTAGTTGTACTTTTCTAGCGAGACTGCCGGTCAAACGGAGGAAGGAGGGGATGACGTCAAGTCAGCACGGCCCTTACGTTCTGGGCGACACACACGCTACAATGGTCAGGACAATGGGAAGCGAACCCGCGAGGGGGAGCAAATCTGAGCAAACCTGATCTCAGTTCGGATTGGAGGCTGCAACCCGCCTCCATGAAGTTGGAGTTGCTAGTAACCGCAAGTCAGCACATTGCGGTGAATACGTTCCCGGGTCTTGTACACACCGCCCGTCACACCACGAAAGTCGGCAACACCTGAAGCCGCCAGGCTAACCCGCAAGGGAGGCAAGCGTCGAGGGTGGGGTCGGTGATTGGGGTGAAGTCGTAACAAGGTAGCCGTACCGGAAGGTGCGGCTGGATCACCTCCTTTCTAGGGAGTATGTGATAACCGCGTCTGGTAACAGACGTCGCTGTTATCGACTCTCAGGTCGAACAGGAACCTGAAGCATTAGTACACTTCCTGCGTGTCAGCTCTATCCAGTCTCGGTGCTGTTTTCCACTCTCCAGTTGTCAGACGCGACGTTTCGATGTCGCTGCTGAGAACACGCACTTTGAACAATTTAAGATACAGATCTTCAATTTTGCTGAGCGACTGTTGTTGCGAAACGACGGTTCTTTGCAGGAGTTGAAACAGAGGATCACATTCTCGTAAGAATGAGAAGACCTGTTCACACAGGGGACACAGCAGGAAGTACTGCGAGGTAAATCGTGGCCCTTCCGAGAACTGAAGAAGAACAAGCTACACAGAGTACGAGGTGGATGCCTTGGCGCATATGACCGAAGAAGGACGCGGAGACCGGCGAAACGTTCGGGGGGAGCTGCATACAAGCGAAGAACCCCGAGATTCCGAATGAGGCAACTCCTCCAGAGTGATGTCTGGAGACCGCCCACTGAACACATAGGTGGTGACGGGGGGACGTGGGTGAACTGAAACATCTCAGTAGCCCGACTAAAAGAAATCAACCGAGATTCCCGTAGTAGTGGCGAGCGAACCGGGAACAGCCCAAACCAGCGATCCCTCGGGACCGTTGGGGTTGTAGGACCAGCAGAAAGAGACGCAGCGGTATTCGAACACGTTGGAAAGCGTGACCAGAGCGGGTGAGAGTCCCGTAGAAGACACCGGTGCCGATCGGGCTGGGATCCTGAGTACCACGAGACACGTGAAATCTTGTGGGAAGCAGGGGGGACCACCCTCCAAGGCTAAAGACCATATGCGACCGATAGCGAACAAGTACCGTGAGGGAAAGGTGAAAAGCACCCCGCGAGGGGGATGAAAGAGATCCTGAAACCACGTACTCACCAGCAGTCAGAGGCCACTGTTCCAGGAGGAACCAAGGGCTGATGGCGTGCCTTTTGTAGAATGATCCGGCGAGTGCATCGTCGTAGCAGGTTAACCAACGCTAACGTTGGGGAGCCAGAGGGCAACCGAGTCTGAAACACGGCAAAAGTTGCGGCGATGCGACCCGAAACCACGTGAGCTATCCATGAGCAGAGTGAAGCGGATGTGACAGTCCGTCGAGGCTCGCACCCACCAGTGTTGCAAAACTGGGGGATGACTTGTGGATAGAGGAGAAATTCCAATCGAACGTGGAGATAGCTGGTTCTCCCCGAAATGTATTGAGGTACAGCTGCGTAGTGGCTCTGGTGGAGGTAGAGCACTGAATGGGCTAGGGGCCAAGTGCTGGTTACCAAACCCAACCAAACTCCGAATGCCACTAGAGAGAGCACGCAAGTGAGACGGCGGGGGCTAAGCTTCGTCGTCGAGAGGGAAACAGCCCAGATCACCAGCTAAGGTCTCCAAATCAGGACTGAGTGTACAAGGGAGTCAGTACGCCCAAACAGCCAGGATGTTGGCTTAGAAGCAGCCATCATTGAAAGAGTGCGTAATAGCTCACTGGTCGAGTGTAGTGGCACCGACAACGTATCGAGGCTTAAGTCCTGTACCGAAGCTGTGAAATCCGTCTCTTTTTGAGATGGGTTGGTAGGGGAGCGTTCTGTGAGCGGAGAAGCCAGATCGGAAGAACTGGTGGAGCGAACAGAAGTGAGAATGCCGGAATGAGTAGCGCCATATCTGTGTGAACCAGATACACCGAAAGCCTGAGGGTTCCTGGGCACCGTCAATCGTCCCAGGGTCAGTCGGGTCCTAAGCCGAGGACGTTATAGTCGTAGGCGATGGCAAGCAGGCCAGATATTCCTGCACCGGAGTACATTGTTTGACCGAAGGGGGGACGCGGTAAGGAAGGTGAACCCATCGAATGGACAGGATGGGCGTGTGCGTTGAAGTGCGAAACCGAGGCAAATCCCGGTTTCCAGTGCATGACACGTGCACCGAGCGCTCGCAAGAGTGCGGAAGTCATTGAACCCTACGCCGCCAAGAAAAGCCTCTAGGAAGATGTATACTCCGCCCGTACCGCAAACCGACACTGGTAGGCAGGGGGAAATCTCCCCAGGTGTACGAGCGACCCTCTGTTAAGGAACTCGGCAAATTAACCCCGTACCTTCGGAAGAAGGGGTGCCTGAGTAGCTTTCTCGCGTAAGTGAGGGGGTGAGCAGGCTGCAAGAAATAGGCTCAACCGACTGTTTACCAAAAACACAGGTCTCTGCGAACACGAAAGTGGAAGTATAGGGGCTGACTCCTGCCCAGTGCCGGAAGGTTACGAGGAGCGGTGCACGTAGCTGCGAATCTAAGCCCCGGTGAACGGCGGCCGTAACTATAACGGTCCTAAGGTAGCGAAATTCCTTGTCGGGTAAGTTCCGACCCGCACGAAAGGAGTAACGAGTTGAGCGCTGTCTCGACAGAGGACTCGGCGAAATTGAAGTACCCGTGAAGATACGGGTTACCCACGACAGGACAAAAAGACCCCGTGGAGCTTTACTACACCCTGGCCTGGAAACGAGGTGGAGTGTGCGTAGGATAGGTGGGAGCCGGAGAAATCATCCTTGTGGGGGTGATGGAGGCAAAAGTGAAATACCACTCTCACTGTATGTTGTTTCTCATCCTGAACCATGAAGCTGGTCAGGAGACAGGACCAGGCGGGTAGTTTGACTGGGGCGGTCGCCTCCCAAAGAGTAACGGAGGCGCTCAAAGGTTCCCTCAGGGTGGATGGACATCACCCGCAAAGAGTGCAAAGGCAGAAGGGAGCTTGACTGCAAGACGGACAGGTCGAGCAGGGACGAAAGTCGGACTTAGTGATCCCACATTCCCGAGTGGAAGGAGTGTGGCTCAACGGATAAAAGCTACCCCGGGGATAACAGGCTGATCTTGCCCAAGAGTTCATATCGACGGCAAGGTTTGGCACCTCGATGTCGGCTCGTCGCATCCTGGGGCTGGAGTAGGTCCCAAGGGTTGGGCTGTTCGCCCATGAAAGCGGCACGCGAGCTGGGTTCAGAACGTCGCGAGACAGTTCGGTCTCTATCCGTCGTGGGCGTAGGAGAATTGAGGGGCGTCATCTCCAGTACGAGAGGACCGAGATGGCTCAACCGCTGGTGAGCCAGTTGGCCTGCCCGGGCCAGAGCTGGATAGCTACGTTGAGAAGGGATAAGCGCTGAAAGCATCTAAGCGCGAAGCCGCACCCAAGACGAGTTCTCCCATCCTTTCTTCGGAGAGGATCAAGATCCCAGGAAGAGAACCTGGTAGGAAGACGACACGTGGAAGTCCGGTAACGGATGAAGCGAAGTTGGACTTATGATCGTACGGCTTGTTTCACAGTGGTGATCCCATGGATGTGAACAGGACGATCGTCGAAGAGCATTGTGAGAAGACTGTTTCCTCTTGTGTGAGGAACGTCGCTCGCCGCAACGCGCTCGGCAAAATTGAGGATCTGTATCGTAAATTGGTCAAAAGGCAACAACAAGAGGCTTTGCTCATTTTGCATGAGCAAGGTCTTTTTTTGCGTGCTGATGGCTGGTTATAATGATAGAATATATCTGGTTAAAACACTGACCGGTTCTGGTATGCTGCATTGAGAGTGCTGCCATGGAAGAGCCTGAGGAGATGCACTATGCTTATCGATTTTCATACGCATATTTTCCCTCCTGACGTCATTAAGCGGCGTGCGTACTATTGCGAGCGCGATCCCTGGTTCCGCGAACTGTATAGCCATTCACGTGCACACATGGCGACGGCTGAGGATCTAATCGCTGAGATGGATCTATCGGGTGTGGATGCTGCGGTTACTTTTTCATTTGGGTGGAGCGATCCTGGTTTGATTGAGGAGTCCAATAGGTATGTACTGGATGCCATAAGCCGCTACCCTGGACGCTTGTATGGTATGGCGGTTATACAGCCTACAGCGGGCTCGCGCGCTGTGCTAGAGTTGGAACGCTGTGCTCAGGGGGGGATGATTGGCGTGGGCGAACTAATGCCACATGGGCAGGGCTATCGTCTGAGCGATCTATCTTTGCTTGCTCCTCTTATTGAGGTTGTACGCCACTATGATCTGCTGGTACTTTCTCATTGTAGCGAGCCGGTCGGTCATAGTTATCCTGGCAAGGGCGATGTCACTCTGCAGGATGTCGTATCTTTTCTAACGGCCTTCCCCGATATTCGCTTTGTGGCGGCACACTGGGGCGGTGGCCTCCCCTTCTACACGCTAATGCCAGAGATACAGCGGATCACAACCAATGTGTGGTATGATACGGCTGCAACAGTTTATTTATATCGGCAGCCAATTTTTACGCAGGTGGCGCACCTGGTGGGCGCGGATCGCATCCTCTTCGCGAGCGACTATGGGTTGCTGAAGCAGCGTAGAATCATCAACCACATCAAGCAATCAGGCCTGGATGAGACGGCCCTGACTCAGGTTCTGGGTGGCAATGCCTGTCAACTACTCAACCTGCCAGCGGGTAAACTTTAGTAGCGAGGTATGTGTGCGTAGCATGCTCTATATGTCTTTCAACAGTAACTATTAGAACAGGTAAGGATTATGCGAGTTGTTTCTCTTGGAAGTGGCAGTAGTGGCAATGCGTTTTTGGTGGAGGCCGGACCACAGGGACGCACAAAGCTCTTAATCGATGCTGGCTTGAGAGCTCGTACGCTGGTAGCACGTCTTGCCGCGGTTGGTGTCCTTCCTTCGCAGTTGCAGGGCATCCTGGTGACGCACGAGCATAGCGATCATGTGCAGGCAATTCCTCAACTGGTCAAGCATTATGCACTTCCAATCATTGCAGATCCTCAGACGCTCAAAGCGATCGAACAGGGATTGATCTCAGGCGTCTGGCGCTCCGACTCTGGCAAATTAGTGTCGTCGCGCACCAAAGACAAAGAGACTACTGCTGTCGCGCAACCTCTATTTACCGCTGAGACGCTGCTGGCGTCCTCTCCCGCTGATCTTGCACTCGTCGCACGAGGCGTGCTGAATGCGACATCTGAACCGGCTACAACGACTATACAGCAGCCATTATTGGCACGTACCTCACTGCTAGCTGGTGTCAAACAGATGTTTGGTGATATCGAGGTCTCGTCATTTGCGATCTCGCACGATGCTGTTGCTCCCCGCGGGTATCTACTGCAGGCGGGCGGCTGTCGTCTCTGCCTGATTACGGATAGTGGTGAGGTAACGCAAACGATGCTGGAGCATATCCAGCAAGCTGATCTCCTGATTCTAGAATCGAACCATGATCGTGAGCGTCTCGTGCGTGGTCCATATCCATGGTCGTTAAAGCGTCGTATTCTGAGCCCGACAGGCCATCTTTCAAATGAACAGGCAGCACAGGCCGTCGTAAATACGTGGCGTGAGAATGGTATGCGCTGGCTCTGGCTGGCCCACCTCAGTCGTACCAATAACACGCCGACCCTGGCCCTGGAAAGCATGAAAGAATACTTACGAGGTGCGCATGCAAACCTTGCGCATATTCGTATCTCAGCTCTCCCTCATACGTCTGGTCCGGTCTGGGACTCCACTCAGTTATGGCAGTAGCTTGCTCCACTGACCACTTGTGAGTGGCTACCCAATGGTAATGCTTTCGCGTAATGCGGCCCGTGTACGTTTCATGGCTGGTAGTGCCTGTAGCGACTCGTAGAAGCCCAAAGCACGTTCCAGATAGTTGTGGGCCATACTTAGATCGCTCTCCCTGGTCCGGCTTTCCGTAGGTTGTTCGGCGCGATACTTATAGAGCAAACCCAGATAATAATGGGTATGCGCATTCTCCCAGGGGAGATCTAACTTTTCACACAGGCTGAGTGATGCGCGTAGATCTGCCTCTGCCTGCTCCCACAACTGACGACTGGCAAAGAGTCTGCCTCTGGCACGCAAAGCGACTGCATGGCTCTTACTTGCCCCGGATGACTCACTATGGTGCACTGCGCGATTACAGATCTCCTCGACCCCTTCTGTCTGTTCGGTGGTGACCATCAATTCTGCTAACGTAGCAAGCACCTCTGGATCGGGGAAGGGCTCGCTACGATTGACCTTCTCCTGATAATCACTGAGTGCACGTGACCAGTTCTCCTGTGCCAGGTAGATGGCGTGCATCTTTGTATTGATGCCAGCCGGTGTTTTTGAAGCTGCCATCTGCTGGTCGGTCAGGCGTTTCAGCTGGCGTGCGTACTCATCACCCCGCTCTTGCTGTCCTCGATGATAGGCAATGGTCGCCAGGGCTTCAATGGCCCATTGTTGCCGTTTCTCGTCCTGCTGATATTTATCGATAAATTGCAGGATCTCTTGTGCCACTTTCTGTGTCTCATCCCAACGGTTCCAGCGCCGCCATACGCGCATACGCCCTATTATGGCGTTCAAGACCATCGCCGGACTCTCCATACTCATTGCATAGCTGTAAGCCTGCCCGTAATGAGATAACGCACCTGCGTAGTCTGCGACATGTTCGTGAGCACCCCCCAGTGAGGCGTAGAGATCGTAGAGCTCCTCCTTGTCTGTGAGCAGGTGCACCAGGCCTAAACGGCGATCCTGTAGCTCTCTGGCTCGTGTGTAGCGATGATAGACAAGGTAGATAAAGCCCATTGCATCTATCGTCAGTGAGAGCGTGCGTGGATTGTCAAGCTCTTCGGCCATTGAGAGTGCGCGATGGCCGCTCTCTAAGGCATGTTCGACCAGATCAGCTTTTTGTGTACTGGGTGCGTCATCGAGCTGACGGATATACCAGAAGGCCTCGTAGGTCAGGAACGCGATATATTCGCGGCTGGTCGGGGTCCCTGCCAACAGTTGGAGACCGGCGTTGATATAACTGCGTATCTCTTGTGGCTCAGGTGGTGAGTCGAAGCGAGGTCGCCAGCGTGTAGCCATCGAAGAGAGGTGTTCATAGATACTGAGCAGATAGGTACGATCCGGCTCAAGTCCCTCTTCGGTCGCGATCTGGAGCGCGAGACGATTATTCTGCCATGCCTCGTCAAGGTTACCACGTAGTGCCTGGGCCTCCGCGATCTTGGTGAGCATGCGGCTGCGCTCTAGAGGATCTGTCTGACCATCGATCAGGAGATCGTAGGCGTCGTTGTAGGCCCGGAGCGCGCGTAGGCCATAGTAGCCATGGAGCGCCTGATCACCGGTAAGTGTGAGATATTTGATAGCTTGCTGGCGCAGATTATTCCTGGTCAGGCGTACCACCGTACTATGCGCATGCTGGGTGGACGGTAGCTCGATATACTCCATCGCTGCGCTGACCGACCATGTTGTAAGTGCCTGCTGATAGTGATAGGCGATCAATTCTATCAATTCTGCGCTCTGCTGCTGTGTGTGTTGCTCGATCCAGAGTGCGATGCGTGCATGTTCACGTGCGCGTCGTAAGCGTGGAATATGGTTATAGACCACGTCACGGATCAAGATATGCTTGAAGTTATAGCTATGATCGTTGATGATCGGACTATTGCCCTTGGCGGTATTTTCAGTAATGAAATCGCGTCGAATAAGCGAGACCAGACCATCGAGGATCGTCTCAGGGCTCAGGTCAGCGCACAGCTCGATTAAGAGCGAGAGCCAGAAGTTGCGTCCTACTATCGCCCCATATTGTAAGATAACCTTCTCTACCGGTTCGAGCAGGTCCACGCGGGCTGCCAGCACACCCTGGATCGTATCAGGGACGTAAGGGATCGGCAGAACGAAGTGGCTATTCATAATGCTATCCGGGCCGATCTCGCTCTGCTCACTATGCGCGTGAGTCGTCGGTTCCTCAAACATAGCGTGCCGGGGATACTCGACGCGCCAGTAGTCTTGACCGCTTTCTGAAGCTTGCTCGCGGACCAGAATGCCCTGATCGATCAGCATCCGTACAATCTCTTCCACGAAGAAAGGGTTCCCCTCGGAGCGCAGTAAAATCGAATAGCGCAAAGCCTCCGGGAAGTCATGCGTATTGAGAAGTGCGTCAACCAGATCATTGCTCTCATCTTCCGTCAGAGCATCGAGCTCGATGGCCGTAAAGTTGCGATGCCCACCACCCCAGTTGCGCCGGTATTCCAAAAAGTCTGGTCGTGCAGGACAGAGAAAGAGTACCGGTACCGCTGTAATGCGATCTGTGAGATATTCAAGCAGGTCCAGTAGCGCCTCATCAGCCCATTGGAGATCGTCAACCACAATAATCAAAGGTTGTACCTTGCCCAGGGCCTCCAGCAAGACACGCCAGACGCGTAGCAATGCCCCCTGCGTTCCGCTCTGCTTTAGCTCGCCAGAGCGGGAAGTCGTCGTGATCTCTGGTTTAGCGCGCTCTGTCGACAGGATCGATAGAGCATCTGAATTTGCATCCGCTAAAGGTTCTGGCGTGTTGATTAGACCACGTCCGATACGGCGTAGAAGAATGTCAGCGACCTCTTCAGCTGACTCACTGCTCTGAGCCTTCGCGAAGGTGTCACGCAGAAAATCGACCAGCCGCTGTTGGAGCTCCTGACTGGTATCGGTGGTCTGTACATGGAGTAGTGTGCGCAAGATCTCTACCAGAGGCCAATAGGTGATCCCTTCACCGTATGGTGGGCAGCGACCTTTGAGTATCAATGGAGGCGCTTGCTTCTTGTATGCTGAAGAGTTCTTAACGAGCTCCTGCTCACGGCTAATAAACTCGCGTACCAGGCGAGTCTTACCTATGCCCGGCGCACCTAACAGGGTAATCAGATGCGGGCTGTGTTCAGCCTGGACGCGAGCATAGCTGGCAAAGAGCAATGTAAGTTCTAGATCACGTCCTATTAAAGGCGTTCGATGCCCGGAGATCCCGCGTGGATGTTGTGCGATCGTAGTGGTCTGTTGATGCAAGCCCTGCACAACATATGCCTTGATTGGCTCCGGTTTCCCCTTCAGATTGAGCGACGCCATATCTGTAAAGTCAAAGACATCGCGAGTTGCCAGATAGGTGCGTTCCCCTACAAGGATCGCATCGGGGACGGTATTTTGTTGCAGGCGTGCAGCGATATTTACCGCGTCACCGGTCACCAGGAAGTCTTGATGCTGGGTCGCAGTGTTTACTGGAGCCGCTACCTCACCCGTATTGATACCGATACGCATCTGAAGACGAGTAACCTGGGGATCGCGGGCCAGGCGTTGTTGATTAAAGGCCGTCAGCGCACTCTGCATATCGAGGGCTGCACGTATCGCGCGTTCGGGATCATCTTCGTGTGTGACGGGTGTCCCAAAAACTGCCATAACCGCATCGCCGATATATTTTTCTACAGTTCCATCATACTTACGGATCTGCTCCGTCATCAGATTGAAATATCCATTCAAGATGGCGCGCATATCTTCAGGATCCAGGCGGTCCGCCAGCGGAGTAGAGCCAGTGATATCAGCAAACATTACCGTAACGACACGTCGCTCTTCCGCAGAGGCCAGGAGCGATGAGACATTCGGCGTCGCCAGCTCCAGCGTAGAATCTATGGTCGTCTCCGTCTGGTAGTCTGTTACCTGATAGTTCTTTGTCGGCACTACACGTGGCATTGGTTGTGTCGTTCTCCCCAAGGCAATCATCTGATCTTGCGTAGGCGCTGTATTTCTTTCTTTCGCCGTCTGGAGGGAGTTACCACATTCCATACAAAACTTGGCTCCAGCTGGATTGATTGTTCCACAATGTGGACATTCGCCCAGGCGGTACCCACATTCCATACAAAACTTGGCTTGCGCTGGATTGATTGTTTGACAATTGGGGCATTGCATAAAATACTTATTTCTGCTGTTCTTCTGCTAACATTGCTGCCACTGTATCGATGATCATTGTACAACACATCAATGCATCGTGGAAGCATCTTACGATGATGAACGAACGTTTTTTTGAACGAGTAACTATCTGTATCGCTTGCACGTTGTCAAATGAGGATTCTTTCAATCAACATAAGTGGCACATACCACTACTGCTGATCCGAAGTTCTGACAGTGTAGCGTGGGGAAGAGTGGGGAGTACTCGCTATGATCGTCGTGTAGGTGGTTGGAATAAGACCCGAAAAGGCGAGTATCACGGTTTTATTACCATGGAAGGATTTTGCAGTTTTGCGTGTTATCACAGAGAGAAACTATAGAATAAGAGACTAAAAAATACTATGCACGGTCTTCATTGTTATCGATGCCAGGCATATTGTTTGTTAACCTTTCTACTTGACGTTTTTGTCCTTGTTCCGTAGTATATGGATGTTGATGAAGGGAGTGTAGTTATGCAACGAGATTTTCTCGTCGAGAGTTATACATATGATCAAACGTTAAACGGAACGTGGCGCGCGTCTAAGCTCACTATGAGTGCGCTGGACGGTGAACAGGCATCCGAAGCCTCAAAAGACTGTGTAAAGCTCTGGTTACCTGCCGGAACGGTGATGAATTGGGCTTCCGGGACACGTACCCTCCGCAATAATTGTGTGCAGTTTTATTGGCCTGAGCGCTGGTATATGTTGAGTGCATTCTATAATGAGGATAAGCTCATCCATACATACGCCAATATTATTCGGCCCGCAACCATTCAGCTTGACCGCCTATCCTACGTGAATCTGGAATTGAGTACCCTGGTCAAGCCCGATATGAGCTATGAGATCCTTACCCAGGCTGAGTTCGATTTCCTGGCGGAGACACTACACTATGATGAAGAGACGCGTATCAGTGCCTTGATGGCTCTGCGCACTTTGACCAGTTCTATTCAGCGTAGTATTGGCCTCTATACCGTTGTCCCACATCATCTGGACCTGCCAAATCTGCAAGTTAGTTCGTCCTAGTCGTAGCGTTTATATAAAGGTGACTATTATGAAGGTACCCGAACGTATCGATCATATTGCTATTATTGTGCGAGACCTGGAGCAAGCATTACTTTTTTATCGCGATATGTTGGGTATTGTGCCGCGTGAGATGAAAGATGTCCCTTCCGAACAGGTTCGTATTGCCTTCTTGCCAATGGGTGGTCCCAATGGGAGCGAGATCGAACTATTGCAACCAATGACCAGCGATTCTAGTCTGGCAAAGTTTCTTGAGAAGCGCGGTGAGGGTATGCACCATATCTGTTTGCAGGTTGATAATATCGATACAGCTCTCCGTGATCTTCAGGCGCAAGGAGCCTCCGTCCTCGATGAACAGCCCCGTATCGCAGCCGAAGGGCGCGCCATTTTCCTGCACCCCAAAGGGACCCATGGCGTATTGCTAGAATTGCTTGAGAAGAGCGAGTAGTATCTGCTGCCCTACAACGGCATTGCACTGTAGCACGTAGTAATAGTGAGACCATCTATACTTTTTTGCTTGCTTGCTGTCCTTCTTATCAGGACTACCATGTTGGTTGGCTATCGTGATAGGGGGGACAAAGGTTGCTATAATAGAGAGATCACTTCACTTTATAATTGAGAGCAGAAGGTAGTATATCGTGTTGGATCAACCCTCTATGAGCCAGGAACAAGGTATCGCGACGAATATTGCACGTGTACGTGAGCGAATTGCGGCTGCGGCTGTGCGTGCCGGGCGTGAAGTTGATGAGATTACCCTTGTCGCTGTCTCCAAGACAAGACCGTTGGAACTGGTCAAGCTTGCTTACCAGGCTGGCATCAGAGATTTTGGCGAGAACAGGGTACAGGAAGCGTTGGACAAAATGGCTGATTTCTCGCCATCAGACCTGCGCTGGCATCTGATCGGGCATCTGCAGACCAATAAAGCCAAAAAAGTCTATGCTTCATTCGCGTATATTCATAGTGTGGATAGTTTGCATGTCGCTCAAGCCTTGCAGCATGTTGCGGAACGTGATAGTACAGATGGGGAGCAGGGCACAGATGGGCAGTCTAAGTCGCCACAGCGGCAGCCAATTTTGCTGCAGGTCAATATTGCTGATGAGGCGAGTAAAGAAGGTATGAGAGCAGAGGAAGCGCCAGCGATTGCTCGGCAGATTGCCGCTCTCCCGCATCTTGAGATTCAAGGCTTGATGACGGTCGCGCCGCTCGTAGCGGATATGGAGCAGGTGCGTCCAGTGTTTCGGGCGTTGCGCGAGTTGCGAGATTCGTTACGTCAACAGCTGCCTGATTGTAACTGGCGGCATCTCTCAATGGGTATGACCAATGATTACCCGGTGGCTATTGAAGAGGGTGCAACGATTGTTCGTATCGGACGAGCAATCTTTCAGCGAACGTAGAACGCCATAGGAAAAAGCAGTGTAGCAATGCAACTATGCGGAAGGAGCTTGGAGATGAAATGGGATGATCTGTTGCTGGGTCGACGGACCCGGCAGAATCACGCGTTAGAGCATGCCACGATTACCATTTTGAGTGGCATGATCCCTACCTTAAATGTCGCAGCTCGTTCAAATTCTGATGGTTTTACGATCTTTGGCGATGTCGATCTTGGTCAGCTACGCCGGGCGTTGGATGAGGCTCTATCGCGCCTCCAGGCCGGCGAGGCCGAACTGGCGATCCATCCTAATTGTGGCACGAACCTCGCTGTTGGTGTCTCGCTTATGACGATCGGCACAATGCTGGGTATGGCCTCCAGTCGTCCGCGTACACGCGTCTCGGCCCTGGCCGCATCTTCTATTGCTGGCTGGAGCGCTGCACGCCCGCTGGGCGAATATGTCCAGCGACATTTTACGACGTTGCCGGATCTCGCAGGCGTACGAGTTACTGATATCGCGCGTCGTACGTTTATGGGAATGACCTTTATTGATGTTCATACTGTTCAGGAGTAGTGACCGATGATGACGCCAGCGCCATTGCCGTTTCCTTTTGTTAGCACTGTAATTAATCTCTTTCTGAGCTTCCTGATCCTCGCCATGCTTGTGCGGGCGGTCGTCTCATGGGTTCATTTCGGCGAGGGTAGCGCCTTTGTGCGTTTCCTGGCACGTATGACCGATCCCTTTATCGATCCAGCTCGCCGTGTAATCGGGCAGGTGGGTGTCTTCGACTTCTCGTTTATCTTTGCCTGGTTCTTACTGTTTATCTTGAAGATCTTGCTGATTCAGGCACTGCCAGTTGGTTGGTAGCTACCTATGCTGATTTCGGTGCGTGTCATCCCGCGCAGCGCTCACAATAAATTAGAGTGGATACATGAAGATGACCAGGAGGCTGGCAAGACCGGTACTCAAGTGAGCCTGCGTGCTCGTTTGACAGCTCCTCCGGTAGATGGTGCGGCGAATGATGCGCTGGTGAAATTGCTGTCTATGCAGCTCGGATTGCCGAAGCGTGGCATTACCATTATACGGGGTGCAACCAGTCGTCAGAAAGTACTTGAGATTGCTGATCTCACGTCTGAAGATCTATGGCGTCGTCTGCAAAAAGTATGAATATATGGCAATAGAAGAGGCATGCGTTTTACTCACGAGTATAGGTAAAGCGCATGCCTCTTCTGTTATCTATTTCTATTCTGCTATCCTCTTATCCCGAACGGATGATATGCAGTATTTAGTGAATGGGATACGTACTGACAGCGCTACCGCCACCGATAGCAAAGAGTAGGATGGCGATTGCTACTATGACGATGATCAGAATAATAAAGCTGATCTTGACGTAGTTGGTACTCTGCTGTTGCGGTGGGCTAGAGATTGGGAAGGGCGGTGGTGAGAAGTACTGCCGATTGCGTGGTGGTACCATCTCTTGCTGCTGCCGCTGTCCTTCGTAGCGCTGCCCATAATCGTTCTGGTAGTCAGTTGTATAGTCAGCCATATTGTTGACTGACTTGAAGGGCGGAGGTGTTGAGCGCGTATTTTGGCGAGCCCGGTACCCTTCCTGATAGTCCTGGGCAGCATTCCCGCTACGCGTGCCTGAACCTGCCCTGGTTGTTGGGGCGGTCGGGCGTGCCGATGGCGGGGTGAGCGGACGCGATGGATTGAGCACATAACTACTCGTATCACCTGTCGTCTGGAAGCGACCTTGCAAGATAGCGTCGATGGCATCTTTCATCTCTGCCGGGGTCTGATAGCGTTTCGTAATATCCATGGTCAGCGCATGTTCAAGAACCTCTTCCAGTTCTGGTGAGACCTTTGGATTGATGCTGCGAGCCGGTGGATACTGGAATGGTGCCTCGCTCTGTGGATCACGATTGGTGACCAGGTGATGCAGCGTAGCGGCCAGGGCGTAGATATCAGAGCGTGCATCGGCGTTGCCCTGATACTGCTCAGGTGGTGCATAGCCAGGTGTACCCAGGGCCGAGGTCTGTTTGCGTTTTGCCGCGTTCTTTGCCTCGTCTACGCGTGCGATGCCGAAATCGACCAGACGTGCCCGTTGATCTTTACTACTGATAATGATATTCGCGGGCTTGATATCGCGGTGAATGATAGGTGGCTTCTGTTTGCTCAGATACTCCAGGATATCGAGGACCTGTGAGATATACGTTAATGCCTCGCGTTCAGGCATCGGTTTTTGTGTACGCTCAAGGTAGGCTTCCAGGGTCTCGCCAGGAGCGTACTCCTGCACCATATAGTAGCGTGACCCTTCCTGGAAGCTATCGGTAACCGTGGGGATCAAAGGATGATCGAGCGTTGCCAGGGTTGTGACCTCGCGTTTGAAATTGTTCACATCTTCCTGACGTTGTTGAGGATCATTTTCATCTGAGATAAGCTCTTTGATTACCACCGGTTTATTTGCGATGCGTGTGTCATGCGCCAGTACAGCGGCTCCCATACCACCCTGGCCGAGAATGCGCACGATCTCATAGCGACCGTTTTGCAGGCGCATATTCGGCTTCAATAGGGTAGACGTCGAAGGACCGGATGGTGTTGTGCTAAACGTCTGCTCCTGGCTGGCTGAAGCACTGGTATCAACCCATGCCATATTTTGCACCGGCTGTGGTGCGCCCGCATCATGTTGCAGATCGTAACCACAGTTGCTACAGAAGGCATCTCCAGTAGGATTATCCGTGCCGCAAACTGGACATTTCATAGTTATTCCTAGTGTTTTCAAATTATTGTCGCTGACTTGTCAACAAGAGAACTGCTTGCTTGCTCTCTCTATTTCAAGAAACGACCCAGATTCGCCGATTCCATATGGATGCGCCCCTGTGAATCGACATATAGTACAACAATTGCTTTATCGATGGGGTTGCCGTCTTTGCCGAACGCAATCTGACCGCTAATGCCCTGAATCGAGTTGTTACCTGTAATAGTACTCAGTGCATGCACCTCGTCTTGAGGAGTGATGCCCGTTTTCTTTGTACTCGTTATACTATTATACGCGGAAAGTAAGGACAGAGTCGCATCATATGAAAGGATAACATCATTAGACGGTCGCGTAAAGCCATACTCACCGCCTCGATGTGAGCCATCAGAGTCGATGTAACTGATATAGTCGCGAAAAAAAGCTGGCTTCTGATTGGTGTGGCCTAATACATCCCATTCATCAGGATATGCCCCGGCAGTGAAGTGGACACGTGGCAAGTTCTGCCGTGCGCTTGAGCTATATCCTCCCAACTCATAGAGTGCATCGCCACCCAGGACAGGTATAGTTCCGGGTGGTAGATCTACGAGTAAGGTGCTGAGATCGCTAGCATAGCCTGAAAAGTAGATCAGGTCAATGTTATGCGTCAGAGCCTTCTGGATAGCAGCAGCGATTGAAGCTGGCTGACCAACAGTAAATGTCTCCTGATCGACGATTTTGTTTTGACCATTCTGCTCGAAAGATTTCTTGAAATCGAAGGCCAGTGTCTGGCTGTAACTGTTGGCGGGATCATAGAAGAGAGCGGCGGAGTGCGCGTGTAGATTATTCTCTGCGTAGATTGCTCCCTGCTCTCCCTGTGTGGTATTCGGTGGAATAATACGGAAAAATGAAGGTGATGCTCCCGTGAGAGCATCGCTGGAAGATGATTGTGAGACCATAGGAATATCGGCGTTCTTTAATGTATTGATCGCTGCCTGTGTGTAGGCACTGAAGGGCCAACCCATGACACCCACAAAGGTTTTGTCCGCGTGTGCAAGCTGAACGATCTGCTGCGCGACCGCTTGCGAACTAGCCGCGTTACTGCCTGCGTTCGCAATCAGCAGACGTACCTGCGCGCCATTACCCAGGCGAGAGCCATCATTAAACTCTTTCTGCGCGACATAAGCCCCTTGCAGATCGTCACGCCCAACAGTGATATTTGAATTAGGTCCACTCAACATAGTTGCAACAACCAGCGTGACATAGGGACTCTTAGAGTTAAGAACATTGATGTCTTCCTGGTAGATCAGGGCCTCCGCGTCATTGATATTTTTGTGCAGCGCGCTGGTGAGCGAGCCAATGGCTAGATTTGAGTTATGCGCTTTTAGATCTTGTGCGGCTGCTATCTTGTCCGGGCCATCGACCAGTGAGGTATCAAAGGCTACTGTTCCGTCGCTGATGCCGATTGGTTCGCCGTTGATCATCGTGACACCGATGCCTCCTGTCACCGTCGCAGTTGCTGTAGCTGTTGGCCTGGAACCGGTTTGGGGTGTTTTTGTTCCTCCTAAGTGCGTGAAGAGTATGGGTAATGTAATGATGAGGATCAACAGGATGAGACCGGCGACAAGCAAAGGAAAGAGTCTGCTACGTCGTCTGGGGTTGGGCGGCGTAGGTGTGAGTGGATTGGAGCTTGCTGGTCCCGAGGGAGGTTGCTGGGGCCAGGTAGGTTGAGATGCTGAAGATACTAACGATTGTACTGGCGTCGTTCTTCCTTGCTGGCTGGTTGCCTGCGTATTCTGGGTAGTTGCATTATTCGCTGCTATGTTCGTTGCAGCAGTAGTAGAGACTGGTTGTGCGGGATACGTAGGGCTTGAAGAGCTTTTA
The DNA here is from genome assembly GCA_015099395.1 of Ktedonobacteria bacterium brp13. Taxonomy (GTDB): domain Bacteria; phylum Chloroflexota; class Ktedonobacteria; order Ktedonobacterales; family Ktedonobacteraceae; genus Dictyobacter. The sequence goes on along the minus strand of AP024096.1, from coordinate 4,992,090 downwards.
CCCGTTGCCGGAGTAATGACGGGCATTGGACCAGAGGCCCCTAACATATAGTTATCGATATTGCGTGAGATGCCAAAGTGCTGGCGGAGCACATTATCGATGTCCTGCTTCATCTCCTGGACACTCTGGTAGCGCTGGGTAATATCGTTATTGAGTGCTTTCTGCAGAATCGCTTCAATATCAGGTGTGACCTGATTATTGAGTGTGCTCGCTGGTGGATAGAAGAACGGAGCATATTCGCGCGGATCACGGTTGGTGAGCAGGTGATGCAGGGTGGCGGCCAGGGCATAGAGATCGGAGCGCTGATCCGCGTTGCCCTGATACTGTTCAGGTGGTGCATAGCCTGGCGTACCCAGTGCCGAGGTCTGCTTCCGTTGAGCATTTTTTAGCTCGTCAGCGCGTGCAATGCCGAAGTCGACCAGATGCGCCCGATGATCCTTCTTGCCGATAATAATGTTTGCTGGCTTAATATCGCGATGCACAATCGGGGGTGTCTGCTGTGAGAGATAATCCAGCACATCGAGGATCTCGTCGGCGCAGACAAGTACCTCATGCTCCGAGAGCGGCTTCTGGAGGCGCTCAATATATTCTTCCAGGTTTTCACCCTCAATATATTCCTGCACCATAAAGTAGCGCGTACCCTCTTGAAAATGGTCAGTAACATTAGGGACCAGCGGATGGTCAATACGGACCAGCGTTGAGACCTCGCGCTTAAAATTACGCACATCGTCCGCATGCTGTACAGGATCGACATTGTCCGATATGAGTTCTTTGATAACAACAGTCTTATTATCCAGACGAGCATCGTTAGCCAGGAGAGCCGCACCCATGCCGCCCTGACCAAGAATCTGTTTAATGGTATAGCGACCACTCTGTAAGTGTGAGCCGGCATCGATTGCACTGGATGCTGTAATTGGCCTGCCACCAGTCGCCTTCGTATTAGTGCTATAACCTGGATTAACCTGGGAGGGTGCCAATGTGTCACTGACTAGATTACCGCATGTTCCGCAAAAACGTGCGTTACCACGTACCTCTGTACCGCAGTGAGGACATTTCATGATCTTCTGCCTGCCTTCTTTTACACAAACTTCATGTCTGTGAAACTCGAACGCTTTTCGTACCAGTATCGTTCTCTGTCTCTGTCGCTCAAACTTTCGAGCTTCTCTGCTTCACTATGCCAGATCTTTGGTGCATTGGTTTTAGTTCGAGAGCACGAATAGTTGCTTTTGCCATGGCGACGGAAATATACTTTCATAAAGGTAAAAAGTTGTTTTTGCATTCAGAAAATGAGTCAATATAATGGCTTCGTTTGTTTATGTGAACAGAAAAAATTATACTTGGTTTTGCCTCAGAAGTCGAGAGTTAGTCACTAGCGTTAATTATATATAGCAAGGAGTGCCAGGCTTTTAGCTTCTTATGGTATGCAGACGTTGTTTCCATGAAAAAGTCAAAAAGCGTCAAATTTACTACGTATCTGAAAACTTGCGTGTGCGAGCACGAGCGACGCCAGTCGCGTTGGTTTTCGGAATAAGATCTTAGCAGAGAGGATGAGGAGGCTGGAGTCGAGATAACAAAAGAAGGTCTCATATACCTATAGGTATGAGACCTCTCTTTTGTGTCCACTCTTTTCGCAATGGCTACAATATTGATAGCACAAAATATCGAAATATAGCGAAAGAGTGGAGATGGTTCAATCGCAATCAGTAAGCGACTAGCGCTCGATTGGAGAACGAACGAGGCTGCCCCATTCTGTCCAGGAACCGTCGTAGTTGCGGACATTTGGATAGCCCAGCAGGCGGGTCAGTACAAACCATGTATGAGCTGAGCGCTCACCGATACGACAGTAGGAGATGACCTCTTTATCGGGGGTAATATCTTTGGCTTCGTAGATGTTTTGCAGCTCTTCGGTTGACTTGAAGGTGCCGTCGGCGTTAGCTGCTACTGCCCATGGAATACTCTTAGCTCCAGGGATATGACCGGCGCGTTGTGCACCTTCCTGCGGATAGTTAACCATATGCAGTAGCTCGCCGCTGTATTCCTGTGGTGAGCGAACGTCGATGAGACGACGATTGGGGTTCTGTAGACCAGCGTGGACGTCATCACGGAAAGCGCGAATGCTCTCATCAGCGGGCTGTGCATGATAGGTAGTTGCTGCGAAGTGTGGTACTTCTTTGGTATAAGGGCGACCCTCTGCTTCCCACTTTGCGCGTCCACCGTTTAAGATCTTCAGGTTCTTATGACCATATTGGATGAACAGCCAGTAGGCATACGCTGCATACCAGTTATTGCGGTCGCCGTACAGAACAATGGTGGTGTCGTTACTGATGCCGTAGCGGCTGAAAAGCTTCTCCAGGCCTTCCTGGTCAACAAAGTCTCGGCTCAGGGGATTCTGAACGTCGACATGCCAGTCTAGCTTTACCGAGCCGGGGATATGACCGACTTCGTACAACAGTACATCTTCATCAGCTTCGATCAGGCGAACATTGCTATCGTTCAAATGATCGGCTACCCAACTCGTATCAATAAGTGCCTCTGGATGTGCATACTCAGACATGTGTCTGGCCTCCTTAATACAAAAAACGATTGTATTATTGACTTTGTGGATCAACAATAGAAACTACTCTAGTAGTATAGTAGTTTTGGATGTCTACTGTCAAGGGAAAACTGCACAGCAGCAGTAGCAATTTGTGGAAAAAAAGACTATGGGCAGCTCTGGAGTCGCGTACTTCTGTGGTGTTTTTGTAGTGAGTAGCGCAGAGAAGCCTTGCATATCATACAGCTTTCTGGATGATATATATTTCATAGTTGCGTGTATTCATTTTTTACATTTACGTCATGTATAATAATAGATGTCTGAACTATGCTCATTAAGAAAATATGATATGGGATAGGGAGTCAATACCTCTCTCTAGCTAGTAGGTAAATGTCTACAATGTCCAGAAAACATTTGTAATGTTGAGGGAACGGAGAGATGCGGCTCAGAGGCATCGCTTGTACAAAAATAAGACCGCAAATCTCTAGAAGATCTACGGTCGTTCTGGTAGGTCGACGAGATTGGAAGCCCGGCCGACTTACCCCTATGAGGAATTATATCGTATGCAACAACAAAGTCAAAATAATCAACGTCGCAGGCGCTCTCGAAAATCTCCTGATGATATTGTTCGTATCATGCTGGCCAGCTGCGCAACCGTGACAGTACTCGCGATACTGCTCGTCTTTGCTCATACTGGGAACAATGCTATTCTACTTGCCACTGGACCTCTTGGTATGGCTGTGGCTCCCGCCTTTCGCTACTACTTCCCAGATAAACAGCAACCATAATCACTGCTTTTCCTAGAAAATTAAAGAGGATGCTTCTCCTCACAAAGGCATCTTCTTTAATTCTATTCTGCCCCACTCCATGTTTCCTACCAGATAAGCGGTAGAAAGATAATGTATTGCATCTAACTCGTTTCTAAAGATAGATTAAAATCTTCAACCGCGCAGAGAAGCCTTGCATATCATACAGCTTTCTGGATGATATATATTTCATAGTTACGTGTATTCATTTTTTACATTTACATCATGTATAATAATAGATGTCTGAACTATGCTCATTAAGAAAATATGATATGTGGGGTGGTAGGGGAGTCAATACCTCTCTAGCTAGTGGGTAAATGTCTACAATATCCAATAAGAATGGTACGACGAAAAAAAGTGAGCAGGATGATGAGAGTTTTCAACTCAGGAAAGTATTTCTCGCGTTCTCTGGCCTGCCACGAGTCCTTTCAATTGTCTGGTCTGCTGATATGCCTCTCACGCTTGCACTCGCCATTGTAACCATTGTGCGTGGGCTGACCCCTGTGATCCAGGTGGTCATTACCCAGGTACTGATTGATAGTGTCGTGCAGGGGATGCGTATGCATTCGATTGCACCTATCTGGTTGCCTGTAGGGCTCCAATTAGGCGTGGGCCTGGTTGATCGCTTCCTGGTGAACTGTAATACAACCCTGGAACAGTTGTTGCGTGAACGCGTAACGAATTATATTCAACTGGCGATTTTGAAAAAGGCTGATACGCTCGATCTCGCCTTCTTTGAGGACTCCAAGTTTTATGATAAGCTGCGCGAGGCTGCAACCGAGTCAGGGTATAAACCAGTGACAATGATTCGGCAGACATTTGAATTAGGTCAGACGCTGATTACGCTGATCTCGATGTTGTTTCTATTGATGCAACTGGCGTGGTGGCTCATCCCTATCGCGTTTCTGCTGCCGATCCCGTCGTTTATCGTGGGGAGTCGCTACAGTTGGCGCGAGTTTTATCGTATGCGCCACGAGTCGCCTGAACGACGTCTGATGGCCTACTTCAACCATGTCATGACGGTTGATGACTACAATAAAGAGATCAAGCTTTTTTCCCTGGGTGATTTCTTTATTCGCCGCTATAGCGAGCTCATGGATAAATTTTTCGCGGAGTTTGTACGCTTCCTCTTCCCGCGCAGTATCAGTAACTTTCTCTGGGCGACGTTGACCATTATCTCCAACTCGGTCATCTACCTGTATGTCGCCTTGCAGGCGGTCCAGGGAGCTATTACGCTGGGGGCGCTCACAAAGTACACCCAGGCAGCCATGCGTGCTGGTCTGAGTATTCAAAGTATTCTCGATGGGATCTCAGACATCTATGAGAATACGCTCTATGTCAGTACCCTGTTCGAGTTCCTGGCATACATGCCGGCGATCACTTCACCGGAGCAGCCTGCTCTGCTCCAGACTGCGGCGCAACCAGGTGGCCTGGAGATCGAGTTTCGCAATGTCAGTTTTACCTATCCGGGGAAGTCTGAGATTGCATTGCGCAATGTAAGCTTTACGATCCACTCTGGTGAGGCCGTTGCCCTTGTTGGACGCAATGGGGCGGGCAAGACGACGCTGGTCAAACTGCTAACGCGTCTCTACGATCCAGATGAAGGGGAGATCTTGATTGGAGGACGTAATATTCGTGAGTACGATCTCCATACCTTGCGTGCGCAGATTGGCGTCGTCTTTCAAGACTTTGTCAAATACCATCTGACGGCCAGCGAAAATATTGGCTTGGGGCGTCTTGCCTCAATCGATGATCTAGCGTCTGTGAAATTGTCGGCGGCCAGGAGTGGAGCGGATACCGTCATTGAGCAACTCAGCGACGGCTATGAGACGATGCTGGGCCTCTGGTTTAAGCAGGGGACGCAGTTGAGTGGCGGCGAATGGCAGAAGGTCGCGTTGGCGCGTGCTTTTATGCGTGATGCGCGTATTCTCATCCTGGATGAGCCGACCAGCGCCCTGGACCCGCAATCCGAATCCGATGTCTTTAAAGAGTTTCGTGTCCTGACCAAGGGCAAGACAGCGATCTTTATCAGCCATCGCTTCAGTACAGTGCGCCTGGCTGATCGTATCCTGGTGCTGGAGCATGGGGATGTGCGTGAATGTGGTTCGCATGAAGAGCTGATGGCCTTGAATGGACGCTATGCCGAGCTCTTCAATCTGCAGGCCGAGGCGTATCGTTAAGCACAAAAAGCAAGCAGGTGAGCATAGATGCTCGCCTGCCTGGTAGTGAGAGCTTAGAAGGTTGTGCGGTTGCGCTGGCGATCTTCGTAGCGCTCGATGCCCAGTTCGATCAGGCGGTCCAGCAACTCATCGTACGGGATGCCACTGGCGGCCCAGAGCTTGGGATACATACTGATTTTGGTGAAACCGGGTAGTGTATTGACCTCGTTGATGTAGACCTGCTCGGTATCTTTATCGATAAAGAAGTCGATGCGCGAGAGACCATTCAGGTCCAGAGCCTGGAACGCCTGGATCGCGTAACGGCGGATCTGTTCTGAAAGCGCTGGCGAAATGTGAGCGGGGATATCAACGCGTGACTGGTTGTCGATATACTTGGCGTTATAGTCGTAGAACTCGTTGCTGGCAACGATCTCGCCAACGACGGAGACGATCGGCTCGTCGTTGCCAAGGACGGCGCATTCAAACTCGCGGCAGTTGATACCCTGCTCGATAATGATCTTGCGGTCGAACTCTGCGGCGACATTGATAGCATGGACAAGTTCTGCCCGATCATGAGCCTTATTGATACCGACACTGGAGCCCAGGTTGACCGGTTTGACAAAGGTTGGGTAGCCCAGTTGTTGCTCAATAGCCTCAATGATCGCATCCGGGTCACGCTCCCACTGGTTGCGCCGGTAGACAAGATAGCGCACATTGGGGAGTCCAGCAGCATCGAAGACCATCTTCATCTTCTCTTTATCCATGCCCAGTGACGCGCCCAGAATGCCATTGCCAACATACGGAATGTTCGCCATCTCTAACAGACCCTGCATCGTCCCATCCTCGCCATATGTACCATGCAGGACCGGGAAGATGATATCGATCTCGCCGTTCTCGTTGAGCTGCTTGCCTGCCTGCAAAGGGATCAGGCGTTTGAGCGTTGGATCACCAGTGATGGTCACAAGACTGGTCCCTTGCGGATCTGTCTCACTGATCTGAACGGCTTCAACATGTTGTCCGGCGGCAAGTAACGTTGCTGGTTCAGTACCCAGCAACCATTGACCGTTTTTAGTGATACCGATGGGCACAATCTCATATTTATCGGGACTCAAATTCGCGATGACCGCCTCAGCAGAGGCCAACGAGACCTCGTGCTCGCCCGAACGACCACCAAATACAACACCGACACGCAGCTTCTTTCTCGACATCTGTATCTTTCTTCCTTTCAGAATCTCTCTAGTCTTAATCTCTCTAGCCTTAGCTCATGAAATGCTAGCTTTGCAGCATCTGCAGGAGGGTATCCATACCTATTCCTAGCGATGCTTTGAGCAGTACCAGATCATGCTGCTTCACCTGTGCTTTGAGCAGTGTTGCGGCAGCCTGTTTGGCAGCTTCCAGAGCGGCTGTATCGTCCAGACTGGCGGCGAAATAGTGCGCACGCTCGGCTGGCATCCCAGCCGCGATTGCCCCCTCGACATAGAAGCGAGCCTCAGCACCGATTGCAACAATCTGATCGACGAGTGGTACCAGTGCGGTCCCGGTTAACCGATGCTCCTCATGGCTATAGTCACCCAATTCCAGAATATCGCCCAGGATCGCCCAGCGCTGGCAATCGGATTCGCTCTGCGTAGTATGCATAGCTTGCGCGATAGCCAGGATCGACTGTCGGTTTGCATTGTAGCTATCATCGATAAGGGTACTGCCATTAGGACCAGATTTGATCTCGCCACGTCGCTTATAGGCTGTAAGCCCCTCCAGAGCGTCGCGTATCTCTATCAGCGGCATGCCTGCAGCGATACCAGCGGCGGCGGCAGCCAGCGCGATCGTCACGCCATGTTCGCCAGGAATATGGAGCTGTATCGTAATCTGCTGGTCCAGATAGTGCAGTGTAAAGCTATGCCCACGTAAGGGATCGCCAGCGATAGTGGTTGCCCGCACCAGGGCATCTTCCGCAGTGCCATACGATAAGATCGGTGCCTGCGACTTCTCTTGCATAGCGCGTACACGAGGATCATCGTAGTTCAGAATAGCCAGGCCCTCGGGTTTGAGCGCCTGCACCAGTTCGCTTTTGGCGAGAGCAATGCGTTCCTGCGAGCCAAAATATTCAAGATGAGAGGTACCGACATTGGTAATGATTGACCAGTCAGGAGCGGCAATCGTACAGAGCCAGGCCAGTTCACCGACCCATTGCGCACCCATCTCAAGGACCGCAAAGCGGTGCTGGGGTTCCAGACGGAGGAGCGTGAGAGGATAACCAATCTCTGTATTGTAAGAGGCCAGCGTTTTCAGCGTAGGCGCGAGACGGTCCAGGACCGCAGCGACAGCCTCTTTCGTACTGGTCTTCCCATTGCTGCCTGTAATGCCTATATATATTGTCGTGGGTTGCCGCTGCACACGAGCGCGCGCCGTAGCGTGCAGTGCCTCCACGACATCGGGCACAACGATCTGGAAAAACGCAGATGGAAGATCAGGGATCTCTGTGCTACAGAGAACGCCGAGCGCGCCATTTTGAGCGGCAGTCGCGGTAAAACGATGTCCATCAACGCGGGCACCTTTGATAGCAACAAACAGATCACCTGGTTCAATCTGGCGGCTATCGTGGTGAGCGGAACGAAAGGCAAGCTGCGGATCGAGAGGGGAGCTACTCACTACACGAGCGTTCCCCGCGTTCCCTTGCAGTATGTCGTCGAGGGTGAACATGCGATAGTATCCTTTGCAACTGAATTGTATTTTGTGCTGATTATATCATGAGCATCTATTCCCGTCCTGTGTTTATACTATCCATAGGGCATACAAGCGAACGTCATTAACCAATTTTTCATAGTGCCGAGAAGTCTCTTTACTTTGCTGAAATGCCATGCTATAATATTTTTGTTGAAAACCTCAAAGAGCGCTCTCTACCTATGGCGATAAGCCGGAGGGTGTGTTACAATCTCTGAGTTGGGGTGTGTAAAGACTCGTAGTAGCCTATCTGTTGCGACGATTGCACCGTAGAAGTACAGCTAAGTGGGTTATCAAGAACCCGGGAATTGAGAAGCATTTATGTCATTTACTGATCAGACGTTGACCTGCCGTGATTGCAACCAGCCTTTTACTTTCACAGCTGGCGAACAGGAATTTTTTGCTAGCCGTGGACTGACAAACAGCCCCTCCCGCTGCCCATCATGCCGTGCTGCTCGCAAGCAGAGCATGGGTGATCGTTCACGCGGTGGCTCACGTGGTGGCTCTGGCTACCGTGAGCAGCGTAGCATGTATACCGCAACCTGCGCAAGCTGCGGTAACGAAGCTCAGGTGCCGTTCCAGCCTCGCGAAGACCGTCCAGTATACTGTAGCGATTGTTATCAGCCTCGCTCAGCGAGCCGTGGTACTGATCGCAACGCGCGCTGGTAACCGCTCATGAGTGAGATTGTTATTCAACCCGGTGAATCGTTTGAATTTGCGCTGAAACGCTTCAACCGTAAGGTACAAAACGCAGGTATTCTGTCAGAGGCTCGTCGCCGTCGATACTACGAAAGTCCACAATCGCGCCGTAAACGGAAAGCAGAAGCCGTACGTCGCAAACAGCGTCGCTCACGTTACTAATAATCAGTACGCACAGCAGCTAAAGATCACGGTAAAAACGTCCGTATAAGACGTGAGATGCCCCCGGTGAGTTATCACCGGGGGCATCTCATTTTTGGTTCACCTCTTCTTGCTTGCACTTCTTTGCTCTCCACTGTGATTGTTTTTTCTTTATCGCTTGTATTTGGTAAGTAGCTTGACAATTAATAGCTTGTTGTGATATTATCACTAGCGTTAGTGAAGTTGCTAACAGATTGATACACATATAAACGGAGGATTTATTTTTATGGCCTGGCAGATTGATGCAGCGCATTCTCAGATTGGTTTTTCTGTACGTCACATGATGGTGAGTACCGTACGTGGACGGTTCAGCACAGTTAGTGGTACGTTGAATATTGACGAGGCTAACCCTGCAAATTCATGGGTCGAGGCTGAGGCTGACACCGCTAGCATTAGTACGAACGATGCTAACCGTGACGGCCATCTTCGTTCGGCTGATTTCTTTGATGCTGAGAAGTTCCCGAAAGTAACGTTTAAGAGCACCAGTGTTGCGAAAGATGGCGACAACTACAAGGTAACTGGCGACCTGACCATGCATGGTGTTACAAAACCGGTCACATTTACTGTTGAGTACTCGGGCGTAATCAAAGATCCATACGGCTTGCAGCGTGCTGGTTTCGACGCTCAGGCAAAGATCAACCGCAAAGATTTTGGTCTGGGTTGGGGCGGTGTGCTGGAGACCGGTGGTGCTATCGTAAGTGACGAGGTTAAAATCATCCTCGAGTTTGAGGCGACCTTACAGAACTAGTCCTTCGTTTTCTTTTCCATGGTTCTCTTCTTTCTTTGAGAAGAGAATCATGGAGGTAATCTGTTAAAGCCCTTTTTTTTGCGCGCAGCTGTAACATTTCTTATTACAACGCGCCAACATTTCCTCTACTCATGCTGACTCGTGTCGTGGCTGGCTGTTTCGCGGCACTGGGTGGTCTGGCATTGCGTACGATAGCTATAACGCAACTGAATGTAATTGGTACCATCTGTGTCTTTGTGGCCTTGCTTGTATTTGTAGTGAGTCTGGTTCTAAGCTGAGAGGTATGACTAGGATCACTGTAAAAATCTATCATAGTGCCGATAGTATCCATAACGGCGCTATTTTAATCCTTGAGGTGGCATCGGGGCGGAGGATTATTTTAATATTTTTTGGACAAGCAATGCGCATCGTTCTTCTTCGTTAAGTGGAGCGTACTCACCGCTCTTTGTCTGGAAAAAGGCAATCTGCCGTTTGCCTTCTACAATTTTGTCTTCTGTAATGTTACTTCTCCAGAAGAGTGCAGTATTAAATATCAAGGCTAGCGCTGCCAATGCCATGATGATTACCCATTGCTGAAGTGGAAGAAGAATAAGACTTATGACCAGAGCGACAAATGCAACAACACCAAATCCCCCCACAAGCCCATTTTTTAATTGCTTGTGGTTTCGAGCCTTCTGTTTGAGTACAGCAATATGTTCTATCGCAGTGCTTGCCGCCTCCCTAGCCGGACGAATAATTTCCTGTTCACGTATCACTCTTTCCATTCTATCCTTCTCGGCTTGAAGTTTCACCAAAATAATCTGGTCAATCTCAGTCTTTGTCTGCTCAATGATGTTTTCCTGGTTGTGAATGAGATCTTCCTTTTGTTTTTGCGTGATATCCCTGATCTCCGTATCATGCTGTTGCGCAATAGATTCAATATTAGCAATATGCTGCTGTACAACATTGTTTATGTTTTGCTCTATCAAGCGCTTTTTGAGCAAAGTCAAAGACTCTATTACGTGCGTATGCTCCTCCGTAAGATGCTCCTCGTGTTTCTTCTTCTTTACTCATCTGTTCGATGAGTTCAATGTATCGTTCATGGGTAATCTCTCCTTTGCTATAGACTTCAACAACATGTTTTATGGAACTTTCCGCTTTTTGATCTTGGAGTCTTCCTGCTTCTTCAATAAACATTCGTGCTAACTCATTTCTTTGACTATGCGTTATCATTGTCCAATGATAGCGTCTTGTGACGTCTTTCAATTTTTCAACTGCTATCGGATTGAGTAGCATTTATTCCTCCATGAAAATTATGAACGACATAACATTATAAAACATGTGATATCATAAATGCAAGAATTTATAGCATTGTATTCATAATATGATGACATGAATAATCGGTGTGTTGGAGACCATATACCGAGATACGTGTAATATAATACGGATAAAACAGGCAAAAACGGTAAAATTATCTCCCAGCTTCTCTCTCATATCTCGTGTTACGCGGACATCTCTTCTCCAGTGGCAAGGGGAGCCACTGGTCGCATTTTGAGCGTGTAATCTCTTTTTGAAACAAGCTCAAAAATGGCTAGTGATAGATTTTTGCAGCGATCCTAGTTTAACCTCAATAGGAGAAGTTAGACCATTGGAGCATCTCTGGAGGCCGCTTAAAGCGATCTGCTCCAATAGTAAGTTTTCCAGTTTCTGAGCACAAAATTGCTAGTTATATGGTACGTCGTATCTTTTCGTCAAAAAAACACCGACAGGCCACACGAAAAAACGGGCTGAAGGTTCGACAGAGGCTCTCGATCTGCCATTTCATTTGCTCTTTCTGCCTCTGTCAGAATCACCATAAATTGAATCTTACGCAAGTTTGCTGATTCAAGAAACGGATCAGATACGGTCGAAAAAGCCGTTTGGCTTGCGGAGCACATTGACACGTTTCCAATGGAAGTGTTTCTTTCCACTATCAGCAAACTTGCGTAAGATTCATAAAATCGCCAGCTAAATGCTGTAACGGAACTCATTTTGAAGTGAGCGATTGAGCTTAAATTGTTCAGCTTGACGGCCAAGATATGCCGTTTTTGGCGGCCATTAATTGCCATGAGTCACAGTAAGTAGGATATGGCAAGGATTGCTTCCCAGAATGGAAACGTAGTGACCCCAAAGAGGACCTCTTTCTCTCTTGAAGTGTCTGCCATTGGGTGCTACACTCATGATCAATCTAGAAGACGAGAAAACGGGGAAACCCACGACCAACAAGGAGTGACATATGCCAGATAGACCGAAAATCGGCCAAGGTAAATTCAGAGAGATTCTGCCTGTACCGGACTCTTCATTGGATTCTCCGGACTCTTTCATAAAAGGATTGTATCCGAAGACGGGGGAGAGCTTGGCCATAAGGGCGAAGAAGGCGAATCAACTGGATAAGATAGATCCGGAGACGGGGGAGAGCGTTCGCATGAAGGGAACCAGGCTGGCAAAGGAGGTACGCGTGGCGAGAGCTAAATATAACCAAGTGGCAGAGGCGTATGGTCAGCAGGAATTGGACGGCATCGAGGTGAAGGGGATCCCTAGCCGAGAACCAGGAACGCCGTGGACAGGTGCGTACGCAGGGCAACAGAAACGGTTCGCAGAGAAGATTTCCCGTAACAATGAAGAAGCAGACGAAGGGGTGCTGTGGTCCAGTTCTAAGCTTCCCAAGCTTCCCAAGGGTGGATACTGGGCCCGGTTGCCAGATGTCATGAAGGCCGGGCGAGACTTTGAACAGAAGGGCATTCCCCCTGAACTGCAAGATGCGCATAATCAAATAACACGAGAAATGAATGTTCCGCCTGATGAACGTGACAGCAGTGATAGTGAATAAAAGCTCTCGGGTCGGGAAGCGGGAAGCCTGCCTGGATGAATTTACAAGCTTTCTAGGGGTAGAATAAACTTATAGGATAAAGGCTTGTAAGCACGGAAATACTTCTTTTGTCAAGCTTTACCCTTATTGGGGTAAAGCTTATGCGTTCTCATAAAGAAAGCGACAAAATCTCCAAAGCCGCTTGAGGATGGGTGCTATTGTAGCGCATCCGAGCAGCAATAGTGGAATATCCAGCGTGACGGAGCAAACTGAGCGCTGTATTGCGTAATGCCGCCATGATTGTGGGTCCATTGTCAGCATGGACCGTGCTTTTGTCCTCGCCCATGATCACATCTTTTACATAGTGTAAGCCGTTTTCAATGATCCAATGTCCTTGTTTCAGCTTGAGCAAGCACTCAGGGATAGCAATGGTAGCTGGCAAGCTTGTGACCCCATAGCGTACCGCCTCTTTCCAAACACCCTTGGATTGCCAGCATCGACGGATCTCAAAGACTTGCTCTAAACCAGGCCAATCGGAGTAGCCTTTGAGTTCTGAAGACACCCGAATACTGCGCGTCTCCAAACGTCCATGCGCCTTCTCCGTCGTTTGACCCTGTTGCTCAGGTAATCGCAAGATCCCTTTACCAGCGCGTTTGACCGGTTCAAGCGGAGCAAACAGCAAGCGCAGATCTTCCAACAGTTGAGGCTGATTTCCCTTCACCAGAAACAGATAATCTCCTCCTGCATGATGAAGTGCAGAGCAGAAACATCGCTGACAATACAAGGCATCTCCGGTCAGGACTCTGCCTCTCCAGTCGATATGTTGGATGAGGCGGGAAGCCACGGCTAGTTCACTCTTCTGTTTCTTTTCTTCTTGTTCCTCTGGCTCTTTTTCGACCGTCTGCTTGCTTTGGCTTTCGACATCGGCTGAGATAATGAGTATTTTGTGAGCACAATGTGATCCTTGCTATATACTACCGAGACGCGATATCGTAATGGAGAACGATGAAATCAGAGATACTCTTCGTCGATGCATTGTCGCTGTTTGTCAACGCATAAGTTTATCTCGTAGTGAGAAAGGGAGTTATAGCAATGCGAGCTGTGGTCATAACGCAACCCGGTGGTCCAGAAGTGCTGGCTATGCAGACTGTAGAGACGCCTGAGGTTTTTGGAGAGTGGGTGCGGGTACGAGTGCGTGCGGCCGGTATTAATCGAGCTGACCTTGCACAGCGAATGGGTTTTTATCCTGCGCCTCCCAACGTACCTGCCGATATTCCCGGTATGGAGTTTGCGGGTGAAATTGAAGCTATTGGACCCCTGGTACGGAGCTGGAAGCCTGGACAGCGTGTGATGGGAATCGTTGGTGGTGGCGCTCAGGCTGAATATGTCATAGTGCACGAGGGGATGCTGATCGAGATACCGGAGAACCTGGACTTTGTGCAGGCGGCGGCGGTGCCCGAAGTATTTCTCACTGCGCACGACGCTCTCTTTACGCAAGGTGGTCTTCAGATGGGTGAACGTCTGCTGGTGCATGCGGCTGGAAGTGGTGTTGGAACGGCGGCGATCCAACTAGTACAGCTTGGCGGAAATATCGTAGGAGTCTAGAGGCGAGACGGTCCTTTGTAGGTCCAGTGAAAAGGACCATTGGAAAGACGATTGTAATAAGCAATGAATGCCAGGATGCCCTCGCGTAAGTGAGTCAGGGATGTCCAACTGGCACGAGCTAAGAGGCGGCGAACAAGAATACTAAACCAGATCTCAATTTGATTGAGCCAAGAACTGTGCCTGGGCGTGTAGACGAAGCGAATGCGATGGCTCGGGTTTGAAAGAAAGGCAGCTCGCGTCGGCATCGAGGCCAAATGGCCACTTTTGCCTTTGATGCCCAGGTCCTCCTGGATGCCGCACTGCTCCGCGACGAGACGGACCAGCGTTTCAGACTGATGCGTGTTGAGCTGATCGGCGACAAAGACCCAGGCAGCCTCTGGATCAGTCTGAATGGTCTGGGCAATGTGAGCTGCAAAGTCGGCTTCGGTGCGTGTCGGTAAGAGGCTCGGGGCGATCACTTGACCGGTGGCTACATCCAAATTGGCGATCAGACTCAGGGTGCCATGCCGCTTGTATTCGAATTCCATCCGCTCGACATGACCTGGTAGCATCGGCAATGAAGGATGCAAACGCTCCAATGCTTGGACTCCTGTCATCTCATCGGTGCTGATCACATGCGTGCCCTGCGCCGCAAGTGCCGGAGTCGCTTCATAGACTTCGCACACCGTGCAGATCTGTTCCGTCAACTCAGCTGGATCGTCGGGAGGTGGCGTGAGCCAGTAGCGCTTGCGATGAGGCTGCAAAACGCTCGCCTTTTAAAAAACGTCCCACCGTCCGGGGAGAAATCTGCTTGACGATCCCGCGTTTCACCGCTTCATCAGCCAGTTCACGTGGAGTCCAACTGCTGACTGGTCGCTGTGATTCCCCTGGTGTTTCACACGCCAGAGCCATGATTTGCATGAACTGCTCGAACGTGAAGGTCTCTGGGGCACCGGGGCGCTGCTCATCGGTCAAGAGAACCTCGATGGCTTGACCAAGGAGTTTTGGCTTTGCGGTAGCTTCGATCGCCTCCAAATGGGCTTGCGCCCTGTGCCAGCGATCCCGCCAACGCCGCACTGTTTCATACCCCATCTGCAAGTGCTGGGCTATTTTGCTATTACTGACCCCCTCGGCTGCTTCCAAAATGATGCGACCTCGTTTCACCAGTCGTTGGGCATTGGTGCTCCGATGCACCATACGCTCCAACAATTCGTGTTGTAACGAGCTCACATGAAGCTCGTTTGCTTGTGGATGAGGCATGTGGACAATCTCCTTGCTTCTTTCTCTCCTTATTCTATCACATCCTCACTCACTATTTACGCCAGTCTGTACTAGGGCATGCCGTCGGAGCAACCGTCTATGGCACATCGCGGACGCCGAACAAGCTTGAACGGGCTAAGGTACTGGGTCTGGAGGTTGGTCTCTCTGATAAGAACTTCGCAGCTGAGATTCAGCAGTTGACAGCGGGTGCCGGTGTGAATATCATACTGGACTTTGTTGGTGCTCCCTATATGGAGCAGAATATGCAAGTATTAGCGCCCTGGGGACGAATAGTCTTTCTGGCGACATTAGGCGGGAAAGACGCACAGGTAGATCTGAGTGCAGTCATGAGCAAGCGTATCCAGATTCGTGGCTGTACTCTGCGCACACGGACATTAGAGGAGAAACTGGCGGTCACGCGTCGTTTTGCCACACAGGTTGTTCCGCTGCTAGCGAACGCCACGGTTATGCCGATTGTCGAAGAGGTATTCTCCTGGCATGATATCGCGCAGGCACACACAGCGATGGCCGCAAATCGCAATTTTGGTAAGTTAATCTTGCGCATCGACTAGCCGTGGTGTAGCACGCACCCGATCATTGTCTATAAGGGGAAGGACCGGCCTCCCCTGGTCCTGGGTCCTGGGTCTTTTGAAGCTCAAGGCTTGCCAGGATCTATCGTGATCTTTGTCAGTCTGCGGCCCTCCC
This sequence comes from Ktedonobacteria bacterium brp13, assembly GCA_015099395.1. Lineage (GTDB taxonomy): Bacteria > Chloroflexota > Ktedonobacteria > Ktedonobacterales > Ktedonobacteraceae > Dictyobacter. The sequence continues at coordinate 4,975,847 of AP024096.1, read as the reverse complement.
TTATAGACAGGCTATCTGAGAAAAAGCTAGAAGAATAGATTTGCTCCTTGGATCAGAACCGATCAGGGTTATTTTTTTTGGATTGTTTCTGCTGCCGTAAAGCAGAGATGGGTAGCGGATACTGTCCTTCTCGTGCCTGCTGAGTGAGCGAATTCATAAGAGTTTCGACCAGTAACGTATTACGCTCATCGCTGTCGGGGAGCGTATCAACGATAAAGCGTAAGATCTCATGGATATGAAGTTCATTGTCTTCTCTCGTTAGTTCCCTGGCATACTGGTCAGTGCGTCGATTAGCGGAGCGAGCCTGCGCGATAATCAGGTGTTGTACGCCTCCATTGATAACATTGGCAAGAATCAACGTGATCTTGCCGGTGTTACTAAACTGCTCTGTATTTCTGAAGAGCAGAAAGAGGAGCATCGTCCCTAAAATGAGAGCAGTACCAATAATCGCGGTAATCAGACTACTAAAGAACCAGCATTGGGCTTCAAAGCGGCTCTGCTGATACATCTGTTCCAGCGCCGAGGAATCTTGCGAGAGCTGTAACATAGCAGTATCGAGCCTAGAGGACCGCCTGGTAATATTTTTTCCGGGCATGTTATTCCCGCACCCTCCTAGCCCATCCTGGACATGAATTGCAAACATGCACGTTGCAAGGGATATCAGAGTGGTTCGGTACGATAGGGAGGTTCTTTATGATTCCCAGTAGTAAGCGTACCAAGGGTTGGATCGGTCAGGCCCAGTGAGCGTGATACCAGCGCTGTTTGTAGCATCTGCTTCTGCTTGGTATCAAGTTGCAGCCGGGACATAAAATGAGTGACAGTTGAGAAGCTGCGGATCTCATGGAGACTGTGCAGGTAGAGATCTACCTGAGCGTTAGCTAACCGAGTTTTACGAAAGACCCAGAGTGTAAGACCCAGATTGAGCATATTAATGCAAATGATCAGACCAATAAATGGAACGCTGTGTCGTGTATCGCGTAGGGTCTGGAAGAGAATGGAGGCCAGGATCGAAAAGGTGATAATGAGCGCTTCGCTGGCCGCACCGAACAGACTACGTGTAAACCAGCGACGAGATTCAACCCGGCTGATATCATAGAGCCGTTCCAATAACACAATCTTATTTTGCGCCGCCTCTACGATACGTTGATAGGCCTCTTCTTGCGGGACTCTAAAGGTACGCCTGTGCGTACCTGTGATCGTCGCGCCGTCAGAAGTCACTTCATGTTCTTTTACGATTACATTGCCCATTGTATCAAGTTCAATATTGATACCTACAGGTTCGGTCAACTTGTCTTCAACGACAGCGTTGCGAGCGATATCGCTGAGGATCGCCTGCCTTGCTCCCATGCGTCTCTCTCCCATCGCGAAACGTACCCTCTCATCTGGCTCTGAGGTATGAAATGAATGAATGGTCATTGCCTGTGTCCCTCTCCACGTCCCCACGACATTTGCTACATAGATTGATCTGGCCGCTCTGTCCAATCTCACCCTCATACTATAATTATTGTAATAAGCTACAAGTGAATGCTGCTAACTATTCAAGTCAACAAGATGTATTCTGTTGAAGGATACAGGAGAGGGTTCTCCTGTTACTGGTTGATATCCCTTTATGTACTCTCCTAGCTAATTACCTTCAATGCCAGCCTGAGTTGTTACAATATTTAAGAAGAGATAGTACGAACACTGCTTTATTTATACCATCGTAAATGTTAATTGTCAAATTACATGTAACTGCTTTCAACAATGAATGAAAAGAACTATGCCGCATTACCGGGATTATGAAGGAAGAAGTGTTACGCTACTGTCCCACCATATCAACTATCGGCGTAAGAGGACAAGAAAAATGGCACCATTTATGTTATACACGTTCGAGTATCAACAGACCTGTCTCTGTCTCCAGACCGGTTACATAACCGATACTCGGACTACTATTTTGCTGCATACACAACTCAATATCAGCGCTGAGCCCGGCTGCGCTGACCTGGCGAGCAGAGTGGCAATAGTTCGGTAAGATCGCTGGTGGATAGAGTTGATAGAGGCCTTGCACAGCCGTAACGCTCTCATGACACTCGATATCAGGTTGCAGGCGCTGAATCTCTTGTGCCAGGTAGCCCGCGCAGACGCTATCATCCAGTGCGAAATAGCCTGCTTCAGCCGCGCAGACGATGCCAATATTTCCACCTTGCTGCCTTGCTTGCTGAACCGCATACGCTGTCACTGCCGCTGCATTATAAAAGCAGCCTGCGAGACGCAAACTCTCTGTTGGACAGGCGAAGAAGGCGCGTGTCCCATTCGTGGTGGTCAGGATCAGTTCGCGAGCATGTAACTCTTCTTGTATGAACTGTGCTGGCGAGTTGCCATAATCAAAGCCAGGTAATGGGAGGGCATTACGTTCACCGGCCAGCAAGCGTTGCGGATAGCGCTGGCGTGCCGCGCGCGCCTGCTCGACGCTGTTGGCGATCAAGACACGTGTAGCGCCACGATCAAAAATAGTCGTAATAGCTGTTGTAGCTCGTATCAGATCAATGACAATGAAAACATCATTTTCTACAGGTTGTGTTTCCCCAGTATGCTGAGCTGCTCTTACAGCCAGCAGTTCGGCTGGACTCATATGGACGTGGAGCTGCATTCGTATCCTTCTTTCAGTAAAAGAGTATCAGATAATTTCAAGTAGTATCAGATAGTGTCATAAAAGGAAGAGTTTCGCGGTCTTTGTTTGTATGCAGATGCGAAAGCCAGGGCACTTATATCGATAGTTTACCACTTTTCGTTTTTTGACTCTCTTTATACTGGAGGTAGTGAGACTATGTATATCGCTCAGATTATGTCTTATTCGTATGCTGTTATTTGTAGAGATGTGAGGTCTATTGCATGATTCAGCTACACACACGTAGGACTGGCCGACTGAATGGCCAGTCCTGGTGCAGCTTCCTATTTCGTATTGCGTTACTCAGTCTGGTGCTACCTGCTAACGTGTTGATGGCAAGTACAAGCTTTGCTCAACCTGCTGGTTTGAAACAGGCTCAGCATCGGTCGACGTCCACCTTGATACCGACCCCTAGAGCAAAGGAGGCAATGACCTCAAAGGTAACGAGGGTAATTGCACCTGACTTCCGTATCCAGGTTACCAGTTCTGCCAACGCAACTTTACCAATTGGTATGCCTGTTAGTTTCGTCGAAACTGTCTGTAACATCAGCAATGCCGCCGAGACTTTTCCAAACTCAGTTAGCATCACAGGGATTGTGCCCAGCGGCCTTACAAATGTAGCGATCAATGGTACTGACTGGTTTGCTTTGTTGCCGAAATTTGGTTTTGTTGTGAGCCCGTTATACTATAGCGAGAAGTATATTGGGGCCTATCCAATTGCCGCAGGTGTCTGTTTGCCTCCTCTGCGTATTAGTGGAATACTCAACTTGAGTGCCGTGCCTGTATTTACCCTGCAAGGTACTGTTTCAGCTCCTGATGATTTTGATCAAAGGAATAAGCTTGATGGCGTCACATTGACCGTCACCTCGACTATACCGCCAGTTGTCACTCCACCTGCAAAAAAGACGGTGACACCGACACCGACGGTCAGCGCTACGTTGACTGCTGTGCCTGCGCCTGATCTTGTGACGTTTCTGGCCGGTAGTACAAATACGCAGGTTGGACAACATTTAAACTATATTGTCACTGTTTGCAATGGCAATAATGCAGATCTGATTCATGCGCCCGGTCCAATTGAACTGAGTAGTGTGCTGCCTCTAGGCATGGATAATATCAGCATAACTGGTACTGACTGGCATGTATCCAGTCTCTCATCATCTGTAGGGCCTGCTCTGCTGACCGTATACTACGCAGGTCGTTATCCGGTAGTAGGTGGACAGTGCTTGAGTCCGCTATCTATTAATGGTAGTGTGCTGGCCAGCGCGCAGCCTGGCATGACTACCTCTGTAGGCGTGTTAACTCCGAATGATGTGAATTCGTCAAATGCCTCTACGATGCTGACGACATTCGTCTCTCCTGCGTTGCCAATCACGCCGACGTTGACACCAATTCCAACACCTGCTGTTTCAGCGCCGAGACCGGTGTTAACGCAAGTACTACAGAACGGTAGCTGGTTTAACCAGGGTCAGACGGTCAAATTGCGGGATGTGCTCTGCAATCAGGCGGGAGCAGGTCCAATAACCAGTACGACCTCTTTAAGCCTGATGAATACATTGCCGCCAGAACTTACTAACCTGAGTGTAACTGGCAGGTATTGGACAACGCAGTTTTCTTCGATGTCCGGTTCGGCTGTGATTTTTGCACGCTATCGGGGTTCATCTTCACTACCTGGTGGTGCCTGTTTGCCTCCCTTGTATGTACAGGGTACGGTTGGTTTTCTGGCATCGCATGCGGTCTTGACGAGTACGTCACTGCTGAATACGCCTTTGAACCTGGTGAGCCATCAGACCACTTCTTCTGTAAAGTTTGAGATTGCTCTTAATTCCGTGAAGGTTATCAACGTCTCAAGGATTATCATAGCTACGAACAGGGACATTCCATATCGCTAACACGATGCATGTCCTTCCGTACGCGTTGGCCTCCCGGCAGCAGTATTGCTGTTGCCGGGAAGCCTTTTTGTATGTAAAGAGATGAGGGTGTCAGATTAGTTGCCGTCTTTGCATCTTATTGGAATAATTGATCGTCCGCTGACTGCTTAAAGCATATTCTATAGGAGCTTTTATTAAACTAATAGTTGTGTGATAATATCATCTGTGCTGTACGTCTTAGGTTGTAAGATGTTTGTTTTGTTGTCACTGACAATAATTATTTGCTAACGATTTTCATATATAGCGTACATTTGTAATTAGAGGATGCAGTAACTGATGAATGAAGGTATTTCAGCACAGGGTGCAAAGATTACTGCACTGGGACGTTATAAACTTCTCCGTTTAGTGGGGCGTGGTGGTATGGGTGAGGTCTGGTTGAGTGAAGATCCCAGTCTACACCGGCAAGTTGCCATTAAGACGTTGCCTGCACATAACAAAGATGATCAGGAGTATCTGCAACGTTTTGTGCGCGAGGCCCAGGCGGCAGCCTCTCTGAATCATCCCCATATCGTGCCTGTGCATGACTATGGAGAGCAGCTATTGCCCGCTGGCGAGCGTATGACCTATCTGGTTATGCCCTATATCCCAGGTGGCTCCCTGGAAGAGCGTATCCGGGCTACTTTGCGGCCCGGATCGACGACGACTAATGGACTTACCGAGCAGACGGTCCTGGCGTATCTCTGGCAGGCTGCGCAGGCTATCGACTATGCCCACTCGCGTGGGATAGTGCATCGCGACATCAAGCCAGCCAATATGCTCTTACGCAACAACGAGTGGTTGATGCTGGCCGATTTTGGTATCGCACGCGTATTGGAGAGTTCTGAGCATCTGACAGAGACAGGTATGGGTTTCGGCACACCACACTATATGGCCCCTGAGCAGGCGCAAGGCAAGGCTGAACCGAGCAGTGATACCTACAGCCTGGCGATCATTGCCTACCGTATCCTCGCCGGTCGCTTTCCTTTTGAAGCTGATAGTGGCTATGCCATCACTATCCAGCATCTCACCATGCCGATGCCGTCGCCACGTCAGTTTAATAGTAAGCTCCCGGAAGCTGCTGTCGTTGTCTTAGGACGTGAACTCGCCAAAGATCCTGCTGATCGCTATCCTGACGCGCAGGCCTTTGTCCGCGATCTTCAGCGCTCTCTGGCTAATAGTGGTCCAGTCTTCCCCATCGTCCCGGCTATCCCTGTTCCTGTACCTGTCGCGCCATTCCGTGAGCATGCCAATACAACAGCGCAGCAACAGGGTATGCAGCCGCCAGAGCAGGAGCAGACGCAGCAGGGAATGAGCAGGCGTGGTTTTGTGAAGATAGGAGTCGGTGGTGTTGCCGCTCTGGCCGTTGCCAGTGGCGTTGGCGCTCTGATTGTTACCCACCAACCACAGACATCGTCGCTCGTACCAGCGAAAGTTGTCAATGGTCCCACGCATGTGCTACGTGGGCACAATCATGCTGTCTCATCGGTTGCCTGGTCCAGCAAGGACCCCAATATCCTGGCGACAGCAGGTTCAAACGGTGATAACTTTGTCTATATGTGGGATATGACCAATACAACCAGCTGGCTTTCGCGTCAAGATGTCTCTGGATCAGGTAGCATGTTACTGGCCTGGTCGCCTGATAACAACTATATTGGTGTGGGTAATTATCTTGATACCAATGATCAGAAAAAGATGTCTGATCACGGTCTGACTGTCTATAATAGTAACCGTGGCACGCATAAAGCTATCAGTCTAGCGAGCGGCTACGGCCAGAATCAAGTATACCTTGAGTCATACCTTGCTCCGAAGCAGACTTTATCTGATATAGAAGGCTTCTCCTGGGTTCCTGGTGGTACTGCCAAAGGATCCATCATTACCGCAAATACCTTGTGGAGTGATGCCAATAATGCAACCCTTATTCAGATCTGGGATGGAACCGATGCCCACCGACGATTGGGCAGCTTTCAAGTCCCCTTTTCAATAAGCTCATCTGCAGATCCCAATGTATCTGTGGATATGACAAGCACAGTTACGATCTGGGAGACCACAAAACTGGCTGTCGGTACTACATCTGATGGTGTCTCTATTGTGCAGCTTACCTTTCAGGGGACAAAGCCTATTTTAAGTAAGCCGATATCGCTTTCGTTAACCAGCGGTTTCAGCTCTGCCGGTGGTGGTATACAAGTTGCCTGGTCGCCAGATGGACGGATGTTGGCTGCTTTAGATGACAGTTCGTTAAATCCTGCAGTTGTGGTGATATGGGATACTCAGAATAACAATAAGCGCACAACATTGAGCCTTCCTGACAGTACAGCTGTAAAAAAGCTCCTGACACTTGCCTGGGAAGGTGACCCTAAAGGGACGCGTGTGGCGGCTGGTGCCGATGATAGCCGTATCTATATATGGGACTCTGCAAATACTTCGCGACCACCTACAATCTTAAATCCACCAGTGGATGTACAGGGCTCTACCCCGGAAACAATGTCCTGGTCAAAGAATGGCAAGTGGCTTGCCGCCTCCTACAATGATGGTAATTCATCAGTATTGGTTTGGAACGTTTAGCGCAGAAGGCGTTATTACGTATGTTAACCGCATAGTGGACAAGGAATAGAATAAGCATGATACAATACTCCTCTCAGCGCTGGCAGGGGAAGACTATGGGGCGTTATCAGTTGTTGCACCTGGTAGGAAAGGGTGGTATGGGCGAGGTCTGGTTGGCTGAAGATCCCCAACTGCGTCGCCAGGTCGCTATTAAGATGCTGCCACCCGTGCTGGCCGCTGATACATATTACCTGCAAAGCTTCGAGCATGAGGCCCGTACCGCAGCTGCGTTAGAGCATCCTCATATCCTGACGGTGCACGATTTCGGCTTTACGCCAGCCGAAGACAATTCGGTAGTGACCTATATTGTCACCCCCTATATCGATGGCGGTTCATTGCGTGAGCGCATCAAAGCAGAGCAAGGACTACTCCCTACTGAAGAGAGCCTGAATTATTTGACGCAGGCAGCCCTGGCCATTGATTACGCACATACACAGCGGGTGATCCACCGCGATATCAAGCCGGGTAATATGTTGTTACAGCAGCGTTGGCTGCTGCTGAGCGACTTCGGTATCGCCAAGCTCTTGCAGACGACCATTGACCAGAGCCAGACCAACCCTGCTGCGGGTACACCTGAGTATATGGCTCCTGAGCAGGTCCAGGGACATGCTGTCCCTGCCAGTGACCTCTACAGCCTGGGTATTATTGCCTATCAGTTATTTACGGGCAAGGTACCATTCAAAGGCAGTAGCGTGCTGGAGACCATGATGTTGCAGATAACCACCGCTCCCCCACCAGCGCGTGCGTTTAACGCGCACCTGCCAGAGCAGGTAGAGGCTGTCTTGCTGCAGGTGCTAGCCAAGCAGCCGGAGCAGCGTCCAGCCAGTTGTATCGAGTTCGTGAACCTGCTCTCCCAGGCCTGGAATATTCGTTCCTCTGACGATCTCGATCCTGATGCCACGGTACTTGCACCCTGGAATAAACGGAAACAACAGGCTCAACTGCTTCAACAAGAACAGCAAGCAGCAGCCTTCTTGCCACAGCAACAATCTGATGAGCATGCTAGCGAAACAGCGGTCAATCAATACGAGCAATCGGCGAATATACCTGGTTATGATCCGAATTTTGCTGCTCAACCAATCTCTATGACCGGTGAGACTGAGGTAGAGCTTGAGCCTGCACCCAAAAAAGGGACCAGCCGGCGTGCCTTTATTATTGGTGGTGCTGCGGCTGTTGCCGTCATCGTAGCTGGTGGTGTAAGTGCTCCATTCATCTGGAAGGCGATCCATCCCGCTCCTGGACCGCAGGAACTGGTACCTGGTAAAGCGATGTTCTTGCTCACCGGACATAATCGTGCAGTACAAGATGCGGTATGGGATCCGCAGAGCCTCTATTTGCTGACCACTGGTGACGATGATAGCGTTCTGCTCTGGGATATCGCCACGCCAGCGAGCAAAGTAAGCGGGAAATTCTCACGCCAGACAATCAGCACGCCTACTAATAAGTGGAAGTTTCAGGCTGAGTCTGGAATTGGTGGCAATGAGATCGACTTTTCTGCTGATAGCAAACATGTGGTGATAGTGCCATTATTTTCGGATACGATCTATGTCGCGGACACCTTACAACAGGATGGCACCTTACACAAATATACGGAGAAAACGCCAGATGCTCCAAGTATACCTCAATACGACAATGCTGCATGGAGGTCTGGTAGCAATGATACATTCGCGGTTATGAAGTTTCCTGATATTGGCGCTAATGATCTTGTCTGCGCTGAAATCTGGCGGTTATCCAATACGAGTAAGCCTGTAAAGCAGCTAAGCCTGGCAGCTAATGCGAATGCTCAATACAAGTATCTCTCTGGCATCCGCTGGTCGGCAAAGGGCAAATATCTCTCTGGGACGGGTAATAGCTCCAATCCAGACCCTCGTACTTTGAAGACGATTGTTTGGGATGGTGATACAGGACAGATCGTCGCTAAGCTTTCCTGGCCAAAACGTACCTGGAATCCCTTACTGATGCAAAGTAACGTTTCAGTACCAGTGGATTGCCTCTGGTCTCCGATTGGTGAAGATACGCTAGCAATTATTGATGCGGATGCTGCTATCGTTTATAACGTACTACACAACAAAGTTTTGTTCTCATTTGGTACTGATGATAAACGACCTCATAATCCTCCTAATCTTTCCAAGTACAAAAAAAATTGGGTTGCAGTGCTTAACGGTGTAGCGTGGTCCCCTAATGGTCGCTACCTGGCTGGTTGCTATACTAATGATGATCGCGTCTATATCTGGGATACCCAGCAGGAGAGTAGCAAGCGGCGTGTTGTAGGTGGCCTTATTATGCCAATCATGCAGTTTGGTGACGTTCAGGGTCATACAATGTCAACCACTGGTCTGGCATGGTCACCGGATGGCAAATATATTGCCACCACGTCATACGATAGCACCGTGATTGTCTGGAAGGTGGATGCGGCTTAGCAGTGAGCCTACGTGGTTGATTGGAAGATAGAGACATGCTGATTGGGGCAGAGGGTTATGCTAAAAATAGAGCAAACACTCGAGGATGAGCGGCAGGAAACCGTAGCTGCTACCGCTCATCCTTTTGTTGTGTCTATATATACCCCTTTATTTACGGCTCATATGACGTATATCCTGTGCTTCCGCCAATATATCTTCAGCCCCTTCACGGATACGTGCCGTAGTGCGACGAAATTGCAGATCGACAACAGTCGCGACAAGTGAGATCCGCTGTTGCATGGTATCAAGGGCCGCTTCGGCTTTTTCCAATGGTAACTGTTGCGCTTCTGAGGGTTGCGCAGTCGTCACTTGATCCCGCTGTTGTACCACCTGCAATTTATCCACCTGAGGGACACCCCTGGCGTGCATACTCGTGGTGAATTGCTGAAGGCGCTGACCAGAACGGGCCGCCAAAGAACCGATACGCTCTCCCATCTGATCGAGCATATGCTCGGCACTTACGATTGCTGCCTGCTCTCGCTGTGTTCCAGGTTGATGGCTCATCAGCATTACCCTCCCAATCCGCTAGAGGATGTCTCTGATTGAGATGCGGGTTGTCCTTCAACTGGAGTTCTATTCTGTGCGAAGCTGCGGTTGACACTGCGCGCAAAAGACGTAATCGTATCACCAGCCATCAACACTCCGGCCGTGCCATAAACGAGACCCCGGCGAATGAGTTTACGAGCTCTGGGCGAGAAGAGAGCAGCAGTTACTACAGCGGTTACTGCGATTTCAGGTTCCAGGTAATCCTCGAATTCCATAGTATGCCTCTTCCTTTTTAGCGTGAGTTATATACAAAAAATGGAGATCTGTTACAGGAGATCTGTTACAAATGATTAAACTGATAATGCCCATACGAACATATGACAAAAAAAGATACACCGTTGAAACTATAATGGATATGTTTGTTACCCATTGATGCGGAGAGTAGCGAGGCCAATGTGGCTGTTTTGCGGATAAAAAACCCGCGTGCGATGGTTTTTTTGAGGCAACGAAAGAAGCGAAGAACCTCGTAAGCCAGTGTTTGACAGGCCGGTAGCGGGGATTGCGTTGCCTTACAATGCGAAGTTGATCTGGGAAGGTTGGCTTTGCATGCAAATCATAGTATACATAGAAGAAAATGCGGCAAGTGCTAGCTCCACAAATACACCTACAAGAAGATCAATAAGAATATTAATAAGGAACTCCGAAATCATACTCCAAAGCATGTGCTCTCTCCTTTTCTATATACAAGGGGTGCTCCATCGTTTGCACTCAGTATACTAAATATTGATATAGACTTCAACAGATTCTCTTAGCTCACTTGTGATTTTACGACTCGATTGTTAATACTATTTTAAATAGATGGCCCCGCTGCCGTTAAGGGCAGTCGCTGTGCTAAAGGCCCATTACTACCGTGCACAAGGACTTCTTATACCTGTCACCGGAGAGCTGCAAACGACGTGCCGATAGGAAGGGATACTTGTGTACGCTGGTAGACTATTCCTATAAGATACATTATTGTGAGATTAAGCTACGTTATTGTGAGACACATCGCCAGTACTATTGAACAACAAAGAATAGGCGGGACGGTTGTGCTCATCACTGTACCTCCTGAATAGAAGTGAACAGCATGTGAAAGGTAAGAGTACTGATATGGATTTCGAGGATTTTGTAGAACCTGAAATTGCAGTGACGGCTGCTGTGACAGCAGCGCTTTTCTCGCCTCGTGTTCGGAAAGTTATACGCAAAGGTATGGTTTATGGTATGGCCAGCATCCTTACCGCTGGTGATGTGGCTACTGCCTTTGGCTGGAGTGTGCGCCAGGGGGTCAAGCAAGCAGAGGAAGCGCCACAGGAGGCCACTCATCCGATGAAAGAAGCGACCGTACACGTTCCAGCGGAGACTATCAATCTCGCGAAAGAAACTGTGACGAGTGCTAAACCCAAAAAGGTAGCTACCGCACAGCGGAAAGTCGTGACAAAAATCAAAGGCGTGGGAGGACGATCCGCATGACACAGACCCGAGAAAAAGATACCATTCTGGCGGCAGCTGAGCGCAGCGAGCAAATACTTACGTATGCCGGAGGGCGACTCGGTATGCTGGTAGGACGGGCCACTATACGTTTTCGCCAGGCCGCACAAGCGTTCCGCGAGGAAGCGGATCATATGGACATGCCAGGATTAACATCGACTCAGCAGGCAGGTCGCCCGGCCTCAGAACGGAATGCTGATCTGAACCGGTCGACGATGGAAAGAGCTGAGGAGCTGGTAGGTCGGATAGAGCAGTGGGCTATAGTGGGTAGCTCGCAAATGAAGAGGGCGATAGCTCGTCTGCAAGAGGATGCGGAAGACATGTATGTGGAGGCTCAAGATATGCATGACAAGTGGAAAGATACACGCGAGCAAGCATAATATAACGCTCCACTTCAAGCTGTTAGAAGCGGCAAAAAGCAAGGCATTGCTGATTCTTCTCGGGTGACTCTGATCTATTTACCAGTGAAGGGTGGGGAACTTCCATGAACGAAACAGAAGTGGTTGCCACAGAACCTCGTGTTCTGCATACCATAGCAGGGCGTGTCCGTGTACATGTACCTGGATGGTCGGGGCGTGGAAAAAGCCATGTCGAGACGCAACTTCACCAGATGCAAGGGATACGGCGTATTCAGGCCAATCCGGTCACAGGCAATATTCTTGTTTTATTCGATCCAGCAACTCTAAGCGAACAGGAAATTCTGCACACAATACAAACGCTCGATCTAGAGCAGGTCAATAACCAACCGGTTGAACCCGAGTTGCCGCCAGCTGTCCGTGAGAAAGAGGGCAAAACGGTGCGCGCTCGTATCGCCGTGCGCGGCCTGGATCGTGATCCTCACCTGGCAAAACGCGTAGTGGAACGCCTGGCAAAACGACCTGGTGTACGTGCGCACGCCAATCCCTTAACGGGTCGTGTGCTGGTAGAATTCGCGGAGCACGAGGCAGAGCTGGACGAACTGATTGCTGATGTAGCTGGTTTGGAGTTACCCGATCTGCCTGGCGAAGATCGCCCTGCCTATCCACTTGATCCCAGCCCACTGATCCAGAGCATCGCACGTATGATCGGAACGGCGCTGGGTGTGAGTTTTCTGGCAACAAGACGGTTTAGCGGTATCGAAGAGGCTCTGCCCGGTTCAGGAACCGCCGCTTATGTTGCGGGTGCCATTGGTCTTTTCCAGGGCTTTCCACCAGTTCGCATCGGACTTCGTCGCTTGCTTGGACGTTCGGTAGCTGATCTGCTCTTTACTATCCCTAGCATCGTTCTGCTGACACTTTCTAGCAGCCCGCTTGGCCTGGCGGTCATCGGTGCGGAATCGCTCCGTCTATTTACAGAGGTATACGCACGGCATGAGGCCTGGCGCCTGCATGAAAAGCGAGTGGAGCAAGCACCTGCCGCTCAACCTGATGCGGTTATTCACCTGGAGAGCGGCGAGCAGGTGCCTCTGGCCGCCAGCGTGCGCGAGGGGACGGGAACGGCGATCGGTTTCGATGGTATGCCGCTGCCTGTCTATCCAGGCGCGATGGTACCTGCAGGCGCTCGCCTCTATGGCGGTCCATTTGTCTTACAACTAAGCAGTGAAGCATCTTTTGAGCGTTTTACGCCACAACCTCGCTCTGAACCGGTCGCCCCAACGCTCTACGATCGGTATCAGCGGATACAAGCTCCCATCTCGTTGCTCTACGCTGGCCTGACCGGTCTGCTTACTCGCTCATTTGGGCAGGCATTCACGGCGCTATTGCTCGTCAATACCCGCACCGCTTCAATCGGTATGGATAATGCGGATCTGCATGTTAATGCACAAATACTGCGCGCAGGAGTTACTATTGTTGGCACTCGTTCTGGAAGGCCCGTTCGTCGCCCCAGACTTGTACTGTTGGATAGCGCTCGCTTGCTTACAGACAAACTTGAGATCGCCAGTACGATGCCTTTGAGCGATGATGTGGATACTGCCGAAGCACTCATGCACGCCGCAGGCATTGCCACCGCCGCGGGCTCGCCCTGGGGAGGCATCTTTCACACAACCAGCATTATCTCGGCAACCAGTGGCAGTTTTGATGGTAAGGTCGCGGCGGCTTTCGTCGGCGGTGTACGATACACGCTCGGACCGATTGAGGACTGGCAAGTCTTACCAGAAGCCGCGTCTCTACGCCAGACAGGTAACTATGTACTGGCATTACATAAGGAGCGCGAAGAGAGGCCGCTGGCTATTTTCGCGCTGCGTCCACACCTGGCACCTGAGGTCCCAGCGCTGGTTGCTGCCTGTCAACGCACTGGTGTCGAACTGGCGCTACTATCTCAGGGCGATGAACTGGTGTTGCAGGGGCTGGCCCACCGAGCTCATATCGCCCTGATCGAGAGCAATTCCGCGCTCAAAGTCATTGCTGAGCAGCAACAAAAGGGGGAGTTGGTTGCATTCGTTGCGGATACTGTGGGGGCTATGGCGGGTTTTGCCGCGTGCGACCTGGCGATTGGTTTAACGAATGACCGTAGTCGCTTCCCTGGGCGTGCAGACTTACTTGCTCCTGACCTGACCGCAGTAGCCGCAATAATTGAGGCGGGAGCAAAGCGTGACATTGTCGTGCGTGACTCCGTTGGTCTCTCGATTGTTTCTACGATAGCCGGTATTGCCTGGGGTATCAGAGGGATGCCAGCGGTCAGGATTGCTTCACGTGCTGTCTATATTACCTCCTTAGCTGCTCTTGCCGATGGGTGGTTCCGGCTACGTGGTGGCAAACGCACTCGTTCTAGCATTACTCGACTGATTGATCCCAAGCCAGAGCGCTGGGGAAGACGCAGCGTGGATGATGTGCTCCGTGGACTAAATACAACCAGGCGAGGATTAACCAACAAGCAAGCCACTGAACGCCGGCGCAAAGCGCCGGTGCTTGAGCAGCGCAATGTGCTGAGAGCTGCGACACTGGAACAGTTACGTTCACCTCTGACCGGTATTCTCGCGGCGGGAGCAACGCTCTCACTCCTGTTTGGCTCAATTGGAGATGCCGCTATCATCGGAGCAACCATTGCTGCTAACATCATCATTGGGGTCTGGCAGGAACGTAGAGCCAACCAGGTTGCTGAGGCATTACGGCAAATAAGCATAGCGCAGGCACGTGTCTTACGCAATAATCAGGAAATGACACTTCCGGCTAATGAAATTGTACCGGGTGATATCCTGCTGCTGGCTGCAGGAGATCGCATCGCAGCCGATGCACGAGTGATCGATGCGCAGGGTCTGGAGGTTGATGAGGCTGCGCTCACCGGGGAATCATTACCGGTCAGTAAACGAGAGGTGGGAGGCAGTGATGTCGAACATATTGTCCTGGATGGAAGTAATGTGACAACAGGGACCGCACGCGCAGTTGTCGTTGCGGTTGGTAGGCACACGAGAATGGGAGCAACCAGGCTTGCGCTCATGGAAGAAAATGAGCCACTCAATCCGTTGGGAGTACGGTTGAGTCGTATACTGAGCATCTTCTTACCAATTTCCGTGGCAGGGGGCGTGGTCGTCATCGCTGCTGGATTGCTCTGGAGGCAGCCATTTACAACTATCCTGACCATCGGAGCAACCATCGCGTTAGCCGGTGTGCCTGAGGGTTTACCATTGCTCTCCAAAGTTGGGGAGACCGGGGTGGCCCGTCGCCTTGCTAAACGTAAAGCGATTGTACGGCATCTCTCCTCGATTGAGGCGCTTGGTCGTGTAGATGTTGTCTGTGCAGATAAGACAGGAACAATGACCAAAGGACACTTGCAACTGAGTGTTGTGGCCGATGTAAACCAGGAGGCTCCTCTGGCGCAGGGCATGCCGGAACCATTATCCCACATTCTACTCACCGCAGCATTGGCAAGCCCACATCCCGGTGCGCAGGGCGCGCATGTCCATCCTACCGATGTGGCGGTCGTCCAGGGAGCGCTAACGGCGGGTCTGGGCGAAGAAGTGAAGCTCAAGCATGAAGCGGAACTTTCCTTTGATCCCGTACGGTCTTTCTATGCCACCGTTGCTCGGGGGAAACTCTGTATCAAAGGAGCACCAGAGACAGTACTCGCCCGTTGCCATTTTCTCTTACAGGATGGCACGCAAAAGACCCTGGATGAAGCTGGACGCGCAATGCTTTTGGCGCGTGCCCGGCAACTGGCAGAACAGGGGTTACGTGTGCTGATGGTTGCAGAAGGCGCGAAAGATATACCGCTTGAGGATCCCCTGGATCTTACAGCCCTTGGCTTTGTAGGCATCAATGATCCACTGCGCCCGACAGTGAGAGAGGCGGTGAGACATTGCCAGGAGGCGGGGGTGCGGGTGGTGATGATTACCGGTGATCATCCTGTGACCGCACGCGCGATTGCCCAGGAGGCAGGCGTGCTCGAAAGGAACGCAGAGGTGCTGAATGCAGCCACATTCGCAGACCTACAGGATAGTGATCTTGATCAGCTCCTGAAAAAAGCAGCAGTGATTGCGCGGGCTACACCCCTCGATAAATTACGTATCATTGAAAGCCTGCACCGCCAGGGACATACAGTAGCAATGACCGGTGATGGTGTCAATGATGCTCCCGCCTTGCGGCTGGCGGATATTGGTATCGCAATGGGTAAGAGCGGAACAGAAGTGGCACGGCAGACGGCGGACATGGTTATTGCCGATGACGATTTCTCGACATTGGTGCAGAGTTGCGTTGAGGGCCGAAGCTTCTGGCGCAATATGCGTCGCTCACTTGGACTGTTGCTGGGTGGAAACCTGGGGGAGCTGGGACTGGTGGTGGGTGCCAGCATGCTGGGAATAGCTATGCCGTTAACGGTGGGACAGATTCTAGCGGTGAATGCGATTACCGATATCTTGCCTGCTCTGGCAGTCATCTTACAACAACCAGAACATCGTGACCTGGCGCAACTCCGGCGCGAAGGTACTGCGGCGCTGGATACATCATTGCTCAATGAGGTCTTGCGTCGTGGCCTGGCAACAGCGCTGCCATCACTGGCCGCTTACCTTATCACACTTGGCAATGGCTCACTGTCTCAGGCTCGCTCAGTGGCTTTCGCTAGTATTGTCTCCACGCAACTTGCGCAGACAGTAATGGCCGGTCTCGCCCAGGGGCACCTGACGCGCCCGGTGCTTGGTGCTGTGGGTGGTTCGTTGGGTGTGTTGTGCGCGGCATTTACGATTCCGTCGCTGCGCCGGCTTCTTAATCTGGTCATGCTTCCTCCATCAGCCTGGATGTTGACGGCAGTTGGAGCACTGGCAGCTATTCTGCTTAATCGTGTGCTGCATGGCAATAAGGACAGCGCAAGTTCATTCAGCACGTTGCCAATAGCTAGCATCAGTTGAAATTTGTGATACTCCGCGTCTATTGGCAGATAGAAGCATGCTGATTGGGATAGAGGGTTATTATAAAAATAGAGCAAACACTCGAGGATGAGCGGCAGGCAACCGTAGCTGCTACCGCTCATCCTCTCGTTGTGTCTATGTATGCATAGTGAAGCCATTATGAAGGAAACAAGAACATGCAGCGTCTACACACTAAAGATCTTGTACGTTCCCCTCATTTCCTGCTCTTATTCCTGCTGATCGTTGTCACTGCCTGTAGCAATGGCGCGCCGAAGACAGCGACAAAGAAAACCACGACTGCTCCTCACCCGGTGGCTGCGACGGCACCGGCTGGCAATACAACGGGCTTTCCACTGATCAGACAGGGTCAGCTGTCGCCGGATATTGATCAGATCGCACGTGACGTGCTGAATAATATTCGCCAGCATGGCTGGAATCCCGACGCCGTCACCAAAGGTAAGGTTACCGGTGGTCTCTTCGTCAACTGGCAGATGAATAATCCTGGTCATACCAACGCGCTGAAAGAAGGAAGCGACGACGCGACCTCAATGATGCACGATCCTCAGACTGATCTCGACTATCTCAATGCCCTTGCCGAGTATACGACGCTCCATCCACAGGACCATTCTTTTAATGGTGAGCTCAGTAAAATGACGCCCCTGGTCGTACGCGAGTTTTCCCGGTACAATCTTCCCAAAGGCTGGCTCTACTTCTATGTTCTGCGCGATGGCCTGCTGCTGCACAATACTGATCTCATCAATGCCGCGCACACCATTGCCAGCAACTACTATACGCGTTGGTATGATCCTGACCTGGGTCTCGTCTATAATCGTGCGCACAGCCCTGGTGTAGTGACACCTGAGCAGTCGATGACGGCTGGCGCGGCCCTCATCAACGCCGGACTGCGCTGGCATGAGAGTGCATGGGTGCAGGCAGGTAAGTCGACGCTCGCCAGAGTCACGCAGTATGGTCTGGATACCAGAGCGCACCTGTTCTATCAAAATCTTGCCGTCAGTTATGGTGGCACATTGCAAGTAACCAACACGCAGGCCAAGCCAACCACGCAGGGAGCGATTGCCGAGGCGTTGGTCAAAGCCTACGATGATACGCGTGATCAGTCATATTTGCACGAGGCACGCCAGATCTTGCATGGCCTCTTCAACAGCAACTTGATGGATCATCAGGATGGTGGTATGTACTTTGCCAAGGATCTCCAGACTGGTCAGGTCAACAAAAGCTATAAAGAGACCCGTGCCCATATCCACGTGCTGATCGCGCTTGTCGAGTACAACAACGCTCTGCGTACGCTGGGCGAACCCGCACAGTTCCAGAGCCAGGAACAGGAGATGCTAAATCTTTTGACCAGACACTTCTATCAAGAACAGTATCATGGCTACTTCTATCGCATGACTCCCACCTATCATGTTTACGTCAGCGTGCCAGGGAGTGGTATCGGCTATGAAGACTTCTTCACCACCGAGGCGATGGGCTCAGCGTTGGATGCCTTACAGCAGGTCGAGTTTGCAAATTTGCCGTTCTAATACCCTGGTTTACAGATAACGCATAAAAAAGTGCACCCCTCTTCAAGCAAGAGGAGTGTACTTTTTATGAAGCTATCCATAAGTTATCCTGCAAGATACCGTTAGCGGATGCTATAGCGTGCCAGAGAACTATCACAGAAAACTTCTATGCCCTTATGATACGCCAGAGAAGTTAAGGATCGGTCCAAGAGATTTCAAGAATTAGTCAAGATTGTCTGTGACCCGCAGCAATATCTGTGTTTCTTTTTTCTGGTGTGTTACTATTGTGGCAGAGATGGACACGATGTTGGTTGGAGCTTATGCTATGGCGCAGAAGATACTTGTAATAGAAGATGAAGATGGTATTATTCACCTGATCAATCTGTACCTGCGAGATGCTGGTTACCAGGTTGCGGTGGCAAAAGATGGTGCAGATGGGTTAGCGTTGCATGCCCGTGAGCATCCGGACCTGATTATCCTGGATATCATGTTACCGACGATCGATGGTTTTGAGGTCTGTCGTCGTATTCGTGCCTGGTCGGAGATACCTATTTTGATGTTGACGGCGCGGGGTGATGAAGATGATCGGTTGCAGGGATTCGAGATGGGCGCTGACGACTATCTGGTGAAGCCATTTAGTCCGCGTGAACTGGTGAGCCGCGTGCGTGCTATTCTGCGTCGTGGTGCTCGTGAGGAGCCTGCTCAGAGCAATGGCACGGCTCAGCAAGCAGGTGCTGGCAGCGTAAAGAAAGGTGTCGATAAAGATGAGGTTCTGCGTTTCCCAAATCTGACAATTGATCTGATGGCACGCCGTGTAGAGGTGCAGGGACATGAGATTGCACTTACGCCGACCGAATTTGATCTGTTAGCCTTGCTGGCTCAAGCGCCGGATCGTGTCTTTACGCGCGAGGTCCTGATGAATAAGGTCTGGGGTTATGACTATCTGGGGGATGGGCATACTATCGACGTCCATATCAGCGCGCTGCGCAAGAAGATCGAGACCGATCCTGAACAGCGTTATATCAAGACCGTCTGGCGCGTTGGCTATCGTTTTGAGGCCAAAGCGCGTCTCGTTGGTGCCTGAGCAGGCTTGTATTGAGGGGGCTCTCTATGCGTATTCATTGGTGGAAAAGTATCCGCTGGCATCTGGCTCTGGGCTCTGTCTGTATTGTCCTGATCGCCACATTGCTCCTCGCAATCACAGCACTCCTCGCAGTACGCTACAACTATGTGAATGAGCAGCAGACGCATCTAGATGCCTTCGCGAATGAGAAGGCGCAGAGCCTGGGTACCGACTATGCATATGCCCTATCGCGGCGAAACCGCAGTGGTTCAAGTTCCTCTTCAACTACTACCCCTGCTACGAATACTCCAAGCGTGACAGAGCAGAAGAATGCATGGCAGACAGCATTAACGCGTGTCATGAGTACGACCAACATACAACAGCAGAACGATCAGCAAGGCTTGAGTATCTATATCCTGGACACGAGTGAACACCTCCTCTACCCGGTAGTAATGGCGCGCAATGTTGATCAGACAATCGTGCGTTTCTCCGCCACTGATACACCTAATGCAGATCGGCAAAAGCTTCTAGTTGCGCTGCAGGCAGCTTTGAAGAAGGGTAAAGAGACGAATGGCGTTTTTGGTCGTCGCTTGCCGCGGGATACAACCGCTCCGTTCTGTGTCCAGCCTATCTTCTTCGATGGGCAATATGCTGCGCAGGCGAAACCTATCGGAGTACTGGTAGCAACCATGCAGAATAGTTCTGGTATTTCGTTTATCTCAACCGTCGGTGACGCTGTTCTCTGGGCAACCCTGGTGATTGTCTTGCTGACGGCAATTATTGCGATCGTCTTTGCACGGACGATTACGCGACCGCTCACGAAGCTGACACAGGCCTCACATGTCCTGGCCTCGGGTGATTACAGTGCGCAGGTGAGCACAGATGCGCCGGGTGAGCTTGGTGATCTGGCGCGCTCGTTTAACGATATGGCGACTCAGCTCAAGTCGGACGTTGATGAGTTTCGTCGTCAAGAGATCTGGCGTCGCGAATTGATTATGAATATTACACATGACCTGGCGACTCCCCTGACAGCAATTGCAGGTCTGGGAGAGGCACTCGTTGATGGGATCGGTCAGAGTCGTGAAGACTATGAAGCGACCGGGCGTATTATTATGAATGAGACGTTGCGTCTGCGTCGCCTGGTGCAGGATCTGCATGTGATGGCCAGGGTTGAAGGTGGAGCGCTAGAGCCCAAGAAAAAGTTGTTCCGGCTCGCCCCTCTCGTAGACCAGGCCTTTGCGACGATGATCACTGAGTTCGAGCGTCATAGAGTCGAACCGATCAACGAGATCCCCTATAATCTCCCGTTGATCCTGGCAGATCCGGATATGTTGATGCGTGTCTTCGCCAACCTGTGTAGTAATGCACTCCAGCATACACCGGTGGAGGGCTCTATATCTGTGCGTGCGGTCCTGCAGACAAGCGAGGTTGTGATCTCCGTCGTTGATACAGGTGAAGGGATACCCGAGGATGCGCTCTCGCGTGTCTTTGAGCGTTTCTATCGTGCGGACAATGCGCGCCAATCCACGACAGGCGGCAGTGGACTGGGTCTGGCAATCGTCAAAGCGATAATAGATGCGCATGGTGGAAGGATCTGGGCCGAGAATAATCCCGCAGGCGGAGCCTGTATTTCGTTCTCCCTACCCATCACCGAGCGCGAAGAGAATGCTATCACAAAAGCTCCTACTGCTCCTCTCATCTCTGAAGGCGTTTTTTAAGTAATTGTTGTGTATATTACGTAATTGTTGTGCATGATCTGTGCTAGCATTAGCCAATATGTTTGATTTGCAGCGCTTGTTTGTATGAATTTGATTTACAATGGTATAGTTTGACGTAAAGCGCAGAGCAAAGGAACGCAAGCTTTTTTTATTGGCGTTGAGATTGAGATAAGTCGAGATTTTTACAATGACTTCTACGCAGAGCACCCACAGCACTCACAGTACACAGCAAGTGCACGAGACGCCGCCGAAGACGATGCTTGTCGGTGACAATGACAGTGACAATGACAGTGACAGTGACAATGACCTTATCCCTATACTGACCAGGCTTACGCAGAATGCCTGTAGGCTATTAGCGGTACACTCCTGCTTGCTAGCTCTGGTGGAAGAGAGTGGGAGCTCATTGCAGATCTTTGCATCTCAGCGAACGCGCCCGGATGCTGTGCGAGAGCCAGAAGAGCAGCATAGGTTGGAGCATGTGCCCTTGCAACCTGGTGAAGGGATAGATGGTCGTGTCATACAGAGCCGTAGACCTGTGGTTATTGAAGATCTGACGCAAGTCGTCTCTACGCTACACCTGCAATCAACGTTGCAATGGCTCGGTCTGGAGCCTGAGCATACCACTGGCTCTCTGGTCTGCCTCCCTTTGTTAGATGGTGAGCGCTGTCCTGGGACGCTGACCCTCTATCTGCCAGCTCTACATGCCTTTACCACCGAGCGGCTTGCACAGTGCGCGCTCTTTGCGGAGCAGGCGGTCTTAACGTTGACCAGTATACAGCAGGCCCGAGCGGCGCAGATAAGTAAAGAGCAGCAGGAGCGCAAGCAGGCACACTTTATCTCCTTGATTACCCATGAGCTCCGTTCACCCCTCAATGCAATCAATGGGTATCTGGAACTGGCACTCTCCGGTGCCGGAGGAGAGCTGAACACCGAGCAATTTGAGTTTGTGCAGCGGGCACGATCAGGTAGCGAACAGCTCTACTCGATATTAGAAGATCTACTCTTGATCTCACGTGCCGATGCCGGACATCTGCACCTCAACCGAGATATTATTACCCTGCCTCCTGTGATCGAAAATGCCGTCGAAGAGTTAGAGCTGACAGCCGCCGATAACGGGATCGTCATAGAGGTACAGATCCCGCGACAGTTGCCACGTCTCTATGCTGACGCCGTTCGCCTGCAACAGATTCTGCGTAACCTGCTCAACAACGCCTTACATTTTACGCCAACCGGCGGACATGTCTTAATCAGCGCCACCGTCGAAGAGAGGGAGATAGAGGAAGCAGGGAAAGAAGAGACAATAAAGACAGCAGAGATAGTAGAAGGAGCGGAGAAAGATACGAAACAAGCGACAGGACATGTTGTGTCTGTTGCTGACGAGTCAGATAGCGATGATGAGCGGATACAAAAAGTCATCTGCCTCCAGATACGGGATAGTGGTCGTGGTATCGCTCCAGAATATCACCAGCGAATTTTTGAGCGTTTCTATCAGGTAAAGGGAGAAGAAGAGCTACGTGCAGGGGGACAGGGCCTGGGTTTAGCGATCGTCAAGATGATTGTAGAACTGCACGGAGGAAGTGTAGAGGTTGAGAGCCAGCCTGGCCTGGGCAGCACCTTTCTCTGTCGATTGCCGTGCCTCTTTAGCTGAGAATATAAGATCTAAACGTAATACCGGTAGAGGTTGTTTTGGACCTGGTTGATAGTTTGCCCTTGACTGTACTTATCATTGCGTGCTATGCTCAAATTATTCCAAATTGTTCCTTACTGCTGAGAAGTCGGGAACTGCTGAGAAGTCGGGAACACGGCTCAGTATGTAGAACCTGTATAAGAGTATGGTTGATCCAGGAGAAGGAGACAGACTGTGGGTATGCTACGGGTCATGTCCCGCCGTGGTGATGATAAAATCACCTGGGACATAGCGAAAGTGGAGACACGGGACTCTGATACTTTAGCCGCGATACAAGAAGCGGAGCGTATCTTTACTGAAGAGCGTAAGAAGGGCGCGACCGCATTCAGAGTCGAATCTGGTAAGACCGTAGAGCGTATTGACAAGTTTGATCGTACTGCCGAACAGATTGTACTCGTGCCACGTGTCGTCGGTGGTTGAGTGAGATGCTAGGAGCGCATATGCTGGAGACACTGAGTTTGTTCCTCGGTATCTGGCTGCTGTTTCTCCTCCTCGCGATCTACTACCTATCGCAGTCCCCGGACGGGAGTGTGGGAAGGTTGCGCGAGTCGGTGAGTGAGCACCTCTCTGCCGAAAGTCGGGCGAAGGCACTCATGCGTGAGATGCTATCCGAAAACCAATACCAGCAGTTAATCAAGTTCGGTTATCTGGAGGTGCTGAGTCCAACGATAGATAATCGCATTTATCGTATTCCCGGTGGAGGCGGTCTGGTGAAAGTCTACGAACGGGGCTGTGCGGTCATGGAGCTTTGTTTACAACCAGCCGAGCCATTGCCGGATGGTGATGTCCTGGTGATGCACAAACTGATGATAGAGGCCAACGAGCAAGAATACTTGCAAAAAGCGAACCATTTCGCTCCTGGCATTATCTCTTTGCGTTGCCAGCATCTGTAGGGAGAGTAACCCCGGGCCCTTGTATCGAGGGTTTCACGTCTTTGGAAATACGTAGCAATTCGGCCGTTCGAGGTTATTCTCCTCGTTACGGCCATTTTTGATATGTTTAGAATTCACTTCTATTGTTTTTTTCGCAGCTATGTGACAGTGTATCTTTAGTATTGTTTTTTAGTAGCAATGAAATGTATCAATGAAGATAGGTGTAGGATGACCACAAGTGAACAAAGTTCTCAGGAGACCTCCAGTAGACAAGCCGCCGGTTCAGCAGGCATACACTCAACTGAAGAGAAGTTAAGCGCCCTGGAAACGCTACAAAAGGCGGCGATGCTTGGTGGAGGTACCAGGCGCATCGAGACCCAACACAAGAAAGGGAAGCTCACGGCACGCGAGCGTATCGACCTGTTGCTAGATCCAGGGAGCCTGAACGAGCTGGATATGTTTGTCACGCATCGAACCAGTGACTTTGGACTCGCCGATCAGAAGTATCCCGGGGATGGCGTCGTCACTGGCTATGGCAAGGTTGAGGGACGCCTGGTCTACTTCTTCTCGCAAGATTTCACGGTCTTCGGTGGCTCACTCTCTGAAGCCCATGCAGAGAAGATCTGCAAGGTGATGGATCTGGCGATGAAGAATGGCGCACCCATCATCGGCCTCAACGACTCTGGTGGGGCACGTATTCAAGAGGGTGTCGTGAGCCTGGGTGCGTATGCTGATATTTTTCTGCGCAACACACTGGCCTCGGGCGTCGTGCCCCAGATTTCGGCTGTGCTGGGGCCTTGCGCTGGCGGTGCGGTCTACTCACCTGCGATCACTGATTTTATCTTTATGGTCGAAGAGACGAGCTATATGTTTGTCACTGGTCCTAACGTCGTTAAGGCGGTCACACATGAGGACGTCTCGTTTGAAGACCTGGGTGGCGCTACTGTCCATAATGCGACGAGTGGAGTTGCGCACTTCGCCTATCCCAGCGAAGCACATTGTATCCGTGCAATTCGCCAACTGCTCAGCTATCTCCCCTCGAACAATCTGGATGATCCCCCGCTGCTCACTCCAACCGAAGAGCCTGAGCGCCTGATTACCGAACTGGATGCCATCATTCCCGATAATCCCAGCAAGGCCTACGACATGAAAGATGTCATCCACCACATAGTAGATGAAGGCAACTTCTTCGAGGTACAGGAGGCGTTTGCACAGAACATCATCGTCGGCTTTTCACGTATGAATGGTCGCTCAGTCGGTATTGTTGCGCAACAGCCACGGGCGCTGGCCGGAGTGCTGGATATCAATGCTTCAGATAAGGCCGCACGCTTCGTACGCTTTTGCGATTGTTTTAATATTCCGCTGATTACGCTGGTCGATGTACCGGGCTTCTTGCCGGGAACAGCTCAGGAGCATAACGGCATTATTCGTCACGGCGCGAAACTGCTGTATGCCTATTGTGAGGCTACGGTGCCCAAGATTACTATCATCACGCGCAAAGCCTATGGCGGAGCCTACGACGTGATGAGTAGCAAGCATATTCGCGGTGATATTAACTACGCCTGGCCGACTGCTGAGATCGCCGTAATGGGACCAGAAGCAGCGGTCAACATCCTCTTTAAAGACGAGATCGAGCGAGCAGAGGACTCCGATCAGCGTCGTAAAGAACTGATCACCGAATATAATGAGAAGTTCACCAATCCCTATATCGCAGCCAGTCGTGGCTATATTGACGAAGTGATCTCCCCTCATGACACGCGTAAGAAGATCATTAGCGCCCTTGAGATGCTCAAGAACAAGCGTGACACGAATCCACCAAAAAAGCACGGCAATATTCCGCTGTAACGGCAGCGCACAGAGCCACATTCACCGATGAAATTGGGCAAAGAAAAACGGAAAATGTTCGCCAAAACAGGAAATGTCGCTTAATGCCTCCATCTTTGAGGGAGGACAGCCGCGATTAGCGGCAGGAGGGAGTAAATCGTTAGCAACTACCTGTAATCCTCGATGGCAAACTATGAATGCAAAAGTGATAAATTGTTATAATCGAGGTTAATAGTGTATTTCAAGAATCTACTCCCCCCTGTCGCTGCGGCGACATCCCCCCTCAAAGAGGGAGGCAGGGGTATTAGCTTCTCTTCAGACGATAGTGAACATTATCTCTACTAGAGATAATGCTCGCCAAAACAGGAAATGTCGCTAAAGCCTCCCTCTTTGAGGGGGAAAGCCGTTTTAGCGGCAGGGGGGAGTAGAATGCTAGAAACTACATGTAATCCTCGATGACAAACTATGAATGCAAAAGTGATAAATTGTATATAATCGAGGTTAATAGCGTAATTCGAGAATCTACTCCCTCCTGTCGCTGCAGCGATATCCTCCCTCAAAGACCATCATGAAAAAGGTTCACCACCCAGGATGAAAACGCCATTTTCAGAAGAGAGGGAGGCAGGGGTATTAGCTTCTTTTTCCTGTTATTCCTCCTTTTCGTACTGAACATTGCAGTGTGAAGGTCGTTGCAACATGCAGTGGCTCAGAAAGGGTCAGACAGGATCTGGTCGCCCTCAATGTATCAAGTGGGTTGTCCTTGTATGAAGAGAGGGACGGTAAAGTAGAAGGTGGTACCTTTATTGATAACCGTATCAAAGCCGATTGTCCCACCATGCTGCTCCACAATCAATTTCGCGATTGCGAGTCCCAGACCATAGCCGCCCATCTTTGATTGCTGGCTATGGTTGGATTGATAGAAACGCTCAAAGACATGCTGACTATCCTCGGGCGGGATACCATAGCCAGTATCCTCAACTGAGATCATCTCGAAGTGCTCATCGTGGCGGCGTGAACTGACCGTAACCGTTCCGCCCGGTGGCGTGAATTTGATAGCATTCGCGATGAGATTGCTTAAGACTTGCTTGATGCGTTGAGGATCGATCGAGAGTGCCGGCACATCGTCATTGAGCGTAGAACAGAGGGCGACCTCTGCCCTGGCCGCCTGTGGTTGCAGGCTGCGTGTTACCTGGCGTACCAGACTGAGCAGATGGAACTCCTGCTGCTTTACTTCAAACTGTCCGAGATCGGAGCGCGTCATAAAGAGGATATCTTCAACGATAGCGATGAGTTGCTGGACCCCTTCTTGAGTATAGCCAAGATAGGTATGCTGCTCATCTGTCAGCGCGCCCATATGACCCTGCAAGAGGAGATCGATAAAGCCATGGACCGAATTGAGGGGTGTACGTAGCTCATGTGAGATCATCGAGACAAAGTTTGAGCGAACGCTATTGATAACTTTGAGCGCGGACATATCGCGTGCCGTGAAGATGGCGTAGAAGGTATCATCGATGGTCACAGGAGTGATGCTGGCCGATACCTCATAGGAGTGTTCAGGCTCGATACCCAGGATCAATTCCTCATTTGGCAGAGAGCCTTGTCGCTGCGCGCGAACCAGTGGACAACTGGAGGTACCACAGAGCACCATCCGATTGAGGTTCTGGCAGCCCAGTACCGTACGGCAGTCGAGCCCCGTCTGCCCCGTCGCCTCTTCGGTACTCAATTCCAAGCTTTGGGATGCCGCGAGGTTCACATCGACCATCCGAAAATCCTCGCGTAAGACAATCATTAAATCAGAGGTATGTGTCACCAGTTCAGTGCATACCTGAGAACGTTGTGTGTGAAAAGAACAATTACTTGCGTCGATATCCGTGGTCTGTGTCTGTTTTTGTGTACGCTTCCGCACCCTAACCCCAGCCTTCCCTACTTCTACTATTTCCCTACAAACTTATAGCCTATCCCTCGTACTGACACAATGTATTGCGGTCTGTCCGGATCTGTCTCCAATTTCATCCGTAAACGGCGGATATAAACATCAACGATATTACTATTATTTTCATTGTCATTCCATACTTCCGCCAACAACTGGTCCCTATTGACTACCTGGCCTGCGCTATTCATTAACACCCGTAACACATGCATTTCGGTAGGTGTCAACGTAATGGGGGATTGACCGTTGACCGTTACCTTTAACTCGGCCGGGAATAGCTCTACCTGTCCACCACGTAGGCTCTGGTTGCCAACTTTGCCATTCTTCTTGATGCGGCGCAGAACAGCCTGTACGCGCGCCACAAGTTCCTGGTGATTGTAAGGTTTGCAAATGTAGTCATCTGCACCGATATGAAAGCCCTGCAGTTTCGCCTCAATAGTATCCTGAGCGGTCATAAAAATAAGCGGGATCTCATAGCCTTCAGCGCGTAGCTTCGCTGAAAACTCGAAGCCGTTGATATAGGGCATTGTGACATCCAATATCAACAGGTCCGGTTCTCGCTTCTGAATCATTTGCAGTGCGCCACGAGGATTATCCGCCGTTTCGACCTCGTAGCCTTCTTTACTGAGAACGAATTGTACCAGCGTATTCGCAAACCGATCGTCATCAACGACTAGAATGTACACAGTCTTCCCCTCTTCTCGATACCAGCATTTTGCTACCCATCCCCGTACTCTCTAGTATCCTTCCTTGTACTTGCATCGCGAATAGAATATATATGCAAACGAGAGCCAGAGACGCAGGTAGGGGGGAACGCACATCTCTGGTTCTGTAACATATTGATACATTATAACTGAGTAATATGTGTATGGTACACGTTGTATGCGTGTAGTGTCAAGACGAAGCCTTTAATGCACGTAATTTCTCTACGTAGATCATCAGTATCGCAACGTCAGCAGGGGTTACGCCTTCTACACGTGCCGCCTGTCCGACTGTACGTGGTAATGTACGTAGCAACTTCTGGCGAGCCTCGGTGCGTAGATGCGGAACAGTCTGGTAATCCAGCGTCTCCGGGATGCGCATCTCTTCCAGACGTCGTGTACGGTGCACCATCTGCTCTTGCTTACGAATGTAGGTCTCGTACTTGACCTGCATATCCACCTCTTCAGCCGCCTCATCCTCCAGGAGTGGCAGTGTCAGAGTGGTGGTTATTGTGTCAACAATAGTATCAACTGCGAGCATATCTGAAGCTGCCTCGACTACCAACTCTACTGCTTCAGACTGCAATGTGCTCTGAAATGTGAGGAGAGCCTGCTCTTTCTCAGCTTCGACGCGTTGCGCGAAGGTCGCGAGTTGCCGGTAGTGAACCTCAGGACGGCGCAACAGTTCGCGGCCCGTCATCAACTGACCCAGTGGAGCGATGCCTGCCTCTTCAGCGCACTGCTCAACGAGGCGCGACGAAGTGAATGAGAGCTGATCCAGATGATCGATAGCCTGGATGATCGCAGCACGCTTTTGCACGACCTCTAGATAGCGTGTCTCATCGATCAGTCCCAGCTGGTACGCGTGATCGCTCAGACGCAGATCCGCGCTATCCGGACGTAGCAGGAGGCGATGCTCGGCGCGTGATGTATGCAAGCGATAAGGCTCGCTCAGTGGTCGTGTGACCAGATCATCAATCAATACACCGATATAGGCCTCGTGGCGACCCAGGACAAAAGTACCAGCATCGCGGGCATACAGTGCGGCATTGATACCGGCCATAAGCCCTTGCGCTGCCGCCTCCTCATAGCCAGAGGTACCATTGATCTGACCGGCCAGGAAGAGACCCGTCACCGGCTTTGTCTGCATGCTGGGGAAGAGTTGATGGGGCGGCACAAAGTCATATTCGACTGCGTAGCCAACGCGCATCATCTCTGCTCGCTCCAGACCAGGAATACTATGCAGCATTGCGATCTGTACATCTTCTGGCAGACTGGTATTCATACCCTGTACATAGACCTCGCCAGTGCGCCAACCTTCTGGCTCCAGAAAGATCTGGTGTGACGTCTTATCGGCGAAGCGCACAATCTTATCTTCGATGGAGGGACAGTAGCGTGGTCCGATGCCCTCAATGACGCCCGTGTAGAGCGGTGAGCGATGCAGATTGTCACGAATGACCTGATGCGTCTTCTCCGATGTGCGTACGAGATAGCAGGGTAACTGCGGTCGCCAGCCGTGCAGATCCTCCGCCGTCGTAGGATAGACAGGATTAGGTTTCCCGCCAGGGAGCTGTACATCCTCACGGGCCGCGCGATCCCGCGAGAAATAGAGTGGCACACGGCTACCAGGCTGTGGCTCTGTCTTACTATAATCGATCGAGCGTGCATCGATACGTGGTGGTGTCCCTGTCTTAAAGCGGCGTACCTCCAGTCCCATCGCACGTAGCGAATCGGAGATGCCCAGTGCCGGACCCTCGCCAGCACGTCCACCGGGCTGTGTCTTCTCTCCCACCACCAGACGACCATTAATAAAGGTGCCAGTCGTCATAATGATCGCAGGAGCCTCATAGCGCCAGCCATTGCTCGTGACCACGCCAGTCATCTTATAGCGACCCTCGCCGAGGGGCTCATGTAATAACTGTGTAATGGTAGCCTGGCGCATATCCAGATTTGGCTGGCACTCCAGTACAAACTTCATCGCCAGACGGTACGCCTGCTTATCACACTGTGCGCGCAGTGCCTGGACGGCTGGACCCTTACTCGTATTGAGCATGCGGATCTGAATAAACGTCCGATCGGTATTGCGCCCGATCTCGCCGCCCAGCGCATCGATCTCCTTAATCAGATGGCCCTTGGCGGGACCGCCCATAGAAGGATTGCAAGGCATCAACGCCACGCTATCCAGATTCATCGTCAGCAGCAGTGTCTTGCGGCCCATGCGAGCGCTCGCCAGTGCTGCCTCACAGCCCGCATGTCCCGCTCCTACAACAATTACCTCGTAGCGTCCCCGCAAAAGCTGGTCAGGGGACATCTGTATGTTTTCAGTGCCGTTTGTCATTTGCTTGTTACCTGATTGAATTCTAGATATATCGGATTACTATCAGCGATAGCAGTAGCATGAGCCGTAATGGATGGCCGTAAGAGTGACAACAGAGAGTATTCAGAAGTGACTCTGAGACCCTGAGTCGCTCAGCGCATGTTACCTGAATGAATAAAAATTTACACAACGTATTATGCCTTAGATAGCAGTGCGCGTCAATATTCAGCGGAACAAAATGGTCTTTTATACTACAGAGATTATATTCGGGGAAGAGAATATAAATTCATATAAAACAAGAAAAGGAAAAAGAGAAGGGCGGACACGAGAATATAGGAGGCCAGGATGCAAGTGCGAGTAGTAAAGAAGCAAGGAGTGACCTCGTATTCGCCCTCTCATATAAGTAATACACCGTATCTTTGGAAAAGCGGAAAAAAAGGTCGGAAAAGTTATTGACTGTCGGGGTGAAGCATGATATTATCGAACTTGCTTACAACGCATAGCTGTACAGCAAGACAACGTGGGGCGATGGCGGAATGGTAGACGCCGGAGACTTAAAATCTCCTGACTGCAAGGTCGTGGGGGTTCGACTCCCCCTCGCCCCATTTTTTTCTCTAAAAGCTACTTCATGTTATACCCCCTCAAAGTAGAATGCTAGCAATGCCCTGTAATCCTCGATTACAGACTATAGATGCTAAAGCAATAGTTGGCATAGAATAGTCATCGAGAGCAGAAGGCGAGGATGGCTCCCCCCGATAGCTAAAGCTATCTCCCCCCTCGGAGAGGGGGACAAGCATTAGCTGTATTTCCAGTTTTGATGGTTATTAGCGATTTTTTTACGCAACCGTCTCTACTCTCTTCTAATCATTCACCATTCTACTCATCTCTCTTCTCAGCTTGATCACAATTTGAATAACATGGCATTTTATGGTAGGGAATGCTGCAGCAGGCAATAGAATAGGGCTCATAATTTGTTACAATATTTGAGAGAGACAAATTGTTACGTCTATACCTTATAAAGAGTAGTTGTAGGGAGTAGAAAGTTCTGGACCTTTACCTTTAGGCTCAACAGTCCTATGATAGGGAAGATAAATTTCTCTCTTTGCCGAAGATAGAGAAGAGGATGATTGAATCCTCGTAATAATAGAGAATGTTTTATCCAGTGAGATTGCGCGGGCTTGCCCTCGCTTGCCTTCGTGATAAACAGCCGGGAAACAAATGGGAAACAGGCAGATAAAAGAGTACAGGCGAGTGTCGTTTTTATGATGTTTTGTTCATAAAATGCAGAGATAGATGAAACATCTACCTACTTGTCAGGGAAAGATACTCGTGTTACACTGCAACAAAAGATTACAACTTTTTTATCCGCTGCTCGTAAAAGACCATAGAAGATGCAGTCTGTCGTTCCCGAATGATCTCAACTGGATTATGAAGAATACATGAGCGGTGTAAAATGCTAGAATCAACGGTAAACGCTTCAAATATACTGGGTGGTATAGGGACAGGTGCCCTTGGAACACCAGCTAAGAAGGTGCGTCGTAGTTCGAATAGTGGGTCGTTAACTGGTACCAGTGGGGTACAAGAGGTCGTTAGCCCGGTCTCTAGTAGCCGTACGGGTGCCGCAGTGGCATCGATGGGCGATACCGCGCTCGTCGAATGTATTCTCGATGGCGACCAGGACCTCTTCGCGACGCTCGTTGAGCGTTACAAAGATGCCGTACAGAACCTCGCGTACCGCATGCTTGGGAATACTACTGAGGCTGAGGATATCACGCAGGAGACCTTTGTGCGAGCGTATACACAGCTTGCGACTTATAAACCTGTCCATAAATTCAGCACCTGGTTACTTTCCATCGCATCGCACCTGGCGATCGACCAACTGCGCAGGCGTCGTTTCCTGGCCTTGCCATTGGAGGATGTACCATTTTTAGAGTGGATCGTCGATGTGGGGGTCAGCCCCGAACAGTCAGCGCTACAGGGTGAACAGCAAGACGAGATCCAGACCTACCTGCAACGCCTTCCCGCAAAATACCGTGCCGTGATCGTGCTGCGCTACTGGCATGACTTCTCCTATGAAGAGATTGCCAACGCATTGACGCTCACACCGGCGCTGGTCAAGGCACGGCTACATCGTGCCCGTGAGTTGTTAGCCCGCTATATGCAGCAGCAGCAGCAACCAAGCGAGGAGGGACAGATCGATGCGCTGTCGCGACGCTAGAGAATGGCTCAGCGCTCAGCGTGATGGCGATCTAGAGCCGTCGCAAGCCGAGGCATTGCAAGAACACCTTGTGCACTGCGCAGAGTGTCGTGCCTGTGAGCAAAGCGAAAAGCAACTCGAATCCTTGTTCGTCTCTTCCCCCAGTGTGAAGAGGACAATAACTCCAGTGGCCCGGACGTCAAGGTCAAGTGTCTCGACCGACCAGATCATGCGAGCGGTACAACAACAAAAGCAGATCACTGCACAGCTCGACCACATTCGGCAGCAGCAGCAGACACGGGTTGCGCGAATGCGCAAAGCTGGAACTGTCGGAGTAGCACTAAGCTTCCTCCTTGTCAGCAGCATACCGCTACTGTTTTTGATCGTAATGGTCATGCAAACCACTATTGCGATCAAGGCGCTCACATTCCTCGAAGGAGGAATTGATACAATGGTTGTTCTGGGAGAGTATCTACAAAATGAGTTGGCGTATATCACACGCGACAACTTTCTGCTCTCAGGATTGGCATTTGTAGTGGTTGTCATGATGGGGATGTGGCTTCGCTTAATGCGTCCTCCGAAAGA
Source organism: Ktedonobacteria bacterium brp13 (assembly GCA_015099395.1). GTDB lineage: Bacteria > Chloroflexota > Ktedonobacteria > Ktedonobacterales > Ktedonobacteraceae > Dictyobacter. Next base: position 4,942,486 of record AP024096.1, on the reverse strand, counting down.
GGCGTAGCCAGAGGCGAAGGTCATGACCGCCGGGCAGGCCGGGAGGTCATGATAGGGAGTTCTAGTATGCAAAAGGTCTCGCTAAGACAACGATTCATGCTCACGCTGCCGAGGCTTCTGCTCTTAGCAGCGTTCTTAATAGTTGGGGGAATAGAAGCACTTATCAGTGGGACGCCCACTGCGCACGCTGCGCAAACGGATCAGTCGCGGTCTCTGGAAGGAACAGAGCATCGTGGATTGGATAGCGGTTGCCAGGGGACGCAGCGTAAGCCGAACTTTGGTGGTGTGGTGGAGGTGAGCAGAGGAGAGGTAGTATGTGGGGATGTGACCTCTTTTGGGGGGCAGGTCGTGATTCATGGTGAGGTCATAGGGGACGTGGTAGCTTTTGGAGGAAACGTCATCGTTGATGGTGTTGTGGATGGGAACATTTCTCTTTATGGAGGGAACCTTTTCACCCCTGATCGCGCCCATGTCAATGGGGATATACATGTTTGTGGAGGGAATTGGACAGAGGGAGATGGTATGCAGCTTCACGGCAGTGTTTTTCACTGCACGGGAGGCCTGGATATGTTATTGGGGAATAATGCCGGGGTTCAACTGCGTTTCTGGTATATAATTACCTGGGTGATGTTGGGTATTGTCTTAACAACGTTGTTACCAGAGCATGTTATGCTAGTCCGCACAACGGCTAAAAGCAAGCTGCGGCGTAGTCTTGCCCTGGGTCTGCTGAGTATGTTGCTCGCACCAATTATCTTAGCGGTACTGATCGCTCTCATTATTGCTATTCCGTTTGCCATACTGGTCGCAGTTGGTTTTATTGCGGCCTGGGCCTTAGGTACAGTCTCTGTCGGCTGGATCGTCGGAGATATGATTGTACAGCGGATTGCCCCCAATCAGAATACACGCATGGTGCAGATCGTTGTGGGTTTAGCCGTCCTGGCGTTTTTAGGATCGCTCCCCTATATTGGCTGGATTATTAGCTTGTTGGTGGGCATGATCGGGCTAGGGGCCGTCTTCTTAAGCCGCTTCGGTACACGACTCTATGGTCAACCCAAGCGACCAATCACCTGGTAAGCAGGTACTCGTGCGAGTTCACTCTCAATCCTGTCCAATTGTTGGGGTTATGTAGTAGTAAGAATTGAAAAATACAAAAACGCTGGAAAGATGGGACGGCTAGACGATGTGGATGTCGTTGGGTGCCGCCGAGGTGATCATGAGCATTGATGTTGAACTTACAGACCTTGCCTACGGAGGCGACGCCGTAGGGCGCTATGAGGGACGCGTGCTGTTTGTTCCGGGAGGGATTCCGGGAGAGAGGGTTCGTGTGGATATTGTTGAGGAGCGTCGCGGTCATGCACGTGCTGAGCTTTTGGAGATCCTGCGTCCAGGACCCGAGCGGGTCGAGCCGGCTTTTCCTGAGCTCACTGATAGTGGTTGTCAGTGGCAACATATTGCCTATCCGGCACAGTTGACCTGGAAGGCACATATTGTGCGCCAGTTGCTGGTTCGTATCGGTAAACAGACTGATGCCCTTGTTCATCCTACGATTGGGATGCCTGCGAATGTTCCACCCTGGCATTATCGCAACTATGCTGTATTTAAGGTGGGCTCCGCTGGCGAGATTGGCTTCCAGTTCGCTGAGAGCCATGTAGTCCAGGATCTAGAAGAGTGTGGCCTGCTCCATCCCGCATTAGATCAAGTGTATCAACTTGTGCGCAGGAAATTGATCGACTATTTTGGCGATGAGCTTGGCCAGATGCTTCAGAGTGTGACGATCCGTGGTGCTATTGGTGCAGTGAGTAATGCCGCGACCGGGATCGCTCCGAATGATGTGAAGGCGGTACCGACGCTTTTAATTCTGAATGCTCGACCGGGATCGATGATTGAGAATCCACAGCAGCTTGCGCAGGAGCTGATGACGATCGCTCCTGGTATCGTGGGTGTGATTATTGAGCGCGTTGGTGGTCGCTTTGGTCGCGTCTTTGTTGGTCAGGAGTTCCTGACGGATATCGTGCTGGGACGCCGTTTCCGTATCTCTGCTGACTCTTTCTTCCAGGTGAATCCGATCCAGACATCGACGCTGGTAGAACAGGCGATGGAGGCACTCAAGCCGCAGCGTCACGAAGTGGTGCTGGATGGTTATAGTGGTGTGGGGCTCTTCTCTACCTTCCTGGCTTCCCAGTCCTCGCGTGTCATTGGGGTCGAGTCACAACCGAGTGCCGTTATGGATGCACGGGCCGGCTGTGCACTCAATAATCAGAACAATATTACGGCACTGGAAGGGACCCTGGAACGGGTCCTGAATCAGTTACACTATCGTCACGAACGTATCGATGTGGCGCTGGTCGATCCACCACGCGCTGGATGTCATCCCAAGGCGTTGCAGGCGATTATGACGATGGCCCCACGTGCCATCTGCTATGTCTCGTGTGACCCCAGTACACTGGCTCGTGATATTGCGACGTTCTGTGCCGGTGGACGCTATCGACTTGTCTCGGCCCAGCCTGTCGATATGTTTCCCCAGACATATCATATCGAGTGCGTTGCCCTGCTCGTACGCGTCGGTAATCGCTAGAGCCATGTAGAACTGCACGTGCAGATGAAAACGGCGGAGACGACACATGGTCGCCTCCGCCGTTGGCTTTCTTTTTCACGTCCTGGATATAGAACTTACTCCAGGACGTGGGTGTTCACCATTGATGGACGTTTGCTTAATACAATCTCGACGCTACTCCCGGCCTCCATGACTGTACCGGGGGGAGGGTTCTGATAGACAACGTGTCCGGGTGGCATATGCGGATCATCGACCGCCTCGCCGCGTACGGACACATCGAGTCCAAGCTCTTGCGCACAGGCCATCGCGGAGAGAAGATCCATCGAGCGCAGATCAGGTGTTCCACGACCTCTGGCGGTCTCCTCCATTTTAGAGACGACTGTACTGAACCAGGTGTGCAGGTTCTTCTTGTCCAGGTTCTCTTTTTTGGCGGCATCCTCTTTGTCTTTGTGCGATTTGATACCCAGAATCTCATCTTGCAGAATAAAAGGGTGATCGACGTACGAGAGTATCACATCGGGACTGCTGCCAGGCGTCTCAACATAGACATTGCCGACATCCAGAAAGCGTGTGATCACACTGGGTATTTTGACACGGATATCGCGTATGTTTTTGTACTCGGTCTCCAGACGGGTCTCAAAGAAGAATACAAAGTGCCGCTCGATATCGATGATACGCCGGTTCGTCAGGATAAACACATCATCTACATGATTGCTATAGATCAGAAAGATGGCTCCCAGCAAGCCAAGAATGATAAAGCCCATCAATGGCCACCAGAACGCCCAGACGCTGAATGGGACAATGCCTGTCCCCGGACCCAATAGCGTCGTTGGGACCAGAATCACCAGCAGGAGCAGTGGGATCGCGATGCCCTTGTAAAGTGAATAGTGAGAGCGTTGAATGTACTTGACGGTGTATTCGCCTGAAACATAGCGTACGTTGCAGGGGATACGGAATATGCCGCCAAAGGTACGCCGTGGACCCAGGAAACCGTCCCCAGTGCGCAGTGGAGGCAGATCTTCATCGGCATTCGGCAATTTCGGCACATCGCGGCCTTTACCCAGTGCATCGAGGACCGCTGCCAGATCGGCATCTTTTGGTTTGGGCACATCTGGCGTCGGAGGTTTCGCCGCTTTTAAGCGATCGGTAATCCCCTGGATGGCGTCGCGGACCTTACGTGGGTTGGGCACATCCTGAATTAAGAAATCACCACCGGCCAGATAGACATGCACGGTGCCGAAGTTGAGTAACAGGCCCAACAACTTATCAATGCCTGTCCCCACTTGCTGCACCTTCTCAATCGGTGTCTGTTGTCGCGACGGCTCCAGGAGGCCATGAGAATGAATGATTCTTTTATTGGTAACGATGTATGTGTCGTACCACCATTTCGACCATTGACTGTATGTGAACCAGACACCCGTCGCTAGCACTGCCAGAAACGTAATGCCTATCACACTGATGCTCACGGTCAGCGGTCCCTGATAGGCCGCTGAGTAGATGATAGCCGCAACGAATAACACAACTGATAGCAACAGTGGCCAGGAGGGTAAGAACAGGAACCACCAGTGTTTACGTACGACGCTTAGCACATCCTCGCCTGGTTGCTGCCCAGGAAATTGCCAGGAATGGCTGCGGCGATCGCGCCAGAACTGTGCCACACCGAAAGGACGCCCGCCCGCCCGCGCATTCGGGTTCGGGTTCGGAGTCTTCTTCTTCGAGTCTTTTTTTATTGTATCTGCCATTTGCATTACCTCAACATCTTGTTGACCAGGAAGAGAGAAGCGTACATATCAGCATACCTCTGTATACTTGTACGCTCCACATGTGACAGAAGTATTGCTCGCGTGGCTAGGTTATGACTATATGCCTCATCAGGCCTCTCTCTGTCTTCTCTGTTCGGTCTACTGGTATATATACGCTTATTTTTTCGCAGCACTCTTCCTACGAGCAGCGAAAAATGCGACAAGGACGGCCACGATAGCAATAAAAAAGATAACTGACAGGTAGTGCATCGGATCTGGTGATTGCACATCTACAATGAGCGCGGCCTGCCCTCCTGTGGCTCTGAAATAGGAGCTCAGATAGCCAAGGATAAAGGCACCGCCGAGCACAGCGGGTACGATTCCGACAAAGCGCTCCTGTGGTGTTGCTGGATGTGGAAAAGCCTTATTGCCGACATAATAACCCAGGCCTACGATTGCAATAAAGATCATAAGTGACCAGAAAGGGCCACCTAGAAATGTCGTATTAGGTGCTGCTTGCGGAGTGGAAGAGGCTCCTGCTGCATATCCGATCACTGATGGCAAACGGGTAATGAAATTACCGACCGTATTACTGGTGTCCTGGTGTACAAGGAAGCTAGCCAGGAGAATGAAGACAAGAGAGACAAGCTCTCTGCGCCATCCTCGCATAAACCCAATCACGATAAACGCAAGAATTGCAACGAAGAAGCATTGTTGCTCGGTGAAAGGTAAGGCCATGTTCGCTAATCTCCCCTATCCCCTATGATCTCATTCCGAATACCAGCGCGACCGCCAGATACTCAGCACTCAGGTGTTCGGATCAGTAGTTCGTGATCAGAGTCTTCAGATGTAACATATTACGAAGAAAGCAGTAGGAAAAGATATTCCCCTTAAATTCCGCTCCTGCATTTAATAATACCACAGGTTAGTGCCAAAACATAGGGGCTAAAAGGCCATTTTAAGCACAGGAATTTGGTCTAAAATGCAGCATGTACGGCAGTCCCGCCTGAACGGGCCTGAAGGCCCATCAGAAGCGGGTCGAAAGACCAGCCAAAGGGGCCAGAAGTTCGTAATAATGGGCGAGATATGGTATAATAGAGCAGGTAGGATCAAGCTTTCTAAGACCCCTCCACACAGCTTTTTACATTGCTTCAACTCGATATCGCCTTCAGGCTATGTCTTACATTTTTGGTGAGGATGTTTTTATGGAACCGGGTAATATAAAACCAGTCAGTATTGTAACAGAGATGACAGGGGCTTATCTCGATTACTCAATGAGTGTTATTGTGAGCCGTGCGCTTCCTGACGTACGAGACGGCCTGAAGCCTGTGCATCGTCGTATTTTGCATGCAATGAATGAGATGGGCCTGCAATCGACCAAGCAGTTTCGCAAAAGCGCAGGTACCGTTGGCGAGGTGTTGAAGAGCTATCATCCTCATGGCGATGCCTCTGTCTATGAGGCGCTTGTGCGTATGGCTCAGCCATGGTCGATGCGTTATCCATTAGTGTTGGGCCAGGGGAATTTTGGTTCACAGGATGATGATCCACCTGCTGCCATGCGTTATACCGAGTCGAAGATGGCTGCGATCACAGATGAATTGTTGCGTGATATCGATAAAGATACGGTCGATTTCCAGCCAAACTACGACAGTATTACCGTAGAGCCAACCGTTATGCCTGCACGTTTGCCAAACTTGCTCTTGAACGGTTCGACTGGTATCGCGGTCGGTATGGCGACGAATATTCCGCCGCACAATCTGACCGAGGTTTGCGATGGGATCGAGTACTTGATCGACAATCCCGAGGCGACGACTGAAGAGCTCTCACGTATCGTGCGTGGTCCCGACTTCCCAACGGGTGGTATTATCCAGGGCCGTGAAGGTATACGCAATACCTATGCGAATGGTCGTGGTCGTGTCGTGATTCGTGCTCGTACCCAGGCTGAAGAGACTGAGCGTGGTCGTATGAGTATTATTACGACTGAGCTTCCCTACCAGGTCAATAAAGCTGAACTGGTGAAGAAGATCGCCGAACTGGCCCGTGACAAGAAGATCGAAGGGATCTCAGAGGTCCGCGATGAGTCTGACCGGCAGGGTATGCGTATGGTCGTCGATCTCAAGCGTGACGCCAACTACGATAGTGTGTTGAATGCGCTCTTTAAGTACACGGCGATGCAGACGGCCTTTAATACCAACATGCTGGCACTGGTAGAGCAGCAGCCACAGACGCTCTCGCTGAAGAAATTCTTGCAGCACTACATCCACCATCGCGAGATTGTACTGACTCGGCGTACACAGTTTGAACTGGCGAAGGCCGAGGCTCGTGAGCATATCCTCGAAGGTTTAAAGATCGCGCTGGACAACCTGGATGCCGTTATCAACATTATCCGCGCATCGCGTTCAGCTTACGATGATGGTATGCAGACGTTACGTGAGCAGTTTAGTTTCTCAGAGTTGCAGGCCAGGGCGATCCTGGATATGCGTCTTGCTCGCCTGGCGTCGATGGAGCGCCAGAAGATCGAGGAAGAGTTGCAGGAAGTACTTGCAGCTATTGAGCATTACCATAAGTTACTGAGCGATATTAACGAGATCCGTGCCTTGATTAAGGCTGATCTGAAAGATCTGAAAGAGAAGTTCGGTGATGAGCGCCGTACTGAGATCCTGGATGCGGAGATCGGCAACTTTAAGGACGAGGATCTGATCCCGAACGAAGAGGATGTCGTGACGTTGACCGAGAATGGGTACATCAAGCGGCTACCGTCTAATACGTATCGCGCTCAGCGGCGTGGTGGACGTGGTGTAACCGGCATGGTGACTCGTGAAAATGATGCGGTCCGCCATCTCGTAGTTGCGCATGCACATGATAGCTTGCTTTTCTTTACTGATCGTGGTCGCGTCTTCCAATTACGCGTCTACGAACTGCCAGATGTGAGCCGTACCGCCCGTGGCGAGCATCTGATCAATCTGATCTCTATCGAGCAGCGTGAGCGTATTACTGCGATCGTGGCTGTACCGAAGGGGGTCAGTCACGATGTCTTGATTGTTGCTACACGCAAAGGTGAAGTGAAAAAGACTGCGATGAGCGAGTTTGAAGTCGTACGTCGCCAGGGTCTAATCGCGATGAACCTGGAAGATGATGATGAGCTGATCGGGGCCAAGATGGCACGGACCGGCGATGACATTCTGATAGTTACCTCCCAGGGTCAGGCAATCCGCTTCTGTGTGGATGATCTGCGTCTGGCCTCTCGTACCAGTGGTGGTGTACGTGGTATTCGTCTCGACGAAGGTGATACCGTTGTCTCACTGAACGCGGCAAAGGATGAGTACAAACTGCTGATTGTAACCGAGTTTGGTTACGGTAAGGTTACACCGATTAGCGATTATCCACGTCACAACCGTGGTGGGGGTGGTGTGATTACCTCTCGTGTCACTGAGCGCACCGGTCGTGTCGCGGCGGCACGTATGATTACCGAGCTTGATAGCGACTTAATGATCATCTCCGCTAGCGGCGTTGTAATCCGTACGGAAGTCAGCACGGTGAAGACCAGCGGGCGAGCTACGCAGGGTGTTATCCTTATGGGTGTCAATGGTACAGACTCGGTTGTCGCGGTCGCGACGACGAACGGCAAGAAATCCGACGATCTGGATGAAGAGGATCTGGATGAGGAGATGATTGCCGAGGATGGTGAGGGTAGCGAGAACGTTGGTGATGAGGGCGTTGAGGTTCCGGTCACTGCACAGGCTATTCGTGAAGGTGCTGATGATAGTGAGGAAGATACCGAGCTTCAGGCCGATAGCGATATAGAGCAGATCGATCCTAACGAGTAAGATCTTATTCCGAAACCCAACGCGACTGGTGTCGCTAGTGCTACGCACTCAAGTTTTCGGATAAGTAGTAAGTCGAGTGTGTGAACCCATCAGGGACGACAGAAAAGGGGAGGGCTCAGGTGATGTACCTGGGCCCTCCCCTTTTCTGTCGTCTGTCGCTTCTCTCCTCCTGTCATTAGGCCGGAGAGGGTGCGGTCTCAGTCTCAGTGTGCTGTACTGTCTCTACCTCTATCTCAGCCTCTGATCGATCGTATTTAGAAGGCCAGAACTTCCAGGTGATGAAGAAGGCCAGCAGCGGTACGCCTATCAGGATAATGTTGAGCAGAACGGACCAGAGGATCTGTGGTGGCTTTAACAGTAGCTGCGACCAGCCTAACCACGTGGTATAGTAGCCCATGAATGCGGTCGCTGAGTAGATCAACGAGAAGACCACGGTGGCACGGGTAAAGCGACTCTTCTCGATGGGGAGCACGAACGGTACGACGCCAATGATCCAGACCAGGTACCAGGGGAAGAACCAGGGTGCGGTGAGCAAGAAGCCTGCAAATGAGGCGATAACGATCAGTGCAACGGTGCGGGTATCCTGTTTCTTCCAGAGGAACTTACAGCCGATCGCGATTGGAGCGAGCATCGCCACAATATTTAGCAGGCTCCACAATTTATGGCTCTTCAGAATAGACAGATACGCTGGCAGCTGATGAGCGTTATTGTAATTCGCAAAAGTAGAAAGAATAGAGTTTATAGAATCAGCTGAGGAGGGCTGCGAAGTCACTGTCGATATAATATCGTGGAAACTGTGTCCGACCCAGAAAGGTGCGTAGAGCACAATGATCATTGCGAGAGAAGATCCAGTGGCAATGAGCGCCGAACGCAATGCTGGCCACCATACAAAGCTTCCAGCTTTGCGATCAGCCTGCAGGCGGGCGAAGAAGAGAGCCAGCACACAGACTGCCAGTGCGGGTGCTGCGCTAAACTTCACCAGCGTTGCCAGTGTAAAGCCGAGCATCGGCAGCAGATAGCCGCGTGGTTGCAAGAAGGTTTTATCGTGTTCAGCCTTTGCCAGCCAATAGAAGCCCAGGACGAGGAATGTCACCATAAAGATATCATTGTGCGCACCCAGTACGCTCTCTGATAGCACCAGTGGATTCCAGGCATACAGTAATGTCCCTGCCGCGACCGTCTTCTCCGAGCGTCCCAGGAGGCGCAACCCTTTATAGACCAGAAAGACATTGATCAGGTGCGAGAGTAGTGCAATACTGCGGAAGGTGAGCACGATATCCATCTGTGTCGGGCCGCTCAGCAGTGAGAGTATGCTACTGGCAATCATCCAGACAGGACCGTAGATAGAGGTTGTATTTGTCCAGTAGAGCCATTGGAACGTCTCATCATGTGGGAAGGCCGAAGGAGGCACAAAATACGGATTTTTAAAATAGACAGTAATCAGCCGACCATAACTTGCATACGAATACATATCGGTAGCGGTATTGGCAGGCGTCAGAAAATAGAAGGCACAACAGATTAACATGACAACAATGATAGCCCCGTAGATAAAGCGGCGTGTGCGTTGATCGTTGTGCTTTTTGAGTCGGCGATACACGAAATAAGCGCCGAGACCATAGGCAACGAACATAATTACGAGGAAGAGATACCATTCCATCACAGAGGTAAAGTGGCGAGTGAGGTATGCATGCTGTTGAAGCGGGGTATTTTTTGGTAACCAGGCATCGATTGAGAGATTCGTTGGTAGCCAGGCACCAAAGCGAACCAGCTCACGGCTAAGCGTGACATGCGTTGCGAAACCCGCTATGTTGTCAACGGCAGCTACGCCCATTAATGCACAGAATAGATAGACGCAGGCATAGAGAACCAGCGGTAACCATGACTTTATCCTCTGCCTGGTTGTTGAAGAGGAAGAAGTTACGGATGCACCTTCTGCGTTCTTAAACGTATCAATAATCAAGAATCATAACTCCTACAAAGATATATACGCCAACGTAGCTTAAGCTTATAAAAGATGTACAACTCTTTAACTTGTTTTTACATGCGTTAATTCATCAAAAGTGTTCTGCCGCCTCTGCGGATCTGCTTGCCCTGGCGTACCTGCTGAGCCGAGAGACGATCTTTCTGTGCCTCCAACTTTACCAGCGGAAACGGACGATGAAACTCCTGATCCAGGCTGCTAGCCTTCAGTTCAGTAACCTCCGCACGTCGCTCATAGGAGCGTGCGAGGATATCCCGCTTCACCTCATCGGGGGCTTCAGCCAGCAAGAGATGAGCCAGCGTAAAATCAGGCTTACCCTGATCGGCATATGCATCGGCACATGCGACTCCATCGACTCCATGTTCCAGTTGTTGTCGTGCACGCGAAAGAAAGACCTCATTCAGCGTACCATTATACAAATCATGGAAAGTTTTCAACATATCTCTCTCCCCCTCTCAAGCATCGCGACTGTTTGTGTACTGTATAGCAGTTACTACGTCGTATAATAGTGAACAGTCACCGTTGATGACTGAAACTGGTCGGTCAGGTGATAGTGCTGATCGAGCCAGTGCAGTGTCTGTTGCGCACGGGCAGCCCCCTGCGCGTCTGGTATACGACCTACAATCATGATTATATGTGCATGGTGATCGGCAAACGTTGTTAAGGCTTGCGGATCGAGTGCCGCCAGGAAGCCGCTCTGTGCATTTGCGGGCCCAAACTTCTCCCAGGAGAAGAGGCCCGGAGTATCAGCTGTGAAATGCGCCCCTGTTGGATAGGCCTGCAAATAATATTCTACGGCTGTCTGGCAGCCCTGATTCATCTCGTTATCATAGCAGACAAGCCCATCACCTGGTTGATAGCGTGCTTGTAACCAGTGTACCGCCGAACTCCAATCCTCTACCTGTGCATTCTGATAGTAATGTGGCGTCACCAGGACCGCGCAGCCAAGCAAGACGAGCGCGAGCAGTGCGCGTAGCGGTAACCAGCGTAGCGCCGCGATACATAGTGCAGCTAGCAAGCAGAGCGGCGGGACCACTACCACAAGGTAGCGTGTCGAGAACAGGCGTAGTGAGCCCTGTGATACAAGATAACTGACCACAATCGGTAATACAAACCAGCAGAGCATCGCCCATGCAAAGGGCAGATAGTCTGTTGCTCCTTGCGTCCAGCGTATGGTGCGCTTTGCGTAGTGCGTTCCTCGCCCGACAAAACTGAGAGCGATTATTCCCAACCCTAATAGTATAGCGCTTAACACGATGAGAAGGTAGCGGGGATTACTTCCAGAGATGATGACGAAGAGAGACCATAACTCAGTGAGATGTGGTACTGGCAGCCAGCCGGTCTTTGCACCTTGCTGACTCTCCAGGAGCATCGGGATGCAGAGTAGCCCGGTGAGTACCAGACCCCCTAGCAGTACCCACCACTGTTGCCTGGTCGCAGCTCGCCAGCGACCAGGCATGAGGCAGAGCCCACCATAGGCAACCACCTGCGCGCCCAGTACCAGGAAGCTAAATAGATGCGCGTAGATAGCCAGTGTCATCGATACTATATACAGAACAAGCCACCAGCGCTGTGTCCTTCTGGTGGTATTCGCAACCGGCAGACAGATTGCCAGTAGTGCCAGCCACGAGATGCAGAGCAGCATCAACTGAAGTGCATAGGACCGGGTCTGTTGGGCATAGATCAACTGGAGATAGTTGAGTGCATACAGGAGGGCTGCAACTATGCCTGCACTACGTCCCAGATAGCGCCGCCCTAAAAGGAAGACCAGACCGGTACCGAGCGCAGCACAGAGAGCAGATGGCAGGCGTACAATCCATTCAACGGGGGGCAGACCAAGCGCTGCTGTCATAATCAGCCAGCCATGCAGCAGCAGATAATACAATTCCATATTGGGTTCGGGGCCAAAGATGATGCGCCAGAGTACCGGCAGTGGTTGGCGCGCAAGCTCAACTGAAAATGCCTCGTCAAACCAGAGACTTGGCGCGCCAAGTCGATAGATATTGAGCGCGAGCGCGACGAGTATCAGCCCTCCACAAAGTAATAGTGTGCTGCTAGAGCGTTGCGCATAGCTCAGGGATCTCTGCCAGAGAGTTGCAGTATTTCTTTCCCCTATAGTATGAGTTGTAGCTATTGTATTTTTTGATTCTATAGCATCTATAGAATCCTGAGAGTCTGTCTTCTTGATTATTCTATCGGCCTGAGCCATCAAGGCTGTCCTTCTATATAGAATCGTCACACCTCTGCTTATCTGCTGCATGTCTGAGTATGAAACGGGTAGTGCATAGGGTTACGTTACAACTGGATAATTAATTATTGCTTCGATACATAAAAACGATTGATCACTCGCCTGGTCACGAAACAGCCGCAAGGTCCCCTCTGCACGAGAATAAGGCGATCTGTTATAATAGCTAAGATCTGAATGTGCGTGGGAGGAAACAAAGAAAGTTACTATGCCTGAACAATACAAAGCCCTACAAGGTTTTAAAGACATTTTACCCGATGAGCAACCGTATTGGCGACTCATCGAGAAGACCGCTACCGAAGTCGCAAGTCTCTACGGCTTTCAGCGTATTGAGACTCCGATCCTTGAGGATACAACCGTCTTCCGCCGTACCTCTGGCGAGGGGACCGATGTCGTCGAGAAAGAGATGTATAGTTTCAACGATCGCGCTGACAAAGAGGGACGTTTCCAGAATATTTCTTTGCGTCCCGAAGGAACTGCCGGTGTGGTACGTGCTTATCTAGAGCATGGTATGTTCAAGCTCCCTCAGCCGGTGAAGCTCTACTATATGAGCCTGCCAATGTTCCGGCGTGAGAAGCCGCAGGCCGGTCGCTATCGTGAGCATCACCAGTTCGGCTGCGAGGCATTGGGTGAAGGTGATCCAGCTATCGATGCTGAGATAATCGGTATGCTGTATCAGATCTATACCCGGCTTGGACTCTCTAATATTCGCGTCAACCTGAACAGTATCGGTGATAGCAACTGTCGTCCACAGTATATCGAGTTGCTCAAAGAATACTATCGCCCTTTGCTCGATACGTGCTGTGATGACTGCAACGTGCGCTATGACAAGAATCCCTTGCGCCTGCTTGACTGTAAAAATCCGCAGGATCAGGCCAAGATTGCCAATGCACCGCGCATCACCGATAACCTCTGTGAAGCCTGTCAGGAGCACTTTGATACTGTGCAGCGTTTCTTGCGCTTCTACGACGTCCCATTCCAGATAGATAAGTTGATTGTACGTGGCCTCGACTACTATACACGCACCGTCTTCGAGTTTACCAGCGAGATCGACAATGTCGCGCTCAACGGTGGTGGTCGTTACGACGGCATGGCTGAGATCTTTGGTGGATCCCATACGCCAGGTATAGGCTTTGGTGTCGGTATTGAGCGCGTCATCAACGAACTGAAACGCCAGGGCATCGAGCCAGAGCCAGAACCCGCGCCACGTGCCTTCGTCGTCTACTTTGTGAAGGAACCCGCATATAAGGATGCCGCCACCGAGATTACGGCGCAATTGCGTAAAGCGGGTCTCAAGGCAGCCTCCAGCTATGGTGATCGTAGCCGCAAAGCCCAGATGAAACAGGCGAATAACTCCGGTGCCGACTTCGCGATAATCATTGGTGAAGACGAGATGGCGAACGGAACTGTCTCGGTCAAACATATGAAGGCAGGCTCAACGGAGACCGAAAGCAAGCAAGTAGAGATCAAACGTGAAGTACTGCTGGAGTATATCCTGAACGCATAATAGAACAGGTATGACCAATAAGAGAGCGCCCCTCACTCCTGTTACAAAGGAGACAAGGGGCGTTCTCTTGTTTAGCGTTGACCATTGCCATTGGCTGGAGGTGGTGGAGGGGTATCCTCTTCGTCCTCTTCCTCGATGATCGTGTAGTTTGGTACCTCAATGGGGACACGATAGCCACCACTGTAGCTATTGCGTGCACGATCATTGTCGGTATTCGTTGATCTGGTTGGATTCGCTTTTGGCGTTGGGTTTGTATCTGTTGGGTTCACGGTCCCGTTGAAATCCGTTGGCGCAGGTGTTGTCAGGTCCGCCGAGATGGCCTTTACCAGACGCTCAATGCGGTCCCAGCGTGCCGGGAAGCTCTCGGCATAGAACTTCTCATTCCCCTCATTATCGTAGACATAGAGGATGTAGTCCTGATCCGCGTAGCGATAGTTGACAACGGTATACGCGATACGCACTAATTCGATGACCTGCAACGTTGGGCGTGGCGTAGCCTGTGGATCCAGGTTTGGCTTCTCGGCTGCATTGCGCTCGGCGTTGACAAGGTCGACAGTGCTCTGCCAGACATCTTGCGGTACCTGCTCTGGTATGGCCTCGGCAAAGAGAGGCTCGTCGATTTCAGAGCTATAGACAAGATCTCCATCGGCCTTTGCAAGCTGTGCCAGCGGGATTGCAGTCGTGCCTACGACGCGTGACTGTGAGCGCAGATCGAAGCTACGCACAACATCGCGATGGCGCACGACTTTACCGGTGCCGCTACAATTGGGGCAGAGCGACATCTTGGCACCCTGACAGGTTGGGCAGACACGTTTACCGTTGACGCAGGTACAATCGACCTCGCCATTGATACAATCCGGGCAAGGGATAGTGGTACCCTTGGTGGCTGGATCATTGTCCAGTGCGCTTGGTAGTGGCACACCCTGCTGGCGAATCGTATCGACAACGTCCGAGACCTTATTGCCAACCGAGTTCGTTAGATTGCTGGCCTGACGCTGGAAGAAGGGTTTCTTCTGTGTTGCCGACCAGTCCGCGATATAGCCACGTCCACGACAGGTGCTACAGCGCTTCTTAGTACGACCCTTACAGTCCGGGCAGACGATCCAGCCGCGACCATTACAGCCGGAGCATAAGATGTGACCGGTACTGTTACAACTGGTACAAGAGACGATCTCGTCCAGCCCATCCAGGCGTGTGCGTGTCGTGGGAGACTTCAGACCCGTAACGGGCGTGAGTTCGTAGTCCCACACTGGCAGTAATGGCTGTGGTCGCGCCATCGCATGACCACTGTACGGCTCGCTCACTATCTCCATAGCGCGTGACTCCCAGCGTGTCTCCAACGAGATCTGCCAGACTTCATCGGTATGCAGCGCAGTGATATCCATATACGTACCAAGGTCACGAGCGACACGCCAGTTCTCATTACTCCAGGTATTGATCGTCTGGCGTAAGCGCTGCTCCTCAACGTTACTGGGCTGACGTGGTGCCGGAGCAGATTGCGTCTGCTGCCAGTAGTTATTGGCCTTATTAAAGACACGTTTCAGCCGTGTCTGTGCCTCGTTAGCACCCTGGGTTACAACGCGACGTAAGTCGCCCAGGCGCTTATCTATCTCATCCTGATTCGGTAGACCCCCACCCCCTGTGGAACGAGGATCGTTATCCCACTGGTCACCCATACAGCCTCCCTTAAGGGTAGAAGGACGCACGTATCTATAGCTATCTGCATGAGCCCTTCAGCTTCAAAGATCTTTTAAGAGTAGAAGGGCATGCGTATCTATGTTTATCTACATGAGCCCTTCATCAATATAGCAGATTTAATACACCAGGTTTGTTCTAATAACATGTACGAGAGATAGCATTGACGGTTGTAAACCCCGCCTCTCGCAAGTCTGTAGGCCAATGACACAGGGAATCAGGGAGAGAGTATCTAGCGTTACATTTTACTTTATGTCAATACCATGTTCCCCCGCAGGAAAACATGGTATTGGAGCAGTGTATAAGCCTTAGAATTGTACCCAGCCGATAAGATCGAATGCCTCTTTGCTGTCACCTGTAGCAAATGTCGTTAGTGACCCACCATTGAGTGATCCAAATACAAGTGATGAATTATTATCGGTATACGTATGAATAGCAATGTTTTGAGCATCTTGCGTAAACGACATATCGCCATAGTATATATCATTTGTGGCTTGCTCTGATATCAAACAGGTCAATCCTGTGCTATCCGTATTCATTACCCAGAGGCCGTTCTTGCTGTTGTTCGTTGCAGGGTTAGCAATGATAAACCAGAGCCTGGAATTGGTGATAAAACCAGCCCTGTCAATATTGTGTGTCGGAGCATCATTGATGATTTGTTCGTTCCCGCCTTGAATTGGGCGTAAGCTGAGCGTACTGGGTCCGGATGGTAGTACTGGTGGTTGTTTCCCTCTGGGATCTACGGCGATAAATTTATCGAGTAATAACTGGCTAGAATCCGGGCTCATAGAAAAATTCTGACATTGCATATTCGTGTTACTTTGTGTACCTACATTAGCGTCTGCGCCGAGGGGGATATTTTGCAGATTATTCGCTTGTTGACTGATATCTTTGGTTATATCACTTAAGAAAGACAGGCGGTTATAAGTATTACAGTTGATTGCTTCTCCTTTCAATTGGCTATTTACATAGATGCCAGTATTCCCAACCCAATTGACTACTTGCAGGGAATAGACATCCACTGAAGCCTCTAAGATCTCTCTCATACTACCAGTTGTCAGGTCGAGCAATGTTAAATAAACAGGACCATTATAGGATTGTGAGTCACTAAGGATGAGGTAGTGCTGGTTGGGTGACCACGAAATTAAATTGGCAAACCTGTCAGAAGTACAATAAACTGTTTGTAATGCCTGACCGTCTGCACGCATCAAATGGAACATACGAATTCCATTTTGTAATGTCAAAAATGTTATCCATTGTCCATTTGCCGAAACCAATACAGGGCCGATGCTAGATGTTGAGCCTGTTGTGCTGGTTGTAAAAAGGGCGGTCGTGGTGCCGGTTGTGACATCATAGCGTTTTATTTGGGTGGGAGACGAAGATGGATTTGCGGGGAAATTTGAGGTATAAAGAATTCCTTGATGGCTGGTTGTTGCCATTGGAGTCATGACCGCTGGGCGCACCGTTCCGCTGGCGGGACAGCTTGTTTGCACTACAGGGAGTGGTTCCGCTGTAGGGGTCGCTGTGCCCGCTGCAGGAGTCACGCCTGGGGTTACCTGCTTCTGCAGGTTATTGTATGTGGGAGTGGCTGTCGGCGTGATATTTGGATGAGATATATTGTTAAAAGGGTAGATATTTAAGAAGGCCATAAGCAGACTGATGCAGAGTCCAAGGGCAAGTATGGCGACTAATGCCTCAAGCCAGGGTTTCTTGCTGCGTTGAGCGAATAATTTTCTCATTGCATTATTCCTTTGTTGATCGTCTTCTATAATAGTAGTCGTGTGTATAGTGGACATAGTGGGTGTATTACCATCATTTAAGCGTTTTGTCGTGATTCTGTCACTGTGTTGCTGCAAACGTTGTTGGACGCGTGCAAGCGAAGCTTGATCGGCTTGTTTGTCGAGCGTATAGGTGGATAAGGTATGTAAGTCCTGGATGAGCCGCTGGCCGGGTTGAGGAAAAGGAGATGCTACAGCGTCATCTGCTTGAAAGAGTATGTCAAGCTGCTCTTCGATCTTGCCTGCTACAAACTCCTCATGATGATCTGTCATACGTTTGCTCCTTCCTTGTAAATGACTCGTAAGTGCTTGAGGGTGCGTGAGAGGAGAGAGCGAACGGAACTTTCTCGCAACCCCAGAATAACGGCTATATCGGCACAGCGCAGTTCGTTGGTGAAGCGTAGATGTAATACTTCTTGTTGTTGGTCAGATAACTGTTGGACTGCGCTTTTCAATTGGGCGAATTCTTCACGGCGCAAGGCACGCTGTTCAGGAGTCAGGGCTTCATCTTCAAACAGATTTTCCACGACCTGTTCTAGTGCGACATACTGCCAGCGTGCCTGGTGACGATAGCGGTCTATGGTCTTGTTGCGGGCCACTCTGAATAACCAGGCCCGTTGCTTGTGCTCAGCAAGTACGCCAAAGTTTTTTGTCTCCATCGCAGCTACGAACACTTCTAGCAAGAGATCTTCTGCATCCTCGCGCGACGTATGATATAAGCGTAAATAAGCAAAAAGATCAGCTGCATATTGGGTATAAAGTTTTTGTATAGCATATGCATTTTCTATAGAATCTAGCACGTATGGTATTTCCTCCCTCAACGGAAGCATATTTTTAGGCCTTCATAAGGTAAGTCGTTTGAGTTCCTCAAAAGCTGCACATATATGGATGAGATTTTGCGCACAGTTTTTTCTCGTTACTGGCTGCAAGTTGTGGAGGTGGAGGATGGAGGCTCGCTGGAGGTGAGGATATTCTGTGCTCACCTCCAGAGAGTTGTTGTGGATGGGTAGAATTATGTGAGCAGGGGCGTGATCTCCATCTGGACCGGGGCGCCGCTGACCTCTGCGTCGTGCTCGAAGACCAGCAGGTCTACCTCGCTACGGACGCCGAACTCGGGGAGATAGACACCCGGTTCGATTGAGTTGCAGGTGAATGGGAGCAGTCTCCGCTCGTCCTGTGTCTCAAAGTTGTCGATATTGGCGCTATTGCCATGTAGGACCGTACCGATGCTGTGCCCGGTGCGATGGACAAAGTACTCTCCGTAGCCGGCTCTGGTGACCACGTTGCGGGCGACATCATCGACGTCGCAGCCGCGTACTGGCGAACCTGCCGCTAGCCGTTCACGTACGTAGGCGATAGCGCTATCCCGCGCATTGCGTACTGTCTCAAAGACCTCGCGCTGGCGTGCTGGAATCTCATCCTTTGTACCTACGAATGCCATCCACGTGAAGTCACCATAGATCGCATCGGGACGCGGGAAGCGTGCCCAGAAGTCGAAGAGTACGAGGTCTCCATGTCTGATCGGACTATGCAGCGCGGCCGTCGGCTCGTAATGCGGATTGCTGGCGTTGCCATTCACCGCTACAATTGGGAGCTCATCCTCTGGCAACTCCAATCCAGCAGCTTCTATCAGTGACACAAAACGCTGTTGTACCTCGTATTCGTTGAGCTCGCGACCTGCGCGCAGATCCTCACTCAACTGCGCGAAGAGCGTATCTTTCGCCTGTATTAAGAGGCCACTTGCCAGGCGCTGGGACTGAATCTGGGCCTCGCTCAGTTGTGCGGTAATGCGTTGTGCCAGGTCGGCGGAGGTCACGGGCTCAACATCAAATGAGCGTACCAGCTCGACCGTACCACCATCTACGCGTGATACATAAGGGATCGCGTTCAGCGGCGAATATTCCATTGCTACTCGCTGATGGGCTGGGAGCACTGAGCGTAGATGGCTCCGCATCTCTTGCCAGGTGCGAAAGGCCAGCCGTGCGCCTGGTAGCGTGCTCAAGACATGCGGCTCGACAGCACTAATAATCGCAGTAGGCGTCCCCTGAGCGGGCACATAATAGAACCAGCGTCGGGTATACATCGCCTCTAGTGGGAGGTCCAGGACTTCGTAGGCGATAGGATTTGATTTTCTAAAGTCGCAGAAGAGCCAGCCATCAATCCCGGCTGACTGCAAAACCTCTTGAATTGTTGCAAGTTTCGTCATTAAACACCCCATTGAATTTCATTTTATTCACTATACCACGGGATGTATCCCAATCCCAGGACGTATTTTTGCCGATAGGTACAATAAAGATAATTGACCAGCATTCTCGTGTGAGATCGAAATGCGACGATTTTAATGAGTGTGCATCTTCTATTACCCGACCTTGTACTTGCATAAATGGGACGTAATTTTATGTGATCGTATTTTGAGAATAAAGGAAATATATGCATTATGGCAACCGTTTCTCCAGATGAGCGTGGAAAAGGTTCACCAGGGGGACAGAAAAAAACGCAGGCAGAAGACCTGACAGAGCAGCATTCAGCACAAACGTACGCAGAGCACGTCGTGCAAGAAACATATCAGTTCTATCTTGCAGATCCGCGGACAGGGCCAGTTGTTGGGAAGACGCCCGTTATCGATCAGTCTATACCACCTCTGGAGCTAGCTGTTGAGTACACTGACATTATTGTGCAACCTGCAATAGCGGCAGAGGGTACTATCCGGATCGCAAAACCAGCGCAGCGCCATAGACTACCACGTGCTACGATTATCCTCCTGGTGGTGCTCGCGTCGTTGGTCCTGCTGAGCGTCGGCGTCGCTGGTACTGGCTATTATTACTATGTGACCAGGATTCAGAGGCCGTTGAAGCAGTTTATTCGCCCGGTCTCACGTGGCTTTGATGAAGTGAAAGCTACCGTTGTGCAAGCGCCCGCCTACGATGTGATCAAAGGTCAATCCTGGAATATTCTCTTACTGGGTAGTGATAACGATAATAAATATACGTTTCCCCGGATCCTGACGCAGGTGATGATGATAGTACATGTCGATACCATCAATAATACTGTAACGATGGTCTCGATTCCGCGTGACTCCTGGGTACCGGTCGCTAACATCGATGGCATGCATAAGATCGACCAGGCCTTCCTGTTAGGTGCACAGAACTCCAACGACTTTGATGATGGCGTGCGGACCGCTCGCGAGACGATTGAGCAGGACTATGGGATCTCTATCGATCGCTATGCCTGGGTCGGTCTGGATGGCTTCTCAAAGGTGATCGATACCCTTGGTGGTGTCGATATCGATGTTCTGCATCCGATGGTTGACGATGATTATCCTGATGACGTCGGGAAGGGCAGTGATCCGAAAAATCCCCAGGCCTATACGCGACTCTTGATCGCACCGGGTCCGCGGCATCTCAATGGACAGGAGGCGTTAAACTACGTGCGTACCCGCCATTCGGATCTGGTAGGTGATCTGGGACGAACGCAACGCCAGCAACAGGTATTGGCGGCGCTGAAGCTCAAGCTTAATATCACGTCCGTAATCTTAAACCTCTCGCAGCTCTTCTCTGATCTCAATGGCAGCGTCTATACCGACTTGAGTGAAGATGAGATGCTGGCCTTTGCAAACTTTAGCCGCATGGTACCGAGTCAGAATATTACCCATCTGACACTTGGTACGGGCCAGGGTCTTACTGACTACGGAGACCCGACCACTATCAACGATCCAACCATGGGCATGGATCAGGATGTTATCATTCCACATTGTGCAAATATTCAGCTGGTCATAAATCGTATCTTCCAATTAGGCACTGATATGCAAAGTTGCCATATTGGTAGTTGAATGAGCAGGCTTGTTTTCGTCCAGGCGGGTACTGATGATACAATAACGAACAGGAAGGTAACAGTATCAGAAGGAGCTTTTTTTGATCGAGCAACAGTACGAAAACATCCGTTATCTGCAATTTGACTACGTTCGTCAGTTTCCGGAGCTCATCCACGGTGTCTTTACGCGCCAGGGTGGCTACAGCTCCGCTCCATATGCCAGTCTGAACACGTCGGCACCACCCAGAGGTGGAGGTGATAATTTTGATGATGTAGTGCGTAATCGTCAACTCGCACTACAGGCACTGGACCTGAGTAGTACCCCCAATGTAACGTTATGGCAGATCCATAGCGCCGATGTGCTGACACTCACGCAACCTGAGACATGGCGTACCGACTGGGCCAGCATGAGCTACTATACCCGACCCTGGCAACCTGAGATGATCCGTCAGGGAGATGCCATCATTACACAGGAGCGCGGCATCGCCATGGCACTCTCATTTGCCGATTGCGCCCCGATTACCTTCTATGATCCTGTCCAGCACGTCGCGGGTATTGCGCATGGCGGCTGGCGTGGTACCGCCCGTGGGGTAGTCATAGCGACCGTTGAAGAGATGCAGCAACGTTATGGTAGCCGACCACAGGATATCTACGCCGGGATTGCACCCGCCATTGGCCCCTGCTGCTACGAAGTTTCGCAGGACGTCGAAGATCTCTTTCTCGGACGTCAGGAGTTCGATGTGCTACCCACCAATCCACGCTATCGCGTACGCGTGCGTGAATCGGCAACCTTCTCAACCATCCAGTTGCCTGAAAAAGAGAGCTTGCGTCTGGATATTCAGACCACTAACAGGAATCAGCTCCTGATGGCTGGTCTGCAGCCAGAACATATCGAAGTGATGCCACTCTGTACCAGTTGTCGCACCGACCTCTTCTTTTCGCACCGCAAAGAGCAGGGGCGGACCGGACGCTTTGTCGTTATCCTTGCTCTTGCCGCAGCCTCTGACCATGCATAAGTTGTTATCTATCGTTATGAGAACATGCATAAGGACAGTTGAGTCTGACGCATAGTTTGTAATATGGTATTATGCAGAGGAAGCAGCATTGTATGTATTGCTGGTTCCTTCTTGCTTGTACACACTACGGCTCGTATTCTTGTTAGTTGTACAGGTATCGCACGCAGATAAGAAAGGGTATTTATATTGGCGAATCAGTGTACACACCTCAATCAGGTCCATAATGTGCACCCGAAGACGAAGGGCTGTGAAGAGTGTTTGGCGATGGGTGATACATGGGTGCATCTACGCGAATGCCTCTCTTGTGGGCATGTAGGCTGCTGTGACTCTTCGAAGAACAAGCATGCAACCAGGCACTTCGAGGAGAGCCACCATCCCATCATTCGTTCAATTGAGCCGGGCGAGAACTGGCGCTGGTGCTACGTTGATCAGGCGATAGTCTGAGCAAGCAGTAACGGAAAGGGGGCAGGGTCTGTATGTCTTGACAAGACCCTGCCCCCTTTCTTCTGGTCATAGATTGTAATCAATATTATGCTCTACGTCCAGAGACTGATCTGCTGGCCATCCTTGGGCTCTTGCTGCTCGATCCATTCTTTATCTTTCGAGAGCTTATCTGCCTGACGTGTCGGTTCTGGTAGACGGTAACCCTTGCTACAGGCCAGGACAAACTTGATGCTACTCTCCAGACTGATCAGATGACCGGGTGAGATGTACATAGGATTGACACGTGTCCGTGTGCGTACGACTGCACCGATCGTCTCTCTCTTGTCGATCAGTGGAACCCAGTTGCCTGCCTCTTCGCTCAGGTCCTCTTTTTTGAAGTGACCGGTCAAGATAGATTTTGCGCAGCCGATCGTTGGGATATTCAACCACAGGCCGACATGTGCACCGATCCCTATGCGCCGTGGATGCGCGATGCCTTGCCCATCAACCATCACAAGCTGAGGCTGCTGGCGCAATCTGTCAAAGGCTCCGATAACGCTAGGAGCCTCACGAAAAGAGAGCAGACCGGGCACGTAGGGCATACGGATCGGCTCCTCATAGATATGGCGCTCAACGATCTCCATCTCTGGATATTTCAACAAGACCACTGCCGCCTGCGCCGTATTATGTTCCTCATGAATTGCCATATCGACGCCCGCTACATAGTGAACATCCTGCAGACGCTCATCATCTTGCAGCACAATATGCTGCGCCAACTCTCTTTGCAGCGCGATTGCCTCTGCTGGCTCTAAGTTCCATGTGTGGAGTGGTGTACGTGGTGTATGAGACATAAACGACATCCTTTTTTAGCTAGCTAGCGTGCTTCAGCGGCGAAGATCATACGTGGGCTCTCCAGCGTAAAAGAACCCATCTCGTGATCACCATAGACATCTTTCACTATAAAGCCAGCCTGCTCTAAAAGCAGTTCCAACTCGCTGCGTTCAAAGAGATACAGGAATGTTGTAGCAACGGTGCGCTGTACGCCGCCGCCTTGTTGATGGCGATCATAGAAATGGGTGAGTTCCAGGATATGTTCGCGGGTCGCGGAGGCGGGACTCACAAAGTGGGTAAAGTACTCGCCGCTCTCGTTCTGCCATGTCCCCTGGTGTAAGAGCTGTCCGCTTAGCTCTTCCATATAACGCGCGTCGGCGTTGCTAATATCGAGGATAAAGGTCGCACCGTGGCTCAGGTGGGCACGGATAGCGGCCAGCACCTTCTGTTGTGCCTGACGTGTCGTTACATGTGCAAACGAGCCCAGCGCGATAAAGGCCAGGCGAAACTGTTGCTTCAGCTTCAGCTCACTGATATCCTGCTCAACCAGCGTACAATTGCCCAACACGCCCGCCTCATTCAATGTCGTACGTGCCATAGACAACATCTCGCCAGAGTTATCAACGCCCGTAATCTCGTAACCTGCCTCGGCCAGTGGAAGCATCACGCGACCACTCCCGCAGGCCAGATCTAAGATCTTCCCATGGGCCAGTTCCGCATAGTTTTCATACATATCCAGGTCTTCGTCAAAGTGCGCGTGCTCTATATCATAAAACGGCGCGATCAGGTCGTATGCGTTTTTCATGCTTTTCTTTAATATATGGCATAGGCCTGTTTGCATACTGCAATATTGAAAATATTACTATATGCCGCCAGTTACCACCAGCGCCGCTGCCATTCCTCTTCTTTTACTATCTCAGAGGACACCTTGCCCTCTTTTTCGGTAGTATATTCCTCATGCTTAAAGATTACAAGATTGAGGTATGAAAGACCATGGAAGAGCATGAAAGAAAGGCCATGGATAACCGATTGGTTATCCATGGCCCTTGCTATTGCTTTGCTTGTAGCTAGCTAGTTGGTGTTGCGTTTAGCGATCTTTCTCAGAGCGTGCCAGTGCAGCCTGGGCAGCAGCCAGACGTGCGATCGGCACACGGAATGGAGAGCAGCTGACGTAGTCAAGGCCGATCTCATTAAAGAACTCGATACTGTCAGGATCACCACCATGCTCACCGCAGATACCGAGCTCGATAGCGGGGTTAGCTGCGCGGCCCTTCTCGACGGCCATCTTCACGAGGCTACCGACACCATCGCGATCCAGCGTCTGGAACGGATTGAGCGGAAGAATCTTGACTTTGTTCTTCAGACCGGGGACATCGAGTCCGTCGACATACTTCAGCAAGAACTTGCCTTCTGCATCATCACGGCTATAGCCGAAAGTGGTCTGTGTCAGGTCGTTCGTACCGAAGCTGAAGAAGTCTGCGTTCTTCGCGATCTGGTCGGCGGTTAGAGCGGCGCGCGGCAGCTCGATCATCGTACCAAACTGGTAGTCGATAGGCTTGCCAGCTTCCTTAGCGATCTCAGCGGCGACAGACTCAAGCTGACGGCGAACCTCAACCAGCTCATTGACGTGACCGACCAGAGGGATCATGATCTTCGGGTGCAGAATCTTGCCTTCGCGCTCCAGCTCGACGGCTGCTTGCAGGATGGCGCGTGTCTGCATGACGTTGATCTCAGGGAAGAGCAGACCGAGGCGGCAGCCACGCAGGCCGAGCATCGGATTCATCTCGCGCATCGAACCAACAGCCTCAAGCATCTCGCGCTTCTCTGCGAGCTCTTTCTCGTGACCACCCTGGGTCTCCAGACGCGTCACATCGACCAGCAGCTCTTCATAGCTGGGCAGGAACTCGTGCAGTGGTGGGTCGATCAGGCGGACAACCACCGGATAGCCCTCGCCCTTCTCGTCGATCATCGACTCGAAGATGCCGCGGAAGTCGCTCTGCTGGAATGGTAGCAGTTGATCCAGAGCAGCCTGACGCTCCTCTGCTGTCTTTGCCAGGATCATCTTCTGAACGATTGGCAGGCGCTCCTGCTCCATGAACATGTGCTCGGTACGGCAGAGGCCAATACCCTGAGCTCCGAAGGTGACGGCACGTTGCGCATCACGGGGATAGTCTGCGTTCGCGTAGACACCCAGCTTGCGGAAGCCATCAGCCCATGCGAGCAACTGGCGCAGATCGGTCTCTTTCTCGAAGTCGGCATCCTCAGTCTTGATGATACCGGAGAAGACTTCGCCAGTGGCACCATCGATAGAGATGTCTTCGCCCTCTTTGATCACAATGTCGCTGCCGACAACGCGGAGGAGGCGCTGCTCATCACTGACGCGGATTCCCTCACAACCGGCGACGCACGGTAGACCAAGGCCACGAGCGACAACGGCGGCGTGGCTGGTAGCACCGCCACGAGCGGTCAGGATACCACGAGCGACCAGCATACCATGGACATCATCCGGACTGGTCTCAGGACGAACCAGAACGACCGGCGTACCGGCTTTACCCAGCTCTTCGGCGCGGTCGGCATCGAAGATCGCCTTACCAAAGGCAGCACCTGGGGAGGCGTTCAGGCCCTTCGCCAGCAGGCGTCCCTCTTGTTCGGCGCGTTTCTTCTCAGCATCGTCGAAGCGAGGCAGCAGCAGTTGATAGACCTGGGAGGGCTCAACGCGCTGGACGGCCTCTTCAGGAGTGATAACGCCTTCAGCAACCATATCGACCGCGATCTTGACGGCAGCTCCAGCGTTACGCTTGCCCGAGCGAGTCTGTAACATGTACAGCTTGCCCTTCTCAACCGTGAACTCCATATCCTGCATATCGCGATAGTGCTTTTCCAGACGCTCAGCGATCTGCTTGAACTGTTCGAAGACGGCGGGCAAGTCACTCTCTAAGCGACTGATGGGTGATGGTGTACGGATACCCGCTACGACGTCCTCACCCTGGGCATTCAAGAGATACTCGCCATACAGCTTCTTCTCACCGGTGGCAGGGTTACGTGTGAAGGCAACGCCGGTACCGCTATCCTCGCCCATGTTACCGAAGACCATGCTCTGCACGTTGACGGCAGTGCCCAGGTCATGCGGGATCTTATTGAAATTACGATAATCGATGGCGCGCTTGTTGTTCCAGGAAGAAAATACTGCTTCAATCGCTTTATGCAATTGCTGGTATACATCCGTGGGGAAAGGCTCGCCAGATGCGCGCTCAGCGATCTGCTTGAACTCGATAACGATCTTCTTCAACTCGCTAGCAGGGATCTCAGCATCAGTCTTGACGCCGGCCTCTTCTTTGGCGCGCTCAAGCACAGCCTCGAAGTCCTGGGGATTGGTATCAAGAACGATCTTACTAAACATCTGAATGAAACGGCGATAGGCATCATAGGCGAAGCGCTCGTCACCAGTCAGAGCGACCAGGCCCACGACCGTCTCATCATTAATACCCAGGTTCAGGACCGTGTCCATCATACCAGGCATCGAGAATTTAGCACCGGAACGTACCGAGACCAGTAACGGGTTCTCTTTGTTGCCAAAGCCCTTGCTCGTCTGCTGTTCGATAACCTTCAGGGCCTCTTTAGCCTGCTCCCAGGCACCCTCAGGGAATTGTTTGTTGTTGTCGTAGTAGCCGTTACATGTCTCAGTCGTAATCGTGAATCCGGGAGGAACAGGAAGTCCTGCATTGGTCATCTCGGACACGCCTGCGCCTTTGCCACCTAGCAGGGCGCGCATAGAAGCATTGCCTTCAGTGAAGAGGTACACCCATTTGCGTGGTGAGCGTTTCACTGCTTCGTCCAGGCCAGAATGGGTAATCTGTTGTGTCATGAAATCTCCTCCAACTCATGTGTGGATCAATGGGAATGCCATTCATCGCAATGAAATAGCCGTCCCGTAGAAATATAGTACAGATCTTCATGCTGTATTATGCACTGAGCACGATTGTACGTGTCCAGCGCAATATATTACGAGCATAGGTCATATACTCGTTCGCTTGCTTTGCATTGATGACCTCGTCGGCTATTTCGGGCGGGGTGTCCATGTAGAACGCTTCGGGGTGGAATGGAGTAAGTTGCTCCAGGTCCTGTAAGACCTTCTCTGGTGCGCCTACTTGTGTGCCGAGCGCGCGCAGATCGTGGTCGTAGGTGGTGCGATGACCGAAACGTACAAGACTTACTGCCTGGGCGGCCTTCTCAGCCACCTGGTTGCAGTAGTCTGCGCAGGCAAAATGCCGTCCCAGACTAAGCTCAAGACCAGCCGTTGCCATATCCTGAGCGGCCTCCGCATAGAGTCCCAATGCACCCTGTACATCACTGTCCAGTTGTTCAAACGAGACAACATAGTCTCGTTCCGCCGATGCAGCCTTTGAGACATCCGCTTTGCTGTATCCTGAAGAGAGCGAGACACCTTCGATCAGTTGTCGCTCCAGGTCGTCGATATCTGCGTTATTCAGCTCCGATGGTTTATGCCAGCCGTCGAAATCATCGTGGTTATGTGACATTGTATATCCTTGCATCTTCTTTCAACTAACTGCCTATCCGAACATCGGAGTGCGCAAAGTGTATAGAACGTAGAGCACGAGCGACGTGAGTCGCGTTAATATTCGGTATAAGATCTCAAGGGCTCAATGCATTGCAACTGCCTAGCACTTATCAGCTATCTTGCACATAGTATTCCTAACTGCATAGTGCTGTCAATGCTTTTCTTGATTACCAGTTCTCTGATCTTTCTCTGTCCGCTGCCTCTGTTGTGCATCTACTGCTCATTTTCCTATTTCTATATATGTTATAGTTGCGATTCGTGCTATTTCTAAAAGCTCTGCTAACAATGTCAGCTTTCATAGCAAAAAAAAATTCACTACATTTTGCACATAAGACTGGACACATCTACTATAATCTCTGCAACTTCTCATGGTAATCAGACGCTGAACTGAGTTGAGGAATCACAGCATAGTAGTGTTCAAAAATAAAGAGTGAGTAGACAAACCACAAAGGAATGAAGTGCAGCATCCTTACTTATAAAGTAGCGCTGCAATGACCATAAACGTCATAGCCAGGTCCGCAATGATAATCGAGATGGTGGTCTGTCTATTTCTATTTTCTTGTTTTCTAAAGTAGTTAATAGACGCAAATGCGACACATACCCAGCAAAATAATATGATGATCTGTAGTGTTGACATGCCAAATCCTTTTATGAAAAATGTGCGTTTTACTCTAATCAATACTATAGGGTGATGTCTATAAACAAGTCAATGGTTCTGCGCTATGTGCTATAACGCCAATAGGAGAGGATGAAGGGGATGTGGTCTATGTCACCCTTCGTCCTCTCTTTTTTGCGCGTGCTCTCGTGTTCTCCTCTGCCGATTTAGTATCCCATTGTTGGTTTACTACTGATCCGAAAACTTGAGTGCAGAGCACTAGCGACGCCAGTCGCGTTGGGTTTCGGAATAAGATCTTAGTGTCCCATTGAGAGTTGTACCTGGTTGTGTTCTCTGCTTCCGGCGTTGGCCTGCTGTATTAATGCGTGGGCCAGATTCCAGGCTCTGTAGCTTCCGAGGCCGGTGAGGTGATCGTAGCCGATATCACTGAGTCCGCTGGCGTCGTTGACTACTATATCGTGGAAGTCGTGTGCGTAACTGACGGGGTTGTCGGCTAGCGTATAGAGCAGGGGGGCGACGAAGCCGGGTCGTGGTACTGTTTGGTGTTGCGCGAGCTCATTGGTCAGTGCCATGAAGGCAGACCAGTAGAGGGCTGCAACTGAGGTGCCACCGACGCTTTGCCATTGTTGTCCAGGCGTGCAGCCGGCGACGGCTACGCTGCAATAGGTCCAGTAGCCGGTGAACGGGTCTGCGTTGAATGCGACGTCGGGGATGGCTCGGCAGGCACCGTGCAAGCAATGGTAGATGGGCCTGGCTGCGTATAGTTCCTGATTGGTTATGCCAAACATATGCTGCCATGTCGGTGGTGACCAGTGTGAGCTCAGGTTACTATTGCTGCTCACCGTTGCTGTCTTGTTGTTGGTCGTGGATGGTAGCCAGGCTATCTCTTTGTCGTAGGTTGTTCCGCTGGTGATCAGGTTGCTGCCTCCTACGCTGATGATATAGGGTTGGGCGGCAGGATCAGTCCCGGTCATTGTAAGTTGGCCTGTGCGCGTGTTGTTATGTATGCAACTGCTGCTGCCAGCGGCTGCGAAGATATTTTGTCCCTGGAGGGCGGCCATCTCAAAGAAGACGTTCTCTTGCTGTATGAGTTGGTCTTCTGCTTGCAGCTCACAGATGTTCCAGCCGGTTGTGACAACTGGTACGTCATCCTCTATGATGCGTGCCCATTGGGAGAGATAGCTGGATTCGTCGTTGTTGGTTTCGTATAGTTCGAGGCTATGCAGGTGGGGTACGGCGCTGAGCAAGAGTTCGGCGTCGCTCTCGCTGCCGCGTGCGTCTACTCCTGGTGCCTGGTTGATGCCTTCGCTGGGCATGGTAATCAAGTTGTTCGTAGGAATGCCGAAGCAGTGTGCGTACGTTGCGATATCGTTGTAGTGTATGCCGTCGAGTTCGAAGAGGGCAATATCCTGGCCTTCGCCCTGGTCGTGTTGTCGATAGAGTGTGTCGAGTCCATAGGCGCTGGCAACCTGTTGTGGTGTCAACGTTCGCCCGTTGGCACGCGGACAAGTGCGGGCCGTTGAGAGGAGGACTGCAGGTGAGGTAGGGCTTGAGCTTCCCTGATCCTCTTCAATGGTATGGTGCCAATGCGTCGCGTTATTCAGACCATACAGACCAACGACCTCCGCGTGTAGCCACTCTGGGAGCAGCGGGTCCTGGCTATTGGCATAAAAGAGAGGACCTGAAGGGGCACGATAGATGTTGATCGGCGTGTGGAAGAGCGTTTCAACCTGGGCGACGGTTCCGTGAAAGTTGATGTAGAGACGGTGGGAATAGGTGCGGGTGACGGTAAAGCCAGCATCTTTAAGATAGTGCGTGACTCTGGCATAGCTGACTTGTGTGGGACGAAAGTTTTCTAGCGAATGTATCGTGTTGCCACCATAGCTGATATGCTTAAGCGCGAGTTCTACTGTGTCTGTATTGCTCGGTTTCAGGCCCATAGAGAGTAGCAGTTGCTGTTGAGGATCTGCCTGTCCCACAAAGTGACTCCGGCTGAGCAGTGGGGTGAGCGTACCTGTGAGGGGTAGCGGCTCACCCGAGTTGGTCGCGCGTACAAAGGTAAAATGTAGTAATTGGAAAGAGACCATATACATCAGAAATGTAAGGCTAAGCAGCGGTGTGATAATAGTGATAATGCGTCCATATGGTTGTGTGGTGCTACTAGAAGAATATCTCCTGCCTCGTAACCCACTTCGTAATAAGTAGAGTGACATCCTGTGAACCTCCCTTTCAACCCAACTTCCTCTTGCGTAGACAATAGATGTTTCTTATCATCAGTTATTGCTATGTATAAAAAGTAGTAATCAACTTCTGTGCAGTAGCGATGCACGAAAATGCATCGTAGTGGAGTCTGGCGGCTAAAGCATTTTTTGTACCAGAATGTTCCACCCTGTTACATGATAATGCTGGAGATACCATTCTGAAAGTATATGGGACAATTGTGCTACGCCGTGTATTATGTTATCTGACAATCATACCAACCAAAACCAATCTGGCTTGTAAATATAGACCATCCTCGACGTGATACGAGGGTGTGGGCCGCTCGTATCGCGCCTGTATTGCGCGAGTAAAAGAGTATTCTGGTGCGATTGTTGCGTAATTGTTTGACACTGCTCGAGCTAGTACATTCAGTGAGGATCAGGTTTACTATGTTTATATTTCTCGTTTCTGGCGGTATACTACTGGTACAAGCCACACAGAGTAAAATAGAAGCTCATCCACAGGAGAAAGTGTGTGTCAGCATGACAGTGGACAAGTCGGCGCAACAGCAGGAGACCAGGGAAGTTGATGCTCAGGCGTTGACCAGGCTCTACGAGCAATTTCGTCGCCCAATACATTCTTATACCTATCGCTTGCTAGGAAGTCAGGAGGACGCTGATGATATAACGCAAGAGGTCTTCATTCGTGCTTTTACCGCCTGGGATGGATTATACGAGCGAGATCGTCTTTCATCCTGGTTATATCGTATTGCCACAAACCTTTGCGTTGATCTCTTACGGCGGCGCAAACGGGTCTCCTGGTGGCCGCTTTCTCCACGCCTGCGCCGGACCGACGCGACCGCTGACGATCAGGTGCCTGACGACCTGGCCTCGTTTCTAGCCGATAGCGGTGGCATTCCCGAAGTTGCGGAGCGCGAAATGATCCGCATGGTACTTTCAGCTATGCCGGTTGATTACTCCACTGTGCTTATTTTGAGCGCCGCCCAGGGGCTCACATATCAAGAGATTGCAGGTATTGTTGGTATCTCTCCCAATGCGGCAGCCACACGTATCACTCGCGCTAAAAAGATGTTTGCAGTACACTATCAAAATATCAGTAAAGACGGTGTTGGAGCACAGGAGTAATAAGATGGGCAACACCAATGAGCAACGTTCCTCACGGGAGCGGTTCAATCAACAATCGGTAGTGCATGCACAAGAAGATGCTGCACTACAACATCTTCCCCCTCTACCACCAGCAGATGCTCGTGGTCAGGAGGCCTGTGCCATTATCCAACTCTATCTAGGGATCTGGGATGAACTCTCTGCGGAGCAGCGTGAGCGTGTCATGCTGCACGTGCGGTCCTGTCCGGCCTGCGCGCGGGATTATCAATTGCTCACCCGTACGACGCGACTCATCGCGCAACTGCCTGCTTCCGAACCCTCGTTACAGGTCGATCGTGCCATTCGCACAGCGCTTGCCCAGCAGGTTCAACGTTCCAGTCGTGCCAATGGTCGCTTGCGCAGGTCGCGCTCATCTGCTGCCCAGACTGTGCCGTGGATCGGTGGATATGGTTTCAGGCAGGCGGCCCATGCCACCCGCACACGCATTATGATTCCTGTTGCCGCTGCCCTCGTTGCCGTTGCCCTGATCTTCGTGGTCCTATTTAGTGGCTCTCATGTATTGCCCTGGCAGGCGCAGCAGAGCTTTGCCCTACCCGCCAATCTTTCCTGGAGCTCATATGTCTTATTGCAGAAGCAGACGATGATGAGCTCTAGCGGTCCATACGAAGTGACGACGTATCATGATATGCAGAATCAGCAGGTGAATGTCGAGACGCGTATGGATGGGCAGCTGGATGTGGTGGTTGTTAAAGATGCTCAAAAGTCATTGGGACTGGATATGATGCATCACGTCGCGCAATGGAACGTCAGCGATTGGGATAATAGCGGGACGGCCTTTAATCTCACGACCCTGCGTAATCAACTGGCAAGTGGGCAAGCAAAGTATCTGGGTAAAGGACAGTTTCGTGGTCAACCCGTCTACCAGATAAAGATCGCCGGCGGTGATATCCTGCTTTTAGACATGCACTATATGCCCGTCAATATGCTAGAAGCAACCAGTGCCGGCGGACAGGCAGCGCCAATGTATGATACCGTCGAATGGCTACACCCTGATCAGGTCTCCTCCTCCATGTGGGACATGAATGTTCCTCCGGGCTTCCAGATAGGCGAACTGCCTGCACGACCTGCATAAATTGGTCTTGCAGGTAAGGGCACACGAGACGCCCTTGCCTGCAAGACCTGGTCGCGCATCTTCCTATGGCCCGCTGCATTATCTGTGCAAGTATCCAACATCTTCAGTTTGTTATAATAAGAGTACAGTTCATTCTGTCTTCAGCTTATCTACGACGTTGTGGAATCACATAGGAGGGACACAAGATGTCAGCAGCTAATCCCGTGATTGTTGGGGCGGCGAGGACGCCGACAGGTAAATTTCTGGGTGGTTTATCTACTTTGAGTGCGCCGCAGTTGGGTGCGGTCGCGATTCGGGAGGCAGTTCGTCGGGCTGGTATCGATGTATCAGCACTTGACGAGGTTATTATGGGGAATGTGGTCTCGGCTGGTGTGGGACAGGCTCCGGCTCGCCAGGCTGCGCTCCATGCAGGTATCCCGGACGAGATTTCGGCATTTACGATCAATAAGGTCTGTGGCTCGGGATTGCAGGCTGTGATGCTGGCCGCGCAGGCGATACGCGCTGGCGATGCGCAGGCCTTTGTCGCAGGCGGTATGGAGAGCATGAGTAACGCTCCTTATCTGTTGCCTAAGGCCCGGACCGGTTACCGCATGGGTGATGGTAAGCTGGTCGATAGTGTTGTGCATGATGGCCTCTGGTGCGCCTTTGAAGATATCCATATGGGCGAAGAAGCGGAAGTAATCGCTGATAAGTATGGCGTTACGCGTGAGGAGCAGGATCGTTTCTCGCTGCAAAGCCATCAGCATGCTTTCGCTGCTACGAACGAGGGGCGTTTTAAAGATGAGATCGTGCCGGTTGAGATTCGTCAGAAGAAGAATACTATCCTGATTGAGACTGACGAGCCGATTCGTGGTGACTCTTCAATGGAGGCACTGACCCGTCTGATCCCGGCCTTTCGCGAGGGTGGCACGGTCACGGCTGGCAATGCGCCTGGATTGAGTGATGGTGCTTCGGCGACTATTGTCGTTGCCGAAGAGTATGCGCATGCTCATAATTTAGAGGTCCTGGCACGTATTACAGGCTATGCCACTGCCGCGATTACACCACGCTTTATCTTTGGCGCGCCTCCACGTGCCGTTGCTCGCTTGTTAGAGCGGACCGGTATGCAGTTGCAGGATTTTGATCTGATCGAGGTGAACGAGGCTTTCGCTGCCCAGGCGCTGGCCAATGGCAAAGAACTGGATTGGGATTGGTCACGTGTCAACAAGAATGGCGGTGCCATTGCGCTCGGCCATGCCATTGGTTCCAGTGGTGCACGTGTCCTGACGACACTGATCTATGCGCTGCGCAGGCGTGGTGGTGGTCGTGGTCTGGCGACCCTCTGCCTGGGTGGTGGTGGTGCTGTTGCTCTATCGATTGAAGTCTAGTGTCAGTGACAGTTGTAGAGACCATTAATAATACCTCTACCTATGCCTGCATAGAGAGAAAGAAGAGCGATGATGCTTAAACAGGGTACTTTGTTTGATGAGGAAGAGTTGCGCCGCTTAGAGGGTGCGCAGACGCAGTGGGAGGAGCAGACGGTACAGCGTTCTGTGCGGCGTGTCCGCGAGCGGTCCGGGCTACAGACTACATCCAGCGTTCCTATCCAACGACTCTATATGCCCCAGGATATCGCGTCGTTCGATTACTTGCGCGATAGCGGTCTGCCGGGCGAATATCCTTACACGCGTGGTGTGCAGCCGACTATGTATCGTGCTCGTCCCTGGACGATGCGCATGTTTGCTGGCTTCGGCACTGCCGAGGATACCAACGCGCGTTTCAAGTACCTCTTGCGTCAGGGCCAGACGGGCCTCTCGACGGCCTTCGATATGGCGACGCTCTACGGCTATGATACCGATCACTCTCTGGCTGCTGGTGAGTTTGGCAAATGTGGCGTGGCTATCTCTTCGCTGGCCGACATGGAGATCCTCTTTGCCGATCTGCCGCTCGATCAGATTACTACCTCGATGACCATCAATAGTCCCGCAGCAGCTATCTGGGCCATGTATATCGTGAATGCGGAGAAGCGTGGTTTTAGCAGCGCTCAACTGGGGGGGACGCTACAGAACGATATCTTGAAAGAGTATAGCGCGCAAAAAGAGTTCCTTTTCCCTCCTGAGCCATCGCTGCGTCTGGTCATCGATACCATCGAGTATGGCACACGTCATATGCCACGCTGGAATACGGTCAGTATCAGCGGCTATCATATTCGCGAGGCGGGTGCTACGGCTGTGCAGGAACTGGCCTTTACGATTGCGGATGGGTTGGCTTATGTGGATGCCGCGCTGGCTCGCGGCTTGAAGATCGATGAATTCGCGCCACGCCTCTCATTCTTCTTTGATGTGCATAATGATCTTTTTGAAGAGGTTGCCAAGTTCCGGGCTGGTCGCCGTCTCTGGGCGCGTCTAATGCGTGAACGCTACCACGCGCAAGATCCGCGCTCCTGGATGATGCGCTGTCATGCCCAGACCGCCGGAGTCTCGTTAACCGCGCAGCAGCCAGAGAATAACGTTGTGCGTACAACTATTCAGGCTCTGGCCGCCGTCCTGGGTGGTACCAATTCGCTGCACACCAACTCCCGCGACGAGGCGCTCGCTCTCCCCACTGAAGAGGCGGTGCTGATTGCCCTGCGTACGCAACAGATTATCGCGCAAGAGAGCGGCGTCGTAAATACTGTGGACCCGCTGGGCGGCTCCTACTTTGTTGAGGCGCTCACCGACGAGACCGAGCAGGCGGCGCAGTCCTATCTCGATCGTATCGATGCGCTGGGTGGTGTGCTCCCATGTATTCAGAACGGCTTCTTCCAGCGTGAGATCGCTGAATCGGCCTATCGTTATCAGCAAGAGATCGACGAGCAGCGACGTACAATTGTTGGTGTCAACGACTATGTCTCCAACGAGCCCGTAAAGGTACCGACCCTCTATATTGATTATGTTGGTCAGCAAGCGCATCTGGAGCGACTGCAACGTGTACGTCGTGAACGTGATCAGTCGGCGGTACAACATGCCCTGGACGAGTTGCGTCGCACATGTGATACAACTGATAATGTTATGTATCCACTTTTGGACGCCGTACGAGCATACGCAACGCTGGGTGAAATCATGAACGTCTTTCGTGATGCATTCGGTGATTATATGGAGCCTGCTATCTTCTAGTGGCATGCTGCTCTACGCTCCGTACCAGGGTAGTCCGCTCTGAGGAGAGTAAGAACGGAGGATTTTCGTGGCCATTGAACAGCGACAGGGTCTGGTAAGCAAGCAAAGTTTGAGTGAGGATGAGATAGCTGCGATTCGCGCATTGGCGTTACGCTGTGAGCAAG
The DNA here is from genome assembly GCA_015099395.1 of Ktedonobacteria bacterium brp13. Taxonomy (GTDB): domain Bacteria; phylum Chloroflexota; class Ktedonobacteria; order Ktedonobacterales; family Ktedonobacteraceae; genus Dictyobacter. Next base: position 4,906,129 of record AP024096.1, on the reverse strand, counting down.
CTGAGCAGCTACATATGCGTATCGATTGGACGATGTTACAGCATCGTACTGGCGACCGGCCGAATGATTTCTTATATTATAGTAATGATCGACTGATAGGCTATCTGGCGGTGGATGATCGTGGTGGTGCAGAGAACGAGATTACAGGTATGGTAGATCCAGAGCAACGGCGGCGTGGTGTCTTTTCGTTACTGCTCGATGCGGCCTTTGAAGAGTGCCGAAAACGGGATGTGCTGTATATGATCTTAATTTGTGAGCACAGTTCGCCCTCGGGGCAGGCATTTCTACGCGCAAGAGATGCAACCTACAGCGAAGCCGAACACGAGATGCTTTTGACTGAAAGTAAAGCGTACACTGGCGGCGACGATAGGGTGCTTGTGCGTCCAGCGCGCCACGATGAGGTTGATAAGCTGGTCCAGGTCCAGGTAGAGAGCTTTGAGCAAGAAGAAGAACGCTTGCGTCAGCGTATACTGAAACATATGCAAGAGCCAGACCTGAATACCTACTATATCGGTGTCTTTGGGGAACCTGGAGTAGGTTGTGAAGAAGTGGTCGGTTGTTGCCGTGCCGATATGCTAGAGGGGATAGTTGGCATCTACGCTTTTGGTGTACGTCCTGAATATCAAGGTCGCGGCTACGGTCGCCAGATCCTGGAGACCGTTATACAGGATCTGCAAAAAAAGGGCTATTCGCGTATTATGCTTGACGTTAACGTTGAAAATGCGCGCGCCCTCCATCTTTATCGTAGCAGTGGCTTCACTATCCGTACTACCTATGATTACTATATAATTGCTGCTTAAATGCATGAAGAAGCAATACAGGAATATGCAGGCAATAAAGCATCAGGATAGCGTCAGATTATATTATTACGCCCAAACTGGTAAGAAGGAAGAATAAGATGACGAAAGTGAGCGGGTTTGTTGAATGGTTGCCTGAGCAACGCATTGTTGAGCTACGCTGGTTGGATGAGATCCGACGAACCTTTGAAAGCTATGGATTTTGCTCGATTGAAACTCCTTCCGTTGAAGAGATCGAGGCCCTCTTAGCCAAAGGTGAGACGGACAAAGAGATCTACATCATCAAACGGCTGCAAGGGGAAGGTGATAAGAGTGATGCGCGTCTGGGGCTGCATTACGACCTCACCGTTCCGCTGGCCCGCTATGTTGCGGAACACTATAACGATCTTATCTTCCCCTTTAAACGCTACCAGATTCAGCGTGTATGGCGTGGCGAAAGGCCCCAGGAGGGTCGCTATCGCGAGTTCTACCAGTGCGATATCGACGTGATCAACAATAATACGGTGCCCCTGCACTTTGATGCTGAGATGGCCGCTATTGTGTATGAGATATTCAAGCGACTTGGCATCGAGAGTTTTCAGATGCACATCAGCAATCGCAAAGTGCTCGAAGGATACTTCAAGGGACTGGGTATCGAGGATACAGTTCCGGTTATACGTATTGTAGATAAGCTTGATAAAATTGGTCACGATGGCGTCCTGTCTCAATTGCAAGGGACTATGAACATGCCGCTGGATCTGGCGGAGCGTTGCCTGGCGATTGGCAGTATCTGTACGCCCGATCTCTCTTTCAGAGAACAGGTGAGAGAGCTGGGCGTGCAGTCTGACTTACTTGAAGAGGGGCTTGATGAACTGGCATTTGTGATGGGTGAACTGAGCTCCCTGCCAGGTAATATGCTGCTAGCGGATCTGGCGATTGCACGTGGTTTCGACTACTACACCGGTACTGTATTCGAGGGCAAGCTAACGGAGTTTCCAGCGCTGGGCACCATCTGTTCTGGTGGACGCTACGAGAATCTAGCCGGCTCATTTATCAATCGTGCATTGCCGGGCGTGGGGATCTCCATCGGCCTGACACGCCTTCTGACAAAACTGATGGCCGAGCAGAAAGTCCAGGTCGGGCCAAAAAGTCCAACGCACGTCCTCATTGTTTTCCCTGCTGCCGAGAAGCGCAATGAAGCAGTCCAGACTGCAAGAACGTTGCGCGAACGTGGTCTCAATGTAGAGGTGTATCCTACACCGATCAAGCAAGCGCAACAGCTACGCTATGCTTCGCGTAAGGGCATACCCTATGCCTGGTTCTTGCCGCAGGCCGAAAAAGGCCATGAAGTAAAAAATATGACAACTGGCGAACAGACAGCGGCAGATCCTGCTACCTGGCAATTTGAATAGCTGGAAGAAAGGTTGCGCTCGTACTCTTCTTCTTGCGCTATCTATGTCACGCGTCAAGTTCGTAGATGACGTTGGCGACAGTGAGTAGTGCGGCGGTTTCAGCGCGCAGGATGCGTGTGCCGAGTGTGACGACTTTGACGCCATGTTGTATTGCGAGCGTGGCCTCTTCGGGTGTCAGGCCGCCTTCGGGTCCGATGATGATGACGACTGTGTGTGGCAGGGCGGCTGTCCCTTTATCTGCTGCGGCGCGAGCGGCATGCAGGGTTGTGTAGAGGCTCAGGGCATGCTCTTCTTCCCAGGGCATGAGTGCGAGTGCGTCGGCTGGCAGTTCTTTAAGAACGTCGGATAGTGAGCGAATCTTTTGCAGAGCTGGTACGTGGGCTCGTCCACACTGCTCTGACGCTTCCTGGATGATGCGTTGCCAGCGCTCTATCTTTTTGGGTCCTGCCTCTTCAAGACCGGAGGTTGAGCGGCGACAGAGCGTCGGTACGAAGCTACTGACCCCCATCTCTGTCCCTTTCTCCAGGATCAGTTCGAAGCGGGCAGATTTCAGGAGTCCCTGGCAGAGGATAATGTTGGTACGTGGCTCTGGTTTGCCGGGACGTCGCTCGTCGAAGAGTACCTCGACGTTGCCACGGTTGCTCTGCGTTACTGTGCAGAGCAACTCGTCATCGCTGTTGTCGAAGAGCACGATCTGCTCACCGACGGCGATACGCAAGACGTCACGTACCTGATGCGCAAAGTTGGCGGGTAGCGACAGCGTCGTGCCGGGTTGGGCACTCTTTAATGCTGCCTCTCCGATAAAGAAGCGATGCATCTCCTACGCTCGCTTTCGCCGTAGCACCAGGCACAGCCAGTCGTTGATCTTCATCTCTTCTACTAGTTCCAGTCCTGCTGCCAGTAGTGGTCCCTCGGCATCTGGACGGCGTGCCTCGATGATACCGCTGACGATGAGCAGACCATCAGGAGCGACCACGCGAGCCAGTTCTGGTGCGATTGAGCCGATGACGTGCGCGATAATGTTGGCGAATACGAGATCGTACTGGCCCTCCATACGCTCTGCCTCGACCTCATCCAGCACACCCAGCACCGTATGAATTGTGTCTTCCAGTGCATTCAATCTGGCGTTCTCGATTGTGCTCGTTACCGCGACGCTGCTATTATCGATCGCGTAGACCGCTGCCGCGCCTAATTTGGCGGCAGCCAGTGCGAGGATGCCGGAGCCAGTGCCAACGTCCAGTATCTTCATGCCCGGGCGAACCTTCTGTTCTACCTGCTCCACGCACATGTGTGTCGTTGGATGCACGCCGGTACCAAAGGCCATCCCCGGATCGAGCGTCACAACCACTTCATGCTCTTTTGGTGTATACTCGCGCCACGAAGGACGGATCACCAGTCGTTGACCGATATGGGTAACGAAATAGTAGTCCTTCCAGGCATTGGCCCAATCTTCTTCATCAACGATCCGCGTGTGTAGCTCGCCAACGAAGTGTGCCCCAATACTGGAGAAGTGCCAGAGACCCTCGGCGATCTCGCGGGTTGCAGCTTCTTCTTTGCCATCGATGGGCAGATACGCATGGATCTGTACCGGCTCGCCAACCTTAATACGGTAATCCTGTCCGTCATCTGATAGCTCAAAGGGCTCTTCAATCACGACACCATCACGTGAATAGCCACTGAAGAGTTCACTTACCGACTCGACGGCATCTGGATGTGTCTGTACTGTTAATTCCAACCACTGCATGAAAACAACTCGCACCTTTCAATGTGAAACAATCTTGCCCTCTAGCATATCACAGGTGACCATCTTTCACTCAGGTATTCGTATCAGCGATTGATCAACGATTATGAATGTAGCGATGGGCTGTTGAAGAGTCGTGAAGAGGCCATGTGAGCGGCACTGTTATGGATTCTATAACAAATAGATATAGATTGACCAGGACAGATACTTCGTGCTATTATGGCTGAATATAGTTGGTTTAACGTAACGGGAGGCCCTGTGTCTTTTCGTGCCTTCTCTCAGAGACAAGTAGTTGTTCAATGATGGAAAAAGTTGTGCCTGGTGCTTTGCAGCGTCTGAAGGCGGCTGATATCATTCGTATCGCGGGTCTGGCGACGGCATCACTGGGTCAGGAATATAATCGTACGGCATCTATTGAGAATACCCAGCGCCAGGGTGCTCGCTTGCGTGCTATCGTCTCCGTGCCAGAGACGCGAGATCCTCTCTCGCCAGAGTCCAATGCTGGCGATGGTGATGGCGAGCATAACGAGATCCTGCCTACGCTTGAGGATGCTGCGTCTGCTCATGCTGCCCATATCTATCCTGTCGAGGTTGAGATTATCAGTGCGACGAACTGGAATGCGACGTGTCCATGTAGCGCTGGCCGTTCGCCGCGTTCGACTATCTGCGCACATGCTGCCTCCGTGCTGTATCGCTGGCTGGCTCAACCTGCCTCGTTTGAAGTCCTGCCGATTCCGCTACCACCGGAGAAGGCAGTACCGACACGTAACCAGAAGAAGCATAGTACGCCACCGGCACAGGAGAACGCCGGATTGAATACTACGGCGAACAATAATCCGGTGGTGGTGCGCTATAGTGAAGATCTGGTTGGTATCCTGCAGCAGTTGGGACTGAGCGAACTGCGCAATATTGCTCGTGAGTATAATCTCGTACATAATGGAGCCTCGAAGCAGCAGATTGCTGAGATGATTGTGGAGTCTGTGAAGCAGCCTGAGAGCGTGCGCCGTGTGGCCTCTACGCTTGAGAAGGAGCAGCGTCAGCTATTGGCGGCTCTGGTGCTGGCGGGTGGCGCGCTCAATGATGACGATCTGCGTGGACTTTTTGAACGTTTTTCGTTGGGGCAACCAGCACAGCTACAGCGTGCCTTGCTTGGCTTACAAAGCAAGGCGCTGCTTTTTCGTACCAATTCGTTGAGCGATGAAGGGTATTCACGCAGCAATCTGGGTGGTAACTGGCTGGACATTGGCTGGTTTGTGCCTACAGAGGTGCGCGGTGCGTTACGCGTCTCGGTGCCTATCTCGGTCTTTGATATTGAGCATCCGGGTGAGAAGCATGGGAACGTCCAGGTTCTGCGCAGTGAGCCGTATCGTATCCTCTCGGATCTCTTATTGATTGCTCGCTCACTGATCGGCTATCGTTTAGATGTGAATGAGCATTGGTTGCCTGCTACAGCGGCTCGCCCTGATAGTTCAGTTACCGCACTGTCCGCCGCCGCTTCCGCTGTACCTCCTACGTTTGTACCGAGCCCTCAGCCTACTACTACCGCGTTCCCTGCGAGTTTGACGCTGCGTAGCGAACCGAATGTGCCGTTGCCAGTGCCAGACGAAATCCCATCTGAAGCCGTGTTGCAGTGGATCTCTGCGAAGGTGCCGCGCTCGCCTGCCTATCTACGAGGTGCGCTGCATATCCTGACGCTCTCTGGTATGCTGTATAGAGACGAACGTGATCCGTCTGTTCTACGAGTCCTGCCTGATGTCGCACAGATCCTGCTCGGTTCTGCTCCTGATGCTGTGCTGGCTGACCTGTTCCAGCTCTGGTTACGGCATATCTCATATGGTGAACTGTATGAGTTATCCTTAGAGGGTCTGCATATTCATGCCCGGACCACGGCCTTGAATGTTCCTGTGGTACGGCAAGGGGAGATTGAGGAGGAGAACCGGGAGGCCCGGCTGGCTTTACTTGCGCTCTTTGCGCTAACCCCCGCTGGTCCATGGATCAACTTTCAGGGTTTTGTGCGCTTTGTGTATCGCCTGACTCCGCACTTCTTGCAGCAGCGTCAACGGCTCTACAGCTCACCGCACTGGTGGTTTGAGCGTGAGCCAGGGCGAGCACTGAAGCCGCTTAATTTCGCTGACTGGCAGCGGGCAGAGCTCCTGTATATCAGGAATCTGCTGGTGGGTCCGCTGACCTGGTGGGGACTCTGTGATTGCGTCTATTCGGCGCAGGGACAACTCATTGCCTTTCGTCTGACAGATATTGCTGCCAGACTTTTGCATAGGGAGAGCAACTCGCTTGCCCGTGCTACGACGGCGAGCCAGGCAGAGCCCGCTGACCCACTGCTCTTGCGTTGCCTTGCGCCGGATGAGGTTGTCCTACCGTGTGCGCGCTCTGCCTGGTCGGCTTTAACTGTGCTAGAAGCCTGTGCAGAGCCTGCTGGTATCAATGGTGCGGATCTCGTCTATCATCTGATCCCCGGAGCCTTTGCTGCTGCGCTCAGTCGTGGTGATCAACGTGCACGAGAGCTGTTGACGTTACTGCATGCGGCGGCTGATAATGAAGAGGTGGCAGATGGACCGCTGCATACGCTGGCGCTGCAGGTAGAGCAGTGGCTCGCAAACTATGGACGAGTTCGTATCTATACTGGTGTGACGTTGTTGGAGGTTGCTGATACGACTGTGTTGCGGGAAGTGAATGCGCACACCAACCTTGAGGATCAGGTTGTACAGCAGTTACAGCCGACTATCCATCTATTGAAAAAGAGCGCTGTCAGGCGTCTCGTTGATGATGTGAAACGCCATGGGCTCTCGCCTCTGGTACACGATGAGGATAGCTATGGAGCAGAATGATCTGGATTTGTTGCAAGCGGTGCCCCTTTCCCATTTGCAAACGGTAGCGAGGGCGCGACGGCTCTCGCAGGTCATTGCGCTGCTTGGCAACTTACCTGTCATTACTGCTCAGAGTCCTCATACCGCCGGTGAGAGCACGAATGGGTCCAATGGGGCTATCCCGGTCATCTCCTCCAGTGCCGCCCTGGGTATTGCACCTTATCTTTTCGATCCGCAAGCCCTCAATGCGCTGCTGTTAACGCTGAGTGAAGATGCCGCGCTGGTTTTACGTGAACTGGTCGCCTGTGATGGGCGCGTCAACAGCCGGGATATGGCGCTCTACTTTCAGCATAAATATGGTTGGGGTGTAGAGAAGATAGAGACTGATGTGGAGCATGCACAGGGCGTGGGCGTGGCGGATGCTGCGCCGGGGGATGATGAGGATGCGCAGATTATAGCGCAGGCTCAGGAGATGTTGCTGTATGCACGCTATCCCGAGGCACGTCCACATGGCATCTTTGAATTGGCGCTTCATCAATTACTGAAGTGGGGGCTAATCTTTTGGGGGAAGCAGACGCATTTTGCCGGGCGCGATTACATCAGTGGTGTACATGACGGTCTGCTGATCGTACCACCATCAGTAATGCAGATTGTGCACAACCTCTGGCCGCCAGCTACATTGCATGCTCTCCAGGCAGCACCCGTGCTGGAGATCGCGCACCCCTCTGAGCAGCTACACCTTTTTCAACGCTTGCTCTATCTTTACTGGTTCTGTGTGTCCTCTGCCCGCGAGGGTCTGCCACTCGTCAATAATGGCCTGCTAGCACGGACGGCGGTGCGCTCTCTGTGTGAGCAGTTGGATATCGAGTATAACGCCGAACAGATGCGTCTGGAGAGCGATCTACCATACCTCTTATTTACGCGGTTATTATTGCAACAGCTTGGGCTCATCGATATTCAGAAGAGCGCATTGGTCGCGCGACCGGCACAGGATTTCTTTTCACTGCCGCTCTCTGAGCGTGTTCAGCGCTGTTACCGGGCCTATATGGAGATGCCATTTTGGAACGAGATGATCCGGCTGCCCGATATCAACGTGCGTCCCGCCCCAGATCCATTGACCCCCGCGCATCCAGAGATCATGCATGCCCGGCACCAGGTGGCGGCTCGTCTACTGATCGAAGTAACTGAGACTACTGAGACTACTGCGGTCTCAACAGAGGCTGAGCCGGTCTATGATCTGATGACGTTTATTGCGAGAACAAAGCTGTATATCCCTTCATTGCTCTTCCCACGCCAGTACGGACCACGTGCCGAGCGTTATTCAAAGGAATGCAATCCCTATGGTTATGATTTTCGCCTGCGTCGTGGCTGGCTGACGCATCGCGAGGGCTGGCATATCATTGAGGGTGGCTTCATCCGCTCGATGCTGACAGAGCCCCTACAATGGCTTGGACTGCTGCACGTGGAACGTCAGGCTGGTCGCTTGACGTTTCGTGTCGCTCCGGAGATGCTTGCCCTGTTACGCAAGCAGTCGGTGAACTATACGCACCTGATGGAAGGACGCCTACTGGTACAACCTAACTTTGAACTGGTAGCGCTGGCCCCGGTCTCTGAAGGTACATTATGTATGCTGGACAGTTTCGCCGAACGCGTACGGCTAGAGCATGTCGCGCAATATCGGCTGACCAGGGCGAGTGTTGTGCGTGCGATTCGGCATGGTTTAAGTAGTGAGATACTCTTGCGCTATATGGGACAGCATTTGGGAGCAGGAGCAGCGACGGATGTGCCACAGAACGTGCACTACTCGCTGGTGGAATGGGAACGGCAGGCGCGGCGCATGGAGATCTGGCCTGGACTGACATTGATCGAGGTTGCAGATATCACGCTCCTTGATGAATTACTCACTGCTGACGAGACTCGTGAGCTCTTTGGGCGTCGCCTGGCTCCTACGCTGGCAGAGGTGCCAACGCAGCATCTACCAGCAGTACAGGAACTGCTCTGGCAACGAGCGATACTGCCGGCCCTCACACCTGCCCCTGAGCAGGATCTTACCTTTACGGATGAAGAAAGTATCTTTTCCGCGCACGATCCACAATGGCAACTCCATGCGAACGGCCTGTTAGAGCCGGTCTATGCCGTCCTGGATCTCTATCTTGTGGCTGCCCTTGCACAGTTCAGCGTCGTGGATACACAGAGCGGTTGGCCGCGTATTACAGAGGCATCTTTGCAGCAGGCGCTGCACAACGGCCTGGCATTTGAGGCTATCATTCGTTTCTTGCGCCACTACTGTGTCGCTGATATTCCCGGCTCTCTACTGATCCGCTTCAAGTTGTGGAGTGGTAGTTATGACGCCAACACGCAACAGATCCAGGTTGAACGGAGTCCTCTGCTCCGTCTGCCCGGCGAGATTCTGCGCGACATCCAGCAAGATGAAGAGCTTGCATCCTTGCTTGGTAGCGAGATAACAGACCAGCAGCGCATTGTACGTGTCTCCGAACAAAACCTGGCCCACGTCCTGACACTCCTACGCGAACGCGGCCTCCTAATAACGCCTCCCTCCTCAGATGAGTAGCCCTATTACCTCTTATCTCTAAATTCGTAAAAGATCCCTATCGCCTGTAAGGATGCTAAAGCCCCTGCCTCCCTCTTTGAGGGGGGATGTCGCCGCAGCGACAGGGGGGAGTAGATTCTCGAAATGCGCTATTAACCTCGATTATACACTATCTATCACTCTTGTCTTCATAGTGTATAATCGAGGATTACAGGGCATTGCTAGCATTCTACTCCCCCCTGCCGCTAAGGCGGCTTTCCCCCCTCAAAGAGGGAGGCAAGTGCTGCATTTACTGTAGATCGTGTAGTATCTCTCACAGAAAGAAAATTCACTGTCACCTGTAGAGATACTGGCGTTGCTGTAATAGTGATTTTTAGAGAATTACAGGCTATTCATAGTGCTGACAATTGCCAAAAAGGATGCGAAAACCATTGACAATGATTCGTAGCTGTGATATCTTATACATGCAAACGCACGTGCGGGAGTGGCTCAGTGGTAGAGCACTTCCTTGCCAAGGAAGATGTCGCGGGTTCGAATCCCGTCTCCCGCTTTTCGGCGACGTAGCCAAGTGGTAAGGCACGGCTCTGCAAAAGCTGTATGCAGCGGTTCAAATCCGCTCGTCGCCTTTACAAAGAACGTGGTAATCTCTACCACGTTCTTTTTTTTGTCGTAAAATTATCATTGTGTCGAGTTCATAGTGATAAGGGACGTTTCCCATTCTGCGTGCTCCATCATTCAACCAATCAGGCATGTATCATTATCCCATCTCATCTCAATGTAGCGCAGTGCCAATGCTTTCTTTGTATACACCCTGGTATACAGCCTGTCAGCTTTTCCCCAGAGGACGACCATATGCGTGAACAACGAAGCTATGCCACCGAAGCCATTATTCTTAAACATACTGATCTTGGCGAGGCTGACCGCGTCCTGCTGATCTTTACTCCCTATAAGGGGAAGTATCGGACGATCGGCAAGGGTGTGCGTAAGACGTTGAGTAAGAAGTCTGGTCATCTTGAATTGCTCTGTAATAGCCAGTTGCAGCTGGCATTGGGGCGTACCTTTGATATGGTGACGCAGGCTCAGATCAAGGAGAGCTTTCCTCATCTGCGTACCGAGCTATGGCATATGACCTGTGGTTTTTATCTGGCGGAACTGGTGGATCGTTTTGTTGAGGATGGGATGCAGCAACCAGATATCTATGCGCTGCTGCTGCTGGCTTTACATGTATTGGATGCCGATGCTGCGGCGGTTCAGCAGCGACGAGCGCAGGGTGAGGAGCCGTCAGGACACGACCGTGATCGCACTCGTCTGCTGCTACGCTATTTTGAGATCTATCTCCTGACGTATGTCGGGTATGATCCAGTGTTGCGTCAGTGTGCGCACTGCGCTACCGAGCTTCGTCCTGAAGAGAATGGCTTCAATCCGGTACTGGGTGGAGCTCTCTGTCCCAATTGCCGGCAGATGTGGTCTCAGGCGCTCTCAATGAATGCGTTGAAAGTGTTGCGCCTGCTGCAACGCACTGAATGGGCGCAGGTACCGCGCTTCCGTCTGGATGAGCGCCTCCAGGCAGAGATCGAAGCCGTGATGCATGGACTTATTCGCTATCATCTGGAGCGTGACCTTAAATCCTGGAGTTTCCTGGAGATGTTGACTAACCACACCGTACCACAGAGCATGTAAATCAGGCTCATCGCGCTGGTGGTATGAGCCCTGTTTCTTGACGATACCAGCTTTGCTAGCCCAGCACTTTATGGCGGTAAAGTAGTTGGTTCTCCTGATCGTAGAGTTCGGCCTCAACGGGTAGCTCGACGCGCTGATCGGTGAGGAAGAGTACCATATTATCGTCGACACTGTCCTCGATAACGGTACCGTTCTTTGTAACCAGACGCACGCAGGCGACGTTCTGTCCGTGATTGGCGACAAAACCGCCAGCGTAGAAGTGGTCGGGCATCCCGCCGCCGCCCAGGTTTGCCCAGGCGCGTTCAACCACCGGTCCTGGATTGCCACCCATGATGCCATCCCCCTCCGCACCACGAAACTGCCAGTTGCCGTTGCTGTCCTGTTCTACATAGCAGGTAAAATGCACTTCATTGCCGTGTCTATCCTCAACAATCACGATATAGGCGCGGCGTCCTGGCAATCTGCGCTCCTTTACAAAACGTAAAGTACGATTCTTGCCCTCTTCACTCATCGTCCCGGCGGGTATCTTCTGTATCGATGGCAAGAGTAAGCGTGTAAGCTTATTAATAATTTCTTGCTTTGGTTCCTGGTGTGCCATAAATCAAAACCTCAATCTCATTTGCTTAGAGTTCTAGCAATCATAACATAGTGACCCTATGAAAAACAAAGGGTCTCGCAGGTATTTATATTTCTCTGCGTTGAGTTTTTACGGCTGTTTGTGTTATTCTACATTTAGTGAACCTATTGTTCTTTAGTAACAATTCTTCCTATCCTGAAGCGCCAGTGCAAATAAGTGGATAGCTGTATGCAACAATAGTGAAACATGGGAGAGCGTGCTTTATGCAAAAAGTCCCTGCCTTTGGGAAGAGCAATGTGGCTCGTAGAGGTAATGTTGCCAGGTCTGGTAGCAGTTCGCCTCGCACTATTTTCTGGCTTCTCTGCGTGATTAGTTTCTTGAATTATATGGATCGCTACGTGTTGAGTGGGTCTGTCAATACGGTGGCGCACGAACTTCATTTCTCTCTGGACGGTGTTGGTTATCTCAGCTCTGCGTTCTTAATTGTGTATACCGTCTTTACGTTGCCACTGAGTATATGGGCCGACCGTGCGAATCGCAAAGACGTTATCGCGCTCTCGGTCGCTGTCTGGAGTGTTGCGACGGCGGCGACGGCGCTGGCCGGTAATTATTTGACGCTCTTTATTTCACGTATGGTGCTGGGTATCGGAGAGGCAGGTTATTTTCCGGCGGGAACGGCCCTGTTGAGTGATTGCTATAGCCGCGAGAAGCGTTCGCAGGTGATGGGTCGCTGGAGTGGTGCGCAATACATTGGTATCCTGGCTGGCTTTGGTCTGGGTGGCGCGCTGGCGGGTCTTTTCACTGGGAGTTGGCGTATTGCCTTTTTGCTCACTGGCATCCCGGGTCTGATCGTGGCCTTTCTGGTATGGCGGATACGCGAACCACGTCGGAATCAGGCGGATGAAGAGGCCGGTGGCAATCTTGCCTCTGCTGACTTCGCTGATCCCGGTGCCGTTGAGTCTGCGCTGATCCAGACACAGGTGCCACGCATCCCATTCTGGACGCTGTGCAAGCAAGTAATGCGGATCAAATCTGTAATTGTAATTACGTTTATGCAGATCTTCTCGTTCTTTGTATTTAGCGTCTGTGTCACCTTCCTGCCAACCTATCTGCAACAGAAAGATACGCTACACCTCTCGTCTGGTCTGGCTGGTATCTATTCCGGTGGCGTGGTCGTTATCGGTGGACTGATCGGTACGCTCTGTTCTGGTTATCTTGCTGATTATCTTGAGCGTTTCCATTCCGGTTCACGTATCCTTACCAGTGGTATAGTACTGATGGTGAGCGCACCTCTGCTAGCGGTGTCCCTCTCGACGCACAACATCTACATTTTTACGCCATTATTCATGATTATCGCTGGTCTCTTGTGTGCATTTAACGGACCCTCGACCGCTGCGCTGCAGGATATTGTCCCTTACTGGCTGCGCTCATCAGCTATTGGTATTACGTTGATGATCGGGCATCTCTTTGGGGATGCAGTCTCGCCAACGATCGTTGGCATCCTGGCGACAGATTTTGATCCGACGCACGGTAGTCATTTCGCGACCGGGATGGCCGGTCATGATCTAGCTCTGGCGATTATCTATACCTGTGTTCCTGCTATCTTTATCGCTGGCCTGATTGGTGTCTTCGGAGCACGCTATATGCATCAGGATGTTGTAGATGCGGAAAACGCAAAGCCACCTGTGCTGATTGGCGAAAATGTTACTGTTTAACTTCATCTACTACTTCGCTTATATTGAGGAATGCATATAGTATTTGATGTTTTTTGGATAAATGCTACATAAAAAGCTTATCTACGTTCCAGGGGTAGACAAGCTTTTTCCTTGTCGCGTATCATACATATTACATAACATTACACGTAGTGTGAAAGGGAAGGGACCCAGGATATGATCCATTTTTATGACCTATCTACAGTAGATACGCTACAGCGCAAGCGTTTGCTGCGTCGTGCTGAAGTGGCGATTGATGATCTGCTGGACTATGTGCGTCCTATTGTGCGCGGTATCCGTGATCGTGGAGATGCAGCGCTACTTGAATATATGGAGCGCTTTGACCATGTTAAACTGACGTCTGCTCAGTTGCGAGTCAGCCCTGAAGAGATTGCGCGCGCGCACGATCTGTTAGATCCCGCAGTACATCGTGCGATTGAGCATGCGATTCAGAATGTACGCACGTTCCATGAGCGCCAGATGCCCGAGGAGCAATGGTTTACACAGCTTGCGCCAGGGGTGATGGCCGGTGAGAAGATTACGCCGATTACCAGCGTGGGCCTCTACGTGCCACGTGGCAAGGGAGCTTTCCCTTCTGTGATGTATATGCTGGCTACTCCGGCGCGTATCGCAGGTGTGCCGCGTATCGTTGTGGTGACGCCGCCTGCGGCTGATGGGAGTGTCGATCCGGCTTCGTTGGTGGCTGCCGATCTGTGTGGTGTGAGTGAGATCTATCGCATTGGTGGTGCGCAAGCTATTGCCGCGCTGGCCTACGGTACCGAGACCATTGAGCGTGTCCACAAGGTCACTGGTCCAGGTAGCCCCTATGTCTCTGCCGCCAAGCGCTTACTCTATGGGACGATCGACGTTGGGTTGCCTGCTGGTCCCAGTGAGTCGATTCTGTTGGCCGATGAGAGTTCTGATCCTGAGCTGGTGGCGCGTGACCTGCTCATCGAAGGTGAGCATGGGCCAGACTCCTCCAGTCTGCTTGTTACAAATAGCCGTGCGTTGGTTGAGAAGATCATGGAGATGCTGCCTGGTAGGATAGCGGCGCTACCAGAGCCACGACGCAGCTTCTGCCATGCAGGCTTTGAGGGCGAGAAAGGCACCGGCGGACTGGTCCTGACGAGCAGCCTGCAAGAATCTGTGGCATTCATCAACGAATACGCCCCTGAGCATCTGGAGGTGCATGTTCGTGAACCCTTCGCCGTCCTGCCTGATCTGAAAAACGCCGGTGAGATCCTGCTGGGCTCGCGTACACCTACCTCGATCGGTAACTATAGTCTGGGGACGAACGCTATCTTGCCTACTGGCGGCTTCGCACATACCTTCTCGTGTACCAGCGTCTTTGACTTCCTGAAACGGACCGGTCTGGGCTATCTGACACCTGCTGGCTATAGTCAGCTCAGTGAGACGACGCGTATCCTGGCTGAGTTTGAAGGCTTCCCTTCTCACGCCAGCGCTGTCACCGATCGGCCTGTATCGTAGACAACGTAAGACATGGCTGTTATTGTCTGCGCAGCATAGACTCTATGCTGCGTGTGGCCAGGGGAGATCTTGCTACAAAACGGTATCTTCTCCCTTGCCTTTGTCCTGAATCCTCTCAGTACTTCAGTATATTTTCCCCACTTGACCTTTTAACAGCTTCGTGTGTTCTCGCTGCTCTCTGTTCCTAAAAGAAGTGTCGTACTGGCACTAAAAAGCCTCTTGTGCCGCATGAAGATAGTACCGCTTTAGGACCGCCGAATCTAACTGTGCTCACAAAACAAAGATGTGTTATAATGCCCCCTATAAAAGTTTAAATCTATTGTCTGCCTTTCAAGCGTGCCAGTAAGGGCGAGCCGCAAGCGAGCGACGCTCTTCGCAGGAGCATAGAACCGGGTTGCGCTCCATTGTAGTGGCGTCTTACAGCGTACAGTGTGTCCAGTGTGCACAGTATGTACACACCGAGTTTCAAATAGTTTTGGCAGTGTGAAGCATATGTCGAATAACCATTCATCTGATGCTGCATCTTATGGTGATGTACCAGAAAGCACTCCTACGCCATTACAGATGCAGGATTCTGAACCGAAGAGAGAGAATCAGTCGACGCCGCCTTCTAGCGTCACTGTGCCTCCTGTTGGCTGGAGCACGAGTGAGCGTGGTACTTCCGGTACTCCTGGCCGTCTTGCTCCTGGTACGACCCTCTCGAATGGACGTTTTCAGATCGAGCAACTGATCGCTGCTGGTGGTATGGGTGCTGTTTATAAAGCATTGGATTTAAATTTTAAACGACCATGCGCTGTGAAAGAGATGCTGGATGGATTTCGTAGCGAGGCAGAGCATGCGCGTGCCATAGAGTGGTTCACGCGCGAGGCTGGCTTACTATTGGACTTAAATCATTCTTGTATTCCGCGTGTGCGTGATTTCTTTGCTGAAAATAATCGCCACTATCTGGTGATGGATCTGATCAATGGACGGACCCTCTCCGAGTTGCTAGCGCAGGGTGGGCTGGTAGTCGGGATGAATGGCGCAACGGGTATCACCGAGATGCGTGCTCGGCTGTGGATGCGCCAACTGTGTAATGTGCTGGACTATCTCCATCGTCAGACGCCTCCCATTATCTTTCGTGATCTGAAGCCTTCCAATGTGATGGTGACCGCGAAGGACGAAATTAAATTGATTGACTTCGGTATTGCACGGCAGTTTCAGGAGCAGCAGCAGGCGACCGTTGTGATGACGCTGGGCTTTGCTCCACCTGAGCAACTGCATGGCCGTGCTGAGCCTCGTAGTGACCTCTATTCATTGGGCGCGACCATCTTTCGTGTCCTGACACAGCGTGATGCCTCGCACAATCATCCGAACGTCTTCTCTTTTCCGCCTGTTCGTACGTTGCGGCCAGATATCTCACCAGGCTTCGAGATGTTCTTGCAGCGTGCGCTGGAGCCAGACATCAATCTACGCTGGCGGAGTGCCGCCGAGATGGAGCATGTGCTACTGAACCTGCCTGCGCCCTCGATTGACGTAACTGCTACCTATATCCTCACTCCTCCTACAATCGTTGAAGCGGTGACGCCGCCTGCCCTGGGTCTGGGTTCGCAGCCACAGGTCCAGGTTCAGATCTCTACCAATCCTTCCTCCGGTAACGCTGGTAGTGGCCCTATCAGTCATGCCAGTGGCGTAAGTGGGACAAATAGTAATCCTGCGACAGGGTTGGCGGCACGTTTTATCGCCGATGCGCGTCGTTTTATAGCGGAGCATAAGATAGAGCTTGCCTATGAAGCGATCACGCGAGCGCATACCCTGGAGCCGCAGAACGCTTTTGTGCACCAGATCTTTGGTCAGGTCTTTGCGCACCGCAAGCCACCGCAGACGGATCTGGCGCTGAACGCTTATGAGTACTCATTGCAGTTACAGCCGAATGATGGCATGATACAGGCAGGGACGCAGCGTCTGATCGGCGACGTCTGGTATTTCTTGCGTGCCAATCCGGCAATGGCGATACCGGCATATAGCCAATCTGTACTCCTGCACAGTAAACAATGTGAAACGTACGAACTACTGGGACAGTGTTACGAAAAGACTAATAATCTGTTGCAGGCAGTTGAATCGTATCGCGAAGCCACGAATCTGGCACTTATGTACCCGGAAGTCGTACGCTTGCGACTCAATTTCCAATTAGGGTTGTTGGCATGGCGTACAAATCAATCTGGTATCGCTGAGCAGGCTTTTACGCAAGTACTGGTGCTCAACGCAGCAGATCACCAGGCGCGTTACCTGTTGAGCCAGGTCTATGAGCGTGCGGGGAAGCTAGAGGACGCGTGGCGTGAGTGCAATTATATAATGAATGGACCACTACGGAGTAATCCGGGTGTTCAACAACAATATTTTCGTTTGAAACAGTTACTAGGACGATAAGAGGCACTCTTTTATGCAATGTCAATTGGGAACGCCGTATCCCTCTAAGCCTGAACTGGCAATTGGTCACGTTACGGTGCGTGGATTACCACAGGATCGGTTATTTGCTGCTGGTGCGCCCATCATCAAAACTCCTGCGGCCCCGGTTAGTCCTATAATATACATGAGAGTTGGGTAAACGGCATGGACGCTTTTCAGGCTATACACTATAACGTCGCCCTATTGCGTGAGCAGCAAGTGGATGAAGGTAAGCAAGCCGTGCATATCGATACTATATCCTCACCGCCGCCGACATATGGTATCTCTGTCAATGGTATCTCTGTCAGTAATCATATAGTTCCATATTGGCAGATTGGGGCCATTATCGTATTGCTTTTGTTGCTGGTGGGTTTAGCTGGCGTTATTTTGAATCGCTCGAACTACAGGCATCGTCGCACATTAAAAGCGGATCTAGCCGCGGCTGAGCGTCGAGCAACCATCGAGGCACAACGTATCCGTCAGGCAGAGATGGAAGAGGCTCAACATGTTGCCAGCTCTCCAATAGCTGCAACCGAGTTTTCACGGGTCGAAGCATCGCAGGAATCACAGGGATCACAGAGTCCCGCGCCTGAAATTTTGCAGGCCACCGAGATTTCTTGTCCTCGCTGTGGTGCGCTCAATGCCAGCGACGCCCAATATTGCGGTCACTGCCGTCTCCCATTGATGAGCGAGGCCGCCTGGCAAGACCAGCCGTTGCAACAGCCGGCCTCGCCGCTCCCTGGGGTGCCACTCGCCAATCTCTCCAACTTTTCCAATCACACAAGCGCTGAGCAGGCAACGGTTGTGCCGGCCGGAGGGATCGCAGAACAGCCAACGATCGTGCCCGATCTCTCGCCTGTTACCGAGCAGCCGACGATAGATCTCACGCCCGTTAGTGGTAGCTTGCAGCAGACGTCTGCAGGCGGGGGTGAGCAGACTGATGTGGAGAAGACGGTCCCATATGCCATGCGCCAAATGCGCGATAAGCGTATCGGCTTTATCGTTGGGACGCGTTCAGATCCAGGGATCAAGCGTCGCTACAAGCCAAACGAAGACAGCCTCTTTGCCGTGCAGGGTGTCATCAGTCCGGAAACGAGTCCGATTATCTTTGGCCTCTTTGTGGTTGCAGATGGGATGGGAGGACATGCGAACGGCGAAGATGCCAGCCGCCTTGCTATCCAGACAATTGTTGACTACATCTTGCCCCGTCTCGTCGACGGTCCGCCACGTTCGGGTGATGCTTACACGCAGTTGCTGATGGAAGGCGTACAGGAGGCGAACCTGGCCGTGCATCAGAACAACATGGAGCAGCGTGGCGACATGGGCACAACAATTACCGCGACCTTGCAGGTTGACAATATCGCCTACGTAGCCAATGTGGGTGATAGCAGGACGTATGTCTATCGACCGAGCGATGGATTGCATAAAATTACCATTGATCACTCTGTTGTTGCGAGTCTGGTGGAGGCCGGCATCATCAAGCCAGACGACATCTACACGCACCCCAAGCGCCATCAGATCTATCGCAGTCTGGGCGAAAAGCCAGGAGTCGAGATAGATACCTTCACAGTTCAGTTGCAGCGTGGAGACAAACTCCTGCTCTGTTCCGATGGATTGTGGGATATGGTGCGTGATCCCAAGATTGAAGCAGTCATCAAGCGCGCAGATCCCAACCCGGCACTCACAGGAGACGCGCTGATACAGGCTGCACTTGATGGAGGTGGAGAAGACAACGTTAGTGTCATCGTCGTTCAAATGACAGAATCCGTAAATGCCCGTAATATGCCGCGTCTGCAGCTGGTTGCCAAGCCTGATTCTGTACAGATGCCACAACTCTAGCGCGAAAAGTCGTGAAGTGAGCGTATGTACTCGCGACTCGACCGGTTTAGCTTTGTAGTCGAAAGAAGATACTAAATTGTCGCTCCTTCTTCCCTGTGCTATAATCTAGACAGCATTCTCTTGCCTCCGCTTTTTGTAGAGCGGAGGTATTTGTTGGGAGGAAAAGCTCGTGTCAACACCAGCTAATATTGGATATTTATATGCAGGTATCTTGCTAGCAGCCGGCTTTGGGTTTGTTATCCTGACGATGTCCGTCGCTAACCTGTTAGCGCCGCATAGTAGGACAGACGAAAAGCTGCAAACATATGAATCTGGCGAAACTCCCATCGGAAGTGCCTGGGTTCAGTACCCGCTTGGTTACTATGTTTTTGCCTTACTCTTCGTAGCGTTTGACGTAGATATTGTCTTTATCATCACCTGGGCAGTTATATTCAAGCAATTAAGCATCTTTGGTTTTTGCGAAATTGTTTTCTTTATCCTTATCCTTGCCCTCGGATTGGTATACGCATGGCGTAAGGGAGCAGTTAAATGGATATAGTACCACGTTCTACGAACATTCCCAGTGCAACTACCGGTTATCGGGACAGTAACGCCGCTCTGGCGCGTGACCTGGCACCTATCGCGCAGATTACTGGCAAGCCTGTCAATCAAAAGATACAGAAGGGTGACTACCTGGGACTAGATGTCGATCGTGAGAACCTGGTAGCTGTCTGTCGCTTTGTACGTGATCAACTTGGCTTTGATATTCTCAGTTGTATATCGGGTGTAGATATGCTCGATCACCTGGAAACCGTGTATCATATACGTTCAACGACCCGTGTTCAATTGTTGCAGTTGAAGGTGCGACTGGATCATGAGAAGCCGGAAGTTGATAGTGTTGTCTCTGTATGGGCCACAGCAAACTGGCTGGAGCGCGAGACATACGACATGTATGGTATTCGCTTCTCCGGTCACCCGGATTTGCGCCGTATGCTCCTCGATGATGATTTTGAAGGCTTCCCCCTTCTTAAGAGCTTCCACCAGGTCCCCATGACGGTGAAGCCCCGTGCTACGACTCAGATCGATCCAAACATGGCCGTCTCTGGTAAGTATCAGCAGCAGAACGTTGAGCATGTGGTACAGAAGAAACTGGGCCAGGGTCTGTCAGAGCGCCTCCATCCAGGCACGCCAACCTTTGGGCATGCCAATGAGGCCGCACAAGCACAAGAAGAGGCCAACCTCAACACGTCTACCCGTGCTGGCGAAGCGGCCGGAGGAAGCACACCTGACGAAGCAGGACGCGCATAGTTGATATACTATGCATGCGTAACATGCGTGTAAAGATTGTTACAGTTGTAAAGATTATAAAAATTTACACGTTTGGTACGCTGCTGTTGTACCAGCGCCTGATACGTTGAAGCGCGACCACAAAGTGAGTGATTGTTATGCCGGCATCAAAGGCTGCGCGATTATCAAGTGCGGCGAAAGCAAGAAAACGAGGACAGACCCGGCAGCGCGTACGGATTGCTCGTGAGGAGCAGCGCGTTCAGCTTGAGGAGACCGGAAGGAACACCAGGTCCCAGGCCCTTGCACGCAATAAGAAGTCGCAAGGTGCACGTGGTCTGGTTATGTCCGCAATAGTTGGCGTCGGTTGTTGGTTGTTTGCGTACGGTCTTACCGTAACCTCCGACCCTAACCGCTACCTTTTAGCCGGCATGGCCGCGCTCATCGCGCTCATGTGGTCGATTAGCTTCTTTATTCGTCTCCGTAGGTGGCAGAAAAGAAGATGATCATTTCATAGAGGAAGCTTATGGCTACAAACCAAGATACAGATATTCAGTCCACGAGCAATACTGCTGAAGGACTGAGGTCCGAGGAAATGCTGCTCAATATGGGTCCCCAGCATCCCAGCACCCATGGAGTTTTGCGTTTAATCCTGACCCTTGAGGGTGAGACGATTACTAGTTGTACACCAGTAATTGGCTATCTGCACCGCGGTATTGAGAAGATTCTTGAAAACCGCCCGGTTATGGGTGGTATTCGTTACATGGACAACAGCGACTATCTCTCTCCTATGCTGAATGAGACGGCCTATGTTGGTGCGGTTGAGCAGTTGATGGGCCTTGAAGTTCCACGCCGTGCTCAGTATATTCGCTTACTTACCAATGAGCTCCAGCGTATCGCTAGCCACCTGGTAGGTATCGGTACATACGGAATGGACCTGGGTGCTTTCACTCCGATCCTGTGGGCTTTCCGTGATCGCGAAGGAATTCTTGAATTGTTTGAGGCCCTGGGTGGCAGCCGCTTTAATGTGAATTATATGCGCGTCGGCGGTGTCTTACATGATTTCCCCAAGGGCTGGTTGAGCGAGTGTTCGGCCTTCCTCGATCGTTTTGAGAAGAATATGATCGAGATGGATCAACTGCTATCTGGGAACGAGATCTTCACGTCTCGTACTCAGGGTGTTGGTTATATCGATCCGCAACAGGCGCTGGCGTATGGCCTGACCGGTCCTATGCTGCGTGGTAGTGGTGTCAATTGGGATCTGCGTGTCAATCGTCCATACATGGCGTATCGCGAGATCCCTGTCAATGTTCAGGTGCGCCAGGAAGGTGACTGTTACGCTCGCTATATGGTGCGTATGATGGAGATTACTGAGAGCATCCGTCTATGTCGCGAAGCTATTGATAAGTTGCCTGGTGGTGCTATTAGTGCCCGTACCCCGATTGCGCTGCGTCCTCCTCGTGGTGAGACGTATTTTGCGCTTGAGAGCAGTAAGGGTGAACTGGGTGTGTACTTTATCAGCGATGGTAGTGAGTATCCATGGCGCGCAAAGCTCCGTGGCCCCTCGTTCGTCAATTTACAGATTGTGCCTGAATTGATGCGTGGTCACAAGATGAGTGACGCTATCGCTATTCTCGGTAGTACTGATATCGTGCTCGGTGAGGTCGATCGCTAAGACCATTGTGTCTATGAAGGACGATGCGCGTTAGTGTATCAGATGTGCTGCATCCGTCCTTCATGACAGGAGTTATAGTATGTCTAATTTTGTTCTTGCTGATATTGGCAGTTATATTGTCAATCTTGGAAGCCAGATCGGGCACGGGATCATCTCCTGGGGGTTCCTGCAGTTTCTGGTGGCATTCCTGACTGCGTTCGGCTTCGTGATGACCAGTGCGGTTATCTTGATCCTGATGGAACGTAAAGTCATGGGCTGGATGCAGGACCGTGTTGGCCCGATGCATACCGGTCCCTGGGGCCTGTTACAGACAGTTGCAGATGTTGGTAAGCTCTTGTTGAAAGAGGATATCCACGTTCGCTCGGGTGACAAGTCGCTGTTCTTGCTGGCACCTTCGGTCTTTATGGCTCCGGTCATCGGTTCGTTTGCTGTGCTGGCCTTCTCGCCTTATATTCAACTTCCAGGTGGTGCCCTGGCAACCGGTCTGATCTTTTATGTTGCTATGGGTTCGATCGATGTTGTTGGCTTGATCATGTCTGGTTGGGGCTCCAACAATAAATACTCGCTGATCGGTGGTCTGCGTGGTACTGCACAGATGATCTCTTATGAGTTGCCTCTGGTGCTCTCATTTGTGGGTGTCATTATGCTGACCAGCATCCTGGCGGGCGAGCCTGGCTTCCCCCACTATGGTACTGGTGCTGCCAATGGTATTGGCACTATCTCGGTCTATGAGATCATGCTATTTCAGAATGCAGCCTGGCACCATACCGGTATCGGTGTGTTGGACTTCCTGTTCCAGGGCTTTACTCCCTGGACCTGGTTCTTCCTCTTCCAGCCGCTGATGTTGGTGATCTACTATGTCTGTGGTCTGGCGGAGACCAACCGCGCACCGTTCGACCTGCCTGAGGCTGAGTCGGAGCTGGTCGCTGGTTATGCCACTGAATATAGCGGTATGCGTTGGGCACTCTTCTATCTCGGTGAATATGGTAATATGACGATCGTCTCGGCGATCACTGCTTACCTGTTCCTGGGTGGCTTCTCTGGCCCTGGTGTGTCATTCCTGGTTGGTCAGAACTCGTTGCTCTGGGGTTTCGTTGGCAACATTATGGCGCTGGTCTACTTCGTCTTGAAGATCTACCTGCTGTGTGTTGTCTTCGTCTGGATCCGTTCGACGCTGCCACGTCTGCGTGCTGATCAGCTGATGCAGTTTTGCTGGTTGATCCTGATGCCGATAACGCTGGGTAATATCCTGGTCACCGGCCTGCTGTACCTGGTGATTGTAACGTTCGTGCATGCGCCGATCTGGGTCTTCCTGGTTGTTCTGGCCTGTGTCGGTTGGGCCTCGGTCTTCGGTTTCGTCTGGCTGATCTCCCGTGTGACGACTGCCTCAAACCGTCATGCGCAGGCTCCTGCCATTCGTGCTCAGTTGCGTGCTCGCTCTGCCACCACTCCCGCTCTGCGCGATGGTGTCCCCAGTCGCGTTGCATTGCCTGCTGGCACCCACGAGTAATCACGACTTCGTTATAAGATACAAGAAAAGAGCTGCCCTCACATGTTGGGGGGCGGCTCTTTTCTTGTTCAAGGATAGAAGGACCTATGCCCCGCGAGAATACTGAGTAAGGTACTCTCGCCCGTGGTAATGAGAGCACCTGCGATAGGTATGACGACTTCGCTGGCTGGCAAGGGAACATAACAGTTTTCGAGGGCCATGATCATAAAGATACCTATGAGGCCGGTTTCAATATAAAGGTTGGTAATAGATGTTATTAATACATTTGTTAGCTGTGTGAACATTATTTAAGTCTCCTCAGGTGCCAAAGTTGAGATCCTGGTAAGAAAAAGTGTACTCGTTTTTCCTGACAGGACGTTGACAGCGTGTAAATCCCAAAATTTAGCGGAAGACCCATTTAATTATCCAATTTACAGCTTACTACCACCACCACCACCCGAGCACCCGCCTCTATTGCCCTCTCACACTCTTCTACACCCAACTATTCCGCCCCTGCCTCCCCTCTCCCCCACCTGCACTCCCAACACACAAAAAAAACTAGAATCGTAAAGGTTTCTTGACACAGCGTAAATGAATCAAGCAAGGTACCATAAAAGATGGATATATTGACAAGAGAGGTAATATAAGGAGGAAGAAAAGTAGCAGAAGGTGGAAAAAGCAAAGATGTCCCGAAACGAACGACGTCCTCCCGCACAACAGCAGCGACAACTCGAACCCCAGAGAAAAACCTGCGTCGCCTGTGAACAACCAATGTGGGTCGCCTATCATACCGAGCGAACCATCCTTACACTCCAAGGATTGTGCCAGATCCGGCTCGTGGTACGTCGATGTCGTAATCAGCAGTGTTCACGTTATCAGCAGCCCTATCGTCCAGAGGAAGAGGGGCGTTGGGCATTGCCGCATGGAGAGTGCGGACTGGATGTGATTGCATTGATAGGGACGTTGCGCTATCGAGAACACCGGAGCGTTCCTGAAATCCATCAGGAGCTGAAGGAGCGAGGGGTGCAGGTGTGCGAACGAACGGTTGAGCATGCAATGCACCGCTACGAAGAGTTGGTGACCGTGCACTTGCAGCGCCGGGAGCGTCTGCACCAGCAGATGGAGAAACAGGGACGAGCACTGTTGGCCATCGATGGCCTGCAACCAGATGTGGGGCATGAAGTCCTCTGGGTCATCCGCGAAGTCCTCTCAGGGGAAATTGTGCTGGCGCGAGCCTTACTCAGTTCGGCACACAAGGATTTGGCGGGGCTGCTGACCGAAGCAAAGGAACTGCTGGCCGTCCCGGTGAGTGGGATCATCTCCGATGGACAACAGAGCATTCGCAAAGCCGTCGTCAGCGTGTTTCCCAGTATCCCCCATCAACTGTGCCATTTTCATTACCTACGGGAGGCGGCGAAACCGATCTATGAGGCCGACCGGCATGCGAAAAAAGAGTTGAAGAAAAAAGTGCGAGGCATCCGTGCCATTGAGCGAAGTCTGGAAGAAGAGGGTGGGGAAGGTGGGGAAGGTGGGGAAGGTGGGCAAGAAGCACCCGTCGTGCGTGATTATTGTTTGGCGGTACGCAGCGCGCTCACCGACGATGGGCATCCACCACTGTCGGCACCAGGGCTCACATTGCATGAGCGTCTCACGCAGATCAGCGCCTCGATTGATCGAGTCGCTGAAAAAAGGGGCTTCCCGTTCAGCTTGAGCGATTGCAACGACTGCTGAAAAAAGGGCTTCAAGGCACAGGAATCGATTGGGAAACGCTTGCCTGTGTGTATGGATGGGTTCACCGACTCGCCCACGTGCTTGATGATGCCAAAGAGATGACCGTCGAAGAACGACAGCTCGGTTTTCAGGTCGTTTTATTGCATATGCAACAGCATGCAGCACAATTGCCAGGGAATTGGCCGCAAGCGATCGCCCATTTTCTCAAGGTCACGCAGAGCTATGGCCCTCATCTCTTTTTCTGTTATCAGGTTCCTGATTTGCCACGCACCAACAATGATCTGGAACAAGCCTTTGGTCAGGTACGCTTCCATGAACGCAGAGCCACGGGACGAAAAGGTGCGCTCCCGGGACTGGTTGTGCATGGGGCGGTGCGTGTGCAGGCGGCTCTGGCTTCTCGCTTGCAGATCTTTACGGCTCAGCAACTCGTACCCCACGATGTTCAAGTCTGGCGGGACCTTCGCGCGCAGGTCTCGTTTCGGCAAGAGAGTCGCTGCAAGCAATCTCGCTTTCGCAGAGATCCCGCGACCTATCTTGCCGATCTTGAGGCCAAACTCATCAAGGAAAGTTTACGATCCTAGTTTTTTTCGCCCTTCTTACAGCGGCCTCGGCACCGCAGGCGTTGAGGAAGCAGAATTGGAAAGCCCTGGGGTGCCCCCTCATATCTTTTCTTTTGTGTCAAATGCCTTCATTGAAATAGCCAGGAAGTTAGTGGGTCGTCAACTCTAAGACCTCCATCAGGCGATTCAGAGTCGGTGTGGCGAGAGGTGAGGAGCGCAGTTGCGTCATAATCTCCCGTGCCATCTGACGTGTCTCTTCAATGTCGTCATCAAGATGAGGGTCGATTCCAAGCCCGGAAATACGCGTGCGCAACAGAGATTGTAGGAGGATGACGGTGATCCAGCGAGGGAGCCAGAGAAAGAGCACGGTCAGATAGAAGGGCGTCAGGGGCGTGCCCAGCGCTCGCAGAGCCAGCAGCCCTTCACGTATGGCCTGAACCAGCATCACAACGTTGTGGCGCGACCGCGCAAGCAGTGCGCTCTTTTTCCCTGTCATCATTGCGGCTGCGATGATGCCCATATCCATGATTGTGTGGGTTTTCAGCCACGCTTGCATGTCGGAACTCAGTTTAACGGTGAAGCCTGCCTGTTTGAAAATCCCCGCGAGCTGGCGAAGGCGCGGCGTCATACGGCCATCTGCTTCGCCCAGCATCGTCGGTACCTGACGAAGGGGGATATAGCGCACGACATCTCCTCTGCGTACACCACCAACGGCTGGAAAGCCAGGGACGACACGCTGCGGATCAAGCTGCTCAAATTGCCGCATGCCAGCCGGATTACTGAGCATAAACAGCAGGGTGGGGACCTGACGGTTGGCCGCGAGGATCGGTAAGACGGAATGGAGCTGGTCGAGTCGTACGGTCACGAGGACGACATCATAGCTATCGGTTGGAGCCAGATGTTCAACGACGGAAACCCGGGTTGTCGTCCTTCGTCCGGTCGATGCATCTTCAAGTTGAATACCATGTGTGCGCAACGCTACCGCCCGTTGCCCTCGCGCCAGCAGCGATATGTTATATCCCGCCTCCTGAAGTCTGGCGGCATAGACGCTGCCAATAACACCTGCCCCATAGATCAGAATATCCATATTTCTTTCTATCTCCTTCTCTTTTTCTGCTTGGGATATTTCCTTAAAAACGGCGCGGAGCCAACGCACCGTTGCAAAAAAAGCGTAACAGATGGTACAATGAGCGTCAATCAGCAATGGAACGGAATGTGTTGCCTATGCAACATGAGAGAGGAAAGTGATGCAAAAGCTCGATGGCGTTGAAGATCTGAGGGTTCGTCGCACGCGCAAACTGCTTCAACAAGCGTTGATCGAGGTGACTGTGGAGAAAGGGTTTGCTGCTCTCACCGTGCGTGATATTACCAGGCGTGCAATGGTGAACCGCTCGACGTTTTATCGCCACTACCTTGATAAATACGATCTGCTTGAGCAGCATATAAATGAGATATACGAAGTGTTGGAGGAGGAAGTAGGGATCATAGGGGAGGGTCGTCATGAAGGGCTCATTGAGCTACTCAAGCAGATCCAACAGTTTCCCGACTTTTACCGCGTGGTGCTGAGTGCGAAGGCGGACGCCTTTTTGAGCCAGCGCTTTCGCCAGCAGACGCAGCAGCGTGTTCTTGCGTACTTCCAACAGACGTTCCCCGAAGCCGTATCTGATCCCGATAGACCGCCGCTTGACCTGAAGTTTACCACGGTCGCCTCGGCTGGATGTAGCGCGCTCGCCTGGTGGCTGGAGCAGGAGCAGCCCTCTACGCCTGAACAGTTTGCCCACTGGCTGCAACAACTTTTCTATGATATCGCGGTCTCCACGCTCAAGCCGAAAACATGAGATCCCTTGCTTTCAAATGGCGCTTCTTGCAATCAGCACGTAATCACCTTGCAACTGCTTCACCTGCGCACAATGGCGAGATGGCGATGATTGGCCTGTGCTTGGGGCGTGAGCAACCGACTCGGTTCTTCCCTACAGCGGCTTTGCGCTTCCCATCGCTGAAAAAAGGCCGAGAGAAGCTGATCAAGTTGCTGTGCATCAATCCCTGCTAAAATATTGCAATATGTCGTCTGACAAGGCATCTCTTGGCGAGTGAGCCCAAAGCGCTGAGCTAAGACGGTACCGCGATGACGGATCCATTGAGTGGCTCCACTCAAGTTCGTTTGTCCTGCCAACTTGGCGAGCACAAGCAAACACAGAACCACTGCTAGATCGTAGCGTTTGCCTTGATCTCGTCGGGGATCAGCAAGCCCATGTAATGCTTTATACAGCGAGGTCACGGGAAGATTTTCTTCATTCAAATTCGTCGCTGATGGTCTCTTGACGGTCAATGTTGTATAGTCCATACGAGATTTCCTTGGAGATTTGGATTTTTTTGTATTCTCCCAGGAAATCTCTTCTTTTTCACCTCCTCTGGGAGAATTGGAAAGCCCTGTCTTGTCACCCCAAGGCTTGTATCACGATGAAATCTCTGGTATTCTTAGGTCAATAGCCCAGCTATTATCTTTCAGAAAGGACGCACATGATGGTTTTCCACGGGCAAATCAAGTGGGGCGTAGGTGCGAAAATTGGCATTTCCGCTTACCTATCTATGAGTGCGTCCTCAAAAGGGTAGATTTTTCGTTTTTTACAAGCAAAACATACCACGAGGCGCACTGACAACTCGTGGTTTTTTGTGGCTTTTTTCCCGCTTACGCCTTCTTTCAGACCACGAGCCATGAGACGCTTCGTGGTTTTTTTGTTGGCAACATGGAGAAATGGCAACGATACATGCACGTGATGTCCTGGTAAACGTCCAGAGAATATCAACAGGAGAAAGGAACAAGCTCACTCATGAGCAATACACAAGCAACCCTCACGCTTCCCGACGCGCCAGCCATTCCAGGCTTAGTCTTCCGCTTGTTTCAGGGAGAAGTTGACTTCCCTGCAATCGAGACAGTGCGCAAGCAAGTACAAGCCATCGATGGTGCCACCTGGCTCCCCGGACCAGATACTAATCCCGATGACGTGTGCAATCCTTTGCACGATTGCCTGATCGTCGAGGTTGATGGCCAGGTGATTGGCTATACCTGGCTCACCTGGTGGTCAGAGCCCGCTGTTGAGCTGTTTCTCCATCTGGGCTGGTTGGTCCCTGAGTGGAGACGCAAAGGCATTGGACATGCGCTCTTACGCTGGCAAGAGCAACGGTTACGTCAGATTGTACAGGAACAACCAACGACGAAACCCTGTGTGTTCGGTGGCAATGCAGACGAGACCCAACCAGGGAACCGAGCCTTGCTCTTGAGTGAGGGATACACGCTAGCGTTTACCATCGTGTGGATGACCTGCCAGCTTCCCACCGAACCCATCCTGCTCACCCCGCTCCCCGATGGCCTGGAAATTCGCCAGGTTTCGCGTGACCAGTTGCCTGCCATTTACGCAGCGAATGTGGAAGCGTTCTCTGAGAGCCACGACAGCCTCGAAACCTATGAAATCTGGTTGCGCGAGCTGGGCGGACCTGACCTGGATACCAGTCTGTGGGTGGTGGCCTGGGATGGAGATCAGATTGCGGGGCATGTCATCAGTACCAGCGATGAAGCACGCGCGCATACGCCCTGGGTCGGGATACGCCGTCCCTGGAGACGGCGCGGTCTGGGCAAAGCGTTGATGACGCGTATGCTCCAACGCTGCCAGGAGCGCGGCATTCAGCAGGCAGACATCGGGACGAGAGCGGAAAATCCCGGCAAATCTCTCCACCTGTACGAAAGCGTTGGTTACCAGATAGTGTCACGCCATCCGAGGTATCGCAAACCCTTGTAAGCCAGCTATGAGAAACGAGGGAGCCTTTCACCTTCTCCCTCGTCATGCATCCATCTAGGGGTGACAAGATTACGGAAGGCAAAACCTACACTAAACGCTTGGCGTAGGTTTTGCCCGCCGTGAGTCGCAGTTCTCGTGATCGAAGCAACAGCCCAAAATGGACGCCATTTTATGCTTACAAAATGAACCTTTGCATTTTTCTGAAAAGCATCAAAGAGATGAGATGAAATTGCATCGCCATATTATGAGAGAGAAATTTTTCTCAAAAATCGTCTCCATGCACTCCTCAAGCTAATCGTCGGCACATTATCTGAGAGAAACACGCCAATTTACCTGAGAAATGATATTTGCTGCTTTGTCAGCGTCGTGTCAGGTTTTTCAGTGATAATAAGCGATAATAGAGGAGAGGAGAGGAGAGGAAGAAAGGAGAGTGAAATCAGCTATGCGTATTCTTCTGATCGAGGATAATCGCCGCTTGAATCATGAACTCAAGATGAGCTTAGTCGATGAAGGTTATGCCGTTGATACGGCGTTTAATGGCGTTGAGGGTCAGGCATTGGTTGAGTCTACACCCTATGATGCGCTCATTCTCGATATCTTGCTGCCAGGGAAAGATGGGTTGGAGGTATGTCGAGAGATCCGACGTCGGCATATCAATACGCCTATTCTTCTGTTAACCGCGCGCGATACGGTGGCAGATCGTGTGCGAGGTCTGGATAGTGGAGCTGATGATTATCTGGTCAAGCCCTTTGCCCTGAGCGAACTGCTCGCCCGCTTACGAGCTTTATTCCGTCGAAGTGGAGGGGAGAAGAGTGCCGTGCTGTGTGTTGGTGACCTGAGGGTTGATCCCGCCACGCATATGGTCGAACGGGCGGGACAACGCATCGAACTCACTCCACGACTTTTTACACTGCTCGAATATTTGGCGCGCCACCCCAACCAGATTCTGACACGCGAGATGATTGCGAACCATATCTGGAATTATGAGTTCACCGGGACATTGAATGCAGTTGAAGTCTGCATGCGCCGTCTGCGCCATCAGGTTGACGAAGCTTTTCCTGTCAAACTATTAGAGACCGTACGTGGTGTGGGCTATCGATTACGTACACCCGAGTTATGCTAAAGAAGGCAAATGATGCCAACGCCTGATAATTCGGCACTCCCAAAGATTGCGTTGCACCTCTTCTTGATAGCACTGGTGATCCTGCTGGTCATTATTGTTGGCGGCTATTGGTTGGCAGTCAGGGCTATGCATCCAGTCCATCTGATTACCCAAACGGCCCAGGTACATGGGGGTGAAGTTTGCCTCCGAAGTACTATGGGACACGGCTCACGCTTCGAAATCTGGTTGCCGCTGGTGGAAGGCTCTGACTATGATGAGCACGGCAGAAAAGATACTCTTGCTATTCCAGTACAACTGTCGACTTCAGGGTAGTGCTTTTTGTTTTACTGTGTATATAATGGAGGTATTCTCAGTCTTTTTGTGATTCGATTGTCGATAAAGAAGAGAGATTGGAGTGTACTAGAATCGTATGACAGCGAAAATTCGTTTTGGTATTATTGGTTGCGGTGTTATCGGTCTTACCCATGCGGCGGCAATTCAAAGCTTGCCAGATGCTGAGTTGATCGCGGTGGCAGATGTGATTCCTGCCAGCGCACATAAGCTGGCTGAACAGTATCATGTTACGGCGTATGAAAATGCTCAGGAGTTGCTGACACATGAGCATTTGGATGTTGTGGAGATCTGTACTCCCAGTGGTATGCATGGTGAGTTTGCTATCCTGGCGATGCGCGCAGGCTGCAATGTGATTGTTGAAAAGCCGATGGAGATTACGCATGAACGCATGCTTGAGATGCTTGCTGTACAGCGTGAAACCGGCGTGAAGCTTGCTGTGGTCAGTCAACATCGTTTTGATGAGGCGTCGATACAGGTACATAAATTGCTGACCGAGCGTGCCTTGGGTCGCCTGGTGCTTGGCAATGCTGCGATCCCCTGGTGGCGCTCACAGCAATACTACGATAGTGGTGCCTGGCGCGGGACGCGGGAGCTTGATGGTGGTGGTATCTTGATGAATCAATCGATCCATGCTATCGATATCCTGCAATGGCTTATGGGCCGTGTGAAGACCATTAAAGCTTACACTGATACTCTCGTTCATGATATGGAGACAGAGGACGTTGCTGTGGCTGTGCTACGCTTCGAGAGCGGTGCTCTTGGCACTATCTCGGCAACCACAGGAGCGTATCCAGGTGTGACGACGCGTATCGAAGTCTACGGCAATCAGGGATCTGCGATCATCGAGGCCGATAAACTTGGCTATCTCCATCTGGCTCGTGATGAGCAGGAGGCTGCTGGCGCGTATGGTGGTGGTGGCAATCAGGCTGCACCGGTTGAGTCGGTGGATACCTCAACGACCAGTGATCCTGCTGCTCTCTCTGCCAATACCCATGCGCTGCAGATTGCAGATATGATGGCTGCTATCCGTGAAGGGCGTGCGCCACTGGTAGATGGCGAGGCGGCACGGCATCCGGTTGAGATCATCTTAGGTATCTACGAGTCTGCTCGCACAGGAAAGGAGATTACACTCTCATGATTCGATTGGCCGCATTCGCCGATGAGATAGCGCTCGATCCCGTGGAACAGATAGCCACCCTACAGGCAGAGCATATTCATTTTATCGATCTGCGTGCCGCCTGGGGCATTAATGTGTTGGAACTCTCAGATGAGCAGGTCACTGTACTACAGAAGCTGCTGAAGGATGCCGGTATTGGCGTCGCAGCGATCGCCTCACCGCTGGGTAAGGTCCCTGTGGATCGTCCTGCAACTGAGCAGTTGCCGCGCGTGCAGCGGGCTATCGAGCTTGCGCAGACATTTGGTACACGCTACATTCGCGTCTTCTCATTCTATGCGCCTGAGAGTGCTCTCCATCCGGAGGTGCGCCCCGAGACGTATCGTGATGCGGTCATCGCTAATCTGCGCGCGATGACAGCACTGGCTGCACAAAATGATGTGGTCTTGATTCATGAGAACGAGAAAGAGATCTATGGTGATACCATCGCACGCAATGAAGATATTTTGCGTACGATCAATAGTCCTCATTTTCGTTCAGTGCTTGATCCTGCTAACTATCTGCAATGTGAACAAGTACCTTATCCTACTGCCTACGAAGTGACGCGACCATGGCTCGAATACGTTCATGTTAAGGATGTCAAAGCTGATGGCACACTCTGTGTCGCAGGTGAAGGTGATGGACACTGGTTGGAGCTGTTGCAGCGGTTGCGTGCCGATCGTTATGAGGGCTTCCTCTCGCTAGAGCCGCACCTCTTCGCCGGGGGAAAGTACCAGGGCTTTAGCGGTCCCGACCTGTTTAAGCAAGCATCGCGCGCCTTGCAGGCTCTGCTTAAAGAGATGGACTGGGCATACGAATAGGGTGTACACAGCGTAGTATTATACTAACCATAAAGCGTAGGGGAGGGCTTCACGTCCTCCCGATTCCCGATTGAGAGAAGGGAAGAGAGCGATAACTGATGACTGATCAGATACAATCAGCACCGACCAGAAGAGGCGCATTAGCGCTGGTTGTCTGTGCGGCTGCCTCAGGCCGTACTATACAGAAGTTTGTCGTTCTGGCGCAGGCGGATGGTTGGGATGTCTGGGTGATTGCGACGCCGAATGCTCGCTCTGCTTTTATCGATCTTCCCTTGCTTGAGATTTTGACCGGACATACTGTCTATTCTGAAGGGGATGCGCTACTCCCTGCTTTTGCTGCTGTCGTTGTTGTTCCTGCGACCTTTAACACACTACGCAAGTGGGCGCAGGGGATAAAGGATACACTGGCGTTACGCTTGCTGGATAGCTGGACACTGGGAGGGCTTCCTATGCTTGCCTTCCCTCGTGCCAGTGCAGAACTGGCGCAAGAACCTGACTTCCAGCACAGCCTCGCCCGCTTACGTGCGCTGGGTGTGACCGTTGTCTATGATGTCGAGCGTTACCCACCCAATAACGATATCCCCTGGCCCGCTGTGTTAGAGACGCTCGCTGTGCTGTGGTGTAACCGCACCGATGAGCCAGCCGCGCCAGACATTGCGTTCAAGCCTGGTTCGGATGCCATTCATCCTTGAGCAGACCAAAGTAGTATTCGTCCTCAAAGCGACCCTGGAAGAAGAAGCGTTCACGTAACCTTCCTTCATAGCTGAAGCCAAGCTTGAGGAGCAGACCCTTGGAGCGCTCGTTGACGATATCGATGTTGGCCTCAACACGATGCAAGCCCAACTCGGTGAAGCAATAGGTCAGTACAGCGGTCATCGCCTCGGTCATGATCCCCTGACCCCAAAATGCACGATCGAGCTCGTAGCCTACCTCGGCATGGTTGTAGTCTGGATCAAAGTTATTGGTAGTGCAAGAACCGATCAATCTCTCCTCACCACGCAATGTGATGCCCCAACGCAGTCCTGAGCGCTGCTTGTAACGCTGCTGGATCTTAGCGAAGACAATGCGTGCCTCCTCGATTGACTGTAACGGAGGACGTCCGTAGTATTTCATCACCTCTGCGTCCGACATAATTGCAAAAAGTGCCTCTATATCACCTGGCTGGATCTGTCTGAGCGATAAGCGCTCGGTTGTAAGCTCTGGAAACTGAGCAAAAGCTGCTTCAATACTCATAGAAAGCTCCTTGTACAGACTATATATAGTTGATAATATACTACAAATGCTGCTTTTAGCCTACCATAGCGTGAGATTAGCGCCTGGTGTGTTGCGCACACCTATTGTATTGCCTGCACGAGCACAGAGACGGCTTTTCTCTATGCTATAAACCAGGTAGCCAGAGCTTGCCGGCTACTCATTGGAAACTGTTGCTGAAGAGAGTTGCATGGCCTCATCCTGCTGTTCAGCCCTGATCTCACTCGTAACGATCTGTGCCTTACCGCGCAGTAAGGATGCTAGAGCAGCCACCAGGCACATCACAACAGAAAGGTAGAAGACGCTATGCAGGCCAACAGACAGCGGGTACGAGACGAGATTAGGGAAGAAGTTATGGCCTAACAGGACGGCCTGTTTCGCAGCAGGCAACGCGTTCAGTACGTTAGGTGGAAGCAGCTTACTCATCGGATTGTAGCCCAGGAAGGCCGCAAAGAGTGCCGATGTTGGTGGCAGATGCGCCAGCTTAGTTGCTACGTTGGCCGGGACCCCCGCATTGGTCAGACCACTGGTAAGTGTTGTGGGCAGGCTCATAGCCAGACCCGACGTGATCAGACTGAAGAAGACACCGATGCTCACAATCGAACCAGAGTTCTGGAATGTCGAACGCATGCCGGAAGCCACACCACGCTGCTCCGCAGGGACACTTCCCATCACCGACGACGTGTTAGGCGAAGAGAACATACCCTGTCCGATACCCAGCATGAAGAGAATCAATGCGAACCAGATATAGCTAAAGTTCAACGGTATCACCGTCAACAAGAAGAAACCAAGCGCCTGAATAAGCATGCCTAGCGTCGAGAACGGACGTGCGCCGAAACGATCCGAAAGCCAGCCGCTGAGAGGTCCCATCAAGAGGAATCCGATCAGCAATGGGATCATGTAGATGCCAGCCCACAACGGTGTCACCTCATAATCGTAGCCGTGCAGAGGCAACCAGATACCCTGTAGCCAGATAACAAGCATGAATTGGAGACCACCACGCGCAACACTCGCCAGGAAACTACTGGCATTACCAGCAGCAAACATGCGGATCTTGAACAGTTCCAGGCGGAACATAGGATCTTCAGCATGCAGTTCAATCCAGATGAAGGTAGCGAGCAGAAGGACACCAATGATCAGGGCAGCGATCACCACAGGATTGCCCCAACCGGTCGACGAACTACCATAGGGCTCGATGCCATACGTGATACCGATGAGCAGGATCGTCGCACCAGCCGCAAAGGTAATATTGCCCAACCAGTCGATCTTCTGGTGACTACGCGGCTTCGCTGTCTCACGCAACATCGTGTAGGCCCAGATCGTGCCAGCGATACCGACTGGAACACTGACCAGAAAGACCAGACGCCAATCGAAATACGACAGAATGCCACCCAGAATCAACCCGATGACCGATCCCAGAATCGCAGCAATCTGGTTGATTCCTAGCGCGAAACCACGCTGGTGCGCAGGGAAAGCATCAGTAATAATCGCAGCACTATTCGAAAGAAGAAAGCCGCCGCCGACCCCCTGGACAAGACGGAAGATAATCAGCTCTAAGGCCCCTGCATTACCAGTGCCAGGAGTTAACCAGAGTAAAATACTGCCAATAGTAAAGATCAAGAAACCCAGGTTATAGAACCTCACACGTCCGAACATATCAGAGATACGACCGAACGTGACCAGCAGCGTTGCCGTCACAACCATGTAGCCCAACAGCATCCAGAGAAAATAACCAGTCTCACCCGGCGCGAGTGGATCAATATGAATACCTTTGAAGATTACAGGCAACGAGATCAAAACAATACTTGAATCGATCGTAGCCATCAATACACCAAGGGTTGTATTTGTGAGTGCAACCCACTTGTAATGGGGCCCGACAGGTCGGTTCCGTCGCGCCAGACGCTCTGACCCCCCGGCACGCCGCCCCACCACATTCTGTGCTTCAGTCTGCATACTCGTCACATTCTTTCTATAAAGGTTAGCAATGAAAGGATTGGTAGTGAATAGATACCCATCACTAGAAGTATATTCTAGAATTTCATTGACGTCAATGGCATTCTAGAATATACTTCTAGTTAAAGGTATGCTACAATTGTGCTAAACAAAATTTAGAACAGAGACCGAGAGCACAGATCGTGGTAGCACAGTAACACGTGCAGATAGAGAAAAGGACAACCTTATCATGATAATCGGCGATTCCGAGCACAGCGCGCCGACAGAAGCGCGGAGGAAAGCAATACTGGAAGCAGCACTTGCGTGTTTTGCAAGTAAGGGTTTCACAGAGACAACGATGGAGGATATCCGTAAGCTTTCAGGGGCAAGTACAGGCAGTATCTATCACCACTTCGCCAACAAAGAGATGCTCGCACGCGCACTCTACCTCGAAGGGCGCAACAGTCTCAATGCAGCACTTTCCACATCCATCACTACGAATGACCTGCGCACAGGCATTAAAACACTTATCTGTGCTTATCTGGATTGGTTTGAACGACATGCAGATCTAGGGCAATACGTTATGCAAGCAAGCGACTCAGAATATCTGGGTGCATACGTGAAAGTGCTTCGGCAGAAGACTATGACCACGCTACCCATGGAGAATTTTCCCGAGCAGTTTTTCCATTGGCTCACCCCTGCTATCGACAATGGGAGTGTAGTGCGCTTGCCGAAAGCGCTCTACAGTCCACTCGTTATAGGACCCAGTCGAGAATTTGTACGCCTCTGGCTGAGGACGCGAGTAGCCGCCGATATACAAGAGGCACGCGAGCCCCTCGCGGACGCAGCATGGCTCGTATTGGCTCCGCCTGCATCCCTACACGAGGAAATTGTCTGACCACTGGTTTGCGCGAGCGTGGTCCCTTAATCAGACAGAGATGGGTCGGAACACATCAATGGCTATGAGTACGGCAAGTACGCCGATCGGGAAGACCAGGGCTGTCAGGGCCATGCGCCGTTCGAAGGCGCTGCCACAGACTGCTCCCACAACGTACCATATCCAGATGCCACCCAGGAGGAAGAGATGACGAAAGGCTGGTTGTTGTCTT
Source organism: Ktedonobacteria bacterium brp13 (assembly GCA_015099395.1). Classification (GTDB taxonomy): domain Bacteria; phylum Chloroflexota; class Ktedonobacteria; order Ktedonobacterales; family Ktedonobacteraceae; genus Dictyobacter. The sequence goes on along the minus strand of AP024096.1, from coordinate 4,868,864 downwards.
GATTCACGCCATGCTTGCCGAAGGTGTCGTTCAGTTGCCTGCATATGCAGCCAGAACAGATAGTGTATCAATGCCTGCGTCCAGTTATTGAGAATGCCCGTCACGAAGGTAGTATGAACGCCCTGTCCACTTACCCGCTGGATAACGATAGTCTGGAGTCCCATTGCCACTGTCAGGAGAGCTATGCATAGATAAAACATTCCCGCAGGCGATGGAGGGATCGCTCCATGCTGGAAAGCAATACTCCCAATGATCAGAAACGCGAGCAGGCATAGCGCTTCCAGGCCAGAGATAATAGCAAGGGAAGAGCGTATACCCCACTGGCGAATCTGAGCGCTCACGAGAATGCCCAGTATGATCCCCAGGATGAAAGAGAGGATGGCGAAGCCGTACCGGAACCCTGATCTCCAATCCATTTCTCCAAGCGCGGCCCCGGTAGCCATGCTATTGCCACTCATAAACGAGGCCCCCAATTGCTGCAAGACGAGAAAGCCAATGGCGTCGCTGAAGCCGGCGACCCAGGCCAGCAGAAACGCAGCCCATGTCTGCTGGCGTTCCACGATAGCCTCTACAGCAGGAGGGGGCGTTGCGTGGTCGTGCATAACATCTCTACCTCCTCTCTCCTCTCATACAGGTTTACCCATCAAGTATTCAATATCGACGGGAATCCTATAGCGTGAAGTGGAATGTCTGTGAGTGCGGTGTTGATGCTATAGCGCGGCCAGCCGGTGCTATCCGTACCGATAGAACAACACTCACTGGTGAAGTTTTTTAAGCGACCTTCACAATGGAACTTCTGGTACTAGAAAATAGGAATTCGCAGGAAAAACTGGTAATACTCTTGCCACCCTCTTTGAGGGAGGATGTCGCTGCAGCGACAGGGGGGAGTAGATTCTCGAATTACGCTATTAACCTCGATTATACACTATCTATCACTCTTATCTTCATAGTTGGTAATCGAGGATTACAGGGCATTGCTAGCATTCTACTCCCCCCTGTCGCTAAGGCGACTTTCCCCCCTCAAAGAGGGAGGCGAGTCTTTAGCGACATTACCTATTTTTGCGAGCATTTGTCGTTTTTCTTTTTATAGGCCTGATTGGCGCTTTTCGTTTCTGATGACGACACCTTCGGCACGCTTCATGCCGGTGCTCTCAAAGTATGGTATCAACTCGGGATCGCACAACATATCAACCGTGTAGATGCCGTGTAGCTTTTCGAGTAGACGCTGCACAAGTTCAGCACCGATACCGTGTCCCTGATACTCCGGCAAGACCTCTAGCAAAGAGATGTAGGCGGTCAATACGTGGTCTGTGATGGCGGTAATAAAGCCAATGACCTTCTCTTCTTTTTCATCGATGGCAAGGATACAATAATCGCTTTTTCGCAGGACCTCGTGGTGCTTTTCCAGGGATGGTGGATTGGACCAGCCCACAAAGAAACCTTGCAACTGGTTGGGATAAATCGATACCGGTGAGTCTGTATAGCGTATTTGCATGTTATTTCCCCTTCTCTACGATATGGGCCAGCATACAACTTTTACAGAGGTAAACAGCGCTCATCACTACTGATGGTTACGGTCTACACTCCCTCTAAATGTCCCTGAGTCTTCCTGACGTCCTATCTCTTCTATAATACTACAACGCGGTAAGGGAGGTAATCGCTTCTCCCTTACCGCGTTGGTTGGGTTCTTAGTACTCTTGCCCTATCGTTGTGGTGCCTATGGTGCGGCTAGATGCCCTGTAGCTTTAAGAGGGTAAACGTGAGAACGATGCCGACCAGCGAACCTGCGATGACCTGCGCTTTCGTGTGGCGATGCAGGACGACCCGCGACCAGCTGACTGCAACGAGTAGCAGGAATGCTGGCAGCACAATCTTCCCGTAGAGCATCGTCAGTGTGGTGACGGCAGCTGCGATGGCAGAGGCGTGCATGCTAATCTTCCACCAGCAGGTGACGATCATCATAATGATGCCGCAGAACGCGATGAGTTGCAGGATGATAGCGATCAGATGCGTACCGTGGGCAACATATTCCAATATCAATGAGCCGATCAAGCTAGAGGCGATCGCGACGATGAAAGGACCGGTGCGCTGCGTGCGGACGCTGACATCAGCATCGGTAAACTTGCCCGTTTTGACACCATAAAAGATATAGCCCATCGGACCAACACTGAGAAAGAAGAAGGCCAGCAGTACAGAGATCAGTGCATTTGGATCTTTCGTATAGAGGGCGACCAGGATAACAAAGGGTAGGACGACGACAGCAGGTGATAAGGCCGTGGATATAAAACGCGCAAACTGGACACGAAAAAGCTTGGCTGGTATGACTTCCTCATTGCTCTCAGGGAGAGCCATATTCTCTAGCATAAAATGTTTTCTCCTTGATATCTCTGTTCCGCGTGAGCGGGCAGTCTGTATTAGTCGGTCAGCGATGTCGGCATAGTCGCTGTACCAGCGGTAAGCTGGGCCTGTTTTGCTACGACAGGATAGCCCAGGACCAAACTGGCAACACGACTGAACTCTCGCGCATCTCCACTGCACCAGACCTGGAGATCTCCGCCTGCTGCTTGCGTAGGATGTACCAACCCTTCGGTGTCCAGAATTGTGTGGGTTCGTCGTGCGATGGCGCTACCACTATCAATAATCTGTACCTGTGAACCGACGATATGCTGGATGGCTGTGCGTAACGCTGGAAAATGAGTACAGCCGAGCACAATGACATCGACATCATTGGTGAGTAGCGGCCGTAACGATTCGCGTAACGTGGCCTCAACCTCGGGTCCCTCAAGTTCTCCCTGCTCAACCAGGGTTACCAGTTCAGGACAACCAGCGGTATAGACCTGAACATCTGAGGCGAAATCATCGATCAGATGTCGCAGATAGCTGGCCTTGACTGCCTGGTTGGTTGCCGCGATACCGATCCGACCACTGTGCGTGGCACGTGCGGCAGGTTTGACAGCTGGGACAGTACCGATAAAGGGTTGCTTATACGTTGCGCGTAACGTGTTTAGCGCGGCCTGTGACGCAGTATTACAGGCCACGACGATTAACTTTACGCCCTGTTCGATCAAGAAGCGACAGGCCTTAAGTGATAAGGCTGTTATATCTTCTTCGCTCCGCACACCATAGGGACAATGCGCGGTATCGCCCAGATAGATAAAGTTCTCGTCTGGTAGCTCTTTGCGCAGATCAGAGAGAATAGTCAAGCCACCCGCACCAGAGTCGAACACGCCGATTGGGGCGAGTGCCGGGCCTTCTGCTCGCACATGGCCCTGACTATGTTGAGAATAGCGTGGATCATTTCGATGATAATCATGAAAGGAATATGTGCTCCGTTCGGCATCACGAGCGGGCGTCGGTGGAATCCTGGTATTCATACGCTGTTTCTATACTACAACCACTTACTGCTAACGGAAGATATATGGGTTGTACTACTAAGATCTTATTCCGAAAACCAACGCGACTGGCGTCGCTAGTGCTCTGCACTCAAGTTTTCGGATACGTAGTAAGATTACCCGTCTCTTCCAATATTAATACATGTATGTTAAAGCAAATGTTTTTACGTTAAGGCATTGTGAAATTCGCGCTGTTCACCAAAAGTACGGCGCAAGGTATCACTAATCTCACCCAGGGTCGCATAGGCTTCGACTGCCGCGATCAGGTGTGGCATCAGGTTCTCGGTCCCAGTAGCCGCCTGCTCTAGCGCTTGCAGGCAGTATTGAACACGTTCGTTATCACGGCGCTGGCGCAATGCGGTGACTCGTTCCGCCTGATGTTGGCCCACGAGGGGGTCTATAGTATGTAACGAAGCATGCTCATGTTTATCAACTTGGAAACGATTTACTCCTACTACGATCGTCTCCTCCGCCTCCAGAGCGCGCTGATATGTATAGGCAGCCTCTTCAATCTGCGCCTGAATAAAACCGGTCTCGATCGCACGGATACTGCCACCGAGCTCATCGATCTTGCGTAGATAGTCCCAGGCCTGTGCTTCGACCTCGTTGGTCAGTTGTTCAACATAGTAGGACCCCGCCAGAGGATCAACGACATCCGCCACGCCGGTCTCATAGGCAAGGATCTGCTGCGTACGGAGGGCGGTACGTGCGGTCTCCTCGCTTGGTAGCGAGAGCGCCTCGTCTTTTGAGTTGGTGTGCAGCGATTGCGTGCCACCCAGGACGGCGGCCAGCGCTTGATACGAGGTGCGTACGATATTGTTATCGGGCTGCTGGGCTGTGAGTGTCGAGCCGGCGGTCTGGGTATGGAAACGGAGCATCAGGGCACGTGGATCTGTAGCATGGAAGCGTTCGCTCATAATATGTGCCCACATGCGACGGGCGGCGCGGAACTTCGCGACCTCTTCAAAAAGATTGTTATGGCTATTAAAGAAGAAGGAGAGTTGGCGGGCAAAGTGATCAATATTCAGACCTGCGGAGAGTGCGGCCTCGACATAGGCGATGGCATTCGCGAGCGTAAAGGCGATCTCCTGTACCGCCGTTGCGCCGGCCTCGCGGATATGGTAGCCGCTGATACTGATCGTATTCCAGCGTGGCAGATGCTCACCGCAGTACTGGAAAATATCGGTGATGATCCGCATCGAGGGGCGTGGAGGATAGATATAGGTGCCGCGTGCGATATATTCTTTTAAGATATCGTTCTGGATGGTGCCAGAGAGCTTTGTGATCTCCATCCCCTGTTTTTTCGCGACTGCGATATAGAGCGCGAGCAGGATACTGGCGGTGGCGTTAATCGTCATTGATGTACTGATGCGCTCAAGGGGCAGACCGTGGAGGAGTGTCTCCATATCTTCGAGACTGGAGATCGAGACGCCTACCCGTCCGACTTCACCTGCTGCGAAGGGATGATCGGCATCGTAGCCCATCTGTGTCGGCAGATCAAAGGCCACAGAGAGTCCAGTTGTCCCCTGTGCTAACAGATAGTGATAGCGTTTATTTGACTCTTCGGCGGTGCCAAAGCCCGCATACTGGCGCATGGTCCAGAGTCGTGAGCGGTACATCGCAGGATGAATGCCGCGTGTATAGGGAAACTCACCTGGATAGCCGAGTTTTTCCTGCTCATCGAAGTGCGCAAGATCCTCACTGGTTGTCAGATCGGGTACTGGTATCTGCGCACTGGTAACGAAAGGTTCATGGCGACCGCCGGCAGGTGTCTGTGTCCCCTTAGATGAGCTATTTTGCATACTCTTTGCGGTCGTATTGCGCCACTCATCAGTACTGTGACTACGTTGTCGCTTCATAAGGCTCGTTGGCTCCTCTGTTCTGGCGGGCATAGACGCTGCGAAAGCGCATGAGGCCCTCCTGTGTATACATCTGCATGGGTCTTGTATCTATCTACATAGAATGGAATAGCGCAAGATATCTCAAAAAAAGTATAGCATATAGAGTGTGAAACGGTGTGTCAGTCTCATGCCTGATCATCTGGATTATGCGTGGTCCTGCCTGCTTTAGTGCGCCTCGATGGTTGCCAGCACCTGTCCATTGTCAACGGTATCGCCTTTATGGACCTTTAACTCTTTGACAGTACCGGCGATTGGAGCTGCGAGATCGTTCTCCATCTTCATAGCCTCCAATACAATCACCGTCTGTCCAGCCTCCACGGTATCGCCAGCTGCCACTGGAATCTGAACAACCAGACCAGGCATGGGGGCCTGTACTTTCGCGGCTCCACTGGCTGCTCCAGCGCGTGCGAGACCTTCAAGTAGACGTGTACGTTCATCCTCGACGGTCACCTCGAAGGCTTGACCATTCCACTGGATCTCGTAGGTGCGGCTACTCTGCTCATCGGCCTGTGGCAAACGGCGTACAAAGACCTCATAGGAGGTACCGGCGATCAGCAGACTATAGCGCCCCCCACTGGTATCCTGTCCCGCGATCCGCTGCCAATCCAGCGTAAAGGTCTGGGCATCCAACGTCGCCTGTAGCTTGCCTTGCTCGCGGGCAATGGTCACAGTAGGGCCGGTAAGATCGGTAGCTGTAGATGTATGTTGAGGGCCTGCGGCTCGTTGTGTTTTGACTGCTGTCACGTACGGCATTGTCGTGTCCTTCATCTCTTCATGAGTTTTAAAAATAGGCTGCAAAACAGTTTGCGATAAATCAACTGCATACCTACATATTGTATCATCTCGGTTGCTGTGACACGTGCTTTCAGGAAGGGTCGTGTGAATTCTAACACTCCTCTTGGGGGCAGCGTATTCTGTCCCTAAGATCTCCTTGAAATAATTAAAGTAAAGATGATAATCTGGGAAATAAGAGAATTATGGGTTATTACGTAAGGAGGAAATACAAGAAACATGTCTTCAAGAAGACCATTCAATCCAAGAGAAGGAGATGCAGGAGGAGGAGAGAGAGGAAACGATTCTGATAATAGCTCATCAGAAGCTAATTCCGAAGGATTTCGGCATACTCTATATGATAGGGACTCGGGGGCCTCGGGTCGAAGAAATAGGGAACAAACAGGAGCCGCTGATGATAGATCATCAGAACGTAATTTAAATAACCCTCGTCCAGCGCTGCGTAGAACGACAAGGTACTCTGATCTGCCGTCACTAATCAGACAAGGAAGACAAGGAGATAGACCATCAGAAGGTAACCCTCGTCCAGAGCTGCGTAGAACGACAAGGTACTCTGATCTGCCGTCACTAATCAGACAAGGAAGACAAGGAGATAGACCATCAGAAGGTAACCCTCGTCCAGAGCTGCGTAGACCGACAGCGGACTCTGATCTGCCGTCACTAATCGGACAAGGAGATAGACCATCAGAAGGTAATCCTCGTCCAGCGCTGCGTAGACCGACAGCGGACTCTGATCTGCGTCCTCTGCAAAACGGTATGCAGCGTAGTGTGCGTTGGGCTGAGGCTGATAATCAGGATACGAACAACCAGGATCATTTAGGCCAGGAACAAAGGAGTCCCTGGTGATAATTATCTTCTTCAGGGTCGAGGCGGTCCCCCTGCATATGCACTAGAAGATCCTAATCCTCCTCCCCTTATGGGGAGAGCGATAGTCGGCAGCAGGGAGAGTAATAGTTGTAGCGCGGTTTTCGATCGATAAGCTATCCTTATTACGGGTGCGCTGCCAAAAATTCTAACACTCCTCTAACACTTTTCCTATGCGCTTCTAACAGTCGGCATGGCATACTCTACTACAGAGAAAAGAATGAAGCGCATCGAAGAGATGTGTGCATACGGAAGTTTGGCGCACGGTATATAATTCACTTGTGCCTTGCGTCTCACTCTGTATGTCTTTTAAAAAGAGCGTATGGAATTGAGCGGTCGCAATGTTATCACTACGGAGAGCCTTGCAAAAGGCAATAGCGCAGCTGATAAGAGAGCGAGGTCTTCATCACAGGGTACCAAACTATGAGACAAGAGGATGCGTGCAATCGCGAAGATCGTTCGTCAAGCGAGATGAGCAAGACAGACGAGTTCGCGCGGTGGGAACAGAAGCAGGAGTCATTGTACTCCCGAGATGGTTACCCCCATTGTGCCAATTGCGATATTGATATTCTCTGGTCTCCCGTCATTGCGCGGGGGGAAACCTACTGCTGCACAGGTTGTGCTGGCGGCGGGCCTTGTTGTTGTGACTACTCACTGCATTGTTCTATCAGAGAAACTTCATAGACGAAAGGATGTGTACACCGTGGCTAATATTCGTCCTGTTGGAGACCGCGTGGTTGTAAAACCCGCTGCCAAAGAAGAAGTAACCAAGAGCGGTATTGTTATTCCTGATACAGCCAAAGAGAAGCCCCAGGAGGGTGTGGTTGTGGCAGTTGGCAATGGCCGTTTGCTGGATAACGGAGACCGCGCCGCTATAGAGGTGCACGAGGGTGATCGTGTTCTGTTCGCTAAATACGGCGGTACGGAATTCAAACTGGATGGCGAAGAGTACCTGGTACTCAAAGAGAATGATATTCTCGCGATCGTCGGTTAGTTTGTAGGGAAGGAAGACAAGGTAAACAACCATGGCAAAACAGCTTGTATTTGATGAAGAGGCTCGTCGCTCCCTTAAACGTGGTATCGACATCCTGGCTGGTGCAGTAAAGACGACTCTGGGACCTAAGGGTCGTAACGTTGCTCTGGACAAAAAGTTCGGCGCACCGAACGTCACACATGATGGCGTCACCGTTGCCAAAGAAATTCAGCTTGAGGATCCATTTGAGAATATGGGTGCCCAGTTGCTGAAAGAGGCCGCGACCAGGACCAATGACGTTGCCGGTGATGGAACCACCACCGCGACCGTACTGGCGCAGTCTATCGTGAACGAAGGCCTGAAGAACCTGGCCGCCGGAGCCAATCCGATGCAGTTGAAGCTTGGTATCGACAAAGGTACTCAGGCTGTCGTCAACTACATTCGCGAACTGGCTATACCGGTTGAGGGCAAGAAAGAGATCGCCCAGGTTGCATCAATCTCCGCTGCCGATGAGCAGATTGGTGATTTGATTGCTGAGGTTATGGACCGCGTTGGCAAAGACGGTGTCATCACCGTTGAGGAGTCCCGTGGCATCAACTTCGAGACCGAGTATGTCGAAGGTATGCAGATCGACAAAGGCTATATTTCACCTTACTTCGCAACCAACACCGAGAAGATGGAAGCCAGCCTTGAGAGCCCCTATATCCTGATCACCGACAAGAAGATCAGTGCGATCCAGGACATCCTGCCAGTTATCGAGAAGGTCGTCCAGCAGGGTCGCCGTGAGATCGTCCTGATTGCTGAGGACGTCGATGGCGAGGCACTGGCCACTCTGGTTGTCAACAAACTGCGCGGTATCCTGAACATCCTGGCTGTAAAAGCTCCAGGCTTCGGTGATCGCCGTAAAGAGATGCTGCAAGACATCGCTGCCCTGACCGGCGCGACCGTCATCAGCGAAGAGATGGGTCGCCGCCTTGATAGCGCTACCCTTGAGGACCTGGGCTCCGCTCGCCTGGTCACCTCCCACAAAGAGGACACCACCATCGTCGAGGGCCATGGCAATCCCGAGGATATTCAGGCACGTATCCACCAGATCAAAGCTCAGATCGAAGACACCACCAGCGACTATGATCGTGAGAAGCTCCAGGAGCGTCTGGCCAAGCTCTCCGGTGGCGTTGCGATCATCAAAGTTGGTGCCGGTACCGAAGTTGAGCTGAAGTATCGCCAGACCCGTGTTGAGGACGCGCTCTCCGCGACCCGCGCCGGTGTTGAAGAGGGTATCGTCCCTGGTGGTGGCGTCGCATTGTTGACCGCCATCGAAGCCCTGGACAACCTGGGACTTGAGGGTGATGCTGCAACGGGTATCAACATCCTGCGCCGCGCTCTTGAAGAGCCAGTGCGCCAGCTCGCCGCTAACGGTGGTAAAGACGGCTCAGTCGTCGTAGAAGGTATCCGTCGTGCTCAGAAAGAGCAGAACAACAAACATATTGGCTACAATGTCCTCTCAGACACCTATGGCGATATGTACGAGTTCGGTATCTCCGATCCTGCGAAAGTCACACGCTCGGCTCTGCAAAACGCAGCCAGCATCGCTGCAATGATCCTGACCACCGAGGCCTTGATCACCGACCTGCCGGAGAAGAACGCTCCTGCCGCTCCCGCGATGCCCGAATACTAAGATCCATACGCATGCAGATGCGAGAGACCGGAGACGCAGGCTCTATGCCCGCGCCGCCGGTCTCTTTTTATGCGACAAAAATGGTATTACTAGTGCTACTGGTGCCGACTACCCGACTACTATAATGAAGTAGCGCTACGAGAGAAATTTGAGCGACTGGAAGATAGGTGTAAAGTATTTAGCGCTTGCATCTTTGTAGAGGTTATCTGGTACGATGATATTGATACCATAGTAGCTCTTGCTATGCTGATCAGAGATGACAATGAAATGTTGCTTGATGCCCTGGCTATCGGTAAAGATGGCGTCCGATTGCAGCCATTTATCGCCAGCTATGCTTGGTGTACTATTGCCTGGCTGCACCGTCTGAATATTTTGAATGTTCAGTGCCTGTGCCAGGCTCTGGATATAGGCCTGATTAAGTTGCTGGGTATTGGAAATCGAGTTAGAGAAGGTCGTGGTAAAGTGCTCAACTTTAATATCGATACCGATCGAAGCCTGCTCAAGGGTTATGATAGCGCTGTTTCCTGACTGGCCGGGCTGCTTGAGTGCCCAATCAGAGGGGTAGCGTAGCGTGACGTTGACGTTTTTATCCTGCGCCGTTTTAAAGGAGGCGGGGGCCGGTACTGAGCTTGTGCCTTGCTGTGTGTTCCCACCCGCCTGAGTTGCGGGCGTGGGTTGTGCGTTGGAGGCCGCTGGCGCTGGCTTCGCTGCCTGCGAGGATGATGCGTTGAGATGACTATTGAAGTACCCCTGATTATACAGGAGTCCGAAGACGATGGCGGCACCAATCAACGGCGAGATCACGAGGACAGCGATAGAGCTGAGCACGCTCGCAGCCGAGTTGCGTGCTTTTCCGGCGCGCTGCTTTTGTATGTGTGGTGTTGTCGGAGCAAAGCCGCTCGTGGCGACCGGCGCGGCAGAGACAAGCTGCTGAAGATTCTGCGGCACACTGGTCGGCCAGGGCGGCGTACCCGGTGGTCGATAAGAGAACGATGTCAGGGGGTCAGCGTTGCGCGGTTCGCCGCAGTCTGGACATGTCATAGCCGTTTCTGGCAGTTCGGTTGCGCATCGGGAACATTTCATAATTCACTCCCTGTGATTACGTATACTTATAGCAAGCGGCAATCAAAAGCGTACGACAATCCTCCGACATACAGTGAAACTTTCACCACCTCTTACCTTTATCGGTTAGCACGCGGCGATACATATAGCTGCTTTCCTGCAGATCAATACTTCTATGACGTTTTTCCCAGGAAATAGCAGCAGTAACTGCTTATTCGAAAACCTGAGTACATAGCTCTGGCGACAGCGGTCGCGGTCGCGGTCGTGTTCGGGATAAGATCTAATTATTAGTATTAGGTAAAGTGCGATAATTGTCAACCTCTGTATGTATAATTATCGAATTCTCTGAAAATATTCGCAAACTCCTTGCTGGGCTTTATCTGCTATTCACTGGTACAGCACAGCTTTTACTGTTATTATATAGCTCATGTTGTGTCATGATGCTTGCCAGACCTGGATAGTGCCATCGGTTAATGCGGTAATCAGTTGTTGTTCATTAAAGTGGAGGGCACTGACTTGCCAGGGATGATAAAATTTTTGCACCACCTGTCCGCTGACTACTGACCAGAGGTCTATGACGCCTTCATTGACTTCACTATCTTCGCGGGCGAGCGCGAGCCATTGTCCATCCGGTGAGATAGCCATGCGCGAACTGCTCCCCACGGGTCCACTGATCACTTCACTATAGGTGCCGTTGGTTGTATCGGCGAGGCGGACTTTATTGTTGGCATAGGAGAAGGCGATGAACGAGGCATCGGGGGTGATTGCGTAGGGTGGCGTACAGTCTTCGCAGCGACCCATCAGAATTGAGGTTGCGATATGTGGACCTTTCGTTCCACCGAGTAGCCCTTTGCTTGCAAGCTGCCAGCGGCGTATGACAGCCATCTGTTGCGACTCGCCCTGAATCTGTGCGCAGGAGAGGGTGACTAATGTGCTGGCATCCTGCGAGAGTGCGCGCATCCGGATCGCCCAGAAATTGCGGTCTTCGACGGCCTCTTCCTGACAGATGCGTAGATTCGTAAATTTTGCTACTGGCGTGCTCATATTATGGCTAAGGACGTCGGTACTGCGCACACCCCAGGCGCGCGGTGATGGGATGTCATTCACTGCCTCTGGCAGATGTGGCAGGGCCAGGCGCGCGACACGCTGTCCATCAGCGGTGATATGTGGGCTGGCATCGAGCGAATAGTGCGCGGAGACGGCACGCTCGTTCAGAGGTGTACTCCAGAGACGCTGCCCACTAAAGCCATCCCAGACATGGAGTCCGAGCCGATTCCAGCCAGTCAGTAACGAGCCAGCACTTGAAAAACGGAGTTCGCGGAATGCTTCAAGCGTAATCTCAGAATCGTTGGCGAAATCGATGGTCTTCTTCAGCACACCATTGACGAGTTGCCAGATACAGCCCTTGCCATCCAGTGAACCGGCGGCGATCAATATACCATGGGCGGTCGATACACTATTGAGGGCCGAGGTCACGCCATGGGTCGCCGTTACCGATGGGCCGGCATGGAATGGCCCTTTCGTGCAAAAAATATTGAAACTGGAAAACTCGACATCCTCTGGATTTTCGCGTGCATGCGCTCGTGGTCGAGGACGTGTATATCCTCTCTGGCGCATATCGACCACGCCACCCAATACAATGTTATACTGGTGCCGCTTCTCTTCGTCGCTCAAGATCGCATAGGCACGATTGATGCGCTTCATCTGTAGCGCTGCCTCTGGCCCTGCCAGATCAGGATGAAAGCGACGTGCTAACTGCCTGTATGCTCGCTTGATTGTATCGCTATCGGCGTCTGCGGAGACGCCCAGAACCGCATAATAATTCTCTGGTGTATCCATATTTTTATCGTATCACATTGACTTACTACTTATCCGAAAACTTGCGTGTGCGAGCACTAGCGACGCCAGTCGCGTTGGTTTTCGGAATAAGATCTTATGAGTAGGATAGAGTAAGGTAGGGTGTACTGGACAAATGTTCTTATTCTCTCTATACTACTAAAACGAACAGCAGTGTTCTATTTTATAACACACTACACTATGCCACAATACGCTCTAGCTATACGATGCTGCAAGTGGAAGAAAGAATAGGGATTACCAATGCAGATACAAACGCATGCCATGGTTACAGAAGCCATAGCCTATCTCAGTGATATCGATCCAGTGATGAAAGGGGTGATTGAGCGCGTGGGACCGTGTACGCTACAACCTGATCCAGATATCTTCAACGCTCTGGTGGACGCTATTATCTCGCAGCAGATCTCTGTGAAAGCTGCCGATGCTATCATGGCTCGTGTGTGCGCAGCTATGCCCGATGGCAAGGTGACGCCTGCCAACCTGCAACTCTTTGACTTCGACCGTCTGCGTACATTGGGACTCTCCACACCGAAGGCACGCTACATTGGAAACCTTGTTGAACATATTACCAGCGGCCAATTGCAGCTAGAGAAGCTAGCAGAGCTAGAGGATGAAGTTATTATTACCGAGCTGACCGCTGTAAAAGGGATCGGGCGCTGGACCGCTGAGATGTGCCTGATCTTCGTCATGCTGCGGCCAGACGTCTTGCCCGTCGATGACCTGGGCTTTCTAGAAGGGATGCGGAGCGCCTATCAGTTGGCAGAGCGCCCCACAAAACAAGAGGCATACGCACGCGGCGAGCTCTGGCGGCCCTACCGTACCGTTGCAACCTGGTACCTGTGGGCCGTCCGTCGTATGAGCCTCTACGACGAACGCCCACGTACGCGCATCGTCTCGCTCTAGTACGTTGCTGTTACCATCGCTATACATTCCCCTTATCTACGTTGGCGCTATGGAATTGTACAAAGCCTATACCTAAGAGAACGATGGCTACGATGACCATAACGATGTTGGGGGTCCATTGCCAGCCATCTACCATGGGGTTGCCATAGGCGTGGAAGAGTGAGAGTGAGAGTACCCACTCTGGCAGTTTGAGCAGGGCGTAGACCCATTCGACCATGAAGGCGGCGATGAGGTAGAAGGTTGTGATGAGCATGATGGTTGTGTTCCGTAGCCGTCCGGCACAGGCGTAGACGATGCCGATGATGACCAGCGACATAGGCAGAATGCTGAGTGATGCCGCTGCGACATGTGCTGAGTCGACGCTGATATTGATGGCCAATGCGCTGAGCATGATAGTGAGCCAGAGCAGGATAGGCGTCAGAATAAGCTGCATGATGACGACGATGAGATGCTCGCTCTGGATACGTGCTCGTCCGTGCGGTGTACCAAGCACCAGTTCCATGCGACCGGTGTCCAGCGCGGAGCTCCATGTCAACGCCTGCACCATGCCGTAAAGCAAGATGACGAGCGGCATGAAGAAGAAGATGACGTAGTTGATGAAGCCTGCGTTGGTGGTTGTATCATGTCCGCTGAACAGTTGTGCCAGTACTGGATTGTTCTTGACGAGATTCTCTACTGGTTTGAGCAGTTGAGGTGTGATGTAGGTGCCGTATGCGCCGTAGAGCAGAATGCTCACGATCCACCAGAGCATCGGCGTAGCCTGTGCTCTCAATGTATGGAGACTGACACTCCAGGTGGCGGGATCACGCAATGCCTGACGCAAAACCGCTCCTCTATTAAGCGCTGGCCGGGTAGCGCTCTGGCCTGAGCGTTGTGCCAGGGGACTACCACCAATATCACGCGTTGTAAACAGCCAGACGCTGACTATGCACAGGAGCAGTGCGAGTACGATCAGTATGGCGGCGGCATAGGGATAGTTGGTATAGCCAATGATCAATGGTTTGTTGATCTGATAATAATAGAGCGGCGAGATGTATTGCAGCCACTCTGTATGCGGTACCGTTCGTGCGGTCCCTGCGAGCACGAAGTCGATGGCCAGAATGCCGCTGGTGATGCCTGCGGCTGTCCCACGACTGAGAAAGAATTGCGAGAGAAAGAGGGCGATACTCCCATAGAGGAATGCGTAGATGCTGACGTTGAGTCCTGCCAGCAGTGCGCGTCCGGCATCGACGGGAACCTTCGCTGCTTGCTCGCCGCCTATGATGCCGACACTGATCAGTAGACCGATGCCAATGAGCGCTAAGAGGAGTGCAAGCAGTTTCTCGATGAGTAGATGGGTACGCGAGATAGGTGTGGCCAGGAGCAGATCAATAGAGTTGCGTTCCTCTTCGCCACGGACCATACGAGCACCGGCCAGTAATGCCCAGATAGTGATTGCTATCGGTACAGTGTGGTCGAGTACTTTAATATAAACGAAGCCTCCGGGTGTGGTGACGCTCACCGGGTCGCCGAGAAAGCGAAATGATTGCATGATCTGATTTATCGATGCGGCTGACTGACCACTTTGCTGACTGATGGTGGCGTAGACTGCGGCAATGATCAGTGCCATGCCGATGCCCCAATTTAGCAGAGGGAGTCGGTAATCACGAAGCGTCTTGCTCCAGACTGTGCGAAACATGCTGGTAACCTCTCAATTGTATCTTCAGGCATTGGCTGTTGCTGCCTGTGCGGGCTGATAGTAACGCAAGAAGACTTCCTCTAGATTTGGCTCATGGGTTGTGATATGGATCGCTGCATGCTGTGCGGCGAGCGCTATGACCTGCTGCAGATCACCCTGTACGCTCAGGACCAGTTCGTTGTCTTTGCTCCCGGCGGTGACACTCAGGACACCGGAGACTGCGGAGAACCATTCTGTGGCGGGTGTCTGTGCGAAGCCGATGGTGACATTTTGCTGCTTGAGATGGTTCAGTTGTGCGACCTCGCTAATCTGTACAAGCTCGCCTTCACGGATGATACCGACGCGCTGGCACGTATGTTCGACCTCTGGCAGGATATGGGAGGAGAGGAAGACGGTGCGGCCAGCTTGATGTGTCTCTGCAATCATCTTATAGAATTCTTGCTGGTTGAGTGGATCGAGACCGCTGGTGGGCTCGTCAAGGATCAGTAGCTCGGGTTGGTGCATAAAGGCCTGGATCAGTCCGATCTTCTGTTTGTTGCCGCGCGAATAGGCACGGAAGCGTTTGCTGGGATCGACGTCCAATCGCTCTACCAGTTGCTTGAGATAGTTTTGATCGACGCCGCCACGCAAGTGTCCCAGGTAACTCAGGATCTGTGCGCCGGTAAGCCCTGGATCGAAAGTAAACTCGCCAGGGAGATAGCCGATCAAGCGTTTGGCCTCGGTCGATTGCTGCCAGCAGTCGAAGCCGCCGATGTGGGCACTGCCTGCGGTCGGCCTTAAAAGACCCATAAAGATGCGGATCGTGGTGGTCTTGCCTGCTCCATTGGGTCCGAGAAAGCCAAAGACCTCGCCTTTTTGAATGGTCAACGTAACATCCAGAATGCCGCGTTGCCGTCCATAGTTCTTGGTTAGCTTGCTAACCTCAATCAGATCACTCATCAAGGTGTTCCTTCCTTAAACGGTATTGTTCTGCCATATTCAACATCTCTTTGTATGTTTGAAAGGTATCGTTCTGTTCTTGCTGGTCTGGTCTCTGTAGCGCGAGTGTGCGCCTGAGTGTCTCTGCCCCTAGCGCTGCGCTCGCTTCCGCGCTCAATTTGTAGGGCTCGGGCAGATATTGCTCGTATGTGATAAAGCCGATACAGAGGGCGAAGATCACATTCATCTGTTCCGCAACCGTCATATCAGTACGAACCTGTTTTTGTTCACGCATGTGAATAAGCATCGTCTCAAATGCTGTGAACTGACCCATGACTTCTCTCTCCTGATAGGCAGTCGTCACAAGTTCACCCAACATGTCACTGTCCTGCAGCATCAGCGCTTTGATTAATGGGTAGTGAGCAAGTGCCAGCAGAGAGTACTTGACCAGAGTGTAGAGCGAGAAGCCCTCGGGATCGTCTAGCATCTGTTGCTGGATCTCCTGACCCAGGATCAGCTTCTCGCGTACGATGAGATCCAGAAAGAGGTCATCACGCGTCTTCCAGTGCAGGTAGATGGTCCCCTTGGCGACAGCCGCCTGGCGCGCGATATCATCGATCGTTGTTTTCTTATACCCATAGCGCAGCACAAGATCATGCGCCGCGTCCAGAATACGATCCGCCCGTTCCTGCTTTTTATTGCGTTCCTCTCGCTGTCTAGCCTCTCTATCCTCGTCACTGTTCGGCACTGACAATCTACGTGCCTCCTTTCATTCGCTCGCTATATTGATTATGTTCTGCACGTTCTATGCGTTATACGTTCTGTTTGCAGCCTCTGTTTATCGGACAGAGAACTCTATGACTAATTGTGCTTATCTGGTCATATCGTTCTCTATGCTTAAGTATAATGATTTTTTGCGGAAAAGCAAGGGTGAGATCGGCACTCGGAACATCTGTGTCGAGTGTCGTACAATAGCATAGTGATCTAACCATAGAGTAAAGATGAGTTTAGCTCGTAGCGATAGATTTTTATAACCTTTAACCTTCAGCCTGATTTGAAGGGGGAGCAATGTGTAATGAGTGAGCAAAAACAAGCGTACAGCCATACCAATCGCCTGATTCATGAGACGAGTCCGTATCTTCTGCAACACGCACACAATCCAGTTGACTGGTATCCCTGGGGTGAGGAGGCTCTGGAGGCCGCGCGAGCGAGCGATCGTCCTATTCTGTTAAGCATCGGCTATTCGTCCTGTCACTGGTGTCATGTTATGGAGCGCGAGTCGTTTGAGAATGAAGCGACGGCTGCCTTTATGAACCAGAATTTTGTCCCGATCAAGGTTGATCGTGAGGAGCGCCCGGATCTGGATGCCATCTATATGCAGGCGGTGCAGGCGATGACTGGCCAGGGTGGTTGGCCGATGACGATGTTCTTGACGCCTGATGGTCGCCCTTTCTATGGTGGCACCTATTTCCCTCCGACGGATAGACGTTATGGACAACAGGTTATGCGTGGTTTCCCTTCGATTATGCAGATCGTCTTGCAAGCCTTTACGACGCATCGTGCCGAGATCGATCAACAGGCTGGCGAAGTTGCAGCCTATATCAAGCAGAGTGGTAATCTGCTGGGTGAGCTCAAGAAGAAGTTTCAATCCTCGGTCCCTGCGCTGGATACGCTGTGGAGAGCGGTACACGCGTTGAGTGAGAACTACGATACGACCAATGGTGGTTTTGCCGGGGCTCCCAAGTTTCCTCCGAGTATGGCGCTAGAGTTTCTGCTGCGTATGCATCTCCATGGCCAGCGTGGTGAGCACGATCCTGCACCAGCCGCCGACGCGACTCCCCTGCTAGAGATGATCGAGCAGACATTGACGCACATGGCCAATGGTGGCATCTATGATCAACTTGGTGGTGGCTTCCATCGCTACTCCGTCGATGCACAGTGGCTGGCACCGCATTTTGAGAAGATGCTGTATGATAACGCGCTCCTCAGTCGTCTCTATCTGCACGCATACCTAGTAACCGGCAATGAGCTCTATCAGCGTGTGACCGAAGAGACGCTCGATTACGTGGTGCGCGAGATGACCGATCCTGCTGGTGGTTTTTATGCGACGCAGGACGCCGACAGCGAGGGCGTGGAAGGGAAGTTCTTCCTCTGGACGCCTGCCGAGATAGAGTCGGCACTCTCGCCTGAAGACGCAGCCGTATTCATGCGTTACTACGATGTTACGGCCCGTGGCAACTTTGAAGGCAAGAATATTCTACATGTGCAGCAGGATGCCGCAACCGTCGCGCAGCAAGCACAGATAGACGAGGCTACCTTACAGGCGACGTTGCTGCGCAGTCGTGAGACCCTGTTCCGTATCCGTGAAGAGCGTATTCGACCGGCGCGTGACGAGAAGGTGCTTACGGCGTGGAATGGTCTGATGCTGCGTAGCTTTGCTGAGGCGGCGCGCTATCTTGGTCGTCAGGACTACTTACAGGTAGCTATCAATAACGCTCGCTTTTTGCTGGCCACACTACGCGAGGGTGTGGATGGACGCCTGTTGCGTGCCTATAAGGATGGTCGTGCCCGCTTCAATGGAATTTTGGAGGATTATGCATTTCTGGCGGATGGTCTGCTGGCGCTCTACGAAGCCAGTTTTGATACCCGCTGGTTTATAGAGGCGCGTGCATTGATGGATCAAGCGATCGTCCTCTTCGCCGACGACGTTGAGGGTGGCTTCTTTGATACAGGCATCGATCATGAGCAGTTAATCAGTCGACCAAAAGACATTATGGATAACGCCACTCCTGCTGGCAATAACGTTGCGGCCTCTGTCCTTTTGCGCCTGGCAGCCTTTACCGGTGAGTATGAGTATCGTGAAAGGGCCGAGGACTATATCTTGCCGATTAGCGAGCTTTTGGCGCAACATCCACAGTCGCTAGGGGTTGCGTTAGGAGTGCTGGATACCGCTCTCTCTGGCTCGCGTGAGATTGCGCTGGTCGGAGATGTGCTGCACGCAGATACGCAGGCGCTCTTGCAGGCTATCAATACACGTTACCTCCCTGATAGCGTCCTTGCGCTCACCGCAGCTGATACGAGCGTGGCGCAAGCTATTGCTCTGCTGGCGGATCGTCCGGCTGTACAGGGGAGAGCGACGGCTTATGTCTGCCAGAACTTCGCTTGCCAGGCTCCCGTTACCAATCCAACCGCACTATCAGCCCAACTTTCATAGTGGAAAAGAGTGTGTATATGGAATGTATAGAGCATATACACACTCGATTTTTCGTTATAGTGTACCAGTATTTCCAATTTCATAAAATATTGCTATCACCTGAAAAGTAATCAAAAACTCGTCCCCCTCTCCGAGGGGGAAGATAGCTTTAGCTATCGGGGGGAGCCAATCCTCCACTGATGCTCTCGAATGTTGTATTGCCTCAGATACCTCTTTAATAGCTTCAGGACGTAATCGAGGATTACAGGAAATTGCTAGCATTCTACTCCCCCCTGCCGCTATCGCGACTTCCCCCCTCGAAGAGGGAGGCTTAAGCGACATTTCCTGTTTTGGCGAGCATTTTCGTTAACTACCCTCGAATTCGCCTTCTGCACAGCTTTTATATCTTTAAGCGGCGGCTGGTCAAAAAGCCGCCGATATTCGTGTAAGCGCATAAGAGTAAGTTTATAAATGCGTGCATCTGGCTTGGCTACTCCCTCTTCCCCATCAAAAATCATCAGGTCCACCAGTTCCCCAAGCCTGAATTTTCGGTTGACAGCTTCACGTGACCCGCCATTGCAAATCGTTGCTGTCTTGTAATGAGGACGCAGCTCAACTACGAAATTGGCGAAAATCTACGAGTAGTTTGCTATTAATCGTTGATATAGCGCACGACGCCCTGGTACTCATGACGGCAGAGCAGTCCTCGTTGCTCCAGCCTTTCCAGGGCTGTCTTTGCCGCTTGAATATCGGGGGCTTCTACCTTCTTCTTCCCTCCTGTTATAAAGTACTCTGCCGCTTGTTCGGAAGTGAATACTGTCAGCTCATCTGTATGCGTCTGAAGATAGTTTTTGATCGCTTGCTCATACCAGGCGATCAACGTATCGCCGCTGGGGAGAGATTGTGGTGTCACGATCATGACCGGGCAGGTAGCATACTTCAATACGTGTCGTGAGATACTGCCCAGAAAGATCCGGCGCAAGCCTTGTAGCCAGCTATTATCGTGGCTACCAACAACGATCAGATGAACCTGGCGCTCTTTTGCCAGATGGACAATCTCCTCTGATGGTGAGCCTACTTTCACGAGTGTTTCGATCTGGTATACGGATAACTGCTGTTCTTCGAGGTACAAGCGTGCACGTTGCAGTACCATTGCGGCCTGTGCATATTGCTCGGGTGAAGGTGGAAAGATCGGCTGCTCCAAAGGATGTCCAGGATATTCGACCGTGATATGCGCCATAGGGATGACATGGAGAAGGATCAAGCTATATGAGGGGGTCGCGCAGCAAAACAAAGTCGAGACCACTTGTACAGCTTGCTGTGTGGCTGGTGAAAAATCCTGGTCGATGCCTAATAAAATGCGTTGCTCCATAACAAAGTCGCAACCTCTTTGTGCGCTATTTCACTTCTCTGCTGTTGCCTGTGACATTGTATCTTGAGAGCATCAACGGTATCCTGTCTATGTAATCTATTATACTCACTTTCAACTAAAGAGACAAGAATTAGGACAAATGACATATCACTTTCACTGCACAGGTTGTCTATACTGGTTGATAAGGGGGAGCAGTCACTCTGATTGCCTATCTGATCGGCATGTATGTTCACGTATGCGCATGAGATTATTTTTTGTTGAACAGGTGGAGCATTTGATAAAGGATAGTAATTCACGTCTACATTGGTATAATAAGCGCTACAGTACCGTACTTCAGCCAGCGCTGAAGGGGAGTGGGATGTCCATGACTATAAAGATAAACGCGACTGACGAGATAGATCAATCACTTGCCAGCATGAGTCTAGAATGTCTGGCAGAGCGCTCTCTACAAGAGATGCAAAAGTATCGGCGTCATGAGGGCAGCAATGACATATACTGTCTGGAGATCATTCGTCGTGCCGTCATGCTCCGTGATAATACAGCCTGGATCGTGCTCCAGCGCCATTTCAATGAGAACATTCGGCAGTGGCTGAATGGACATGCGTATCGCGAGGTGGCTCTGCGTTACGAAACAGAGCAGACCTACATCGATGATGCCTTCCGACGATTCTGGCAGGCCGTTAGCGATCAGGTGTTGGTCTTCTCCACAGTGGCGGCAGCTTTGAGCTATTTGCGCCTCTGTCTGCACTGCGCGATCATGGATACTCTACGAGCATTTTCGCGTGCCAACATTGAACGCTTGCCTGATACTGGACATCCTGATGAGCCACAGGTCGAGGATAGCTATCACGAAGAAGAGCTGTGGGAGACGATTCGCTCGATCTTACCTGGGGAACGTGAACTGCGTGTTGCGTATCTCCACTTTCACTGCAATCTGAAGCCACGAGAAATTATCCGTTTCTGTCCCGGTGAGTTTAAGAACGAAGAAGAGATCTATCGACTGAAACGGAATATTATGGAGCGTATTCTGCGCAATGCCGACAAGATTCGCTGGCGTATGGGTAGCAATGTTACTGTCTAATAGCTGCCCCTTGCATTCATGTATTACCATGTTTAGTTAAAGCGATAGATCCATCCAGAGTTATAAGCTGAAAAAGTATGGGCATCGCGTTTAACTAACAGGATTGAATAATACTACAGGGAAGTACGAGCGGGTCTGTTCTTTGAGGATCTCGATGGATAAATGTTGGTATTTGGATACGCCTGTCGAAGAAGTATTATTACGTCATGTTCTGGATGGGGAGGCGCTTTCGCCCTCCCTGGCAGAGCATCTACACGGATGTAACGCATGTCAGCAGCAACTGGAACACTATCAATATGCGCAACGCTTTTTGCTTGCGCGCATGTATCGCAGCCAATGTCCTGCTAGCATGACCCTTGGATCGTACTGCCTTCAGATGCTTCCCCCCGCCGAGATGGAGCGCGTCGACCACCATATTCTCACCTGCCCTCTCTGTCTCCATGAAGTTTGCGCTATGTATCAAGAGTTGGAACCCAGCAACACATGAAGGGAGTAGGTGAGCGACCCTGCGCTCACCTACATGTGTGTTTAGTGCACCAGTGTGTTTAGTGCGCCAGGTCAAATTCGATTATCTGTGTCTGTTGGAGCAATTCGCGTGCCAGAGCCTGATGCGCTGGATGGGTCAGGTACTCCTTCAATTTCTCTTCAGAGGCAAATTGTGCAATCAGACCGTAGGTATAACCTTGCGTAAGTCGCCCGACATTTTTGCCTACCTGGATGCTTTGAATTGCAGGGATCAGTTCTTTTAGGGCGCGTATCTGTTCAATTAACGTCTCCATCTCTGCCGACGTTGTATTTTCTTTGGGCTGTACCAAAACGACATGTGTAATCATGCGAATATATTACCTTTCAGACATCTGCTGATCGACTACTTTGTACAGACTGACCGTACAAGAGAGCGGTCAGTCGCGGCCTGAAAAGAGGTTCAGGATCAGGAGCAAGATGACTGCTCCGATGATTGAGACTATGAGCGTACCGAAAAAGTGAAAACTACCCAGGTCAAAGTAGTTGGCGATAAAGCCGCCGATGACCGCACCGATCAAGCCAACAATAATATTACCCAGGCAACCATAGCCTCTTCCTCGGACGAGCGAGCTAGCAACCGCGCCCGCGATAAGCCCCACCAATAGCCATGCAATCAGGCCACCTGGCTGTAGTATATCTCCTAGACGCAAAAAAGTTGGTGTATGTATAACAATAGACATTGCTGTGTTCCCTCCAGTCCGTTGCCTGCGACGCATGTATAGTGTAGCTATCAGCTTAAACGCAACGTATCCATCGATTTCAAATGATAATGACAGGCCGCTCTACAACTGTATAAAGCTATCAATATATACGTGTCAGCGTGATCGGTGTTGTATCGTACGCTGCATTAGCTCACCCGTGGGAAGGCTTATGAGCCTGGAGATCTCCTCTATGAAAGAGTGCGTAACGAGCAATAATTGAGAGGAACTTATTTCTCAGTTTATACGTCTCTCTATAGAGATGTTATTTTCTAACATATTTATCCAATATTTCAGTGCGTTATTTTTCTCGCCCTGATTACATCTTCGCTCGTGCTTCAGGAGAATAGTCATGA
The DNA here is from genome assembly GCA_015099395.1 of Ktedonobacteria bacterium brp13. Taxonomy (GTDB): domain Bacteria; phylum Chloroflexota; class Ktedonobacteria; order Ktedonobacterales; family Ktedonobacteraceae; genus Dictyobacter. The sequence goes on along the minus strand of AP024096.1, from coordinate 4,845,624 downwards.
AAAAGCGCAGCCTTATCGTGGGACTCATTGCACTCCTTGTTATCATCGCAGGAACCTGGGGTGTGCTGGACATATGCGCGCGTGCGTCCGCCCCGACCATAGCAAAGAACGGTACAACCCCTCCCAACTCCACCGGGCAGACCGCTCTCTATCTGACAGGAGCGCGCGTCATCCCTACAGTCAAAGTCTCAACCTCCACGGCCAATTGCGACCCGAAACAGATCCCCAGTGTCGCTTCAGATCCTGCTAATGGCATAGGTAGCCCCGCTATCAAGCCTCATCTTTGCAGCATTCCCACCTTCACTGAACAGGATGTGCGCCAGTATATGAGTACAGTTACCAGCTTTAATGGTTTTCGTATTCTCCAGGCCTCTCCCAACTATAGTATTACCCGCATTCTCTTTGTTACCAACCAGACTGCCAATGCTGCCAACGGCTTAAATGCTGACACGGGCATTATCGACCCTCACCTGATTGTCTGTTATGTCGAAGTCTACGGTAATTTTAGCGTCGCTGGAGGACCTCACATACCAGCAGGAAGATCCACACATATCGTGCGACCAGTTTCCCACCATGGGCAGTTGGTATTCGATGGCGTAACCGGGAATATACTTACGATGGGTGTCATGCCGTAAGAAGCACTGTTTGTCCCTTTGCTATCTGCTTGCTTTCAACTTGTTGCGCAATTTGGGATACGCTCCTTGTAAACACTACAAGGAGTTGATGATGGAGAAGGGATTGCTTTTCTAGTTCTCTCAGGATGAGCATGCAATCAATGAAAAAGCTCATCTATAGCAACAGGAATAGAACAGTTCAAACCAGGCCAACCGGAGCAGTGGCTGAGTGTCATACTGGTCATGATAACTATAATTGGTGCCAGGACACCGATTACTGATAATCCAAGCCCCCAATTTGCCTGTGCTCTATGGGTAGATGATAGGCAACCGAACAAGGATAAGAATATACCAATAATCGCAAATGGTGGACTGAATAGATAGATCGTACCGACAAAGAAAAAGCTGATCGCGCCGAGGATATATCCAGCAATTGCCAGTCCTGCATATTGATCTTGTACGTGTTTCTGCTCACCAGTCTTCGCTCTGAGCGATTGGAGGCTCATGCACCAGATCACCATCATCGTCGGATATAGCATGCCATGAATAACCAGAGAAATGGTAAACGGCTCATTTGCGAAGATCATTTGATATGGAGTCGCAAAAAAGGAAAAGCCAACGAGTAAGGCTATTGCACGTAGCGGTGTCAATGGGGTGGTGGATGTGATCCATTTTGGGGGATCCATCGGTATTCCCAAGACCTGAGCACGCCTGCTGCGTACAGTGAGCCAGATCAGATACCCAATACCAACGAGCCAGACAAGACCACAGAAAGCAACGAACGCAATACGAGCGGCTCGATGAGGCATATCAGGTGTAGCTAACGAGAATGATAGGAATGGTAGGAATATGAGCGGAAAGAGAATCTGAAGGATCAACGTTAGTAATGCAACAAGGCCGAAGATGCCGAAGACGATGAGCGTGAGAAGTGCTTTCAGGCTGATTGGCAGATCCTGTTTTGATTGCATAATGGGTCTCCTTTAGGAATAGGTTGATATAATTATTACTTTACCAAAAGAGGCTATAAATTTAGCGTATTTCTAGTATAGTAGAATATAAGAGTATATAATGAATTTTATCTGAGCCATAACTTTTCTGTCAATAGCCATGATGCGGTAAAAGTCGTAACTCCCATCTTCCTCTATCCCAATCGTACATTGCTCCTGCCAAAGAACATGAGTAGCAGCGTAGGGGCGATGAGCAGGCAGCATGCGCCAAAGATAAACGATGCTGATAAGCTCATATTCGTCTGTAGCCAGCCACCGATTGTGGGTCCGATACTGAAGCCGATACTCCAGGTGATGGCATAGAAACCGGAGAGGGTGGCACGATGGCGATCTGAGACCCGTTCCATGGCGAAGGCTGCATAGACGGGCTCGATGAGTGTACGCATCAGTGAGCGACTATACTCGCCAGCAATCGCCAGTGGCATCGTAGGCGCGAAGCCGATCATGATCATGAGCGGTGCCGTCAGATACTGGACCACGATGATCAGGCGTAGCTTGCTCCAACGTCTGACAAAGAGCGGTGCGGTCAGCGAGAAGATGCCGCCAGCGACCCCCGATATGGCGAAAATAATCCCCAATGGTCCCGGTAAGAGGTGGAAGCGCAACACGAAATAAAGTTGGATCAGTGCAACGACTGCCCCTTCACCCATTGTAAAGACCAGATCAGGGATGAGTAACTTGAAGAAGAGCCAGAACGGGAAGCGTTCTTTTGTACCCCCGGCAGCCAGTAGTGCCGCTTCCGTGTTTTTTGTTAGCTTGCGGGCAGCGCGGCGATCAGGCTCTTGTAGTGTCCAGAGTGGCAGGCCGAAGACGAATGTAAAGCAGGCTGCCATAAAGACGCCCCAGCGTAATGGGACTGGACTGGCCGCCGAGACGTGTATAATGCCTGCGATAATTTCAGGGATAGCTCCGCCCAGTAGATTCCCGAGCGCTCCTACACCCAGCAGCAGGAAGGTATTCAGCGCCAGGACACCTACACGCTGCTTTGGCGTTGTGCTCTCGGTCAGCAAAGGCAGATTTGTTACCCAGTAACCGGTCGAGACAATGCCTTGCAACAGATTGATCGTGAGCAGTAGTGGAACCGAGGTTACCAGAGCACAGCAAGCCAGTGTGAGAGGTGTCAGGATCGCTGTAAAGACCAGCACAGGTTTCCGTCCCACACGATCGGCAACCATTGCAGTCGGCAGGGCACCAAGCAGTGCACCGATCGATGGCATGGCACTAAAGACGCCTATAAAGTCAGAGCGATAGCCGAGGCTATGGATATAATAGTTCAAGACCAGGGCAATGATACTGAGTTGAAAGCCCTTACCCGTTGTAAAGATAAGCAATAGATAGACATTGCGCGGTAAGTGAAAGAGCGAAGAGAAGAATGACCCATGATCCTGATCAGTTGTTGGTATAGGTTTTTGCGCAGATGAATCCGTAGCATCCGATAGTAATGACATCAGTGACAATCTCCCAGGATGATAGATATATATCTTACGATGATCATAAAACTATACCGCTAGTATGAGTAACGGTCAAACGTACAGGTTATGAGAAGCAAGCAGCAGGCAAAATAAAGATCTATTGATGGTACAATAACTATATGTACTGCAGTGGAGAAGAGTACTATTTTATGCGTATAATAGTAACCACAAAAATGCTGAGGTTGTATTCTATATAAGAGGGGTTGAAATAGTTCGCCAGACTGACCCTGGAAGATAGTACAGGCGATTTATAGATATATATGAATCTTTTTCTAAGAGTGGGTGATGTACCACGTTTAGCTTATAAGCAGTGTATGCCCATATATTGATGAGAAGCTTCGTTCTTCATAAAATGTTGGCCGTATAGAGGAGTATTGAATGCGATCCAGTCTTATTGATAAGCAACCTGTTCCACCTCATCAGAGGCAGACGCAGCCAGGTAATGGTCCTCTGACGTCGATGCCAGCGACACCTCCATCTGGTGAGCATCATGGATCTCATACTACGGTATCTGGCTCTTCTCCTTTGCATTTTATTCCCCGTGAAGGGTGGTCGCCATTGGTACTGCTAGCAATTGCGCTCTACTGTATTGTGTACTCTATTACGGTGGCGCACTGGGTAGATGACGGCAACGCGCTGTATTATGGTCCGGTGTTGGGTCTGCTTATCGGTTTTCTGATTGCCAAGATACCCTATATGCCACAGGCATTATTGCATATCGTCGCCTGTATCGTCGGCTATCTGTTTTCGGTCTGGGTGACCAGTGCGCTGGCCTTTCAGATACCGTATGATGTCGCCTTCCGCTATCTCATCAGTGCGTTTGTTGGTGATCTCTCCTCGCAGCCGTTAGTGGCCAGCCAGATCGTCTTTTTCTTCTACCTGTCGTTCCTCTGTTTCTTTCTGGGCTACTTTGGCAGCTGGTTGGTGTATCGTGCGATGCTCCCCTGGCTGGTCGCCTTTGTGTACAGTGCCATCATGCTGGTCGATCTTAACTATGTGTCGGTCTCAATGAGTTATATGGACCTGTATGTGGCGATCATGCTAGGTGCTCTGCTGTTACTGATAGCACGTGTGCATCTGACGACTCAGATTATGCGCTGGGTTGAAGACGGTCTATATGTCGATCATTCATGGTTACGGAAGATTACGAAGCGCTGTATGCAGGTTGCATGCTTGATTGTAGTGCTGGCACTACCTTTGAGTCTGCTCTTGCCGGCCTTAGAGCAACCGAATAGTGGTAAGGTCTTCTGGGCACGCCTGGATACTACCTGGGGGAGTCTGCTGGCAGGTCATCTGACGCTCAATGACCTGCGCGCGCTAGCGATGGCTACGGGTGGAGATGCATCGACTAACTACTTTGGCGAAAACCTGCAGGTCTCGAATAGCGTCAATCTACCAGGTGGAGATGTCCTTTCATACAGCAGTTCCGACGACAAGAGTCACTATCTGGAGAGTGTCAGCTATGACCATTTTGATGGGCATACCTGGACCATTGCGGCTCCTTATGCGATAACGGCATATAAAGATAACCAGACTTTGATGCCGGAGCAGGGTGTACAGCCTTCTACGCAATCGATCTTTACCAGGGTCACGCTGTTAAGTACTATCAATGGCTCACGTGATTTTCTCTTTGCGCCAGCTACTCCCGATCAGTTTAATCTGCCGGTGAATGTGATGTATGCGAACGTAGGCGGTGACAAGGATGCGCTTTCATGGTCGACGCCGTCCGCGCTTAAAACGAATTCAACCTATATGGTTGTTTCTAACCTACCAACAGCAGATACGGCTGCATTGAATACGGCCCCACTTCCCGCTAATAATGAGCAGTACTGGTCCTCTGACCCTCAAGCGCGGCTGTACGATCAGGTAGATATGCAGACGCCGAGCGATCTTTCACCAGATGTGAGTAAGACGCTAAAGCAATGGACGCAGGGTTCGACAAGCGCATACGAGGCTTTGCAGCGCATTGAGACCCACTTGAGCGATTCGGCGAGTTTTACCTATTCGACCAACAATTCAGCGATCCCCGCTAACGTGGATGTCGTCGATTGGCTGCTCCAGACCCATAGTGGGTATTGTACCTACTACGCAACTGCGATGGTCGTCATGGCGCGCATGCTGCATATCCCGACGCGAATGATGAGTGGCTTCAGCACTGGTGCCTACGATCAGACGAAGAAGAGCTGGATCGTACAGGGGAGTGATGCACACAGCTGGGTGCAGGCATACTTCCCCGGCCATGGCTGGATCAACTTTGACCCAACCCCTGGCTTTGGCGATCAGTCGACGCTGTCAACACAGCCGGCATCCGCACATACTCCTGTACCAGTGCAACCGACCGCTGCTCCTACCAGAGCCGTGGCTCCGCAGAAGCAGCCTACGCAGCAGGCGACACCAGGCAGCAAGAGTACCAATGCCACGCATGCCGCCTCTCTCTCTCCGGCGTTGCTCTACTGGGGGCTCGGTGGATTCTTTGGATTGGCTCTCCTCGCAGGTGGGATCGCATTGTTTGTCAATGTACGCAGGCGACGACGGCTTCCTGATTCTGTCTCCAGTCTGTACCTGCGTATCGGCCGTCTGGCGGCCTGGGCCGGCCTGGGTCCTCGTCGTTGGCAGACACCATACGAGTATAGTGAGATGCTCAGTCGTCAGATTGCCCATCGTGATCCCTTGCTCTGGCAACTTACCGAACACTTCGTGCATGATCGCTGGGGGCGGCCTGATACTACTATGCAGCCTGGCGAGACTGCGAACGTTATGCGTGGCTGGCCTCTTCTGCGCTTCACGTTGATTCGCCGGATCTTCTTCAGTCGCCGTGTGAAGAATCTGAAGTAAGGCATAAGACAAACGGCGTATACCTGCGTGCTTGCACATACGAGAGTATCAATGCTCGTTACTCACTATTCTGCGCCTCGTTTCCATAGATATGAGCAGGCTAGAACAGCTCAAAAGACGACAGTGGGATTGAGGGGAGGATGTGCGTCATGGTTCAGACGCTGGTGGTGAAGTGTAAGTACGGGTGGGGGCAGACTCTGCGTCTGTATACAGAACGGCTCGAATTGCAGGGTATCTCTTATGCGTTATATGATCTTGTACATTTTCGGTCTGCGTATCGGCGTGTCGTTGGTCTCTCTGCGTTACGGCTGGATCTGCAATTCAAGGACGAGCTTATCTATGTACGTGGGATTACCGATATCGATGCGGGCTTGCAAGCAACGCTCTACCTCAATAGCTGGCTCAACAAGCAGGCGGAACTGGCTCAGGAGCAGCAAAATAGCAACGTAATAGTCGTGCCAGCTGTCAGAGTGGATACCGCCCAAACACTGCAGCTTGTAGAGACCACGACTGTTGTTCCTGTTCCGCTTGCGCCGCTGACCCCTTCTTTGCCGCCCGGCCAGACTGAAGTTGTGGTTGATATCATAGAGCGTCGTGCGACTGAGAACGTGATGTCACAGGAGTTGCAACTCGCGACGACCACCCCGCTTTCTCCTGCTCTAGAAGAGGTTGAGACTGTCCCTGTATGGTCCAGGGCAGAGGACCTGTATAATGATGAAGGCCATGATGCCCATGCCCAACGTAAGCAGCGGCTGATACGCCTACAGACCGAACGGGAACTGCACCTGTATGGTTTTGACATTTCAGCCCTGGAACACCGCTTGCAGCTCGAAGGTCTGCCCCATCTACGTGTATCCCTCCATCTGCAACGTGGCGAGATTGCGCACTATTGCAGCGAAGCGTCGCTCTGCGATGAGCCACCCGAAGAACTACGACTGGTTGGTGCCCAATGGAAGACCAGGGATAGAGGGACCTTTATTCTCACCAATCAGCGTACCATCTTCCAGGGCCATAAACGTCAGTTAGTACTCTACCACAACCGCCTGCTCCAGCTGACCCATCTTCCTGGCGCCATCATGCTCAACGCTGAATACTGGACCCAGCAACAATTCTTTGTCATGCAGCGTCCACTCGAATGTGCCATCTACTTTGACCATATCCTGCGGCTGAACCAACGTAAACAGCAGCAACTTTACTTGAAAAGGCCGGACAAGCGCCACGACTAAAGCGGCACAGATCACAGGCTTCCTTAGCAACGATAATTACAACATCGTGGGCAGGTAATGCCACATCGTATCGAATTACTAGAAAGCCGCTTTACCTACATAGATTGTGTTTTCCTCTTTTATTGGCTATGATTGATTGCGTTGGTTTTAAGATCGTAACCGAGAAGAGGAGAAGATATGGATACCCCGTTGCTCATTATTTGTCTGGCATTAGTGGTTGTAATTCTAGCCAGCTTTTCGCTGCCGCTGCTTTTCAGGAGGAGGAGGCATCACTCCAGAGGCAGACTGCCCGAGGGGCACGTTATGCGCAAGCCCTCTGCCTATGGTGTCCATTCACCTAAAAAAATTGCAATTGGCCGCAGTCCTGAGTGGCCCCGCGTAGCGATGGAGCACCGCTTGCGCGAGCCAGCATGTGTCGCCTGTGGTTACAAAGGCAAGCATCTGCAAGTTCATCATATCAAGCCTTTCCACCTGCACCCTCAACTAGAGCTTGACCCGCATAACCTGATTACATTGTGTGAAGCCAGAGGCCGAGAGCATCACCTGCTACTCGGGCATCTCGACGCCTGGAATTCATACAACGAACACGTCCGAGAAGACGTCAAGCGCTTTTACAAGAAGTCGGCCACACAGATCCGAGCAGATCTGCACTGGCAGAAGAAGATGCAACTGAGACCATGACCGTCGGTAGAGAGGGAGGGAGCGGCCTTATGGCCCTCCCGCTACTCCCCTTATCCAGGTCCTAGCCTCTAGTGCTTCCTCCTGTTGATAACAGCCTTTTCGCTACAAAGCCATAGATGAATTACAGCAATTCTTACATTGGTAAAGCCATGAAAATAGCGTCTGTATAGGTGCAGACAGTAAAAATAACGATAGTATTTATTAAGGGATAGGGTAAAAAAGGATTTCTACTATGATCCAACCAGAAAAGATTATTGAGCAAGCCCAGCAAGGAGCGCTACCTGAGACCTGGCGTGTCTTTCACGGTAAAGGACGGTCTGTCTTGTCTACTATTCTGTTAAGTATTTTCATCAGTGTTCTTGCTACTGTATGCGGTTCTCCATGTGCAACTTATGCATCTCTAGCAGATTTTCTGGACGAATTCCGCTTATTATTGCCTGCAGAAAACAATTTTCCTTCTTTCATTCTTATCTATCCTGAGCCCTCTTCTCCACGTGCAGGTGGCTATCATCTATTTCTGCAAACAGGAGGATTGGTAGTGTTGGTGGCAGTACTCATTGGAACAGCGTTTGCTGTAATCGACTATAGCCAAAATCGGCGCATGCTCAATTCTTTGCTAGTGATCACCCCAGAAGGGGTCGTTGAATGTGAGTACTATCAGCGGCCTCAGCGGCGAAAATGGAAGGTACTCGATTTTTCCATGATCAGCAGTCTGAAATTGCAACTCACTGGCTCCCGCTCCAGCACAAGTTTTTGGCTCGATGTTCAGCAGCGTGACGGAACATGGACACGCTGGCCGTTAGATGCGCGCTTTGATCGCCCTGAAGCAATAGCGCAGTATATCATTGAAGCCCAGGCCCACTTTGTTCTCTAAACAAATTGCTGTTCTATCTCCAATGACAAGTAATATAGCTATCATTATGCAAAGTTGATAATACTCCTGATCGAAGAGCTTATCACCAAAAGGGGACATGAGTCACAGAAAAAGTAATTTACACCTTATCTGAGAAGGTCTGGTATCCTCTCAATAATTGGGGGTAGCCAAGCATGAGAGAACAATTGATGGCTCATATATACTAGAAGTATGATAGAAAATTTCGATCCCAACACCATTGAAGATGAAAGTCTGCGTCACGTATTCACCACGCTGATGAATCTGGTGGAAAACCTGACGGCCAAAGTGCAAGAGCAAGCCGAAGAAATTCAACGCCTGCGAGACGAGAACAATCGGCTCAAAGGTGAACAAGGCAAGCCCAGTATCAAGCCAAAGACACCAACACCTGCCCTCTCATCGGAAAAAGAACGTCATGAGTCCAAAGCCCATCACAAAGCCAAGAAGCACGTTCAGATACGGATCGATCGGGTCGAGATGGTCACGATTGATCCGGGGCGCCTCCCGGACGATGCCCAGTTTAAGGGCTACGATGACGTCATTGTGCAAGATGTGGTGTTTCGCACGGAGAATGTTACCTTTCGCAAAGAGAAATATTACTCTCCGAGCCAAAAGCGGACCTATCTGGCAGATCTTCCCACTGGCTACCACGGTCAGTTTGGGCCGGGAGTCAGAGCCTGGGTCTTGGCTCTCTACTACGCCGCTGGCATGAGTCAGCCAAAAATCCTCAACCTCTTGCAGACGGTCGGCGTGCACATCAGTGCCGGACACCTTTCAACGCTCTTGATTGGCGACCAAGACGTGTTCCACGCCGAGCGTGCAGCCGTCTTGCAGGCAGGTCTTTCAAGTTCCCCTTGGCAGCATCTCGACAGTACGGGCACCCGCGTCAATGGCAAAAACGAACAGTGTCATATCCTCTGCAATCCCTGGTATACCGCCTATTGTACCCTCCCTTCCAAAGATCGGATGACGCTGCTTCGTGTTCTTCAAGGAGGTGTTGATCCCCTCTTTCAGGTGAATGCGCTCGCCTTGATGTTGTTGCCTCAGTTGGGCGTCTCTGAGAAGTGGTGCCGTCTGCTTCCCACGCTGTTGCCGCCCGATCAAATCTACACCGAGAGCCAACTCGACACCGTGCTGGATCGCTCTCTGCCCTCACAAGGAGTGAATCTGCGCAGGCACATCAAGGAAGCCCTGGCCATTGCGACCTATCGAACGCAGACGACATACCCGGTGGTTGAGTTACTGCTGTGTGATGATGCTCCCCAATTCGACCACTTGACGGCCCAGTTGGCCCTGTGTTGGATTCATGAATATCGCCATTACAAGAAACTGACCCCACGCTTCCTGGCTCATCTCGATCTCCTCAAGGGTTTCGCCAAGGACTTTTGGGCGCTGTACCGAAGGCTGTTGGCTTACCGTGATCATCCAAGCGCGGTCGAAGCCGAGAGCTTGCGTACGGCCTTTGATCACCTCTTTGGGCAAACCAGCGGCTACCAGCAGTTGGATGAGCGCCTCGCCCAGACGCTCGCCAAGAAAGAGCCCTTATTGATGGTGCTTTCCCATCCGGAGATTCTCTTGCACAACAATCCGGCTGAACTGGGGGCTCGACAGCGGGTCCGCAAACGAGACGTGAGTCTACAAGCATGCACCGCAGATGGCATCACGGCCTGGGATACCTTTCAGACGCTGGTCGAAACGGCCAACAAGCTTGGAGTCAATCTCTTCCAGTATTTCCATGATCGCATCTCGCACCTCAACGTGGTTCCCGCCTTGGCGACCTTAATCCAACAACGCAGTCTCGATCTTCACCTTGGCGACTCCTGGCGTCTCACCACCTGAGCCATGTTGTAGTGCATCTCCCCCTCTCAGAGACAAGATCGATCCCCATGCATTTTCCTCATCGTGTTCTTCTTCGCTCCTCCTTCCCTCCCTCTTTACATTGCTCTGCCTTTTATGCGTACATCGATTTTTCTCTCCCCCAATTATTGAGAGGATACAAGGTCTGCGATACGATCAATCTGCTCGATTTCCGTGCTCCACGTAAAGAACACCACCTCATCTGTGCCAATCTGCTCAAGCGCGTGCATGGTTTCCGAGAGTTGCTGCTCAGTCGTGAGCAGTGTTGCAGCTTTGGACGCGGCGAAGGAAGGGAGTATAGCATAGTAGTCCAGAAGGTTCTTGCGTCCCTGTCCAACATCGCGCGTCTCAAGCGCGATATCGATCTGGGCAACGAGCCGTGGCTTCCCCGCCCTGCCGGCTTCTTGCCAGCCATGCTCAACCTCGCGAAACATCTTGTCGATCTGCTCCATATCGTTTGTTCCAGCGATGATACCATCAGCAGCGTGCGTGACTCGTTGGATGGTAGTCGGTATGTACCCACCCAGCAGGAGTTCAGGTCCCTTTGTCTGGGTGGGAGGAGGCCCAATTGGCCCCACATTGGCGTGCACTGGTTGTCCAGCCCAGATGCGTTTCATCTGCTCCATTTGCTCTTCCAGCCGTTTGCCGCGGCGCTTATACGGGACTTCTGCGGCGAGATAGTCATCTTCTCTGCCACCAAGACCGAGCCCAAGGGTGAGACGACCCCTGGAAAGGATATCCAGGGTCGCGCTTTCCTTGGCAAGAATTGCCGTCTGGCGGATGGGAGCGATCAAGATTTCTGTCATTAGGCGAACGCGCGTGGTGAGAGTTGCTGCCGCTGCTAACGTCACAAGTGGTTCAAAATTCGAGTAGACCAGGCGATCAAGGACACTGAAAGTTGAAAAGGGACCAGCGTCCACACGTCTGACCCATTCACAAAACTGATCTAATGACTGTGTGGTCGGAGGAAGGCTTAATCCTATCTTCATGGTTCTTGCACTCCATTCTTTTCCAGATGCGTTTGACGAACTCAAGAGCCTACGTTGGCGAACGAAGACCCTACGGAGAGGGCTGAGCATCACTATCCGGCAGGACCAGCAGAGATCCCGCCATGTAGGCCCGGCGTTAAGGTAGCGGCTTTGCCGCCGCAAAGTGGATAAGTGCGGAGCAATTGTAAGATTTTCCGTTGCAATGAGGAGGTGAAACTGCTCCACTGTTAAGCTTAACGCTGGTAATAACAGGAAAAAATTGGGATGGCCGGCATCAGTACCTCTCAAATATCGCTTCTTATTTTATGGCAGCGATGCAAGCACGACGATCCAATCAAACTGAGCCAATAACCAGTGAGGCTCTCGCCTTCAAAAGAGCAAGATGAAGGGGAAAATGTGATGAGCTTCAACAGTTTTTTTGAGGTGTTGCTGTCAACTACTGAGTAGTTTTTATGTAGATGTGTATGGATAGCAGTGGGTTTAAAATATTGGGCGGAGGAGGTGGGATTTGAACCCACGAAGGCTTGCACCTTACACGATTTCCAGTCGTGCTCACTAGACCACTATGAGACTCCTCCGGGAGCGGAGAGAGTGGGATTCGAACCCACGAAGGCTTGCACCTTACCGCTTTTCGAGAGCGGCACATTCGACCACTCTGACATCTCTCCGTGACGGAGTATAACACATCTCTGGCGAAGTGACAAGCACTCTCACGCCCAATTTTATAGATCCACTAAAATTGAGCAAGCTGTCTCTTTTGCTGGATTGCTCAAGGCTTATACTATCTTTAATTAATGGTCATGATGGTGATCGTGTTCGGTAAAAGGTGTTACGGCGATCTGCGCCTGTACCATGGCTGGCCCGCGACGGATGACGCGTGCGACATCCATAATCATATGAAAGGCCTGGCGTTTGAGGCCGTATTTGCGTTGCAGTGCCCCATCGGCGAGATGTGCTTCTGCGGGTGCTTCTACGATGCGTGCGTGCGCCATTACAACCTGTCCTGTCACCACTCCTCTGGCGGTGCAGGGGCTGACCGTCACGTGCGGCTCGCGGCGGATACGCTTGACTTTTCCTGAGGTGGCCGAAGTCTCGATATAGATAGTGCCACGTTCCTCTGAACCCCAGACAGGAGTTACAACGGGAGTACCATCTTTACGGTAGGTCGTCAGATTAATGTATTGGGCCTGAAAGAGTGCCTGGATCTCTGGTGCAGTTGTTCCTGCTGTATGTGTTGATGACATAGTCATTCCTTTTTCCATAAGATCAAGATCTGAAGTTCTCGCTTGATTGTAACACAAATACGGGTATCAGAGATCGTTCTGGGCAAATAGGCCAAAAAGCTCGCTTACTGGCGCGAACGAACGGCGATGGTGGGGTGTGACTCCATGGGTGTGGAGTGCCTTAAGATGCGCAGGTGTGCCATAACCTTTGTGTTGATCAAAGCCATACTCGGGATATTCTTTGTGGAGTTCGAGCAGGATACGATCACGGGTGACCTTGGCGATGATAGAGGCTGCTGCGATCGAGAGGCTACGTGCATCACCTTTGATAATCGAACGTTGGGGGAGCGCGATCTTTGGTAAATATATGGCGTCCAGCAGGAGCGCGTCTGGCGCGATTGAGAGCTGTGTGAGAGCCTGCCCCATCGCGTATTTTGTGGCCTGGAGAATGTTCCTGCGGTCGATGATCTCGACTGAGCCGATACCGACGCCGACTGCGAGCGCGTTCTGCATAATTAGATCGTAGAAGCGATCGCGAGCCAATGGGGTTAGCTTTTTGGAGTCGTTGACCCCAGCGAAAAGCTCCAGCGTATTCTCTGCACGTGGCAAGATGACTGCCCCTGCTACGACCGGGCCAGCCAGGCAGCCACGTCCAGCCTCATCAAGGCCCGCAATACAGGAATAGCCCTGTTCGCACAGGGCCATTTCTTCCACGAGCGTTGGGGCTTGCTTCAGTTTTTTATTTGTTGGCAGCATCTGCTTTGGCGGCTTCCTTTGCGGCAAGCTGCTTGGCACTTAACGGTCGAAGCTCTTTCAAGCGAGCAGCTTTACCAGTCAAGCCACGCAGATAGTAGAGCTGTTTGCGGCGTACGCGAGCGTGACGCAGCACTTCGATCTTGTCGATGCGAGGGGAATTGACCAGAAATGTACGTTCGACGCCGACACCATTGGTGATACGGCGAACGGTGAAGTTGCGGTTAACACTCGCGCCACGCAGGCGGATAACCACACCTTCAAATGGCTGAAGGCGTTCTTTGTTGCCTTCAACAACTTTGACTTGCAGGCGTACTGTATCGCCTGACTTCAGTAGCGGTATATCTTTCCGTAACTGAGCACTTTCGACAGCGGTAAGTAACGCCCGCCCTGCTGGCTTCGTTACGACTTGATTGTCAGCCATCCCTAGGACCTCCTATGCGCCAGTTGCTCAACGTGATTAGATGGGTGGCAGAGCATTGGGCGCGTCTATTTACTTGTTTGCGGTTGCTGCGTTGAGCTGTTTCATCAGGCGCGATTTGCGGCGAGCGGCATTATTTTTGTGAATGACGCCTTTCTTGGCGGCCCTGTCCAACTCACTGACGGCCAGGCGAACCGCCTCAATGGACTGCTCTTCGTGCTTATCAGCGGTAATGATAGCCTGACGTGCTCTAGTAACCTGATTTTTTACGACGGTCTTTGTTACGCGATTGAATGCGCGGCGTTTTTCTTCCTGACGCATGCGCTTTTGCGCACTTGCATTATTGGGCATATAGAATCAATCCTCCCCGAAGCATCTGCCCCTTCACGTGGGCTTATCTATAAAAATTCCGACCTGACTGTCGGATTGGATAGCCCGTAGATTATAGCAGAAGTGTCTTGAATGTGTCAAACGTGCTGAGACGAAGGAGTGGCAGTACTCTCTTCCTCTTCTTCGTTGTGCCTATCTCTATGGCGTGCGTATGCCAGGCCCCACCTCGACTGCTGTCGCGGCAGGATCTGGAATACGCAGTCTCTGGCTATTTAATCTGCCAGGGCCTGCTGCAGGTCGAGTAGCAGATCGTCGATATCTTCAATACCAACTGAGAGACGCAGCAATGTATCGGTTAAGCCGCGCGACTCGCGAAGCTCTTTCGGAATTGAGCCATGGGTCATGGTGGCCGGATGGCAGACAAGCGACTCAACGCCGCCCAGGCTCTCCGCAAAGGTGAAGACGTTCAGTTTGCGTACCAGCTGGTCGACGTCCTCTAGTGTACCTTTAAAGTCAAATGAGACCATACCACCAAAGCCACTCATCTGACGTTTAGCCAGTGCGTAATCAGGATGTGAGGCCAGACCGGGATAGTAGACGCGTTGGACGCGTGGATGCTCGGTCAGAAATTGAGCGATGCTAAAGGCGTTCTCTTCGTGCTGACGCATGCGAACGGCCAGGGTCTTGATACCGCGCAGTGTCAGCCAGGAGTCGAAGGGACCCGGGATGCCACCGGCTGCGTTCTGGTAAAACTTGATCGCCTCATAGGTCTCGTGATCGTTGAGCACGAGTGCTCCACCGACGACATCGCTATGCCCGTTAATATACTTGGTGGTACTGTGTAATACGATGTCCGCGCCTAGCTCTAGCGGTCGCTGGAAATAGGGGCTGGAGAAGGTATTGTCGACGACCAGCAGAATATTATGGCGATGGGCGATCTCCGCGATAGCGCGAATATCGACCAGGCGCAATAACGGATTGGTCGGTGTCTCTAACCAGATCAGCTTTGTGTTGGGCTGGATCGCCTTCTCGTAATCTTCTGGCTTGCCGGTTGTGACATACCCTGTCTCGATATTGTAACGTGAGATGACACGTTCAAAGATGCGATAGGTACCACCATAGAGATCATCACATGAGAGCAGGTGATCGCCGGATTTGAGCAGGCTTAAGATGGCTTGCTCGGCTGCAAGGCCAGAGGCAAAGGCCAGACCATAGGTACCGTTTTCGAGTGCGGCTATACATTCCTCTAGCGCGGTGCGAGTCGGGTTGCCCGAGCGCGAATACTCGTAGCCTTTATGCCCACCTAGCCCCGTCTGAGCATAGGTCGATGTCTGAAAAATGGGAGTCATAACGGCACCAGTCCCTGGATCTGGTTCCTGACCCGCGTGAATTGCTTTTGTTGAGAATTTAGTCAATGACTTTCCTCCGATCCGCTTCCCCGCACCTCTAAGACCTGCTATCGAACATGCTGCGACAGAAGCCGCTTCCTCATGCTTTGCACTAAGATGTTCAGATAAACAGTAATAGGTGGAACAATTAAAATATTATTGATATACTATATCATCTTTAGCAAAAATAGCCAAATCTATAGAAGGGGTAGCCCATAAGGATAGAGGCTACCTCCCCTTCTATTATACATTTCTTTGACTCATTGAAAGTATGCTACAATATTTTAGCATTACATAAGCCGCTTTATACATACTAAGATCTTATTCCGAAAACCGTCGTTCATGCGATGCATTCACGTTTTCGGAGCAGCAATATATACTATGTTGTACAGGCAGAGCAATGACCTTACGGTATTTTTGTTGCGCCTGTTATCTATGTGTGAGAAGGATGACTCCAGGTTGTCGCTCTCACTGGAGCTTTTGAATATCTTGAAACAGCATCATAATAGTTCGCCAGAGGATGCTTCTCTTTCGCCTCTACCAGTAAAGCGGCGTCGTGCCTTAAGTGGCATTCTTCTGACTCTGCTGATCCTGGTGGGTGTGCTTGCGTATGGTACAGAACAGATTGCGCGTGCGTGGCCGTTGCGCAACGGTACTGCCAGCAATACCAGCGGCAGTACCGTTTTCTCGCGTCCTCCTATCCAGCTTGCCAATGGCTCTGCTCCCCACATCTTGCAACTACCGAGCGGCCATACGGTGGTCTATGAGACTACAACACATATCTACCTTGCGACAACTGAAGGACAGACAACTGGAGCGCAGGCGAATGGAGGGCAGACAGCCGAAGGGCGCTCTGAGCAACTCTCTACGCCTGGCTTTACGTATAATCGAGCGCTACCACCCCTGGTGACTGTTGATAAAAAGCTGATCTATAGCGGCGCTACAGGGATCTGGCTGACGGATCTTACGCAGCCTGGCAAGCAGCCGCAGCAGTTGGCCAGTCTTCCTGCTGGACAGGTGCTGACCTCTTTAAAGGTGAGCGATGATGGCAGCACGCTGGTGTATAGCAGTGCGCCGGCTAACGGGAGTGGCATGTTGAATATCTATGCTGGTCCTTTATTGCATATGCAGCGGATCTATCAGGCGGTCGCAGGTCGTCTCCCGAGCTTCCGGGCCTTTTCGTTCCTTAATGGCAGCGATACCACGATTCTGCTGAGTGATGACCATGGTGATCATCGTAGTGCCTGGTATGGACTCTGGTCACTGGATATTGCTACAAATTCCACTCAACCACAGCAGCCACGGGCACTTTTGCTAGACACACCGCAGCAGGGTCCACTGGCGCTGACTGCTCAGGGGAATACGCTGCTCTACTCGTCGTCGTTAGGGTATGTACCGCCGCCGCTCTTGCATGCGCCGAATGATATCTCTTCGCTGACCTATGCCAATGAGTTGACGGTTGCGACTATTGATACGAGTAAGCAGCGTCTGGTCAATGTAAAAGAGTTGATGCAGTCACAGGGCGACCTGGCGAATTATGCATTGTACAACTGGGTCGCTCAGCCGAGTTTCTCGCCTGATGGTCGGAATCTGGCATATGTAGAGTTTTCTGTGTTGCCCAGTGTGAACACTCCACGTTATAGTGCACTCTACACATTGCCGACCAGTGGTGGTGGATCGCAACTCCAGGCGACGGTGGTTGCTATCTATAGTGAGATGGGTGGCTGGCTGGACAATCACACGCTGCTATTCTACGCCGATGGATCTCTCTATGCATTTGATATACAGCAGCAGACTCTGGCATTATTGGCTGCGCCTGGAGGATATGCTCGTATTATTGCTACCCTGTCGTGAAGGGCACATTGATGATGGGTGAAGGGTTGCCACGATGGCTTTTATTGGTGCTGCCAGGACTTTTCTGTCTGGTTTTTCCTTTGGTGCCTGCGTGCTAGTGAAACGTAGCCCTGATATCAGGCGTGGAATTGGTATCGGAACGGCATTGCTTGGTGCGGTGCTAGCAGTAATGCAAGATCTGGCGAATTTGTGGCGTGGTTTGTGGTAACGTTCGTGTTATTGTTACTCGTAGATATGGTGTTCAGGTGGGGCAATGGACAGGGTCAACATGAACTGGGGGCGTGGAAGTATGAGCGAGAGAGGATGGGGAGGAAGGTGGGATATCGTGGATGTTGTGGATATCGTGGATGTTGTGGATATCGTGGATGTTGGAAATGCCGTGGTTATCGCAGCGAGCAGTGCTTGTTCCGCGTGTACTTTTTAGTTGTAGTCTTTTGATGTTTGGCCTTGTCGATCTGACTCACAGATATTATTGGGGTGCTGGTATGGCACTCTGCGCTGGTATACTTATCTGTGGAATTTGGGGGCCACATGTCTTCTCACGTCACGATTAACATAATGGGGTCGCAGGATATTGATGCGATGGTGGATTCTTTCTCGACCTGGCAGCGACCACGTGGACTATTTGAGCGCTATTGGCAAGAGCAGTTGCGTGGTGAACGGATGATCCTGGTTGCTCATGATCGAGGACTGGTCGTCGGATATACGACGCTGATCTGGCAATCAGGCTATGAATATTTTCGTATACGACGTATCCCGGAGATCGTTGATCTGAATGTGATTGAGTTGTATCAGCATCAAGGTGTGGGGACTGCACTGCTCCAGGCCGTGGAACAGCATGCGGTGCAGCATGGGAAAATTATGATCGGTATCTCTGTGGTACAATCAGCCGAGTACGCGGCGGCGAACCGCCTCTATCCTTACCTTGGCTATCTGCCCGATGGTCGTGGGATTACTCCCTACGACCATGAACTGCATCTCATTAAGGATCTTACCTGATGCTCTACGTGTAAGAACGTTATAAGGACGTGTAAGCTGAAGCGTCAAAGCCTCAGCTTACATAGTATCGCCCCTTCCAGACTGTCCCTTGCTTTCGGGGAAGATTGTCTCTGAACTTATTGTCGAAGATGCTGGATAACAGCGGAAAACCGCTCGTAACCTTCTGTGAGTGGGCAGTCCCTTGTAATGTTGTATATAATTGAGGGTAAGAGAGCGTGTGACCATATTTATGATAGTCGTCAGGGGTAAATAGGATAAAGAGATAGAGAAGGCTGTCATGTGCGATAGGTTAGGTTGCATGCTACATGACGTCTGGAGCGTTGAGAGAGAGGAGCCTCCTAATGGCATATATCCCAGAAGAAGCCAGGTGGTATCTGGCAGAGATCGTAGAGGAGATCAAAGTAGAGGGTACCAGCAGCAACGTAGTA
The DNA here is from genome assembly GCA_015099395.1 of Ktedonobacteria bacterium brp13. Lineage (GTDB taxonomy): Bacteria > Chloroflexota > Ktedonobacteria > Ktedonobacterales > Ktedonobacteraceae > Dictyobacter. The sequence continues at coordinate 4,826,655 of AP024096.1, read as the reverse complement.
CATAACAACCTCGTACTCATCCATGCGCAGTCCCCAGAAGAGGCATATGATAAGGCGATAGCCAGAGGCGAGGAGGCGAACATGACCTATGAGAACACGGATGGCCAGGCCGTTACTATCACCTTCCGTGGTCTCAGTGAGCTCAATGTTATTATGGATGACCTTGAGGATGGGGCTGAGATCGCCTATGAGGAGATGGAGAACCTCACCGAAGAGGAGATCCAGGAACTCCTGCCCACCAAAGGCGAACTTGGTGTCTTCCAGAGCGTTGAAAGCGAGACCTCTGCACCTAATTATATCGCCAAAGATGTAATGGACGAAGTCATGCGCATCATCCAGAATCCCAGGCAAGACCACTAAGATCTTATTCCGAAACCCAACGCGACTGGCGTCGCTAGTGCCCGCACACGCAGGTTTTCGGATAAGTAGTAACACAAAATAAACGCATACTATATGTACATATCTGCATAATGATTATGCGTTCCTCTATACAAAGAGGTGGCCTGCTACTCATTCTAGGGGTAGCAGGCCGCTATACAATTCCTCTTCAAAAAGGCTGCGGGCTGCCTGGCTTGTTTATGACGCTTGTATACGATACCAATACTGATAGCTCTCCTGGAAGCCCAGTTTCGCATACATCTGCTGAGCGGTCAGGTTTGTGTCCACGACTTGCAGATATGCATACTGCGCACCGTGTTGCTTACCCCAGTCAAGCATGCTCGTGGTCAGTTGCGTGCCATAACCTTTCCTGCGCTGTTCGGGGTCTGTCACGATATCGAAGAGCCCGAAGGTTTCGTGTTCCAGCACGCCCAGACCACATGCAACGGGAGTACCCTGCTGGTAGAGCGCGGCATAGATGAGCGGAGACGAAATCCGTTCCAGGAGCTCGCGATGCACATGCTGTAACTCGCTGAAGCGATCGCTAAATTGACGATAGATTGGGAGCCAGTCTGCCAGAGAAATGGCTCTCAATGCCGGGTTCTCAGTTGCCCACGCGGAGGACAGCCTGGTCGACCAGACCAGCGTGCGATCAAGGGCGGAGTAGCTGCGTTGCGCCAGCAGTTGATCCAGTTGCTGGCTTTCCTCTGAAAATGAAAGGAGGCGAAAGATAGCCGGTAGCTGTTTCTCCTTGTAAAGATGTTCGCACCAGGCAATCTTTTCTTCGGCAGGCAGCAACGATGGATAGAGAGGCGTCACCGAGTTTGCTCGTTTGGTATAGCCCTGAGCGAAACGTAAGAGCCAGCCATCGAAAAGGAGTTGTTGGAGCGCGGGCCAACTATTGAGTCCAGCTTCTTCAGTTCGTCTCTCGAACATAGATATTCTCCCCAGTGTTGGTTTTTATTGAGTATAAAGCATATAGAAGTTTCTGTGATCTGTCCATTCTTTTGATAAGTATTAGTACATATTGCCTTACTTTTTAAAGGCGTCCCAGATAGGGAGGTTAATGTCTTGTAATCCCTGCCTTTTCAACTCATAGGTGAGAAAAGGTGCCTTTTTACACAAGTGATCTATACCGTATTCTCCTTGTAAATAGGGTTCTAGCCAATCCCTTCTACCACCAATACAAGTATCATCGTTAAGTTTCAATATTTTAATGGTTTGCTTAATACTTACTATGATACTCTGATCAAGCTCTTTATTGTGAGTGAGTTGAAGAGAAGGGAAGTGTAGTGCGAACCATCCTTCCTGTAGAGTGAATGGATCGAGGACTTCTTTATTTATACCCTTTCGCCCATTTAATGTTCCACAAGCCAGGCGATAATTAGCCCATTGATATGCATCTTGTGGATATTTGTCTTTTGGTTTAAAGTGATCGACTGTAATCGAGCCCGTATCTCTTGTGATCCAATGGCATGTATATGCACATATGCCAGAATAGGCATCATAAAGATCGAATTTGATTTTTCTCCAATATGGTTGAAGTTGCGAGCCTTTTACGTTGGGATTAGCGGCTAAAAGTTCTTCACCCATCTTTTGAACCTTCTCATAAAAATCGTGAGGTTCAGGCTTCAATGTAACTGGCATCAAAGGATTACGCCTCTTTCTTTCGCAAAATATGTCCATAGTGGCCAGTATTCATCATCCTGGGCCAGAAGTCTTACTAATGTATCTGATATTGTTTGCACTTGTTCTTTGGCGGGATTATCTTCTAGTTGAATAGCATTTGCTTCTTGAATAGCAACTTCAGCTTCCTGGGATCTTGGTTGTGCAAGACCGAAGATGTCAGATGTCAGCCAGCGATCTATCCGCCCTCGCTTGACAAAGGGCATCTCTTCTAGCTGCACTGATCGATCGTCTTCATCTACACGCAGATGGAAAAGCTTATCCTGGTCTTCGTCGAAGACAGGTTCCATCGAGGCTAATACAAGAGGAGAATGAGTTGCAATGATAATTTGCGTGCTTGTCTCTTTTGATAGCGCGTGTATCACAGCGATAATGGCCGGAACAATAGCACGTTGCCAGAATGGATGAAGGTGAGCCTCCATCTCATCGATAATGAGCACAATACTGCGCTGTGGATCTGTGCGAGTAAGTTGCGCTTGCTCTACATGTTCATGCCATGCCCAGACAAGAATATAGGCTAATGCAACAATTCTTTTAATACCTGCCGAGCAAAGCATCACTGGTACTGACCCATATGAGAATTCTATTGTAGGGACAAGTCTGACATCGAGTTCAGGAATCCGGGTTGGCTCTCCAGGTTTGAGGATATCCTGGGGATGAGGGGATAACGCTTTCAATGCTGCGCGAAAATCATCGAAGGCTGCGGATTTAGATGTTTGCCATGTGATCCAATCTTCTATGAGCCCCCTACACCTTACTACTTTTTTATCTTTTATGGTCTCTATTACCCCATCCCATACGTCTTCACGACTGATATTCAAAAAAGCTTCGGTGTCATCTGTATATTGGGCTAAACTATCGATCTTTGCTGGGTCCCATACTGCAAAGGAACCATCTGCTTGCGCGAAGACGGAGAGTCCTGGCAATATATTTCGCTTTTTGGTGGTGGACCAGCTTTGAGATTTCCAGTCATAGGGCACTGTCTGTGTTTTTCCTGGTTGACCCTCTTTGCCTATCTGGAATGCTATGGCTGGCTTTTGAGCTGTTTTTTTTGGGTGTGCTGGATATTTAGAGGCCCATGTGTTTGTCAGCGCCCACCAGGCGCATTCAAGCAGAAATGTTTTTCCTAAGGCATTATCACCTGTAATTGCATTGATTCTTGTTGCGCAATCAAGTTCGAATTCATCAGCAGGGCCGATCTCTGTCATCGTTAGATGTTGTAGTTTTGCCCCATATTCTTCAAGCCCCGTATTATCGAAGAGGGTTGGCTGTCTCCTCTTTGGTTTTAGCTGTACATTGGGCGGTACTCCGATAATCGCTAAGAGTGTTTCTTCACTTATTGGTTGCTCTTGCCATAATGATTCCCCAAACGGGAATCTATTGTTGCCAGTTAGTGTTGGATTGAAAAGTTTTTGTTCTTCAGCACCAATGTGAAACTCTTCGAAAAAGGTCTGGATAATGTTTTCTGGCGTGGTCTCTCCTGACCAGTTCCTGTTGCGGAAAAGCCAGATTGCAAGGTGAAGCGTAGGGACTGTCTCGGATAGATGCTCTTGGTGCAGGATATCAATATAGCCTTTTTTCCACCCCCAGTCACGGCTATTTGGATGGAGTGTGACATCAGAAAAGGTATCAACGGCAACTCTGCGCAGCGAGTTGGCATATTGGTAGGTGTTCCATCGCTGGTGTTTATTAGATGTTTTGAACGGCGTGTAGAAGCCGCCGTATTTAGACGTAGGTCTATAATATTTTTCTAAAAATGCCCCTAGAATAGCAATGAAGCTGATTGGTATGGCATGACCCTCTGGTAAATTAGCTTCCTGGAGTGCCAGAAAAATTGTGCCAAAGAATGGATGAAGTTCGTCTAGGTGCTGAAGTGAGCGTTCAATTTGTTTCGCATTAAAATACACTTTCTTTTAACCTCTATAACTTTCTCGAAATTCTCTAAAAATTGGATGAATATCATGAGCAATTTCCTGGTTTCTTTTATCATCAATGCATTTTGATTATCTATACGCCGTATTTACAGTATAGCATCTTTACTATGAGCAAGCTATATTATTAAGATATTATGTATAATATTGAGGTTGGAAGTAGAAGAGATGCATGGACATGTGTATGGTATTCATTTCTGTGTTTTTTCTCATGGTTGTCAAGAGATTGGTAAGCCAGGGTCCAGACAAATTGTTAGCATAAGTGTAGTGCGATGTGATATTGTAAGAACCATGTTCTTTTATGTGTAGAGAATGTCCTTCCATCGCAATGTATCATGACTTTTTAAGGAACGTATCTGTCAACCATAAGTATCTGACAAAAAAACTATACAGGACCGCTATTATAATGGTCCTACAAAGGAATTATGGACGAACAGTTTAGTGATAGTGCAGAAGAAAACAAGTGCACGCTGCAACCATCCCTACCACAAAAAAAAATACGCGAAGCAGACGATGATCGTATTGCCTTCTTTTCAGAACATATATTCGAGCGAATGGATAGCATTGTGTATTCAATCGTTGGTATTTGTTTCATAATCGGAGCATTTTGTGGGCTGCTCTATAGCTTTTGGGATTTTGGTACCCTGCTCATTGCCGCAATCATCCAATCAAATCCGGCAGGCATCGCAACATCCGTCATACAATTTGTCTCTGACCTGCTACTTGTTCTGATCATCATGGAAGTCTTAGGAACAGTCATCCACTACCTCAAAGCCCGTGCAACCTCGCTCCGGCCCTTTCTATTCATCGGCATTGTCTCCTCTACACGAGGTATTCTTTCCATCGGTGCCAGGCTGTCCGTAGAACATATCCAGGGCTCAGAATTTACCAGTGCTATGATTGAATTAGGTGTCAACGCAGCCGTTATTTTGACGCTCGGTGTGACGCTCAAGCTACTAGGCAAGCTTATTGAAGATAAACCATAAATGCACATCATTATAAGCATAACTTTCTCGAATTCCTTTTCTGCGTTTTCCCTCATGATTGTAATACAACTGTCCTAAGCAATAGGTATTACTTGCATCAATAGCTACTCTTACGCTACACTTTAAGCAATCTTCTCATAGTTCCTGGCTATACACACAATACTATGGAGTGTCGGTGTGCCAGGTAGAGCCGCATTAACTGGTGAAATTGGGCAAAGAAAAACGGTTAAATGCTCGAAAAATTAGATGATGCTGCTAATGCCTGCCTCCCTCTTTGAGGGGGGAAAGTCGCCTTAGCGACAGGGGGGAGTAGAAAGTTAGCAATCGTCCAACAGAAGATGATATGGACTTAGTAGATAAAAAGCGTTTTTGATGTATAGGTATCGTGAGTAGCGTAATTCGAGAATCTACTCCCCCCTGTCGCTGCGGCGACATCCCCCCTCAAAGAGGGAGGCAGGGGTATTACCATCCTTTCCTGTGAATTCCTACTTTTTGGTACCAGAGGTTTTATTGTGAAGGTTGTTTAAAAAACTTCACCAGTTAGTGATATTGTTGGCGAATGACACAGAGAGTGAAATGGGGCCAAAACTAGATTGCTTTTGATGCTTTTTGCAGGTTATATCTGGTCTGTTTTTGGTTAAAACAACCCTGATTCTATTGGTTGTGTCATTCGCCAACAATATCTTAGTGTCGTTCTACCGGTGTGCCAGGATGAGCTCAACAATGCTATGATAAACTCTCTATTTATTTCGGCACTGCGGCACCTTAGAAAGTGGATGGAAAACATCTTCGATGGCTATTAAGAAAAGTGAACTGTATAGTTCGTTATGGAAGAGTTGCGATGAACTCCGTGGCGGGATGGATGCCTCGCAGTATAAGGATTATGTGCTCGTCCTCCTCTTCGTCAAATATGTCTCTGATAAATATGCGGGCCAACCCGATGCGCTGATCGAGATCCCTGAGGGCGGTAGCTTTAAAGATATGGTTGCGCTCAAAGGGAATATCGAGATTGGCGATAAGATGAATAAGATTATCTCTAAGCTCGCTGAGGGTAACGAACTGAAGGGTGTGATCGATGTTGCGGATTTCAATGATAGTGACAAGCTAGGCAAGGGCAGAGAGATGCAGGAGCGCCTCTCCAACCTGGTGGCGATCTTTGAGAATCCAGCGCTGGATTTCAGTAAGAATCGTGCTGACGGTGATGATCTGTTGGGCGATGCCTATGAGTATCTGATGCGCCACTTTGCGACCGAATCGGGCAAAAGTAAGGGGCAATTCTACACTCCCGCTGAAGTCTCCCGTATCATTGCGAAGATCATTGGTACCAGCAAGGTCACAAGTCAGAGCCAGACCATCTACGATCCAACTTGCGGCTCCGGTTCGCTACTACTCAAGGCTGCCGATGAGGCCCCGACCGGTGGAGTGACCATCTATGGGCAAGAGATGGATAATGCGACCTTTTCATTGGCCAGAATGAATATGTTCCTGCACAACCATCCTACCGCTACTATCTGGCATGACAATTCACTCTCCAGTCCTTATTTTAAGCGCGATGAAGATGAGAATAACCCGGCCAGTTCGCATCTGAAGAAATTTGATTTTGCCGTTGCCAATCCGCCCTTCTCGAATAAATCCTGGAGCAATGGCTTTGATCCGTTCGAGGATCTGTATGGACGCTTTGAGCTAGGCGTTCCACCGGCCAAGAATGGTGACTATGCTTTTCTGCTGCACATCCTCCACTCGCTCAAGAGTACTGGCAAGGGGGCGGTGATTCTACCACATGGTGTCCTCTTCCGTGGCAATGCTGAGGCCACGATCCGTGAGAAGATTATTCGCAGAGGCTATATCAAGGGCATCATTGGACTCCCCGCCAATCTGTTCTACGGTACTGGTATCCCGGCCTGCATCATCGTGCTGGATAAGGAAAACGCTGCTAGCCGTACCGGTATCTTTATGCTGGATGCCAGTAAGGGCTTTGTGAAGGATGGCAACAAGAACCGCTTGCGCCATCAAGATATCCATAAGATTGCAGATGTGTTTAATCGCCAGATCGAGCTACCAAAGTATTCGCGTATGGTCAGTGTCGCTGAAATCGAGAGTAACGACTATAACCTCAATATTCCACGGTACATTGACAGTACAGAAGCCGAAGATATCCATGACATCCAGGCGCACCTGCTGGGTGGTATCCCTGACCGCGATATCCTGGCGTTAGATGACTACTGGCAGGTTTTTCCAACCCTCAAGGTACACCTCTTTACAGATGGCACTCGTACCGGTTATAGCCAGCTTTGCGTCGAGTCCGCTCAGATCAAACAGACCATCCTGACACATCCTGAATTCGTCACCTATACGCAGGCTATAACAGAGCTCTTTGAGCAATGGCGGACGAAGCATACGCCAACCCTGCAGAATATCGCCATCGGTAGCCATCCCAAACCACTGATCGAGGAACTTTCTGAAGATATCCTCCAGACATTTGCCGCTGCTAGCCTGATCGATAAATACGATGTCTACCAGCACCTGATGAGCTACTGGGGCGACATCATGCAAGATGATGTCTACATGATCGCCCTGGATGGCTGGAAGGCCAACAGTGATCTGATCCCGTCGCAGCTGATCATCAAGCGCTACTTTGCCGCCGAGCAACAGCAGATCGAGGCGCTAGAAGCGGCTAGAGAAGCCATCAGTAGCCAGCTGCAAGAGCTGGATGAAGAACATGGTGGCGAAGGTGGCCTGCTCGAAGAGGGCAAAAACGAGAAGGGCAAGATTACCAAAACCAGCATTAAAGCTCGCCAGCAAGACCTATTTGGCGAACCAGACACCGAAGATGAGCTTGCCATGCTCAATAGATATCTTGACCTGCTTGAGCAGGAAGCAGAAGCCAATCGAAAGATTAAGACAGCGCAAAAAGTCCTCGATGCCAAAGTCACTGCTAAATACAAAGTGCCCAGCGAAGACGAAGTCAAAACTCTCGTCATCGAAGACAAGTGGCTCACCACCCTTGCCGCTGATATCCAGAGCGAGCTTAATCGCATCTCCCAGGCCTTGACGGGACGCATCAAAGAGCTTGCAGAGCGCTATTCTATACCATTGCCTAAGCTTACTGAAGATGTTGAGATTTTGAGCAGCAAAGTGGATGAGCATTTAACAAAGATGGGGATGGTATGGTAACAACAATACATAATGTTAATCAAAAACAGGGATATAAACGAATGGAGCTAGGAGATATCCCAGAGGATTGGAGACCTACACCGCTGGGATCTTTGTCTGCTTTTATCACGAAAGGCGCTACACCAACAACATATGGTTTTAGATGGGTAAATGACGGTGTTCTCTTTCTACGAAGTGAGTGTGTTTCTGAACAAGGGCTTGATCTTTCTCAGTCAATGTTTATAACAGCTGAAGCACATAATATGCTAAAGCGAGGTGAGGTTCATGCTGGTGATATTCTAGTCACCATTACGGGTAATGTCGGTAGGGTTATTTCTCTAAGCAATGACTTTGGAGTGGCCAATATTAATCAGCACATTGCTAGAATAAGAATAATTGATAGTGATGTAGTTGCTGGTTATGTTTTTCATTTCCTTTCACAGCCTTCTATCAGGAAATACTATAACTCAATAACAACTGGTCAGGCTTATCCACAAATTAGCTTAAAACAAGTTAGAGATACAAGGATTCCCATTCCTCCTACTACGTCTGAACAACAAGCCATTGCCACCGCCTTAAGCGATGTAGATGCCCTGATCACATCCCTAGACAAACTCATCGCCAAGAAGCGTGATATCAAGCAGACAACGATGCAGCGGCTTCTCACTGGCAAGACTCGATTGCCTGGATTCGGCGACGAACTAAAGCTCAGGTACAAGCAAACAGAGATTGGGTTCATACCTGAGGATTGGGAACCTAGGCCACTAGGACTTATATCGGCCTTTATTACAAAAGGTGCTACACCAACAACATATGGTTTTAGCTGGGCAAATGATGGTGTCCTTTTTTTAAGAAGTGAATGTGTTTCCGAGCAAGGACTCGATCTTACTCAGTCAATGTTTATAACATCTGAAGCTCATAATATTTTGAAGCGAGGCGAGGTTCATGCTGGAGACATTTTAATGACCATTACTGGAAATGTTGGTAGGGTTATTTATTTAGGTAATGGCTTTAGCATTGCGAATATTAATCAGCACATTGCTAGAATCAGAATAACTGATAGTAGTATAGATGCTAATTATGTCTTCCATTTTCTTTCACAACCTGCGCTAAGAAAGTACTACAACTCGATAACAACAGGTCAAGCCTATCCACAAATCAGTTTAAAACAAGTTAGAGATACGCGAATTCCTATTCCTCCCACTAAATCCGAACAACAAGCCATCGCCAACGTCCTTTCAGATATGGATGCTGAAATTACCGCATTAGAGCACAGGCGTAAGAAGACTCATATGTTGAAGCATGCTATGATGCAGGAGCTACTCACAGGGAAGACGAGGTTAATCTAATATGAGTACCGTTGGTCAGCCAGAACGTAGCACGCAGGATCGTGTGCTTGCGTTATTCGTGCAGCAGTTGGGCTATCGCCCTCTGGGGAACTGGCAGTATCGTCAGAACAACAGTAACGTCGAAGAGGCTATTCTGCGTACCTTCCTCAAGGAGCAGCAAGGCTACTCTGATACGCTGATCACCAAAGCTTTATATGAGTTTAATAAGGTGGTGGGCAACCAGGTCAGAAGCCTCTATGACATCAATAAGGATGTGTATACGCTGTTGCGCTATGGGGTCAAGGTAAAGACCGAGGTGGGCGAAAATACTGAGACCGTCTGGCTGATCAATTGGGATGCTGCATACAAGAACGACTTTGCGATCGCCGAGGAGGTCTCCATCCAGGGCGAGAACAATAAACGGCCCGACGTAGTGCTCTACGTCAATGGTATCGCTCTGGGCGTGCTGGAGCTCAAGAGCTCGGTGGTCTCTGTCAGTGAGGGCATTCGCCAGAATCTGGGCAACCAGAACGCACGCTTTATCAAGTCGTTCTTCAATACGATCCAACTGGTCATGGCTGGCAACGATACCGAAGGTCTGCGCTATGGTACGACCGGTACTTCCGAAAAATATTATCTGACCTGGAAAGAAGAGAGTACTATCGAGAGCCCATTGGATCGTTCACTACTCCAACTCTGCGCAAAAGAGCGTTTGTTAGAGATTATTCACGATTTTACTATCTTCGATGCCGGCACCAGGAAGCTCTGCCGTCCTAACCAGTACTTCGGCGTGCGGGCCGCCCAGCAACGTGTGAGTCAGCGCGAAGGTGGTATCATCTGGCATAGCCAGGGGAGCGGCAAGAGCTTAACCATGGTCTGGCTCGCCAAGTGGCTACGCGAGCATATCTCGGATGCACGTGTCCTGATCATCACCGATCGTACCGAACTCGACGAGCAGATCCAGAAGGTCTTCAGAGGCGTCGAGGAAGAGATCTATCGTACCAACAGTGGCAAAGATCTCATCACGCAGTTGAACGCCACCACTCCCTGGCTCATCTGCTCCCTCATCCACAAATTCGTTGGCAAGAAAGAGAGCACAGCAGCGGATTTCATCAAAGAGCTTCAGGACAGCCTGCCCACTGGTTTCAAGGCCAGAGGAGACATCTACGTCTTTGTCGATGAATGTCATCGTACACAATCTGGCGAGCTGCACGATGCCATGAAGAAGATCTTGCCCAACGCCATGTTTATCGGCTTTACGGGCACCCCCCTCTTGAAAAATGACAAGAAGACCAGCATCGAGACCTTCGGATCATACATTCATACCTATAAATTTGATGAGGCTGTGCGCGATCAGGTCGTGCTAGATCTACGCTATGAGGCGCGCGACATCGATCAAAATATCACTGCACAGAAAAAGATTGATCAGTGGTTTGAGGCCAAGACCAGAGGACTCAAGCCAGCCGCATTGACCAGACTCAAGCAGCGCTGGGGTACCATGCAAAAGGTGCTCAGCTCACAATCGCGCCTTGAAAAGATCGTCGCAGATATCCTGCTTGACATGGAACTCAAGGAGCGTCTTCAGAATGGTCGTGGCAACGCCATGCTGGTGTCAGGTAGCATCTATCAAGCCTGCAAGCTGTATGAACTCTTTCTCGCACAAGGTTTCGACAAATGTGCCATCGTCACCTCATACAAGCCAACCGTCGCGGACATCAAGAGCGAGGAGTCAGGCGAAGGGCCAACCGAGAAGCTGAGACAGTATGATATCTACGAGAGGATGCTCAACGGAAGATCGCCAGAAGAGTTTGAAAAAGAGGTCAAGAAGAAGTTTATAGAAGAGCCAGGGCAGATGAAGCTCTTGATTGTCGTGGATAAGCTCTTAACCGGCTTTGACGCCCCAGCGGCCACCTATCTGTATATCGACAAGAAGATGCAGGATCATGGACTGTTTCAAGCCATCTGTCGCGTCAACCGACTGGACGGTGAAGATAAAGAGTATGGCTACATCGTCGACTATAAAGATCTCTTTAAAAGTGTCGAGGGTTCGATCCACGATTACACCTCGGAAGCACTGGAGGGATATGAGAAGAAAGACGTAGAAGGTCTCTTGCAAGATCGCATAGAAAAAGGACGTCAAAAGCTTGACGAGGCCCGTGAGGCCATCAAAACCCTCTGTGAAGCCGTCGATCCGCCCCAGGAGACACTCGACTACATGCGCTACTTCTGCAACGATGGGACAGCCGACAACGAGACCTTGCAGGCCTACGAAGCCAGGCGCATCACGCTCTACAAGCTCACTGCATCCCTGATACGCGCCTTTGCCAATCTCGCTAATGACCTGCCAGAGGCTGGCTACTCGGAGCAGGAAATTGTACAGATCAAGCAAGAAGTAGCCCGTTACGAAAACGTAAGCGCCGAGATCAAGAATGCCAGTGGTGACAACGTTGACCTCAAAGTCTATGAGCCAGCGATGCGCTACCTGATCGACACCTATATTCGTGCCGAAGAGAGCGAAGTCGTCTCAGCCTTTGATGATATCTCACTGATTCAACTCATCGTAGAGAAAGGCATCGACGGGCTGGAGGCAAAATTGCCCAAAGGTATCGCTCGCAACCAGAAGGCCATGGCAGAAACCATCGAAAACAACCTGCGCAAAGTCATCATCAACGAGCGTCCCCTGAACACAGGCTACTACGATAAGATGTCTGCGCGCCTGGATGCCCTGATCCGTGCGCGTCAGGATCAAGCCCTGGAATACAAAGAGTATCTGAAAAAAATCGCAGAGCTCGCCAGCGACGCGCAAAATCCAGGCAGCCAGACAACCTACCCGGATGGTATCAACACCCTGGGCAAGCGTGCCATTTATGATAAACTGGCGGAGTATGCTACAAGTAGCAAGAATGATGAGATTGCCAGCGTACTGGATACCGAAGTCAAACGTATCAAGAAAGATAGTTGGCGTGGCAGTCCCTTCAAAGAGCGAGAGATTCGTCTGGAGATCCGCAAAGTCTTGCAAAAAGCGGATTTAGCACAACTGGAGAATGATATTTTCCAGCTTATCTATAAGCAAAAAAGCGAGTATTGAGATGCATCAGATCACCGTCAATGGTTTTGTAGTGGATGTGGTTCGGAAAGATATCAAGAATCTCCATCTTGCTGTCTATCCACCAAATGGTCGGGTACGGGTGGCGGCACCATTACGTGTGAATGATGAGGCAGTACGCCTCTTTACCATCTCCAAACTTGCATGGATCAAGCATCAGCAAGCCCGATTTGCGGGTCAGGAACGTCAGTCAGCCCGTGAGTTCGTCAGCGGCGAGAGCCATTATTACCAGGGCCATCGTTACCTGCTCAATGTCATCTATCGGGAAGGCACACCATCAGTGAGCCTGCGCAATAACAAGACTATGGACCTCTGCGTACGGCCCGGTAGCAGTACGGCAGTGCGCGAGCGTGTCCTGATCACCTGGTATCGTCGCCAGCTTAAAGCAGAGATTGTCCCCCTGATTGATAAATGGGCAGCGCTGATTGGCGTCACGGTAGCAGACTGGGGTGTCAAACAGATGAAAACCAGATGGGGTACCTGTAATATCAAAGCTGGCCGCATCTGGTTGAATCTTGAGTTGATCAAGAAACCAGTCCATTGCGTCGAGTACATAGTTGTACACGAGTTAATCCACCTGCTCGAACGCCATCACAACGAACGTTTCATTGCATACATGAATAGCTTCATGCCTTTGTGGCAACACTATCGTGAGGAACTGAATCGAGCACCTCTGGGCCACGCATCCTGGGAATACTAAATTCTAAGCTTGCCGATACGATACACTGCTAAGGAGGGCATCATGACTCTTACTCGCCACCCATTTCGTAGTGAGGCTGATATGCCTCGTATTCTTGATCTTATCCTCCGTATGCCCCTGTCGTGCCGTCACGTGATTGACCTCCCCTGGCGGCTCAGTTCACCTGCTATCAACGAGGGACGCGATGCTGCTTTCTGGGAAGACTCGGAGAGGCAGCTTGTCGGCTTTGCGGCCTGGCAATACTACTGGGCCGCTCTCGACTTCTTTATCCTGCCTGGTCCTGAGGCGCAGGACGTCGCAGCGCAGCTCTTTGCCTGGGCTGATGGACGCTTTCGGGAGCGCGATGCGGAACGGGGTTGGCCGCTGCCCTACTGGGTAGAGTTCCGTGATGATGATCTGGAGCGACAACAGTTGGTTGAAGCGCATGGCTTTCTGCACGAAGAGGGGGACCGCTATGTCTTGCTGCAACACTCGCTTGCCAATCTTCCGCCTGTGCCAACACTGCCTGCTGGCTTTACGCTGCGTCTCCTCGCAGGCGAACAGGAAGTTGCAGCATATAGCGAGGTACATCGTGCGGCCTTCGAGAGCACTTCCATGACGCCAGAGTGGCGTGCGCGAACGATACACACTCCTCCATATCGACCTGAGTTGGATCTGGTTGTGACCGCGCCCGATGGCTCATTAGCTGGCTTCTGTGTGGGCTGGTTTGTTCCCGAACGCCGCATTGCACAGATTGAGCCACTCGGCGTCCATCCGCGTTTTCATCAGAGTGGCATTGGGCGCATCCTTCTACTGGAGATCCTCCGTCGTTTCAAAGAGCACGGAGCCACCAGCGCGATCGTCGAGACGAATGTGGAGCGCACTCCTGCTCGCCGTGCGTATGAGTCAGTCGGTTTTCAGCAGGTACATACCATCCGTGGTAAGGGGAAATGGCTGAACCAGCCAGTGTAAGACAGTTAGTATAAGAGGGGAGGGACATGCTACTTTACAAATAGTAGAATAGCAATTGCATCTTCCCTTCGAAGATACCCGTTTCTCATTTTAATTATAGCATTTTTGTCAAGAGCTCGACAACGTTCATTTGGACGGTGTTTTTTGGTTGTGCCTTCGGTATACTTACGCTCCATTCAATCTGTTGAATAGACGAAGAAGGGACGACAGACCGACGGACATGAAAAAGCACTCTCCTCTTGAACGGCCGAAAAAAGACTGGTTGCGCGTATTTACTGCGTTACGGCAACGTAATTTTCGTCTTTTCTGGTCTGGTCAAATGATCTCGCTGCTGGGAACTATGATGCAAAGCATTGGACAGTCCTGGCTAGTATTGAAACTGACCCACAGCGCCTTGCAGCTTGGACTGGTGGGCGCGCTGCAAGCTCTGCCGATACTGCTTTTCTCAATCTTTGGAGGCGTCTTTGCCGATCGCTGGCCTAAACGGCGTATCTTGCTCTTGACGCAGACTGCGGCTATGATTCAAGCTTTGCTCCTCTGGACGTTGATCGCGACCGGTACATTACAGCTCTGGCATCTCTATGTCCTGGCACTATTGCTGGGGTTCACGAATAGCCTGGGGCATCCGGCGAGTCGAGCGTTTGTTGTCGCCATGGTTGGGCGCGAGGACCTGCCCAACGCTGTCGCCTTGAACTCCTCAATCTCTACGCTGGCGCGCATCGTGGGTCCTGCTCTTGGAGGTGTCATCATTGGAGCCAGCGGTGTCACCATGCTCTTTTTGCTCAACGCACTCAGCTTTATTC
Organism: Ktedonobacteria bacterium brp13; assembly: GCA_015099395.1. Lineage (GTDB taxonomy): Bacteria > Chloroflexota > Ktedonobacteria > Ktedonobacterales > Ktedonobacteraceae > Dictyobacter. Next base: position 4,811,633 of record AP024096.1, on the reverse strand, counting down.
CCGTAATTATAGCGCTGGCACTGATCAAGAGCCACGAACTGCATATACAGCTGCCTCAATCCGGTAGTGTGGGCGTGCGGCAGCATACCTGGCAGAGTCTGCGCGAGGGAGTAGACTATGTCTGGCAAACGCCTGCGGTCCTATTCATGATTTTTGTCGTTGGTCTGGTCTTGCTCTTCGGCTCGAACTTCAACGTTTTGCTGCCCCTCTTCGCCACAGACGTGCTGCATGCGGGCGCAACAGTCTTTGGTTTGCTCTCGGCCGCGATCGGCCTCGGCGCGTTGCTTTCAGCACTATTGCTGGCCTGGAGCAATCAGCAGCCAACGCTGCGGCACGTGTTGACTGCGATGCTGGTCTTCGGCATATTGGAAGTGTTTTTTGCAATCTCGCACAGCTATCTACTGTCATTGGTGCTGATTGCGAGTATTGGCTTTGCAGAAGAGACCTTTGCCATGCAGTCCATGACCATTCTGCAAACAGTCACCCCGAGCCATCTGAGTGGACGCGTTATGAGCATGCAGGTGCTCTTCTTTGACGGAAGTCTCCCGCTGGGCTACCTGCTGATGGGTTGGCTATCAGGTCTCTACGGTGCACCTATCGCCATGCTTAGCGGTGCCCTGCTCAGCCTGCTGATCGTGGGTAGCGGGTGGATACAGCATTTTCTGGCTAGAGATGCTTTGCAACTCATGAGAACGGACGAGGTCCAATAATTTGGAGTGATGAGAGTCAGCGGCGTCGCAATGGACTGGATCTGCGTGGTGCTGACCTGCATGGTGAGGATCTAAGCCACCTCCCGCTTGCAAGCTCACTGGGATAGGTTTTTTTGCCTATCCCAGTGAGACTCAACGAATGAGATACATACTACTATCCATTATTATACATATCTCATAAAATAACTGTATACATCACTATCACCATAAAACTACCTAAACACCCGTCCCCCCTCAAAGAGCTCACCGGGATAGGTTTTTTGGAAATAGGCCATGAAACCGCCTTCCAGGCCAATGGAGACAGATGGGACGCCATAACAAATGCGTCATGTCACTTGCCAATAACGTTCACTATTGCCTGTATAGTGCAATTAAGCCCTTGTCCCCCTCTTTGAGGGGGGAGATAGCTTTAGCTATCGGGGGGAGTAAATGTTCGAATAACGTTATAATCTCGAATTAAACGCTCTTTATCACGCTCACCTTTATCGTCTGTTATCCTCGCTGACGAAATCTACGTCCGAACGGGAGATGGTTGGCGTAGAATAGTTATCGAGAGCAGAAGGCGAGGATGGCTCCCCCCGATAGCTAAAGCTATCTCCCCCCTCCGAGAGGGGGACGAGTTTTTGGCGAGTTTCGGGGTGATAGTGATATATGAGTTTAATACATGCTTTATATATAATACTGAATGTTCGTGTGCATTTTCTTCTATGAAGCTCACCTGGATAGGCCAAAAAACCTATCCAGGTGAGCCCTCAAAGAGGGGGGCAAGGGATTATAGCATCTTTACAGGCGATAGTGAACTTTATTGGCAAGCGACGTGATGCATTCGTCATGGCATCCCATCTGTCTCCATCGGCCTGAAATGTGGAAACAGCACTTTGGGTTGGTCGTAGTCCAATCTCCTGTTCAGTTGGGTCTTTGGGTTTCCCTGGAGATTTCAACGGACATAGGTTAAAGTTGAGTTCCCAGGCCAATGCAGCATTTGGTTATGGTCTTAGCAACTATTAGGAACAGGGACTTATTCAACAGCGGGTCAGGAAGATCATACGTCGCATCATCCTTTTCCAACAACTGCCGCGCCTTGCGATGCCGCAACAATGATCTCGAACACGTCTTGAGGATGGGAGACAGGAGAGGCATGGCTGGAAGCGATCTCACGGGTAGTGGCCCCTATGCGTTTGGCCATAAAGCGCTCTGAGTCAACGTTAATCGCTCGATCATTGCCTGAAACTAAGTACCAGGACGGCACTGTTTTCCATGCAGGTGGTCCTGACTTTGCCGCAAAGCATTCTGGTGTGATCGGTTTCTGCAACACCGCCAGCGCTTGTGCTTCCTCGATAGCGATATCCTGCACAAAGTCCGGGGGGAAAAAAGCTGGATCAACCCAATTATAGCCTTGACGGTAGGAAGTAACTACGTGCGCTGCAATGGGAGGCGTAGGAAATTGCCCGGCAATGCCCATGACACTCTCGCCTTCATCAGGAGCTACTGCTGCGATATACACCAGGCTATGGAGGTTCGAGGCACCAATACTGGCATTGGTAATCACGGCACCACCATACGAATGACCTGCCACGATCGTCGGACCGGAGAGTGAGTCGAGTGCTTGCCGCGTTATATTTACATCCTCATCAAACGATGTGAGTGGATTTTGAACGGCGAGCACATTGTAGCCTTGCGCCTGCAGTCTCATAATCACGCCCATCCAACTTGAAGCATCCGCCCACGCTCCGTGGACAAGTAAGACATTAATACCAGCCCCTGATGCATTCCTGAACCTGGCATCTCGATTACTGTCTGCATGTGCTGAAAGCGTGCTAGCTCCGAAAAAAAAGGTGGTTGCGGCTGCGGCTCCGAGGTACTTACAGAAAGTGCGGCGCGTTGAAGTAAGAACCGTGTTAAACAAAATTCCCTCCGTTACGTCTATTCACAAATGACAGTCATCTCGAAGGAAAGTATAGATAAAACCAAAATAGGATTCAACAACCAAAAGTATGATTTTTCTTAAAGCAGGCGTTTGGCTTAAAATTTACCAATATACATAAAACTGAAAAAAAGTGCATTCTTGTCTATCTCTACATGACGCGTATCATTAGCAAGACACAAGAATGCAACAAAGATGATAGATTTCATCTTTAACAATCGCCATGCTGACCCAAAGTTTTTTGGAAAGTAGCCAATTCTGAATTCCCTAGCATTGCAAACGGATAGGCAAGGGTCATCAACAATTGGAACCGGGCCAGCTCATCAGAAGGAAATTGGCCTGTGATAAGTTGATAGATACCAAGTGGTAATATGAACCAACCAAGAATCGCCGAGAAAAATGTGTAGTTCCCCTGTGCCAGCACGATACCCGGCCAGATCCCCAGGATAACAGACGTTAGAATAGTCACGAACCAGATTGATTTTGGAATGCGTTGGGACATGCTTTTTCTCCTCATCAGAAATTCAGAATATTGGGGAAGTGTACTTTACGTGAAGAGAAAAGGTATGGGGCAAATGACCTATCTTGTTTTTAGCAAGGATATCGGGGCAGAGATGTAGATAGATACTTGCCAAAAAAGCACAAATTGGATATGCTACTGGAAAATCGTCTATGCTAGAAACAAGCATAGACTTTATTCTATTTTTTAGGAGATAGCAGTGGACGTATCCGAGCAACAACAAAAGACACAATATATCGCTGAAACCAACAGGTCCAGGCAACCTGACCTGGTCGAAGAAACGAAAAAACCGAGCGAGGACCGTATTGTGATGCTGAGCGATGGCATCTTTGCGATTGCAGTAACACTCCTTGTCCTGGGTATTCAGATTCCACTTGCTGATACTCATACTGATGCTGAATTCAGAAAAGCTCTAACTCATGATTTTCTGACAAACACTCTATTTTATGTCTTAACCTTTGCCGTTCTGGCTTCTTATTGGTTAGAGCATCGTCGTTTAATGAATGTTATCAACCAGGTCGATAGATTCTTCCTTTGGCTCAATCTCCTCTTCCTGGCCTTTGTAGCCTTCTTCCCTGTAGCTGCCAATATCTCACAGTACTCTCAGTATCGAGAAGCGGTCATCGTTTATACCGTTGTCCTGGCAGGTTGTGGTTATTCCGCAATGCTGCTTCGGATCTACGCATTCAGCAATCATCGACTTATTGCTGCCGACATAGATACCAATAGCTATAACTTCCGCATCATCGGATTCGCTATCACTCCCACTTTTATTACGGCTAGCTTGTGTCTCTTATTCATTCCAAACTTCCAGCCAAGCAATGTCTTTTATTCCTGGCTACTCTTACCATTCATTAGGAGTGCGGCTCATATTTTTGCAAATAGGCGGATTATTTCTCAACGTAAAGTAGGTTGAAAATTTGTTCCATGCTACTGACGATATTGGAAACTTGTCCGACAAGTTTCCAAAAAAAGCGTGGTATGAGATACTGCGATGACATCATAAAACCTCCAGGAGAGAGTACAGCATGTTTTTTTCTGCTTGTACTCTCGTACTCTATCCCAGAAGGTTTGTTTTTGCGAGCTCTACCTTCCGTAAAGCGCTGCCTCTAAAATTCGGGATGCCTCATGTCTGTATTGGGGGACAAGAAAAACAGAATTATTGCTGATACGTCACAGCGATACAACGCTGCCACCAGAAGTTTGTACCAAGAAAAGCATACTGCCCAACCTTCCATCCCTGCTTTTCCATTTTGTGCAAGTCACGCTCAAAGCGTCCTGCTGCGCTAGAGAAACCAAAAAGACCTGATTTGTAGAACTTTGTCTGCTGCTGGATTGGCTGAAGCATTGGCTGTTGAGGCTGTTGTGCTTGCTGCTGAGCGGGATATCCATTCTGTTGTTGCATTGTTTTTCCTTGCATCTATATACATCAATAAAGAGATCTTATGTGTACTAACGTGCAATAGATGAGATGTTAACGCTGAGTTTATAAGTGAGCAGAAAAGGCCGCTGAATGGCAAACCTGATCTGAAAGGGATATACTGAAGAGATACTTCAAGGCTGGCTTGCCTTTGGCCTACTTAAGTCTAAATGCGAAAGAGGTTATTCTGATGAAAAAAAATTCAGAAGCCCGAAAGCGGGGAATATGCCCCGTATGCAATCATGTACATCGAATTGTTGCCTGATGATGGTCTCGTTTTACAACATCTACTGGACAATTTGCAGATGGTCAAAGATCTCATTCGTTCTCAGCCTGAAGAGAAACTGATTTCTCGCTGTGCGGAAGGTGAATGGACCATCAAAGAAATCCTAGGTCATAACACCTCCGGGAACTATAATCTGTCGGTAGCTACCTCTCTGTAAGCTCACGGAACAGGAACGAGAAGGAAATGGAGAGGGAGAGCCGAGCAGGGGGGTAAAGGGCATGGATAGGATCACCCTGTCTTTGCGCCGTGGTGATAAACGGTACATTGATAGGATTATTGTGACTCAGCCGGGTCACAGCGAGATTGCAAGCTCGACTCTCTACCTTCAGTGTACAAGGAAAAACAAGAAGCAAGCAGCATTTCTGCTACTTGCTTCTTTTCTATCTTTACTATCTTCACTAAGCATTTGAGGCATACTTGCTTAGATGAAGCGGCGGCTCCGGCGGTCACGTGGCATGACCAGGTAGGCGACGATCATGCCGATGATCAATCCTCCGACATGTCCCCAGATCGCTATACCGGAGTTTGGTGTGAAACCAAGGACCAGGTTGAGCACGAGGATGAAGCCCCATTGCATGATGAAACCCTGGCCCCCTGTCCCTAACATACGGCGATTCATGATGTAGAAGACGCCGAGCGCTCCAAAGACCCCGAAGATCGCACCGGATGCGCCAACCGCAGCCTGTCCTGGGTCCAGAAAGTAGAACGCAATACCACTACCGATACCCGACAACAGGTAGATTAACAGGTAGCGCCCTTTCCCATAGAAGATCTCGACTGCTCGTCCTACCATGAAGAGTGAGAGCATGTTGATAAAAATATGGAAGATATCCTCGTGTAAGAACATGGCCGTGAAGATACGGTAATACTGCCCCTGGGCTACATACGGATTAATCTGGCTACCCCAATTCATAATATTCTGGTGGATACTCGGGCTAAGATTTGATGCCACATAGACCAGGACATTGATGAGCACCAGGATATTGGTGACCAGACCAGTGTACCGACTGAGCGCGAAGCGCGTACGAATCATCTGGCGCTGCATACCATTGAGACGTGAACCGCCCAATTTCTCTGCCTGCGGAGCCTGCCTTGGAGCAGGTTCCTGTACCTGTACCTGCCCATTCCTCGCCTGGCTACCGTTCTGTGCCTGTGTTGCTGTATTTACTGCCTGGTAGCTAGGAGGACTTTTGGGCGGTAGGGCTGGAAAACAGTTTTCGAAGCGGCCACCGTAAGACATACGAGTAGCACGCGCACGTGCCAGATTTGCATCATAATCCTGACCGGTGGCACGTAACAGATACGAGCGCAGGGCATGGGTGTAGCCAATGCTGGGATCGAGCTCAATGACCTTGTCTGCGCTTTGCAGGGCGCGGTCATAGCGCTGGTCCAGCAGATCAAGGATAGCCTGTGCTGTCCAGCCTTCGAAACCACCCTGAGGCTGTAGTTCCTGTACCTTACGACACGCCATCTTTACAACATCATAATTGCCTAATGCCAGATTGGCCTCGGCCAGACCCAGATGTACCATTGGATCATCGGTGTCGATCTGCGCACCATGCGCGTAGGCGATTGCGGCCTCGCGTCCATGCCCATGTGCAAGCTCTTGCTTGCCCTGGTCCAGATACGTCTGAAGTTCGCTGTGTGCTTCCACGAATTGTCCTCCCATATCTCAATCGCTCATGCTCATCCAGACGTGTCTGACATGCAAGACATGTAAGGCCTGCATCAAGTCCCGACGCGCATCTACGATATCGCGCTGTAGTATAAAGCGAATGAAGCTAAAATAATAACTAGTAGTGTACCTAAAATTGCCACGCCTGCCAAGAGCTTATTGGTAGTATGTGTACTCAGTATACTTGGCCTTACTTCAATACTACGAATGAACAGGGCGAAGGTCGCAATTTAGTTTTCTACGGCTTCTTTGTAAGCGGGCGCTTATCGAATGAAGCCAGCGCTGTGAATATAGGTAGCGATACCGTTCAGGATAAATTGAATGGCGAGTGCAGCCAGCAAGATACCTAGAATACGTGAGAGGACCAGGATGCCTGTCTTCCCCACGAATCTGATGATCCAGGTACAACTGCGCATGACAACCCATGCGAGAAAGAGGACGCAGACTATGGCGATGATAACTTCAATAAGATCGATACTATTCGATGAGGCTTGTCCGACATAAAGAATGGTGGTTGCGATAGTGCCGGGTCCGGCAATCATAGGGATAGCTAGCGGGAAGACACTGATATCCTCACGGGTCAGAGCCTCTTCCTCTTCTTCTTTAGTTTCACGTGCGCCCGATTGTCGTCCAAAGAGCATATCGACGGCAACCAGGAAGAGGAGTGCTCCACCTGCAATATTAAATGCGTAGAGGGAGATACCCAGACGATCCAGTAGATAATGCCCAACGACAGCGAAGAAGAAGATAATAGCTGCACTGATGAGAATAGCACGCGTGACAATGGTCTTACGTTGTGCGGGATTAAAGGGAGCCGTCAGGCTCACGACGACCGGGGCCAGACCAACTGGATCAATGACAGTGACGAAAGTGACGAATGTACTAATTGCAAAAGTTAACGCCTGGTACACAAAGGATGCCTCAATAAAAGATAGAAAACAGTAAATAACCCATCAATAGTATAGCATACAAGAGATAAAACTGTACAAATGATCACATTTATTCCCGCGCCGCCTGCCCATAAGAAAGTGGCCTCCCTCCTGCATCATGAATAAGCCAGGCTTATGCTATAGAGTATAGGGACGAGAAGGATAATGAGGATAACAAGAATAGCTGGGAAAGGGGATGAATGGGTGGCTAATTGGGCCTGCTGTATCCAGATAATAGCTGAGTTCGTTGTACCATAGGTACAGAGCCAGGGACTCCTTTGTGTGTTATAAAAGAATCATTCTTCCTATTCTTTAACTCTTTGTCGCCCTTATAAAGCTTTTTACGTATTATGTAAGTAGGTGTTTTGCAACTTATGCTCATAGAGAAACGTAGCTATTCTTTCGGGGACTACGTGTATACCTTATAATAGGACAGAATTTATTGAGAATCGTATTGGGAGGCGCATTATGAAAAGTGCAAAGAGGTATGCGATCATTGTAGGCGCTGTAATAGTGATCGTGCTCGTTGTGGGCATTATCCTATGCGCTATCTACGGTCGCCTGCTGGAACTGCTCTATATTAGTCTGATTGTTCTGGCTGTTCTTATGGTTGCTGCAACTCTTTTCCAGGTATATTCGATTGTCAAATTGATTAAAACCATTACAGTTGTGCGTAATGAGCTACGCCCGTTGATCGATTCAGTGCAGGAAACGGTCGGTATTGTGAAAGATACTGCGCGGACCGCTGGTGGTACTGTGACGACGATCAGTTCGGCGACGAAACTAACGACAAATGTGGCGCTGGCACCGAGTGTACGGGCGGTGGCTTCAGTCGTGGCAGGTCAGCAGATGGTGCGGGTCTTCTTTGGCAAGGGTCATGCACGTTCTCGGGCTGAACTGCGACGCCAACAGCAGGCGGAGGCAATGGAGGCAGTCCTGGCGGAAGAAGGGAGTGAATAATGCACACATCGCTAGTTTTTGCTGTGGACCCTATCCTGGCCGGTGCGGGTCAGATCGCAGCCTTTATTATCTGTCTGTTCGTGCTCATTTCGGTCCTACTCGCTGTGGCGATCAATATTGGCCTGGCCTTTGGTGCCTCTGTTTTGCGTGATAAGGCTGAACTGCTTAAGAAGATACGGCCCTATGTGGACTCTATTAATCAAGAGACTGCTGAGGCTGTGCGCAACAATGAACTCCCGGAGCAGAGTGCGAATCCGGTTGCACGCGCGGTGGCTTCGATGCCTGTGCGGATGAATGCAGTTGATCATAAAGTTGAGCAGACGAGTGATCGTGTGGTAAATGCTGCCATCGAGTTTCATGCTCGTAAAGAACAGATTAAGATGGTTGCACGGGCCTTCTTGTTGCCTGGTAGCCTGAAGCCTCGTACGGAGCCCATCGTTCCTACTGCGCCGATGGCTCCAGCGATACCGGCGGCATCAGGCTCTGCCGTGGCGTCACAGGATGGGCTAGAGTTTGGGAGTCCTGGCTACCGTCAACTTATGGAAGAGAAGCCTCGGGTTATCCCAGGACGGCAGCGTCGTATGAACGGACATCCAAAAGCTCCCACACCTGAGGAGCCAGTAGAGCCAGTAGCGCAAGCACAGGTTATGCGTGGGACACGCTCATAGGCCATGCAGTACCTTCTTGAATATATTCGGCAGTACGGGCGTTTCCAACGGAATGCCCGTTTATATCTTATCAGCATGGCACTGAGCTATGTGACGGTCGGCATCATTACGGTCCTCTACAATCTTTATTTAATTGCGCTGGGTTACAATACCGACTTTATTGGCTTGATACTCTTTATTGGCACTCTGGGTGCGGCACTCACGATTATCCCTGCTGGTGTGTGTGTTGATCGTTTTGGTGGCAAGCTTGTATTGATCTGGTCAAGTGTCTTGATCGGTTTTGCGGGTGCGGGCCAGATACTCTTCCGTACCTCTGTACCGTTGCTGGTCAGTGCATTTATCGCTGGCATTGGCGGTGCCTTCATCCTGGTGGTGAATGCGCCTTTTCTCGCGCTCAATAGTAGCGAAGAGGAACGTCCACACCTGTTCAGCATAAATCTGGTCATTATGCTGGTGGCTACGGTGGTGGGTGAGACCTTTGGTGGTCTTTTGCCGCTCTGGTTTGCTGCGGGGCATACGCTGATGGGACCCCTGCCCGCCTGGCTGAATGGCGCGTTGGCCGCGAAAAATCAGGCGCGTGCGTATCAACTTTCGCTGCTGACGGCCAGTGTGATTGCGGCCCCCAGTTTTATTCCGCTCTTCATGATGGAGGATGACCGGCTCCTCTATCGCCGACAACAGACTGCTACTACGGAAGAACGACGGCACTTCTCTGAGCTATGGAATACGTCTGTGACGCGTATAAGAGCCTTCTTCGCGCCAGGATATCATACCCGATTACGTAGCGCACTGGCACGTCCTCTTACCGTTCTCACTGCTCTGTATGCCTTCCAGGGTCTCGGTGCTGGCCTCTTCATTCCATATATGAATGTCTATTTTGTGCAGCATCTAGGAGCTTCGCCGGCGCTCTTTGGCTCGATCGATGGTGCGGCGAATATCCTGAACGCCCTGCTGACCCTGATCGCGCCCTGGTTTGTTGTGCGTATCGGGATACTGGCGACGCTATTGATTCCACGTTTGCTTGCTATCCCCTTGATGTTAGTGATTGGCTGTGTCCCCTATCTTCCATTGGCGGCTGGCCTCTACCCTGTACGTCAGGGACTTGCCGATATGTCGCAAGGTATCCTGCAAGTGTTCTCGATGGAGCGTGTTGCGCGCAAGCATCGTGGTGTCGCCAATAGCAGCTATCAGGTCGCGTATCAGGGTATGTGGGCGATCGGAGCCTCGCTTGGTGGCCTGGTGATCCAGAACGTTGGGTATCCGGTTGTCTTTATTAGCGCTGCCGTCCTCTACTGCCTCGCCTATCTGCCACTCTGGTGGCGCTTCCGCCTCGATACTAAAAGCGAGCGCCCCAGCTGAACGTTGCTTTACTCATCGTAAATGTTCAGTCGGAGCGCTCGCCTGTACGGGCAAACCTCAAGGGAAGCGTATGGTTGTGGTTGTTACTCCTCTGCGGTTGTAACCCTGTCTGGTTTGACCAGGATCCTGATCATAATGATGCTGAGCTCATAGAGTACTGAGAGCGAGACACCAACGAAGAGAGGACTGTAGAAGTCCGCACCTGGTGTGCAGATTGTTGCGGCTACCCACATACCCAGATGGGCCATCGCTCGTTTCTGGGACAGGAACTGCGGAGTGACAATGCCGACCATCGCCAGGAATGTGAGCACGAGTGGTAACTCAAAGACGATGCCAAATAGCAGTAAGAAGAAGGATGTGAAGGTCAGATAACTGCCTGCTGAAACAAACTGGGTGAATGTACCAGCGCCGAAGGTTGTCAGCCAGTCAACGGGATAGCGTAAGACGACATAGCCGATGCCGACGCCGACGATGAAGAGGACGACACCGATCACAATAAATGGGACGGCGTGCTTTTTCTCGTGTTTGTAGAGTCCTGGTGATACAAAGGCCCATACCTGATAGAGGATGACCGGCAAAGCCAGGATGATACCACAGACAAAAGAAAGCTTCAGCGCAACGGTAAAGGCCTCACCGATGCCTGTCGTGATCAGTGGTGTCGCAGAGGTGGCTCCCCCTGTTAGTTTATCGAGAGATGATGTCGAGATCGGGAGCGGAGCCGCGAGCACGTTCATTATCTGTTTCCAGAAGATGAAGGCGATAATCGCGCCTACCACGACTGCTGCTCCTGCCTTCATGATACGCCAGCGTAGTTCTTCCAGATGGTCGACCAGTGACATCGCTGACGGATCGTTGTCGTCATTATCTTCTCTACCGGACGTGAGAAGTTGCTGCTGTTCTACCTCACTTGTAGCCATTAAAAATCCCCCGAGGTGCTATTGCAATCGAATAGTGAAAGAAAGGATGAACTATTCGGCGCCAGGTGTTGCTGGCTCGTTCATCGCAGCCTTCTCAGCCTCCTGTGAGGCGAGTAGTGATTTTTTGTAAGCTAGATCGCGCTCGATCTGATCCAACTCTGCGCGGGCACTGGATAGTGACTTTTGCGAAGAGATCTTGTCGCTATTGTTTTCTTTCGTATCTGTGGACGTAACATCGTCGATACCCTTTTTGAACTCACGAATA